>CAWHHV010000010.1:0-442521 GCA_963829385.1 uncultured Alphaproteobacteria bacterium | reverse complement strand
GATCGTATCCGGTGAAGCGGCTCCGGGGATACTGCTGCGCCAACGCGATCAGTGCCTCGCCCTGGCCGCAGCCCGCGTCCATCACGTCGATGCCCGCATCCAGCCGCGCCTCGATGCCGTCGACCAACGGCAGGATGTGACCGAAGAGCCCGTCCCTGACGGTCATCCCACTGTCTTCGGCCATGATCTGATGGAAGCATGGATATTCGGCGTAGGATGTTCCCTCGCCGGTCTCGAAACAGGTGAAAGTCCGGTCCTGGACAGCTCCGAGAAGGGCGACATGCTGGGCATAGACAGCGAAATTGCCGAGAGGAGCGCCGCGGGTCAGGCTTGCCGCATGCTCTGGCGGGAGGGCATAGCATTGCGCCGCTGGATCGAACTCGACAATTCGGGCCGTGACCATGACCGCGAGCCACTCGCGCACATAGCGCTCTGCCAGCGCCGCCTCGGCTGCAATTGCCACGCTGGTCGCTGGCGGCATCGCGGCCATTGTATCGAAGAGGCCGGTCCGGTGGCCGATCGAGACCATCACGGCCACGGCCCCCTGTTCTACCATTCCGGCCATCTGCCCTGAGAACGCTTCGGCCCGCGCCGCGTCGAACTCGGTCGATGTCATGTGCTGGGTCATTTTCCTTTTCTCCGGTCTGTGGTTGATTGTCCCCGAGTACCCGGACGACGTCGCACCGATCAGAGGCGATCCGGCCAGAAACGGACGCATTCGGCCAAGCATCTTCAGAAACGAGGTACCGCGTGGCTTGAACCGCATGCTTGGGAGGTCCAGTGGTAGTTTCCACGGGCCGGCAGAAGGTTCGACATATCAGCAGCCTGACTTCATCCTTTGAGGTCTAGTCAACCAATGGACCAAAAGATGTCCGTCGCAATCCGCCCGCTCTCAGTCGCAGACAGTGATGCGATCGCGCAGATGTTCTTCGATGCCGTCCACTTGGGAACGCGTGATCTTTACGACTCCAGGCAGCGCAATGCGTGGGCAGGCGACGTGCCTGATCCAGCCGGATGGCGGCAGAAGCTGAATGGTCTGACAGGGTTTGTCGCCGAAGTTGACAGCAAGGCGGCAGGATTCATGACGATCGACGACACCGGACTGATCGATTTCGCCTTCGTCGCGCCGTTCGCCGCTCGCAAGGGCATAGGCCGGGCACTTTACGGGCCGTCGAGGACAAGGCGCGTAGACTGGACGCGACAATCCTGACGACACATGCCAGCAAGGCGGCAAAGCCCTTCTTCATGCGACACGGATGGTCAGTCGAAGACGAACAGACCGTTGTAAGGAATGGCGTCGCCCTAACAAACTTTCGCATGAGAAAGCCGCTCTGAAGATGCGCACGCCCACTCGATTGAAGAGCGGGCGCGCAAGGTTCGGACCTTTCAATGCCGCTCAGATTGCCCGGCCCGCCGGACCTGACCCAGCTCGTTGAAGGTCAGGCCAACATCCCTCAAAAGATGGTCGCTCAGCCCGTCGGTCCGGGCGTAGCGGCGACGTCGCAGCATGGCCTTGCGGATGATGGTTTTCAATTTCTTGAACATCGGGTGCTCCAGTATCAGGTCGTCCCCCGAAGACGAACAGGTCGCGGGTCATGCGTCCGGTTCGTCGTCGGGAAGTGTGAAAGTCAGGATCGCACTCATGTGCTCTGTGAAGCCCAGGAGCGTCTGTTCGATCACACCGCCGGTCCCGGCGTAATCTCCGGTGCCGCCGGCGATGACCCGGCGAAAGGGCGTGTTCTGGTCGGCCATCTCGGGGCCTTGGGTAACCAGAACGATTCCGTTCTCAAACTGGAAGACCTGGCCGCTGATCAGGATCGTGCCGGTGGTGCCGTGCATCGCGTCACCGATCAACCATCCGTCGCAGGTCCAGGTGCTCAGCACCTTGTCGGGCCAGGCCGGATCGCCGTTTTCCAGCACCCCGGTGGCGCCGCCCGCAAGCGTGCCGGCCGGGTAGATATAGCCCTGGCTGATGAACGGGTTGCCGTGCGACGGCATTCCGTCCTCGAAGACCGGGGCGGGCGCGAAGCTGAAGCGGGTCTGGTCTTCGGCAACGTCGAAGGCAGTAAGCGCTCCTTCTGCGAAGGCTGGGGCCGCGATTGCCGCGGCGAGCGCGAGGGCGATAAACGATTTGGCGAACATGGGTGATCCTTTCCTTGAGATGATGAGAGACCGCAGGACGGTCTGCGCCAGCTCAGCCGGTCACTCCGCTGGACTAACGGTCGGCAATGGTTCATGGTTAGAGGCGATTAAGATAAAATAGGGCGCATTACGCCATGAGCGCCCCGACGACCGATCCCGCACCCATAGTCGCGCTGCTGGTGCTCCCCGAGAGCACTCCGGCATCGATCTACGGACTTTACGAGGTGTTCAACGCAGTCGGCCATCAATGGGAATCCCTTACCGGGGAAGCCGCAGCGGGTGGCCGGATGAAACCGCGCATCGTAGCGCGAGACGGAATTCCACCGCCAAGCGCCTTGGGCTTGCCGATCGCCCCTCAGGAAGATCTCGGGCCAGCGGACATTGTCATCATCGCCGACCTCGCCTTCAACGCAGAGTTCGACCCGCGCGGCCGCTGGCCAACAGAGACCGCTTGGCTGCGGGAACGCTATGAAGCGGGCGCAGTCGTCTGTTCGGTCTGCACAGGCACGCTGGCGCTGGCCGAGGCAGGCCTGCTGGATGGCGAGACTGTTACCACTCACTGGGCGGCGTCAGACCTGATCGCGGCACATTACCCGGGCGTCCATCTCGCCCCACAGCGCATCCTGACCGCCTCGGGCGATGGGGACCGAATATTGACCGCCGGAGGGACCTCGGCTTGGGCCGATCTCGCGCTCTATCTCGTTGCACGCTTCTCCAGTGGGACAGAGGCGGTGCGCGCGGCGAAGATCTTCCTGCTCGGGGATCACAGCGAAGGGCAGTTGCCCTTTGCCGGAGCCCGCAAGGCGCAAAGCCACGATGACGCGATCGTGGCTGAGGCCCAAGAATGGATCGTCGACAATTACCATCGGGCCAACCCGGTTGCCGTCATGACGACCCGCTCGGGCCTGGCACCTCGGACCTTCCTGCGGCGGTTCAAGACGGCCACCGGCTACACGCCGACGGACTACGTGCAAACGCTGCGGATCGAAGAGGCCAAGCAGTTGCTCGAAACTGGCAGCTTGTCGGTCGAAGCAATCGGCTTTGAGGTCGGTTACGAGGACCCGAACTTCTTCCGACGCCTATTCAAGCGCATGACAGGCATCACACCGGCGCGCTACCGCCAGCAATTCTCCAAGATTGCGATGGCAAAATCGCCCGACTGACGATCCGCTTGCCGGGTTGGCGCGAATGGCTGCTTTCTGTCCGATCTCCTCCTCGTCCCACATCAGGATCGAGATCATGGTCACAGTGCAACCGACACAGGACACGCATGATGACCGACCTATCCAATGAACTGAACCCATCTGCCAAGATCAACGATCTGAGCTCAGGCATGAACGACACTCCATTGGCGGCGTCAGCCCCCGCAAATGGGCTCGCCCGGCGCATGGATGCCGTTCTCGACCGCTGGACAGGGTCCGGCCTGATCGTCGGTGCCGTCGCGCTGATCGCTCGCGACGGGGAACTCGTCTACCAGCGCGCAGCGGGCCACGCGGATCGAGAAGCAGGAATCGTCGCGCTTGAGACCACAATCTTCCGGCTGGCGTCTTTGACAAAGCCGCTGGTTTTGGCGACAGCGCTGGCGCTCCTCGAGCGCGGCGTGCTGTCGCTCGGGGATCCCGTCGCACGCTGGCTGCCCTATTTCACGCCGATGACCGCAGACGGCGCGCGTCCAACGATGACGGTGCGGCACCTGATGACAACACACATCGGGGCTCGGCTACAGCTTCCTGGCCGGGGACAATCCCTCCTATTCCGATGCCGGGTTCGACCAGGGTATGGGCAGGCCCGGTACAACCCTCGCCGAGAACATCGAGCGTCTCGCTTCCGCGCCACTCTACGAAATTCCCGGCGAGGCTTGGCGCTACTCGCCGTCGACCGATGTTCTCGGTGCGGTCATCGAGGCGGCGTCCGGGCTGACTCTGCCGGAGGCGCTGGCGAAATACGTCACCGGCCCGCTCGGCATGGTCGACACGACATTTCACGTCACCTCGGCTGACCGTCTCGCGGTGGCTTACCGCGATGGCGCCGAGGGGCCGATCAGGATGGCCGACGACGACCTGCACTACCCGATCGGACCGAGTTCGCCATTCTTTCCCGGACGCGTTCTGGACTCGCAGGCATTCCCCTCCGGCGGCGCCGGAGCGAGCGGCACAGCGGTTGATTTCCTGAAGTTTCTGGAGGCGCTGCGAAAAGCCGGTTCGCCGATCCTTGGTGCGGTCTCGGCTGCCGCCATGTCGACCCACGCGATCGGCGACCTGAGGGCCTGGACCGAGGGACCCGGCTGGGGCTTCGGTCTCGGTGCCGCTGTCTTGCTTGATCCGGAGGCTGCCGGATCGCCGCAGAGCCCGGGCACATGGCAATGGGGCGGTATCCTGGGCGGCCACTGGTTTGTCGATCCCGCCCAGAAGCTGACGGTCGTCGTCCTGACAAACACATCGGTTGCGGGAGTGATCGGCATGTTCCCCGCCGAGGTCCGGGACGCTGTGTACCATAGTTTGGTCAGCTGACCGTATCGGATTTCACGCAGAAAGGTAACGAATACGGAGCAATGCCCGACATGGCGAACCGACTGGCCTTCGCGGGCCGAAACCGACTTCAAGGAAACTGATGATGCCTCGTTTCTCCGTTCTCGCCTACGCCGTCCTGTGTTGCGTGGTCTTCATCCTGAGTGCGCTCTACTTCGGAGTTTTCCTTCTGACCAACAAGCGGGCAGTCACTTCGCTCGGCTCAGGCTGGGCCGCCGCCGTCGATGTCGCGCTGGTCGCCGAGTTCGGCGCATTACATAGCATGATAGCCCGAGCCTGGTTCAAGCGCGTATGGATCCGCGTCGTTCCTCCCTCTGCCGAACGCGCGACCTACGTCCTGCAATCGTCGCTTTTACTCGCGCTGATCGCCTCGCAGTGGCAGCTAATCGATGGCGTGATCTGGAGCCTTGATGGTCCTGCCGCGTGGGCTGTCATTGTGGTCTTCCTGACCGGAACTGCGCTGACTGTCGCCTCAATGTTCCAGTTCGGTCACATGGAGTTCCTCGGCATTCGGCAGGCGTGGGACAACTTCAACGCGCGGCCGGACCGGCCGGCCGTGTTCCGCAAAACCTCGAAACTCAGCTGCGGGATGCGGTTGCCGTAGTTCCCGAGCGGCAGGTCCTCGAAAACGACATAGGCCGTGCCGCGATAGGCGGGCGTGTTGGCTGCGCCCATCTTCGCCGTGATGAACGGATCGGCCGCCTGGCTCTAATCGCCCGGATACCAGCGCCATGTGATCCCGGCGGTGTCCAGCAGCTTCCCGTCGGCCCAGATGCGGCCAATGCCGGTGATCGGCCCCTCGCAGAGCGCCACGGCGAAGCTGGCGTAGTAGAGATACTCGGTCGTCTTTACCTTACCGCCCCCGCCGCCCTCGCCGCCGCCTTGGGTGGTGGTCTTCGTCTCCTCGCGGCAATCGGTCGCCCAGACGATGTTGCCGCCCATGCGCATGCGGCCATAGAGCCGCGGGATGACCGCGTCCTCGGTGGCCGAGGTGATGCGCAACGTGTCGAGCCGTGCGCCCTCGATGCGCTGCGTGAGCGCCAGCGACGAGATGATCCAGCTGTCAACGACGGAGCCGATGGTGGAGCCGATGAAGCTGCCGATTGTGGCGGCAGACACGCCAAAGTAAGAGGAGGCAGCGACCGCGAACGGGCGGCCTGCCACCGGCGGAAGGCGTTCAGAACTCGGACGCACGCCGTCCCCGCCCGCCGTTCCCGCCACGCGCGTCATGCGATGGCTTCGGGCAGCAGCTGCCCGTCGCCACGAAGGCGTCTCCGATCAGCATTCGATGACTGTGGTCGGGTCGGGCGGTGCGGCGACCTCCGTGGCGAACGCGAACCTGATTGGCGCTCGTTTCGGTTGCGTACGTTCGGCAGGCAGTTCGACTGCCCGTCCATGCTGCGATGCGGCAATCCGGTCAGAGCCCTTCTCAGATCTGGATCGCGGGCGCAGTAATTGTCGCGATGGGCAATAAGCGGTGTTTCGCTGCGCACTGCCGCAATGCCTGCTCGACGGACCGAGCAGGATTTCCGGAGGACCGCTTGCTTCAAGTTCGCTATGGTGCCCGTAGACGCGTAATCTTCTCAAGGTCAGCGTCGAGGCTGAAGATTAGGTGGCGTCAATGAGAAGCGATATTTCCTTCAAGTCGGCAGGCGAGGTCTGCGCTGGATGGCTGTACTTGCCCGAGGATGCCGGCGGTGACGAGAGTTTCCCGGTCATTGTCATGGCGCATGGATTCAGCGGCGTGAAAGAACAGGGTCTCGCCGAATATGCCGACCGGTTTGCCGTCGCCGGTTTTGCCGTTGTCGTGTTCGACTTCCGCTTCTTCGGCGCGAGCGGCGGTCAGCCGCGCGGTCAGCTCTTTCCGCTGGAAATGGTTGAGGATTACCGGAATGCCATAAGCTTCGCCTGCAGGCAGTCGGACGTCGACGCGACTCGCGTCGGAATCTGGGGAACGTCATACAGCGGCGGCCTGGCGACCCATACCGCGACCGTCGACCGGCGGGTGAAGGCGGTTGTCGCGCAGGTGCCGTCGATCATGAACGCCGAAGAGCGGCGGGCGATCGACCCCGAAAGATGGGATCGGATCGGCCGGATGCTGATCGAGGACCGCGAGACCCGCTACGACACGGGGGAAGTAACCTGCATTCCCGTGGTCGCTCCGGACGGGACGCCATGCGCCTTGCCGGGGAAGGAAAGCTACGATTTTTTCAACGAGGCCAGCGAAAGCTCACCCAACTGGCGCAACGAGATCACTATGGCGTCCCTCGAAAAGATGCGGGAATTCGACCCGGTGAGCCTCATCCACATGCTGTCGCCGACGGCGCTCCTCGTCATCGCCGCCGAGTTCGGACAGCCTTATTCCCGTGCAAGCCCTTGTACCGCCCTCGGATCTTGAGACACCCGATTGCGATTATGCGGCCAAGGGCATTGTGTCCATCTGGTCGCGTCGGAACTGGGCTGGCGAGCGGTGTCCGTGGCGCTCGATCAGCCAGCATTCGTTGTAGGTCTGCCTGAAGTCGATCAGGGCGAGGCGGAGGTCCTCGACGGTCGGGAAGGTCCTGACCCAGAGCAGGTTCTCCTTCAGCGTCCGGATGAACCGCTCGGCGCAGCCGTTGCCTTCGGGCGCCCGGACGAAGGCCGGGGAGGACGCCGCCCCGAGCCAGGCGATCTCCTTCTGGAAGTCGCGGGACATGTACTGGCTCCCGTGGTCGTGGCGGATGCTGAGGCCAGCAGCCGCCTCCTTCTCTACCCCGCCAAAGCGCTCGGTCACGCCCTGCCGGACGGGCTCGAGCGCCTCATGGCGGGTGCCGTGGAGAGCGGCGTGGATGCCGACGCACTCCGCCGAGCAGTGGTCGACCGCGACGAACACGGCGACCTGGCCGTGCTCGACAGTGAAGGCAGCGGTCATGTCGGTCCCCCACATCGTGTCGACGGTCTTCGGGATGATCGTGCCGTCATGGTTGCGCGGGCCGCGGGGACGGCCCGTGCGGGTCGACGCCGCCAAGCCGTTCTCCCGCATCAGGCGGCGCACCCGCTCCTTCGAGGTGCGCAGGCCCGCATGGCGCAGCCGCGCCCAGACCTTCCGGCAGCCCTCGCCGTGGAACGGGCTGTCGACGAGCACCTGCCGGATCGCCTCGACCAGCGCGGCGTCGGGCATCGGCCCCTGCGGTCCCGGCCTGCGCCGTGGCGCGGCCGGCGCTTCCGCTGCGCCGCGGCGGCGATAGACCCCCGCCCGCGCGACGCCCCAGGCGCGGCAGACCCCGGCGACACCGTAGCGGCGGCGCGTGGAGCTCGAGATGACGGCGCTCATCGCTTCGACCTCCGCGCCGCAAAAGGGATGCCGCCGCCCCCAGCTTCCAGCCGCTCGATCTTCGCGTAGAGCAGCTCGGTGTCCATGGTCAGCTCGCCGACCTTGGTCCGCAGCCGATCGATCGTCTCGTCCCGATCGTCCCGCGCCCGCGACTTCAGGCTGGCCGCCCCGGCATCGAGAAAAGCAACGCGCCAGCCGCTCAGATCCGCAGCCGTCACCGCCAGTTCGCGCGCCACGATCTCCAGCGGCTCGCCCCGCAGTAGCCGCAGCACCGCGTCCCGCTTGCGACCTGCCGTCAGGCGCCGCTCTCGGACCGGAGCCGCGACCGCTCCGATATCCGAGGTCTCCGCGCCCGCGGCTCCTCCGCGCTCATCGTCACCCATCTCAACACCTCCATCGGCCTCAAATAAGCCGTCTGCGATGTCTCAAGAAACCCTGGGGCGGGGGACTTGGTTTCCGGGGCCGAAAAGAAGCCTGCTTCGGCTGGGTTCAACCTGCGTCGGAACAGACACGACTATGGTCTGCGAACGATGGCCCGACCCGCCGGCCATCAGCCAGGCAATCCGGCCGGCCTTCAGGTCCAGATCGACAAGGATCCGGCTGACGCTCGGTGGCGCCATGAAGCGGCCCTGTTCGATCACGAAATGAGACCGGCTGTCGCCCAGCACGTCGTGAAGCAGGCAGGCGAGCGGACCCGCCGCCATGCCGGTCGCGCTCTCTTCAGGAATGCCGAAGCGCGGCGCGAACATCCGCGTCGTGGCGTGAGCGAACCCTGTCCCGCCGGTGACGGCGAAGACGTAGAATCCAACAAGATCGAGAGCTTCGCTGATCCGCTCGATCGCCTCCTGATCGGGGACGATGTCAGTCAGATCGGCCTCGCTTGCCACGCCGATCAGCATGAACCGGTTTCCGGTATCGACGATCTGCGGCGGAACGCGGGCATCCAGCCGCTCTGCATGCAGCCCGATGGACGCCAGAACATGCGCCTGCGTCACACCCGCCCCGACCCAGTCATCCTGCGTCACGTAGCGGGGCGCCCGTTGTTCCATGAAAGCCGCGCCATCCTGCACGTGTATCCGCCGGGGGCCATCGACGGTCAGTTTCGATGTCGGTCCGTCCTTGATGCGCCCTTCGGCGCGCATCAGCGTGAAGGCGGCGACCGTCGCGTGACCGCAATGGGCGATGCGTCTGCGTCGGGGTGAAGAAATCGAGCCGCGCCCCCTCGGTCGGGGAGCGGGACACGAAGACCGTTTCCGACAGGCCGGTCTGCGCGGCGATGGACTGCATGACGGCCTCGTCAAGGTCATCGGCGTCGAGAACGACCCCCGCCGGGTTCCCGCCGCTCCCGTCAAGGGTGAACGCGTTGACGATATGGACAGGTACGGCGAGCCGTGTATGGTTTTCATGTGTTGGCATCGGACTCTCCATTGCTGCTGCCTTGCAAGATGACATCAATGGTGAGTAGTCCAAGCCATGTGAGTTCATGAATGGATGAGCTGAATTCATGAGTGAGGGGTCCGATGACGCGGCGACGGCGCGGCTGTTCCAGTCCTTCGGTCTGCTGGCCTCCGTACACCGCCACGGCAGTTTTGCCGGGGCGGCCCGCGCGCTGGATCTGGACCCGAGCGCCGTCAGCCACCGCATCCGGTCACTGGAAGCCGACCTCGGGCTGGCCCTGTTCGAGCGCACCACCCGACGCGTCACCCCGACGCGGGCCGGAACCATCCTGTGCGAGGCGGCTGCGCGGTCTCTGACTGATGTCGGCCGCGCGCTTTCGGCGGCGCGCGATCTGCAATCCACACGAACGATCCGACTTTCGGTCCATTCGTCTCTCGCGATGAAGTGGCTCGTGCCCCGGTTGCCGGACGCGGCGGCGACAGGTCTCGATCTGTCGATCGACGTGCGCGAGGACCTCGTCGTCTTCGAGGGCAGCGAGGTCAATGCCGGACTTCGTTTCGGGACCGGACCCTATCCGGGGCTGCACGCCACCCGTCTTGCGGGCTGCGACCTCCAGCCGGTTGTCGGGTCAGCACATCCGGCAGCGAAATGGGAAACGGTCGAACCGGCAACCGACGCATCGCTCACCCTTCTCGCCGACAGCGGCGCAGACAAATACCGAACCGGCACGACCTGGACGGATTATCGTCGCCTGCTGAACATCACGGAGGCGTCGCGCCAGGCCGTCAAGTCCTTCGATCGCGCCGACCTGGTGCTCCAGGCGGCGATCGGCGGGCTCGGGGTCGCCCTCGGGCGCAGCCTTTTGATCGAGGACGACATCCGGCGCGGCTTGCTAATCCCGGTCGGCCACCCTGTTCGGGTCTCGGCTTGCTACTGGCTTGTCACAAAACCCGAATTGGCGCAGTCAAACGGTATTCTACTCTTGCGTAGGTGGCTCAAGGAACAGATCCGGCTTACGTTGGCATAAGGGCACGTTGCACATCAGTTTTCTGAATAGGTAATTGAGATATAATAGTTTTTCTAAGAGATGCGTTCAATGCCAGACCACCTTTGGACCCAGAGAAGGTTCGATGTCATACCAGCGCACGCTGATGCGGACTCACGCCGGGGATTCCCAAGGCCGTTAAAGTCTGAATCCATGGAGCGAACCAGAGGGAGGTTCGCCATGGCTGCTGCGGTGTTGCTGCGAGATGATTTCGACGGGCCTGCTCTTCGACGGCTGGCGAAGGGCACGAAGGACGCGGCGCAGGCGCGCCGGCTTCTCGCGCTCGCGGAGATCCGCGACGGGGGGTCCCGCGCTGATGCGGCGCGGGTCGGCGGGGTCGGTCTGCAGACGATCCGCGACTGGGTGCTGCGCTTCAACGCCCGGGGGCCTGCCGGGCTGATCGACGGCAAGGCGCCGGGCAACGCATCCAAGCTTGACGATGCCCAGCGTCAGGCTCTTGCCGCCATCGTCGAGCGCGGCCCGATCCCGGCCATCCATGAGGTGGTGCGGTGGCGGCTGGCCGATCTCGCGCAATGGATATGGGAGGGCGAGCCATTGTCCGCCATTGGTCCGAGGACAATGGCGAGCGGCATCTCGCTCAGCGAGACCACGGTGGGCCGCGAGCTGCGTGCTCTTGGCTACCGGAAGATCCCGGCCCGCCCGCGCCACTACGCGCAGAACGGGCTGGCCATCGACGACTTCGAAAAAAACTTCCGGCCGAACCGGACGAGATCCGCAAAAGGCTCCCGGCCGGAACCGAGATAGAGCTGTGGTGGCAGGACGAAGCCCGCGTCGGGCAGAAGAACTCAATCACCCGCCGCTGGGCCAGGCGTGGAACCCGGCCCCGGGCGCCGCACGACCAGCGCACCAAGTGGGCGTACATCTTCGGCGCGATCTGCCCGAAGAAGGGCAAGGGCGCCGCGCTGGTCATGCCCTGGTGCGACACCCCGGCGATGACCGCCCACCTGGCCGAGATCAGCGCAGCCGTCGATCCGGGCGCCCATGCCATGCTGATGCTCGATCAGGCCGGATGGCACATGTCCGCCAAGCTCGCCGTCCCGGCCAACATCACCCTGCTTCCGCTATAGGCGCAGTAGAGAAGTGGCGCAGGATGGGACGAGGATCGACAGTGGCGCAGGCCCTTACGAGGGACGAGGAAGCTAATTGGCTGCTCGCGCCCGACGGACCAATCTACATGGTGATGCATCTCTTCGGCCAAAGACTGATACCAACCTGCGCTGATCTTCACCCATGGGCCCATTGGCGCATTCCGATGGACATGATCTTCCATGGTCGGTCGATGAGGTTGTTCCATGCGTCGCAGCAGAGGGCGACGATGTCGTCGTAGGATTTGAAGACCCGGTTCGAGAGCCAGTTCTCGCGCATGAACTGCCAGACGTTCTCGACAGGGTTCAGCTCCGGCGATCGGGGCGGCAGCGGAAGCAGGGTGATGTTGGCCGGGACGGCGAGCTTGGCGGACATGTGCCATCCGGCCTGATCGAGCATCAGCACGGCATGGGCGCCCGGATCGACGGCTGCGCCGATCTCGGCCAGGTGGGCGGTCATCGCCGGGGTGTCGCACCAGGGCATGACCAGCGCGGCGCCCTTGCCCTTCTTCGGGCAGATCGCGCCGAAGATGTACGCCCACTTGGTGCGCTGGTCGTGCGGCGCCCGGGGCCGGGTTCCACGCCTGGCCCAGCGGCGGGTGATTGAGTTCTTCTGCCCGACGCGGGCTTCGTCCTGCCACCACAGCTCTATCTCGGTTCCGGCCGGGAGCCTTTTGCGGATCTCGTCCAGTTCGGCCGGAAGTTTTTTTCGAAGTCGTCGATGGCCAGCCCGTTCTGCGCGTAGTGGCGCGGGCGGGCCGAGATCTTCCGGTAGCCAAGAGCACGCAGCTCGCGGCCCACCGTGGTCTCGCTGAGCGAGATGCCGCTCGCCATTGTCCTCGGACCAATGGCGGACAATGGCTCGCCCTCCCATATCCATTGCGCGAGATCGGCCAGCCGCCACCGCACCACCTCATGGATGGCCGGGATCGGGCCGCGCTCGACGATGGCGGCAAGCGCCTGACGCTGGGCATCGTCAAGCTTGGATGCGTTGCCCGGCGCCTTGCCGTCGATCAGCCCGGCAGGCCCCCGGGCGTTGAAGCGCAGCACCCGGTCGCGGATCGTCTGCAGACCGACCCCGCCGACCCGCGCCGCATCAGCGCGGGACCCCCCGTCGCGGATCTCCGCGAGCGCGAGAAGCCGGCGCGCCTGCGCCGCGTCCTTCGTGCCCTTCGCCAGCCGTCGAAGAGCAGGCCCGTCGAAATCATCTCGCAGCAACACCGCAGCAGCCATGGCGAACCTCCCTCTGGTTCGCTCCATGGATTCAGACTTTAACGGCTTTGGGAATCCCCGGCGTGAGTCCGCATCAGCGTGCGCTGGTATGAGGCGCCGTCGCTTCGGCTACCTGGGGGCGCATGGAAAGCCTCCCGCAGTGGTCAAGGCGGGCTGGCCGGGATCATCCGGTGCTCAACAGTCGGGGTAGACTGCGTTAGACTGGCCGCCGCCGGGATGAGCAGGCCGTTGACGGCTCGCCCCGCAGCGGCGTCGCGTCCTGGGCCATGGCGGCCCCGGCGACAAGTACGCCACCAACCGCGAAGGGCGGGGTGTTGCGTATCGGAACTATCACCTCCCGGGTGGACCCGGAGCCGTTCAGAATTTGTAGGAAACGCCGATGACCGGCCCGTAGAGTTCGACGGACGCGTTGTTGCCGCGGACCGGCTTCTGGATGTCCATGTAGCGATACGCGAGCACGGCGGACCAGTTGTCGTTGATGGCGTAGTCCAACCTCGCGAGCGCCTGCCAGGTCGTCTCGTCCGAGTTGACGGCCCCGACGTCGGCGAACAGTGTGCCGGTCCATCGCTCGGCGAAGGGGAAGATCGCCCGCGCGCCGATCAGCGGCAGGACCCAGGTCTCGCTGCCGCCGAATTTCCGGGTTTCGGCGAGCTCGCCCTGCAGCGTGAAATCCAGGTCCAGCGAGAACAGGCGGAACCCGGCGGCGAGGTCGAGCGCGCCCTGCTCGGATTCCGCGACGCGGTAGGCGGCGTAGCCGCTGAAGGCTGTCAGCTGGGTGTCGGCCGTGCCCTTGGAGAACAGCAGGCCCCTGGGCGTCGAAGCGCTCGTAGAGATGTCGGTGTAGAGCAGGTCTCCGATCAGGCTCCAGCGATCGCGCTGCGCCGTGGCGGTTCCCATGAAGGCGAACTCGAGGTCGGCGATGGCGTCGCTCGAGCTGATCGAGCTGTCGAGGGTGCCGAGGCTGGTATCCAGCGTGCTGTCCACCGCTGGGAGCCAAGCGTAGAGCGTGGCCGAGAACTGCCAGGCGCCGGCGGCGTCCTGGGCAGCGGCCGGACCCCCGATCAGAGCGACCAGCGCCGCGAGGCAGGCGACCGTCGAACGTTGCAAAGTCATCTCCCCGACACTCCTCCGACGAGACCGAACACTTCGAATGGACGCCGCGAAGAGGCCGGGCCCCGGGACCCATTCGGCCGAAACCATACGACGCCGACGCGCGAACGATTTCCCTTCGCGCACCAGGAACGTCGATGCCACAGGCCGGCGCCTTAGCAGTAGTAGACCCCGACGGCGCAGCGGCGCACCGAGCGACGCCCGACGCCGGCGACGCTGACCGGCGTCAGCGGCCGGCCGACAATGGCCTGCGCCTGCCGGGCGAAGCCGACCTCTCCGGTGGCGCGCAGGCTCTCGCCAAGCTCGATCCCGCCCGAGGCGAGAAGAAGCGCGAGGATGAGGACGAGAATGCGGCGCGCCATGTCACTTGGCTCCTTCTTGGCTGTAGATGCCGGCGATGTCGTCGAAATCGGGCAGATCGCCGGGTTCGACCATCTGGGCGCCCGCCGGGATCGCGAGCGCGAAGCCGTGCGCCGCCGCGGCCCCGGCCCGCCAGTCGTGCAGATCGACCGTGTATTGCGGCCAGCCCGTGACGTTTCGCGTGGTAATGACATAGCGGCAGGGGTAGGGCGCGTCGCCCTGCGCGATCCAGATCTGCCAGTCCGCCTCCTCGGTGCGGAAGGCGAGATGGTCGCATTCCACGCCGCGGATCACGCCGCTGCCGAGGTCCTTCGCGTCCGTGACGAGCGGCATCAGCTCCGCCGCGACGTCTGCGAACAGCAGGTCCGCCGCCGGAAACGGTCGGCCGTAGTTGTCCCGCAGCGCGTCGATCACCGCCTCGACAGTGCCGGGCGCCGCAATCTCGGCGTAGCGGCCCGACGCCTCGTTCAGGAGCGTCAGCGTCGCGCCGTCGAACGCCGCCTCCACCGTGGCGAAGCCGCCGGTGCGCCGGGCGTAGAGCTTGTCGGGCCGCTGCATCTCGACACGGCCCGAACTCGCCAGCGCCAGCTTCTGGTCGTCGGTCGTCACGATCTCGAGGCTCGAGTCGAAGTCGAAGGCGACTGCCGTCTGCGCGCCGAGATGGTCCGACATCGCCTGGAAGATCTCCCGCGCCTGGGCCTCGTCCGCTTGCGCCGTCCCGCCGCCGAGCATGGCCGCCAGCGCGAGCGCCGACGCGAGCCCCGCGTTCGTCGAGCCGCTTCGCATCCGGTGCGTCATCTGGTCAGTCTCCCTCTCGCGCAAGATTCGCGGCGGAACCTACCATCCCCCACAGGGCCGGATTTCCCTCTCCGCGCCATCACGACCGGCAATCGTTGCCTCACCGCTGCGGCGCGAGCCGCAGAGGCCTCGCTCTGCTCAACGCGCGCGGTCGCTGCGAACCTCGCGCGGCGCGGCTCCGGTCCAGCGACGCACCACCCGGGTCAGCGCCGACTTGCGACTGTATCCAAGGCTGGCCGACAAAGCGCCGAGCGGCAGGTCGCGATCGCCGAGGCCGTCCAGGGCGCTTTCGCGGCGGACGGTCTCGAGCAGCGCCGAGAAACTCGTGCCATGCAGCATCAGCCGGCGCTGAAGGGTTCGGACGCTGCATCCCATGCGCGCGGCGAGCGCGCCCGCCGTCGGCTTACCCTTCGCAAGCAACGCGGCGACGGCGTCCCCGACGCGCTCGATGTCCGGTCGCGGGCCTGGCCGCTTGCGCATGTCTTGTCGTCGATCCGCCGGTCTCTGCCGTCACTCTACGGACCGGGATCGCCGCACTTCCCGGCGCGCGCCACAAAGGGGCCTTGAACGGCCGCCGCCGGAAAATCGAAGACTCGTCCCATGCGCGCGCCGCGCTGTCCTGCTCCACGATCCGGCGGCGTGGGATACGCGCCGCCCATTCGGCATTCTGGCAATCGCCTCGCATCACCGCAAGAAAGCGGCAAGCCGGGTTCCAGCCACTTTCCAGCGGGTTGATCGCCGTTCGAGACGCGCGGGCCGATCAGCCTGAAATCGCGTCATTCCACCCTTTGATCGCGCAGGGCGCGTGGGGGGGCGCCGGTCCAGCGGCGCACGGCGCGGGTCAGGGCAGACTGCTTGCCATAGCCGAGCGACGCCGCGATGGCCGAGAACGGCAGATTGCCGCCCGCGATGTCTCGCAGCGCTGCCTCCCGCCGCAGCTCCCCGACCAGGCCGGAATAGCTCACCCCTTCGTCGGCCAGCCGCCGCTGCAGCGTCCGGCGCGTCATGAGCGCCGCCTCCGCCACGTTTTCGATCCTGGCCTCGCCGTCCTCCAGCATTCCGGCGATGAGGAGCCGCGCCGAGGCCGCGAGGCTGCCGTCGCCACGCAGCGAAATCAGGGACCGCGCCGCATCGACCGATGCAGGTTCGCGATCGCCCGGCGACATGCGCCGCTCGGCGACCGAGGCGTCGATGTGCAACGTCACGAAGCGAGTCCCGGAGGCGACGAGGCCGGGGCCGAACCAACGGCGCAGGTGTTCGAGTCCGAACTGGGGATGCGGGGCGATCTCGGCGCGCGACAGCGCCGGTCCGCGCCCGCCGGTCATGGCGACGAACGATGCGATGAGGGCCGCGAAATACTGATGAACCATATGCAGCGTGACCGGATCGAACGGGATCGTGAAGACGTCGCGCACCACCACCCCGCCCGGGCGCGCGGCCACCGTCGTCGTCTCGTGCGAGCAATGCAGCGCCATTTGCGCCGACACCCGGAGCAGCCCCTCCAGCGGCGTCCGAGAGGCGAGCGCGATCGCGCCGATCGGTCCGAGATCCCGCACGCTCGCCGCTCCGACGACGCGGCAGGCGATGTCGGGCCCCGTCTGGCGCGCGAGGGCGGTGACGAAGGCCGCCACCCCGATCAACGGGACGGGCCGGTCGGGATCGGCGACGGAGAGCGGGCCAAGCCTCGCTTCGGCCAGAACCGGCTCGATCGGAACTCCGTGCCCCTGCATCCAGCGCAGGAACGGCGCCAGCGCGGCGGCGCGGATCAGCGGGACGGTGTTGCTCATGTCGAAGAACTCTGCGCGGCCGACGCCGCCGGACAGAAGCAGCGTTCGCCGATTCCGCCCCGGCGCGGAATGATATCGATCAACTCGAGTGGCTTCCGTTGCCGTCGCCGGACCCGCGGAAACCCCTGAACGCGCGGCCGGGTGAGATCGATTTTGGCGCGTCTGGGGGAATCCCTCCGCCCCGACGCCGCTACCGTTCCGCCACCCGATGGGCGAGATTCGCGGGGCGACCACCCAAGGCCAACCATCTCGTCAGGGGAAAACAATGCTGCTGAAATCGATCCTCGCATCCACCGCCGTGACCGCCGCCCTCTTTGCGGCGGCGCCGGTCTTCGCCGAGACGATCGCCGAGAAGGTCGCCGCCAATCCCGACCTCTCCACCCTCGCCGCCGCTCTCGCCGCGGCCGATCTTGTGGGCACGCTGGAGGGCGCGGGCCCGTTCCCGGTCCTCGCGCCGACCAACGAAGCCTTCGCGGCGCTTCCGGCCGGGCTGCTCGACGAGCTTCTGGAGCCGGCTAACAAGGAGAAGCTCACGGACGTCCTGCTGTACCACGTCGCGCCCGGCGAATACGACACCGGCAAGCTCAAGGGTTCGGAAGTGGCGATCAGCATGGCGAACGGCAACGAGATGGTCGGCATCGCAAAGGACGGCGTCACCGTCGAAGACGGGGCCATCGTCGAAGCGGAAGTGCGGGCGTCCAACGGCATCATCCACATCATCGACGCGGTGCTCCTCGCTCGCGATGGACGCCGAGCGCCGCCGGAGGCGGAGCCTCCGGCGGCATGCCTGCAACGCCTTGACGCCATCGGAGAGTCGAAATGAAGCCGTACTCAAGAACCTTCCCCGCGGCGACAGCCGGTTTATTGGCGTTGGCGGCCGGCGCCGTCGTCCTCCCTTGGTGCGCGCTGGCGCAGGACGTCACGGGAGAGCTCGGCTCGCCCTCGGCCACGATCACGCTCGGCTGCGCGCAGTTGCCGCCGCCGGACCTGGCGTTCGGCGGGGTGATCACGGATCGCGCCTCGGAGTCGACGCCCTGGTGGGCGCTGCGCGTCGTGCCGCCGAAGGGCGCCCCGAACGTGCTCCTGATCATGACCGACGACGCCGGCTTCGCCGCGCGCCCCCGACCTTCGGCGGGGTGATTCCAACGCCGACGCTCGATGCGCTGGCGCAAGAGGGTCTGCGCTACACCAACTTCCACTCGACCTCGCTCTGTTCGCCGACGCGGGCGGCGCTGATCACCGGGCGGAACCACCATTCGGTGGGGTTCGGCGTCGTGGGCGAGATCGCCACCGGCTATCCCGGCTACGATTTTCGATCATCCCCATTGAGAAGGGGACGATCGGCACGATCCTGCGTGAGAACGGCTATGCGACGTCCTGGTTCGGCGAGGACCACAACACGCCCTTCTACCAGGCGAGCCAGGCCGGACCCTTCGACCAGTGGCCCCAACGACATGGGTTTCGAATATTTCTACGGCTTCGTCGGCGGCGACGCGAGCCAGTGGCAGCCGAACCTCTTCCGCAACACCACGGCGAGCCAAGATACAGCGCCCGGAAAGTCTGGCTGACACCAGCCAAGAAAAGGGGTCGGGGTTCAATTTCTGTTCCATTTGGATAACGCCCCTGACGTCGAAGTGCTCAATCAAAGATACGGAAAATCTTACAATGAGATGGAAGAAATTCACTAAATTTGTGTAGTTCCCAGGCTTGGAGAATATCGGACCTGAGAGACCGCTTCCGGGCCTCTTCGCGCAAACTCCAGTGCTCAGCCCCTCCCGCATAACCCCCGACAACGGAAAAATCCGGTCGCAGCCGGATCGGGAGAGCAGTTCTCAAGGTCAAGTGGCGGAGGGGATGAGCCTCAAGTCCAACCTTCTCTTGTGGATGCCGCCCTCATTCGCAAGGAATTTCTGAACCTTAGACATGTGATCGAGTGCGGACTCTTGTCAGGCCTGTTCGTGCGGCCCGTGAGATGCCGCTGGCCGAGATGGTGATGCGCGGACCGGGGCCAAATCTCCAACAGCGAGCTCGAGGCTCGGAGAAGGTTTCTGGTTCGCCCAACCCGGATCATGTCGATCATTTGCCCATACGGTTCATGTCTTCCTCACAACTCGGCGGCCTGGCTCGAAGCGCGCTGCCGGCTCAGGCAGCGCTTCCGATCGCCGGTCCGCGATAGTCTTCGCCGCGCGTCAGCATCGCCCAGATGCCGCGCGCCATCTTGTTGGCCAGCGCTGAGGCAGCGACCATCGGAGGCTTTCGTTCCAACAGACGCGCCAGCCACGGATTTTGCGGAGCGCCATGGCGCAGCGCCCAGCGGACAACGGCCATCGCACCGGTGACCAGCAGGCGGCGAATGTCGCGCTGATCCATCTTCGAGGTCTTCCCGAGCCGCTGCTTGCCGCCGGTCGACGCCTGTCGCGGCACGAGCCCGAGCCAAGCCCCAAAGTCGCGCCCTCGTTTGGACTGCTCCATGGGAGGGGCAAATGTCTCGACGGCCAGGGCGCTGATCGGGCCCAAACCCGGCATCGTCTGCAGGCGGCGCGATGTCTCGCCCTCCCTGGCGATCGCGTCGAGCCTCTTTTTCATGGCATTGATCCGGCGGGTCAGGTTCGCGATCTGCTCCAGCAGGTCGCGACAGATATCCCGGGCGAGCGGCGGCAAGTCCGAGTTCGGATCCACGATGACGGCCTCGAGGCGTGGGAGATAGCAAATCCCCTCGGGCGCGACGTAGCCGAACTCGTACATGTGAGACCGCAGCGCGTTGATCGCTTCGGTGCGCTGCTTCACGAACTGCTCGCGGGTGCGGAAAACGATGGCCCGCGCCTGCTCTTCCCCGGACTTCGGTTCGACATAGCGCATGGTCGGGCGCAGCGCCGCCCACACGATCGCCTCCGCATCGGCCGCGTCGTTTTTCTGCCGCTTGATGAACGGCTTGACGTAGCGCGGCGTGATCAGTCTCACCTCATGGCCTGCACGCTCCATTTCCCGCGCCCAGTGATGCGCGCCCCCGCAGGCCTCCATCGCGACGAGGCACCGCGGATGTTCCGCCATGAAGCGCTCGAACTGCGGTCGCGACAGCTTCTTGCGGAACAGAACCGTCCCGTCCGCCGCCGCGCCGTGCAGCTGGAACACGTTCTTTGCCAGGTCGACGCCGATGATGCTAATTTCCTTCATGGATGCCCTCTTGTTTCTCTTGTGACTTCAGCATCACAAGCTTGGCGCATTGCGACGCCGTTGGGGAGAGAGCGGCATCCACCCCATCTCCGCTTTAAGATATTGATTTTGTTGATACTGTCGAGCGGCTGCACCGCTGACTCCGCGCGACCTTGCCTAGCCAGCAGTCACACCAAAGATCATGCCCACCGCTGCGGTCGCGGCCATGGCAAGCGCGCCCCAGAACGTGACGCGAACGGCTCCCTTGATGATGCCCGCACCGCCGACCGATGCCCCGAGTCCGCCCAGCACTGAAAGCGCGACCAGAGTGGTGACCGCGACGACGAGAGTGATCTGGGCCGCAGGAACCAGCGCAGCAATGATGAGCGGTATGACAGCGCCGACCGCAAAGGTGACCGCTGACACCAGAGCCGCCTGGATCGGATGCGCGGTCACGGTCTCCGAGATGCCAAGCTCGTCACGCGAATGCGCGCCAAGTGCGTCTTTCTCGGTCAGCTGGATCGCGACCTGGCGCGCGAGGCCATCGTCAAGCCCGCGCGCAACGTAGATGCGTGTGAGCTCGTCGAGCTCGGCCTCGGGTGTTTCCCTCAGTTCGCGGGTTTCGCGCGCGATGTCTGCCTGCTCCGCATCGGTCTGGGAACTGACGGAGACGTATTCGCCGGCAGCCATCGACATCGCCCCGGCGACGAGCCCGGCAAGACCCGCGATCAGTATCTCCGGACGCCCGGATCCTGCCGCAGCGACCCCGACGACGAGGCTCGCTGTGGAAACGAGACCGTCGTTCGCGCCAAGAACAGCGGCACGTAGCCAGCCGATGCGATGAACCATGTGAACTTCGGAATGGGAGAGCCTGCTCATCTCAAAAGGGCCTTCCGGGCTATGTTGCGGTGAATGTCGGCATGGGCGGGCGACGAGCCGCTGGATCGCCAGGGCTGCCGTCGATCTGACCTACGTGACCCGGCGCGATCCTGAGCGCCCGCAGCGCGTTCAGGATGACCGCCACGTCGATAACCTCCTGCAACAGCGCGCCCTGCACCGGGGACAGGTAGCCGAAGGCCGCGGCGACCATGCCCAGGACCGAGAGACCAATCCCTGCCGCGACGCTCTCGAGGGCGATGCGGCGGGATCGTTGCGCGATCTCGATCCCCGGCAGAAGGCGATCCAGGTGATCGACCAGCAGCACGACATCCGCCGCTTCGGCCGAGGCCGCCGCCCCACGCGCGCCCATCGCGACACCGATGTCGGCGGCAGCCAGCGCGGGCGCGTCGTTGACACCGTCGCCCACCATCATGACCGGGCCGTTCTTCCGCTCGGTCAGGACCAGCAGGACCTTCTGGTCGGGGGTCAGATCGGCGCGCACTGCATCGAGGCCGAGGCCCGCCGTCACGGCCTCGGCAACGGCGCGGCGATCGCCTGTCGCCAGCAGGATGCGGCCGACGCCCAGATGTCGAAGCCCTGAAAGCAGGTCGGCCGTGCCAGCGCGTAGCGCGTCCGCCATCACGATGTGGCCGGCCAGTTTCCCGTCGACGCCCAGCGAAACGACCACCGATCCCGCCTCGACCACGGTGCTTTCCGGATCGGCGACGCCAAGCTGCGCGGCGACGAAGCCCGCGCCGCCCACCACGACCCTGCGTCCGTCGATTGTCCCGGCAACGCCTTCGCCGGGCGTCTCGACCACGCTCGTGGGGATCGGCAAGGCGATCCCGCGCGCGCTCGCCGCCCCGACGATGGCCTGTGCGATCGGGTGTTTCGATGCCTGATCGAGGGCTGCGGCGAAGTACAGAATGTCGTCCTCGGACACGTCGCCATGCCGGTCGATCGACACGATCTGCGGGCGTCCGTCCGTCAGCGTACCGGTCTTGTCGAGGATCAGCGTCGTGATCCGGGCCAGCGCCTCGAGCGGCTTGGCGCCCTTGATCAGCACCCCGAAATGCGCCGCGCGCGACAAGCCCGGCCACCAATGCCACCGGAACGGCGAGGATCAGCGGGCACGGCGTCGCCACCACCAATACCGCAACCGCCCGGATCGGATCGCCCGTGAACCACCAGGCGGCGGTTGCCAGCGCGACGGTGACGGCGAGGAACAGCAGCGAGTAGCGGTCGGCCAGCCGCGCCATTGGCGCCTTGGATTTCTGCGCCGCCTCGACCAGCCGGACGATCCCGGCATAGGTGCTGTCCGCAGCCGCCCGCGTGACCCGCAGGTCAAAGGCCTCGCCCGCGTTGGTCGAGCCGCTCATCACGTCCTGCCCCCGCGCCAGCCGCGCGGGCATCGACTCGCCGGTCAGCGCGGACTGGTCGAGCATCGCGCCGGCGCTCTCGACCGTCCCGTCCACGGGGGCCACGTCGCCCTGCCGGATCAGCAGCAGATCGCCCGGCGCAATGTCGTCGAGCGGGACTTCATCCAGAGCGCCATTGCGATGCCGCGTGGCCGTCCGGGGCACGCGGGACAGAAGATCGCTCATCTCGCGCCGCGCGCGACCTTGGGCGAAACTCTCGAGGAAGGTGCCGCCGGAGTACATCAGCGCGACGACTGCCGCCGCAAGGGTTTCCCCGAACAGCAGCGCCGCCGACATCGACAGCGCCGCGACGATGTCGAGCCCGACCTCGCCTTGCCCCAGGCTTCGGATAATCTCGACGCAAAGCGCGGCAAGCACAGGGACGACACCGGCCGCCCACGCGATTCCGGCAAGGTCCGGCTGCCCCACCAGCCAAAGGACGAGGCCTGATACCAGGCCAATCAACGCCAGGCTCAGCAGGACGACGTTCAGGCGATCATGAAACAAGGGTGTCATCTGGTGCATGTCCCGGCGTCAGCTCACGCGCTCGGGATCTGGACGGGTCTCGAACAGCCGTCCCACTCGCGTTTCGCGAAGATGATCGCCCTCACGATCAATGAAGAGAGCGCTCAAGTTTGTCTTACGCGCCAATATCGCGCCCTCCAAGCTTCCTTTTACCATCAGCGCCGTCGCCCATGCATCCGCCTCGGCGCAGGTCCGGGCCACGACGGTCACCGAGGCGGGCGACGCGTTCAGTGGGGCGCCGCGCGCGGGGTCCATGGTGTGCGACAGGCGGCGGCCCTGAACCTCGACCCAGTGCCGGTAGTCCCCCGAGGTCGCCACGGCAGCGTCCTGAAGCGCGAGAATGGAAAGGGGCGCGCGGCGGGCGCGGTCAGGCGCTTCCACGGCGATGGTCCATGCTTGCCCGTCGGGCCGGAGCCCGAGCGCACGCATCTCGCCGTCGATGCCGACAAGCGCGTGGTCGATCCCATGCGTCGCCAGCGTCTCGGCCAGCCGGTCGACGCCATACCCCTTCGCGATGCCATTGAGGTCCAGCGCCAGCGGCGAAGTCTTGCGGACAAGACCTGTTGTCCTGTCGATCTCCAGCGCCTGATGGGCAGGCACATGTTTGGCCGTCATGGCGCTGCGGATGCGCTCGGGCGCCGCTGCCTCGGGCCCGAACCCCCAGGCCGTCACCGCGTCGCCCATGCCGATGTCGAAGGCCCCGCCCGAGGCAAGACCGATCTCCAGACCAAGGCGAAGAACCTCGCTCAGCCGATCCGGCACCATGACCCGAGCGCCAACAGGCGCTGCGTTCAGGCGCATCAGATCGCTGCCCGCGTTCCATGTGGACATCTGCGCGTCGACCTCGCCCGTGGCCGCCTGCAGCGCCGCCTGGACCGGCGCCGGATCGAAGCCATCCGGCGCGAAGAAGAGCGCCGACCAGCGCGTGCCCATGGTCGGGCCATTCAGGGCAAAGCGCACCCTCTCAGTAGACATCTTCGACATACCGCCCCTCCGTCTTCAGAACCGCTGGGGTGAGCCCGGTCGGCGCCAGGATCTCTGCCAGCGCGTCAGCCACGCCCGCCGCCATATCGCGTCCACCGCAGACCATCACACGGGCCCCGTCGCGGATGAGCTGAGCGACCAGCGCTGCGTCACCGCGCAGCGCGTCCTGCACGTAGTTGGGCTTTGCCCCGCGCGAGACAGCGGTGACCAGACGGGTCAGACGGCCTTCTTTCTGCCAGGCGCGCAAATCCTCGCCGTAGAAGAAGTCGCTGTCCGGATGACGCATGCCGAAGAACAGGTGGACGGGCCGCCCCCGCGTATTGCCGCGCACAAAGCCTGCGAGAGGTCCGATGCCTGTGCCTGCGCCGATCAGGATCAGCGGGGCGCGTCCCCGCCCCGGGTGGAAGCCGGGATTGCGGCGGAGGAAGGCGGTGACTGTGTCGCCGGGTTCGAGGGCGGTCAACTGGCCAGAGGCGAGGCCTCCGGGATGCTTCTTGACCACGATCTCGATGAACCCGTCCCGACGCGCGGAGGCGAGCGAGTAGAGACGCGGCACGGGGCTCCCCTCGGGCATGATGCCGATCAGGTCGCCTGCGCCGAACCGGGCGAACCCGGCCCCGACGAGCTGCTGCCAGAGCGTGGCGCGCGGCAGGGCGAACCGCAGGATCGCCGTCGGGGCCTGGACCTCGGCGCCATGATCACGCCGCGAGACGAGGGTCAGTGTCTGGGCCAAAGGGCGAACGGGCTGGTGGGACAGCTCGAGATCGACCCCCATGGCGTCTCCGAGGGCGCGGCCCCAGCGGGCGAAGTCCTGCGGCGACTGACGGTCGATGGTGTCGATGGCCATGAGCTGCGGCCAGCCCCTCGCCTGTGCCGCTGCCGCAACAGCTTTGGAGAAGGCGCAATAAGCCGGAAAGCTGCGGTCGCCGAAGCCGAGAACTGCCAGGGGCGCGTCGGGCGCGCGGTCGGCTGCCGCCAGCCGGTCGAGAAAGCCCTTGGCCGAGGCAGGCGCCGCGCCGTCGCCATAGGTCGCGGCCAGCACGATGATCCGGTTGGCCGCAGCATAGCGTTCTGGCGCGAAGGCCGACATCGGCGCTGCGTGCACGCTCTGCCCGGCTTGGGTCAGTGCGGCGTGGAGCGTGGCGGCAAACCCCCAGGTGCTGCCGCCCTCGCTGCCGACGAGCAAGATCGTCTCGGCGCGTCCCGAGGGCTGATTGCCCCGGATGCGCGGCCGCCCCCTCCGTCCCGCGAGCCAGACGACAACGCCAGTCACGCCCATGACCGGGACGCCGAGCGCCATCAGCCCCAGAACGAGGCCGAGCGTCGCCGCGCCCTGTCCGGTGTGCAGCATGTAGATGGTTTCCGAAACGCGTTCCCACCCGGTCAGGTCAGTCCAGGCCAGCAGCGCACCGGCGCCCTGATCGAGATACCCGGTCCCCCGGTCGGTCTTCAGCGTGAAGACGTCCGTCGCATCGCCGGGATAGGGAAAGCTCAATTCCCGCAACTCAGTGACGGGCGTCTCCACCAGAAGGAGCATCTGACCAGGTGAGAACCCCGTCTCGCCGCTCACCTCAACCGGCATGGCTGGCACGCCGCCACCGGGAAGCAGATCGAAGGTGGACGCCGTCATCCACAGGGCGGTGGTGGACGACAGGACAAGGCCCACCACCGCGATGCGGGCGATCTCGACATGCAGCCGGCCAGCA
The DNA here is from genome assembly GCA_963829385.1 of uncultured Alphaproteobacteria bacterium. Classification (GTDB taxonomy): domain Bacteria; phylum Pseudomonadota; class Alphaproteobacteria; order Rhodobacterales; family Rhodobacteraceae; genus Amaricoccus. The sequence continues at coordinate 417,036 of CAWHHV010000010.1, read as the reverse complement.
AGGGGTCCGCGCAGCCGCGCGAACCAGTGCCGCCAGCCGCCCGCACGTCGGGCGACCAGCAAGGCGCCCGAAAGCGCGAGCACCAACATCGCCGCGGCGCCCACGGCCGTGGCGATGCGCCCGCCATCGCCGAGGAACAGCGAGCGGTGCAGATTGGTAAGCCAGCGTTGCGTCTGGTTGGGGTCGGCGGAGGCCACACCCTGACCCGTGGCGGGATCGATCACAGAAGCGCCGGGCGTGCCCTGATCGAACCAGTAGGCCGTGATCCGGCCCGAGGGCGCGCGGCGGATCTGTTCGACGCCCGGATAGGCGCCCTGGATGCGATCCGCGAGGGTGGCCACCATCATGCCCGCCTCGGCCTGCGGCGCGGCAATGCGCTCGGCCGCAGGGAAGACCGACAGCGCCGCGCCGCTCAGGGAGAGGACGGTTACGAGAGCGAGGGCCAGGAGACCCGGCCAGCGATGGAGTGCACGGATCATGGCCCCGCTCCTCACATGTCGTAGGCGAAGCTGGCGATGTAGCGCCGGCCGGTCGCCGGAGCGCCGGCGCCAGCGGTTGTCAGCGGGACGGCCACCTCGTTCGGGCTGTCGCGCATGTCCTCGACCGCCGCGTCGATGTGGAGCGTGTAGCCCGCATCGAACAGCGCGTCGGCCAGATCGAGCGTGACTTCGAGCGAGCGACCCGCGCCGACGCTGGCGCCGGTGATGCCGTTGACCTGTGCGGTGTCGCCGCCGGTGGCGCGGTGCCAGTCGCTCAGATGCTCATAGTACTTGGACTTGCCGCCGGCCATCCAGAGGCTGCCGACATAGGCGCCCGAGGCGTCGGTGACGTACAGCGCGAGATAGGCGCCGTCACCGCCGTAATTGTTGAGGGTCGTGGTGAGCGTCACCGGCCTCGCCATGGCGAGGCCGGGAATCGTCAGCGCGGTGGTGAGCGCGAGCGTTGCGAGAAGCGATTTCAGTTTCATCGGATCGGTCCTTGTTCGGAGAGTTGCGGCGAAGTGGCTCAGTTCACCTGGACCTGCGGCGGGGCGCCGTTTCCGAAGAGACCATTCTGCGGGGGTGCAACCGTTCCAGCAGGCGCGGGGTTGCTGGCGCCACCGCGGCAATCGTCGTCGTCATCATCGTCTTCGCAGTCGTCATCGTCATCATCGTCGTCCCCGCGCCGGGAGCCGTCCCGCCAGCTGCGATCGTCATCGTCGTCGTCACTGGCGAGAACGAGGGGCATCGTCTGCTCCCCCTCTTCGAACAGCGCAGTGAACGGCAGATGGCTTCCGTCGGCAGGGGCGTGCATCGCGCTCCAGGCCGGCATGCCAACGGCGGCGGTCAGAGCCGTCGAGGCGACGAGAAGTGTCAGGGTCTTTCTCATGGCAGGGTCTCCTTTTCGTCTGCTGAGGACAATCTGGAGTGCGGACCTGAGGGCTTCCTGACGCGCTGGCGGTTCCTGCTTCAGCTTGCCGTCAGGAAGAAAAGCGCCTCTGGACAGACAAAAACCCCGTCGGTGAGGGAGGGGCGAGGTTTGGCCGAAGGGACGGCCGGCCCCGGGGTGTCGGCCCGGTATTGGGGTGGTCAGGTGATGTCGCCGGGTCCCGGTCCGCGCCGTCGCCTGTGACCATTGCGCGGGCGAGGTTCTCGCGATGCCGGAAAGACGTCAGCGCCACGCCTCCGACATGAAGCGCGGCTAGCAGCAGCATGAGGTTGGCAAGGACCTCGTGCAGTTCTCAACTGCCTATTCGCCGCGCTCGCCACCGTCGTCGTCTGCCCAAGCGTGCGCAGCTACCTGCGGCAGGTCTGGCAGCATCGCCACGTGGGCCGGTTCCGTCATGAGCCAACTGGTGAAGGCGGCGCCCGAGAGGGTCACGAGCAACGCCACGATCATCGCCGCGCCCGCCGGGTTGTGGCCTAGGTTGAGCCACTCCTTGCCGCGCCTCAGGTCTCCGAGATAGGCGAGCGTGTCGCGTGGGCCTTTCAGGAATGGGCGAAGCGCGATGGCGGCTGCCGACGAGGCCCCAGATCAGCCGGAACGCCACGAGGCCGGCGAGTGTGCAGCCCGCGCTTTCTTGCACCGGCTGCAGCCCGACGTCCTGGTGCCGATCCTCGCAGTGTCATCAGTGGTTGCGTCAGTCATCATCGCCACCTTCGCGGTCGCGGCGGAGGCGATCGTCGTCGTCCTCGTATTCGAACTCGATCACCTGAAGCGTGGCGGGATGGACCGTCACCTCGATTCGACGCCCCTCCGCGTCGCGGCCGTCGATTTCGTAGCAACCGTCGTCGATCTTGATGCGGCGCACCGCCCAGCCGTTCTCCTCGGCCAGCCTGGCGACGGCGTCGCGCGGCTGCCAATCGGCCATCGGCACAAAGCAGTCGTCGTCCGCCAACGCGATACCGGCTGGAAAGACCGCGAGAAAGCCGAGAATTGTCAATGTCTTCTTCATGGGGCACACTCCTCGCTGCGGCCATCTTGATGCACTTCATGCGCGGCGAAGCTGACGGCAGCCTGAAGGGGCTTGGCCCACACGCTTCAGCTTCGTGTCAGCCGGACGGATCATGGAGGGTCATCGGGAAAGGACGGGAACCATCATGCGTATCCTGCTGATCGAGGACGATACGGTGCTGGGCGCCGCAGTGCGCGACCAGATTGCCGCGGATGGCCAGTCGGTGGACTGGGTCACGCGGCTCGACATCGCCGGCGACGCCGTGCGCGCCACGTCCTTTGATCTGATCCTGCTCGATCTCATGTTGCCGGACGGCCGTGGCATCGGTTTCCTCAAGGGCTTGCGCGCGCGGGGCGAAGCGACGCCGGTCATCATCCTGACGGCGCTGGACCAGGTTTCGGACCGGATCGAGGGGCTGAACGCGGGGGCCGACGATTATCTCGTGAAGCCCTTCGATCTCGCCGAACTGTCAGCGCGGATCGGCTCGGTCGCCCGGCGCTATAGCGGCAACCCGAACCCGATCGTCACGCACGGGCCGCTTGAGATCGACCTGGCCGCGCACAGCATCTATCGCGACGGCAGGTCCGTCCAGCTGACGGCGCGGGAATGGGCGCTCTTCGAGGCGTTTCTATCCCGGCCGGGTCAGCTTCTGTCGAAGGCGCAGCTGGAGGAAAAGCTCTACGCCTTCGACACCGAGGTGGAGAGCAACACCATCGAGGTTCATGTCAGCCGTCTGCGCAAGAAGCTGGGGAGCGCGGTCATCGAGACCGAGCGCGGAATGGGCTACAGGCTGGGCAAAGCATGACCTGGCCCGCCAGCCTGCAGGCCCGTCTCGGTATGTCGCTGGGCCTCGTGCTGACGATCCTGTGGCTGCTGGCCGCTATGGTCACGGCGGTGATCGTGCGGGGCGAGATGGACGAGGTGTTCGACAGCGCCCTGCGCGAGACTGCGGAGCGGATCCTGCCGCTGGCGGTGACCGACATCGTCGGACGCGAGGACCAGGGGGTGACCCAACGGCTCGCGCCAATTCGCGAGCACGACGAGTTGTTCACCTATCTCGTGCGGGACGCCGAGGGTCTGATCCTGCTGCAGTCCCATGCGGCAGACCCCGCAGTGTTCCCGCCCTACGATGGGCCGGGGTTCCGCCAGACCGCAGCTCACCGGCTCTACAGCGACGCGGCGCTCCAGGGGACGATCCGCATCACGGTGGCCGAACCGTTGGCGCATCGCACGTCCGTCGCGCGGGAGATCCAGATGGGCCTCGGCCTGCCGCTCCTGATCGTGCTGCCCCTCGCGCTGGCGGCGATCGTCATGGCCGTCCGCTTCAGCCTGGACCCCCTGCGCCGGTTCCGCGTGCAGCTCGAGGCGCGCGGCGCCCGCGACCTCTCGGAGGTTACCGCCGACGATCTGCCGACGGAGATCGGCCCGCTGGCCGCGACCCTGAACAGCCTGTTGGCCAGGTTGCGCGAAGCGTTCGAGGCGGAGCGCAGCTTTGCCGCCAATGCAGCGCACGAGCTGCGAACCCCGCTGGCAGGGGCCATCGCTCAGGCGCAGCGGCTTCGGTCGGAGACGAGTGACCCTGCCACTGACGCGCGGGCTGCAGAGATCGAGGCGACGCTGAAGCGCCTGACCCGGCTTTCCGAACGCCTGATGCAGCTTGCGCGGGCGGAAGGCGGGCGCCTGCGGGTGGACCGAAGCGCGGACCTGAGAGCCGTTGCGCGTGTCGTGGTGGACGATCTGGCGCGCGCGAGCGCGCCGGGCCGCATCGCGCTGACCCTGCCGGACACGGCCGTCATGTCGGATATCGATCCTGACGCCTTCGGCATCCTCTGCCGAAACCTCGTGGAGAATGCGCTTCGTCATGGGGCGGAGACTGCGCCGGTCGATGTGACCCTGACGGGAGATGCGCAATTGATCGTGTCGAACGACGGTCCCGTCCTGCCGCGCGACACCCTCGACCGCTTGACGGTCCGCTTCGAGCGGGCAAACCCAAGCACCGATGGCAGCGGACTCGGCCTTGCCATCGTCGTTGCCATCGCGGACCGGATCGGAAGCCAACTCATTCTGGAGTCGCCGCGTCCGGGGTCGTCTTCCGGTTTCCGGGCTTCCCTCAGGTTGCCGACGGATCCGGCGGACACCATCGCGCGAGACGCGATGCGAAGGACGTGATGGTGGAGCATCAGCAGCTTCGCGCCTGCACCCGCATCACGGCGTAGTCGGCCAGCATCTCGGCGATCGCCGAGCCCTCCGGCATCTGGGACAGATCATCGGCCGCCGTAGCGGGGTCGAAGAACGCCTCGACACCGGGTTTCACGGCCCTGTTGATCGGGGTAGGCGGTCATGATCGTCTCCTTCACGGTCAGGATTCTGTGCGCAGCACGCGGGCGGCGCGCGCGCCGCTCAGCGCAATCAGGCCCTTCGCTGCAAAGATGCCGGCGATCAGCGCCGCGACGAAGGCCATGATCTCGACGCGACCGGCGCCGAGGACCGGAAGCGCGCCGCCCGGACAGAAACCGACGATGCCCCAGCCGATGCCGAACACCGCCGCCCCTCCGATCAGGCCGGCGTCGATGCGGGGATTGTCGGGGAGGTGGAACCTGGTGTCGATGACCGGCGCGGGGCGGCGCAGCACCACCCGGTAGCCCAGGAACGCGACGACTACCGCCCCACCCATCACGAAGATCAGGCTCGTATCCCAGCTCTCGGCGACATCGAAGGAATTCAGCCCTTCGCCGGATTGGCCATGCCGAAGATCGAGATGCCGATCCCAAAGATCAGCCCGATAAGATAGCTCGAGACAAGACGCATCGCTCAGCTCCTCAGAACGTGGCGGATGACGAGGACGGTCGCCCCGGTGGTCTGCATGAACGTCAGCGTGGCCGCGATGGACCGGCGCGAGAGCCGTGCCAACCCGCAGACCCCATGGCCGGACGTGCAACCTGAGGCGAAGGTGACGCCGATTCCCACGATGAACCCGCCGACCAGCAGCATCGGCATGGACACGGGGACCTGGACGTCGGGCATCCGTCCGGTGATCGCCTGCACGGCCAGCGGCCCGCTGATCATCCCGAGAAGCACGGCCGCCCGCGCTGAAAACAATTCGTCGTCCTGATGCAGATCAACGGCAACTTCCGCTGCCTGCGCGAGGATATGCAGGAACTGGAGATCCCATGGTCCTCGTAGTCCTTCCCGAACTGATCCTGAAAGATACGGCTCCGGTTCCAGGCCGCCGCGCAGCACTGTCGTCGCGCCATTGTGTAGGGAAAATTCACAGGCCATTCCACCCGATATTTCTCAGGGCCGTGACGGCATGAACATCTTTGGCTGGATGAACGATCAGCTGCTGCGGATGAAGTGGCTGTCCGACCTCGTCACAAAGGGCGTTTCGGCCGCGGGCCTCGACCCAGCATCGCGCCTTGGCGGGTCGGTGCAGTTCTTCCTCTTCGACGTCATCAAGATCTTCATCCTGCTTTCGGTGCTGATCTTCGCCATCTCTTGGGTCCAGAGCTTCTTCCCTCCCGAACGCACGCGCCGCATTCTGGGTGGACGCTCCGGTATCGGGGCAAACACGCTCGCAGCACTCCTCGGCACGATCACGCCGTTCTGTTCCTGCTCGTCCATCCCGATCTTCATCGGCTTCACCGCAGCCGGCCTGCCGCTGGCGATCACCTTCTCCTTCCTGATCTCGTCGCCACTGGTGGACCTCGCTTCGGTTATCCTGCTGGCGTCGATCTTCAGCTGGCCGATCGCTCTGGCCTATGTCGCAGTGGGGCTGCTGGTGGCGGTCGTCGGCGGCACACTGATCGGGCGCGCCGGAATGGAGGATCAGGTGGCCGATTTCGTGCGCAGCGTTCCGGTACAGGACGGTGATGCCGCCATGACCGGGGCAGACCGGCTTGCCTTCGCACGCGATCAGCTGACCGAGATCGTTCATCGAGTCTGGCCGTACGTGCTGATCGGCGTCGGTATCGGCGCCGCGATCCACAACTGGATCCCCGCCAGCATCATCACGGCCCTGCTCGGACTGGACAACTGGTGGTCGGTGCCGCTGGCGACACTGGTCGGCATTCCCATGTACGCCGACATTTTCGGAACCCTGCCCATCGCCGAGGCCCTGCTTGGAAAGGGTGTGGGACTTGGAACCGTGCTGGCCTTCATGATGGCCGTCACCGCGCTGTCGCTGCCGTCCATCATCATGCTCAAGCGCGTGGTGATGATGCCACTGCTGGCGATGTTCCTCGCGGTCGTCACCGGGGGCATTCTGGGCATCGGCTTTCTGTTCAACGCCCTCTCTCACTGGTTCATCTGAAGGGAACGCTGCGATGATCATCAAGATCCTCGGTTCGGGCTGCAGGAAATGCGTCGCTCTTGGGGAGAACGCCAAGACCGCCGCGGACGCGGCTGGAAAACATGCGGACATCGTCAAGGTGACGGACATCGCCCAGATCGCCGCCTACGGCCTCATGTCTACGCCGGGCCTGGTGATCGACGAAAAGCTGGTCTCGGCCGGCAAGGTGCTGAGCGCCCAGGAAATCGCAAAGCTGCTGTGACGCCATATCGCGTCAGATCGATTACCAATGCAGGCTTGCGAAGAATGGCGGCCTGTCGCCGCTTTGCCGATCAACCCGGCAGAGATCGGTAGAGGAAGAAAACTCCCGCACGAAGAGAGAGAGCCACTCGATTCGTGAAAACCAAATGCACGGATTGTTCGGCAGTGTGCTGCTAACGGCCTTGTTCGATTTGAAACGCATTGGTGGCGGAATCTGTAAACCGGCCCTATTCGGCCGGCTTCCAGGTGCTGCTCCAGTTCGCCCACGGCTGCGGCTCGGGTTTGGGCAACGGCGCGCCCGTATCGCCCATCAGGCCGTCGGGCGTGCTGAGCCCGTAGGTGCTGACCTCGTCGTGGTAGGCGCTGCGGGTCGCCTCGACGCTGCCCAGCCAGCGCGGATCCTGCGGACGTTCGTGACTGTCAATGTAAAGCGCGACGTCCCATGCCTGCTGTTCGGTCAGGTCTGGGTTGCCGAGCGGCATGTTTGCTTTCAGGAAACCGGCCGCCTTGTCGATCTGCTGCATCCCGGCCCCCCAGTTGTAGGAGTTGGCCCCCCAGACCGGCGGAAACACGACGCGGTCGCCCTCCTTGAGCCCGGCGCCGTCCGTGCCGTGGCACGTCACGCAGCGTGTGGCGTAGACCGTCTCGCCACGAGCATAGTCTGGCGTCTCGGCCGGCATCGGCAGGCTGACATAACCGCGCGCTTTCTGGACAGCTCCCGAGGGCGCACCGGTTGCGAGCCACCTCATGTAGCTCTCCAGCGCCACCATGACCTCATGCTGCGCGGGCGGCGGCGTGCCGTTCATCGAGTACTTGAAGCAGCCCGCCAGCCGCTCCGGCAGGGTATTCACGTGCTTGTTCTTGCCCCGGAAGATCGGGAAATCGACAGCGGTCGCCCAGATCGGCGCAGCCACCGGATTTGCGCCCGCATTCATGTGGCAGTTGCCGCATGACAGGTCGTTGCCGACGAAGGTTCCGCGCAGGACCTGGGTGTCGGTGAAAATCTGCCGGCCGAGACGGATCATGTCGCCGAGCGGCGTCTCGGGGATCGCCGAGGGGTCGGGCGGCACGTGCTCGTAGAGATCGGGGTTGGCGAGGCGCTTCTCCTGTGCGGCATAGGCCGCGTCCGCATCCGACCAGGTGATTTCGTTCGGCAATGGCTCCGTGCTGTAACTCAGCACCGGCCAGTCCGTCTCATAGGGCGTGTAACCCGTGCTCGGACCGGCGGCGGGATCGAGGCCGGCGAAATGGGCGATCGCGGCCGCCATGGCATCGGGCGGCGCCGCGGTGGCGATGCGGGCCATGATCGCCTCCTCAGGCGTTTCGGCCGGTTCCTCGCCGGTGTTCCAGAGTTCGATGCGGGCGACCATGTAGTCGGGAAGCTGGCCCGCGAGGCGCGGGAACGTCGCGCCGATGCCCTCGCCGTTCTGCCCGTGGCATGAGACGCAGGCCGGGACGCCAGCGGCCATGATCCCGTTGAGCACGATCGCCTGGCCCAGTTCAGCCGCGGCCGTGTCCACCTCCCAATCCTTGCCGCTGGCCGGGAGCGCCGCGAAATGCGCCGCGAGCGCGTCGATCTCTTCGGGCGTCAGTTCGGGCGCGATGCCGTTCATCGTGTAGCCGACCCTTGTGCCGTCGGCGTAGGCGGTGAGCGTCCTGCTGATGTAGCCCGCATCCATGCCCGCGATCATCGGGGCGCCGAAGTCGACGTCGCCGAGACCTTGCACGCCGTGACAGGTGACGCAGGCCGGAACCGCCTCGGTGCCCTCGTTGATCAGGGTGGTGACGTCGACCTGCTGCGCATGTGCCGGCATCACCAGAACAGCGGCCGGGATCAGGGCTGCGGTCAGAAGCGCCTGACCGCGCCAGGGTCGCGCCGCGGCGGCCCGATCCGGACCCGGTTTTCCGAAGCGAGGGCGAAGGGGAGATGTCCAGGCATCCGACATGTTCAACCTTCCTTTCCTGATGCGCCCGACCGCGGCCTGACCGGGTCAGGAGATGTCATTCAGGCTTCAGCATGCGCATCAGAAGACCATCCTGACGCCAGAACTGGTGGTACAGCGACGCTGCGACATGGAGTGCGATGAGGACGATGAAGACAGGCTTCGCGAGCGTGTGGATCTCGCCGAACGGATCGCCGAAATAATAGCCGAGCAGGCCCGTGATCGGCACGACGACCAGCAGCGCGTAGAACAGCCAATGGGAGATCCTGCCAGCCAGTTCGATGGCTCCGCTCGACTCTGGAGGCGGCGGCGCGCCGTGCCGGAGGCGCAGGGCCAGCCGGACCGCGATCAGCGCAAGAATGGCGATGCCGAAGTAGTAGTGCACGTTGGCGAGCGTGGCATCCAGCGCGGAGGCCGGCTCGCCCTCTTCGGCCGCTTCCACGAACTCGGTCATGCTTTCACCGAAGACAAGCTGCGCGAAAACGAGCGCGGCGATCAGCCAGTGCAGCCCGATCTGCCAGATCGAATAGCCGTGGAGGGCGCTGGTCCGGTCTTCCGTAGTTGTCAAAGTCATGTCCCTTTCGTTTCGAGCCGGGGCCCGGTCTGTCTCAACAGCCTGCATGCCGCTGTTGAGTATCAGGCCCGTCCGGAACCCACCAGCGCCGCAGCATCGTCGCGGATCACTGCTGCGGGCGCGGCGTATCGGCCGTGCTCGGCGGCAATGTCGGGTAGACCACCTGGGGCATGTCGCCCGTCAGGCTGTCGAGAAACGCCACGATGCTCGCTTCCTGGTCCGGATCAAGTGCCGTACCCATCTGGGCCGACCCCATTACCCCGACCGCAAGGTTAAGGTCCCAGACCGAGCCGGAATGGAAATAGGGCGGCGTGATGGCGATGTTGCGAAGTGTGGGCACCTTGAAAACATAGGCGTCCTCTTCGGCGCGGGTGACCTCGAAACGGCCCTTGTCGCCCGGCGGCAGGATCGACCAATCCGGCTTTTCGACCAGGCCGAAGGGTTGGTAGCTGTTTCCGCCAAGGTTGACGCCGTTGTGGCACGCGGCACAGCCCTGATCCATGAAGGCGCGGAGCCCGTCCTGCTGGGCCGCCGTCATCGCCGTGTCGTCACCGCGAAGAAAGCGATCGAAAGGCGCGTTCGGGGTGATCAGCGTCTGCTCGAAGGCAGCGATCGCGGCTTCGGCGTTCGGAAAGGTCAGCGGGTCCGCGTCGCCCGGAAAGGCCGCGGTGAACAGCGGCAGATATCCCGGGATACCCTTCAACTGCTCGATCACATGTTCCGCCGTCGAACCCATCTCGACCGGGTTGATCATCGGTCCGCCCGCCTGTTCCGTCAGGTCCGCCGCCCGGCCGTCCCAGAACTGCGCGGTGTTGTATGTCGCGTTCAGAACCGTGGGCGAGTTGCGACCGCCCTTCTGCCAGCGGTGACCAAGTGAAACCGGCGCAAGGTCCACACCGCCGGTACCGAGATTGTGGCAGCTGTTGCAGCTGATATTGTGCCCTTCGGACAGGCGGGGTTCGAAGAACAGCGCCTTGCCGAGCTCCACCGCCGCCGGATCGGGCGCGGGGTCCGGGCTCAGTGGGATCGGCTCGAATAGAGCCAGGGCATCGTCACGGAGCGCCGGGTCAGCGGCCAAAGCGCTGCTCGTCGCAAGGGAGGCAAGTACGACGGTAACAGACATCCGCCAGAGCGCATCACCAGACATGTTGATTCTCCCTCTACGTCATTTGGACAAGGATCACATGCCGCGCGGCATGCGATGCTGATGCAGATCAACTTCGATCGAGATTGGATCGTCGCACCTGTCGCATGCAGGTATGCAGCCGGATGGTTTCCTTCGGCCAGGTGATCGCGCAGTGCAGGATTCAAAGGCATCCGCCGCATGAACAGCATCGCGCGGTGCTGCGGCGCGTCCCGCTACCGCCGCCGAACCGAATTGCCGCCGTCAATGATGCGGTTGATCAGATCCGCCACGGCGGCATGCAGCACGGCCTGGCCGTCGTCGCCCGGGTCGTTCGCATGCGCCGCCGCCGCATCCCGCAGGATGCCGACGATCTCGCGCTCGGGCAGGATTTTGCGGTCGTTCAGCGCCAGCATCAGCGATTCGCAGATGGCCAGGGCCGCGGCCGCCGTCACCTCGGGTCCGGGCGGAGGGGCGGTCGTCTTGGTCGACGATGGCACGGGGGCCTCCATTCGCGAACCTCTACATTTTGTGGCCGCGGTCAGAGCGCCCGTCGGTCATGCGGCGAATTGCATCGCAACTCTCGCAGGTCTGGCGTAGAAGAAACTGATCTACGGCAGGTTTGACTGGATGAAAGCCTGACAGACAGAAGAGGATATGAACGCCGCGCTTCCGGACGCGGCCTCCGAAGGGACGTTCAATGTCCACCGGGCACAGCCCACTCGCCCGAAAGCTGGGCAACTTCGTCGCTCTTTCCGATGGCGAACTCGAGGTGCTCGCGGGCCTCCACCGACGCCGCCGCAGTTTCGCCGCGGGCCGCGATCTCGTGCACCAGGGCCAGACCCATCAGGCGGCCTATATCCTCGCCGAGGGCTGGGTCTGCTCCTACAAGCTGCTGCGCGACGGCAAGCGACAGATCGTCGACTTCCAGATCCCGGGCGATTTCCTGGGGCTGCGCTCGGTGCTCTTCCGGACCGCCGACCACAATATCGAGCCGGTGACGGCGGTCGAGGCCTCCGAGGTTCTGGAGAGCGACCTGCTGCAGGCTTTCGCCAAGACACCGCGCCTCGCCACGGCGGTTCTCTGGGCCGCGTCGCGGGACGAGGCGATGGTCGTGGAGCACCTGGTCGGCATCGGACGGCGCAACGCCTTGGAGCGGACGGCGCATTTCATGCTCGAGCTCAGCGCCCGGCTGACGCTGGTCGGCCGCGGAACACGCGAAGGTTTCGCCTGTCCGCTTTCGCAACACATGCTGGCCGACGCTCTGGGGCTCAGTTCCGTCCACATCAATCGCGTTCTGCGCGTGCTGCGCGAGGACGGGCTGCTGACCTTCCAGAAAGGGGAGGTGACGATTCACGACTTCGACGGGCTGGTCGATCTCGCCGAGTTCGACCGCTCCTATCTGGATCAGGAAGGCCCGCTGCTGCGGTAGCAACCACTTTCAACCCCCGTTCCGCTCGGGTTGGACGGGCAACGATTCCGTGGGACTTTCGATCTCCGATGTGAAATCCGCGACCAATATGCCCGGCAAGACGTCCACAAAGGCGACCAGCGCCCAGACCTGGTCGTCGGTCCTGATCGGGCCGAAGGCCGGCATGCCGGTCATCTTGATGCCGTGCTTGATGAACTGGAAGTTCTCTTGCGGATCCGGCGCGCGGTCGGCGCGGAACAGGTCGGGCGGCGTCGGGTTCAGGCCCTGCGTGATCTGCGTGGGTTCCACGCCCGGACATCGGAATTGTCGCGGTGTCGACCAGATGTCGGGGTCATGCCGGTTTTCCCGGTCGGGTGGTTCGGACTGTTCCGCCGCTGCTCCGGACCACCGCGCCTGAAGCGCGGCGCTGGATGACGGATGTTCGGGCGGAACCTTACGCGGCACAGTTCGTATGCACCTCCGCGCCTAACCCAGCACTGATCCAGGTCGGTCCTTTAGCGCGGTCCCGTTCGGCGACCGAACGCCCGGGTTTTGCGCTTCTCGCTGACATGGATCAACGCGACGCCTCGTGGCGACGCGTAGTGTCGGGCGGGTCCGCCCCTGCCAACCGCAGCGGCGGCCGCAAGACGTGTCCGCTCGAAAGGCTCCGAACCCATGCAAGACCACGAGGCCCCCGCCGCGCGTCCCGTCCCGCCCGGGGGCGTCGTGCATGCAGTGAGGGGCGCCGTCGTGGACGTCGTCTTTGCCGGGGCCGAGTTGCCACCGATCAATGAGGCGCTGCACGTCGAGTGGGACCGGCCCACGCCGCTCGTTCTGGAAGTCCACAGCCATGTGGACCTGACCACGCTGCGGGCCGTCGCGTTCCAGTCGACCGCGGGCCTCGCCCGGGGCGTCGCGGTGCGCGCGACGGGCGGGCCGGTCGCCGTGCCCGTGGGCGAGGCGGTGCTGGGGCGGCTGCTGGACGTGGTCGGCGATCCGCAGGACGAAGGGCCTGCCCTGCCAGAGGATACGCCGCGTCGGTCGATCCACGCGCTTCCGCCGCCTCTGGGGGCGCAGACGCGGACCACGGACGTCTTCGAGACCGGCATCAAGGTGATCGACCTGCTCACCCCCATGGCGCAAGGCGGGAAGGCCGCGATGTTCGGCGGCGCCGGGGTCGGCAAGACGGTTCTGGTGATGGAACTGATCCGCGCTATGGTCGAGAAATACGAAGGCATCTCGGTCTTCGCCGGCATCGGCGAGCGGTCGCGCGAGGGGCACGAGCTTCTGACCGAGATGCGGGGCTCGGGTGTTCTGGAGCGCACCGTGCTGGTCTACGGCCAGATGAACGAGCCGCCCGGGGCGCGCTGGCGCGCGGCCCTCACGGCGCTGACCGTTTCGGAGTATTTTCGCGACCAGAAGCACAGGAACGTGCTTCTGCTGATGGACAACGTGTTCCGCTTCGTCCAGGCGGGCGCGGAGGTGTCGAGCCTTCTCGGGCGGCTGCCCTCGCGCGTGGGCTACCAGCCGACGCTTGCGACCGAGGTCGCACGGCTCGAGGAGCGCATCGCCTCCGTGGCGGGCTCGGCCGTGACCGCCATCCAGGCGGTCTACGTCCCCGCGGACGATTTCACCGATCCGGCGGTGACGACGATCTCCGGGCACATGGATTGCGTCATCGTGCTGTCGCGCGCCCAGGCGGCGGAAGGGTTCTATCCCGCGATCGACCCGCTCGGCTCGTCCTCGATGCTGCTCGATCCGCTGGTCGTGGGCCCTGCGCATTACGAGACGGCCGAGGCCGTCCGCCAGGCGCTCGCAAGGTTCAAGGAACTGACGGACATCATCTCGCTCCTCGGGATCGAGGAACTGGGGGCGGCCGACCGGAAGATCGTGCGACGCGCGCGGCGGCTGCAGCGCTTCCTGACCCAGCCGTTCATGGTGACCGAGGCCTTCACCGGCACGCCGGGCGAAAGCGTCGCCCTTGCCGACACCCTGTCGGGGTGCCGCGCCATTCTGGACGGCGAGACCGACGACTGGGCGGAAGGCTCGCTCTACATGGTCGGCACGCTGGAGGACGCGCGCAGGAAGGAGGCGGCCGCAAAGGCCCAGGACGCCGGCGACGCCGAGGCGGCTGCATGAGGCTCCGGATCGTCACGCCGCTGTCCGTCGTGGTGGATGACGACATCGACAGCCTGCGCGCCGAGGATGCGAGCGGCGGTTTCGGCATCCTGCCCGGTCACGCCCCGTTCCTGACGGCGCTCGCGATCTCGATCGTCAGCTGGCGAAAGGCCGAGGTCGAGCGCTTCTGCGCCGTGCGTGGCGGAGCGATGACCGTGAGCGACGGGGCGATGATCGCCATCGCCACGCGTGAGGCGGTCGCCGGCGACGACCTCGCCACGCTCGACGCGCAGGTGCTGGCGCGGTTCCAGTCGGACGCCGAGGAGGAACGCGTCGCGCATGTGGACGCGGTCAGCCTGCAGTTGAACGCGATCCGCCGGATGGTGAGCCGCCTGCAGACCGGCACGGATGCGGGGCAGTTCCGGTGAGCGCGGACAACCTGAAGTCGCGAAAGACTCGAAGCCGCACGACGATCCGCTGGTCAGCGAAACGCGCCTGCGGCGCGACCGGCATGAACGCTGGCTGCGCGAGGGCGACATGTCGGTCGGCCGCCGTCTCGCGCAGATCGGCGTGCTGGGGTGGATCTTCGTGACGCCGACGCTGGCGGGCCTGTTCTTCGGACGGTGGCTCGATGCGCGCTTCGCAAGCGGTCTCTTCTGGACCGCGCCCTTGATGCTGCTGGGCCTCTGCATCGGCGGCTGGACAGCCTGGAAATGGATGAACGCGCGATGACCGACCTCGCCGCCCTGCCGCTTGCTCGCAGTCCTGCCGGGCGCCTTTTTGGTCGGGCTGGCGCTGGGCTACGTCTATTTCCGCGCCCTGCGCCAAACGGCGAACATGATCGTCGCGCAGGGCGTCATCCGATCCTTCGCGCTGGCGCTGACGCTGGGGCGTGTGGCGCTTCTTGGCGCTCGGCCTCTATGGCGCGGCGCTGACGGGCGGGCTGCGGTCCTCGCGGTTCTTGCCGGCGTCCTGTGCGCCAAGGCCGTGATGATCCGCCAAGCCCGCGAGGCCGGCACATGAACTCGCCGCTCGATTCCGCGACGCTGTTCCAGCTCGGGCCCGTTCCGATCACGCAGGCCGTGCTGACGACATGGGGGATCATGGCGGTCCTCGTCCTCGGCTCGGTCCTGCTCACCCGGCGGCTCGACCTGGTCCCCGGCAAGCGTCAGGCTGCGCTCGAGCTGATCGTCACGACGCTCGACACCCAGATCCGCGAGACGACCGGGGCCGAGCCCGCGCCCTATCGCGGGTTCATCGGCACGCTCTTCCTGTTCATCCTGGTGGCGAACTGGTCCTCGCTCGTGCCGGGACTGGAGCCGCCGACCGCGCAGCTCGAGACCGATGCGGCCCTTGCCGTGCTCGTGTTCCTGTCGGTGATCTGGTTCGGGGTGCGCGGCGGCGGCCTCGGCGGCTACCTGAAATCCTTCGCCGCGCCCAACCCGGTGATGATCCCGCTGAACATGCTGGAAAGCGTGACGCGGGTCTTCTCGATGTTCGTCCGCCTGTTCGGCAACGTGATGAGCGGGGTGTTCGTCATCGGCATCGTCGCCTCGCTCGCGGGTCTGCTGGTGCCGATCCCGCTGATGGCGCTCGATCTGCTGACCGGGCTGGTGCAGGCCTACATCTTCGCGGTCCTTGCAATGGTGTTCATCACGTCCGCCGTCGAACACGGCGCGCGCGAACCGGCAGAGGCCGACCCGACAGGCGCGGAACCCGCGCCTTCCCCAAAACAAGAGGATCCCTGATGGACTATCTCCCCCTTGCCAGCATCTTCTGCGCGGCCTTCGCCGTGGCGTTCGGCGCGCTCGGCCCCGCCCTTGCGGAGGGTCGCGCCGTGGCCGCCGCGATGGACGCGATCGCGCGCCAGCCCGAAGCCGCGAACACGATCTCGCGCACGCTCTTCGTGGGCCTCGCGATGATCGAGACGACGGCGATCTACTGCCTGGTGATTGCGCTGCTGCTGCTCTTCGCCAATCCGCTGCTGGCGTGATCGAATGACGATCGACTTCTGGGGGCTCGGGCTGCAGGCGGTCAATGTCCTGATCCTGGTCTGGCTCCTGTCCCGGGTCTTCTGGCGTCCGGTGGCGAAGGCCATCGAGACACGCGAGGCCGCGGCGAAAACCCTGATCGGCGATGCGGAAACGACCAAGGCAAAGGTTGACGCCGCCCTTGCGGAGGTTGCCGAAACGCGTGCGGGGCTGGAGGCGGAGCGACAGACGCTGCTGGCCGAGGCCGCGGCAAAGGCGGAGACCGCGGCGAAGGCAACACTGGCCGAAGCTCGTGAAAAGGCCGAAAAACTCACGGACGCCGCACGGCTCGCCAACGCCCGCGAGATCGATGCCGCGCGCGCTGAAAACGCGGCAAAGTCCGCCCGGCTCGCCGTGGACATCGCCCGCAAGCTGCTGACCCGACTGGACACGGCTTCGATCCAGACCGCGTTTCTGGGCCTCCTCGTCCAGGCCATCGAACACTTGCCTGCGAACGATCGTGCGGCGCTGGTCGGGACAACCACCGGCATTGATCTCGTCAGCGCAAGCGATCTGGCCGAAGCCGACAAGGCGAGGATCGCGACAGCCATCCGAGACGCGATCGGCGGCGAACCCAAGCTCACCTTCGTGACCGACCCCGACCTGATCGCCGGTTTCGAGATGCGGACGGCGCACTTCGTGCTCCACGACAGCTGGCGGTCGGACCTCTCGGAGATCCTCGGGGGCCTCAAGGATGCGGCCTGATCGTCCTGACTGGCTGGTCGCCGCGAAAGACGTGGTGCGCGACCTCTCCCTCGGTCCGCGCGCCGAGCACCGGGGTCGAGTCGAGGAGATCGGCGACGGGGTAGCGATGATCTCGGGTCTTCGCGATGTCCGCCTGGACGAGGTGCTGCGGTTCGAAGGCGGCCAGTTCGGATTCGCCCGGGTGCTGGATCCCGACCTGATCGGCTGCGTGCTGCTCGACGAGGCGACCGCGGTCGAGGCGGGCGACGCGGTGTTCGGCACGGGCGAGGTGGTCAGCGTGCCGGTCGGCGAGACGCTGCTCGGACGGATCGTCGACCCGCTGGGTCGCCCCCTGGACGGCAAGGCGCCCATCGCGGCCGAGACGCGCTGGCCAATCGAACGCCCCGCCCCGTCGATCATCGAACGCGACCTCGTGACCGAGCCGGTGCAGACCGGGATAGTCGTGATGGACACGTTCTTCGCGCTCGGCCGGGGCCAGCGCGAACTGATCGTCGGCGACCATTCCACCGGCAAGACGACGCTCGCCATCGACGCGCTGATCGCGCAGCGCGACAGCGACATGGTCTGCGTCTATGTCGCGGTCGGGCAGAAGACGTCGAGCGTGCGCCGCGCCATCGACGCGCTCAAGGCGCAAGGCGACTTCGCCCGCTGCATCGTCCTCGTCGCGGGCTCGGCCTCGGCGCCGGGGCTGCAATGGATCGCGCCCTATGCCGGCATGACCATGGCGGAGCACTTTCGCGACAAGGGGCAGCACGCCCTCGTGGTGATCGACGACCTGTCGAAACATGCGGCCACGCACCGCGAGATCGCCCTCCTCACCCGGCAGTCGCCCGGGCGCGAGGCCTATCCGGGCGACGTCTTCTACATCCACGCGCGATTGCTGGAGCGGGCAGCCAAGCTCTCGAAGGAGCGCGGCGGCGGGTCCTTGACGGCGCTCCCCATCGCCGAGACCGATGCGGGCAACCTGTCGGCGTACATTCCCACGAACCTGATCTCGATCACCGACGGGCAGATCGTGCTGGACGCCGCCCTGTTCCATCAGGGCCAGAAACCGGCGGTGGATGTCGGGCTGAGCGTCAGCAGGGTGGGCGGCAAGACGCAGGCGAAACTGCTGCGCGACGCCGCGGGCACGCTGCGGCTCGACTACGCGCAGTTCCTGGAACTGGAGGTCTTCACCCGCTTCGGCAGCATGCCCGAGGGCCGGGTTCGGCAGCAACTCACGCGGGGCGCTCGGATCAGGCAGATCCTGCGCCAGCCCCAGCACGCGCCGTTCCGCCTCGCCGACGAGGTCGCGCTGATGCTTTCGGTGCAGTCGGGTCTGCTGGATCCGCTGCCGCTTGCGGCGGTGTCCGCTTTCCGCGCGGGCCTGCCTGCGGCGCTGGACCGGGACGCCTCGGAGACCCTGCGCAGGATCGCCGAGACCGGCGAGATGGACGCCGGAGCGAAGCAGGATCTGCTGGCGGCGATGACCCGCCTCGCGGCGTCGCTCGCTGAAGTCCCGGCGGCGACATGACCGAGCGGCTCGCCGATGTCAGCGCCCGGATCGAGGGCATCCGCCAGCTGGGCGCCGTGGTGAACGCGATGAAGGGCATCGCCGCCGCCCGCGCCCGGACCGCGCGGACGCAGGTCGACGCGGTGGACAGCTACGCCGCGACCATATCCGCCGCGATCGCGAGCGTCGCCGAACCCGATGACGGGATCGAACCGGGGACGCCGCGCCGGGACGTCGGCGAAGGCAGGACCGGCCTGCTCGTGTTCCTCGCCGAACAGGGGTTCGCCGGCGCGTTCAGCGAGCGGGTCCTCGACAGCATCGCGGGCGACGTCGATGACGCGAGCCTGTTCATCATCGGCACCCGCGGCCTGTCGATCGCCAGGGCGCGGGGGGCCGTTCCGGTCTGGACCGCCGGAATGCCGTCCCACACGCCCGGCATTCCCAAGCTCGCCGACGGGATCACGACGGCGATCTACGCCGCCGTGGGCGATGGCCGGATCGATAGCCTCGATGTCATCCATGCCGGCTGGACGTCCGGGCGACCGCAGGTCGAGCGGCTGGCGCTGTTTCCGATCGACCTGTCGGCGTTCCCGGCAGGGACGCGGGAAAGGCCGCTCACCCAGCTTTCCGCGGCGACATTGCTCGCCGATCTGAGCGCGGACTACCTCCACGCGCTGATCTGCAGGGCGGCGCTCCACGCCTTCGCCGCCGAGAACGAGGCGCGGATGGAGGCGATGTCGGCCGCCAGCGCTCAGATCGCGCGCGAACTCGAGGTGCTCCAGGCCACGCTCCGCCAGGTCCGGCAGGAGGCGATCACGGCCGAGATCATCGAACTGGGGACCGGCGCCGAATCCGCCAATCCGGGCGATTTTCCAACCCCAGGCCAAAAGCCTCGGGTCAAGAGCCAAGGCCGATGGCATGAGTCGGATCAAAACTCGCAGACGAAACCCGTTGTCATCTCAAGTTGACGCAGATCAGTGCTGCGGCGCAGCAAGAACGCTACGACCAATGGCGAAGCGGATCGTATCCGCACAAACCTGAAGAGGTCGTCTCATGTCAGCGAGACCGCAAATCGTCAACACTGAAGGCGCAACACCGGCGCTGCGGCGGGTCGATACGACGCCCATCGAGCCGCCGAAGGAACCCGTGCGCGAAGCCGAGCCGACCGTATACGAGGCGATGGATCGGGCGGCGCATGCCGCAGTCGCGAAGGCGACCTCGGGCATTGCCCCATCGGTCCTTGCCGAGGCGTGGATGGACTGGGCGGTGCACCTCGCCGTCTCGCCCGGCAAGCAATTGCACCTCATGGAGGCCGCGATGCAAAACGCGCAGGCGCTCTGGGGCCTGCCCTTCGGCGCGCGCCCGGCCGACGCCGACGCAGCCCCCGACCGGCGCTTTGCCGGTGACGGGTGGCGGAAGTATCCGTTCAACGTCTGGACACAGGCGCATCTGATGAACTGGCGGTGGTGGCAAGACGCCACGAAAGGCGTCCACGGGGTCGCGCCATCGCATGAAGACCTGATGTCGTTCGTCACGGCCCAGTTGGTCGACATGGCGGCTCCGTCCAATTTCGCCGCCACCAATCCGGATGTGATCTCGGCCACGCTGGCTCAGGGCGGCCAGAACCTCGCACGCGGCGCGAAGACGCTGTCGGAGGACATGGCGCACCAGGCGGGCGCCGCGCAGCCTGACGGCCCGCACCCCTTTGCGCCGGGGCGCAATATGGCCGTAACCCCCGGTAAGGTGGTCTTTCGCAACGATCTGATCGAGCTGATCCAGTATGCGCCGACCACCGGGACCGTCCACCCCGAGCCGATCCTTATCGTTCCCGCATGGATCATGAAGTACTACATTCTCGATCTGTCGCCGCAGAACTCGATGGTCCGCTATCTTGTGAGCCAGGGCTTCACCGTCTTCATGGTGTCATGGAAGAATCCCGATGCGGAAGACCGCGCGCTGGGCATGGACGACTATCGCCAGCTCGGGGTCATGGAGGCTGTGGATGCCATCGAGGCGATCACGGAGCAGCGCCGGATCCACGCCGTCGGCTATTGCCTCGGCGGCACGCTCCTGTCGATCGCGGCGTCCGCGATGGGGCGCGACGGCGATGAACGGCTGGCCACCGTGAGCTTCCTCGCCGCCCAGGTCGACTTCACCGAGGCCGGGCCGCTGCGGCTTTTCATCAACGAGTCCGAAGTCACCCTGATCGAGGACATGATGGCGGAGACGGGCTATCTGTCCTCGGACCAGATGGCCGGCGCGTTCGCATTGCTGCGCGCTCGCGACCTGATCTGGGCGCCGGCCATAAAGAAGTACCTCCTGGGGCAAAGCACCGATTCCTTCGACCTGATGGCCTGGAACAAGGACGCGACGCGGATGCCCTATCGGATGCATTCCGAATACCTGCGCCGGCTGTTCCTGAACAACGATCTGGCGGAAGGCCGCTATAGCGTCGGCGAAAAGGCGATCAGCGTTGCCGACATTCGTGCGCCGATATTCGTGGTCGGCACCGAGGACGATCACGTGGCGCCCTGGCAGTCGGTCTACAAGTTCCATCTCCTGGCCGATGTGGACATCACCTTCGTGCTGACCAGCGGCGGGCACAACGCGGGCATCGTCTCGGAGCCCGGCCATCGGAACCGGCATTTCCGCATTGCGGATACGCCGGCGACCGCGGCGTTCCGGGCGCCGTCGGAGTGGCTTGCCGAGACCGAGCCGCAGGACGGCTCGTGGTGGATCGCCTTCACCGACTGGCTTGCGGCACTTTCAGGCGAGCCGATCGAGCCGCCGCGCATGGGCGCGCGCTCGGGCCACTACGCCGCGATCTGCGACGCCCCCGGCGCCTATGTGATGCAACGATGACGTCGCTTGCGAACATGGTCGCGCTGGTGGTCGGCGTCGCCAACAGCCACTCCATCGCCACAGGCTGCGCTCAGGCGTTTCACGACGCCGGGGCCGAGGTGGCGCTGACCTATCTCAACGCGAGCGCCAAGCCCTTCGTCGAGCCCGTGTCAAAGGCCGTCGGCGCGGCCCTGCTGCTCCCCCTCGACGTCGAGGCCGACGGCGAGATGGAGGCGGCCTTCGCGGCCGTCGCCGAGCGCTGGGGCCGGCTCGACATTCTGGTCCACTCGATCGCCTGGTGTCCGGCGGACGATCTGCACGGGCGGGTGACGGATTGCTCGCGCGCCGGCTTCGCAAGGGCGATGGACATCTCCGTCCATTCGCTGATCCGCATGGCGCGGCTGGCCGAACCGCTTATGGCCGAGGGTGGCACGATCCTGACGATGACCTACTATGGCGGCGAGAAGGTGGTCGATCACTACAACATCATGGGCCCGGCGTGAAGGCCGCGCTGGAGGGGACGATGCGCTCGCTCGCGGTAGAACTCGGGCCGAAGCAGATACGCGTGAACGCAATTTCCCCCGGACCGCTAAAGACACGCGCCGGGTCCGGCATCGCGCATTTCGACGAGCTGATAGACGCGGCCCGGCTGCGAGCGCCGGAGGGCAGCCTGGTCGCCATCGATGATGTCGGGAGAGTGGCCGCGATGCTGGCGAGTGATGGTGCTCGGAGCGTCTCGGGCGACACCGCCTATGTCGATGGGGGCCTCCATGTCCGCGCTTGAAGCGCCGACGACCATGCAGTTCATCGAGAACAAGACCTATGAGGAAATACCCGTCGGCGACAGCGCAGAACTGACCCGGACGCTGGAGCCGGAGGACATCGAGCTCTTCGCGGTGATGTCGGGGACGTGAACCCGGCGCACGTCGACGCGGACTACGCCAGGACGGACATGTTCCACGGCGTGATCGCCCATGGCATGTGGGGCGGCGCGCTGATCTCGGCCGTGCTCGGAACCGAGTTGCCTGGACCCGGCACGATCTTTCTCAACCAGAGCTTGCGGTTCGAGGCGCCGGTCAGCCTCGGCGATACCGTCGTCGTGAAGGTCGAGGTGACCGAAAGGCGTCCCAAGGGCCGGTTGACCCTCGCTTGCACCTGCGTGAACCAGCTGGGAAAGATGGTGATCGAGGGCGTCGCCGAGGTTATCGCCCCGCGCGAAAAGGTGCGCCGCCCGCGGGTCGCGCTGCCGCTGGCGCATCTGCACGTTCGGGGCGCCCAGTATGCCAGACTGATCGAGGCCACCCACGGTCTGGCGGCGGTGCGAACCGCGGTGGTCCACCCATGCGACGGGCTCTCCCTCAATGGCGCGCTCGAAGCGGCGAGCCAGGGAATGATCGTGCCTGTCCTGG
Source organism: uncultured Alphaproteobacteria bacterium (assembly GCA_963829385.1). Taxonomy (GTDB): domain Bacteria; phylum Pseudomonadota; class Alphaproteobacteria; order Rhodobacterales; family Rhodobacteraceae; genus Amaricoccus. The sequence goes on along the minus strand of CAWHHV010000010.1, from coordinate 394,407 downwards.
TCGGGCCGAAGTCGAAAATCGCGGCCGCGGCCGCGTTCGCCTCGCGCAGCCTCGACGGGATCGAGGTCGTCGACGCGCCCCACAGCCATGCCGCCGCCATTGCCGCGGTCGCCCTCGCGCGGGAAGGCAAGGTGGCCGCCATCGTGAAGGGGGTGCTGCATACCGACGCACTGATGGATGCGGTCGTCGAGGGCGCGACCGGTCTGAGGACCGAACGCCGGATGAGCCATATCTATGTGCTCGACGTCCCGACATGCCCCAAGCCGCTGCTTTTTGTTCGGTGTGCGGACCCAGTCGCTCGAAGTAAACGTAGTTTACTCCTTGTTAAGCGGTTCCGAAAATTTATTTTTGCCTCAATTTTCGACGAACAACTATAAATCGTCCAATGTAGCAGAATAAATGTCGTAAGTTTCTGAATTTTACTTAATTTTATCGAACCAATATAGCGAACGTGGCCGGCAGCCCGGGGGCTTCGGTCGCACAAAGGCTCATTAACGCCCCCTTTAGCCACGCCGAGCCGGGCCGCCGGGCGCGGGCACGACGGCACCAGCACCAGTTGTGCGAGTCTTAGCGCGACGAGGCCGGCAAAGGGGGGCGCTCCGGATGGCCGGGAGATCGCCCCCCCCGCCCCCGCTGCGGTCCTACTCCGCTGCCGTCTTCGCGGCAGCGGCTGGGCGAGCTTCGAGGTCAGCAGCACGCCACCGGGTTGTATTGAAGCCGAGCTTGACCGGGGCGGGCAGAGTGCCGTCCTTGGTCCAGCGCCAGACAGTGGCCTTTGATACGCCGAAGTTGGCGGCGATTTGGGATACGTTGAGATATTGGAGCATTGTTGGTAGCCTCCAGATAGCGGCTACTGTTCGATCCGGGGCTGTGCGCCCGGAGACAGAGCTGCCGTTCTGGGAGGCAATCGATCCCGTTGAGAATGGTGGCGGGATATCTCGCCGGGGTCAACCCAGCGGTGATCCGCGCTTTAACAGCATGAGACATGCTCACGAAGCCGTGATGCCGCCGCTGGAATTCACGTCAGCAGCGACGCGGCCACCACACCAGCACTGCCTTGACTGGGGCGCTGAATGAAGGGTTGTAGCAGCGCAAGAGCCCCCGGCCGAGCTCGAGCGGCTCCCGTTGACACTCTCACACAACCTGCAATCCAGATCTCACCCGCTCACCCCCAGTCGCTCTCGATCGCGCAACGTTAAGGGGGTCGGGGCGCGGGTCGCACAGCATCTGTCCAGCAAACTACTGAAAAGACGCACATATTGAAGAGATATGGCTGGCCAAAGCGATCTCCCGTCTAACCTTCTTTTGTGGATGCCGCTCGGTTTGCAAGGAAATTCTGATCTTCTGGACTTGTGATCGAGTGCGTACTTTTCTCAGGCCTGTTCGTGCGGCTGACATGGTGCCGCTGGCCGGGATGGTGATGCGCGGAGCGGGTCCAAATATCCAACAGCGAGCTCGAAGCTCGGAGAAAGTTTCTGGTTTTCCCGACCCGGATCATGTCGATCATTTGCCCATACGGATCATGCCTTCCTCACAACTCGGTGGCGCGTTCGTGATCCTGCTCGGCAACGCCGTTGCGACGCCATGGCTTCTGGTGCTCGCCATCTTCGGCGCGGGCTTCGGCGTCGCCGGAGCCCAGGTCGGCGTCAATGCCCTCGCCGCCGGCTACTACCCGACCACGAGCCGCGCAACCGGCGTCAGCTGGGCCAACGCGGTCGGCCGCACCGGCTCGGTGCTCGGCTCGATGGTCGGCGGCCTTCTGATCTCGCTCGGCTGGGATCTCGCGACCGTCTTCGCCGCGGCGGCGCTGCCTGCGTTCCTCGCCGCCCTTGCCATGTTCGCCAAGGGACGACTGTCGCGGACACGGTCGTCGGCAGCTCCCGCCGCCGTTCCGGCGGAGTGAAGGCGGTGCGGCTCGCCCTCCCCGATCTAACGATGCACCTGCGAGCCGATGGCCCGCAGGACGCGACGCCCCTGATCCTGCTGCACTCGCTCGGCACCGACCACCGCGTGTGGCAACCCCAGGCCGAGGCGCTGGCCGTCCGGTTCCGCGTTCTGCGCCCGGACCTGCGCGGCCACGGCGCGACGGATGCGCCGCTGGGTCCGTACACGATCAAGGGCATGGCGCGTGACGTGCTCGACGCGCTCGACGCGCTCGGCGTGGACAAGCTCGCCGTCGCCGGCCTTTCGATCGGGGGCATGATCGCCCAGAGCCTCGCCGCCCAGGCGCCGGAGCGGATCACGGCGCTCGTGCTCGTCGACACCGCGATGGCCATCCCGCCGGCGACGTTGTGGCGCGAACGCGCCGCCACGGTCCGCGCCGCCGGCGTCGCTGCGATCGCAGACGCCGTGCTCTCGCGCTGGCTGACGCCGGCCGCCGCCCCCGCCGCCGCGGAAGCGCTGCGCTCGCTGCTGCTCGCCACCGCGCCCGAGGGCTACGCGGCCGCCGCCGAGGCGATCGCCATGGCCGACCTGACCAGAACCACGCCCCGGCTGCGCCTGCCGGCGCTGGTGCTCGTCGGCGATCAGGACGAGGCCACGCCCCGCGCTTCCGCCGAGGCGCTGCGGGACGCCATCCCCGGCGCCCGGCTTCGTATCCTGCCGAGCGCCGCCCACATCCCGACCGTCGAACAACCCGAAGCCGTGACCGGCGCGCTGCTCGATTTCCTCGACCGCGCCCTTTCCCCGTCCCGAGAGGCCGACCATGTCTGATCCCGCCATCATCGCCATCGCCATCACCGGCTCGGTTCCGCGCAAACGCGACAATCCAGCGGTGCCGATCTCGATCGCTGAGCAGGTCGAAAGCACGCACGAGGCCTACGACGCCGGCGCGTCGCTAGTCCACGTCCACATGCGCAACGCCGACGAAACCACGTCGAGCGATCCCGACAAATTCGCGGCCTTCCAGGACGGCATCCGCCGGCACTGCCCCGACATCATCGTGCAGTTCTCCACCGGCGGCCGCGGCCGTGCCCTCGACGAGCGCGGCGCGATGCTGCATCTGCGCCCGGACATGGCCTCGCTCGCGACCGGCTCGTGCAACTTCCCGACCATCGTCTACGAGAACCCGCCCGCCTTCGTGCGCGGCCTCGCGGAACAGATGCGCGACCTCGGCGTCCGGCCGGAGATCGAGGTCTTCGACCTCGCGATGCTCTACAACGCCGCCGATCTCATCGCCGAGGGCCTGATCGGGCCGGCGCCGCACGTCCAGTTCGTGATGGGCGTCAAGCATGCGCTGCCCGCCCGGCGCGACATCCTGGAGTTCGAGGTGGCGAAGCTGCGCGAGCTCCTGCCCGAGGCCACCTTTACCGCCGCCGGCATCGGCCGGCACCAGATGGAGGTCGCACGCTGGTCGCTCGCCCTCGGCGGCCACGTCCGCACCGGCCTCGAGGACAACATCCGCCTCGACCGAACGACGCTGGCCCCCTCGAACGCCGCCCTGGTTCGCCTCGCCGCGGAGTTGTGCGACCGCCACCGCCGCCCCGTCGCGACCGCGGCCCAGGCACGCCGGCTCCTGGGGCTTCACGCACGGGATGGCGCCGCACGGGTCGCCTGACCTGCGGCGACCCGCCGGCTGCGGCCTTGTTACGCAGCAGGCTGGCGCGCTACTGCGACAGGAAGCGGGCCGACCGCCACGCGCCGGAGGAGAACGATGACACTCGCTGCCATCCTAGATCTGATCGCGGTCTTCATCTTCGCGCTGACCGGGGGCCTCGTCGCGTCGCGCGCCCAGCTCGACATCGTAGGGTTCCTGTTCCTTGGGTGCCTCACCGGCGTCGGCGGTGGCACGCTCCGCGACCTGGTGCTCGGACGGGACCCGGTGTTCTGGGTCGGCAGCCCGCACTACCTCGCGGTGGCCTGCGCCGCGGCGGTCCTGGCGTTCTTCACCGCCCACCGCCTCGAATCCCGTTACCAGACGATTGTCTGGCTCGACGCGCTGGCGCTCTCGGTCGCCGCCGCCGCCGGCGTCTCGAATCGCGCGCAACGCCGGCGCTTCCTAGCCGATTATCCTGATTATGGGCGTGGCGACCGGCGCCTTCGGCGGCCTGATGCGCGACGTGGTCACCAACGAGATCCCGCTGGTCTTGCGCCAAGGGGAGCTCTACGTCAGCGCTTGCCTCGCCGGCGCGCTCGTGAGCGTTCTGCTGCTTCACCTGATCCCCGCAGCCGAAACGCTCTCGCTGCTGACCGCCTCCGTCGTCACCTTCGTGCTACGGGCGGGCCCCCTCCGCTTCGGGTGGCGGCTTCCGGTTTATCGCCCGCGGGCGCCCCGAATGTACCCTCCACGGTCCGCCGCCTCGACCGGTCTGGCGCCAGGCGACGTGAGCGACGACGGCGGCGTGGTGAAACGTTATACCAGCGCACGCTGATGCGGACTCACGCAGGGGATTCCCAAAGCCGTTAAAGTCTGAATCCATGGAGCGAACCAGAGGGGGGTTCGCCATGGCTGCTGCGGTGTTGCTGCGAGATGATTTCGACGGGCCTGCTCTTCGACGGCTGGCGAAGGGCACGAAGGACGCGGCGCAGGCGCGCCGGCTTCTTGCGCTCGCGGAGATCCGCGACGGGGGGTCCCGCGCTGATGCGGCGCGGGTCGGCGGGGTCGGTCTGCAGACGATCCGCGACTGGGTGCTGCGCTTCAACGCCCGGGGGCCTGCCGGGCTGATCGACGGCAAGGCGCCGGGCAACGCGTCCAAGCTTGACGATGCCCAGCGTCAGGCTCTTGCCGCCATCGTCGAGCGCGGCCCGATCCCGGCCATCCATGAGGTGGTGCGGTGGCGGCTGGCCGATCTCGCGCAGTGGATATGGGAGGAGTTCGGCATCTCGCTCAGCGAGACCACGGTGGGCCGCGAGCTGCGTGCTCTTGGCTACCGGAAGATCCCGGCCCGCCCGCGCCACTACGCGCAGAACGGGCTGGCCATCGACGACTTCAAAAAAAACTTCCGGCCGAACTGGACGAGATCCGCAAAAGGCTCCCGGCCGGAACCGAGATAGAGCTGTGGTGGCAGGACGAAGCCCGCGTCGGGCAGAAGAACTCAATCACCCGCCGCTGGGCCAGGCGTGGAACCCGGCCCCGCGCGCCGCACGACCAGCGCACCAAGTGGGCGTACATCTTCGGCGCGATCTGCCCGAAGAAGGGCAAGGGCGCCGCGCTGGTCATGCCCTGGTGCGACACCCCGGCGATGACCGCCCACCTGGCCGAGATCAGCGCAGCCGTCGATCCGGGCGCCCATGCCGTGCTGATGCTCGATCAGGCCGGATGGCACATGTCCGCCAAGCTCGCCGTCCCGGCCAACATCACCCTGCTTCCGCTGCCGCCCCGATCGCCGGAGCTGAACCCTGTCGAGAACGTCTGGCAGTTCATGCGCGAGAACTGGCTCTCGAACCGGGTCTTCAAATCCTACGACGACATCGTCGCCCTCTGCTGCGACGCATGGAACAACCTCATCGACCGACCATGGAAGATCATGTCCATCGGAATGCGCCAATGGGCCCATGGGTGAAGATCAGCGCAGGTTGGTATTAGCCTGTCGCTTCTTATGGACGATGAGCGCCTTTGCTGTCCTGCGAAGACGGGGTCGGCCCTAACTTGGCGGCAGTCCTCGGCAGACCTTGGGCTGCAGGGATCCATTTCAGTCAATCTCTGTTATAATTATCCCCAAAGAGTGCTGATTGCTTCCGGAGTGCGAGGATCATTGATCGTCTTGAATGTGACCGCATGTTCGTCGCGGTGGTGGAAGCCCGCTCCTTCACGGGCGCCGCGATCAAGCTCGGCGCCAGCTCTGGCCAGGCGTCCAAGCTCGTCTCGCGCCTCGAAGCCGAGCTCGGCGTGCGGCTGCTGAACCGGACGACGCGCGCCGTCTCCGAGACGGAAGCCGGCCGCGCCTACTTCGAACGTGTCCGTTCCATCCTGGACGATATGGACAACCTCGATCTGGCGATCAGGAACGAGGCGCAGACGCCGCGCGGCCGGCTGCGTCTCACGGCTCCGCTGACTTTCGGGACCGTGGAGCTCGCGCAAGCGCTCAACGATTTCGCCGCGGGCTACCCGGAGATCGAGCTTGACGTCAGCTTCTCCGACCGGGTCGTGAACCTGGTGGACGAGGGTTTCGACGTGGCCGTGCGCGTGGGGCGTCCCGCCGATACCAGCCTGATCGCCCGAAGGCTCTGCGACGTTCGCATCGTCCTCGTCGGATCGGAGACCTATCTCGCCGAGCATGGCGAACCGTCGGCGCCCGAGGATCTGCTGCGCCAGGCGTGCATCATCGACACGAACTTTCGGGAGCCCGGTCGCTGGCCGTTTCGATGCGCGAACGGCGAGACGATTACAGTCCCGGTGACCGGCCGGCTGCACTATTCCAACGCCGATGCCTGCCTGGGCGCGGCCGAGGCCGGGTTGGGTCTCGCCTATCTGCCAAGCTTCGTAGCCGGTCCCGCCATTGCCTCCGGGAAGGTCGCCGCCGCGCTTGGGCAGAATCTCGATGTCGAGGCCCGTGGGCGTTCGGATCACGCCGACGTAGTTCTGGACCTTTAGCACACGGGGACCGTCCATGCGGACCAGACGCGATCGCGATCCGTCCGTCGACGTCAAACGCGCCAGCCAATCGAAATCGACCGCTGGGATCGTTGCTCGGTCCAGACTTGTCGGCCCAGGAGAGGTCGTCAGCGTCGCGAACTCGCGGATGGTTACAGCGGTCAAGGCAGAAGAATGCCTTCGTAGGCACCATGGCGCTCAAGCGCTCCCCAATTGACCATCCACGCGCCATTGGTGGGCGGAGCGTCCCCCTCGCCGAAGAGCTCGCCCACTGATCGTTCCTTCTCGACCACGATCCTGTCCTCGGGAGCCTTGCGAGGGTTGTTGAAGACCAAGGCGATACGGCTCCAGTCGTCGAAAAAATACTCCTGGAGCAGCGGCAGGATCCGTTGGCGAAAGACTTTGGCGAGTGGATCGACTGAGGTCCCGCCGCGCAGGCCTGTGAAATAGGCGTGGCCAAGCCGGTGATCGCGATCGAGCAAAACCTCTATGCGAGCGTTCAGGCCGGCAAGCAACCGCGCGAGGTCAATCCCGGCGACTTCAATACCGTCTAGTAGCGATGGGTCCGGCCCAATCTCCTCGAATTCAAACCGCCTGCGAAGGGCGATGTCCATCGACGTCAGGGAACGATCAGCTGTGTTCATAGTCCCGATCAAGTAGAGATCGCGCGGAAGACCGAACGACTGCTTCGAATACGGCAGCGTCACGGTCAGCTGCTCGGGTTCGCCGAGCCGCTTGTCAGGCTCGATCAACGTGATGAGCTCGCCGAAGATCCGCGAGACGTTGCCGCGATTGATCTCGTCGATGATCAGAACGCGCGGCGCGGCGGCCTGACGCGCGCTGCCGGTCCCGTTGGTGAGAAGCTTTTCGATAATTTCCGGCAGGACGTTCTTGTAGCCGTTGACGAGGTACTTCTCGATCCCGTGGCCGGAACCCGCTCGAACAGGCTCCCGCTGCGTAGATCATCGAGGGTGGCTTGACCGGTGTCGATCAACGCCGCTAGCTCATTCAGCATCTCCCACGGGAACGGAAGCTTCGAGCCATTGGGCTTGCGAAGCCAGAGGATCTCCGGCGTGGACCGCAGAACACGGTAGTCGCGCGAGAAGACATTACCCGGCTCAAAGCCGCCAGCATCGCCTGAGGGGGTGCAAAGCCGCTTCAAAATTTTATCAGCGACCGAGTAGCGAAGGCGGCCGTCAGCATCGACCTCCGCTTTGAGCCCCTCAACGAAGTCCTCGTAACTGAGGCTTTGATGGAAGGTGACAAGCGCGATGGCGCCCCGTTGGACTAACTCGTCGAAGCGTCGCTTCAGGACTGCCCGTTCATTCGCGTTCTCCGCGTAGAAATCGGGCTCGACGATCCTCAGAGCGCGCTCGATCGTGGCATAGGTCTTTCCCGTGCCAGGCGGCCCGTACAAGATCTGGTTCAGCGGAGGCGAGGTCTCGTCATCCAAAGCGACGGACCTCGGCGTCCGGTCTTGCCGCACGGTCGGCACATCGTCAGCGGCCCACTGCGCTTTCAGTGGCTCCGCGTAAAAGTCGATCGGGGCGCCGGCTTCCGACTCTTGCGCGGCGCGTATACTGCCGAGCGCTTCGTCGCGTTTCCGCTTGCTCATCGTACGAAACGCACTCTGGTCGATGCCCTCGAAGCGACGCAGGATCGCCTGGACGGCTCCGACCGAGGCGATCCGCTCGAAAGTTTCCGGGAATAACAGGTGGGGCAACATCAGCTTCAGCTGGCGATTGCCCTCGTCCGGGATCTGATTCAGCCACTCGTTGAAGGCCCAAGGATCTTCAAAGAGAGGCGCTCTCTCGCTCGGAGTAACCGACTTTGCGGCTTCGGCGATGCGGATCAGATAGCGCAGCTCCCGCCATCGATGGTTGTTGAAGCCGGACCCACCTGAGCCCAGCCCACTAAGCACTTCATCCGATAGCAGCGGATCCGTCGCGTCCAGCTCGGTGCCCGACCAACCCCAGACCGGCAAGATCAGCGCGTTCTTTGCGCGAGGCGTTACGTTGCTGAGGAACAGAAGCAGGATCCACAAGCATTCCGCCATCAAGCGCTTCGCCGCTGGCGAAGCAGGGTCGATCTGCGCCTTCAGCTTCTCAATGAACGGGCCAGCCCCTTCGTCGGGGCGTAGGACGAAGTTCTCAACCTGCTCCCCCACATGCGCAGAGGTCCAGAGCGCCTCCTCGGTGAAGACCGAGCCATCCTTCATTAGGCACCGATCACGCCAGTGGCGGGCCGCGTCGTAGACCGCCTCGGCGCTGGGGCGATGCGGGTTAAATCGAGACATTCGGTGTTCCTCGGCATGTGTGCTTCTGGTCGATGTGAACTCGGTGACTAAAAGCTGAGACGCGACGAGCGATGTAATCGTCTCGGCGCGCGGGGATCAATCCGTGGTTGTGACTTAAGCCCTCGTCTCAAAAAGCCGGCGAACGGGGGCCGCCAAAGCGGATCGTGCGGGGGTCGCCGTTCCCGGACGGCCGCGGGACGCCGGGCGATGCCCTTCGAAGTGCTTAATCCTTAACCGATCCGATCCTCCGACCCCGCCTCGCGCGCGATCCTGGCTTCGGAGAAGTGGAGGATTTCCATGCTGAGTGAGGAAGATGCGTAATACGCGCGCAAGCGGCAGGAACGCGCGAAGGAGATCGCGCTCCGCCTTAATTCGCGGGTAGTTGCGCCGCAGCCAGCACCGAAGGTCACGCGCTGCCGCCGCATACTCGCCGACTGACGCTTGGCCGGGCGCGCGGTTTGAAAGGCCGCCAATTGCGCAGCACCATTTCGGCGCGGCCGACGGGCAGCAGCGGGAACACCAGCGCCTGCGACGAACGGCGACGCCGTAGCCGAGGGCGACGTTGGCGCTGGCCTCGACCAGCGACATCATCCGGCTCCGCGGCATTTCGCTCCCCGAAAAGCTCGCCTTGCGCATAGATTGAGCTGAGTGACCTTCTGACGTCGGAGGCCGGGAGGGTAACCATCGGGCTCTCCCGGCCGCTCTTCATGGAGAACAGCGCTGTTCATACCCCGTGATCGGAAGATTGTCGCACACTACCGCATCGCGGCCCTTGCGGCGGGCGACGGCGGTGGCGGTGACGCAAAGGATCTCGAACAGGATCGAGGCGCCGATCCATGAGGTCACGCCCGAGGGATCGAATGGCGGCGAGACCTCCACCAGATCGCCCGCCACGAAATCCACGCCGTCGAGCGCGCGGACCATAGCCTGGGCCTCGTAGGTCGTGAAGCCGCCGATCTCGGGCGTCCCGGTTCCGGGCGCGAGGCCAGGGTCGATCCCGTCGATGTCGAAGGACAGGTAGGTCGGGCCGCGCCCGAGGATCTCGCGCGCCTCGGCCATCACGTCGGCCACGCCGCGCGCGCGGAACTCCTCGATCGCCACGATCCGGATGCCGCGCGCGGTTGCGAAGGCGCGGTCTTCGCCATCGTAGGATGTGCCGCGGATGCCGATCTGGATCATCCGCGCGGGGTCGAGAAGTCCTTCCTCCACCGCGCGGCGGAACGGCGTGCCATGGGTGTAGCGCTGCCCGCCAAAATAGCCGTCGAAAAGGTCAGTATGCGCGTCGAAATGGACGAAACCGAGGGGACCGTCCTTTGCCATTGCGCGCAGCGCGGGCAGGCTGAGGAGGTGGTCGCCGCCGACCATCAGCGGCGTCACGCCGGCCGCCTTCAACTGCGTGAACTGCTCCTCCACCAGACCCAGCGTCTGCACGACATCCGTGAGGTTGACGGAGGCGTCGCCGAAATCGGCCGCACGCGCGGTGTGGAACGGGGCGATCCGCGTCGCCTGGTTGACCATGCGGATCATGGTCGACGCGTCGCGCAGCGCCCGCGGCGCATGGCGCGCGCCGGGGCGGTTCGTGGTGCCGCCGTCCCAGGGCACGCCGATGAACCCGATCTCGGCGCCCTGCGCCGCTTCCGCCGTGCGCAGCGGCAGGCGCATCATCGTGGCGATCCCGGCGAAGCGTGGCACCTCGAGCGCGGAGACCGGAAGATAGGCGGGATCGACCGGGATCATGCCGGCTCTCCGATTACAGCGTCGACGCGCAGCAGATCCCGATGGGCCATCGCGTGGCGCGCGATCTCCTCCATCGGCGCGATCCAGACGTCGCCCTTTTCGAGAATGCCGTCGAGCCACGCCTCCATCGCCGCCCACCGCGCCAGCCGTCCGGTCAGGAACGGGTGCAGCACCGGCATCCAGAAGCCGCCAACATCCTTCGCCGCCTCGAACTCCTCCACGAAGGCGCGGATGCCGTCCGAGGGGGCGCGGACCGGCATCAGATAGCCGATCTCCTCGAAATGGGCGAAGGGCGGCCAGTCGTCCGCGCCCCAGTGCGGCGGCAACTCGACCAGTTCTCCCTCCGGCGCCTTCAGCAGATAGGGCAGGTCGTCGGCCATCAGCGAACTGTCGTAGAGGAAGCCCTCCGCGATCAGTCGCCCGATCACGCCGGGCGTTGCGTTGTACACTGGCGCGCGATAGCCGCGCGGCTTGCGGCCCGTCATGCGGACATGGGTCTCGAGCGCGCGGTGGAACAGCTCGGCCTCGCGTTCGTCCGAGTGTCCCATCGGATCCTCGTGGCGCCACGAGTGATGCCCGATCTCGTGCCCGTCCTTCAGGATCATCTCGACCGTTGCGGGATAGGTCTCCATGACCCAGGCCGGCATGAAGAAGGTCTGCGAAATCCCCCAGCGGCGGTAGCTCGCAAGGATGCGCGGAACGGCCACGGTCGGCCCGTAGCGCCCCATCGAGACCGGCGCGAGCCGCAGGTGACCGTCGTCGGGTCTCGCATTGCGGATCAGGCTGTCGGCGTCGACGTCGAAGGTGATCGAGGCGGCGAGGCGCTTGTTCTCGGGCCAGGGAAGCGGGTGGAGGAGCATCGTCTGCGGGTCCTTCAGTGCATGGCCGCCCCGCCGTCGGCGGAGAAGCATTGTCCGGTGATGAAGCTGGCGCGGTCGGACGCGAGAAAGGCGATAACGGCGGCGATTTCTTCCGGCCGACCGATCCGGCCGAGCGGGTTGCGAGCCTCGAGGGCCTGCTGGTCCGGCGTCATCGCGTCCCAGCCGAGAAGCGGCGTGTCCACCGGTCCTGGAGCTACGGCGTTGACGAGGAGGCGCGGCGCAAGCTCCCGCGCCCAGGAGCGGGTCAGCGACAGGATCCCGCCCTTGGTCGCCGCGTAGGCCGATGCGCCCTCGCGACCGAGAAAGGCGAGCTCGGACGCCACGTTCACGATCCTGCCGCCCTGCGGCATCCTCGGAAGCGCGGCCTGCGTGACGATGAATGGGCCGCGCAGGTTCACCGCCACCTGCCGGTCGAAATCGGCGAGCGGCATCGCGGCGAGCGTGCCCTCGATCAGCACGCCCGCGTTGTTCACCAGCACGTCGATTTGCGGAACGCCTGCCAGCGCCGCGGCGACCGACGCCGGATCGGCGACGTCGGCGGTCAGGTCGGCGTCGCCGAGGTCGAGGCCCAGCACCTCGAACCCGTCGGCCAGCAACGCGGCGCAGGTCGCCGCCCCGATCCCGCGCGCGGCGCCGGTGACCACCGCCACCTTCACCACGGCGCCTCTCCCCGATCGATCCCGAGCGTCTGGCCGGTGATGTTGGCCGAGGCCGCGGAGCCGAGGAAGAGATACGCGCCCGCGATGTCCTCGGGCTCCATCAGCCCGCCGGCGAGCGGTTGCGCCGCCTCGACCCCGGCGATGATCTCTCCCTCCGACTTGCCGGTGCGTGCGGCAAGCACCCGCGCCGAGCGCACTGCGGCCTCCGTCCTGACCCAACCCGGCGCCACGGCGTTCACCCGTATCCCACGCGGCCCGAGCTCCCGGGCCCAGGCCTTGGTGAGTCCGATGACCGCGTGCTTGGAAGCGACGTAGGCGCCGAACAGCGGCTCCCCGATCCGGCCCCAGATCGAGGTGGTATTCACGATCCGGCCGCCCTCGCCCATCATGGACAGCGCCTGCGCCGTCACGATCGCCATCCCGGTCACGTTGATGTCGAGGATGCGCCGGAACAGCGCGAGCCCCTCGGCCGACCCGTCGTCCACCGGCGTGATCCGCTCGAGACCGGCGTTGTTCACCAGCACGTCGAGCGCGCCGACGCGCGCCAGCGCCGCCGCAACCGCCGCCGGATCGGTCACATCGGCCCGAAGCCCGGTCGCCCCGATCTCCCGCGCTGCGCCCTGCACCGCCTCGTCCTCCGCGAGCGCCCAGACTGTCGCACCGGCCTCCACGAAGGCGCTCGCGACCCCGAGCCCGATGCCCCGGCTCGCGCCCGTCACGAGGACCGTCTGTCCGTCGAGGCGCCTCATGCGATCTCCTCCTCCTCCGCAGCCGTAGACCGGACGTAGTGCAGAAGCTCGTTCCGCAACGCAAAGAACTCCGGGCTCTCGCGCATTCCAGCGTCCGTTCGCTCCCCAGCCGTGCAGTCACGTCCGCCTCTGCTAGGATCCGCGCCGGCCGCCGGGTGAACACGATCACCCGGTCGGCGAGAAACGCCGCCTCCTCCACGTCATGCGTGACGAAGATCACGGTCTTGCCCTCCTCGCGCTGGATCCGTCGAAGCTCCAGTTGCAGGAATTCCCGCCGCTGCGCGTCGAGCGCGCCGAAGGGTTCGTCCATCAGCAGTATCTCGGACCCCGCGGCGAGCGTCCGAGCGATCGCGACCCGCTGGCGCATCCCGCCCGAGATCCGATTGGGCCAACTGCCCCGAAAGTCCGTCAGTCCGACGAGGGCAAGGAAATGCGCGGCGCGCTCCTTCTTCTCCGCCGCCGTCAGGTCGCCCCGGTAGCGCATCCCGTAGGCGACGTTCCCCTCCACGCTCAGCCAGGGGAAGGCTGAATAGGACTGGAACACCATCCCCCGACGCCGGTCGGGCGCAGTCAGCGGTGCGCCGCGCAGCAGGATGCGCCCCGAGGTCGGCGCCTCCAGCCCGCCCACCATCCGCATCAGGGTCGTCTTGCCGCAGCCCGACGGTCCGAGGAAGGCGACGAGTTCGCCCTCCCCGACCGTCAGGTCGAAGGGCGACACCACCTCCGTGTCGCCATAGCGCTTCGCCACGCTGTCGAAGACGAGATAGCTCATCGCGACAGGTACCCGAACCAGCGGCGGTGCAGCGCCCGGATGATCTGGTCGGTGCCGAGGCCGATGATGCCGATGGTGACGACCCCCGCCATGACCTCGGGCGTCTGGAAGAACCGCCGCGCCTGCCAGATGACGAAGCCGAGCCCGCTGTTGGCCGCCACGATCTCGGCGATTATCAGGTAGGTCCAGCACCAGCCGAGCGTGATGCGCATGTTGTCGACGAGCGTTGGCAGCATTGCCGGCAGCGACACGTCCGTCAGCCGCCGCCAGGCCGGCGCGCCGACAGTCATCGCCGACTCGTGATACTCGACCGGCACGCGGCGCACATCGTCGGCGACGAGCAGCACGAGCTGGAAGAACGTGCCGAGCCACAGCAGGAAGATCTTCGTCCCCTCCCCGACCCCGAACCAGATGATCGACAGCGGCACGAGCGCCGGGACCGGCAGATACCGGATGAAGTCCACGACGGGTTCGAGCGCCGCGCCGAACCACCGCGACGACCCCATCAGGATGCCGATGGGCACTGCCATGGCGGTCGCGATCAGGAAGGCCGACCAGACCCGCAAGGTCGAGACACCGGCGTGATAGAGGAGATCCCGCTCGAAAATCATCGTCCAGAGCGTGATTGCGACCGTCGACGGAGCGGGCAGGAACCGCTCCGACGCCAGCCCGCTGCGCGATGCCAGCTCCCATGCGAGAAGCAGCCCCAGCGTGCTCGCCGCTCCGATGATCGCCTTGGCTCGCGGCATGGCTGCGGGTCAGCGCGCGTGGCCGTCGAAAAGCCCGGTCAGGACCGCGTTGTCGATCTCCTCCGACGCCGTCAGCACCGTGTCCGCCGCGCCGAATTCGACGTTGAGCTGCATGACCTGGTCGAAGACGTCGTGGAGCTTGCCCTCGCCGCCCTCGGTCCCGAGGAATTCCACCGCCTCCTCGTAGGTCGTGTAGGCGAGCGAGGTCTCGATGATCTCCGTCACGTCCGCGGGCGTCAGCCCGAAATACGGCGCCGCAAGCTCCGAGAACTCGGCCGGATTCGCGCGCTGATAGTCGACGGCGCGGTAGATGCAGCGGAGCAGGCTCTCGAACTTGCCCGGGTTCTCGGCGAGCGCCGCGTCGCGGGCGGTGATGATATCCACGATGATGTCGGGCTGCTCGCGCGAGGAGACGAGCACGCGCGGATCGCGGTCGGTCACGATCTGCACCGCCTGGCTCAGGAACGGCTCGTAGGTGCCGACCGCAGCGATCGACGGATCGGAGAACACGGCGATCGTGTCGGCCGTGGCGATCTCCCGCAGCTCCACGTCGCTGATCGACAGGCCGGCCTTGGCGAGCTCCATCTGCAGCAGGAGCCGCGCCGGGATGTTGGGCTCGATGGCCACGATCTTGCCCGCGAGATCCGCGACCGTTGCGATCGAGCCGTCCACCAATACCCCGTCGCCGCCGACGGAAACGTCGATCGTGCCGATGATCGTTCCGGGCGTCTCGGGAACGCGCGGGCGGCCCTGGTGCTCGCCAACAGTGCGCATGTCGGCGTCGATGTCGCCCCGTTCCAGAGCCGCCATCACGTTGGCGCGGTCGTCCTCGAACCGGAAGTCGAGCGTCACGCCCTCCTCCTCGTAGCAGCCGAGGTCCTGCGCGACGAGAGCCGGCGCGAAGCCCACCCAGGTGGGCGCGAGGACACGGATCGTCGCGTCCTGCGCGACGGCTGGAAGGGCCACGGCGATCGTGGCGGCGGTGAGCAGAGACCGGCGGACCATCTGTCAGGCTCCTTCGATGTAAATGGCTTCCGGCAAATCCTAGCAGCCTTGCAGGCGCCAAAAATATGATTGAGTTCTGTCGGATTGTATCGAGAAGCCTTGATGTGAGGGAAATGGCATGCGCCGCCTGTCAGACATCGATCTCCGCCTCATCCGGATCTTCTGCACGATCGTGGACTGCGACGGCTTCCGGGGGGCGCAGATCGCGCTCAACATGGCGCAGTCGACGCTTTCCACCCATCTCGCAGCACTCGAGGCCAAGCTCGGCTCCAGGCTCTGCGAACGCGGCCGCGGCGGGTTCCGCGTGACGCCGACGGGACGGGACACCTATGCCGCCGCGCAGGAGTTGCTGCGCAATCTCGAGCGTTTCGAGGCGACCATGGACCGGGTGCATTCCCGGCAGACGGCGAAGCTGCGCATCGGGGTCATCGACTGCGTGACGACCTTCGAGGCGCTGGACCTCCCCGGCGCGGTGGCGCGCTTCTCCGCTCGGCGCCCGGAGGCGCTCATCGAGCTCGAGACCGATACGCCGGCGGGGCTTCAGAACAGCCTCCTCAAGGGGACCCGGGACATCGTCGTCGGCGGCTCGCTCCCGCCCGTTCCAGGCCTCTTCTACCGCGAACTCGCGGCGGAGACGCATCACCTCTATTGCGGCCGGGACCACCCCTGGTTCGATCGTCCCGACAGGGATCTCTCGCACGCCGATTTCCTCCGGACCGCCTTCTCGGTGCGGAGCTACATGCACTTCGACGACACCTACCGGCTGGGACGGGTCACAGCCCGCGCAACCGTCGGCAACATGGAGGCGCAGGAGATCCTCATCCTCTCGGGCGCCTATGTGGGCTTCCTGCCGGAGCACCGTGGCGCACTTTGGCAAGGGCTCGGCCGCATGCGGGCGGTCAAGGCCAACGACTGGTCCCTGACATCCCGCTTCTTCGCCTCTCACGATCTCCGTCCGGACGGAGAGGCGCTTCGCGGCGCCTTCATGAGCGCCTTGGCAGGACCTGGAACGGCCGCGTGAGGCTCCGTGGGCACACCTGAGATAGAATAACGAGGAGCCTATGCGGGTAAGGTCCAGAGACCGAGCGGGTGTCGAAGCGCCGCCCACACTTGTTCGTGGTTCGGCGATGCAGTCGGTCGCCGAAGCAAGTCCGCGGTGAGCCGCTTGACGTCCGGCGGAGGTCGGTGGCTCTTGGCGGGATGTGCAATCTTTATTCCATGATGCGACCCCAAGACGCCGTGCGGCGCTTCTTCAGCCGCAACCCGCCTATCGACCGCTCGGGCAACATGCCGCCGCTGCCGGGCGTCTTTCCAGACTACCGCGCGCCGATCGTGCGGAACGGCGACGCCGGCCGCGAACTCGCGCTGGCAAGATGGGGCATGCCGACGCCGCCGCAGTATCTCGCGAACCGCCGGACGGACCCCGGCGTCACAAACATTCGGCGGGTCACCTCCGCACACTGGCGGCCATGGCTCGGGCCGGAGCATCGTTGCGTCGTGCCGTTCACCTCGTTCTCGGAGAACGAGCTCCTGCCGGACGGCAGTCGGCCGCCAGTCTGGTTCGCGCTCGACGAGAACCGGCCGCTGGCGTTCTTCGCCGGCATCTGGACGCGCTGGACCTCGGTGCGCAAGCTGAAGGAGGGCGTGGTGACGGCTGAGCTCTTCGGCTTCCTGACGACGGAGCCGAACGCCGTCGTCGGCGCGATCCACCCCAAGGCGATGCCGGTGATCCTGACGACCGAGGATGAGTGTGAGAGCTGGCTCTCGGCGCCGGCGTCGGAAGCCCTCAAACTGCAGCGTCCGCTGCCGGACGACACGCTGACCGTCGTCGCGCGCGGCGCAAAGGAGGACCCGCCCCCCCCCCTTACCGATGTGAGCGCGGACCCCCTGACGGACGTCGTCTCGGCCTGCCCCATCAACGAGTAACCTGTTGAAACCGGCTGCTGCGCTGCCGCACGTCCCCAATGGGAAGGCGGGAGCCAAGACTGGCGACGTCGTCCCGGTCGCAGAAGCCGGCGGGATCGAGGCGGCGGTGGCGCAGCTCAGCGACGTATCTCGATCACCCTTCTACACATGCCCCGTTGCCGTTCAGCGCTCGCGCAGCATACCGTCAGCTCGGGGACTTGCAGGGGAAGATCGTGGGGAACGTGCTGCCATTCGCGCGCCGAGAATCCGGCATTGATCGGCATCTGGTGGAAACCGCCTCAGCTCAGGCGATCCAGCTGCTTGGCTCCGCGGCTGGATATAAGGTCGGGATGCTCGCGCGCCTGCAGCGTCTCCCGCAGCAAGATCGCGACAACCTGCTCGCCGTCGAGCGGGAGATCGCGCGTCACCAGGGTTACGGATGGTACTTTCCGGATGCGGCGTCATGGCCATGACCACACTGTCCCCTCGCCGTTGGCGGAGACTGCTCGGGTCATTCCTGATCGCCATCGCGTCCGCGTCGCCGGTGCGGTCCGCCGAGCTCGCAGGTAACGTCGATGTCATCGACGGCGACACACTGTCGATAGGCAACATCGTTCTCCGGCTGAACGGGATCGACGCTGCGGAGCTTGGTCGGAGCTGCAGCCTTCCCGGCGGCGGCAAATGGGACTGCGCCGCGGCCGCGACTGATCGGCTGGCCGAGCTGACGGGCTCCAGGGATGTCACCTGCGATCCGCACGAGACTGACCAGTACGGCCGCATTGTCGCGACGTGTCGCGCCGATGGCGTTGACCTTGCGAGGCACTGGTCGCCGAAGGTCTGGCGTGGGCGTTCGTGCGCTACAGCACCGCCTATGTCGGGCTGGAGGCCGAAGCTCGCGACGCAGGCGCAGGGGTCTGGTAGGCCGTCACGCAGCCACCTTGGGACTACCGAGCCGATCGCTGGGAACGCGCGGCCGAGGCATCACCGAATGCCGGCTGCCCGATCAAGGGCAACATAGCGCAAGACGGGGAGCGCATCTATCACACGCCTTGGTCGCCCTGGTACAGCCGCACGAAGATCACCGAGGGCCAGGGCGAGCGCTGGTTCTGCGACGAGGCGGAGGCGATTCAAGCCGGCTGGCGCGCGGCGCGGTCAAGGTAGCCGTCAGCTTGTCATTGTCGTGCAGGTGGGTCATGTGACGGTGGACCGGCTGCGCCATCAATTGTTGCGCAGACTGCGCCTTGAAGGATTGGCGACATGCAGGCTGGTCTGCACCGGCAGATCGCATGGTTGGCTATAGGGCTCGGGAGCCTGCTCGTCGCAAACCCGACCAGGCGGACGTGTGTCGCGGACGTAGTTGCTGCCCTGGAGCCACAGCTCGGTTCCCGCCGACGTCAGGCTTTGCTGAGAGCCTGACTCAAAAGTTCCGGTAGCGCGCGATCCGGCGGGCCATGAGCTTGATCATCGCGATCTGGAAGAGGGCTTTGACGGTCTCGGCGGCGCGCTCGACGTCTCGGGCGAGGCGTCGGTTGATGCAGGCCCAGGCGAAGGTGCGCTCGATGACCCAGCGCATTGGCTGGACGACGAAGCCGGGGTCGGTGCGCTTGATGATCTCGACCGGGCGCGGGGCGGCCGCGGCGACGCGGGGCCCCTGGTATCCGCCGTCCGCGAAGATGCGTTCGAGGAACGGGAAGCGGCGGGTGATCCGGTCGAGGGCGATCGCCGCGCCGTCGCGATCCTGCAGACTGGCGGAGTGAACCTCGATGCGCAGCATCAGGCCGAGGGTGTCCGTGACGAGATGCCGCTTGCGGCCCTTTACCCGCTTTCCGGCGTCGTATCCGACCATTCCGCGAGCTTCCGCGCTGGTTTTCACGCTCTGGCTGTCGATGATGGCCGCAGTCGGGCTCTCGTCGCGGCACTCAAGGTCCCGGGTCCGGCGGTAGAGCACGTCGTGGATGTGCGCCCAGACCCCGGCTGCCATCCAGGCCCGGAAGTAGCCGTAGACGGTGCTGCGTGGGGGGAAGTCCCGCGGCAGCATCCGCCACTGGCAGCCGGCCTGCAGCAGGTAGAAGATAGCGTTCACCACCCGCCGCAGGCAAGTCGTCCGCGGTCGCCCGCCTGTCTCCCTTTGATGTCTGCGAGGCGGCGGGCTTGCGGTTTGATGCGAACCGTAGTCTGTCGTTCAGGCACGCGCGGAGAATGTCCATCTCGAGCGGGGCAGTGCCCTCCATAGTTGGTCAGTATGGCGCCACATCAGGTTGCAGAGCGGGTAACCATCAGTGCGCAGCGAACGCGGTCGCCACCAACCGTTCTACCGCGGCGCGCGCCTCCGCCGCCGCCGCAGGGTCGTACTGCACACTCGTGCCGCGGGCGACGCAGGCGTCGTCGTAACTGAACGGAGCGCCGGTTTCCGCGTTCAGGATGCGGCCGCCGGCCTCGATGCGGCGGCAATCCCGCGAACTCTCTGCGCCGCCCTCCTCCTGCAGCGACTCGGCGAACTCGTTGTCGAACCCGTGTCGGGCTCCGCGGTAGCCCGTGAACGCCGCGTCATGGCCCGCGGCGGCGAGCCGCTCGATGTAGTCTCGGCACGTGTCCGCAGCAGTCCAATCGTCGTCATCGCCATGGAAGAGGCGGATCGGGACCGGCCCGACCTCGCTTGCACGCTCTAGCTCGAGATTGCACGCCGGGTAGAACGCGACATGCGCGACGATCCGGCCGCGCTCCGGCCCGAACGCCTCCTGAAACCGCGTCATCGCCGTGTAGAGCGCCGCTTGACCGCCGCGGGAAAAGCCCATCACGACGATGCGCTCCGGATCGACGCGGGGATGGGCGGCGAGCGCCTCGACCGCGCGGAACGCGTCATAGGTCTGCTGGATCTGGCCGAAGGATTCCTGATTGAACGAGACCATGGCAAGTCCGCGCCCCGTGTAGCTGTCGAGCGCAAATGTCGCCACGCTCAGCGTCGGCAGCCAGCCTTCCCAGCTGTAGGACGCGCCGCTGTTCTTGCCGTCGGTCCCGTGCAGCAGGATCACGACCGGATAGCGCTCCTGGTCGCCCGGCAGCGTCAATCGCCCGTCCAGCATGACCTCCGGGGCGTCACCGACCTCGCCTGCAAGAAGGGCCTCGTCAGGCACGCTGCGAGACGCCACGGGTATTGTCTCGATCTGCTGGGCGCTGGCGGCGAGCGCAAAAAGCGACGAAAGAAGAAAGGCCACTACAAAACAGTTTGCTAGGGCCCACCGCAGAGTTATGTCCAATACGGAAACCTTGTCGGAAACGGCGGCCTTACAAGCGCGAGACAATCTTCCCGAACACGTTTGGAAGTTCTTCGCCAAGGTAATCTCCAACATCGCCACATGCCCTTCTTTGCATTGGGATTAGATCAGGTTCTCACAGGCATAAACTATTCGAGAACCGCTCATTCGGCGCTCGCATCAATTGTACCGTCGATAGGCAAGGCAAGAACGTCGAGAGGTGGTTCGTGCAGACTATGACGAGGCCGGCTCTGGTCTGGAGGTTCAGTGGGCGGCGGTTGTCAGACGCCCTTCTTGCGCTGTGTTAAGGCGTGAACTCGGCAAGCACTGGCGGCGCGATCTCGCGCACGAGCTTCGCGGCAATGGCGGTAGCAAAATCCTCTTGTCGGGTGATCTCCATTACGAATGCCCCCGGACCCGTTGCCACCATAGCGCGGTAGTATGCGGCAAGATCAGGCGCATCGTTGGTGATGGCGAGCCCGTTGATCGTGACGCCGGCAGCCTCGGCGCGGCTCCTGGCGTCGACCACGCCCGCGTATCCGTCGCCGTAGCGCCCCACGCTTGCGCGCCCGTCGCCAGAGAGGTTGATGATCTTCCGACCGGCGCAGGGCGCCTCGGCCTCGAGCAGATCGAGCGCCACCTCGATACCGGGGCCGAGGCCAGTGTCGCCGCGCACCCAGCGCGCCTCGGCCTCAAGCGCCGCCGTTAGTTCTGCCGCCCCCGCCCCCGACGCAACGCGCCGAAACGGCATCACGTGCGGGTATAGGGGATCGCCCCAGAAAACAGCGCCAACGTCGACAGCGCCGGCCAGCGCCAGCGCCGCGACGACAGAGGGGTCCCGGAACGCCGCCGTGATGCCCTGCACTTGCAGGGCGAACTCGCGCGCGTCGATGCTGCCCGAGGTGTCGACGGCAAGGACCAGCGCCAAGTCCGCGCAGTCGACCGTCGTCTGGTTCGCGACAACTGAGTCATCCGCGCCGGACGCCAATGCCGCATTCGCGCCCACCACGAGAGCGACGACGAGCCAGGCAGGCCCGCCGATGGAGCCGGTGCGCGATCTTGAACAAAGTGGTAACGTGTCCGCATCAGGGCACAGGGATTTTGAAGTCATGTCGGCGCCTCGGCAGCGGAGTTTGGTGGCGATACATTCTCGCAGCGGGCGGGTTCGCCGGTCCCGAACGAGTGCCGAAAGACTTCCGAAATCGCTGGCCGCATCGCGACGATGAGCGCTGGGATGGTGCGGATCGGCGGCGCTGATGTCGATCTTTCCAGCGGAACGGTGATTGCGGCCAACGGCCGCCGGAGCGACCTGCGACCCAAGACGGCCGCCCTCCTGCGCGTTCTGGCCGCGCGGCCAGGAACGCTGGTGAGCAAGGACGACCTGCTGCAACAGGTCTGGCAAGGCGTATTCGTCGACGAGGACGCCCTTGTGCAGTGCGTCAGTGAGATCCGCAAAGCGCTCGGCACCGGTGGAAGGACGGCGATCCGCACCCACGCGAAGCGAGGTTACTCGCTTCAGTCCGAGGCGTCAGAGCCAGTCAAGTCTAGCCGCCGCCCTCGCCACGTCCTGCTTCCGCTAGCCGCGCTCGCTATCGGGGCGCTCGCTGTAGCTGCTGCTGTCGGTTTCGGAGATGCGCGTGCTCCACAGGTTGTCAATCTGGCCCCGTCCGCCGACGAGGCCGCTTCGCCCGAGGGGCCGGTCGTCGCCGTGTTCCCGCTAGCGTCGCTGACCGAGGGCGAACGGTGGGACCGACTGGCCCGCGCCCTCACAGAGGACATCATCGCCGATCTTGCGCAGCAACCTTGGCTGTTCGTGCTGGCCGACGCTGCGACACGGACGTCCGGCGAGCCCAGTCCGGCAACGGCTCGCGAGCTGGGAGCGGAGTATGTGGTAACTGGCTCCATCCGGACCGACGGCGCGCAGGCTCAGGTGGCTGCGGCGCTGATGGAGGTCTCGAGCGGCCGCCAGCTGTGGTCACGTCGCCTCGAAGGGCCGGTCCTGGACTTACCTGCGCTGCAACGCGCCGCATCCGAGCTTATCGTCGGCGCGCTCGCCGCCAGCTGGAGCGGGCCGATCAGCCGGGCTGCAACCTCTAGGGCACGCGGGCGCGGAGTTGACGACCTCGCGGCCTACGAGCTGTACCTTCGCGCCGGTGCGCACATCGACCGACGCACGCCGGCAGGCTATGCTGAAGCCGAGGCGATGCTCCAGCGGGCCGTCACGCTGGAGCCCGAGTTCGGCGAGGCGTGGGCAAAACTTTCCTATCTCGCCTACACCCGTGTGCACCCCGGCATGTCTCAGGCGGAGATCGAGGCGCTCTGGCAGCAGGGCGACGCAGCGGCGCTCGAAGGCTATCGGGTGGCGCCGGACCGTCCCTACCCACTTCAGCAGGCCGCCGGTGTCGTACGTTGGGCCGATCCTGAGCGCGCCGAGGCGATGGTCCGGCGAGCGGTCGAACTGGCGCCCAATGACGCCGATATGCTCGCCAACCTCGCCTTCCGCGCCGCACAGTTTCCGGCGCTCGCCCCCGATGCCGCGGCGTGGATCGAGCGGGCCTTCCGCCTGCATCCGACCCCCCCAGACTGGTATCAGTGGAACCGAGGCACCGTGCTGCTCCTGCTCGGCCGCTACGCAGAAGCCTCGGAAGCTTACGACCGAGCCCCTGATCACATCGTGACGCGCGGCGCCCGCGTTGCCGCGCTCGCGCTCGCGGGCGAAGTTGAGGAGGCGCAGAGGCGCATGAACGAACTCCTGGCAGAGGCTCCGCATTTCACCGCCGCATGGTTTGCCGACGCCGAAGGTCTACATCCGGACGTCGCGGCGATCTACGCCCGCGGCTTCCGGCTGGCTGGCGCACCTGAGTAGAGCGTTGTCTGCGCCGGGCTGGTCGGCTGGAGCCTCCTTTGCGGTAAACGCTTGAGCTGCAAGCGCGTACAGTCAGCCGCGGAACGCCTCGAATACGCGGCGCAGCACGTAGCTGCGCGCCAGCGGCACGCCGGTGAAGACCGCCCCGATCCCAAGGTTCTGCGCCAGGCTCGCCTGCAACCCGAACAGCGGGAACACCAGCGCCTGCGTCGCCACGGCGACGCCGTAGCCGATGGCAACGTTGGCTCCGGCCTCGACCAGCGACATCATCCGGCTCTGCGGCATCTCGCCTCCCCGAGCCGGTCGAGCAGGTTCAGGACGGTTGAGACATGCCAGCGCCCGCCGCGGCGGGTCAGCATGCCGCGGTTGTTCAGCTCCGCGGCGATTTCCCGCAGGCTGGTCGCGCCGCCCGCACGGATGTCCGCCAGCACCGGCGCGAGGTCGCGGGCATGGGCGTCAGCGTTAGCAGCGACCAACGCCCTGAACGCCACAGCGCCCTTCCCAGCCCGCCTGAGCGCCGCTGCGCCGTTGGGGTTGCCGAGCTTGACCCCGCGCGCCTTCACGAACCCGAACTCCCGGATCGAGCCCGCGATCAGCGCAACCTGCGCATCGGAATGGGTGCGAGCATTGCGGGCATAGGGGATCAGCGAGCTGAGCTCCCGCTGCTCGACCGTGAGCCCGTCTCCGCTCGTCCTTGCCGTCTGGTCCAGCATCTGGCCGCCTCCGTTCCCACGGGATCAGCGATGCTCTGGCCGTTCCAGGTCCTGGAGGCAGCCTAAGCATGAAGGCCAACGCATTGTAATGGCGTCACTTTATGACATTCGGCGACAGGAGCGGACAATGATGCAAGCAATCGTTGCTACGGTTGCCGCTCGGCGTGATGGGCGTCCCGGCTATCTCCGCGAGTGGTTCGTCGAACTGAACGCCACGCGCCGTCGGGCGGATTGGCGTCGGTCGGCGGATGCGGTTCGAAGCGGAAGCGTCGTCGTGCGATTCTCAGCGACAGTGACGCCGATTATGCACGAGTATTGCCCGTTTCGCCGAGAATGAGCCGACAGGTTTCATCTGGCTGATCCCACATCGGGAAGTGACCGCACTTCTGGAACCAGTGCAATCTCGCTGACGGAAATGCCTCCAGCGCCCGGGCGGCCTGTCGCGGCAGACACAGACGATCCTGGCGGCCCCATCCGATGACGACGGGGCGGGAGGTCTCTGCCGCCGGTCCCTCCTGTTCCGGCGCGGCGGCGAGGTCGCTCACGAGCGCGTCGAACGTCGTGGTGGCGGCATAGCTTTTGAGTTCGGTCGCCACGACTTCCCCATCCAGCTTCCAGGGACGTGCCGACAACTGCGCCAGGATCATGCTGCGGGTCACGGCAGACCGGGAGAGCGTCGGCAGCGCAGGCCCGAGACTGCGCACGAGCCGGATGGACGCGTTGAGCGTGGAGCGGAAGTATGTCCGCTCCCAGCCTCGCCAGAAGCCGCCGGGATCGAGGGCAATCGTCGCGCCGACTTTCCCGCGGCGCGCCATCTCGAGCACGATCCTTGCCCCGAGCGAGCTGCCGACGATGTCGATGCCGTCGAGGCCCTGTTCGATGATGAAGGTCTCGACACTGTTGGCGAGCCCGTTGAACGTGTCGCTGCTGGAAGCCGCAGGCGTTTCGCCATGCCCCGGCATGTCCAGAGCCAGGACCTCCCGCGTCTCGGAGAGCGCAGGAAGAATGGTGTTCCACGAACGCCACGACCCGCCGAGACCGTGCACGAGGAGAAGCGGAGGGCCTGCGCCCTTGCGAATGAAGTTCAGCATCCATGCCTTTCAAGAACTAGCCTCGGCTGCAGTCGGAACGCGCAGATCAACGCATTGATCCTCACGAGGGCCCGGTCACTCCGGTAAATAGAAGAAGCGCGCTGATTGTCACGATCCCGACGCTCAGTCAGGCCGCCACTCCGCAAGCGGACCAATAGCGCTCTCCAGCACAGCCCTGACGTCGTCCGCCGAGCCGTCGATCCAGTAAGCACGCTGCCATCGGGGACCGACGCCGGAACGTCGATAGCCTGCCGAACTCAGGGACATTTCCCTATAAGAGATCTCTATAGGGGTTTGTCCCCGAGTTCCTCGGCGCTGAAGCATCTTCTTTGCGGCTTCCGCGCTGGTGAAAAGCACAGGGTGCATCCTCGCCGCATCCGCCGGACTATCCACGGCGATGCCTGCCAGCAGCATCCGTTGCAGGATGTCCGGCGCCTCGCTGTCCCAGTCCGACAGGCGGTCGTGCAGGAGCGGCAGCGCCACGTTGGCGAGGACGTGAACCTCGAGCGGATCGGCCGCCGTCCGGTTCACGCCGCGTCCCCGCCCGATGGCCTGGACGACCTCGTCGTCGCAGATCGCGCACGCAGCGTCTCCGCTTGCGGATCGGCGTGCGCGCCTGACGCTGACGCCACGGACCTGGCCGGACCGCATCTGAACGCCCTTCCGAAAGCTCTGGTAGGAGCCAACTGGCACGTGCCCGAACAGCGCGGCGCTGAGCCGGCCCAGGTCCTCCGTGCCCGGCAGCGGCCGGCCGATGACGATCAGCAGGTCGACGTGGCGGTAGACGTCGAGCCCGGCGATCGCGTTGAAGTGCGCGACCTCGACGCCGGGGATGCCGGCGAAGGCGGTCTCGATGTCCTTGTACGTGACGACCAGCGTGCGCGCGCAGCGCCGGGCGTGCCAGCGCACGTAGTCCACGCATTCCCGAAGCCGGTTGGCGCGGCGCTTGCGCTCCGCCTCATTGGCCTGGCGGCTGTCGCAGAGGCTGCCCTTGCCGAACGGACCGGCAACAAGGCGCAGCTGCATGTGCGGCGCTTCCGCGGCGATCTCCGTCATCTCGAGCCTCGGCAGCAGGGTCCGGGCGATCTCCAGTCGCAGCGTCGCGTCGAGATGCAGCACCGGCTTGCCCTGCAGCGCCAGGTGGATCGGCTTCAGGCGCAGCACGGTGATCGGGTGCAGCCCGGTCCTGCCATCCGGCGGTCCGATCCCGATGCGGCCGTCCGTGGCTGCGGAGCCCGCCAGCAGCGTCTCGACCGCTTCCCACGCCGCGGCCCGGAGCCGGCTCCGCGCGTTGCTGCCCGCCTGCGCCAGGGCGGCCGGCATGGCCTCTGATGACATCCCCGGGTGCAACCCGGTGCGCCGCACTCCCTGCCGCTCCAGTCGCGCCGCCCGGCGGGCCCCTGCCGCGGTCAGTCCGGCGTCGACGACGTGCCTGCGTTGGAGCGGCCCGATGCCGTTCGCCCGGAACGCCGCGACGACGCGGCCGCGCAGTGCGCGCAGATCCGCCGCCCCGCCGAAGGACTGGCGTGTCGCCCGCGGACGTAGATGCTCCAAGGCCCTCTTCGGCGAAGGTCTCGACGCCAAGCCCGCTCAGCCCCTCGTAGGAGCGCTGCCAGCAACCCTCGTCGATGACGATGAGCCCGATGCGCTCGGGCGTCGCGAAGCCGGTGAAGAGCGCGTCGTAGGCTGCGATGACTACATCCGCCTCGGCGACCTCGTCCCGGTTGATTTGCTTCAGGCAGCCGGCGAAGCGTGAACAGCAGCGGTCGCCAGACGCGCTGACGCAGGCCGTGCTCTGGATGTCCTCGCCCGCCTCGGTCGCGGCGCGGACCGCGGGCAGGTTCGCGCACATCGGCTGGCTAAGGCCGGGGCCCCTGCTCTCGTAGCCGCGCAGCACCGAGACGCGCTCGCCGGCCGCGCGCCAGGCCGCCGCGGTCTCGTCCGCCAGCGCCAGCGACGGCGTCAGGATCAGCAGCCGGTCCGGCGCGCCCGCAGCAGCGAGCCGTCGTCGCAGCGGGATCAGTTGCGCCCGCGCCGCGCTGCTCTTGCCGAGCCCGACCGTCGCCTTGACGCCGATCTGCGGCGCTGGCCCGACAACGTCTCCGGCGTGCCACGCCCCGATCCGCGCACAGGCCTCCGCCAGCGTCGCGTCGAGCCTCGCGCGGGCCTCGGCGACCGGTAGCGCATCCGGCAGCTCGACCGGCTCCAGCGCCTCCTGCACACGCGGCGGCAGCCGGCCCTCGTTCAGCAGGCGCAGCTTGTCGGCGACCTTGGCTGCCGCGTCGGCGGGGCCGTAGCGCTGTTCGCCATCCCGTTGCGGGCGGTCGAGGTCGGTTGTCTCCGCGAAGCGACGCCAGGCGCTCTCGGCGATCCGCGCTGCATCAAGCGGCGCGCCGGCCTCCAGCGCGTCCTGCACCGCGTGATAGGCGATGTCCGAGAGCCAGCCGTCCCGGCCGTCGATGACGCGACCGCGATCGTCCCGCGTCCGTCCTTGCGCGGCGGGTTGATCCTTGCTTGTTCGGGAGGCGCGGGCGCGGCGCTGCGGCTCCGGAACCAGCTCCGCCAGCAGCGCGCGGCAGCCGGCCTCGTCAACCTCGGGAAGGTCGTCGAGCGCCACGTCGAGCGGGCTGTCGCCGAGCGGCCAGCAATACGGCTGCAGCGTGTCCTTGTGGATGCCGAAGCCGACGAACTGCTGCCCCACGCCGAGGATCTCGATCCCGCCACGCTGCAGCTTCCGGAACGGCGCCTCCGTCCGGTACAGCAACAGCCGCTTCGGCCACAGCCCGACCCGCATCAGCGTCTCGCCGAACCGCTGCTGGACGAGTTCGCCCACCGCGTGGGCGCGGTCCGGGTCGAGGATGTCGATGTCCACGCCCACGAGCCGTCCCGTGCGCAGGCCGACGCCGAACGATGGGAACTCTCGGACCCAGCCGGCGACCTGGGCCTCGTCGATCAGCAGAGACGTCCATTCCGGCAATGGCGGGTGCTTCGCCCTCGGCAGGATCGGCAGCGGCGCGTAGCCGTTGTCGAGCAGGCGGGGGGCTGCCTCGGCATACCGGGTGGCGCCAACGCCGACGTGGCCACCAGAGGCAGCCTGCGCATCGTCCTGTCGGTGGGGCGGGGCCGGTCCTCCGGCGCCACCGCCCGCCCGGTCTAGGGCTTCGGCCGGCGCAAGCGCGCCCGCTCGAAGGCCAGTACGTCTTCCGCCCGGTAGCGGATCGAGCCGTTCAGCAGGAGCCAGGCCGGCCCGGTCCCGGCGATCCGCCAGCGGTCCAGCGTGCGGATCGTCAGCCGCCAGCGCGCGGCGAGATCGCCCTGCGTCAGCGTCGCCGGCAGCCGCAGGCTGGGCAACGGCTCCGTCATGCCGCGACCGCTTCCCGGGGGCCGACGCGGCGCAGCTCGGCGAAGCTGCCGCCCGCCAGGTCGATCGACGGCGGCGCGAGGAAGCCGCGCGGCCGCTTGATCGCGAGATAGCCGAAGCAGCCCCTCCCGATGCGGCGCTGCACGAGATGGACGAAGCCGGTCTCGGCGGCCCAGGCGGGCGAGCAGGCGCAGGGTCTTCTGCCGGTTCGGCGTCAGCACGCCGAGGCCGATGTCGATCGCGAGGAAGCCGCGATGGTACTCGAGGACGTCGCCCGGGGCGGCCGCGCCGATCCAGCGGCAGAGCGCCAGTTCATCGAGCGGCTGGGCGGGGATGAGGATGGAGTGCTTCATGTCGGGTTATTACTCACCTGCTCCGGAAACCGTCTCACGCCGCCAGGCCATGCGCGGCCAGGACGTGGCGAAGGTCATGGAGCCGGCGGTAGAGACCGGCGCGCGAGCCGAAGCCGTGGCCGACCAGCCGGTCGACCGGCCAGCGGGCGACGGCGACGCAGAAGGCCTGGTCCCGGCGCGGCAGGAGGGAGACGACGCGGCCGACGTCGATGCGGCGCTCGCTGGCCTCGTGCGGATCGTCGTCCTCCGGCAACGTCTCGACGAGCGGGTCCGGCCCGACCATCATGTCGAGCGAGAACACGGGTCCGCCAGACTTGCGGCGCTCGGCGACGACGCGATCTGCGATCCTGGCGGACTGGTTGCGCAGCACCACGGTTGCGAAGGCGCCGGGGCAGCCGCGGGCCGGGTCGTAGCGGTCGAGCCGACGGATCAGGTCCGCCAGCAGCTCCTGGCGCAGGTCGTCCTTGTCGGACGCCGGCAGTGAGAGCCGGCGGCACAGGCGCGTGGCGTATGCCTCGGCGCGCGCGGCGAGCGGCGCGGGGTCGTGGAGGGGGTTGGTTCTGGTCACGGGGGCAGGCCTCGATCAAGTTGCGATGATCGAGTTTTCGCAACAAGCGGCGCGGACCGGGTCCGAGGGGCCGCGGACCGGGTCCGAACGTTCGGGACGACCCGCTAGCGGTTGATCTCGACCTGCTCGCGCGGGACCTGCAGCCGATAAGCTGTCTCCGGTTTGTGGTCCGTCCGGAACCATCCGTCGATCGCCCGGGCGTCGGCCAATCCCTTCAAGAGGTCCGTCTTGAGCTGCGAAACGATGTTTTTGGCAGCCCGGCCGCTGAATTCCTCGGAGACCTCGGTTGCGGTCATCAAACGCCCGCCCTCCGAGGCTTCCGCCAACAGCGTGAGCAGCCGCAGGCTGGCGCCCGGAAGGGGTTGGTGAATACCGAACAAAAATACGCGGTTCTGCGGCACATCTATCCGCAATAGCGGCGTCCGCGCGGCGCGGTCGGCCGCTGGTGCGCATAGCTCGACCTGGCCGTCCTCCGAAAGTCGCATCGCGTCGTGAAGGACGAGCAGGGTCAGGTTGGCAACTCGTCCAAGTCGAACGAAAGTTTGAGCCGAAACGTGCGGCGCGATCAGGATCCGATGTTCACGGAGCGCAGTGGCGTCCATAACGGCTGTCAACTTCTGGCTCTCGGCGACTGCGCGTCTCATTGTGAGGAACGTCCAAACGCCCGCCCGGTCCGTTCCCGCCCAGAGACCCGGAACCACCTCGCAGATCGACGCGCTGACGGCGTCGAAAACAAGCGCCACGAAGCGTCGCTCATCGATGGCAAAGCTCCGGAGATCATCCGGACCGAGAACGATGTCGCGGAAGCTGTCCAAGGTCCATGCGATCCTCGCCGAGAACGGCCGCACGCGCTCCGCCAACACAAGGGCGCAGACGCCGGCGCTCTTGAAGGGGCTGATCTTCGGGCCGACCGGCGCCGCGATGTCGCCGACGCACACCCGCAAGGGCGCGCGGCTCTACCGCTACTACGTCAGCCAGGACGTGCTGCGGCAGGGCCGCGACGCCTGCCCGATCGGCCGCGTGCCGGCGGCGGAGATCGAGGCCGCGGTCGTCGACCAGCTGCGCGTCGTGTTCCGCCAGCCCGAGATCGTCATGGGGGCGTGGCAGGCGGCGCGGGCCGAGCAGGACGACGTGACCGAGGACGCGGTGCGCACGGCGCTGCTGCAGCTCGACCCGCTCTGGGACGAGCTCTTCCCGGCCGAGCAGGCCCGGATCGTCCAGCTGCTGGTCGAGCGGGTCGACGTGCACATGGACGGCGTCGGCATCCGCCTGCGGACGGCGGGCCTGCCCGGCCTCGTCGCGCCCGCGCGCAGGGCCGCGGCATGAGGGACATCATCGATGCGCCCGACGCCGGCGCAGACCTGCTCGCCTTCGCGGCCGGTCGCCGGTTCCGCACGGTGCTGGCCGATCCGCCGTGGCGGTTCCAGAACCGAACCGGCAAGGTCGCGCCCGAGCATCGGCGGCTGGAGCGCTATGACACGATGGCGCTCGACGACGATCCGGGCCTTGCCGGTCAGCTCCATCGCGGACGAGCCTGCGCATCTCTACCTCTGGACCCCGAACGCGCTGATCGGCGACGCGCTCGGCGTGATGGCGGCCTGGGGCTTCAGCTACAAGGCGCTGCTGGTCTGGCACAAGGTCCGCAAGGACGGCGGCTCCGACGGGCGCGGCGTCGGCTTCTACTTCCGCAACGTCACCGAGGTCGTGCTGTTCGGCGTGCGCGGCTCAAACGCCCGCACGCTCGCTCCGGGGCGGCGGCAGACCAACCTGATCGCGACCCGCAAGCGCGAGCACAGCCGCAAGCCCGACGAGCTCTACCCGATCGTCGAGGCCTGCAGTCCGGGGCCGTTCCTCGAGCTCTTCGCCCGGCATCCCCGGGACGGCTGGGCGAGCTGGGGCCGGCAGATGCCGGCGGACGCGCCATGACCGGATGGAAGGCCCTCTCCGGCGACGGCGCGACGATGACCGTGCATGTGCCGCTGGCGTTCCGCAAGCACGGCGGAAGGAAGACCGTGATCTCTCCCGATGGCGAGCCTGGGAGCCGGCCTCGCCGCTCGTCGACAGCGCGCTGGTCAAGGCGCTGGCCCGCGCCTTCCGCTGGCGGCGGCTGCTCGACGACGGCGTCTACGGCACGCTCGATGATCTCGCGAAGGCCGAGCGCGTCAGCCAGGGCTACGTGAGCCGGGTGCTGCGCCTGACCCTGCTCGCGCCGGAGATCGTCGAGGCGATCCTCGACGGGCGGCAGCCGGAGGCGATGCGGCTGGACGATCTGCTGGCAGGGGTTTCCGGTGGAGTGGGAGGAGCAGACCGCATGCTTCAGGCTGATAGCATGAAAGCCGCATATCAGTCCCATTGCGGCGCGGACTTTACAGCGTGACGCGGAGGCCGTGTCTTCTGCATGAAATAGTGAGCGTTCGGTGGCGGCGAGCGGACTCTTGATCGCATTCGTGGTATGGTTTCGCATGTTTTGATCGAGCATCACTTTTCAGGAGAATCCGTTCATGGAGTCGCTGGAAAACTGGAAGCTCCTGCTCGGGATGATCGCAACGGTGGTTGGCGCTCTCTGGAGCGCCTTCGTCTACTTTGACCGAAAGCGATTGCCGGCTAAGGCGGACGAGCGCCCGGAGGCCGGGCCACAGATCGGCGCACGGCAGGGGATCGCCGCCGGCGGGAACGTGTCGGCTCGGCGGGTCACGATCTCAGCGCTGCCGCCCGGAGCGGTAGTGGTGCTGCTCGCCGGGCTGGCGCTGGTGGGCTGGTCGGTGCTGGCCGCCGGCGACCGGGCGTCGGGGGAGGCGACGGCCGGGCTGTGCGGCACCGCCGTGGTGGGCAGCATCACCGCCAGCAGCATCGAGAAGAACTGCTCGACCGAGTGAAGCCGGTGCGGCGCGACGGGCCGTGGGGACAGCCGTCGCCGTGCACCGGCGGTCATTCATGGAGGATCTTCATGCCAATGTCATCGCTGAACAAGGTGTTCGTTGTTTCGGGTACGGCGGTGCTCGCCGCCGCGGCGGGGTTCGTGGGGGGCGCATACTACATGGACCGCACGGCCGATCCGGAGGGGGACCGGCTGGAGGTGCTGGCGGAGTGTGGCTTCGCCGCCGGCGAGGAAATCCTAGGCAGCATCTTGCGCCTTAAGTGCGGACTCGAGCAGGCGGAAATAGAGCGTCTGTTCGCAGATGTCGTGGAGGGGCTGGGCTTCGAAGGGCTGGCCGAGGGACGCCGGCCGTCGGACGAACAGATCCGCGAGGCTGGCCAGCGGCTGGGGCTGGTCGTCGACGCCGTCGATGCGCTGATTGCGGGGGTGCAGGGCGAAGGCGGGAGCGGCGCCGCGCCGTCGGTCGACTGGGCGGTCGAGGTGGCCGTCGAGGGCGACAGGGAGGTTTCGCCGGGCGCCACGCCGGTTCTGGTGCGTTTCGGGCCCGAGGACGTGGTGATCGGCAGGCCGGAAACGGAAGCCGAGGTGGTGCTGCTCAACCGGGTGCAGGCGAAGTGCGGGGCGGCGGCTAGGGCCGCCATCAGGGCCTCCGTCATCGAGATCGCCTGCGGCCCAGAGCCAGAGGAGGTGCAGTCGCTGATCGACCGGTTCGTCGAGCAAACCGGCGCGGCCGGGCTACGCGAGGCGCTGGCCGCGGATGCGGCGGAGCGGGAGGCGTTCGTCCGCGAGTTGAGCGCATCCTTCGGCTTGGAGGACGAGCTGGTCGCGTCGTTGATCGCCGAGCTCGAGAACGGGGCACTGTCCGACCAGACGGCGGCCGGTGTCCTCGAGGGCGCGCTACGCGAGCGAATGGTCCAGGCGCTGCTGCTGCTCCGAATTGGCCAGACGGCAGAGGCGCTCGGCGCACGGCAGGCGGAGCTCGCGCAAGCGATCGTCGCCGGCGACGGGGCGGAGACGGAGCGCCTGGCGCGGGAGACAGGAGAGATGCTGCGCCCGCTGGCGAATGACCTCGCGCCCGAGCAGCCGCCGCCGCTGGTTGCCGCAGCGCGCGACGCCGAGGCGGCGCGCGAGCGAATCGCGGCATCCGACTTCGTAGAGGGCATCCGCGGATACGTGGCGGCGGCCGATGCGGCACGGGCGGCCAACTGGCCGCTGATGGCGACCGGGTTCGAGCTGGCGGTCGCCGGGGTGCTGACCGATGCGCGGGCACTCGCCGAAACGCAGCCTTCGTTCGGGCAGGCTGAGGATCCTTCGAGCCGGATTCTGGCTCGAGGCATCGGGCCAGCTGCAGGATCGGGCGCTAGATTCTTGGCCTAGCCGCAGCGGACCGGCTGGTTGACCGCGGCGAGCTCTCCGCCAGCGACGACCTCCTCGCCCGCTCGGCAGAGGTCCTCGCGCGGCTAGAGCCGCTGGTGTCGGCCGGGGAGGACCCTGGCCGCCACGTTGCGATGATGTCGCAGCTCGCGATGCTGCGCCGCGCGCAGGCCCTACGGAGCGGTGACTTCGAGCAGCTGCGACAAGCCGCGGCCGCGGCGGACGCGGCAATCGCCGTTGCCGAGGAGCTGGGCGAGGAGGAGCAGGTCCGCCGCCTGACGCCTTGGGCCATTGTTCAGCTGGAGCTCGGCCGCTGGACAGGGGACAGCGCGTACCTGGACGAGGCGCTGCGCGGGTTCAAGAAGGTCGCAGCGGCACGTGACCCCGACGAGGATCCGATCGGCTGGGCGTGGGCCGAGAACAACGTCGCGGTTGTCCTGTCGGACAAGGCGAGCCTAGGGAACGACGCGCGGGTGCTACGGGAAGCGGCCGACACCTATCGCCGCATCGCGGGTCGGGTGGACCCGAAGGCGGAGCCCGACGCGTGGGCCACCTACACACGGAACTTGTCTAACTCGCTGGTTGAGCTTGGCGGCTGGGAGGGGTCGGTGGGCCCAGTGCGCGAGGCGATCGGCGAGCTCGAGAAGCTAAGGGCCTTCGAGGCGGAGCGGGAGGCGGGGCTCGCGGCGGCCGACACGCTATCGAAGCTCGCGCACGCTTGGTGGCAGATCGGCTATCTCGAGCGGGACGTCGCGGCATACGATAAGGCGGCGGCGCTCACGCGCGAAGCGGCGGAGGTCTACGATCCGGAGACGGCGGCGCGCTTCCGAGTCGAGGCCGAGCTACAGCTCGGCGACATCCTGCGGGAGGCGGGCGACCTCGCGGTGGATCTGGGCAAGCTCACTGCCGCAGCCGAGGCGTACGCCGCGGCACGAGTGACGGCGGAGGCTTCTGGGCAGTTCCGGCTTTACGTCGACGCGACGCTGCGGCAGGCGGGCGCGCTGCGCCGGGCCACATTGCTGGGCGGTGCGCCGAACAATGCGGCGGACCCAGTGGCGCTTGTGGCGGAGGCGGTGGAAGTCGTCGAGGGGCTGTCACCCGACGAAGTAACACCCGAATGGGAGCGGCTCGGCGCGGAGGCAGAGCGCCTCGACGCGGAGCTTGGTGGGGCGGCCTCGCGGTAAACTCCAGCCCGCACACCGGCCGGTTCCACATCCAGCTCACGTTCACGAAGCGCGGCGGCCGGAAGCTGGTGGTGACGCCGGACGGGGCCGAGTGGGCGCCGCGGCCGCGGGTCGACAACGCCATGGTGAAGGCGGTGGCGCGGGCGTCCAATGGCGGAGGATGCTGGACGGGCGTGTACGGCACGCTGGACGATCTCGCGAAGGCCGAGCGCGTCAGCCAGGGCTACGTCAGCCGGGTGCTGCGCCTGACGCTGCTCGCGCCAGACATCGTCGAGGCGATCCTCGACGGGCGGCAGCCGGAGGCGATGCGGCTGGACGATCTGCTGGCAGGGGTTCCGGCGGACTGGACGGAGCAGGTCGGCCTCGTTGATCAAGGGGCTGCCTGAGGCTATTCTCGGCCCTCTCCTCCGTTCGGCCTTGTCGATTTACTGAACCCCGTTGACCTGAACCGGACTTTCGTAATTGCCGCAGGAGTTGGCTCACATTTCAAGTGCAACACCGAGGTTGGCGACGAATGCCTTGATCGGGGTGCGGTAGCCGAGGCACTTCCGAGCCGTGGCATCGAGGTTCCAGGTGACGTCGGCCGTCCCGTGGCCTTTTTCGCCCGCCGTTGACGCCGCTGGATTCACAATTCAAGTGCGACACCGAGGTTGGCTGCGAAAGCCTCGATCGGCGTGCGGTATCCGAGGCACTTCCGAGGCGTGGCGTTTAGGTTCCAGGTGACGTCGTCGATGTCGGCGTCGGTGTAGTCCGTGAGGGCGGTCTTGCGCGGAAGGTCGCGGCGGAGCAGGCCATTTGCGTTCTCGATCGAGCCGCGCTGCCAGGGGCTGTGGGGGTCGCAGAAGTAGGCGTCGAGGCCGATGGCGTCGGTGACGGCCTCGTGCCGGGCGAACTCGCCGCCGTTGTCGTGAGTGATGGTGCGGCGCGCTCGTGGCCGGCAGCCCGCCCAGTTCTGCGGCGATGGCTTTTGCGGTGAGGTCGGCGTCTTTGCTGAGAAGGCGCCGGGCGAGCGTCAGCCGGGAGCGCCTCTCCTGCAGCGTCAGGAGGATGTCGCGCTGGCGGCGGAAGTGCATGAGGTCGCCCTCCCAGTGGCCGAACTGGCTGCGAAGATGAGCCTTTGTCGGCCGCTGATGGATCGGCGTCCGGTTGGGGATGGCGGGCTCGCGCCGGCCGTTTCGTCGCCGCCGGCCGCGCTTCGGCTTGCGCTGTGCGAGCAGCCGCGGCAGGCCTGCGCGCCGGCCGGCGGCGCTGTAGGCATGGCGGTAGATGGACTCCGCACTGATCGCGTGTTCGGACCCTTCCAGCTCCATCCGTCCCGCGATCTGCTCCGGGGACCAACCCATGGCAAGGCGGTCCTCGACGTGGGCGCACAGGCGGGTGGAGCGCGCGATCTTCGAGCCCCGCAGCTTGCGCGCCCAAGCGCGGCGGCCCGCGCTGTCCGGCCTATAGCCGTCGGCGCACCGGTTGCGCGCGAGCTCGCGCCGGATCGTGCTCCTGTGACGACCCATGCGCCTGGCGATCTCGCTGATGCTCAGGCCCATCTCCATCATGCCGCGCAAGCGGCATCTCTCCTCGAGGCTGAGGTGGCTGTATCTCTGTTCCCATGGCGACCCCGGACATAGCCGGTGGCGCACTTGGTTTGTGAGTTTACGCGCCGGCAATCCTGATCATGCTGCGCATTGTATCTGAGTGGCGATGCTGATCAATCGCCGGCGAGTATGGTTAACTGGCACCCTGGAGCGCGCGGGAGTTTGGTGGAGGGGGCTGGACTCGAACCAGCGCAGGGTTGGCAGGCGGGATGGCTGGTAGTCACGCAAAGACAGGAGTTTCTTCAATGGAATCAAAGATGAATGGCTGGGGCGGGAGGATTCGAACCTCCGAATGACGGTACCAAAAACCGTTGCCTTACCGCTTGGCGACGCCCCAATGCCCGATGCCTTGTATTGAAGCTCGAGGGGCCCGGCAAGCGCCGGCTGGACCTCACTTCGAGAGGTCGAGCGACGACATGACCACGCCCGGCTCGTCGAGCATGGGGGCAAACCGAAACCCGTAACGCGAGACCAGCATGCGCATCGGACGGTTCTCGGCCAGAACCATCCCCTCCAGTCGGCGCAGCCCGTCTGATCGGGCGTACTCGATCAACTGCGTCAACAGCGCTGATCCGACCCCCCGACCGGCGAGGTCCGACCGGACCACCAGCGCATATTCTCCGACCTCGTGATCGGGATCACAGCTGACGCGCGCGACCCCTGCCAGAGCCCCCTCCGGCGTCAGGGCGACGAAGGCCATGTCGCGATCGTAGTCGAGTTGGGTCAGCTGGCGCCCCATCTCCTCGGGGAAGTGGCGCCGGGGCGCCATGAACCGCATCCGGATGTCTTCGTCGTCCAGCTTGGCGAAGAAGTCGGGGTAGAGCGTCGCGTCGACCGGCAGGATCGGGCGCACCTCGTAGACGCCGTCCTTCAGCGCGACCTGGCGCTTCCACGCCCAGGGATAAGGCCGGATCGCGAGATCCGGGTTCGGCGCCGAGCGGTCGATGTCGGCGGGCTCGATCTCGATCCGGGCGTCCAGCGCGATGACGCCGGCCGCGTCAGCCAGCAGCGGGTTGACGTCGAGGCTGCGCAGCGCCGGCAGGTCCTCGACCATGTGCGACAGCGCAATCAGCGCCGCGTGCAGCGCCGCCATGTCGGCGGCCGGCCGCCCGCGGAAGCCGGCGAGCAGGCGGCTGATCCGGGTCCGGCCGATCAGTTCGTCGGCGAGGCCGGCGTCGAGCGGCGGCAGCGCCACCGCGGTGTCGTCGAGCAGGTCGACGGCGAGGCCGCCGGCGCCGAACAGGATGACGGGGCCGAAGTCCCGGTCGCGGCCGACGCCGAGGATCACCTCCTGGGCGAGCGGCCGCCGGATCATCGGCTGCAGCGCGAACCCCTCGATCCGCGCGCCCGGTCTCGCGTCCGCGACCCGCTGGCGCATCGAGACCGCCGCCTGCCGCGCCGCCTCGGCCGAGCGCAGGTCGAGCACGACCCCGCCGACGTCGGACTTGTGCGTGACATCATGCGACACGACTTTCAGCGCCAGCGCACCGGCGTCGCCGAGCATCTCGCCCGCAATGGCGCGGACGTCGTCGACCGTCCGAGCCACGCGGGTCGGCGCGACCGGCACCCCGTAGGCCACGAGCGCCTCCGCCGCTTCGGGCGCGGTGAGCAGGTTGCGGCCTTCGGACGCAGCCTTGCGAAACAGCGCGCCCACGCGAGCGCGCGCATCCTGCGGCGCATCCCGAGCCGCCTCCTCTGCGCGACGGTCGGGAACGCGCAGCAAGGCCGCCTGCGCCCGGCCCCATTCGGTCAGGTGCTCGACGGCCGCCGCGGCAAGCGCCGGCTCGGCATATGTCGCGACGCCGGCGTCCCGCAAAACGCTGCGCGCGATCCGCGCGGTCTCGCCGCCGAGCCAGCAGGCGAGCGCCGGCTTGCCGCCGATCCGTCCGTCCTGCGCCATCCGGGCCAGCTCTGCCGCGATCTCGGCGGAATCGGTCACGCCGGTCGGGCAATTGACGGCGAGCACGACGTCGACGCCGGGATCGGCCGCGACCGTCTCCAGCGCGACCCTATAGCGCGCCGGCGTGGCGTCGCCCTGGATGTCGACCGGGTTGAGCCGGCTCCAGCTCGAGGGCAGAGCCCGGTCCAGCCGTGCGACCGTCTCCGGCGCCAGAAGGGCGAGATCGCTCTCGCCGTCGCGCAGCCGGTCGACGACGAGGACGCCGGCGCCGCCGCTGTTGGTCACGATCGCCACCCGCGCTTGCGACAGCGGACGGAACCGCGCCAGCGTCTCGGCCGCGGCGAACATCTCGCCAAGGCCGCGCACGCGGAGCACTCCGGCCCGCCGCAGCGCCGCTTCCGCCACCACGTCCGATCCGGACAGCGCCCCGGTGTGGGTCGCCGCCGCCCGGGCCGCCTCGGCCGAACGCCCGGCTTTCAGCGCGATCACCGGCTTCAGGCGTGCGGCCGACCGTGCGGCCGACAGGAACTTGCGGGCCGAAGGGATCGACTCGAGATATAGGAGGATCACGCGCGTGCCGCCATCTCCGGCAAGCAGGTTCAGGTAGTCGCCCGCATCGACGTCCGCCATGCCGCCGAGGCTCACCAGGTGGCTGAGGCCGATGCCCCGCTCCTCGGCCCAGTCGATCAGCGTCGAGGCGATCGCGCCGGATTGCGACACTAGCGCAATGCGCCCGGGCTGCGCCATCAGGTGCGCGACCGAGGCATTGAGGTTCAGGCCGGGGACCATGACGCCGAGCGTATCGGGACCGATGATCCGAAGCAGATTCGGCCGCGCCGCTTCAAGCATGTCCCGGATCTGGTCCGGCGAGTGGCCGCCGCTCACCAACGCTGCGGCCTTGACCCCGCGCGCGCCAAGCTGCGAGATCACCTCCACGCTCATGCGCGGCGGCGTCACGACCGCCGCGAGATCGGGCGCCTGCGGCAGATCGGCGATCCGTTTCAGACAGGGCATGCCCATGACCGTGGTGTGGCGCGGATTGACCGGCCAGACCGGGCCCTCGAACCCTCCGCCGATCAGGTTGCGCATCAGCGCCGCGCCGAGCGACCCCGGCCGCTCGGACGCGCCGATGACGGCCACCGAGCGGGGTCGCAAAACCAGACCGAGGTTACGGATGCTCATCAGGCTGCTCTTCATTCCGAAGGCCCGGTGGACTTGGCCCACCGCCGACCATACCCGCCGCGGGCCCCATTCGCACCCGTGCTTGCCGGACCCGACCGACCTTACTCGTCACATCTGGCCGGAATGCACAGCTTCTGCGCAGGATTGCCGCAGCGCCGTACGCCTCTGCGCCTTGCACGACGGGTCCGTTTCATTGCACGCTGACGCGAAGGCAGCGTCAAGAGCTGCGGCGAGGAGAGCCGCGCGATGAAAAGGTCCGCGAGACTTGGCCGCTTTGCCGGCATCGATGTCCACGTTCACGTCACGTTTCTGATCCTGCTGGCCTATCTCGCTGCCGTCTTCTGGTCGGACACCGGCACGATCACGGGCGCGCTGGTCGACCTTGCGCTGGTCGTCATGCTGTTCGTCTGCGTCTTGCTGCATGAATATGGCCATGCGCCGGCCGCGAGCCGCTACGGAACAGCGACGCGCGACATCGCGCTGCTGCCGATCGGCGGAGTGGCGCGACTCGAAGGATGCCGAGGGACCCACGCGCGGAGATTGTCGTGGCTCTGGCCGGCCCGGCGGTGAGCCTCGTCGTCGCCGCGGCCGCCCGGGCCGTGCTGATCGTCCGGCCAGCAGGCCGTCGCCGCTTCGGACGGCATCCTGCAGATGCGCCTTCTTCCCAGCCTGATCGCGCAAACCTGATGCTGGGCATGTTGCTGCCGGCCTTTCCGATCGACGGCAGCCGCGTCCTGCGCGCGGCGCTGAGCCTTCGGATGGACCGGATGCCCGCGACGCGCATTGCAACCGGCATTGGCCGAGCGCTGGCGGTCGGGCTTGGCCTGCTGGGACTGGCGTCTAATCCGTTTCTGGTCCTGATCGCCGTCTTTATCTGGATCGGCGCCTCTGGGGAAGCGAGGGCGGTCCGGTCCGAACCCGCGCGCTTGCAATGATTCGAGCGCCAGGAGACGCTATGCACGAGGTCCTGACGGCGGCTCAGATGGGCGAGGCGGACCGGCGTGCGATCGCGTCGGGCGTGCCGGGCATGACGCTGATGGAGAACGCCGGGCGGGCCGTGGCCGAGGCGGCGATGGCGCTTGCGCCCGAAGGTCCGGTCCTGGTCGTGGCCGGGCCGGGAAACAACGGCGGCGACGGCTTCGTCGCCGCGCGCCGGCTGTCCGCGGAGGGGCGCGCCGTGCGGCTGATGCTGCTCGGCGATGTCGGCCGTCTGCGCGGCGATGCTGCGCTGGCCGCGCAACGCTGGCCCGGGCAGATCGAGGCGGCCACGCCGGCGCTGTCCGAT
Source organism: uncultured Alphaproteobacteria bacterium (assembly GCA_963829385.1). Taxonomy (GTDB): domain Bacteria; phylum Pseudomonadota; class Alphaproteobacteria; order Rhodobacterales; family Rhodobacteraceae; genus Amaricoccus. Next base: position 353,524 of record CAWHHV010000010.1, on the reverse strand, counting down.
GCTTGCCTTGTCATCGACGCGCTGTTCGGCGCTGGCCTCGACCGGCCACTGACCGGGCTGGCCGCGGATCTCGTCGCCGCGATCAATGCCCATCCGGCGGCCCGCCTCGCGGTGGACGTTCCGAGCGGGATGCCGGCGGACGATGGCGCGCCCATCGGCCCTTGCGTCGAAGCGGACGCCACCATCACCTTCTTCCGCAAGAAGCCGGCCCACCTCCTCTATCCCGGTCGAGCGCTGTGCGGGCAGGTCGCGCTCGCCGACATCGGCATCCCCGACGCCGTGCTCGAGACCATCGCGCCGCAGACGTTCGAGAACGCGCCGCCGCTGTGGGAAGCGGCGCTGCGCTGGCCGACCTGGGACACGCACAAGTACCGGCGCGGCCATGCGATCGTCGTCTCCGGTCCGATGGCGCGCACCGGGGCCGCGCGTCTCGCCGCGGGAGCGGCGCTGCGCGCCGGCGCCGGCCTGGTGACGCTGGCGAGCCCCGGAGATGCGATGAGCGTCAACGCCAGCCACCTGACGGCCGTGATGCTGCGCCGCTGCGATGGGCCGGCACAACTCGCAGAGATGTTGTCGGACCGGCGCCTGACCGCCTGCGCGATCGGTCCCGCGCTCGGGACCGGCGCGCAGGCGCGGCAGATGACGCTTGCCGCACTGGCCTCCGACGCCGCGGTCGTGCTCGATGCAGACGCGCTGACGGCATTTGCCGAAGCGCCCGAGGCCCTGTTCGCGGCCCTCGGCGCTCGCGCGAAGCCGGGCGTGATCACGCCCCATGCCGGGGAATTCGCCCGCCTGTTCCCCGACCTGGCCGACCTGCCCCGCCTCGAACGGGCGCGCGCCGCCGCGACGCGCGCTGGCGCCGTCGTCGTGCTGAAGGGGCCTGACTCGGCGATCGCCGCGCCGGACGGCAGGCTGGCGATCAACGCGAACGCGCCGCCCTGGCTCGCGACGGCAGGAGCGGGCGACGTGCTGACCGGCATTGTCGCCGGCCTGGCGGCCGCCGGCGCGCCCGGGTTCGAGGCGGCCTGCGGCGCGGTCTGGCTGCACGGCGCCGCGGGCGCCGAGGCTGGGCCCGGCTTGACCGCGGAGGATCTCGCGCCGGCGCTGCGGCCGGCGATCGCCGAGCTGGTCGACAGGGCTGCGCCGATCAGGCCGCGCCGTCCGTGAACTGGAGCCGGGCCAGCCGCGCGTAAAGTCCGTCCTCGGCGACCAGCGCGCCGTGCGTGCCCTCCGCGACGATCCGGCCATCCTGGAACACCAGGATCCGGTCCGCCTTCTTCACCGTCGCGAGCCGGTGCGCGATGATCAGCGTCGTGCGGCCGGCGGCAAGCCGCTCGACCGCGGCCTGAACCAGCCGCTCGCTCTCGGCGTCCAGCGAACTGGTCGCCTCGTCGAGCAGCAGGATCGGCGCGTCGCGCAGGATCGCGCGCGCGATCGCGATCCGCTGGCGCTGCCCGCCGGACAGCATCACGCCGCGTTCGCCCACATAGGTGTCGTAGCCCTGCGGCAGCCGCATCAGGAACTCGTGCGCCGCCGCCGCCTGCGCGGCCGCCTCGACCTCGGCGTCGGTCGCCTCGGGACGGCCGAAGCGGATGTTCTCACGCGCGGTCGTGGCAAAGATCACCGGCTCCTGCGGCACGAGCGCCAGCTGGCGGCGCAGATCGAGCCGCGTCATCGCCTGCAAGTCGATCCCGTCCAGCCTGACCTGACCTGAATCCGGATCGAAGAAGCGCATCAGCAACTGGAAGATCGTCGTCTTGCCCGCGCCCGACGGACCCACCAGCGCCACGGTCTCGCCGGGGCGCACGGTGAAGGTCACCTCCTCGAGCGCCGCCATCTCCGGACGCGCCGGATAGCGAAACGTGACGTCCGCGAACGCGATTTCCCCAGTTGCCCGGGCCGGCATCGGAACCGGGCTCGCGGGATCGTGAACCGTGTCGGCGGCCTCCAGCAGCTCGACCATGCGCTCGGTCGCGCCGGCCGCCCGCAGCAGCTCGCCCCAGATCTCGCTCAGCGCAGCCGCCGATCCTGCCACCATTACCGCATAGATGACGAACTGCACCAACTCGCCCGGCGTCATCACGCCGTTGCGAACATCGCGCGCGCCGATCCAGAGCACGCCGACGACCGACGCGAACACGAGGAAGATCACGATCGCCGTCATCACCGATCGCGTCAGGATGCGTCGCCTTGCCGACAGGAACCCTGCCTCGGCAAGGGAATCATAGCGCGCGCGGCTGGCGTCCTCGTGCGTGTAGGCCTGCACGGTCTGCGCCGCGAGCAACGTCTCGGATGCCGCGGCGCTGCCCTCGGCGATGCGGTCCTGGCTCTCGCGCGACAGCGCGCGCAGCCGGCGGCCCAGCGCAAGGATCGGGAAGATGACCAGCGGCACGCCGATCAGCACCATGCCGGTCAGCTTGGCCGACGTGAAGAACAACAGCGCGATCCCGCCGACCAGCGTCAGGATGTTGCGCAGCGCGATCGACACCGAAGAGCCGATCACCGACAGGACGACCGTCGTGTCCGTGGTCAGCCGCGACAGCACCTCGCCGGTCATGATCCGCTCGTAGAAGCCGGGGCTCATGCCGATGACCTTGCCGTAGATCGCCTTGCGGACGTCGAAGACGACCCGCTCGCCGAGGCGCGTCACCAGGTAGAACCGGAGCGCGGTCCCCAGCGCCAGCAGGGCCGCGATGACCATCGCTGCGCCGAAATAGTCGTCCATCAGCGCCAGGTCCTCGACGGCGAATCCGTCGACGACCCGCCGCACCGCCAGCGGCAGCGCCAGGGCCAGCCCTGACGTGACCGTCAGCGCGGCCAGCGATCCCCAGACAAGCCATCGGTACGGGATCAGGAAACGCGACAACGCGCGCAACGGACCGACCGATTTGGCCTTGTCCCGATCCAGCCCAGCAACCTCCACCATTCCACCGCCCCGCGCCAGCCTCGCGGGCCTTGGTCTACGACGCGGGGCGGAGGACGTTCAAGTCACGGTTCGGCGCACTTCGATCTCGAGCGTTTGCGGATCCACGAGGCCATAGACCGCTGACAGCAGCGCCCACGCGTCGGCCGCCGTCGCGCGCGTCGGATCGGCGACAAAGCTGAGTTCGGCTTCAGGCCCGCCGAGAACCGTCGCTCGGTAAGTGATCCTGGCCGCTTGATGGGTCTCTTCAGGTGTCATCGGAGCCTCCCCCGCGCCATGCCGGCGCCACTGGAGTGTTCCTAGCGGGCCCCGAGTTACACCAGCGTGACAGTTACGCCCCGATGGCCTTCAGCGCGCGGCGCAGGTCGTTGTCGGACTGGGCGAGCATGTCTTCGGAGACCGGCGAACCAGACGCCAGCAGCTTGCGCGCGGCCATGTGGTCGCCGGGCGAATTGACGGTCTCGACTGCGAGAAGCGCGCCGCGACCGAAATTCAGCACCACCGTCTTGCCCTCGCCCGGCGCCAGCACGATGCGCCGGTCCGCCCCCGCGCCGATGCCGGCGATCTGCAGCTTCAGCGGCGCCCTGGTCGCTCCAGAACCACGGCACGGCGTCGTAGGTCGTCGGATGGCCGGCCAGCGTCCGCCCGACCGCGCGCGCATGATCCGTCGCCGCCTGCACCAACTCCAGCCGGATGCGATGCCCCGAGCCGTGCGACGGGGAACGACGCGCAGTCGCCGATCGCGAAGATCCGCGGATCGCTGGTCGCGAGCGTCTCGTCGACGGCGACGCCGTTGTCGATGGCCAGCCCGCACGCCTCGGCGAGGTCGACGTTCGGCCTGAGGCCCGCCGCGATCAGCACCATGTCGCCGTCGACGACGCGCCCGTCCGCCATCCGGACGCCGGCGGCCCGTCCCGACCCGTCGTCGATGACCTCGGCGGCGAGCGCCCCCAGCCTGACATCGGCGCCCGCATCGCGATGCGCGTCCAGAAACAGCGCCGAGATCTCCGGCGACACCACCCGGGCCATCAGCCGGTCGGCCGCTTCCAGCACGGTCACGCCGATTCCGAAGCCGCGCGCGACGGAGGCGAATTCCAGCCCGATGAAGCCGCCGCCGACCACGACCGCGTGGCGCAGATCGCCAAGCCGCGCCCGGATCTCCGCCGCGTCCGCCAGCGTGCGCAGCGACAGCACGCCGTCTAGCTGCAGACCGGCGATCGGCGGCGCGAAATTGCGCCCGCCGGTGGCCAGCACCAGCCTGTCGTAGGGAAATGCGCGCCCGTCGTCGGTACGAACCGATCGCGCCTCGCGGTCGATCGCAACCACCCGCGCTCCGGCGATACGCGCGATCCCGCCCGCCTCGAAGAACGTCTCGGGCCGCAACGCCAGCCGACCCGCGTCGCCATCCTTCATGTAGGCCTTGGAGAGCGGCGGCCGCTGGTACGGCAGACCCGGCTCGTCCCCGATCAGCGTGATCGGCCCTGCGAATCCCTCCTGCCGCAGGCTGGCCGCAACCTGGCAACCGCCATGGCCGGCGCCCACGATCACCACCGGGCCGCTCATGCCGAAACCCGTCCGTCGCCAGCCGTCATCTCAATACCCTTGCAGGCCCACCGGCCGCCCCTTCGGTCGTCACACGCGCAGCGGATGGGCCTTCGCCAGCCGGTCGAAGGCGGCAAGCTCCGCAATCAGCGCGGGCATCGCGTCGAGCGGGATCATGTTCGGCCCGTCCGACGGCGCGTTGTCCGGATCGGGATGGGTCTCGATGAACACCGCCGCCACGCCGATGGCGACGCCGGCGCGTGCGAGCACCGGCGCGAACTCGCGCTGGCCGCCCGACGACGTCCCCTGCCCGCCCGGCTGTTGCACCGAATGGGTGGCGTCCATCACCACCGGATAGCCGGTCCGCGCCATGATCGGCAGGCTGCGCATGTCGGCGACCAGCGTGTTGTACCCGAACGACGCGCCGCGCTCGCAGAGCAGGATGCGCTCGTTGCCGGTCGATGCGATCTTGGCGGCCACGTTGGCCATGTCCCAGGGCGCGAGGAACTGCCCCTTCTTCACGTTGATCGCGGCGCCGGTCCGCCCGGCGGCGACGAGGAGATCGGTCTGGCGACACAGGAACGCCGGGATCTGCAGCACGTCGACCGCCTCCGCCGCCGGCGCGCAATGATCCGGCAGATGCACGTCGGTCAGGACCGGGCAGCCCACCGCGTCGCGCACGTCGGCGAGCACGGCCAGCCCCTCGTCCATGCCCATGCCGCGCTGCGCCGTCAGCGAGGTCCGGTTCGCCTTGTCGTAGGAACTCTTGAAGATCAGGCCGACGCCGACATCGGCGCAGATCGAGGCCAGCGTCTCGGCGATCCGCAGCGCGTGATCCCGCCCCTCCAGCTGGCACGGGCCCGCAATCAGCGTCACCGCCTCGGCGTTTGACACCCGCAGCTGACCTATCTTGACGATCTTCGGCTCAACCATCCTCTGCCCAATCCCATGCGGGGACGCAGATGGATAACGCACCGGGACTCGCGCTGTAAACCCGGCAGGCCTTGTGGTCAGGCCAGACGCCGCTTCAGGCGGGAGAACACGCGCCCGGTGACCGACGCCACCGCCCGCGACGCCCTCGGCATCCGGTCCACCTCTTGCCAGGCCGGCAACATCTCCGCCATCGCCCGCGCGAGCAACTGGTCGCGCCGCTGCAAATCGACGACGAACAGGTCCTCGACGGTGGCCACGCCGGGATCGAACTCCACCGGCGTCCCGTCCACTGTCTTGTAGTCGACGCCCGTGAAGACGATGCCATGGCTGTCGCGGAGCCAGAGCAGATCGGTGCTCGCGCGCCGCAGCGCTTGCGCGACACCCGGCTTCAGCTGCAGGCTCGGCGGCCGCGGACTGGCGGCCTCAATCCGTTCCAGGACTGTTCGGAGCGCATGGTGGTCCGGCATTTGGCCCGGCCGTACCTCCGGATACCGGAACCTTCGGTATCGGTGCAGGATGGCGAGCGCCTCCGCCGAGATCGACTCGTTGAGGGGGTCCCCGGTCAGGCTTACTGGCCCGGCGAAGGGCGTCAGGAACCGGGAGACGAAATCCGTCAGCGTGGACCCGCCGATCAGCTGGTCCCGGTCAGCGACGCAAGCGGTGATCGGCTGTCCGAACGCGGCCTCCACGATCGCGGCATCCCTCTGGAACCGGCCGCCCGGAACCGGCTCGAACTCTCGTCCGTTCTTCACGCTCTGCTGTAAGGTCGATCCGTAGTGAACAGCTGGCTCACGGAAATACACGATCGGCTCAATGTCGTCGGACAACTGCTCCAGCAGTGCCCGAAACCGGGTCTGCTCCTCGGCGCGAGGGTCGGCAAAAAAGAACTCGCTGCTGAGGACCAGCCGCTTCGGCCTGTGTTGCGCCACGTCCCTTTTGATCGCCTCGAACATCTCGGTGGCCGCCCGGCGCATTCTGGCGACGTCGTCTCCGTAAAGGTACTTGACGCTGAAAGACACCCGGTCCGGGTCTTTGTAGAGAGCGGTCAGCAGCTTGTGGTTTTCCCGCGCGGCGCCGCCATCGGGATAAAGCACGCCCCGGACCTTCAACTCCTCGCGCGCATTGAACAGCGCTGTCTGCAGGGACGTCGTTCCCGTCTTGTGCAGACCCATGTGAAGCAAAATCTTCACCGAAATACCCTCCCCGCGCCGGAGCGCAGCACTCATTTACGTCAGAGACCGGGCACCTGCCCATGAGTTGATTGAACGCCTACAGCACGCAAATTTCAAGCTCGGTCATCGTTAACCAACTATTTCACAACCTCTTGCGCGCCGCGGTTCATTCTGCGGCGCGCCGCGAATCCTCAGATGGTCCGGAAATGCGATCCCCGCTCATCGTGCCGGAAATAGGGCGTCGCACGCGTCGCGCCGGGATCCCGTGACAGCAGCGCCTCGACCTCGGCCAGGACGACCCCGGTGATGAAGGGAACGGGCAGGCTGCGCGCTGACTGCAGGTCGATCCACTGCAGGGACCGAAGCTCGGCGTCGGCGCTCAGGAAGTCGCAGGGATCGCCAAAGACCGCCTCGGCGTCCGCCATGAAGAACCGGGCGTCGAAACGGCGCGGGCGACCGATCGGCGTGACGGCCCGGAACACGAACCGCAGCGCCTCGACCCGCGGTCGCAGCCCCGCCGCCAGGAAGCCGCGCCACTCGGGATCGGCCGACGCCGCCGCGGCCTCGGCTGTCGGATCCCCGCAGCCGAGGCGCAGACCGGTTTCTTCCCAGAGTTCGCGGATTGCGGTAAACGGCAGCGCCCGGGCCACTTCGTCCGGCGTGTCCACCGCCAGCGCCTTGGCAAGTTGGAGCTCCGCCGCCGGTCGCGTCCGGGACAGCGCCACGTCTGCCGCGTCGATGGCCCCGCCGGGAAAGACGAACATGTCCGGCATGAACGCTGCGGCTGCCCCGCGTTGCCCCATCAGGACTTCCGGATGGCCCGCCTCGCGGCGGACCAGTATGAGCGACGCCGCATCGCGGATTCCTGCGGGATCAGCCACGAGTGGCCGATGCCGGCGCATCGCTGAAGCCATGCATCCGGTTCGCCCACTGCACGCCCACGAACAGGCCCTTCATGCGCGGCAGCAGCGCCAGCGACAGCGCGGCGAATGCCGCGGAGAAGCTTGCCGCCATGAGCCAGCCCGGAGGGCGAAGCGCGATGAACACCGCCAGCATCAACGGCGCCATCAGGTGCCCGGAGATCAGGATCGTAGCCCAGGCCGGACCGTCATCGGCACGATGATGATGCAGTTCCGCGCCGCAATGGGAACAATCGCGCGCGACGCTGAGGTAGCCGTCCATCAATGCGCCCTCGCCGCAGGCCGGGCATCGCAGCCTGACCCCGCGCAGTACCGCCGTCCGTATGTCCCGCTGCTGCTCGCTCATATTACTTTCCTTCTCCCCCCGAGATAGGCGACGCCGCCCGGATGAAAAGCCCAGGAACTCCGCTGGATGCCAATCTCGTGAACGTGCGACGGAACCGCCGTCGACATCCGTTCAACGCATGTAACGCAACTGGAGCGAATCAAGGAAAGCGACCATGGGCACACGAGCACGAGCAATCCCCGCGGCAATGCTGCTGGCCGGCTTCGGCCTCGCCGGCGCGGCCGGCGCATATGAAGGCGGACCTTCCGGGCCGGGCGGTTTCGGACAGGGCGGTCCCCGCCACGAGCTGGAATTCGCCGTCATCGACGCGAACGGCGACGGCCTGATCGGCCGCGAGGAACTGGTCGGCCGAGCGGTCGAGCGTCTGACGGCCTTCGACGTCAACGGCGACGGAACGCTCGATCGGGACGAGATCGTCGCGGCCATGCCGGCGCGCCGCTCCTTCTTCGATCTGTTCGCGGAGGCCCCCTCCCAGGCGATGGCCGATCGGATGCTCGAAAGGCACGGCGCCCTCGAGCAGGGTCAGATCGAGATAGCGACGGTCGCCGAACAGCGCGCAGACGCGCTGATGACCGAGATGGACCAGGACGACGACGGCGCGCTGTCGCCCGACGAGGCAGCGGCGTCCGGCATGCGCCACGCCGGACGGGGTCACCGGGACGGCCACGGTCACGGTAGCGGACACGGCGAAGGCGGACACGGCGGACATCAGGGCCCGCGGTTCTGATCCGGGACAGGGCCGGGTCTCCTCCGCGCCATGCAGCTTGTGCTCCCCCGACCGCTGCCGCAGCATGAGCCGGCGCCCCGATTGGCGCGGAGGACCGAGGCGCTGGACGCCGAACGCGATGTTCCGGACGACGAGCTGATCCGGCTCCATGCGGCGGGCGATCCGTCCGCGGCACGTGCGCTGACGATGCGCCACGCGCCGCGGGTCCTGTCGCTCGCCCGGCGCATGCTGGGCGACGCCGCCGAGGCCGAGGACGTGGCGCAGGAGGCGATGCTGCGGCTCTGGCGCATCGCGCCGGACTGGCGGCCGGGCGAGGCCGGGATCGCGACGTGGCTCTACCGCGTCGCGACCAACCTGTGCCTCGACCGCCTGAGGCGCAGGCGCACGGACGGCGAGGCGTCGCACGAGATCCCCGACGCCTCGCCGTCGGCGATGGAAAGGCTCGCCCGCGACGACCGGGCGGCGGCGCTGCATGCGGCGCTGGCCGACCTGCCGGACCGGCAAAGCGCTGCGATCGTGCTCCGCCACCTCGAGGAGCGCGGCAATCCGGAGGTCGCCGCCATCCTCGGCGTCAGCGTCGAGGCGGTGGAAAGTCTGCTTGCACGCGGTCGCCGCGCGCTGGCTGCGCGGCTCGCGCCGCTACGGGAGGAGTTGGAGCTTGACGATGGCGAAACCTGACGAAGACGCTAGCGCCGCGCTGCGCCGCGAGGAGGGCCCTCTTCACGCGTTCTTCGACGCGGCCCGCGCCGAGGATACGGCGCCCTCGCCCGCCTTCCTCGCGGCCGTACTGGCCGACGCCGACAGGCTGCGGCCCCGGCCCCCCGCCGCTAGGCCCCGACACTCGCCAGCCGTCGCGCTCGCATCGTTCCTGCGCCCGGTCGGCGGCTGGGCCGCAGCCACCGCGCTCGCGGCCTGCCTCGCCGCGGGCTTCTTCGCCGGCGCGCTCGGAGCAGGCTCCGAATTCGCCGCGCAAACCCTGTGGCCGGATGTCGCATCGCTCGACGCGCCGGCGGTCGATCCGGCCGACTTCTTCGATCTCGGCGCAACCGAGGGATGACGCATGACGGTTGAAACCCGCCCTTCGAGGGGCCGTCGCTGGCTGGTCGTCGCGCTGGTCGCGTCGCTCGGGCTCAACCTTGCGGTGGCAGGCCTCGTCGCGGGCCTGCTGCTGCACGGGCCGCCGCCCGGCGCGCGCAGCGACGGCCTGTGGCGCTACGGCGCCGAACTGCCCGAGCCGTTCCGGCGCGACCTCGGCCGGGCGATGCGCGACGATCGAGGCGCGTGGCGCGAGCCGCGCGAACGCCTGCGCGCGCAGCGCGCAGCGCTGGCCGATGCGCTTGAGGCCGAGCCCTATGATCCCGCCGCCGTGGCGCGGGTATTCCGCGCCGAACGCGATCTGGTCGGTCGCCTCGCGGACAGCGCCACGGGCCTGCTCCTGGAGCAGATCGCCCGCATGGACCCGGCCGAGCGCGCCGCCTATGCCGAGGCATTGCGCCGCGACCGGCGCCGGGGCCCGCCGCCGCCGCGCTGATCCGTCAGTATCCCTGCGCCCGGTCCACCAGGTGCAGGAACGGCTCGCCGGCCTCGCCGCGCCGGACATTCTCTGCGATCTCGCCGGCAGCGGTCTCGGCCCGCGTGTCCGAGGCGATGTGCGGCGTCACCGTCACGCGCGGATGCGACCAGTAGCGATGCTCCGGCGGCAACGGCTCGACGCGAAAGACGTCCAGCGTCGCATGGCCGATCCGTCCCGCGTCGAGGGCCGCGAGCAATGCGGCATCGTCGATCAGCGATCCCCGTCCCGGATTGACGACTACCGCGCCCGCGGGCATCCGCGCCAGCGCCGCCGCGTCGAGGATGTCCTCGGTGGCCGGCGTCGCCGGCAGCAGCAGCGCCAGGATCTCCGAGCGCGCCAGGATCCGCTCCAGCCCGTCCGTTCCCGAAAAAGCCGGGAAGCCAAGACCCTCGCGCAGCCGACGGCTCCAGCCCGCCACGTCGAACCGGAGGCCCGCCAGCGCCTGCGCGCAGGCAAGACCCAGCGCGCCCAGCCCCAGGACGCCGACGCGCCGGCGCCGCGCCAGCGGCGGGAAGGCGTCCCTCCGCCAGATTCCGTCCTGGCGCAGGATGTGCGCGTCCAGGCCCAGATGGTGGCGCAGCACATGCCCGGTCACGTACTCGACCATGCCCTCTCGCAGACCCGGATCGACCATCCGGCAGAGCGGCGCGCGGATCGTCTCGTTGCCGACGATGCGCTCCACGCCGGCCCAGAGGCTCAACACGGCCTTCAGGTTCGTGAACGGCGCAAAATCCGTCAGACCGCCCAGCGGACTGTAGGCGATGTAGTCGATGGTCTCGGGCGCCTCGGTCCGGTCGAGGATCGCAACGTCCAGCCCCCGCTCGGCGCAGGACCTCTCCAGATGCGGCCGCCATTCGGCCCAGTCCGCGGCAGGCGCCGCGAACAGCAATCGAACGACCATCGTTCAGTCCTTTCCGCGCGGCCGGTGCACATGCGCGCTCTGCGCCAGCCCGAAGGCCGCCAGCAACACGAGCATCGCCGACCCGCCGTAGGAGACCAGCGGCAGCGGCACGCCGACAACGGGCATCAGGCCCATCACCATGCCCATGTTGACGGCGAAATAGAGAAAGAAGGTCATCGCGATCCCGCCCGTCAGCAACGCGCCGAACCGGTCGCGGTTCGAGATGGCCGAGAAAGTGCAGAAGACGATGATCAGCGCGTAGAGCGCAAGCAGCGTCATGCCGCCGACGAAGCCGAACTCCTCCGACAGCGTCGTGAAGATGAAGTCCGTGTGCTTCTCGGGCAGGAAGTTCAGCCTCGACTGCGTGCCCTGCATGAACCCGCGCCCGGCGAGCCCGCCCGAGCCCATCGCGATCTTCGCCTGGGTGATGTGATAGCCGGCGCCGAGCGGATCCTGCGACGGGTCCAGGAACGTGAAGATGCGCCGGAACTGGTAGTCCTCGATCAACTGCCACGAGGTGCCGTGCGATTTCAGCACCGCCGTCACCACCGCGGCGGCCGAGACCGCCGCGGCCGCGAAGTACCACAGGCTCACGCCGGCCAGGAAGATCACCGCCCCGCCGCCCAGCAACAGCAGGATCGAGGTTCCGAGGTCCGGCTGGATCAGGACCAGCCCGACCGGGACCAGGATCATCGCCAGCGGCGGGATCACCCAGAGCGGCCGCGACGCCTTTTCCGGATCGAGCCAGGCGTAGTAAGCGGCCAGCGCCATCACCAGCGCGATCTTCATCGGCTCGGACGGCTGCAGCACGATGAAGCCGAGGTCGATCCAGCGCTGCGCCCCCATGCCGATGCTGCCGAACAGCTCGACGACCACGAGCAGCGCCAGCGCGCCCGCATAGGCGAGGGGCGCAATCATGCGCCAGAACCGGACAGGGATGGCTGCGACGGCGAGCATCGCGACCAGCCCGACTCCGAACCGAAGCATCTGCGGCCGCGCCCAGGGGTCGAGCGCCCCGCCGGCGACCGAGAACAGCATCAGGAAGCCCATCGCCGCGACCGCGAGGAGCAGCACGATGACCGGCCAGTTCAGCGCCAGGATCTTGCCCAGCGCCCCCTTCGGGCCGCGTCCGGTCTCCGCGAGGCTCATGCTTGGTCCTGCTGCGGTTCGGGCGGCTCTGAGCTCGGCAGCGGCGCGAGGTTTCGCATCATCTGCTCTGCGGCGTCCCTCTGGTCCGGCGGATAGGCGTCGAGCGGCGGCAGGCCGCCATAGAGCGCGCGCATCAGGATATCGCGCGCGATCGGCGCCGCGACGGCCGAACCGCCGCCGCCATGCTCGACGATCTGCGCGCAGGCGTAGCGCGGATTGTCGTACGGGGCGAAGCAGACGAACAGCGCATGGTCGCGTCGGTTCCAGGGCAGCTGCTCGTTGCGCGTCACGCCAGCCGCGCGTTCTGCCGGCGTGATGATGCGCACCTGGCTGGTCCCGGTCTTGCCCGCCATCTTGTTCTCCGGGTCGAAGATGCGCGACCGGTAGGCCGTGCCCTCGTTCGACACCGCGAACATGCCGTCGCGCACGAGGGCCAGCATCGCCGGCGGAATGTCCAGCGCCGGCGGCTCCGGCTCCGGCTCCGGAACGCCGCCCACTGACCGGATCAGCCGCGGCGCGACGGCGGTCCCGGTCGCGATCCGCGCGGCCATGACCGCGAGCTGCAGCGGCGAAGCCAGCGTGAACCCCTGCCCGATGCCGTAGTTGAAGCTGTCGCCCACGGTCCAGGCTTCGTCGCGGACCGTCTGCTTCCAGGCGCGGTCCGGCATCAGGCCTTCCGAGATCGCCGGCAACGGCAGGTCGTGTCGCACGCCGAGCCCGAGCCGCTTGGCCATCGCCGAGATCGCGTCCGCGCCGACCCGGCGCGCCATCTCGTAGTAGTAGACGTCGCAGGACTGGCTCAGGCTCTTGCGCAGGTCGACTGATCCATGGCCGCCCCGCTTCCAGCAATGGAACCGCCGGTTGCCGAGCTGCGTCGAGCCGCCGCAATGGACGGCATCCCCCGCCCGCATCACGCCCGCCTCCAGCGCCGCGAGCGCGACGACCATCTTGAACGTCGAGCCGGGCGGATAGGCGCCCGACACCGACTTGTTCGCCAGCGGCTTGTACTCGTCATTGAGCAGCCCGCTCCACTCGCGCGACCCGATGCCGAAGACGAAGCTGTTGGGATCGAAACCCGGCGACGACGCCATCGCGATCAGGTCGCCGTTACGCACATCGATGACGACGGCCGACGCGCTCTCGCCCATCATGCGCTGCATCGCGAAATTCTGCACCCCGGCGTCGATCGTCAGCTGCAGGTCGCGGCCCGCCGTGCCCTCGACCCGGTCAAGCTCGCGCATGACCCGGCCCGCCGCGCTGACCTCGATCCGCATCGTCCCCGCATGGCCCCGCAGGCGCGGCTCCAGCCGATGCTCGACGCCGGTCTTGCCGATCTGGAACCGCGGGATCTGCAGGACCGGATCGGGATCCTCGAGCTTGGCGAGATCGGTCTCCGAGACCGGCCCCACGTAGCCGACGACATGCGCGGTGGAATACCCGTCCGGATAGTACCGGCTGAGCCCGACCTCGGCGATCACGCCCGGCAGCACCGGCGCGTTCGCCGAGACCCGCGCGACGTCGTCCCAGGTCAGGTGCTCGGTGACGACGACCGGCACGAAGGCGCTGCGCCCGCGCATCTCCTTCAGCGCCCGCTCCTGCCGCTCGATCGGAAGCTCGATGATCCGGGCGAGTCGCGCCAGCACGGCCTCCGGCTCTCCGGCCTGCTCGCGCACCATCACGATCCGGTAGTTCTGCCGGTTCAGCGCCAGCGGGTGGCCGTTCCGGTCGTAGACCAGCCCTCGCGCCGGCGGGATCAGCCGCAGATTGACCCGGTTCTCCTCCGCCAGCAGCCGGTAGCGCTCGGTCTCGACCAGCTGGATCTGGCGCATCCGCCAGGCGAGCCCGCCGATCACGCCGGCCTGCAGGCCGAGCAGCATCAACGCGCGCCGCGTGATCCGCGGCGGCGGCGCGGCGCGATCCTCGCCCTTCACGACAGCCGCCCCAGCCGGTCGCCGCCGCGCGACCGCGGCCCGCCGCGCAGACCCAGCCCCCAGACCGCCAGCGCGGCGACCAGCGGATACGCGAGCGCCGTCGACAGCGCCAGCCGCAGCACCGGGCCCAGCCCGGGGCTGTCCGCCAGCGTAACCTCCAGCGCCAGATACGCCCCCAGCGTCACGGCCAGGAACAGCGCGGTCGCGACCAGCCACTCTACCGCGAACGCGCCCGACGCCGGCCAGGCGCCGGCGCCCCGCCGCATCGCCTCGGTCGCGAGCAGCAGCCCCAGCGCGCCCAGCCCCAGCGGGCGCGACATCAGCAGATCTCCGGCCAGCCCGATCAGCAACACCGCCCAGAGCGGCGCCTCGGCGGGACGGCGGGCGACCCAGACGACGACGAGGCAGAACGCCAGGTCCGGGGCCGGCAGCGTCCATGTTCCGCTTCCCAGCGGAAGCAGCGCCACGTAGATCCCGGCCAGCGCGAGGATCAGCACCGCGACCGCCTCGAACGTCGCGCCGTGCCGGCGCCGGCCGCTGCTCATCGCACGGCCTCCGCCGCGGCGGTCGGAGCAAGCGCGCCCGCGCCTGGAGGCAGCAGCGGGCCGACGATCCCGCCAGGCCCCTCCACGACGGCCGGCGGCGGCTGCCGGATCACCCGCACGAAGTCGAGCCGACGGAAATCCGCGGCGAGCAGCACGCGCAGACGCCCGTCAGGGCCGAGCGCCGCCTGCCCGATCAGGATCTCGGGCGGAAACAGGCCGCCATCCCCGGACGTCACCACCCGGTCGCCCGGACGCACCGTGTCGGGCTGCTCGAGAAACTCCAGCGTCGGGGCCGCGCGGTTGTCTCCGGTCAGGATCGCGCGCTGGCCGGACGGCTGCACGGTGACCGGCGCGCGGCTCGACCCGTCGCTGAGCAAGATGACCCGCGCCGAGCGCGCGCCGACCCCCGCGATCCGGCCGACCAGCCCCAGCCCGTCCACGACCGCGGCGCCGTCCGTCACGCCGTCGACGCGTCCGACATTGACCATGACCGAGCGCCGGAACGGCGAGCCCGCGTCCGACATGACCTCCGCCGTGACGAAGGTCAGCCGCGGGTTCAGCCGGACGTTGTTCAGCGCGAGCAGCTGGGCGTTCTTCTGCTCGAGCTGCAACGCCGCCTCGCGCCAGCCCTGCATCCGCTGCAGCTCCCGGCGCAACTCGGCGTTCTGCTCGTAGACCCGCGCATAGGACTGGAAGTCGGAAACCAGGCGGACCGCGGACGCGGCCGGCTTCAGCGTCCACTCGAAACTCGGCACGAAGCGGTCGATCAGGCTGATGCGCAACTGCTCGACCCGCGCGTTGTCGATGCGCCAGATCAGGAACAGCGCGATCAGCGCCAGCGCCGATGCCGCCACCAGCACCCGCCGCACGCCGCGCAGGTAGTCCGGTGTCTGGTCGGTATGGAGTGCCACGCTGTTTGCCTCTGACCGAAAGCCGGTCGGAACCGCCGCAGATCTTAGTCTGCGTTCAGGCGCCGAAGTCTATCACATGCGCGAGCTGGTGTTCAAATTCCAGCGACTTGCCGGTGCCGATGGCGACGCAGTTCAGCGGCTCCTCCGCGATCGAGATCGCGAGCCCGGTCTGCTCGCGCAGCGCAAGGTCGAT
This sequence comes from uncultured Alphaproteobacteria bacterium, assembly GCA_963829385.1. Classification (GTDB taxonomy): domain Bacteria; phylum Pseudomonadota; class Alphaproteobacteria; order Rhodobacterales; family Rhodobacteraceae; genus Amaricoccus. The sequence continues at coordinate 337,758 of CAWHHV010000010.1, read as the reverse complement.
GTCGCCGAGCAGCGCGCCGCCGCCGGTCAGCATCACGCCGCGATCGACGATGTCCGCCGCGAGGTCGGGCGGCGTCTGCTCCAGCGCGGTGATCACCGCCTCGACAATCGTCTGGACCGTCTCGGACAGCGCCTCGGCGATCTGGCCCTGGCTGATCTCCAGTTCCTTCGGCACGCCGTTCAGGAGGTCGCGCCCGCGCACCTCCATCCACGCGCCGCGGCCGTCGTCGGGCATGCGCGCCGTGCCGATCGTCGTCTTGATCCGCTCGGAAGTGGCCTCGCCGATCAGCAGGTTATGCTGCCGCCGCAGGTAGCCGATGATCGCCTCGTCCATCTTGTCGCCGCCGACCCGCTCCGACTTGGCGTAGACCACGTCGCCAAGCGACAGGACGGCGACCTCGGTCGTGCCGCCGCCGATGTCGACGACCATGTTGCCGGTCGGCTCGGTGATCGGCATCCCTGCCCCGATCGCCGCGGCGATCGGCTCGGCGATCAGCCCGGCGCGGCGCGCGCCCGCGGCGATCATGCTCTCGCGGATCGCGCGCTTCTCGACCGGCGTCGCGCCGTGCGGGACGCAGCAGATGATCTTCGGCTTGGCCCAGGCGCCGCGCCGGTGCACCTTGCGGATGAAGTGCTTGATCATCTCCTCGGCGACGTCGAAATCGGCGATCACGCCGTCGCGCATCGGCCGGATCGCCTGGATCGACCCCGGCGTGCGGCCCAGCATCAGCTTTGCCTCGTCGCCGACGGCCAGGACCCGCTTCTTGCCGTCCTTCAGGTGATAAGCGACGACCGAGGGCTCGTTCAGCACGATCCCCTTGCCCTTGACGTAGATCAGCGTGTTCGCCGTCCCGAGGTCGATCGCCATATCAGAGGTGAACATACCGCCAAATGCGCCAAACATCGCCTCTGCCCTTCGACCTCGACCCGGTGCGGAGCCCGGGAACATTTTTGAGAAATTGCGCCAGCCGCCGGGTGTTATAGGCGCGCGCCGCGCACAGGGTAAAGGCCCGCAGCCCCCCGGCGCGGCGCCCCGCCGCGAATTTGATCAACCTATGCGCGAAATGCCACACTCTGCGCCGCCGTCGCTTCTGTGGACGCCGCTGCGGACGGTCCCGGGGCCGCGGCGATGGCTGTTGCGAGACCGACATGAATCGGCGTTAACTCTCGCGCGACGCGGCGCGACGGCCTCCTGCGGGGCCGGAATGCGCCGGATCCGACCGCCCGCGCGACGCGAGCTGACTGCAGAGGGGTTCAAGCATGACGCATCTGAAATCGACGACGATCCTGGCCGGACTTGTGATGGGGCTGGCGCTGCCGGCCGGCGCGCAGACCCTCGACGAACTCGTCGAGGGCGCGCGCGCCGAGGGCATGCTGACGACGATCGCCCTGCCCCACGACTGGTGCAACTACGGCGGCATGATCGAAGCCTTCAAGGAAAAGTATCCGTTCATCACCGTCAACGAACTGAACCCGGATGCGGGCTCGGCCGACGAACTCGAAGCGGTCCGCGCCAATAGGGACAACACCGGGCCACAGGCCCCGGACGTTCTCGACGTCGGCTTCTCCTTCGGTCCCGCCGCCCAGGGCGAAGGGCTGCTGATGCCCTACAAGGTCTCGACATGGGACACGATTCCCGAGGCCGTGAAGGATCCCGAGGGTCACTGGTACGGCGACTACTACGGCGTACTCAGCTTCGCGGTGAATTCCGACATCATCGAGGAAGCGCCGGCGGACTGGGAGGATCTGCTGAAGCCGGAATTCGCGAATGCCGTGGCGCTGGCGGGCGATCCGCGCGCGTCGAACCAGGCGATCCTCGGCGTCTACGCGGCGGGCCTCGCGCGCGGCGGCGAGGGCGGCGCGGACGCCGGCGAGAAGGGCCTCGAGTTCTTCAAGGAGCTGAACGCCGCCGGAAACTTCGTGCCGGTGATCGGCAAGTCCGGCACGCTGGCGCAGGGCGCGACGCCGATCGTGATCTGGTGGGACTACAACGCGCTTTCCGGCCGGGACGCGCTGAACGGCAACCCCCCGATCGAGGTTGTCGTGCCTGCGTCGGGCGTGCTCGCCGGCGTCTATGTCCAGGCGATCTCGGCCTATGCGCCGCATCCGAACGCCGCCAAGCTCTGGATGGAGTTCATCTACTCGGACGAGGGCCAGCTGGAATGGCTCAAGGGCTACTGCCACCCGATCCGCTTCAACGACATGGTCGAGCGCGGCGTCGTCCCGCAGGAGCTGCTCGACGCGCTGCCGCCGGCGGCCGCCTACGAGGCCGCGGTGTTCCCGACACTCGAAGAGCAGTCGGCGATGAACCCGGTCATCACCGGCGGCTGGGACTCGACCGTCGGCGCGAACGTCTCCGAATGAGACCGCGGGTTCCCGCGGCTCCGCCCGCGGGAACCCGACCGCATCGCGCCAAGTGACGTTGACCGCCGCCCCCGCCTCCCCGCCTTCCGGCGCCGCGCCCCGGCGCAGCTGGGCCTGGCTCGGCGTCACGCCGTTCCTGCTCTTCGCGCTGCTGTTCCTGATCCTGCCGACGATGCAGATCGTGATCGGCGCCTTCCGCGACCCCTCGGGCGCCTTCACGCTCGACAACGTCGCCGGACTGTTCCGCCCGTCGATCCTCAACGCCTTCTGGATCTCGATCCGCATCAGCGTCGCCTCGGCCCTGCTCGGCTGCCTCGTCGGCTTCTTCATCGCCTGGGCCATGACGATCGGCGGCCTGCCGCCCTGGCTGCGCGGGCCGATCTCGACCTTCTCCGGCGTCGCCTCGCAGTTCGCCGGCGTGCCGCTCGCCTTCGCCTTCCTCGCGACGCTGGGCCGCCTCGGGCTCGTGACGGTGCTGCTGCGCGACTGGTTCGGCGTCAACATCTACGCGCTCGGCTTCAACCTGCTGTCGTTCTGGGGCCTGACGATCACCTACCTGTTCTTCCAGATCCCGCTGATGGTCCTGATCGTCGCGCCCGCGCTCGACGGGCTGAAGCGCGAATGGCGCGAGGCCGCCGAGATCCTCGGCGCCTCCGGCTTCCAGTACTGGCGCATGGTCGCGCTCCCGATCCTGTGGCCGACGCTGCTCGGCACCTTCGCGCTGCTCTTCGCCAACGCCTTCGGCGCCGTCGCGACCGCCTACGCGCTGACCGGCTCGTCGCTCGGCATCGTGCCGATCCTGCTCTTCGCGCAGATCCGCGGCGACGTGCTGAACGACCCGCATCTGGGCTACGCGCTCGCCTTCGGCATGATCGTCGTCACCGCGATCGCCAACACGATCTACATCGTCATGCGCATCCGCGCCGAGCGGTGGCTGAAATGAGGCCGGGCCGCGCCTGGGCCTGGATCGCCTTCGCGGTCGGCCTCGTCTACTTCGCGCTGCCGCTGATCGGCACCTTCCACTTCTCGCTGAAGATGCGCCGGGGCGAGCTCAGCTTCGACGCCTACCGCGTCGTGCTCGCCGATCCGCAGTTCCAGGCGACGTTCACCTATTCGGTCGTCCTGGCGCTGCTGCACGATCGTCGTCGGCGTGCTGATCGTCGTGCCGACCGCCTACTGGGTGCGGCTGAAGCTGCCGCGCTGGCGCCCGGTCATCGAGTTCATCACGCTGCTGCCGCTGGTGATCCCGGCCATCGTCGTCGTGTTCGGCTACATCCGGCTCTACAACACCTCGTCGATCCTGCCGCTGACCGGCTCGGCGACCGGCACCAACTTCCTGCTCCTGATGGGCTACGCGATGCTCGCCCTGCCCTACATGTACCGCGCCGTCGACACCGGCCTGCGCACGATCGACGTCGCCACGCTGACCGAGGCGGCGCAGAGCCTCGGCGCCGGCTGGATCACGATCCTCGCGCGCGTGATCCTGCCGAACGTGCTGGTCGCGGTGCTGTCGGGCGCGTTCCTGACCTTCGCCATCGTCATCGGCGAGTTCACGATGGCGGCGCTGCTGAACCGCCCGGCCTTCGGCCCCTACCTGCAGGTCCTCGGCGCCAACCGCGCCTACGAGCCGGCAGCCCTCGCCGTCATCGCCTTCGCGATCACCTGGGCCTGCATGGGCCTGATCTCGCTGGTCACCCGGCTGCAGAAATTCACCGTCGCTCCGAGGTAACCGTCGATGGCCTTCCTGGAACTCTCCGGCCTGCAGAAGAGCTTCGGCCCCAACCAGGTCGTGCGCTCCTTCGACCTCGACATCGGCCAGGGCGAGTTCGTCACGCTGCTCGGGCCTTCCGGCTGCGGCAAGACGACCGTGCTGCGCATGGTCGCGGGCTTCGAGATCCCGTCGGCCGGCGGCATCCGGATCGACGGCCGCGACGTCACGTCGCTCCGGCCGAGCCAGCGCAACGTCGGCATGGTGTTCCAGGCCTACGCGCTGTTTCCGAACCTGACCGTGGCCGAGAACGTCGCCTTCGGCCTGCGCGTCGCCGGCGCCCCGCGCGCCGACATCGCCAGGCGCGTCGACGAGATGCTCGGCCTCATCCGCCTGCCGGACCTCGGCGCGCGCTACCCGTTCCAGCTGTCCGGCGGCCAGCAGCAGCGCGTGGCGCTCGCGCGCGCGCTCGCCGTCCGGCCGAAGGTCCTGCTGCTCGACGAGCCGCTCTCCGCGCTCGACGCCAAGATCCGCGTGTCGCTGCGCCAGGAGATCCGTGCGATCCAGCGCGAGCTCGGCATCACGACGATCTTCGTCACCCACGACCAGGAAGAGGCGCTGTCGATGTCCGACCGCATCGTCGTGATGAACGGCGGCGTCGCCGAGCAGGTCGGCGCGCCGTTCGAGATCTACAACCGCCCGGCCACCCGCTTCGTCGCCGGCTTCGTCGGCACGCTGAACGTGATGGAGGCCCGCGTCCTCGACGGGCCGGCGGGCCGGGTCAGCATCGGCGGCCAGGAGATCGCGCTGGGCCGCCCGGTGCCGGCGGGCTCGGGCGGAGGCCTCGCAGTTGCGCTGCGCCCCGAGCAGGTGACGCTCGGGGCCCTGCCGGGCCAGGACGCCGTGCTGCACGGCGAGGTCTCCGACGTCGACTTCCTCGGATCGGTCGTGCGCGTGCGCACCCGCGTCGGCGACCAGAAACTGTCGCTCGACACGTTCAACCGCGCCGCGCTGCCGCCGCCCTCGGCCGGCCAGAGCGTCGAGATCGGCTTTTCCGCCAGCGACGTCCTGATCCTCGCCGAGTGACGCCGGCCCCGCCCCCCAAAGCGCCGACGCCGCTATTTGCTGTTTTGCGCGTCCGAGCTTTCGGCTAAGGCTGTTCGCGATCACAGGGGATCAGGCGGGGAGAACAAGGGCATGTCGGTCATCATCGACGTTGTGGCGCGCGAAATTCTGGACAGCCGCGGCAATCCGACCGTCGAGGTCGACGTGATGCTCGAGGACGGCGCCATGGGGCGCGCGGCCGTGCCGTCGGGCGCCTCGACCGGGGCGCATGAGGCGGTGGAACTGCGCGACGGCGACCAGAAGCGCTACGGCGGCAAGGGCGTGCTGAAGGCGGTCGACGCGGTCAACCGCGAGATCTGCGACGCGCTGACCGGCCTCGTCGCCACCGACCAGATCCGGATCGACCGGGTCTTGTGCAACCTCGACGGCACGCCGAACAAGAGCGAGCTCGGCGCGAACGCGATCCTCGGCGTCAGCCTCGCCACGGCCAAGGCCGCCGCGGCCAGCCTTGGCACGCCCCTCTACCGCTATGTCGGCGGCGCCGCCGCGCGCGTGCTGCCGGTGCCGATGATGAACATCATCAACGGCGGCGAGCACGCGGACAACCCGATCGACATCCAGGAATTCATGATCATGCCGGTCGGCGCGGACAGCCTGCGCGACGCGGTCCGCATGGGCGCCGAGATCTTCCACGCGCTGAAGAAGGGCCTCGCGCAGGCCGGGCACAACACCAACGTCGGCGACGAGGGCGGTTTCGCGCCCAACTTGCGCTCGACCCGCGACGCGCTCGACTTCATCGTCAAGAGCATCGAGGCGGTCGGCTACCGCCCGGGCGAGGACGTCTTCCTCGCGCTCGACTGCGCGGCGACCGAGTACTTCTCCGACGGCCGATACGACATGAAGGGCGAGGGCCGCGTCCTGACCGCCGCCGAGAACGCCGACTATCTCGCCGGGCTGGTCGACAGCTACCCGATCATCTCGATCGAGGACGGCATGTCCGAGGACGACTGGGACGGCTGGAAGCTCCTGACCGACGCGATCGGCGGGTCCTGCCAGCTTGTCGGCGACGATCTCTTCGTCACCAACACCGAACGCCTCGAGCGCGGCATCGTGGCCGGCGTCGGCAACTCGATCCTGGTCAAGGTCAACCAGATCGGGACGCTGACCGAGACGCTCGCCGCCGTCGACATGGCGCATCGCGCCGGCTACACGGCCGTGATGTCGCATCGCTCCGGCGAGACCGAGGACTCGACCATCGCCGATCTCGCGGTCGCCACCAATTGCGGCCAGATCAAGACCGGCTCGCTGTCGCGCTCGGACCGCCTCGCGAAGTACAACCAGCTGATCCGGATCGAGGAGGATCTCGGCGAGGACGCGATGTTCGCCGGCCTTTCCGTCCTGAAGCGCTAGGCGCGCGGGACGATGCCCGCCGCGCCGCAGCGCGCTCAACTCTATCTCGTCACGCCGCCGATCCTGTCGCGGGAGGCGTTCGGGGACGTGCTGGCGCAACTGCTGGACAGCGTCGAGATCGCCTGCGTCCGCCTGTCGCTCGCGACCGCGTCCGAAGACGAGATCCTGCGCTCGGCCGACGCGCTGCGGGCGATCTGCCACGCGCGCGACGTGCCGCTGGTGGTCGCCGAGCATATCCTGCTCGCCAAACGCGCCGGCCTCGACGGCGTGCATCTGGCCGATGGGGCGCGCCGGGTGCGCACGGCTCGCGCGGAACTGGGGCCCGATGCGATCGTCGGCGCCCATGCGCGGGATTCGCGCCACGACGGGATGACCGCCGCCGAGATCGGCGCCGACTACGTCAGCTTCGGGCCCGTCGGCCCGACCGGCCTCGGCGACGGCGCCCAGGCGCCGCTCGACCTCTTCCGCTGGTGGTCCGACATGATCGAAACGCCCGTGGTCGCCGAAGGCGGCCTGACGCTCGATGCGATGCGCGAAATCGCCGCCAGCGCCGATTTCGTCGCGCTCGGCGAAGAGGTATGGTCACACAGCGATGGACCGCTGCCCGCCCTGCGCGCCTTCGCGGCGAAGCTGGACTGAGGTCTTCCGAATTTCTATTTTATTTCAAGCACTTGAATTCGGTCGCATCGTGCGACCGTTCCAGGACCGCGCCACGAGCCCGGTTTCACGCGACGGTGATCGCTCCGGAGCCGCGCCTTGGTCTATAGACAGGACCAGACGATGACGCCGGCGCCGGAGCAAACATGCGACAATTCGTGCTCGCCCTCTTCCTTTTCGCTCTGGGATCCGGCGCTACCGCCGGCCCGGTCGGCGGCACCTTCCGATCCATCGACGGCGGCGAGATCTCCCTGCAAGACTGGCGCGGCCGCCCGGTGCTCGTCGTGAACACTGCATCCCGCTGCGCGTTCACCGGGCAATACGACGACCTTCAGGATCTCTTCGACCGCTACCGGGACCGCGGACTGATTGTGCTGGCGGTGCCTTCCAATGACTTCCTGCAGGAGCTTGGAAGCGAGGAAGCCGTCAAGAACTTCTGCGAGGTCAACTTCGACCTCGACCTGCCGATGACTGCGATCACCAGCGTTCGTGGAGCCGAAGCGCATCCGTTCTACCGTGCGGTTCGCGACCAGTCCGGGTTCGTCCCCGGCTGGAACTTCAACAAGATCCTGCTGGGGCCCGACGGACAGATCGTCGACACATGGGGGGCCATGACCGACCCGGCCTCGCAGAAGATCACGCGCCGGATAGAATCGCTCCTGAACTAAGCGCACCACCCGATAGCCGCCGGTCGCTACGCACGCCGTTCGCTGCGCCGCCCCCGCCCGGGCTACGGAATGGAACCCCGGATCTGCCGCTACCAGCGTACGGTCCCGCTGCGCGACCGCCTCGCGACGGCCACAGCGAGAGCGGCAGACAGGCCGAGACCAAGCAGGACGCCGCCGCGCCAAACGGTCGGGTTTGTCTGGGCGGCGGTGCTGGCGCTCCAGCGTCGACCGCGTCCGAACCGGGACGTTTCGTGCCCTTCGGCAGGAACATTGCGGAGGCTTTCGGCGACCGGCCGGTGCCCGAAGTCCACCAGATCTTCGAGGCGCAACGCCGCCAGCCGCTTGTCGGCTGCGCCAGGGGCCAACCACTGCCCTACAGGCGCGGCCACGGCCGTAGATCCCACAGGAAGATGACGCTTCGAGTGCTGTGCGGCGTAGATGATAGCGTCCGCTACGACTTCCGGAGTGTATGACGGGCCGGGCGCCACCCCAAGCCCGCCCATGTTGCTCTTGTTGTGATCGAAGAACCTGGTGTCGATCGAAGACGGCTTTATCAGAGTAACGGAGATCGGAAGCTCCTCATGCATCAGTTCGACCCTCAGCCCGTCCGTAAAGCCTTTTACGGCATGCTTCGTCGCGGAATAGGCCACGGAAAGAGGCATTGGAATGTCGCCGACCACCGAGCCCACATTGATCAGCGCGCCGGAAGCATCACGCTCGCGAAAGCTCCTGACGGCTGCAAGCGAGCCGTAAACCAGCCCGAAGTAATTGGTTTGAAACAGCACCGAATGGTCCTCTGCCGAGGTCTTCTCTGCAGTGCTGATCAGACCAATCCCGGCGTTGTTGACCCAGGTGTCGAAGCCGCCGAAGCGCTCTACTGTCCGCCGCTCCAGTTGCTCGACCTGCTGTTCTTCGCCAACATCGGTCTGGAGGAAGTCTGCCGTTCCACCGGCGGCTCGGATCTCGCTGCAGATGGCGGATAGAGCGTCGGCGTCTCTTGCGGCCAGCATGACCTGCGCTCCCCCCTTGGCAGCCGCGCGCGCCGTTGCGAGGCCGATTCCGGAACTGGAGCCGGTGATGACGATGGTCTGCTGCTCGATGGGCTTGAGCTTGGGGGTCATGAACGCCCTCCCGATGGCTGCGGCTAGAGTGGTTACAACCACGTCCACGCGCTTTCGTTGCCAAGGCTGCCCGCCTGTGCCGGCTGTCAGGTTGAAACTGGGGCCAGTTCACTGGCAGGCGAACCGACCGCAGAGCAGCCGCAGGCTTGCTGCTGCACCTCGGGGATCATCAGACAATGGTGCGAGCGGAGCGATCGAAGATGCACAGTCGCTGTTTCGCTGCCACGGTCGCCGCCAATGACGTGGATTAAGGCCTGGAACAAACGCTCGGCGAGACTGTTCTTCCCGACAGCAGGAGAATGTTCAATGCCCTCTGACAGCACGACCTCGTCATCGCCCCTCGCGAAAGCTGCTCATGATACGCTGACTGCCAACCTGCAAAACGCGCACGCGCTGGAGATGCAGGTCGTCGCGGTCCTGGAAGCCCAGCTTGATCTGTTCAGCGAGTTTCCCGAACTCCGCGACAGGGTAACGAAGCACATTAAGGAAAGTAGTGGCCAGGCACGCCGCATAGAAGCCGCGCTCGAGGCCTGTGGGGAGTCGGCGTCTGCCGTCAAGGACACGCTTTTGAGCATCATGGGCGTGACCCAGTCTTCGACGCAGAGCTTCAGCACCGACGCCGTGCTGAAGGCTGTCGCCGCTGACGTGATGACCGAACATCTCGAGATTACGACGTACCGGACACTGATCGTCCTCGCCGGCATGGCGGGCAGGGCGGAACTTCAGCCGGATCTGGAGGCGTCGCTTCGCGAGGAAGAAGCTATGGCGGGCTGGTTGGAGCAGAACATGGAGCGGATCACGCGGCGTTTCGTCGAGATGCGAACAGCAACGGACTAGCTTCTCCGGCGCAGACAAGATAGCTGCTTTCCGCCTCTCGCCGTCCAAGACCGGCGGGCCTGAAACGGCCATAGGCCGCGGGCGGTGCCGGATGAAACGGTCCCAGATGCGTAACACCATGGGCAACCTGAATCTCGCTCTTCGGGATCTTCGTCCTTGGAGTTGACCCCTGAGCGGGAGGATCGGCGACCCCCTGTCGCGCGTGTGTGGAGACTTCCCCTCCTGGGGAGACGACCGGCGGGCGGGAAATGGAGGGCGTGAATAAGACAGCGCGGGTGCGCCGCGAGTTCTTCGTGCGAGGTAGGACGAGCAAGAGATTTGCCCGGAGCTGCACGTCTCGCGCAAGACGATGCGCAAGATCATCCGCAGCGATGAGACGGCGTTCGAGTACGAGCGGAGCGTCCAGCCGTAGCCGTAGGTCGGGGCGTGGCGGGAGGATCCCGATCGGATGTCCTCCGCGATCTTCGCGCGGCTGTCGGGGTCGCCCTTCTCGAGGTCGAGATAGTAACCCTCGATGCTGACCGGATCGGTCGTAGGATTGACGGCAGTGATCTCGGCGCCGGGGGCGGCGGCGCGGCGGGCGGCGGCGCCGATCTTCTCGGTCAATGAGGCGGTGGTGTTGGCCGTCAGCGCGCGGCGTCGTCAAGGCGGTCGCCGCCGAGCTGATCTTCACAATGCTCGGCGCGACCGCGCAATTCCGGGCGGCACCGGAGCAAGGAGCGGATCAGCGACGCGAAGGCCAACCAGCGGGAGTGCGGGCGTCGACCGGGTCCGCAAACAGGAGCCGGCCCAGGCCGCCTGATACGCCGCGCTCCTGCGTTTCGGAACGCGAAACGGTACGAGGCACCCCTCGGCGCCTCGATTTGCTCGTAAGTGCTTGGCTTTATTGGAGCGGGCGAAGAGATTCGAACTCTCGACCCCAACCTTGGCAAGGTTGTGCTCTACCCCTGAGCTACGCCCGCGCTCCGTGAGTTCTGATATACGCACTGGCCAAGGGGGCGCAAGAGACAAAATCGGGCACGGCGAACCGCCTCTTCAGGAGCCATATGGATGCCCTCTTCGCACTCCCCAGAAATGTCCTAGGCGTAACCGATGGGGTGGACGCACCCCCCCGACGGCATCGATGTGCCAAGATAGCGGGTGTTGAAGCACTTGAGACCAGCGAGATCGCCGCCGCCGCGATGACGGCGCGGATGAAGCTGCCGGACATCGAGGAGAAGGACAAACCCAAGCGTCGTCCGATCCCGGACCACATCCCGCGGATGGACGTGGAACTGACCCCTCGCTCCGATGCCTGTGCCGATTGCGGCGGTCGGCCTGCTCGCCCATGTGCTGGTCAGCAAATACGCCGACCATCCGCCGCTCTATCGCCAGAGACCTTGGCCGACTGGGTTGGCAAGACCACCGCCCTGCTGGAACCGCTGGCCGATGCCATCGGGCGCCATTTCCTGTACGCCGAAGCGATCTTCGCCGACGACACGCCGATCAGCATGCTGTCCCCGGCACTGGTAAAACCCAGACAGCGCGCCTCTGGACCTATGCCCGCGACGAACGGCCCTGGGGTGGCGACGCCCCACCGGCCGCCTGGTATCGCTTCTCCGGCGACCGCAAGGGCCAGCATCCCAAGGATCACCTCGCCCGATACCATGGCTGAATGCATGCCGATGGCTATGCCGGGTTGGAGGACCTCTACCGGTCCGGCTCGATCCGCGAAGTCGCCTGCATGGCCCATGTCTGGCGCAAGTTCGTCGACATCCATCGGTCGCAGGCCTCGCCGATAGCTGAGGAGGCCATCGGCCGGATCGCCCAACTCTATGCCGTCGAGAAAGAGGCCAGAGGTTCGCCACCAATTGTCCGGGTCGAGCTTCGCAAGGCACATGCGGCTCCGGTCTTCGACGACCTTGAGGTATGGCTTGCCCTGCAACTCACCACGATCTCGGGCAAATCCTCGCTCGCGGCCGCCATCTGCTATGCCCTGGCACGGATGGATCGCCTGCGTCCCTACCTCGACAACGGCATTCTGGAACTGGACAACAACGCCGCCGAACGCGGCATGCGCGCCACTGCCCTCATGGCGGTGGAACGGCTAGCGGTCAGTGCGGACGTGTATGGACGCCCCCTCGGATGCAAGCACTTTCTTGGCAACGGTCGAGCATTTGGTCAGGTGCGGTCGTGTGTCCGGCCTCGAAGATGCGGCCTTCTCGATGCCGCGGGCCTGTATGGAGATACGCAGATCGGGACCATTTCGCTTGCTGTGCGCCTGTATCTGTCGTCGGTTGAGGCCCCTTCCAGAAATTCGGCGCAGCCTCGGCAGAACCATGTTTGACCGGAAGCGCTTGGAAATCGAGAGGGACCGGCGACGATAGTCGCATCGACGGACTTCCCCGACAGCATGGACGCCGATGCGCCTCACCGCGACCAGTCTGCCCCACGAGCGCCGCCGCTCTGCGGTTCACTCAGGCCGCCTGGCGCAATCGGAAGCCGCGGCGGCGACTCGCGAGAGCGAGGGCGCCGAAACCGACGATGAGCAGCGCGGCGGGGGCGGGAAGCGGTACCGGAGCGACGGCCGCGACCGGGGTCCGCATGACGGTCGACGCGGGAATCGGGCCAGCGACGCCGACCGCCGACGCAGAGGCGTTTAGCAGGTCCAACACATGGGAACCCAAGATAGCATGCAGCGTCGCGCTCGGGTGAATGGAATCGGCGAAGGCGCTGCGGGCTGCCTCATCGGCCGTGCATCTGTTGCGGCCATCCTTCAGGCAAGGCTTCGTCAAGTTGGTGATGCCGAAAGAACTCGGGTTCGCCACGACGCTGGAGAAAAGGCCGAATGTGTCCACTTCGACTACCGTCATGCCCTTTCCGCGCAGTTCCTCGATCCCCCGCGCAAGGCGGTTGTTGAACTTGATTGACCCGCGCGTCGCTGAGCGGCGCTTGCCGTCCGAGGCGGTTGCGTAGCGCGGGATGTCGGCCAGATTGGGCATATTGAAGATCAGCGAAGTCTCGACCCCGTTGCGGCGCAGCGAGTCCGCGGCGTCAATAACTTCGGCGGCGGCCTTGCGCGCAACTCTGCGGATCGATGAGCGCCCGACACGGTCCAGCAGGTCATTGCCGCCGATAAAGAACGCGGGAAGCGTGTCCGGATCGGGCTTTCCCTTGTTCAGGAAGATGCGGCGCTGCGCCCAAAGGTCCGGGATAGGATCGAGATTGGTGCGGGCGCGAGCACCGCCGATCGCGTAGTTTCGGGTCCTGAGGTCCTCCGCCCGGAAAGCGCGCGCAACGTGGTCGTACCAGATCGGGCCGTCGGAAAAGCGGCCCTTGTAATATGGGGGATCCTCCGGGACGAGGCCGAGCGAAAGAGAATAGGCGTTGCCGTTATCGGTGAGGCTGTCTCCGAATGCGACGAGGCGGCTGTAGTCGAGCGTTGCTGCCTGCGTGGCGCCGGCGGTCAGCGCCAGCAATGCGGCGCAAGCAGCGCGGTGGAGCGGACGGGCCATCAGTTGATCTCCTCTAGCCATGCAACCATACTTGAGCCGACATCCAGGCGCCATCCATGCTCAACGATCTCCCGGTTCGGAGCAGCTAGAAGTGCGACAACATTGCACGTCTCGATCTGCGCCTGAAGGCAGGGAGCAGTCAGAGCGGCTCAGCAAGTGGAGCTGGGCAGGGCGGTCCCTGCGGCATCGGGATCATGTCTTCCCCGTCTCTCCAGAAGCCGCAAGAGGCTGCGAGAATTGACAAGCGAGCGTGGCGCAGCCAGCCTCGCCGTCCCGAAGAGCAACGGACGCCGAGCCATGGACCCCGCCGCCTACAGCCCCCTCTCGACCGATACTATCGCTGCGCGACTGGGCGCGCTGCCGGATTTGCGTCGGCGGGTGGGCGGCGACCCGACAGAGTGGAGGGCGATCGAGGTCGGTGACGGCAACCTGAACCTGGTCTTCATCCTCTCGGGACCGGTCGGCAAGGTCATAGTCAAGCAAGCGCTGCCCTATGTACGGCTTGTCGGCGAGAGCTGGCCGCTGCCGCTGAAGCGATCCTGGTTCGAGTACAGCGCGCTGATAAGACAGGCGGCGCGCGATCCGGGTTCGGTGCCGGAAGTCTACCACTTCGACCGGGAGCAGGCGCTGATCGTCATGGAGTATCTCGATGGCCACGTGATCCTGCGTCGCAGCCTGATCGAGGGCGTCGAACATCCGGGCTTGGCGAAGTTTCTCGGCCGCTTCTGCGCACGAACCCTGTTCCGCGGCTCCGATTTGAGCCTTCCGGCGCCGGAGCGAAAAGCGGATCTGGCTCTGTTTGCCGACAACGTCGAGCTCTGCGACATAACCGAGAGCCTTGTTTTCACCGATCCCTACTGGGCGGCGCCGCTCAACCGGCACACAAGCCCGCAGCTCGATCCGCTCGTTGCGGAACTGCGTGCGGACAGCGACCTGAAGCTGATCGCGCAGGACCTGAAACTGGCGTTCTCGTCGCGGGCGGAGACGCTGCTACATGGCGATCTCCACACCGGTTCGGTGATGGCGCACGGCCCGAAGGCCTCGGTGATCGATCCCGAATTCGCTACCTACGGACCAGTCGGCTTCGACATCGGAATGCTGATCGCGAACTTTCTGATGGCCTATCATGCGCAGTCGGGACACGAAGCTCGACCGGGTGAGCGCAACGGCTATCGCGACTGGATCCTGGGCGTGTCCACCGAGATATGGGAGCACTTCGCCTCTGAGTTCGCGCATCTTTGGCGAACCGAACGGACCGGAATGCTTTATCAGGCGCGTCTGTTCGAGGACCAAGGCCAGACCCTGGCGGCCGAGCAGGCCCTGACGCGAAGGCTGAGGGCGATCTGGGTCGACGCGCTCGGCTTTTGCGGGGTCGAGATGCACCGCCGCATCCTCGGGCTGGCCCACAACGCGGATTTCGAGTCGATCGACGATCCAGACCAGCGGGCGGTCTGCGAGCGGCCAGCGCTGCTGCTTGGCCGGCAACTAGCCAAGGACCGCGCGTTGATCCGGAACATGGACGAGGTCTGCGACCTTGCAAGACTAATCGACGCAACGGCGCCGAACCAAGCCAGTTGTCGCTGATCCGACGCCAGCATATCCTGCAACACAGGAAGCTAGGTGAATCGGGCTTAGATCTCAGCAGGGCACAGAGGCAAGGCTTTTGCGCGGTGAATTCTATGAATTGCGGGCGTTTCTGGAAGAGTTGGACCTTGGGGGACTCCTGCGGCATTTTCTCGAGCAGGACATCGACGACACAATCTTTGCGGAATTGCGCGACGCTGATCTGCGCGAACTTGGACTGTCGCTCGGGCAGCGCAAGAAGTTTCTGATCGGGCTCGACAGGCGGCGCGCCCAGCCGGGCGGCAACGGCTCACGCCCGCTGGAGGGCGCATCGCTGGAAGTCCGGCGGCTGAGCGTGATGTTCTGCGACATGGTCGGCTCAACCGAGCTTGCCAGCCGCATGTCGGCGGACGAGGTCTGCGAGGTCCTTCAGGCTTACTACCGGATCGCGAGCAAAGTGACCCGGCGCTTTGGCGGCTTCATTTCGACGCTGCAGGGCGACGGCATTGTGGTGATCTTCGGGTACCCCCAGACACGGGGCGCGAACGCGGAGCGCGCGGTCGCGTCCGGCTTGGCTCTGCTCGCCGCGTTCGGCGCGCGCGATCTCTGCATCCCGGGCTCGCGCAGCATCCCGTTTCGGGTCCGCATCGGCATCGCCAGCGGACGCACGATCGTCGGACAGAATTCCGACGAGTTCGCGCGTTCGGAGATCCAGATGTTCGGCCCGGTGCCGAACCTGGCGGCGCGTTTGCAGACAGCGGCCGAGACCGGAGCCCTGGTGATCGACGACGCAACCCGGACACAGGTCG
The DNA here is from genome assembly GCA_963829385.1 of uncultured Alphaproteobacteria bacterium. Classification (GTDB taxonomy): domain Bacteria; phylum Pseudomonadota; class Alphaproteobacteria; order Rhodobacterales; family Rhodobacteraceae; genus Amaricoccus. Next base: position 322,063 of record CAWHHV010000010.1, on the reverse strand, counting down.
GAGACAGCTTCGTCTGCGAGCGGCTGCCGGACGCTTCGCTGAAGGGGTTCGACGCGCCGGTTCCGATATCGCGCGTGATCGGCGCACGGCACGGAGGACGGCTCCACGCGGGCGGGTCGCGCATCGTCGCAGCGATCGGTCGCAAGGCCGAGACCGAGGCGCTGTTGCGCGTCTGGTCTCGCGCCAAGGCCAGCCGGTCGGGGAGCGCCGCGATCGTCGGCGAGCCTGGTCTCGGCAAGACGCTGGCGCTGCGCATGATCGAGGCGCGGGCCGAGTTGGAGGGCGCGCGCGTCGTGCGGCTGGCCTGTTCGCCACTGGCGGCAAATGCGCCTCTGCAGCCGGTCATCGAAGCGCTGGAGGACATGATCGGCAGCGCTGGCGAAAGCGCCGACAGCGCTCGGCTCGACGCGCTCCGCAACCATCTGCCGGAGGCGCCCGAGGATGAGTTGCTGCGCGTCGCTGCAATGCTCGGCATCCAGGTTTCGCGCCCCGCGCCGAACCACCCGGGACCGGCCGCGCGCGAGGCGCTGCTCGGGATCCTGACGGCCTGGCTGCTCGGCCACCGCGATAGACCGACCCTCATCGCGCTCGAGGACGCCCACTGGGCGGATGCGACGACGCTCGAACTGCTGGAACGGATCGAGACGCTGAGGGCCGGGCGGCGGCTGATGCTGGTCGTGACGTCCCGTGATCCGGAGGAGAAGATCTGGAGCAGCGATCCGGACCGGCTGCTGCTGCGACTGTCTGCCCTGCCCCAGCCGGAGGCCAGCGAGATGCTCGACGCGATCCTCGGGGGGCGGGCAGTGCCGTTCTCCGTCCGCCGCGACATCCTGGGTCACAGCGACGGCAATCCCTTGCTGATCGAGGAACTCGCCAAGTCCTCCGAGCGCTGGAGCGAGAACCTCGATCGAGACGTTCAGGCGCCAGGGTCGATCTACGACAGCGTCGCCGAGCGCCTCGACGCGCTGCAGATCGGCCGCCCGGTGGCGTCGGGGCTTGCAGCGTTCGGCATGGAAGCGGACGTCGAGGCGTTGCGCACGTCGCTCTCGATGAGCTCGGCCGACTTGGACGTGGCGCTGGAGGAGTTGCGCGAGGCGCAGATCCTGGAGCGGGCGCTGAGCGGAGCCGAAGCGGTCGTGCGCTTCCGCCACATGCTCTACCGCGACGTGGTCTACGAGCGCCTGCCGTCACCGACTCGCGCGGCGTTGCACGCGGCGGCGGCGCGCGCGATCCTCGAGCTTGACCCCGACCGTGCGGCGCGCCAGCCTGAACTTCTGGCATGGCATCTGCTTCGGGCGGGGGATTTCGAAGCAGCTGCGCCTCTGGCGCTGCAGGCGGGCGAGCGCCTGGCTCAGCAATCGGCCTTGATCGAGGCCGGTCACTATCTGGACGAAGCGCTGAGTGCGATCGACGAGTTCCGCGACGACGCAGACGCCTCCCGCATGCGTCTGCGTGCGCTGGCGGCGCTGGCGGCGGTGAACCGGGCGCGTTTCGGCATCGGCTCGGATGGCGTGGGAGAGTTGTCCAAGCAGGCGCTCGACTTGGCGCGCCGCCTCGGCGACCGTGACGCCGAACTGCTGGCGCTGAACGGGCTGTATGCCAATGCGCTGGTTCGAGCGGACTACCGCGCCGCTGAAGTCTGGGCGCTTGACCTGCAGTCTGCGGCCAAAGCCGCCGGAAACGACACATTCGCAATGATTGGCGCCCGCGCGGCAGGCGTCGTCGCGCTGCACGTTGGGGACTTCGAGGGGGCGGTCGCAGGACTTCGTGCCGCGCTGGAGCAGTACGATGTCGTGCGGCACAAGGAACTTGCCTACGCGCACGGCTACGACCACGCCGAGATTTGCGCGGTTTTCCTGTCTTTCGCCTTATGGGTTCGGGGTGATCTGGAGGCGGCCCGCCGCACCAGCGCCTACGCGGTTCGGCACTCGCGGATCATCGAGCACGCGCATTCGCTGGCGCAATCCTTGTCGTTCCGGGCGCTGCTAGGAATGCTGGCCCATGACGACGCCGATTTGGCCGAGGCTGGCGTCGAGGCCGTCGAGGTCAGCGAACAGCACGGTCTCAAGGTCATGGCGGCGGCAGGCCGCTTCTTCCATGGCAGTGCGCGATTGCTGGCCTTGACTCGGGCGCCAACGACGTCAGAGATAATGGAGTTGCTGGAGGCGCGCGAGCCGTTCCTCAAGCACAACCCGTTCAACTACCGGCCGGCAACTGAAGTAGGGATCGCGAGCTGCGCATTTAAAGCGGGGCTCCTCGATCTTGCGGAGGGACATCTGGCGCGCGGCGAGCAAGCGCAGAGCGCTACTGGCGAGATCTGGACAGCGGCCGAGCTTATGAGGGTGCGCGCGCACTTGGCTGGCGCGCGCGGCGGTCCCGAGGCTACGAAGTCGGAGCTCATTGCCGCCTTCGAATTCGCGCGCAGTACTGGCGCCGCGACCTTCGCGCTGCGCATCGCCTGTGACTTGGCGGAAGTCGATCCTTCCGAGGAAGCGCATGCGCGGCTGGGGACGGCGGCTGGAGCGATGATTTCGTTTGACGACGGATGGGACACGCGCCGCCTGCAGATGCTTCAGGCAGGCGCGGCCGCAGCGCGCTGATCGGAAGCTTGCAGCGCGCCGCCTGCGACCAGTCGGGCAATGAGCGCGCGGGCGGCGTCTGGCGGTATCTCGCGCGATAGGCGGGCTTCGAGCGCGATGCGCGTCGCCGGCGGGTTCAGGAAAGTTGCGAGCCGGCGAGCGCTGAACGGACCCAGCCAAGCCACGGGGTGGCCATCGAGTTCGATGACGTCTGCCCAAGAGATGCGCCCGCCCACCAGCGCTGCGGCGCGCCGCAGGGGCGCGGCAAGCGCGAGCGTTGCGGCTTCGAGCATTGGCGCAGCCATTGGCTCGGCGCTAGGCGGCGGCGCCCACGAAAGCCAAAATCCCGTGCGATGCAGCGATTGGCGGGCATAAGCGCGCGCGGTGTCAACGCCAGCCGTCCGGACGCATTCCACATGACGTTCCCGGACGAACGCGCGCGCGGCGACGGGATCGCAGCAGGGGTCGAGCAACGTCGCGACGGCAGCCGCCGCCTGCGCGCCGCCACGCAATGCATGGACGAGGCCGTGTGACGCGATCGGATCACGCGCCAGTGCGCGATCGCCGACCAGCAGCACATTCGGGCGCGGGAAGGGGTCGGATGCAGCCACGGCCCCGGCAAGCCTGGTCCGGCCCGTCAGGACGGCGTCGGCCAGCCCGGTCCCAGCGAGCGCGGCTCGGAACTCCGAGAGACGCGCAGACGCCCCGCGGCGGGTCAGAGCGGCCGGACGCAGGAACCACGCGCCGGACACGCTTCCTCCCGGCGCGACGCAGGCCCAGACCCAACTCTCCGCGCAAGCCTGAAGCATCAGGAACGGCGCGCCCGCAGGAGGACCGGGCCTGCGGGCGCAGAAAGGCGCCCCGACGAGGTGGCCGCCCCCTACCCGGCCGCGCGCGTCGATGACGAAGCGCGCGGAAACGGGGCCGGCGCTTGTAGCGAGTTCAAGACCCCCAGCGACGTCCCCGATCCTCCGGACACGCGCCCGCACCGGGACCGCCCCGCGCAGTTCGGCCGCTGCCAAGAGCGCAGCGTGCAGGCGGGTGCGGTCGATCAACGTTGGGCCAGCGCCCAGAAGATCGCGTCGCTCAGGCGCTGCCCCCCAACGCATCTCCACCGCGCGGGCTCGGCCGAGGGCGGCGGCGTCGAGGGCGGCTTCAAGGCCAAGGCCGGCCACAATGCGCCGGCCGTTCTCGGGAAGGGTCTCGACACGCGCCGCGGGCGGAATTCCCGGGTCGATCAGCACAACTGAGTGGCCGTGGCGGCGGAGTTCGCAAGCGGCGGCGGCGCCCGCCGGGCCAGCGCCGATCACTGCGACGTCGAGGTCGGGCAAGCCGCTAGGCACGCTCGTCACAGGTGACGGCGGACCAATCCGGCCGAGCCTCCGTCAGGCGCGCATAGGCGAGGATCGCGAAATGGAGCCAGCCGCGCACAAAGTCGCAAGCCGGCCTTCCGGCAAGCAGGACCTCATGGTGACACCCGCCTCCACACAACCGACGCGCCCAGCATGCGGCGCATGGTTCCTGCGCCTCGACCGAACGCTCGGCCACCCAGGCGGCGCGACGCGGCTCGTCCACGCCCGTGCCGAGGTCGCCCATGGCGCCGAGCGGATCGCGCACGAAGCGGTGGCAGGCGGAATACGCGCCCTCGGCGTCGACGGCGAGATAGTCGCGCCCGGCCCCGCAGGACTGGCTGCGCGGCGCGCCGCGCGCCAGCTCCCGCAGCGCGGTCTCGAGATTGGCGAACGGATGCGGGCGTCCGACGACCCTGGCCGCGAGCCAGTCCTCGCCGCAGGCGATCATCGCGGCGAGCAGGCGCTCGAAGTCGGCGCCGGTCAGCGCGCCACGGCCGGAAGCCGGCGCGATCAGCGGCGAGACCCCGACGCTGGCGAAGCCGAGCGCCCCGAGCGCCGCCACGGTGCGCGGCAGGTCGAGGTTCTCCGGCGTCGCGGTGACGCGGGCCGAGAGCGCGACGCGATCTGCCCGCGCCTCGGCCAGCAAAGGTTCGAGGCGACCGGCGACGCGGTCGAAGCTGCCGGCGCCGCTGCGCATCGGGCGCAGGCGGTCGTTGGCGGCGCGGTCGCCATCGAGGCTGACGGTCAGCGCAAACCGGTGCGCGCCGAAGAACGCGGCGTCCTCGGGCGTGACCAGCGTGGCGTTCGTCGTCATCGAGAAGCCGACGCTCACCGCACGCGCGGCGGCACGGACCTCGGCATGGGCGACGGCGTCACGGATCAACGCGCGGGCGACCAGCGGCTCGCCGCCCATGAATGCGATCTTCACGGCGCCGCCCGGAGGCGCCGACGAAATCAACGCATCGATCGCGCGGCAGGCGACGGCCGGGTCCATCCGCGTTTCTGGTCCGCCGAAGCTGCCGCCGGCGGCGTAGCAATAGCCGCAGGCGAGGTTGCAGGACTGCGAGACCGTCAGCGCGAGGGCGCGGATCGGACCGGCGGCGGCAGGCGGAGGCGCCGCAGGAACGGCGAGGCCGAAGCGGGCGAGCGCGCCCTCCGTGGCGGCATCGCCCGCGTCGAGCGCGCGGCCGAGCGCAAGGGCCTGGGCGTCCGCTAGCGCGTAGAGCCCTGCGCTGTCGGCCAGCAGCGCGACCCGCCCTGCGACATGCGCGTGCCTGCTGCGCGGGCGGGCCGCCGCCAGCGCCGCGCCAGCGGCAGCCTCTACGGACGAGAGGACGTCAGTGACCACTGGACGGGGCGTCGAATGGTAAGAAGAACGGCACGCCCAGCGGCTCCGGCAGACGCGCCAGGCGCTCGGCCTCGTCGCGCAGGCTCAGCATTGCCGTGCGAGCGTCCAGCAGCGCGTCCCGCGCCGTCGGCATGTCATCGTCGCGCTCGGCCTGGTAGCCCCGCCGCAGATCGGCCAGCGCGTCCTGCAGCAGATCGAGCGCGCGAGCCGCTTCTTCCGCGGTCGCCACGCGGATGTCGCGCAGGTAAAGCGACGGCTGCTGCGCGTAGAACCCGAGCGCGTCGATGACCTCGCAGAACTTCTGGTAGTGCTGCAAACCATCGCTGTCGATGCGAACGGCGATCTCGAACAGGCCGCCCGGATAGGCGCTGGCGTTCGCGCGCAGGAACGAGACCATTGCCGCATATTCGGTGTCGAGCCGGCCGGTCGGCCGCTCGACATAGCGGAACTCGGCCATCACGTCCGGGGTAGCCGGGCGCAAGGCGCGCGGGCGTCGTTCCGGCTCGGCTGCGGCCTTGCCCTCGGCCGGCGGCGCGGCCGCGACCTCGGCCGCCGGCGTCACCACGGGCGCGTAGCGCTTGCCCGGCGGGTAGCATCCCCCCCGGTCGAGCATCCACAGGATCTGGTTCGCCCAGCGCATGTGGGTCATCTCGCTGAAAGCGACGGACAGGATCAGCTGGCGCGCGGCGCGCAGGTCGTCGGCCAGCGTCGGCCAGGCGCGCGCCTCGTCGGGCGTCACCTCCTCTGGCGACCGGATCGAGAAGGCCGCGTAGAGATACTCCATCGACAGCGTGAACTCGAGCGGAGCGAGATCGTCGGTCAGGTCCGCAATTACTTCGTCGATGTCGCGGTAGCCCGGATGCAGCGCGGCCATCGGCGGCGGCGGCGTCCGGTCCGTTTCGATGCCCTGCAGCACGAAGTCGAGCTCCTGCCACCGCATGTTGATCTCGTAGTGGTCGTAGCGCCGCGACTGCGCGGCCTCGGTCGTCGCAGGGGCGGAGACGTCGCGGCCGGGCGCGTCGCGGCGGCGCAGCCAGTCGACGAAGGTGACAGGTTGCGCCTGATCCGCCAGGCTCGTCCCGTCCTCGGCGCGGGCCGCGTCCTCGGGCACCGGGCCCAGCGCGACGTCGGGGTGGTTCGAGGCCCAGTATTGGCAGGCGCAGTCGGTGAAGTCGTGGGTCCAGGGGCTGCACATCGACGCGGTCAGCTCGCCCGGGTGGTAGACCTGGTCGATGACGCCGGCCTCGTCCAGGTAGAGCCGGCGCTTGCCCTTCAGGATCACCGGCGCCCCGGTCGGCGCGCCGCCCGGCGCCCGCTGGGTCAGCGCGATGGTCAGGTCGGCGACGCTTCGGTCATGGTCGGGCGCGATTGCGCGGATGATCCACCAGACGGTATCCCCCTCGTAGGGCGTGCGCGGGACGGCGTTCTCGTAGATGTCGAATGCGTAGAGCTCGATCCGCTTTCCGCCCTGTTCGACCCAGTGCAGATACCACTGGCCCGAGCCGAGCGCGGCGCCGGCGTCGCCGCCGAGCTGCGCGTTCAGCTCCGCCACCCAGGGCGCGTCCCAGCCGAGCATCGGGTCGCCGGACGGGTCGAGAAAAGCAAGCTGGGCGCCCTGCGTGCCGTCCGGCCCCGCCGGGGTGACGCCGGGAAAGGCGAAGACCAGCCCGGGGAAGAACCGCGTGTCGAGCTGGCGCAGGTCGAACTCAAGCCCGGGGAAGCAGTTGCCGACCCCGGATTCCATCAGCGTCGAGGTCGGATTGCCGTAAGCCGGTTCGGCGTAACGCGGGGCCGAAGCAGACATCGCCGACCGGTTCAGCGGGCGCGGCGTGTCAGTCATCGGCATTCTCCCGCGGATCGTCGCGCCAGGCCGGGTCGCTCTCGAGGCGGTCGAGATAGGCCATCAGCAGGTCGTAGTGCCGGCGCGTTATGCTGAGGGGATAGCCCATCGAATGCCGCATGTAAGGCGGCATCCGCATGTCGTAGAGCTGGTCGAGCACGCCACGCGGGTCCCGGTAGCGGACCTTGCCGAGGCCGTCCTGTGGCGGGTGCGCCATCGGCACCTCGGCTGCCCTGTCGGCGCCGACGCGGCGCGGCAGTTCGGCGACATGTGCGAACGGCGGCCGCACGATTCGGCGCACGCGATCGGGGCGGCGCGCAAGAAACTCCTTCAGGATCGGGCTGTCGGCCATGCGGGCATGCACCTGCTGGACGACCGTCGTGTAGGGCAACGGGTCCCGCGCGCCAGACCGCGGCGCGACGGTGTCGCCCTGGCCCGGCGTGTAGGGCGGCGTCAGTTCGGCCAGCGGCGCGTCCGTTTCGCGCATCGAGCGCGGACCGAGGCGCGGCTCGATGCCCGCGTCCCAGTCGGGGTCGTCCGGGTTCACTGCGCCGAGCAGGCCTGCATTGCCGCTCAGCGCCCAGGCCCTTCGCGCGTCGAGGTTCAGCAGGCTTGAAGTCTCGAAGATCCGCCGGAACAGGTCGAGCACGATCGCCGGCGTCTCGTCGATGTCGAGCGCCGCGGGCGGATGGTCGCGGTCCTCGAGCTCGTCCCGGATCGAGTAGAACGGACGGCGGTCCGGCGCGAAGTCCGGTGGTCCGGTGAAGGCGCGCGCCGTCGCTGTGAAACATGCGCCCTGCGCGGTGAGGCTCGCCTGGATCGCCAGGTCGCAGGTGTCGTCGATCACGCCCCAGCCGGCGTTGGAGCCGACGCGCGCGCCGTCGTAGCTGTCCATCGGCGTCGGCCATTTCGGCAAGTCGTCCGCGTCGAAGCTGTAGCCGAGCCAAGGCGTGTCGCTGGACAGGAACCGGTTCTCAGGCGGCGTGATCGTGTGAATGCGCCCGTATTCCGAGATCGCCGGCTCGAAGCCGCCTGGGGGCAGCGGCGAAGCCGGCGCCTCGGCCGCCTCGGCCGGGCCGAACGCCATGCCGGTGCCGGGCGTGAAGCGCAGGCGCACCTGGTCGAGCCGCGCTTCCGGTCGCTCCGGATCCGCCTGGGCGACGAAGGTCTGCACCCGGCCAAGCGGCAACGGCGCGTCCGGACGAACCAATTGGACCTGACCCTCGGTGTGCGGACTGATCGCGTCGAGGCGGTGCTCAACGTAGTCGTCGCCGGCGAAGTCGACGCGCGCGATCGCGGCGCAGGAGGCGAGCTTGGTGCGCGCCTCGGCCTTCCGGTTCGCCGCCGTCACCGTGAAGCGCAGGTCGGCGAGCGTGGCGCCGAGGTCGCGCAGCAGCGCGGGCGTGAGCGGGACCTCTTCCACCGCGCCGGCCGCCCCGTCCTGGACCCGCGCCCAGAGCCCGAAGAACGGCGCGACCGGACGAATGCGGCCGGCGTCGTCCTTGAAACGGATCTCCTGCGGCCGATGCGCCTCCAGCCGGCAGGCGCCGTCGCCGTGGCCGTCGCATGGAACCGGCCGCAGGCTCGGCGCCGGGACGATCCGCGTCTGTACGCCGCGATGCGCGTTGTCGGCGATCTCCCAGCGGTAGGCTTCGACCGGCGCCGCGGCCGCCCCGACGCGGGCGATCGCCATCGGCGGGTCGAGGCGCAGGCCGAGGATCCGGCGCTTCACCCGTCCGCCTCCGTGCTTTTTTTTTCAGCCGCCGCCGTGATGCTCTGCTCGAAGGCGAACAGGTTTCCGGGATCATAGATGCGCTTCGCCCGCTGTAGGCGCGGCAGGTTAGCCCCGAAGTACTGCTCCTCGAAGTCGGGATTGCCCCGGCGCGGATAGTTCTGGTAGCGCCGCCCGCCCGACATTACGCCGGCGATCTCCCCGAACCGGTCGAGCCAAGCGACCGCGTCCGGCTCGATGTCGTCGAAGGTCCAGAACGCCCAAGCGAAGATGTCGAGGCTGTCGCTCCGGTGAACGAAGGCCGTCGCGTCTGCCGCCACGTCGTTGATCGCGCCGCCATAGGCCTCGTGCGCGATGAAACAGGTCTTGTCGGGCGCGTCGAGGAACAGGCGCACCACCCGCGCCCAAACCTCGGGTCCGTGCAGGTTTTGAACGATCCGTCCGTCGACGAGCGGCTTGGTGTTCATCGAGACGGTCGGCAGGTCGAGCCCCGGTGGGTCGACCGTCTGCAGCAGGATTTCGTTCAGCTCCAGGTAGCGCCCGTGCCGGTGTATGTCGAACTGCGCGTCCTCGTCCTGCATCAGCCGCGTCAGCGGCGCCAGCGCGCTGCGGCACTCGGCCTCGGACCCGTCGTAGACGCCGCGGATCAGCAGATGCGGGACCTGGCCGTCGGGATGATTGGCGTCCGGCACGTTGATCAGGAGCGCCTGGGCTCCCAGGCGCTCCGGTCCGCCGATCGTGAAGCCGCGCTGGAACGCCGCGAGCGCCTCGGCGGCGGCGGCGTTGCCCGCCGCCGAGCCCAGCTCCCACTTCAGCCCGAAGCCGAACAGCGCGCTCAGCTCCACGAGGTCGTATTCGATTTCCAGCAACACGCCGAACTGACATCCGGTGCCGCCGCGCACGGCCCAGAACAGCTCCTGCTCGGCGTCGTCGCTGGCGCGGACAATCCGCCCGTCTGCCAGCGCCATCGTCACCGCGCGCGCTTTATCGCAGTTCATGCCGAACAAACGCGAGGTAAAGCCGTAGCCGCCGCCTTGCATGTACCCTGCGACGCAGACGGTCTCGCAGCCGCCGCCCGGCACGTGGAGCCCGGCCGCATCAAGCATCAGGTTCAGCTTGCGGAAGTTTGCGCCGGCGCCGACGCGCGCGACGCGTGCCCCCCGGTCGATCAGCACATGATCGATGCCGCTCATGTCGATGACGATTTGGTCGTTGACCGAATAGCCGGCGGTTGAATGCCCTCCTGAGCGTACGGTCACCTTCAGTCCGCAATCCTGCGCAAAAGCCAGCGCAGCCGTCACGTCAGTTTCTACCACACAGTGGATGATCGCCTGCGGGTAGTGCTGGTAGGTGTGCATGAAGACCATGCGGTCGTCATTGTAGCCGGGCAGGCCCGGCTGCTGAACCGCTCCGGCCAGCTTTGCTTGCAGGTTCTTAAGCTGGACTTCGGTATACGAGAGAAGCCCGCTTTCGACTGCTCCGGCAGTGATCGCAGTTCGGGCGTCCAGCGTCCGCATAGTCCCCCCCTGCTCACTTCGGAGCCTTGCCGGCACTCTAGCACAAAAAACTTGAACCGCTACCTTTGCGATTGAACGGAGTTCGACGGCAGGTTGCTGCGGTCGCGGAGGAGCTGGAACGTGGCAAAGTCCTGCCCGGTCCCAGCGTGATCTGCTGCGAACCGGCCCGCGGTGACCGCCGTTGACGCTGCCTCGCCTGGAGTGCGCGATGGCGTCCCAGCCGGCTCCATGTCATGGATCGTGTCAGGTAATGCCCGGAGGCGTGATGAGCGAACAGGTCCTCGTGGTTGGCGCCGGCATTGTCGGCGTCTGCTGCGGCCTCGCTCTGACCGAGGCTGGCTTCGCGACGACGCTGATCGATCGCGCCGACCCGGGAGGCGCCGCATCGCGTTGGAACGCAGGCGTGTTCGCTACATCTTCCCTGATCCCATTGAATAGTCCCGGCCTGCTGGCGCAGTTGCCGCGCCTATTGACTGGGCGAAGCCCAAGCTTCCGACTCTCGCCGCGCGCCATTCCGGAGGCGCTGCGTTGGGGCGCCGCTTTCATCAAGGGCGCGCATGCGCCGCAATTCGGAGAGACGGTGCGGGGGCTCGACGCGTTGATCCGGCTTTCGCATCTGGAGCACCGGCGGCTGCTGGCCGACGCCAATGCGCAGGCGCTTGTTCACGAGGCAGGGTGGCTGTTTCTCTACGAGACCGCGGCCAACTTCGACGCCGGCGCACCGATGCGTCGAGTTATGACTGCGCATGGCGTGGCGCATCAGCCGCTGCACGCGGCGGAGCTGGCCGCGATGGAGCCGCATCTATCGCCTCGCTTTGCTAGGGCGGTTTTTTTCCCGGACAGCGCTGCCGCGATCGAGCCGGGCGCTGTTCTATGCGCTTACCTTAAGCGATTTCTGGAGCTTGGCGGGCAGGTCCGGCGAGGCGAGGTCGCCGCGCTCGAAGCCGGGCCCGCAGTGGTGCTGCGGGACGGGACGCGACTGCGGGCCGATCACGTGGGGCTGGCGGCAGGGCCATGGTCGGCTAGGTTGCTGCGGACACTGGGACTTCGCCTGCCGATGATGTCGGAGCGGGGATATGTTCAGCGCTTTTCGCTCGCGCCGGGGGCAGTCCTGCATCGGCCGGTCTACGACACGGCCGGCGGAATTGTGGCGTCACCTAGACCGGAGGGCGTACAGATCTCGACTGGAAGCGAATTGACCCTTCCCGGACTGCCGGACCTTGACCGCCAACGCGGTCCGGCGGCCCGGCGCGCCGCGGAGCTGCTGCCGCTCGGGCGAGCGCTTGAGCAGTTTGAGGCGACTGCGGATCGGCCGAGCCTGCCGGACAGCAGGCCGGCAATCGGGCGACTTGCAGACATCGGGCGGATCTGGCTCTGCTGCGGGCACCAGCACATTGGTTTCAGCACCTCGGCCGGCAGCGCCAGGCTGCTCGCTGCGCTCATGCGCGACGCGGCGCCGCCAATCGACCCCGCGCCATTTGCTCCATCGCGCTTCGGAATCTGACGAGTATGGTCTGACCTCCAGACAGGAGCGACAGCCGGATCCGTCCCGCAACATCTCCAAAGGCGCGCCCTCGGTCCCTCCGTAATCGTCATGAAATGACTCAGAATCCGAGCGCGCAGCCGTCCTTTCGGCCATCGGAGCCAGCGACGTATCCGCCGGGAATGCGGTGGATCGCCTGGGCGCCGCCGAATGCAAAGTCGCTCTCCGCGCTGTCGGAGACCAGGTGGTGCCCGCGCGCCTTCAGCCCGGAGATCGTCTCGGGCGGCAGCCCCGGCTCGATTGCGACCTGTCGCCCGGTCATGACCCTCCAGCGTGGCGCGTCGATCGCCGTCTGCGGCGACTGGCCGAAGCGGCGCATCCGCAGCGTCAGCTGCAGGTGCCCCTGCGGCTGCATCGGGCCCCCCATCACGCCGAAGGCCATCGCGGGGCCGTCGCGGTCGCTGAGGAAAGCCGGCAGGATCGTCTGGAACGGCCTCTTGCTCGGTCCCACCCGGTTCGGATGGCCCTCGACAACGGAGAAACCGCAGCCACGATTCTGAAGACTGATGCCGGTGCCGGGAACGACCACGCCCGATCCGAAGCCCTTGTAGTTTGACTGCACGAAGCTGACCATCATGCCGTCGGAGTCGGCCGTCGCAAGATAGACGGTGCCGCCGGCGGAGGGACGCCCCGGCCCGGGATCGCCGGCTAGGTCCGGGTCGATCAGCGCGGCGCGACGCGCGAGATAGGCGTCGTCCAGCATGTCCTCGTGCGTAACGCGCATCGCGCCCGGGTCCGCGACCTCGGCGTAGACGTCGGCAAACGCAAGCTTCATCGCCTCGATCTGCGCGTGCAGCGTCTCCGGCGCGTCGGGGCCTCCCTCCGGCAGGCCGGCGTGGCGCAAGATGCCGAGCGCGATCAGGGCCGCGATCCCCTGCCCGTTCGGAGGGATTTCGTGCAGCGACACGTCGTCGAATTCCGTTGAGATCGGCGCCACCCAGTCCGCCGTGTGCCCGGCCAAGTCGTCGAGGGACAGCGCGCCGCCGTTTGCGGCCGAATGAGCAACCATCGCCTTGGCAAGCGCGCCTCGGTAAAATTCTGCGCCGTCGGTCTCCGCGATTGCAGTCAGCGTGACAGCCTGGTCGGGCAGCGCAAAGACCTCTCCCGCACGCGGCGCGCGACCGCCCGGCGCGTAGGCGGCGGAGAAACCCGGCTGGCCGGCCAGATCCGGCAACGACTGGGCCCACAGCGCCGCGATACGCGGGCTGACGTGGAAGCCGTCGCGCGCCAATCGGATCGCGGGCGCGCAGAGGCTTGCGAACGGCAGCCGCCCGTACTGCTTTGCCAACGCAACCCAAGCCGACACCGCGCCAGGCACGGTCACGCTGTCCCATCCGCGCAGCGGCATTGCCATACGACCGGCGAAGCGGTCCGGCGTCCAGGCGGCCGGCGCGCGGCCCGATGCGTTGAGCCCTTCGATCCGCTTGCCGTCCCATAGGATCGCGAACGCGTCCGAGCCGATGCCGTTGCCCGTCGGCTCGACTACCGTCAATGCGACGGCTGCCGCCACGGCGGCGTCTGCGGCGTTGCCGCCGCGCATCAGCATCTCCAGACCTGCCTGGGCCGCGAGCGGCTGCGATGCGGACACCACATTGCGCGCCATCACAGGCGACCGCCTGCTCGGATATGGGGTCTCGAACGAAAAGCGCATGGTTTCTCCCGGTTTCCGCTGACGTATACAAAATCGCCAGCAGCGGCAACGTCGGCGAAGCCGAGCAGGCATGCGCGCCCCCCCGGTGTCGAGCGCCCTCAACAGTCGATCGCATCGCCAACCCGCAGCTCCAGCCTCGGTCCTACTGCGGCCCAAGCCTCGAAACCGTACTCCGAGAGAATCCCCCCTTACGGTCCAGCCATTGCGCTGGCAAAGCAATTGTATGTAGACTTGGCCAATTCGGCGACGAAAGGAACTAGCTTGGACTTACAAGAAGCCGGCGCTGCGGCGAGATCGAGCGCCGCTCGGGATCAACGCCAGCCGCCCCTGACCAACGTGGTCCGCGAAGCCATTCGCGAGAAAATCCTCCATGGGCGATTCAGGCCTGGGGATCGACTTATCGAGGGGCGGCTGGCCGAGATGTTCGGAGTTTCCCGCAATCCGGTTCGCGAAGCGCTAAAGGCGCTCGACAGCGAAGGCATCGTGACGATTTCGCCGCGTCGGGGCGCCGTCGTTTCCGAAGTGTCGGAACATGAAGCGGCCGAAGTCATCGAGCTCCGCGCCGCACTCGAAGGGCTGTGCGCGCGGCTGGCGGCACGCCGCCTGGAGCCGGAAGCGGCAGCTGCGCTCGAGGCGGTCCATGCCGAGGGCGAGGCTGCAGCCGCGGACGGCGATGCGACCTCCCTTATGCGCCTCAACGGGATTTTTCACGCCGAACTGGCCCGCGCCGGTCACAACCGGCTGCTGTCGGAGTTTGTTCAGACGCTTCGCATCAAGACACAATGGCTGTTCGAAGACGTCGCATCTGAAAGAACCGCGAAATCCTGGTCAGAACATGCAGCGATTTTGCGCGCTGTGCTCGACCGAGACGAGGAGATGGCGGGTCTTCTGGCAAGCCGGCACGTTTCGAATGTCGGCAACCACATGCTTCGGGTGCTCGGGGCGTCCACTGAATGCAACTCCCGGAGCAAGACCGGCCCGGAGCAGTAGTGCGACTGATAGGTGAGGACGAGGCGCGGGCGCTGGCTGACCCCATCGCAGCCGCTTCGGCGGTCGCCGACGCACTGAACGAGGCGGCGAACGGCGCAACCGCGATGCAGACGCGCAAGCGCATCGTCGCGGGCGCGGTCAAGCTGAGCACCATGGCGGCAATTCTTCCCGGAGCGGGTCTGGCCGGGGCGAAGGTGTACACCACGATCGGCGGCAGGTTCTGCTTCCTGGTGGTGCTGTTCGATGCGAACTCCGGCAAGCCACTCGCCTGCATCGAAGCGAACGCGTTGACCGAGATCCGCACCGCCGCTGTGACGGAGACCGTCGCGGCGGCGTTCGTCCGCGCAGCGCCTTCCCGCCTTGCAGTTTTTGGCGCCGGAGTGCAGGCGCGCTCCCATGTCCGGGCGCTGGTCCGAAGGTTCGGGCTTCAGGAGGTTTCTGTCGTCAGCCGGAGCGACGCAACGGCTTTCTGCGCCGAGATGGGTGAAGCAACCGGCGTTCCGATCAAACAGACAGGCGCCGACGCCGCGCTCGAAGGCGCCGACATCGTCGTCACCGCGACGCGCTCCAGCGAGCCGGTGCTGGACGCCGAGCGGCTGGAAGAAAATGCGTTTGTCGCCGCGGTCGGAGCGACGTTGCCGTGGGCGCGCGAACTTCCCGGCTCCGCTTACTCAAGGGCCGGTCGCGTCCTGGTGGAGGATTTGGCGCAAAGCTTTTCAGAGTCCGGCGATCTGATCCTTGCCGAGGCCGAGGGCTGCCTTGATCGCAAGCGGGTCGAGACACTGTCCGACGCGCTTAAACGACCGGGACCAAGTGCAAACGGCGCGGTGATATTCAAGTCTGTGGGCATAGCGCTCGCTGACGTGGCCGTGGCCGGAGCGATCTGGCGCGCTGTCAAGGCACGCGAACAAGGAGCAGCGTCGGCAGACATGACTTTCTGAAAAGCCGGCCTGAGTTCCGTTCCGTGCATGTGTGTCACCGAAGAAGACAGCAAGTCGTGTCTTGTGCTGCCGCCGCCAGAGCAGGCTGTCTTCAATGGATGCGCTCGAGCCTAGCGTCGATATCACCGAAACGCACAAGCTCTTCCAGTTCGCAACGGGCATCCTCGACATCGGCAAAGTTACCGAAGAACTTCGTGGGGACCGAGTTGATGCAGGTAGGATCCGCGGAGTCAATAATGGTGACGCGAGCCTCGGCGTCGACGACTTCTCCGATCGTGAATGTGGCGCGATGCTGTCCGTAGAAGTAGTATCGGTAAGTCTCGACGGGACGGACGCCGGCCCCGTGTTCGGCGAAATATTCCTCTGGCTTGCTGGTGACGATGATATACATGATCTAGCCCCTTCCAGAACCGGTGAACGAATTTGCATACGATCATCTGTCGACGCAAGAGGAATTTTGTCGTGGGAACTGCGCTGGCCGAGGCTGACAGGCCGCAAAGGTTCTGTTTATGATATTGAATATTAACAGAAATATCCGGCGACGTGACGCGGAGACGGCTCGACGTCCCTTGACCTGTTGCGGATTCGGAGCGGTTCTGGTATACACTTGTGGGACCGCAAGACCGCCCCCGCGAGGTCGCAAACCGCACCCGCGAGGTAGCGAAGGATCGCACGATCGGACGTCACGACCATGGAGGACCGCACATGACCGAACTGCTGCCCCGCGATGAATTCCGCACCGCGCTCGAGACGGCGATCAAGGGAAACAGCGCCAACAAGTCGCCCTTTTCGGTTGCATGGGCGACCGGGCGCCTGTCGCGCGACCACTTGGCGCGCTGGGCCGAGAACCATTATCATTACGTCGGCCCGTTCGCAGACTATCTCGCGCTCGTCTACGCGCGGATGCCGGAGCGCTACGAGGAGGCCAAAGACTTCCTGCTGCAGAACATGTACGAGGAAGAGATCGGCGGCGATCGCCACACCGACCTGCTGATCCGGTTCGCTGAGGCCTGCGGCACGACCCGCGATCGGGTCAAGGATCCGGAGAACATGTCGCCGACCACCCGTGCGCTGCAGTCCTGGTGCTACTGCGTCGCAATGCGCGAGGACCCGATCGTCTCGGTCGCCGGTCTCGTCGTCGGTCTTGAAAGCCAGGTGCCGTCGATCTACCGGCGCCAGACACCGACGCTGCGCGACAAGTACGGCTTCACCGATGAAGACGTCGAGTTCTTCGATCTGCACATCGTCTCCGACGAGATCCACGGCGAGCGCGGCTACCAGATCGTGCTGGAGCATGCCGACACGGTCGAACTTCAGCAGAAGTGCCTGAAGATCTGCGAGATCGGCGCCCAGATGCGGCTGATGTACACGACCGCGCTCTGGAACGACTACGTCAAGGACGACATCGCCGAGGCCGACCGCAACGCAGTCCTCGCCGCCTGACGTAACCCCAACCGGAGAGGCCGGGCATCCTTCGCCCGGCCTTTTTTCGTGAGGTCCAATGCCGAAGATCACCATCCACAAGAAGGGGCAGGTCCATGTTGGCGAAGTTCCTGAAGACTCCAACCTCGTGGTGCTGACCGGTATCCGCAAGTTTCCCTTTCCCCACCTCCGCTATGGCTGCGGCATGGGCAAGTGCACGAAATGCAAGTCGCGCATCATCTCGGGCGCCGAGGGTCTGGCGGAGCCGAACTGGAAGGAGAAGAAACTCCTTGGCGACGAGCTCGAACAGGGATTCCGCCTTGCCTGCCAGATCCGGATCTTCGAGGACCTCGAACTGACACAGGACGACGCCAGAGTGACGACCGAGGCAGAGGCAAACAAGACATGACCGACACCCTGACGGAATCCCGAGATGAAGCCGCCGCCAGCGCGCCGCGACACTGTCTGCTGATCGGCGGCGACTGGGTCGACGCAGAGGGCGGCGCGACCTTCGAGAACCGTAATCCGGCGGATACGTCCGACCTGATCGGTCTCTTCGCCAGCGCAACAGCCGCCGACGCAGAACGCGCGGTCGCGGCCGCGACCGCGGCGTTTCCCGGCTGGCGGGCGACCCCGATTTCAAAGCGCGCAGCGGCTCTGAACAAGGCCGCCGACTACCTCGACGCCAATGCGGAAGCCTTTGGCGCGGAGCTCTGCCGCGAGGAAGGCAAGCTGGTTGCGCTGGCTGTTGGCGAGGTGCGCCGCGCCGCCGATACGCTGCGCTTCTACGCGGTCGAGGGCCAGACGATCACCGGCGAGACCTTTCCGCAGGACGACGCGGAGATGACCGTCTACACCCAGCGCGAGCCGCTCGGCGTCGCGACCGTGATCAGTCCGTGGAATTTCCCGATCTCGATCCCGGCGCGCAAGATCGCTCCGGCGCTGATCACCGGCAACACCGTCGTCTTCAAGCCCTCGTCTGAGGCGCCGCTGACCGGCGTACGGCTGGCCGAGGCGCTGCAGGCGGGCGGCCTGCCGGCGGGCGTGCTGAACCTCGTCACCGGCCCCTCGTCCGCCACTGGTCCGGCGCTGACCGGCGATCCGCGCGTCAAGGCGGTGACCTTCACCGGGTCGACGGCTGCGGGCGAAGCGATCCACCGCACGCTGCCGATGGGCACGCGCAGCCAGATGGAGCTCGGCGGAAAGAACCCGCTAATCGTCATGGAAGACGCCGATCTCGATCAGGCCGTGGCGCTGACCGTCGGCGGCGGCTTCTCGTTGACCGGGCAGGCCTGCACCGGCACCAGCCGCGTGCTGGTCCACCGGGACGTGAAAGCGGCCTATCTCGAGAAGATGATCGCGGCGACGAAGGCACTGACCGTCGGCGACGGTCGTGACAACGGCATCAAGATCGGGCCACTGGCCTCGGCCAAACAGCTTGAGACCGTGCTGCGCTATATTGAGATCGGAATGTCTGAGGCGCGGCTGGCCGCAGGCGGATCGCGCCTGACAGGCGGCGCCTTCGACACGGGCTACTTCGTCGAGCCGACGGTCTTCGACGCCGTAACCAATGACATGCGGATTGCGCAGGAGGAGATCTTTGGTCCGGTGATCTCGGTGATCGAGATCGCCGATTACGACGAAGCGCTTAGGCTCGCGAACGACGTCGCCTATGGACTGTCGGCATCCATCGTCACGAAGAATTTCGACTACATCCAGCGCTTCCCGGCCGACATCGAGGCCGGCACGGTCAAGGTGAACAGGACGACGACCGGCAACCTGGTCAACGCCCCCTTCGGCGGCGTCAAAGCGTCCTCGACCGCGACCTTCCGCGAATCCGGTCGCGCTGGCCTCGACTTCTTCACTCAGATCAAGACCGTCTATCTCGGGCGCTGAGGAGACCACATCATGAAGCAATTCCTGAGAACTCGACCTCGAGGACGCCCGGGTCATGATGGAGGCCGCCAAAGCCAGGTCGGAGGAGATCGGCGTCGCCGAGACGATCTGCGTCTGCGATGACGCAGGCTTTCCGTTGGCGCTGGAACGGATGGACGGCGCGCGCGTGACGGGGCCACAGATCGCCTGGAACAAAGCCTTCACCGCGGCCGGGCACCGGCGCTCGACGCATCTGTTTAACACGCCGCCGAACGGCCCTGCCCTGCCCGGTAACGAGGCCTTCGGGATCCAGCTGTCCTTCGACGGCCGCTTCGCGATCTTCGTCGGCGGCTTTCCCGTCGTGGTCGACGGCGAGGTCGTCGGAGGAGTCGGGCTGTCGGGCGGCAATGGCGAGCAGGACACGAAGGCCGGGCTGGCGGCGCTGCAGGCGCTCGCGGACCGGTACCCGGACCGGACGGTGCTGGTCCAGGCGGACATCAAGAGCTGAAGGAGCCCGCGCATGGCAGAGGATGCGGCGAACCGCGTGATCTATGAGGAAGAGGCGCCGGCCGAGCAGGTCGAGCTCGTGTTCGTCACCAATGGCCGCAAGGCGGTCACGGTGCCCGCGAACAACAACCTGCTGCGGATGTCGATGCAGCACGAGGGGGGCATTCCGTTCAAGTGCGGCGGCGGGATCTGCGGGACGTGCCGCTGCCTGATCGAGGTCGGCATGGAGAACACGGCGCCGGTCACGAAGAAGGAGCGCAAGCACCTGACCGACGGGGACATCGCGCAGGGCTACCGGATGGCCTGCCAGACCACGTTCACGGGGCCGATGGAGATCAGCTGGATCCCGCTCGACCAGCGGAAGAAGAAGTAGCCGGCGGCCGGTCGCACGATGCGACCGGATCTAACTTGTTGTTATCACGTACTTTCTAAAAGGCCTGTCTGGAGCGAGCGCGGTCACATTCCCCGGATCATGCCGCCGTCCAGCCGCATGACGTTGCCGGTGACGTAGGAGGCGGCGTCGGACAGCAGGTATGCGACCGTGTCGGCCACCTCGGCGACCTGGCCGTAGCGGGACATCGGGATGCGCTCGCGCCGGCCCGGCTTTTCCGGCAGGCTGTCGATGAAGCCCGGAAGGACCGTGTTGAGCCGGATCCCGTTGGGCGCCTCCTGATCGGCGACCATCTTGGCGAAGGCCATCAGGCCGGCGCGGACCACGGCCGAAGTCGCGAAGCCGGCATCGGGCTCCTCGGCTGCGAAGGACGACATCACGACGATGGAGCCCCGCCCCTGCTCGCGCATCGGCGGGACGACGCGTCGGATCAGCCGCGCGGCGCTCAGGAACATCATGTCGTAAGCCGCCAGCCAGTCGGCGTCGGTCAGATCCAGCAGCGCGCCCTTGGGCGGATGGCCGGAATTGACGACCAGCCCGTCGATGCGGCCCCAGCGCCCGATCGCGCCTTCGACGAGACGGTCGATGTCGGCAGGCTCGGTCAGCGAGCCGGTCACGCCCCAGCCGCCGATCTCGGCGGCGAGCGCCTCGGCCCCGCCGGACGGCGACAGCGTGGCGACGCGCCAGCCTTCCGCCGCAAGCTTGCGCGCGATGCCCGCGCCCATCCCCTTGCCCGCCGCCGTGACGATCGCGACCTTGTCCATGCGTGTTCTCCTATCCCCCGCTTGGCGCCGCCGCGGCCGGTTGCGGTTCGTCGACCGCGCCGCCGAAGCCCTCGACAAGCAGCACCGCAGCCGCCGCGATACACAGCGCCAGCATCGCCGGCCGCATCCAGCCGCGATCCGTATGCCGTTGCAGCAACGGCGACAGCCAGTACCCGATCAGCATCGCCGGCGCCAGCTTGGCGCTCAGCACGAGGTCGCTCCAGTGAAAGGCGCCGAACAGCGCAAGCGACAGGATCGAGATCAGCCCGCCGACGACGAGGAAGGCCGACATGTTCGCCCGCACCTCGGCGCCGGGCGAGTACTGATAGACGATCGCCATCGGCGGCGTTCCGACAGAGGTAATGGTGCCCATGAAGCCGGACGCGCAGCCGGCCCAGAACAGGTTGCGCCGGGTCGGCGCAATGCGCAGGCCCGAGAGGCTGAGCCCCACGGCCGCGAGAATCAGCGCGCCGAACACCAGCAGGAACAGCCGGGGCGACAGCAGGCTCGCCACCAGCGCGCCGAGCAGGCTGAACACGATCCGGCCGCCGAGCGCATAGCCAAGATTGCCGATGCTGAACGCCGCCCGGTCCCGCACCGCCACGATCAGCGAAGTGGTCACGGCCAGAACCAGCACCGGCCCCGGCACCAGAGACGGGTCGAGCACCGCGAGCACCGGCGCCGCGACAATCCCGAATCCGACGCCGATCGCGGACTGCGCAATGGCGGCGGCCACGATTATCAGGAAGGCCGGCGCGAATACCGACCAGTCGATGCCGGAGAGAAAGCCGACCCCGCTCACGAACGCCCGTCAGCAACGGAATTCGCGCCGGATCCCAGGCGGACAAGCTGAAGACGAATGCGCCGGGCCATGAGGATTGTATACGGCGCGCCTTGGGCCGTGTCGAGCCGTCGGATGTCGCCGGGGCGCTGAAGAAGGCCCGCCTCCGTCGCGCGAGAGCCGGAAAAATGACTCGCGTCAACAAGCGAAACGGGCGATCATACGCGGAATGACGCGAAATGCGACCGGCTTGCCCTGGGAGAGGCGCCGCCGCGCTGGCAGCCGACCGGGCCGTCGGCGCCGCTTGACTTGCCCCGCATTCGTATACCAGACTTCCTTCACTCCCGCCGCGCGCGCAGCCAACTCGGCGCGGATACGGGACGATAACCAACCGACGCGCAACGTCGGGTAACCACCGCAACAGGGGGTCTTAACATGCTCGACCGGTTTGCACGGACCGCTTTCGGAGCCGCCGCGGTATTCGCAGCCAGCCTCGCCACGACATACGCATCCGCCCAGACGATCGCCATCGCGATCGGGTCCGAGCCGACAACGCTCGACCCGCAGTTGCGAGACGACGGCGGCGAGCGGGCGATCAGCGACAACATCTTCGAGACGTTGATGCGACGCGACGCGACCGGCGCGCTCGAGCCGGGTCTCGCGGCCTCCGCGCCGACCCAGATCGACGAGACCACCTGGGAGGTGAAGCTGCGCGAGGGGATTACGTTCCAGAACGGCGAGCCCTTCGACGCCGCCGCGGCCGCGTTCAGCGTCAACCGCGTAATCGATCCAGAGTTCAACTCCGAGCAGACGTCGTATTTCTCGACGATCACCGGCGCCGAGGCGGTCGATGCGACGACGCTTCGGATCATGACGAGCGGCCCGGACCCGATCCTGCCCTCGCGGCTCTACTGGATGAAGATGGTGCCGCCCGAGGCCGCCGCGGCCGAGGGCTTCGCCGAGAACCCGGTCGGCACCGGGCCCTACAAGCTCGACGCCTGGAACCGCGGCTCGGAAATCCAGCTGAGCGCGAACCCGGACTACTGGGGCGAGGCGCCGTCGGTGCAGGAGGTCGAGTTCCGCTTCATCTCCGAGTTCGGCACCCGGCTGTCGAGCCTGCTGTCGGGCGAGGTCGACCTGATCACGAACCTGCTGCCGGAATTCGTCGACGCGGTGCCGCGCGCGGTCAGCGTCTCGGGGCTGGAGCTGCCGATCATCATCCTGTCCGCCGACAGCGGCCCGACCGCCGACCTGCGCGTGCGCCAGGCGCTTAACTACGCGATCGACCAGGATGAACTGGCCGAGGCGCTGTTCGGCGGCTATGCCGACGTGCAGAAGGGCCAGCTGCTGGCGCCGTCCTATTTCGGCTTCAACCCGGAGATCCCCGGATACGAGTACGATCCGGACAAGGCGCGCGAACTGCTGGCCGAGGCCGGGGCCGAGGGCGTCGAGATCGACCTCGTCGGCACAGCCGGACGCTGGCTGAAGGACCGGGAGCTGGTCGAGGCGGTCGCCGCCTACTGGTCGGACGTGGGCGTGACGCCGAACGTCCAGATCTACGAATTCAACGAGTACCTGAACCGGCTGTTCGACCGGGAGACCCGCGCCGACGCGATCTTCGTCGTCAGCTCGAACGAGCTGCTCGACGCCGACCGCTCGCTGAGCGCCTACTACCAGGCAGGCGGCATCGGCGCGTCGAACACCAACGCCGAGTTGTCCGCGCTGATCGACCAGGCCCGGACCGAGACCGATCCGGGGGTGCGCGAGGATCTCTATCACCAGGCGACGCAGATCGCCTACGACGAGGCCTACTTCGCGTTCCTGCTGAACATCAACGACATCTACGGCGTCAGCGATCGCCTGGTCTGGGAGCCGCGCGTCGACGCGAAGCTGCTCGTCTCGACCATGGCCGTCGAGGAGTGATCGCGGTGTAGCAAACTGCGCCCCGGCCGCCGGCCGGGGCGCCCGCGCCAGGAGGGGTTCCGCGATGGGGCGGCTGTTTCTCGTCAGATTGTGGCACGGCCTTATCGTCATAGTCGGGGTCACGGTCGTCGTGTTCGTGGTCACCCGTCTGATCGGGGATCCGGTCAAGGCCATGCTGCCGCTCGAGGCGACGGAGGCGCAGCGCGCGGCCTTCGCCGCCAAGCTCGGGCTCGACCAGCCGATCTGGGTTCAGTTCGTCGATTACGTGCGCGGGCTGCTGAGCCTCGATCTCGGGGAGTCGCTGTGGCAGAATCGGCCGGCGCTGAACATCGTGCTGGAGCGCCTGCCGGTGACGATGCTGCTGGTCGTGACCTCGATCGTCATCGCGGTCGTCGTGGCGCTGCCGCTCGGCGTGATCGCTGCGCGCAACCCGGGCGGCATTGTCGACCGCGTCACCGTCGTCCTCAGCCTGGCGCTGCTGTCGGTGCCGCAGTTCTGGCTGGGGCTGCTGCTGATCCTGGTCTTCTCGGTCACGCTCGGGCTGCTGCCCGCCGGCGGCGACGGCTCGCTCGCGCATCTGATCCTGCCGGCGACGACGCTGGCGGTGCCGGTGATGACGCGCCTGGTCATGGTCACGCGCTCGCAGATGATCGACGAGCTGAACACGCAGTACATCAAGACGCTCGAGGCCAAGGGCCTGTCGACCTGGCGCATCGTCGGCGTGCATGCGGCGCGCAACGCGGCGGTGCCGGTGCTGACGCTGATCTCGTGGGAGTTCATCCGCATCCTGTCGGGCTATACGGTCGTGGTCGAGACGGTGTTCAACTGGCCCGGCCTGGGGCGGGTGGCGCTGCAGTCGATCCAGAGGCAGGATCTGGTCCTGCTGCAGGCGGTGGTCTTCGTCGTGGCGGTGATCGTCGTGGTGTTCAACCTGCTCGTCGATGTCGCCTACAAGGCGATCGATCCCCGCATCCGGCTGGACTGACCGATGACGCATGCCGCGCCCGATCCTGCCGCGCCGCGTCGCAACGAGGGCATGCTGTCCGAGCTGTTGGCCGACCGCATGGCGCTGTTCGGGGTCGTCGTGCTGACGCTGCTGGTCCTGATGGCGATCTTCGCGCCGCTGCTGGCGCCCTACGATCCGGCGGCGCAGGCGCTGCGCGAGCGGCTGATCCCGCCGGTCTGGCAGGAGAAGGGGACGTGGGCGCATCTGCTCGGGACCGACCACCTGGGCCGCGACATCCTGAGCCGGCTGATCTGGGGCGCGCGGATCTCGCTGACGGTGGGCGTCGCGGTCGTGGCTGATCTCGGGCGCCTTCGGGGTCACGGTCGGCCTGGTCGCCGGCTATTTCGGCGGCCGGATCGATTCGCCTGCTGATGCGCTTCGTCGACACGCTGCTCGCCTTTCCGGGCCTGCTGCTGGCGCTGGTCATCCTCGCCGTCGTCGGCCCGTCGATGTGGTCGGTCATCGCGGTGCTCGCGCTCAGCAACTGGATGGTCTACGCGCGGATGACGCGCGGCATCGTGCTGTCTGTGCGCCAGTTGCCTTATGTCGAGGCGGCCGAGATCGTCGGCGGGCGTCCGTCGCGCGTGATCTTCCGCCACATCCTGCCGAACCTGATCTCGCCGCTGATCACGCTGGCGATCCTCGAATTCGCCAACGTCGTGCTGGCCGAGGCGGCGCTGTCGTTCCTCGGGCTCGGGATCCAGCCGCCGGCGACCTCCTGGGGCCTCGATGTGTCGGCCGGCAAGGATTACCTGTTCGTCGCCTGGTGGCCGGTCACCTTGCCCGGCCTCGCGCTCGCGATCACCGTGCTGGCGATCAACCTCGTCGCGAGCTGGGCGCGGATCACCTCCGATCCGCAGGAGCGCGAGAAGCGCTTCGCCCGCTCGGTCGCCGCCGAGCAGCGGCGCGCCGCGCGGCGTGCGGCGCCCGAAGCCGCCGCGAGGCCCGCCGAATGACCGCCCCCCTGCTCGCGATCGACGACCTGCGAGTCGAGTTCACCACGCGGCGCGGCGTCGTCCAGGCGGTGCGCGGCGTGTCGCTGTCGGTTCAGGCAGGCGAGACGCTCGGCATCGTCGGCGAAAGCGGCTCGGGCAAGAGCGTGACGTCGCAGGCGGCGATGGGGCTGGTGCACGCGCCGGGCCGGATCGTGTCGGGCGACATCCGCTGGAAGGGCCGCACGCTGCTCGGGCCGGAGGGCCGGGCCTATGCGCGCTCGGTGCGCGGCTGCGAGATGGCGATGGTGTTCCAGGACGCGATGACGTCGCTCGACCCGCTGTTCACCTGCGGCCAGCAGATCCGCGAGGTGCTGTCGCGCCACCTCGGCATGAACCGGCGCGCGGCCCGCGAGCGCGCCCGCGAGCTGCTCGACCTCGTCGGGATCGCCGCGCCGGACAAGCGGCTCGACCAGCATCCGTTCGAGATGTCGGGCGGCATGCGCCAGCGCGTGATGATCGCGATGGCGCTGGCCTGCGAGCCGAAGCTGCTGATCGCCGATGAGCCGACCACGGCGCTCGACGTGACGATCCAGGCGCAGATCCTCGAGCTGCTGCAGGACCTGCAGTCGCGGCTCGGCCTCGCGATCATCCTGATCACGCACGACCTCGGCGTCGTCGCCGGGCTCTGCTCGCGGGTCGCGGTCATGTATGCCGGCCGCATCGTCGAGAACGCCGGGGCCGAGGACCTGTTCGACCGCCCCGCCCATCCCTACGCGATGGGCCTGCTGCGCTCGACGCCGCGGCTCGACGCCAGCGAGGCGCGCATGGTCGCGATCGAGGGCGCGCCGCCGGACCTGCGCGACCCGCCGGCGGGCTGCGCCTTCGCGGCGCGCTGCCCGGCCCGCGTCCCCGAATGCGACGCCGATCCGGCGCTGCGTGCGCTCGGGGCCGGTCGCGCCGCTGCGTGCTGGCGTCCGTTCGAGGGGCCCTGGGCGCTCGACCCCGCGCCAGAGCGAACGCCGGTCCGTCCGGGAGCAGTCCATGGCGCGCGGTGACATGATTCCGACCCCGCAGGTATCCGTCGACAACATGTCGGTCCGCTTTCCGGGCGGACGCACCGGCTTCTGGGGCGGCAAGCCGCTCGAGGTGCACGCGGTCGACAACGTGTCGTTCGACATCATGCCGGGCGAGACGCTGGGGCTCGTCGGCGAGAGCGGCTCGGGCAAGACGACGACGGGCCGCGCGGTGCTGCGCCGCGCGCCGATCTCGGAGGGCCGCGTCCATTTCAACGGCGAGGACATCACCGAGACCTCCGGCGAGGCGCTGCGCGGCCTGCGCCGGCACATGCAGCTGATCTTCCAGGACCCCTATGCCAGCCTCAACCCGCGGATGAAGGTGCTCGATCTCGTCGCCGAGCCGCTGGTCGTGCACGGGCTGGTCAAGAGCCGTGACGAGGCCGCCGCCCAGGTCGAGGAGCTGCTGCGCCGCGTCGGCCTGCCGGTCGACACGCTGGACCGCTATCCGCACGCATTCTCGGGCGGCCAGCGCCAGCGCATCGTCATCGCCCGCGCGCTGGCGCTGCGGCCGCAGTTCATCGTCGCCGACGAGCCGGTCTCGGCGCTCGACGTGTCGATCCGCGCGCAGGTCGTGAACCTGCTGCAGGACCTGCAGCGCGAGATGGGGCTGACCTATCTGTTCATCGCGCACGACCTGAGCGTCGTGCAGCACATCTCGGACCGGATCGCGATCATGTATTCGGGCTGCATGGTCGAGATCGGCCCGGCTGCGACGATCTACGCCGAGCCGCATGCACCCCTACACGGAATCGCTGCTCTCGGCGGTGCCGGTCGCCGATCCGCGCCGCGAGCGCCGGCGCAAGCGGATCGTGCTGACCGGCGACGCGCCGAACCCGCTGTCGCCGCCGCCCGGCTGCCGCTTCCAGGGCCGCTGCCCGGAGGCGAGCGACATCTGCCGCCGCGAGACCCCGCCGATGGAGCAGAAGCGCCCCGGACACTGGGCCGCCTGCTGGAAGCGCGGCTGAGGAACAGGACAACAGGAGGATTGCAGATGCCGACGCCGATCGTCACTGGAAGTTTCGTCGCGCTGATCACGCCGATGAACGACGACTACTCGATCGACTACGAGGGCTTCGCGACGCTGCTCGATTTCCAGCGCGAGGCCGGCACCGCGGCCGTGCTGATCATGGGCTCGTCGGGCGAGGTCTCGATGCTGTCGCCCGAGGAGCGCCACGCGATCGTGCGCGAGACGATGAAGCATCGCCGCGCCGAGATGCCGCAATGGTACGGCTGCACCGGGGCGACGACCGAGGCGACGATCGCCTATGTCCGCCAGGCCGCCGACGAGGGCGCCGACGGCGCGGTGGTCGCGGCGCCGGCCTATATCTGCGCGCCGAACGCGGACATCGTGCGCTTTTTCCTCGACGTGGCCGACGCCTCGCCGATCCCGATCGGGATCTACAACAACCCGCCGCGCGTGAAGACCGACCTCGGCGTCGAGGACGTGCTGCGGCTGGCCGAGCACCCGAAGATCGCGGTGCTGAAGGAAAGCACCGCGCGCGTCGGCCAGGTCGGCCAGGTCTGCGCCGCGAAGCCGGACGTCGCGATCATGTGCTGCTGCTCGCCGAACCTCGGCCTCGTCGTGCCGACGATGAGCCTCGGCGGCCACGGCACCGCGAACATGACGGGCAACATCATCCCTGCGGAGATGGCCGAGATCTCGACGCCCTGGGGCGAGGACGGCGCGCAGGGGCTGCGGTTCCGCGCGGCGTACCTGAAGAACCTGCCGATGCTGCACTTCGTCTATTCGGCGATCAACCCGGTGCCGGTGAAGACGCTGATGCGCGCGGTCGGCCTGCCGGCGGGGCCGCTGCGCCGGCCGCTGCAGGCGCTCGACGCGGCGGGGCTTGCGCGCGGCGTCGAGATCGCGCGCCGGCTCGGGCTCGACGGGCGCTACGGCTACCGGCTCGACGGCGCAGCGCTGGCGGCGGAATAGCGGGTGTCCGACGGGATCGACCGCGTGGTGATCGTCACCGGCGCGGCCAGCGGGATCGGCGCGGCGACGGCGCTGCGCCTCGCCGCGCCCGGGACCGCGCTGGTCCTCGCCACGCGCGGCAATGCCGAAGGACTCGAGAAGACCGCCGCCGAGGCGCGCGCTCGAGGCGCCGTGGCGGCGACGGTGCTGGCGGACCTGACGGATCCGGCCGCGGCGACGGTCCTCCGGGACGCCGCCCTCGACGCGTTCGGCCGGGTCGACCAGCTGGTCTGCAACGCGGGGCGCGCGCAGAAGGCGCGGTTCGGCGAATTCGACGCCGCCGATCTCGACGCGGCTTTTGCGGTCAACACGCGGCCCTTCCTCGAGCTGGTCAACGCCTGCTCGGCCGATCTCGAAGCCTCGGACTGGGGGCGGGTCGTCGCGTTGTCGTCCTTCGTGACCAACGACATCGGCATCAACGGCGTGATCTTTCCCGCCACCGCCGCCTCAAAGGCCGCGGTCGAGGCGCTCGCGAAGACGCTGGCCTGGCAGCTGGCGCCGCAGGGCGTGACGGTGAACTGCGTGGCGCCCGGCTACACGCGCAAGGTCGGGGGTCATGCCGCCCTGCCCCCGGCCGCCTGGGAGGCCGCGGCGCGCGCCACGCCGTCGCAGCGCATCGCCGACCCCGAGGACATCGCCGCGGCGATCGCGTTCCTGCTCTCGCGCGAGGCGCGCCACGTTACCGGGCAGATCCTGCGCGTCGACGGCGGGCTGTCGCTGGCCTGACGGCGCCGCCACGGTTGCCGCGAATCTTAATCGCAAGACGAGCAGGTCTTAAGATTCCGTCAATTCTGTAATCAAGATCACGCCGCTCAGCGGTTTTTGTGTCATACTTCCTCCATCTTGCACAAGGAGGGGAATCTTATGGCCCGGTTTACTGTCACTACCGGCGAGGACATCAACGAAGACGCCGACGACCTGCTCAGCCTGCGCGAAGCCATGGCGCTGGCCGCGGCGAACGAGGGGACCGACCGGATCGTCTTTCGAGACGATGTCCGCACCGTCGAGCTGACCCGCACGCTGGAGATCCGCGACGTTGGCAAGGTCATCATCGACGGCGACGGCGACGGCGACGGGCTTGCCGACACGACGATAACGGGGAACGTGAGCGCCGCCCTGCACATCGCCGAGAGCAGCGTCGTGGAGCTGCTCGGCCTGCGCTTCGCCGACATCACGGCCTCGGGAGGCGCCCTTCTGGACGGAGCGCCAGGGCTGGCGGGCCCGCCAGCGAGATCGGCGGTTCCGGACGGCTCCGATCCCGGCTTCTTCTTCCCGGCCTGGAACGGCGGGACCGGCCGCGGCGGCGGGAGCGATCTGGCGGGCGTCGCGCCGATCCGCAACGACGGCGACCTGCTGCTGGCGCGCATCATCTTCGAGGACAACCGGGCGTCGGGATCGGACGGCGGGAATGGCGGAACCGGCGGAACCGGCGGGGCGGGCCTGCCCGGCGCCCGCGACGGCAGGCTGTTCAACGGCACGTCGGGCGGCGACGGCGGCGCCGGCGGGTCGGGCGGACGCGGCGGCGACGCCGCCGCCGCAGTGATCAACCGGGGTTCGCTGACGCTGCGAGACGTCGGTCTCGGGGAGCGACAGATCGCCGAGGCCGGCGACGGCGGCGATGGCGGGCGCGGAGGCGCCGGCGGGGCGGGCGGGCGCGGCGCGGACGGCGTCGACGGGAGCTTCGGCAGGCAAGGCGGCGACGGCACGGATGGCGGGGCAGCCGGCGACGGCGGGGACGGCCGCGGCGGCGGGACCGGCGGCGATGCGAGCGGCGGCCTTCTCAATGCGGCCGGGGGCGTCGTGACGTTCCGGACCGCCCTCGGCGCCGCCGCCGACGTCTCGGCCGCCTCAGGAGCCGGAGGCGCGCCTGGCGCCGGAGGCGGGGTCGGCGCACGCGGCGCGGCCGGGGCGGGCGGCGACGGCGCCTTCCTGACGCCGGGCGGGGACCCCGGCAGCGCCGGCGCGACCGGAAGCAGCGGCAGCGCCGGCCTGCTCGGACCGTCCGGCAGAGCCGAACAGGTCTTCCTGGATCTGAACGCGCAATCCCGGCCGGAGGTCTTCAACACGCTCGTCTTCGCGCATGTCGACGACCGGACGATCCGGGAAGGCCGGACCTTCGACTTCAGCATCGGCCGGGTCGGATCGGACGATTCGAACTTCACCGTCTCCTGGGAGATCGACCTCGGGCGCGGCGTCGGCAGGTCCGACTTCGGGCGCGGCGAGTCCCTCTCCGGAGAAGTGGAGTTCGTGGCCGGCGGTCCCGACGTGCGCACGATAAGCATCGACAGCGCCCGCGACAGGCTCACCGAGGGAACCGAAAGCTTCCGGTTCGAACTCGTAGACGTCGATTTCACCGCCCCGACCAGCGAGATCGTCGGCTTTGGCACGGACTCCGTCAGGGCGCGGATCCTGGACCGCAACGGCCCGAGCTCCGGCGACGACTCGCTCAGGGGCACGCCGCTCGCCGACAGGATCACCGGCAAGTCCGGCGACGACACGCTCCGTGGCTCGGGCGGGTCGGACAAGCTGATCGGCTCTGGCGGGGAGGACCGGCTCTACGGCGGCAACGGCCGGGACGAACTGCGCGGCGGCGTCGGCGACGACCGCCTGTACGGCGGCAAGGGCGCCGACGTGCTGAACGGCCAGAAGGGCGCGGACGTCCTGAAGGGCGGCGGCGGGAGCGACGTCTTCGTCTTCGGCGCGCTCGACCACATGGGCCGGAATTCGCAGCGCGACGAGATCCGGGATTTCCAGCCGGGCCGGGACTTCATCGACCTGACCGGGATCGACGCAAATCCCGCCCGCGGCGGCAGACAGGACTTCAGCTTCATCGGGAGCGACGGCTTCTCGGACCGCCCGGGCGAGCTGCGCTATTCCGGCGGGGTCCTGCGGGGAGACGTCGACGGCGACGGTCGCGCCGACTTCGACATCGAGATCGCCAACCGCGCCGCGCTGACGGCGGACGACTTCCTGATCCTCGCCTGAGGACCGACCGCAGGCGGCCTTGCCGGCGCCTGCGGTCAGTCCTGCCCGTCTCCGTCCGTCCCGAGCTCGGACGGGTTGAACTCGTAATGGGCGCCGCAGAACTGGCAATCCGCCGTGACCTTGCCCTCGGGCGTCACCATCTCCGCGATCTCGTCCGCGGAACACGCCGACAGCGACTGGACGACCTTGTCGGGCCCGCAGGTGCATCCGAAGCGCACCGCCTGCGGCGTGAATACCCGGGGCTCCTCCTCGTGAAAGAGCCGCAGCAGCAACTGGTCGGGCCCGACATGCGGACCGATCAGCTCCGTCGCCTCGGCGGTCTCGAGCAGGATCGTCGCCCGGTCCCAGTTGTCGCCGTCGTCGCCGTCCAGCATGTCGCGCGCCGCCAGCAGGCCGTCGAAGCCGCTTGCCTCGCGTCTGGCCTCGAGAGCCCCCTTCGGCATGTGTTGCAGCATCACGCCCCCCGAGCGCCAGCGCGACGGGCTGCCGGGTGCTGCGGCCTCGCCCATGGCGAGGGCGAACCGGGTCGGCAGCTGCTCGGACTGCGCGAAGTAGGTCTCGGCGCAATCGCTCAACGTGTCGCCGGCGATCGGAGTCATGCCCTGATAGGGCGTCGTGCCCGGCCCCTGGTCGATCAGGATGGCGAACAGCCCGGTTCCCAGCAGATCGAAGGGCCGCGCATCGCCGGCCATTGGCAGAGCCTCGGCGTCGAAGTCGGCATAGGCGCGCATCCGGGCCGGCTCGCCGGGTTCCTGCGGGCCGAAGTAGTCGGTCGCGATCAGGCTCACCGGACCTTCGCCGCGAATCTGCAGGCTGAGCTTCCAGCGCAGCTTGATCGTCTGACCGATCAGGGCCGTCAGCAGCACCGCTTCGGCGATCAGGGCCGCGACCGGGGACGGGTAGTCGTGCTGGCGCAGAATGGTCTCGAGCACCGAGTTCGAGCCGCGCGACCCGGCCGCGCACATCGGCGCGGTCGAGTTGGAAGGGCAGGATCGTGTCGTCCCAGGCGATCTGGCCGGCGAGGCTCATGGTGCATTCCTTGTCTGGCAGGGGCCAGAGATAGGAGTTCGGCGCCGCAGTTGCAAACCGGGCCTTCCTTGGGCCGGCGGCCCTGACACGGCGTCGGAATCGCCTCGCATTGCGCGCGCGCGCGGGCATACTCGCCGCGCATCACCGAGGATGAGTCGATGGCCACACCCGCCGCTCCCGCCAATCCCTCGATCTTCTCGTCGGCCTCGCCGGCGCTGCGGGCCGCGATGGAGGACACGGCGCGGGAGACCGCGCTCGCGGCCGGCGCGACGCTGTTCAGCCAGGGCGATCCGGCGGATGCGTTCTACATTCTCGACGCGGGCGAGATCGAGATCAGCGTGCTGTCGCCGGGCGGGCGGAAGCTTTCGATCGAGATGATGACGCCGGGCGAGATCTTCGGCGAGATCGGGCTCTTCGCCGGACACCGCACCGCGACGGCGACGGCGACCGGGCCGGCGCGGCTGCGCGCGGTGCGGCGAGCCGAGCTGATCGCGGCGTTGCGGGCCGATCCGGAACTGGCGATCGAGATGATCGAGATCCTGTGCGGCCGGCTGCGCGCGAATGTCGAGATGTTCGAGGAGCGCTCGTTCCAGCCGCTGCCGACCCGGGTCGCGCGCCGTCTGCTGCACCTGGTCGAGAAGCTGTCGCCGCCGGACGGCGCGATCCGGATCTCGCAGGCGGAGCTGGCCGACTTTGCCGGGGCGACGCGCGAATTGGTGGCGAAGACGCTGGCGGGGTGGCGGGCAGACGGACTCATCGCGTTGTCGCGGGGCGTGGTGCAGGTGCTGGACGCGGAGGGCCTCGGCCGAATCGCGGAGGGCGCGGACGATTGATGCTGCGTCTGTGATCTTGGTCACATCGGCGCCGCGCTGCATGTGCGAGAGGGGACGAGCTTGGTCGTCGACCATTTGAGACCGGGCAACGACGGCGAAATTTTCTGCGCCGGCGGAGCTCCTCGTCAGGCGACTGACGGGGTGGAGGCTGGCGGGGAGCATCGTCTTCCCGCTAGTCTCCCCGTCATGATGCGACGATACGGAGACAGCGTGCGGCCGGACCGCGCCTATGCGACCCGGCCCGGCGCCTATGCGGTGATCCTGGAAGGGCGCGATGTGCTGGTCACCGAGCAGACCCGGCCGGTCCGCGAGTACCAGCTGCCGGGCGGCGGGATCGATCCCGGCGAGGGGACGCTGCCGGCGCTGCACCGGGAATGCCTGGAGGAGACCGGCTGGCGGATCCGGGCGGTGCGGCGGCTGGGGGCGTTCCAGCGCTATGCCTACATGCCCGAATACGACCTCTGGGCGCGGAAGGTCTGCCACGTCTACCTGGCGCGGCCGGTGCTGGAGACGGGGCCGCCGCGCGAGGACGGGCACCGGGCGGTCTGGATGCCGGTCGAGACGGCGGTGCGGCTGATCGGCAATGACGGCGACCGGGCGTTCCTGGCGCGGTTCGCGTGAGCTTCGGTCGCACGATGGGACCTGGTAGGCCATTGTCGTTGATTTATAACGATTTTCCGCTCCCGCGTTAACCCCGATTTGAAACCCGAGTTCGGCGTTGGCGGCGCGACTGCGGAGCCAGTCGGCGAGGTCGGCCTCGCCCGCCTGGCCCTGGGCCGCGCGGATGATCCACTGGCCGGTTTCCTCGACGTCCCAGGCGAGGCTGACGCCGTTCAGCGTCGAGCACGACGTTCATCGACTGGATGCGCGGTCCGCTTGTTCGCGTCGTTGAAGCAATGGCCTTGCGCGATCGCGACGGCCGTGGCCGCCGCGAGGTCGAAGACGTCGACGATCAGCCCGTAGGCGAGCCGGTTGTCGACGCGGGCGAGCGCGCCCTCCAGCGACTTGTCGCGGGCGCGGCCCGTGAGTTCGCCGGGGTTCAGCACCGCATCGTGGATCGCCTCGACGATCGACCGGCGTCCAGCAGGACGAAGGTCATTTGTCGCGCAGGTAGTCGAGCACCGGCTGGTTGACCGCGCGGCGCTCGCGCGAGACTCGCCATCACCTCGTCGCGCGTGGCGACGCGGTGGTCGTCCGCGTCCTGCACCGCCTCGGCCGGGACCAGGTAGCCGACCAGCGCCGAGTTCCTGAGGATCGCGACCGGCTGGCCGCCCGAGCGCTCGAGCACCTTATGCGGCTCGCGCAGTTCGGTCATCGTGCAGATGTGGTTGGTCAGCAGGCGGGTCATGGCGGCCTCCGGGCGGCGGGATGTGCGGTGGAATATAGACTGGAATGTACAATATTTCCACCCGCTCTCCGACGCCGGACGCGGCGCGCGCGGTTGCCGCAGTCGCTTGGCCGATTTGTCCGTCGACAAATCGGCGCGCGCCTGCCTGCCCCGGCAGGCGCGGTTCCGCGCCGCCAGGCAGGCGCGCGCCGATTACCGACCGACGGAGATGCCCGGCGCCTCTCGCCCTCCGCGCTCACGCGCTCCGGACGACCGGATCGCGCGGGGCTGCGCCCCACTGGTGCGATCCGGGGCTGGTAACGCGGCGTGTTCGGACCGACTTCGAGATTGGCCGATCCTCTAGCTAACTGTCCATCCCACATGGAACTACAATTAGCCGGATTTGCTGAGATGCACTAAAACTAAGCATCAGCTGAAGCTCAAAAAGCTCTCTATGACCGGTCTCGCATGATACATCGAACCAGCTTTGCGAAGCAGAACGCCAATAGCACATGACCAATGTATGTGACTGAGCGCCGCTTTACCTGATTAACAACGACATACCTAAAACACCATAAGCAAATCAAAGAGATAGCCGCAACAGCGATCCAATTTGATCGGGTCATCATACTTCCTGAAGACTTGAAGAACAATTGCGACCGTTGCCAACACCATAAGCGATCAATGCGGAAGCCAATAGAATGTGCGGATATTGGAATGCTTAGCGCGGTAGAGCGCCACGAAATCTTTGTCACGGATAACAACTGACGCAGTGAAAGCAAGTGTCGATCAATACTCCTAGAATTAATCCTAAATTAAGTGATGCCGACGCCCAAATATTAGCGCGAACACGATAAGTGAGAATGCAGACAAACCTCCCCAATCCGCGCATGACTTTTATAACCGATGCGTCCATATAGATTGTTTAAAACTCCGAGTTATCGAAGTATAAATGTCATGACTGTTGAGACACGATTATGCTGCCAGCATTCAACGGTGTCAAATATCTTGCAGTACTGCAGATTTGATCTCACGTCCATGCCAGGATCGCAGATAATATCTCGATGAAATGCTTCTCGCCAAGGATCAGCTATCTGAAATGCCTTTCGTAGCCAATGCGTGTGCGCCGTTCAATGTCGGGCCAGAATGCATTCGACCCTCATCGTCGAACTTGCCGCCAATTAAGCCCAAGTGCAGCTGGTCCAGAAAATGCTACTAGAAGCAGCTCGTCCTTAAGACTCTGCTTTGGTGATCAATGCTGCTCATGTTGCCTGGAGGCCCCCTCAAACTCCCGCCACTCCCCCTTCGACATGCCCGCTCGTCTCCTGCGTCACCGTCTCCCCCGCCAGCATCCGGCGCAGGACCGCCATGCCCTTGCCCGAGAACTGCACGGCGTTGAGCCGGTAGTCCTCGAACGCGGACCAGGCGTGCGGGACCCAGTCCCGCACGACGTCGCAGAGCGCGTCGGCATAGACGCGGATCTCGTACTGCGCGTGAGGATCGGCGCGCAGGCGCAGGAAATGAAAGAGGTTGTGCAGGTCGACCTTCCAGTACCACTGCGTGTAGATGTTCATCGGCAGGTTCATCCGGGCGAGCTCGCGCGCGAGGCCGGCCTGGCCCTCGGTCGACAGCATCGCCTCGTAGTCGTCATAGGCGCGCGTCGAATCGCTCCGCAGCATGTCGAGCACGCGGGCGGCCTCGGCGCCCTCCAGCGTCTCGCCCCGGCCCTGGTTGTTGACCCTGGACTGGGCTGCGAGGTGCTCGGGCGCGGGGATGTAGAACTCGCGGTCGAGGATCGAGTAGCGGGCCGAGTATTCGTTGACGTTCGCGGTGCGGTGCCGGATCCACTGGCGCGCGACGAAGACCGGCAGCTTCACGTGCAGCTTGATCTCGCACATCTCGAACGGCGTCGAGTGCCAGTGCCGCATCAGGTAGCGGATCAGCCCCGCGTCGTCGCGCGCGGTCTTCGTGCCCTGCGCCGTAGCTGACGCGCGCGGCCTGCACGATCGCCGCGTCGTCGCCCATGTAGTCGACGACGCGGATGAAGCCGTGGTCGAGCACCGGGATCGCCTGGTGCAGCCAGGGCTCGATGCCGGCCGCGACGGCGCGGGCGGTGACCTTCACGTCGGCGCGGGCGGCGGCGATTTCAGCCTGTTGTTCGGGCGTGAGCGGCATATGTTAACCCTCGGTCGCGGGATTCGCGGACACCATATCTGGCATTAGACCTCAAGGGAGCCGCAAGATGAAGATAAAATATCTGCACACGATGGTGCGCGTCAGCGACATCGAGGAGTTGAAGCGCTTCTATTGCGACCTGCTCGGCCTCGTCGAGCGCCGGCGCTCGGAGAGCGAGAAGGGCCGCTTCACGCTGGTCTTCCTGTGCCCGCCCGACCAGGCGGACGGGACCGCCGATCTGGAGCTGACCTGGAACTGGGACGAGAAGGTCGAGCCGAAGGAGACGCGGCACTGGGGGCATCTCGCCTACAAGGTCGACGACATCTATGATGCCTGCAAGCGGCTGCAGGACGCGGGCGTGGTGATCAACCGGCCGCCGCGCGACGGGCACATGGCCTTCGTGAAGAGCCCGGACGGCGTGTCGATCGAGCTGCTGCAGGAGGGCGACGCCAAGGCGCCGGCCGAGCCCTGGGCCAGCATGCAGAACACCGGAAGCTGGTGAGCCGCGCGCGGCCCCTGGCGCGCCTCGGCGCGGCGCTGACCGCGCTGGCGCTGTGGGCGGGTCCGGGGGCCGCGCAGGACTGCCGGATCGCGCTGGCGCTGGGGCTCGACACGTCGTCCTCGGTCGATGCGCAGGAATACGCGCTGCAGACCGGCGGGCTGGCCGCGGCCTTGCGCGACCCGGAGGTGGCGGCGGCGTTCCTCGCCGTGCCGGGGGATCACGTGGCGCTCGCGATCTTCGAGTGGAGCGGGCGGCGCCAGCAGGCGCTGGTGATGGACTGGACGCCGATCCATACGGCCGCCGATCTCGAGGCGGCGGCCGCGCTGGTGGCGGCGAACCGGCGGCATTTCTCGCGGTACGCGACCGCGATCGGCGCGGCGCTGCAGTTCGGGGGGGCGCTGCTGGCAGCGCGGCCCGACTGCTTCGAGCGCGTGCTCGACCTGTCGGGCGACGGCGAGACCAATGACGGGATCCCGCCGATGGTGGCCAAGCGCGCGGCGGTGTTCGAGGACGCGACGGTCAACGGGCTGGTGATCGGGCTGACGCGGGCGATCCTGGAGCGGCACTACGAGGTCTTCGTGATCCACGGGCCGGGCGCCTTCGTCGAGATGGCCGAGGACCATGCGGACTTCGCGCGGGCGATGCGGCGGAAGCTGATCCGCGAGGCGCGGCCGAAGGCGGTCAGCCTGCGCTAGGGGGCAGGCTCGAGAACCGCGTAGAGCTTGACGACCGGGCCGACACATTCCCAGGTCCCGACGAAGCCCGCCGCGACGACAAAGGCGTCGCCGGGGCCGTATTCCGCTGCGCCATCAGGGCCTTCGAGCCGGACGCTGCCGGAGAGGATCACGCAGAACTCGGTCTCGTCGTAGGCGACGCGGCGGATGCCGGGCGCGCCGCTCCAGTGCCCGACATGGAAGCGGCCGGAGGCGTCGGAGAAGGCGTTCCAGACCGTCGCCTCGGGCGAGCCGGAGACGCGGCGGTCGGGGGCGGCGGGCGCGGGCGCGCCTGGGCCGCTGCGGGCGACGGCGTGGATATGGGCGGGCATCACGATCCCCTTTCAATCGGACAAGCGAGGCCCTATATAGGGGATGTCTCCGCAAGGGGACTATGGTGATAAACGTGCGCGGAATAAGCGGTTCGGACCCGGGGGCGGTACCCGGCGGCTCCACCAGACGCCCTTCGTTGGGGGAGAATGGGGCCGAAACAGGATCGACGGACGTGTAAAGGCGATTTCTTTCACTCGGCAGGATGCCACCGTTACCGGCTCAAAGCACATAGTTGCCAACGACAACCGTGCTCCGGTCGCGCTGGCTGCGTAAGCAGTCC
This sequence comes from uncultured Alphaproteobacteria bacterium, assembly GCA_963829385.1. GTDB lineage: Bacteria > Pseudomonadota > Alphaproteobacteria > Rhodobacterales > Rhodobacteraceae > Amaricoccus. Next base: position 283,738 of record CAWHHV010000010.1, on the reverse strand, counting down.
GCAAGACCTACTACCTAAGTCCTTGACCTTAGCCGGTTAAGGCGGGGCTCGCAGGCGCCTGGCAACAGAAGCCTGCACCTTCCCCCCTTGCCGAAGACGATCGGCGCCCGTCGAGGGCGCGCTGAAGCGCGCGTTCGCGGCGTGCGAGGCGGTCGATCCGCGCGCGCGCTCGGTCGGCGACCTCGTGCGGAACGTCGAGCAGGCCGTGCAGCTCGCGGATGCGGGCCGCCAAGCGCAGGCGTTCGATGAAGAGGCGCAACCGCCGCGTCTGGCGGAGCGCTCGGGTCCGGATGTCGGGCATTGGGTTCGTTCCTGCTCGGGGCCGCATCTGCGCCGGGCGGGTCTCGCGCCCGCTCCGGACGAGGACATCTTCCCCGCGACCGGTTAAGACCGCGTTAACCATGGGCGGCGGCGGCGCGGATAGACGCCGAGACGGTCCTAAATCGGGCCACGGCATCTTCCAAGCCCCGCAGAATTCGTTAAGGTCGCCTGCCAAACGGAATGAAGGAGCGCCGCGGGCATGCCCAGGGGTATCAACTACGGCCAGCTCATGCAGAAGGCGCTGCGCCAGCTGATCGCGGAGGTGCTGGGTCAGGTGGCGCGCGAGGGGCTGCCAGGGGACCACCACTTCTTCATCACCTTCGACACGACCCACCCCGGCGTCGACATGTCGGCGTCGCTGCGGGCGCGCTATCCCGGGTCCATGACCATCGTGCTGCAGGAATGGTTCGAGAACCTGGCCGTGATGAACGACCGCTTCAGCGTGACGCTGAACTTCGGCGACGTGCCCGAGGTCCTCGTGATCCCGTTCGACGCGCTGACGACCTTCGCCGACCCCTCGGTCGAGTTCGGCCTGCGCTTCGACGCGCACGAGGAAGCCGGTGACGACGACGAGCCGGGAGACGACGATCCCGACGGGCGGCCATCCGATCCGACGCCGCTCCGCCCCCAGCGGGAGGGCGACGTGGTCAGTCTCGACAAGTTCCGCAAGCACTGAGGCCGCTGCCCGAATGACGTCGATGCGGCTCACGCCGGGCATGGTCGGGCGATGCTTCCGGGCGGTGCCCGAGCCGGAAGAGCATCCCGAGGGCTTCACGCGGCTCGGCGACGACGCGATCGCGGCTCTCGCCGCCGGGCTGGAAGCCGGGCAGGGCGACGCGCCGATCTGGGTTTTCGCCTATGGATCGCTGATCTGGAAGCCGGTCTTCGCGCCGGCCGAAGCGCGGCGGGCGCGGGCGCATGGCTGGCGCCGGTCGTTCTGCATCGAGCTGGAATCCTGGCGCGGCACGCCGGAAGCGCCGGGGCTGATGATGGCGCTGGCGCCGGGCGGAAGCTGCGTCGGCATCGCCTATCGGCTCGACGCGGCGACGCAGCGCGCCGACCTGATCGAGCTCGTCCGGCGCGAGACCCCCTACCGGGAACTGGCCGGGAACGCGCGCTGGATCATGCTGGAGACCATGGATGGGCCGGTGCGGGCGCTGACCTTCTACGCCAATCCCGTCGGGATGCGGACGCGGCACGACCTCGCGCCGGAAGCGGTCGCGCGGCGGCTGGCGACAGCCTGCGGTCATGCCGGCTCCTGCGCGGAATACCTCTACAACACCGTCGCCCACCTCGAGACCGAGGGCATCCACGACCGGAACCTGTGGCGGCTGCAGAGGCTGGTGGCCGAGGAGATCAGCGCCTGGCCGCGCGACGGCGTTCAGCGGAGCTAGCGGGCGACCGGCCGCTCGCTGCGCCGTGCTCGCGATCCGGCGCTCCGTTTCGGGCCGGCGCACCGCCGCGAAGAGCCGCTCGGCGCCGGCCAGCGTCCTGGTCTCGTTGTAGTCGAGAAAGTTCCGCTCGGCCCGCAGCCCGCCCTGGATTAAGGGCTGGTAGGCCGACCGGGGCGACGACGTGTGCAACGGCTGGAGCGGATTCGGCTTGGGGCTTTGGCCTGGAGCGCGCCGGCGAAGACATCGGGACGAGGACACGGAACACGGGCACCGGCCTTCTTGATTGGGGCGGAACGAGCGGCGCCCGTCGCCGATCGTGCTAGCCGCAAGACGCCTGCCCGGCAAAATCGGTGTCTGTTGGTCGGTTTACATGCAGGAACTCGCCGATGACAGGCCTGCTGCGCCGGGTCAGTAGGCGCCGGTCTCCATCAGGTCGCTGCCGTCGAACAGGCGGTCCAGCCCTTCGTCGAGGAAATCGGCGACCTGGGGATGCGCAAGCAGGTACTCGGAGGTCGGACGGTCGGCGCGTTCCGCCGCCATGCTGAGCGCCTCGTTCCATTCCTCGGGCTCCATGTCGCCACGCCCGATCCACATAAGCGCGACGAGCTCGGCCTGCTGGTCGGGCTCGAGATCCTCGATCTGCGCGACGATCTCGGCGCGGGTCATGTTGTCGGGCGTGTCCTGCATGATCGACGCGCCCTCGTCGTCGGACGGATTCGAGCCCGAATCGGGCGAGACCTCGTCCACCTGCGCCATCAGCGCCCGCAGCTTCAGGATCAGGCTGCGCAGGAATTCGGGGTTGAGGTCCAGTTCGTCCATGTTGCGTCCGCCTTTCGTCACGGTCGTGCCTGCTTCAGTACCGGCCAACGGGGCCGTCGTGTCAATGTCCGCTCCCGGAGAAGGCTGCAACCCCCCTGGCGCCGAAGCGTTCCATCGCGTGTCGCCACCGGGCGGCGAGGGACATGCGCGTTGCCTCGCAAGCCCGCTTCCGCTAGGCGAAAGGCGACATTTCGCGAGGAGTCGCCGATGACCGCCACCCGCACCGAGACCGACAGCTTCGGCCCGCTGGAAGTTCCCGCCGACCGCTACTGGGGTGCGCAGACCCAGCGCTCGATCCGGAATTTCCCGATCGGCTGGGAGCGTCAGCCGGTGGCGCTGCGCCGGGCGCTTGGCGTGATCAAGCAGGCGGCCGCCGAGGTCAACATGGAGTTCGGCGACCTCGATCCGAAGCTCGGGAAGGCGATCGCGGCCGCGGCCGCGGAGGTCGTCGCCGGCAAGCTCGACGACCACTTCCCGCTGGTGGTCTGGCAGACCGGGTCTGGCACCCAGTCCAACATGAACGCGAACGAGGTGATCTCGAACCGCGCGATCGAGATGCTCGGCGGCGAGATGGGCTCGAAGAAGCCCGTGCATCCGAACGACCACGTAAACATGGGCCAGTCGTCGAACGACACCTATCCGACCGCGATGCACATCGCGACCGCGCAGCTTGCGACCGACGTGACGCTGCCGGGCCTGCAGAAGCTGCACGCGGCGCTGGTCGAAAAGGCCGCCGCCTTCGAGCACATCATCAAGATCGGCCGCACCCATACCCAGGACGCGACGCCGCTGACGCTGGGCCAGGAATTCGGCGGCTATGCGTTCCAGGTGGAGATGGCGATCAAGCGCGTCACGCACGCGCTGCACAACGTCTATCCTCTGGCGCAGGGCGGCACCGCCGTCGGCACCGGGCTGAACACGCGCAAGGGCTTCGCCGAGAACATCGCCGGCAAGATCGCCGAACTCACCGGCCTGCCGTTCGTCACCGCGCCGAACAAGTTCGAGGCGCTGGCCGCCAACGACGCGATGGTCGAGATGATGGGCGCGCTGAAGGTCGTGGCGGTCAGCCTCTTCAAGATCGCCAACGACATCCGCCTGCTCGGCTCCGGCCCGCGCTGCGGCCTGGGCGAACTGATCCTGCCGGAGAACGAGCCGGGCTCGTCGATCATGCCGGGCAAGGTCAACCCGACCCAGGCCGAGGCGCTGACGATGGTCTGTGCGCAGGTGATGGGCAACGACGCCGCGGTCGGGTTCGCCGGCAGCCAGGGCCATTTCGAGCTCAACGTCTACAAGCCGGTGATCGCGCAGAACGTGCTGCAGTCGCTCCAGCTGCTCGGCGACGCCGCCTCGACCTTCACCGAGAACTGCGTGGCCGGGATCGAGGCCGACGAGGATCGGATCTCCAGGCTGATGTGGGAGAGCCTGATGCTGGTCACGGCGCTGGCGCCGACGATCGGCTACGACAACGCGACCAAGGTCGCGAAGACCGCGCACAAGAACGGCACGACCCTGAAGGAAGAGGCGATCCGGCTCGGCTTCGTGGACGCCGAGACCTTCGACCGCGTCGTGCAGCCGAAGGACATGCTCGGGCCGAAGGACTGACCGGGTCCGGCGGTCAGGCCGGAACGCCGGGAGAGGCGCGGCGCCACAGGCGCCAGCCGATCCAGACGAAGACCGCAAGGCACAGCGCCTGGGCGATCGCGAAGGGCGGCTCGGACCCGGTGGGCGCCAGCGCGTTCAGCGCCGGGACCTTCTGGAACAGCTGGGCGATCAGCACGAAGACCAGAAGATAGAGGGTCGCGGTCTGGCCGAGCGCGTCGACTCGGCGCCAGCCGCCAACGCCTCCGAATGCCAGCCGCGCCACAAGGACCAACGCGAGGACCAGCGTCGAGACGAGGCCGGTGACGAAGGCCGGCGTCGCGCCGAGGAAGGGAAACAGGAACCCGGTCGCGGTTGCGGCGGCCGCGAGTCCGAGAAAGACCCACGTCCAGCGCACGCCGCCGACCGGGTGGCCGAACGGGGCGCGAATCGCGGGGACGCCGGCCGCGATCGCGCCGAAGCAGATGAGCGTATGGATCGTCGTGAGGCCGGTGGCGAACATACGGAGGATCCCAACTCGGGCCGGCGAAATTGCCGGCGCGTCATGTTATCATGGCCCGGACAGGTCCCACCGCGTCCCGTCGCGCGGCCTCCCGGCGCGAGCGGCGGAATATCCGTTGCGCCCTCGCTCCGCTTGCGGTCTGCTGTCCGGCGCAATGCGGGCAGGAAGCCCGAGAGTCACGGGAGGAAACCGAAAAAATGCCTGGCAAGAAGATCCTGATGCTGACCGGCGAGTTCACCGAGGAATACGAGATCTTCGTGTTCGAGCAGGGGATGGAGGCGGTCGGCCACACGGTCCATGTCGTCTGCCCGGACAAGAAGGCCGGCGACAAGATCCAGACCTCGCTGCACGACTTCGAGGGCCACCAGACCTATACCGAGAAATACGGCCACTACGCGGACATCAACAAGACGTTCTCAGAAGTCGATCCGGCCGACTACGACGCCGTTTATTGCGCGGGCGGGCGCGGCCCGGAATACATCCGCACCGATCCGCGCATCCAGGCGATGGTCCGGCATTTCCACGACACCGGAAAGCCGATCTTCACGATCTGCCACGGCGTGCAGATCCTGATCGCCGTGGATGGCGTCGTGAAGGGCAAGCGCGTCGCGGCGCTCGGCGCCTGCGAGCCGGAGGTGAAGCTCGCCGGCGGCACCTATGTCGACCTGTCGCCGACCGAGTCGCTGATCGACGGCAACATGGTCTCGGCCAAGGGCTGGACCGCGCTGGCGGCCTTCATGCGCGACTGCCTGAAGGTGCTCGGCACCGAGATCCGGCACGACGCCGCGCCGGCGCGCGCGACCGAGACGGTCTGACGAGACGCGCGCCGCCCTGGATCGCGGGGCGGCGCGTTCTGAAACGGGGGGCCCGGCCATGCAGTGGCGCGGACGACGGATGAGCACGAATGTCGAGGACCGCCGCCGCGGCGGCGGCATGGGCCGGGCCGGCGGGATCGGCGGAGTCGGCCTCGTCGTCGTGGTCCTGCTCGGCCTCTTCTTCGGCGTCGACGTGACGCCGTTCCTCGGGGGCGGCGGCGTGCAGACCCAGGCGCCGGCCGGGCCGAACGAGATCGACGACCAGTCCGAGGCCTTCGTCGCGACGGTGCTGGCCGGGACCGAGGATGTCTGGACGCCGACCTTCGAAGCCTCGGGCCTGACCTATCCGGCGCCGCGGCTGGTGCTCTTCAGCGGCCAGACCGTGTCGGCCTGCGGCGGCGCGGACGCGGCGATGGGGCCGTTCTACTGCCCGAACGACCAGACCGTCTATCTCGACACCGACTTCTTCCAGGTGATGGAGGACCAGATGGGCGCCTCTGGCGAGTTCGCGGCCGCCTACGTGATCGCGCACGAGGTCGGCCACCACGTGCAGAACCAGCTCGGCACGCTCGAGCAGGTCAACGCGCTGCGCAGCCGGTCGAGCGCGCGCGACTCGAACGCGTTGTCGGTCCGGGTCGAGTTGCAGGCGGACTGCTACGCCGGGCTCTGGGGCCGCGGCGCGCAGGACATCTTCCAGATCGACCGGCAGGACGTGGCCGACGCGATGAACACCGCGGCGAGGATCGGCGACGACGCGCTGCAGCGCGCGAGCCGCGGCGTCGTCGTCCCCGACAGCTTCACGCACGGGTCGTCCGAGCAGCGCCAGACCTGGTTCGCCCGCGGCTTCGAGACCGGCGATCCGCAGCAATGCGACACCTTCGCGGCGGGCGCGCTGTGAGCGAGGTCGTCAACCTGCGCACCGTGCGCAAGCAGCGCCGGCGCGCGGCCGACCGCGGCGAGGCGAGCGCCCGCGCCGCCGCGGCCGGAGAGGCGAAGCCCGCGCGGAGCCTGCGCGCAGCCCGCGCCGAGTTGGAGACGCGCCGGCTTGACGGCCATCGCCGGGACGCGCCAGACCCGGACGCATGACGTCGACCGGCCGGCCCGAGAAGCACTCGCTGACGCTGCGCGGCCACCGCACCTCGGTCACGCTGGAGCGCCCGTTCTGGGACGCGTTTCGTGAGATCGCGCGCGCCGAGAACCGGCCGATCAACGACCTCGCCGCAGAGATCGACGCGGCCCGTGGCCTCGACTGCGGCCTCGCCTCGGCGATCCGCCTCCACGTGCTGGCGTGGTTCCGCGCCCGAGCCGGGCGCGACTGAGCGCTTCTACGCGCCGCTCGCCCTTTCCACAGCCTCTTGTCGCCGCGGCTCGACGTAGAGCGACTTTTGGCGCTGTTCCGCCGCGTTCGCCGTCAGCAGCGCCCATTGCGGGGGCTGGATAAAGGTCCGCGGCGGCAGGATGATCCAGCCATCTTCGTCGCCGACTGCGACAAAGTCGCCCGCGGCCACAGCCAGCGCCGATAGCGCGCAGACGAGCGCCGCCCTGTCGTCATGATTGACGACCTCGGCAAGATCGCGCGTCGGCCGGCGCCCCGGGAGCAGATGGTCGATCAACGCCCGCAACCGCCCGGTCTCGACCAGGTGACGATAGAACCGGTCCGACCGGTCTCCTCTGCGAACTTCGAGCTGGGAGGGGTTCTCGATCATGACGCCGAGAAACGCTCCCGGAAACGCCTCCACGATCGTCTTGTCGTCCAGCTTGACGGCGTGACGCGCGTCCTCGAGCGCCGCATGCACCAGCACATGCCTGACGCAGGCATTGGCATGCTGGTTCCGCGCTCTTCAAACCACCGGTGATCGGAGCCGTCGATCTGGATCAGTTCGCCGAAAGCCTCCCGGCGCCGGCGCGGTTGGTGGAACTGGCGGCGCTGCGCCTTGGAGAGCCAGAGACCGGCCGCGGCCATCCACTTGCGCAACGTCTCGCGCGAGACCTCGAGGCTGTGATGTTCGGCCAGCATCTCGGCGGCGAGCGTCGGTCCGAAGTCGGCGTAACGCTCCTTGACCAGCGCGATCGCATAGTCACGCACGCCGTCGCGGGTTTGGTTGTTGGATCGCCGGCCGCGCGCCTTGTGCCGGAGCGCGGCCGCGCCGTCATTACGGAACGTCCCGAGCAGACGACGGACCTGTCGCGGGCTCAACGCCAAGACGGCCGCCGCAGCCGCGACCGATGAACTGCCCTCCAGCACCCGCGACAACACTTCGATCCGGTTCAGTTCGCGCTCGCTCATCAGCACCAATCCCATCGCACGCCTCCATGCCTTGACGGGGGAAGCGTGACATTTCTACTTTGCTCAGATGGGACATTTTAATTTTGCGCGTACAAAAGAATGGAAACACAACAATAATTATGTCGGGGAGGAAAACCTCTACAGACACTCGAAATGGCTTGCGATGATGGAGCGGCGACTGCGAGTGTCAAAAGAGCTACTTCATCCAACGTCATCTGTGCTGATCGCAAACATTGATGAGAAAGAATACCTTCGGCTTGGTTTGCTGCTGGAACAGGTTTTTCCGGAAGCCAAAATCCAGATGGTTTCTTCGGTCATCAATCCCGCGGGGGCTGGCCGAACAGCCGAATTTGCTAGGACGGACGAGTGCATTTTCTTTTGCAGATTTGGGAATGCAAAAATAGCGCCCGAAGATAGGCAGCTTGAGGACGTTCCAGTAGTCTGGGACACCTTGCGAAGAAGTAGCTTGGCTGGGGCTCGAGGAAAGAGGGGCAAAGGTGCATGTGGCCCAGATCAGTTTTTTCCCATCTACGTTGACGCAAGGACGGGATGGATAGCTGAGATCGGTGATCCCCTACCTGAGCATGTCAAAGTGGAAGATGCACCACAGAAGACAGGAACGGTAGCCGTACTTCCCATTCGGCCAGATGGAACAGAAATGAACTGGGGCGTGACCCCAGATGTGGCGAAACGCTTACTTAAAGATGGCCACCTAAGGGCCGGATAAATTTACTAATAACGCGCCGCATCCATATGTAATTAGCTACCTGACTGGCGGCATAGTTAGAGATACTGGATGGGGAAGGTTGTCGTGACTGGACGCAAGCCAGAGGCTCCATCGAAGCGCACTACCCAACTGGCAAAGAAAAGATGCCGACAACAAATTGGAACAGAGCCTCACACGATGCACAGAGGTATGGCACCGAAATCGTCAGAGCCCTGATAGGAAGCAGGAGTTTTCCATACCCCAAGAGCCTGTACGCTGTCGAAGACTGCCTCAGCTTCTTTCTCTTGGATTAACCGCCGTCCAGATGCGTAAGACTCACCGGCGCGCTGCTCGACCGCCTCACGCACCACGTTCATATCCTCGAGAGGCGGGCGACGATCGCCTCGGTGACCTTCGAGACACCTTGCCCGGCCCTCGCTCGCAGGAGGACGACCCAGGCGATCCGCCCCGCCCAGGCGGAAAGCGGGACCTCGACAACCCCGAAACGCTCGATCGCGTAAATGAAGCGGCAATCATCGGCGAGCATTCCGTCATGTGCCTCGCGCCCATCGGTCCGCCGGATGGCGACCAGATCGCCGACCTCGGCCTCGGCCGGGGCGCGCTCGATCATGCAAGTCCGCCCGAGGACGATCAGTTGGCGCGGCCATGCCGCAATCGGGCGACCAGACCGGGGCCGCCGGCGCAGGCGCGCCGGTCACGGCGGCGAGGACGCCCCGCGCCAGCCCGATGCAGTCGCAGCCCCGCCCCCCCGCAGGCTTGCCCCGCAGGCGTAGGCCGTGCCGATCCACCGACAGGTTTCGACAATGACATCACTCGGGATCGCGCGGTCGACAGGGCGAAAGGAGAAGGACACTATTCAACTCCAAGTGGGACGGGGATTGCGCCGTCACGCAATGACTGGAAGGGATAAAGGGCAGAAGTGTCGGATGGCCGTATCGCAGCATCGCTTACGATGTGAGCGATTAAGAGTAGCCGGTGGAAGCAGAAGGACTTTCTAATGCGCTCACCGCGCTTTGATATTCGCGCCCGACCGCTCCAAAGGCTGTTCTCAGCCAGGAACCTCGAAAAAGCTTGGAAAGAAAAGGTTCGAGTCTCGATGCGTCAGCAGTACCTGCTCGACGGACTTGAGCATTTTGATTTCCATGCGTCATACGAGTTAGAATGTAGAAAGTTGTCATATTTAATTCTCGAAGGCAGCTACGTTCCCCAACGGGCTCAGCGCATACTGGTAGAAAAAAGCAAAGGTCTTTGTCGTCAAATTGTTATCCCTAACGTGCGCGACGCCCTCGTCCTACGGTGTCTTTCCGACGCGCTTTATTATCAGATAAAAGGCAAAGCGCCGACGAAGCGCTCGCATTTTGAGCCAAAGGATCATAAATTCTTCTCAGATAAAACTCGCTCTGAATATGGCTCGTTTGCTTCTTGGATTAATTTTCAGCAGGAGCTTTTTATTTTCTCAAAAATAAAAAACTACATTGTAATAACAGATGTAGCCATTTAATACGACAGCATATCCTATCATCGTCTTAGAAATTTGGTCTCTAGTATAACGGACGTAGAAGAGTGCGTTCTGGACATGCTTATATTTGTAATAAGCGATCTTCTTTGGCAGCCTGACTATACGCCTCGAATTGAGGTCGGGCTTCCTCAAATGGAGCTGGACACCCGCATCAACGCGCGGTTTTCGCGGGGCGTCCGAATGATCGGCAGCGCCGCGGTCGGCTTGGCGGCCTATCCGGCCGCCTCGGCGTGATGGCCGGTCGGTTTGGCGTGCGGTTCCGGCGATCCGGCCGAAGTCATGCCGTCGCCACGCGCCGCTCATGGAAGACCAGACGGTCCATGTTGTAGGCGAGGTTGGCGAGCGTCAGTTTGGTCTCTGCCCGGGCGATCCCGATCGTGCGGATGAACAGCCCGAAGCGGTTCTTCTGATGCGCGAAGACGTGCTCGACCCTGGCGCGGATGGAGGACTTGCGAGCGTTGGCCCGCGCCGTCGCCCGCGGCATCGGCTTGCCGGTCGGCTTGCGCCGGTGGATGCGGCTGGTCAGCATTTTTGCGTCGAGCCACTTCTCGTTCTTCCGTGACCGGTACGCGCTGTCAGCCCAGACCTCGCTTGACGTGTTCCCGGTCGTCACAAGATGCCTGAGCATGCGTCCGTCCGCTGCGGAAGCCGATGTGACGGCGCCTTCGCGGATGAAGCCGAACTTCCGGTCGATGCTGATGTGGCTCTTGTACCCGAAGACCGGCACGGCGATCATCGGCAGCGGCGTGCCGTCGGGGCGATACCGGACCTTGCCGCCCACCTTCAGCGTCCAGCGGGCGTTCGTGTCTTTCTGGGCCGCCTTGTTGGGCTCGTCGGGCCAGATCTCCTTGGCGGATTTGGCCGGCTTTGACGGCTTCCTTCTCCCCGTCGGTGTTGCGCTGCTTAGGCGCCGGGACCAGGCTCGCGTCCACGATCTGGCCCGCCATCGGGATGTAGCCCTTCTTCCGGAGCTGCCAGTCGAACGCCTTCATCACCCGCTTCAGCGTCCCGCTCGCGGTGAGCTTGTCGCGGAACAGCCGGATCGTGTTCTCGTCCGGTGTCGGGGCGCCGAGATCGAAACCGAGAAACCGCATCCACGAGAGCCGGTCCCTGATCATGAACTCCATCCGCGCATCCGAGAGGTTGTGTTGGGCCTGCAGGATCAGCGCTTTGAACATCGAAACCGGATCGAACGGCGGCCTCCCGCCCTTCGACCCGTCGCCATAACCGAGACCCTCGACCAGCCAGCCCCGGAAATACTCGAAATCCACCGTCGCATCCAGGACCTCAAGCGGATCGCCATGCCTGCTCAGCGCCTCAAGTTGCTCCGTCAGTCCGAAAAAACTCCGCTGATCCATCAAACCGCCCCCTATGCCGCTCTCGGGCGAGTGAATCACATTCCGGCAAAAGCCGCCAGGTTGATGCGGGTGTCCAGCTCTCCTGTTGGGTCAGAAGTCTTTGTTGCAGAAGCACTTTCCCACGTTCAGGACCCCGATGCACCTACCCTTGGTGAGAAATGCGGGCTAGCAAGAAGGCCGTCAGCGCAGGCCGCTACCGTTGCCACAGCCCCCGCGCTCTTGCGCGAGCTTTGCGGGCAAGAGGATCGCGCACAAGGACAAGGGACACTGCGGCCGAGCGCCCGTTTGAGCGGGTCCGGGGCAGCCGGTGGCTGCCCCGGTAGCTTCACTGGTCGTTGGACTGAGCGCGGTGGGGCCAGAGGTCCTCAGGGGCGGCGAGACCAAGCTCCGTGGCCTCGTATTCGAGGCGGTGGTCCACCGTCTCCAGAACGTCCAGCGCCAGAACGTCGACCGCCCCCATCTTTCCAGACAGCCAGCTCAGCGAAGGATCGGCTTTTTGCAGGTCCATGAGCTTAACGTAGGCGGAGGTCACGGCGTCGCATGCCAAGCCATACTCGTCAGCAACGGAATACATTGGCAGCACTTCAGCATACGCGTTGTGCCGTTCATTCACGGGCTGCTTCGAAAATTCGAGCAGAATCTCCGCGGCAGTAGGGTCATCGCTACCCCTCGCCGCCAAGTACTTCGCAAGAAGGTCAGGTTTTGCTTCATCAGACATGGAGCTAGCCTGCATTTCTCACCGGACGTTCCGTGGAGGTCCCGATAGGCTCAATGAGGGGCCCGATCGTGCTGCCGCGCCTAGACAGCGCTGCGGCCAGGTACGGCTGCGCGCCGCGCTTCGGCGCGTTCGAATGTTGGGGTTGGTTGGTGGCGGTGAGAGGTTTTCGGGGCGGTTGCGGTTCAGCGGCATAATCGGGCGTGGGCAAGACGGAAGGCGGCGGCGTCGGGGCAGCTCGAGGCCATGGCGATCCGGACGCGTCGCACGCTGCGGGTGACGAGGGCGCCGATCTTCAGGAGCTTCAGGCGAATGCTGCCGCAGGTGGCGCTGGCGAGGTCGGTCCCGGCGAGGGCGAGGCGGCGCAGCGCCGTGACGAGCACGTAGGCCATGGAGGCGAACCACAGCCGCAGCTGGTTGGCGCGCATCGTTGCGGCGCTGGTTCGGTCGGCGAACAGATCGAGTTGGCATTCCTTGATGCGGTTCTCCATCTCGCCGCGGGCGCAATACATCCGCTCGTAGAGCATGCGGGCATCGGCCCGGGCGGCCTTGAACGAGGTGACGACGAAGCGGGGATTGGCGCCCTTCGCGCCGCGGCCCGGCATCCATTCGGCCTTGGCGACGACGCGCCGGCGACGGCTCCAGCTCTCGCGCGTCGTCCAGCGGAAGTCGGCGAAGCGGCGGGCGGGACGGCCGCTGGCTTCGGCATCGTGCTCGGCCCAGGCGAGTTCGATGTGGATCCGCTCGACGAGACGGGATGTCCGCGCGAGGCCGAACAGGTAGTCGACGCGGTTCTCCTCGCACCAGGCCATCAGCGCCTCGCGGGCGAAGCCGCCGTCGGCCCGCAGCACGATCCGCACCCGCGGCCAGCGGGCGCGGACCTGGCCGACGATTTGGGCGATCTCCTCGACGGCCCCGGCCGCGGCGTCGATGTTCGAGCGCCGCAGCTTCGTCGCCAGCAGATGCCGGCCGCAGAACACGTAGAGCGGCAGGTAGCAGTGGCAGTCGTAGTAGCCGTGGAAGAACCGTCCCTCCTGATGTCCGTGCAGCGGGTCGTCGGTGGCGTCGAGGTCGAGCACGATCTCCTTCGGCGGCGTGGCGTGGGCGTCGAGGAAGAGGTCCACGAACAGCGCCTCGATCGCCGCGCCGTCGTGGGCGATCCGGCGGTAGCGGTCGGCGGCCGCGGCGCCGTGCTCGAGACGGTTCAGCGTGCTCTTGCCCGCAAGCGGCGCGCACCGGCCGTGCCGCGGCTCGAGCCGGCCGAGCGCCACCCCGAGCACCGGGTCGTGGCGCAGCCGGTCGTGGTCGATCAGGTCCTCGTAGCCGAGCGCGATCCCGAACACCCGCTGCCCGACCAGCGTCGCCACGTCATGAACCGCCCTTTCCGCCGACCGGCCGTCGGTGAAGCAGGCCGCGAAGCGCTCGACCAGCCCGATCGCCCGGTCGGTCGCCCCGAGCAGCAGTCCGCCCGCGTTCGAGGTGATTGCACCCCCATCGAAATCCGCCACCACCGCGCGGCCATCGACGCGTGCAAACCCCATCGGCTTCGCGCTACACTCTGTCGGCATCGGGGAGCTCTCCTGTGGGGTCAGAAGTCTTTGTTGCAGAAGCACTTTCCCACGTTCAGGACCCCGATGCACCTACCCTTGGTGAGAAATGCGGGCTAGGGCAGACTCGCCGAGAAGCTCCGCTTCTACAGCCGCGCGAGCCTGCTCATCGTCGACGAGACCGGATCATTACCGATTACCCCAGGCGGCGCGAACCTCTTTTTCCAACTGGTCAATGCCCGCTTCGAAAGGCTGCCTTGTCCTGACCCCGAACCGGGGCTTCGCCGAGTGGGGTGAGGTATCCGGCGGTCCCGTCGTCGCCACCGCGCTCCTCGATCGGCTCCTGCACCACGCCGTCGTCGTCCAAATCTGAGGCGCTAGCTACCGCCTCCGCGGCCATGCCGATCTCATCCCTGAACATACCCGCGCCCACGCCGCCATCACGCCGCCGCCGCCACCGAAGCGCCGTGGACGGCCACCAAAGAACGGAGCGATCGATCGCTGACCGGCTGATCACCGAACGCCGAGGTGGAGAATTTTGCCTCGGCACTTCTGGGGAGAATCAGATCAGCACCCATCGGTTTAGCCAGACCTTCACTGAGAACCTCCCCAGAAAATTGGGTGAATACGGCCTCTCCCGAGGGTGCCTGCGGCGTGGTGCGCCTCAATCGGTTCCAGATAGATAGCGATGCGAACCTGGGTTCGATGACGATGCGGAACTACACTTCGCACAAGACCTTGACGCTGCCAGCCGGAGACAATCCGACTGGCCTGCCGTGCTCAGAGGTGGTTCAGAAGGCCTATCGATACACTTGGCGAGAGCCGCGGGCCAAGGGCCATTTTCGACACGCCTCCGGTTGATCGGGGTCCCCATTCGCCAGAAGAATTGGCAGGCCACCCAGCGGCCTTGGTGCGGTCAGTCCAGATGCAGAGCTTGGCGCAGCGCGCGGTAGGTCTCCACCGTCATGTCCCCGACCTGTCCCCCCTCACGCCAGTGGATGAGATAGACGCGGGGGTTCCCGGTCACGGCCGGGTTTCGGGCGCGGCGGGTAAGCGCCGCAAACACCGCCGGCATGGGGTCGTCCGCGTAAACGCCGACCACCTTCGCCACGTCACGCCGCTTGAAGGTAGGGCTGTCCCCGCCGACCATCACGGCTAGGCCCCGTTGCACTTTTTCCTGAAGGCCGGGGAGCAAGTTGCGGGCTTGGCCGAGCGTCAGTTTGGCGAAGTTCGGGTCGTCGTCGCGCACGCTCGCGGCCACGGGCCTTGGCGCGTCGGGCTGGGGCGCGTCGGGCTGAGGCGCGTCGGCCGTAAAGATCGCGCCCTCCCCGTTCGGGACTGCCGCCCCCGGAGGCGGCGACTGAACGCTCAAGGCGTTCCAAAGGTCAGATGCCAAGGTGGGAAACCTGCGAAGGGTGTTCCAGCTTACAAAGATGCCGTCGTTCATGGGTTCGCTCTCTTTTAAGAGTTGGGCACGATCTGCCACACAGACGCCGATTCTGTCTGATTCATATAAATTCAGCAAGAGATATCTTGTTTGAGTGTAACTCTGCCGGCTCGGGCTGCGCTGCCTCTACCACCGCGAACACCGCGAGATTCTTCGCCTCCCACAGCGCCCCCGGGGAGCAGGGGTGCGGTCCGCGCTCGCGGGGACGACGGCGGCGATTGCCATGGGCAGCGCAGACAATCCCGGGATAACAGCCCTCGCGGATCATGCGGGAGGCGTTCCAGAGGGGACCTCCTTAGGCCGCGTTCTCGGTAGCGTGGATGCGGGAGTGTGGTGGGCGAATATTCCGTCATAGAACCGGGATAGCCTTTGCCGGTTGTCGCAGCCTTACTGCGCCGGCTTCCGCTTGCGCAGGTCCAAGGCGGCTGACTAGCCAGGAGGCGCTTACTAAAGAGGGACGAGATCAGATGGCCTGCGTTCTCCTTCACGTGTTGGAGGAGCGCGGTCCCGGCCGGGGAGCGTTTCAACTTGAAACATCTCTCCCTAGCCCGGCTTTCTCGCCGCGTCAGGCCGAGCTTCCGTGCGGCGTCCCGGCAAGTGGGCAGGGGTGGGGATGGCAGCGCCGTGCCGCCCTACCCCCCGCGGCGGGTGCCAAGACGGAAGACGGCTTCCGGCCTGAATGGGCGTTCGCCGCCGCGCCCTCGCGAGAGCGTCAAAACTTCCCGGGCATCGCGATGACTTGATGGTGTGATCCGGGTGTGATCCGGTGAGGACGATCAACACCTCTTGCCATTTGGATCTCAAGCCAATTGTCTAAAAAATTGGTACGATATGGTGCTGCCGGAGAATTTTGAGCTCTCGGCCGCCAGGAGCGGCATCGTGGATCAGCCTCGGCGGCATCCGGTCCACCGGCCGCTACGACCGCACCGGATGCATTTTGACTACTGCGGGTTGCCCTGAACCAATACGGGAACTTCGGATTATATGCCGATGAGCCGACCCGTGCTCCTTTAAGTCATTGAAAAATGGCGCACCCGACAGGATTCGAACCTGTGACCTCTGCCTTCGGAGGGCAGCGCTCTATCCAGCTGAGCTACGGGTGCTCGCAGGCCTTATAAGGCGGCGCGCGGGGGCTCGGCAATGGCGAAACTGCGGGATCAGGCGCCGGGCGCCGCGCGCATGCGGTGAAACTGGTGCGTGAAGACCGCGACGCCGAGGATCGGGACGAAGAGGTTCAGGAGCGGCACCGTCAGCGGCAGCGCGAGCGCGACGCCGGCGAGCCAGATGCGGCCGGCGTAGCGGCGGCGCAGGCGCAGGACCGCGTCGGGGGCGAGGCGGCGCTGCGCGACGAGCTGGTAGTACTCGCGGCCGAGCAGGAAGCCGTTCGTCAGGACGAAGACGAAGGGAGCCAGCGGGGCCGCGACCAGGTAGACCGCGAGCGCGGCGATGTTGACCGCCACGACCAGCCCGAAGAAGCGCAGCGAGTCCCAGGCCTGGCGCGCGAAACCGGGCGGCGTCGCCGGGGGAAGGCCGGGATAGTACCGCGCCTCGACCGCGTCGGCGACGTCATCGAGGAAGAACCCGGCTGCGGCCGCAGTGGCGGGAATCATCAGCACGGCCGAGAGCGCGATCATCAGGCCGATCGCGGCCCAAGAGATCAGGTTGTCGACGAAGCTGACCGGGCCGATCCAGGGCAGCGTGACCGTGTCCGGCAACAGGCCGCCGAGGACCAGCATCGTCAGCCAGAACACCGCCGCGAGCGCCACGACCACGACCAGCAGCGCGCGCAAGAGTACGGAGCGGAAGCGCGGGTCGCCCATCTGAGCGAGGGCGCGGCCGAGATCGGCGAAGAGGCTCAAGCGTCGGCCCAGGTGACGAGCGCGGGCACGTCCGGGCGCGGGCGCTCGGGCGGCTCGACTTCGCAGGAGCCGACATGGACGAAGCCGGCGATCCACTCGCCGTCCGAGAGCCCGAGCTCGCGCGACAGCAGGTCGGCGTCGTACGCGGGCCAGCCCGAGAGCCAGCTCGCGCCCCAGCCGGCGGCGAGCGCGGCGTTGACGAGGCCGAGGCAGACGGCGCCCGCGGACAGGGTCTGCTCGATTGCGGGGATCTTGGTCGTGTCGCGCGGGACCCCGACGACGGCGACGCTGAGCGGCGCCTCCTCGAACGGCGACGCGCCCTTGTCGGCGTCCTGGCCGGTCTCGCCGGCGCGCGCGCGGATCGCGGCGGCGAAGCGGGCCTGGCCAGGGCCGGCGAGGACGATGAAGCGCCAGGGCTCGAGCTTGCCGTGATCCGGCGTGCGGGCGGCGGCGGTCAATAGCTGCATCAGCTCCGCCCGATCGGGGGCGGGCGCGTGCAGCAGCCGGGCGGGCCGGGAGCGGCGGGTCAGCAGGAAATCGAGCACCTCGGGTCGCGCGGTCGCCATGTCTGGGGAGGCCTTTCCTGCCGATGCTCGTCGGGTTCGTTTCCCGCCTGGCGCCGGCGAAGTCAATGCTCTGGAGAAGAAGCGCAGCGGGCCCGGAGCGATGCCGATGGCGAAGACGCCGCCGGCCACGCGCCGACATTGCCGCTCGGCGCCGCGCCTCCTATTGTTTCCGGCGAAGCCAGCCGGGAGACCTTGTTGCAGTCCGTCTATTCCCCCCTCCACCTCGGCCACAGCGGCAATGTTGAACTGAATTCCGGCGAGATCGTGCCAGCCTTCGAGCTTCCGCGCCGGGCCGAGATCATCCGCGCCCGCATCGAGGAGGTCGGGCTTGGCCCGATCCTGGCGCCGGACGCGCATCCGCTCGATGCGGCGCGGCGCGTGCATCGCCGCGACTACCTCGACTTCCTGACGCGCGCCTGGGACCTCTGGCGCGCCGAGGGCCGCTCCGGGTCGGCGATGCCCTTCGTCTTTCCAGGGCCGGGCCTGCGCGAAGACGTTGCGCCGGATCATGTCGACGGGTTGCTGGGCTACTACGCGATCGACGGCGGCGCGACCTTCGTCGAGGGAACCTGGGCCGCGATCAAGGCGAGCCACGACGTCGCTTTGAGCGCGGCGGCGCTGGTCGAAGCCGGGGCCCGTGTCGCATTCGCGCTGTGCCGGCCGCCGGGGCACCACGCCGGGACACGCGCGGCCGGCGGATATTGCTACGTCAACAATGCAGCCGTGGCGGCCGAATGGCTGATTGGGCGCGGCGCGGGCAGGATCGCGATCCTTGACGTCGACTACCACCATGGCAACGGCACGCAGGACATCTTCTACGAGCGTGCGGACGTGCTGGTCGCCAATGTGCATGCCGACCCCCGCGCCGAGTACCCGTATTTCCTCGGCCACGCCGACGAGCGCGGCGCGGGCGTCGGCGAAGGCTTCAACCTGAACCTGCCGCTGGCGCTCGGCGCCGACTGGGCGACCTGGAGCGCGGCGCTGGAGACGGCCTGCGCCGCGGTGGCCGACTACGCGCCGGATACGCTGATCGTGTCGCTCGGCGTCGACACCTATCACGGCGATCCGATCAGCCAGTTCCGGCTCGACACGCCCGACTATCCGCGGATCGGCGCGAGGCTGCGTAAGCTGGGACTGCCGACCGTCTTCGTGATGGAAGGCGGCTATGCGGTCGAGGCGATCGGCGAGAATGCAGTCGGGGTGCTGACCGGCTTCGAGGACGGCTGAAGGCGTTAAGCATTCGCTAACCCTGTCATTGCGTTGCGAGACGTTTCCCCTAGCCTGCTGGAACGGGCGTGACGGGGGGTTTCTGGATGCTGCGGGGCGCATTGCTGCTCGTTCTGTACGGACTGACCGGAGGCGCGGCGATGGCCTGTCCGGGCTTGGGCAACGATCAGCAGCAGCTCCATTACAGCACGCGCCAACTCGTCACGCCTAAGGCTGCAGACGTCCGCGCCGGCGGGACGGTGCTGCTTGGCCAGTGCGAGACGTTGCCCGGAACCGGAAACATTCCGTTCCAGCCCAGCGTCAGCATCTACTACCGGGTCGACCGCAAGCGGATGGATCTGGAGATGCGCACGGAAGGGGACTGCGACACGGTGCTGCTCGTCCACACGCCCACGGGGCGCTGGTTTTTCGACGACGACAACGGGGAGGGCCGGAACGCCCGGCTGCGGATCGGCAGCCCGGCCGAGGGACGCTACGAGATCTGGGTCGGCAGCGCCGCTGGCTACGCCTGCCCGAGCCGGCTGACGCTGCAGACCTTCCGGGGGACGGTGAAGCTCGCGGCCCGTGAGCGCAGCCGCATCTAGTGGCGTCGACAAAGCGCTACCCAACTGGTTGACCGCCGCCTATACTGCTCGCGAAGTTGCGAGCGTATCAGGGCCCGGAGCAAAACATGCGCTGTCCGTTCTGCGGAAACATTGACACACAGGTGAAGGACAGCCGCCCCGCCGAAGACCATGTCTCGATCCGCCGCCGCCGTTTCTGCCCGGCCTGCGGCGGACGATTCACCACCTACGAGCGGGTGCAGTTGCGCGACCTGGTTGTGGTGAAGAAGAATGGCAAGCGCGAAGCCTTCGACCGCGACAAGCTGGAGCGCTCGATCCGCATCGCGTTGCAAAAGCGGCCGATCGAGCCGGACCGGATCGACCAGATGGTGTCCGGCATCGTGCGCAGGCTCGAGTCGCTGGGGGAGACCGACGTGCCCTCCGACACGATCGGCCAGATCGTGATGGAAACGCTGGCGCGGATCGACACGGTCGCCTACGTGCGCTTCGCAAGCGTCTACAAGAACTTCCAGGCTGCCGACGACTTCGAGGATTTCGTCTCGGAGCTGCGCCCCGCACCGACCGGCGGCGACGAGTAGGCCCCATGTCCGGTCGAAGTGAGGAACAGGACTGGATGCGCGTGGCGCTCGGCCTGGCGCGACGCGGCCTCGGGCGGGTCTGGCCGAATCCGGCGGTCGGCTGCGTGATCGTCCGCGACGGCCGCGTTGTCGGCCGTGGCTGGACCCAGCCCGGCGGGCGGCCCCATGCCGAGCGCATGGCGCTCGACGCGGCCGGAGCCGAGGCGCGCGGCGCGACCGCCTACGTGACGCTGGAGCCCTGCGCGCATGTAGGGCGCGCCGGTCCCTGCGCGCCAGCGCTGGCCGGGGCGGGACTCGCGCGGGTGGTGGTCCCGATCCAGGACCCCGACCCGCGCGTGAACGGCCAGGGCTTCGGGACGCTGCGCGCTGCCGGAGTTGCCGTCGATACCGGTTGCCTCGCAGACGAGGCGGCGGCGTTGAACGCCGGCTTTCTGTCGCGGATCACCCGCGGCCGGCCTCTGCTGACGCTGAAGCTCGCGACGTCCATCGACGGGCGCATCGCCACCGGCGCGGGCGAGAGCAAGTGGATCACCGGTCCTGGCGCCCGGCGCGAAGTGCATCTGATGCGCGCGCGCTCGGACGCGGTTCTGGTCGGCGCCGGCACGGCGCGCACCGACGACCCACGACTTGACGTGCGCGAGATCGGCCTCGAGGCGGTGAAGCCGGTGCGGGTCGTCGTGACGGGGGCGCTGGCGCTGCCGCGCGGCGGGCATCTCGGCCAGTCGGCGCGCCAGACGCCGCTCTGGCTTTGCCACCACTCCGAGGCCGAGGAGCGGCGGCGCGAGGCCTGGACCGACTGTGGAGCGGAGCTGATCGAGGTGCCGTTCCAGTCCGACGGCCAGCTTGATCTGTCGGCGATGTTCCAGCGGCTCGGCGCGCGCGGGCTGACACGGGTGCTGTGCGAGGGCGGCGGGCGGCTGTCGGGCGCGCTGCTCGACGCCGATCTGGTCGACGAACTGGTGACCTACACCGCCGGAATGGCGCTCGGCGCGGACGCGGTGGCCGCCGTCGGCTCGATGCAGGTCACCGCGCTTGCTCTGGCGCCGCGGTTCCGCCTCGTCGATGTCGGCCGCGTCGGCGGAGACGTCAGGGCGCGGTGGATCCGGGCCTGAACGTCTCCGGGAAGCCGCCGCCTCAGCGCCGTTCGACGCCGGCGCTGTTGCCGCGCCAGTCGAGGTGGACCGCCTGCGAGGCCGGGGACGCAAAGACGTCGACCGAGTCCGTCGAGCGATCGGTCGACACGCCGATCGCAACGGCCAAGCCGGCCAGCCCGACTGCGGCGGCGAGCCACGCGGGGACCGGCCGCAGTCGGCCAACGGGTCGAGAATTCGGGGCATAGTTCAGGTCTGACATGACGTTTATCCAGTTCTCCGAACGCCGGGTTTGGCGATTGACGCGGTTTACCTCGGTCTGATGTATAAGGCGAACGAATGTTTGACATGGGTTGCATAACAAATTTCGATGTAAGCGAGGTGGGGCGGCGCAAGCTTGATCGGATCATCGATGTTCGCCTATGGCTGGCAGACCCAATTCTTGCGAAGGCTGGATGATGCCCGATGAACCGATGCCCGCGCCGTCCGCGCGGCGCCCAGCCGCGGAGCGGCCTCCGGAGCGGCTGGCGTTCGACATAGCGCTGCACATCGGCCTCATCGCGCTGCTCGCCTATCTCGCGCTGAACCTGCTCTGGCCGTTCGGGCGGCTGGCGGTCTGGACGATCATCGTGGCCGCGACGCTGCATCCGGTCTATCTGTGGTTGGCGTCGCGGCTGGGCGGGCGCAGGCGGCTGGCGGCGACGCTTACGACGGCCGGCGCGCTCGCCATCGTGCTGGGGCCGATCGCGATGCTGTCGCTGAGCCTCGTCGCTTCGGTCGAATGGGTGGTCGAGCGGGTCCGCGCCGGCAATTTCCAGCTTCCCGACCCGCCGAGCCTGATCATGGGCCTTCCGGTCGGGATCGGCAAGGCCGTCGCGTCGAACTGGGAGCTTGCCGCGACGAACCTGGAGGCGTTCCTCGCGCGCTACAATCACGCGCTGCTGGGCGCCGGCGAGTACGCGGCGCGTCCGGCGCTGCACCTGGCCACGGGAACGCTGGTCTTCATCTTCGCGGTCGCGCTGTCGGGCCTGATGCTGATGCCGGGACAGGCGCTCGGCGCCGCGGCGCGCGAGATGACCGGGCGGCTGATCGGCCCGCGCAACGCCCGCTTCGTCGACATCGCCGGGGCGACGATCCGCAACGTCGCGCGCGGGGTGATCGGCGTCGGCGTCATTCAGGCCCTGGTGATCGGCGTCGGTCTTATCGCAGTCGGCGTGCCGGCGGCGGGGCTGCTGACGCTGGCGGCGCTGGTGATGTCGATCACGCAGATCGGGGCCTGGCTGGTGACGCTGCCGGTCATCGCCTGGGCCTGGCTGACGCGCGACACCGGGACGGCCGTGCTGCTGACCGCCTGGATGCTGCCCGCCGGCGTCATAGACGTGCCGCTGAAGCCGCTGCTGCTCGGCAAGTCGCTGGCGACGCCGCGGCTGGTGATCTTAGCCGGCGTGATCGGCGGGATGGTCAGCTACGGGCTGATCGGCCTCTTCGTCGGACCGATCCTGCTGGCGCTGGCCTACGAGGTGCTGCGCTTCGGGCTTTACGGCGAGGCGGCCGAGGCGCCGCCGCGCGCGGGCGGGATCGAGTAGGTCAGGCTCGCCCGCGCGACCGGGCCCTCGACGCCCTCGGAGAAGAGCAGCACGTCGCCGACCGCGAGGCTGCGGCCGAGCTTCAGGATGCGCGTCTCGGCTGTCAGCGGCCCCGGCGCGGGCTTGCGCAGGAAGTCGATGCTGCAGCTCGTCGTGACGGTCAGCGCCTCGGGCCCGATCATCGACAGCACCGCGATGTAGAACGCGCAGTCCGCGAGCAGGAACATCGCGGGGCCCGAGACCGTCCCGCCCGGCCGCAGGTCGGCCTCGCCCGCGATCATCCGGACGCTCGCCGACATCGGCGCCAGCGCCACGATCTCGATGCGGTCGCCGAGCTGCGGGAACGCCTCGGCGAGGAATGCGCGCAGCTCGGGCGGGGTCATCTTCGGCGCCATTTCCGCCCTTCCGGCTACGGTCGATTGCCGGCACAGTGTCGCCGACCTGACCTGGCTGCAAGAGAGGAGGACGCGATGACGCAGGAGCTGGTGCTCCGCTCGGATGCGGATGCGATCGCGACGCTGACGCTGAACGACCCGGCGCGGCTGAACGCGCTGTCGGTCGCGATGCTGGACGCGCTGCAGGACGAGCTGGACCGGCTGGCGCGCGACGCGTCCGTCCGGGTCGTGATCCTGCGCGGCGCCGGCGAGCGCGCCTTCTGCGCCGGGCACGACCTGCGCGAGATGACGGCGGCGCGCCAGTCCGAGGATGGCGGACGCGCCTTCTTCGAGGCGCTGTTCGACCAGTGCGCGGCGATGATGACCACCCTGCCCCGGCTGCCGCAGCCCGTGATCGCTGAGGTTGGCGGGATCGCGACCGCGGCCGGTTGCCAGCTCGTCGCCTCCTGCGACCTCGCGGTGGCGGCCGAGGGCGCGCGGTTCGGGGTCAACGGCGTCAACATCGGCCTGTTCTGCTCGACCCCGATGGTGGCGCTGACCCGCAATATCGGGCGAAAGGCGGCGTTCGAGTTGCTGACCACCGGCGACTTCGTCGAGGCCGAGGCGGCGCGCTCGCTCGGGCTCGTCAACCGGGTCGTGCCGCCGGGCGAACTCGCGGGCACGACGCGGGCGATGGCCGCGAAGATCGCGGGCAAGCTCGGTCCGGTCGTGCGGATCGGCAAGCGGACCTTCTACGAACAGGCGGAGATGGGTCTCGAGGCCGCCTATGCGCATGCCGGCGCAGTCATGGCCGAGAACATGATGCGCGACGACACGGCGGAAGGCATCTCGGCATTCCTGGAGAAGAGACCGCCCGCTTGGTCGCAGTAGCGCGGAACGGCGGGCACAGTTCCATGCCCCGACGCGACGGTAGAGCGCGCCGCGGGCGCGACGTCCAGGCCAGGCGCGCGGCTCGCGCGGCGCCGGGTCCGGCCGGCGACGGCCGGAGGATCAGCCGCGGGCGATGCGCTGAGCGCGGGGATATAGCGCCGCAAAGCGCGAGCGCAGGATCAGCACGAAGAGCGCGACTGCGGCCAGCTGGTGGACGATCGCGATCTGCCAGGGCGCCGCGTAAAGCACGGTGACGATCCCGATCACGACCTGGACCGCCATCATGACCATCATCGCGGCGAAGGCCCCGCGCACGTAGCCGAGCCCGCTCCTGCGGCTGCGCAGCCAGGCGGCGAGGCCAAGCGCGAACAGCAGGTAGCCGAGCATCCGGTGGTTGAACTGCACGAGGCCGGGATTGTCGATCAGGTTGCGCCAGGACGGCTCCATCTCGAAGGCGCCGGGGGGCACGAACGCGCCTGCCATCAGCGGCCATTCGGGAAAGTTGCGGCCGGCGTCGATGCCGGCGACCAGCGCGCCGAGCAGGATCTGGACGAAGGCGACGATCGTCAGCGCCGTGCCCCAGCGCATCAGGCTCTCGCTGCGCTGGCGGCGCGCCTGCAGCAGCTCCGCCTCCGTCCGGCGCAGCCGCATCCCCCACCAGGCGATCAGGCCGAGGATCGCGAAGGCGAGCCCGAGATGGACCGCGAGCCGGTGCGAGGCGACGGCGACCATCTGGCCGCCGAGGCCCGACGAGACCATCCACCAGCCGATCGCGCCCTGCAGGCCGCCAAGCGCGCCGAGCGCGAGCAGCCGCGGCGTCCAGCCCGGCGGGATCTGCCGGCGCGCGAGGAACCACAGGAAGCCCGGCGCCCCAGACCAGGCCGATCAGCCGGCCGAGCTGGCGGTGGCCCCATTCCCACCAGTAGATCGACTTGAACTCGGCGAGCGTCATGTCCGGGTTCAGGAGCTCGTATTGCGGGATCTGCCGGTAGCGCTCGAACTCGGCCTGCCAGGTCGCCTCGTCGAGCGGCGGCACCGCGCCGGTGACCGGCTTCCATTCGGTGATCGACAGGCCGGAATCGGTCAGCCGGGTCAGGCCGCCGACCGCGATCATCGCGACGACCAGCGCGAAGAGCACCGCGAGCCAGATCGCGATCGCCCGGCGCGCCGACGTCGCCGCGGGCTGTCGCGCGGGGACTGCGGGCGCCGCGTCGCGGGGCGTCCCGGCCTGCACGTCCTCGAAGATGCTGCGCGACTTCTTCATCGTCTGTCCTGCGGCTGATGCGGGCGGTGCGGCGTCATGGGTCCCTCTTCACTTGAAGCCCTTGCGCTTGACGGCGAGCGCGCGGATCACGCCGTGGATCGTGCGCACGTCCGCGTCGGTCAGCGGCGTGCGGCGGAGCAGGTTCTCGAGGTTCTGCACCATGCTGGGGCGCTTGTGCTCGGGAAAGAAGAATCCGACCGTGTCGAGCCGTTCGACCAGATGATCGCGCAGGCGGTCTATCTCGATGCCGCTGGCGCGCCGTCCGCCAGCCATCACGTACTCCGCCGGCGGCGCCGCGTCGGCCGAGCGCATCCATTCGCTGGCGATCAGCAGCGCGCATTGCGCGAGGTTCAGCGAACCGAAGGCCGGGTTGACCGGCACCGAGACGATCGCGTTGGCGCGCGCGACGTCGGCGGTCTCGAGCCCCGCGCGCTCGGGGCCGAAGAGCACGCCGACGCGGTTGCCGTCCGCGATTGCGGCGCGCGCCTCGGCCATCGCCCGTTCCGGGGTCAGCACCGTCTTGATCAGGTCGCGCGGGCGGGCGGTCGTCGCGAAGACGAGGTCGAGATCGGCGCATGCCTCGGCCAGCGTGGCGTCGATGCGAACCTGGTCGAGCACGCGCGCAGCGCCGCTTGCGGTCGCCTGCGCGCGCGCGTTCGGCCAGCCGTCGCGGGGCGCGACGAGGCGCATCCGGTCGAGGCCGAAGTTCCACATCGCTCGCGCGGCCGCGCCGATGTTCTCGCCCATCTGCGGGGCGACCAGCACGAAGACCGGAGCGGGCTCCGGCTCTGCCGCCCTTGCGTGATCGGTTCCCGCCAAGAAATTCTCCCCTCCGTCGGGGGGCGTGATACGCTCGGCGCGCGCGCCGGACAAGGGGCCGGCGCCGGCGGGGACGGGTCGATGGCTCATGACGAGAGACTGGCGGCCGCTCTG
This sequence comes from uncultured Alphaproteobacteria bacterium, assembly GCA_963829385.1. Lineage (GTDB taxonomy): Bacteria > Pseudomonadota > Alphaproteobacteria > Rhodobacterales > Rhodobacteraceae > Amaricoccus. Next base: position 257,756 of record CAWHHV010000010.1, on the reverse strand, counting down.
CGCGGGGACCTTGCCGGGCGCGGGCGGCTGCAGGAGCGCCGCATGTTCGGCGCGCTCTGCATGATGATCGACGGGAACATGGTCTGCGGCGCCCTGGCGCGGGGCGCGCTCTTTCGCGTGGGCAAGCCGAACGTGCAGGCGGCGCTGGCGCTCGGCCCCGTGCGCCCGGCGCGGATGGGCGAGCGGGTCATAGGAGGCATGATAGAGGCCGACGCCGAGGCCGTTCTCGATCCGTCTTTGCGCGCGCCGCTGCTGGCGCTGGCGCTCGACCACGTGGCGGGCCTGCCGCCCAAATGAGAGCGGCATACGAGCGTATACGGACTTTGCCATCCAAGGGCTTTTGCGTTAGGCAGGCCCGGACGATTCCACGGAAATGAACGCAACGAGGGAACCTGCCGCATGTCGAAGATCAAGGTCGAGAACCCCGTCGTCGAGCTCGACGGCGACGAGATGACCCGGATCATCTGGGATTTCATCAAGCAGAAGCTGATCCTGCCCTATCTCGAAATCGACCTGAAGTACTACGACCTCGGCATCGAGGAGCGCGACCGGACCGACGATCAGATCACGATCGACGCGGCGCACGCGATCAAGCAGTACGGCGTGGGAGTCAAGTGCGCGACGATCACGCCGGACGAGCAGCGGGTCGAGGAGTTCGGGCTGAAGTCGATGTGGCGCTCGCCGAACGGGACGATCCGCAACATCCTCGGCGGCGTGATCTTCCGCCAGCCGATCATCTGCCGCAACGTGCCGCGGCTGGTTCCGGGCTGGACCAAGCCGATCGTGGTCGGCCGCCATGCGTTCGGCGACCAGTACCGCGCGACGGATTTCCGCTTCCCGGGCAAGGGGAAGCTGACGATCAAGTTCGTCGGCGACGACGGGACGGTGATCGAGCGCGAGGTCTTCGACGCGCCGGGCGCCGGCGTGACGATGGCGATGTACAACCTCGACGATTCGATCCGCGATTTCGCGCGGGCCTCGCTGAACTACGGGCTCAATCTCGGCTGGCCGGTCTACCTTTCGACGAAGAACACGATTCTGAAGGCCTATGACGGGCGCTTCAAGGACCTGTTCCAGGAGGTCTACGAGGCCGAGTTCGCCGACGCGTTCAAGGCCAAGGGCATCACCTACGAGCACCGCCTGATTGACGACATGGTGGCGAGCGCGCTGAAATGGGAGGGCGGCTACGTCTGGGCCTGCAAGAACTACGACGGCGACGTGCAGTCGGACACGGTGGCGCAGGGCTTCGGCAGCCTCGGCCTGATGACCAGCGTTCTGATGACGCCGGACGGCAAGACCGTCGAGGCCGAGGCGGCGCATGGCACGGTGACGCGGCACTTCCGCGAGCACCAGAAGGGCAAGGCGACCTCGACGAACTCGATCGCCTCGATCTACGCCTGGACCGGAGGGCTGAAGCACCGCGCCAAGCTCGACGACAACGCGGAACTTGCGCGGTTCGCCGAAACGCTGGACCGGGTCACCGTCGAGACGGTCGAGGCCGGCGACATGACGAAGGATCTCGCGCTGCTGGTCGGGCCGGAGCAGAAGTGGCTGACCACGACCGGCTTCCTCGAGAAGGTTGACCAGAACCTGCAGAAGGCGCTGGGCTGAGCCTGCCGCTGGCGCCCTGCCCGCCCGAGCGGCGGGGCGCCGCACGCGCTTGGAGACGGCCATGAGCGACCCGGAACCGCCGGCCGAGGCGCCGCCGCCGCGCCACAGCCCGCTCGACGATGCACAGGGCCTGACGCTCGGGGTCTGCATGGTGACGCTGAGCCTCGCGTTCCTGCAGAGCCTCGGCCTCGTCACCGGCCAGATCGCCGGGCTGGCGCTGCTGGTCTCGATCTGGACCGGCTTCGCCTTCGGCCCGGTGTTCTTCGTGCTGAACCTGCCGTTCTACGCGCTGGCGGTGAAGCGGCTCGGCTGGCGCTTCACGCTGAAGTCCTTCTCGGCGGTCGCGCTGCTGACGCTGCTGACGACGATCCGTCCGGACCTGCTCCGCTTCGAGCACGTCGAGCCGCTGACCGGGGCGGTGCTGGCCGGGATGACGGCCGGCGTCGGGCTGCTCGTGATCTTCCGGCACGGCGCGAGCCTCGGTGGCTTCGGCGTCCTCGCCTTCTGGCTGCAGGACCGCTTCGGCATCCGCGCGGGCTGGACGCAGATGGCGGTGGACGCGGCGGTCTTCGCGCTCGCGGTCTTCACGCTGCCCGCGGGCGCGGTCTTCTACTCGGTCATCGGCGCGGTCGTCCTGAACCTCGTCATCGCGATCAACCACCGGCGCGACCGCTACGTGGCGATGTGACGGCCCGGCCGGAGACGGCGACGCCCGGCGCCGCGATGCAGCGCGCCGCGGGCGCGCGCCGCCGCGTGCGGACGCCGACGCGGCGCCCTGGGTCCGGGACGGCCCTGCGCGGATCAGGCGACGCCCATGCCGCCGGCGACCGGCACGCCGATGCCGGTCACGAAGGACGCGCCGTCCGAGCAGAGGAAGGCCACCGTCTCGGCGACGTCTTCCGGCGCGCCGAGGCGGCCCAGCGGCGTCTGATCGATCAGGAAGGCCTGCAGCGCCTCGATGCTGGGAAACAAGCCCATCTCGACGGCGCGGGCGGCTGAGCCCGCGCTGAGCGCGGTGGCGACGAAGCCCGGGTAGACGCAGTTCACCCGGACGCCGTAACCGAGGCGGCCGGCCTCGACCGCGCCGATCTTGGTCAGCCGCTCGACGCCAGCCTTGGTCGCGGCGTAGGGGCCGGTCGAGGGAAAGGCGGTCTGAGCCGCCGTGGACGAGACGTTGATAACGACGCCGCCGCGTCCGGCCGCGCCGCCCGGGCGCATCGCGTTGAAGGCGGCCTTCATGCCGAGCAGCGTGCCGGTCAGGTTCACGTCGCAGAGTCTTCGGAACGCGGCCGGATCCGCGTCGGCGATCAGCGTCGTGATCTCGACGCCGGCGTTGTTGACGAGGATGTCGAGCCCGCCGGTCTCGGCCAGCACGTCGGCCACGGCCTGCGACCAGGACGGCTCGTCGGCGACGTCAAGGGCGACGAAGCGCGCGTCATAGCCGCGCGCGGCCAGCGCGGCGGCGGTCGCGCGCCCGGCTTGCGTGCAGGATGTCGCCGATCACGACGCGGGCGCCGCCCACGGCGAAGCGCGCAGCGATCGCGGCGCCGATACCGCGCGCGGCGCCGGTGACGAGGACGGTCTTGCCGGCGAAGCTGCTGGCGACGGGGAGCGCGAGGGTCATGGCGTTTCTCCGGAAAGGCGACGGGTCCGACGGCGGAGACGCTGCAGGACGCCGGCTGGTCCGGAGGTACAGAAGGGGCCGGGTCAGTCCCGCAGCATCAACGCCGCCAGACCTAGGACCCGGAGGGTTAACAAAGGCCGACCGTGCGGTGATGTCAGTATTTCGGCAACGCCCCGGAAGGCACGATCATGCCGCGAGAGGTCGCGAGCGCGACTGCATGGGTGACGTTGGCCGCGCCCAGCTTGTGTCGAGCCGAGTTGATATAGGCGCGCAGCGTGTTCTCGGAGATCGACAGCGTATCCGCGACGCGGGCGCGGCTTTCGCCGAGGCTAAGCCGCGACAGGACCTCACGCTCGCGCGGCGACAGGTCTGCGGTGGGCGGCTCCACCTCCTTGTTGATGATCCGCTTCGTGTGCTGGTGCACGAGATGCGACGCGAGCAGCAGGTCGCGGGCGCGGCTGGTCGTGTAAGCCGACCACTCCGCGTCGGTGGCCGTATGGTTGATCGTGAAGATCGCAAACTCCCCGCTCGGGCCCCAGATAGGGATCGACCATCCCTGATTTCCGAGACCAGCGGCCTGGGCTTCTCGCATCATCTGGCGGGCGAGCGGAGACGACCAGTCCAGCGTCTTCCAGTCGAGCGGGTGGAAACGCCGCGCGGCGCCGACCAGCACCGGATCGGTCGCCTGGTAATCCTTCTCGATGTAGTGGCGGACCCAGTCCAAGGGATAGGTGAAGGCGCCGACCTGTTCGCCCTGGATGTTCCCGGTATGGTAGATCACATGATGGACTTCGAACGCGTCGCGCAGCTCGTGGATCCAGACCTGAAGCTCCTCAATGGACTTCGTGATCTGCAACCGCTCCAGAACTGCCTCTAACTCTGCCCTTGCCAATGCCGACCGGTCCCGAGCCTTCCATGCGCGCTCCGATCTCGCAGGCTGCGACGAACATGGCGTCGTCCAGGTGTTCCGCAAGTCCGAGCATTCCGTTCTTCTCGGAAAACTGCCTTATATCCTTGAGAATATCAATGACCCAGTCCGCCTTCATCTTGGTCTCCTCTGCGTCAGTGAAACAGGCTTGGTGATGGTTACCATGCCGTGACTGGCCGGCGTACTCACCAATTTCGGCTCCCCCAGAATGGTGGGGCGCCCCTGCTCAACGCCTTGAAAACGTTGACGACAGATCAACCTATGCACGAGTTTACCCCGCGAATCGGGGCGCGGGCCGGTCGCTCCGCGACCTTCAGGCAGCCCCGTTGCCGGCCTCGACGGCGTCCGCGAAGGTGCGCAGACCGGCCAGCGGCGAGCCGACGAGCACGGCCATGTTTCCCGGCTTGTGCTCGTTCCGGAGCATCTTCATGTGCGCGGCGGGAATCTGTTCCCAAGGAAACACCTCCGACATGCATGGGTCGAGTCGGCGTTCACACATCAGTTGGTTGGCTGCGCTGGCCTGACGAAGATTGGCGAAGTGGCTGCCCTGGACGCGCTTCTGATGCATCCACAGGTAGCGCGCGTCCATCGTCAGGTTGAAGCCGGACGTGCCGGCGCAGATCACGACCATGCCGCCGCGCTTGACGACAAGGACCGAGACCGGGAAGGTCGCCTCGCCCGGGTGTTCGAACACCATGTCGACGTTGACGCCCTTGCCGGTGATGTCCCAGATAGCCTTGCCGAAACGGCGCGCCTCTTTCAACCATTCGTTGTACTCGGGCGTATTGACCTTGGGCATCTGTCCCCAGCACGAGAAATCCCTGCGATTGATCACGCCCCTGGCGCCGAGGCTTTCGACATAGGCGCGCTTGCTCTCGTCGGAGATCACCGCGATTGCGTTCGCGCCGGCCGCGTTGATCAGCTGGACCGCGTAGACGCCGAGGCCGCCGGTGCGCGCCCCAGACCAGCACGTTGTCGCCGGGCTTCAGCTCGTGCGGCTCGTGGCCGAACAGCATCCGGTACGCGGTGGCGAGCGTCAGCGTGTAGCAGGCGCTCTCCTCCCAGGTCAGGTGCTGCGGGCGGCGCATCAGCTGGCGCGACTGGACGCGGGCGAACTGGGCGAAGCTGCCGTCGGGCGTCTCGTAGCCCCAGATGCGCTGGCTGGGCGAGAACATCGGGTCGCCGCCGTTGCAGTGCTCGTCGTCGCCGTCGTCCTGGTTGCAGTGGACAACGACCTCGTCGCCGACCTTCCATCGCCGGACCTTGTCGCCGACCGCCCAGACGATGCCCGAAGCGTCCGACCCGGCGATGTGATAGGGTGCCTTGTGGACGTCGAACGGCGAGATCGGCTGGCCGAGGCCGGCCCAGACGCCGTTGTAGTTGACGCCCGCGCCCATGACGAAGATCAGCACCTCGTTCGAGTCGATGGCCGGCGTGTCGACGACCTCGATCTGGAACGACTTGTCCGGCTCGCCGTGGCGCTCGCGTCGGATCGCCCAGGCGTACATCTGCGCCGGCACGTAGCCGAGGGGGGGATCTCGCCGACCTCGTAAAGCTCCTTTTGCGGCGCGTCATAAGCCGGTTGCGTCTGCGGTGCGTCCAGGGGGGCCATCGGCGATCTCCAGCAGCGTTGCGCCGTGCCCTTGCAGCAATGGCGCAATTTTGTTGCGTATATCCTCGCTTTTCAGCTATTACATTATCATTCAGCAGGTGCAACCCGGTTTTCGGCGTAGTCCCACGGCGTTCCGCACGCAAGTTATGGGCTGCGCACACGCTTTAGCGCGCAACAATCGTACGCGCACGTTTGCGCCGCAGCGCAAGACGATTTATCGTTCAGCAGCGGATCGGGTGATTCGAAGAGAAAACGGGAGCCAGCATGACCGAGACATGTCGCGACAGACCCTGGCTGTTCCGGACCTATGCCGGTCATTCGACGGCTGCGAGGTCGAACGCGCTCTATCGCGCGAACCTCCACAAGGGACAAACCGGCCTCAGCGTCGCCTTCGACCTGCCGACGCAGACGGGCTACGACAGCGACCATGTCCTCGCGCGCGGCGAGGTCGGCAAGGTCGGCGTCCCGGTCTGCCATCTCGGCGACATGCGTGCATTGTTCGACCAGATACCTCTCGAGGCGATGAACACGTCGATGACGATCAACGCGACGGCGGCGTGGATGCTGGCGCTCTACGTCGCGGTCGCAGAGGAGCAAGGCGCGGAGGTCGCCAAGCTGCAAGGGACGGTCCAGAACGACATCATCAAGGAGTATCTGAGCCGGGGGACCTACGTCTTCCCCCCTGCCCCGAGCCTGCGGCTGATCGCGGACGTCGCCGAGTACTGCTATGCCCAGGTTCCGAAGTGGAACCCGATGAACGTCTGTTCCTATCACCTGCAGGAGGCGGGCGCGACGCCGGAGCAGGAACTGGCCTTCGCGCTGGCGACGGCGACGGCGGTGCTCGACGAGGTGCGGGCGCGCACGCCGGCCGAGGACTTCGCCGAGATGGTCAGCCGGATCTCGTTCTTCGTGAACGCGGGGATCCGGTTCGTGACCGAGATGTGCAAGATGCGCGCCTTCGTCGACCTGTGGGACGAGATCTGCCGCGACCGCTACGGCGTCGCGGACCCGAAGCTGCGACGCTTCCGCTACGGCGTGCAGGTGAACAGCCTCGGGCTGACCGAGCAGCAGCCGGAGAACAACGTCTACCGCATCCTGATCGAGATGCTGGCGGTGACGCTGTCGAAGAAGGCGCGGGCGCGGGCGGTGCAGCTTCCGGCCTGGAACGAGGCGCTGGGGCTGCCGCGGCCCTGGGACCAGCAATGGTCGCTCCGGATGCAGCAGATCATGGCCTACGAGACCGACCTCCTGGAATACGAAGACCTGTTCGATGGCAACCCGGCGGTGGAGCGCAAGGTCGAGGCGCTGAAGACCGAGGCGCGGGCGGAGCTGGCGCGGATCGACGAGATGGGCGGCGCGGTTGCAGCGATCGACTACATGAAGGGCCAGCTCGTCGCCGCCAACACCGCGCGGCTGGGGCGGATCGAGGCTGGAGAGACCGTGGTGGTCGGGGTCAACCGCTTCGTCGGGGGCGAGGCATCGCCCCTGACGGCGGGCGACGGCGGGTTCATGGTCGTCGATCCGGACGTCGAGGTCGAGCAGATCGACCGGCTCGAGGCCTGGCGGGCCGATCGGGACACGGAGGCGGCGGCGACGGCGCTGGCGGCGCTGGAGGCGGCGGCGCGTGAGGGCGCGAACATCATGCCGGCGTCGGTCGCGGCGGCGAAGGCCGGGGTCACGACCGGGGAATGGGGCGCCGCGATGCGCCGGGTGTTCGGCGAGTACCGGGCGCCCACCGGGGTCGGCAAGGCGGCGGCGGGCGCAGCGGGCAACCTTGCCGAGGTGCGCGCGGAGGTCGAGGCGGTCAGCGCGCGGCTGGGGCGGCGGCTGAAGTTCCTGGTCGGCAAGCCTGGCCTCGACGGCCATTCGAACGGCGCCGAGCAGATCGCGGTGCGGGCGCGCGACAGCGGCATGGAGGTCGTCTACGAGGGCATCCGGCTGACGCCGGCGCAGATCGTAAACGCGGCGCTCGAGGAGAGCGTGCACGTGATCGGGCTGTCGATCCTGTCGGGCAGCCACCTGCCGCTGGTGCGCGACGTGATGGACCGCCTGCGGGCCGCCGGGATCGAGGACGTGCCGGTCGTCGTCGGCGGGATCATCCCGGACGGCGACGCGGCGCGCCTGAAGGCCTGCGGCGTCGCGCGGGTCTATACGCCCAAGGACTTCGACCTGAACCGGATCATGCTCGACATCGTGACGCTGGCCGGCGCGTCGGACCGCGAGGCCGCCTGACCGACCGGACGTCCGGGCTCCAGACGCCGGTCAACATGCTGTTCCGGAAGGAGAATGCCTGTCCTGCTCGGCTTGGCCCCACGACGGGACAAGGTAGGTTGCGGCTCGACAAGCGTGCGGATTGCCGGCATGGATCGCGCGATGACGTTCGCCATCCATCCGATGAAGCCGGCCGACGAGGACGCGGTCTGGTCGATCCTGCGGCCTGTCTTCGCCGCGGGCGACGCCTATTGCCTGCCGCGCGACATCGGGCGCGACGAGGCCCTCGCCTACTGGGCCGGCGGCGGTCACGGCGCCTATGTCGCCGAGGCCGGCGGGGCGATCCTGGGCACATATTTCCTGTGCGCGAACCAGCGCGGCGGCGGCGATCACGTCGCGAATTGCGGCTTTGCGACGGCGCCCGAGGCGCGCGGGAGGGGCGTTGCGCGCGCGATGCTGGCGGATGCCCTCGCGCGGGCGCGGGCGGAAGGGTACGCGGCGATGCAGTTCAACTTCGTCGTCTCGACGAACGCGCCCGCGATCGCGCTGTGGCGGAGCGCCGGGTTCGACGAGGTCGGACGGCTGCCGGGGGCATTCCGGCATCCGGAGCTTGGACCGGTCGACGCCCTGGTGTTGTTCCGGAGCCTCTGATCGGCGGAGTTGCGCCGCTGCGGCCAGACAGGGGAACGCACCGCCGATCCCGGGATTGTGCAGGTATCGGACCGCAACGCGGTCGCTGAACCGACACGAAGGAGCATCCACATGTCCGACTACCGAGATCAAGGCCAGCCCGTGCCGCCACGCGACACGGCGGCGCAACGCGCGAGCTATGCCGGAAAGCCCGCACGCGGCGGGATGATGAAATGGGTCTGGATCGCGCTGGCGGTCATCGTGCTGATCGTCGTGCTGTCGTTCGCGTTCGGCGGCGGCGACGAGACGGCGCCTGTCGCCGATCCGGCGGCGCTCGATGATCCGGCCGCCACGACGGCGCCTGCCGATCCGGCTCTCGAAGCGCCGCACACGCCGCCGCGCCCGAACCCGCGAACTAAGCCGGTATCCGACAAGGTCGCACGCGCGAGACGATCCGTCTCGCGCGTGCGGCGCTTTAATACCTTCAGACTGCTGCGTATTTCCCGCAGCCCGAGGCCTGCGCCGCGTTGGCGCCGGCGCGGCCCCCCCAAAACAGTCAGCGGTCGGACAACAGCCGCATCAGGCGCGCCTTGTCGCCGGCATCGTCGGGGCGCGACAGCGCCGCCACCAGATCGCCGAGCGAGGCGAGATTGTGGCAGGCGCGAAAGCTGTCGACGTTCGGCAGGATCGCGCGAACGCCCTGGGCGCGGGGCGCGAAGCCATCCCAGCGCAGCAGCGGGTTCAGCCAGATCAAACGACGCGCGGACAGGTGCAGCCGCTCGATCTCGAGGCGCAGGCGCTCGGGATCGTCGCGGTCGAGCCCGTCCGTGATCAGCAGGACGACCGCGCCCTGCCCCAGCACGCGGCGCGACCAGTCGCGGTTGAACGCGTGCAGGCTCGCGCCGATGCGGGTGCCGCCCTCCCAGTCGCGCGCCTCGTGCCCCGCGGCCGCGAGGGCGGCGTCGACGTCGCGCTGGCGCAGGTGGCGCGTGATGTTGGTCAGCCGGGTTCCGAAGGTGAAGGCATGGACCTGCGCCCAGCCAGCGCCCTTGGCGTTGGCTGCGGCGTGCAGGAAATGCAGCAGCATCCGGCTGTAGGACGACATCGAACCCGAGATGTCGCAGAGCGCCACCAGGTTCGGCCAGCGCTGCCGCCGCGCGCGCATCGACAGGCGCTGGATGTCGCCGCCCGAGCGCAGCGCCGCACGCATAGTGCCGCGCCAGTCGGCGACCTGGCCGCGCGGATCGAAGCGGGTGCGGCGCGAGGCGATCGGCCTCACCGGCAGGTCGAGGCGGGCGATCGCGCGCTTGGCCTCGGCGAGCTCGGACGTCGACATCTGCTCGAAGTCGAGCTGCTTCAGCCGCTCGTCGGTCGAGAAGGTCAGCGTCGCGTCGATCTCGATCTCCTCGCGCTCGGCCTCGTCCTCGCGCGGGGGCGGCGGCGGCTGGTCGGCGCCGTCGAGCAGGGCCTCGGCGGCGCGGCGCTCGGCGTCACTGGACTTGTGCGGCTCGTTCAGCCCCCGCATCAGTGGCAGCAGCATCTCCATCATCCGCTCCATGAACTGCGGATCGCGCCAGTAGAGCCGGAACACCTGGGCGAAGACCTGCCGTTGTTCCGGCCGCGACACGAAGCAGGCCTGGAGCGTGTAGTAGAAGTCGCGCTTGTCCGTGAAGCCGGCCGCCTCGACCGCGCGCACGGCGTCGACGACGCGGCCCGTGCCGACCGGCAGCCCGGCCTTGCGCAGCGCGCGCGCGAAGTGGGTGATGTTCTGCGCGAGCTTTCCCTCCTCGGGAACCGGCGGCGCCAGCATCCGGCTCATGCCGGCGCGAGGGCCGCGCGGGATTCGTCGAGCAGGCGCTTGACCTCGGAGTTCTGCATCCGGGAGATGTCGTCCTGGTACTTCAGGATCGCGCCCAGCGTGTCGGCGATGACCTGCGGCGAGAGCTGGATCGCGTCGAGCGCGACCAGGCATTTCGCCCAGTCGATGGTCTCGGCGACGCCGGGCTTCTTGAACAGGTCCTCGGCGCGCAGGCGCTGGATGAAGGCCACGACCTCGCGCGACAGCGCGTCCGACGCCTCGGGGGCGCGCGAGCGCAGGATCGCGTATTCGCGGTCGAAGTCGGGGTAGTCGACCCAGTGGTAGAGGCAGCGCCGCTTCAGCGCGTCATGGACCTCGCGGGTGCGGTTCGAGGTCAGGACGACGATCGGCGGCGTCTCGGCCTTGATCGCGCCGAGCTCGGGGATCGTGACCTGGAAGTCCGAGAGCGCCTCGAGCAGGAACGCCTCGAAGGGCTCGTCGGTGCGGTCGAGCTCGTCGATCAGCAGCACCGGCGCGCCGCCCGCCTGGGGCTCCATCGCCTCGAGCAGCGGGCGGCGGATCAGGAACTCCTCGGAGAACAGCTCCTGGGTCAGCGTCTTGCGGTCGGCCGAGCCCTCGGCCTCGGCGGTGCGGATCGCGACCATCTGCGCGGGGAAGTTCCACTCGTAGACGGCCGAGGCGCTGTCGAGGCCCTCGTAGCATTGCAGCCGGATCAGCCGCCGGCCGAGCGCCTGGGCCAGCGCCTTGGCGATCTCGGTCTTGCCGACGCCGGCCTCGCCTTCGAGGAACAGCGGGCGGCCGAGGCGCAGCGCGAGGAAGACGACGGTCGAGAGGCCGCGCCCCGAAACGTAGCCGGCGTCGGCCAGCAGGGTCTGCGTCGCGTCGATCGTGTCGGGCAAGCCGGTCATGGCGGGTCTCCTCGTGCCGGCGCCATAAGGATGCATCGGCGGGGGAGAAATCAACCCCGGATCCCTGTGCAAAACGCAAGGATCCGGTGACCGGGGCGAGGCTGCGGCGCGTCAGATCTCGCCCCGGACAAGCTGGCCGACGAAATCGCGCGGCTTGCGCGCCTGTTCGGCGACCGCGGTGGCCGTTGCGGCGCCGGTGGTGACGGCGCTGCGCGTCGCCTCGGCGACCCGGGCCGCGACCGACGCCGCCTGGGATTGCGCGCTCTCGACCGCGCGCGCCGTCTCGGCCTGGCTGGCCCGGCTCATCGTCATCAGGTCCTCGGTCTTTTCCTTGGAGCCGCGCGAGCTGCCGAACTCGTAGGAGAAGGCGTCGCTCAGCATCTTGAGCAACGCGCCGGCCACCGTGGTCAGGAGCGTGAGCGCGCCGGCATTGATGCTGTTCTCGGATCCCCAGACGGCCGCGACGACGCAGGAGATCAGTCCGAAGGTGACGCCCGCGATCATCCAGTTTCCACGCGCGCGCCCGTCGGAGCCTCGGGAGATCTCGGCGCGGCGGGCCCGGTCACGATCGTCGAGGTCGGCCAGATGAAGCTCCTTGTCGATGTTCATCTGCTCGAGCTCGAGCCGGAGTTCCTCGCTGGCGGCCGGGTTCTCGCGAACGCGGGCGATGATCTGGGCGGGGTCGCTGGCCGGCGAGACGCCGGCGGCGGCGGCGGCGGCGGACACGACGCTTTCGGCAAGCGCGCGGCCGCCCGGACGGCGCAGGGCGGCCGTCAGCGCGGGGAAGAACTCGCCGGCGATCGCCAGCGCGGCGGACATGAGCAAAGGCGCGGGCATGTCAGGCGGCCTCCTGCTGGGATCCCTCGTCATCGGCGAGGCCGAGCAGCGCCTTCACGCGCGCGTCCGCGACGCCGGTATCGGGAAGGTTGTTGGCGCGCTGGAACAGACGGATCGCGAGCGTCGTCTTCTCGCCGATCCAGCCGTCGGTCACCAGCTTCTCCGGCAGCGAATCGCCAAGGAAGGCGTTGAGGGCGACCTGCAGCGCGACCGCCTCGCCCCGATCCTCGTCGGGGTCCGCGCCGCCCATCTCGTTCTGCCGCCGCGCCCGCGCGGCGGCGAAGGCCGCGGCGAGCTTGCTGTCGTACTTGTTCACCTTGTAGCCGGGCCCGTTGTAGCCCTTGGCGAAGGCCGCCCAGTCGCGCCGGCGCAGTTCGTCGACCAGTCCGGCCGCGCGGATGAAGGCGACGAAGGCCTGCAGCTGCGCGGCTTCGCTCTCGGCCATCGCGTTCACGAAATCGGTGACCGAGGCGAACCCGACGCTGGCGTGATTGAACCCCATGATCTGGAACATGCCCCAGGAGGTGGCCATGAGCGCGGGTTCGGGATTTCCGCCGTGGACACGGATCGCCTGCATAAGGCGATCGTATTCGCCGCGCCCGCCCTTGTACTTGCTGCGGTCCCACTTCGGATAGCAGATGCCTGGGTAGTCCGCGGCGTAGCGGCCCTTCGTCAGGCGGTGGAAGTGATGCCCCTCGAACAGGATTATCGGCAGGTCGGTGCCCTTGATGTAGCCGGCGCCGCGCGCCTCGACGCTCGTCACGGCCCGCAGCACCGCAACGTCGACGCCGAGGTCGCGGGCAGCATCCTGCAGGTCGGAATCCTGAAGAGTTCGTGATGTGGTCATGTCATGCCATCCCTGTATTGGGCGCGGGCGCGCGATCACAAGAGCTGTGACAAGACGTGGCCCTGCCACATGACTGCGATTTATCAGATCCGGCCCCGAAAAATGGGGCGCTCAAGCGAAACAATATCTCGGACTATACATGAATGCTCGATTCGCGCCAAGTATCTTCAGCGGCGGTCGGCCTGGGTTGAAAAAAGCGACGGCAGGGCCGCTAGCTAAGGCGCCAGCGGCGCCTAAGCGCCATGACGGAACCGAGGAACGAGAAGCGTCACCCGATCGGCCCGCGCGGGCTTCAGCCGCCGCCCCCCTCCGGCCGCGGATCAGCTTCGGCGTTCGACCATGAGCTGCTTGATCTGCCCGATCGCCTTGGCCGGGTTCAGGCCCTTCGGGCAGGTCTTGGCGCAATTCATGATCGTGTGGCAGCGGTAGAGCTTGAACGGATCCTCGAGATCGTCGAGCCGCTCGCCCGTCGCCTCGTCGCGGCTGTCGGCGATCCAGCGATAGGATTGCAGCAGCGCGGCCGGCCCGAGATAGCGGTCGCCGTTCCACCAGTAGGACGGGCAGGAAGTCGAGCAGCAGGCGCAGAGGATGCACTCGTAGAGGCCGTCGAGCTTGCGCCGGTCGTCGATGGTCTGGCGCCATTCCTTGGACGGCTCGTTCGACTTCGTCTCGAGCCAGGGATGGATGCTGGCGTGCTGCGCGTAGAAATGCGTGAGGTCGGCGACCAGGTCCTTGACCACCGCCAGGTGCGGCAGCGGGTAGATCTTCACGTCGCCCTTGACCTCGTCGATGCCGTAAATGCAGGCGAGCGTGTTGATGCCGTCGATGTTCATCGAGCACGAGCCGCAGATGCCCTCGCGGCACGACCGGCGGAAGGTCAGCGTCGGGTCGATCTCGTTCTTGATCTTGATCAGCGCGTCCAGGATCATCGGGCCGCAGCTGTCGAGGTCGACGAAGTAGGTGTCGACGCGCGGATTGGCTCCTGCGTCCGGATCGTAGCGGTAGATCTTGAACGCCTTGACGTTCGCCGCGCCCGCGGGTTTCGGCCAGGTCTTGCCGGTCGTGATCCGCGAGTTCTTCGGGAGGGCGAATTCAACCATGAGTGAACCTCAGTAGACACGGGCCTTGGGTGCGATCTTCTTCAGGTCGATGCCGCCCTGGTCAAAGGGCGTGAGCGGGTCGAGATGCACCGGCCGGTAGGACATAGTGACGCTGTCGTCGGGATGCACGACGGCCAGCGTGTGCTTGCGCCAGTTCACGTCGTCGCGGTCGGGGTGGTCCTCCTGGGCGTGGGCGCCCCGGCTCTCCTTTCGCGCCTCGGCCGAGACGATGGTCGCGAGCGCGTTCGGCATCAGGTTGGTCAGCTCCAGCGTTTCCATCAGGTCGGAATTCCAGATCAGCGAGCGGTCGGTGACCTTCACGTCCGCCATCTCGCGCGCGACCTTCGTCACGCGTTCGACGCCTTCCGCCAGCGTCTTGTCGGTCCGGAAGACGGCCGCGTCTTCCTGCATTGCACGCTGCAGGCGCAGACGCAGATCGGAGGTCGGCGTGGCTCCGTCGGCGTGGCGCAACCGGTCAAAGCGGTCGATCGCAGCGTCGACCGAGGCCGGGTTCAGCGGGCGGTTCGCGCTCGCGGGATCGACGACGTCGCGGGCCCGTATCGCGGCGGCGCGGCCGAACACGACGAGGTCGATCAGGCTGTTCGAGCCGAGCCGGTTCGCGCCGTGAACCGAGGCGCAGCCGGCCTCGCCGACCGCCATCAGGCCCGGCTGGATCCGGTCGGGGTTGTCCTCGGTCGGGTTCAGCACCTCGCCCCAGTAGTTCGTCGGGATGCCGCCCATGTTGTAGTGCACGGTCGGCAGGACCGGGATCGGCTCCCGGGTCACGTCGACGCCGGCGAAGATCCGGGCGCTTTCCGAGATGCCGGGCAGGCGCTCGTGCAGCGCCTCGGGCGGCAGGTGGTTCAGGTGCAGGTGAATGTGGTCCTTCTCCGGGCCGACGCCCCTGCCCTCGCGGATCTCCATCGTCATGCAGCGCGACACGACGTCGCGGCTGGCCAGATCCTTGTAGGTCGGCGCATAGCGCTCCATGAAGCGCTCGCCTTCGGAATTGGTCAGGTAGCCGCCCTCGCCGCGCGCGCCTTCGGTGATCAGGCAGCCGGCGCCGTAGATGCCGGTCGGGTGGAACTGGACGAACTCCATGTCCTGCAGCGGCAGGCCCTGGCGCGCGACCATGCCGCCGCCGTCGCCGGTGCAGGTATGGGCGGAAGTCGCCGAGAAATAGGCGCGGCCGTAGCCGCCGGTCGCGAGCACGACCATCTTGGCGTTGAAGCGGTGCAGCGTGCCGTCGTCGAGCTTCCAGGCGAGCACGCCCTGGCAGGATCCGTCCTCGGCCATGATCAGGTCGATCGCGAAGTACTCGATGTAGAACTGCGCGTTGTGCTTCAGCGACTGGCCGTAGAGCGTGTGCAGGATCGCGTGGCCGGTGCGGTCGGCGGCCGCGCAGGTGCGCTGGACCGGCGGGCCCTCGCCGTATTCGGTCGTGTGGCCGCCGAACGGGCGCTGGTAGATGCGGCCGTCCTCGGTGCGGCTGAACGGCACGCCGTAGTGCTCGAGCTCGTAGACGGCTTTCGGCGCCTCGCGGGCGAGGTATTCCATCGCGTCGGTGTCGCCGAGCCAGTCCGAGCCCTTGACCGTGTCGTAGAGGTGCCACTGCCAGCTGTCGGGCCCCATGTTGCCGAGGGAGGCGGCGATGCCGCCCTGCGCCGCGACCGTGTGGCTGCGGGTCGGGAACACCTTGGTGACGCAGGCGGTCCTGAGGCCGTGCTCCGCCATCCCGAGCGTCGCGCGCAGCCCGGCGCCGCCGGCGCCGACGACGACGACGTCGTAGGTGTGATCGATGAATTCGTAGGCGGCCATGGCTGTCCTCAGGCGGCGAAGGCGATCTTGGCGACGGCGAAGACGCCGGTCAGCCCGAAAGCCCAGGTCAGGAGCGTGTTGGCGAGCAGCGCGCCGGTGCGAACGGCCGGGTCGTGGACGTAGTCCTCGATCACCACCTGGAGCCCCTGCTGCGTGTGCAGGAACGTGACGCCGATGAAGAGGATCGCCACGATCGCGTGGAACGGATTGGCGTAGACTTCCCGCACGGTCGCGTAGTCCGCGCCGAGCGTCTGGACGAACGGGAAGATGAACAGCAGCGCCAGCGGGATCGGACGCGATCGAGGTGATCCGCTGGCTCCACCAGTGGCTGGCGCCCTCATGGGCCGTGCCGAGACCCTGGACGCGGGCGCGATCGGTCTTGAAGCTGTCGGGCTTGGAGGTCATGGCGCGCTCCTCAGAGAAAGGCCGCGATCACGGTGATCACGCTCAGGACGCCGGTGGCGACGAGCGCGGCGATCCCGGTCTTGGTCACCATGTCGACCTCGTAGCCGTAGCCGGCGTCCCAGGTCAGGTGACGAATGCCATTGAAGAAATGGTACCAGAACGCCGCCAGCAGCCCGATCATCACCAGTCCGCCGATCCAGGAGGTCAGCAGACCGTCGATGAAGTCGAAGTAGTCGGGACCGGACGCAGCCGCGAGGAACCACCAGACGACCAGGATTGCGCCGAACGCGAGGCCGACGCCGGTGACGCGGTGGAGGATCGACATCACCGACGAGATTTGCGGCCGGTAGACCTGCAGGTGCGGCGATAGCGGACGCTTGCTGTGGTTCGTTCCGGCCATTGGCTACTCCAGCTTTGCCGCCCGATTCCGGAGCCCGTGCTACGCGGCTACCAGCCCCGCCCGGCTTGCGGCTTCCGCGGCGACGCCGTCTCAGGCGCCGCGGTCGCCCCGTTTACAACCCGAAGTCACTACCGAATGCAAGCGACTTTCCACTTGTGATCACAGCCAGAAACCTTGTGATCACGGACATGTCCAGCGTGCTCACAGCGGCGCGAGCGCCCAGTAGTCGAGGTCCAGCAGAACGTGCTGGAGATGCTTTCCATCAGGCCCCCGCAGGCTGAAGCCGTGGCCGGCCCCGGCCTCGACGGCGACGAGGCGCAGCCTCAGCGCGCCGACGCCGGGCCACGGCGTCTCGGCCTTGTCGAGCACCTCGGACCAGGCGGTGACGGTCATGCCGGCGAAGCAGGGATTGGCATGCGCGCCGCCGTTAATCGCGACGATCATCTGCGCGTTGGCGAGGCCGTTGAACGACAGCGCGCGCGCCAGGCTGATGATGTGGCCGCCATAGACCAGCAGCCGGGCGTCGGGCCGCGCGGTCAGGTCGAAATGGACCCTGGCGGTGTTCTGCCAGAGCCGGGTCATCGTCATGTGCTCGGCCTCCTCGATCGACGCGCGGTCGAGGTGGTCGATCCGCTCGCCGATCGTGTAGTCGCCCCAGCGGTAGGGTTCGCCGGCCAGATCGAAGTCGTAGGACGCGAAGTCAAGACCGGGCGGAGCGACGAGATCCGTTGGCGCGACGCAGGCGGACAGGGCGGGGATGACCGTCTTCGGCTCCGGCGCCTCCTCGTCTCGCTTGCGCACCATGACCCAGCGGCAGAAGTCGAGCACGGTCTCGCCGTGCTGGTTGGCGCCGCGTGATCGGACCCAGACGACGCCGGCCCGGTGGTTCGAATTCTCCTTGAGCCCGATCACCTCGGAAGTCGCGCTCAGCGTATCGCCGGGCCAGACGGGCGCGAGGAAGCGGCATTCTGCGTAGCCGAGGTTGGCGACCGCGTTCAGGCTGATGTCCGGCACCGTCTTGCCGAAGACGATGTGGAAGGCGGCCAGATCCTCAATCGGGCTGCGCGCGAGGCCGCTAGCGCGTGCAAACTCGTCCGACGAATAGAGCGCGAAGCGGGACGGGTAGAAGCCGGTGTAGAAGCTGCGGTCGCCTTCGGTCACCGTGCGCGGCGTCGCGTGGACGAAGCTCTGTCCGACCCGGTAGTCCTCGAAAAAGTTCCCCACGCGGGTCCTGGCCGGATGCGTCATTCAGAGATCCCCGAGCTTCATGTCGGGATGGTAGGTCGCATCGACCTCCTTGACCACCGCCTGGCCGCAGCGCATCACGCCGGCCGCCGCGTCGAAGGCATAGGTCGGCCCGCCGTGCAGCGACCACCCCTTCGACAGCGCCAGCGTGACCTTGTGGCAGAAGGCGGATGTGTCCTCGTCGGTCATCATGCGGTAGGCGAGCATCGTCTTCACGCCATGAACGGCGGATAGCCGAGCCAGGTGTGCACGGCCACGATCACCGCGAACAGGACGACCGTGATGACGACGAGTCGAATATCGCCGGCGCGCGTGCCGGGTTCTGGGCGCACCCAGGCGCCGTCGCGGGCGTTGATCGCGGCCATTTCGGACAGCGCCCACACGGCCATCCAGCCGAACAGGACCAGCGATGCGAGGTCTCCGTTCACCAGCAGGTGCGCGACGGCCCAGATCACGACAGCGGTCAGCTGCGGGTGACGCATCCAGCTGCGGCTGCGGCCCCTGGACATGCTGAGGCCGAAGACGAAGACCGCGACCAGCATCAGAAGGTTGTTCAGGTGCACGGTCCAGGTTGGCGGAAACCAGATGTTCACGACCGGCGCCGAGCGGTAGCCGAGGATGACCAGCACCAGACCGAGGACGATAAGGACGGCGAAGAGGCCGCGCGACGGGCCGGCGCCGAGGCGGGCGCCGAGGCGCTCGCGGGCCGCCGGGGCGACGGCCTTGAACAGATGCGGCGCGGTCCAGACGATCAGACCGAGGATCAGGAGCGTCATGGCGTAAGGGCCTCCAAAGCTGCGATTGAGCGCGCGCGGCCAAGCAGGCGGCGCGCCATGTCGACGTGCAGGTTCTCGACGATGCGCCCGTCGACGACGGCGACGCCCTCGCCACGCGCGCGGGCCTCCTCGAAGGCCGCGACGTGCTTCTCGGCCAGCGCGAGTTCGTCAGTCGAGGGTGCAAAGACCTCGTTGGCGACAGCGATCTGGTTCGGGTGGATCAGCGTGCGCCCGTCGAAGCCGAAGGCGCGGCTCTGGACGCAGGCCGCGCGCCAGCCGTCGTCGTCGCGGAATGCGTTGTAAACGCCGTCGACGCAGACGAGGCCCTCGGCGCGGGCGGCGAGCAGGCAGAGGCCGAGGCTGGCCAGAAGCGGGGCCCGGTCGGGCGTCAGCGTCGCGCCGAGGTCCTTCGCGAGATCGTTCGTGCCGAGGACGAAACCTTCGAGGCGCGGGTGGCTCGCGGCGATCGCGGGGGCGTTCAGGACGCCGCGCGGGGTCTCCATCATCGCCCAGATGCGGAGGTCAGCCGGCGCCGAGGAGATCATGTCGGCGACGCTGCGGACCATCGCGGGCGTCTCGACCTTCGGCAGCAGGATCGCGTGCGGGCCGGCCTCGGCGGCGGCCGCGACGTCGTCCCTGCCCCAGTCGGTCTCGAGCCCGTTGACGCGAACGATGAGCCGGCGCCCGCCGTAGCCGCCGGCGCAGAGCGCCTCGGCCACCAGATCGCGGGCGCGGGTCTTTTCCGATGGCGAGACCGCGTCCTCGAGGTCGAGGATGAGCGCGTCCGCCGGCAACCTGCGCGCCTTTTCCAGCGCCCGCGCGTTCGAGCCGGGCATGTAGAGGACGGAACGGTACGGCTGCTCGGCGTGCTCCATCGTCGCGGCCCCCCTGCTGCGCCGCAAAAATCGCTAGCCACACATCGGCCGAAAGACAAGCGCCGATTGTGCGCCGGTTCGGCCACCGGCGTTGCGCCTCCGCGCCGAGGTGCGCGCGCTGCGTTAACGCGGTCTTGGTTAATGCGCGGTCATTGTGGCGTCATTCCGGCCGGCAGCCATCGCGGCGCCCCGGTCCGGCGAGAGAACCGCATCCCCTGCGGGAGCCGGCAGCGCTTCCCGCCCGACAGGAAGGACGCCGTCCGATGCCACGCACTCCCACCCTGCTGCGCGCATTCGCCGCCATCGGTCTCGCGCTCGCCCAGCCAGGCGGCACAAGCGCCCAGACGCAGGGCGACCGGGCCTGCGCCGCGCGCGCGCAGGTCGTCGAACGCCTGGCCGAGCGCTACGGAGAAACGCTCCAGAGCATGGGGATGAACTCGAATAACGGCCTGCTGGAGGTCTATGCCTCCGAGGCGACCGGAACCTGGACCATCCTCGTCACCAGCGCAGACGGCACGTCCTGCCTTATCGCCGCCGGGCAGATGTGGGAGGGTAGCCTGACGCCCCTCTCCAGGCCGGGCAAGGACGCATGACCCGAGGCGTCACGACAACGCGTCGGAGATGAGCTTCACGCCGGTGATGGCGAGCGCCGTATACGTCAGCCCAAAGAAGAGCCGCTCGCTGACGCGCTTGTGCGCCCAGGCGCCGAGCAGGACGCCGCCGATCGCGACCGGAGCGAGGAACAGCGTCGCGCGCGCCGTCTCGCCGCTGAACATGCCGAGCGCGACGTAGGGCGGGAACTTGATCAAGTTGATCCACCAGAACGTCACCACGCTGGTCGCCTGAAACGGTGTCTTCTCGAGGCGTCGGCCAAGCAGATAGACGGCGGCGGGCGGGCCGCCGGCATGTCCGATGAAGCTGGTGAAGCCGGCGGCCGTCCCCCAGCCGAGGCCCGCCGCGAGCGGCGCCCGCCCGCCGATGCCGATCAGGCCGAAGCGTCTGGCGAGGTTGTAGGCGACGAAGCTCAGCGCCAGCAAGCCGATCATCAGGCGCACGCCATCGGAACTGACCGCGCCGAAGACCGCCCAGCCGATCGCGACGCCGGGGATCGCGCCGAGCATCAGGTTGCGCGCCTCGGGCCACTGCCAGCGCATCCAGTAGGCGCGCAGGCTGGCCACGTCCATCAGCATAAGGAGCGGCAGCATCAGGCCGATCGCCAATCGCGGATCGATCACGAGCGCCAGAAGCGGCGCCGCCGCGAAGGCGCCGGCGGCCTCGAACCCGCCCTTGGACACGCCGGCCAGAAGCACCGCCGGGATCGCTGCGGCGAAGAAGACCCAGGTGAATTCCATGCGCTGCCCGATCCGCATTGTGGATGCGCCTTGCGTTGTGCAGCGCAAGAGGCTAGCCAAAACCCCGTTTTTGCACCTCAACGGGAGAGACGGCCAAATGGCAAGACCGAAGATCGCGCTCATCGGAGCGGGGCAGATCGGGGGCACGCTCGCCCATCTCGCTGCGCTGAAGGAGCTCGGCGACGTGATTCTCTTCGACATCGCCGAGGGAACGCCGCAGGGCAAGGCGCTCGACATCGCCGAAAGCGCGCCGATCGGCGGCTTCGACGCCGCGCTGAAGGGCGCCAATTCCTACGAGGAGATTGCCGGCGCCGACGTGTGCATCGTCACCGCCGGCATTCCACGCAAGCCCGGCATGAGCCGCGACGACTTGCTCGGTATCAACCTAAAGGTGATGAAATCGGTCGGCGAGGGCATCGCCGCCCATGCTCCGGACGCGTTCGTCATCTGCATCACGAACCCGCTCGACGCGATGGTCTGGGCGCTGCGGGAATTCTCGCGCCTGCCGGCCGAGAAGGTCTGCGGAATGGCCGGCGTGCTAGACAGCGCGCGGTTTCGCGCCTTCCTCGCCGATGAATTCAACGTCTCGGTCAAGGACGTCACCGCGTTCGTGCTGGGCGGGCACGGCGACACGATGGTTCCGCTGACGCGGTACTCGACGGTCGCAGGCATCCCGCTGCCCGACCTGGTGGCGATGGGATGGTCGACGCAGGAGAAGATCGACGCGATCGTGCAGCGCACGCGCGACGGCGGCGCCGAGATCGTGGGCCTGCTGAAGACCGGCTCGGCGTTCTATGCACCGGCGGCCGCCGCGATCGAGATGGCGGAGGCCTACCTGAAGGACCAGAAGCGCGTGCTGCCCTGCGCCGCGCATCTCGACGGCGCCTACGGGCTGAAGGACATGTATGTCGGCGTGCCGACGGTCATCGGCGCCGGCGGCATCGAGCGGATCGTCGAGATCAAGCTCGACAAGGCCGAGCGCGCGATGTTCGACAAGTCGATCGACGCGGTGAAAGGCCTCGTGGAGGCCTGCAAGGGCATCGACCCGACACTGGCCTGAACGCTCCCGGCGGAACTTCGGCGCGGACCCGCTGGGTCCGCCCCTCCTACGCCCCGAGACTCTCCAGCATGCCATAGTCATCCGCGTAGAACGCCCGGATGGCGGCCCGGGTCGCCTCCGTCATCCGGACGGGCTCCCGATCAGATCGCTTGCGGTGCAGCCGCCTGGGCCCGCTCGGCGTGCGAGTGATTTCGTCAATCCAGTCGAAGACGGCCTCAAGACCATCCTCCAACCTGAAGATCTTGTGGTTCGGATCGACGAACTCGACCTGCGGCCGGATGTGGTTGCCGTTGACGTAGGGGTCGCGCAAGTACGCCCGAAAAACGCGGCGGACCCACTCGTCGAACGACATGTCCGCCGGGGACACGACGGGCGGCGGCCCGCGCCTCATCCGCCTCGCGCGGCGCACGGCTCGCCGCAGCATCGCCTCGCCCGGGAGGAGGTCGCGCGTCCTCGGACGGCCCACGAATCCCTGGCGATAGTTGAATTCGCTCGCCAGCCGATCCGCCGGATCGCGCAGGATCGTGAACCCATGGTCTGGAAGGCCGCGCAGCAGGTCCGTGTATATCAGCCGATGGACGTGCTGCGCCGTACACTTCGACCAGCCGGATGTGTCCTTCTGCAGCAAGCCGACTTCGCCTTTCGCCTCGAGATAGGCCTCTACGCTGCTGCCGCCGCACTTGGGGACGTGCACGAAATTCACCAGGACGCCGTTGATGCGAGCGAGGGGCATGGTCTGTCCGGTCACCTTTGCTGCGTCGGGCCGGCAACGTGCCCCGTGCCGATGGTGCGAACAAGCCCTTTCCGGCGCACGGAGGCGTCGGCGGGCGGACCCGCGCACCGCTCCTGATGGAACGCTTGCTTCCGGCAGGAGTCTTCCTCGCAGAAGATGGTTATCCGAGGAGAACACGATGCGAAAACTTGCGGTGATGCTTTGCGTGGCGGCGGCTGGCCTGGCCGGCCCTGCGCTGTCGCAGGAAACCGGCGACGCGAATTCTGCCACGGCAAGGGCGACGTTGCTCAACGTCGACGGCGACGCGGTCGGGACGGCCGAGTTCATCCCGACGCATGTCGGCGTCCTGATCCGAGCCGACGTCGAGGGCATGCCGCCGGGCGCGCACGGGTTCCACATCCACGAGACCGGAGAGTGCTCGCCGCCGTTCGATAGCGCGGGTGGGCACTACTCCACGACCGAAGCGGACCACGGGTTCTTTGTTGAAACGGGCCCGCACGTCGGGGACATGCCCAACATTCACGTTCCGGAGAACGGCGCCTTGACGGTGGAGGTCATGAACCCGTTCATACGGCTAGAGCCGGGCGACATCTTCGACGAGGACGGTTCGGCGCTGATGATCCATTCTGGGCCGGACGACTACATGAGCCAGCCTTCGGGGGACGCCGGCGACAGAATCGCCTGCGGGGTCATCCTGCCGGCGGAATGACAAGGCCGCGCAGGGAAGGCAGCCAAGAGAGGAGCGATACTTGCATATCCTGGTCACCGGCGGGTCGCGCGGCATCGGAGCGGCCGTCTGCCGGCTTGCGGGCGCGCACGGGTGGAGCGTGACGCTGAGCTATCGCTCGGACGCGGAAGCGGCGACGCGGGTCGTTGCGGATGTCGCGGAAGCCGGGGGGCGAGCGAAGGCGGTTCGGGCCGACGCGGCCGACGGCGACGACACGGAGCGGCTGTTCGCCGCAGCGCTGACGGCGTTCGGTCCGCTGAGCGGGGTCGTCGCCAATGCGGGCATCGCGCCGAGGGCTGCGCGCCTCGCGGACCGGACGCCAGACGAGTTGCGCCGCGTGGTCGAAGTGAACACCGTCGGCGTGATGATCACCGCCGGGGCCGCAATCCGGGCGATGTCGACCGAACGCGGCGGCGCCGGCGGGTCGCTGGTGCTGGTGTCATCGGCTGCGGCTCGGCTCGGCAGCCCCGGCGAGTTTGTCGACTACGCGGCGTCGAAGGGCGCGATCGACACGCTGACGATCGGGCTGTCGCGGGAGGTCGCGCGCGAGGGCATCCGCGTGAACGCCGTACGGCCCGGCGTGACCGACACCGACATCCATGCATCAATGGGTGCGCCGGACCGCAGCGCGCAACTGGGAAAGACGACGCCGATGGGACGGGACGGACGGCCGGAGGAAATCGGCGAGGCGATCCTGTGGCTGTTGACGCCCGCGGCGAGCTACGTCGCCGGAGCCATCATCGACGTGACCGGGGGCAGATGACACGAGGCGAATCAAGCTTGGGCCGGAGCCGCGCGGCGCCTCGCGCTTTTGTGATCACAGCAAAATTGGCAGTGATCACAAACGTGGAGTTTTCCGCCGAGACATCCCGTCGCGACCCGTTTTCGTTTGCAACGCAATGGCGCCGCGCCTAGGCAGTCCCGACGAGGACGCTGTTTCCGGACGGCGCGCCCCGACGCACGGAGGTGGCGAATGAACATTCATGAGTACCAGGCCAAGCAGCTGCTGAAGGAGTACGGTGCCCCTGTCTCCGACGGCAGGGCCGTACTGAAGGCCGACGAGGCCAAGACGGCGGCCGGCGAGCTCGACGGGCCGGTCTGGGTCGTCAAGGCGCAGATCCACGCGGGCGGCCGCGGCAAGGGCAAGTTCAAGGAAGCCTCCGCTGGCGACAAGGGCGGCGTGCGCATCACGAAGTCGGTGTCCGAGGCCGCCGAGGAAGCGCAGAAGATGCTCGGCCGCACGCTGGTCACGCACCAGACCGGCCCGGCCGGCAAGGTCGTCAACCGCATCTACATCGAGGACGGCTCGTCGATCGCGCGCGAGCTCTATCTGGCGCTGCTGGTCGACCGCGCGACGTCGCGGATCTCGTTCGTCTGCTCGACCGAGGGCGGCATGGACATCGAGGAGGTCGCGGCCTCGACGCCCGAGAAGATCCTGAGCTTCTCCGTCGATCCCGCCTCCGGCATCTCCGGCTTTCATGGCCGCCGCATCGCCTTCGCGCTCGGGCTCGAAGGCAAACAGGTCAAGCAGTGCGTCGATCTTATCGGCAAGCTCTACCGGCTCTTCGTCGAGAAGGACTGCGAGATGCTGGAGATCAACCCGCTGATCGTCACCGAGGCCGGCGACCTCATGTGCCTCGACGCCAAGATGGGCTTCGACGGCAATGCGCTCTACCGCCAGAAGAACATCCTCGGCTTGCGCGACGAGACGGAAGAGGACTCGAAGGAGCTCGAAGCGTCGAAGTTCGACCTGAACTACATCGCGCTCGACGGCGAGATCGGCTGCATGGTCAACGGCGCCGGCCTCGCGATGGCGACGATGGACATCATCAAGCTCTACGGCTCGGAGCCCGCGAACTTCCTCGACGTCGGCGGCGGCGCGACGACCGAGAAGGTGACCGAGGCCTTCAAGATCATCACGAGCGACCCGAACGTGAAGGGCATCCTCGTCAACATCTTCGGCGGCATCATGCGCTGCGACGTCATTGCCGAGGGCGTGATAGCCGCGGTCAAGGAAGTCGGGCTGAAGGTGCCGCTGGTGGTCCGGCTCGAGGGCACGAACGTCGAGCTCGGCAAGAAGATCCTGAACGAGAGCGGCCTTTCCGTGATCGCCGCCGACGACCTGTCGGATGCGGCCGAGAAGATCGTGAAGGCGGTCAAGGGATGAGCCGGGACCCCGGATATGGACCGGTCGCGCTCGGTCTCGCGATGGTGGGCCTCGGGCTGCTGGCGCGCCGGATCGAGCCGGACGCGCTATCGCTGCCGGCCCCCTCTGCGCGGCGTCAGCGGCTGCGCGAGGTCCGGTCCGGCCGCGATGCGGCGAAGGTCGCGCGCGACGGCATCGCCGGGTTCATCCCCGAGAACCTGACGCGCTCGATCGGCCGGACGCTGATCCTGATGGGAGCGGCCCTGCTCGCGGTCCGGGCTCTCGACGAATTCGTTGAAGACGAGGGCGTGGATTACTGAGCGCGGAACGTCGCCCGGTCCTCGCAGCGCCCAGCACACAGAGAAAGCAACATGTCCATTCTCGTCAACGAAAGCACCAAGGTGATCTGCCAGGGCCTGACCGGCTCGCAGGGCACGTTCCATTCCGAGCAGGCGATCGCCTACGGCACGCAGATGGTCGGCGGCGTTACGCCCGGAAAGGGCGGCGGAACCCATATCGGCCTGCCGATCTTCGACACGGTCGCCGAGGCGCGCGAGACCACGGGCGCGACGGCGACGGCGATCTACGTGCCCCCGCCCTTCGCGGCGGACGCGATCCTCGAGGCGATCGACGCCGGCATGGAGCTGATCGTCTGCATCACCGAGGGCATCCCGGTGCTCGACATGATGAAGGTCAAGCGCGCGCTCGAGGGCACGAAGTCGATCCTGATCGGGCCGAACTGCCCGGGCGTGATCACGCCGGACGCCTGCAAGATCGGCATCATGCCCGGCCACATCCACAAGCGCGGATCGGTCGGGGTCGTGTCCCGGTCGGGCACGCTTACCTACGAGGCCGTCGGACAGACGACCGCGGCCGGGCTCGGCCAGTCTACCTGCGTCGGCATCGGCGGCGACCCGATCAAGGGCACCGAACACATCGACGTGCTGGAATGGTTCCTCGGCGACCCGGAGACGGAATTGATCATCATGATCGGCGAGATCGGCGGCGCGGCCGAAGAGGACGCGGCCCAGTTCCTCGCCGACGAGAGGAAGAAGGGCCGCTGGAAGCCGACGGCGGGGTTCATCGCCGGCCGCACCGCGCCGAAGGGCCGGCGGATGGGCCATGCCGGCGCGATCGTCGCCGGCGGCAAGGGCGGCGCCGAGGACAAGATCGAGGCGATGAAATCCGCCGGGATCGTCGTCGCCGACAGCCCGGCGGGCCTTGGCGAAGCGGTGCTGAAGGCGATAGGCAGGGGCTGAACGCCCGGGGAGCGACAGGTGGTCCTTGTGAGCCACAGTCACGAACACGTTTCTTCAAACTCTCGCAGGACCGCGGCAGCCGCGGTCCTGTCCTTGTTCAGGCCGCCCGTCCCGGCGGTCGGCGCGAGCGCCCGGAAGGCGCAGGCTGCATCAATCGAGGTGCTTCGATGACCGAGCAAACCCCTAACAAGGCCTTCCACGCCTCGTCGTTCCTTCAGGGAGCGAACGCGGACTACATCGACGCGCTGCAGGCGCGCTACGCGGAGGACCCGTCCGCCGTCGACGAGAGCTGGCGCGAGTACTTCGGCGGGCTCGGCGAGGCGCAGGGCGACGCGGCGCGCGCGGCGCAGGGGCCGAGCTGGGCGCGGATGGACTGGCCGCCGACGCCATCCGACGAACTGACGGCCGCGCTGGACGGCCAGTGGGGTCCCGACCCGTCGCGAAAGGTCGCCGAAAAGGTCAGCACAAAGGCTGCCGAGAAGGGCTTCTCGATCAGCGAGGCCCAGGTCCAGCAGGCAGTGCTCGACAGCCTGCGCGCGCTGATGATCATCCGCGCCTACCGCATTCGGGGCCACCTCATCGCCGACCTCGACCCGCTGCGCCTGTCCGAGCCCAACCCGCATCCGGAGCTGAAGCCCGAGAGCTACGGCTTCACGGCTGCTGACATGGACCGCCAGATCTTCCTCGACAACGTGCTTGGCCTCGAGACCGGCACGATGCGCCAGATTCTCGAAATCCTGAAGCGCACGTATTGCGGCACCTTCGCGATGCAGTACATGCACATCTCCGACCCGGTCCAGGCCGCGTGGCTGAAGGAGCGGATCGAGGGATATGGCAAGGAGATCACGTTCACCCAGCGCGGTCGACGTGCGATCCTGAACAAGCTGGTCGAGGCCGAAGGCTTCGAGAAGTTCCTGCAGGTCAAGTACACCGGCACCAAGCGCTTCGGCCTCGACGGCGGCGAGAGCCTGATCCCGGCAATGGAGCAGATCATCAAGCGCGGCGGCGCGCTGGGGGTCGAGGAGATCGTCATCGGCATGCCGCATCGCGGCCGCCTCAGCGTGCTCGCCAACGTGATGGGAAAGCCCTACCGCGCGATCTTCAACGAGTTTCAGGGCGGCAGCTTCAAGCCTGACGAGGTCGAGGGCTCCGGCGATGTCAAGTATCACCTCGGCGCCTCCTCGGACCGCGAGTTCGACGGCAACGTCGTGCATCTCAGCCTGACCGCGAACCCGAGCCACCTCGAGGCGGTGAACCCGGTCGTGCTCGGCAAGGTCCGGGCCAAGCAGGCGCAACTCGGCGACGTCGAGCGCACCCGCGTGCTGCCGATCCTGCTGCATGGCGATGCGGCCTTCGCGGGCCAGGGAGTTGTCGCCGAGTGCTTCGGCCTCTCCGGCCTCAAGGGCCACCGCACCGGCGGCACCATCCACATCGTCGTCAACAACCAGATCGGCTTCACCACTGCGCCGATGTACTCGCGCTCGTCGCCCTACCCGACCGACATCGCGCTGATGGTCGAGGCGCCGATTTTCCACGTCAACGGCGACGATCCGGAGGCCGTTGTTCACGCCGCGCGCGTTGCGACGGAATTCCGCCAGCGGTTCCACAAGGACGTCGTCCTCGATATCTTCTGCTACCGGCGGTTCGGGCACAACGAGGGCGACGAGCCCATGTTCACGCAGCCGCAGATGTACACGGCCATCAAGGGCCACAAGACCACGCTCCAGCTCTACACCGAGCGCCTGGTTGCCGACGGGCTGATCCCGGAGGGCGAGATCGAGGACATGAAGGCCGCGTTCCAGGCGCACCTGAACGAGGAGTTCGAACTCCGGGAGGAGCTACCGCCCGAACAAGGCGGACTGGCTCGACGGGCGGTGGTCGGGCCTCGGCAAGCGCGACGGCAAGTACCAGCGCGGCAAGACCGCCGTCGACATCGCGAAGCTCCGCAAGGTCGGCGATGGGCTGACCCGCCTGCCGGACGGCTTCAACGCGCATCGCACGGTGCTGCGGATGCTCGAGGCCAAGCGCAAGATGATCGAGACCGGCGAGGGGCTCGACTGGGCGACCGCCGAGGCGCTGGCCTTCGGCACGCTGCTGCTCGAGGGCTATCCGGTGCGCCTGTCGGGCCAGGAACTCGACGCGCGGCACGTTCTCGCACCGGCACTCGGCCTTCATCGATCAGGACACCGAGGAGCGCCATGCGCCGCTGAACCACATCGCGCAGGACCAGGCGACCTACGAGGTCGTCGACTCGATGCTGTCGGAATACGCGGTGCTCGGCTACGAGTACGGCTATTCGCTGGCCGAGCCGAACGCGCTGACCTTGTGGGAGGCGCAGTTCGGCGACTTCGCGAACGGCGCCCAGATCATGATCGACCAGTTCATCACCTCGGGCGAGGCGAAGTGGCTCAGGATGTCGGGGCTCGTGATGCTGCTGCCGCACGGCTACGAGGGCCAGGGGCCCGAGCATTCGTCGGCCCGGCTCGAGCGGTTCCTGCAGATGTGCGCTGGCGACAACCTGATCGTCGCGAACTGCACGACGCCGGCGAACTACTTCCACATCCTGCGCCGGCAGCTGCACCGCAGCTTCCGCAAGCCGCTGGTCCTGATGACGCCGAAGTCGCTGCTGCGCCACAAGATGGCCGTCTCGAAGCTCAGCGAGATGGCGAAGGGATCGAGCTTCCACCGAGTGCTCTGGGACGATGCGCAGTACGGCAATTCGGAGACGACGCTGGCCGCCGACGACAAGATCCGCCAGGTCGTGATCTGCTCGGGCAAGGTCTACTACGACCTGCTCGAGGAGCGCGACAGTCGCGGCGTCGACGACGTCTACCTGCTGCGGCTGGAACAGTTCTATCCGTTCCCGGCGCTGTCGCTGACCAAGGAGCTCAGCCGCTTCAAGGCGGCGCGCATCGTCTGGTGCCAGGAAGAGCCCAAGAACCAGGGCGGCTGGACGTTCGTCGAGCCGAACCTCGAATGGGTGCTCGGCCGCATCGGCGCCAAGCACGGCCGCCCGGTCTTCGCCGGGCGTCCCGCCTCCGCCTCGCCGGCCACCGGTCTAGCGCTGCAGCACAAGTCGCAGCAGCAGGCGCTGGTGGACCAGGCCCTGACCATCACGAAGGACCGCTAACACCATGGCCGAAATCCGCGTACCGACGCTCGGCGAGAGCGTCTCCGAAGCGACCGTTGCAACCTGGTTCAAGAAGGTCGGCGACGCCGTCGCAGTCGACGAGATGCTGTGCGAACTGGAGACCGACAAGGTAACGGTCGAGGTTCCCGCCACCTCCGGAGGAGTGCTGTCCGAGATCGTCGCGAAGGAGGGCGAGACCGTTGGCGTCGACGCCCTGCTCGCGACGATCGACGAGAAGGCCGAGGTCCAGGCCAAGCCGAAGCCGTCGAAGCCCGCCGCCAAGGCCGAAAAGGCCGAGCCGCCGTCGTCGTCCTCGTCGAAGGCCGCACCCGGGATGGATGCGGCCGAGGACGCCGAGAGCGCCCCGGCCAGCGGGCGCTCGATCGACATCATGGTCCCGACGCTCGGCGAGAGCGTGACCGAGGCCACCGTCTCGACCTGGTTCAAGAAGGAAGGCGACGCGGTCGCGCAGGACGAGATGCTGTGCGAGCTGGAGACCGACAAGGTCTCGGTCGAGGTTCCGTCCCCCGCCGCCGGCATGCTCGGCAAAATCCTCGCCGAGGCCGGCGCGACGGTGTCGGCAGGCGGCAAGCTCGGCGTTATCGAGGGAGGCGCCGCCGGCAAGGCCTCATCCGACGGAGAGGCCGAGCCGCCCGCAGACGACGACGCCGACGAGCCCGAGCCACGTTCGGACGTCGAGGACGCGCCGTCGGCGAAGAAGATGATGGCCGACAAGGGCATCGACCCGTCCAGCGTGTCCGGCACCGGACGCGACGGGCGCATCATGAAGGAGGACGTGCAGAACGCCGGTTCGCGCTCCGCCGCCCCGTCCCCGACCCCTGCTCCGGAGCCTGCCGCGATCCCGCGCGCCCCGGTTCCCGCCGAAGACGCCGCGCGCGAGGAACGGGTCAAGATGACCCGCCTGCGCCAGACCATCGCCCGCCGCCTGAAGGAGGCGCAGAACACTGCCGCGATGCTGACCACCTACAACGAG
The DNA here is from genome assembly GCA_963829385.1 of uncultured Alphaproteobacteria bacterium. GTDB lineage: Bacteria > Pseudomonadota > Alphaproteobacteria > Rhodobacterales > Rhodobacteraceae > Amaricoccus. The sequence goes on along the minus strand of CAWHHV010000010.1, from coordinate 226,709 downwards.
GTGGACATGACCGGCGTCATGGAGTTGCGCAACGAATACAAGGAGCTGTTCGAGAAAAAGCACGGCGTGAAGCTCGGCTTCATGTCCTTCTTCACCAAGGCCTGCTGCCACGCGCTGAAGGAAGTGCCCGAGGTCAACGCCGAGATCGACGGGACTGACGTCGTCTACAAGAACTTCGTCCACATGGGGATCGCCGTCGGCACGCCGACGGGCCTCGTCGTGCCCGTGGTCCGAGACGCGGACGCGATGTCGTTCGCCCAGATCGAGAAGAAGATCAACGAACTCGGCGCCCGCGCCCGCGACGGCAAGCTCTCGATGGCCGACATGCAGGGCGGCACGTTCACGATCTCGAACGGCGGCGTCTACGGCTCGCTGATGTCCTCGCCGATCCTGAACCCGCCGCAATCGGGCATCCTCGGCATGCACAAGATCCAGAGCCGTCCGATGGTCGTGAGCGGGAACATCGTCGCCCGGCCGATGATGTACCTGGCGCTCAGCTACGACCACCGCGTCGTCGACGGCAAGGGCGCTGTCACGTTCCTCGTCCGCGTCAAGGAGGCGCTCGAGGATCCGCGGCGCCTGCTGATGGACCTCTGACCCGGAGCGGCGGTTTTAATCCTCCGCGTCGGGCCAGGGCATTCCGGCAACCGCGCCGAACGCGGCTGATTAGGCGCTAGTGGAGTTCGGCCGGCGATGAGAACGGCTCGCTCGAATCGACCAGGAACATGATCAGCTCGACCAGCTTCTCGTCGCCGGTGCTGGCCGCCTCCATCGCGGTGTCCGGCGCCGCGCCCGCGAGTGTCTCCCCGGCGCTTACAATGTCGGTCCGGTCGGGCCACCGGATCGTCGCCTCGCCCGACAGAATGTAGATGGCTTCGGAGCCGGGGTGCGAATGGATGCTGGTCTTCGCGCCGGGAGGCGCGTCGCTGACGTTGACCCGCATCAGGTACTCGGGCGCGTCGAAGCGGTCGATCGGGCCGACGGTCGCGACGGGTTCGCCGCCCCCGCCGGGCAGATCCTTGGCGCCGAGGGTCAGGAGCCATGCCTTTCCGCCAGCCTCCGCCGCGACGCCCTGCGGGGTCTCCGCAGCCTTGGCCTCCTCGATCGTGCCGAACGTCTCGGCGTGCCAGTACAACTCGCCCTCCGGCAGCGCCGACAGCGGCTTCTCGGCGACCTTCTGCACGACGAACTCAGCCTGATCCTGGGCCGTCGCTGCCCAGCCGGTCACGAGGAACGCAGCCGCCAGGACCGGCGGCCCTATGTATCGCAGGGTTCCAAATCTGTCTGCACTCATCATAAGATCTCCCACAAGAAGTGGACGCCATGACCATGCGCGGCGCAGACTTGCGCCATACAGTATTCAGGCCCTCATTCAGCTCACAGAAGAAGTCGGAAGCGTCGGTTCTCGATCCGGCATGGTTGGACGCCGCGTTCCACCATACCACGTTCCGGGCCGTCGTGCTGATCTCTTTGTTCACAGGTGTGGGGCGTCACGATTTCGGGACGCCGCCACGTAGTGCGTAGCATGTCGCGTCGCCGGTTGGCATTCCGGCGCCGAACGCTATGATCGGCTGAAACCGGATGGGCGAGGCGATATGGCGTTTGATGAGGTACTGGCGATCGGCTTTCGCTTCCGCTCCGGGCTTGCCGATGTTGAAGCCGGACGGCGGATTGGCGGGATCGCTCCGTCCGCCCGCTGCGCGTATCGCGTCTGACGATCGTGGCTCCCGAACTCACAGTCCTCGCGCTGGCCGTGTTCCTGCAGGTTGGCCAGATCGCCCTTGCCGGCTGGTCGATGAACCGGGATGCCGGCCTCGAATGGAACGCCAGCCCGCGCGACGAGCAGCCGGAGTTCTCGGCCCTCACCGGGCGGCTGCGGCGCGCGGTGAACAACCATTTCGAGGCGCTGGCCTTCTTCACGATCGCGGTCCTCGTGGTCACGGCCTCGGTCTCGTCCAGCGGGTTCACCGCCACCTGCGCCTGGATCTACCTCGCGGCGCGGATCGTCTACGTTCCGGCCTATGCCTACGGCTGGGCGCCCTGGCGGTCGGTGATCTTCGGCGTCGGCCTGACGGCCACTCTGCTGATGATCCTCGCCGCCCTGTTCTGATGCGAGTTCCGACCGGCGCCGTCCGGTCAAAGGAGTGACAAAGATGGCAGACTACGATGTGATCGTGATCGGGGCAGGCCCCGGCGGGTATGTCTGCGCGATCCGCTGCGCGCAGCTCGGCCTCAGGACCGCCTGCGTCGAGGGCCGCGACACGCTCGGGGGCACCTGCCTGAACGTCGGCTGCATCCCGTCGAAGGCGATGCTGCATGCGTCCGAACTCTATCACGAGGCGAAGGAGAACTTCCCGAAGATGGGCCTGATCGGCGAGGCGCCGGACATCGACGTGGAAAAGCTGCTCGCCTACAAGCAGTCGACCGTCGAGAGCAACACCAAGGGCGTCGAGTTCCTGTTCAAGAAGAACAAGGTCGACTGGCTGAAGGGTTGGGGCAAGATCGCCGCGCCTGGCGAGGTCGAGGTCGACGGGACCGTACACAAGGCGAAGAACATCGTGATCGCCTCGGGATCCGAGGTGACCCCGCTCAAGGGCGTGACGATCGACGAGAAGACAATCGTCAGCTCGACAGGCGCGCTGGAGCTGACCGAGATCCCGAAGCGGATGGCGGTGATCGGCGCCGGCGTGATCGGGCTGGAGCTCGGCTCGGTATATGCCCGGCTCGGCTCCGAGGTTACGGTGCTCGAGTTCCTCGACCAGGTCACGCCGGGCATGGATCTCGAGATTTGCAAGGCCCTGCAGAAGACCCTGACCAAGCAGGGGCTGAAGTTCGTGTTCGGCGCCGCGGTCCAGTCCGCGGAGCCGGGCGATGACGGCGCCCACGTGACTTACAAGCTGCGCAAGGACGACAGCGAGGCGAGCCTTGACGCCGACATCGTGCTGGTCGCGACCGGACGCCGGCCCTTCGTCGACGGGCTCGGCCTCGGCGACCTCGGCGTCGAGATGACCGAGCGCGGCCAGGTAAAGGTCGACGCGCGCTGGAAGACCAGCGTAGCGGGCGTCTACGCGATCGGCGATGCGGTCGCCCGGCCCGATGCTCGCGCACAAGGCCGAGGACGAGGGCATGGCGGTGGCCGAGACCATCGCTGGCCAGCACGGCCACGTGAACTACGGCGTGATCCCGAACGTGATCTACACGACGCCGGAGGTCGCCTCGGTCGGCGAGACCGAGCAGGCGCTGAAGGAGCAGGGCCGCGCCTACAAGGTCGGCAAGTTCCCGTTCATGGGCAACGCGCGCGCAAAGAGCTATTTTCTCGGGGATGGCTTCGTGAAGTTCCTCGCGGACAGGGAGACGGACCGCGTGCTCGGCTGCCACATCATCGGGCCGCAGGCGGGCGAACTGATCGCCGAGGTCTGCGTCGCAATGGAGTTCGGCGCAGCCGCCGAGGACATCGCCCGCACCTGCCACGCGCACCCGACCTGCTCGGAAGCGGTGCGCGAGGCGGCGCTTGCCTGCGGCGACGGCGCGATCCACGCCTGAGACCCGCGGCTGTCGGGCTTCTCCAGTCCGCCGGCGTCCCTACAGCAACAGGTCCGCCTCGCTATCAGCAGTCGCCACATCGTCGAGGAGGAAGCTTCTCCTCGGCGCATTGCACGCCAGAAGGCAGCAGGTCGGGATCGTCAACGTCCATGACCTGCCGCTATCGACCCACCCGCGGATGCGCGCGGCGTCGGCCGAAAGCACGATGTCCATCGGGTCGTCCGGCAGAGCGCACCGGACCTTGGCCAACGGCGTCGTCCAGACGTTGTCGCCCTCGGCCCGCCAGAGCGACACGCCCCGATCCGCGCCGAATTCGGGCCCGTTGAACACGACCTGATACGCGCTGCCGCTGCTGCCCTCGGAACTGCGCACGAACCCGTCGCTGTGCAGCACCAGCGTGAAGTCCCGGTAGCTTGCGACGAAGTCGGCCTTCAGCGACACCGTGTAGTCGGTCCAGGTCGCATCGCTGTCCTGCACCACGGCCTGCGAGTCGCGCGGCGAGGAGGGATCCTTGTCGCGCGTATGCATCCACCCGCCCTGGATCCACTGCGTCGGCAGTATCGTCTTCCAGTCCGGCGACAGGTTCGGCCCGTCGAAATGGTCCTCGAACAGCACCCCGGGCGAACCGGCGAGAACGAACCTGTCCTCGATCAGGTCGTCCGCCTGCAGGCCGGCGCCATGCACGAGCAGGCGGTCGCCGCCGCCCGAGATGCTGACCGTGTCGTGACCCAGGTCGCGGATCCTCAGGTCGTCGTAGTCGACGCCCCAGGCGGCCAGGTCGATGACGTCTGCGGGGCCAAAATCCCGGATCCGGTCGCATTGCCCGTCGAGCACGAAGCGGAAGACGTCGCCATCCGCGCCACCGTGCAATCGGTCGGCGCCCTGCCCGTCGATGACGAGGTCCGCGCCGCCGCCGCCGAAGAGCCGGTCGTCGCCACGCCCGCCGTCGATGAGGTCGTCGCCCTTCCCGCCATAGACGAGGTCGCAGTTGCGGCCGCCGCGCATGTCGTCGTCGCCTACAAGCCCGTAGAGCCTGTCGCGCCCTCCGAGGCCGTCGATCACGTCGTCGCCGCTCCCGCCGCACAGGATGTCGTCGCCAGCGGTTCCGATCAGCGTTCGGGCGTGAGTTCGGCGCCGCTGAGGACGAAGGCAGCGCCGGATTCGCCGTCATAGGTATAGGACCCCACACCGATGTCGACCGCCCCATCTCCGGTGACCTCACCGAGGGCTGCCACCGGCGCGCCGGCCTGAATAGCGTCGAACCCGAGGATCTTGAAGCCGCCGACACCCTTCGCCACGTCGCCCAGATCGACAGCGGCCGTGCCCGTCTTTCCAAAGACCACGTAGGCGGCCCCATCGCCCCCGTTGTTGTTGATCGCGCCAAGCACGACGTCCGCCAGACCGTCGGCATTGATGTCGCCCAGCGACCACGAAAACATTCCGGCATTGTTTCCCGCATGCTCACCGATGATCTTGAACCCGCCCCTGCCGGCGGCGATGTCGTCCAGGTTCACCCCGGTGATGTCGCTCCCTCCGAAGATGACGTAGGCCGCGCCAGCATGTGCGCCGCCGGCGCCGTTTTCCCGCGTCCGAGACGAAGCCACCGCCCGCGTCGCCGTTCACGTCGCCGGCCGCCTCAAGGCTGTCGTCCGGCGAGGTGTCGCCGACGTGCTCGGCGTCGATGCGGAATCCCCCGAGTCCGTCGGCTATGCTGGCAAGATCGACGGTCGACCACGGCCCGGAACGGCCGAAGATCACGAACCCCTGGGATGGCCCGAACCCCGCCGTTGCGGCCGTGATGCCGAAATCCGCGATACCGTCGGCGTTGACGTCGCCGAGCGGCGCCGAACTCGCTCCGAGGCCGAGCGTCGTCGTGTCGGGCCTGATCAGGAAGCCCCCCTCGCCGCGCTTGACGTCGAGGAGGCTGACCGGTCTCGTCGAGGTCTTGCCGTAGACGACATAGGCTTCGCCTTGCCCGGGCGAGAAGAAGTCGGTCGTCGCTCCCACCAGCACGTCGTCGAGGCCGTCATGGTTCACGTCGCCGATGCCGGTCGCGGTCTGGCCGTACCCGATGTATCCGCCTGGCAGCGTCCCGATCATCTTGAAGCCGCCGATTCCCGCGGCGACGTCCTTCAGGCTGACCGGCTCGAGCCCGGTCTTGCCGAAGACGACATAGGCCGAACCCGTCTCCGGACCGCCCGCCTCGTCGTAGAGGGAGGTGATCACGAGATCGCCCAGACCGTCGCCGTTCACGTCTCCGGCGCTGCGGGGGCTCCACCCGGTCCAGCCGCTCTCTCCGAGGATCTGGAACCCGCGCAGCGACGCGCCGGTCTGCGCCAGTTGCTCCTGCGCGTCGAACGGCTGGCCGCCGAACACGACATAGGCCTTGCCGAGGCCGCCGTTGAAATGCTGCGCCGCGCCGACTACCAGTCGGCAATCCCGTCGCCGTTGTCGTCTCCCACCGGCGCTACTCCCGCGGCGCGGTCGCCGGGCTCGGCGCCCGTCAACACGAAGCCGCCCTTCCCCGACGCAATCTCCTTCAGATCGACATATCGCATCATCTCTCTCCACGAATGCGAAGTGAGGCGATCCTATTCCTGCCGAGCGCTTCGTGTTGACCGGCGTCAAATGCCTCAAGCTGTGAAGGCTTCGCTTTTCCGGCACGCGGACGGGCCGGCTCTTGCGTCGCGACGCTTTTGAAGCCGAAACGCTGTCCGTGCTCTCCGCACAGAAAAGAAACCCGCCCGTTGCCGGATGGGAGTTGGTCAGGAAGACTTGGAATGCGAGCGGCGGACTTCAGAAGTGGCGGCTGCTGCCCATCAGCGCGCGACGCACGTCGTTGCGGCGCAGACCGATGTCCTCAAGCATGTGGTCGTCGACCTCGAGCAGCTTCTCGTAGTCACGGCGCTCACGGCTGCGGCTGCGGGCGGAGTCGAGGGCGGACTTGATCTGGCTGAACATGGCGCTTCCTCTCTGGGTCTGGCGATCGGCGCGGCGTGGGGTCTTCCTGGACCGCGGTCATCGCCCTGATGACGCCCCGAACATGCCCGATTCGCCCGATCCGATCTGTAAGCGGGGGCACAGAAGAAAATCGGGACGCGCGGCCCGGGGCGAGGTCGAACCGCCGTTGTGCCTGCCCGTCCGCGACGCTATCGTCCCTCCAACAACGAAGAAAACGCCGTCGGGAGGCAGCGCCTTGGCTGAAGTCACAATTCGCGACCTGAAGAAGTCGTTCGGCACGGTCGAGATCCTGCACGGCGTGTCGATCGACATCGCGGAAGGCGAGTTCGTCGTGCTGGTCGGCCCGTCCGGCTGCGGCAAGTCGACGCTGCTGCGCATGCTGGCGGGTCTCGAGCATGTCACCTCCGGAGAGATCATGATCGGCGACCGGGTGGTCAACAGCCTGCCGCCGAAGGATCGCGACATTGCAATGGTGTTCCAGAACTACGCGCTCTACCCGCACCTGACCGTGGCCGACAACATGGCGTTCTCGCTGATGCTGAAGAACGCGTCAAAGGCAGAGATCATGGAGCGGGTGCATCCCGCCGCCGAGATCCTCGGCCTGACCAACCTGCTCGACCGCTACCCGCGCCAGTTGTCGGGCGGCCAGCGCCAGCGCGTCGCGATGGGCCGGGCGATCGTGCGCGATCCGCAGGTCTTCCTGTTCGACGAGCCGCTGTCGAACCTCGACGCCAAGCTGCGCGTCTCGATGCGCGCCGAGATCAAGAACCTGCACCAGCGCCTGAAGACGACGACCGTCTACGTGACCCACGACCAGATCGAGGCGATGACGATGGCCGACAAGATCGTCGTCATGCATGACGGCCGGGTCGAGCAGGTCGGCGCGCCGCTCGATCTCTACGACAACCCCAGCAACCTCTTCGTCGCGGGCTTCATCGGCTCCCCGGCGATGAACATGCTGACCGGCAGGGTCGATCCCGACCACGCCAGCCGGTTCGTGACCGGGGATGGCGTCGCGCTGCCTCTCGCCCGCCCGGCGAACAGCACGATGCCAGGCAACGCGATCTACGGATTGCGCCCCGAATCCATGCACCTGGGCGGCGATATTCCTTTGACGGTCGAGGTTGTCGAGCCAACGGGGTCCGAGACCCACGTGATCGGCCGGATCGGCGCGACCGAGGTCGTCGGCGTCTTCCGCGAACGCGTCTCGGCCGGTCCCGGCGAAAGGATCGGGATCAGGATCGACACGTCCGCCACGCACCTGTTCGACGCCGCTTCGGGCGACCGCATCGCCGCCTGAATCGCCAACTGACGCCGGAGCAGCGGGGCCCGGACGTCGTCATCTCAAGAACCCGCGCGACACTGGAGGAATCGTCACCGTGAGCAACATCACACGCAGAAACCTGATGGCCGGGGCCGCCGGCATCGCCGCGATGAGCGCAATCGGCGCGCCGCGCGCCTTCGGCCAGGACATGCCGGCGATCACGCCAGAGGACGGCGCGTCGCTGCGTCTGCTGCGCTGGGTGCCCTTCGTCGCCGGCGAGGAAGAGGCCTGGAACGCGAACACTGCGGCCTTCACCGAGGCGACCGGCGTCGACGTGCGCATCGACCAGGAAAGCTGGGAGGACGTGCGCCCCAAGGCCGCCGTCGCCGCCAATGTCGGCTCGGGCCCGGACATGGTGATGAGCTGGTTCGACGACCCGTTCCAGTATCCGGACAAGCTGGTCGACGTGACCGCGCTGGCCGAGGCGATCGGCGAGGCCAATGGCGGCTGGTACGACGGCCCGCGCAACTATGCGGTGCGCGACGGGACCTTCATCGCGATGCCGCTTGCCGCGATCGGCAACGCGATCTGCTACCGCAACAGCGAGATGGAGAAGGCCGGCTTCTCCGAGTTCCCGACCGAAACCGACGGTTTCCTCGAACTCTGCAAGGCGATGCAGGCCAACGGCATGCCGGCGGGCTTCCCGCACGGCAAGGCGGTCGGCGATGGCAACAACTACGCGCACTGGCTGCTCTGGAGCCACGGCGGCAAGCTCGTCGACGAGAACGGCGCGGTCGCGGTCGACAGCCCCGAAACCCGCGCGGCGATCGAATACGCCAAGCAGCTCTACGCGACCTTCATCCCCGGCACCGAAAGCTGGCTCGACATCAACAACAACCGTGCGTTCCTCGCCGGGCAGATCGGGCTTACCGCGAACGGCGTGTCGCTGTACTACGCCGCCGCCAACGACCCGGCGATGGCCGAGATCGCCGAGGACATCCGCACGACGAACCTGCCGATCGGACCGGTCGGCGAGTCGGTCGAGTTGCACCAGACCACGTCGCTGTCGATCTTCAACCACACGCCGTATCCGCAGGCGGCGCTCGCCTACCTGCAGTTCATGTACCAGCCCGAGCGCATGGCGGCCTGGATCGAGGGGGCCAGCGCCTATTGCTGCGGCGCGCTCAAGAACTCGGCCGACAACCCGGTCTGGACCTCGAACCCGATCCACAAGCCCTACGCGAACGCCTCCGCGAGCCTGCGGCCGAACGGCTATGCGGGTCCGCTCGGCTACGCGTCGGCCGGGGTGATGGCCGACTACGTGCTGGTCGACATGTTCGCCGAGGCGGTCACCGGCCAGTCCTCGACCGAGGACGCGATCGCGAACGCCGCCCGTCGCGTGGGCCGCTACTACAGCTGACCTGACGGCGCCGGCGGGTTCTGCCCCGCCGGCGTCCCCTCCTCGCGAAAGCACGCATCCATGCCTGACAAGCGCGTCGGCCCCAGCCTCGTCGCCCGCATCGCGGAGAGCCGCAACGGCCTTGGGCTGATGTTCATGCTGCCCGCCGCGGCGTTTCTGCTCTGCTTCCTGACCTATCCGCTCGGCCTCGGCGTCTGGCTCGGCTTCACCGACACCCGGATCGGTCGGGACGGCGTGTTCGTCGGGCTCGACAACTACATCTGGCTGTTCGAAGACAGCGTCTTCCGGCTCTCTATCTTCAACACGATGTTCTACACCTTCGTTGCATCGGTGCTGAAGTTCGGCCTCGGGCTGTGGCTCGCGCTGCTCCTGAACGAGAACCTGCCCTACAAGAGCCTGTTCCGCGCGATCATCCTGCTGCCCTGGGTCGTGCCGACGGTGCTGTCGGCGCTGGCCTTCTGGTGGATCTTCGACAGCCAGTTCTCGATCATCTCCTACGTTCTGCTGAAATGGGGTCTGATCTCGCAGCCGATAAACTTCCTCGGCGAACCCTGGAACGCGCGCTGGGCGGTGATCGCGGCCAATGTCTGGCGTGGCATTCCCTTCGTCGCGATCTCGCTGCTGGCGGGCCTGCAGACGATCCCGCAATCGCTGAACGAGGCGGCGGCGCTCGACGGCGCAACCTCTTGGCAGCGCTTCCGGCGGATCACGCTGCCGCTGCTGACGCCGATCATCGCGGTCGTGATGACCTTCTCGGTGCTGTTCACCTTCACCGACTTCCAGCTGATCTACGTGCTGACCCGAGGCGGCCCGGTCAACGCCACCCACCTGATGGCGACGCTGAGCTTCCAGCGCGCGATCCCGGGCGGACAGCTCGGCGAGGGCGCGGCGATCGCGGTCGCCATGATCCCCTTCCTGCTCGCGGCGATCCTGTTCAGCTTCTTCGGCCTCCAGCGCCGCAAATGGCAACAGGGAGGCAGCGACTGATGCGCAACCCGGATCAACGGCCCGGCCAGCGCCCCGCCGATCTCGAGGAAGAGATCGTCGTCGAGGCCCTCGCCGCCAGCAGGGTCCCGGCCGACCCGGTCGACGACATCGTCGGGATGGAGCAGTACAACACCCTGACCCGGCGGATCTTCGTCGTTTACCTGCCGCTGGCGGTCTTCATCTTCGTGCTGCTGTTCCCGTTCTACTGGATGGCGATCACCGCGATCAAACCGAACCACCAGCTGACGAACTACGAGGAATACAGCCCCTTCTGGGTCGTCGGCCCGACGCTGGAGCACATCAAGTACCTGTTCTTCGAGACCTCCTATCCCGGCTGGCTCTGGAACACGATGCTGGTCGCCTTCGCCTCGACCTTCCTGTCGCTCGCGGCCTCGGTATTCGCCGCCTACGCGATCGAGCGCATCCGCTTCACCGGCGCGCGCGTGACCGGGCTCCTGATCTTCCTCGCCTATCTGGTGCCGCCGTCGATCCTGTTCATCCCGCTCGCCTTCATCGTCTTCAAGGTCGGCATCTTCGACAGCCGGCTCGCGTTGATCCTGACCTATCCGACGTTCCTGATCCCTTTCTGCACCTGGCTGCTGATGGGCTACTTCCGCACGATACCGTTCGAACTCGAGGAGAGCGCCCTGGTCGACGGCGCCTCGCGCTGGCAGATCCTGACCAAGGTGATCCTGCCGCTTGCGGTGCCGGGCCTGATCTCGGCGGGCATCTTCGCGTTCACGCTGAGCTGGAACGAGTTCATCTACGCGCTGACCTTCATCTCCTCGTCCGAGAACAAGACGGTGCCGGTCGGCGTGCTGACCGAACTGGTGCGCGGCGACATCTACGAATGGGGCGCGCTGATGTCCGGCGCGCTGGTCGGCTCGCTGCCGGTGGTGATCCTCTATTCGTTCTTCGTCGACTACTACGTCTCGTCGATGACCGGCGCGGTCAAGGAATAGGAATGGGTCGCTAGCCCTCGGCGCCGACCTCGATCCAGACCGGAGCGTGGTCGCTCGCGTCGGGCCTCCCGCGAGCCGCGCGGTCGATACCCGCGCCCCGCAGCCGCACCGCCAGCGAAGGGCTCAGCAGCAGGTGGTCGAGCCGCATCCCCGCGTCCCGCGGCCAGCGGTTGCGCCTGTAGTCCCAGAAAGTGAACGCCGTCCCCTCGGGCCGACGCGCCCGGATGGCGTCGGTCCAGCCCTGCCCGATCAGCTCGGCGAAGACCTTCCGCGACGCCGGCTGGACCAGCGCGTTGTCGTCGTAGCTCTTTGTCGGATAGACGTCCTGGGGCGTCGGCGCGACGTTGTAGTCGCCGGCCAGCGCGACCGGTACGCCGGCCGCGAGCAGGTCCGCGGCATGCGCGTTCAGCCGTCCGTGCCAGGCGAGCTTCGCGTCGTATTTCGGGCCCGGCTGCGGGTTGCCGTTTGGCGCATAGAGCGAGGCGACCAGCACCCCGAACGCCGCCGCCTCGAGATAGCGCGCCGGGGCGTCCGCCGCGTCGCCCGGCAGCGCATCGCGCGTGCGCACCGGCTCGGCGCCGCGCGCGAGGATCGCGACGCCGTTCCAGGCCGACTGGCCGCGCCAGACCGCGCCATACCCGGCCGCCTCGATCGCCGTGCGCGGGAACTGCGCGTCCGCCGCCTTCAGCTCCTGCAGGCAGACGACGTCCGGCTCAGCCTCGGCCAGCCAGTCCAGCAGATTGCCGAGCCGCCGGCGAACGCCGTTGATGTTGAAGGTCGCGATCTTCATGCCCGCCGGCCTTTGGACCTCCTGAAGAAGGAGCAGCCGACCGGATGCAACCGGACCCGTCCGCTCGACCGTCATCCGCGCAGGCCGCGATCCGCGCAACGACATTCATCGGAGGAATGGTGGAGCCAAGGGGGATCGAACCCCTGACCTCTTGCATGCCATGCAAGCGCTCTCCCAGCTGAGCTATGGCCCCGGAGCGCAGGTCGCGTCGACCTGCGCGCGGTGTCTTTAGGCGGCGCGCTCCGGCAGTTCAAGCGCTATTTCGACAATCGCGCCAGGCGTGCCGAGCGGGGGCTGACGCGACGACGCCGCTCAGGTTTCCTCGTCTTCCTGGCTGACGTCGGCGATCTCCTCCAGATCGACGTTGTCGTCCTCGTCCTCGAGGATGTCGTCGGCGAGATCGTCGTCGCTGTCGTCGATGACCTCCTCGTCCGCATCGATCTCGGGGAGATCCTCGGCCTCGGTCGGCTCCGGCTTGACCTTCTCGGGCCGCGGGGCCTTGGCCTTTACGGCGGTCAGGCTCTCGAGCGTGAAGGTCGCGCCACAGGTCGGACAGGTCATCGGATCGGTTCGAAGGTCATAGAAGCGCGTGGAACAGGTCGGGCAGACGCGCTTAACGCCCCATTCGTCCTTGGGCATCGCTTATCCTCGGGGTTTCGGGTGAATCTACTCGCCGCGTCGGTTGCCATGCGTGTCTTGCGATGTCAAAGGCTTTCCGCCGCTGCGCCGCGGAAGCGATTGCCCGGTAGGTACATGTTAACGGAATGTGACATTTCCGATCAAAAGGCATCAAATCGGCTTGCTGCGCAAGCAAAAGCGACTACTGTCTCTTTAGCTGCGTTGCAACATAGGTGGTCCTGGGGGCCTGGGAAACCGATGCTATATCATGCTTACGAGATGACGCACGCCGCCATCTCTCCGATGCGCGCCGCTGCGCGCCTGAGTCAGGCGGCGATCAGCCACCCCCTTATCTCGACGCCGGGCAACGTCTGCGCCCGAACGGCGACCGCCGCGCTCGAGATGTTCATCAACGCCACCAGGCGCTACGGCAAGCCCACGTTTGACCTCGAACCTGCCGTCATCGACGGGTTCGAAACGCCGATCGTCGAGGAGGTCGTCTGGTCCCTGCCGTTCTGCGACCTGCTGCATTTCCGGCGCGACTCCGCCGCCGCCGAGTCGCGCCGTGATCCGAAGGTTCTGGTGATCGCGCCGATGTCCGGCCATTACGCGACGCTGCTGCGCGGCACGGTCCGTGCGATGCTGCCCGAGCACGACGTCTACATCACCGACTGGGTCGATGCGCGCGAAGTGGCCTTGGTCGAGGGCGCCTTCGACCTCGACGACTATACCGACTACCTGATCTCTATGATCGAGCACCTGTCGCAGGACGGCGAGCGGGTGACGGTCATGGCGGTCTGCCAGCCGGGCATCCCGGCAATGGCTGCGGCCAGCCTGATGGCGATGGACGGCAATCCGCGCCGGCCGGCGGCGCTGGTGTTGATGGGCTCGCCGATGGACACGTCGCGCAATCCGAAGCAGCCGAACACGCTGGCGAACGAGCGGCCGCTCAGCTGGTTCGAGAACAACGTCGTGACGATGGTGCCCTGGCCGAACCGGGGCGTGATGCGCCGGGTCTATCCGGGGTTCCTGCAGCTTTCGAGCTTTCTCGCGATGAACGTCGACCGCCATGTCGACGCGCACGTCAAGCAGTTCCACGACCTGATCCAGGGCGACGGCGACAGCAGCGAATCGCACCGCGCGTTCTACGACGAATACCTCGCGGTCATGGACCTGACGGCGGAGTTCTACCTCCAGACGATCGAGCGCGTATTCCAGAAGCGGCTGATGGCCGAGGGCGCGTACCGCTACCGGGGCAACCTGATCGAGCCGGCGGCGATCACGGACACCGGCCTGATGACCATCGAGGGCGAGACCGACGACATCACCGGGCTCGGCCAGACCGAAGCCGCGCATGATCTGGTCCCCAACCTGCCGCAGGCGGACCGCAGCCACTTCGTCGCCAAGGGCGTCGGACATTACGGCGTATTCAACGGCTCGCGTTGGCGCGGCATCATCCAGCCGAGGGTGCGGGACTTCATCCGCGCCCACCGGCTCGAAATCGCCTGAGCATCCCCCGGTGGCGGAAGCCATCTGCATCGGCGATCCGGCCATCGAGATCCGCGTGCGGCGCCATTCGCGCGCGCGGCGTATGGTGCTGCGGGTCAGCCTGTGCACGGCGACGCCGGTCCTGACGCTGCCGCCGTCAGCCTCGTTGCTGCACGCGCGCGCGTTTGCGCTCGACCAGGAGGGCTGGCTGCGGCGCAGTCTGGCCAATGCGCCCGGACGCACGCCGGTTCGCGCCGGCGCCAACCTGCCCTTTCGCGGGGGCGTGCTGACGCTGGTCTCCGCCGAGCGCGGCCGCACCACGATCGCCGACGGCGCGCTGCAGGTTCCGGGTCCGGCCGCGCAGTTGCCCGCCCGGGTCGGCGCTTTCCTGCGCGAGGCGGCGCGCCAGCGCTGCGTCACGGCGGCGGACGCACATGCGCGCCGGCTTGGCCTGCCGTTCCGCCGCCTGACGATGCGCGACACCCGCGGCCGCTGGGGCTCGTGCACGGCGAACGGCGATCTGATGTTCTGCTGGCGGCTGATCCTCGCGCCCGATCCGGTCCTCGACTATGTCGCCGCGCACGAGGTCGCGCACCTCGCCGAGATGAATCACGGGTCGGCGTTCTGGGCGGTCGTGGCGCAGCTCTGCCCCGACTTCCGGCGGCATCGCGAATGGCTGCGCAGCCACGGCCCGTCACTGATGGCCTATGACTTTTCCGCCGCCGCCCCGGTTGCGGCGCGTTGACGCCGCCGCGCCAGCGGCGCTGGTCCTGCGCATGATCGAGCGCGACCGAGCCGCCGGGGATGCCGCCCTGCCCGCCCACGAACGCCTGTACCGGACGCTGCGCGCCCGGGTCATGCACGGGCTGATCCCGCCCGGCCAGGCGCTGACCCTGCGCGGGCTCGCCGCCGAGTTCGGCGTCAGCATGACCCCCGCGCGCGAGGCCGTCCGCCGCCTGGTCGCCGAGGGCGCGCTGAAGCTGACGCCCTCGGGCAGGGTCTCGACCCCGGAGCTCAGTTCGGAGCGCATCGAGGAACTCGCGAGCCTGCGCGCGCTTCTGGAGCCCGAGCTCGCGAGCCGCGCCCTGCCACGAGCCCACATGGCGCTGATCGACCGGATGGCCGCGATCAACGCGGTCATCGACGAGATGATCGTCAAGGGGGACGCAACCGGATACGTCCGCACGAACCTGGAATTCCACCGCACGCTCTACCTGCGCGCCCAGGCGCCGGCGATCCTCGCGCTGGTGGAGACCGTCTGGCTCCAGTCCGGGCCGACGATGCGCATGCTGTACGAGCGGCTGCAACGCAAGCAGGCGACCGACAACCATCGCAAGATCATCGCCGCGCTGCGCGCCGGCGATGAGCCCGGGCTGCGCCTCGCCATCCGCGTCGATGTGACGCAGGGCCTGCGGATGCTGGCGGTTTAGAGCCCGGCCGCGGGCGCCGCCGCGGGCCGGATATCCGGATCCGCCTGCGGCGAGCGGGGCGGCCTGCCGACATGAAGCCTGCCGACATGAAATTGCGCGAAATCCGAAATGTCTTGTATAGCCAGATGGAGTCCGGCAAGGGCCCGTGAGAGACTGAATGATCATGCCCAGACCGCGCAAGCACGCCGTCGGCGCGCAGCCCCACCGGATACCGGACTTCATGTCCGTCGCGGCGCTCCAGCCGCACCAGCCGAAGGCGCCGCAGGTCTACGAGCTGATGCGCAGGGCCATCGTGAACCTGGCGTTCCCGCCCGGCACGGCGCTCAGCGAGAAGCTGATCTGCGAGAGCTTGGCCATCTCCCGCACGCCGCTGCGCGAGGCGATGCTGCAGTTGCAGGCCGAGAACCTAGTCCACGTGATCCCGAACAACGGCACCTTTGTCAGCCCGATCGACCTGCAACGGCTGTTCGACGGCCATCTCGTGCGCGGCGCGCTCGAGACCCGGGTCGTCCAGTACGCTGCGCTGCACGCCGACGCGGACTTCGATGCGCGCCTCGCGGCAATAATGGATGCGCAGCGTGCGGTGGCGCGGGAGCAGGACTATGACCGGTTCTACGAGCTCGATGAGGCGATGCACCAGGCGATCTGCGAATTCGGCGCCTCGCCGCGGCTGTGGCGCGTCGTCAACGGCGCGAAGGCGCAACTCGACCGCGTGCGCCGCCTGGCGATGCCCGAGATCGGCCATCTTGACGTGGTCCTCGCCGAGCACGCCCAGATCGTCGGGGCGCTGGCGCGCCGCGATCCGGCCGCCGCGCGGGCCGCGATGCAGGCGCATCTCGATCGCGTCTTCCTGGCGATCAGGCATCTTTTAGCCCAGCGCCCAGAACACTTCGCCGCCGGATCCCAGGCGATCTTCGAGCGTCTCACGAACCTGTACCAGGACCCGCGGCCCTGACGCACGACGCGAATCGCATGTCGGGTTCCGCGACGTGAGTCAGGCCGTTCGAAGCCTGGCCTGCAACCGAGACCCACTCCCGCCTGAATGGCTAGCCGAGTTGCGGCAGCGGCCATGCCGGCCGGCCTGTACGGCGCCGCCGCGCAGGCGCAGGACGCCCGCATCGCGCTCATTCCGGCCTCGCCGCCGCCGAGTACCGCGTGCCGGGAGCTAAGCGAGCAGAACCAGCTGCTCGAGAGCCTGCTCGCCCAGGGGGACAACGGCTTCCTGATCTTCCGGGCGATCGGGTGGACGCGCGGCTGCGCCCATGCGCCAGTAACCCCGGGCATCGGCATCGACTGGGACCGCGACGCGATCGCCGCAGCCTGCGTCGAGGGCAGCCATCAGGTGATCGACGCCGCCTGACCGTCCGGCGGCGCGCCGAAACGCAGGAATGCCGGCACGCCCTCGCGCACCGGCGCGGCCCGGAATTCTCGGCCAGGGCATCAACCTGGAACACGCGTCCCGCCTCGCGCAAGCCGCGAGGAAAGCTTGTCTTATTTCGCCTCGCCGCGGTCCGCTTCGTTGCCATCCGTCCGCCTGCGCCTATCCTAAGGGCCAAGCGCGCCGGCCGGTTCCGGCGCATCCCGAATCTGGAGAAACACCATGCGGCACACCCCGCTCCGCGCGGCCGCCCTTGCAATCGGCGCAATCGCCTTCGCCCCCTCGGCCCATGCCGAGGTCGACACCATCCTGAACGTCTCCTACGACATCGCCCGCGAGCTCTACGCGTCGATCAACGAGTCGTTCACCGCCGACTACGAGGCCGAGACTGGCGCCCCGATCGCCGTCGACCAGAGCCATGCCGGCTCGTCGCGCCAGGCCCGCGCCATCCTCGAGGGCCTCAAGGCCGACGTCGTGACCTTCAACCAGGTCACCGACGTGCAGTTCCTCGCCGATAACGGCCTGATCGCCGAGGACTGGCAGAGCCGCCTGCCGAACAACGCCTCGCCCTACTACTCGCTACCGGCCTTCGTGGTGCGCGCCGGCAATCCGAAGGGCATCGAGAACTGGGGCGACCTCGCCCGCGACGACGTCCAAGTGATCTTCCCGAACCCGAAGACCTCCGGCAACGGCCGCTACACCTACCTCGCCGCCCGCGCCTGGGCCGAGCAGGAATTCGGCGGCGACGAGACGCAGGTCACCGACTACCTGTCCCGCGTCTTCGCCAACGTGCCCGTCTTCGACACCGGCGGCCGCGCCGCGACCACGACCTTCGCGGAACGCGGCATCGGCGACGTGCTGATCACCTTCGAGGCCGAGCTTTCCGCCATCGGCCGCGAGTTCGGCGAGGACGAGTTCCAGCCGGTGGTGCCGCCGACCAGCCTGCTCGCCGAATTCCCGGTCGCGGTCGTCGACTCCGTCGTCGACGAACGCGGCAGCCGGGCCGAGGCTGAGGCCTATCTCGACTACCTGTACCAGCCGAAGGCGCAGGAGATCATCGTCGGCTTCGGCAACCGGGTGAACAACGACGAGATCATGGCGGCCCATGCCGACCAGTTCCCGCCGGTCGAACTGGTCAACGTCGACGACTTCTACGGCGGCTGGGCCAAGGTCACCGAGGAGCACTTCGCCGATGGCGGCCTGCTCGACGAGGTCTTCGTCCAGCAGTAAGAGCACGCTGCGGTCCGGACAGGGCCGCGCCTCTCGCAGCAACGGCGCGGCTCCGGCCGCGCCGGGAGCCGTTCACAGATGTCCCTCTCCAGCCTCGATCGACGCCGCCGCGTGCTGCCTGGGTTCGGGCTGTCGATGGGCGTGGCGCTGACCTATTTCGCGCTGATCATCCTCGCGCCGCTGGTCGCGATGGCGATCAAGACGGCGAGCCTCGGCTGGGACGAGTACTGGAGCATCATCACGGCGCCGCGCACGCTCGCCTCGTTTCGCGTCACCGTCACCGCCGCCCTGGCCGCGACCGTGGTCAACGCGGGCGTCGGTCTGCTGTTCGCCTGGGTGCTGACGCGCTACCGCTTTCCCGGCCGGCGCATCCTCGACGCGCTGGTCGACCTGCCCTTCGCGCTGCCGACCGCCGTCGCGGGCCTGACGCTGGTCACGCTGCTGGGGCCCAACGGCTGGTTCGGCCGCTTCCTCGCGCCGCTCGGCATCGAGGTCGCCTATACCCCGCTCGGCATCATGGTCGCGATGTTCTTCACGTCGATCCCCTTCGTCGTGCGCACGGTCCAGCCGGTGCTCGAGGACATCTCCGTCGATGTCGAGGAAGCCGCGTCCAGCCTCGGCGCGCGGCCTTGGCAGGTCTTCCGGCTCGTGATCTGGCCGCTGATCATGCCGGCGTTCTTCGCCGGCGCCACGATGGCCTTCGCCCGCTCGCTCGGCGAATTCGGCGCGGTCGTCTTCATCGCCGGCAACCTGCCGATGAAGACCGAGGTGACGCCGCTCCTGGTCTACATCCGGCTCGACGAATTCAACTATCCGGCCGCGGCCGCGCTGGCCTCTGTGCTTCTGATCGCCGCGTTCCTGCTGCTCTTCATCACCAATTCCTTCCAGGTCTGGGCACTTCGCTATGCGCGACGCGACTGACAGCCGGGGCCGCCGCATCCTGATCGGCCTCGCGATGGCGCTGGCGCTGATCGTGCTCGTGACGCCGCTGGCGCTGATCTTCTTCACCGCATTCTCGCGCGGATTCTCGGTCTACGCCGAGAACATCCTCGCGCCCGACACGCTGCACGCGCTCTACCTGACGGTGCTGACCGCGGTGATCGTGGTTCCGGTCAACGTCGTGTTCGGCGTCGCCACTGCCTGGGCGGTCGCGCGCTACGAGTTTCCCGGCCGCAAGCTGATGATCTCGATGATCGAGATCCCGTTCTCGGTCTCGCCGATCGTGGCCGGCACGATCTACCTGTTCCTCTACGGCAATCAGGGTCTGCTCGGGCCGACGCTGCAATCCTGGGGCGTGCAGATCATGTTCTCGGTCCCGGCGATCGTGCTCGTCAGCCTCTTCGTCACCGCGCCCTTCGTCGCGCGCGAGCTGATCCCGCTGATGCAGGCGCAGGGCTCCGAGGACGAAGAGGCCGCGCTGTCGCTCGGGGCCTCGCCCTGGCAGACCTTCCGCTTCGTCACGCTGCCGAACATCCGCTGGGCGCTGCTCTACGGCGCGGTTCTGACGAATGCCCGCGCGATGGGCGAGTTCGGCGCCGTCTCCGTGGTCGCGGGCGCGATCCGGGGCCAGACCAACACGTTGCCGCTGCAGATCGAGTTGCTGTTCAACGACTTCAACGCGGTCGGCGCCTTCGCGGCCGCCTCGACGCTGGCGCTGATCGCCGTCGTCACCCTGGTCCTCAAGTACATACTGGAGCGTCGGTCCGCATGAGCATCGTCATCGACCACGTCTCGCGCCGCTTCGAGACCTTTGCCGCCGTCAACGACCTCAGCCTCGAGATCGCCGAGGGCGAACTGCTGGCGCTGCTCGGGCCCTCCGGCTCGGGCAAGACCACGCTGCTGCGCCTGATCGCCGGCCTCGACTTTCCCGACGCCGGCCGGATCCTGATCGGCGGGCGCGACGCGACGAACCTGCCCGCCGGACAGCGCCGGATCGGCTTCGTGTTCCAGCACTACGCGCTGTTCCGCCACATGACCGTGCGCCAGAACGTCGACTTCGGCATGCGCGTGATGCCCAGCGACCGCCGCCCGTCGCCCGCCGATCGGCGCGCCCGCGTCGACCGCCTTCTGGCGACGGTCCAGCTCGAGGGCCTCGCCGACCGCTACCCGGCGCAGCTCTCCGGCGGCCAGCGCCAGCGCGTGGCGCTCGCCCGCGCGCTCGCGATCGAGCCCGACGTCCTCCTGCTCGACGAGCCCTTCGGCGCGCTCGACGCCGCCGTGCGCCGGGACCTGCGCCGCTGGCTGCGCGACCTGCACGCGCAGCTCTCGGTGACGACGATCTTCGTCACCCACGACCAGGAAGAGGCGCTCGAGGTCGCCGACCGCATCGTCGTGATGAACCGGGGCGAGGTCGAGCAGAGCGGCGCCCCTGCCGAGGTCGAGGCGCACCCGAAGACGCCGTTCATGCACGCGTTCCTCGGCGGCGCGAACCGTTTCGACGTCACGCTCGACCGCGGCCGCGCGCTGCTCGCCGGACGCCCCCTGCCCCCGGCGGCGGTCCTGCTCGACGACGCCCCCGCCGACGGCGCCGCCCAGGGTTTCGTGCGCGCCCACGACGTCGACCTGCTGCCAACCGGCGACCCGGACGCGCTGCTCGAGGCGCGCCTCGCGCACGCGGTCGCCCATGGCGGCGTGGTCCGGGCCGAACTCGCCAGCCCCGACGGCGGCGTGATCGAGGCCGAGGTCGCGCGCGGCGCCTGGGACCGCCTCGCGCTCGCGCCCGGCGCCGCGGTCGGCGTCGGCATCCGCCGCATCGCGATCTTCCCCGCCTGAGACCCGCGCCGGCGCTCAGTGCGCCGGCTCGGCCTCCATGTCCGCGGTCTCCGCCTCGAACAGATGCGCCTTCGCCGGATCGAAGCCCAGCGCCATCTGCTGGCCGATCTCGAACGCCCGGTCGCCGTCCAGCGACACGACCACGCGCCCGCCGGTCGCCAGCGCGATGCTCAGCACCGTCTCGGTCCCCAGCCGCTCGACCAGCGACACCCGCCCGCCGAGCACCCCGCGCCCCTCGCCCACGTCCGGGCTCAGGAACTGCGGCCGCACGCCGAGCGAAGCGCGACCGCCCGCCGCGAACCGCCCGACCGCATGCGGGATCGCCACCGGCTCCAGCGCCGGCGCCGCGACCGTGACCATGCCGCCGCCGACCGACCGGACCTCGACGTCGAGGAAGTTCATCTTCGGCGACCCGAGGAACCCGGCCACGAACCGGTTCGCGGGCTTGTGGTAGAGGTCCATCGGCGCGCCGACCTGCATCACCTCGCCCGCGCGCAGCACGACGATCTTGTCCGCCAGCGTCATCGCCTCGACCTGGTCGTGCGTCACGTAGATCATCGTGGCGCCCAAGTCCTTGTGCAGCTTGCCGATCTCCATCCGCATGTCGACGCGCAGCGCCGCATCCAGGTTCGACAGCGGCTCGTCGAACAGGAACACCTTGGGCTTGCGGACGATCGACCGCCCGATCGCGACGCGCTGGCGCTGGCCGCCCGAAAGCTGGCTGGGCTTGCGGTCGAGCAGATGCTCCATCTGCAGGATGCGCGCGGCCTCGTCGACCGCCCGCGCCTTCTCCGCCTTCGGCGTGCCCGCGATCGTCAGCCCGAAGCCGATGTTCTCGCGCACCGTCATGTGCGGAAAGATCGCATAGGACTGGAACACCATCGCGATCCCGCGCTCGCGCGGCTGCGCGTCGTTGACCCGGACCCCGTCGATCCAGAGATCGCCCGCAGTGATCTCCTCGAGCCCCGAGATCATCCGGAGCAGCGTCGACTTGCCGCAGCCCGAGGGCCCGACGAAGACGACGAACTCGCCGTGCCTGATGTCGAGATCGACGCCCTTGATCACGTCGACCGGCCCGAAGCTCTTGCGCAGGCCGGCCAGCTTCACGTCCGCCATGTCTTTCCCTCCCCCAAGGATCAGCCGAGCGACAGCAGCCCGTCCGGGCCGACCGTCACCGGCGCCGGGTCCGCGATCTCGCCGACGAAGGCGCCGCCGCCCGGATTGTGCAGGAACCCGAGCAGCACGAGGCCCTGCCCGGTATCGACGATGCGCGCCGCATAGCGGTCGATCGCCGGGTCGCCGTCGAGGAACGCCCCCGGCGCGACGCTCCACGGCCCGCGCGGATCGTCGGCGATCAGGTAATGCGTGCCGCGCACCGGCGCGCCCGGATAGCCCGCCGCATAGTCGGCAGAATAATGCTCGGGCGCCGTGCAGAACAGGCAATGCCAGCGCCCGCCGGCCTCGAACACCTGCGGCACCTCCAGCTGCCCGAAATCGCCGCCCGCATAGACCGGGTCCTGCAACGTCCACGTCATCAGGTCCGGCGAGGTCGCGAAGCCGATCGCGCCGCCCGCGTTCGGCTCGGCGACGCCCGGAACCCGCGCGGTGAAGTACATCAGCCAGCCGTCCCCGGCCGGATCGCGCATCACCCAAGGGTCGCGCATCGCCTGGTCGTGCCAGTGGCCCGGCGCATCAGCGCCTCGTAGCGGCCGTCGATGTCGAGCGCGAGCCCGTCGCCGACCCGGACCCAGGAATGCAGGTCCCGGCTCGTCGCATGGCCGACCCGCTGCTTCAGGCCGTCCTCGGCCCGGCAGGTCCCGGTGTAGAACAGGTGCCACAGCCCGTCGTCGCCGCGCACCACCGACCCGGTCCAGGTCGTGTAGTCGTCCCAGGCCGGCCCCTCGGCGGGCCGGAAGCACGTCCCCAGATGCTCCCATGTCTTCAGGTCCCGGCTGGTCGCGTGGCCCTGCGTAACGTTGACATGCCGCAGATGCGCGTCGCCCAGCGACTTGTCGGCCTGCAGGAAGAACCCGTGCCACAGGTCGCCATCCCGGACGTACCAGCTGTCCCAGATCCACTTCGTCGGCAATGCGATTGTCATGTCGGGGCCTCTCAACCCTTCACGCCCGTCGAGGCGATCGACGAGATGAAGGCGCGCTGCAGGAAAAGATAGAAGACGAGCACCGGAACGGTGATCACCGAAAGGTAGGCCATCAGTTCGCCCCAGACCGGATTGAGCTGGAAGAAGTACTGCAGGCCAACCATGACCGGGCGATAGCTCTCGGCCTGCGTGACCATCAGCGGCCACAGGTACTGGTTGTACATCGCGAGAAACTTCAGGATCGCGCCGGTCGCCAGCACCGGGCCGGACAGCGGCATCACCACCTTGCGGTAGATCTGGAGCCAGGTCGCGCCCTCGACGCGGCTCGCCTCGATCAGCTCGCGCGGCAGGTCCTTGAAGAACTGCACGAACAGGAAGATCGTCAGCCCGTCCGCGACGAACGGCACGATCTGCACCCGGTAGCTGTTCAGCCAACCGAGGGTGAGGCCCTCCGTCGACAGCCAGGGCAGGTTGTTGACGACGATCAGCATCGGGATCGCGATCGTCTCGAACGGCACGATCAGCGTCGCGATGATGACGCCCAGCACCAGGTCGCGCCCCCGCCAGTCGAGGAATACGAATGCGAAGGCCGCCAGCGAACAGATGAACAGCGACAGGATCACCGTCACGCCGGTCACCAGCACCGAATTGAAGATGAACGTCGCGACCGGCGCCCGCTGGAACGCGGCGACGTAGTTGTCGAACGAGATGTCGCCGACCGGCAGGAACGCCCGCATGCTCGACGTGTCGGCCAGCAACTGCGGATCGGGCTTGAGCGACGACATCGCCATGAACAGCAGCGGCCCGATGAAGATCGCCGCTCCCAGGATCAGCAGCGCATAGCGCCAGGTCCGGTCCCAGCCCCTGTTTTCGCCTTCGACGGTCGCCATCAGTTCCTCTCCCGGGTCAGGTAGCGCTGGCTGAGCGAGATCGTCAGCACGATCAGGAACAGCACGACCGAGATCACCGATCCCGCCGCGATGTCCTGCCGGCGGTAGCCGCGCTCGACCGCTTGGAACACCATAGTCTGCGTCGCGTCGACCGGCCCGCCCTTGGTCATCACGTCGATCTGCGCGAACAGCGCGAAGGCCTGCATCGTGATGACGATCAGCACCAGCACGGCCGTGTTGCGCAGCCCCGGCCACGTCACGTAGCGGAAGGTCTGCCAGCGGTTCGCGCCCTCGATGCCGGCCGCCTCGTAGAGCGTCGGCGGGATCGTCTGCAATCCGGCCAGCCAGATCACCATGTGAAAGCCCACCGCCTGCCAGATCGACATCGCGATGATCGCGGGCAGCGCCGTCTCCGGATTCCCGAGCCAGTCCACCGGCTGGAACGCGCCGAAGGTCAGCCAGCCGAGCACGTTGTTCAGAAGCCCGTTGTTGCCGTCGTAGATGAAGCGCCACAGCAGCGACACCACGACGATCGAGACCACGACCGGCATGAAGTAGACGGTCCGGAAGAAATTGATGCCCCGCAGCTTCTGGTTGATCATCAGCGCCAGCACCAATGCGATACCGCCCTGGACCGGGGCCACGACCAGCACGAACAGGAACGTGTTCCGCAGCGCCTTCATGAAGACGACGTCGCTCGCCAGCACGTAGACGCGGTCCTCGCCCCAGCCGAAGCTGAACCATTCCTGCTTGCCCTGCAGGTGCGGATAGTCCGGGTTGTTGCGCGTGTAGCCGCGCAGCCGCGGATAGGTCGCCGCGCCGTCGTCATCGCGGACGATCACGCCTGCGTCGTCGCGCTCCGGCTCCAGCGTCAGCGTCGAGACCCCGAGCAGCTGCTCGAAGTTCGCGGTGCCGACCCACTGCGTCGGGTTCGGCGAGAACAGCCGCTGGTTGGTGAAGCTGAAGTAGAAGGCCAGCGCGAAGGGCACGATGATGAACAGCAGGATCAGGCCGAAGGCGGGCGCGGCCATTCCCCAGCCGGCGCGGTTCGAGGACATGAGCTTGGATGCGGCCATGGGCCGGTTCCCCCCGGAGTTGTTCGACGGCTTCGGGCTCCGGCGTTAACCCGCATTGAGATCAGGTTAACGCCGGACCATATTATGTTTTGGATCAGACGGTTATACCAAGGTCGCACGG
The DNA here is from genome assembly GCA_963829385.1 of uncultured Alphaproteobacteria bacterium. GTDB lineage: Bacteria > Pseudomonadota > Alphaproteobacteria > Rhodobacterales > Rhodobacteraceae > Amaricoccus. The sequence goes on along the minus strand of CAWHHV010000010.1, from coordinate 201,678 downwards.
TGCGACCTCGGCCGGCGCTCAGCCGCCTGAGTGGCCGTAGCCCTGGTTGTTCTGGATGTCCGCATCGATCTCGTCGACCGCCGCATCCAGCGCCGTCGCCACGTCCGCCCCGTTCGCGATGTCCGAGACCGCCTTCTGGAACACCCGGCTCTGCACGACGTAGCCAGGCGTGACCGGCCGCAGCGTGCCCTGCGCCTCCGACAACCCGTAGAACACCTCCATCGGCGCCCCCTCCGAATAGTACTTGCTGTCGGCCGCCGCGGACTCGGTCGGCGGAACCAGCCCGATCCCGTCCGAGAACGCGGTCAGGTACTTGTCCTGAAGCGCGAACTCGATGAACGCGTTCGCGCCCTCCTGGTGCTCGCTGGTCGCCGCGACCGCGAACTGCCACGACGCCGCCCCGATCTTCGGCCCCTCTCCGAAGTCGACCGCCGGCAGGAACAGCATGTCGTCGCCGAACTTCTCCAGCGCCGACAGCGCGATCCAGTTGCCGGTGTAGTTCAGCGCGTACTTGCCCTCGGCAAAGCCGTTCTGCCAGTCCGCCGGATCCTGCGACGTGCCGGGCGCGAGGTCCCGCTCGAAGACGCTCTGCCACCACTCACCGAACGCGATCGCCTCGTCGCCGTTCAGCACGCCCTCTGCGCTCTGATAGCCATCCCGATCCACGATGTCGCCGCCGAAGCTGACCAGCATCGGCCCGAACGCGTACGGATACCACTCGCCCTTGTCGGCCATGCCCAGGTTCAGCGGATACTCGAACTCGCCGCCCTCCTTCAGCGTGACGAGGATCTCGTCGAACTCTTCGCCGGTCCAAGGCTCCTCCAGCGTCGGGATCCGTATGTCGTACTGCTCCAGCACCGACTTCCGCGCGAAGATCGCGATCGCCGCGTCCCACAGCCCGACCGAATAGAGCTCGCCGTTCCAGCGGCCGATCACGCCGGGCAGGAAGCCGTCAAGCTTGCTCTCGTCGATCTCAAGCGGCGCCAGATAACCCGCCCAGGCCCAGTTCGGCATGATCGGCCCGTCGACGTCGAGGATGTCGGGCAGCTCGCCCGACAGCGCCGCCGCGGTCACGCTGTCGTTGTAGGCCGCCTGCGGGAACTGTTCGATCGCGACGGCCCAGTCGCCCTGCGACGCATTGAAGTCCTCGACGATGCCGTTCAGGATGTCGCGCTCAACCGGATTCCCCGCGCCGTGGTACCACAGGCTGAGTTCGGTCTGAGCCGCCGCCGCGCCGGCGAGGCAGGTGGTTGCGAGCAGCGTCGCTGCGATCCGCGTCATGGTCATTGTCTTCCTCCAGCTTGGTTCCAATCGTGTTCCGCGGGACCCGGCACGACCGAGTCCCGCCAGCGCAGATCGCCGCGGATCTCCGTCCGGGTTCCGATCCGAAGGGGTTCGTCGCCGCGCAACGCCCCGATCATCAGCGAAGCCGCAGCCTCGCCCATCCGTCGATACGGCAGCTCCATCGTCGTCAGCTGCGGGTACAGCGTCTCCGAGATGACACGGTAGTCGTCGTATCCGGCCACCGACATGTCCTGCGGCACCTGCACGCCGCGCGCCCGCAGCAACCCGTAGACAGCCACCGCGAGCCGGTCGTTGCCGCAGACGAGGACCGTCGGCGGCCGGTCCAGCGCCAGCAAGCGGCTGATCGCGTCGTTCAGGGCGGTCCGCTCCTCGGGCCCGCCATCCCGGTCGGCGTCGACGACCAGCGCCGGGTCATAGGCGATCCCCGCCGAGGCCAGCGCCTGCCGATAACCGTCGAGACGCAAGCCGTGCGCGACCAGCGGCGTCGGCAGGGTCAGGAACCCGATCCGTCGATGCCCGTGCGCGATCAGCGCCGCGATCAGCATGCGCTCCCCATCCGTGTCGTCGGGCAGCACGCACGGGGCGCCGGCCCCGTCGAAGGCGTTGACAAGCACCAGTTGCGTTTGCTCCCCAAGCGGCGGAAGGTCGATCCGCATGTGGCGGTCCGCCACGTAGAACATGCCCTCGACCCGATGTTCGCGCAGCGTACGGAACAGACCCGGCGCCCGCGCCAGCACGCCGCCCGTGTCGGAGATCATCAGCGTGAACCCTTCGGCGGCCAGCGTATGCTGGATGCCCTGCACGATCTGCAGATCCGGCAGGCCTGCCGCCGCGCCGTCGGCTGCGCTGCCGCTGATCGCGCCGGTGACCAGCCCGATCAAGCCCGTTCGGTGAGAGCGCATGCTGCGCGCTGCCGTGGATGGCACGTAGCCGAGGTCCCCGATCGCAGTCTCGACCGCCTCCCGCGTCCGGACGTTGACCGGCGCGTCCCCGTTCATCACCCGCGAGACGGTCTTCGCCGACACTCCGGCAACGCGGGCCACATCATAGATCGTCGCCAAGATCCTTCACCTATGACATCGGTGACATGACACCGATGTCATATCGAACTTGACCGATTCGGACCACCATTTTCTCTCTACTGTGGACCCTTTCCGGCGGAAGAGCCGCTGCAGCCTTCCTCAGCGCTCGCTGGGCGGAATGTCAGCTGGGATCAACGTCAGTAACGTGATTCTCAGATGGAGCAACCAGAGGAGACGGACGTGCTCCGGACGATCATCGTCGGCGCTGGCATCTGCGGGCTCTGCGCGACCCGTGCGCTGCTCAATCGCCGCTGGAGCGCCGAGGCGCTGGAGCGGCGTCCGTTTCCCTGTCTCGGTGCGGCGTTGTTCGATCGATACCGGCTGATCCGCGCCGCGTCCGCAACTCGGGCTACGCGGCGCGTCTGTCGGCGGCGTTCGCGGGCCGGGAAAATCTCTGGGACGACCTTGGCGCAGTCCATCCATCGGGACCGACGTGCTCGCCGCCAGCCACTTGAGCGGAGACCGGACGGGCCAGCGCCTCCGGCGGCGTTGCATCGATATACTCTCGGCCGGGGGGAGACGCTGACTTGATATCCGATGCTCGTCGCGGACGGCATCCGGTTCGGCCTCCACTCCCGGCCGGGCCGCTTGCTGCTGTCCAACCAAATTCTTGAAGGTGTGCCCCCGCTGGCAACTCAGCGCATCGATCACGTGGAGGCGCAGGCCAAGGCAGTCGAAGGGCCGGACCGGCGCTGGTCCAACGACATCGTCATCGTTGCGAGCGGTTTCCTGCGCTGGGCGCCGGACCTGCCGGCGGGCCTGACGCTGCGCCCCGTCGCGTGGAGGGTTTGGCTGGATCACGCCACCGTTTCACAACAAGGCGCAACAAGAGAGGGGTCGGCCCGATTTCACCCTGCCCAGGGCCACAGCTGACGCATGTCTTCGTGCCAAACGAATGCGCCGTCGCGGCGCTTGCGGCCGCCCCGCCCGTGGCGGGCGGGGCGGCGCAGGTCGATCAGGCCGCGGCGGCGACGGCGCGGGCGGTCAGGACGCCGATCAGGTGCGCGCGGTATTCCGGCGTCCCGTGCAGGTCGCCGATCAGGCCGTCCGGGCTCGCCTTCAAGCCCTTGATCGCGTCCGCGGAGAACGACTTCGACAGCGCCTCCTCGGCCTCGGTCCAGCGGAACACGCCATCCTCGGACGCGCCGGTCACGGCGACGCGGACGCCGTCGTCGAACCTGGCGACGAAGACGCCGACCAGCGCGAAGCGCGACGCGGGCTGCTCGAACTTCTGGTAGTTCGCCGCCAGCGGGATCGGGAACTTCACCCCGGTGATGATCTCGCCCGGCTCGAGCGCGGTCGTGAACATTCCCTGGAAGAAGTCGTCCGCGGCGATCATGCGGCTGCTGGTGACGATCGACGCGTTGGACGCGAGCGCCGCGGCCGGGTAGCAGGCCGACGGATCGTTGTTGGCGAGGCTGCCGCCGATCGTGCCGAGGTTGCGCACGGCCGGATCGCCGATCTCGCCCGCGAGCGCCGACAGCGCCGGATAGGCCGACGCGGTCTCGCGCGCGATCGCGCCGTGGGTCGTGCCGCCGCCGATCGTGACGACGGCGCCTTCGCTGTTGATGCCCTTGATCTCGTCGATGCCGTTCAGGCTGACCAGGACCGCAGGGCTCGCGAGGCGCTGCTTCATCGTCGGGATCAGCGTCTGGCCGCCGGCCAGCGCCTGTGCGTCCTCCGCGGCCAGCGCCTCGACCGCCTCCTTGACGGACTTCGGTTTCACGAACTCGAATGCGTACATTGTCGTCTGCTCCCTTGTCAGGCCCTTGCGCCGCCGGCCGCCTCGATGGCGGACCAGACGCGCGCGGGCGATACCGGCATGTCGATGTGGCGGACGTCGATGCCGCCCGATTGCAGCGCGTCGATCACCGCGTTGACCACGGCGGGCGGCGAGCCGATCGCTCCCGCCTCGCCGCATCCCTTGGCGCCGAGCGGATTGTGCGTGCAACGCGTCATCGCCGAATGGTCGACGTTGAACGACGGCACGTCGTCGGCGCGCGGCATCGCATAGTCCATGTAGGACCCGGTCTGGAGCTGGCCGTTCTCGTCGTAGACGGCGAGCTCGAGCATGGCCTGGCCGATGCCCTGGGCGACGCCGCCATGGACCTGCCCCTGGACGATCATCGGGTTGATGACCACGCCGAAGTCGTCGGCGCAGGCGAAGCCGACGATCTCGACCTTGCCGGTCTGGGGATCGACCTCGACCTCGCAGCCATAGGCGCCGGCCGGATAGGTGAAGTTGGCCGGGTCGTAGAACGCGGTCTCCTCCAGCCCCGGCTCCAGGCTCTCGAGCGGGTAGTTGTGCGGCACGTAGGCGGCGAGCGTCACGTCGGTCCAGGCGACCGACTTGTCGGTGCCCGCGACGGTGAACTTGCCGTCCGCCAGCTCCACGTCGGTCTCGGACGCCTCGAGCAGGTGCGCCGCGATCTTCTTTGCCTTGGCGATGATCTTCTCGGTCGCCTTGTACATCGCCGAGGCGCCGACCGCGATCGAGCGCGAGCCGTAGGTGCCCATGCCCATCGGCGTCTTCGCCGTGTCGCCGTGCACGATGTCGACCATGCCCGCGTCGATCCCGAGCATCGAGGCGATGATCTGCGGGAACGAGGTCTCGTGGCCCTGCCCGTGCGAATGCGACCCGGTCAGGACCGAGATCGAGCCGGTGGCGTTTACGCGGATCGTCGCGCTCTCGTAGAGGTCCGGCGCGGGCGCCGAGCTGCCCGACGAGGTGCGACGGCGCGATGCCGCAGGCCTCGATCCAGGTCGACAGGCCCCAGCCGCGCAGCTTGCCCCTGGCCTCGCTTTCGGCCCGGCGCGCAGCGAAGCCCGCGTGGTCCGAGATCTCGAGCAGCTTGTCGAGCGTCGCCGTCGGGTTGCCGCTGTCGTACTCGACCGCGACCGGCGTCTGGTACGGATAGGACTCGGCCGGGATGAAGTTGCGCCGGCGAATCTCGATCGGGTCGATCCCCATCTCGCGCGCCGCCTTGTCGATGACGCGCTCGAGCTGGAACGTCGCCTCCGGGCGCCCGGCGCCGCGATAGGCGTCGACCGGCACCGTGTTGGTGAAGACCGCGCGCACGTTCACGTAGACGAGCGGCGTCAGGTAGGGCCCCGCCATCAGCGTGCCGTGCAGCCAGGTCGGGATCGACGGCGCGAAGGTCGACAGATACGCGCCCATGTTCGCCAGCGTGTCGGTGCGCACGGCGAGGAACTTGCCGTTCTCGTCCAGCGCCAGCTCGATCTTCGTCACGTGGTCGCGCGCATGCGCGTCCGACATGAAGGCCTCGGAGCGGGTCGAGGTCCACTTGACCGGACGGCCGACCTGCTTGGCGGCCCAGGTGACGAAGGCCTCCTCGGCGTAGTGGTAGATCTTGGCCCCGAAGCCGCCGCCGACGTCCGGCGCCACGACGCGCAGCTTGTGCTCGGGAATGCCGAGCACGAAGGCGCCCATCAGCAGGCGGATGACGTGCGGGTTCTGCGACGTCGTGAAGAGCGTGTGCTGGTCGTCGGCGTAGTCGAACTCGCCGATCGCGCAGCGCGTCTCGATCGGGTTCGGGATCAGGCGGTTGTTGGTCAGCTCCAGCGTCGTGACGTGGTGCGCGCCGCGGATCGCCTGATCGACGGCCTCCTTGTTCTCCTCGACGAAGCCCCAGTCGAAGCAGAGGTTCGACGTCAGCTCGTCATGGACCTTGGTCGACCCGTCCGCGAGCGCTGCGCGCATGTCGATGACGGCGGGCAGGTCCTCGATGTCGAGCACGATCGCCTCGGCGGCGCTGCGGGCCTGCTCGAGCGTCTCCGCGACGACGGCCGCGACCGGGTCGCCGACATGCCGGACGCGGCCATGGGCCAGGACCGGGTGCCTCGGCTCCTGCATGACCTGGCCGAAGCGGTCGGTCACCTGCCAGCCGCAGGGGATGCTGCCGATGTCCTTGAAGTTCTCGCCGGTGAAGACGCCGATCACGCCCGGCATTCCCTCCGCGGCGCTCGTGTCGATGCCCCTGATCGTTCCGTGCGCGACGTCCGAGCGCAGGAAATGCACGTGCGCCTGTCCGGGCCGGTTGATGTCGTCGGTGTACCGGCCCTTGCCGGTCAGGAACCGAACGTCCTCGCGTCGCCTGGTGCTGGCGCCGATGCCGCCATCCATAGCCATTGCTGGGTCTCCCTGATTGTCGCGGCCGCCTTGGCGCGGCCTTGCCGGTCTTTCTGCGGAACGCCCCTGGCCGCTACTCGGCGGCCACCGGCCTTGCGGACATGTCGGAGGCTGCGGCCCGGATCGCCTTGACGATGTTGTGGTAGCCGGTGCAGCGGCACATGTTGCCCTTCAGGTAGTGGCGGATCTCCGTCTCACTGGGATCGGGATTGTCCTTCAGCAGCGCCGCCGCGCTCATCACCATGCCGGGCGTGCAGAAGCCGCATTGCAGGCCGTGGTGCTCCTGGAACGCCGCCTGGATCACGCCGAGGCTGCCGTCCGGATTGGCCATCGACTCGATCGTGCGGACCTCGGCGCCATCGAGATCGGCGGCGAAGACGCTGCAGGCCTTGACCGCGTGGCCGTCGACGTGGACGACGCAGGCGCCGCACTGCGACGTGTCGCAGCCGACATGGGTGCCCGTGAGGCCCAGCCCGTCGCGCAGCAGCTCGACCAGCAGCGTGCGTCCCTCGACCTCTCGGCTGACGGACCGCCCGTTCACGGTCAGGCTAACCTTGTTCATTCTCCACCTCCCGGTTCGCTCGTTTGTCGGATCGGATCATGGCTCGAAGCGCCATCGCGACAAGGCATAGAACACCGCCGGCTCAGATGGAAGCGCGGCGCACATGCCGGCGTAACCATCCGCCGGGCGGCCCGTCCGCGCGCGATCGGAAGGCGCGTCGGCCGGCTCCCAAGGCGCCAATCCGTGACCGCAAGCCCCGCCGCCTCGGCTTGCCCGCATGTCCGCGGCCGCCTATGGTCCGGGCCGGCAGGAAGCATCGGGGAGAACGCGTCGTGCACAGGAGCGACAGGATCGCCGCCGCGCTGATCTGCGCCCTGGTCGCGGCCGGCGCGGCGTCGGCGCAGGAGCGGGTCCAGACCAAGCAGTACAGCAACGGCGCGACCTACGAGGGCGCCTTCGTCGCCGGACGTCAGCACGGCCGGGGCCGCTACGTGCAGCCGGACGGCTACGAGTACGAGGGCGACTGGGTCGAGGGGCGGATCGAGGGCCAGGGTCGCGCGACCTTCGCCAACGGCGCGGTCTACGAGGGGGCGTTCGTCGACGGCCAGCCGGACGGGGTCGGGCGCATCGTCTATCCGGACGGGGCGACCTACGAGGGCGACTGGGTCGCGGGCGAGATGCAGGGGACCGGCGTCGCCGCCTATGCCGATGGCGGGCGCTACGAGGGCGGCTTCGCCGGCGGCCGGCAGAGCGGCGCGGGCGTCTATACCGGCCCGGACGGGGCCGTGCACTCGGGCCAGTGGCAGGACGGCGTCCTGCAGGGCGAGGGGCGGATCGAATACGCGGACGGGGCCGTCTACGAGGGCGGCCTCGCCGCCGGCGCTCCCGACGGCGAGGGGTCGATGACCCGCCCGGACGGGTCGAGCTACGTCGGCGGCTGGCAGGCCGGCCGGCACCACGGGACCGGCGTGCTGGTCTCGCCGGACGACGCCCGCTACGAGGGCGACTGGGTCGAGGGCCGGCGCGAGGGCGCGGGCCGGGCGACCTATCCGGGCGGCGACGTCTACGAGGGCGGATGGAAGGCCGACCTCTTCGGGGGCGAGGGCGCGCACAGGCTGGAGGACGGGACCGTCTACGAGGGGACCTGGGTCGCGGGCAGCCTGCAGGGCCAGGGCAGGATCGTCTATCCCGGCGGGGCCATCTACGAAGGCGCGTTGCAGGATGGCCTGCCGCAGGGGCGCGGCGTCCGCACCGAGCCGGACGGCGCGCGCTACGAAGGCGACTGGCAAGCCGGCCGGCGCGAGGGGCGCGGCATCGCGGTCTCCGCGGACGGCAGCCGCTACGAAGGCGCCTTCGCCGCCGACCAGCGCAGCGGCATCGGCCGCATGACGCGGCCCGACGGCTATGTACTCGAAGGAACCTGGCGCGACGGATTGTTGAACGGTCCCGGCGCCGCGACCTATCCGAACGGCGACCGCTACGAGGGCGCATTCGTCGGCGGGTTGCCGGAAGGCGACGGCCGGATGACCTTCGCCGAGGGAGAGGTATACGAGGGCCCCTGGAGGGACGGCAAGCCCGCCCCCGAGACGCCCGAGCCCGACACGCTGGTGGAGCCGGAGACGGCGCCTCAGTCGGAGCCGGAGCCTCAGTCCGACAACGGATCCTCGGGATAGCCGACGCCGGCGAGATGGAGGCCGTCCGCCGACCGGCGCCGCGACATCGGCCGCATGACGCGCTCGACAGCTACGCGCCGAAGGGACGTGGGGCGCCGAGGGCGCGTTCGTCGGCGGGTTGCCGGAAGGCGACGGCCGGATACCTTCGCCGAGGGAGAGGTCTACGAGGGCCCCTAGAGGGACGGCAGGCCCGCCCCCGAGACGCCCGAGCCCGACACCTTGGTGGAGCCGGAGACGGCGCCTCAGTCGGAGCTGGAACCTCAGACGGAGCCCGAGCCTCAGCCGGAGAACGGATCCTCGGGATAGTCGACGCCGGCGAGATGGAGGCCGTCCGGGGGCGCGACCGGACCGCAGGCCGCGCGATCCCTGGCCGCCAGCGCCTCGGCGACCCGTTCCGGCGGCCAGGCGCCGGCGCCGACCCGCTCCAGCGTGCCGACGATGCTGCGCACCTGGCTGTGCAGGAACGACCGCGCGCGCAGGCGGAACAGCACCTCAATGCCGCCGACCGTCGGCGCCTGCTCGATCGCCAGTTCGTCGAGCGTGCGCACCGGGCTGTCGGCCTGGCACAACGCCGCGCGGAACGTCGTGAAGTCGTGCCGGCCGAGCAGGTGCGCGGCCGCTGCCCGCATCGCGCCCACGTCGAGCGGGCCGCCGACCCGCCAGGCCCGGCCGCGCTCCAGCGTCAGCGGCGCGCGGCGCACGACGACGCGGAACAGGTAGCGCCGCTCCACCGCCGAGAAGCGCGCGTGGAAGTCGTCCGCGACCCGCGCCGCGGCGGTCACCGCGACTGGGGCGGGACGCAGATGCGCGTTCAGCGCCGCGGCCAGGCGCTCGGCCGTCCAGTCGCGCGCCATGTCGAGATGGGCGACCTGCGCCAGCGCGTGCACGCCGGCGTCGGTGCGCCCTGCCCCGAACACCCGCGCGCCCTCCGACTGCAGCCGCGCGGCGGCCGCCTCGAGCGCGCCCTGCACGCTCGGCTGGTCGCGCTGACGCTGCCAGCCCGCGAACGGGCCGCCGTCGTACTCGATGCGGAGCGCGTAGCGGGGCATGGCCGGAGCCCGTAGCGCGCCCGGGCGCCGTTGCCAAGCGGCGGCGGCGCGGACGGCCTCGTCAGGACAGCCACATCACGACGGCCCGATCAGAACGGCCAGATCAGCGGCACCAGCCAGAGCGCGACAACGAGGTAGAACAGGGTCAACGGCAGGCCGAGCCGCCAGTAGTCGCCGAACGTGTAGCCGGCCGGACCCATGACCATCGTGTTGACCGGCGTCGAGACCGGGGTCAGGAACGAGGCGGAGGTCGCGACGCTCAGCGTCATCAGCACCGGCAGCGGCGAGATGCCGAAGGCCTCCGCCGCCAGGATCGCGATCGGGATCAGGATCAGCGTCGTCGCGGTGTTCGAGATCACGATCCCGAGCCCGACGCCGAGGCCGAAGACGCCGAGCAGGAGCAGACGCGGCGAGCCTGCCCCGGTCGCCGCGACCAGGCTGTCGGCGATCAGCTGCGCCGCGCCCGACTGGTACATCGCCGCCGACAGCGGGAACATGCCGGCCATCAGGATGACGGTCGTCCAGTTGATCGCCCGGTAGGCCTCGTCGACGGTGACGAACCCCATCAGCAGCGTGACGCCGGCGGCGAGGACCGCCGCGACCGAGGGCGGCAGCAGCCCGGTCGCGATCGCGATCACCATGGCCGCGACGATGACCAGCATCGTCGGCGCTCCGAGGCCGAAGGCGATGACCTGCTTGCGGACGTCGTCCGGCCTGTCCACCATCAGCACGCCCTGGACGTTGCGGTGCCGGTCGAGCGCCGCCCAGCTGCCCTGCAGCAGCAGGTGGTCTCCGGGCAGGACCTCGGTGGCGCCCACCACGTCCTCGCCATTGCGCTGCATCGCGACGATGACCAGATCCCCGGAAGCCGCCGGCATCCCCGGATAGACGCTGCGCCCGATGAAGGGCGAGCGCGGCGGGATCACGACTTCGACGACGCCGGCCAGCCGGTTGACGAACTTGCGCGCCGCGACGTCGCCCGACACCTCCTCGACGCGAAGCCCGCGCCCCTCCGCATACGCGCCGGCCGGCTCGGCGGCGCCGCGCACCAGCAGCACGTCGCCTTCCGCCAGCGGGCCCGAGATGCGCGGCGCGCCGTCGGGACCGACCACGGTGACGAGGCGCAGCCCCGGCCAGTCGCCGAGGCCTGCGTCGAGCGCGCTGCGCCCGATCAGCGGCGAGCCCGGCAGCAGCTGGAGCCTGAACACGTCCGACGCCAGCCGGTACTGCGCGACCAGCGTCTGCGCGTGCCGGCTCAGATCGGGCGGCAGGCTGGCGGAGTTGCGCTTCGGGAGCAGCCGGTCGCCCAGCAGCAGCACGATCGCGATCGTGCCCGCCAGCAGCGGCAGCCCGACCCAGGCGAACTCGAAGAAGCCGATCCCGCCCGCCCCCGCGTCGAACGCCGCGTCCGAGATCAGCACGTTCTTCGGCGCGCCGGTCAGCGCCAGGTGCGAACCCGCTCCGGACGCGAAGGCGAACGGCATCAGCAGCCGCGCCGGCCGCTCCTTCAGCCGCACCGCGAGCAGCATCAGGACCGGCATCAACGCCGCCACGGCCCCGGTCGCGTTGATGAAAGGACATAGCGCCGCGACGCCGAGCATGCTGAGCACCTGCAGCCGCATCCGCGAGCCGGACACCGCGTCCTCGAAGAGCCGGCCCGCCCAGGCGGTGACCCCGGTGGCCTCCAGCCCGGCGGTGACGACGAACATCGCGGCGATGAAGACGATGACCGGATCGCCGAGTCCGGAGAAGGTCTCACCCAGCGTCAGCAGGCCGGTCAGGTAGAGCGAGACCGCGCTGCCCATAGCCACGACGATCAGAGGCAGGCGGTTCCAGATGAAGAGCCCGATCGTGACGACGACGATCAGGAAGACGGTCTGGATGTCCGACACGGGCGTCCCCGCCTACCGGTCGGGCGCGGCGGCATGACCGCCCGGCGCAGCCGGCATCAGAACGGCCAGACCAGCGGCACGAGGAAGACCGCGACGACGAAGAACCACAGCATGATCGGCAGGCCGAACTTCCAGTAGTCGCCGAACTTGTAGCTGCCCGGCTCCATGACCATCAGGTTGGTCGGGGTCGCCACCGGCGTCAGGAACGCCGCCGCGGCCGCGACGCCGACGCTCATCAGCACCGGCTGCGGCGAGACGCCCATGCCCTGCGCCGCGACGACCGCGATCGGGATGATGATCAGCGCCGTCGCCGTGTTCGAGATCACCTGGCCCAGCACCGCGGTCAGCACGAAGAGGCCCGCGATCAGCGCGCGCGGGCCCGCCTCGCCGACCGTCGAGATCAGGCCGTCCGCCAGCAGCGCCGCCGCGCCGGTCTCGGCGATCGCCGTCGACAGCGGCATCATCGCGCCGACCAGGATCACCGTGGTCCAGTTGATCGCGCGGTAGACCTCGTCGACGGACAGGATGCCGACGATCAGCACCGCGCCGGCGGCCAGCAGTCCCGCGACCGCCGCCGGAACGAGCCCGGTCGCCAGCAGCAGGACCATCGCGGCGAGGATCGACCAGCATCGCCCGGGCGCCCTGCCCCATCGGCACCGCCTGGCGGCGCACGAGGTCGGGCGAGTTCACGACCAGCACCTCGGACGGCGCCAGCCGCTTGTCGAGCGCGCTCCAGGTGCCCTGCAGCAGCAGCGTGTCGCCGGCCTCGAGCGGCGCGCCGGGCGCGAGGTCGGCGCTCGGCGCGCTGGATCGCCAGCACGATCAGGTCGCCGCTCTCGGTGACCATGCCGGGAAAGAACCGCTCGCCGATCAGCGTGGAGCGCGGCGGGATCAGCACCTCGGCGAGGCCGGAGTTCGCGCGTGAAGAGCCGGTCCTCGAGGCTGGCGGCCTCGGCGTCGTCGCGCATGCTCAGCGCCAGCTCGACCGACAAATCCGCGACCGCTTCGGCGTCGCCGCGCAGCATCACGAGGTCGCCCTCGGCGACCGGTCCGCGCCGCGCCGCGCCAGGGCGCCCCGCCGGCGTAGACGTTGACGAGCGACAGGCCCGCCGGCAGGTCGAGGGCCTGCCGGTCGACGCCGATCAGCGGCGAGCCTGCGCGCACGCGCAGCTCGTGCACGTCGGCGGTCAGCCGGAACTGCTCGACCAGGGTGCGCGCGTGGCGGCTGAGGTCGGGCGGCAGCGACTTGCTTTCGCGATGCGGCAGCAGCCGCGCGCCGAACAGCACGGCGATGACCATCGCCGCCGATCACCAGCGGCACGCCGACGATCGCGTATTCGAAATACCCGAAGCCCGCCGGCGCCGGCGTCCTGCGACGCCTCGAGGATCAGCACGTTCACCGGCGTTCCGGTCAGCGCCAGCATCGAGCCCGAATGCGCGCCGAAGACCAGCGGCATCAGGAGCTGCGACGGCGGCCGGCCCAGCCGCACCGCCATCACGACGACGACGGGCAGCAGCGCCGCGACCGCGCCGTTGACGCTGATCAGCGCCGAAAGCACGCCGACGAACAGCATCATCAGCACGATCAGCCGCGTACGGCTGTCCCCGGATCGCTGGATCAGGATCTGCCCGGCCCAGGCGGTGACGCCGGTCTTCTCCAGCCCCGCGCTGACCACGAACAGCGACGCGACGAAGATCGTCGCCGGATCGCCGAACCCGGCCAGGCTCTGGCCCAGGGTCAGCACGCCCGGTCGCCCAGAGCGAGAGCGCGCAGCCGACGCAGACAGCGATGACCGGCAGCCGGTCCCACATGAACAGCACGATCACGCCGGCGATGATTGCGAAGACGGTCCAGATATCACTCAAGAGGGGCTTCCGATCTTGTTCGGCATCGACATGAACCGGGCGCAGAGGGTCCGCGACGACACGAACGCCCTTGGTCGAGCCAGACCGTGTTTGCACAATTTACTTGCGTTCGCAATGTGCCACGAAGTATGAAAAAGATAAATCGCCTCTTGGCTGCATTGTTTCTCCCTTTGACTGAGCGATCGGTAGTAATTCTTCCGAAAAAAGAAGAAACTGGTCTGAAGCATATGGTTCGCGGACGAACGGTAAGACAATATACCGAGCCCGATCCGATCTGGAGGCAAGTACGAACACATGAGCGGTAACTCGAAGGAAGCTACGGGATTCCTTGCCGCCGTCGAGCGGGTCGGCAACATGGTGCCGCATCCGGCCATCATCTTCTTCATCCTGATCGGCATCGTCATCGTCCTGTCGGTGATCTTCGGCCTGCTGGGCACCACCGTCACCTACGACGGCTACGACCCTGCCCTCGGCGACATCGTCGAGCAGACCTCCTCGGTGCGCAGCCTGCTCGCGCCCGACGGCATCCGCTTCATGCTGACCTCGCCGGTCGCGAACTTCCTCGGCTTCACCGGCGTCGGCGTGATCCTCGTCGCGATGATCGGCGTCGGCCTCGCGGAAGAGAGCGGCCTGATCGCCACGCTGGTGCGCAAGCTGGTCGCGATCGCGCCGCGCTCGATCTTCACCTTCATGATCGTCATGGTGGGCGTGCTGTCCTCGATCGCCGCCGATGCCGGCTACCTCGTCCTCGTCCCCCTCGCCGCCGCCGCCTTCCACTCGATGGGCCGCCATCCGCTGGCTGGCCTCGCCGCCGGATTCTCGGGCGTCGCGGCGGTGTTCCTCGTCAACGTCTTCGTCACCCCGACCGACGCGCTGCTGGTCGAGGTCACCAATGACGCGATCCGGGCGGTCGACCCGCAGGCCCAGATCAGCGTGGTCGGCAACCTCTTCTTCATGATCGCCTCGTCGATCCTGATGGGCATCATCTGCACGGTGCTGACCGAGAAGTTCGTCGAGCCGCGCCTCGGGCCCTACACCGGCGGCGTCCCGGTCGAGGAGACCCACGGGCTCTCGGGCAGCGAGCAGCAGGGCCTGAAGATACGCCGGCCGCGCGCTGCTCGGCTTCGTCGTCGTGATCGGCCTCCTGACCGCGCCGCCGATCCCCTGGGGCATCCTGCGCAACCAGGAGACCGGCGGCATCATGGCGGGCTCGCCGTTCATGTCCGGCCTGATCATCCTGATCAGCCTGCTGTTCCTCGTCGTCGGCTACGCCTACGGCCGCGGCGCCGGCACCATCGCCAACGTGACGGCCGCGATCGGCCTGATCGTCAAGACCTGGTCGAACCTCGCGGGCATGATCTTCCTGCTGTTCGTGATCGCGAACTTCATCGCGTTCTTCAACTACACGAACCTCGCGACCGTGCTGGCGGTGAACCTCGCCGACTTCCTGCAGAACGTGCCGATCGGCGCGACCGGCTACATCATCCTCTTCGTCGATCGTCGTCGCGATCATCGACATCATCCTGACCGGGCGCGCTGGCGAAATGGGCGATCCTCGCCCCGGTCTTCGTGCCGCTGTTCATGCGGCTCGGGGGCGATCCGAACCTGGTGCTCGCTGCCTACCGCGTCGGCGACAGCCCGATGAACGTCATCACCCCGCTCAACGTCTATCTGGCGGTCATGGTCGGCTTCGCCAACAAGTACGAGAAAAACGCCGGCATCGGCACGATCGTCGCGCTGATGCTGCCCTACACGGTCGTGCTGCTGGTCGTATGGACGCTGATGCTGGTACTCTGGCATCAGTTCGGAATTCCGCTCGGCCCGGCCTGACCTTCAATACCGGAGTTATCCCATGTCCGACCTCGACAAGGTCCTCGCCCATATCGACGCCGACCTCGACAACGCGCTGGAGCGGCTCTTCGCCACGATCCGGATGAAGTCGATCTCGACCGACCCGGCCTACGCGGCGGAGACGCGCGCCTGCGCCGAATGGCACGCGGCCGACCTTGCCTCGATCGGCTTCGACGCGACGGTGCGCGACACGGCAGGCCATCCGATGGTCGTCGGCCACCTGCGCGAGGGAGACGGCGCGTCGGCGCTGTTCTACGGCCACTACGACGTGCAGCCGGTCGATCCGCTGGAGCTGTGGCATCACGACCCGTTCGAGCCGACGATCGAGACCCGCGCCGACGGCTCGAAGGAGATCCAGGCCCGCGGCGCCTCCGACGACAAGGGCCAGCTGATGACCTTCGTCGAGGCCTGCCGCGCCTGGAAGGCCGTCACGGGCAGGCTGCCGATCCCGGTCACGGTGCTGCTCGAGGGCGAGGAGGAATTGGGCGGCGTCAACCTGCCGCCGTTCCTGAAGGCGAACGCGGACGAGCTGCAGGCCGACATCGCGCTGATCTGCGACACCGGCATGTGGGACAAGGACACGCCGGCGATCACGACGACGCTGCGCGGCCTCTGCGGCGAGGAGATCGTGATCCACGCCGCCGACCGCGACCTGCATTCGGGCTTCTACGGCTCGGCCGCGGCGAACCCGAACCACGTGCTCGCGCGCATCCTCGCCGACCTGCACGACGACGAGGGCCGCGTGACGATCCCCGGCTTCTACGACGGCGTGCCGGAACTGCCCGAGGCGCTGAAGCAGAGCTGGGCGAAGCTGGATTTCTCCGAAGCCGACTTCCTCGGCGAGATCGGCCTCTCGGTCCCGGCCGGCGAGAAGGGCCGCAGCGTGCTGGAGCAGACGTGGTCGCGCCCGACCGCGGAGGTCAACGGCATGGGCGGCGGCTACCAGGGCGCGGGCTTCAAGACGGTGATCCCGGCGATGGCCTCGGCCAAGATCTCGTTCCGGCTCGTCTTCGACCAGGACCCGCACAAGGTCCGCGCGGCGTTCCGCGACTTCGTCAAGGCGCGCGTGCCGGCCGACTGCCGCGTCGAGTTCCACGAACACGGATCGGGCCGGGCGGTCGCCTTCGACACGTCGGGACCGGCGTTCCAGAAGACACAAGGTGCGCTGACCGACGAATGGGGCAAGGAGGCGGCCTTCATCGGCGGCGGCGGCTCGATCCCGGTCAACACCGAGTTCAAGGAGACGCTCGGCGTCGACGTGGTGCTGGCCGGCTTCGCGCTGAACGACGACCGGATCCACAGCCCGAACGAGAAATACGACCTGCGTAGCTTTCACAAGGGCATCCGCTCCTGGGCGCGCGTGCTCGACGCGCTCTCGCGCTGATCTGCCGCAGCGCCTTATCCATCGCCGACCCAAGCCCCCGTCCTGCGCGAAGCCGCGAAACGAAACGGACCAGATATGACGCATGACGCCCGCAAGCGCCGCTCCACCCTAGCGCCGCGCGTGGCGCTGCTGGTCGGCCTGTGCGCCGCGCTGGCGGCCTGCGGGGGCGAGGACGAGGCGGAGGACGCGACGACTGAAGGCCGCCCGGTTCGAGCCGTAGTCGTCGAGGAACGCTCGGGCAGCGAGACGGTGGCGCTTTCGGGCACGGTCGAGAGCCAGGTCGAGGTCGACCTGGCCTTTCGCATTGGCGGCCGGATGATCGAGCGGCCGATGAATGTCGGCGACGACGTCACCGCAGGCCAGCTGGTCGCGCGGCTCGATCCCACAGACGAGGAGAACGCGCTGCGCGCTGCGCGCGCCAGCCTCGCCGCCGCCGAGGGACAGCTGTCTGAAGCCCGGATCAACTACGACCGCCAGCGCCAGCTCTACGAGCGCCAGATCGCCGCGCGCGCGGCCTTCGAGCGCGCCGAGCAGGTCTATTCTACGGCGCTTGCCGCGGTCGACGCCGCAGCGGCGCAGACCGCGATCGCCCAGCGTCGGCTCGACGACACCGCGCTTTACGCCGACGCGCCGGGCGTCGTCACCGCCCGCGGCGCCGAGCCGGGCGAGGTCGTCCAGCCGGGCCGGATGATCGTCCAGATCGCGCGCGACGATGGCAAGGACGCCGTCTTCGACGTGGCGGCGGCGCTGATCGAGACCGCGCCGCCCGATCCCGAGGTCACGATCACGATGCCGTTGAACGCGGATGTGACCGCGCGCGGCCGCGTCCGCGAGGTTGCGCCGCGCGCCGACGCGGTGACCGGCACGTTTCGCGTCCGCGTCGGCTTGATCGACCCCCCGGCCGAGATGCGCCTCGGCTCCAACGTCACCGGCCGCGTCACCTTCGGCGACGCATCGGGCATCGAGATCCCAGCCTCGGCGCTGACCCGCGCCGACGGCGCGCCCGCGGTCTGGGTCGTGGATCCGGAGACGCGCACGGTCGCGCTGCGCCAGATCGGCGTCGAGCGCTTCGCGCCATCGTCGGTCGTCGTCTCGGACGGGCTCCAGGCCGGCGAGATCGTCGTCACCGCCGGCGTCCAGGCCCTGCGTCCGGATCAGCAGGTCCGGCTCCTCGACGACGCGTCATGATCGGCCCGAACCTCTCCGAGTGGGCGATCCGGAGCCGGATGCTGACGATCTACCTGATGATCGTCGCCGTGCTCGCCGGCGCCTTCGCGTTTCTGAACCTCGGCCGCGACGAGGACCCGACGTTCACGATCAAGACGATGCTCGTCACCGCCGTCTGGCCCGGCGCCACGATCGAGGAGACGCAGGCCCAGCTGACCGACCGGCTCGAGCGCCGCCTGCAGGAGACGACGGGCCTCGACGCGCTGCGCTCGATCACCCGCCCCGGCATCGTCACGATCTACGTCGACCTCGAGGGCGCCTTTCCGCCCGAGCGGGTCGGCGACGTCTGGCAGGAAGTGCGCAACAGCGTCGGCGACATCCGCCACACGCTGCCCCAGGGCGTGCTCGGCCCGTTCTTCAACGACGACTTCGGCGACGTCTTCGGCATCGTCTACGGCTTCGTCGCCGACGGCTTCACCGAGCGCGAGCTGCGCGACTACGTCGACGGCGTGCGCACGGACCTGATCGCCGAGGTCGACGACATCTCCAAGATCGAGTGGATCGGCGTCCAGGACGAGACGGTCTTCATCGAGTTCCAGCCCGAGCGCGTGGCCGCAATGGGCCTCGACTACGGCCAGATCTTCGCCGCCATCGCCGCGCAGAACACGGTGCGCCCCTCGGGCGTCATCAACACCGGGACCGAGAACGTCGCGCTGCGCGTCTCGGGCGCCTTCGAGACCGAGGCGGACGTGCTCGACGTGTCGCTGATCGCCGACGGCCGCGCGATCCGGCTCGGCGACATCGCGACCGTGCGCCGCGGCTTCGTCGACCCGCCCTCGCCGCTGCTGCACGTCAACGGCCAGCGTGCGATCGGCCTCGGGATCTCGATGCGCGAGGGCGGCGACATCCTCGCGCTCGGGGCCGAGATCGACGCGGCGATGGCGCGGATCACCGCCGACCTCCCCATAGGCATCGAGCCGGTCCTGGTCTCCGACCAGCCCGCCGTCGTCGACCTCGCGATCGGCGACTTCACCACGTCGCTGTGGCAGGCGATCGCGATCATCCTCGTCGTCAGCTTCGTGACGCTCGGGATGCGCCCCGGCGCCGTGGTCGCCATCGCGATTCCGGTCACGCTCGCGACCGTCTTCCTCGTCATGCAGACGCTGCAGATCGACCTGCACCGGGTGTCGCTCGGGGCGCTGATCATCGCGCTGGCGCTGCTCGTCGACGACGCGATGACCACGGTCGACGCGATGCTGCGCCGCCTCGCGATCGGCGAGACGATCGACCGGGCCGCGACCTTCGCCTACCGCACGCTGGCCGCGCCGATGCTGACCGGCACGCTGATCACGATCGCGGGCTTCGTGCCGATCGGCTTCGCCGAGAGCCAGGCCGGCGAGTACACGATCTCGCTGTTCCTCGTCGTCGCCATCGCGCTGATCGCGTCCTGGTTCGTCGCGGTCCTGTTCACGCCGATCATCGGCTCGGTGCTGCTGAAGCCGCCCGCCGCCGGCGCCGCCCCCGACCAGCCCGGCCGGCTGCTGCGCGGCTACCAGACGTTCCTCAAGACCGCGATCCGCTGGCGCTGGCTGACCTTCGCGCTGACCGCCGGGCTCTTCGTCGTCGCCGTGCTCGGCTTGTCGGTCGTCAACCGCCAGTTCTTCCCGCCCTCGGACCGCAACGAGCTGATCGTCGACTTCCAGCTGCCCCGCTCCAGCTCGATCTTCGCCTCCGAGACCGCGATCGGCGCGGTCGAGGACTGGCTCGCCGCGAGCGAGGACGTCGACTTCTGGACCGCCTATATCGGCCGCAACGTGATCCGCTTCTACCTGCCGTTGTCGATCCGCCCGCCCAGCGACAACCACAGCCAGATCGTGGTCATGGCGACCGATCTCGATGCGCGGATCCGGCTCGAGCGCGACCTGACCGCATTCCTCGACGAGACCTTCCCGGAGGCGATCGCCCGGGTCAGCCCGCTCGAGATGGGCCCGCCGATCGGCTGGCCGCTGCAGTACCGGATCAGCGGTCCGGACCCGGAAGTGCTGCGCGACCAGGCGCTGCGGCTCGCCGGCGTCATCGCCTCCGATCCCCGCGCGCGGCGGCGTGCATTTCGACTGGATCGAGCCTGCGCGCCAGCTGCGCGATCGAGATCGACCAGGACCGCGCGCGCAGGCTGGGCCTGACCAGCGCCGGGCTCGCCGACACGCTGAACGCCGCCGTCTCCGGCGCGACCGTCACGCAGCTGCGCGACGGCATCTACACGGTCAACGTGGTCGCCCGCGCCGGCGTCGAGGACCGTGTGTCGCTCGACACGCTGTCGACGCTGCAGGTGCCGGCGCCGGGCGGGCGCACCGTGGCGCTCAGCCAGTTCGCGACCTTCTCCTACGACCAGGAGCAACCGCTGATCTGGCGGCGCGACCGGGCGCCGACGCTGACCGTGCTGGCCGACGTGGCGCCCGGGCGCCACGCCGGAGGCCGTCGTCGCCGCGCTCGAGGAGCCGCTCGCAGCGCTCGTCGGCCGACCTGCCCGCCGGCTACGCGATCGAGCTCGGCGGCACCGTGGAGACCAGCGCCGAGAGCCAGGAATCGGTGTTCGCGGTGATCCCGCTGATGGTCTTCATCATGCTGACGCTGCTGATGGTCCAGCTGCAGAGCTTCCGGACCGACGGGCATGGTCCTGGTGCTGCTGCCGCTCGGCCTGATCGGCGTCGTCGGCGCGCTGCTGCTGTTCGGCCGGCCGCTCGGCTTCGTCGCGATCCTCGGCATCCTCGCGCTGATCGGCATGATCGCGAAGAACGCGGTGATCCTGATCACCCAGATCTCGGACGAGCGGACGCGCGGCCTGCCGGTGCGCGAGGCCGCGATCAGCGCGGCGACCAGTCGCTTCCGGCCGCTGCTGCTGACGGCGCTGTCGACCGTGCTCGGGCTGCTCCCGATCGCGCCGACGCTGTTCTGGGGGCCGATGGCCTTCGCGATCATGGGCGGGCTCCTGGTCGCGACGCTGCTGACGCTGGTGTTCCTGCCGACGCTCTACGTGACGGTCTACGGCGACGAGGACCCGGCGCCCGAACCCGCAGCCGACGCCGCCGCGGCCGATGCGCCCACCGACGCCTGAGGCGGCGCTTGCCTGGAGCGGCGCCAGCGACAAGCGCAGCTACTACCGGCTGTTCCTCGCCTACGTGATCGCGCTGGTCGCGACCGGCGTCGCCACGGTGGCGCTGGCGCTGCTCGCCTTCGACCTCGCCGGCGAGGACTCGGGCACGGTGCTCGGCACGGCGCTGTCGCTGAAGATGATCGCCTATGTCGCCGCGGCCCCGGTCGCAGCGGCGCTGACGGTTCGGCTCGCGCGGAAGCCGCTGCTGATCGCGCTCGACCTGATCCGCGCCGCCTGCCTGCTGCTGCTGCCCTTCGTGGGCGCGATCTGGCAGATCTACGCGCTGGTCTTCGTCTTCGCGCTGGCCTCCGGCGTCTTCACGCTCGTCTACCTGACCGTGGTGCCCTACCTGCTCGGCAGCCCCGACGACTATGCCCGCTCGCTCGCGCGCTCGCGCATCGCGGCCGAGTTCGACAACTCGGTCAGCCCGCTGATCGCGGCAGGGCTGATCGTGGTCCTCGCGACGTCCGGCGTGTTCGTCGCCGCCACCGCGGCGTTTCTCGTCTCGGCCGCGCTCGTCGCCGGCGCCGCCCTGCCCCAGACGCGCACCACCCTGCCCGACGGCCTGTGGAGGAAGGTGCTGCACGGGCCGCGGCTGCTGGTCCGCACGCCCGCGCTGCGCGGCCTCGTCGCGCTCGACGTCGCGGTCGCGGCGGCGACGGCGATGGTGCTGGTGAACACGGTGGTCATCGTGCAGGGCGAGTTCGACCTCGCCCGCCGCGCCACCGCGATCGCCTTCGGGGTGTTCGGCCTCGGCTCGATCCTCGGCGCTTTGGCGATGCCCGCGATCCTCGGGCGCATGACCGAACGCCGCGTCATGCTCGCGGGCGGGCTTGGGCTCGGGCTGGCGCTGCTCCTCGGCGCGGCAGCCGGCACGCTTTACGCGCTCGCGCTGATCTGGCTCGCGCTCGGCCTCGCGGCGGCGCTGGCGCTGACGCCCGCCAGCTACCTGATCCGTCGGACTGCGCGGCCCGAGGATCTGCAGAGCCTCTTCGCCGCGCAGTTCTCGATCTCGAACGCGTGCCTGGCCGTGGCCTACCCCGCAGCCGGCTGGCTCGGCGCCGAAGCAGGTCTCGCCGCCGCCTTCCTGATACTGAGCCTCTGCGCGCTAGCAAGCACGCTCGTGGCAGCAGCGGTCTGGCCACGCGGCTGACACCGGGTCGCGTGGCGTCGAAGGTTGACGCGACCATTGCAAGTAAGTTAACGCTGCGGACTTTATTGTTGTTTTGCAATGAATTAGGTCATATGCGCGCTGTGCCCAGCCGGCGCAACATCACACAATCAGCGCGGTGATGGCTTGGTCGTCGGTGATATCCTGGAAGGAAAAGCCCGCTTCCTCCATTCGCGCTTCGAGCGCCCGGAAATCTGCATGGGACGCGCTCTCGATCCCGAGCAGGACCGAGCCGAAGTTGCGCGCCGACTTCTTCAGGTACTCGAAGCGCGAGATGTCGTCCTGCGGCCCCAGCACGGTCAGGAACTCCCGCAGCGCACCCGGGCGCTGCGGGAGCCGCAGGATGTAGTACTTCTTGCGTCCTTCCCAGCGCAGCGCCCGCTCCTTGACGTCCGGCAGGCGCTCGAAGTCGAAGTTGCCGCCCGAGACCACCGCGACGACGACCTTGCCCTTCAGGTCGAGGTCCCGCAGCGCGTCGATGGCCAGCGCGCCGGCAGGCTCCAGCACCACGCCCTCGACGTTCAGCATCTCGAGCATCGTGCCGCAGATCCGGTTCTCGGGCGCGATCAGCGCCTGGTCGGGCGCGAAGCGGCGCAGCACCTCGAAGTTCGCGGCGCCGATCCGCGCAACGGCCGCGCCGTCGACGAAGTTGTCGACGCTCTCCAGCGTCACGAGCCGGCCGGCCTCCAGCGCGCGGCGCAGGCTCGGCCCCCCGGCGGGCTCGACGAAGCGAAACCCGGCGCCCGGCGACAGCGCATCGAAGACGCCGACGCAGCCGGAGGCGAGCCCGCCGCCGCCGACCGGCAGCACGACCAGATCCGCGGTCACGCCCTCCGGCAGCTGCGCGATGATCTCCAGCGCCGCTGTCGCCTGGCCCTCGATCACGTCGGCGGAATCGAACGGCGGCACGAACACCGCGCCGGTCTGGGCGCAGAACGCCTGCGCCGCCGCCAGCGTGTTGTCGAAATAGTCGCCGACCAGCTCGATCTGGACCTGCGGCCCGCCGAAGGCGCGGGTCTTCGCGATCTTCTGCCCCGGCGTCGTCACCGGCATGAAGATCACGCCCTCGGTCCCGAAGTGCCGGCACGCAAAGGCCATGCCCTGTGCGTGGTTGCCGGCCGAGGCGCAGACGAACCGCCGACGCTCCGGCTCGGCCGCCAGCGACTTGCGCATCGCATTGGCGGCGCCGCGGATCTTGTAGGAGCGCACGGGGCTCAGATCCTCGCGCTTCAGCCAGATCTCAGCCCCATGGCGCGCGCTGAGGAAGTCGTTGCGCTGCAGCGGCGTCGGCTCGAAGATGGCGCGCAGTTCCGCCTCGGCGGCGCGGACGGCGGCTATGAAGGTCGGGCTGGACATGTCCGCCGGCTAGCACGCGGCGCGCCGTTTCGCCAGCGGTCTGGCACGACGCGTGCCTGCACGTCTAGAAGGCTGCCGTAGGGCCAGCAAAAACGCGAGTCGCACATGTCCTTTCCCACCACGGACCGCCGTCGCTTCCTTGCCCTCGGCGGGGCGGCCACACTAGCCGGCTGCGGCCCGCGCGGCAGCCTGACCTTTGCCGAGCCGCCGCTTGGAGACGCCGCGGAGGTGAAGACGCTGCTCGTCGCCTCCACGCGCCAGCTCGTCGCCGACCAGCCGATCTTCACGCGCGACCGCGTCGATCCGCCGATCTTCGCCGAGTTCAGGGTCCGGGTCCCGCCCGAGCGCGCCGTCGGTTCGGTGACGTTTCCAAAGGAGCAGCCCCCCGACTTTGACACCGACTTCATCACATTGGCCGGGTGGCGCCTGTCCGGCGTCGACGCCTACGTCGGCGCGATCAACGCCGACCTCGCGGCCAATCCACAATACGGGCGCCGAACGTCGATATTCGTCCACGGTTTTAACACCAACTTCGCGGAAGGTCTCTACCGGCATGCGCAGATCGTGGCCGACTACGGGAGCCAGGGAAGCTCGACGCATTTCGCCTGGCCCTCGGCCGCCTCGACGAAGGGCTACCTGTACGACCGTGAGAGCGCGCTGTTCTCGCGGGACGGGCTGGAGCTGACGCTGCAGGCGTTGGCGCGATCGAACGCCCGCGAGATCACGCTGATCGCGCATTCGATGGGCTGTCATCTGCTGATGGAGACGCTGCGCGTCATGGCGCGCGGCGGCAGCGAGCAGGTCTTCGCCAGGACGCAAGCGATCGTCCTGCTGTCGCCCGACATCGAGCTCGACGTCTTCCGGATGCAAGCGCCGCCGGTGATCGCCCGCGGCGCGTCGATCTTCGTTGTCGTCTCGACCCGCGACAGGGCGTTGCAGGTGTCGTCGCTGATCCGGGCCCAGCGCACGCCGCGGCTCGGCTCGATCAGCTCGCCGGCCGAACTGGGCGATCTCGACGTAACGGTGATCGACCTCAGCAACGTCGAGGCCGGCGGCGGCATGGGCCACTTCGCGGTCGCCCGGTCGCCCTATCTGATCAATCTGCTCTCCGGGCTGCGTCAGCAGGGCATGGGCATTCTCGAGACCGGACAGGACCGCGGGCTGATCGGCTCTAGCGTGCAGCTGATCCAGCAGGGAACCGAGATCCTGCTGTCGCCGATCACCGGCGCCGTCAACAGCTTGCCGTATTGAGCGAATGCCGATACGGGAGCCGATGTCCCCCAGCGTGGAGCGCCTGGAAATGTCTTCCCCGAAGAAGGTCGTACTCGCCTATTCCGGCGGTCTCGACACCTCGATCATCCTGAAGTGGCTCGAGACCGAGTATGGCTGCGAGGTCGTGACCTTCACCGCTGACCTCGGCCAGGGTGAGGAGCTGGAGCCGGCGCGCGCGAAGGCGGAGCTGCTCGGGGTGCGCCCCGAGAACATCCACATCGAGGACCTGCGCGAGGAGTTCGTGCGCGACTTCGTCTTTCCGATGTTCCGCGCCAACGCGCTCTACGAGGGACAGTACCTGCTCGGCACCTCGATCGCCCGGCCGCTGATCGCAAAGCGGCTGGTCGAGATCGCCGAGGCGACGGGCGCGGACGCGGTAGCGCATGGCGCGACGGGCAAGGGCAACGACCAGGTCCGCTTCGAGCTGGCGGCCTACGCGCTCGACCCGATGATCCGGGTGATCGCGCCGTGGCGGGAATGGTCGCTGACGTCGCGGACGCGGCTGCTCGAGTTCGCCGAGGCGCATCAGATTCCGATCGCGAAGGACAAGCGCGGCGAAGCGCCGTTCTCGGTCGACGCGAACCTGCTGCACACCTCGTCGGAGGGCAAGGTTCTGGAGGATCCCGCCGAGGAGGCGCCGGCCTACGTGTACCAGCGGACCGTGCATCCCGAGGACGCGCCGGATGCGCCGGAATACGTCGAGATCGGCTTCGAGGCCGGCGACCCGGTCAGCATCGACGGCGCGGCGCTGTCGCCGGCGGCGCTGCTGACGCGGCTGAACGAGCTGGGCGGCAAGCACGGGATCGGGCGGCTGGACCTGGTCGAGGGGCGGTTCGTCGGCATGAAGTCGCGCGGGATCTACGAGACGCCGGGCGGCACGATCCTGCTGGCGGCGCACCGGGGGATCGAATCGATCACGCTCGACCGGGGGGCGGCGCACTTGAAGGACGAGCTGATGCCGAAATACGCGGAGCTGATCTATAACGGCTTCTGGTTCTCGCCCGAGCGGGAGATGCTGCAGGCGCTGATCGACCGCAGCCAGGTCCGGGTCAACGGCACGGTGCGGGTCAAGCTCTACAAGGGGCTGGCGAGCGTGGTCGGGCGATGGTCGAAGGACAGCCTTTATTCGGAGAGCCACGTGACCTTCGAGGACGACGCGGGCGCCTATGACCAGAAGGACGCGGCCGGGTTCATCAAGATCAACGCGCTGCGGCTGAAGCTGCTGGCGATGCGCGACCGGCGCTGATGCGGCAGGCGGTCGCACGATGCGACCGTAGTCAACGCGTTGACTTTGATGTGTTTTTAGAGAGAGCGCAAAAAATCCGGGCGTTGTCGAGAGGCCGCGCCCGGCCGATTACATGAACACGCCGGCGTTATTCACCAGGATGATGCGCAGCGCATAGATGCCGATGATCAGAACGATCGGCGACAGGTCGAGCCCGCCCATGTTCGGCAGGATGCGCCGGATCGGGCCGTAGAAAGGCTCGAGCAGCCGCTCGAGCCCGGTCCAGATCTGCCAGACCAGCGGCTGGTTGCGGTTCAGCACGTTGAAGTTGATCAGCCAGCTCATGATCACATGCGCGATCACGATGAACCAGATCACGTCCAGGATCAGGAGCAGGATTTGCAACAGCGATGTCATGTTGGAGTCCGTTTTCGAGCGCCGGCTACACCTAGACTGCGCCGCCGGCGCCCGCAAGGCCGCGGTCCGGTCCGTCTCAGACGACCAGTTTCAAGCCGTCCCTCCGCACACGATCCGGCGCAGCGCTCCTGCGAGACCTTCCTTCCGCTGCCGGCTTCGGACGAGCGCGCCGGCTAGAGCGCGGCGGCCAGGATATACCCGCCCCAGACGATGAGCACCGCTCCGGCCAGCCTGCTCACGGTCTCTCCGAACCTCGTGAGCTTCTCGAGGGCGACGAAGGTCGCCAAACCCACGATCCAGTAGAGGTCCATGATGCCGCCGACGAACAGCAGCGCCATCAGGAACCAGCAGCAGCCCACGCAATAGACGCCGTGCTCGACGCCCATGGCGAAGGCGCCTCCGGCGCCGGGCCGCCTCCGCTGCGCGATGAACTCGGCCGGAGACCGGCAATGCCGCAGGCACGTCGCCTTGAGGCGCGTGAACTGGAAGAGGCCCGCGGCGATCAGCACGATCGCGCCCGGGGCGGAGTCGAGCAGCGTCATCATTCGCGGCGAAACCAGCCCCGCCGCCTCCAGGCCCCATTGCGCCGTGGCCGCGACGGCGGCGAACCCCGCCCAGGCTGCGAGGTACCCGGCAAGGAACGCGGTGGAAACCAGCGGGACCCGCGCCGCAGCGGCGCCCCGACGCAGCAGAGCCGAATAGAGCATCACCGTCGGCGCGACGCTCGGCAGCATCATCGCCACCATCATCACCCACCACATCAGAAAGACGAGGATCGCATAGGCGCCCGACCAGCGCCCCGGCGCCTCTGCCGCCGGCATCCCGGCCATGCCCGGCATCGCTCGCATGTCCGGCTTGGCCGTCATCTCGAGGGCGGTCATTCTCATGCCCACCCCGAAGATCGTGTAGAGGCCCGCGAGCGCGAACAGCAGCGCCAGGACCGAAACCAGCACCATCCTGTCCCGCCGCAGCAGGCGCTCGGTGAGCCCCGCAGGCGCAGCGTCGCCCACGGCCGTCAGGCCGCTTCGAGGACGCCGTGGCTCGACAGGTGAATCTCGACCATGTGGACGTGGCTGTCCCGGTTGCTCCGCAACTCGATCTCGCCGGACGTCCTCGTCGTGCCCTTCGCCATCTCGGCGACGCGGAATTCGAAGCCGCGCGGCAATTCGATCCGCGCCCGGTGCTCGGCGCCGCTGACCGGCTTGATGATCGGGCCAGCCTCGGTCTCGAACACGCCCGGAACCCTGACGCGACCCTTGCGTGTCTCCATGTCCATCTCGATCTCGATCGGCTTGTAGAGCGTCTCGAGCTTGTTCGGAGACATCGCGGAGAACACCCACCACATCGTCGCCATCTCTTCGGTGTCCTCGCCGGTCATGATCTTCTGCAACGCGTCGCGCTGCTCCGGCGACGCCCGCTCGTCGATGATGATCTGCATCGTGCCGTCGCCCTCGTGGATCGCGCCGGGCCAGCGCACGACGAGGGCGGACCTCGTTCCGCCGAGGTCTACATCGCCGTAGCGGCCCGAGTTCGAACTCGAATGTCGCGGCGGCCTCGCAGGTCCCGTGCGTCGGCAAGGCCATGAACTGGCAAGGACATCCCGTCGCGCAGTTGCAGTTCGCGAGTTCCCGTCCGTGAAGCTCCCTAGGTGTCATGATGCGTCTCCCTAGCTGTAAGGGTGACAAAAAGAGATCGGATGCAGCACCCGGCGCCACCGGGGCAGCGGAAGGACCTGCAGGGGCGAAATCGCGGCCTCCTGCCAGCTGGTCGAATGGCCGCGACACGAGAGCCCCGGCGCGGTCGGCGGGCCTGGAGGCGCGGCGCAGGAATCGGTTGGGCGCGTGCGCGCGAGGGGCTAGACCGGGATCGTCGCCGCCAGCGGGGTCCCATGCCGACAGATGTCAGACGCCGCGGCGTCTTTGCCTGGATGCTGTTCGACTGGGCGAACCAGCCGTTTCACACGTTGATCGTGACGTTCCTGTTCGCGCCGTATTTCGCCGCGAGGGTCGCCGCCGATCCGGCCGCGGGCCAGGCGATCTGGGGCGCGGCGACGGCCGTGGCCGGGGCCACGGTCGCGTTGGCGGCGCCGCTGCTGGGGGCTGTCGCCGACGCGACCGGCGCGCGAAAGCGCTGGGTCGCGGCGTTCTCGGTTCCCTTCGTGATCGGCTGCGCCGGGCTGTGGCTGGCCGCGCCCGGCATGGCGGACCCGACGATCGTGCTGGTCGCCTTCGCGCTGGCCTTCATCGGCGGCGAGCTGACGCTGGTCTTCACCAATGCGATGCTGCCCGATCTGGGGCCGCGCACGGCCTTGGGCCGGATCTCGGGCTCGGGTTGGGCGATCGGGTATGTCGGCGGGCTGGTCTCGCTGGTCCTGATGCTGGCGCTGGTCGCCCCGGCGCCCGGAAGCGACCTGACGCTGCTCGGCCGCGCGCCGGTCTTCGGGCTGAGCGAGGCGCTCGGCGAGCCCGCGCGCTTCACCGGGCCGTTCAGCGCGGTGTGGTATGTCGTCTTCGCGCTGCCGTTCTTCCTGTGGACGCCCGACCTGCCGGCGCGGCTCGGCCTCGGCCGGGCGCTGCGCGCAGGGATCGGCGACCTCGGCGCGACGCTGCGGGCGGCGCGGGCGAACCGGCCGGTCTTCACCTACCTGATCGCCTCGATGGTCTACCGCGATGCGCTGGCGGCGCTGTTCGCGTTCGGCGGCATCTATGCGGCCGGCGTTCTCGGCTGGGGCCTGTTCGAGCTCGGCGTCTTCGGCATCGTCGCGGCCGGGACCGGCGCGCTCGGCGCGTGGCTCGGCGGGCGCGCCGACAGCGCGTTCGGGCCGCGCCCGGTCATCGTAGCATCGATCTGGGCGCTGATCGCGGTCTCGGGCGTCGCGCTGCTGACGACGCGCGAGAGCGTGCTGCTGATGCCGGTCGGCCCCGGCTCGACGCTGCCCGACATGGTGTTCTATGCGGCCGGCGGCCTGCTCGGCGCCGCTGCCGGCGCGCTGCAGGCGGCGTCGCGCACGATGCTGGTCGAGACTGCCGAGGGCCGCGTGCCGAGCGGCCAGGCCTTCGGGCTCTATGCGCTGTCGGGCAAGGTCACGGCCTTCATCGGCCCGGCGCTGATCGCGCTGGCGACCGCTGCGACCGGCTCGCAGCGGCTGGGGGTTTCTCCCGTGATCGTGCTTTTCCTGATCGGCCTCGTCCTGTTATACCGGGTCAAAACCGGGAACGAGCAGTCCGGAGGACAGGCGGCATGATGCGACGCCTCGCGACCCTTGCCCTGGCGCTGATCTGCGCCACAGCGCCGCTGGCCGAGGCCCAGACCGCGCAGCAGCTGTTCTCCGCCAAGTCGCGGCCAAGCGGCCATGCGCCGCAGCCGCTGGGCGCCCATGCGCGCGGCTGCATCGCCGGCGCGGCCCAACTGCCCGAGAACGGCCCGACCTGGCAGGCGATGCGGCTGGGCCGCAACCATCACTGGGGCGCGCCGGAGACGATGGCGTTCATCCAGCGGCTGAGCCGGTCCGCAGTTCAGGTGGGCTGGAACGGGCTCTATGTCGGCGACATCGGCCAGGCGCGCGGCGGGCCGGTTCCCGGACATGCGAGCCACCAGCTGGGCCTCGACGTCGACATCTGGATGCTGCCGCCGGGCCGGCTGAACCTGAGCAGGGCGGAGCGCGAGAGCCTGTCGTCGATCTCGGTGCGCGCGGCGAGCCAGCGGGCGGTCAATGCGAACTGGACGCCGTCGCACGCGGCGCTGATCGAGGCAGCGGCCCGCGACCCGGAGGTCGAGCGCATCTTCATCACCGCCCCGGCCAAGCTGGCGATGTGCGCGAATGCGGAGCGTGGCGACGCGGAGTGGCTGCGCAAGGTCCGGCCATGGTGGGGGCATGACGACCATTTCCACGTGCGGCTGAAATGCCCGAAGTCGGCGCGGGGCTGCGTCGATCCCGACCCGATCCCGGCCGGAAGCGGCTGCCGGGAGGCGGTCTGGTGGGTGACGGACGCACTGGAGCCGCCCGACCCGAACGCGCCGCCGCCGCCGAAGCGCGGGCCGCTGACGATGGCGGATCTGCCGCCGCAATGCGCGCAGGTGCTGAACGCACGATGATCCGCCTGCTGTTCCTGATCCTGGCGCTGGCCTCCGGCGCGCCGGTCGCGTTGCCGGCCCCTGCGCTCGAGCTGGAGAGCCGAGTCGTCTGGCGCGAGTCCTCGTCGCGCTTTGGCGGCCTGTCGGCGGTCGAGGTGGCCGATGGCGGGCGGAGCCTGGTCGCGCTCGGCGACCGCGGCTCCTGGGCGACCGGGGAGATGCAGCGCGACCGCGACGGCGTGCTGACCGGGCTGCGGCTGACCGGCATCGGTCCGCTGCTCGGGATCCGGAGCAAGAAGCTGGATGGCAAGGACGCCGACGCCGAGGGTCTGGCGATCGATGCGCAGGGGCGCATCTACGTCAGCTTCGAGAGCTTCCACCGGGTTCGCATCTACGACCGGATCGACGGCCCAGCGGAGGGCGTGGCCCGGCATCCGGATTTTGCGGGGATGAAGGACAACAGCGGCCTGGAGGCGCTGGCGGTGGACGCGAGCGGCGTCGTCCACGCGATCCCAGAGCGTTCGGGGCTCTGGGAGAAGCCGTTTCCGGTCTACCGGCTGATCGACGGCGAATGGGACACGCGGTTCAGCATCCCGCGCACCGGCAAGTGGCTGCCGACCGGCGCGGATTTCGGTCCTGACGGCCGGCTCTACGTGCTCGAGCGCGACTTCGGCTGGTCGACCGGGTTCGCGACGCGGATCCGGCGTTTCCGGGCGGGTCCGGACGGGTTCGATGCGGGCGAGACGCTGCTGGAGACCGAGATGTCCGGCTCGACCGACAATTTCGAGGGGATCTCGGTCTGGAAAGATGCTTCAGGCGCGGTGCGCATCACGTTGATTGCGGATGACAATTTCTTTCCTCTGCAACAGACCGTAGTCGCGGAGTACCGGCTGCGCGACTAGAGCGTCCAGTCGTCGATCGCACGGATGTCGTCGTCGGACCAGCCGATGTGGTGGGCGATCTCGTGCACGAGGACATGGGCGACGAGGTCGGCGAGGGCGACGTCGCCGCGCTCGATCCATTCCTCGAGGATCGGCCGGCGGAACAGCCAGACTGCGTCGGGCCGGCTCGGCTGGTCGCTGACCGAGCGCTCGGTCAGGGGCGCGCCGTCGTAAAGGCCGGTCAGCTCGAACGGATCCTCGATGCCGAGGTCGTCGAGCATGTCGTCGCTCGGGAAGTCCTCGACGCGGATCGCGATCCCGGCGCAGACGCGGCGCACCTCGTCCGGCAGGCGCGCGAAGGCGGAGGCGGCCAGTCGCTCGAGATCGCCCAGCGACGGCGCGTTTTCGGTCCAGCTGTCGTCCATCGCCGCCTCCGGTGCCTGCAAGCCCGAGAGTGGAGATCGGCAGGCCCCGGCGCAAGCGGCGGAGGCGGCGCGGAAGGGCGGCTGCGTCAGATCGCGGCGAAGCACGCGCTGGAAAAGCGGACCGCGTCCTCGTCCGGCACGACCACCGGCCCGAGTTCCTGCGCGCCATAGAGCAGGCTGAAGCCGCCGCCTGACAGCAGATATGTCAGCAGCGGCGGCGGGATGTCGCCCTCCGCGACGATGCCTGGATCGGCCGCGCGCGCGTTCAGCGGGTAGACCGCTTCAAGGGTGCGCAGCGTCAGGACCGATGCGCCTTCCTCCGGGCTCAGGCGCCTGGCCCGGACGGCGAGCCCGTCGCCTGCGTCGCGGCAGGCGAGCCGCAGGACCTCTCCTGCCCCGTCGCGCGCGACCAGGGCCGAGACGTTCGGCGCCTCCTCGACCTCCCAGACCAGTTCGGGCGCGTACGCCTCGGGAAAGGCGCAGCCGGCCAGCCCGATCGCGGCCAGCGCGCAGGCCCGGCGCAGGGCGCCTGGAAGCGCGGATCGGGCCGCTGCGCCGGATGCCGTTAAGCGCGCCGCGGTCGGCGGCGGGGCGGCGCCGAGGCGCCTGCGGCGGCTCGCGGGCCGACCCCGCGTCCAGCGCCCGGCGGCCGTCATGGCTGCGCTGCGCGGTTCCATCATCGGCGTCCTCATGTCTAGCTCCTTGGGTCGTCGGTCGGCTACAGCCGCCTGACGGGCGGCTTTCCGCCGCGGCTCACGCGCCTCGCGTCTGACGGTCGAGCTCGTCCATGTCGCGGGCGTCGCTCAGCATCAGCGCAAACGGCCGGAGAGGCCCGACATGCGCGCAGATGATCATAATGGCGATGGTGATCGGCACGGCCAGGATGGCCCCGGCAATGCCCCACGCCCATCCCCAGATCAGCAGGACGACGAGCACGACCATCGGGGAGAGCGCGACCTGCCGGCCCTGCACCCGCGGATCGACGTAGTTCCCCATGATCTGCTCGATGACCAGGATGCCAGCCCCTATGGCCAGTGCGGACCCGACGTCCTTCTGCGCGAGCGCGTAGAGGATCGGCAGACCGCCGGCGATCAGCGATCCGAGCGTGGGGATGAAGTTCAGCAGGAACGCGAGGAGGCCCCAGACCAGCAGCAGGTCGAGGCCGAAGATCCAGAGCCAGGCGACGTAGAGGATCGCCGTCAGCAGGCCCAGGATCGTGCGGACGAGAAGATAGCGGCGCAGCTTGCGGGCGATGACGTTGATCGCGTCCATCGTCCCCTGACGCTTTTCGGCGCCGAGCACGGTCACGATCTTGTCCCGCCACGTCGACGCCTCGATCAGCATGATGAGGGTCAGGAAGAGTATGATCACCCCCGCGCCCAGCATCGCGCCAGCAGCGCCCAGGACCTGCGTCGCGATGCTGGAAGCCCAGTCCACCAACCGTCCGGCCAGAGATCCGCCTGCGCCAAGCACGGTTTCGTGGAACCGGTCGACCAGCCCCTGCGAGATCGAGGCGGGTGCGTCCGAAACGAGATCCGCAGGAACGCCGTTTTCCACTGGTCCCGGCGACGCGCCCGAACCACCCGCGGCGTCGGCGCCGGACCCGCCCGCACCGTCAGGCGCCTCGGCGCCGAGCCAAGGGAGAAACTGTTCGCTCTCCGAAAAGGGAAACCGGTCGACCACCTGTTGGGCGGCCATCCAGATCAGCCACATGGAGGTCAGCAGCACGGCCAGGATTGCGCCTATCGCGGCGGCATGCCCGAGCCAGCTGAGCTTTCCCGGCGCCCTTTGCGCAACTCCGCGGTCCAAGGGCGCGACAAGCAGCGCAAGAAACAGCGAGAACACCACGGGCACCATGAAAGCGCCCGTCGACCGCAACGCCCAGCCCGTCAGGATGATCGTGATTGCGACGAGCAGCCACAGACGCGCGCGAACTCCGGGAGTCGGGAGATGTGTCGGGATTCATCCTGCTGCTTCCCTGCCGAGCGTCATGTTTGAGATCCGCGAGATGACGCCGTCGTCAGCGCAGAGACCGCTTTCCAACTCGAAAGCGGATCCGGACATCGCGGCCACGAAGAGCGCAGTGGCAGCATCGGACAGCAAGTCTTTGAACACGAGATCTTTCACCCTTGCCTCGTCTTCTGGAACCTAGCGCGCGGCCCGCTGGACGAGGCCTCTCGGCCCCGCCCGCGTTTCGTCCACCGACGCGCCGGATCAGTTGTCGGAGCCTTCGGCATCGCCGCCGCCTGAGCTGGACCCGTCTCCGCCGCCGGAACCGGACCCGTCGCCGCCGAACTCGATCCAGCGCCGGCGCCGGAGCCTTCGCCGCTGCCGCCCTGCTGCTGGCCCTGCCCGCCGCCGGCCGACATCTCGACCGGGTTCCCGCTCGGGTCGTAGAGGACGATGGAGACGCCCTCGGCCAGGTTCTGCCGGATGTCGGCGACCGCCTGCTGCCTCAGGTGCTGCTCGATCTGCGGACGCACCTGCTCGAGCGGCGGAGCCTCTCCCCCGGCCGTCTGCGTGAGTTGGTCGTAGACCTGCTGGACCTGCTCGTCCGTCACGGCGTTCTCAAGCTCCCGGCGCAGCCAGACCTGGACCAGCGCGTCCTCCTCGGCGGCGGAGCTGGACTGCTCGACCATGGAGCGGACCTCCGGGTCCTCGCCGAGGTTCTGCTCGAGCGCCTGCTGCAGGATCAGTTCGCGGAACACGAGCTGGTCGACCGCCATCGGCACGAGCAGTTCCGGCGGCTGGGCCCGCATCGGCTCGGGCAGCAGGCCGATCACCGTCAGCACGTCGCCGCCCCTGATCTCGGCCTCGCCCACCGTCGCGACGAGTTGGTCCGCAGCGGGCGTCTGGCCCTGACTGCCCGAGGCGTCGCCGCCGGCCTGCTGCTGCGACGCGCTGTCGCTGCCGCCGCTCTGGTCGCCTTCAGCCGTCTGCGACTGCTGGGCCTGGTCCTGGCTGGTCTGTTCCTGCGCATGGGCGATGCTCGGCGGCATCGCCAGGAGCGTCGCTGCGGCGCTACCGAGCAGGATCGCCTTGATGTCCATGGTCTTTGTCATGTTATTCTCCTTGCGGTTCGTCGGTATGGCCCTGAGCGAAGCTGCGGGGTCGGGGCAACCATTTTCAGGGCGGACCCTGCATGCCGCGCTCGCCAAAAGCTGGCTTAGCTGTCGAACAGGCCGCCCTCGCCGAGGTCGTCGCCGACGTCGCCGAACTCGGGATCCTCGATGACGCCGCTGTCGTCGACGTCATAGCCGTCGTAGACGCCGGCGTTGAACTCGTCCTCGGTCAGGGAGCCATCGCCGTCGGCGTCCCATTCGCCGTAGGTTCCAACGTCGCTCCAGCCCGTGGTGAACTCTTCCTGATTGACCACGCCGTCCCCGTCGGCGTCCCACTCGCTCATGTCCTGCGCAAGCAGGGGCGTTGCGGTGAGGATTACTGCGCCAAAGGCGGCAAACGTCAGCTTTTTCAGGTCATAGATCATGAAGTTATTTTCCTGTTTGTTTCTTCTACTTTGACGAAGGACCGCGTCCTCCGTGCCTCACCAACAGGAGACCATCGGCATCGTTCCGCCGATCGTTTGAAAAATCGGGACGTGATCAGCAAGGCGTGAACGACACACCGCCTGCCAATGCGTCAGGACGCCTGCAACCGCGTCAGACTGTCCCGGCGCAGGCCCCTTCCGGACCGGCGAAGGCGCCCCTACATGGGGGGAACGAATGACCGGAGGCGCCCTGCCATGATACCCTATTCCGTGCTCGATCTTGCTCCCATCCCAGAGGGCGGGACCGCGGCGACGGCGCTCGCGAACTCGCTCGACCTCGCGCGCAATGCCGAGACCTGGGGCTACAAGCGCTTCTGGCTCGCCGAGCATCACAACATGCCCGGCATCGCAAGCGCCGCTACGGCGGTGACGATCGGCCATGTCGCCGCGGGGACCTCGACCATCCGGGTCGGCGCGGGCGGCATAATGCTGCCGAACCATGCGCCGCTGATGGTCGCGGAGGCCTTCGGCACGCTGGCGACGCTGTATCCCGCCCGGATCGATCTCGGGCTGGGGCGGGCGCCGGGCACCGACATGCCGACGGCGCGGGCGCTGCGCCGCGGCATGGGCGGCGCGGACAACTTCCCCGCCGACGTGGTCGAGCTGATCGAGTACTTCGAGCCGGCTTCCGGCGACGCGCCGGTGCGGGCGATCCCGGGGGTCGGCACGCGGGTTCCGGTCTGGATGCTGGGCTCGTCGCTCTACGGGGCGCAACTGGCCGCGCATCTGGGGCTGCCCTATGCGTTCGCGTCGCATTTCGCGCCGGCCGCGCTCGACGAGGCCCTCGCCGTCTACCGCGCGCGGTTCCAGCCGTCGCGCGCCTGGTCGAAGCCGCATTTCATGCTGGCGATCAACGTATTCGCCGGCGAGACGGATGCGGAGGGCCGGTACCTGATGAGCTCGATGCAGCAGGCCTTCGCGAACCTGCGCACCGGCCGGCCCGGTCCGCTGCCGCGTCCGGTCGAGGACGTCGGCGCGGTGATCGGCCCGGCCGCGATGTCGATGGTCGGCCAGGCGCTGTCGGTCAGCGCGGTCGGGTCGCCCGGGAGCGTGCGCGCCGGACTCGGGGCGCTGGTCGAGCGCCACCGCCCGGACGAGGTGATCCTGACCGGGCAGATCCACGACCACGCCGCGCGGTTGCGCTCGTTCGAGATCGCCGCCGAAGCGATGCGCAGCCTTCAGGCGGTCCCTGTCTGAGGCGGGCGGCCCGGCGCGCCGCGGCGCGCGTCCGTCCGGCTATCCCGGCCTTCACGATCTGCCCGCGACGATCTCCTCGCGGACCTGGGCGTAGGTCAGCGCGGAGAAGAGGCCGGTTCCGCCGATCACGTTGCCGAGTAGCGCGGGCGCGACGCCTCCGAAGATCGCCTCGCCCGCGCCAAGCTCGCCCATCAGCATCAGGATGAAGAGCTCCGTCGACCCGGCGACGACATGCGACATGCCGCCGAGCCCGATCATGTAGGTCAGCGTGACGATCATCACCACCTCGCCGGCGCCCTCGAGGCGCGGCGTGATCCAGACCAGCGCCGCGATCATGAAGCCCGCGGGCATGCCCCACAGCAGATGCTCGAGCGGCGTCGCCTCGGCATAGTGCCGCGAGACGGTCAGGATCCCCCCGAACTGGTCGGGCGGGAAGATCCCGCCATGGACGGCCGACGCGGCCGCCAGCAGGCAGCCGACCATGTTCGCGGCGAAGACGATCGCCCAGAGCCGGCCCGTGCGCATCAGGTTGCGGCGGCTGAAGTTCAGGTAAAGCGACAGGATCGGGGTGATCGTGTTCTCGGTGAAGAGCTGCATCCGTCCGAGGATGACGATCAGGAACCCGACCGTGTAGCCGAGGTTCGAGATGCCGGGCGCCCAGCTGGCGTCGGGCAGGATGGCCACCAGGAAGCCCTTGCACATGACCGAGGTGCTGATCGCGAGGCCGGCGGCGACGCCCGACCACCACAGCGCATGGAACCTGCGCTCGAGCTCGTGCTCTCCCTGACGGCGGATGACCTCGTAGATGACGGGCGAGGACGCGACCGCCAGTTCGTCGGCCTGGCCCTTCTCCTCCGGGTCGAGCTGCGGCTCAACCTCGCGGCGTGTTCGTTCGGCGGGCGCGCCATGATCACGGGTTCTGGTGTGCGCGCTCATGTCGTGGGCAGCCTTTCCTGACGCGGAGCTCGGGCGCCGGCGCTACTTGGTGCCGAACATCCGGTCCCCGGCGTCGCCGAGGCCGGGCACGATATAGCCCTTGTCGTTCAGTCGTCGATCCAGCGCCGCGGTGATCACCGGCACGTCCGGATGCGCCTCGGACATCCGGGCGACGCCCTCGGGCGCGGCGAGCAGGCAGAGGAAGCGGATGTCGGTGGCGCCCGCCTCCTTCAGCAGCGTCACGGCGGCCGCCGAGGAATTGCCGGTGGCGAGCATCGGGTCGAGCACGATGGTCACCCGCTCGTCGAGGTCCTGCGGCACCTTGGAATAGTACTGCACCGGCTGCAGCGTCGTCTCGTCGCGGTAGAGGCCGATATAGCCGACGCGCGCGGCCGGGATCAGCTCCAGCACGCCGTCGAGCAGGCCGTTGCCGGCGCGCAGGATCGAGACCAGCACCAGCTTCTTGCCCTTCAGGACGGGCGCCTCCATCTCGGTCAGCGGCGTCTCGATCGACTTCATCGTCATCGGCAGGTCGCGGGTGACCTCGTAGGCGAGCAGCAGCGAGATCTCGCGCAGGAGCTGGCGAAACGAGGCGGTCGAGGTGTCCCGCTCGCGCATCAGCGTCAGCTTGTGCTGGATCAGCGGATGATCGACGATCGTGAGGTTCTTCATGGCGTGTCCAGTCGTTCGATGAGGCGCGCGCGCGTGGCGTCGTCGCAGAAGGCGGCGTCGGCGGCCGCGCGGTTGATGGCGGCGAAGTCGGCCGCGGTCCAGCCGAAGGCGCCGGCGAGGGCCGCGTATTCGGCGCCAGCGTCGTGTGGAACCAGGGCGGGTCGTCGGTCGAGAGCGAGACCGGCACGCCGGCCTCGCGCAGCCGGTCGACCGGGTGCGACGGCCAGTCCGGATAGAGCCCGAGCACGAGGTTCGAGCCGGGGCAGACCTCGAGCGCGACGCCCTCGCCCGCGAGGCGCGCGACGAGGTCCGGGTCCTCGATCGCGCGCACGCCGTGGCCGATGCGGCTGACCGGCAGGTGGTCGAGCGCGGCGCGGACGCTGTCGGCGCCGGCGATCTCGCCGGCATGGACGGTCAGGCCGAGCCCGGTCTCGCCGGCGATGGCGAAGGCGCGCACGAAGTCCATCGGATGGCCGAAGCGCTCCTCGCCGGCGAGGCCGAAGCCGGTCAGGCGCGGGTGCGGATTGGCCGCGACAGTTCGGGCGGCGGCCTCGGCGCGCTCGGCGCCGAAGTGGCGGATCGCGGTGGCGATCAGGCGGGTCTCGACGTCGGGCGCCTCGGCCGCGCCTGCGTCGAGGGCGGCGAGGTACTCGGGCCAGGCGCCCGCGTCGCCGCCGCCGCAGAGGTCGGGCGCGACGAAGATCTCGGTATAGACCACGCCCTGATCGCGGGAGGCGGCCAGCACGGCGGCGATCAGGCGGCGGTAGTCGTCGGGGCTGCGAAGGACGGCGCAGGCGGCCTCGTAGGCGCGCAGGAAGTCGGCGAAGTCGTTCCAGGCGTAGCCGCCGCGCGTGTCGAAGAGGCCGGAGAGATCGGCGCCCTGCTCGGCCGCGATGGTCCGGATGAAGTCGGGCGGGGCCGCGCCTTCGAGGTGCAGGTGCAGCTCGACCTTGGGAAGCGCCGCCCAGTCGGTCACGGACGCGCCCTGCCGTGGCGGCCCTGCGGCAGGCCGAGATGGCGGGCGATGGTCTCGGCGACGTCGGCGAAGCCGATCAGGCCGAGCGCCGCGGGCGCGCCGGGGCCGAGGCCGAGGAC
Organism: uncultured Alphaproteobacteria bacterium; assembly: GCA_963829385.1. GTDB lineage: Bacteria > Pseudomonadota > Alphaproteobacteria > Rhodobacterales > Rhodobacteraceae > Amaricoccus. The sequence continues at coordinate 162,335 of CAWHHV010000010.1, read as the reverse complement.
GGGCACGCGCTCGCGGGTGTGGTCGGTTCCGCGCCAGGTCGGGTCGTTGCCGTGGTCGGCGGTGAGGATCAGCAGATCGTCCGGGCGCAGCCGGGCGAAGATCTCCGGCAGGCGGGCGTCGAAGGCCTCGAGCGCGCGGGCATAGCCGGAGACGTCGCGCGGATGGCCGTAGAGCGTGTCGAAGTCGACGTAGTTCGCGAAGATCAGGTCGCCGTCGGCGGCGGTCTCCAGCGCGGCGAGCGTCGCGTCGACCAGCGCGCTGTCGTTCTTGCCCTTGGTCAGCGTCGAGATGCCGCAATGGGCGAAGATGTCGCCGATCTTGCCGATCGCATGGGTGCGCGGCCGCCTGCGCGCCTGCACGCGGTCGAGGAGCGTCGGCTCGGGCGGCGGGATCGCGAGGTCGCGGCGGTTGGCGGTGCGCGCGAAGGTATCGGCAGTCTCGCCGACGAAGGGGCGCGCGATGACGCGGCCGACGCGCATCGGGTGGACGATCCCGGCGGCGACCTCGCAGAGGGCATAGAGGCGGTCGAGGCCGAAATGCGTCTCGTGCGCGGCGATCTGCAGCACGCTGTCGGCGGACGTGTAGACGATCGGCTTGCCGGTCGCGATGTGCTCGACGCCGCAGCGGCGCAGCGCCGGCATGCCGGAGGAATGCGCGTTCAGGAGCGTGCCGGGGATGCCGCCGCGCGCGATCAGCGGCTCGAGCACGTCGGGCGGGATCGCGGGGTCGGTCTGGGGGAAGTAATGCCAGTCCCAGGGGACCGGCACGCCGGCGAGTTCCCAGTGGCCGGAGGGCGTGTCCTTGCCGATCGAGACCTCGGTCGCGGCGCCCCAGAGGCCGCGCGCCGTCTCCGGCAGGCCGGTCGTCGAGGCCGGAGGCGAGGCGGATCGCCGGGCCGAGGCCGAGGGCGGCGAGGTTCGGGACGCGGAGCGGGCCGGAGCGGCCCTGCTCGGCGCGGCCCTCGGCGCAAGCGAGCGCGATATGGCCGAGCGTGTTTGCGCCCTCGTCGCCGAAATCAGCGGCGTCGGGCGCGCCGCCGCAGCCGACGGAGTCGAGGACGAGGAGGGCGGCGCGGGGCATCAGGCGCGCCGCCGGGGCCGGGAGACGGCGCCGCCGGCGCGACGTCTCCAGAGCGCGCCATTGGCGCGACGTCGCAGCGCGCCGCGGGCCGGACGCCGCCACGGGCGCGACGCCGGCGCGGCGCCCGGGTCCGGCCGGCGACGGCCGCAAGGCCGGCGGCGGGCGGAGACGCTCACGCGACGCGCTCGACGATCAGCGCGCTCTCGGCGCCAGGCTTGCCCTCGATCGCATAGGCGCAGCGCAGGCGCTCGGCGGCGCGGGCGAAGGCGGCGTCGTCGGCCGCGTGCAGGCGCGCGAGCGGCGTGTCGGGCTCGACGATGGCGCCGAGGCCGACGAGGCCCTCGAAGCCGACCGCGTGGTCGATCTCGTCGGCGGCGCGGCGCCGCCCGCCGCCGAGCTCGACCACCGCGTAGCCGAGCGCGCGGCCGTCGATCGCGGCGACATGGCCGTCCTGCCCGGCCGTCACGTCGCCCATGACCGGCGCGCGCCGAAGATGGCGGTCGTGGTTCTCGAGGATGTCCGCCGGCCCGCCCAGCGCCGCGACCATGCGGGCGAAGCGCTCGGCGGCGGCGCCGCTGTCGAGCGCCATGCGCATCCGCTCGACGCCGTCGCTCGGGTCGGAGGCGACGCCGCCGAGCGCCAGCAACTCGCCCCCGAGCGCCAGCGTCACGTCCCAGAGCCGGCCGTCGACCTCCTCGCCGGTCAAAAAGCGGATCGCGTTCGCGACCTCGACCGCGTTGCCGGCGGCCGAGGCCAGCGGCTCGTTCATGTCGGTGATCAGCGCGACCGTGCGGCAGCCGGCGCCGTTGGCTACGTCGACGAGGCTGCGCGCGAGCGCGCGGGCCTCGTCGTGGCTCGTCATGAAGGCGCCCGAGCCGGCCTTGATGTCGAGCACCAGCGCGTCGAGCCCGGCGGCGAGCTTCTTCGACAGGATCGACGCGGTGATCAGGTCGATCGACTCGACCGTTCCGGTCACGTCGCGGATGCCGTAGAGCCGCTTGTCGGCGGGCGCGAGGTCGGCGGTCTGGCCGATGATCGCGCAGCCGACATCGGCCACGACGCGCCGGAACGTCTCGGCGTCGGGCTGCGTCGCGTAGCCGGGGATCGCGTCGAGCTTGTCGAGCGTGCCGCCGGTATGGCCGAGGCCGCGGCCGGAGATCATCGGCACATAGGCGCCGCAGGCGGCGAGCGCGGGCGCGAGCATCAGCGAGACGTTGTCGCCGATCCCGCCCGACGAGTGCTTGTCCACCACCGGGCCGGGCAGGTCCCAGGCGAGCACGTCGCCGGAATCGCGCATCGCCAGCGTCAGCGCGACGCGCTCGTCGGTGTCGAGGCCGCGGAAGAACACCGCCATCGCGAAGGCGGCGACCTGGCCCTCGGAGATCGAGCCATCGGTGATGCCCTCGACCATGAAGCGGATCGCTTCGGGCGCAAGCGTTCTGCCGTCGCGCTTGGCGACGATGATCTCCTGCGGCAGCATCAGTCGTCCTCGACCTCCGGCCCGAGGGTCGCGAGCAGGTCGTCGAGCAGCGCAGAGGCGCCGAAGCGGAAATGCCGCGGGCCGGCCCAGCCGGGGCCGAGGATGCGGTCGGCGAGGTCGAGATAGACGGCCGCGTCGGCGGTGGTCTTGACGCCCCCCGACGCCTTGAAGCCGGCGGTCCCGCCGCGCCGCGAGATCGTCTCGAGCACCACTCGCGCGGCTTCTGGCGTGGCGCTGACCGGGGTCTTGCCGGTCGAGGTCTTCAGGAAGTCGGCGCCGCCGTCGATCGCGGCCTCGGCTGCGAGCGCGATCAGCGCGAGGTCGGCGATCTCGCCGGTCTCGAGGATCGCCTTCAGCGGCGCGTCGCCGCAGACCTCCTTGATCTCGCGCACCAGCGCGGAGACGATCGCGGCATCGCCGGCGACGAGATCGCGCCACGGCACGACGAGGTCGATCTCGTCGGCGCCTTCGGAGAGGGCGTCGCGCGTGTCCTCCTTGACGTCGTCGAAGGGCTGGTCTCCGCCCGGAAAGTTCACCACCGTCGCAACCCTGATGCCGGTGTTGGCGAGCGCCGCGCGGGCGAGCGGCACGAACTGCGGCCAGATGCAGACGGCGGCGACGGAGCCCTGCGGCGTCTGCGCACGCTCGCAAAGCCGCGACACGGCGTCCGCGTCGCTGCCCTCCGACAGGTCGGTCAGGTCGAGGCAGACCAGCGCGCGGCGGGCGGCGTTCATCAGATCGGTCTGCGCGGTCATGTCTCGGCCCTCGTCATGTGGTCGGGGGTGAAGGCGCCCGGCAGCAGCGCGCCGAGCGTCGTGCGACCGCGCTCGCCGGAGAGGTCGGCGAGGATGACGGGCGTGGACGGGGAGGCGAACTCCGCGAGCTTCTGGCGGCAGCCGCCGCAGGGCGTCACCGGATCCGGGCTGTCGGCTATGACGAGAACCTCGACTATGCGGCGCGCTCCCGCGAGGCACATCGCCGCAATGGCGCCGGCCTCGGCGCAGGTTCCCTCGGGATAGGCGACGTTCTCGACGTTGCAGCCGCCATGGACCGATCCGTCGGAACAGCGGATCGCGGCCCCGACCTTGAAGCCGGAATAAGGCGCGTAGGCCTTCTCGCGCGCGTCCCGCGCGATCTCGAATAGCTGCATGGGCCGGCCTCCGTCGCTCGGGGAGAAGGTTCCGACTATGGGACGCGGCGTCGAGACTTTGCAAGGCTGGAGCAGGCGACGCGGCCGGCCGCGGGGGCGGGAATCAGGCGTCGGCGCGGCGCGACGCCTCGGACCAGGCCTCGAGCTTGCGGTAAAGCGTCGAGGGCGAGACGCCCAGCATCCGCGCCGCCCGCGGAACCGAGCCGTCGCAATGCGCGATCGTGGCTTCCGTCAGTTCGCGCTCGACCTCGGCGAGCGAGGCGCCGACCAGCGGCGCGATGCGGCGGTCCGGCGCATCGTCCCGCGGCGCCTGACCGGACTGCGCCGGCCAGCCGCCGGGCGGCCCGGTCTCGAGCGCAGCGACCTCGCCCTGCGGTTGCCCAGGCCGCGCCGGCCCCAGCGCGATCTCGATAGGCAGCATCTCGGGCAGCACCTCGGGCCCGTCGTGCAGCACGACGATGTTGCGGATCACGTTCAGGAGTTGGCGCACGTTGCCCGGCCACGCGCGCTCCTCGAACATGCGTGCGACGGAGGGGTGGAAGGCCGTGAAGCGCTTGCCCTCCTCGGCCGAGAACTCGGTCAGGCAGGCCTGCGCGATCAGCATGATGTCCTCGCGCCGCTCGCGCAGCGCCGGCATCCGGATCGGCACGACGTGCAGGCGGTAGAACAAGTCCTCGCGGAACCGGCCCTGGCGGACCTCCTCGGCCGGGTCGCGGTTGGTCGCGCAGACGATGCGCACGTCGACCGGGCTGGCGCGCGGCGCGCCGACCGGCTGGATCGTCGAAGTCTGCAGGAAGCGCAGCAGCTTGGTCTGCAGGCTGAGGTCCATCTCGCAGATCTCGTCGAGGAACAAAGTACCGCCGTCGGCGACCGCGGCGGCGCCCGGCTTGTCGCTGAGCGCACCGGTGAAGGCGCCCTTCAGGTGGCCGAACACCTCCGATTCGAGCAGGTCGCGCGGGATCGCCGCGCAGTTCAGCGGCACGAAGGGCTTGGCGGCGCGGTTCGACATCGCGTGGATCGCGCGGGCGCAGACGTCCTTGCCGGTGCCGCTCTCGCCGGTGATGAAGACCGTCGCGGTGGAGCGACCGATCGCGCGCACCATCCGGTAGATCTCCTGCATCGGAGCCGAGTTGCCGGTGAAGCCTTCGAAAGACGCGGCCGCGTCCGCCCCCTCGGGCTCGGTCTCCGGATCGGGCGGCTGGCTGGCGAGCGCATTCTCCACTGCCTTGACCAAGCGGGTCTCGTCGAAGGGCTTGACGAGGAAGTCGAAGGCGCCGGCGCGCATCGCCTGGACCGCGCGGTTGATCGAGCCGTTCGCAGTTATGACGATTGCGCGGGAATCGGGGCTGACCGCGCGGATGTCGTCGAGCAGTTCGAGCCCGTCGCCGTCGGGCAGCTGCAGATCGAGCAGCACGACGCGCGGCCGGAAGTCGCTGCGGCTGCAGGCCGCGCGCGCCTCCGCCAGCGTCGCGGCGCAGACCACATTGTGGCCAGCGCGGATCAGCACGGCCTCGTAGAGCATCGACAACGACGACGTGTCCTCGACGAGCAGGATCCGGTTCGGCATCACGTCAGGCCTCCGACCGCCGGCTGCGCGCGAAGGCGACCGCGGCGTCGATCTCGTCGATGCACAAGGAGACTTGCGGCGGCAGAAGGTCGTCGCCGCCCTCCGCATGCGCCGCGCGGTTCAGACTGCGCGCGCACGCTTGCAGCCGAGCGGCCCCGATCGCTCCGGCGACCGAGATCAGGATATGCGACGACGAGCGGATCGGGCCGCGGTCCAGCGGCGCCCGTGCGGCGGCCAGCACGTCGCGGGCCTGCAGCAGGTCAGCGACGACCTTGTCGAGCAGTTCCGCCATCATGTCGGCCTCGATCGCAGCGCACAGGGCGTTGTAAACGCCGAGATCGACCACGGGAACCGCATCGTCCGCGAGGGCGGGCGGCAGCGGCCGAACGGTCGCGGCCGGCGCAACCTGCCCCGCCGCCTGCGGGGGCAGGTGGGCGCTGAGCGCCTCGCCGAGGGCGTCCACGCTGGTGATGGGCTTGGAGATCAGCCCGTCGGCCCCGGCGATGGCGATCTGCTCGCGGTGTTCGCGCATCGCATAGGCCGTCAACGCGACGATGGGGACGCGGGCGCGCCGGTCGCTGCGCGCGCGGATCGCGCGGATGACGTCGAGCCCGCTCATGCGCGGCATCTCGATGTCGACGACGACCAGATCGAAGTCGTCGGACTCGAACCGCTCGAGCGCCTCGACGCCGTCCGCGCTCAGCGTTACCTCTGCGTTCAGAGCCCGCAGCATCTGCGTCGCGACCATCTGGTTGGTCGGATTGTCCTCGGCCAGCAGCACGCGCGCGCCGCGCAGATCGGGCCGTTGCGGCCGCGGGGACGCGGTCGCAGCAAAGCCGTCCTCCGCAGAACCGCAGAGGCTCGCGGGAAAGACCAGCGCAGCGAAGGCGCCGGAGGGCCGGTTCTCGATCAGCAGCGCGCCGCCCATCTCGGCGCAGAGGCTGCGGGCGATCTGCAGTCCGAGCCCGTGGCCGGACCACCCCGGCCCGCGGCGTCCCGGGTCGTCCGACCGCAGCGCGTCCCGGATCACCGACGGAGGCAGACCGGGCCCATCGTCATGCACTTCGAAGGCGACGCCCTCCCTGTCGGAGCCGCGCAGGACGAGGCGGACGACATCGCCGCCATGCGCGATCGCGTTGGCGATCAGGTTCCCGAGCGCGCGTTCCAGCGAGGTCGGGTCCACGGCGAGCTCGGCGGGCGGGTTCGGCCCGGTCTCGATCCGGAAGGCGCGCCCGCGCGCACGCGCCTCGCCGGCGAACCGGCGGCTGATGCGCGCGACGAAGTTCGGAACGTCGACCTCCGGACGGCGCGCCCGGCGCCCGGCGACGCTGCCCCCCGGGGCGTCGCCGCCGAAGACCTCGACCAGATCCGAGAGCGCCTGGGACGCCGCCGCCATCCGGTCCAGTTGCTCGCGGACGTCGGAATCCACCTTTGCGCGCTCGAGCATCGCCAGGCCTCCGACGATGCCGTGGAGGGCCGAACGCAGATCGTGCGCCAGCATCGCCCGGTCGCGTTCCGGCGCTGCAGGCTCGTGATGCTGTTGGGTGAAGGAGTCAGGCCGCGTCATGAAGTCCTCTGGACCAACCCCCGAAGCCAAAACCTTAGGTTGCATCCGGAGGCCGCTGCTCATCGTATGGCACTTCGCAGGTCGTGGAAATAGCAAAATGCAATTTTCAGGAGAGCGCCGGCGGGATGCCGCCTGTGCGGGGAAGCGGTCAGGCGGTGAGCCGGCCGAGGATCTGGGACCGAAGCCGCGCCATGTCGGCCGGACCGTCGACGACTTCGTCAAAGCCGTCGGAACTGGCCGGCGCTCCGAGCGACACGAAGAGCGCATCCGGATAGCGCGCGCGCAGGCGCCCCATCAACGGACCCTCTCCGACGCTGGTCGCGTCCACCAGCACCATGTCGACCGGTCCGGAAGCGTCGTCTCCGACGAACACGATCCGGTCGGACCGCAGCGCCGCCTGGTAGATCGCCGCCAGCGCCGCCGAGCGGGTCTCGAGACGCACGCGGATGCGCTCGAACCGGACGGCGGGCGCCGGCAACGCGACGCGGATCCCGCGCCGGCCGCCCGATCCGTCGATCAGGGACAGGACGCCCCGGGCGGCGGTGATCAGTCCCCGCGCGATCAGCGGCCGAAGCGCGTCGCTCGACACCTGTTCGGGCTCGCTCTCGTTCAGGCCGGTCAGCAGATCGAATTTCCAGTCGATCGCGGCGTCGCCTGCGGAGAAGCTGATCTCTCCGATCAGATGCTCGCGCTCGTGCGAGAACATGATCTCGACGCCATCCGGCTGGCTGTTCTCCAGCACGTACTCGACCAGGTTCACGAAGATGCTGCGAAACCTCTCGAAGTCGCCGCTGACGACGATGGGCGATCCGTGCCGCGACCGCACCACGACCCCCTCGGCGCCGACGTCCCTCAGATCCAGGGAGATGCCGGCGAGCAGGGCCGACAGCCGCATCGGCTCGACGCGGAGCGAAAGGCAGCCATCCTGCATCTCACCGTAGTCCAGCAGTCCCGAGAGCATCTGCACCATCGACTTGCCCGACTGCCGCGCCTGGGCCACCAGCCGGTGATGCCGGGACGGGATTTCGGTCTGCCCGAGCAGCGCCAGCGGCCCGAGCACGCCGTTCAGCGGATTCCTGAGCTCGTGGCTCATCATCGCGAGGAAGCGCGACTTGGCCCGGGTCGACCGCTCGGCATTGACCGCAATGCTGCGGTTCAGCTCCGCGATCTGGCGCTGCCGGCGGTTCTCGCGCAGGATCAGCGCGAGCGCGAGCACGCTCAGCAGCAGCGCGCCGACGCTGAAGATCATCGTCGTCTGCGAGTTCCGCTGGATGCGATCGCGCACAAGAGCCGCAGCGGCGGTGTCGCCGCGCACCACGCGCATGCTGTAGGCGCGCAGATCCTTCTGGAAATTCGTCAGATCGTCCGAGATCGCCGCCATCGCAACCGTCGCATCGGGGCTGATCGCCGCGACGATCGGATCGAGATCCTTCATGTAGCTCTGGAAGTTCGCGATGGTGTCGTGTCCGCTGTCATAGTCCCGGATCAGCTCGCCGACCCTGCCCGGTCCCATCATGAAGATGCGGCTCCACAGGATCTCGAAACGATTGCGCATCTGTTGGAGCGCCTCGTCGGACGCTTCGATCTGGAGATCGGCGACGCTGAGCTGGAAGCGGAGCAGTTCGATTTCCATCTGCATCGCGGTCCACAGGATGTTGTCCTGGCTGATGACCCGCAGGTTCTCGACGTCGCGGCGGATCGAGACGTAGCCGACGGCCGCCAGGGCGGCCATGGTCAGCAGAACCGCGAAGCCGAGATAGCGCTGCGCGACCCGACGCATGATCAGCCGGGCTCGATCCGCACAAGCTGCCAGATCAGGCGGTGAATGTAAGCGGGATCGGACAGATCCACATGGTCCGAAATCGGATACATCAGCCAAAGCGGCCCCTTGTCGCGGCGCGACAGCAGCTTGCCGTCGGCCTCGAGCGCGAGGATCACGTCGTACCTGCGGAAGTCTTCGGTCGGGATGTCGACGTAGTAGTCGTTCGCCGCGGTGAAGCGCAGCGTCTCCTCCGCGCCCAGCTCGAGCAGGTCGATGACGTCGCGAGCCAGCGGGCCCCGATATGCGACAGGCCCATCCGAGAACTCGTTTCGGGTGACCACGGTCGTCTGCGGCATCGCAGCGAGCTGCTCGAGCGTGAGGTCGAGCGTCTCCATGCCCGGCCCCCGGCTGACCGTCAGCGCCACGTCATCGGCGTGCGCGGACGCAACGGCAAGAGTTCGCAAGGGAGGCGACGGCGAGCATTGCACAGGCAACGCGCCTGAACAGCCGGTCGCCGACATGGTCCGAAATGCGCCGGAGCCTCATCTGATCACCGCCTCCCTGCCAAGGATGCTCGCATAACGACGAAGCGATTTTGGCGCCGCCAATGTCAAGCGAATATTCCGATACCACTTTTTTTTCGGCGTTTTCCGGGGAATAGTGCATGCGGGGGCGTCGGGCCACGGCGCGTCGCCGTGGTCGAGGTCAGGCGCGCGGCGGCGGGCGTAATCGCGACAGACTCTCGCCGATCTCGCCGAGGATTGCGGGATCGTCGATGGTCGCGGGCGCCTTGTACTCCTGCCCGTCGGCGATACGGACCATGACGCCGCGCAGTATCTTGCCCGAGCGCGTCTTTGGCAGGCGATCGACGACAAGTGCGGTCTTGAAGGCCGCGACCGGGCCGATCTTGTCGCGGACCAGCTTCACGCATTCCGCGACAATGGCGTCGTGATCGCGGTCGCAGCCGCGGTTCAGGCACAGGAAGCCCATCGGCGCCTGGCCCTTGAGCTCGTCCGAGACGCCGATGACCGCGCATTCGGCCACGTCCGGATGGCTGGCGAGCACCTCCTCCATCGCGCCGGTCGACAGGCGGTGGCCGGCCACGTTGATCACGTCGTCGGTGCGGGCCATGATCGACAGGTAGCCGTCGTCGTCGATGACGCCCGCGTCGCCGGTCTCGTAGTAGCCGGGAAACGTGGACAGGTAGCTGCGCACGAAGCGTTCGTCGGCGCGCCACAGCGTCGACAGCGTGCCGGGCGGCAGCGGCAGCCGGATCGCGACGGCGCCGAGCTCGCCGGGCGGCAGCGGCTGGCCGGCTTCGTCGAGGATCCGTACGTCGTAGCCGGGCAGCGGCAGCGTCGGCGAGCCGAGCTTCACCGGCAGCAACTCTATTCCGGCGGGGTTCGCGACGATCGGCCAGCCGGTCTCGGTCTGCCACCAGTGGTCGATGACAGGGACCTTGAGCTGTTTCTGCGCCCAGATGATCGTGTCAGGGTCGGCGCGTTCGCCGGCGAGGAACACGAGCTTCAGGCAGTTCAGGTCGTAGTCGCGCACGTGGTCGCCGATCGGGTCCTCGCGCTTGACCGCGCGAAATGCGGTGGGCGCGGTGAAGAACGACTTGACGCCGTGCTCGGAGATCACGCGCCAGAACGTGCCGGCGTCGGGCGTGCCGACCGGCTTGCCTTCGAATACGACTGTGGTGGCGCCGACCAGCAGCGGCCCGTAGCAGATGTAGCTGTGACCGACGACCCAGCCGACGTCGGATGCGGTCCAGAACACGTCGCCGGGGCCGATCGCGTAGACGTTTCGCATCGTCCAGGCGAGCGCGACCATGTAGCCGCCGGCGGGGCGGACCACGCCCTTCGGCGCGCCGGTCGTGCCGGAGGTGTAGAGGATGTAGAGCGGGTCCATGCCCCCGACAGGCGTGCAGGGCGCGGGCGCGACGCCGTCCTGGGCCGCGTGCCAGTCGAGGTCGCGGCCCGGCGTCAGCGCCGCCTCGGCCTGCGGGCGCTGCAGGACAATGCAGGTCTCGGGCTTGTGGGCGGCCATCTCGATCGCCGCGTCGATCAGCGGCTTGTAGGCGACGACGCGGCCCGGCTCGATGCCGCAGGACGCCGCGAGGATCGCCTTCGGGGCCGCGTCGTCGATGCGCACCGCGAGCTCGGGCGCGGCGAAGCCGCCGAACACGACCGAATGGATCGCGCCGAGCCGCGCGCAGGCCAGCATCGCCACCAGCGATTCCGGGATCATCGGCATGTAGATGATGACGCGGTCGCCCTTGCCGACGCCGCGCGCCGCGAGCGCGCCGGCGAGGCGCGCGACCTGGTCGCGCAACTCTGCGTAGCTGGTCTCGCCCTTGGCGCCGGTGATCGGCGAATTGTAGATGATCGCCGTCCGGTCGCCGTGCCCGGCTTCGACGTGGCGGTCGACCGCGTTCCAGCATACGTTGCACTCGGCGTCGTCGTACCAGCCATAGAGCGGAGCGTGCGACGCGTCGAGCGCATGGCTCGGGGGCCGGCTCCAGTCGATCGCCTTCGCGGCCTCGATCCAGAAACCCTCGGGATCAGCCTTCCATCCTTCGTAGACGTCGCGGTATCCCATCGCAGTACCCCCTCGTTCAGCCGTAGCTCTGCACCGGCGCGCCGGCGAGCGCCGAGATGTTGAGAAGCCCCCGAGCGGTGATCGAGGGGGTGACGATATGCGCCTTGTTGCCCATGCCCATCAGGATCGGCCCGACTTCGAGCCCGCCGGCGACGATCTTGATGATGTTGCGCACTGCGCTGGCCGCATCGGTGTTGGCGAAGACCAGCAGGTTCGCCGCGCCCTTCAGCCGCGAGTTCGGGAAGATGCGCTCGCGCAGGTCCGGATCGAGCGCCGCGTCGGAATGCATCTCGCCCTCGTAGACGAAATCGACGCGCCTATCGTCGAGGATCTGCAACGCGGCGCGCATCCGGCGTCCGCTGTCGATGTCGAGGCTGCCGAACTGCGAATGCGAGCAGAGGGCCGCCTTGGGCTCGAGGCCGAAGCGACGCACGTGTCGCGCCGCGGCGACGACGGTCTCCGCGATCTGCTCCGGGGTCGGTTCGGGATGCACGTGGGTGTCGGCTACGAAGAGCGTGTTGTTCTCGTGGATCATCAGCGACAACGCGCCGATCGGGTTCAACTCGGGGCAGGCGAGCACCTGGCGGACGTAGTTCAGGTGCCAAAGGTACTGGCCGAAGGTGCCGCAGATCAGGCTATCCGCCTCGCCGCGCTGCACCATGACCGCGCCGATCGCCGTCGTATTGGTGCGCATGATCGCGCGCGCCAGATCGGGGGTGACGCCGCGCCGCTGCATCAGGTGGTGGTAGGTCTGCCAGTACTCGCGGAAGCGCGGGTCGTCGGATGGGTTGACCAGCTCATAGTGCGTGCCGACCCGGATCGGGATCGCGTTGCGCTCGCAGCGCTGCTCGATAACCTCGGGACGGCCGATCAGGATCGGGCGGTCCACGCCCTCCTCGTTCATCGCGAGCACCGCGCGCAGCACGCGCTCGTCCTCGCCCTCGGCAAACACGATCCGGCGCACGCCGGTCCGCGCGGCGTCGAACACGCGACGCATGATCAGGCCCGAGCGGTAAACGGAGTTGTTCAGCCTCTCCTTGTAGGCGGCTATGTCGGCGACGGGGCGCGTGGCGACGCCGCTCTCCATGGCGGCGCCCGCGACCGCGCCGGCGACGACGGACAGCAGCCGGGGGTCGAAGGGCTTCGGGATCAGGTAGTCGCGTCCGAAGCTGAGCCGCTCGCCCTGGTAGGCCGCCGCCGCCTCGGCCGAGGAGGAGCCGCGGGCGAGGGCCGCGATGCCCTCGACACAGGCGATCTCCATCGCGTCGTTGATCTCGGTCGCGCCGACGTCGAGCGCGCCGCGGAAGATGAACGGGAAGCAGAGCACGTTGTTGACCTGGTTCGGATAGTCCGACCGGCCGGTGGCGATGATCGCGCGCGGGTTCGCCGCGCGCGCGACTTCGGGCTCGATCTCCGGCGCAGGGTTGGCGAGCGCGAGCAGGATCGGGTCCTCGGACATCGCCCGGACCATGTCCGCGGTGAGCACCCCCGGTCCGGACAGGCCGAGGAAGAGGTCGGCCCCGGGGATCACGTCGGCGAGCGTGCGCAGGTCGCTCGGCTGCGCGAAGAACGCCTTCTCCGGGTTCATCTCCTCGGCGCGGCCCTCGTAGACGAGGCCGTGGATGTCGCAGAGCCAGATGTTCTCGCGCCTGGCGCCGAGCTTGATCAGCATCTTCAGGCAGGCGATGCCGGCCGCGCCGCCGCCCGTGGAGACGATCTTGACGTCCTCGATGTTCTTCTCGGCGACGCGCAGCGCGTTGACGGCCGCGGCCCCGACCACGATCGCCGTGCCGTGCTGGTCGTCGTGGAACACCGGGATCTTCATCCGCTCGCGGCAGAGGCGCTCGACGATGAAGCAGTCCGGCGCCTTGATGTCCTCGAGGTTGATCGCGCCGAAGGTCGGCTCGAGGCTGGCGACGATCTCGGCGAGCTTCTCCGGATCGCTCTCGTTCACCTCGATGTCGAAGCAGTCGACGTTGGCGAACTTCTTGAACAGGACCGCCTTGCCCTCCATCACCGGCTTCGAGGCCAGCGCCCCGATGTTGCCGAGGCCGAGCACGGCGGTGCCGTTGGTGACGACGCCGACCAGGTTGCCGCGCGTCGTGTAGCGCGCCGCGGCCGTCGGGTCGGCCTTGATCTCGAGACAGGCCTCCGCGACGCCCGGCGAATAGGCGCGCGACAGGTCGCGCTGGTTCGCCATCGGCTTGGTCGCGCGGATCTCCAGTTTTCCGGGCCGGGGGAACTGGTGATAGTCGAGGGCGGCCTGTCTGGTGTTGTCGCTGGCGTCGGTCATGTCTGCGTTTCCGTCCCGTCTGTTTTGTCTGTTGCGGCCTGGCTTCAGGCCGGGTTCGTGTCCGGCAGCGTCCCGCCGTGCTTCAGCCAGTAGTCGCGCACCCAGACGACCGGCTGGTCGCCGGAGCGGCGCTTCGATCCCCAGCGCTGGCCGGAGGGGCCCATGACGTCCATCGGGCGCGGCTTGCCGTGGAACACGATGATCCGCGCGCGCTCGGGCAGGCGGGCCGCGGGCCGCACGAGGTTCAGCGGCCACGGCGTCAGGCAGTGGTTCTTGAAGCTCAGACACCAGTCATGCGGCAGGTATTGCGGGTTCTTCGCGACGGCCGGCAGGTAGAAGCGGTCGGACCAGTAGCTGGCCCGCACTTCCTCGACGCGGCTGGCGAAGTCCGCGAAGACGTGGCGCTGCTCGCCGGCGCGCCAGACATAGACCGAGCCCTGGCTGCCGCGATCGGGCCGCATCGACAGCGGCAGCAGGCGCACCAGCGCCGGGTTCCATTCGCGCAGCGTGTAGAAGGCCGGCTTGTCGCGCACGAGGTCGATGAAGGGTTTCAGATCGCCGACGACGAGCACGTCGAGGTCGAGATAGAGCACGATCTCGTCGTCCGCGAACACGCCCTCCTTGAAGAGCGCGACCTTGGGCCAGCAGCCGCGCTTGGTCCATTCGACCTCGGGCACGCCGAATTCGGGCATCGGCATGACCTCGACGCCCGGCTCTATGCCCTCGGGCTGGTTGGTCAGGCAGACGAAGCGGTGCGGAACGCCGAGATGTTCGCGCACGGCGCGGTGGATGACGTTGACGTAGTCCGCGCCGAAACGCGTGCCCCATTTGACGCAGCCGACCGCGATCTTCATGCCGTGCGCTCCACGTAGTCGATCTGCCGGGGCCGCGCGCCGTGGAACAGCATCGCGGCGGCCTGGGCCGGCAGCAGGTTCACCTCGTACCAGCCGCGCCGGATCTGGGCGGCGAGCGGGCGCGGCTCGGCCTTCCGCGTCGCCGAGATGTCCGAGGAGAACCGGCCCCAGGCCTGGCGCGCCAGCGCGGGGACGACCATCGCGACGCCGACCTCACGCGCGAGCGGCGAGATGTTGAGGTTGAAGAGCAGGTGGTCGATCGGGTGGCGCAGCACGCCCTTGCCCTCGAGGATACGCCCGGCGGCCGAGCGGGTGATGATGTAGGCGCCCGAGCCGCCGATGCGGGAATGCAGCCGGCGGATCGTGCGGCCGGGAACCGGGCTGGGGCCGAGTTCGGGGCCGAGAAGCTTCTTCGTCACGCGGCGTGACCATTTCTCCAGCCGGATGATGCCGACGTCTGTCGGGCAGCCACGTCGCCGCCGTGCGCGAAGGCCGGCGAGGTCGGGGCTGAGCTCGATGTCGTCCTCGAGCACGACGGCTGCGGGCGCGTCGCTGGCGACCAAGCGGCGCATGATCTCGAAATGGTTCAGCGCGTTGCACTGGCTGCCGCGTCCCATCCGGATCAGGTGATCGTCCAGCGCGACTTCGGCGCAGATCTCGGCGTCGGTCACGGTCTCGGCGTCGCGCGCGGAGATGCGCGTGCAGGCAAGCCCGATCGCGGAGAGCTGCTCCTCCATGAACGCGCGGCGGTCCGGGCGCCGATCAAGATTGATCAGGAAGACCGGGAGCGCCCCCCCTGCCCCGGATTGGCGTTCGTCGGGCATGGCTACTCCGCCGCCTGCGCGCGGGCGCTGCGGATCAGCGCGAGGATGTTCTTCGCGGCCTCGGGGATGTTGGTGCCGGGGCCGAAGATCGCCTTGACCCCGGCCTTGTGGAGGAAATCGTAGTCCTGCTGCGGGATCACGCCGCCGCAGATCACGAGGATGTCGCCGGCGCCCTCGGCGCGCAGCGCCGCGACGAGCTTGGGCGCCAGCGTCTTGTGGCCGGCCGCCTGGCTCGAGATGCCGATCACGTGGACGTCGTTGTCGATCGCGTCTTGGGCTGCCTCCTCGGGCGTCTGGAACAGAGGGCCAACGTCGACGTCGAAGCCGATGTCGGCGAAGGCGGTCGCGATGACCTTGGCGCCGCGGTCATGGCCGTCCTGGCCCATCTTGACGACGAGCATCCGGGGCCGACGCCCCTCCTCCTCGGCGAACTTCTCCACGTCGGCCTGGATCGCCGCGAATCCGGCGTCGCCCTCGTAGGCGGCGCCGTAGACGCCGGCCAGCGTCTTCACCTCGGCCCGGTGCCGTCCGAATGCCTTTTCCATCGCGTCCGATATC
Organism: uncultured Alphaproteobacteria bacterium; assembly: GCA_963829385.1. Lineage (GTDB taxonomy): Bacteria > Pseudomonadota > Alphaproteobacteria > Rhodobacterales > Rhodobacteraceae > Amaricoccus. The sequence goes on along the minus strand of CAWHHV010000010.1, from coordinate 146,598 downwards.
TCCCCGACCGTCGCGCGCGCGCGCGCCGCCTCGACCGCGGCGGCCAGCAGGTTGCCCCCGCCCCGCGCCGCGGCCTCGAGCGCCGCGAGCGCCGCGTCGCAGGCCGCCTGGTCCCGCGACGCGCGGATCCGCTCGAGGCGGGCGATCTGGCCGTCGCGCACCGCGGCGTTGTCGATGTCGAGAATGTCGATCGGGTCCTGCTGGTCGAGCCTGTACTTGTTGACCCCGACGATGACCTCTTCGCCGCGGTCGACCGCCGCCTGCCGCCGCGCCGCGCTCTCCTCGATGCGGAGCTTCGGCATCCCGGATTCGACGGCCCTGGTCATGCCGCCGAGCCCGTCGACCTCCTCGATCAGCGCCCAGGCCGCCTCGGCGATATCGGCGGTCAGCTTCTCGACGTAATAGCTTCCTGCAAGCGGGTCGACGACGTGGGCGATGCCGGTCTCTTCCTGCAGGATCAGCTGGGTGTTGCGCGCGACGCGGGCCGAGAACTCGGTCGGCAGCGCAATGGCCTCGTCGAGCGCGTTGGTGTGAAGGCTCTGCGTGCCGCCCAGCACCGCCGCCATCGCCTCGTAGGCGGTGCGCACGACGTTGTTGTAGGGGTCCTGCTCCTGGAGGCTGACGCCGGATGTCTGGCAATGGGTGCGCAGCATCAGGCTCGCCTCCTTCTTCGGGGCGAACTCGGTCATGATCCGGTGCCAGAGCAGCCGGGCGGCGCGCAGCTTGGCGACCTCCATGAAGAAGTTCATGCCGATCGCGAAGAAGAACGACAGGCGCCCCGCGAAGGCGTCTACGTCCATGCCGGCGGCGATCGCGGCCTTCACGTATTCGCGGCCGTCCGCCAGCGTGAAGCCGAGCTCCTGCACCAGGTTCGCGCCGGCCTCCTGCATGTGGTAGCCGGAAATCGAGATCGAGTTGAAGCGCGGCATCTCGGCCGAGGTGTAGCCGATGATGTCGGAGACGATCCGCATCGAGGGCGCCGGCGGATAGATGTAGGTGTTGCGGACCATGAACTCCTTGAGGATGTCGTTCTGGATGGTCCCCGACAGCAGCTTGCGGTCGACGCCCTGCTCCTCGCCCGCGACGATGAAGCTCGCGAGCACCGGGATCACGGCGCCGTTCATCGTCATCGAGACCGAGACCTTGTCGAGCGGGATGCCGTCGAACAGGATCTTCATGTCCTCGACGCTGTCGATGGCGACGCCCGCCTTGCCGACATCGCCCTCGACGCGCGGATGGTCGCTGTCGTAGCCGCGATGCGTGGCGAGGTCGAAGGCGACCGACACGCCCTGCTGCCCGGCGGCCAGCGCCCTGCGGTAGAACGCGTTCGACGCCTCGGCGGTCGAGAAGCCCGCATATTGCCGGATGGTCCAGGGCCGGCCGGCATACATCGTCGCCCGCGGCCCGCGCGTGAACGGCGCGAGGCCCGGCAGGCCGCCGAGATGCGGCACGCCCTCCAGATCGGCCTCGGTGTAGAGCGGCTTCACCGCCAGGCCCTCCGGCGTCATCCAGGTCAGGTCGTCCGGCTCGCCGCCCTTCAGCTCGCGCCGGGCAAGCGCCCGCCACTGTTCGAGATCCGCCGCGCTCATCGTGCCGCCTCCCGCATCTCCGCCCGCCAGACCGGCCTGGAAAGCGCCAGTTTATGCTCGCATCCGACGCCGGATTGACTATGTCTTGCGCAGGAGGAGGTGACCATGCCCAAGCCTAGCCTGCCCCTTGTCCTCGCCGCCGCGCTGCTCGCGCCGCTGGCCGCGCATGCGCAGGTCCAGGCGGCGGTCGTCGCCGTGCAGTCCGGCGATCTCCAGGCGGGCGGCGCTGCGGCGCAGGACATCGATCTCGACGAGCTGCTCTGGGTCGCGCGGCCGCTCGTCGTCTTCGCCGACACGAGCGCGGACCCGCGCTTCGCGCAGCAGATGCAGATGATCGAGGACGGGCATCGACACGCTGACGGACCGGCGCGTGGTCGTGCTGACCGATACCGACCCGGCGGCGAACGGGCCGCTGCGCCGCGCGCTCCGGCCGCGCGGGTTCGGGCTGGTGCTGATCGACACCGACGGCACCGTCGTGCAGCGCCGCCCGTCGCCGACCACGGTCCGCGAATTGTCGGGCACGATCGACCGGCTGCCGTCGCGGCGCGAGGAGACCGGCTCGCGCCGGCCGTGAGCGACCGCCATCACTCGAACTCCATGATGACGTCGTCGACGCCGAGGCTGTCTCCGGCCGCGGCGCGGATGCGGGCGACCCTGCCCTTGCGCTCGGCGCGCAGCACGTTCTCCATCTTCATCGCCTCGACCATGCAGAGCGACTGGCCGTCGTGCACCTCGTCGCCCTCGGCCACGTCGATGCGCACGACGAGGCCCGGCATCGGGCAGAGCAGCAGCCGCGACGTGTCGGGCGGCGCCTTGACCGGCATCCGGGCGGCGAGCTCGGCCTGGCGCGGCGTCAGCACGGAGACTGCGAGGTCCGCGCCGCGGTAGCGCATGCGAAAGCCCTTCGGCGTCGGCGCGATCTTGACGATGCGCGCGCGTCCGTCGACCTGCGCCCGCGCGAGCGGCCCGAACGCCGCCTGCGGCTCGACGCGGACGAGGCTGCGGGATCCGTCGGCGAAATCGACGGCGAACCCCTCGTCCTCGGCGCTGACCGAACCGGACCACGACCGGTCCCCGATCGCGACCGACCAGAACTCCGCGACGGCCCGGCGATGGTTCGACAACGCGCCGGAAATCCGGGCGGCGCGCTCCTCGCGCAGCGCCTTCAGCGTCATCGCCAGCGCCGCGAGATCGCCCAGCGTCTGGTCCGGCTGCGCCGCGCCGGCAAAACCGTCCGGATACTCCTCGGCGATGAACGCGGTCGTGATGTCGCCGGCGACGAAGCGCGGATGGTCCATCACCGCCGACAGGAACGGCAGGTTGTGCCCGATCCCCTCCAGTTCGAACGCATCGAGCGCGCGGCGCATCGTCCCGATCGCCGCGGCGCGGTCCGGTCCCCAGGCGCAGAGCTTGGCGATCATCGGGTCGTAGAACATCGAGATCTCGCCGCCCTCGAAGACGCCGGTGTCGTTGCGCACGACCTCCGACGGGCTCGCGTACTCGGCGGGCGGGCGGTAGCGGGTCAGCCGGCCGATCGAGGGCAGGAAGTTGCGGTACGGATCCTCGGCGTAGAGCCGGCTCTCGATCGCCCAGCCGTTCAGCGTCACGTCGTCCTGGGTCAGGCTCAGCTTCTCGCCGGCGGCGACGCGGATCATCTGCTCGACCAGATCGACGCCGGTGATCAGCTCCGTCACCGGATGCTCGACCTGCAGGCGCGTATTCATTTCAAGGAAGTAGAAGTTTCGGCTCCCGTCGACGATGAACTCGACGGTGCCGGCCGAGCAGTAGTCGACGGCGCGGGCCAGCGCCACCGCCTGCTCGCCCATCGCCTTGCGGGTCGCCGCATCGAGGAACGGCGACGGCGCCTCCTCGACGACCTTCTGGTTGCGGCGCTGGATCGAGCACTCCCGCTCGCCGAGGTAGATACAGGACCCGTGCTTGTCGCCGAGGACCTGGATCTCGATGTGGCGCGGCTGGGTGACGAACTTCTCGATGAAGATGCGGTCGTCGCCAAAGGACGAGGCGGCCTCGGACTTGGATCGCGCGAACCCCTCCCGGGCCTCGTCGTCGGTCCAGGCGACGCGCATGCCCTTGCCGCCGCCTCCGGCGCTCGCCTTGATCATCACCGGATAGCCGATCTCGCGGGCGATCTTGACCGCGTGCTCGGCGTCGTCGATCAGGCCCATGAAGCCCGGCACCGTCGAGACGCCGGCCTCGGCCGCAAGCTTCTTCGACGTGATCTTGTCGCCCATCGCCTCGATCGCGCCGACCGGAGGGCCGATGAAGGCGACGCCGATCGCGTCGAGCGCCTCCGCGAACTCGGCGCGCTCGCTAAGAAAGCCGTAGCCCGGATGAACGGCCTGCGCGCCGGTCTTCTTCACCGCGTCGAGAATCCGGTCGATGACGATGTAGGAGCGGTTGACCGGCGACGGGCCGATATGGACGGCCTCGTCGGCGCCGGCGACGTGCAGCGCGTTCGCATCGGCGTCCGAATAGACGGCGACGGTGCGGATGCCCATCGCCCGTGCGGTCCGCTCGACGCGGCAGGCTATCTCGCCGCGATTGGCGATCAGGATCTTCTCAAACATCTTCACCACCTTGCCGGTCGCATGGGGAGGCCGGAAATCACATCGGATCGGACGTCGGGTCCATGTCCGGACCCGCGAGAGGGTCGCCCTCGTAGAGCCCTTCGGCCCCCGGAGCGGTCAGCGCCTGATCGGACGACGCGTCGTCCGCCGACATCGCCCCGGGCGGCACGTCGGGAGCGGGGCCCTGCGCGCATCCTGCGAGCATCAGCAGGCCCGGCAGCAGGCCCAGTTTCAGTCCGCGCATCAACATCCCTCCCTCAGTCATCGTCAAAGATCTCCGGAAACCCGACGCGCGCCCGATCGAGATCGACCCGCAGCAGGGCTTCGTAGCTCGCCGGATCGAACGGATCCTCGGCCGGGACGACCTCACGCCCGAGCAGCCAGTTCAGCCGACCGGCATCAAGGTTGCCCCGCTCGAACGGCTCGTCTCCGAAGGCTTCGATCAGCGCCGCGAGGAACTCCGTGTCCGCCGCCCGGTCGGGTTGGCGCCGATCGGCGAAGCGCTCGCGCGCCTTCAGCGGCGTCGGACCCTTGGGGTCGGCGCGACGGATGGTGAACTGGAAGTCCGTGCCCGCGAGCCGACCGGGGAAACCGCGGTGCTTCAGCATGGGCCGGCGCCCCTTAGCCGTCGTCCTCTCCGAGGTTCATCACGGCGACGCCCATCGACACTGCGCCGAACGTCATCGCGGTCTGGAAGAACAGGACAGCTGTCGCGAGGCCGCTGTGGTCCTTTTCCAGAAGGGTTCCAAGTCCTAATACGTCGAACCAGATCATCCCCAGCAGGGAGGCGCATCCAATCGCCATGCCGTTGGCCACGTGCGTCAACATGAAGCGCACGAGCTTCGGCAAGGCCATCCAGCGCCGCCGGATCATGCGTCGTCCTCCGATCCGCTCCACTTGAAGATAGGGCGGCACGGCGCACGTGTCCAACGTCGGCGATCTGCTTCATGCCGGTCACAGCGGAATGTTGTCGTGCTTCTTCCACGGATTGCTCAGCTTCTTCGTGCGGAGCGATGCGAAGGCGCGGGAGACGCGCCGGCGCGTGGAATGCGGCATGATGACCTCATCGATGAAGCCGCGCTCGGCGGCGACGAAGGGGTTGGCGAAGCGGGCCTCGTAGTCGCGGGTGCGCGCGGCGATCCGGTCCGGATCGCCCAGTTCGGAGCGATAGAGGATCTCGACGGCGCCCTTCGCGCCCATGACCGCGATCTCGGCGGTCGGCCAGGCGTAGTTGAAGTCGCCGCGCAGGTGTTTCGAGCTCATCACGTCATAGGCTCCGCCATAGGCCTTGCGCGTGATAACAGTCACCTTCGGCACCGTCGCCTCGCCGAACGCGAACAGGAGCTTCGCGCCGTGTTTGATAATACCGCCATATTCCTGGCCCGTCCCCGGCAGGAAGCCCGGCACGTCGACGAAGGTCAGGATCGGAATCTCGAACGCGTCGCAGAAGCGGACGAACCGGGCGGCCTTGCGGGCGCTGTCGATGTCGAGGCAGCCGGCCAGCACCATCGGCTGGTTCGCGACGACGCCGATCGTCGAGCCTTCCAGTCGGATGAAGCCGGTGATGATGTTCTTCGCGAATTCCGACTGGATCTCGTAGAAATCCGCCTCGTCCGCGACCTTCAGGATCAACTCCTTCATGTCGTAGGGCGTGTTGGCGTTTGGCGGGATCAGCGTGTCGAGGCTAAGCTCGACCCGGTCCGGCGCGTCGGTGAACGGTCGGACCGGCGGTTTCTCGCGGTTCGACAGCGGCAGGAAGTCGAAGAGCCGGCGCACTTCGAGCAGCGCCGCCAGATCGTCCTCGAATGCGCCGTCGGCGACGGAGGACTTGCTGGTGTGGGTGCGCGCGCCGCCCAGCTCCTCGGCGGTGACGACCTCGTTGGTCACCGTCTTCACCACTTCGGGTCCGGTCACGAACATGTAGCTCGAGTCTCGGACCATGAAGATGAAGTCGGTCATCGCGGGGCTGTAGACCGCTCCGCCGGCGCAGGGTCCCATGATCAGGCTGATCTGCGGGATCACGCCCGAGGCGAGGATGTTGCGCTGGAACACGTTCGCATAGCCGGCGAGCGAGGCCACGCCCTCCTGGATGCGGGCGCCGCCGGAATCGTTGATCCCGATGACCGGCGCGCCGTTCTGCATCGCCATGTCCATGACCTTGCAGATCTTCTCGGCATGCGCCTCGCTGAGCGAGCCGCCGAAGACGGTGAAGTCCTGGCTGAACACGTAGACGAGGCGGCCGTTGATCGTGCCCCATCCGGTGATGACGCCGTCGCCCGGGTAGCGGATGTCCTCCATCCCGAACTCGGAGCAGCGGTGCGCGACGAACATGTCGAACTCCTCGAAGCTGCCCTCGTCGAGCAGCACGTCGAGGCGTTCGCGCGCGGTCAGCTTGCCCTTCGCGTGCTGCGCCTCGACCCGCTTCAGGCCGCCGCCCAGACGCGCTTCCGCCCGTCGGTCCTCGAGTTCGCTGAGGATGTCCTGCACGCCGCGCTCCCCCCTTCCGGTTCTTGCAAGGACGCTTACGGGATGCGGCACAACGGAACAAGCAAACTCCGGCGGATTTGCAAATCCTGTTGCAAAGCGACTTTGCGGAGTGCGAAGTTGCGAAGATGGTCATGGCGCGAAAACTCTATGCCGGCGCGAAACTGCGGGAGTTCCGGACCCGGCTCGGCCTGACCCAGACTGATTACGCGGCCAAGCTTGGCGTCTCGCTGTCGTATCTGAACCAGATGGAGAACAACCACCGGCCGCTTTCGGCGCGCGTCGTGCTGTCGCTGGCCCAGGAGTTCGGCCTCAACATCACCGAACTGGCCGCGGGCACGGCCGAGCGGATGGTCGCGGATCTGCGCGAGGCCTTCGCCGACCCGGTCTTCGACGCGGCGACCCCGCCGACTGCCGACCTGCATCTGGTCGCCTCCAACGCTCCGAACTTCGCCCGCGCCTTCCTGAACCTGCACCATGCCCATCGCCAGACGCAGGAACGCCTCGCCCAGTTGAACGAGGCGCTCGGACGCGAGGACAGCGCGCTACGGCCGCTGCCCTGGGAGGAGGTGCGCGACTTCTTTCACTACTGCGACAACTACATCGACCCGATCGACCGGGCCGCCGAGCGCTTCTCGCAGGACATCCCGCCGGTCGGGCGGCTTGCGGCGCTGGCCGCGTGGCTGGAGGCGCGGCACGGCGTGATGGTCGGGATCGCGGCCGAGGGGCCGCTGCGCCGCTACGACGCCGCCGCCGGACGCATCACGCTCGCCGGCCGTGCCGGCGCCGCGACGCAGAGCTTCCAGCTCCTGCACCAGATCGCGCTGATCGAATACGACGGGCTGCTGGAGGCGACGCTGGATCTGGCGCGCTTCCAGAGCGAGGAGGCCCGAGCCATCGCGAAGGTCGGGCTCGCCAACTATTTCGCCGGGGCGGCGTTGCTGCCCTACGGCCACTTCCTCGAGCGCGCGCGGGGCCTGCGCCACGATCTCGAGGCGCTCGCCGGCGCGTTCGACGCCTCGATCGAGCAGGTCGCGCAACGATTGTCGACGCTTCAACGGATGGGAGCGAAGGGCGTCCCGTTCTATTTCCTGCGCGTCGACCAGGCCGGCACGATCACGAAGCGGCATTCGGCGACGCGCCTGCAATTCGCCCGCTTCGGCGGCGCCTGTCCGCTCTGGAACGTGCACGCCGCCTTCGAGACGCCAGGGCAGTTCCTGCGGCAGCTTGCCGAGACGCCGGACGGCGCGCGCTATCTGTGCCTGGCGCATGACATCACCAAGACGGGCGGCAGTTTCCGCGCGCCGGTGAGGCGCTACGCGATCGCGATCGGATGCGAGATCGCCCACGCCGAACAACTCGTTTACGCGGACGATCTGGATCTGAAGAACCACGCGGCCTACGAGCCGATCGGCGTCTCGTGCCGCATATGCGAACGGCGCGACTGTCACCAGCGCGCCGTTCCGCCCCTCGAAGGAGCGTTGATCGTCGATTTCAACGAGCGCGGCCTGCTTCCCTACCGGATCCGCTAGGCCTCGCGCGCGAGACTCAGAACGAGTACTGGACGCCGACGAGCGCGTCGAACGTGCCGAAGGACAGGTCGGTCGCTGTGTTGTCGCCGGGCCAGACCTTCGCGTCGCTGGTCGCAAACCAGCGGCCCTCGCCATAGAGCGTCCATTGCGGCGCAATCTGGTAGCCGACGCCGGCCATCAGCTGGTACCCGAAGTCCCAGGTCGATTTGTCGCCCTCGTAGTCGAGCTGCACCGCGCCGAGGCCCGCGCCCAGGTAAGGCACGACGGCCGCCTGCGCGCCCATTCCGTCGAAGCTGTAGATCGCGTTGACCATAAGCGAGTTGGTCTTGGCGGTGCCGTTCCCGGAGCCGCGCGCGCCGTCGATGCGGACGTCGGCGTCATAGTCGATGTTGCGATAGGCGTATTCGAATTCGAGCGCGACGTTCGGCGTGGCGGACCAGCCGGCGGCGACGCCGAGTACATAGCCGGTATCGTAGTTCAAATCGACGCGGCCGACGTTTTCGCCGTTCCTGCGCAGCTTCTCGTCGTCGCTCGATGGCCAGGTCGCGCCGCCGAAGCCCTTGATGTAGACGTCGGACAGGCTGAACGACGACTGCGCGCTGGCGATGCCCGCCGATCCGCACAGCAGCGCCGCTGCCGTCGCAACGCCAAGTCCGCGAGTGATCCTGTTCATGATTGCGCCCTCCTACGCGTGTGTCAGAGTGACGCTTATGTGAGGACCCGTACATGCCATTTGAAGTGGAGGGGACGGGAATTGGGAAAGGCGCCGCTCCTTTGCCACACTGCCTGCGAGCGGTTTTGCATCGACAAGGCCGCCCCGAGCCGTTAGAGAGCGCGCTGTTCTCGAAGGGGCCGTTGTTCCGCCATGGAAACCGTCGTTCTGTCCATCCACCTCCTGCTCGCGCTGACGCTGATAATCGTGGTGCTTCTGCAGCGCTCCGAGGGAGGCGGCCTCGGGATCGGCGGCGGGGGCGGCGGCGGCGTGATGTCCGGGCGCTCGGCGGCGACGGCGCTGTCGAAGGTGACCTGGTTCTGCGGCGTTGCCTTCGTCGTGACGAGCCTTGCGCTGACGGTGATCGCCGCGCGACAGGACGGCTCCGCGTCGGTGCTGGACCGGATCGGCGGCGTCGATGTCGATGCTCCGGCGACCGACGGGGATGCGGGCCCGCTCGGCGGCGACCTCCTGCCGCCCGTGACGCCGCCCGCGCAGGACGCGCCTGCGACGCCCCCCGCGCTGGACGGACCGGCGACCCCGCCCCCGGCCAACTGAGCCCGGCCCAAACTCTGGTCGCCCGCGGGCTGGCCTCCACATGATATAGCGGCGTCCCTCTTGCGAAGAGCGTAAAGTTCCCGTAAAGATTGAGTCCCGTGGAGGTCTCGGACTCCGCTGACTTGAGCTCGACGCGGCCACGGGAGTATCCAGGAATGGCGCGATACGTCTTCATCACCGGCGGCGTGGTGTCCTCGCTCGGCAAGGGGCTCGCCTCGGCGGCGCTGGGGGCGCTGCTGCAGGCCCGCGGCTATTCGGTGCGCCTGCGCAAGCTGGACCCGTATCTGAACGTCGATCCCGGCACGATGTCGCCCTTCGAGCATGGCGAGGTCTTCGTGACCGACGACGGCGCCGAAACGGACCTGGATCTCGGCCATTACGAGCGCTTTACCGGGGTCGCGGCGCGGCGCACGGATTCGGTGTCGTCCGGCCGCATCTACTCGAACGTGCTGGAGAAAGAGCGCCGCGGCGACTACCTTGGCAAGACCATCCAGGTGATCCCGCACGTCACCAACGAGATCAAGGACTTCCTGAAGGTCGGCGCCGACGAGGTCGACTTCATGCTCTGCGAGATCGGCGGCACGGTCGGCGACATCGAGGGCCTGCCGTTCTTCGAGGCGATCCGCCAGTTCGCCCAGGACCGGCCGCGCGGCCAGTGCATCTTCATGCACCTGACGCTGCTGCCCTACATCTCGGCCAGCGGCGAGCTGAAGACCAAGCCGACCCAGCACTCGGTCAAGGAATTGCGCGCGATCGGGATCGCGCCCGACGTGCTGGTCTGCCGCTCCGAGCGGCCGATCCCCCAGAAGGAGCGCGACAAGCTCGCGCTGTTCTGCAACGTGCGCCCGGAGGCGGTGATTGCGGCGCAGGACCTGAGGTCGATCTACGAGGCGCCGCTTGCCTATCACAAGGAGGGGCTCGACCAGGCGGTGCTGGACGCCTTCATGATCTCGCCGGCGCCAAAGCCCAACCTCGACAAGTGGGAGGACGTGGTCGACCGCATCCACAATCCCGAAGGCGAGGTGCGGATCGGCATCGTCGGCAAGTACACGCAGCTCGAGGACGCCTACAAGTCGATCGCAGAGGCGCTGACGCACGGCGGCATCGCGAACCGGGTCAAGGTTCGCACGCAGTGGCTAGACAGCGAGCTGTTCGAGCGGGAGGAAGGCATTGCGCCCCTGCTCGAGGATTTCCACGCGATCCTCGTTCCCGGCGGCTTCGGCGTGCGCGGCACCGAGGGAATGATCCATGCCGCCCGCTTCGCCCGCGAGCGGGAGGTGCCTTATCTCGGCATCTGCCTCGGCATGCAGATGGCGGTGGTCGAGGCCTCGCGCGACCTGCTGGGCCTCGCCAATGCCGGCTCGGAGGAATTCGACCACGAGGCCGGCCAGCGCCGCTTCACGCCGGTCGTCTACCACCTGAAGGAATGGCTGGAGGGCAACCGGACGATCCAGCGCGAGGTGACCGACGACAAGGGCGGCACGATGCGGCTCGGCGCCTACGACGCGCTGCTGACCGACGGAAGCCAGATTGCGGACATCTACGGCGCGACCCGGATCTCGGAGCGGCACCGGCACCGCTACGAGGTCGACATCGCCTATCGCGACAAGCTGGAGGAATGCGGCCTGCGCTTCTCGGGCATATCTCCAGACGGGCGCCTGCCGGAGATCGTCGAACTGCCAGGCCATCCCTGGTACATCGGCGTGCAATTTCACCCGGAGCTGAAGTCGAAGCCGTTCGACCCGCACCCGCTGTTCGCCGATTTCATCCGGGCCGCGCTTGCGCAGTCGCGACTGGTCTGACCGTGCGGGCGGCGCAGCGGGCAGAGCTACACGATACTATGAACGCCGTCCCGCCGACGGGGTATTGGCGGCGGGCGCCGAAGCCAATATCGTGCGCTCATGCTTGCTGATCTCCTCCGCCGCCTTGGCGGCGCCCACTCCCCGGACGACGCGATGCAGCCCGAGGACGGCCGTCTCGCCCTCGCTGCGTTGATGGTTCGCGTGGCGCGCGCCGATTATAGCTATACCGGCGTCGAGCGAAGCCGGATCGAGGCGGTCCTGAAGGATCGGTTCGACATTGGCGCCGACGAGGCCGCGGCTCTGCGAGGACAGGCCGAGACCGCCGAGAAGGGAGCGCCCGATACCGTGCGCTTCACCCGCATGATCAAGGACGACGTGCCGTACGAGGAGCGCGTTGGCGTCATCGAGGCGCTGTGGCGGGTCGCCGCCGCCGAAGGACTGAATGCCGACGAACGCGGGTTCCTGCGGCTGGTCGCGAACCTGATCGGAGTCAGTGATCAGGACAGCGGGCTGGCTCGCCAGCGGGCCGAGCGCGCGGGCTGACGCCCGGTCGCGAACCGTCTCCTGGCAATCAGGTCAAAGGCCGTCACCTGCCTCTTGACGCGGGGTAGGTCTTCCTGCGCGGTCAGAAGCCGAGGCTGAGGCTTCGGGTCAGCAGCACCTGCAGCCCGTACTGGTTCGCGGTTCCGGCCTCTACGATCGGTGAATTGGCGGCGTCGTTGATCAAACGCTCGTAGGTCGCCTTGCCCTCGAGACCCCAGGCATCGGAGAACGAATACCGGGCGCCGAGCTCGACGCCTGCCGAATAGAAGCCGGCGGATGGGTCATATTCGTCAAGACCATAAGCCGAGCGCTCGGCTTCGGAGCCCGAAACGCCGAAATAGGTGTCCATGAACCGGGACGCGCCCCACGAGGCGCGGGGACCGAAGTTGACGACCCAGGCGTCGTTCGGCCGCAGGATCGCGTCGGCGCCGACCTCGCCCGCCCAGGAATGGTGGCCGATGAAGCCATAGCGCATGTCCGCAAAGGCGCGCCAGTATTCGGCGTCGTAGCCGAGGCCGAGGCCGAGCTCCAGCGACCAGTCGACGTCATCAAGGCCCTTCAGGACATTGTGGTCGTTAGCGTCGCGGCCGGCGATGTAGCGGGCCGAGCCGCGCGGGCCGAAGCCCTGCAGAAACCCGACCGCGCCCGACGAGCCGAACTCGAAGCCGCCCGGCAGTCGGATGTAGTCGAAGCGCAGCACGCCCGAGGGGCCGAACGAGTATTCGTCCGAGCCGAAATAGTCGGGCGTATAGCTGGCGCCGGCGCCAAGCGTGAACTGCGCGCCGATCACGTCGGTATCGTCGAGCACGAACACGTCCTCGACCGTGTCGAATCCCCCGGGCGTCTCGACGGTCTCGATCGTCTCGATCGTGTCGACCTCGGTCATTGGCGCCGGCGACGTTCCCGCGACCTGCGCAGCCGCCGGCATCGACCAGCCGGCGAGTCCCGCCGCCAAGATGAGACCAGTGATCTCGCGCATCTTCGCCATGCCTGCTCCGACTCGACTGTGACGTTTGCCTCTAACTTTAAGATAGCAAGACCTTACGCTTCGCAAGTCCTCGCTCGCGATTCTTGTCACAAAGCGGCGCCTCGGCCGCGACCTTCGAGCCCATCCGCAAGGACTCGCCGCACCACGGCCAAGTCCGCGGCACGCTCGACATGGGTCGCCCCGATGTCGCGCGCGAGCACGAACGCGATGCGGCCGGCCTTGACCTTCTTGTCCTGCTCCATCAGCCGCATCAGCCCTTCCGCGTCCGGCAGTTCGCCCGGAACGTCGGACAGGCGCCCTCTCATGCCCATCGCCTCGAAATGCGTCGCCACGCGGCTCGGCGCTTCCTGCGGGCAAAGCCCGAGGGCGGCCGAGGTCTCGAACGCAAGCACGCAGCCGATCGCGACCGCCTCGCCGTGCAGCAGCCGGTCCGAATAGCCCGTGGCCGCCTCCAGCGCATGGGCGAAGGTGTGCCCGAGGTTCAACAGCGCGCGGTCTCCCTGCTCGGTCTCGTCGCGCGCGACGATCTCGGCCTTCATCTCGCAGGACCGCCGCACCGCGTGGATGCGCGCGGCCGGATCGCCGGCGGTCAGCAGCCGCCCGTTCGCCTCGAGCCAGGCGAAGAACTCCGCGTCGCCAAGCAGGCCGTACTTGACCACCTCGCCGTAGCCGGCGAGGAAATCGCGCGCCGGCAGGCTGTCGAGCAGGCCGGTATCGGCAAGAACGAGGCGCGGCTGGTGGAAGGCGCCGATCAGGTTCTTGCCGCGCGGCGAGTTGATGCCGGTCTTGCCGCCGACCGAACTGTCGACCTGCGCCAGCAGCGTCGTCGGTATCTGCACGAAGCCGACGCCGCGGCGCAGGATCGCGGCGGCGAAGCCAACCAGATCGCCGATCACGCCGCCGCCGAAGGCCGCGACGACGTCGTCGCGCCCGACCTTTTCGGCCAGCATCCACTCGACCGTGCGCTCGAGCGCGGCCCAGCCCTTGGTCGCCTCGCCGGGCGGCAGCGCCAGCGAGACCGTCTCGATGCCGACCTTGGCGAGCCCCGCCTCGAACGCGGGCAGGTGCAGCGCCGCAACCCGCTCGTCAGTCACCACCGCCAGCCGCGGCCGCGCCAGCAGCGGCGCGATCGCGGCGCCGGCTTCGGCGATCAGGCCGCGCCCGATGCGGATGTCGTAGGCGCGGTCGCCCAGAGGCACGTGGACGGTCTCGGGGTGGCTCATGCGGGCTCCAGCGTCGGTTCGGCGGCGCCTGGGCCGGCGTCGCGGGCGCGCAGCGCTCCAATGATCTTCCGCGCCATCGCCTCGTGGCTGGCGCCGCGGCGGCTGTCGACGATCACGTCGGCCTTGGCGTAGTCGGGGCTCCGTTTTGCCAGAAGCGTGGCCAGCGCGCCCTTCGGATCGGGGGTGTCGATCAGCGGCCGGCCCGGCCGGTCGCGCACCCGGTCCCAAAGCAGGTCCAGATCCGCGCGCAGCCATACCGAGGTCGCCTTACGGCCGATCTCCGCCCGGGTCCGCGGCTCGACGAAGGCGCCGCCGCCGGTCGCCAGCACGCGCGGCGGCTCGGTCAGTATCCGCGCTATGATCCGCCGCTCGACGTCGCGGAACTCCGCCTCGCCATAGGACGCGAAGATCTCGGGAATGGTCATGCTGGCGGCGGCCTCGATCTCCGCATCCGAATCGCTGAACGGGGCCCCCAGCAACGCGGACAGCCGCTTGCCGACGCTGGTCTTGCCCGCGCCCATCAGGCCGACCAGAACGACCGGACGCAGCAGACGGGGGGGCGTCGGAGCTTCATTCTGGGAGGCGTCGATCATGTCGATTGTCGTCGGGCCCGGCTGAGGTTAGACTTCGGCAGGCGGTCATGGCCATCGAGCCGTGATTGAGCAGGTCAAGATGCGGCGGTCAAGCCGGCACGACAGAGCAGGTTCCGATGCGTTTCGTTCTGAGAGCGGTCGTTTTTCTTGTGCTTGCAGGCGCCGTCGCGCTTGTGGCCTTCGCGCTGCTGTCCGATCTGCCCGCGCCGTCTCGCGAGATTTCGCAACCGGTCGAGGTCAGATGAGCGGGCGCGGCCTGTCGCGCGCGCTGACGGCGGTCGGCCTGGGCGTGGGCCTGGCGGCGGGGCTTGCGGATTCCGTCGCGGCGCAGCCGCGCACCGCCATTCCCTGGCTCTCCGACAGCGTGACGGTGCCCGCGGCCAGCGCGCCTCCGCGGCCCCGGCCGGAAGACCTGCCGGAGGCAGATGCGGCCGCGCCTGAGCCGGGCACGATTGTCGTGACGCCGCTCGACGCGGTCGACCGCGATGCGGTCGGTCTGGTCGCGCCGCAGACGAGCGGCCTGCCCCGCAGACTATGGGGCGACACGCCGGCCGGAACGGTGCGCGACCTGATCCTCGAACACCCGGACCAGGGCCCGCCCGCGGCACGGAGCCTGTTCCGGCTCCTGCTGCTGGCCGAGGCCGACCCGCCTGCCGGCAACGATCCCGAAGCCGGCGCGCTGATGGCGCGGATCGACCGGCTTCTCGACCTCGGCGCGCTCGATGAGGCCGAAGCCTTGATACTCGCGGCCGGGCCCGAGACGCCGGAGCTGTTCCGGCGCTGGTTCGACATCGGCCTGCTGACCAACCGGTCCAAGGAACAATGCGCGGCGCTGCGGCAGAACCCGGCGCTGTCGCCGACGCTGCCGGCGCGGGTGGTCTGCCTCGCGCGGGGCGGGGACTGGAACGCGGCCGAGATCACGCTGATCCTCGGGCAGGAGGTCGGCTCAATCCCTCCCGAGCAGCAGGCGCTGCTGGAACGGTTCCTCGATCCGGTGCTGTTCGAGGAGGAGCCCGCGCCGCCGATCCCGCGACCTCTGACCGTACTCGACTTCACGATGCGCGAGGCCGTCGGGCTGCCCCGGCCGTCCGGCGCGCTGCCGCTGGCGTTCCTGTGGGGCGACATGGAGACGCATGCGCCGATGCGCACGCGGATCGCGGCGGCGGAACGGCTGGTGCGCGCCGGATCGGCGCGCCCGGCGACGCTGATGGAGGCCTATCGCGCCGGCGCGCCGGCCGCGTCGGGCGGAGCGTGGGATCGGGCGCGCGCCGTGCAGGCGCTGGACGCGGCGCTGGAACAGGGCGACGGCGCGGCGATCGGCGCCGCGCTGGCGGAGGCCGACCAGGCGCTGAGCCGGGCGGGCCTCGGCGTGCCGCTGGCCGAGAGCTACGCCGCGGCCCTGGCGGCGCTGGATCCGGAGACGCTGCCGCCCTCCGCGCGGCGCCGGACGGCCCGGCTGCTGCTTCTCGGCGGCCACCCGGAGGCCGCCATGCGCGCGGCGGAACATGTCGCGGGCGCACGGCTCAATGCGGCGCTTGCGGTCGCCGGAGCCGAGCGGCCGGCGCCGGAGTCGGAGCCGCTCGCGACGGCGGCGATGCGCGCGCTCGCGGGGCGCGACCCGCAGGGCGACCGCGAGCGCCGGATCGTCCAGCGCATCGACCGGGGCTACGGCGGCGAGGTTCTGCTCGAGGCGCTGGGTCAATTGAACGCCGGCCGCGCAATCGACCCGGCCTCGTTCGAGGCGTCCCTCTTCGCGCTCGCGAGGCTTGGACAAGCAGATGCAGCCCGGGAGATCGCGGTCGAGACGCTGTTGCTGCCGGCCGTCGAATGAGCCGCCCGTCCCCAGCGGCCTGGCTCGCGCAGTTTCTCGAGGCGATCCGGGCAGAGCGCGACGCCGCGCGCAACACGCTGATGGCCTATGCCCGAGACCTGCAGGACTTTGCAGCCTTCCTCGCGCGATGGGACAAGGACTTCGCCACGGCGGCGCGCGGCGACATCGAGGCCTATCTCGGCGATCTGGACGACCGAGGCATGGCCCGCGCCACCCGCGCGCGCCGCCTGTCCGCGATTCGCCAGTTCTACCGCTTCGCCTTCCTCGAGGGCTGGCGCGACGACGATCCCGGCGCGCTGCTGAAGGGCCCGCGCAGGACCCGAGCGCTGCCCGCGACGCTCACCGAGCGCGACGTCGACCGCCTGCTCGCCGCGGCCGAAAGCCACGGCGCGACCGAACGCGACCGGCTGCGCACCGCCTGCCTGATGCAGATCCTCTATGCGACCGGCCTGCGCGTCAGCGAGCTGGTGGCTCTGCCGACAGCTTCGGTTCGAGGAGACCCGCGCATGATCCTCGTGCGCGGCAAGGGCGGGCGCGAACGGATGGCGCCGCTGTCGCCCCCTTCCCGAACCGCGCTGATCGCCTGGCTCGAACACCGCGACGCAGGTGAGGACGCCGCAGCGCGCGAGGGCAAGCCGCGGTCGGCGTTCCTGTTCCCGGCGCGCGGCCGGCTCGGCCATCTAAGCCGGGAAACCTTCTTCCTGACGATCAAGCGGCTTGCCGCCGAGGCCGGGCTCCCGCCTGCCGCGGTCTCGCCGCACGTGCTGCGCCACGCGTTCGCAACGCACCTGCTCGCAAACGGCGCCGACCTGAGGGTGATCCAGACCCTGCTCGGCCATGCCTCGATCGCGACGACCGAGATCTACACGCACGTCCTCGACGCGCGCCTGCGCGAGCTCGTGCTCGACCATCATCCGCTGGCGGAGCCCTCGCCCCTTGATGCCGAGGAGTCGTGACCCCATAAATCGGCGGTTCAGCAACCGGGAGGAAGAGAGCCGCCGATGGAACCCGTGACCGAGACCACCAGCATGCTGGCCCTGTGGGGGACCGGCGCCGCGATCGTGGTGCTCCTCGCCCTGTCCGCGCTCTTTTCCGGATCGGAAACCGCTCTGACCACGGCCAGCCGCGGCAAATTGCACGGCATGGCCGAGCGCGGCGACCGCGGCGCCGCCTCGGCGATGCAGATCACCGAGGACAAGGAGCGGCTGATCGGCGCGATCCTGCTCGGCAACAACTTCGTCAACATCCTGGCGGCGGCGCTGGCGACGACGCTCTTTACGGCGCTGTTCGGCGAGGGCGGCGTCGCCATCGCGACGCTGGTGATGACCGCGGTCGTCCTGGTCTTTTCCGAGGTTCTGCCAAAGACCTATGCGATCACCAATGCAGAGCGCATGGCGACCGCCGTCGCCCGGATCATCGGGGTCATCGTGCTGATCCTGTCGCCGATCGTGCTCGCGGTGCGCGCCTTCGTGCGGCTGCTGCTGCGTCTCTTCGGCGTCCAGACCGATCCGAAAGCCAAGTTCCTCGCCGCGCAGGAGGAAATCGCGGGCGCGATCGCGCTGCACCACTCCGAGGGCGCGGTGGAGAAGGCGGATCGCGACCGCCTGCTCGGCGCGCTGGACCTCGGCCAGCGCACGGTCGAGGAGGTGATGATGCACCGCCGCGACATCGAGATGATCGACGCGGACGCCGCGCCGGGCGAGATCCTGACCCAGGCGCTGAATTCGCCGCACACCCGCATTCCGATCTTCAGGGGCGAATCCGAGAACATCGTTGGCGTCATCCATGCAAAGGACCTGGGTCGGTCGGTCGAGAAGCTGGTGCGCGAGGGCGGCGGCTTCCACAACATCGACAATTTCGACGTGATGGCCGTGGCGATGGAGCCATACTTCGTGCCCGAGACCACGCCGCTCGACGAGCAGATGCGCGAATTCCTGCGCCGGCGCGCGCATTTTGCGCTGGTGGTCGACGAATACGGCGCGCTGCAGGGGCTGATCACGCTCGAGGACATCATCGAGGAGATCGTCGGCGACATCAGCGACGAGCACGACATCGAGACGCCGGGCGGCGTCGAACTGCTCGACGACGGATCGGTCGACGTCGAGGGCGTCGTGACGATCCGCGACATCAACCGGGCCTGCGACTGGAACCTGCCCGACGACGAGGCGAACACCGTCGCGGGTCTCGTGATCCACGAGGCGCAGGCGATCCCGAACGTGGGCCAGGCCTTCAGCTTCCACGGCTTCCGCTTTGAGGTGCTGGAACGCGAGAACAACCGCCTGACACGGCTGCGCGTGCGCAAGCTGGTCTGACGAGCCCGGAGGCGCCGGGCGGGGGTGTGACTACCCTCCCCTCCCGGTCCTTTCGGCGGCAGCGCGAACGAGGGCGATGCGCCGGCGAACCGCCCGCGGGCGGTTCGTGAAATCCGGCTAAAGGATGAAGTCGCCCCTGGACAGGTCGTCGACGTCGAGGATCCTCACCTGGAAGTCGGCCTGGCGGTCTCCGTCGACATCGGCGGCCAGGAACCTGCCGTTGTAGCGCAGCTGCCCGGCATCGCCGTCGAAGCGGTCATCGTCGATAAACCTGAAGCGTTGGTCGCCGGCCAAGGTAGCGTCGGCGTCGATTTCGGACAGGTCGATCCGGTCGTCGCCGCGGCGGTCGAAGTCCCTGATGACGTCGCGCTCGGAGCCGCGCACCGACTGGCCGAGAGCCGAGAACACGAATACATCGTCCCCGCGTCCGCCTTTCATCACGTCACGCCCAAGGCCGCCGTACAGCAGGTCGTCGCCCTTGCCGCCGTACAGCCTGTCGTCGCCACGGAAGCCGAACAGCATGTCGTCGCCGGCGAGCCCGGCGATCCGGTCGTTGCCGGATGCCGCGCGCAGCGCCTCTCCGTCGGGCGTTCCACGCAACACGAGCCCATCGATCGGATCCGGCCCGCCGACCCGCTCGATCATGAGCCGACCGATTTCCTGCGTGCCGACGTTGACGTACCAGACGTACCCGTCCGGACCCTGGGTCAGCCATTGCGGCGCAACGCCTTCGCGATCATAGAGGAACTTCACGTCGCTCCTGTCGTCCAGATCGATCGCATAGACCTCGCCATCGGAGAAGTCGCTGAAGAAGTAATGGCCATTCAGCTCGCGCGGGTACCGCCCGCCATCGTAATCGACATCTCCGCCGGTGATGGCCTGGAACTGGAAGCCCGGATCGCGATTGGCATGCGCAAACCCGCGGAATGGCGTGGTAATGACCGGATTGTCGGCGAGAAACGCGTCCCACTCGTCCTGGAATCCGTTCGCCGGCGTGGGCCGGAAGTTCGGCGGAATGAACAGCGCCCCGGCGTCGGCGCCCTCGTAGAACGGCCAGCCGAAGTTCGCGCCGGCCGGACCGATGTTCAGCTCCTCGTAGGAGCTCTGGCCGGTATCGGAGATGACGAGCCTGCCGTCGTTGGAGAAGCCTATGCCGAAGGGGTTCCGCAGGCCGAGCTGGTAGACCTTGCTTTGATTCAGATCGAGCGAGGAGCCCGGCTCGACGAAAGGATTGTCCGGCAGACCCTGGCCGGTCAGCGGATCGATCCGCAGGATCTTCCCGTTCAGAGACTGGAGGTCCTGCACGCCGAAGGCGCGCGGGTCCGCATAGTTGAACGCGACGCCGTCTCCAATCGCAACGTAGAGCATTCCGTCCGGCCCGAACGCGAGTCCCCCGCCGATGTGCGGGCTGTCTCCCTTGATCAGATCCTGCCGGTAGTCGAGGCCGAGGGCGATCTCCTGCCGCGACAGGTTGATCTGATCGGACCCCGGTTCGTCGCGGTATTCCTCCCCCACGCTGAAGTCGAGCGCGCCCCTGCCGGAAATGTCGTCCAGCGACTGACCGGCCGCTCCCACCAGGATCGTCTTGCTGCCGGGCAGCGCCGTCATGAAATCGGTTGCCGGATCCGCCTCTATGCGGACCAGCCAGTTGAACCGATTGCCGCCTCCGTCCATGCCGGCATTGCCCGTCTCGCTTGCCGTTTCCGGGGGATCGACCGAGTAGTAAAGGTATACGTAGGGCTCCTCGGGAAAGTTCGGATGAACCTCGACGTTCATCAGCCCCCCGTTATTCGAGTTCGTCTCATCGCGCAGATCGATGAAGGTCGATCTTGCCCCGGTGTCGATGTTCGAGAATCCGCACCAGTCCATTCTGCTGCGCCACGAACATCAAATTGTCGCGGCCCGGCATGAAGTCTATGTCCACCGGGATCGACGTGTTCGTGATCACCGGTACCTCCCGGACCACGTAGTCGGACACGAGCGGAAGCTCGGGCGACTTGTCCACCGGATTTTCGTCGTCGAAGATGTTCACGCGAGTGGTCCGCGGCGCCGTCAGGGTTCCGCTGTCAATGGAGAGGAGCGACACCACGAACACTTCGGTGTCCTCGCTGGCGGTGTCATTGAGGATCGGAACCTGAACCGAGGCCGAGACGGCGCCGGCCGGAATGACGAGCTCTCCCGAGACTGGGGTGAAATCACGGCCTCCGACCGCACTGTCGCCGACCGCTTCATACGTCACGGTCACGGCGCCGCTCGTGTCGCCAGTGCGGCGGATCGAAACCGTCGCGAACCGATCGGTCTCGTCGACATCGATCTCGTTTGCGGCCAAAGATATTCTTCCGGTCATTCCACAACCCTCTAAATAAACAGCGATGATCGACGCCAATTCGGCAAATCAAACACTTAATCACCGCGCAGAACCTGCGCAGCTGGCCAGAACATCGATCTATTCTGTTGTTTCCACTCCGACGCCGAACCACGAAGCCGCACCCGCGGCTTTCAGAGATTAACATAGGGTCCACCAGAAAGCACGAAATCGTCAACACGATACTTGATGCTCTCGCTGCGATCACTTTGCCGAACAATGCGCAGCGGCCATGCGCATCCCTCATTGCGGCCAAGCCGCGCGCGATCTAGATGTCCTCCATGTCGCTGTGGAGATACGCCAACCCGGTCGAGTTCATGCGTGTTTCGGGCACGGCGCTTCCGGCGTTGTGGCTTATGACCGCGGCCTGCCTCGGCTCGGGCCTGGTCTGGGGGTTTTTCTTCACGCCCGACGATTACGAGCAGGGCGCGACCGTCAAGATCCTGTTCATCCACGTGCCGGCAGCACTGATGGCGATCAACGCGTGGTTGATGATGCTGGTCGCCTCGCTGATCTGGTTCATCCGCCGCCACCACGTTTCGGCTCTGGCCGCGCGCGCCGCGGCGCCTGTCGGCGCGGTGATGACGGTGATCGCGCTGATCACAGGCGCACTCTGGGGCCGTCCGATGTGGGGCGCCTACTGGGTCTGGGACCCGCGCCTGACCGCGTTCTTCATCCTGCTGGTCTTCTACCTCGGCTACATCGCGCTCTGGGAGGCGATCGACGACCCGGACAAGGCGGCGGATCTGACGGCGATCACCTGCCTCGTGGGGTCGGTCTTCGCGCTCCTGTCGCGCTACGCAGTGTTCTTCTGGAGCCAGGGGCTGCATCAGGGCCCGTCGCTGTCGCTCGATCGTCGCGAGAACGTGCACGACGCGTTCTACTACCCGCTGCTGCTCTGCATCGCCGGCTTCGTGCTGCTGTTCGTGTCGCTGGTCGTCCTGCGCACCCGCACCGAAATCCGCGCCCGCCGAATGCGCGCGCTGCAAGCGATGGAGGCGCGCGCCTGATGCCCGATCTGGGATCCTACGCGGGAACGGTGCTCGGCGCCTATGGCGTCACGTTGGGGCTGCTGGGTCTGCTGGTCCTGGTTTCCGTGCGGCGCGCCGCGACGATCCGCAAGGCGCTGATGCAGGTCGAGCGGCTGGAGCGCCGCAATGGCTGACCTGCGCCGCCGCCTGCTGATCGCGCTGCCGCCGCTGCTCTTCGCGGGCTTCGCCGCGACCGCTCTGGTCGCGCTGCGCACCGAGAACCGCGACGAGCTGCCGAGCGCACTGATCGGCGACCCGGCGCCTGCGCTGGCTGCGGTAACGCCCCTCGGCGGCGCGCCGTTGCCGACCGACGCGAGCCTCCGGGACGGCGAAGTCACGCTGGTCAACTTCTGGGCCAGCTGGTGCGGCCCCTGCCGCGCCGAGCATCCGTTCCTGAGCCGGCTGGCGGAACAAGGCGTGACGGTGGTCGGGATAAACTACAAGGACAACCCCGAGCAGGCGCAGGCCTTTCTCGACGATCTCGGCGATCCATACGCCGCGATCGGCGTCGACGCCAGCGGACGGACCGGGCTGGACTGGGGCATCTACGGCGTGCCCGAGACGTTCGTCGTCGACGGCGACGGCCGGATCCTGATGCGCCAGCCGGGGCCGCTCACGCCCGACGTGATCGAACGCCGCGTCGCCCCGCTGCTCGACAATTGAAGCCGCTGCCGAACCCGGCGACCCCGTTCAGGTTCTGCGCGCGCTACTCCGCCGGCCCCAGCGCCGCACGCATCTCGGCGGCGAGCCGGGCTTCCTCGGCCACGCGGGGCTTCGAGAAGCCCGCCAGAAGCAGGTAGGCGACCGGCGTCAGGTACAGCGTCGCGAAGGTTGCGAGCCCAAGCCCGCCGACAATCATCCAGCCCAGCGCCTCGCGCGCCTCCGCCCCGGCGCCGAACGACAGGATCAGAGGGACCCCGCCCAGCACCGTCGATGTCATCGTCATCATCACCGGGCGAAGCCGGAGCAGCGTCCCCGTCTCGATCGCAACGCGCACGGTTTCGCCACGGTCGCGGAGCTGGTTGGCGAACTCGACGATCAGAATGCCGTTCTTGGCCATGATGCCCACCAGCAGCACCAGCCCGATCTGGCTGTAGACGTTCAGGCTGGTGTCGGTCAGCAGAAGCGCAAACACCGCGCAGGCAAGCCCCAGCGGCACGGTAGCCATCACGATTACCGCGCTGACGACGCTCTCGAACTGCGCCGACAGCACGAGGAAGACGATCAGGATCGCGAAGCCGAAGGTGATCAGCAGCCCCGACGAGGTCTCGGCCAGCGTCGCCGCCTCGGCCAGCGGCACGATCCGGCCGCCCTCGGGCAGCACCTCCGCGGCAATGACCTCCGCGCGCGACAGCGCCGTCCCGAGCGCGACGCCCGGCGCTGGCGTCGCGCGGACCGACACCGCGCGCTGCTGGTCCTCGCGGCCAAGCTCCGCCGCCACCGCGCGCTCCTCGAGGCGCACGATGCTCGAGACCGGCACCATCGCGCCGCCCGCCGCTCGGACGAACAGGCTCTCGAGGTCGGCCGGGTCGTTGACCGGGTTCGTCGTCGACATCATCTTGACGTCGTAGCTGGCGTCATCGACGAAGGCGGTCGCGACGGTGCGCCCGTCCAGCATCCCTTGCAGCGCCTCGCCAAGCCCCTCGATCTCGATCCCGAGATCGGAGGCGCGCGCGCGGTCCACCTCGACGAAGAGCTGCGGCTGCGTCGTCTCGTAGTTCAGCGTCGCGTCGGAGAACAGCGGGTCCTGCTGCAGCCGGTCGACCATCTGCTGCCCCTGCTCGGCCAGAGCCGCGTAGTTCGAGCCGAGCACAGCGAATTGCAGCCCTCGCCCCGCCCCGCGGATGCCGAGCGAGTTCGGCTGGATCGCGAAGGCCTGTACGCCGACCACCTGCCCGAGCGCCGCGTTCACGTCGCCAACGATCTCTGCCTGGCTGCGCTCGCGCGCCCCCCAGTCCGCGAGCGTCAGCACGACGAAGCCCCGGTTCGACTGGCCGCCGGTCCCGGAGATCAGGAACACGTTGGTGACCTCGCCCGAGGCGACGAGCGGGGCCACGCCGTCCTCGATCTCGCGCATCTTCGCGGTCGTGTAGTCGAGCGACACCCCCTGCGGCGCCGTGACGCTGGCGAGCGCGACGGCGCGGTCCTCGGGCGGCGTCAATTCGCGCCGCACGTCGCCGAAGACCAGCCAGGCGCTGAGCGCGAACAGCGCCGAGGCGGCGACGATCACCCAGGGCGCATCGAGCGACCAGGCCAGCGACCGGCGGTACGCCCCGGCGAGCCATTCGCCCAGCCGCCCGACCGGACCGAGCCGCTCCTCGGCTGGCGGCGCGCGCAGCAGCCGCGCCGCCAGCACCGGGCACAGCGTCAGCGCGACGACCGAGGACAGCACGACCGCCATCGCCAGCGTGAAGCCGAATTCGCGGAAGAGGCCTCCCGCCTGGCCCGGCAGGAAGGACAGCGGCACGAAGACCGCCGCCAGCGTCGCCGTCGTCGTGACGACGGCGAAGAACACCTGCCGCGTGCCGATGACCGCGGCCGCGCGCGGCCCCATACCCTCGGAGCGTCGGCGCACGATGTTCTCGAGCACGACGATCGCGTCGTCGACGACCATGCCGGTCGCCAGCACCAGCGCCAGCAACGTCAGGATGTTGACCGAGAACCCGACCAGGAAGATCGCCGCCAGCGTGCCGACCAGCGCCACCGGGATCGTCAGCGCCGGGATCAGCGTCGCGCGCAGGTCGCGCAGGAACACGTAGATGACCGCGACCACGATCATCACCGACAGCCCGAGCGTCTTCAGCACCTCCTCGATCGCGCCGCGGATGAACGTCGCCTCGTCCGACGTGACGAAGATCGAGACGTCTGGCGGCAGGATCGCCTGCAGGCTGTCGACCACGTCGCGCACGCCCGACGAGATCTCCAGCGTGTTGGACTGCGCCTGCCGGATGATGCCGAGCCCGATCCCGGTCTGCCCGTTCGCGCGCAGCACGCTCTCGCCCGGGTCGGGACCGAGCGTCACGCTGGCCACGTCCGCTATGCGCACGTCGTCGCGCAGGCGGATCGCCTCGAACTCCTCCGGCGTCGCCAGCGCGGCGGTCGTCCGCACGACCAGGCTCTGGTCGCGGCTCGAAAGCTCGCCCGCCGGCGAATCGAACGCGGTATTCGCCAGCGCCGCGCGCAGCTCCGCGAGCGTCAGGCCGCGGCTCGCCATCGCCATCGGGTCGACGTCGACCCGGAACAGCTTCTGCCGGTCGCCGTTCACCTGCACGTCGGCGACGCCGGGAACCGAGATCAGCCGGTCGACGACCAGGTCCTCGACCAGCGTCGTCAGGTCGGTAACGCTGCGATCGGGCGAGGTCACGCCGATCCGCATCACCGCATCGGCGTTGTCGTCGGCCTTGACGATGCGCGGATCGTCGGCGTCGTCGGGCAGGTTGTTGCGGATCCGCGCGATCGCGTCCCGTGCGTCGGTCGCCGCGACGTCGAGGTCGACGCTGTCGGTGAACTCCGCCGTCACCCGGCTGCGGCCGAAGCGCGACGAGGACGAGATGGACTTGACGCCGGACACCCGGCCGAGGGCGCCCTCGATCGGCGCGGTGATCTCGCGGTCGATCGTCTCGGGGGAGGCCCCGTCGAAATCCGTGCTGACGCTGAGGACCGGGCGGTCGACGTCCGGCAGTTCCCGGACCTCGACGCCGAGCATGCTGGCGACGCCGGCGATGACGATCAGCGCGCTCAGCACCGCCGCGAGGATCGGCCGCCGGACGAAGAGCGCGGTGCCGCCGCCGAGGTCGTCGCGGTCCGCCATCATCCGCCCCGCACGCCCATCGCGGCCGGGACCGCCTCGGCCGCGCCGTCCTCGGGCGCAGCGACGGCCGGGAGCCGGATCCCCGACGAAGCTCAGCGGCATGCCGTCGCGCAGCCGCTGCAGGCCCTCCGAGACCACCCGCTCGCCGGGAACGAGCTCGGCCGAGACCAGCACGCGCTCGGCGTTGCGCTGGACGATCCGCACCGGCACGCGCGCGGCCGCGCCGTCGCGCTCCGCCCAGACGAACGCGCCCTCGGCGCCCCACTGGATCGCCAGCGCCTCCACCTGCGGATACGGCTCGCCCGGCAGCCGCATCTCGATGGCGAAGGCCATGCCCGCGCGCAGCCGGTCGCCGTCGTTCGGCAGCGCCGCCTGAACGCGCAGCGTGCGGCTGTCGAGGTCGATGCGGTTGTCGAGCGCGAGGATCCGGCCCTCGAAAGTCAGGTCCGGGCGCGCCAGCGGCGTCGCTACCAGCGCGTCGCCGACCCCGATCGAGCCCACGACCCGCTCCGGCACGCGGAACTCGACCAGCAGGCTCGAGCGGTCCTCGATCGTCGCGATCTCCGTCGAGGTCGTCACCTGCATCCCCTGCTCTACCGGCAAGAGGCCGATGACGCCGCCGATCGGGGCCAGAATCGTGCGACGCTCAAACGCCAGAGCGGCGTCGCGCTCCTCAAGGCGTGCGGCTTCCAGCGCGAGGCGCGCCTCGCGCTCCTGCACGTCGCTCGCGGCGCCTCTCGCGCGCAGCTGCTCGGCCCGGTCGTACGCAGCCTCGGCGTCCGCGACGACCAGCCGCGCCCGTTCGAGCGCGATCTCCTCGAGTTCGGAATCCAGCCGCGCGATCACGTCGCCCTGCGCGACCTCCGCGCCCGACCGCACCTCCAGCGCCTCGAGCCGGCCGGTGACCAGCGGCGTCACCGCCACCGAGCGCAGCGAGCGCCCGTCCCCGATGGCGGTGACGCGGGTATTGGCCCGACCCTCGCTGACCGGCGAGCCGGTGACGACGGTCGCCCCCCCGCCGGGCCCTCCGCCTCCGAAGCCGCCGCCGAACCCGCCGCCCGGAGGTCCGCCGGCGCCCGGGGCCGCGGCGTCCGACGCCGGCAGTCCGAGCCGCGCCAGCAGCGGCGCGGCGGACGGAACCCACAGCGCCCAGGCCGTCACCGCGCCCGCGATCAGGATCATTGCCGCCAGAAACTGCTTCCAAACCGCCATGCGCGCTCCGACAAAGGGGCAAGGGCCGCGCGGCGGCCATCGCGCGAACTGTACCAACGAAGCTACCTGCGGCGCTGCATTAAAAACGGCCGCCCACGATGACGTGAGCGGCCGCGTCGGAGAATTGGCCGCGCGCCTGCGCCCGGCCGGTCAGGTTCACGCAGCGTCAGCCGACGAGGCCGTCATCCGTCCGCGTCACGGCAATCACCGTCGAGCGCGGCAGGCCGTCGCCGTCCGGGAAGCTGCCGCCCGGATGCTGGATGCCGACAAACATCGTGCGCCGGTCCGACGACCAGGTAAGGCCCGTCACCTCGGAGCCGTTCGGTCCGGTCAGGAAGCGCACGATCTCGCCGGTGGCGGGGTCGCCGCACAGCATCTGGTTGTTGCCCATGCCGGCGAAGTCGCCCTCGTTCGAGTCGTCGCCGTCGGTCTGGATCCACAGCAGGCCGGCGGTGTCGAAGGCCATGCCGTCGGGGGAGTTGAAGAGATTGCCCGTGTTGATGTTCTCCGAGCCGGCATAGGCGTCCGTATGCGCTTCCGGATTGCCGGCCATCACGTAGAGATCCCAGTCGAACGTGTTCGAAGCGTGGTCCTGCAAATGCGGGCGCCAGCGCACGATCTGGCCGAAGTCGTTGGCGGCGCGCGGGTTCGGACCGCCGACGACCATCGCGTCGCCGCCGGCGTTCGCGTTTTCGTCGCCGCGCTTGGAGTTATTGGTCAGGCAGCAATATGCTTCCGACGCGACCGGGCTGGCCGCGACCCATTCGGGACGGTCCATCGTCGTCGGGCCCACCGCCGAAGCGGCCTGACGGGTGTGGATCAGAATCTCCTCGGCCGTCATGCCGGTCGCCTCGGGGGTCAGCGCCAGCCATTCGCCGGTCTGGTCGTCGTTGAACTTCGCGACGAAGAGTTGGCCGTCGTCGAGCAGGCCGTCGGTCGGCGCGCCCGGCGCATAGGCGTTTGTCGACACGAAGCGGTAGAGGAACTCGCCGCGCTCGTCGTCGCCGAGATAGACGACGACGCGGCCGTCCGGCGCCAGAACCACTTCGGCGTTCTCGTGCTTGAATCGGCCGAGCGCGGTGCGCTTGACCGGCGTCGAATCGGCGTCCGACGGGTCGATCTCGACGACGTAGCCGAAGCGGTTCGGCTCGTTCGGGTTCTGCGAGATGTCGAAGCGCGGATCGAACTTCTCGTAGCCGTAGCCGCCCTCGGCCTCGATGCCGTAGCGGGCGAAGGCTTCCGGCAGCGCGGCCGCAGGATCGGTCGAGCCGAAGAAGCCGTTGAAGTTCTCCTCGCAGGTCAGGTAGGTGCCCCACGGCGTGCGGCCCGAGCCGCAGTTGTTCAGCGTGCCGAGGACCTCGACGCCCTCCGGATCGGCCTCGGTCTTGAGCAGGTCGTGCCCGGCGGCGGGGCCGGCGATGCGCATCGGCGTGTTGTTGGTGATGCGGCGGTTGAACGGGCTGTCGAGCACGACCTCCCAGCCTTCCGGCCCCTGCGCGATCTCGACGACGCTGACGCCCTGCGCGTTCTGCAACTTCAGCACGTCCTCGGCGCTGGCCGGCATGTTGTCCTCGTTCTGCGCCAGGATCAGGTCGAGGTTCACGTATTCATGGTTGATCGCCAAGACCTCGTGACCGTCGATGTTGAAGGTCTCCATCCCGTCGGTGTTCTCGCCGAACGACCGGGCCTGACTCTCGGCGGTGACGCCGGTCTCGGGGTCGAAGTCGGCGACGTCCGAGAACATCGGCTGGCCCCACTTCGCCATCGGGCGCCACTCGAAGCCCTCGGGCACGTGCACGGTCAGGTCGGTCTGCGCCGCGATCGGCGTGAACGGGAAGCGGCCGCTGGCGGCCTTCTGCGCGTGGGCGGAGGTCGCGCTCATCAGCGACCCCATGCCCATGACGGCGGCGCCCGAGCCGAAGACCAGCACGCCGCCGAGCAGGCCGCGCCGGGTCAGGGCGGATTCGACGACGCGGTCGAAGTCGCAGCCTTGCGGGCGCGGATCGCGGGCCTCGTCGAACTCGTCGAATGACATGTGCCGCAGGTCTGCGTCTTTCATCGGATCTTCTCCATGTCAAATAGCTGTGTCGGGAGCGAGGGCCGCTCTGTGGGGCCGGGTTAGCCCGCCTCGGTGACGCAACTGCGACACCCGGATGACAGAGTTACGAATGCGAGGCGTCCCGAGCCCAGAGGCCCATCAACCTCCTGTTTTATCTTGTAGTTTAGAAATGTGGCAATCGGCGGCCCGAACGGCGGGCATGCTTGAGGCCTTGGATCGGGACGAAGGCTGCTGCTAGGGTCGATCCATGACAGCGCCCCAATTCATCCATCTCCGAGTGCATTCCGCCTATTCGCTGCTTCAGGGCGCGATCCACCTGAAGGCCCTTCCCGGCCTCGCCCGCGCCGCCGACCAGCCGGCGGTCGCGCTGACCGACAGCGGCGCGCTGTTCGGCGCGCTGGAATTCTCCGAGACCGCCGCCAAGGCCGGGATCCAGCCGATCCTCGGCTGCGAACTCGATCTCGCATACGCGCCGACCGCGCATCCCGGCGAGCGCCCGGCCCCGCCCCGGCCGATCGTGCTGCTGGCCCAGTCCGAGATCGGCTTCGAGAACCTGATGAAGCTGTCGTCGATCAACTATCTCGACGCGACCGCGGCCCTGCCCCATGTCACGCTCGATGCCCTCGAAGCCCATTCCGAAGGTCTGATCTGCCTCACCGGCGGCGCCGGTGGGCTCCTGGGGACGCTGATCCGCGACGGCCACGCCCCAAAGGCGCGCGCGCTGGCCGAGCGGCTGGCGGCGCTCTATCCGAACCGGCTCTATGTCGAGGTCCAGCGCCACCCGGAGAACGGCGCGACCCGGACGCCCGCCGAGGCGGAGACCGAGCCGGGCCTCGTCGGTCTCGCCTACGATCTCGACCTGCCGCTGGTCGCGACCAACGACGTGCACTTCGCGACGACCGACCTCTTCGAGGCCCACGACGCGTTCCTCTGCATCGCGACGGGCGCCTATGTCGACCAGCAGGCCCCCCGCCGCCGCCTGACGCCCGAGCACTGGTTCAAGCCCTCCGAGGCGATGGTCGCGCTGTTCGCGGACCTGCCCGAGGCGGTCGACAACACCGTCGAGATCGCGCGCCGCTGCGCCTACCGGCCGCGCAAGCGCAAGCCGATCCTGCCGCGCTTCGCCGAGAACGAGGTCGAGGAGCTGCGCCGCCAGGCCCGCGAGGGGCTGGAGGAGCGGCTGGCGGCCATCCCGCACGCGGCCAGCCTCGAAGACTACCGCGACCGGCTCGAATTCGAGCTCGGCGTGATCGAGAACATGGGCTTTCCCGGCTACTTCCTGATCGTCGCCGACTTCATCAAGTGGGCCAAGGCGCACGACATCCCGGTCGGCCCCGGCCGCGGCTCGGGCGCGGGCAGCCTCGTCGCCTATGCGCTGACGATCACCGACCTCGACCCGCTGCGCTACGGCCTGCTGTTCGAGCGGTTCCTGAACCCCGACCGCATCTCGATGCCGGACTTCGACATCGACTTCTGCATGGACCGCCGCGAGGAGGTCATCGCCTACGTCCAGGGCAAGTACGGCCGCGACCGCGTCGCACAGATCATCACCTTCGGCGCGCTGCTGTCGAAAGCGGCGGTCCGCGACGTCGGCCGGGTGCTGCAGATGCCCTACGGCCAGGTCGACCGGCTGTCGAAGATGATCCCGCTCGACGGCGTCAAGCCCGTCTCGATCGAGAAGGCGCTCGCGACCGAGGACCGGCTGCGCGAGGAGGCCCGGCGCGAGCCGCAGGTCAAGCGCCTGCTCGACATCGCCCAGCAGCTCGAGGGCCTCTACCGCAACGCCTCGACGCATGCCGCCGGCGTCGTTATCGGCGACCGGCCGCTGGTCGAGCTGGTGCCGCTCTACCGCGATCCGCGCTCCGACATGCCGGCGACGCAGTACAACATGAAGTGGGTCGAGGAAGCCGGCCTCGTGAAGTTCGACTTCCTCGGCCTGAAGACGCTGACCGTGATCCGCAACGCCCTCGACCTCCTGAAGGCGCGCGGCGTCGAGCTCGACATCGGCACGATCCCGCTCGACGACCCGAAGTCCTACGCGCTCTATGCCTCGGCGCAGACGGTCGCGGTGTTCCAGGTGGAAAGCTCGGGCATGCGCGACGCGCTGCGCCAGCTGAAGCCCAACTGCATCGAGGACATCATCGCGCTGGTCGCGCTCTACCGCCCCGGCCCGATGGAGAACATCCCGAAGTTCTGCAACGTCAAGAACGGCCGGGAGAAGCGCGAGAGCCTGCACGAGAGCATCGACCCGATCCTCGACGAGACCCAGGGCATCATCGTCTACCAGGAGCAGGTGATGGAGATCGCCCGCAAGATGGCGGGCTACTCGCTCGGCGGCGCCGACCTGCTGCGCCGCGCGATGGGCAAGAAGATCAAGGAGGCGATGGACGCCGAGAAGCCGAAGTTCCTGAAGGGCGCGGCCGCGAACGGCGTCGGCAAGGCCAAGGCCGAGGAGGTCTGGAACCTGCTCGACAAGTTCGCGAACTACGGCTTCAACAAGTCGCACGCCGCCGCTTATGCGGTCGTCAGCTACCAGACCGCCTGGCTGAAGGCGAACCACCCGGTCGAGTTCATGGCCGCGGTGATGAACTGCGACATCCACCTGACCGACAAGCTCGGCGGCTACAAGCAGGAATGCGACCGGCTCGAGATCCCGATCCGGCCGCCTTGCGTGAACCGCTCCGAGGCCACCTTCGCGGTGCGCGACGGCGCCATCCTCTACGGGCTCGGCGCGCTGAAGGGCGTCGGCTCGGACGCGATGCGGCTGATCGTCGCGGCGCACGCCGCCGGCGGCTCGTTCCAGGGCCTGTTCGACTTCGCCGCGCGCGTCGATCTGCGCCGAATCGGCAAGAAGGCGCTGGAGATGCTGGCCCGCGCCGGCGCGCTCGACGCGCTCGATTCCAACCGGCGCAAGGCCTTCGAGTCGATCGAGGCGCTGATCGCCTATTCCGGCTCGACCCATGACGAGCGCGCCTCGGCGCAGGTCAGCCTGTTCGGCGAGGCGACCGCGACGCTGCCGGCCCCGCGCCTGCCCGATCCAGAGGACTGGGCGCCGGTCGACCGGCTGGCGCAGGAGCACCTGGGCGTCGGGTTCTACCTGTCGGGCCACCCGCTCGACGATTACAAGGGACCGCTGAAGCGCCAGGGCGTGCTGACCCATGCCGAACTGCTGCGCAAGGCGGGCTCGAGCGCGGCGGCGGTCGCGCGGATCGCGGGCACGATCTCGGCCGTCGACCTGCGCAAGTCCGCGCGCGGCAACCGCTTCGCCTTCATCCGGCTCAGCGACCCGACCGGGCTCTACGAGGTGCGGATGTTCTCGGACGTGCTCGACCAGGCGCAGGACATGCTGGAGCCCGGGCGCAGCGTGGTGCTGGCCGTCGAGGCGACTTTCGAGGGCGAGGACATGAGCCTGCTCGCCCGCGCCGTCCAGCCGATCGACCTCGCGGTCGCCAACGCGGCGACGGCGGGCTTGCGCATCTTCGTCGACGCGGCCGAGGCCGCGCCGTCGCTCGCGGCCCGGCTGGCCACGGCGCGCGCGGCGCCCGGCATGCGCAACCTCGGGCCGGTCCACCTGATCCTGATGGCGCCGGACCTGCCGGAGGTCGAGATGGCGCTGCCCGAGACGTATCCGATCACCCCGCAGGTCGTGGGCGCTCTGAAGCACGTCAAGGGCGTGGTCCACATCGAGGATTTCTGAACGAACGCGCGACAGCCCGAAGAAAGCGAAGCCCCGCCGATCGGGGATCGGCAGGGCTTCGATTGGCGGCCAGCGGAGGACGGGCCTCCGCCGCGGCGGGTCGGCGTCAGGCGGCTTCGGCTTCGGCACGCTGGTGCTGGCGCTCGCTCTCCTCGCGGCTCAGCGCCACCGAGGTGCGCACGCCGCGGCGCACGAAATCCATCATGCCCTTCACCGTGCGCTCGTTGGGATCGATCCCGGCGCACATCAGTACCTCACGACCGTCGCGGGACCGCGCCCAGCGGGCGATGACCTCCGGGCCGTTGCCGTACTTCTTGTCGTCCGCAATCGCATCATCCAACGCCGCGAGAACGACGGCCGCAAACAGCTTCTGCGCCCGAGCTCCCTGGTCGTTGGTGAAAGCGACTTCATCCACGTAGTCGAACACTGGGGTGGTCCTTGCTATCGTCCTTCGTTGCGCGCGCACTATGACGGTCCCGTGACGCATCTGGTCTGCCAATTTGGAATGGCAGGTATGCGTGTATCGTCTTGTCTGGGGCCCGGAGTACGCGCCGGCCCTGTCACATAGGCTTCACCTGCCAGCAAATCAACTCTCCTGAGCGGCCGAGGCGATTTCGTCTCCAGAATCCGACCAACGCAACTTCCGGTAGTCGAATCCCGTTTCCAGCGTTGGCTTCACCACCTGAAAATAAGGGGACAGGTCGAAGTCCCTTGGCGCGTAAAGCGAGTGATGTCGGATGTGCAGGATCTCGCGGCGCTGGAACTGGGCCGCCTGCTCGCGGCGCAGGTCGCGGGTGATCCGGGGCAGGATCGGATAGCGGACGCGCCCGAAAGCCTCGGCGATCAGCGTCGAGCAGATTGCGCGGG
The DNA here is from genome assembly GCA_963829385.1 of uncultured Alphaproteobacteria bacterium. GTDB lineage: Bacteria > Pseudomonadota > Alphaproteobacteria > Rhodobacterales > Rhodobacteraceae > Amaricoccus. The sequence goes on along the minus strand of CAWHHV010000010.1, from coordinate 112,801 downwards.
TCGGATCGCCGGCGCCGAGCGCCAGCATCCGTCGGCGGAAGCGGACCGGCACCGGCGGGGTCGGCAGCATGTAGCGCAGCAGGTCGGTCACGTTCTTGACGTCGTACTTCTTGCCGATGCTGCCGAGCATGAAGTCGAGCACCTTGCGCTGGTCGCCGGCCGTCAGCGACTTGGGCCGGCAAATCCGCACCTGCATATGATCGTACTTGCCGAGCGGCGCGGCGACGACGCCTTCGCCGAGGTTCGCCTCGACCAGGCATTTGGGATCGCCGCGGCCCGCGCCCAAAGCCTCGCCGACATAGAACGCCGAATGCGACCAGGTCGACTGCGTCAAGTACTTGATCGCCACCGAGACCCGCGTCGCGCCCTCGACTAGCAGCACGTCGCCGGGCCGCAGGGTGCGCCTCAGCGCCTCGGGGTCGCCATAGGCATAGGGCCGGAAACCAGGCGACGGTTCCTCGAGCTTTGCGGCCAGCAACCGACCGAGCCGTTCCTTGATCGTGTCGCGCGCCTCGGTCATCCCGCCTCCCGCCCGCAGGCCTGCTCGTCAATCCGCCCGGCTCCGCCCGATCGGGCCTGCGGGCGGCATCCTGCGGCGCCGCAACCGCCGAACGCAAACGGACAGGAATTTTTGGCGATATCCCGCGAATGGCGTAACAAATACCCGACCGTCTGCGAAAGGAGACCGAATGCGCCCGGATGGAGGCCCGCCGCTCGACGACCTGCTGCGCGCCGCGAACCGCGGGGACGAGCGCGCCTATGCCGCGTTTCTGCGCGCAGCGGCGCCCATCGTCCGCGGGATCGCCCGGGCGCGGGGCTCCGGCCTTGGGCCCGAAGGATGCGAGGACATCGTGCAGGAGACGCTGCTTGCGATCCACCAGAAGCGACACACATGGCGCGAGGACGCGCCGGTGCGGCCTTGGCTCTACGCGATCGTGCGCCACAAGGTCGTCGACGCGTTCCGGGCGCGCGGGCGGCGGGTGCATCTGGCGATCGAGGACTTCGCCGAGGCGCTGCCAGCCGAGCCCGAGCCCGACCTGACGGAGCGCAGCGACATCGAGCGGGTGCTGTCGCGCCTCGAGCCTCGGGCGGCGCGGATCGTGCGCGCGATCGGGCTGGAAGGCGCGAGCCCGCGGGATCTGGCGGGAACGCTGGGCATGACGGAGACGGCGGTGCGGGTTGCGCTGCATCGGGGGCTGCGCAAGCTCGCGGCCATACGGAAGGACATGATCGAATGAAGACCGACGACCTGATCCGAGCCATGGCGGCAGACCGGACCCGGCAGCGGCCGGTCGACCAGATCCTGGCGCTGGCCCTCGCTGTCGGCGCGGCGGCGGCCGCGCTGCTGTTCTGGGGCGCGTACGGAGTGCGTCCCGATCTCGCGGAGGCCCTGCGTCAAGCTGGCACGATCGCCAAGCACCTGTTCCCGGCCGCAATCCTCGTCGCCGCCTTCGGCGCTTGCCTGCGCCTGGCGCGGCCAGAGGCGCGCCCCGGCGTCTGGGGCTGGGCGGTCGCAGCGACGCTGGGCCTCGGCCTCGCGGCGTTCCTCGGCGCGGCGCTCACGCGGCCGGCGTCGGACTGGGTCAGCGGCATCGCGGGGCGCCACGGCCCGCTCGTCTGCCTCATCGGCGTTCCCTCCGTCAGCCTGCCGGTTCTGGCCGCCGCGTTCTGGGCTCTGCGCCGCGGCGCCAGCCTGCATCCCCGCCTGTCGGGCGCACTCGCCGGCGTGCTCGCCGGCGCCGCCGGCGCCAGTGTCTATGCGGTCAACTGCATCGAGGACGACCCGATGTTCTGGGGGCTGTGGTATCTCGCAGGCATCGGCATCGTCGGTCTGGCCGGCGCGGCGCTAGGCCCGCGAATGCTGCGCTGGTGACGCGCTCAGACGCGGGGCTCGGCCGCCGCACTGCGCGCTCCACGCGCCTTGATCCTCGGCTCGGGCGCGATCACGACCGATCCCGGAGGAACATCGTTCCGCACGACGACATTGGCGCCGATGATCGTATCCGCACCGATGTTGATCGCGCCGATGATCACGGCCCCCGCGCCGACCTCGACGCGCTCGCCGATGACTGGAGCGCCCTCGGTCTTTCCTCCGCGCGCGACTCCGATCGTCACGTTCTGCCGGATCAGGCAATCATCGCCGATCCGGGCGATCGAGTGCACGACGATGCCGCTCTGGTGCGCGATCCGCACCCGCCGGCCGACCGTCGCGCCCGCCGGAACCTCGATGCCGTGGAAGCTGCGCACGAACCAGTTGATGATGTAGTAGATACGCCGAAGAATGCTCTTCGCCGGCCCGGACCTCTTCCCGATCGCCCAGGACCCGAAGCGGTGCACCGCCAGCGCCTGGAACCCCGGCGCGAACATGGTCTCGTGCACGGACCAATCCTCGGCTACCAGGCTGCGCAGTTCCCGCAACGAGCCTATCCGTCGTCCCGGCCCGAAAGCCCCGCTCGCACCCTCCGCGCGCGCAGCGTCGGACGGTATGTCTGCCCCGGATGGAATTTCGGTCACGTCACATGACACCGCGCTCACCATACCTGACACCCGAGACCCCCTTACTTTACGACCGCAAGACTACCCGCAACGGCCGGTTCTAGACAACGGGTCGCGCCGGAATATTTTTCCCATCGAAAATCACCGGCCCGTCGACGGCGGAGTTTTGCCGTCTTCGGGCGACGCGCGGATTGCCGGAGCGCCGCCGGTGCGGCAATGTCGCGCGCTCGACGCCGGGATCGGAGACGACGCCAGATGAGAGACGCAGAGGCCGTGACCTTCGCCAGGGCCGGACTGGACCGCGCGGCGCATCTGCGCGGCGACGCGCAGGCGCTTGCCGATCTGGCGGCGGATCCCGACGCCCGGACGCTGCCGCTGTGGCGCGGGCGGCCGCTGCTCGAGGAGCAGGATGGCGGCGAGGCGATGCGGCTGGGCTGGCTGGCCGCCGACGATCCGGCGCTGGCCGATGAGACGGGCGCGCCGGTCTTCCTCGGTCTCGTCGACGGCGCACCGCGCTTCGCGCGCGACCTGCTGGACTGGACCGGCCCCGACGGCGTGACCGAGTCGCTGCCCGGCTTCGCCGACCAGACGCGCACGCGCCACCCGCGCCTGCCCGAGACGTCTGGCTTTTGCGACCTGCGCGCGACGATGGCCGCGCTCGGCACGCGCGACGCTGGCCTCGCCGCCACCGCCAAGGGCATCCTCGGCTGGCACGCGACCCACGGTTTCTGCGCCCGCTGCGGCGCGGCCTCGGGGCCGGCCGACGCGGGCTGGAAGCGGCGTTGCCCCGCCTGCGGCGCCGAGCACTTCCCCCGCACCGACCCGGTGGTGATCATGCTGATCCTCGACGCGGAGAACGTGCTGCTTGGGCGCTCGCCGGCCTGGCCGCCCGGCATGTTCTCTCTGCTCGCCGGCTTCATGGAGCCGGGCGAGTCGATCGAAGGCGCTGTGCGTCGCGAGGTCCGCGAGGAGGCCGGCATCGAGGTCGGCCAGGTCGACTACCTGTCGAGCCAGCCCTGGCCGTTCCCGTCCAGCCTGATGATCGGCTGCCGCGGCACGGCCCTGAGCCGCGAGATCAAACTCGATCCGGTCGAACTCGAGGATGCGCGATGGCTGAGCCGGGAGCAGGTCCTTGCCGGCCTGACCGGACAGGATCCGGACGTCCGTCCCGCGCGCAAGGGCTCGATTGCGCGGTTCCTGCTCGAGCGCTGGCTATCCGACAGCCTCGGCTGATTCGCACGCAAGGAGAGACCATTCGCATGAGCAAGACGCTTCTGATGGCGGTCATGCTGGCTCTTGGCGCCGCAGCGCCGCCTGCCATGAGTCAGGATGACCCGCCGATGCCCCCGCAGCTTCCCGCAGGCGCGGCGCTGTCGGTCACCTACGTCTGCGACGGCGGCGCGGTCCTGCAGGCGGCCTATATCAACTTGCCCGACGGAATCTCGCTTGCGGTCATCTCCTGGGAGGGCAGGCTCGTGCCGATGCAGAGCGGCCCCTCTGGCTCGGGCGCACGCTACGTGCCGCTCGACCAGACAAACGAGGTGGTCTGGCACTCGAAAGGCTCACAGGGATCGCTGATCCGGACGTCTCCCGAGGCGATGGAGACGGACGACGTTCTGCTGTCCTGCTTCGCGCACTGAGCTGGCTCAGCGGCCGGCGGCCATCTCGGCTTGCGCGAGCCGGAACGGGTGCGCCGGGTAGATGCCGAGCACCTGCACGTGCGACGTGAAAAAGCCGAGCTCCTCGAGCGCGCGCGCGACGGCCGGATCGTCGGGATGCCCCTCGATGTCCGCGTAGAACTGGGTCGCGGTGAAGTGGCCGTTGACCATGTAGCTCTCGAGCTTGGTCATGTTGACGCCGTTGGTCGCGAAGCCGCCCATCGCCTTGTAGAGCGCGGCAGGGATGTTGCGCACGCGAAAGACGAAGGTCGTGAGCACGTTCGGGCCGAGCTCCGCGGGTCGCGGCGCGCGCGCCATCACCAGAAAGCGCGTCGTGTTGTTCGACTGGTCCTCGATGTGGCGGGCCAGCACGTCGAGCCCATAGATCCGGCCCGCCAGCTCCGAGGCGAGCGCCCCCATCGCCGGATCGCCTGCCTCGGCGACGCTCTGCGCCGATCCGGCGGTGTCGGCGCCGACACGCGTCGCGATGCCGTGCTTGCGCAGGAACGACCGGCACTGCCCGAGCAGCACCGTGTGGCTCATCGCGACCCGGATCTGGCCCAGTTCGGAACCTGGCGGCGCGAGCAGGTTGATATGCACGCGCAGGAAGTGCTCGCCGATGATGTGCAACCCGGATTCGGGCAGAAGGTGGTGGATGTCTGCGACCCGGCCATAGGTCGAGTTCTCGACCGGCAGCATCGCCAGCTCCGCCTGTCCGTCGCGCACGGCGGCGATCGCCTCCTCGAAGGTGGCGCAAGACATAGCGGACATGTCGGGAAAGGCTTCTGCGCAGGCCTGGTGCGAATAGGCGCCGGGCACGCCCTGAAAGGCGATCTGCGGCTGGGTCTGGATCATCGCGCGTCCTCCGGCGGCCTTCGGCGCGCCTACTTGCCAGATGCTGACGGCATTGGGAAGCGAGGTCGGCGTTCCGCACTTGCACAGCCGCGGGCGATGCGGATAAGACCTCCTGAAGCGCGGCGGAGGGGGGATCGCCCCCCGGAAACAAGGTGGTAGTGCAGCCCATGAATACGATGGAAATCACGAAGATCGTGGGCGCAGCCTGCGGCAGCCTGCTGGTTTTCCTGCTGATCTCGACGGCCGCGCACGCGATTTTCGACACCCACTCCGAAGAGGTCGCGTTCGCCGTTGCGGTCGAGGAGCCCGAGGCGGCCGAGGAGGCTCCGGTCGAGGAGATCGACATCGAGGCGATCATGGCTTCGGCCGATCCCGCTGCGGGCGAGACGATCTTCCGCCGTTGCGCGGCCTGCCACAAGGTCGACGGCTCGAACGCTGTCGGCCCGCATCTCGACGGCGTGGTCGGCCGGCCGGCCGGATCGGTGCCCGATTTCAGCTACTCCAGCGCGATGGCCTCGCATGGCGGCGACTGGACGCCTGAGGAACTGTTCCATTTCCTGCAGAACCCGAAGAACTGGGTGCCGGGAACAACGATGGCCTTCGCGGGCCTTCCGAAGGAACAGGACCGGGCGAACGTGATCGCTTATCTCGAGTCGCAGACGAACTGATCCGGCGAACTGAATCCCGGCCACGAAATCTTGTGGATCGGGCGGCGCGTTCCGGCTTTACCGCGCGGCCGGGCGCCCTAGACTGCGGCGCAATCTTCTTCTGCCGCAGGATCACCCGATGACTTCGCCCGTCCGGTTCCCGTCCGCCGCGCCGCTCCGTCCCATAGCGCTGCTCGTCGCGGCCGGCGCCGCCCTAATCGGGCCGGTCTGGACCGCGACGGCGTCGGACACGGGCGTCGTCGTCAGCCACGGGATCTCGTCGTTCGGCGACCTGAAGTACCCGGCCGATTTCGCGCATTTCGACTACGTGAACCCGGACGCGCCCAAGGGCGGCACGATGAGCTTTCGCGGCGTCGGCGCCAGCCAGACCTTCGACAGCCTGAACGCCTTCATCCTGAAGGGTGAGCCTGCGCAGGGGCTCGGACTGCTCTACGACAGCCTGCTCGCGGGATCCGCCGACGAGCCCGACTCCGCCTACGGCCTTGTCGCGGAGTCGATCGAATACCCCGAGGACCGCGCCTGGGCGATCTTCAACATGCGCCCCGACGCCACCTTCTCGGACGGCGCGCCGATCACCGCCGAGGACGTGGTCTTCACCTACGAGACCCTGATGGAGAAGGGAGCGCCGACCTACCGGATTCAGCTCCGCGACATCGCGTCGGTCGAGGCGATCGATGCGCACAAGGTCAAGTTCACGTTCGCCGAAACCGCCGCCAAGCGCGACCTCCCGGCGCTCGCGGGCGCGCTGTCGATCCTGCCGAGGCACTATTACGACGAGGTCGCCTTCGACCAGTCGACGCTGACGCCCCCAGTCGGCTCTGGCGCCTATGTCGTCGCCGACGTGCAGCCGGGCCGCTCGGTCCGCTACTGCCGCAATCCCGACTACTGGGGCGCCGACCTCCCCGTCAACGTCGGCCTCAACAACTTCGACTGCTACGTCTACGAGTATTTCGCCGACAACACTGCAGCCTTCGAGGCGTTGAAGGCCGGCGCCTACCTGTTCCACCAGGAGTTCTTCTCGGCGCTCTGGGCCACCGGCTACGACTTCCCCGCGATCCGCAACGGCTGGGTCGTCAAGGAGGAACTGCCGGACGCGCGTCCCTCGGGCACGCAGGGCTTCTGGTTCAACCTGCGCCGCGACAAGTTCCAGGATCCGCGCGTGCGCGAGGCGATCGGCCTGATGTTCAACTTCGAATGGACGAACGCCACGCTGTTCCACGGCCTCTACCGCCGCACCGACAGCTTCTGGGAAAACGCCGCGACGATGCAGGCCGAGGGCCCGCCGCAAGGCGAGGAGCTCGCCGTGCTCGAGCCGTTCCGCGACCGGCTTCCGCCGCAGGTCTTCGCCGAGCCCGCCTGGGCGCCGCCGGTGATGAGCGCGCAGCAGCTCGACCGCTCGGCGATCCGCCAGGCCTCGGCCCTGCTCGACGCGGCCGGCTGGACCGTCGGCGCCGGCGGCCTGCGCCGGAACGCGGACGGCCAGACGCTGACGCTCGAGTTCGTCGACGACAACGCGTCCTTCGAACGCGTGGTCAATCCGTTCATCTCCAACCTGCGCAGGCTGGGCGTCGACGCCAGCTACCGGCTGATCGACGCCGCGCAGATGCAGGAGCGCCAGAAGACATTCGACTACGACCTGATGCCGGGCCGGCTGGTCATGTCGCTGAGCCCCGGCCTCGAACTGCGCCAGATCTTCTCCTCCGATGCCGCCGAGACGCCGGACTCCCTGAATTATTCCGGCGTCGCCGATCCGGTCGTCGACGCGCTGATCGAGCAGGTCATCGCATCCGGGGACCGCGAGACGATGGAGGCCCGCGTCCGCGCGCTGGACCGCGTGCTGCGCGCGAAGCAGATCTGGATCCCGAACTGGTACAACGACCGCTACTTCATCGCCTACTGGGACGTGTTCGGCCGCCCCGACACGTCCCCGTCCTATTCGCGCGGCGACGAGACGTGGTGGTTCGACCAGGCGAAATACGACCGGCTGCGGGCCGAGGGCGCGCTGCGCTGACATGGGCAGCTATATCGCACGGCGCATCCTCTTGATGATCCCGACGCTGTTCGGGATCCTGCTGATCAACTTCGTGCTGACCCAGTTCATGCCGGGCGGCCCGATCGAGCAGATCATCGCCCAGCTCGAAAGCGACACCAGCGCGACATCGCGCATCAGCGGCGGCGGATCGGACAGCGTCGGCGGCGGCGGAACCGGCGAGTACCGTGGCGCCCAAGGCCTGCCGCCCGAGTTCATCGCAGACCTCGAGCGGCAGTTCGGCTTCGACAAGCCGCCGGCCGAACGATTCCTGCTGATGCTGAAGAACTACCTGACCTTCGACTTCGGCGAGAGCTACTTCCGCTCGATCAGCGTCGTCGACCTCGTGCTGGAGAAGATGCCGGTCTCCATCACGCTAGGGCTGTGGTCGACGCTGCTCGCATACGCGATCTCGATCCCGCTCGGAATCCGCAAGGCGATGCGCGACGGCACGCCCTTCGACACCTGGACCAGCGGCGCGATCATCGTCGCCTATGCGATCCCGAGCTTTCTCTTCGCGATCATGCTGCTGGTGCTGTTCGCCGGCGGCTCGTACTGGCGCGTGTTTCCGCTGCGCGGCCTGACCAGCGACGACTGGGAGAGCCTGAGCCTGGTCGGCAAGGCGCTCGACTACCTGTGGCACATCGCGCTGCCGGTCACCGCCTCGACGATCGGCGCCTTTGCGACGATGACGCTGCTGACCAAGAACTCGTTCCTCGACGAGATCAAGAAGCAGTACGTCGTCACCGCCCGCGCCAAGGGACTGGCCGAGCGCCGGGTGCTCTACGGCCACGTGTTCCGCAACGCGATGCTGATCATCATCGCCGGCTTTCCCGCCATCTTCATCTCCGTGTTCTTCGGCGGCTCGCTGATCATCGAGACGATCTTCTCGCTCGACGGGTTGGGAAGGCTCGCCTACGAGAGCGCGATCCAGCGCGACTACCCGGTCGTCTTCGGAACGCTCTACGTCTTCGGCCTGCTCGGCCTGATCGTGGGCCTCCTGTCCGATCTGATGTATGTCTGGGTCGATCCGCGCATCGACTTCGAAAGCCGCGAGACGTAATGCGACTGAACGCCCTGCAACGCCGGCGCCTCGCCAACTTCCGCGCCAACAGCCGCGCCTTCTGGTCGCTGTGGGTCTTTCTCGCGATCTTCGTCGTCACGCTCTGCGCCGAGTTCGTCGCCAACGACCGGCCGCTGGTCGTGCATTTCCAGGACCAGTGGCGTTTCCCGGTCTTCAGCTTCTACTCCGAGGCGGATTTCGGCGGCGAGTTCCAGACCGAGGCCGAATACCACGCGCCCGAGGTGCGCTGCCTGATCGCGACCAACGGGCTCGAGGCCTGCCTCGACGATCCCGAGGGCGTGCTCACCCAGGCCCGGACCGGCGTCGTCGACGGAGAGCCGCTGGCGAGCCGCGGCTGGGCGATCTGGCCGATCATTCCCTACAGCTACAACACGATCAACTACGGCGTCGCCTCGGCCCCCTCGGCGCCCGACCGCGCGCACTGGCTCGGCACCGACGACCAGACCCGCGACGTCGTCGCGCGCGTGATCTACGGCTTTCGCATCTCGGTGCTGTTCGCGCTGGTCGTCGCGGTGATCTCGAGCCTGATCGGCATCGTCGCCGGCGCCTTCCAGGGCTATTTCGGCGGTTGGCTCGACCTGTTCTTCCAGCGCATCGTCGAGATCTGGGTGAACATGCCAAGCCTCTACATCATCATCATCCTCAGCGCGATCTTCACGATGAACTTCTGGCTGCTGACGCTGCTGATCGCGTTCTTCTCGTGGACGTCGCTGGTCGGCGTCGTCCGCGCCGAGTTCCTGCGCGCGCGCAACTTCGAGTACGTGCGCGCCGCCCGCGCCCTCGGCGTCGGCGACATCACGATCATGTTCCGCCACGTGCTGCCGAACGCGATGGTGGCGACGCTGACGCTGATGCCCTTCATCATCACCGGCGCGATCGGCGGGCTCGCCGCGCTCGACTTCCTCGGCCTCGGCCTGCCGCCGTCCTACCCGTCGCTGGGCGAGCTTGCGCTGCAGGGCAAGAACCGGCTGAACGCGCCTTGGCTCGGCTTCACCGCGTTCTTCACCTTCGCGATCATGCTGTCGCTGCTGGTCTTCATCTTCGAGGGCGTGCGCGACGCCTTCGACCCGCGCAAGACGTTCCGGTGAGCGACATGAAGGACACCGGCAGAGTGGACCTCCCCGAGCCGCTGCTCGACGTGCGCGACCTGCGCGTCGGCTTCCACCAGGGCGGCCGGCGGACCGACGCGGTCCGGGGCGTCAGCTTCGACATCCGGGCCGGCGAGACGCTGGCGATCGTTGGCGAGAGCGGCTCGGGCAAGTCGGTCACCGCGCTGTCGACGGTGCGCCTGCTGCCCGAAAACGCCGAGGTGACCGGCTCGGTCGTGTATCGCGGCCGCGAGATGATCGGGGCCGACGACCGCACGCTGCGCGCGGTCCGCGGCAACGACATCAGCTTCATCTTCCAGGAGCCGATGACCTCGCTGAACCCGCTGCACACGATCCAGCGGCAGATCGGCGAAAGCCTCGCGCTGCACCAGGGCCTGACCGGCAAGCCGGCGGCCGAGCGGATCCTCGAACTGCTGACCCAGGTCGGCATCCGCAACCCGCAGTCCCGGCTCGGCGCCTATCCGCACCAGCTCTCGGGCGGCCAGCGCCAGCGCGTGATGATCGCGATGGCGCTCGCGAACAACCCGGACCTGCTGATCGCCGACGAGCCGACGACGGCGCTCGACGTGACGATCCAGGCGCAGATCCTCGACCTGCTGGCCGACCTGCAGCGCCAGCGCGGGATGTCGCTGCTGTTCATCACCCACAATCTCGGGATCGTGCGCGCGATCGCCGACCGCGTTGCGGTGATGCAGGGCGGCGAGATCGTCGAAACCGGGCGCACAGCCGAGATCTTCGCGCGGCCCCAGCACCCCTATACGCGCAAGCTGCTGGGCGCCGAGCCGACCGGCCGCCCCGATCCGGTGCCCGCGGGCGCGCCGGTCGTCGTCGAGACCGACCGCCTGCGCGTCTGGTTCCCGATCAAGCGCGGGCTGCTGCGCCGGACGGTCGGCCACATCAAGGCGGTCAACGAGGCGACGGTGTCGATCCGCGCCGGCGAGACGCTCGGCATCGTCGGCGAAAGCGGCTCGGGCAAGACGACGCTGGCGCTGGCGATGATGCGGCTGATCTCGTCCGAGGGTCGGATCGTCTTCATGGGCCGCGACATCCAGGGCCTGAAGAACAAGGATCTCCGCGGCTTGCGCCGCGACATGCAGATGGTGTTCCAGGACCCGTTCGGCTCGCTCAGCCCGCGCATGTCGATCGAGCAGATCGTCGCCGAGGGCCTTGGCGTGCATGGCGGCGCCGGCGATACGGCCCCGAAGGTCGCGGCGATCCTGCACGAAGTCGGGCTCGACCCCGCGATGATGGACCGCTACCCGCACGAGTTCTCCGGCGGGCAGCGCCAGCGCATCGCGATCGCCCGCGCAATGATCCTGCAGCCGAAGCTCGTCATCCTCGACGAGCCGACCTCGGCGCTCGACATGACCGTGCAGGTGCAGATCGTCGACCTGCTGCGCGCGCTGCAGAAGAAGCACGACCTCGCCTACGCGTTCATCAGCCACGACCTGCGCGTCGTGCGCGCCCTCGCGCACAAGGTCGTCGTCATGCAGAACGGCGACGTGGTCGAGGCCGGCGACGGCGACGCGGTCTTCGACGCGCCGAAGACCGCCTACACGCGCACGCTGATGGCGGCCGCCTTCGAGACCGCGGCGCCGGATGCGGCGCGCCCCGCCGCCGCCGCCGGCCCGCCGGGCCGCTGACCGCCGCGCCTTGCCCCGTCCGTCCGGCTGCTGCAATAGTCCGCGCGGAAGTCGACATGGGCGCGCGAGGTCATCGCCGTCCCGAAGGGAGTTGCGCGATGGAAGCGGATATTGGTCTGGTCGGTCTCGGCACGATGGGGTCGGCGCTGGCGCTCAACATCGCCGAGAAGGGCTCCGACATCGCGGTCTTCAACCGCACGACCCGCGTGACGGAGACGTTCGTCGCCGAGGCCGGCGACCTCGCCCCGCGCCTCGTCCCCTGCCCGACGCTCGAGGACCTCGTCGCCGCGCTGAAGACGCCGCGCGCGATCATCCTGATGGTGCCGGCCGGCGACCCGGTCGACGCGATGATCGCGGCGCTGCGCCCGCTGCTCGGCCCCGACGACCTGATCATCGACGCCGGCAACGCGAACTTCCGCGACACCCGACGCCGCTCGGCCGAGGCCGAGGCGGTCGGCGCGCCCTTCCTCGGCATCGGGCGTCTCCGGCGGCGAGGAGGGCGCGCGCCACGGGCCCTCGATCATGGGCGGCGGCCCGCGCGACGCCTGGGACCGCGTCGCGCCGATCCTGCGGGCGATCGCCGCCGATTTCGACGGCGCGCCCTGCGCGACCTGGATGGGAACCGACGGCGCCGGCCATTTCGTCAAGACCGTGCACAACGGCATCGAATACGCCGACATGCAGATGATCGCCGAGATCTACGGCGTGCTGCGCGACGGCCACGGCATGAGCGCGGCCGAGATCGCGCCGGTCTTCGAGCGCTGGAACGAGGGCCCGCTGAAGTCCTACCTGATCGAGATCGCCGGCAAGGTGCTGCGCGCGACCGATCCCGACAGCGGCGCGGCCGATGGTCGACGTCATCCTCGACAGCGCCGGCCAGAAGGGCACCGGCCGCTGGACCGCGATCGAGGCGCTGCATCTCGGCGCGCCCGACACGGCGATCGAGGCGGCGGTCGCCGCGCGCAACATCTCGGCGCGGATCGCCGAGCGCCGGACCGGGGCAGGAGCTCTTCGGCGCGCCGGGCCGCATCGACGGCGCGCCCGATCTCGACCGGCTCGAGGCGGCGCTGCTCGCCGGCAAGATCGCCTGCTACGCGCAGGGCTTCGGCCTCCTCGCCGCCGCCTCGGCCGAGTTCGGCTGGGACCTGCCGATGGCCGAGGTCGCGCGCGTCTGGCGCGCGGGCTGCATCATCCGCTCGGCGATGCTCGACGACATGGCGACGGCGCTGACCGACGATCCGATGCGCAACCTGATGTTCGCGCCGGACTTCGCGGACCGGCTGCGGGAGGCCGTGCCGTCGCTGCGCGCGGTCGTCGCCGACGCGGCGCTGACCGGGGCGCCGGTCCCGGCGCTCGGCGCGGCGCTCGGCTATTTCGACATGATGCGCTCGGGCCGCTCGACGGCGAACCTGCTGCAGGGCCTGCGCGACTTCTTCGGCGCGCACGGCTTCGCGCGCACCGACCGCGAGGGAAGCGGCTTCCACGGTCCTTGGGGCAGCCACGGCTGACGGCGGAGGCGCGCCTCGGCACGGGCCTTGCGACCGGGCGTCAGCCCGGTCAGCGCCCGCCCCGCCCCGCGGACGCAAGCCCCGGACCGGATCAGCGACCGTCCGGCGGACGGTCGCCCGGTCCGTTGCCGGCCGCTCAATGCGGCAGGCAAGTGGGGTCGGGCATCGCGTCCGGTCGCGGATCGGGGCGCGCCTGCCTGGGCTGGCGCGAACGCGCCTGCCGGGGGCAGGCAGGCGCGTCCCGATCCGGCGGGGCCGGATCGGGGCAGATCCCCTTCAGCCCACCAGCCGCGCCAGCCGCAGGATCGCGAACTCGTACCCCTGCGGGCCGCAGCCGGCGATGACCGCGCTCGCGACGCCCGACACGTACGAATGATGGCGAAACGGCTCGCGGGCATGCACGTTCGACAGGTGGACCTCGATCGCAGGCAGGTCACAGGCGGCGAGCGCGTCCCGGATCGCGACCGAGGTATGCGTGTAGGCGGCCGGGTTGATGACGATGCCGGCGGCCTCCAGCCGGGCCTCGTGGATCCAGTCGATCAGCGCGGCTTCCGCGTTCGACTGGTGGAAGCGCAGCGCGAAACCGAGATCTCCGGCCAGTTTCCGGCAGGCCGCCTCGATGTCGGCGAGCGTCTCGCGCCCGTAGATCTCGGGCTGGCGCTGGCCGAGCAGGTTCAGGTTCGGTCCGTTCAGGACAAAGATCGTCTTCATGCCGCCTTGGCCTTTCAGGACTTTCGGACGCCGCCAGCAGTAGCCACGCGGGACATACGGGTCAAGCGCCTGAAATGAAACGACTTCGCCTTCATCGATCTGGCGGCGGCTCGTGCGCGACCCGCTCCAGCGTCAGTTCGCCGCCGCCGCGCCGCATCTCCCAGGCCGCCGGCGGCGCCATCCGGGCGCGGTCGCGGCGGATGCGCCAGCACGGGCCGCCGCCGCGCGCCCAGCCGGGCGCGGGATCGACGCGCCAGCGCGTCTCGACGCCGGGCGCGCCGCCCTGCCCCGGCGTCAGCAGCAGCATCAGCGGCGCGGCGCGCGCCTCGGCCCCGGCCTCGGCGGCCAGGTGCAGCCGCCGCACCGCGGTCAGCCCCGGCGGCTCGGGCAGTTCGGCGACGATCAGCGGCATCAGCCCGGTGCGCAGCGCCTCCTCGGCGGCCCAGAGCAGTTCCAGCGGCGTGCGCGCCTCGCCGAAGACCAGCCGGCCCGGCTCGATCCAGCCGACGACGCCGTCGCCCATCAGCCGCTCGGCCGTCCAGCGCGGGCGCAGCCACAGGATCGGCCCGGCCATCCGCCCGGCCAGCGCCAGCGCGAAGACCCGCCGCGCCCCGCCTGCGACCTCGTGCGCCCGTCCGCGCGCGAGTCCGACGCCGGCGGCGAGCGTAACCTCCCCGGCGGGACGAACGGAACGGGTCTGAAGCGTGACGGACATCGGGGACTCGCCGGATAGGAATGTTCACGTCATGTTCTCATTCTCCGGCCCCGCGCACAAGCCAGAGCGGGTCTTGTCGCGCCGGGCGGGAACGGGCAGAGCTTGGACCCAAGCCGCCACAGGAGACCCGCGCCCCATGACCGCCCCGACGACCGACGCCACGACCGCCCCCGCCGACATCGCCACGCTGCAGACGCCATGCCTGCTTCTCGACGAGGCGAAGATGATGCGGAACATCGACCGGCTGGCCGCGCGGGCGACGCGACTTGGCGTCAGCCTGCGCCCGCATCTGAAGACGACGAAGTCGGTCGAGGCGGCCCGCCGGGTGCTCGACGGCGGCAACGGACCCTGCACGGTCTCCACGCTCGCCGAGGCCGAGGTCTTCGCCGCGGCCGGAATGCGCGACATACTTTACGCGGTCGGCATCGCGCCGCAGAAGCTCGACCGCGTGCTCGCGATCCGCGCGGGCGGCGTCGACCTGAGCGTGATCCTCGACAGCCCCGAGCAGGCCGCGGCGGTCGCGGCGGCGGCGACCGCTTCCGGCGACGCGATCCCGGTGCTGATCGAGATCGACAGCGACGGCCATCGCGGCGGCCTCGCGCCGAACGATGCCGGCCTGATCGCGGTCGGGCGCATCCTGCACGCCGGCGGCGCGACCCTGCGCGGCGTGATGACCCATGCCGGCGAGAGCTACACGGTCGCGGGCGACGACGCCCATGCGGCCTTCGCCGAGCGTGAGCGCGCGGCGGTCGTCGCCGCCGCCGAGGCGCTGCGCGCGGCCGGCCTCCCCTGCCCGATCGTCAGCGTCGGCTCCACCCCGACTGCCCACGCGGCGCGAGATCTGACCGGCGTCACCGAGATACGCGCCGGCGTCTACGTGCTCTTCGACCTCGTGATGGCGGGGATCGGCGTCTGCGCGCCCGAGGACATCGCGCTCTCGGTGCTGACGACGGTGATCGGGCATCAGAAGGCGCGCGGCTGGACGCTGGTCGATGCGGGCTGGATGGCGATGTCGCGCGACCGCGGCACCGCGGTCCAGGCCGTCGACCAAGGCTACGGCATGGTCTGCGACGCCGAGGGCCGGATCCTGCCGGACCTTATCCTCGCGACGGCGAACCAGGAGCACGGCATCGTCGCGCTCCGCCCGGGCGCCGCAGGACCGATGCCGGCCCTGCCGGTGGGCGCGCGACTGCGCATCCTGCCGAACCACGCCTGCGCCACCGCCGCCCAGCACGACCGCTATCACGTCGTGCCGCAGGCAGGCCCCGACCTGCTGGAATGGCGACGCTTTGGCGGCTGGTGAGACCGCAGTCCAAGAAAGTTTCTCCCCAGTTAACGAGAAACGAATTTCACAGCAAGTTCAAGGACATGATGACCGGTCGCATCGTGCGACCCGATCAGGCCGCCGGAGGCTCGACAAACAGCGCGACGCCATCCGTGAAGGTGACCTCGATCCGCTCTCCCGCCCGGCGGGCGGCCGCAAAGCCACGCATCTCGGGCTCGACCGGCACGGTTATGATGTCGCCGTCCGGCATCGTCAACACCGCGTCGAAGGTCTCCGGATCGTAGGAGACGAACCCCAGCGTCGCGGTCGTCACGACGCCCGCGACGCCCGCCGGCAGCGCCCCTTCCGGCGACCGGCCCATCACCGCGAAGGTCTGCGGCGCGCTCGGCGCCCCCTCGCCCGCGACGCGGACCATGACCGAGCCGTAGATCTCCAGCGTCGCCACGTCGCCGAGCTCGATCTGGTCGAAGTTGCGCATCTGGTCGGTCGCCGTGACCCTGAACCGCTCGCCAGATTCCGAGACCAGATCAATCGTCCGGTCGGACGGATGCACGGCGGCGACGGTCGCCGAAACCGTGCCGCCCCCGGACACCTCGGCGGAGTTCGTGTCCACGCAGGCGGAAAGCGCAAGCAGGGCCGCGGCCGCGGCGGCGGAAAGAAGGCGTCTCATCAAGCGTGTCCTCCTGTCTCTTCTGGTTCAGTCGAAGCGGTTGTCCTGCGGGAAGCCGCGCGGCGCCATCCGCCCCGCGGAGGCCCGCGCGCCTATCCAGTCGGCGAGTTCGCCCTGGCCAACCGTGCGGGTGCGGCCCGCCGGGTCCTTCCACGACAGCCCGTCCGCCAGCGTCAGGATTCGAGCGTCCGACAGGCCGCCGTCCTTGAACTTCTGCAGCCGCACGCCCTTGCCGCGTCCCATCTCGGGCAGGTCGGCCAGCGGGAAGACCAGCATCTTGCGGTTCTCGCCGACGGCCGCGACGTGATCGCCGGCCTCGATCCGACGGAAGACCTGAACCTTCGCAGCCGCGCTGAGGTTCATCACCTGGCGACCGTTCCGGGTTTGCGCCAGCGCCTCGTCCTCCGGCAGCACGAAGCCGTCGCCTGCGCTCGAGGCCAGCAGCAGCCTGCCCCCCGGCCGGTGCACGATGAGCGCGATCGGCCGGGCCTCGTTCGGCAGGTCGACAAGCAGGCGGACCGGCTCGCCCATGCCGCGCCCGCCGGGCAGGGTCGCCGCCGACAGCGTGTAGATGCGGCCGTTAGACGCCATCATCAGCAGCTTGTCGGTGGTCTCGGCATGAAGGAAGAAGCCCGGTCCGTCGCCGTCCTTGAACTTGAGCTCCGCGTCCGCCGCGAGGTGGCCCTTCATCGCGCGGATCCAGCCCATCTCCGAGCAGACGACGGTGACGGGCTCGCGCTCGATCATCTGCTCGAACGAGAATCTCCTCGATCTCGGGCGCGTCGTCGAACTCGGTGCGCCGGGCGCCGCCGGGAGCGGACTTGCCGAAGGTCTTGCGGACCGCCCGCAACTCGGCCGAGATCCGGTCCCACTGCAGTTCCTCGTCGGCGAGCAGCGCGGACAGTTCGGCCCGCTCGGCGACCAGCGCGTCGCGCTCGGCGCGCAACTCCATTTCCTCGAGCCGGCGCAGGCTGCGCAGGCGGGTGTTCAGGATCGCCTCGGCCTGCACGTCGTTGAGCCCGAACTCGGCCATCATCACCGGCTTCGGCTCGTCCTCGGTGCGGATGATCTGGATGATCCGGTCGAGGTTGAGGAAGGCGATGATCAGCCCGTCGAGGATCTCGAGCCGGGCGTCGATCTTGTCGAGCCGGAAGCGGGACCGGCGCAGCAGCACCTCGCGGCGGTGGTCGAGGAATGCGCGCAGCACCGTCTTCAGCGACGCGACCTCTGGCATGCGGCCGTCGATCAGCACGTTCATGTTCATCGCAAAGCGGGTCTCGAGGTCGCTCGCCTTGAACAGCATCTCCATCAGCATCTGCGGATCAACGGTGCGTGCGCGCGGCTCGAGCACGATCCGCAGGTCCTCGGCGCTCTCGTCGCGCACGTCGGCGAGGATCGGGATCTTCTTTGCGTTGATCAGCTCGGCGATCCGCTCGATCAGCCTGCCCTTCTGGACCTGGTACGGGATCTCGGTGACGACGATCTGCCAGGTCCCGCGGCCGAGATCCTCGGTGGCCCAGCGCGCCCGCAGGCGAAAGCCGCCGCGGCCGGTCCGGTAGGTCTCCTTGATCGAGGCGCGAGACTCGACGATGATGCCGCCCGTCGGGAAGTCGGGTCCCTGGATGTGGTCGAGCAGCGTCTCGTCGCGCGCGTTCGGCGCCCTGATCAGATGCAGACAGGCGCCGATCAGCTCGTCGATATTGTGCGGCGGAATGTTGGTCGCCATGCCGACCGCGATGCCCGACGAGCCGTTCGCGAGCAGGTTCGGGAACGCCGCCGGCAGCACGACCGGCTCGCGCTCGGAGCCGTCGTAGTTGTCGCGGAAATCGACGGCGTCCTCGCCGAGGCCCTCCATCAGCGCGGCCGCAGCGGCGGTCAGGCGCGCCTCGGTGTAGCGCTGGGCGGCCGGGTTGTCGCCGTCGATGTTGCCGAAGTTGCCCTGACCGTCGACCAGCGGGTAGCGGATGTTGAAGTCCTGCGCGAGGCGGGCCAGCGCATCGTAGATCGACTGGTCGCCATGCGGATGGTAGTTGCCCATCACCTCGCCGACGATCTTGGCGCATTTGCGGAACGCGGAGGTCGGGTCGAGGCGAAGGCCGCGCATCGCGTAGAGGATGCGGCGATGAACGGGCTTCAGACCGTCGCGCGCATCCGGCAGCGCGCGGTGCATGATCGTGCTGAGCGCATAGGTCAGATAGCGATCGCCGAGCGCACGGGCCAGCAGCTCGCTGGTCTCGCCTGTCGGCATGTCGGGGGCATCGGTCTCGTCGGCCATAGATGTGGTGTAACGCGGGCGCAATGGGCGGTCCAGACAAAAGCCGGCGCGCCCGCTTGCGCGCGGCCCGCGCTACCGTCAGATTGCGCGCCTGAACGGCGCTCGGAGGGCGGATGACGCGCGCGATCCTGATCACCGGGTGCTCGTCGGGCATCGGTCTCGACGCGGCTCGGACGCTGGCTGCGCGCGGCTGGCGGGTCTTTGCGACCTGCCGGCAGGAAGCGGACTGTGCGCGGTTGCGAGCCGGGGGGCTGGAGAGCTTCGTGCTGGATCTCGCGGACGACGCCAGCGTGGCGCGCGGCGCGGCGGAGGCGCTGGAGCGGAGCGCAGGGCGGCTCGACGCGCTCTTCAACAACGGCGCCTACGCGATCCCCGGCGCGGTCGAGGACCTGCCGCGCGACGGGCTGCGGGCGATCCTGGAGACGAACCTGCTCGGGCAGATCGACCTGACGAACCGCATCCTGCCGGCGATGCGGACGCGGGGGACTGGCCGGATCGTGATGAACTCGAGCGTGCTCGGCTTCGCAGCCCTCCCCTGGCGCGGCGCCTACAACATGACGAAGTTCGCGCTGGAGGGGATCACCGACACGCTGCGCCTGGAGCTCCGCGGATCGGGCCTGCACGTGATCCTGATCGAGCCGGGCCCGATCGCGACGCCGTTCCGCGAAAAGTCGGTCCCGCATTTCGAGCGCTGGATCGACTGGAGGGCCTCGCCGCACGCAGCTGCCTACGAGGAGCGGCTGCTGAAGCGCCTATACGGGCCGCACGCGGAAAAGGGCCGCTTCGAACTGCCGCCGGCGGCGGTTACGGCGAAGCTGATCCGGGCGCTGGAGAGCCGCAACCCGTCGCCGCGCTACCGCGTCACGACGCCGACGCGGGTGATGGCGGTCCTGACGCGCCTGCTGCCGACGCGGGCGCTCGATGCGCTGTCGACGCGGATGTGACGGCGGAACCGGTCTGCGTATATTTGCGAGGCCGCCAAAGTAGTGAAATGACGTCTCTTTTCGGCCTGTCAACCTGGCCGAGACCTCTTCAGACCTTCGGCGGCGCGATCAGACGCCGGGTCAGACGACCGAATCCCGCCATTCGATTGCGACCCCGATTGCCGCGAGCGCATCGTCGATGTCGATCACCGGATCGATGTGGAAGTTCAGCGACGAGAAGGCCGCCGTCTCGCGATGCACGTCCGCCAAGTCATCGGCCTCGAACACGACATACCCGCCCGGCTCGCCGACCTTCACGACGAATTCGCGGATCGTAACGCCTTCGGGCCGCCGCCAGACGCGCATCAACTCCAGCACGCGGTGCTGCGCCGCCTCGAACTCTGCAGTCGTTCCGTGGCGTTTCTTTTTCCAGGTCATTACGTATTTCACGGGCAATCTCCCAAGTACCGCGTCCTCTTCGATGCTTTCGCTTCGTGGCGCGGAAAGACAGCCGCCGGGCGGGCTGCAACAGAACCAGGAATTCCGCTCAAATCGCCCCTCGACCTTACCGCAAAGATGCGCGACTTTCCACCACCGCGCCGCGCCCCGGTTTCCCGCATTCCGGCTTTCGCGCCGCTCCACTGACTGGAGGCTCCGCCATATGGCAAGCGATCCGCTGTTCTACGTCGTCGTCGCCGCCTGCCTCGCGGTGCTGGGAGTGCTGCTGTTCGGCATCTACACCTTCTCGCGCGGCGGCGAGTTCAACAAGAAGTACGCCAACAAGATCATGCGGCTGCGCATTCTGCTTCAATTCGTCGCCGTGCTGTTGATCCTGGCGTTCGTCTACATCTCCCGCCGCTGAGGATCCTGACCGATGGTCGTACTGAACCGCATCTATACCCGGACCGGCGATGCCGGCGAGACCGCGTTGGGCGATGGCTCGCGCGTGTCCAAGCACGCTTTGCGCGTTAGTTCTTACGGAACGGTGGACGAATTGAACGCGACGCTGGGCCTTGCGCGGCTGCACGCCGACGCCGCATCCGGACCGGGCATCGAGCGGGTGCAGAACGACCTGTTCGACCTCGGAGCCGACCTCTGCACGCCCGACATCGAGCACGACGCCGAGGCGCCGCATCCGCGGCTTCGCATGGTCTCGTCCCAGGTCGACCGGCTGGAGCGTGAAATCGACGCGATGAACGGGCGCCTCGCGCCGCTGCGCAGCTTCGTGCTGCCGGGCGGCGCGGCGCTGTCGGCCTACCTGCACCTTTCGCGGACCGTGTGCCGGCGTGCGGAGCGCTGCATGGTCGAACTGGCGTCGCTCGAGACGGTCAATCCGGAGGCGATCAAGTACGTCAATCGCCTGTCCGACTGGCTGTTCGTCGCCGCGCGCGTCGCCAACGACGAAGGGCGCGCCGACGTGCTGTGGACGCCGGGCGCGAACCGCTGAGGCCGTTCGGCAGGCGCCGCTCCGCGGTCTCCGCGAACTTAACCACATTTCCGCGAAGCCCCATCAAAACGACACGTTCTCGTGCTTATATGGTGCTGGCGGTTCTTGCGCCACGCATGGCCGCAGGAGACGCTTCGCGATGGACGGGACGACGCAGGTCATCAGAACCTACACACGGGCCGAGCGGCTGACGGACGCGGCGGTGCATGTCACTGGCGTGCTGACCGCGCTCCTCGCCGTCCCGGTGCTGGTGACGCTGGCCTTCACCTGGCTTGACGACCGGCGGCTGGTGCTCGCCGCGGCGATCTACGGCGCGACGCTGCTGGTGATGCTGAGTTGTTCGGCGCTCTACCACATGACGCCCTGGGAGACCTGGAAGGACCGGCTGCGACGGCTCGACCAGTCGGCGATCTACCTGAAGATCGCCGGCGCCTACACGCCCTTCGCCGTGATGACCGGACCGCCCGCGATGCCGTTCCTGGCGGGGCTCTGGGCCGCCGCCGTCGCGGGCGTATCGCTGAAGATGATCGTGGCGCGGCAGCTCTTCGGCCTGACGGTCGCCTTCTACCTCGCGATGGGCTGGGCGGCGTTGGTTGCGGGCGGTCCCATCCTCGACAGGATGTCGACCGAGGGCTACCGGCTGGTGGTGTCGGCGGGCCTGCTCTACACGATCGGCGTGGTCTTTCTCATCTGGGACCAGCTTCCGTTCCACACGGCGATCTGGCACGTCTTCGTGCTGACGGCGAGCCTCGCCCTCTACGCCGCGGTGCTCGTCGAATTGGCAGGACTGCGGATCGCGTGACGCGGCCCGGGCTGACGCGGCGTCCGCTCAAGTTCCTGTTGCGCGCCCCCGGCCCCGCCCTTAGACAAACTGCGTGTTGAACCCGCCGCCCGGGGCGCGGGCGCGTGCGGAGACGGCCGGTGGGGCCCTCCGGCGGCCCGGCCGAGGGGTGCGGTCGAGCGGCAAAGGAGCGCCCATGAAAATCCTCGTGCCCGTGAAGCGCGTGATCGATTACAACGTCAAGGCGAGGGTCAAGGCGGACGGCTCGGGCGTCGAGTTGACCAATGTCAAGATGTCGATGAACCCGTTCGACGAGATCGCCGTCGAGGAGGCGCTGCGCATCCGCGAGAAGGGAGAGGCCGACGAGGTCGTCGTCGTGTCGATCGGCGTCAAGCAGGCGCAGGAGACGCTGCGCACCGGCCTCGCGATGGGCGCGGACCGGGCGATCCTGATCGTCGCGAGCGAGGACGTCACGACCGACATCGAGCCGCTGGCGGTGGCGAAGCTCCTGAAGGCCGTCGTCGAGGCCGAAGCGCCGGGGCTGGTGATCGCCGGCAAGCAGGCGATCGACAACGACATGAACGCGACAGGCCAGATGCTGGCGGCCCTGCTCGACTGGCCGCAGGCGACGTTCGCCTCGGCGGTGAAGATCGACGGCGAACATGCCGAGGTGACGCGCGAAGTCGATGGCGGGCTGCAGACGATCCGGGTCAAGCTGCCGGCGATCGTGACCGTGGACCTGCGGCTGAACGAGCCGCGCTACGCGAGCTTGCCGAACATCATGAAGGCGAAGAAGAAGCCGCTCGAGGAAAAGACCGCTGCGGATTACGGCGTCGATGTGACGCCGCGGCTGGAGGTCCTGAAGACCGTCGAGCCGGCGACGCGCAAGGCCGGCGTCATGGTCGGCTCGGTCGACGAACTGGTCGAGAAGCTGAAGACCGAAGCGGGGGTGCTCTGATGGCCGTCCTGGTATTCGCAAAGCACGACAACGCCAGCCTGAACGACGCGACCGCCAAGACGGTGACCGCGGCCAAGGGGCTCGGCGGCGAGATCCACCTGCTGGTCGCCGGCGAGACCTGCGCGGACGTCGCGGCCGCCGGCGCGAAGCTGGACGGCGTCGTCAAGGTGATCCACGTCGAGAGCGCCGACTACGCGCACCGGCTGGCCGAGCCGCTGACCGCGCTGGTCGAGAGCCTCGCCGGCGGCTACGAGCACTTCGTCTTTCCCGGCACGACCACCGGCAAGAACGTCGCGCCGCGGCTGGCGGCGAAGCTCGACGTGATGGTGATCTCGGAAGTGACCGGCGTGCTGGGCCCGGACACGTTCGAACGGCCGATCTATGCCGGGAACGCGATCCAGACCGTGCGCTCGACCGACGCGAAGAAGGTGCTGACCGTGCGTGGGGCGGCCTTCGCCGCGACCGGCGAACAGGCGCCCGCGCCGATCGAGATGGCCGGCGCCGCGGCCGATCCGGGCCTGTCGACCTGGGTCGAGGACAAGGTCGCGGAATCCGACCGTCCGGAGCTGAACTCGGCGCGGATCGTCGTCTCCGGCGGACGCGCGCTCGGCTCGGAGGAGAACTTCCGCATCATCGAGAGCCTAGCTGACAAGCTTGGAGCGGCGGTCGGCGCAAGCCGGGCGGCGGTCGAACTCGGGGTTCGCCCCGAACGATTGGCAGGTCGGGCAGACCGGCAAGGTGGTAGCGCCGGAACTCTACATAGCCATAGGCATTTCGGGAGCGATCCAGCACCTCGCTGGCATGAAGGACTCCAAGGTCATTGTCGCGATCAACAAGGACGAGGAGGCGCCAATCTTTCAGGTCGCCGATTACGGCCTTGTCGGCGACTTGTTCCAGATCGTGCCCGAGCTTGAGGCGAAGCTGGGCTGAACCGATGGCGCCGGCTTGCGTTGAAGATGATGCGCCGCCTTCTCGCCATCCTGCTCCTCGTGCTTGAGCCCGCAGCCGCGCCTGGGGCCGAAATAATCGGCTCGGTCGGGCTTGACGACCTGCGTGGCGACCCCGTCCCGTCGATCGCGCTTGAGTTGCGGACGTCGCCTTTCTTCGAGACAGCGCGTTTTACCCTAGCGCTGGGCATCGCTGCGGAGACCGATAGCGATGTCTGGACCGGTGCAGGACCCGTGGCGCTGATCCCGATCTCCGACCTTTGGCGAATAGAGGCGAGCCTGATGGTCGGCGCCCATTCAAGTCATGGGGGCAACGACCTTGGCAACGAGTTTCCGATGTTCCGCTCACAGATCGGGGCGAGCCGCGCATTGGGCGGCGGATGGCGCGCGGGCTTGGCCGTGAACCACAAGTCCAACGCCTCGACCGCGTCCAGCAACCCCGGCGTGGAGACGCTGCTGATCTCGATCAGCCGGGAGTTCTGAGTCGGTCCGACCTGCGTCGGTCCGGCCCGGCTCGGTCGGTTCAGTCGCGGGTCCAGATCGTCTCGTCGATCTGGCCAGACAGTTCCGGATAGTCGCGAGCGTGGAACATCGGCTCGTTGCCGGCCTTGCGCTGCGAGAAGTAATCGCGCGTCAGCTTGGCGACCGTTCCTGACAGCAGCACGATTGCGACCAGGTTGATCGTCGCCATAAGGCCCATCGATGCGTCGGCGAAGTTGAAGACGGTGGCGACCGTCTGAAGCGAACCCCAGACTACCATCGCGAGCACCGCAATACGCAGCGTCGTCAGGCCGGTCCTGTTGCCGACGCCGAGGAAGACCATCGCATTCTCCGAGTAGGAGTAGTTGCCGATCACAGAGGTGAAGGCGAAGAAGAAGATCGCGATGGCGATGAAGTACTTGCCGAACCAGCCGATATGCGCGTCGAGCGCGAGCTGGGTCAGCGCGGTGCCGGTCGCCTCCTGCCCCGGCCCCATGACGCCGGAAAGCAGGATCATGATCGGCCGTCGCCGTGCAGACGAGGATCGTGTCGATGAAGACGCCGAGCGCCTGGACGAAGCCCTGGCTCGACGGGTGATGCGGCACCGGCGTCGCGACGGCGGCGATGTTCGGAGCCGAGCCCATGCCGGCCTCGTTGGAAAAGAGCCCGCGCTTCACTCCGTTCAGCATCGCCGCGGCGATGCCGCCGGCCATTCCGCCCGCCGCCTCCTGGAAGCCGAAGGCGCCGCCGATGATCTGGCCGAGCACCGCCGGGAACCTGGCCAAGGTGGGTGACGAGGACCCAGAGCGCCATCAGCAGGTAGCCCGCGGCCATGAAGGGCACGACGACTTCGGCGACCTTGGCGATCGAGCGGATGCCGCCGAAGATCACGATGCCGGCGAGGATCGCGACGCCGATGCCGACGGCGACTTTCGGCACGCCGAACGCGCCCTCCATCGCCTCGGCGATCGAGTTCGTCTGCACCGCGTTGAAGACGAGGCCGAAGCTCACGATCAGGCAAATCGAGAACAGCCCGCCCGCCCAGGGAGCGCCGAGCCCCTTGGAGATGTAGAAGGCCGGCCCGCCGCGATAGAGCCCGCCCGGCCCGTGCGACTTGTAGAGCTGCGCGAGCGTCGATTCCGCGTAGGCGGTCGCCATGCCGACCAGCGCGACCATCCACATCCAGAAGATCGCGCCGGGTCCGCCAAGCGTCAGCGCGACCGCGACGCCGGCGATGTTGCCGGTTCCGACGCGGCTGGCGAGCGAAACGGTCAGCGCCTGGAACGGGCTGATCCCTTCCTTGTCGGTCTCGCGCGACCCGGTGATGACCCGGAACATCTCGCCGAAATGCACGATTTGCTGAAACCCGAGCCGCACCGTGAAATACATGCCGACCGCGAGCAGGCCGTAGATCAGGACGTAGCCCCAGAATATCGTGTTCAGGAAGTCGATGATCGCTGTCATGTCACTGTCCCCCGACATGGTGCGACGGTTTTCCGTCGCCAGTTCTTCGGACGCTAGGCTCAGGCGTCGCGCCGGGTCAATCGCCAAGCGGAATCGACGTCACAAAAGGGTCGCGGAGTGCGACCGTCTCCGCGTTAACCTCTCTCGGAGACCGAGTAACCTGTTGCACGGGTCGCGGGCGGCGCTCTATCCTGCGGCCGCAGACAGTGGGGCAAGGGCTCGAAATTCGATGGAAATCAAGTCGGTCGGCGTGGTCGGAGCGGGCCAGATGGGCACGGGCATCGCCCATGTCTTCGCGCTTGCGGGATACGACGTGCTGCTGAACGACGTGTCGCCCGAGGTGCTGGCGGCGGCGCCCGAGCTGATCCGGGGCAACATCGAGCGGCAGGTGTCGCGGGGCAAGATCGCCGCCGAGGACCGCGACGCGGCGCTGGCGCGGCTGCGCACCGAGTTCGGATCTGACCAAGCTCGGCGACTGCGACCTGATCATCGAGGCCGCGACCGAGCGCGAGCCGCTGAAGCACAAGATCTTCGCCGAGCTGAAGCCGCACCTGGCGCCGCACACGATCCTGACCTCGAACACGTCCTCGATCTCGATCACGCGCCTCGCCTCGGGAACCGACCGCCCCGAGAAGTTCATGGGGTTCCACTTCATGAACCCGGTGCCGATCATGCAGCTCGTGGAGCTGATCCGCGGCATCGCCACCGACGAGGAGACCTATCACACGTTGCTCGGCGTCGTGGAGAAGCTTGGCAAGACCTCGGCAAGCGCCGAGGACTTTCCGGCGTTCATCGTCAACCGGATCCTGATGCCGATGATCAACGAGGCCGTCTACACGCTCTACGAGGGCGTCGGGACCGTGACCTCGATCGACACGTCGCTGATGCTGGGCGCGAACCATCCGATGGGGCCGCTGGCGCTGGCCGACTTCATCGGGCTCGACACCTGCCTTGCGATCATGAACGTGCTGCATGACGGGCTCGCCGACACCAAGTACCGCCCCTGCCCGCTGCTGGTTAAGTACGTCGAGGCCGGCTGGCTCGGCCGCAAGACCGACCGCGGATTTTACGACTATCGCGGCGACGTGCCGATGCCGACGCGCTGAGGCCGGACCAAGGCAATTCGCTCGCGCCGGATGCTGATGCAGCGTCTCAGGACGCTGCCGAAGCGGTATTTCGGGCGTCCGGCCTCCTCCCCGGAACCGGACGCCCAAGCGCGGTCAAGGCCGGGCCGGGTCAGGCAGCCTTGACCGCCGCAGCGCGCACGTCTTCGCCGACGTGGCGCTCGTACTGGGAGAAATTCTTCGCGAAGAGACCGACGAGGCGCGCAGCCTGCGCGTCGTAGGCGGCCGGATCGGCCCAGGTAGCACGCGGGTCGAGCAGGCGCGGCTCGACGCCGGGCACCGAGACCGGAACCTCAAAGCCGAAGTTCGGATCGCGGCGGAAGTCCGCGTGGTCGAGCGAGCCGTCGAGCGCCGCGGTCAGCAGCGTGCGGGTCGCCTGGATCGGCATGCGCTTGCCTGTCCCGTAGGCGCCACCGGTCCAGCCCGTGTTCACCAGCCAGCAGGTCGCGCCGCGGGCCGCGATCTTGTCGCGGAGCAGCGCGCCGTAGACCTCCGGACGGCGCGCCATGAACGGGGCGCCGAAGCAGGTCGAGAACGTCGGGAGCGGCTCGTCGATGCCGGTTTCGGTGCCCGCCACCTTGGACGTGAAGCCCGACAGGAAGTGGTACATCGCCTGCGCGGGGCTGAGCCGCGAGATCGGCGGCAGCACGCCAAATGCATCGCATGTCAGCATGACGATGTTCTTCGGCTGGCCGCCGAGGCCGGTCATCGAGGCGTTCGAGATCGCCTCGAGCGGATAGGCGCAGCGCATGTTGGCGGTCAGGCTGTCGTCCTCGAAGTCGAGGTCGAACGTGACCGGATCATAGACCATGTTCTCGATGACGGTGCCGAACATGCTGGTCGTCTTGAAGATCTCCGGCTCGGCCTCGGGCGACAGGTGGATCGTCTTCGCGTAGCAGCCGCCCTCGAAGTTGAACGTGCCCTCGTCGGACCAGCCGTGCTCGTCGTCGCCGATCAGCACGCGGCCGGGATCGGCCGAGAGCGTCGTCTTGCCGGTGCCCGATAGGCCGAAGAAGACCGCCACGTCCTCGGGATCGCCCTTGGCATGGTTCGACGAGCAATGCATCGGCATCACGCCCTTGGCGGGCAGCAGGTAGTTCAGCACCGAGAAGACCGACTTCTTGGTCTCGCCTGCGTATTCGCTGCCGCCGATCAGCACGAGCCGCTTGGCGAAGTTGATTGCGATCACCGTATCGGAGCGGACGCCGTGGCGCTCCGGGTTGGAGCGGAAGCTCGGGCAGTTGATGACGGTGAACTGCGGCTCGAAATCTGCAAGCTCATGACGCTCGGGACGGCGCAGCATGTGGCGGATGAAGAGGCCGTGCCAGGCGAGTTCGGTCACGATGCGGACCGGCAGACGATGCGCGGGATCAGCGCCGGCATGGAGGTCCTGGACGAACAGCTCGCGGCTCGCGATATGCGCGCGCATGTCCGCGTGCAGCCGGTCGAAGTTCTCGGGCGTCATCGGCGGGTTGTTCTCCCACCAGATGTCGGCCTCGACGCCGGGCTCGCGGACGACGAACTTGTCCTTGGGGCTGCGGCCGGTGTGCTTGCCGGTCGTTACGAGCAGCACGCCGCCCTTGCCGATTTCTCCCTCGCCGAGGCGAACAGAGTGCTGCACAAGCGCTGGCTCCGTCAGGTTGAAGTGCAGATTCGAGGCGGCGGAAAGTCCTTCCGTCTCGAGATCGAGGCGCGGGTTGGCGGAAACTGTCGTCATGTGCATCCTTACTCCTGTATCGCGGTCGCGCCGCGCGCGGCCGAACCTGTCAATTCGATGCGGATCTTCCCGCCCCCCGTCGCGCGGCGTTGCCGTCGACCCGGCACAAACTATACCACGAACCGCGATCGGCCGACGCATTGAGATGGCGGCGGCGCCCGCAGCGTGTCATAAAATTGCGCGGGCCGCTGTGTGTCCGTGTTGGGATCGATGTTCGTTTTGCTTCGCATTGCAAAAATACGCCACGTAGGCGGCTGTCGCCGTTTCCGCGGCGCAGCGCTGAGTCGCGCGCTGTGACCGGGCAGTTCAACCTCCACGGCTCGGCGGTAGCCATCGACGGCACGGGGGTCCTGATCCTCGGCGCCTCGGGCTCCGGTAAGTCCGGGTTGGCGTTGCGGATGATGGCGCAGGGCGCGAGGCTGATCTCGGATGACCGGGTGCTGGTCAAGCCTAGCGCTGGGCGATTGATCGCCACAGCTCCTCCGGGGCTGCGCGGCATCATCGAGGCCCGCGGTATTGGTCTGCTGCGAGCGGAAGCGGTCAACGAGGCGCCGCTGGCGCTGGCCGTCGACCTGGATCGTCCTCCGGCGGCGCGGATGCCACATCTGCGTGAATTTCGCCATTCCGGCTTGGCAATTGAATTGATATTGGGTGGCGGCATGACCAATCTCGAAACCACCTTGGTCCACTTATTGCGCTTCGGGCGGGCGAATCCGGCGTAAGTTCCAAGTTGCGAAAGCGAGTGCGCGTGAATACGGCGAATAGCCCGTCTGCCGGGCAGGACATCGTTGTCGTTACCGGACCGGCGGGCGCGGGGCGCACGACGGCTATCCGCGCGCTCGAGGACTTCGGCTTCGAGGCGATCGATAATCTGCCGCTGTCAATGATGCCCCGGCTGCTGTCCGGCCCGCCGATGACTCGGCCGCTCGTCGTCGGCCTCGATCCGCGGAACCGTGACTTTGCAGTCGAGGCTCTGAGCCGCGAATTGGATGCGATCGGACAGCGTCCCGGGTGTCGGCCGGTGCTGGTCTATGTCGACTGCGCCCCGAGCGTTCTGGTCGCCCGCTACAGCGAAACGCGGCGCCGGCACCCGTCGAGCCCGCACCAGTCGCCGATGGTGGGCATCAAGCGCGAGCTTACGCTGCTGGAGCCTCTGCGCGAACGGGCTGACGTGCTGATCGACACCTCTGCCATGACCCCGCACGACTTGCGCGCGGAACTGGCGCGCTGGTTCGCCCCTGGGGTAGGCGGCGGCGCCGACATGGTTCTGACGTTGAAGTCTTTTTCCTACGCGCGCGGCCTGCCGCAGGATGTCGACATGGTTATCGACTGCCGGTTCCTGCGCAATCCGCATTGGGCGCCCGGGCTGCGCGGGCTGACAGGGCGCGACGCGGCCGTCGCGGACTATGTGGCGGCGGATCCGGCGTTTGAACCCTTCTACTCCCGCCTGGCGGACATGCTGCGTTTGCTGCTTCCGGCATACGAGGCAGAGGGAAAGTCCTATTTCGGCATCGCCCTCGGATGCACCGGCGGCAAGCATCGTTCGGTGGCGGTCACCGAGGCGCTTGGGCGCACGTTGGCGGCAGACGGCTGGTCCGTCGTCACCAGCCATCGCGACGTGGACCGAGCTTCCTCGCCCCTCTGGGAGAGAGCGAGCGGAACGTGATAGGCATCGTCATCGTCACCCACGGAGGCCTTGCGCGCGAATACCTGTCGACGCTCGAACACGTTCTCGGCGAGGAAACTGGCGCGGTCGCGGTGTCCATCGGGCCGAGTGACAGCATGGAGACCAAGAGGGATGAGATTGACGCAGCGATCGTTGCGGTGGATCAGGGTGACGGGGTTGCGGTGCTGACTGACATGTTCGGGAGCACGCCGTCGAACCTCGCTATGGGCGCGTGCCGCAAGACCAACCGGGTGATGATGTACGGCATGAACATGCCGATGCTGGTCCAATTGGCCAAGTGCCGTCGGAAGCCGATGCACGAAGCGGTCAATTCGGCGTTGCACGCGGCGCGCAAGTACATCAACTCGGTGGACGGATACGGGCCGGACCGGCTCCCGATCGCCCTCTGACGCCCGGGAGTTCCGGATGAAGTTCACGCTCGACATCGTCAACGACAAGGGCCTGCATGCGCGGGCCTCGGCCAAGTTCGTCGAGACCGTCGAGCGCTTCGACGCGTCGGCGCATGTCAGCCGGGACGGGATGGAGGTTTCCGGCGACAGCATCATGGGCCTGATGATGCTGGCGGCGGCCAAGGGGACCTCGATCGCGGTCCGGGTCGAGGGGGCGCAGGCCGACGAACTGGCGACGGCGTTGCGCAGCCTAGTCACGAACCGGTTCGGCGAATCAAGCTGACCCGCCGAACGGTCGCACGATGGGACCGCAACCAAGTTCTTGTTATTGAATAGATTTTCCGAAGCGCCCCATCAGGCTCTCCGGCCCCTGAACCAGCCGACGATGAACAGAAGCACGATCGCGCCGATCGTCGCAACGACGAGCGATCCGATGAAGCCGCTGGCGCCGAGGCCGAGCAGGCTGAACAGGAACGCGCCGAGATAGGCCCCGATGACGCCGACGATCAGGTTGGTCAGCAGCCCATGGCTGCGTGACATCACCTTCTCCGCGATCCAGCCCGCGATCAGGCCGATGAGAAGAAAGCTGAGCCAGCCAACACCTTCCATGAAGTAGTCCCTCCTTCGCTTTCCCGGAATATCCGGGTCGGAGCGACAACGCGCCGACACGATGCCGGTTCCGGTGGGTTCGAAATCAGCCGAGCCGCCGGCCGTCCGCCGCGAAGGCGTGCAGATCCTGCGGCCGGACATGCAGCGTCAGGGACGCGCCTTCCGAGAGGTCGGGCCGGCCCTGCACACGGAGCGTCAGCGGCTCGGGGAGACCGTCAAGCCCGACGTAGAGATGGCTCTCGGCGCCGGCGGGCTCCAGCAGTTCGAGCCAGGCCGGCAGCGCCAGCGCGGGGCCCGGCGGCGCTTCGAGCATCAGCGCGTCGGGGCGGATCCCGGCGAGGTCGGCGCCGGCGGGCAGGCCGGGCGGCAACGTCGCGCGCTCGGCGAGCCAAGAGACCGGCACGAGGTTCATCGCCGGCGAGCCGATGAAGCCCGCGACGAACAGCGTCTCCGGGCGGTCGTATACCTCGGACGGCGTGCCGATCTGCTCGATCCGCCCGCCGTTCAGCACGACGAGGCGGTCGGCGAGCGTCAGCGCCTCGATCTGGTCGTGGGTCACGTAGAGCGAGGTCGTCCCGAGCCTGCGCTGAAGCCGGCGGATCTCGACGCGCATCTGCACGCGCAGCTTGGCGTCGAGGTTCGACAGCGGCTCGTCGAACAGAAAGGCCGCCGGCTCGCGCACCAGCGCCCGGCCCATCGCGACGCGCTGGCGCTGGCCGCCCGACAGCGCCCGGGGCTTGCGGTCGAGAAACGCCGCGATGCCGAGCATGTCGGCGGCGCCGCGCACGCGCGTGTCGATGTCCGCCTTCGGGTAGCCGCGGTTCTTCAGCCCGTAGGCGAGGTTCCCGTAGACCGTCATGTGCGGATAGAGCGCGTAGTTCTGGAAGACCATCGCTATGTCGCGGTCGGCGGGCTCGAGGTCGTTGACGACGCGCGCGCCGATCCGGAGCGTGCCCGACGTGATCGTCTCGAGGCCTGCGACCATCCTGAGCAGCGTCGACTTGCCGCAGCCGGACGGGCCGACCAGCACGACGAGCTCGCCGTCGGCGATGTCGATGGAGACGCCCTGGATCGCGTCGATGCCGCCCGCGTAGGTCTTGCGGAGCGCGTCGAGCTCTATCGTGGCCATGAGGCGTCTTTCGTCAGGGTCATTTCTCGGTCTCCGTCAGGCCCTTCACGAACAGCCGCTGCATCGCGAGGATGACGAGGATCGGGGGCAGCGCCGCGAGCACGACGCCGGCCATCACCAGGTTCCATTGCGGGTCGGCGTCGGCGGCCGTGGCAAGGCGCTGGATGCCCATGACGACCGTGTAGTAGGCGGGGTCGGTCGTGATCAGCAGCGGCCACAGGTACTGGTTCCAGCCGTAGAGGAACAGGATCACGAACAGCGCCGCGATGTTGGTGATCGAGAGCGGCAGCAGGATGTCGCGAAAGAACTTCATCGGCCCCGCGCCGTCGACGCGCGCGGCCTCGAGCAGCTCGTCCGGCACCGTCATGAAGAACTGGCGGAACAGGAAGGTCGCGGTGGCGGACGCGATCAGCGGGATCGACAGGCCGGCATAGGAGTTCAGCATCCCGAAGTCTGCGACGACCTGGTAGGTCGGGATGATGCGGACCTCGACCGGCAGCATCAGCGTGACGAAGATCAGCCAGAACGCCGCCACCCGGAACGGGAAGCGGAAGTAGACGATCGCGAAGGCCGAGAGGATCGAGATCACGATCTTGCCGATGGCGATCGCGAGCGCCATGACCAGAGAGTTCCACAGCATCGGGCCGAAGGGCGGCGCGCCGGATTGCGACATGCCGGTCCCGAGCATGATCGCGTAGTTCTCCAGCATCCGGTCGCCGGGCGTCAGCGGGATCACGCCCGACAGGAACTCGCCGGGGCCTCGGGTCGAGGCGATGAAGGCGACGTAGATCGGGAAGACCACGATCGAGACGCCGAGGATCAGCACCAGATGCGACAGCGCGGTCAGCCAGGGGCGGTTCTCGACCATCAGTACTGCACCCGCCGCTCGATCCAGCGGAACTGCACGACGGTCAGCGCGATCACGATCGCCATCAGGATCACCGACTGCGCGGCCGAGGAGCCGAGGTTCAGCCCGACGAAGCCGTCGGTATAGACCTTGTAGACGAGGATGTTGGTCGCCTGCCCCGGCCCGCCCTGCGTCGTCGCGTGGATCACGCCGAAGGTGTCGAACATCGCGTAGGTGATGTTGACGACCATCAGGAAGAACGTCGTCGGCGACAGCAGCGGGAAGGTGATCGTCCAGAAGCGCTTGGCGGGCGAGGCGCCGTCGATGGCGGCGGCCTCGATCAGCGAATGCGGGATCGACTGCAGGCCGGCGAGGAAGAACAGGAAGTTGTAGCTGATCTGCTTCCAGGCGGCGGCGACGACCACGAGGATCATCGCGTCTGCCGGCGAGGTGCGGTGGTTCCAGTCGTAGCCGATCATCCGGAGCAGGTAGGGCAGGATCCCGATCGTCGGGTTGAAGATGAACCACCAGAGCACGCCCGCGATCGCGGGCGCGACCGCATAGGGCCAGACCATCAGCGTCGTGTAGGCCGAACGGGTCCGGATCATCCGGTTGACCATGACCGCGAAGAGGAGCGCCGTCCCCATCGAGAGCGCCGTGACCGCGACCGCAAAGACCAGCGTCACCTGCAGCGAGTTCAGGTAGTACGGGTCCTCGAACAGGCGACGAAAGTTGGCGAGGCCGACGAAGACGGTCGAGAAGCCGAACGCGTCCTGCCGCTGGACCGACTGGATCAGCGCCTGCCCGGCCGGCCAGATGAAGAAGGCGAGCGTGATCGCGATCTGCGGCGCGATCAGAGCGTAAGGCAGCCAGCGACTTCGAAGCGTGGTGCGCTTGGTCTGCACGGCGTCAGTCTCCCCCGGCCATCAGCAGAGCCCTACAAAGGGTCCGGTCAGCGCCCGGCGCGGGATCGCCATCGACTCGTATCGGCGCTTCCTCGAAGCGGCTGTTGCGTCCGGCGCTCCAGAGGCGGCGCGCGGCGGCGACGTCGATCGCGCCGCCCGACAAAGCGAGGCGGGCGCGCGCCGGCGTGACCGGCAGGTGGGTCCATTGCGGGCGCTGCGCCGCGGCGAGGCGCAGCGCCGTCAGCGCCGCGGCCGGGCTGCGGTCGTCGGCCGCCGGATGCGGCTGCGGCTGCGCGATGCGCGGTTGGTCGGAGACTGGCACGGTCGGGGGACTCCCGGCTCGGGCCAAGGCGACGAGACGCCGCCCCGGCCCCTGCGGCGTCAGTTGACCGAGGCCTCGAAGTCGCGCAGCAGGGCGTTCCCGCGCTCGACCGCGGAATCCAGAGCCTGCTGCCCGGTCTTGGCGCCCGACAGCACCTGCTCGAACTCCTCGGAGATCACGTCGCGGACCTGGACGTAGTTGCCGAAGCGCAGGCCCTTCGAGTTCTCGGTCGGCTCGTTCAGCGTGATCTGCCGGATGCCGATGTCGCGGCCGGGATTGGCCTCGTAGTAGCCCTGCTCCTGGCTCAGCTCGTAGGCGGCCGAGGTGATCGGCAGGTAGCCGGAGAACTGGTGCCAGTCGGCCTGGACCTCGGGGCTCGACAGGTACTCGAAGAACTCGGCGACGCCCGCGTATTCCTCGGGAGAATGGCCCTGCAGGACCCAGAGCGTCGCGCCGCCGATGATCGAGTTCTGCGGCGCGCCCTCGACGTCGGCGTAGTAGGGCAGCATGCCGAAGCCGACCTCGAAGTCGGTGTTGTTCAGCACGCCCGCCAGCGCGGCCGACGAGTTCATGTACATCGCGCATTCGCCCGAATAGAACTTCGGCGGAGCGTCGTCGCCGGGTCCGGGGCCTCCGTAGGAAAAGGCGCCGGCGTCCTGCCACTGTTTCAGGTTGTCCCAGTGCCGCGCCACGGTCGGGTTGTTGAACGTGAACTCGGCGTCGAAGCCGCCAAAACCGTTCTCCTCGGTGCCGATCGGCAGATTGTGCCAGGCGGAGAAGTTCTCGGTCTGGATCCAGCTCATCCAGGCGGTGGTGAAGCCGCAGGACGCGGCGCCGCTGTCGAGAATCCGGGTCGAGAACTCGGCGACCTGCTCCCAGGTCTCGGGCGGCGTCTCGGGATCGAGCCCGGCAGCCTCGAACACGCCCTTGTTGTAGTAGAGGATCGGCGTCGACGAATTGAACGGCAGCGACAGCATGTTGCCGTCCGCGTCGGTGTAATAGCCGACGACGGCGGCGAGGAAATCGTCCGGATTGAAAGCTTTGCCGTTGTCTTCCATCAGCTGGTAGACCGGGTAGATCGCGCCCTCGGCCGCCATCATCGTGCCGGTGCCGACCTCGAAGACCTGGACGATGTGCGGCTGTTCGCCGGCGCGGAAGGCGGCGATCGCCGATGTCATCGTCTCGGCATAGGTGCCGCGGAACACCGGCGTCACCTTGTAGTCGGACTGGCTGTCGTTGAAGCCCTGGGCGATCTCCTCGAGCTTCTGGCCGAGCTCGCCGCCCATCGCGTGCCACCAGGAGATCTCGGTCTGCGCGGAGGCCGCGCTTGCGCAGGCCGCAGTCGCGAGAGCGGTCGAAAACAGAAGCGCCGATGGTCGCATGCGTTATTCCTTCCCAATCGTCTGTCAAGGCGGGGCGCCCGGGCGTCCCGCCCTGCGCCTTGTTCCGGCGCACAGACACCATAGCCCCCGTTCGCCGGACAAGTGAAGGTTTTGTGTCCTCGCGGTGCGGCGAAACGCGTTCAGCCGAACGGGCCGGCGCTGCGGCTGACCTCGTCGCGCGCGCGGGCGCGGGCCTCGGCGCGCAGCCGGCGCAATCGGCTCTCGCGGCGGGATTCGAGCCAGATCCCGAGGACGATCCCGGCGAGAAAGCCGCCCAGATGCGCCTCCCAGGCGAGCATCCCCGCGAGGCCCACGAACATCACGACGTTGATGCCGGCCAGCACCAGGACGCGGGTCCAGACCGGCCGTGTCGAGGCGCCGATCATGCGCAGCCGCTTCCAGTCCCAGATTGTCCAGACGCCGAGAAAGGCGAAGATCGCGCCCGAGGCTCCGACCATCGGGATCGGGTCGTCCGACAGCAGCCCGAACACGGCGCCGCCCGACAGCGCGCCGATGAAGAACAGCGGCAGCACGGTCCGGCCGCCATACCTGTCCGCGACGAAGGTCCCGAGCCCGAGCAGCACCGCCATGTTCATTGCGAGGTGCAGCAGGCCGCCATGCAGCAGCGCATGGGTGAAGAACATCGTCACTGGCTGCAGCGCGAAGATCGGCGGCACGCCGTGGAGAAGCGGGCTCCAGAAGGCGCCGACGGCGTAGAGCCGGCCGCGCAGGCCGGGATCGGCAAGAATGCCGCGGTCCGACAATTGCAACGCCAGTTCGATCAGGACCATCAGGCCAACCAGCACGAGCAGGCCGCGCGGCGGAGGGCGGTAGCCGCTCGGCGGCGGGGCTTCCGGGCGCTGCATGGTCAGGCGCTCGAGGCGAGCAGGCTCGCATTGCCGCCGGCCGCCGTCGTGTCGATGCAGAGGTGGCGCTCGTGCGCATAGGCCGCCGGCGCGATCAGGCCGGTCTCGAGGCCGACGATGGGCCCGTCGCGAGCGGCCAGCGCCTGTCGCAGCGCGCGGAGCCAGCCGTTTGGGCCGCGCGCGGCGACCAGCGCGAGGCCCGGCAGGCCGGTCAGCCCCGCGGGCTCGATGCAGCCGTCGAGGGCGACCAGCGGCAGGCCGGCCGAGAGCAGCGGCTTGAGCGTCGGCGATGCGTCCCCGGCGACGACCATGACCGCATTGCCCATCGCCAGAGCCTGCAGCGCCTGCGCCAGCGCATCCGCCGGCGCGGCTCCGAGCGCCAGAATGCGGCCGCGCGGGTGCAGCGACAGCCGGTTGCTCTCGCCGGTCGGTCCGGGGAGGTCCACCGGGGTCTGCGGCAGCGCGGCGGCGGCGTCGAGGGCCGGATGGTCGCCGGCCAGCCCGCGCAGCGTCGCGATCCGGTCGGGGCGCGCGGCCCAGGCGGCGCCGTCGAGCGCGGCGAAGGCGCCGGCCGCGTCGACCTCGGCGCCGCCGGGCGCGGCCTCGGCGGGCGTCTCGCCGCGGCGCTGCATCTTCGCGAGGTAGAGCGGGCCGCCAGCCTTGGGGCCGGTTCCGGACAAGCCTTCTCCGCCGAAGGGTTGCGAGCCGACAATCGCGCCGATCTGGTTGCGGTTGACGTAGGTGTTGCCGGCATGGATGCGCGTGGTGACGCGCTCGACGCGGTCGTCGATGCGGGTGTGCAGGCCGAAGGTCAGGCCGTAGCCGCGCGCGTTGATCGCGTCGACGACGCGGTCGAGGTCGGCGGCGCGGAATGACGCGACGTGCAGCACGGGCCCGAATACCTCGCGCTCCAGCGCGCCGATGCCGTCGACGGCGAGCACGGTCGGCGCGACGAAGCGCCCGGTGGGCGGCGGCGTCAGCGTCTTCAGCACGGCGCCCGAGCGCTCGGCGATGTAGTCCTTGATCCCGGTCTCGGCCTCGGCGTCGATGACCGGGCCGACGTCGGTCGCCGGATCCCACGGATCGCCGAGGGAGAGCGCGTCCATCGCGCCGGTCAGCATTTCGAGCACACGGGTCCGGGCCTCGGCCTGGACGTAGAGCATCCGAAGCGCCGAGCAGCGCTGGCCGGCGGACTGAAACGCCGAGGCCAGCACGTCGCGCACGACCTGCTCGGTGAGTGCTGTCGAATCGACGATCATCGCGTTCAGCCCGCCGGTCTCGGCGATCAGGATCGCGTCGGGGGCGGCATTCGCCGCGAGCGCCTTGTGGATGATCTGCGCGACCTCGGTGGACCCGGTGAAGACGACGCCGGCGATGGCCGGGCTCGAGGTCAGCGGTCCGCCGACCGTGGGTCCGTCGCCGGGGAGCAGGATCAGCGCATCCCGAGGCACGCCGGCCTCGTGCAGCAGCTCGACCGCGCGGGCGGCGATCAGCGGGGTCTGTTCGGCGGGCTTGGCGACGACCGCGTTGCCGGCGCCGAGCGCGGCCGCGGCCTGGCCGGTGAAGATCGCGAGCGGGAAGTTCCACGGGCTGATCGCGACGATCACGCCCCTGCCCTCGCCCTCGGACGCCTCGGCGGCGTCGGCGTAGTAGCGCAGGAAGTCGACCGCCTCGCGCAGTTCGGCGATCGCGTCGGCCAGCGACTTGCCGGCCTCGCGCGTTGCGAGCGCGGTCAATTCGGCGCCGTTCGCCTCGTAGAGATCGGCGGCGCGGCGCAGCGCCGCGGCCCGGTCGGCCGGCGGCGTCGCCGACCAGCGCGTGAAACCGGACGCGGCGGCTTCGAGCGCGGCGACGGCGTCGGCGGCGGTCGCCTCGACGACCTCGCCAACGACGTCGGACGGATCGGCCGGGTTCGTGACCGGGCGGATCGCGCCGCCCATGCCGGGCAGCGCCGGCGCCGCGCGCCAGCGATGCGTGCGCCATTCCTGGCGCGCGGCGATCAGGCCCGCGACGGAGGCCGGTTCGTTGACGTTCCAGCCCATCGAGTTCAGCCGCGGCGCGAAGATCGCCGCCGGCGGCGCGATGTCCGGATTGGCGGCGCGGTCGAGATAGGCCTCGACCTCGGCCAGCGGGTCGCGGGCGATCTTCTCGGGCGCGAGATCCTCGTCGACGATCTGGTTGACGAAGGACGAGTTCGCGCCGTTCTCGAGCAGCCTGCGCACCAGGTAGGCGAGCAGGTCGCGGTGCGCGCCGACCGGGGCGTAGATGCGGCAGCCGGTCCGCTCGGCGTCGTGCACGATCTCGTGCAGGTGGTCGCCCATTCCGTGCAGGCGCTGGAACTCGAAGCCCTCCCGGTCGCCGGCCATCTCGAGCACCGCGGCGACCGTGTGCGCGTTGTGGGTGGCGAACTGCGGATAGATGCGGTCGCGCATGTCGAGCAGCTTGCGCGCATTGGCGATGTAGCTGGCGTCGGTCGTCGGCTTGCGGGTGAAGACCGGGAAGCCCGGCAGGCCGCGCTCCTGCGCCTGCTTGATCTCGGTGTCCCAGTAGGCGCCCTTGACGAGGCGGACCATGATCCGCCGGTCGAGCCGTTCGGCGAGGGCATGGAGCCAGTCGAGCGTTGCGCCGGCGCGCCGGCCATAGGCCTGGACGACGACGCCGAAGCCGTCCCAGCCGGAAAGGTCGGGGTCCGACAGCAGCGCCTCGATCACGTCGAGCGACAGGTCGAGCCGCTCGGCCTCCTCGGCGTCGATGTTGAAGCCGATGTTGGCCCTTGCCGCGGCGCGGGCGAGATCGCGGGCGCGCGGGACGAGTTCGGCCATCACCTGGTCGCGATGCGTCCATTCGTAGCGCGGATGCAGCGCCGAGAGCTTGACCGAGATGCCGGGGCTGGTGCGCACGTCGCCCGTCGCGCGCCGGGCTATCGCAGCGATCGCGCCCGCGTAGGCGGCGGCATAGCGCTCGGCGTCGCCATGGGTGCGCGCAGCCTCGCCGAGCATGTCGTAGGAATAGGTGTAGCCCTTCGCCTCGAGCGTCTTCGCCCGCTCCATCGCGGACCCGATCGTCTCGCCGAGCACGAAGTTCTTGCCCATCAGCTTCATCGCCTGCCCGACCGCGGTGCGCACGACCGGCTCGCCCATCCGGCGCACCAGACCGCGCAGCGCGGCGGCGGGCCGGCCGGGATCGTCGTCGAGCACGCGGCCGGTCAACATCAGGCCCCAGGTCGCGGCGTTGACGAGGCTTGAAGAGGACTTGCCCAGATGCGCGCCCCAGTTCGACGGCTCGATCTTGTCGGCGATCAGCTCGTCGATCGTGCGCGCGTCGGGCACGCGCAGCAGCGCCTCGGCAAGGCACATCAACCCGACGCCCTCGTCGGTCGAGAGGCCGTATTCGGCGAGGAACGCCTCCATCACCGTCGGCGAGGCGCGGTCGCGCACCTTCACCACCAGCCGAGCCGCGCGGCGCGCGATCTCGGCCCGCGCGGCGGGGTCTAGCCGGGCGGCCGCGACCAGCGCACGGGCAAGCTCCGTCTCGTCGACATAGGTCAGCGCGCGTATCCGGGCGCGCAACTCTTCGGGGGGGGAGGTTCTTTCCAGCACGGGATCATTTATCCGTCAGGCGCCGCCGGGGCGCAAGTGCGGCGCTGTCCCCGTGCGCGGCGCGTGCTAGATCGCGGTCTGGGATGTTGTGAAGGGCGGCAGATGCTGGACGTGCGGTCGGTTTCCAAGACGTATTCCGGCGCGGGCGGCGCGGTGGCGGCGCTCAGCGACGTTTCGCTGACGCTGGCGGCGGGCCGCACGCTGGCTCTGACCGGCGAGAGCGGATCGGGCAAGTCGACGCTGCTGCACCTGATCGCCGGGCTCGACGCGGTCGACGCGGGCGAGATCATCGTCGACGGCGCGCGGCTCAGCGAGGCCAGGGACGCCGAGCGCGCGCGGCTGCGGCGCGAGGCGCTCGGGGTAATCTTCCAGGCGTTCAACCTGATCCCGAGCCTCGACGCAGCCGCGAACCTCGCGTTCCAGGCCCGGCTGGCGGGCCGTCACGACCCGGCCTGGACCGCCGAACTGACCGATCGGCTCGGCCTCGGCGCGGTCGCGGCGCAGTATCCCGAGCAGTTGTCGGGCGGCCAGCAGCAGCGGGTCGCGATCGGGCGCGCGCTCGCGGCGCGGCCGAAGCTGATCCTCGCAGACGAGCCGACCGGCAATCTCGACGAGGCGACCGGCGACGCGGCGCTGACGCTGCTACTCGAGTTGGTGGCGGCGAGCGGCGCCGCGCTGCTGATGGTCACGCATTCCGAGCGGCTGGCCGCAAGGCTCGACGCGCGCGCGCATCTGCGCGCCGGGCGGCTCGCTGCGCGAGAGGCCGCATGATCTTTGGGATGATCCTGGAGCAGAGGCTTGCGGAAGTGCAAGAGCGACGTACCGCGTCGCGCCGGTCCCTCGGCCGGAGCGCGCGAGCGCGGAGGCCGAGGGGGGTGCCGCTTGGACCGTCCCTCACCTATCCGCGCGCGCCAGTCCGGGCGGCGCGGAAACGCGCCGGCCCAGGGGCGGGCTGGCGCGCGCGGATTTGCCGACGGACAAATCCGCGGCCGAAATGCTCCGTCAGGCCCGGCGCCAGACAGCTGCGGCGAAGCAGCCCGGCGGAGCGCGCATGAGGTTCCGGGTCGTCCTCGGGGCGCTGCTCTCGCACTGGCGCCGGCATCCGGTCGAGCTCGCGACGCTGCTGGTCGGGCTGATGGTCGCGACCGCGCTCTGGTCCGGCGTGCAGGCGCTGAACGCCGAGGCGCGCGCGAGCTATGCCCGCGCGGCGGCGCTGGTCGGGGCCGACAGCCTCGCGCGGGTCGAGGCCCCGGGCGGCGGCCGGGTCGCGCTCGCCGACTTCGCCGCGCTGCGCCGGGCCGGCTGGCCGGTCTCGCCGGTCATCGACGGCGCCCTACCGCGCGAGGGCTGGGACATCCGCGTGATCGGCGTCGAGCCCTTCACGCTGCCCGACGCGGCGTCGGTTTCGGATTCTGGCGATCGGGCTCGACGGCGACCGGATCGGCGCCTTCCTGACGCCGCCGGGGCTGGCGCTGGCCGCGCCCGAGACCGTGGCGCGGCTCGCGGACCTGCCCGGCCTGCCGCCGCTGGCCGCCGCCGACCTGCCGCCCGACACGCTGATCGTCGACATCGGCGTCGCCGAGCGGCTGATGGGCCTCGGGGGCGAGGTCTCCTACCTGCTCGTGGCGCAGGGCCCGGAGCGCGAGATGCCCGAGGCGCTGGCCGGACGGCTGGAGCTGCGTGCCCCCGAGGGTGGCGGGGCCGGCGACCTCGGGCGACTGACTGACAGTTTCCACCTGAACCTGACCGCCTTCGGCTTTCTCAGCTTCGTCGTCGGGCTCTTCATCGTCAACGGCGCGATCGGGCTCGCCTTCGAGCAGCGCCGGCCGATGCTGCGGAGCCTGCGCGCCTGCGGCGTCTCGGCGCGGCTGCTGACGGCGGCGCTGCTGGCCGAGCTGATCGGGCTGGCGCTCGCGGCCGGGATCGCCGGCGTGGCGCTCGGCTACCTGATCGCCGCCCAGCTTCTGCCCGACGTCGCGGCGAGCCTGCGCGGGCTCTACGGCGCGCGGGTGCCGGGCACGCTGGGGCTGCAGCCGTGGCACTGGGCGGCGGGGCTCGCCGTCAGCCTGCTCGGCGCGCTGGGCGCGGGCGCCGCGAGCCTGTGGCGCGCCGCCCGGCTGCCGCTGCTCGCGACCGCGCAGCCGCAGGCCTGGCTCGCCGCCGAGCGGGGCCGCGCCCGGCTGCAGGCGGCGCTCGCCGTGCTGGCGCTGGCGGGCGCGCTGGCGGCGCTGGCCTTCGGCGGCGGGCTGGTCGGCCGGATTCGCGCTGCTGGCCGGGCTGCTGGTCGGCGCGGCGCTGCTGCTGCCGACGGTTCTGGCGGCGCTGCTGGCGCTCGGCGCGCGCGCGGCGCGCGGGCCGATGGCGCAGTGGTTCTGGGCCGATGCGCGCGCGCAGCTTTCCGGCCTGTCGCTGGCGCTGATGGCGCTGCTGATCGCACTTGCGGTCAATGTCGGCGTCGGCTCGATGGTCGGCAGCTTTCGCGACGTCTTCGACGGCTGGCTCGACCAGCGGCTGGCGGCCGAGGTCTACGTGCGGGCCAGCGACGCGGGCGAGGCCGCGCGCCTCTCGGCCTGGCTCGACGCGCGGCCCGAGGTCACGGCGCAGCTGCCGGCGCGCGACGCCGACACGCGGATCGCGGGCCGTCCGGTCGAGGTCGAGGGCTTCACCGACCATCCGACCTACCGCGACGCCTGGCCGCTGCTCGCCGCCGCGCCCGACGCCTGGGACCGCGTCGCGGCCGGGGATGCGGCGCTGGTCTCCGAGCAGCTCGCCCGCCGCGCCGGGCTGGCGCTCGGCGACGTGCTGGAGGTCCCGGCGGCCGGCGGCGACTGGCGGCTGGAGGTCGCGGGGATCTACTCGGACTACGGCAACCCGCTGGGGCAGATCATGGTCTCCCAGACTGCGATGACCGCCTGGTGGCCTGACGTGCCGCCGCTGCGCCGGGCGATCCGGGTCGCGCCCGAGGATGCGCCCGGCCTGATCGCGGCGCTGCGCGACGAATTCGGGCTCGGCCCGGACCGCGTCGTGGACCAGGAGGCGCTGAAGGCGCTGTCGACGCGGATCTTCGAGCGCACGTTCTCGGTCACCGTCGCGCTGAACGCGCTGACGCTGGCGGTCGCGGGCGTCGCGCTCTTTACCAGCCTGCTTACGCTGTCGGGCCTGCGGCTCGGCCAGCTCGCGCCGCTCTGGGCGATGGGCGTGACCCGGCGGCGGCTGGCGACAATCGAGGTCGGGCGCACGCTGGCGCTGGCTGGGCTGACCGCGGTGCTGGCGCTGCCGCTCGGGCTCGCGGTCGCCTGGGTGCTGACGGCGGTGGTCAACGTCGAGGCCTTCGGCTGGCGGCTGCCGGTGCACCTCTTTCCGGGCGACTGGGCGCGGCTCCTGCTGCTGGCGCTGCTGACCGCGCTGGTCGCGTCCCTGAGGCCGGCGTTGCGGCTGCGCCGCGCCGCGCCGGCCTCGCTGTTGCGGGAGTTCAGCAATGAGCGGTAGGATACTCATCGCCATCGTGTTTTCGGCCTTCGCGGCTTCGGCGAATGCGCAGGGCTATGCCGGGCTCGGCGCCGAGGCGGAGGGCTATGCCGAAGTGACGCGGCCCGCCGATCTCAAGTTTCCGCGCGACCACGGCCCGCACCCGGAGTACCGCATCGAATGGTGGTACCTGACCGCGGCGCTGACCGGCGACGACGGGCGGGACTACGGCGTGCAATGGACGCTGTTCCGCGTCTCCGCCACGCCCGAGCCGCCGGGCGAGGGCTGGGACAGCAACCAGATCTGGATCGGACACGCGGGCACGACGACGCCCGAGCGCCACTTCAGCGCCGAGCGCTTCGCCCGCGGCGGCGTCGGCCAGGCGGGCGCCGAGGCCGAGCCGTTCCAGGCCTGGATCGACGACTGGACGATGACCGCGACCGGCCCCGGCATCGACGCGCTCCGGGTCACGGCAAGCGGCGAGGCCTTCGGCTACGCGCTCGACGTGACTGCCGACGGGCCGATCCTGCTGCAGGGCGAGGCTGGCTTCAGCCTGAAGTCGCAGGCCGGCCAGGCGTCCTACTACTACAGCCAGCCGCATTACCGCGCGGAGGGCGCGCTGACGGTCGACGGCCGCGAG
The DNA here is from genome assembly GCA_963829385.1 of uncultured Alphaproteobacteria bacterium. Taxonomy (GTDB): domain Bacteria; phylum Pseudomonadota; class Alphaproteobacteria; order Rhodobacterales; family Rhodobacteraceae; genus Amaricoccus. The sequence goes on along the minus strand of CAWHHV010000010.1, from coordinate 68,411 downwards.
ATCGCCGTAACCGGGACCGCCTGGCTGGACCGGGAATGGTCGAGCCAGCAGATGAGCCCGGACCAGTCCGGCTGGGACTGGTTTTCGCTGCATCTCGACGACGGCGCGCGACTGATGGTCTACCGGCTGCGCGAGACCGAAGGCCCGAGCGAGGCCTTCGGCGCCTGGGTCGGACCGGACGGCGCGACCCGCACGCTGACGGCCGGCGAGATCGCGATGACGCCGCTGCGCGCGGAGACAGTGGCAGGGCGCGAGGTGCCGGTCGACTGGCGCGTCGAGGTCCCGTCGGTCGGCGTCGCGGTCGAAACGCGCGCGGTCAACGCGCAGTCGTGGATGGACGGCGCCCTGCCCTACTGGGAGGGCCCGATTCGCGTCACCGGCAGTCATTCCGGGCGCGGCTACCTGGAGATGACCGGCTACGAATGAAACGGCGCGCGCCGGGGCGCAGGCCCGCGATGGACACGCGCGCCCGGCTGCGGCAGGATTCGCGCGAGACGCGAGAAGAGGAAGAACCGCATGAGCGATCCGTCACGGCCCGAGATGGAGGACAGCGTCAACGTGCTCGGCGGCCTGCTGAAGCCCTGCGCCTTCGATCCCATGACCGGCTTCTACCGCGACGGCTGCTGCAATACCGGGTCGGACGATCATGGCAGCCACACGATCTGCGCCCGCATGACCGCAGCGTTCCTCGCCTTTTCACGAGCGAACGGCAACGATCTGAGTACGCCGCGGCCTGAATTCGGCTTCGAGGGGCTGCGAGCTGGCGACCGCTGGTGCCTGTGCGCGAACCGATGGAAGGAGGCCTGGGAGGCGGGCGCGGCGCCCAAGGTGGCGCTGGCCAGCACCCATGCCTCGGCGCTCGATCATGTGCCGCTTGCGGCGCTGCTGGCTCATGCGTTGCCGGGCAGGAGCCGGGCCTGAGAAGACGTAGGCGGCGCGCCGCCCGGATGTTGCGCGACGGGCACATATCACGATTTAGTTGCCCCTCTATCCCTTTCAGTCGCCTACGCGCGGTGCGATGATGCCAAGGGGTATGGGGGTGAGTGAAGATGGCTGTCAGCAGCAAGCTTCTGGTCGATTTCGCGAGCGCGGCGCGACCTTCGGACGGGGGCAGTCTGCGCGGCGCCGCCGGCGACGCCCAGATCCGTCTTGGCGCGGCCAGTTATCAAGGCGCGGGCGGTAATCCGGCGGGCGCCGACCGCCCCGACGTCAGGTCCATCTCCAACACGCTGTCGATGCAGACGGACGCGGGCGGCGATCCTGTCGCCGACATGCCGAACCGGGCCGGGCTCAGCAGCATGCTCTGGGTCTGGGGCCAGTTTGTCGACCATGACATCGACCTGACCCCGAGCCGATCCGGGGCCGGCCAGATTGAGATAATCGTGCCCGAGGACGATCCGGTCATGCGCCCGGGGTCGAGCTTCACGATCAACCGCTCCGCCTTCATCGACGGCACCGGGACCGGCACCGATAATCCGCGCCAGTTTCCGAACGCGCAGACCTCCTTCCTTGACGGCTCGCAGATCTACGGAGCGACGGAGGCCCGCACGGCGGCGCTGCGGGAGGCGGGCTCGGCCAAACTGATCGTCAGCGACAGCGGCACGATTGCCTTTGGGACCGGCCAGCCCGTGGTCGGCACTGGCCCGATGACCGGCGACACCCGTGCGACGGACAATCCAGGCCTGATGTCGATGCACGCGATCTTCGCTCGAGAGCACAACCGCCAGGTCGACGAACTGGCCGCCGCCCGTCCCGACTGGTCGCAGAAGCAGCTCTTCGAGGGTGCACGGGCGCGCGTCGAGGCGATCGTGCAGGCGATCACGTTCAACGAGTTCCTGCCTAACCTGCTCGGCAAGGGCGGCGTCCCTGACTACGAGGGGTTCGACCGGCGGGTCGATCCGTCCGTCGCGCTGGAGTTCTCGACCGCCGCCTACAGGTTCGGGCACACGCTGGTCTCGTCGACGTTCGAGCGCGCCAACGAGGACGGCTCGACGCACGCGCTCGGCGACGTCGCGTTGATGGACGCATTCCAGGCGCGGGGACTGGTCGAGCAGACCGGCGTAGGCGCGCTGCTGCGCGGCCTCGCTTCGACCACGTCGCAAGGGCTCGACTTGATCGTGATCGAGGATCTGCGCTCGATGCTGTTCGGCGGCGGCGGCATCGGCATGGACCTGTCGGCAATCAACATCGCGCGCGGCCGCGACAACGGAATTCCAACTTACAACGAGATGCGTGCGGCGCTGGGGCTGGGGCGCGTCGACGGCTTCTCTGAGATCAGCAGCGATCCGGCGATCGTAGCGCGGCTGCGCGATGCCTATGGCGACGTCGATCTCATCGACCTTTACATGGGCGGCCTGGCCGAGGACCCGGTCGCTGGCGGCCAACTCGGCGAGACGTTTCGCATGATCGTGCGCGACCAGTTCGTGCGCATTCGCGACGGCGACCCGTTCTGGAGTCAGGATCGCGGCTTCCATCCCGACGAGCTTGAGGATCTCTGGGCGACGTCGCTGTCCGACGTGATCCTCCGCAACAGCGACGTGCAAAATCTCCAGTCGAACGTGTTCCTCGCCTACGAGCGCATAGGCGGCGACGAGCGCCCCAATACGCTGAACGGCGGGGCCGGGCGGGACCTGGTGATTGGCATGGCCGGCGACGACGTGCTGAACGGGCGCGGCGGCAGGGACGAGATCCTGGGCGGCTCGGGCGACGACGTCCTGCGTGGCAAGTCAGGCGACGATATCCTGCGTCCCGGCGTCGGCTCGGACGCAGTCTATGGCGGCGCCGGCGCCGACACGATCATCTTCTTCGGAGCTCAGTCTGCCAACGACGTCCTGCGTGGCGGAACCGGCGCGCGCGACGCGATCCGCGTGGATCCGGACGGCGGCGTCGTGACGCTTGCGGGGTCCGACCGGATTCGGGGGGTGGAGACCTTCGACGGCTCCGGTCAGGCAGTGCGCGGCGGCGCAGGCGACGACGATCTGGACTTCTCGATCTTTGATCGCGTCCGAAACGTCGATTCAATTCGCGGCGCTGAAGGCGACGACCGGATCATCGGCAGCCGGTCGGGCGACGTCCTCGACGGCGGGCCGGGCGACGACATGCTGCGCGGCCGCGCCGGTGACGACACGTTCTTCTCGGGACCCGGAGAGGACGCTGCCTACGGCGGGTCGGGCGCAGACACGTTCATCCTGCGCGCCGCGCTCTCAGCGACCGACCGGCTGCGTGGCGGATCGGGAGACGACACGATCCGCCTGGGCGGGGAACACGCCGTGACGCTGGCCGGAACCGGCCGGGTCTCCAATATCGAGACCTTCGACGGCGCAGGCCGCGCCGTGCTCGGGACGGAGGCGGCGGATGTTCTGGACTTCACGATCTTCGGATCGGTGCGCGACGTCCACGCGGTCCGCGGACTCGGAGGCCACGACGTCATCCTCAGCGGACGCGGCGCCGACCGGCTCTTCGGCGGGGACGGCAACGACGTCTTGCGCGGCGGCGGCGGCGACGACGCCTTGTTCGGCGGACGCAGCCGCGACGTCCTGCGCGGCGGCGGCGGCGACGACGCCTTGTTCGGCGGCCGCAGCCGCGACGTCCTGCTCGGCGACGGCGGCGACGACACGCTGACCGGTGGGGGCGGCGGGGACGTGTTTCAGTTCCGCGCGAATCATCGCGGAGACGACACGATCACCGACTTCGACGCGGCGGGCGACGACCGGATCGAACTGCTCCGGTTCGACTTCGGCGCATCCCGCCCGGATCGGCTGGACGATGGCGATCGGCAAGCCGCAATCGAGGATGCGACGCAGTTTGGATCCGGCGGCGCGACGATCGACTTCGAGGCGCTCGGCGGCTACGGAACGCTTGAGTTGCGCTCCGTTCGAGCGCTCGATTTCGACGACTTTATCTTTGGCTGATCGATTGCACTCATAGCCTGGCCGGGAACGAAGCCGCCGACGAGCGCATCATCTGGGCAAGCTCCTCAACGTCACAAGCCTGCTGGAGGCGGACGTCATCCTGTAGCCTCGAAACGCAAGGCGAAGCGTCCTGACGATGGCGCCGCCGATGCGCCGCAATGCCGCAGGCCAGACAACGCCGTCGCCGCGTTCCGGCGCCTTTCCTTCGCGCCCGCTCGTCTCTATATCCGCGCCCATGTCCGACCGAACCTCCAACGCGCCCGCCCTGCCCCCCGAGGTCGCCCGCCGGCGGACCTTCGCGATCATCTCACATCCGGATGCGGGCAAGACCACGCTGACCGAGAAGTTCCTGCTCTACGGCGGCGCGATCCAGATGGCTGGGCAGGTCCGGGCCAAGGGAGAGGCGCGACGTACGCGGTCGGACTTCATGAAGATGGAGCAGGACCGGGGCATCTCTGTCTCGGCCAGCGCAATGTCGTTCCCGTTCCGCAACTGGTGGTTCAACCTGGTGGATACGCCGGGCCATTCTGATTTTTCCGAGGACACCTATCGCACGCTGACGGCGGTGGACGCGGCAGTCATGGTCATCGACGGCGCCAAGGGCGTCGAGAGCCAGACGCGCAAGCTGTTCGAGGTCTGCCGGATGCGGGATCTGCCGATCCTGACCTTCTGCAACAAGATGGACCGCGAGGCCCGCGACACGTTCGAGATCATCGACGAGATCCAGCAGGAGCTGCAGCTTGACGTGACCCCGGCAAGCTGGCCGATCGGCATGGGCCGCGACTTCCTCGGCACCTACGACATGCTGAACGACCGGCTCGAGCTGATGGACCGCGCCGACCGCAACAAGCGCGCGGACTCGATCCGCATGGACGGGCTCGACGACCCCCGCATGGCAGACCACATCCCGGCCGAGGCGCTGGCGAGGCTGCGCGAGGAGGTCGAGATGGCGCGCGAGCTGCTGCCCGCCTTCGACGCGCAGGCGATGCTTGACGGCAACCTCAGCCCGATCTGGTTCGGCTCGGCGATCAATTCGTTCGGCGTGCAGGAGCTGATGGCCGGCATCGGCGCCTTCGGCCCGCCGCCGCAGATCCGCCCGACCGAGACGCGCAGCGTCGGCCCGTGGGAGGAAAAGGTCACCGGCTTCGTCTTCAAGGTCCAGGCCAACATGGACCCCAAGCACCGCGACCGAGTCGCCTTCGTGCGGCTCTGCTCGGGCCACTTCCAGCGCGGCATGAAGCTGAACCATGTGCGCTCGGCCAAGCCGATGGCGATCTCGAACCCGGTCCTGTTCCTCGCCAACGACCGCGAACTGGCCGAGGACGCCTGGGCCGGCGACATCATCGGCATCCCGAACCACGGGCAGCTCCGCATCGGCGACGCGCTGACCGAGGGCGAGAGCCTGCGCTTCACCGGCATCCCGTCCTTCGCGCCCGAGCTGCTGCAATCGGTGCGCGCCGGCGATCCGATGAAGGCCAAGCACCTCGAGAAGGCGCTGACCCAGTTCGCCGAGGAAGGCGCGTCCAAGCTCTTCAAGCCGGTCTTCGGCTCGGGCTGGATCGTCGGCGTCGTCGGGCCGCTGCAGTTCGACGTGCTCGCGAGCCGCATCGAGCTGGAATACGGTCTGCCGGTCCGCTTCGAGCCGACCCAGTTCACCTCCGCACGCTGGGTGTCCGGCCCGAAGGACAAGATCGAGGACTTCCTGAAAGCCAACAAGGGCCACATGGCCGAGGACCATGACGGCGATCCGGTCTACATGACCCGCCTGCAATGGGACATCGACCGCGTCGCCCGCGACTATCCCGACATCGCGCTGACGGCCACCAAGTCGATGATGGTCTGACTCCGCACCGGACCGAGGGACCCGTCAGCTGAAGCCGTTCACACGCACGATGTCGTTGCGGACGCTTCCGACGCCCACTTGGGCCGAAGCGATGCTTTCGGCGATACCGCGACTGGAGCCGTCCGCAACGATCCCATAAAGACGCACATCCGCATCTTCGACCGAGATGTTGAACTCGGGATCCGCGTCGAATTCATCCCGCTGTCCTCGGCGAAGGCATTCGAGATACGCGCCTCGAGCAGTCGGTCAAGCAGCGCGCGCCGGGTCTCCGAGGTTTCGGAGAAGGCCGGGTTCCGGACCGTGTCGCAGAGTATGTCCGCACAGACATCGGGCGTCAGGTGCTCGGTGTTCAGCACGATGTCGTAGTTTGTCGGGTCTCGCCAATCGTGCTCGAAAAAGCGCAGAAACGCGCGGCCGTGAGAGGCGTCGCTTCGCTCGATCTCGCGCCTGGCGGCACGCTCGTCAATGCCGAGACGCGCCTCCATCTGCGAGACCCGGAAACCCATCGGCGCGCAGACACGGACCGAAAGCACGTTCGGCACAGATTTCAACAACGTCGCTGCGCCCCAGCCTCGAATGATCGCGTCTCCTTCGAGCGCGATCTCGAAGACCTGCTCACGTGTCAGATAGCCTTCCGGCGCCCGGTTGTTTTTCCATTTCTCGAGTTCTGACTGGCTGCCCTCGAGAAAACGATAGACTTCGCTCTCGGACCGGAAGCGGTCGCCACGACCTTCCACAAGCTCATGGTGGACGACCGTGTAGTTCATGCGCCGCGCAAATTCTCGGGCGACCTCCTTTCCCAAGGTCCCCATTTCCCTAGTCATGGCAATGATTGTCATCTGGCATACCCCGTTCCGTAGCCTCTGCTAAGGCTCTCGCTAACCGATCAAAATTCGGCCGACTGAGTATTCGCGATAGTCATAGGCAATAACATCGAACAACCATAAAGCGCAATACTTTTGTGGCTCGAACACCCTCGGGTTTGAACCTTCAGGCTCCCCAGAAGGCGCCGGTCCGTCTCGCCAACGAGAGACCTCCGGATCGTCCGAGCGGACTTCCGGCCGAGCCGATGCGACTCGGCGCCCCGCATCCGGCAGGTAGGCCGGTCGTAGCGTTAACCATCTTGGGCTGTGACCGGCGCAAGGCGAGACCTCCTGTGATTTAATGCGCGTGGCGATCAAGCCAGTATAAGTGTCTGTTACTGTAACGATTATTTTCTGATCAACTTTAAATTGCAAACAGCCGGCGCGTGGCAAACGGCACGCCTGTTGACGATCCACAGCGCCAGGCACTGAGGACCGATGGTCATGGCAAACGCACATACGGCGGCAGATCTGAGCGCGCTTCGCAATCTCGCGGCGCGAAATCCGGACGGGACGGGCAACAACCTCGCCAACCCCGATTGGGGAACGGCGCACAGCCACTTCCTCCGCGTCACCGAGAACAGCTATCCGGACGGGATCGGCGTCGAATGGGACCTGCCCGTCAACAACACCGGGCTCGCAAACCCGCCCAACATGGTTGGCACGATGCCCTCGCCGCGGGATATCACCGACAGGCTGATGGCTCAGCCGGCCGGCAGGGACGTGCCGAGCAAGGCGGGGATCAACGAATTCTTCCAGTTCTTCGGCCAGTTCCTGACCCACGACGTCGCCGAGGCCGAGCTCGTCGGGCCCGCCGTCCCTGCCGACGGACCGCCGCTGTTCCTCGACGGCCTGCCTTTCCCGTTCAACCGCACGCCCGGCGAGATCGAGGACGGCGTGCGCCAGCAGAGCAACGACGAGACAAGCTATCTCGACCTCTCGACTGTCTACGGCAGTTCGCAGGCGATCGAGAACCTGCTGCGCGGCAACGTCTCCGAGGGCGGCGCGACCGTCAAATCCGCGCGCCTGCTCGACGGAGGCGCATCGCCGCTGCTGCTGCCGACGCACCAGGAGGTCGCCAACCACCACGGGATCAGCGTCGCCGCGGTCCAGGCGGTGCTGGACCCCAATGCCTTCGCGCCAAACGGCGCGCTGTTCGCGGCGGGCGACAACCGCGTCAACCAGCAGCCGCACCTGATCACGCACCAGGCGATGTGGAAGAACAACCACAACTGGCACGTCGACCGGCTCGAGGCGTCGCACCCGGACTGGACCGAGGCCCAGCTGTTCGAGGCGGCCCGGGCGCTGAACGAGGCGGAATGGCAAAACGTCGTCTATTCGGAGTACATGGCCGAGCTGATCGGCCCGAACCTCGCGCGCTACAACGGCTACAAGCCGAACGTGGACGCCTCGGTCATCAACGAATGGACGACGGTCGCCTTCCGTTTCGGCCATGACCAGAGCAGCAACGACCTGAGGGCGCTGACCGAGGAGGGCAAGGCGCCGGCCGGGCAGCCGGCGCCGCTGTCGCTCGGCGACGCCTTTGCGCTCGGCCCGGACGGCGTGCGCTCCGAGGACGCGCTGAACTGGTGGGTGCGGGGCCAGCTCGCCCGCACGACGCAGGAGATCGACGGCAAGGTCGTCGAGGGCAACCGCAACCTGCTGTTCGGACTCGGTGCGGTCGTCGACCTCGAGGTGTTCGACATCCAGCGCGGTCGGGACCACGGCGTCGGCCGCTACAACGATCTGCGCGAGGGACTGGGGCTCAAGGCCTACAAGAGCATCGACCAGTTCGCGGCGCAGAACAAGGTCTCGAAGGTGGACAAGGAGGCGCTGAAGGACATCTACGGCGCGGACGGCATCGACAAGGTCGACTCGATCGTCGGCGGGCTGTTCGAGAAGGAGGCCCGCGGCTCGCAGCTGGGCGAGACCTTCACGCTGCTCAACGTGCTGCAGTTCCAAGCCTTCCGCGACGGCGACCGCTTCTACTTCGAGAACCGCTTCAAGTCCAACCCCGACCTGATCGATGCGATCAAGGAGACGACGCTCGCCGACATCATCGCGCGCAACACCGGCATCGACCACGTCTACCACGAAGCCTTCGCCGCCCATCTCCGCAAGGGCGGCGACGACGGCAATGACAACATCAACGGGTCCAAGGGCAAGGACCTGCTGATCGGCTTCGACGGCGACGACCGGATCAACGGCCGCGCCAGTAGCGACGACCTTTACGGCGACGACGGGAACGACAAGCTCTACGGCTGGACCGGCGACGACTTCCTCTACGGCGGCGCGGGCGACGACCTGCTGCGTGGGGACGCCGGAGCCGACCACCTGTTCGGCGGGACCGGGGACAACGAAATGCGCGGCGGCGCGGGCCGCGACGTCTTCCACATCGCGTCCGGCTCCGGCGTCAACGAGATCGACGACTTCCGCTCGGGCCAGGACAGGATCGACCTGTCGCAGGTGGTCGGCTTCGACGACCTGCGCGACGTCAAGGCCGCCGCCGACCAGGAACGCAAGGACACGGTCATCGACCTCGGCGACGGCGGAACCCTCGTCCTCGATCACGTCAAGATGACCAAGCTCAAGGCGCACGACTTCCACTATTCCGACGACTTCCTGATCGCCTGATCTCGCCGCTCGTCCGCACCGGCGGCCCCGTTGCTTGCGGTCGGGGCCGCCGAGTTACGGCGTTCAGGCACTGGAGCGCCGAGCGCGAATCGGCTAGTTGCGGAGTGCCGCCCGACCCGGGCGGGCCGCGACGATCCGGGAGACCATGCCGACAGCCCTGCCCCCAAGCCCGAGCCGCCGGCGGCCGCGATGAGCCTCTACTGGATCTGGCTGAGCATCGCGCTCCACATCGCGCTGCAGATCTTCTTCGTCGGCCGCGCGCTGCTGCGCTCCGAGCGCGAGCCGGCCGCGCGGATCGCCTGGGTCGTGGTCATCCTCGTCGCCCCGGTCGCGGGGATGCTCGCGTATGTGCTCTTCGGCGAACCGAACATCGGCCGGCGCCGCATCGCGCAGCTGCGCGCGGCGCTGAAGCGGATCCCGCCCTTCGAGACGCTGGTGCCGCCCGAGGGCGCGCGCGAGGCCCGGATCGAGACGCATCTCGCGCCCCTCTTCCATGTCGGCCGCTCGGTCGGCGGCTTTCCCGCGGTCGCTGGCAACCACGCGGCGCTGCTCGCGGATTCCGACGCGACGATCGACGCGATGATCGCCGACATCGACGCCGCGACCGACCACGTGCACATCGCCTTCTACATCTGGCTGCCCGACGGCAACGGCGTGAAGATGGTCGAGGCGGTCAAGCGCGCGGCCCGGCGCGGCGTCGTCGTGCGCGCGATGGCCGACGATCTCGGCTCGCGCCTCCTGATCCGCTCGCCGCACTGGCGCGACATGGAGGCCGCGGGCGTGCGGCTGCTGCGGGCGCTCGCGATCGGCAACATCCTGCTGCGCCCGCTGAAGGGCCGCGTCGACATGCGCAACCACCGCAAGATCGTCGTCATCGACAACCGCGTCACCTATTGCGGCAGCCAGAACTGCGCCGACCCCGCCTTCGCGATCAAGGCCAAGTACGCACCCTGGGTCGACGCGATGATGCGCTTCACCGGCCCGGTCGTGCGGCAGAACCAGCATCTGTTCGCGTCGGACTGGATGGCCGGCGCCGACGAGGACCTGAGCGCGCTGCTCGCGGCCCCGCTCGTGCCGGTCGGGCCGGGCTTTCCCGCGCAGGTCATCGGCACCAGCGCCGCGACGCGCTCTTCCGGAATGCCGGAGGTGTTCCAGTCGCTTATGTTCGCGGCCCGGCGCGAACTGATCATCACGACGCCCTACTACGTGCCGGACGAGCCGATCCAGGCGGCGATCTGCGCCTCGGCCAGGCGGGGGGTCGCGACGACGATGATCCTGCCGAAGCACAACGACAGCTGGATCGTCAAGGCCGCGAGCCGCAGCTACTATGCCGAGCTGATCGCGGCCGGCGTGCGTATCTTCGAGTACAGGCCGGGCCTACTTCATGCGAAGACGCTTACGCTCGACGGCGAGGTCACGCTGATCGGCTCGGCCAATGTCGACCGACGCAGCTTCGAGCTGAACTTCGAGAACAACATCCTGTTCCAGGACCGCGCGCTGACCGGCAAGCTCCGCGCGCGCCAGATGGAATACATCGCCGAAAGCGACGAGGTTACCCCGGAAGGCGTGGCGAACTGGACCCTTCGACAGCGCATCTGGAACAATGCGATCGCGATGTTCGGGCCGGTGCTCTGATTCTCCGACCGCCGCCGCCGGCCTTGCGGCCGGCGCCGGACGGACCTGGGCGCCACGTCGGCGGGGCGCCCAGGTCCGGCGTCGCGCCCGCGGCGCGCTGCGGCGTCGCGCCCGCGGCGCCTCTCCGCGGCGCCGCCTAGGCCTTCGCTCGGCGACAGCAACTCCGGCGTCGCGAGCAGCATGAACTCGTTGTCGGCGGCCGCATCGAGGCGCCGGCCCGACGAGAACGGCAGGTTGTTGTCGTTCGCGGCCAGGATGTGCGTGTCGTCGAAGACCATCACGTCCTTGATCGGGAAGAACGGAAAGCCGAGCCGACCTTCGGCTCCGCCATCCGTCTCGAGCCGCGCGACGCCTTTGGGATCGCCGATGTCCATCGGGTCGATCGCGGCGATCCGGCGCGCGAAGCCGTCGGCGTCGCGGTCGGCGGTGTCGATCAGCACGACGCGCTTGACCCGCGCCGGGTTCGGGAAGCAGTCGGGCGCCGGATCTCCGGCGCAGGCGAGGCCGGGCGCGCCCTCGCCGTTGTCGCACTCGATGACCAGCGTGCGCGTGTCGTCGTCCGCGACCGCTCCCGCGCCGAGCGCGAACTTGAAGCTCTCGCCTGTCCAGTCGGCGGCCTCGGGATCGAACTCCATCACGCGCCGGAACTCGCCCTCGGCCTCGCCCTCGGTCGTCAGGATCGGCTTCTCAAGCATGGCCCACAGGGACACGCCGTCCGGCTTCAGCGCCGTAGCCGCCGGAGCGGTTGACCCTGGAAGTCCAAGGCCGGCGTCGCCGGCGCGGAGACGGCCGGATGATCGACGCCTAGTCCACGAATGCCTTCTCGATGACGAACTGACCCGGCTCCGCGTTGGAACCCTCGACGAAGCCGAGGTCCTCGCAGATCGCCTTGTGGTCCTTCAGCATCTCCATCGACCCGCAGATCATGATGCGGTCGCTGACCGGATCGAGAGGCCCGCCGGTGGCCTCCGCCAAACGGCCGTCGCGGATCCAGTCGGTCATCCGCCCCATCGCCGGGCTCTGCTCGCGCGTCGTCGTCGCGATGAAGTCGAGCTTGTCGCCGACGATCTCGGGCAGGAACTCGTGGGTCCGGATGCCGTCGATCAGCGCACGCCCGAACGCGAGTTCGCCCGCCTCGCGGCAGGTCTGGGTCAGGATCACCTGGTCGAACTTCTCGTAGGTCTCCGGATCGCGCGTGATCGAGGCGAAGGGCGCGATGCCGGTGCCGGTAGAGAACAGGAACAGCCGCTTGCCCGGCGTCAGCGCGTCGTGGACCAGCGTGCCGACCGGCTTCGGCCGCATCACGATCTCGTCGCCTTCGCTTCAGGTGCTGCAGCCGCGACGTCAGCGGCCCGTCGGAGACCTTGATCGAGTAGAACTCCAGCTCCTCGTCCCAAGACGGCGAGCAGATCGAATAAGCGCGCAGCAGCGGCTTGCCGTCGACCAGCAGGCCGATCATCACGAACTCGCCCGACCGGAAGCGGAAGCTCGCCGGCCGCTCGCAGTTGAAGGAGAACGTCTTGTCCGTCCAGTGACGGATGTTGCGCACCTTGAGCAGCGCCGCTCCGCGCAGCGCCTTGTCCACCACCTGGTCCATTTCGCCTCGCATCATTTCTCGCATCCGCAATACACTTGGCTGGCGCCGGCGAAAACCCCGGAATGCCGCCTGCGGATGGTCGAAAATGCGGCTTGGTTGACGGATGCCGTCGCAACGGCTATGTAAATCGCCGTAGCGCGCCTCCAATCCGGGAGGCGCCGGGCCGCGCAAGAATTTGCGGCCACTCTGCCGCAAGTCTTCAAGCACAAGGCCTCATGACACAGTTTTCAGATCTCTCGCTGGACCCGCGGGTCCTGTCCGCCGTGACCGACGCGGGCTACACGATACCCACGCCGATCCAGATCCAGGCGATCCCAAGCGCGCTCGAAGGCCGCGACGTGCTCGGCATCGCCCAGACCGGCACCGGCAAGACCGCCGCCTTCGTGCTGCCGATGATCACGCATCTGTCGAAGGGCCGCGCCCGCGCCCGGATGCCGCGCAGCCTGGTGCTGTGCCCGACGCGCGAGCTTGCGGCGCAGGTCGCCGAGAACTTCGAGAAATACGCGAAGAACGTGAAGCTGACGATGGCGCTGCTGATCGGCGGCGTCAGCTTCAAGGACCAGGACAAGCTGATCGACCGCGGCGTCGACGTGCTGATCGCGACGCCCGGCCGCCTGCTCGACCATTTCGAGCGCGGCAAGCTGATGCTGACCGGCGTCAACATCATGGTCGTCGACGAGGCCGACCGCATGCTCGACATGGGCTTCATCCCCGACATCGAGCGCATCTTCAAGCTGGTGCCCTTCACCCGCCAGACGCTGTTCTTCTCGGCGACGATGGCGCCCGAGATCACCCGGATCACGCAGGAATTCCTGCACAACCCGGTCCGCGTCGAGGTCTCGCGCCAGGCCTCGGCCTCCGAGACCATCGAGCAGGCCGTCGTCAAGCACACGCCCAGGCGCAAGGACACCGGCGCCTCGGAAAAGCGCGACCTGCTGCGCCGGCTGATCCTCGGCGAGGGCGACGCGCTGACCAACGGCATCATCTTCTGCAACCGCAAGGTCGATGTCGACATCGTCGCGAAGTCGCTGAAGAAGCATGGCTTCGACGCGGCGCCGCTGCATGGCGACCTCGACCAGTCGATGCGGACGCGCATCCTGAACAGCTTCCGCGACGGCGAGCTGAAGCTGCTGATCGCCTCCGACGTCGCCGCGCGCGGCCTCGACATCCCCAACGTCAGCCACGTCTTCAACTTCGACGTGCCGATCCACTCCGAGGATTACGTGCACCGCATCGGCCGCACCGGCCGCGCCGGACGTTCGGGCAAGTCGATCACGCTGTGCCTGCCGCATGAGGAAAAGTACCTCGACAAGATCGAGGAGTTGGTGAAGAAGCCGATCCCCGTGCTGGAGAGCCCGATGCCGGGCGGCGGCAGCGCCGGCGAGGCTGCCGGGGCCGGCGCCGACGCGCCGCAACCCGCGCCCGAGCGGCGCTCGCGCAGCCGGAGCCGCAGCCGCGGCGAGCCGCGCGCGGCCGCCCCGGCCGAGGCCGCTCCCGAGGCGCCGAGCGCGCCGGTCGCCAAGGCCCCGACGCCCGCTCCGGCTCCGGCGCCCGCGCCCGTGCCGACCCAGCCCGCCGCCGAGCCCGTGCGCGCGGCGAGCGCCGAGCGCCCGGCGCATAACGGCCGGCGCAGCCGGTTCGAGGATCGCCGCCCGATGCCGACCGGCATGGGCGACCACGTCCCTGCCTTCCTGCTGCGCGAGTTCCGCATCGAGGCGACCCCGGACGAACCCGAGACCGCCGAACCGGTGATCGAGGAGCCGGCCGAGGCGGCTGTGGAGGCGGCCCCTTCGCCCGCCGCCGCGACGCCGGCAGCCGAGGCTGCAGAGGCGCCGGCCGCGCCGGAGGCAGAAGCCGCCGAGGCCGCAGCCCCGGTCAAGAAGCCGCGCGCGCCGCGCCGCCGCAGCCCGAAGAAGCCCGCCGCCGAGGCCCCGTCGGAAGCCGCGTCGGACGCGGCCTGACCCCAGACTGCCTGAACGCGAGCACGGCGGGATCCGCAAGGGTTCCGCCGTCTTGAATCCCCGCCTGCCCCATTGCATGCTGCCGCCTTGCCGGCGCAGCGGAGACGGGTGAGGGATGCACAGTTTCGACCGCGAACTCGAAGAGCGGCTCATCCGCTACGCCGCGATCGACACGCAGAGCGACGAGCGCTCCGACACCGCGCCCAGCACCGAGCGCCAGCTCGACCTGCTGCGGATGCTCGAGGCCGAGCTGATCGGCATCGGCGCGCGGGACGTGACCCTGACCCGCTACGGCGCCGTGCTCGCGACGCTCCCCGCGACCGTCTCCGGCCCGATCCCGACCATCGCCTGGCTCGCCCATGTCGACACCGCCTCCGACTTCAAGGCGAGCGGCGTCAAGCCGGTCGTCCACCGCAGCTACGACGGCGGCGACATCGCCTTTCCCGACGCGCCGGACCTGACGCTGTCGCCGCAGCGCAGCGCCTATCTCGCCTCGAAGGTCGGGCATGACATCGTCACCGCCAGCGGGACGACGCTGCTCGGCGCCGACGACAAGGCCGGCGTCGCGATCATCATGACCGTCGCCCGGCATCTGCTCGCGCACCGGGCGATCCCGCACGGGCGCATCCGGATCGCCTTCACGCCCGACGAGGAGATCGGCCGCGGCGTGCATGCGGACCTGCCCGACGACCTGAAGGCCGACTTCGCCTACACGCTGGACGGGGCCGAGGCCGGCGAGATCTGCTACGAGAGCTTCTCGGCCGACAAGGCGACGATCCGCGTCACCGGCGTCTCGATCCACCCCGGCGTCGCGAAGGGCAAGCTCGTCAACGCGCTGCACCTTGCCGCCAGGATCGTCGCGACGCTGCCGCAGGCGACGCTGACGCCCGAGACGACGTCCGACCGGCAGGGCTTCGTCCACGTCTACCGGATGGAAGGCAACGCCAG
This sequence comes from uncultured Alphaproteobacteria bacterium, assembly GCA_963829385.1. Classification (GTDB taxonomy): domain Bacteria; phylum Pseudomonadota; class Alphaproteobacteria; order Rhodobacterales; family Rhodobacteraceae; genus Amaricoccus. The sequence goes on along the minus strand of CAWHHV010000010.1, from coordinate 53,019 downwards.
CGAGGTCGTGCTGGAGCTGATCCTGCGCGACTTCGAGCGCGACGGCCTGGCCGCCCACGGGACGCTGGTGCGCCAGGTCTGCGACGCGGTGGCCGCCGGCGAGCCGCGCGCGACGATCGACTGCACGATCACGCCGCAATACCGCAACATGCGCTACTGGCTCGAGGACGACATGCGCCCGGTCGAGCTGGCGGTCGAGGCCTGCCGCCAGACCGGGGTCGAGCCGTTCTCGAAGCCGATCCGGGGCGGCACCGACGGCTCGCGGCTGACCGAGATGGGCGTGCCGACGCCGAACATCTTTACCGGCATGCAGAACATCCACGGGCCGCTCGAGTGGATCAGCGTCCAGGACATGGCCGCGTCGGCGCATGTGCTGGTCCGGCTGGCCGAGCTCTGGGCCGACCGGACCCCGTAGCGCGGAGCCGCGCGGCGTCGCGGCTCCGCGCCGGCCGTCAGGCCTCCAGCCGGCTGATCATCACCTGAACGACCGGCTTCTTGCCGATCTGCTCGTTGCAGAGCCGCGAGACGATGCGCCCGACGCGCTCCTCGAGCGTGTCGTCGTCGGCAAGATCGGCGGGCTTCATCCGCGCCATGTCCCGGTCGACCTCCGCCTCGAGCGTGCCCGCGAGGCCGTCGCGCAGCCGCGGCGCGTCCGGCAGGCCGCGCATCTCGACCCAGGAGCCGCCGAGCGGCTTGCCGCGCTCGTCGATCAGGATCGAGACCGTGACGAGCCCGCGCAGCGCGATACGGATGCGCTCGCGCACGATCCCGTCCATCGCGCCGATCAGCTGGCTGCCGTCGAGATAGACGCGCCCGGTCTCGACCGTCTCGACGATCCGGGGCGTGCCCGGCGCCAGCTCGACCATTGCGCCGTTCGGCGCGACGATGCCGGGCCGGCCGAGCTCGCGCGCGAGGTCGGCATGCGTCGACAGGTGCCGGTGCTCGCCATGCATCGGCACGACGAACTCGGGCCGCACCAGGTCGTGCATCGCGACGAGGTCGGGGCGGTTCGGATGGCCGGAGACGTGGTAGCGCTCGTCGTCCTCGACCGTCTTCACGCCCTTCTCGCTGAGCTGGTTCAGGATGTAGGCGACCGAGACCTCGTTGCCGGGGATGGTCTTCGACGAGAACAGGAACGTGTCGCCCGCCTTCAGCTCCAGCCCCATGTACTTGCCGACCGCCAGCTGCGCGGAGGCCGCGCGGCGCTCGCCCTGGCTGCCGGTGGCGAGCACCATCAGCTTGTTGCGCGGCACGCTGTCGGCGTCGAGCACGTCGATCGTGGGCGGGAAGCTGTCGAGCACCTCGGCGGTGCGGGCGGTCTTCAGCATCGTGTTCATCGCGCGGCCGAGCACGACGATCTGGCGGCCCGCGGCGCGACCGGCCTCGGCCAGCGTCTTCAGCCGGGCGACGTTCGAGGCGAAGGTCGTCGCGACCACCATGCCCTCGGCGCTCCGGATCAGCTCGGTGATCGGCCCCTGCAGCGTCGCCTCGGACCGGCCCGGATGCGGCGAGAACACGTTCGTCGAGTTGCAGGTCAGCGCGCGGATCCCGAGGTCGCCGATCGCGCGGAACTGGCCGTCGTCGAACGGCTCGCCGACGATCGGCGTGCGGTCGACCTTGAAGTCGGCCGAGTGCAGGATCCGGCCCGCCGGCGTCTCGATCAGCAGGCTCGAACATTCCGGGATCGAGTGCGACACCGGCACGAAGCCGACCTGGAACGGGCCGGCATGGACCATGTGCGGCCACGGCTGGGCCTGGCGCACCATGCCGGTGTCCTGGCCCGCGCGCTCCATCTTGTTCTGCGCGATGGCGGCGGTGAAGCGGCGCGCATGGATCGGCGCCTTCAGCCGCGGGAACAGGTGCCCCAGCGCGCCGACATGGTCCTCGTGCGCATGGGTGATGAAGATGCCCTCGAGCCGGTCGGCGCGCGCCTGGACCCAGGCCGGGTCGGCCATGATCAGGTCGACGCCGGGCGAGCTCTCCATTTTCGGGAAGGTCACGCCGACGTCGACGAGGATCAGGCGTTCGGCGCCAGCCGGGCCGTAGCCGTAGACGTACATGTTCATGCCGATCTCGCCCGCGCCGCCAAGCGCGAGGTAGATCAGCCGTTCGGGTTTCGCCATGAAGTCGTTCCTAGTTCCTGTTCAATGCGTCGATCAGGACAAGGCCATGGATGGTCAGCCCCGGATCGATCTTCTGCAACACGTCTGTCCCTTGAGCAAAGAGGGTGGACAGGCCCCCGGTTCCGATGACGGTCATGGGACGGCCCCGCTCGGCGCGGATGCGCGCGCAGAGGCCCTCGATCAGCCCGATATATCCCCAGTAGACGCCCGACTGCATGCAGGCGACGGTATTGGTGCCGACCACACGGTCGGGCTTGGTCACGTCGATGAACGGCAGCGCCGCCGCCGCGTCGTGCAGCGCCTTCAGCGACAGGTTGACGCCGGGCGCGATGACGCCGCCGACATAGGCGCCGTCGTGGTCGACGACGTCGAGCGTGGTCGCGGTGCCGAAGTCGACGACGATCAGGTCGCCGCCGTAGAGATCATAGGCGCCGGCGGTGTTGACCAGCCGGTCCGCGCCGACCTGCGCCGCCGGGTCGACCCGCGGCGCGACCGGCAGGCGCACGTCGGGACGGCCGACGACCTTGGCGCGCGTGTGGAAGTAGCGGTCGGCGAGGACGCGCAGGTTGAACAGGATCTGCGGCACCACCGACGAGATGATCGACCGAGTTGATCTCGCCCTCGATCCCGTTGAAGTCCATCAGCTGGCGCAGCCAGACGAAGTACTCGTCCGCCGTGCGCTGGCGCTCGGTACGGCAGCGGAACTCGCCGAGCGTGCAGACCCCGTCATGGACCGCGAAGACCGCGTTGGTGTTGCCGACGTCAATCGCGAGCAGCATCGGCGGCCTCGGACGCGAAATGAACCTCGGCGGCGGGCAGCGTCACGCGGCCCGTCGCGGTGGCGAGAACCAGCGCGCCGGTGGCGTCGACGGTCTCGAAGGCGCCCGTCAGCTCGGCGCCCGGCGTGCGGGCGCGGATCGGCTCGCCGAGCCGGGCTGCCCGCGCGAGCCAGGCCTCCCGGACCGGCCCGAAGCCCTCGGTCCGCAGCCGCGCCTCCCAGACCTCGACGCAGGGCGCGAGCAGGTCGAGGAACGTCTCGGGATCGGGCGCGAGCCCGGTCGCCTCGGCCAGCGCTGCCGGCGCGACGGCGCCCGGCTCGAGCGCCGCCGCTTGCGGCGCGGCGGCGAGGTTCACGCCGATGCCGATCGCGAGCATCAGCGGCCCGCCCGGCCGGCCGCCGGTCTCGAGCAGGATGCCGGCGAGCTTCCGCCCGTTCAGCAGCACGTCGTTCGGCCATTTCAGAGCGAAGCTCTCCGGACGGCCGGTGGCCGCGACCAGCGCTTCGTGGAGCCCGAGCGCGGCGACGAACGAACGGAGCGCGGCCTCGGCGGGCGGCGCGTCTGGGCCGCATCAGCAGCGACGCCGCGAAATTGCCCGGCGGCATTGACCAGGCCCGGCCGCGCCGGCCCCGCGCCGCGGACTGGCGCAGCGCCAGGATCCAGAGCGGACCTTCGTCCCCGGAAGCGGCGCGGCGCAGCGCCTCCGCGTTCGTGCTGTCGAGCTCACCGTGAACTTCGCGCGGAACCCGCTCTGGCCAGGGTGTCATGCGCTAATAGAACAGCGTCGCGGCCGCGTTTGCGGCGATGGTCTCGACCCCGAACAGGTTGACGATCCCGACGACCATCGCCGTCGACGAAACGCCGAGGATGCCCCAGTGCAGCAGCGGCATTCCGCCGCCATCGAGCGCGTCCGACGCCTGGCCGAAATACATCAGGTAGACGATGCGCAGGTAGTAGTAAGCCGCGATCACGCTCGCGATCACGCCCGCGACGGCGAACCAGATAAGCCCCGCCTCGATCGCCGCGGCCAGCACGTAGAACTTTCCGAAGAACCCGACCAGCGGCGGCACGCCCGCCATCGAGAACATCAGCACCGCGAGGGCCGCGGCCCGCGCCGGCGCCACCTGGCTGTAGAGGCCGAGCGCGCCGATGTCGGTGACAGGCTTGCCGTCCTTCTGCATGTTCAGGATGAAGGCGAAGGTCCCGACGTTCATCGTCACGTAGATCGCGAGATAGATCAGAAGCGCCTGCGCGCCCTGCTCGGTCCCGGCGGCCAGCCCCATCAGCGCGAACCCCATGTGGTTGATCGACGAATAGGCCATCAGCCGCTTGATGTTGCGCTGGCCGATCGCCGCGACCGCGCCGAGGAACATCGACGCCACCGACAGGAAGACCAGGATCTGCTGCCAGTCGTCGACCGCGCCGCCGAAGCCGTCGAACAGCACGCGCGCGAACATCGCCGCGGCGGCGACCTTGGGCGCGGTCGCGAAGAACAGCGTCACCGGCGTCGGCGAGCCCTCGTAGACGTCGGGCGTCCACATGTGGAACGGCGCGGCGGAGACCTTGAACGCCATGCCCGCCGACAGGAACACCAGTCCGAACAGCAGGCCGAGCGGCAGGGTCTCTTCCCCGATCGCCAGCGTGATGCCCGCGAACGTGGTCGTGCCGGCATAGCCGTAGGTCAGCGACGCGCCGTAGAGCAGCAAGCCCGACGACAGCGCGCCGAGCACGAAGTACTTCAGCCCGGCCTCGGTCGAGCGCAGGCTGTCCCGGCGGAACGCCGCGATGACGTAGAACGCGAGGCTCTGCAGTTCGAGCCCTACGTAGAGCACGATCAGATCCCGCGCCGAGACCATCGTCATCATGCCGACGCAGGCGAGCAGGATCAGCACCGGGAACTCGAACTTCAGCAGGTCCGTGCGCTGCAGGTAGTCCTTGGCCAGCGCCAGCGACGCCGCCGCGCCGAACAGCAGCAGGACCTTGGCGAACCGCGCGAAGCCGTCCGACACGAACGACGCGTCGAAGGCGAGCCGCGTCCCCTCGGGCTGGAAGCCGACCCAGAGGCCCGCGAGCGTCAGCGCCGCAACCGAGGCCCAGAGGATCGGCGCGCTGGCGTCGCGCCGGCTGAAGGCGCCCCACATCAGGAACGCCATGGCGAGCACGGCCAGAGTGATCTCGGGGGCGACGACGGAGATATTCTCGGAGAGCATCATCGGTTCCCGTCAGTTCGCGGCCAGGGTGGTGGCCGCAGCGGCGAGCGCCGCCTGGTTCTGTTCGACCAGCGCCGTCACGGACGGGCCGATCATGTCGAGCACGATCGCCGGGTAGATCCCGAGCAGCAGCATGAAGACGACCAGCGGCGCGAACAGCAGCTTCTCGCGGCGGTCCATGTCCTGGATCGTCTTCAGGCTGCCCTTGATCAGGTCGCCGAACACGACGCGCCGGTAGAGGTAGAGCGCATAGCCCGCCGACAGGATCACGCCGAAGGCCGCGCCGAAGGCGACCCAGGTATTGACCTGGAACGCGCCGGACAGCGTCAGGAACTCGCCGACGAATCCGCTGGTGCCCGGCAGGCCGACATTGCCCATCGTGAACAGCATGAAGATCAGCGCGTAGACCGGCATCCGCACGACGAGCCCGCCATAGGCGTCGATCTCGCGCGTGTGCATCCGGTCGTAGATCACGCCGACGCCCAGGAACAGCGCGCCCGAGATGAAGCCGTGGCTGATCATCTGGAAGATCGCGCCGTCGACGCCCTGCTGGTTCGCCGCGAAGATGCCCATGGTCACGAAGCCCATGTGCGCGACCGACGAATAGGCGATCAGCTTCTTCATGTCCTCCTGCACCAGCGCCACGAGGCTGGTATAGACGATCGCGATGACCGACAGCAGGAAGATGAAGTCCGCCAGCAGGAAGCTCGCGACCGGGAACATCGGCAGGCTGAAGCGCAGGAAGCCGTAGCCGCCCATCTTCAGCAGGATCGCGGCCAGCACGACCGAACCGGCCGTCGGCGCCTGGACGTGCGCGTCCGGCAGCCAGGTATGCACCGGCCACATCGGCATCTTGACCGCGAAGCTCGCGAAGAAGGCGAGGAAAAGCAGCGTCTGAACGCCGCCGGCGACCGTGAAGCCGAGCACCGTCATCGGGGCCGAGCTGAAGTCGTAGGTCATCAGCGTCGGGATGTCGGTCGTGCCCGACTCCGCCCACATCGCGATCAGCGCGACCAGCATCAGCACCGACCCGAGGAACGTGTAGAGGAAGAACTTGAACGACGCGTAGATCCGCTCCTTGCCGCCCCAGATGCCGATGATCAGGAACATCGGGATCAGGCCGGCCTCGAAGAACACGTAGAACAGCACGATGTCGAGCGCGCAGAACACGCCGAGCATCAGCGTCTCGAGCACGAGGAACGCGATCATGTATTCCTTGACGCGGTCCGTCACCGACCAGCAGGCGCCTATGACGATCGGCATCAGGATCGTCGTCAGCATGACGAACAGGACCGAGATCCCGTCGACGCCCATCTTGTAGGTCAGCCCGCCGAGCCAGGGCATCTCCTCGACGAACTGGAAGCCCGGATTCTCCGGCTCGAACCCCGTGTAGACGAAGATCGACAGCAGGAACGTCGCCAGCGTCACGAACAGCGCAAGCAGCTTCGCGTTGCGCTGCGCCATCTCGTCGCTGCCCCGCAGGAAGGCCATCAGCACGAAGGCGCCGATCAGCGGGAAGAAAGTGATGATCGAAAGCAGGTTGTTCATCAGCCGGCGCTCCGCACCGTGAGCCACAGCGTCATTACGATCAGGCCGATCACCATCGCGAAGGCGTAGTGGAACAGGTATCCCGACTGCGCGCGGCCGGCGAGCCGGTTGACGTAGGGGATGATCCCCAGCGCCAGCCCATTGATGCCGCCGTCGATCGTCGCCCCGTCGCCCTTCTTCCACAACAGGCGGCCGAGCCAGAAGGTCGGGCGGACGAAGACGCGGTCGTAGAGTTCGTCGAAATACCACTTGTTCAGCAGGAACAGGTAGAGACCGCGCTGCTGCGTCGCGAGCCGGCCCGGCAGCGCCGGCCGCGCGATGTAGAACAGGTACGCAAGCCCCAGCCCGAGCGCCATCGCGACGAAGGGCGACAGCTTGACCCAGACCGGCGCGTGGTGCGCCTCGTCCATCACGTGGTTCTCGGCGCCCATGTAGATTGCTCCGATCGGCCCCAGATGCGCGGGCGGCGCCGCCGCGATCTCGGCATCCTCCGCCGTCTCGGCAGCGGCGCCGTGGTCCTCGGCAGCCTCGCTGGCGACCACGGGCGCAGCCTCGGCGTGATCCTCGGCCGGCGCGGCGGCCTCGCCCTGGGCCGCGCCCTCGACGGGGGCCTCCGCATGGGCCGGAACGCCGAAGAACGCGTTGACGCGCTCGTGGCTGCCGAAGAACGGGCCGTACCAGACCATGCCGGCGAGGATCGCGCCGGCGGACAGCACGCCGAGCGGGATCAGCATCACGCGCGGGCTCTCATGGGCGTGGTCGTGCGCGTGGTGGTCGCCGCGCGCGTCGCCGAAGAACGTCATGAAGATCAGGCGCCACGAATAGAACGAGGTGAACAGGGCCGCGACCACGACCAGGACGAAAGCGTACCCGCTGGCGCCGGTGCCGCCGGCCCAAGCGCTCTCGATGATCGCGTCCTTCGACAGGAAGCCCGCGAAACCGATACCGGTCAGCGGGATCCCGACGCCGGTGATGGCGAGCGTGCCGATCATCATCGTCCAGAACGTGAACGGGATCTTCTTCCTCAGCCCGCCGTAGTTCCGCATGTCCTGCTCGTGATGCATCGCATGGATCACCGAGCCGGCGCAGAGGAACAGCAGCGCCTTGAAGAACGCGTGCGTCAGCAGGTGGAACATCGCCGCGGAATAGACGCCGACTCCGGCCGCGACGAACATGTAGCCGAGCTGCGAGCAGGTCGAATATGCAATCACGCGCTTGATGTCGTTCTGCACCAGCCCGATCGTCGCCGCGAAGAACGCGGTGGACGCGCCTATGATAACGATAAAGGTCTTCGCGTAGGGCGCGAACTCGATCAGCGGCGACATGCGGCAGACGAGGAACACGCCAGCCGTGACCATCGTCGCTGCGTGGATCAGCGCCGAGACCGGCGTCGGGCCTTCCATCGCGTCCGGAAGCCAGGTGTGCAGGAACAGCTGCGCCGACTTGCCCATCGCGCCGACGAAGAGCAGCACCGCGATGACCTCGGCCGCGTTCCAGTCGCGCCAGAGGAAGTGCAGCGTGCCCGCCGCGATCGCCGGGGCCGCGTCGAAGATGTCGTCGAAGGCGATCGAGTTCGACCATCAGGTAGATCGCGAAGATGGCCATCAGGAAGCCGAAGTCGCCGACCCGGTTGACGACGAAGGCCTTGATCGCCGCCGCGTTCGCGCTCGACTTGCGGTAGTAGAAGCCGATCAGCAGGTACGAGGCGACGCCGACGCCCTCCCAGCCGAAGAACAGCTGCAACAGATTATCGGCCGTCACCAGCATCAGCATCGCGAAGGTGAAGAACGAAAGGTAGGCGAAGAACCGCGGCTTGTAGCTCTCGTCTTCCCTGAAGTTCTCGTCATGCGCCATGTAGCCCAGCGAGTACATGTGCACGAGCGCCGAGACCGTCGTGACGACGATCAGCATGATCGCGGTCAGCCGGTCGAGCCGGATGCCCCAGTCGACCGCCAGCGTGCCCGACTGGATCCAGGGGAACAGCTCCACCTGCCGCATGTCGCCGTCGAAGGACAGGAACACGACCCAGGACAGCACCGCCGCAAGGAACAGGAGCCCGGTCGACACGTAGAGCGCCGCCTGCTCGCCCAGCCACTTGTAGCCGAAGCCGCAGAGGATGGCGCCGATCAGCGGCGCGAAGAGGATGATCGTCGTCATCGGCGCTCAGCCCTTCATCACGTTGATGTCTTCGACCGCGATCGTTCCCGAGTTGCGGAAGAAGCAGACAAGGACCGCCAGGCCGATCGCGGCCTCGGCGGCGGCGACGGTCAGCACGAACAGCGTGAACACCTGGCCCACCAGATCGCCCAGGTGCGCCGAGAAGGCCACGAGGTTGATGTTGACCGCCAGCAGCATCAGCTCGATCGACATCAGGATGACGATGACGTTCTTGCGGTTGACGAAGATGCCGAAGATGCCGGTGACGAACAGGATCGCCGCGACCGTCAGATAATGCCCCAGTCCGATCATAGTCCCTGCCCCGGCTTCACGTCCTTCAACTCCACCGCGGTCGTCGGATCGCGGTACATCTGCGTCAGCACGTCCTGACGCCGCACGCCCTCGCGCCGGCGATGCGTCAGAACGATCGCCCCGATCATCGCGACCAGCAGCACGAGGCCCGCCGCTTGAAACAGGAACACGTACTTCGTGTAGAGCAGCATCCCGAGCGCCATCGTGTTCTCGATCACTTCCGGCGGCGGCGTCACCGCCTGGCGTTGGTCGAGCGCGATCCCGGTGATCTCCCAGGCGCCGAACGCAAAGCCCAGCTGCACCAGCAGCACGACGCCGATGACCAGCCCGATCGGCAGGTACGTCGCCGTTCCCTCGCGCAGCGCGGCAAAGTCGACGTCGAGCATCATCACGACGAAGAGAAACAGCACGGCGACCGCGCCAACATAGACGATCAGCATCAGCATCGCGACGAACTCGGCGCCGAGCAGCACGAAGAGGCCTGCGGCCGCGAAGAAAGAGAGGATCAGCCAAAGCACCGAATGAACCGGACTGCGCACGGTGACCACGAGCATGCCCGAGATCACGGCGGTCGCGGCGAACAGGTAGAAGGCGAAGACGGCGAAGGACATGCTGGCTCTCCCCCTTCAGCGGTACGGCGCGTCGAGTTCGAGGTTCCGGGCGATCTCCGGCTCCCAGCGATCGCCGTTCGCGAGGAGCTTGGCCTTGTCGTAGAGAAGCTCCTCGCGGCTCTCGGTCGCGAACTCGAAATTCGGGCCCTCGACGATAGCGTCCACCGGGCAGGCTTCCTGGCAGAAGCCGCAGTAGATGCACTTGGTCATGTCGATGTCGTAGCGCGTGGTGCGGCGGCTGCCGTCGGCGCGCGGCTCGGCGTCGATCGTGATCGCCTGCGCCGGGCAGATCGCCTCGCAGAGCTTGCAGGCGATGCACCGTTCCTCGCCGTTCGCATAGCGGCGCAGCGCGTGCTCGCCGCGAAAGCGCGGGCTCAGCGGCCCCTTCTCGTGGGGATAGTTCAGCGTGTCCTTGCGCTTGAAGAAGTACTTCATGCCCAGTCTGAAGCCGGTGAGGAAATCCGTCATCAGGAAGTACCTGGCGGCGCGGTTGAAGGTCACGGCCATCTCAGCCTCCCGTAATCCAGCGCTGGTAGGCGCCCCAGAACCATCCGTACTGCGCGAACAGGCCGACCAGCACGACCCAACCCAGGCTGAGCGGCAGGAAGACCTTCCAGCCGATCCGCATCAGCTGGTCGTAGCGGTAGCGCGGCACGATGGCCTTCACCATCGAGATCACGAAGAACAGCAGCAGCATCTTGGCGAACAGCCAGAGCGCCCCGTCCGGCAGGAACGGCACCGGCGACAGCCAGCCGCCGAAGAACAGCACCGCCATCAGCGCGCACATGAAGAACACGCTCATCAGCTCGCCGATCATGAAGAGCAGAAAGGGCGTCGACGAATATTCGACCTGATAGCCGGCGACGAGTTCGGCCTCCGCCTCGGGCAGGTCGAACGGCGGGCGATTGGTCTCTGCCAGCGCCGACACGAAGAACAGCACCACCATCGGCAGATGCGGCAGCCAGTACCAGTTCAGCAGGCCCCAGGCGCCGTCCTGCGCCAGCACGATCCGGCTCAGGTTCAGCGAGCCGGTCGAGATCAGCACGCCGACGATGATCAGGCCGATCGCGACCTCGTAGGAGATCATCTGCGCCGCCGAGCGCAACGCGCCTAGGAACGGGTATTTCGAGTTCGACGCCCAGCCCCCGATGATGATCGCATAGACGTGCAGCGAGGAAATCGCGAAGACGAACAGGATCCCGACGTTCATGTCCGAGATCACCCAGCCCGGCGCCCAGGGGATCACCGCCCAGACGATCACCGGCAGGACGAACGAGATCATCGGCGCCAGCATGAACAGCGCCTTGTCGCTGCCGGACGGAACCACGATCTCCTTGACGATGTACTTCAGGAAGTCCGCGAAGGACTGCAGCAGGCCGAACGGCCCGACCACGTTCGGTCCCTTGCGCAGCTGGACCGCGGCCCAGATCTTGCGGTCCGCGTACATCAGGAACGCGAGGCTGACGAGCACGAGGACCGTCACCAGCAGGCACTGGGCTAGGATCAGGATCAGGATCCCCAGACCCGTGTCGAAGAAACCCTCCATGCCCTACTCCGCCGCCAGCTGTTGCGTCCGCCCCGCCGCCAGGCGGGACAGTTCGGCCATGACGAGGCTCGCCCGAAGGATCGGGTTGGTCTGGTAGTGATCCTGCATGGGGCCCCCGAAAGCTGCCGCGGTCATATCCCCCCCGGTCACGGGCGTCCACGCATTTTCCGGCACCTGGTCGATCCGTCCGAGATGCGGCGCCTCGGCGATCATCCGGCCGCGCAGCTCCGCCTGCGTGTCGAAGGGCAGCGTCTGGCCCAGCACCGCCGACAACGCCCGCAGCACCGCCCAGTTCTCGCGCGCCTCGCCCGGCGGGAAGCCCGCGCGCATCGCCATCTGCGGCCGGCCCTCGGTGTTGACGAAGAGCCCGGCCTCCTCGGTGTAGTTCGCGCCCGGCAGGATCACGTCCGCACGGTGCGCGCCGCGGTCCCCGTGGCTGCCCTGGTAGATGACGAAAGGACCGGCCGGGATGTCGAACTCGTCGACGCCGAGCGCATAGACCGCTCCGGCTCCGTCGAGCGCCGCGTCGATTCCGCCCTCGGTCGTGAAGCCGAGATCCAGCGCGCCGACCCGGCTCGCCGCGTCGTGCAGGACCAGAAAGCCGCTCTCGCCCTTCTGCGCGATGTCCATCGCCGCCGCCAGCACCGCCGCGCCGTCGGAGCGCGCCAGCGCGCCAGCGCCGAGGATGACGATCGAGCGCTTCTCGCGCAGCGCGTCCCAGTCCGCGTCGTCCAGGACCTGCCGCAGCGCGTCCGGGCCGGCCCCGAGATGCGCATACGGATAGGTCAGGTCGACCGCCTCGCCGATCACCGAGACCTCGCCCCCGTTCAGCCAGGCGCGCCGGATGCGCGCGTTCAGCACCGGCGCCGCACGGCGCGGATCGACGCCGATCAGCATGATCCGGTCGGCGATCGAGATGTCCTCGATCCGCGCGGTGCCGACATAGCCCGACCGGTTGCCCGCGGGCAGCGCCGCGCCGTCGAGCCGGCATTCGGTCACGCCGCCGAGGCTCTCGGTCAGCAGCTTCAGCGCGAAGATCGCCTCGGCCGGGGCCAGGTCGCCGGCAAGCGCGGCCAGCTTCTTGCCGGCGATGTTGGCCTTGATCGCCTCGAACGCCTCGGCCCAGGTCGCGGGCCTGAGCTTGCCGTTCTCGCGCAGGTAGGGCCGGTCCAGCCGCTGGCGCCGCAGCCCGTCCCAGGCGAAGCGCGAACGGTCCGCCAGCCATTCCTCGTTCACGCCGTCGTGGTTTCGCGGCAGGATCCGCATGACCTCGCGGCCCTTCACGTCGACGCGGATGTTCGATCCCAGCGCGTCCATCGCGTCGATCGATTCGAACTTCTTCAGCTCCCAGGGCCGCGCGGTGAACGCGTAGGGCTTCGACGTCAGCGCGCCGACCGGGCAGAGGTCGATCACGTTGCCCTGCAGCTCGCTGGTCAGCATCGCGCCGAGATAGGACGTGATCTCGCTGTCCTCGCCCCGACCGGTCTGGCCCATCTCCGGCACGCCGGCGACCTCGGTGACGAAGCGTACGCAGCGCGTGCAGGAGATGCAGCGCGTCATGCAGGTTGCGACCAGAGGCCCCAGATCCGGGTCGATCGACGCCCGCTTCGGCTCGCGGTAGCGCGAGAAGTCGACGCCGTAGGCCATCGCCTGGTCCTGCAGGTCGCATTCGCCGCCCTGGTCGCAGATCGGGCAGTCGAGCGGATGGTTGATCAGCAGGAACTCCATCACGCCCTCGCGGGCCTTCTTGACCATCGGCGACTTGGTCTTGATCTCGGGCGGCGCGCCGTCCTTGCCGGGGCGCATGTCCTTGACCTGCATCGCGCAGGAGGCGGCCGGCTTGGGCGGCCCGCCCACGACCTCGATCAGGCACATCCGGCAGTTGCCGGCGATGCTGAGCCGCTCGTGGTAGCAGAAGCGCGGGATCTCGATTCCGGCGACCTCGCAGGCCTGGAGCAGCGTCAGCTGCGGCTCGACCTCCACCTCGAGGCCGTCGATGATCAGTTTGCGCAGCTCGGTCATGTCGCCTCCATCCGCGCCGTCCGGCGCAGGCATTCCAAATTCGTCATCCCGTTCCGCGACGGCTCGGCGCAGCGCCGCGCCCGGCCGCTCTCGATCGCGTTCTTGCGCAAGCTCCGCGCCCGCTCAAGTCCCGTTAGGCCCGTTTCCTCTGGCCCGTCCCTCGGGCTCGTTTCGTCGGGCCGTCCGCTCAGGTCCGCCCCGCCCGGGCGCCGAGCAGCCCTGCCGGCAGCGCCGTCACCATCGACGCGAGCTGCCGCTTCATCTTTTCCGAGATCAGCGACTCCATCACGCACTGCGCCTTCAGCGCCAGCGTGTTGCCGTCGAAGTCGTAGGTCTCCAGTCCGGACTTCCGGCATGTGCTTCATCGCCTCGGCATGGAACGCGTCCCAGTTCGCGACCTTCTGCGCACGCTCGCTGGTGCGGTCCTGCCGGTTCATCATCTGCGACCCGTCCTCGACATAGGAGCCGAGATCGACGCCAACCTCCTTCATCCGGTCCTGCACGTAGGCGCAGGGGCTGCGCGTGTCCGCATACATGTCCTCATACGAAATGGGCAGGGTACGCAGGCCGGATTTCCGGAACAGATAGGCCGCCATCTGATAGTGGTTCTGCTGCTTGAACTTCCACGTCATGAAGCCCCTGGCGGAGATCTCCGGCTTGACGTCCGTCGTGTCGACGCGGCGATAGCGGCCGAGCGTCTTGGCCTTTTCCAGCGAAATGAACACGTCGATCGGCGTACGGTAGAGAAAGATCCCGATCGGCCTGAACTCGCGCAGCACCGCCTCGAAATGCGGCGCCGACAGATGGCCCGGCAGCGCCTTGAACTCGACAAACCGGCCGCCGTGGCTGTCCGAATATTCGAGGAATTTGCGGCAGGCCCTGACCGGATCCCTGCGCATCCATTCACGCATCTCGGCGCGGGCCTTGTCGATGTCGGTCGGATCGGTCCCCATGAACTCGCCGACGAGCCGGATCCGGTCCTGGTCCATGCCCCCCGTGGGGTTGAACGCCTCGCCGAACGTCTCGACGGCGTCGAACGACTGCAGCACCCGGCGCAGGTTCGTCGAACCCGCCCGGGCGCTCGAAACCACGATGATCAACTCGGACATGACCTCATCCACCAAAACGCCGGGGCGAACCTGCCCCGATCCGGTCCCGGATGCAAATGCGGCGTCCCAAGACCGCGCCGCCTTCGTTCCCCGCCACGATCCTACTCCGCCGCGACCGGCGCACAGCGCCGCGCCCGCCAGTGCCGCGCTGCCTGCAGCCAGGCCCAGCCGAACGCGTGATCGCTGTCGCCGTGCGCCTCCAGATGCGCGAGCCGCTCCAGCCCCTCGTCGAGCCCGGGCCGATGCCCGTCGGCCACATGCCACATCACCAGGTGCATGCCGCCGAGGACCTCGAACCACTCGGCGCGCCGCTCGTAGAACTGCCGGTGCACGGTGTTCCAGACAAAGGCCTCCAGGCTCTCGACGTCCTGCCAGACCGTCAGGTTCGCGACGAAGCGCGGGTCGCCGCCGATCTTGGTCTCGGTGTTGCCGGTCCCGGGCTCGCCGGAACCCTCCATCATCCACACGAACCCCGGCATCCGCTTGCCGAGCCCGTTGACCCGGTCGAGCGCCGCCATGAACTCCGCGACCCGCGGATCGTCGGTGGCCGCGACCAGCCGGCCGACATTGAGCTGCGCCAGCTGCATGGTCCTACTCTCGATCATAAATTCTCTGACCCGAACTGCCGTCAGAGTACTTCACCATAACAGTCAATTTGGAATCGTCGAGCTCGTATGAAATGTATTCATCGCGCCCGTATCTCCATTTTGCTGATGCGCCTCGTTCCTCCAAAGTCGCCCAGACTACCTGCTCGGTTTCAACACGACATGCGAAATACCAGGTTGATCCATCGCTCGGTCTCTCATACCAAACGGTGAAGTTCTCGCCGCGATTTCTCAGCGCCGTTACCGTAGAAATGTCGCGTCCCATCAACGTCGCAATGACGCCTCGGCAGATTAGCGTGCCATCTGAAAGCGGCAACTGGCCCCAAGCTAGTCTTGGGGCGGCGGCAATACAAATTACAGCGAAGCCGCGCAAAGCGCAGTTGGAGGCTAACATCGCCCTACTCCGCCGCAACCGCGCTGACCCGCCCGGTCCGCTTGTGCTTGATCCGGTCCTCGATCTCGTCGCGGAAGTGCCGGACCAGGCCCTGGATCGGCCAGGCCGCGGCATCTCCCAGCGCGCAGATCGTGTGGCCCTCGACCTGCTTGGTCACGTCGAGCAGCATGTCGATCTCGGCCACCTCGGCGTCGCCGGTGACCAGCCGGTCCATGACCCGCATCATCCAGCCGGTGCCCTCGCGGCACGGCGTGCACTGGCCGCAGCTCTCGTGCTTGTAGAACTTCGACAGACGCCAGATCGCCTTGATGACGTCGGTCGACTGGTCCATCACGATCACCGCCGCGGTCCCGAGGCCCGAGCGCTGCTCGCGCAGCCAGTCGAAATCCATGATCGCCTCGTCGCAGATCGACGCGGGCAGCATCGGCACCGACGAGCCGCCCGGGATCACCGCCTTCAGGTTCTTCCAGCCGCCGCGGACGCCGCCGCAATGCCGCTCCAGCAGCTCCTTCAGCGGGATCGACATCGCGTCCTCGACCACGCAAGGGTTGTTCACGTGCCCGGAGATCGCGAAGATCTTCGTGCCGACGTTGTTCGGCCGGCCGATGCTCGCGAACCAGGCCGGACCCCGGCGCAGGATCGTCGGCACGACCGCGATCGATTCTACGTTGTTCACCGTGGTCGGCGCGCCGTAAAGCCCGGTATTCGCGGGAAAAGGCGGCTTCAGCCGCGGCATGCCCTTGCGCCCTTCGAGGCTCTCGAGCAGCGCCGTCTCCTCGCCGCAGATATAGGCGCCGGCGCCGTGGTGCAGGTAAAGGTCGAAGTCCCAGCCCGACCCGGCCGCGTTCGCGCCGAGCAGCCCCGCGTCATAGGCCTCGTCGATTGCCGTCTGCAGCGCCTCGCGCTCGCGGATGTACTCGCCGCGGATGTAGATGTAGCCCGCGTTCGCGCCCATCGCAAAGCCAGCGATCAGGCAGCCCTCGACCAGTGTATGCGGGTCGTGGCGCATGATCTCGCGGTCCTTGCAGGTGCCGGGCTCCAACTCGTCTGCGTTGACGACCAGGTAATGCGGCCGCCCGTCGCTGCCCTTCGGCATGAACGACCATTTCAGCCCGGTCGGAAAGCCCGCGCCGCCCCGGCCGCGCAGGCCCGAGGTCTTGACGTCCTCGACCACCTTGTCGCGGCCGCGCCCGATGATCTCGGCGGTCCCGTCCCAGGCCCCGCGCGACCGCGCGCCCGCAAGGCTGCGGTCGGCCATCCCGTAGAGATTGGTGAAGATGCGATCCTTGTCCGCCAGCATGCGTCTCAATCCCTTCCGTCAGGACGCCCCACGTGCGTGCGCCCCAGTCTTCTTCAACCCCCGCGCGTCGCGCAGCCGGGGCTCTATCCCGTTTCGGCGTCGCCGGCCCGATGCGAGGCGTCGATCTCTCCGCCCGCCGCCAGCGTCCTTGCCTGCCCGACCCAGTCATCCCGCGTCGCCCGCCCGTGGAACCCTTCGAGGTTCGCGTCGATCCAGGCGACCTCGGCCGGGCTCCACCCGGCGATCTGGTCCAGATGGTAGCATCCCAGACCGTTCAGCAGCGCTTCGATCCGCGGGCCGATGCCCCTTATCTGCTTCAGGTCGTCCGCGACGCCGTCCCGCGGCGCCGGCAGCGCCGCCGGCTTGCGCGCTGCCTCGGCGGGCTCGCCTGTCGTCCCCGGCCCGGCCAGGTCCGCGAAGGCCGCCCGCGCCGCCTGCGCGGCGCTGGTCACCGCCGCGCTCTTGAACGCCGGCGCCTCATCCGGCCCCTCGGCGCTCTCGGCCTCGGTCTCGCCCTCGGCCGCCGGCGTCTGCGGCTCAGCCGGAGCCGGCTCCGCGACCGCCGCCTTCGGCGCAGGCATCGGCTCGGCAGCCGGCGCGACGGGCTCGGGCTGCTTCGGCGCAACCGCCGGAGCCGACGCCGGCGCTGCGTCGAGCATGAACCAGGCCGACGCGGCCAGACCCGCCAGACCCAGCAGCAGCGCGACCAGCGCCCAGGCGCCGAGCGCCAGCAGCACCAGGAACACGAGAGCCCCGAACAGCGCGGACAGGGCCAGAACCGGCGTCGGCCAGCTTCCGATGTTCGTCAGCGATGCCCGGTCGGCCATTCGTTACCCTTCCCCGCCTCCGCTCAGTACACGTCGCCATCGTCGACGCGCTTGGAGAACGCAGTTTCGCCTCCCGACGCCAGATGTCTCGCCTGCTCGACCCACCCGTCCCGGGTGGGTCGGCCAGGAAAGCCCTCGAGGTTCGCATCGACCCAGGCCAACTCGGCGGGCGTCCAGGCCGCGATCTGGTCGAAGTGATAGAAGCCGAGGCGATGCAGCAGCGCCTCGATCCTCGGACCGATCCCCTTGATCCGCTTCAGATCGTCCGACCCGCCCTCGCGCGGCGCCTCCAGCGTCGCCGGACGCGACGGCTCGGGAGCCTCGGCAGCCGGCTCGGCGTCCGAAGCGCCGAGCGGCTCTGCAGCCGGGCGCGTGTTCGACTTCTCGACCGGCTGCTCGGCCGGCGCCGGCTTGCGGATCGGCTCGCCGGTGATGCGCGCGATCGTGTCGCCTTGCGCCAGCGCAAGCGTCACCGAGGCATTCGCCTCCTGCTCGCGCGGCAGCTCGGTCAGGCTGGTCAGGCCGCCCGCCGGCTCGGAGGCGAAGCGCCCGTTCTGCGGGCCCGGCACGGGAACCTCGCCGCGCCCAAAGGCGTCGATCATCGCGGCAAACCCCTCGGCGGTCAGATCCTCGTAGTAGTCCTTGCCGATCTGCGCCATCGGCGCGTTCGCGCAGGCGCCGAGGCACTCGACCTCCTCCCAGCTGAACTTGCCGTCCGCGGAGATCTGGTGCGGATGGGCCGCGATCTTGTCCTTGCAGACGCCGATCAGGTCCTCGGCCCCGCAGATCATGCAGGACGTCGTGCCGCAGATTTGAAAATGCGCCACGCTGCCCGTCGGTTGCAGCTGGAACATGAAGTAGAACGTCGCCACTTCCAGCACGCGGATATAGGCCATGCCCAGCATCCGCGCGACCTCCTCGATCGCGGGCCGCGTGACCCAGCCCTCCTGCTCCTGCGCGCGCCACAGAAGCGGGATCACCGCGCTGGCCTGCCGGCCGGCCGGGTACTTCTGCATCTGCGCCTCGGCCCAAGCCAGGTTGGCCGGCGTGAAGGCGAAGCCCTCGGGCTGCTCGGGATGAAGTCGACGAAGCATCAGGCGCAAGTCCCCAGTTCGATCGGCCGGGCGGGACGCGGGCTCACCGGTCCACCTCGCCGAACACGATATCGAGCGAGCCGAGCGCCGCGGAGACGTCCGCCAGCATGTGGCCCCGGCACATGTGGTCCATCGCCGCCAGGTGCGGGAAGCCCGGCGCGCGCAGCTTGACCTTGTAGGGCTTGTTGCCGCCGTCCGACACCAAGTAGACGCCAAACTCGCCCTTCGGCGCCTCGACGGCGGCGTAGACCTCGCCCGCGGGCACGTGGAAGCCCTCGGTGTAGAGCTTGAAGTGATGGATCAGCGCCTCCATCGACGACTTCATCTCGGCCCGCTTCGGCGGGCTGATCTTGCCGCGCGCGATGACCTCGCCGGGCTCTTTCGCCAGCTTTTCGAGGCACTGCTCGATGATCCGCGTGCTCTCGCGCATCTCGTGGACCCGGCACAGGTAGCGGTCGTAGCAGTCGCCGTGCTTGCCGACCGGGATCCTGAAGTCGAACTCGTCGTAGCACTCGTAGGGCTGCGCCCGGCGCAGGTCCCAGGCAAGCCCCGAGCCGCGCACCATCACGCCGGAAAAGCCCAGCGCCTGAGCGTCCTCGGCGGTGACCACGCCGATGTCGACGTTGCGCTGCTTGAAGATGCGGTTCTCGGTCAGCAGGCTCTCGATGTCGTCGAGCACCTCCGGGAAGGCCTTCGCCCAGGTCCCGATGTCGTCGAGCAGGTCGGGCGTCACGTCCTGATGCACGCCGCCCGGCCGGAAATAGGCCGCATGGAGCCGCGCGCCGCTCGCGCGCTCGTAGAACACCATCAGCTTCTCGCGCTCGACGAAGCCCCAGAGTGGCGGCGTCAGCGCGCCGACGTCCATCGCCTGCGTCGTCACGTTCAAGAGGTGGTTCAGCACGCGGCTGATCTCGCAGAACAGCACCCGGATCAGCGAGCCGCGCCGCGGCACCACGGTCCCGGTCAGCCGCTCGATCGCAAGGCACCACGCGTGCTCCTGGTTCATCGGCGCCACGTAGTCGAGCCGGTCCAGATACGGCAGGTTCTGCAGGTAGGTCCGGCTCTCCATCAGCTTCTCGGTGCCGCGATGCAGCAAGCCGATATGCGGATCGACCCGCTCGACGATCTCGCCGTCCAGCTCCAGAACCAGCCGCAGAACTCCATGGGCCGCAGGGTGTTGCGGACCGAAGTTGATGTTGAAATTGCGGATGCTCTGTTCTGCGCCCGCAGGAAGATTGCCGTCCATCATCGCCTCACATCCTTGCCGCTTGCGCCGCGACCGGCCGTTCCGCGTCCTCTGGGACCCACCACGCGTCCGGGGTGAGCGCGCCGAACCGCGCGCGCACGAAATCGTAGGTCGGCCGAAGCGCCTCCGCGGCCAGCGCCTTCAGGTCGTCGCCGACCTCGATCTTGCCGCCGACGCCCTCGTGGACCTTCTTATCCACCGGCGCCGACATCCGCCCGACGCCGAGGAAATCGGTCACACGGTCCATCTCGGACTGCCGGAACATCGTCTCGAAGAACAGGTACAGCACCTTGTCGCGTGGGATCGCGCGCTCGAGCCGCTCGATCGTCATGTCGTAGCGCGACCGCAGCATCGCCGGGTCCTCTGGATCGGACAGCGACACGCGCAACTGCGCCGCGACGTTCTCCGGCGTCACCTCCGCGGCGCTTCGGGTCTTGCGGATGAACTGCTTGCAGCCCGAGCGCAGCCGGTCCAGCGGATCGCGCATGATCATGATAAAGCGCACGTCCCGCCCGAGCGCCGCCATCTCGACGAACTGCGGCGCGTCGAGCAGCGCGTATTCCGGGGTGATCTCGCCGACGACCGGCTGGCCGTCCCAGACCTGGAAGAGCACGTCCGCGTAATCCGAATGGCTGCCGTCATCGTCATGGCGCAGCATGATCTCGGTCATCCGCCAGGCCTCGTCCGAGCGCTTGCCGCGCTTCGAGCGCGTCAGCCGGTCGAACAGCCCGCGCCGGCCGATCTTGTCAAGACGCGCCTGCGCCCAGGCGTGCCGCGCGCAGGGCCGGGGCTGCAGCCGCGTCGTCCAGTAATGCTGCTCCTTGCGGACCGGCAGGCAGATCTCCGGGTGCTCGCGCAGGTGCTTGTGCAGCCACGACGTCGCGCTCTTCTGCGCGCCGATGCCGAAGAACAGCGTGCGCGGCTGCTCAAAGCGCGGATCCGGCGTCGACGTCACGACCGCACCCCCGTCAAGCCCGCTCGGCCGGCCAGGGACGCATCGCAATGATCCAGAGCAGCACGATGAGCCCGAGCGGTATGATGCAGACCAGCGCCCAGTACGGGTTCAGCCCCGACCGTTCGGTGATCTTCCACATCGGGTAGACGACGAGCAGCAGCGCGGCCACGCCGAAAAGAAGCTCCATTCAGGCGCCCTCCTTCTTCTCGTCGCCTGGCAGGATGTACTCCGCGCCCTCCCACGGCGACATGAAGTCGAACATCCGGTACTCCTGCGGCAGCCGCACCGGCTCGTAGACCACGCGCTTGGCTTCCTCGTCGTAGCGGACCTCGACATAGCCGGTCGTCGGGAAGTCCTTGCGCAGCGGATGGCCGCGAAATCCGTAATCGGTCAGGATCCGCCGCAGGTCCGGGTGGCCTGAAAACAGGATCCCGTACATATCGAAGATCTCGCGCTCGTACCAGTTCGCGCAGGAAAAGACCTGCGTGATCGACGGCGCGAGTTCGCCCTCGCGGATCGCGGCCTTGATGCGGATCCGAGTGTTCAGCGACATAGAAAGCAGGTGATAGACCAGCTCGAAGCGCTTCTCGCGGTCCGGCCAGTCGATCGCGGTGATGTCGACCAGGGTTCCGAAACGACATGACGGATCGCTCCGCAGGAACTCGATGAAGGACGGCAGCACGCTCGGCGCCACATGCGCCGTCAGCTCCCCGAAGCGCGTCTCGACATCGATGACGTCGCTGTCGCGCCGCAGCGCGATCGCCTCGCGAAGGTCCTCGATGCTGGAGTTGTTCATGACGGGGTCCCCTACGCGCTCAACGGATGATTGTACCGGTGCGGCGCATCTTGCGCTGCAACTGCAGGATCCCATAGAGCAGCGCCTCCGCGGTCGGAGGGCAGCCAGGCACGTAGATGTCGACGGGCACGATCCGGTCGCAGCCGCGCACGACGCTGTAGCTGTAGTGATAATAGCCGCCGCCATTCGCGCAGGATCCCATCGAGATCACGTAGCGCGGCTCGGGCATCTGATCGTAGACCTTTCGCAAGGCCGGAGCCATCTTGTTGGTCAGCGTGCCCGCGACGATCATCAGAATCCGACTGCCGCGGGCTCGCGCGCGGCGCCGTGCCGAAACGCTCTAGGTCGTAGCGCGGCATCGACGTGTGCATCATCTCGACCGCGCAGCAGGCAAGCCCGAAGGTCATCCAGTGCAGCGAGCCGGTGCGCGCCCAGTTGATCGCGGCCGACGTCGAGGTCACGAGGAACCCCTTGTCGGCGAGCTCGTCCGACATCGCGCGCGAGAACTTGTCCTCCGGCACGCCGCCTGGCGTCGACAACGGCCGCTCCGCGGCAGGCGTCACGACGCGGCCATCGATCTCCGTCTGCGACTCGGTGTTCTCGACTACTCCCATTCCAGCGCCCCCTTGCGCCATTCGTAGGCAAATCCGATGGTCAGCACCGCGAGGAACACCATCATCGACCAGAAGCCGAACTCTCCGACGTGCTGGAACGCGACCGCCCACGGGAACAGGAACGCGACCTCAAGGTCGAAGATGATGAACAGGATCGACACCAGGTAGAACCGCACGTTGAACTTCATTCGCGCGTCGTCGAAAGCGTTGAAGCCGCTCTCGTAGGCCGAGACCTTCTCCGGATCCGGGTTGGAGACTGCGACCACCGCGGCCGCAAGCAACAGCACCAGACCGAGCGCGATCGCCAGTCCCAGAAAGATCAGGATGGGCAGGTACTCGCGCAAGAGTTCGTCCATGGCGCTCTCCCTCCTGGGTATGCTGCGACGGAAACGGCGTCGCGACCGCCCTCGCCGGGAGGCTTATCCGCCGCACCGCAGCACGTCAACCAAACCCACGCGTCGCTTGCGCGGATCCTGTTACAATTCAAGATCGGGCGCAACCCCGGCCCGGCCCTTATCGGGACGCAACTCGGGCGAGGACAGGGGTCGGAGGCGCCAGGCGCCTTCGTAGTCGCGAATGTAACGCGGTTTTTACCACCTCCGCGCCGGTTCGGGCTCCGAGCGCCGCTACTCCGCCGCCTCGGCATAAGTCTCCAGCGGCGGGCAGGAACAGACCAGGTTGCGGTCGCCCCAGGCGTTGTCGACGCGGTTGACCGGGGCCCAGTACTTGTCGACCCGGAACGCGCCCGGCGGATAGCAGGCCTCCTCGCGCGAGTACGGCCGGTCCCACTCGCCCACGAGGTCCTCGACCGTATGGGGCGCCCGCGCCAGCGGGTTGTTCTCCCGGTCCATCCGCCCCTCCTCGATGGCGCGCGCCTCGGCCGCGATCCCGAGCATCGCCGCGACGAAACGGTCGAGCTCGGCCTTCGGCTCGCTCTCCGTCGGCTCGATCATCAGCGTGCCCGCGACCGGCCAGCTCATCGTCGGCGCATGGAACCCGCAGTCGATCAGCCGCTTGGCCACGTCGTCGACCGACACGCCCGCGCGCTCCTTCATCGGCCGCGTATCGACGATGCACTCATGCGCGACCCGCCCGCCCTTCGCCGAGTAGAGGATCGGATAGGCGTCGCGCAGCCGCACCGCGATGTAGTTCGCGTTCAGGATCGCGATCCGCGTCGCCTGCGTCAGCCCCGCGCCGCCCATCATCACGCAATAGGCCCAGGAGATCGGCAGCAGGCTCGGCGAGCCGAAGTCCGTCGCGCTGACCCGGCCCGCGCCTCCCGGCGCGCCCGGCAGGTACGCGCGCCAGATGCGCCCTGACCCCGATCGGCCCCATTCCCGGCCCGCCGCCGCCATGCGGGATGCAGAAGGTCTTGTGCAGGTTCAGGTGGCTCACGTCCGCGCCGATGTCGCCGGGCCGCGACAGGCCCACCATCGCGTTCATGTTCGCGCCGTCGAGATAGACCTGCCCGCCATGGCGGTGCGTGATCTCGCAGACCGCGCGCACCGTGCGCTCGAAGACGCCGTGCGTCGACGGATAGGTGATCATGCAGGCCGCCAGCCGGTCACCGGCCGCCTCGGCCTTGGCGCGGAAGTCGTCGACGTCGACGTCGCCGTTCTGCGCCGCCTTGACGACGACGACCTTCATCCCCGCCATCTGCGCGCTGGCCGGGTTCGTGCCATGCGCCGAGGTCGGGATCAGGCAGACGTCGCGCGCGTGCTCGCCCCGCCCGACATGGTAGGCCCGGATCGTCAGCAACCCCGCGTACTCACCCTGCGCGCCCGAGTTCGGCTGCATCGAGATCGCGTCGTAGCCGGTGATCGCGCAGAGCTTCGCGCTCAGGTCGCCGATCAGCTCGGCATAGCCCCGCGCCTGGTCGGCCGGGACGAACGGATGCATGTCCGCGAATTCGGGCCAGCTCAGCCCCATCATCTCGGCGGTCGCGTTCAGCTTCATCGTGCAGGACCCGAGCGGGATCATCGCCCGGTCGAGCGCCAGGTCCCGGTCCGCCAGACGCCGCATGTAGCGCGTCATCTCCGCCTCGGCCCGGTTCATGTGGAAGATCGGATGCGTCAGGTACGCGCTTGTGCGGATGAGGTTTTCCGGCAACCGGTACTCATGGTCGAGATCCCGGTCCAGCATGTCGCCGCCGAAGGCCCGCCAGACGCCCTGCGTGTGCTCGCGCCGCGTCCGCTCGTCGACGGTGATCCCGATCCGGTCGTCGCCCACCTTCCGCAGGTTGATCCCCTCGGCCACCGCCGCGCGCAGGATCACGCCCTGCAGCGCCCCGACCTCGACCGTCACCGTGTCGAAGAACGCGCCCGGCGCGACCGCGAACCCGAGGCCTTCCAGCCCCTTGACCAGCCGGACCGCCTTGCGGTGGATGCGCTGCGCGATCGCCTTCAGCCCGTCCGGCCCGTGGAAGACCGCGTACATCGACGCCATCACCGCCAGCAGCGCCTGCGCGGTGCAGACGTTCGACGTCGCCTTCTCGCGCCGGATGTGCTGCTCGCGCGTCTGCAGGCTGAGCCGGTACGCCCGATTGCCGCGCGCGTCGATCGAGACGCCGACGATCCGCCCCGGCATCGACCGCTTCAGCGGGTCGCGCACCGCCATGTAGGCCGCATGCGGCCCGCCGTAGCCGAGCGGCACGCCGAACCGCTGCGTCGAGCCGATCGCGATGTCCGCGCCCATCTCGCCCGGCGGCGTCAGCAGCGTCAGCGCCAGCGGATCGGCCGCGACGCAGGCCAGCGCCCCCGCCTCGTGCAGCGCTGCGATCGGACCCGAGAAATCGTGGCAGGCGCCGGTCGAGCCCGGATACTGGAAGATCGCCCCGAACACGCGCTCGGGCTCCAGGTCGGCGAACGGATCGCCGACGATCACCTCCCAGCCCAGCGGCGCCGCCCGCGTCTCGATCACTTCAATCGTCTGCGGGTGGCAGTCGCGGTCGACGAAGAACGCGCCCGCCTTCGACTTCGCCGCCCGCTGGGCGAGCGCCATCGCCTCGGCCGCCGCCGTGCCCTCGTCGAGCAGGCTCGCGTTCGCGACGTCGAGCCCGGTGAGGTCGCAGACCATCGTCTGGTAGTTCAGAAGCGCCTCGAGCCGTCCCTGGCTGATCTCCGGCTGATACGGCGTATAGGCGGTGTACCAGGCCGGATTCTCCAGGATGTTCCGCTGGATGACGGGCGGCGTTACCGTCCCGTGATAGCCCTGCCCGATCAGGCTGGTCAGCACCCGGTTGCGCTTGGCGACGCCGCGCAGCCGATGCAGCATCGCCTGCTCGCTCAGCGCCGGCCCCCAGTCCAGCGGCGCCTTCTGCCTTATGTCGTCGGGCACCGTCTCGTCGATCAGCGCATCGAGGCTTTCCGCGCCGACCGCCTCCAGCATCTCGGCGATCTCTTTCGGAGACGGCCCGATATGCCGGCGGTTGGCGAAGTCGTAGGGGTGATACTGGGTTTCCTGGAAGTCCATGATGCGCGTCCATTGGGCCGGAGGGCGACGGCGCACTATGGTCCGATCCGGGGCGCCGGGGCAAGGCGTGGGCCGAAGCCGACCCCGCCGCCGGGACAGGCGCGCCCGGCAGCCACGCCGCGCTTGCGGAAGCATGGGCAAGGGTATCTAGATATCGGCATTGCTGGATCGCGTCGCGGCGCCGATCGCATTTTGCATCCGCCGCGGACGCAGATTGGAGGATAGGCAATGTCCGACCTCGATTTCATCTTCTTCGGCGACAGCCTGACGGACCCGACCGCCATCCACGACCTCACGACGAGAACGACCATCGTCACGATCCCGAGCCCGAACCTCGGATACGGACGCGCGTTCTCCAACGGCGACGTCCACGCCGACGTTCTGACGGACCTGCTGGGAGCCGCCAGCGCGAACTACGCGGTCGGCGGCGCCAAGGCCCTGGGCAGCCTGACCTTCGAGCAATACGTCGATGCGCGGATCGGGGCGCAGGATCCCGGGCTCGACGTCTTCCTTCCCGGCGCGTCGCTGGAGGACCTTGGCTTCGACCTCCATTTCGGCGCGCAGATCGGGCGCTATCTGAGCGACGCTGCGGCGACCCCGCCCGCGCCGGGGACCGTGGCCGGCATCTTCATCGGCCTGAACGACTATTCGGAGTTCGTGCCCAGCAGCCCGGAGACCGCGCCGGCCGAGGCCGCGGCGCTGGTCCAGGCCGTCGTGACGGCGACGATCTCGGGCGCGGCGGCGGTGGCTGCGACCGGGGTCGAGACGATCGCGCTCTACACGATGCCGAACTTCCGGCTCTTTCCGTTCTCCCAGTTGCAGGCGCCGGAAGCCCTCGCGCTCGGAGACGCGGTGATCGCCGCGCACAATGCGGGCCTCGTCCAGGGAGCCGCGCTCCTGGAGGCGGAAGGCGCAAATGTCGAGTTCATCGACGTCAACCGCATCACGGCCGAAGTGCGCGCGGATCCGACCACGTTCGGGTTCCGTCCGGAGTTGATGCTGCAGCCGACGATCCTCGGGACCGGCGGCAACCCGGTGCTGGTCGAGCAGCCCGACGGCAGCTATCTCGGCGTCTATCCGACCAATCCGGCGGTCGCGGGCGTCGATCCCGACCAGATCCCGTTCTGGGACCTGATCCATCCCTCCGCGGCGCTGCACGGCGTCCTCGGCGTCTTTTCGGCGGAGAGCCTGACCAGCGACACGGTCTTCCTGACGGAAGAGAACGACAGCCATGCGGGAACCCTCGGCGACGATCTGGTGCTGGGCGGCGCGGGGAACGACCTGATCCACACGCGAAGCGGGAACGACGTGATCCTGGCCGGGACGGGAGACGACCTCGCCAGCGGCGGGCGCGGCGCCGACATCGTCGCAGGCGGTTCGGGACGCGACCTGCTCTTCGGCGGGCGCGGCGACGACGTGCTCGCGGATGGCGCGGGCAGCGACCGGAGCGTCGGCGGCGCCGGCCGCGACCTGCTGATCGACGGGCTCGGGCAGGACCTGCTGTGCGGCGGAGCCGGCGCGGACGCTTTCGTCTTCGTCGCCGCGACCCTGAAGGGACAGAGCCTCGACGGCAACGGCGGCCGCTTCCATGGCGGCGCCGGCAGGGACACGCTCTACCTCGTCGTCGACGACGCGCTCCGGACCGTCGTCGAGGCCGAGATCGTGGACGGCGCGAAGGCGCAGACCCTCGCATCCATCGACGTCAGGACCTGCGGGATCGAGCGCCTCGTGCTGCTGGGACCGGACGACGCGCTCGACATCGCCGGCGGCGCCCGTGTGGACGAAGCCGATCTCTGGGGCTTGATCTGACGCCGCGACCTTGCGCCGGAAGGCCTTCCGGCTTCGGGCGCCCAGCGACATGACCTGCCGGCGTCGCCGAAGAGGCGATCGCGACAGGGACGATCCGGCGCCCAAGTCTGGGAGATCTGCGACATCGGCGGGGATTGCGCCCAGTGGGGCGACCTCGCCGCTGAGACCGAGGTAGAATCAACGGCGCGCCCGCAAATCGAAGCGCTCTGAAACAACTTCGGGAGTCGGAGACCGCCTGCAGTATGAGGATAGTTTCTTCGCAACTGTCCGTTGTTTCTCGAGCGCCATGTTGAGCGCGACCGGGCGACAATCCTGAAGGCGACAAAATCCGTCTTCGCCAAGAATGCGCTGGCAGAGGCTCTCAGACTGCTCTGAGAGGGTCTGACGAGACCCTGCCCGAGCGCGCGGTCGAGTTGGCGCCGGCCGTGCGGGGTGGCGCGCCTCCATATCCGCCTTCAGGAAAAGGTGCTGACGTTGAAGCCGGTCCATCGAGGAAGCCCGGCCTGAAGACGCGATCCTTGATCTGCCGTTCGATCTTGAGTTCGGCGCGCTGGCGCGCGCAATGTAGAAATCGGGGCCTCTCCGCGCGTCATCGGGTATCGGTGCCCATCTGCGGCATCGGCAACAGGAAAGGTCCAGCCGATGAAATCCCTGCTTCCCGCCGTCGTCGCCGTCGCGGCCCTCGCCACCCCGGCATTGGCCGATGTCGTCTCCGACCGCGCCGCGCTCATGGCGCTGAAAGGCACCTTCCACAGCCCTGCCGCAGAACCGTGGTACGGCGGCTTTGGCACGCGCGAGTTCGTTTTCGCCGATGGCCAGTGGAGCCTGATCTTCATCCACGCGCTCGATCCGGGGATGACCCGACGCACCTTTCAGTTCCGGACAGGCGGAGATTATCGGGTCGGCGATCCGTCTCCGGTGGTCAACGGCGCTTTCCACACCGTCTTCGACGAGGACTGGAAGCATCTGACTCTGCTGACGGCGACGCCAGAAATCGCCGCAATGATGGGCGTGGCCGATTGCGGGCTGACGGTGAACCTCGAATCGGACATCTCTGAAACCGGCTGCGCCGCCTGGCGACCCGTGGCAGTCTGCGGCGAGGACCACGATCTTCTGGCGCTATCAGACGAGGGCCTTCAGTTCGGCGTCCGCCCCGCAGACAACGACATGTGCACCGCCGACAAGACCCCCACCGCCCTATTGACCGCCGTCGTGGCCCGCTGAGGAGGCAGAGACCAATGCAATACATGATCCTGAACTACACGCCGCCCTCCGACTATGCCGATGCCGACGCTGTGCGCGCCGCCGGCGAGGGCGATGTCTGGGGCGTCTATACTCGTGCCCTTCTGGACGCCGGGGTGTTGGTGAACGGCAACGCGCTGCACCCGCCGCATACCGCCACCACGCTGCGGGTGCGGGGCGGGGCGCGCGACATTCAGGACGGCCCCTACGCCGCCAGCAAGGAGCAGTTCGGCGGCTATTACATCATCGAGGCGCCCGATCTCGACACGGCGCTGCATTGGGCCGCGCTCAATCCGGCGGCCTCATCTGGCGCGGTCGAGGTGCGCCCCGTCATCATGCGCGGATCGGCATGAGCGCGGCCGACGAAATCGAGAAGGTAGCGCGCCTGTCCCTTGGCAGGCTCGTCGCCATCCTCGCCGCACGAACGGGCGGCGTGACGGATGCGATGGACGCGCTGTCCGACGCGGTCATGCGCGCGCTCGAGGTCTGGCCCGCGCGCGGGATCCCCGACCGGCCCGAGGCTTGGCTTGTCGCGACGGCGAAGAACCGCGCGGCCGATGCCGGGCGGCGATCGGCACGAGCCGCCCGGGCGGCCGACACGCTGGCGCTTCTGGAAGAGGAACGCGCAGAGATGGAACAGGCCGCCACCCCAGACCGAACGCTGAACCTGATGTTCGTCTGCGCCCATCCGGCCATCGAGGCAAGGATGCGCACGCCGCTGATGCTGCAACTGGTGCTCGGGCTGGATGCGCGGCGCATGGCGGGGGCGTTCCTGATCCCGCCCGGCACGCTGGGGCAGAGGTTGACAAGGGCGCGCGCCAAGATCGAGGCGGCGCGGATCGGCTTTGCCCTGCCCGAGGGTGAGGATCTCGCGCCACGGCTGACCTACGTGCTGGACGCGATCTACGCCGCCTTCACCGTCGGCATCGACGGCCACGGCACGGGCGATACGAAATCCGCCGCGCTCGCGCGCGAAGCTCTCTGGCTCGGCAGTCTGGTCGCGGCGCAGATGCCCTACGCCTCCGAGGCGCAGGCGCTTCTGGCGCTGATGCTGCACACCCAGAGCAGGCGTCCTGCGCGCGTGGATGCGGATGGGCGCCTTGTGCCGCTGGAAGAACAGGACACGTCGCTGTGGGACGCCCGGATGATGGACGACGCCGACCTCGCCCTGCGGCTCGCGGCGCGCAACCCATCGCTGGGTCGTTACCAGAACGAGGCGGCGATCGCGGCGGCGCACGGGGACCGCCGCCACGGCCGGCCGACCGACTGGGCGGCCATCGCGGACCTCTATCGCGGGCTCGTGGCGCTGCATCCGACGACCGGTGCGATGACCGGGTTCGCGGCCGCCCTCGGCGAAGCCGGAGACGCTGCCGCCGGGCTCGCGGTGCTGGAGCAGACGGACCCGGCCCATTCAACCGGCTACCAGCCGTGGTGGGCCGTCCGCGCGCACCTATCAGCCGCAAGCGGCGACGCGGCCACCGCCCTGTCGGCTTATGAGCGCGCGATCGCATTAAGCCATGATCCGGCGGCGCGCGCCTTTCTGGCCCGCCGCAGGGAGAAGTGGCTGTCCTCTTAACCCGAGGTTGTCGTGTTCGCGCATCGCAACGACCGGGATATGCACCGCTTCGCGCGTGACCTGACGGATCCCCCCACACGCATATTCTCGTCGATGAGGCGCAGGACGTGTCGCCGCCCGGCCTCCACCTGCTCGCCGCCATGGCAGGCCGAAGCCGCCGCTGTCGCGGGAGGGGATCACTGGATGCGTCGCCGACAGCATCGCCCCTCCACGATCGCCGTGCTCATGCGGTCGGGACGAACTGCCCCGCGCAATGTCGGCTGCGTCCGGCGCGGCCGGCACGACGATAGCCGGGAACACCGCGCCGTCGCGGTCATGGCCCGCGCGACGTGCTCCCGAGCGTGGCCAGACTGCTCTTCGCCATCGACGATAGGGCCCTCCGCGAGGTCTTCGGCACCGAGCGCCACATGCTCTGCGTCGCCGCCGCCAGGCCGTCTTGCGCAGCGCGGCAGTTCGATCGGCCTTGTTCAACCTGGTCCAGACCGGGATCTTGTTGCTGTGCGGGTCGTCCCGCAGCGGGAACATCACGTCATCTCGAGCGTGCTGCTGCCCTTCGATCGGTCACTTCACCTTAGCGATGTCCTTAGCGAAGATGGTCTTCCAGTCGTCCTTCATGCTGATCACCGTCCAGCCGTCAGCCTTCGCGGTGTCCATCAGCGCCTGGCTGAACGTGCCGACCTTGGCGTCGGGCAGGCCGTCGGCGGGCCCGTAGGCGAACTCGCGCTCCGCGTTGTCGTGCAGCACCAGGAAGCCGAGCCGGGCGACCTCGCCGGTGGTCGCCCATTGCAGCATCTCCTTGTCGCCCTCGGTGTTGCCGAAGGCGATTTGCGGCCGCTTGCCGATGAAGAGGTTGATGCCGATGGCCTTGCCGTCGTCGTTGTCGTTGAAGAACAGCTTCGGGTCGCGCATCAGCACCGGCTTGCCGTCCTGCATCTCGTACCGGGTGACGATGCTGGAGCCGATGACCTGCTCGGGCGGGACGCCGTAGACGTCCCGCGAATAGACCTGCACGAACTCCTGGCCACCGCCGGTGACGATGTAAGTGCGGAAGCCGTTGGCGCGCAGCAGGTCCATAACCTCTAGCATCGGCTGGTAGACCAGCTCGGTCACCGGCACGCCGAAGACCGGGTTCTTCGACTTCGGCAGCCACGCAGCGACGATGGCCTCGAAATCCGCGGTGCTCATGACGGCATGGGTGACGGCGACGATCTCCATCCAGTCCTTCTCGGCGAACCCCTCCATCGCGTTGTGGTCACCGGACAGAACCGCCGTGAACGGCTCCTTGTCTTTCCACTCGGGGTGATAGGGCTCCATCTCGGCCAGCCGGTCGAGCGCGAACAGGCCCTGGCCGTAGAGCGGATGCTCGACCCAGGTCGTGCCGTCCTGGTCGAAGGTGGCGATACGATCCTCTGGGGCGACGAAGTTGGCGCCGCCCTCGGTGGTGGTCTGCGTGACGAAATCGAGGATGGCGGTCTTTGCAGCGCCGTCGTTCCAGGACGGCAGCGGGTCGTCCTGCGCGGCCAGCGGCAGCGGCGCAGCAAGGAGGGTCAGCGCGACGGCCGCAGCCCGGAGCACTGCGCGGCGTCCGATTTCGGGCAGGAACGAGTTTGGCATGGTCAGGTCCTTTCCCGCTAGTTGCTGCCCTGGGGGTTCATCAGAAGTTCCATCGCCTGATCGATGGAGAAGCTGCCGGGTTCCTGCCGGGGCGGGAACTCCTGAAAGGTCTTGAGATGCTCGCCGACGATGGTCTGGGCCGGCAACAGCACGAACATGTGCTCGACGAACCAGCGGTCGTAGCCGCCTGCCTCGTGGTCTGCGCGCTCGAACGGGTCGGAACGGATGTTGAAGATCTTCGGCGCGCGCAGCGGAACAAGCGGCTGCATCCAGACTTCGAGGCCGTGCGTCTGCTGCTCCATGAAGACCGCCTTGTACTGGTCGTAGCGCAGCCCGGCGAGGTAGCCGTCGTCGGTCCAGTAGAAGAACTCGCGCCGGGGATCGTCGGCCTCGGGGTTCGCGAGCAGGGCGCTCTGGTCGTAACCGTCGAGATGGACCCTGAACGTCGCGTCGCCAGCGGCGCGGCCCTCGAGCAGCTGCGCATTGATGTCGGGCTCGCCGGCCGCCGCGAGCAGGGTCGGCAGCCAGTCATCGGCGGAGACGATCGCGTTCACTTCCGTGCGCGGCGCCACTTGGCCCGGCCAGCGGATCAGCGCCGGCACGCGGTAACCGCCCTCCCAGTTGGTGTTCTTCTCTCCGCGGAACGGCGTCGTACCGCCGTCGGGCCACGAGAACGTCTCGGCGCCGTTGTCGGTGGTGTAGATGACGATGGTGTTGTCGGCGATGCCCAGTTCGTCGAGCTTGTCGAGCAGCACGCCGACATGGCCGTCGTGTTCGACCATGCCGTCGGGGTAGACGCCGAGGCCGGTCACGCCCTGCGACGCCGGCTTCAGCCGGGTCCAGATGTGCATGCGGCTGGGGTTGAACCAGGCGAAGAACGGCGTGTCCGCCGCATGCGCGCGATCGATGAAGTCGAGGGTGGCGCCGAGGAACTCGTCGTCCACCGTCTCCATGCGCGCCTTGTCGAGCGGGCCGGTGTCCTCGCAGGTCTGGGCGCCGTTCGGGCCGAAGCGCGGGTCTTCGCCGGCCATCGGCTCGCTCGTCGCGGTGCAGCGCATCACGCCGCGCGGGCCGAAGGTCTCGCGGAACTCGGTTCCTTGCGGATAGTCCGGATGCTCGGGCTCGTCCTCGGCGACCTATTCACCAAATCCATGCAGTCAACAGGTCCGGAGAATATAGGCCGGAGAGAACGCTTTTGGGCGTCCTCGCTCCGAAGCCAGTGCTCAGCCCCACCCGCATCACCCCCGAAAACAACGAGAAAAATCCGGCCGCAGCCGGATCGGGAGAACGCTTTCTTGAGGGCAAGTGGCGGAGAGACAGGGATTCGAACCCTGGGTGGGGTCACCCCCACAACGGTTTTCGAGACCGCCCCGTTCGACCACTCCGGCATCTCTCCGTGTGCAGAGCCCATATTCATTTTGTTGCCGGATCGCAATAGCAATCAGAGCGGCTTACGCGTCCTTGCGTGACCCCCGTCGCTCATCCACCTGCAACAGCAATAGGGTTAGGTATTGCGCCTAGGCACGACGAAAGAAACGGGAATCGGTGTGGAGAGGCGCGCAATAAGAGCTCTGACTCAATCTCGGTGCAGCCTGCCGGTCATCCCGCGGCACGCAGGAGCCGAGCCCTGAGGAGATCGAGCTTGGCGATAACGTACAGGATCTTTCGCACATTGCCGGGCGAGGCGGCTCCCTTCAGGATCATTGAAAGGAGCTTGGGATGGACGAGAAGCCGGAGGCGAAGTCGATGGGACAGGTGATCCAGGTCGATGAGGCTCGGATCAGGGATCGCCTCGGCGAGATGGTGCGCGGGACGGTCGAGGAGGCGCTGAACGCCATGCTCGACGCCGGGGCGGACCGGTTATGCGGCGCCGGACGCTACGAGCGAAGCGAGGCGCGGAAGGATACGCGCGCCGGCAGCTACGAGCGATCGCTGGAAACGCGCGCCGGCCAGGTCAGTCTGAAGATCCCGAAGCCGCGGCGGCAGGCCTTCGAGACAGCGATCATCGAGCGCTACCGCCGCCGGGAGAGCTCGGTCGAGGAGGCGCCGATGGAGATGTACCTTGCCGGCGTCTCGGTGCGCCGGGTCGAGGACATCGCCGAGGCGCTCTGGGGCACGCGGGTCAGCCCGAGCACGGTCTCCAATCTCAACAAGAAGGTCTACGCCAAGATCGAGGCCTGGCGGAACCGGCCGATCGAGGGCGCGCATCCGTACGTCTTTCTGGACGGCATCGTGATGAAGCGCACCTGGGCCGGCGAGGTGCGCAACGTCTCGCTGCTGGTGGCGATCGGCGTCAACGCCGAGGGTTGCCGCGAAATCCCCGGCATCTGCGAGGGCGCCAAGGAGGACAAGTCCGGCTGGTCGGCGTTCCTGCGGCGCCTCGTGGACCGCGGGCTTCGGGGCGTGGAGCTGATCGTCTCGGACGCCTGTCGCGGCCTCGTCGAAAGCCTCGCGGAGCACCTGCCGGACGCCCGGTGGCAGCGCCGCGTCGTGCATTTCTACCGCAACGTCTTCAGCCACGTGCCGGCGCCAAAGGTCCGCGAGGTCAGCCACATGCTCGAGGCGATCCACGCCCAGGAGACCCGCGCAACCGCCGCGGCCAAGGCCTCGGCGGTCGTCGACGAGCTCCGCCGCCAGCGTATGGGGCGCGCGGCGGACCTCGTCGACGCGCACGTCGCGGAAACGCTGACCTACCATGCCTTCCCGGACCGCCACTGGATCAGGATCCGCACCAACAACCCGCTCGAGCGCATCATGCGCGAGATTCCGGCGACGAACCCGCGTCGTCGGCGCCTTCCCCGACGGCCAATCCTGCCTCAACCTCGCCGCGGCGCGGCTTCGACACATCGCCGGCGCCCAGTGATCGACCCGGAAGTACATGAACATGGCGCCGCTCCGCGCGGCGCAGAACGAAGCCTACGGAGCCGTCGTGGCGTGAGCGAATGTGCGAAAGAGTCTGGACGCTACCAGGTCGCCGACAGTCCGAGCTTGGGAGGAGGTGATCCCGTTCTTCGCTTTCAGCCCTGAAATCGCCGGATCGTCTACACGACGGATGAGATGGACAAGCGGTTTCACAGTTTCCGTGGTAGTCTGTGCGTGCGTAGGCGACCTCGTGGCGAAGCGCGACGAATTGGCTGCAAGCGTCACCGGGCCGCCCATGAATGCCTTGCTGATTTGAGGCGCCTGCGCACCGCTCAAGATCCTCGAAGAGGCCGCGCGCGAAGCCCCGGCGCAGCGCAGCGCGCGGCCGGTGGCGCCGGTTCTTGAATGCTCGGGTTCGAGCCCGCCCGGACCTCTGCGGCGTCGGAGCTACCCGGACCGTGTCGCCGGGCCGGAGGCGCCGGTCGGGGCCTTCGGCGGCCGCGCCTTCCAGCGCGACACGAACTGCTCGTAGGTTCGCTCGGCCTGCCGCGCGACTTCGGCCTCCTGCGCCCGCAGCTCCTTCACGTTGTAGGCGTAGGCCGCGCCGCGCTGGTTCCCCTTCTTCTGGGGGAGCCCGGCTCGAAGCTCCATGTCGCGCGTCTTTTTTGCGACGAGCGCCGGGCGCGCCCAGAGATAATCCTCGTGTTTCGTCAGCAGATGCCAGCAGAGCACCGTCAGCTTGCGCGCCAGCGCGACGGCGGCGACCTGATGGCCGCGCTTGGCGCGAATGCGCACGAAGAAGGCGTGCAGCGGCCCCGGCGCCTTCGCCGCCGCCCAGGCCGCCTCGACCAGCATGGCGCGGGCGTGGCTGCGGCCGATCTTGCTGATCCGGCCGTGATGAGCGGCCCCGAGTCCCGACTGGCGGACGCGCGGGTTCAGGCCAAAGTAGCTGACCAGCTTCTGCGGGCTCTTGAACCGCGCGATATCGCCAATCGCGGCCAAGATGCCGGTGGCGACGGTCAGGTTGACGCCGGTGATCGTCATAAGCCGCCGCACCGAGGCGTCGTCCATGACGCTTAGCGCGATCTCGCGGTCAAGGTCTGCCTGGTCCTCGGTCAGTCGATCGAGTTCGCGGATGTCGCGCTCGATCGCGGCCCGCTCGTCCTCCGGCACGACCTGGCGCGCCAGCCAGGCCGACCGCGCTGGTTGAACAAATCGGCGTGGGGGCACTTCGGGACCAGATGCGCGGCGAGGATCGCATGCACCTCGTTCTTCACTCGCGTGCGGTGACGCACGATCTGGTAGCGCCGCGCCACGAGCCGCCGCAACCGCTCGGTGGCGGCGTCCGGCGTCCAGATCTCGGGCAGGTAGCTGGCGGCGTAGAGGTTCGCCAGGGTTCCTGCATCCACCTTGTCGGTCTTCACGTGGGCATAGGCGATCGCTTTCACTTATAGCGGGTTGGCGATCACCACCCGCGCAACGAACGGCGACAGCGCGCGCGCCGCCGCCATGCTGTTGCCCGTCGCCTCGACCACCACCTCGTCAGTGGCGTCGAGCGTCTTGCCAAAACCCTCCAGCGCCGTGCGGGTCATGTCGACCCGTCCAGCGTGCCGAAGCACGCCTTTCTCCCATATCACCACCTCCCCGAAGGTCCGGTGGATGTCGATGCCGATCACGCGTCGCATCCGCGCCTCCCTTTCAGTCCCAACGACGGGAGCGGCGGGGCGACACGACACCTACGGATCCGCGCGCGCAGCGCAACCGGGCGAGTCGCAGAGGCGGCCATCTACTAACCCGAGCTCGAAGCTCATCGAATACATCGGCCTGCCCGCACCTTCGTGCTCCCGGAGCCTCTGTCCCGGATGCTCGCAGCATACGCCGCCAGCGCAAAAACCGACGGCCGGAACATGGGCCCCGATCACCTCATACCGGATACCAACGCGGTCGAAAGCCTGAACCGGGTGATCCGCAAATCGATCAAGACGCGGGGCTCGTTCCCCTCGGAGGAGGCCGCCGAGAATCTGATCTACCTCGCCATCCACGGTCACGAGAAAACGGCGCGGACGGTCAGAGGGTGGCTGACAGCGGTGAATCAGTTCGACATCATGTTCGAGGATCGCTTCAAGCCGATCCAAGGCTGAAGGCGGTCAGAGCGGAACCGGACCGGCGGCCCGATACACAGAGTTCCTGACACTCCTGTGTAGGAGGAAGCGCCTCCCGCACAAGATTTCTGACAGTCCCTCAGCCCGTCGGCGGCGGGTGGCCCACTTACACGTCAGTGAAGGTCCTTGCGCCGATCTTTCGCAGATGAGCCTTGAGTTTGGAAAAGGCTTGCTCGATGGGGTTCAAGTCGGGCGAGTACGGCGGCAGGTAGAGAAACCAGCAACCGTGGTCCCTCAGCGCGCGGGCGGCCTCGGCGTTGCGATGCGTGGCAAGGTTGTCGAGCACAACGACAGTGCCCGGCGCAATCTCGGGCACCAGGACGTCGCGGACATAGGCGGCGAAGGCTGGACCATCCATCGCACCCTTGATCACCCAAGGTGCGATCAGCGCGTCCGCCGTCAGTCCCGCGATCAGCGTCTGCGTGCCCCAGCTGCCGAACGGAGCATCCATGGTCAGCCGCTCTCCGCGTGGGGCCCGCCCGCGGATACGCGTGAGGTTCGTCTTCACCGCCGTCTCGTCCAGGAAGACCACGCGCTCGGGCTGGGCGGAGATGGCGGGAAGACGGTGTCTCATCCACTCGGCACGCTGTTGCCTGACCCGTGCGCGTCGCCGCTCGGTGGCGACCAGCGACTTTTTTTGTACGTGAACCCGAGCCGGGTCAGCAGCTTGGCGATGGAGGAGTGGTGGACGTCCACACCCTCCGCCTCGGCAAGGGCGTCGCGCAATTCGAAGAGAGTGATATCGGGGTCCTGCGCGACCAGCTCCTCGATGAAGCCACGGTAGGCCGCCAGCTTGCCCGAGCCGGGCGGGCGACCCTGGATCGATGGTTCGGCATGGCCCCTCGTCCTGATCTGGCGCGCCCAACGGGCTCCGGTCGCGGGCGACACCTTCAGTCGCGCCGCAGCAGCCCGTCCGCTCAATCCTTCCTTGATGTACTTCAGAAATCGGGTCCGAAGCGCCGACGGCAATGGTGCTGACATGATCCATCCTCCCACACGAGATGAATCACAGCCTGTCCTTCATGGGAATCCCCATGATTCAAGTTTCAGCCGAAAGGCTTTAACGGCTCGTCCCTCCAGGCGCTGACCAAGACGAGCCTGCCAACGCTGCTGGTGGCGCGGCGGCGACCTCGCAGCACGTCAGAGTTCACCTGTCGGCAGTAGTGAGGCGCTTCATCTGCATCTCCGGAGCGTGCCGGCGCGGTGGACACCACCAGGTAGGATGTCGAAGTCCCTGAGCGGCGAGGTGTCTTGGAGCTCACACGACCCCGTTCCGAGCGTCGCGCGCCCCAGGGTCTTGCAGTCTTCGAGCGGCCGGATCTTCGGCCCTCGCGTATTGGTCATCCGTACCTCCCTCATGCCGTTCGTGGCATCTGGCGCCTGTCAGTGCGCCGCATCGAAGGCTTGGCTGGCCCGGCGATCCGGCGCACGCTTCTCCGGTAGATCGTCGAAGTCGCCCCGTATGGCTTTCAGCGCATGGCGCTCGCGCTCGATTTCGACGTGCGTTCGAAAGCCGAGCGATCTCGGAATTGGGACCGGCGGACACCAGCCTTGCGTGGCGTGCTGCAGCAGAAACCCAGTCACGACGAGCGGCAGAAAGGCCCACCGGCGATCATGCGTCATCGACAGGGCGGTCCCGGTCAGGGCGAGCGTG
The DNA here is from genome assembly GCA_963829385.1 of uncultured Alphaproteobacteria bacterium. GTDB lineage: Bacteria > Pseudomonadota > Alphaproteobacteria > Rhodobacterales > Rhodobacteraceae > Amaricoccus. Next base: position 14,381 of record CAWHHV010000010.1, on the reverse strand, counting down.
GCGGCATTCGCCTAGATCGCGCGCTCGATGTCCCACTCCTCGTCCAGCTCCCTGAGGCGACGTTCGATCAGGTGCGGGCGCGAAGCGAACCATTCCAGCCGGTCCTCTGCCTGCCGCTCGAATTCGCGGTGGGTCTCCGGACTGCCTTGAGAGCGCGTGGCCGTTGCGGCGAGCATCGGGAACCTCCATTTGCAGAAGCATGCTAACGCGAACGCACGCCCCGCTCCGATGTTCCCGGTCAAGCGCCATGGGCCCATACGCAGACGTCAGCCGCTCCGGAACAGCCAAGCCGCGCCGGGCCATAGTGCGTGAACAGGGCGCCAATCCCGAGGACCTCCAGAGGCCGACTTGCCGGGCCGCCCATCCTGGCGACCGCGGCAATTCCCGCCACTGGCGTTGACCTTGGCGAGGCGCTGGTCGCCGAAGGTCTGGCGTGGGCGTTCGTGCGGTACAGCACCGACTATGTCGAGCAGGAGACCGAAGCTCGTGACGCTGGCGTCGGGGTCTGGCAGGCCTCCACGCAACCGCCCTGGGACTACCGGGCCGATCGTTGGGAACGGGCGGCCGAGGCTTCGCCAAACGCCGGCTGCCCGATCAAGGGCAACATCGCGCAAGATGGCGAGCGTATCTACCATATGCCATGGTCACCTTGGTACAGCCGCACGAAGATCAGCGAGGGCAAGGGCGAGCGCTGGTTCTGCGACGAGGTCGAGGCGGTTCAGGCCGGCTGGCGCGCGGCACGGTCAAGGTAGCCGTGAGCGGGAACTTTAGTCCTCGGCCCAGCTGTGCCGGCAGTTGCCGGAACAGTGGCATGGTTCCTACCGACAGCGAGCAGGCGCACTGCGTCGAGTGGCGCATGCTATTGCCGCGTCAGTGCCGGGCGAAAGTCGATTTCAAGTTCTCGGAGTGCTTCCGCCCAGGCGTACGCGCCAGAAGCCCCGCCCAGCGCGACTAAGACCTTTCTGCCACGCCGATCATTACGAGGGTCTGGCTGGCGGCTGGGGTGTCAGACTCGCGGCGAAGCTTCACGCCGCTGACCGGCGCCGGCAGAAACCATTCCGAGTGGGACTGATCTGCCGATTTTAGTCGCTCGGGGGAAGCCCGGCGGCTGAAGCGTTTGGCACCGGGCCTCGCCAGCCTGCTGCCAAGGTCGTGGAGCGCTCGACCAGCCTCGATGGAACGACCCGAACGACGCCGCCGGCGGATTTGCTGGAGGTCATCATGGACTCGAGAATCGACATGGCTTCCTCGACCATCGCATGAGCGTTCTGGACGACCGTCGTCAGATCATAGGCCGCCCAGGATGCTTCCGGCACGTCATCGTAGCCGGCGACGAGCATGTCCTCGGGCACACGCAGACCGAGACGCCCCCTAAACGCGTCGAGCGCACCGATCGCCATCAGGTCGTTCGCACAGAAGATCGCATCTGGAAGGGGGGCGTGGGCGGTCAACGCGAGGGCGGCCTTGAAGCCGCCCTCGTACAGAAAGTTGCCGGCTGCAAGGGCGACGCTATTGAAGCCGTGCTCACGCAGGCGCCCCCGATAGCCACGGAGCCGCTCTCGGTTGGCGTGACTGCCCGCGGGTCCGGAGATGTAGGCAAAGGAGCGCGCGCCACGCGCCACGAATAGATCGGCGACCATGCTCGCGCCTCCGGCGCTGTCCGAGCACACTGACGTGACCCAACGATTCTTGATCGGCGTATTGAAGGATATGGTCGGGATGCTGACCTTGGCGAAGGCGCGCGCGGCCTCGCGCGACAGGACCGGAAGGGCGCTGACGATTGCGTCGACGCGGTAGCTCGCCAGCCGCGGCACGATGCCGTCAAGCGAATGATCGCTCTCGACATGCACGAGCAGCACCTGGCGGCCCGTGTCCTGCAGCGCGACGGTGAAGGCCTCGAGCGCGCGCGCGTAGAACGGATTGGCCGTGCCGCTGATCACGACGGCGACGAGCCCGGAGCGGTGATTGAGCAGGATGCGCGGGATGAAGTTCGGGCTGTAGCCGAGCTTCTCCGCCGCATCGAAGACCTTGCGGCTCGTCACCTCGGAGATGCTCTTGCCTTCGGAGAAGGCGCGCGACACCGCCGATTGCGAGACGCCGGCGAGGCGCGCGACGTCGGTCGAGGAGGGATAGCGGCGGGTCCGTTTCATGAAAGACGCGTCCGGGGCCTCCTTACTTAGATCGTCTTCAGCATGCCTCCGTCAACGAAGTAGGTCGAGCCGACCGAATAGCTCGCCCGCGCGGAGCAGAGGAAGACGAAGAAATCGGCGACCTCCTCGGGCGAGGCGAAGCGACCGATCGGGGCGTTCTCGCGGGCGAGGTTGTCGATATAGCCCTGCCAGTCGCCGCCCGTGTCGGCGGTCAGCTGTTTCGCGGTCTTGATCCAGTCGGGGGTGAGCACGAAGCCGGGGTTGATCGCGTTAACCCTTATGCCGTCCTTGACGAACTCGGTCGCCATGGTCTTCGACAGCATGACCAGCGCGGCCTTGGTGACGTTGTAGATCGGCTCGTACCAGAGCGGCTGGGCGGCGCAGATCGAGGCGTTATTGAGGATGACGCCGCCGCCGCGGCGGCGCATGCCGGGGACGAAACCGCGCGCGAGGCGGACGGCCGCCATGACGTGCAGGTCCCAGTAGACCTGCCACTTCGCGTCATCTGCCTCCATGATCGTCTCGTTGCTGCCGGTGCCGGCGTTGTTGACGAGGATGTCGGCGCCGCCAAAGGCCGTCTCGACGGCGGCGATCAGGGCGGCGGCGCCCTCCGGGGTCGCGACATCGCAGGAAACTGCGAGGGCGCGGCCGCCGGCCGCCTCGATTTCCAGCCGCGCGGCCTCGATGCGGCCCGCGTCGCGCGCGGCGATGACGACATGCGCGCCCTCAGCGGCGAGGCCCTTTGCGACGGCGAGGCCGATGCCGACGCTACCGCCGGTGATGACGGCGACCTTGTCGCGAAGTCCGAGATCCATGGGGCCCTCCTCAGGTCATTTGACGATCGGGATCTTGGACCGATCGATGGTGATGGCCACCGCAGCGATCAGCACGGCGCCGAAGACGATGTTCTGGGCGAAGATGTTGACGCCGAGGAAGGTCATGCCGATACGCACCACCGAGACGATCAGCGCGCCGACAAGGGTGCGCCAGACGCTGCCGACGCCGCCGGTGATGGCGGTGCCGCCAACGACGACGGCGGCGATCGAGGGCAGGAGCAGCTCGGCCGCCAGCGTCGGCGAGCCGCTCGCGAGCCGTCCCGCGAGGATGACGCCGGCCAGCGCCGCGAAGGCTGCCGACAGGACGAAGGCGATAGATCTTCTGGCGGTCGACCTTGACGCCCGAGGCGTAGGCGGCGGGCTCGCCGGCGCCGATCGCGGCGCTGTAGCGGCCGAACGGCGTGCGGCTCTGCAGGACGTGGGCGATCGCGAGCACCGCGATTCCGATGAGGACGACGTTCGGGACGCCGAGCGGGCTGCCGGTGATCCAGGTCTGGTAGTCGCGCGCGGCGTCCCCGAGCGTGATCGAGCGCTCGCCCGAGATCACCAGGGCCGTGCTGAAGAGCACGCCCCCCGTCGCGAGCGTCGCGATGAAGGACGGGATCCTCAGCCGGACATGGGCGAGCCCCGACAGGAGCCCGACCAGCGCCCCGACCGCGATCGCCAGCGCGAATGCGCCGTATCCGAGCGGCGTCACGGTCAGCGCCACAACGACGCTGGCGAGCGAGGCCATCGACTGGATCGAGAGGTCGATGCCGCCGAGCATGATCACGAAGGTGACGCCGGTCGCGAGGATGAAGAGGACGGCGGTGTCGCTCGCGAGCTGCAGGAGGGTCGCGGGCTGGAGGAAGACCGGCTGCACGGCGCCGATCCCCGCGACTAGGACGACGAGCGTGGCGAGCGGCAGCCATTGGCGCAGGCGGTCGGCCGTGGGTCGTCGATCGGCGGCGCGGCATCAGACCATGTGTCCTATGAGATCGACCTGCCGCGGCTTGGCGCCGGGGGCGGCGTCGGCGCGATGGGTGACCGCGCCGTCGCGCATGACCAGCACGGTATGGCTGAGGCCGATGGTTTCCTCGAGCGTGTCGGAGGTGAGGATCACGGCGACGCCCTCGCCAGTGACCGCGCGCACGAGCTCGTAGACCTCCTCCTTGGCGCCGACGTCGAGACCGCGGGTCGGGTGATCGAGGATGAGCACGCCGGCCCTGCGCGTTCAGCCATTTCGCCAGCACGACCTTCTGCTGGTTGCCGCCCGACAGGTTGAGGCAGAGCGTGTCGATGCTCGGCGTGCGCACCTTCAGCCGGTCCACCCAGCGCCGGGCCACGCGGCGCTCCTCGGCGCGCGTCGATCAGGCCGTACGCGGGTCAGGCCGCGCGAGGTCCGCGAGGGTGATGTTGGCGGCGACCGGCGAGGAACAGCACCAGCCCTTCGACGCGTCGCTCGCGCGGGATGTAGCCGATGCCGCTGGTCGACCGCCTCGGCGGGCGAGGCCAGCCGGACCTCGCGGCCCGTCGACGCGGAGGCTGCCCGCCGTCGTGCGGGGCGAAGCCGGCGAGCGTGCGGGTAAGCTCCTCGCGGCCCGAGCCGATGACGCCCGCGATGCCGAGGATCTCGCCCTCGTGGAGCCGGAAGCTCGACGTCCCGGTAGGCGCTGGCCGAGCGCCGAGCCCTTCGGCCTCGACGCGCACCGTCGTCGCGGAAGGGGCGCTGCTGCGGCTCGCGGTAATACTCCGACTGCAGGCTGCGGCCGACCATCAGCTGGTGCAGCCGGGTGACGTCGGCCTCGCCCGCCTGCGAGATCGGCGACCACGGCGCCGTCCTTCATGACGTAGATGCGGTCGGAGAGCTCCAGCACCTCGTCGAGCCGGTGCGAGACGAAGACGAAGGAGGCGCGCGACTTCAGCGCCCGCACGCGGGCGAACAGGATCTCGATCTCGGCGCGCTCCAGCACCGAGGTCGGCTCGTCGAGCAGGATGACGAGATGGCCGCCGGCCGTGCTCCTCGAGCGTCAGGGCCTTGGCGAGCTCGACCATCTGGCGCGCGGCGAAGTCGAGGTCCTCGGTGCGCGTGCGGGGATCGACGTCGACCTGGACCTTGGCGAGCTGGCGGGCCGCGGCGGCGTAGAGCTCGCGCCAGTCGACGACGCCGAAGCGGGTGAACTGGGCCTCGTTGCCGAGATAGACGTTCTCGCCGACGGTCAGGTTCGTCAGCAGCGACTGCTCCTGGAAGACCATGCCGATGCCCTTGCGGTTCGCGTCGGCGGCGTCGAGCAGGCGGGTCGGTCTCGCCGCGCGATGCGGATCTCGCCGGCATCGGGCTGGTAGACGCCGGCTGAGGATCTTCATCAGCGTCGACTTGCCGGCGCCGTTCTCGCCGATCAGGCCGACGACCTCGCCTGCGGCCGCACCTCGATCGAGACGCCCTTGAGCGCGTGCACGCCGGGGAAGCGCTTGTCGACCGCGACCAGCGCGAGGGCCGGGGGCGGCGGGGACGTCGGTCATTTGCACGATCCGCATCAGCTTGCGGTCGATCGAGAGCGCGACGGCGGCGATGATCATCAGGCCCTGAACGCCGATCTGCACGCTCGGCGGCACGCCCATCAGCACCATGCCGTTCGATCAGCACCACGACGATCAGCACGCCGACGAGGGTCTGCAGCACGCCGCCCTGGCCGCCGGACAGCGCGGTGCCGCCGACCACGACCGCGGTGATGGTGGTGAAGAGCCGCCCGTTGCCGATCTGGGCGTTGCCGAGGCCGAGCTGCGCGGCCGCGAGAATGCCGCCGACGGCGTAGAAGACGCCCGCCAGCGTGAAGGCGGCGATCCGCACCCGTCGCGACCGGGATGCCCGAGAGCGCCGCCAGATCCTCGCCGCCGCCGAGCGCGTAGATGTAGCGGCCGAGGCGCGTGTGGTTCTGGATCGACGCAGCGCGACGAGGAGGCAGGCGAGCGCCAGCCAGACGCCCCAGGGGAAGCCGAGGAAGCGCTCGATCGCCAGGCCCCGGATCATCGGATCGGTGATCCGCACCGCCGATGCCGCCGAGCATCGCGTTCGCGACGCCGACGCCGATGAACCAGATGCCGAGCGTCGTCATGAAGGACGGGACCTTCAGGCGGACGTGGATCGCGCCGCTGAGCGCGCCGACGCCGGCGCCGACCAGCAGCACCGCGCCGACTGCGAGCAGGCCGAGGTCGTTGCCGTTGGCGCCGTTCAGCACGAGGAGCGACAGGATGACCGTCGCCGAGCGTCAGCACGCCCTTCGACCGAGAGGTCGATCGAGCCCATCAGGATGATGAAGGTCGCGCCGAGCCCCAGCGATCAGCGGGATCATCGCCGCCTGGCTGATCCGCACGGCGTTGCCGAAGCTCAGGAAATTGGGATTGATCGCCGCGATGATCGCGCAGAGCAGGATCAGCACGAGGACCGGCGCCCAGGCCGCGAGACGCCAGCGGCGCGGCCGCGGGACGCGCCGGCGACGGATTTGCCGAGGTTTCCAGGAGGGTCGCCTTTGCCGGCGCGACGCAGACGGAACCGGCCCCGTCGGACGGGCCGGTTCGGCGCGCGTCGGGTCAGCTGTACTGGATCTGGCCGCTGACGCGGCCCCAGATGTCGTTCCAGTCGAGCTCGGGCTCGGCCTTGATGTTGGTGTCGTAGTACGACTGGGCGTTCTCGGCGGTGATGACGACGCCCGGTGCCGTAGAACTCGCGATGCTCCTTTGGCTCGGTCGACGGATCGAACTTGCCGGTCTTGGCGTGGTAGCCGATCGACAGGCCCATGCCGCCCTGCCAGAACGGGTCCCAGGCGACGGTGCCGACCATCTCGCCCGCGAGGATCGCCTCGACGGCGAGCTGGATGCCGTCGATGCCGGTGACCGGCACCGTCCCGGCGCGGCCGTCGGCGCGCAAGGCCTCGACGGCCGCCAGCGCCATGTCGTCGTTCGCCGCCCAGATGCCGCCGATCTGGTCGCCGAACTGGGTCAGCCAGGCGTTGGTCTTCTCGAGCGCCTCGGTCGCCGACCAGTTGGCGACCTGCATGTCGAGCAGCTTGACGTCCGGGTTCGCGTCGAGCGCCTGCTCGAGGCCGGCCTTGCGCTCGATGGCGGGCACGTTGGACTCGATGCCGCCGAGCGCCACGATGCCGCCCTTGCCGCCCATGGCCTTGATCAGCGTCTCGGCCATCGCCTTGCCGTAGGGCACGCCGCTGAAGGAGATGTGCGCCACGTAGTTCGGGTCGAAGTCCCAGGGATGCAGGTCGTTCGGCTTGTTCCACTGGGTGACGACGTAGGCGCCGGCGGCCTTGGCAGGCCTCGACGATCGGGCGGGCGTCCGGGCTATCGTTGGGATCGACGTTGATGCACGCAATTGCCGCCGGTCTTGGCGAGGATGGCCTTGATGTCGGCGATGCCCTTCTCGCTGTTGCCCTCGGTGACCAGCGTCACGTACTCGGCGCCGACCGACTTGGCGAAGGCCGCGCCGCCCTTGTTCCAGGCCGCGTGGTAGGGATTGGAAAGCGACCGGATCGAGTTGACCACGGTGGGCGTGTCAGCCGCGAACGCTCGTCGGGTAATAAGGGCAGGGAACGCGCTTGCGGCACCCGCCGCCGCGGCGCCGCGGAGTAGTTCGCGACGGCGTATCGGTCTGCTCAGCGTGCCGCTACCGATCTTTTCAACCATTCTTAGGTTCCTCCCCTGAAATCAGAGGCGTCGTGACCGGACGCGCCTCATTGATGCTTAGAGCCACGGGTTTGGAAGTTCCGTGCGTCATCAATTTCCATCGCCCCCGCATCTCCGGCAGAAGCGGGTGCGCCGAACATGCCGATCCGCCCCGGTCATGCATAGCTATGCATGATCTATGCGGTCTGTCAATATTTGGAGGACTTTACTTTGTCCCTGTGCGGGCGCGCTTACCCGTCACGGTCGGCGCCCTGCACGACCGCCTCGATCTCGGCGCGATGTTGGTAGTGGTAGCGCATGGGCGACCGCGTGACCTCCGGTACGCGGGGTTCGCCGTCGCGCAGGATCAGCAGGCCGGCGGCAGCCACGCGTTTCGGCAAGACGTCGCCGCGCAGGGCAATGGCGGGCAGCGTCTGCAGCAGGCTGTGCAGCGCCGTGAAGTCGGTTTCGCGTGATGGGCATTGTGTTCTCGGGTTCTGCTCCGCTTGATGCCGCGACGACTAATTTGAGCCCTTAGCGGCCACTCGAGTTTCTCGGCACGGTCGAAGGATGCGTGTACAATTCGGCCAATCACCCGGCCGGTAGACAGGATCGAGGGAGGAACGATGGCTGACAAACAGCGAATACTTGAGGCGCTCGACGGTCTCGCCGCAGGGTTCAATTCCCACGACATCGACGCGATCATGGGGTTCTTCGCAGAGGATTGCAGCCTGGACCTCCCGCGCGGTCCGGAGCTGCACGGCAGCCGCTACGCGGGTCGCGACGAGGTTCGGCGCGGGATCATGTCAAGGTTCGAAACCACGCCAGACGTCCACTACGGCGAGATCGAGAACTTTGCGATTGGCAACACCGGCATGTCGAAATGGCTGCTGACCGGCACGACCCGAGAGGGAGAAAAGGTCTGCGTGCGCGGTTGCGACTTCTACACCTTCCAGGACGACAAGGTGACAAGGAAGGACTCCTACTGGAAGATCGTGGTTTGACCCGAGTGCTCCGTCGATGAAGGGTAGGTCCGAACTACGATAATTAGGGAAGCCGACCTTCCGCCACGTTTGCCACGATCAGCCCCGGGACACCGGCCACCGCTCGCTCCGCATCCCGCGCCAGATCCAGCCGCTTCGGCAGCTTGACCTGCGGCACCAGCAGGAAGATCGGCACGGTGACTAGCCCGTGCCCGATCTTCGAGCGCGACGCCGCCGCAAGGCCGCGCGAGTTCAGCCTAAAATGCGGCGCAACCACGGCGACAACATGCGCGCGTACCGATGCCCGTACTGCCCGCACTGGCACGTCGGATCGAGCGTTGTCTCCGGCAATAAGCGCTTCAAGGGGAAGGTCGTCAGGAAGCCGCAGCGCTGGCGCAAGCAGGACGATGCCAAATGAAACCGCGGCCCGGGGATTGGAAAACGAGCGGGCTGCCTGAGTGAAGGAACGACCGAAATGAAAAACCTGATCGCGGCCGCCCTCGTGTCCGTCGCAATGCCGGCGGCCGCGCAAGAGGCCATGGTCGACACCGAGGCGCTCGCCGCCCACGGACCGAGCCTGCTGGCCCCGATCGAGGCGGACTGGGGCTGCGACAAGTTGCTGGCTGGCGGCGCCCTCGCGGCCGCCCTGCTGCTGGGCCAAGTGAGAGGGCGCAGGTTCTGTCGGCGCAAACGCCGATCGAGCAAATGGCCGCCCTGCGGGAGATGCACAGCCAAGCGATGTGGCTGAAGCCCTACATCGATGGCATCAACGCGAGGCTGGCCGAGCTCGGGTGCATCTGAGAGAGGGGGCCATTGCCCCTATTCCTTTCGCCCGATGAGCCGGGCGGCAAGGCCGCGTCCGCTCGGGCGGAAACCTGGGACATCAGGCTTGAATGTCCCAGCAGGATTGAACGAGCGCCTCGCGCCACAAGGCGACGCCAAATCCGGAAATGCAGCGCCGTCATAGGCGGTTGCCGCCATTTCCAACTGTGGCAGCCGCGCATCGGCGTGCTACTGGTTCAAGTACCGGACGGGAGCCCTTGATGACCGAAACCCACGCCTGCTGCTGTCTCGTCAGCCTGCTCGACGATGGCGCGCGCATCGCCGCAAACTCGGGGGCGTCGCCCGAGGCCATAACGGCGGCTGTCGCCGAATGGCTCGCGGGCCGGCTCGCACAGCGCGCACTCGGCCGCCTGCGAGAGCAGGGTATCGCGCCGATCATGACTTCGGCCGAGCTGATGGCCGTTATGCGCGGCGCCGCAGGCGGATCGGCCCCATCCCCGCTCCGGGGGAATGATTACACTCGAGCGAAATTTTGGCAGTTTTTCGTAGGTGGCGTCGGAGCCCATATTCTCATAATCTCGAAGAGAGGGCACCCCCCCTTTGTGATCACGTTTGCGAGGATCGGGGAGCGGTTGTGATCACGTTGCCGAGGCTCTGCGAGCGGTTGTGATCACACAGGATCGTGGCCGTGCCGCGCATCCTGCGGCGACCCCACCAGGAGCCCGATTGGCCGCCTCGCCCACAGCGCCAACGTGGCGGCCTGTGGCGGCGATGGTCGTCGCTGGGGTGGTGGGCGGCGCGCCTGCGAGCATCGGCCCGCGTCGCGCTCCTGCGCGCTCGTGCGCGGCGTGGCGCGAGGCTGGGCCTAGCGGGTGGTCCCTGCGCGGGGCACCAGCGCCTCGAAGGCGCGTCGCAGCGCGTAGCTGCGCACCAGCGAGACGACGGTGAAGATCAGGCCGATCGCGAGGTTCTGCGTCAGTGAGGCTTCGAGCCCGAACAGCGGGAACACTGCCAGCTGCGTGGCGACGGCGACGCCGTAGCCAACCGCGACGTTGGCGACGGCCTCGACCGCGGACATCAGGCGGGACTGGCGCATGTCGCCTCCCGCAGCCCGAGCCGATCGAGCAGGTTCAGTACCGTGCTGACATGCCAGCGCCCGCCGCGGCGGGTCAGCATCCCGCGGTCGTTCATCTCCGCGGCGATCGCCCGCAGGCTGGTCGCGCCGCCCGCGCGGATGTCGGCCACCACCGGGGCGAGGTCCCGGGCATGGGCGTCAGCGTTAGCAGCGACCGACGCCCTGAACGCCACAGCGCCCTTCCCTGCCCGTCTCAGCGCCGCAGCGCCGTTCGGGTTGCCGAGCTTGACCCCGCGGCTCCTGGCCACCGCCAGCGCCTCCCGGGTGCGCCGGGAGATCGCCTCGCGCTCCTGCTGCGCCACCAGCGCCATGATCCCCACGGTCAGGTCGTTGGCCTCGGGCAGGTCGACCGCGGCGAAGCGCACGCCGCTGTCGCGCAGCGTCAGCAGGAACGCCGCGTTGCGCGACAGCCGGTCCAGCTTGGCGATCACCAGCGTTGCTCCGGTGACCTTCGCCAGGTGCAGCGCCTTTGCCAGCTCCGGCCGATCCGGGTTGCGCCCGCTCTCGACCTCGGTGAAGCGCGCGAGGATCGTGCCCTTCCGGGCGGCGGCGTATCCCTCGATCGCCTGCCGCTGGGCCTCGATGCCAGAGCCCGCTCGCGCCTTGGCGCGCAGTCGAGACCCGCTCGTAGGCGACGATCCTCTGCCTGGCGCTCCTCCGTACAGACCTGCCAAACGTTTGTTGCGCAGGTCTGTACATCGGAAGCCGCGCTCGTCGTAGCGGAGTGTCGGGCCTCCGCGGAACAGGCTGACCCGGAAAGCGGCATCCCGTCAGTCGAACTCGCAGGGGGCCTTGCGATCAGGTCGTCGGGATCGTGGGGCCAGTCCCAGAGCTTGGGCCTGCCCGGGTACTGGATGGCGAGCCGGCTGCGCGCGGAGGGCGTGAGGCCGAGCTCGGCCATGAACTTCGCCATCAGCTCGAGCTGCTTGCTGGAGATCGCGAGCCAGGGCGAGGGCTGGACATATCCGGCCGGCGTCTTCAGGAGCACGGGCGTCTCGGCGAGCCGGCGCTCGGCCTCGACCCAGCGCCCGTAGCTCTGGCAATAGGCGGCCAGCGCCGCGCGGTCGGCCTGGGTCAGGAGCCCGATCCCGGCAAGGCTCCGGGCGAGGCGCTTCCACTCCGCCTTGGCCGTCGGGGAGAGATGCGCGGGACAGGTCGGCTGTCCGCTCGGCGGCTGCGGCTCCGCGCCCCGGATCGGCCGCTTCCCCGGATTGCCCTCGAGGACCTTCAGCCGCGTCGGCTTCGGCTTACGTCCGCGCATGGTCTCACCTCCCGAACATCCCTAGCGCCCGCGTCCCGAGCGCCTCAGGCGGGATCCTGAGGTTCTGCCCCAGCGTCGGCTGCAGGCCGAAGACGGGGAAGACCAGCAGCTGCACCAGCACCGCGGGGCCGTAGCCGGCCACGACGTTGGCGGCCGTCTTCAGGAGCGAGGCTGTTCCCGGCTGGCTCATGGCGCGGTCCCTACGGGGGATGCTCATTTCCGCCTCCGCAGTTGGTCGACTGGTTTCGCAGGGCTTGCTCCGGAGGCAAGCCCGCAAGTCGCGGTATCGTTTCGCTTTCTCGCGAATGGCCCTGCCGAAGAGCGGCGACACCCCCCTGCCAATTTCGCGGGCGTAGTAAGAGAGCGACGCCACCGGTTTCCGATCTCGATCGCCGGGACTTTCGAACCTCCCCCCCCCCCGGGCTCCCATGCCCTTCCTCATCGCGCATGCCGGCCCTGCAGCGCGGCGATCTCGGCGGCGAGCTCGTCGTCGGACAACTCGGCATAGCGGCGCGTGACCTCGAGCGCCGCGCGTTCGGTCCAGCCGAGGCGGGCCTTGCACCAGAAGATCGCGGCCGTGACCGATTGCGGCCCGTCGCCAACCGCCTTGCGGTAGAGGCTCTCGGCCACCCGCGCATTCGCCTCGGCCGCGCCGGTGCTGAGCTCGATGCGGAAGCGCTTGCGCAACGTCGTCGGGTCGATGTCGAGGACGAGCGCGATGCTGTCCTGCGGCACCCCGTAGGCCGCCATCGCCTTGACCTGGCGGCGCTGGGCCTCGGTCGGCACGAAGGCACGGCGGACCATCAGGCGTCCTCCTCGTCGGGAACCCGCCTTTGTAGGGGAATTTGCGCCCTCTCGACTGCTGCCTCGGCGAAGCTGCGCCCGTCGCCGTCGAGCGTCGCCGTCCCGCCCGCGAAGGCCTGCCAGCGCAGCACGGCCACGTCGACATAGGCCGGGTCCAGCTCCATCGACAGCGAGACCCGCCCGCAGCTCTCGGCGGCGATCAGCGACGTCCCCGAGCCCGAGAACGGCTCGTAGACCGGCTGGCCCGGGGCGCTGTTGTTCAGCATCGGCCGGCGCAGCGCCTCGACGGGCTTCTGCGTCCCATGCACCGTCGTGGCATCCTGGTCGCGGCTCTTCGACGCGCGGCGCGTCAGCTTCTACGAGAACGGGATCGTCAGCCACAATCTGCCGATCAGCCCCCAGGTCGTTGGAACGATGGCGACACGCACGACCCACCCGCTCGCGCTGCAGAAACTCGGACACATCTTCGATCTGTTGGCGGAGGCGCTCGGGCATCCACGCGTCACGCTGTCCAACCCGTACCAGTGGCTGACAAAGGCGGAGGTCGTGAACCGGCTTGCCACGGCGGGCGGCGCCGGGCTGATCGCGAGCTCCGTCAGTTGCACCTCGCTCTCGGTCCAGGGCGGCGCGGCGACGCATTGCGGCGCATGCTCGCAGTGCCTGGACCGGCGTTTCGCGATCCTCTCCCTTGGGCTGGAGGGGCAGGACCCGCCCGCGGCCTACCTCACCGACGTCATCACGGGACCGCGGGCCGCGGAGAAGTCCAGGATCATGGCGCTCGACTGGACGCGCCGCAGTTTGGACGCCGCGGATCTGGACATCTCCGCGTTCATGATCGGCTGCGGCCTGGAGCTGTCCCGGATCGTATCCGGCTTTCCCGACATGGCGTCCGGGCAGGCGATTGCGCAGGTCCACGACTTGCACCGACGACACGGAATGGCGGTCATCTGCGAAAGATCGGCGCAAGGACCTTCACTGACGTGTTCAGTGCCATCGGGGCGATCTGTGATCTCTACGGCTCGCAAGAGTGCCGGAACTACTTTGCCGCTGCCGGCTATGTCTCAGGTTAACGTCGAAGAGCTTTAGTGTTGCGCACGCAGATCATCGCCATCAGCTTCGCCAACCGCGCAGCGACACGGGCCTCATCCGCCCGCTTCACGGCTCTGGGTCCGGCGAACCGCGCAGTCGCGACGTCGCAAACATCGCGGTGAGCACCGCCTCAGCCCATGCGATCCCGTCGTCCGTCAAGACGAGGGATTTCGCCTTGCCAACTGGGTCCGCAATCAAACCCCTCTCGTGCAGTCGGTCGGTGATTGCCCAGTCGAGCCCTTTCCAAACGCGATTGCCTTCGTGCAGCGTCAGGCTCAGGATCGCCAACGCCGCGTCGTCGAGCTTCTCAGTGTCGAGTTCCAGTTTCGCCATACCCGAAGTTCCTCCACGGGAAGCATGACGGCAGGACCAGGATTTCTCAATGGTGCAAACCGTTTACGAAATCGCAGGGATGGGAAAGGTTCGATTTCTGTTCCATTTCGGCATCTGTCCCTGACATCGAAGTGTTTAGGTAGGCAAAGAGAATATCCGCGCCATTTCAAGCCATTACAAGCTTTGCACCAAATCCACGCAGTCGAGAGGTCCAGAGAATACCGCCCCTGAGAGACCGCTTCCGGGCCTCCTGGCGCCGGGGCCAGTGCTCAGCCCCTCCCGCATAACCCTCGAAAACAACGAGAAAATCCGGCTGTAGCTGGATCGGGAGAACGCTTTCGCTGGGGCAAGTGG
>CAWHHV010000009.1:0-23045 GCA_963829385.1 uncultured Alphaproteobacteria bacterium | reverse complement strand
CTCCCGATCTGACCGGCACCCGTCCGACTAGATTGAACCAATGAGAAACGAACGGCCGTCGCCGAAGGTTCCCCGGAGCTGAACGGGCGTGCGTTCGCACGTCTCCCGGGTTGTCGCTTCACGACGCCGGGGCGCGTAGGTTCGAGGCGGTCCGCCATGAACGGGCGACATATGATCTGCCGCTCGGCGATCCGCGAGCGGCGTCGCTGACACGTGCGGTGGTGTTCGGCGCGCCGGAGGCGGTGCTAATGGCCCTGCCCCAACTGACCGAGGATCAGCATCCGCATCGATCGATAGTCGCGGCGCATGCCATGCCATGGCCCGGTGAGATTGCGGCGTTCCGCAGCCCCTCGACGGATGGCTTTGAGGTGCTGGCGACGTTCAATTTTCCGGTAGCAAGAACGGTTCCGAAAAAATCCCGGCGACGGCGCGTGAAGCGGCGCGTCGGACCGGTCGCTCGCCCCGTTCTGCCGACCGCGTTAGGGAAAAGTGCGAACCGTCTTGCGAACTTTCGACGGAACTGTCGATCCTGGGCTCCGTGAAGCCGTGCAAGCTCCGAAAACTTTGGTACCAGCGCCCCGGCTTGAACGGGGGACCTCCTGATCCACAATCAGGCGCTCTAACCAACTGAGCTACGCCGGCACCGTGCGTGGGGAGGTATCGCCGGGTCCGCGGAAATGCAAGTCCCACTTGCAGGCGGCTCGTCGCGACCTGCATATTGGCGGCCCGCATTCCGGAAAGGCCATCGGGCATGGGCATCAACAGCGAAAGCAACGTCGCCGCCAATCTGCAGATCGGTCCTACGACGCTCGGCATGGTGCGGCTTTACGTCGAGACGGCGGATGTCAGCCTGCCGCTCGACTTCGATCCCGACGAGGCCGAGGAGATCGCCGAAGAATTGCGGGCGGCCGCGCAGCGGGCGCGCGCCATGGCCAAGCCGCGTTGAGCGGAGTCGCCCGGAGCGGTCAGCCGAGCCTGCCCACGCGCGTCGGCTCCGCGCCAGCGGGCGGATCCGTGAACGCCGCCAGCCGTGCGGCCGCGACCCGCGCGAACCGCTGCACCAGCGTCCGGCGCCGTGCGCCTGCGAGCGGCGTCTCGGTCGGCATGCGCTGGATCTCGGCGCCGTGGCCGTCCGCGAGGATCAGCCCGGGCTCCTGCGGCAGGATTTCGGTCGGGAACGCGTCGTCGACGGCCCAGAAGAACCGGTCGCACCAGGGCAGGTAGCCCTGCCACTTGCGGTCGGACATGAAGTCCTGGCGGCAGGACTTGCATTCGACGATCCAGACCTCCCCCTTCGGACCGATGGCCATGACGTCGACGCGCAGGCCGGTTGCGACTGCGACTTCGCAGAGCGGCGCGAAGTCGCAGTCGCGCAGCAGGCGGCTCACTCCGCGCGCGAGCCGATGTCCGGGGGCGATGGTTTCCGACATGCGCCTGAATGGGCCGAGGCAGGCCAGCCGGTCAAGAGCCGCGCAGTCGTGACGGGAAGGTGAAGAAGGCGCGCGCCGGCAGGGCAGAAGCGACTTGAGGCCCGCTCGTCGCCGGGCTAGACAGCCTCAATGGTCGACGCTCCGCCCGGGGCTCGGCCGCGCGCGCTTCCGGGAGAATACCTAATGGCCGACGCCGCCCACGCATCCTCGCACGACGATCATCCAAAGCCGGGCTTCTTTACCCGATGGTTCATGTCCACGAACCACAAGGACATCGGTATCCTCTACCTGGTGGCCGCGGCGATCCTGGGATTCATCTCGGTCAGCATGACGATGTACATGCGGCTCGAGCTGATGGAGCCTGGCGTCCAGTACATGCTGATCGACGGTTTGCCGAACGGCCACCTGTGGAACGTGCTGATCACCGGCCACGGCATCCTGATGATGTTCTTCGTCGTGATCCCGGCGCTGTTCGGCGGATTCGGCAACTATTTCATGCCGTTGATGATCGGCGCGCCGGACATGGCTTTCCCGCGCATGAACAACCTCAGCTTCTGGCTGTTCGTCGCGGGCGCGTCGCTCGCGGTGGTGTCGCTGTTCGTGCCGGGCGGCAGCGGGCAGACGGGCGCGGGCGTCGGCTGGGTGCTCTACGCGCCGCTGTCCACGACGGAAGCCGGCATGTCGACGGATCTCGCGATCTTCGCGGTCCATCTGAGCGGCGCCTCGTCGATCCTCGGCGCGATCAACATGATCACCACGTTCCTGAACATGCGCGCGCCGGGAATGACGCTGCACAAGGTCCCGCTGTTCGTCTGGTCGATCGTCGTCACCGCCTTCCTGATCCTGCTGGCGCTGCCGGTTCTCGCGGGCGCGATCACGATGCTGCTGACCGACCGCAATTTCGGCACGACCTTCTTCGCGGCCTCGGGCGGCGGCGATCCGGTGCTCTACCAGCACCTGCTGTGGTTCTTCGGGCACCCGGAGGTCTACATCGTCATCGTGCCGGGCTTCGGCATCATCAGCCACGTGATCTCGACCTTTTCCCGCAAGCCGATCTTCGGGTACCTGCCGATGGTCTATGCGATGATCGCCATCGGCGTGCTCGGCTTCGTCGTCTGGGCGCACCACATGTACACGGTCGGCATGTCGACGACCCAGCAGGCCTACTTCATGCTGGCGACGATGACGATCGCGGTGCCGACCGGCATCAAGATCTTCTCGTGGATCGCGACGATGTGGGGCGGCTCGGTCGAGTTCAAGACGCCGATGCTCTGGGCGCTCGGCTTCCTGTTCCTGTTCACCGTCGGCGGCGTGACCGGCATCGTGCTGAGCCAGGCCGCGATCGACCGCGTGTACCACGACACCTACTACGTGGTCGCGCATTTCCACTACGTGATGAGCCTCGGCGCGGTGTTCTGCATCTTCGCGGGCATCTACTACTGGTTCTCGAAGATGACCGGGCGGGCCTATCCGGAATGGGCGGGCAAGCTGCACTTCTGGATGATGTTCATCGGCGCGAACATCACGTTCTTCCCGCAGCACTTCCTCGGCCGCCAGGGCATGCCGCGCCGCTACATCGACTATCCCGAGCAGTTCGCGCTCTGGAACTACGTGTCCTCGATGGGCGCGTTCCTGTCCGGGTTGTCGCTGGTGTTCTTCTTCGGCGTGATGTTCTGGTCGCTGCGCTACGGCGCGCGGGTCACCGACCCGATGTACTGGGGGCCGCAGCCCGACCCGACGCTGGAATGGACGCTGTCGAACCCGCCGCCGGAGCACACGTTCGAGACGCTGCCGACGCCGGACATGTGGGATCACAGCAAATCGCACTGAGGCGCCGATGCCCGACGACGGCAGACGTGACGACATCAGGGGGGCGGGCGCGGCGGCGTCCGCCCCCGACCCGTTCGGGCGCAGCGACGCGCCGGTTCTGGCTCTGACGATATGGCCGCACCGGTCGTTGAGCCGGCGCGGCTCGACCTGGGTGCTCGGTCTGGTCACGGCGGGCTTCGCGGCGCCCCTGCTGGCGCTGCTGGGCCACAAGGCCGCCTGGGGCCTGCTGCCGTTCCTGCTGGCGGCGCTGATCGGCCTCTACGTCGCGATCCGGCGCAGCTTCGCCGATGGCAAGCTGACCGAAGAGTTGCGGATCTGGCCCGACCTGATGACGGTCGAGCGGCGCGAGCCGAGGGGCGCGGTGCGGCGCTGGCAGGCCAATCCGGCCTGGGTCCGGCCGCAGCTCTTCGAGGACGGCCGCATCGAGCAGTACCTGACGCTGACCGGCGCCGGCCGCGAGATCGAGCTCGGCGCCTTCCTCAGCCCGCCCGAACGGGTCGAGCTCTACCGCGACATCTGCCGCGCCCTCGACCGGGTGCGGCACGGCGGCCATCCGTCCGCGCCGCGCTGACAACCGCGCCGGCACGTCCTATGATCGTCGACGGGGGCATCGCCTTGAGAGGAAGGATCAGCATGAGACGATTGCAGCGCGCGGCCGCCGTGGTTCTGGCGATGGGGATCGTGCTCCCCGCGGCCGCCGACGAGTTCGACGACGTGCTCGACAGCGCCCGCTCCGCCTACCGCGACGGCGACGTCGAGGCCGCGCGCTCCGACCTCGAATACGCGCTGAAGATCCTGACGGACCTGAAGGCCGAGAGCCTGTCGGCCTTCCTGCCTCCCGCGCCCGAGGGCTGGACCCGGACCGACGCCGAGGCGGGCAGAGGCGGCTTCTCGATGGCGTCGATGCTCGGGGGCGGATCCTCGGCTGCGGCTCGCTACACCCGGGGCGCCGAGGAATTCACGCTGTCTCTGGTGGCGAACTCGCCCGTCGTCGGCGCGATCTCGGCAGTGGTGTCGGGCATGTCCTCGCTGGGCGGCAGCCGCCGCATCCAGCGCACGCAGTTCGCGGTCAACGACGGCGACCTGCAGGGCGTCGTGAACGGCAAGGTCATGATCTCCGCCAGCGGCGACGCCCCGATCGACGACATGGCGGCGATCATCGACCTGATGGACCTGCGCGCGCTCGGGGAGTTCTGAGCCGCGTGAGACCCAGTCAATCGACGCCGCCGAGCAGCGCGAGCCAGGCGGAGATCGTCAGAACCGAAATCGCCGTCCCGAGCAGAACCACGCTCGCCGCCTGCGCCTGGCCGCGCGCATAGAGGCTGGCGAACACATAGGCGTTGACGCCCGGCGCCATCGAGGCCGTGACCACCGCCGAGCGGACGAATTCCGGCGGCAACTGGAACGCGAACGCCGACAGCCCGTAGGTGATCGCCGGATGCAGGATCAGCGACAGGCCCGCGATCAGCAGCGCGTCCCCCATCTGCGCGCGGATCGCGTAGCGGGTCAGCACGCCGCCGACGCCGAACAGCGCGGCCGGCAGCGCCGAATCCGCCATCATGTCGACGGCGACCCGCACCGGCTCGGGCAGGTCGATGCCCGACAGGTTGACGGCGAACCCAAGGGCCAACCCGATCATCAGCGCGTTGCGGAACATCGACCGCGCAACCGCCTGCGCGGTGCCGGCCAGGCCGCGGCCGTCGGCGCGGGTGAACTCCATCACCGTGATGCCGACCAGGTACAGCAGCGGCGCATGGATCGCGATGATCGCGAAGTTCGGCGCCAGCGCATCGGCGCCATAGGCGCGCTGCATGATCGGGATGCCGAGCAGCAGCGAGTTCGAGAACAGCGCGCCGAAGGCGATCGCGACCGATTCGCCCGGCCGCCGCCCGAACAGCCTCCGTTCGCCCCAGATCGCGAGCGCGAAGCAGACGAAGGCGCCCGCGTAGAACGAGATCAGCAGGCCCGGATTGAACACGGCGCCGAGATCGAGGTCCGCGATGCCGCGGAACAGCAGGCAAGGCACCGCGAAGGTCTGCGCATAGACCATCAGCCCGTCGACGGCGCTCGGCTTGAAGAGCCCGCTGCGCGCGGCGGCGAAGCCCGCGCCGATGACGAGGAAGACCGGCAGGACGACATTGATCAGCGTGAGGATCAAACCTCGAACTCCAGACGCAATCCGTCATGCGCCGGGGTCACATGCGCCGGCGTCTCCGCGGCCACCGTCGCGTAGTCGAGATCGTTGTGCATGTTGGTCAGCACCGCGCGGCGGGGCCTTGCGCGGGCAATCCAGTCCAGCGTGCGCTCCAGATGCGCGTGGGTCGGATGCGGCTTGCGGCGCAGCGCGTCGACGACCAGCGTGTCGAGGCCCGCGATCTGCGCCCAGGCGCGGTCGGGCAGCTCGGAGACGTCGGGAATGTAGGCGAGGTCGTGGATCCGGAAGCCGTGCGCCTCGATGCGGCCGTGCTGCACCCGGATCGGCTCGAACGGGATTGGCCCCGCGGCCCCGTCGACCTCGAAGGGCGCGTCGAAACGGTTCAGCTCGAGGATGGGCGGATAGCTGCTGCCGTGCGGCTGGAAGAACACGTAGCCGAAGCGGTCGGCCAGCGCCTCCGACGTCATCGCGTCCGCCCAGACCGGCAGCCGCGCACCGCGGTTGAAGGCGACCATGCGCAGATCGTCGATGCCGTGGATATGGTCGGCATGGGCGTGGGTATAGACGACGCCGTCGAGCACACCGACGCCGGCGTCGAGCAGCTGCGCGCGCAGGTCCGGCGACGTGTCGATCAGCGCGCGTGTCGCCCGGTCCCCGTCGAAGCGCTCGACCAGCATCGAGCAGCGCCGCCGGGCGTTGCGCGGGTCGTCCGGGTCGCAGTCCCCCCATTGCCCGCCGAGGCGCGGCACCCCGCCCGACGAGCCGCAGCCGAGGATCGTGGCGACGAGCCGCGCCATCAGGCGGGCGTCCAGGCGGCGGCCTTCGCGAAGAGCCGGTCGAAGTTGGCGCTGGTCTGTGCGGCGAGGTCCTCCGGCGCGACGCCGAGATGCTCGGCCATCGCCCGCGTCGTGTCCGCGACATAGGCCGGTTCGTTGCGCTTGCCGCGATGGGGCAGGGGCGCGAGATACGGGCTGTCCGTCTCGACCAGCAGCCGGTCGCGCGGCGCGTTGGCGAAGATCGCGCGCAGGTCGGCTGCCGAGCGGAACGTCGCGATGCCCGAGATCGACAGGTAGAAGCCGAGCCCGAGCGCAGTCTCGGCCAGCGCCCGCCCGGCGGTGAAGCAGTGCATCACGCAAGCGTAGGCGCCGGCGGCATGCTCCTCGGACAGGATGCGCGCGATGTCCGCGTCGGCGTCGCGGGCATGGATGATCAGCGGCAGGCCGGTCCGGCGCGCGGCCTCGATGTGGATGCGCAGGCTCTCCGCCTGCGCGTCCTTGCTGTCGGCCGTGTAGTGATAGTCGAGACCGGTCTCGCCGATCCCGACCATCTTCGGGTGCGCTGCGATCGCGAGCAGGTCCTCGACGCGCGCCATCGGCTCCTCGGCGACGCTCATCGGATGCGACCCTGCGGCATAGAACACGCCGTCATGCGCCTCGGCGATTGCGCGCACCGCTGGCTCCTGCCGCAGCCGGGTGCAGATCGTCACGATGCGGCCGACGCCGGCCGCGGCCGCGCGCTCGATCACCGCATCGACCTGGCCTTCGAAGTCGGGAAAGTCGAGGTGGCAGTGGCTGTCGACGAGCGGGCGAAGCGGCGCGCGGTTGGCTGGGGCGGACTTGGACATGGGCAAACTCGGAACTCGCAGCCGGTCAGGCGGCGAGATTGCTCGCCTCGGCGGCCGCCGCGTCGATCTGGAGCACCATATCGAGGATCACCTGCGCGGGGTCAAGGTGCACGGCGCGGGCATGATCGGCGCGCGCGGCGAGGCGGGGCGCGAGATCGGCCCAGAGCCGGGCCTGCGCCGGGTTCGCCGCGAGCGTGGCCCGGGCGCGGCCCTCCGCATCGAGGATCGGCGGCGTCGGTGCGCCCGCGCCCGCGCGGGCCAAACGGGCGAGGGCGAGCTGGATCAGCGACAGCGTCGCGTCGTAGCGCGCCTCCGCGCCCCGCCCGGAGCAGGCCTCGGCCAGCGCGATCGCGCGCATCCGGTCGAGATGCGGCGCCTGGCTCATCAGCGTCGCGATCTCGGCATAGAGCGCCGCTCCGTCCACGGCAGCCAGCCGAAGCGCCTCGCCGACCGATCCGGCGGCCAGCGTCGCCAGCGCCGCGTCGGCCGCCCGCCCGCCCGCCGCGCGGAGCGCGCGGTCCAGATCCTCGGGGCCGAGCGGCGTGCAGCGCAGCACCCGGCAGCGCGAGCGGATCGTCGGAAGCAGGCGCGCCGGCTGGTGGCAGACCAGCAGCAGCAGCGCGCGCTCGGGCGGCTCCTCCAGCGTCTTCAGGAGCGCGTTCTCGGCCTGCGGCGTCATCTCGTCGGCCGAGTCCACGATGGCCACGCGCCAGCCGCCATCCGAGGCCGAGAGCTGGAAGAACGACTTCAGCGCGCGGACCTCGTCGACGGTGATCGCCGTGCGCAGGCGCTTGGTCTTGTCGTCGAACGGCCGGCGCACCAGCGCCACGCGCGATTCCGCCAGCGCCGCGACGCGGCGGAAGATCGGCGCGTCGGCGTCCATGTCCAGGCTGTCGCCCACGCCGCCCGCTACCATGTGCCGGGCGATCCGCCAGGCGAGCGTCGCCTTGCCGACGCCGCGGGATCCGGTGATCAGCCAGCCGTGATGCGGCCGGCCCGAGGCGAGGGCGCCGAGGAAGTCGCGCTCCGCGGCGGCTTGGCCATGAAGCGCGACGGTCTCGCGCGGATGCGGAGCGCCCTCCAGCCTGTCCGGCTCGGGCAGCGCCTCGGCGCCCGGATCGACGGCGGGCCGCCTCATGTCAGGACCAGCGCCGCGACGCGCGCGGCCACGTCCTCGGGCCCGCCGTCGGCCGGGATCAGCTTGCAGCGCTCGGGAAATTCTGCGGCCAGCGCGCGATAGCCGTCCCGAAGCCGCGCCTGGAACCCTGGTCCCAGACGCTCGAACCGGTCCTCGCGCCCGCCCCGCGCGAGTCCCCGCGCCAGCGCCTGGTCCGGATCGAGGTCGAGGATCAGCGTGAGGTCGGTCTCGCGCCCGATCATCAGCGCATGCAGCCGGTCGACGATGGCGCGCAGATCGGCGCGGGCGACGCCCTGGTAGACGCGCGTCGAATCGACGAAGCGGTCGCTGAGCACCGTCTCGCCCCGCGCCAGCGCCGGCTCGATCCGGCGCTCCAGATGGTCGCGGCGCGCGGCGGTGAACAGCAGGCACTCGGTCTCCGCCGACCAGCGCCCCGGCTCGCCCTCGACCAGCAGCGCCCGGATCTGCTCGGCGCCCGGCGCGCCGCCGGGCTCGCGCGTCTCGGTCACCGTCTGCCCGCGGCCGCGCAGCGCGGCGGCGAGAAGGCGCAGCTGCGTCGACTTGCCGCAGCCGTCGGCGCCCTCGAAACTGATGAAGCTCGGCCGCGGCATCCCGTGGTCAGTCGGCGCCCGCGGGCAGCAGGCCGACCGCGCGTTCGAGCGCGGCCCGGCCGGCCGCCTGGACGCGCACGCCGAAGCCGCCCTCGGCCACGTCGGCGCCGGCGACCAGCGGGAACTCGGCGGCGTCCATGCCCGGCGCCTCGACCAGCAGCAGGCCGACCTGCTGGCCCGCGGCGATCGGCGCGGCGACCGGGCCGTCGTAGACCACCCGCGCCGTCATCTCCCCGCGCAGGCCCTGCGGCGCCAGCATCTGCGCCGGCTCGGCGACGACCAGCGGCACGCTTGGCGTCGCGCCCAGCCAGACCTCGGCTTGCGCCACCGTCTCGCCCGCGTCGAAGAACCGCACGGTCTCGAACGCGCCGAACGCCCATTGCACGATCGACGCCGAATTCCGCCGCGCGGTCCGCGATGCTGTCGAGCCCCGAGACGACGAAGACCACGCGCTGGCCGTCCTGCACCGCCGAGCCGACCAGCCCGTAGCCCGCCTCCGACGTATGCCCTGTCTTCAGCCCGTCCGCGCCGAGCCCCAGCGCCAGCAGCGGGTTGCGGTTTTGCTGGGTGATGCCGTTGTAGGTGAACTCGCGCTCGGCGAAGATCGTGTAGTACTCCGGGAATTCCCGGATGATCCGCCGCGCGAGGATCACCAGGTCCTCGGCGCTCATCACATGTCCCGGCGCCGGCCAGCCGGATGCGTTCTTCAGCTCCGTCTCGTTCATGCCGAGCTCGTGCGCGCGCTCGGTCATCGCCGCGGCGAAGGCGTCCTCGGTGCCATAGAGCCCCTCGGCGACGACCACGCAGGCGTCGTTGCCGGACTGCACGATGATGCCGCGGATCAGGTCCGACACCGACACCCGCGTGCCGGCCTCGACGAACATGCGCGAGCCGCCCATCGCCTGCGCCCGCGCGCTGACGATGAACTCGGTCTCCGGCGTCACCCGCCCGTCGCGCAGCGCGTCGAACAGCATGTAGAGCGTCATCAGCTTGGACATCGAGGCGGGCGGCAGCGGCGCGTCGGCGTCCTTCTCGTAGAGCGTCAGGCCGGTTGCATGATCGACGACCAGCGCCGTGCTCCCGCGGGTCTCGAACGCGGCCAGCCCGTCGGGCGCCGCGGCGGCGATGCACAGGGTCAGCGCGGTAAGCGAGGGGTTCCAGGTCATCATGACGCCTTCTCCATGTCGTCTCCCGGCATTCTGACGGGGATAGGCGAGCCCCCGGCTCCTGTCAAAGCAATCGCAATACGGACGTGTGCTCGCCAGGCTCATGGCGGGACGATCCGCGGCTCGCGCCGCAGGGCCGTGACCCGCACACGCGCCGGTTGATCCCCTACGCCGATCGCAAGGGCCAGCGCGCCAGACAGCCGGAACGCGCCGCCCGGGCCACCGCGACCGCCGAGCAGGGCGGCCTCGGAACCGACGCCGGTGGCGACGTTCACGACCAAACCCCGCTCGGGTCGCGGCAGACCGGGCACGATCGCCCACAAGCCCGCCGCGCCCTCCGGATCGTCGGCGACCGCTGCGCCATCGCGCGAGAATGCCTGCGGCGCGGGCACCGTGGCGTAGCTCAGCTGCAACGCGCCCTCGGCAGGCGGAGCGCCGTCCCGGGCCGCCCCTCCGCCGCGCGCGCAACCGCTCATGACCAGCGCGATCGCCAGTGCCGCCGCAATGATCCCGTCGCGTCGCCCCATATCGTCTCCGCCGTCCGCGCCATGCGATGTAGCGGCAGCGGCGCCTCGGGGAAAGACCCGGGCCCTACTGGGGCAGGCGCAGGATCGAATCGCGCCCGCGCGAGCGAAGATGGACCGTGTCCGCCGACACGGCCGTGACCTGGACGCCCTGGACCTGGTCGCCGGCCCGGACGCGCTCGGTGCTGCCGTTCGGCATCTGGACCAGCGCGTGCCGGCCACTCGATCCGCCGAAGATACCGATCAACTCTACCGGGGCGCTTCCGCGAGCAGGTTGCTGCGCCGCGGCCGCTCGGGTCGGCTGGCGGGCGGGCTCCGCAGCCTTGCGCACCGGCGCCGCGGCGACGGGCTTGGCCGCCTGTCGTACCGGCGCGGCCGGAACGGCCACCGCCACACGAGTCGGCCGCACCGTCGCCGCCGCCGGTCTGGCGGCCGTGCGCGTGGGCGCGGTGATGACCGGAGGTTTCGAGGCCTGCTGTATCTTCGCCGACGGCAGCTTGACCCGAACCGTCTTCGTCGGACCGAGCGGCTTGGCCGCGGGCGGCGCGGCGGCCCGGATCGTCTGCGGCGCAGGCGTCGGAGCCGCCTTGGCGACCGGCGCAGGGGCCGCCGGCCTTGCGGCGACGGCCGCCGGCTTCGGCGTCTCCACGATGCGCCGCGGCTCGGGCATCGTCAGCGAGGGCCCGGCGTCGTTCGTCACAGCCAGGGAAGCGACCCGAACCGGCGGGGCGACGAGGGCATCCGGGCGCGAACGCGGCCCCAGCGTGGCGGCGGCAAGCGCCGCAGGCACGGCGACGGCAGACACGAGCGCGGCCGGCGTCGGAGCGGCCGGCATCGCCGGACGCGGCTGCGGCCCGCCGGCCAGCGCCGACCGCTCGGTCGGCGTCTCCGAGACGCCGGACGGCTTGGGTTCGGCCGTCGTCGCCTGGGCGCTCAGGGGTCGGGCGCGGGGGGCGACGACGGCCGGTTCGGCCGCCTGGGTGGGGACGGCCGCGTCGGGTTGCGCCGTTGCGACTGGACGGGCCGGGGGCCGTCCGATCCGCTCGGGCAGGGCGACGTTCAGCGGGTTCGCCGGCGGCGTCATGCCCGCGGGGGCGTTGCGCGACGACAGCGAAACGGCCTCGGCCGCAGGCCGGACGGCGATCCGCGCCTGAGCCTCGGCCGGGCGGAGCCCTTCGGGTCTCGCGGTCGGCGCCGGAACGACTTCAGCCTGCCGGACCTGCGGGACCGCGACGGGAGCGACCTCGACCGGCGCGATCGCGGCCGCCGGAATCGCTGCCGAAGAGGCGAGCGGCGTCGAGGCGGCCGCCTGTTCGGTCGGCGCGGCGCCTTGCCAGGGCGCAAGCCACAGGGCGAGGCCGATCGCCGCCGCGATGCCGGAGCCCGCGGCGACCTGCCGCGCCTCGGCGCCGGCGAAGGCCCGGTTCAGCGCGAAGCGGGTGAATGTCGGCGGCGCGTCAAACCCGGGAAACGCGCCGGCGCCGGTGATGCGCGCAGCCCGCAGACCTGCGCGGGCCAGGAAATCGCGAGTCTCGTCCAGCGTGTCGCTCCGGATCGCGGCGCAGGCGCGCAGGCCATCGCTGCCCGCCGGTCCGAGCGCCAGCGTCAGCGCATCCGCCGGGGCGCCGAGCGCACGGGACGCGGCGCGTTCGGCCGCGTCGCGTCCACCGGCGCCGGAGATGCGCCCGCGCCAGACCTCGGCCTCCGGCAGAACCGCGGTGACGCGGCCCGGCCCGAGCCGCGACGTCGCGTAGCGCAGTTCGCGCGCCGGGTCGCCTTGGTCGAGCGCGACACGCTGCGGGTCGCCGCGCGCGGGTTCGATTTCAATGTAAGGGTAGTCGAAACGCAACCGGTGCTCCGGCTGAGCCTTTTCGGTCCTGCTCATGTCTTTCCCGATCTTTGTCGGTTACTTCTGCCTCGACATTGAAGATAGCTCATCCTTCTTCGTCGCGCCAGCATTGCGTGCGGGTCGCGCAACTTTTGATTGCTTGAGGCATCCGGCTGCGGCAGGACTTGCACGCTCGCGCAGTCATGGAGGTCGACATGCGTTCAACTCTCGCCGTTCTCGCGCTCAGCGCCTTGCCGTTCGCCGCGCCGGCATCCGCCCAGGATGTGGCGCCGCAGCCGCCGCGGCAGATCGTCGTCGGCGGCGAGGGCCGGATCGAGGCGGCGCCCGACGTCGCGACCGTGACCGCCGGCGTGCAGGCCGAGGCGACGCAGGCCGCCGCTGCGCTCGGCGCGTCGTCGGAGGCGATGCAGGCCGTGTTCGGCGCGCTGGCCGCCGCGGGCATCGCCCCCGAGGACATGCAGACGAGCCAGATCGGCGTCGACCCGGTCTGGGACAACGGCGACAACGGTCAGCCCCGCGTGCGCGGCTACTCGGCGACGAACACCGTGTCGATCCGCGTCCGCGACGTGAGCCGGCTCGGCGCCGTCATCGATGCAGTCGGCGCGGCCGGCGCGAACCGGATCTTCGGGATCGGCTTCGACATCGGCGAGCCGCGCATGCAACTCGACGCCGCGCGCCGGCTTGCGGTGCAGGACGCGCGCGCGCGCGCGGAACTGCTGGCCGAGGCCGCCGGCGTGACGCTCGGACCGGTCATGTCGATCCGCGAGGGCGTCAGAGGCGGCGGCCCGGCCCCGATGTTCGCCCGGGCCGAGATGGACGCAGCCCCGCCGGTCGCCGAGGGCGTCGTCGCGATCGAGACCAGCGTCGAGATCGTCTATGCGATCGAGTAGGCGCGCGCCCGCGGCGCCGGAGCGGGGGCCGAAAACGGGACCTTCTGAAAAACCATAAAAATCAAAAGGTTGACGATGGTCGCATCGTGGGACCGGCGCGGGTCTCGTGCGCGCCGGTCCCGAAGCCGCCTCAGCCGGCCTTGGCCAGCGCCTGTTCCAGGTCCCGGATCAGGTCCTCGACGTCCTCGATCCCGATCGACAACCGCACGACGTTCGGCCCCGCGCCCGCAGCTGCCTGCTGCTCCGGCGTCAGCTGCCGGTGCGTGGTCGAGGCCGAATGGATGATCAGCGACCGGGTGTCGCCAAGGTTCGCGACGTGGCTGAACAGTTCCACAGCATCGACGAACTTCACGCAGGCCTCGTACCCGCCCTTCAGCGCGAACGTGAAGATCGCGCCCGCGCCCTTCGGATACAGCCGCCGCGCCCGCTCGTTGTAGGGCGACGAGGACAGTCCGGCATAGGTCACGAACTCGACGCCCGGCTGCTTCTCGAGCCAGGCCGCGATCCGTTCGGCGTTCTGCACGTGCCGCTCCATGCGCAGGCTCAGCGTCTCGATGCCGAGCAGCGTCTGGAACGCGGTCATCGGCGCCATCGTCATGCCGAGATCCCGCAAGCCGACCGCGATGCCGTGGAACGTGTAGGCCATCGGCCCGAAGGTCTCGTGGAACTTCAGCCCGTGATAGGCGGGCTCCGGCTCGCTCAGCGACGGGAACTTGCCCGAGGCCGACCAGTCGAACCTGCCGCTGTCGACGACCGCGCCGCCGGTGACCGTGCCGTTGCCCGTCAGGTATTTGGTCGTAGAATGTACGACAAGGTCGGCGCCCATCTCGAACGGCCGGCA
Source organism: uncultured Alphaproteobacteria bacterium (assembly GCA_963829385.1). Taxonomy (GTDB): domain Bacteria; phylum Pseudomonadota; class Alphaproteobacteria; order Rhodobacterales; family Rhodobacteraceae; genus Amaricoccus. The sequence continues at coordinate 8,987 of CAWHHV010000009.1, read as the reverse complement.
GAGCCAGGGCGTGGCCGAGGTGTTGTCGACGATCAGCGGCAGCCCGTTGCGATGCGCGATCTCCGCCACGGCCGGGATGTCGGTGACGTAGCCGCCCGGATTGGCGATCGACTTGCAGAAGATCGCCTTGGTTTTGTCGTCGATCATGTCCTCGAGCGCGGTGAGGTCGTCGAAGTCGGCGAACTCGGCGGACCAGCCAAAGCGGTGGATCGTGTTGCCGAACTGGGTGACGGTGCCGCCATAGAGTTGGGTCGAGGCGATGATGTTGTCGCCGGGACGCATCAGCGGGAACAGCGCCATGATCTGGGCGGCGTGGCCCGACGAGCAGCAGACCGCGCCGACGCCGCCCTCCAGTGTAGCGATCCGCTCCTGCAGCACCGAGACCGTCGGGTTGGTCAGCCGCGAATAAATGTAGCCGACTTCCTGCAGGTTGAAGAGCGCGGCCGCGTGATCGGCGTCCCGGAACACATAAGCGGTGGTCTGGTAGATCGGGGTTTGGCGGGCGCCGGTGGCCGGGTCAGGGCGCGCTCCGGCGTGGATCGCCAGCGTTTCGAAGCCGTAGGGGGTGTCGCTCATCGTCGTCTCGCTCCCGTCGTCGATTTGGCCCGGGACGCTATGCGAGGCGCGGCTGTCGCGCAACTGTCCGCGGTCGGCTCTGCCGAGGCCGCGGCGCGGAGGTCGGGGGCAGCGGTCCGGGCGGAGTGCGGGTCCCACGATGCGACCTAAATTAAATCATTGAAATTAATATAAAAACCTGAAATCCACATCTATGTGGTGTCCGGCCACGATGAAGGCAGGGGCGCGCAAGGGAAGACGCGCGCTCCGCAGAGCGAGTTCATGCGACGGCCTTGCCGGAGAACCCGCCTGACAGTGACGGGAGCGGCTGAGCGCCCCGCCTGCGTCGCCCGGACGCCGGCCGGACTTGCCCGCCCCTTGCGAAGCGGCGCGGGTCGTGCGTTGAGTTTGCAGACGCAGGTTGGAGGAGGTCTTCGGGATGAAGCTATTTGCCGCCTTGGCATCGATGGCCGCTGTCGCCGCGGCCCCGGCCGTCGCCCAGACCGCCGATTGGCAGTTCGCCGCGTCTGTCTACGCCTGGACGCCGGCGATCTCGTCAACGGTCGACACCGGGCGTTTCGGCTCGTTCGAAAACGACATGAGCATCGGCGACGTGCTGGGAGACCTGGAGATCGCCGCGATGGGAGCGTTCGAGGCGCGGCGCGATCGCTGGGCGCTGGTCGGCGATCTCGTCTACTCTAGCCTGTCGACGAGCAACGGAACGCCTGGGCGCCTGTTCGAGAAGACGACGCTCGACACGACGCTTACCGCGCTGACCGGATATGCAATGTACCGGATCAACGATCCGGCCGATCCGGTCCGGTTCGAGGCGGGCCTCGGGTTCCGCGCCTTCTGGGTCGATCTCGACCTCGACCTGAAGGGGAACGTTGCGCGCGACCGCAGTTACTCCAGCAGCGACAACTGGATCGATCCGCTGGTCGTCGCGCGGGTTGTCGTGCCGTTCGACGAGAAATGGTTCGGCACGGCCCTTGCCGACCTCGGCGGCACGGGCTCCGACGACCGGACCTGGCAGGCGCTGGCGAGCGTCGGCTACAGGTTCAACGAGTCCTGGTCGGCGCAGGCCGCCTTCCGCTACCTGCGATTCGAGCACGAAATAGGGGGGCTGGACACGACGATGGAGATGTACGGGCCGCTGATCGGGGCCACATATCGTTTCTGAGGAGAGATAGATGGAAATCGCTCGCATCCACCCCGCGCTTGTCGTGGCGCTCGTCTCGACCGCCATCGCCTCGGCGGCGGCGGGCGGCGCCGCGCCTTCTGCCGAAGACGCGGTCTTCATCCCCGGCGGCACGTTCCGGATGGGCTCGGAGGCGCATCATCGCGAGGAGGGGCCGATCCACACGGTCACGGTCGCGGCGTTCCGTATCCAGCCGAAGGAGGTCACGAACGCCGAGTTCCGCGCCTTCGTCGAGGCGACCGGCTACGTGACCGTGGCCGAGCGCGGGCTCGATCCGGCCGAGCATCCGGGCTGGCCGCCCGAGCTGCTGCAGCCGGGCTCGATGGTGTTCAAGATGCCGGACGCGGTCGACGGGATGGCCGACATCATGCAGTGGTGGTCCTATGTGCCGGGCGCGAGCTGGCGCGCGCCGACGGGGCCGGGCAGCTCGATCGACGGGATGGACGAGATGCCGGTTGTGCAGGTCGCCGCCGAGGACGCCGAGGCCTATGCCGCCTGGGTCGGCGGCCGGTTGCCGACCGAGGCCGAGTGGGAGTTCGCGGCGCGCGGCGGGATCGACGGCGCGCAGTACGCCTGGGGCGAGACCTATGATCCGGCGCAGGGCTGGAAGGCCAATTCCTGGCAGGGCCAGTTTCCGGTCGAGGACGCGGCCGATGACGGATTTCACGGAGTCGCGCCGGTTGGCTCGTTTCCGCCGAACGGCTACGGGCTTTCGGACATGGCGGGAATGTCTGGGAATATGTCAGCGACTGGTACGTGCCGGGCCATCCGGAGACCGAACAGGTCGATCCATCGGGGCCGCCCGTGGAGCTTGCCGCGCGGTTCTCGCCGCCCGAGATCGGGCCGCAGCGCGTGATCAAGGGCGGCTCGTGGCTCTGCGCGATCGAATTTCTGCTATCGCTACCGGCCTGCCGCGCGCCAGCCGCAGGAGATGGGTCTCGGCACCAACCACATCGGATTCCGCATCGCGTTCGACGCAGAGTAACGCTCTGGTTACAAACTCGGGCCTGCAAGGCGACAGTCATAGGCCGGTCAGCAGCTTTGCGCCGAGGAGCGCCAGCGCGGCCAGGATCAGCCGGTCGAAGGTCTGACGGCTGAAGCGCCGGGCCAGCGCCTCGCCGACCGGCATGAAGGCGAGGACGGGGACCAGCGCGAAGAAGCCCTGCGCGAGCCAGGGCAGCCGGTAGATCCCGGCGGCCGTCACCGCGCAGACCTGGACGAGCGCGAAGCCGAGGAACATCGCCGAGACGGCGAAGACATGCGCGGGGCGGGGAAGCTGCATCGCGTGGATGAAGGTGACGCCGAGCGGCGCGGAGACGCCGGCGGCGCCCTGCAGCGCGCCGGCGCCGAGGCCGAACGCAGGCGAAAGGCGGATGCGCCTGCAGCGTGTTCACGACGAAGCCCGGCTTGGCAAGGCGCAATGCGACGTAGCCGAGAGGATGGCGCCCAGCGCCATGACCAGGCTGCGCTCGGGCAGGGCGTCGAGCGCCCAGGTTCCCGCGGCGATGCCGACCGCGCCGGCGACGAGGAATCGCGGCAGGAAGGCGAGCGCGCCGTCGCGCCGCTCGTCCCGATAGCGCCAGACCTGCCAGAGGTTGGTGGCGATCGCCGGGACCAGCATGATGCCGATCGCGTGCTGAATTCCGACCAGCGCCGTCAGCGCCGGAAGCGCCACGAGCGGCAGGCCCATGCCGGTCGCGCCCTTGGCGACGGCGCCCGCGCCAAGCGCGAGACCAAGGCCGATCGCCGTCCCGATATCCATGCGCAGATGCTCCCGCGTTGCAGTCGAACCCGGCCCGCCCGGCCCGGAGCCGGGACTGGGGCAGTTCGAACCGTTTGGTTACTAAATTCTTGACACCCGCGCGCGATCGCCGCAGGGTCGTCGGCAGAAGGCGTCCGAAACGGACCCGTTCACTTGGGAGGACAAGATGACTTCGCTCAACGCACGCGGGATCCTGCTCGGGACGCTGTCCGGGCTCGCGCTCGCCGGGTCCGCCTCGGCGCAGGACTGGAAGCCAGACGCGCCGATCAACATTATCGTGCCCTGGGGCGCGGGCGGGTCGACCGACCAGGTGACGCGCGTCACCGCGCCGATCATCGCCGAGGCGCTCGGCGTCAACGTCGTCGTCGTGAACCAGCCGGGCGCGTCCGGGCGCCATCGGCACGCAGGAAGTGCTGAACGCGGAACGCGACGGTCTGACCTGGACCGCGAACGCGATCGCGAACAACGCGACCTATCAGGTCAGCGGGCTGCTCGAGGACACCAACATCGACGACTGGCACATCTATCTGTCGGTGGCGAACGCGCCGCTGATCAGCGTGCCGGCGGACAGCGAGTTCGAGGATTTCGGCCAGCTGCTGGAAGCGTTCCGCGACCACGGCTCGGACATCACCGTGGCGACCGCGGGCGTGACCTCGTCGGGCGGCACGGCGATCGCGGGCCTCGCGCAGGCGGGCGGGTTCGACTACCGGATGGTCGCCTATGACGGCGGCGGCCCGGCGGCGATCGCGACCGCGGCCGGCGAGGCGATGGTCACGACGCAGCTCGCCGTCGAGCAGACCGAACTGGTGCGCGGCGGCCGGCTGCGCCCGCTGGCGGTGCTCAGCGACAAGCCGCTGATCGTCGAGGGCGTCGACCCGATCCCGCCGGTGACCGAGTGGCTCGATATCCCGGTGGCGCCGGACTACTTCGGCATCTTCATCCCGCGCGGCGTGCCGGACGAGGTGATCGCGACGATGGACCGGATCTGGGAGGAGCGGGTGATGAACTCGCCCGAGCTGAAGACCTATGCCGAGAGCTTCGGCGCGGTGTTCGACCCGTCGTTCGGCGACGAGGCGCGCGCGCGGGCGATGCCGATCGTGATCCACGAGGCCTGCTCGGCGGTCGAGCGCGGCGAGGCTGTCGTCTCGCCGAGCGAGATCGGCATCGACTGCGAGACGATGACCGAGACCGCCGCGAACTGACGCGGATCTCGATCGTGACGCCGGGGCGGCCAGCCGCTCCGGCGCATTCTGCCTGCAGGGGGATCTGTGATGCCAGCGGAAGACGGCGACCAGCGCGTGATGCGGAGCGCCGACCTCCTGACAGGGGCGGTGCTGCTGATCCTCGGCCTCGTCGTCGTCTACCTGTCCTGGACGATGCCGCGACTCGGGAACCGGGGCATCCATCCGGCCACCGTCCCCGGGCTGGTTCCGGGCGCGCTCGGGATCGCGCTGACGCTGATGGGCGGCATCCTCGGGTGGCGCTCGCTGGGCGCGCTGCGCGATCCGGCCGGATGGCGCAGGTTCGGCGCCGCCGTCTCGGGACCCGAGACAGGACGCGCGCTGGCGATGATCGCGCTGGCGCTCTTATACCCGCTCGGCCTGATCGGGCTGGTTCCGTTCTGGCTGGCGACGGCGATCTTCGTCTTCGCCTTCATCCTGCTGTTCCAGGGCGTGCTGACCGACGCGCCGAAGCCGCTGGCGCGGCTCGCCTTCTTCGCCGCGCTGCAGGCGGTGATCGTCGCGGGCCTGATCGTGGTGGTCTTCGAGCGCGGGTTCCTGGTGCGGCTGCCATGACGCGACATCCCTCGGACGCCGGCAAGACCTGGAGCGGAACGCATGTTTGACGGCCTGAGGATGCTCGGCGACGGGCTGGCGCATTTCATGACGCCGCTGTCGCTGTTCAACGTGGCCTGGGCCACGCTGCTCGGCATCGTCATCGGAGTGCTGCCCGGCCTGACCGCGACGATGGGCGTCGCGCTGCTGGTGACGCTGACCTATCCGATGCCGCCGGACCAGGCGGTGCTGTGCCTGATGTGCATCTATGTCGGCGCGATCTATGGCGGCAGCCGGACGGCGATTCTGCTGGCGATCCCGGGCACGCCGGCGAGCGCCGCGACGACGCTCGACGGCCACCCGCTGGCGCTGTCGGGGCAGGGCGGGCTCGCGATGGGCCTGGCGACGACCTCCTCGGCGCTCGGCACGCTGGTCGGCATCTTCTTCCTCGCGCTGATCGCGCCGATCCTGGCCGAGTTCGCGCTGAACTTCGGGTCCTACGAGTACTTCTGGCTGGCGCTGTTCGGCGTCGTCATCTCCGGCCAGCTGACCGCCTTCGACGACCCGTTGAAGGGCTACATCGCCGGCGTGCTCGGCCTCCTGGTCGCGATGATCGGCATGGAGGGGCTGCACGCCTACCAGCGCTTCACCTTCGGCATGCCGTCGCTCGGCGGCGGGGTCGACCTGATCCCGGCCATGGTCGGCGCCTTCGGCCTCGCAGAGATCATCCACGTGATGAAGCGCCGCGTCGTAGCGACCCCGGTGCAGACCGTCGACCGGGTCGTGCCGCGGCTGGCGGAGCTCTGGAAGTACCGTCGCACGACGCTGCGCTCGGGCCTGATCGGAACCTTCGTCGGCGTCGTGCCGGGCGTCGGCGAGGACATCGGCGCCTGGGGCTCCTATGCGGCGGCGCGGCGCGCCAGCTCCGAGCGCGACATGTTCGGCAAGGGCAGCCACGAGGGCCTGATCGCGGCGGAGACCGGCAACAGCGCCGCGATCCCCGGCGCGATGATCCCGACGCTGACGCTGGCCCTGCCGGGATCGGCCTCGGCCGCAGTGCTGATCGCGGCGATGTTCATCCACGGCATCCGGCCCGGCCCGATGCTGATGGTCGAGAACGCGCCGTTCCTCTACCAGGTCGTCGCGATGCTCGCGCTGGCGACGGTGGCGATCACCGTCTTCGGCCTCGCGCTGACGCGGCCGCTATTGAAGGTGATGTCGGTCCCGCGCGAGCGGCTGATGCCGGTCGTCTACGTGCTCTGCGTCGTCGGATCCTTCGCGATCACCCAGCGGATGTTCGACGTCTACGTGATGCTCGCCTTCGGCCTGATCGGCTTCATGCTGCGCGAGATGAAGTATCCGATGGCGCCGTTGGTGATGGGCATCATCCTCGGCGAACTGCTCGACGTGAACCTGCGGCGCGGGCTGCTCCTGAGCGACGGCGACCCGTCGCCGTTCTTCACCCGCCCGATCGCCGCGACGCTGTTCGCGCTGATCCTGATCACGCTGGCGATGAGCATTCCGGAGGTCCGGCGGGCGCTGACCCGTCTCGTCGGCGGGCGCGCCGATGCCCCGGCCGGCTGAGCCGGAGCGCCCGGCGCGCAGGCCGCGCGACTCGGAGCGCACCGCGCGCGCGATCCTCGCCGCGGCGCGGGCGGAGTTCTGCGCGCACGGCTTCGGCGGCGCCCGGGTCGACGCGATCGCGGCGCGGGCCGTCGCCAACAAGCGGCTGCTCTACCACTATTTCGGCAACAAGGAGGACCTCTACCGCGCGGTCCTGCTCGACGCCTACCGCGAGATCCGGAGCGGCGAACGCGAGCTCGACCTCGCGGCGCTGGATCCGCCCGAGGCGATGGACCGGCTGGTGCGCTTCACCTTCCGCCACTTCCTCGCGAATCCCGTGGTTCACCAGCCTGCTTGCGACCGAGAACCTGCAGAACGCCGCGTTTCTCCGAAGCCTGCCCGACATCCGGGCGCTGCACTCGCCGCTCGTCGACCAGATCCGCGGCATCCTCGCGGACGGCAGCGCGGCAGGGCCTGTTCCGCGACCGGGTCGATCCGGTCCAGCTCTACATCTCGATCGCGGCGCTCGGCTATTTCTACGTGTCGAACATGAAGACGCTGTCGGTGATCTTCGACCGCGACCTCGGCGCCGTCAGCATGGTGCAGGAGCGCGAGGCCGAGGCGGTGGCGATGGTGCGCGCCTACCTGCAGCGGCCAGCCGCGGCCGGCCCGTTCGGGCCGCTGCGCGAGGAGGCGTCCGCGCCCCGCTGAGGCCGCGCCGCCGGCGCTCAGCCGGCACGCTGGACGGAGCGCCGCCCGGGCGCTACAGGAACCCGTGCCGGAAGGGTGGCAGAGTGGTCGATTGCAGCGGTCTTGAAAACCGCCGATGTGCAAGCATCCGTGGGTTCGAATCCCACCCCTTCCGCCACTTGCCCCAGCGAAAGTGTTCTGCCCCCTGAAAAGTGGTCCTCCCTGAAGTAGGCTTTTTGAGCCTTTGGAGGATGCAGGAATGCCGCAGAGAAAGCACAAACCGGAAGAGATCGTCGCGAAGCTGAGGCAGGTCGACGTGCTGGTGTCGCAAGGGCGGCCGGTCGCGGAGGCGATCCGCACGATCGGCGTGACGCCGTTCACCTACTACCGCTGGCGCAAGGAATTTGGCGGGCTGAAGAGCGACCAGGTGAAGCGTCTCAAGGATCTGGAGAAAGAGAACGAGCGGCTTCGCAAGGCGGTCTCCGATCTGACGCTCGAGAAGCTGATCTTGCGCGAGGCCGCCTCGGGAAACTTTTGAGCCCCGCCCGTCGTCGCCGCTGCATCGATCACGTCATGACGAAACTTGACGTGTCCGAGAGGCTGGCGTGCCGCGTGCTGGGGCAGCATCGCTCGACACAGAGAAAGACGCCGAGAGGGCGCGCCGATGACGCGGCGCTCACCGCCGACATCGTCGCGCTGGCGACAGAGTATGGCCGCTATGGCTACCGCCGGATCACCGCGATGCTGCAGGCGGCCGGCTGGGCCGTGAACGTCAAGCGGGTCGAGCGCATCTGGCGCCTGGAGGGGCTCAAAGTGCCCGGCAAGCAACCGAAGAAGGGCCGCTTGTGGATGAACGACGGCTCTTGCGTTCGGCTCCAACCCGAGCACCCCAACCATGTCTGGTCCTACGACTTCGTCGAGGACCGCACGCACAACGGCAGGAAGTTCCGCATGCTCAACGTCATCGACGAGTTCACTCGAGAGTGCCTCACAATCCGGGTCGACCGGAAGCTGAAGTCGACCGACGTGATCGACGTCCTGTCGGACCTCTTCATCCTGCGCGGCGTACCAGGCCATGTCCGTTCCGACAACGGCCCGGAGTTCATCGCCAAAGCCGTGCGCGAATGGATCGCCGCGGTAGGGGCCAGGACCGCCTTCATCGAGCCCGGCAGTCCGTGGGAGAATGGCTACTGCGAGAGCTTCAACTCCAAGCTCCGCGACGAGCTGCTGAACGGCGAGCTTTTCTTCAGTCTCGCCGAGGCGAAGATCGTCATCGAGAGCTGGCGCCAGCACTACAATACCCTGCGCCCGCACTCGAGCCTCGGCTACAAGCCGCCCGCGCCGGCCGCCGTGCTCTGGCCGGGGACGCCGACCACCTCAACCATGGCCGCAAAGCCGACCATGCACTAGATTTGATCCGGGCCACCTAATGGGGGCAGGCCAC
>CAWHHV010000008.1:140000-142691 GCA_963829385.1 uncultured Alphaproteobacteria bacterium | reverse complement strand
TGCTCCACCCCGCGACAGGGTTTGGATCGTTCTGAGAGCGGGTGCGTTTTTCAGGTTTGGCGGTGACCTACTCTCCCGCGTCTTGGGACGCAGTACCATTGGCGCGGCGGCGCTTAACGGCCGAGTTCGGGATGGGATTCGGGTGTTTCGCTCGCGCTATGTCCACCAAACCTGCAAAACGCACCGTCCCCTTCCGGGGACAATGCGCTCGTCCTCGCCCTGGTTGGGGATGAACCGCCACGAGACTGTCTTTCTTCTGTCTGATCACTGTTTGGGTCTGTCTGACTTCCTGGTCCGTCTTCTTCCGGATCGGAATCGAGCCTATCGGGCGATTAGTACCGGTCAACTGAACGCATTGCTGCGCTTACATCTCCGGCCTATCGACGTGGTGGTCTTCCACGGCCCTCAAGGGAGACCTGGTTTTGAGGGGGGCTTCCCGCTTAGATGCCTTCAGCGGTTATCCTGTCCGTTCATAGCTACCCAGCACTGCCATTGGCATGACAACTGGTCCACCAGTGGAACGTTCACCCCGGTCCTCTCGTACTAGGGGCAACTCCTCTCAAGTCTCCTACACCCACGGCAGATAGGGACCGAACTGTCTCACGACGTTCTAAACCCAGCTCACGTACCACTTTAAACGGCGAACAGCCGTACCCTTGGGACCTTCTCCAGCCCCAGGATGTGATGAGCCGACATCGAGGTGCCAAACACTGCCGTCGATATGGACTCTTGGGCAGTATCAGCCTGTTATCCCCGGCGTACCTTTTATCCGTTGAGCGATGGCCCTTCCACGCGGGACCACCGGATCACTATGGCCGACTTTCGTCTCTGCTCGACTTGTCAGTCTCGCAGTCAGGCGGGCTTATGCCATTGCACTCGACGGTTGATTTCCGACCAACCTGAGCCCACCATCGCGCGCCTCCGTTACTTTTTGGGAGGCGACCGCCCCAGTCAAACTACCCGCCACACAGGGTCCCGGATCCGGATGACGGACCGCGGTTAGACATCAGGCAAGGCAAGGGTGGTATCTCAAGGGAGGCTCCCCGGAGACTGGCGTCCCCGCTTCAAAGCCTACCACCTATCCTGCACATGCCTGGCCTGATGCCAGTGTGAAGCTGTAGTAAAGGTGCACGGGGTCTTTCCGTCTGACCGCGGGAACCCCGCATCTTCACGGGGAATTCAATTTCGCTGAGTCTACGTTGGAGACAGCGGGGAAGTCGTTACGCCATTCGTGCAGGTCGGAACTTACCCGACAAGGAATTTCGCTACCTTAGGACCGTTATAGTTACGGCCGCCGTTTACCGGGGCTTCAATTCAAGGCTTGCACCTCTCCTTTTAACCTTCCGGCACCGGGCAGGCGTCAGTCCCTATACGTCGCCTTACGGCTTCGCAGAGACCTGTGTTTTTAGTAAACAGTCGCCACCCCCTGGTCTGTGCCCCCCGCCCATGGTTGCCCACGAACGGGGCCTCCTTCTCCCGAAGTTACGGAGGCATTTTGCCGAGTTCCTTCAACGTAGTTCTCTCAAGCGCCTTGGTATGCTCTACCAGTCCACCTGTGTCGGTTTAGGGTACGATCTGATGAAGGGCTATTTCCAGGAACCGCTTAGAGGCCCGCCCAATCCGATAAGGGCAGACAACGCTTGCGATCCGTCACATCCTTCTGGCCCAGGAATATTAACCTGGTTCCCATCGACTACGCCTTTCGGCCTCGCCTTAGGGGTCGGCTCACCCTGCTCAGATTAGCTTTAAGCAGGAACCCTTGGACTTTCGGCGAGAGGGTCTCTCACCCTCTTTGTCGCTACTCATGTCAACATTCTCGCTTCCGATCTCTCCACCGCATCCCTCACAGGGCGGCTTCACAGATGAGCACCTGTATTTGCGCTGCCGCTTCGCTACATGAGCTCGGCGGCATAACAAATACGGTGCTGCTTCACGGAACGCTCCGCTACCACGCACATCTTGCGATGCGCATCCTGAGCTTCGGCTCGTGGCTTGAGCCCCGTTACATCTTCGCCGCAGGACAACTTGTCTAGACCAGTGAGCTGTTACGCTTTCTTTAAATGATGGCTGCTTCTAAGCCAACATCCTGGTTGTTTTGGTCGTCCCACATGCTTTCCCACTTAGCCACGAATTAGGGGCCTTAGCTGCAGGTCAGGGCTGTTTCCCTTTTCACGACGGACCTTAGCACCCGCCGTGTGTCTGCCGCATAGTACTCGCCGGTATTCGGAGTTTGGTTAGGATCAGTAAGACTGTGGGTCCCCATTACCCATCCAGTGCTCTACCCCCGGCGGTATTCGTGCGACGCTCTACCTAAATAGATTTCGCGGAGAACCAGCTATCTCCGAGTTTGATTGGCCTTTCACCCCTAGGCACACCTCATCCCGACCTTTTTCAACAGGTGTGGGTTCGGACCTCCAGTGCGTGTTACCGCACCTTCATCCTGGACATGCCTAGATCACTCGGTTTCGGGTCTGATCCCACGAACTGAAGCGCCCTATTCAGAACTCGCTTTCGCTGCGCCTACGCCTAGCGGCTTAAGCTTGCTCGTGAGACCAAGTCGTTGACCCATTATACAAAAGGTACGCCGTCACAACTCCAATGATCCGAAGATCCTCGGGCTGCTCCGACTGTTTGTAGGCGTCCGGTTTCAGGGACTGTTTCACTCCCCTTGTCGGGGTGCTTTTCACCTTT
>CAWHHV010000008.1:0-135000 GCA_963829385.1 uncultured Alphaproteobacteria bacterium | reverse complement strand
CGAGCAGCCCGAGGCACGGCTCGACCAGCTCGCGCAGCCGCTCGGGCCGGATCTGCAGCATCTCCAGGTTCGTCTTCAGCCCGGCCGCCCGCGCCGCGCGCAGCACGGCGACCCAGCCGTTCGGCTCCCCCTCCCAGGGCGCGTCCATCAGCTTGTGGATGCCCGGCAGGCCCAGATGCAGGATCTTCATCCGCGTCTGCGAGAAGTCGAAATGCGCGGGGCTCAGATCCTCGCTGGCCCCGGCATGGTAGAGATGCGTGCGCCGCCCGGTCGAGCGCACGGCGAACGCGTCGGAGAAGTTCGTCGCGACGCCCTTCTCCACCGTGACCTGGGTCCGTCCGATCCCGTGCTGCGCCATCACGCCCTCGAGCACGGCGCCGTAGGCGTCGTCGCCGATCACCGCGATCGTCTCGACCGGCATGCCCGGGTCGAGCTTGCGGATGTCGACGGCCAGGTTGCAACCCGAGCCGCCGCCATCCACGCTCTGCTCGAGGATCTCGACGACCATGTCCTCGGACGGCCAGGCCTCGATCAGCTTGTTGTGGTCGACGCACCAGGTGCCGGCCGTCAGGAAACCCCGTCTGTCCGACATCAGGCCCCCTGCTTCAGCGCCGGATCGGTGATCTCCAGATCGTCGGCGAGGGACTTCTTGGACTGGATGCCGGCCTTCTTCAGCGCGTCATGGTACTGCTTGGTCGCCTCCTCCGACGACACCTTCTCCTCGACGACCAGCCGCATCGCCTTGACGATCTCGACCGAATCCTCGGCGAAGAAGATCTTGCGGCCGAACAGCGCGACGCGGGCGCCGTACTTCTCCGCCTGCCCGACCATCTCCAGCGTGTCGCGCGTCGTCGACGAGGCGCCGCCGAGGATGCCGACGATGATCCGGTCGGGATCGTAGGAGGCGAGCTCCTCGGTCGCGCGCGGGCCGTTGTAGACGACCTTCAGGAACATCGGCGCGTCCAGCCGCGACACACCGGCCAGCGTCTTCGCGATCGCGTCGTTGTTGTAGGTCGCGAAGTCGACGCCGTCGGCGCAGCCGACCTCGAACTGCGGGTTGAAGATCTCGAGGAAATGCCGGACGCCGGCGGCGCTGGCCTGGTCGCGGAATTCGGCATAGGCGTCGAGCGTGCGCCGGTCGTTCTCCAGGTCGTTGAAGAACGTCACCGCGTAGAGGCCGAGATCGGCGACGGTGCGCACCCGGTCGAGCCGGGCGGTGCGGAACGGCACGGTCGGCAGGTGCTTGTACTTCGCGCCGCGCCAGTGCCAGATGTCGCTGCCGTCGTTCAGCCGGACAGCCGGCGTCACGTCGGAGCCGGCGAAGACGCCCCGCGCCTGCAGCGTCTCCATCGAGGACAGCGAGGTCAGCATGATGTCGACGAGGTCCGAAGCGACCATCCGCTCCATGTTGTCGCGGTAGACCGAAAACGGCCGCATCTTGCCCGTCGGCTTGCCGTCCGCGCCCAGCTCCGGACCGGCGGTGCCGGTGCCGAGCGCCATGTCGCCGTCCTTGGCGTCCGCTATGATGAAGTCGGTCGGCTTGTAGTCGCCCGAAGCGATCCGGGCGAGCTTGAGGTCCATGCGCTTTGCAGTCTGCATTGTCTGTCCTGTTCTGAAAGGGGTTCTCGTGGCGCCGCTCAGGTCGAGAAGCGCCGGATCCATTGGTCGAGGGCCACGGCGACGACGATCAGCAGCCCGACGGTGAATTCCTGCCACAGCGCGTCGAGGCCGGCCAGCGCCAGGCCGTTGCGGAACACGCCGACGATCAGCGCGCCGATCAGCGTGCCGACCACCGAGCCGCGGCCTCCGAAGAGGCTCGTGCCGCCGATCACGACGGCGGTGATCGAGTCGAGGTTCGCGGTGCCGCCCGAGGTCGGGCTGATCGCGCCGATCCGGCCGATCAGCAGCCACGCGCCCAGCGCGCAGATGAACCCCGACAGCGTGTAGACGGCCATCAGCACGCGCCGGGTGTTGATGCCCGCCAGCCGCGCCGCCTCGGGGTCGTCGCCGGTCGCATAGATGTGCCGGCCGAACGCGGTGCGGTTCAGCACGTACCAGACCACCGCGGCGATGCCGATCGCGGCGAAGGTGCCCAGCGTCAGCCGCGCGCCGGCGAACTGGAACGCGGCGCCGGTGACCTGCAGGACCGGCGCGGCCTCGGCCACGTCCTGCGACCGGATCGTCTGGCTGCCCGACAGGAACAGGAAGATCGCGCCGAAGATGCTCCAGGTGCCCAGCGTCACGATGAAGGGCGGCATCCGCACATAGGTGACCAGCACGCCGTTGATCGCGCCGCAGCCGGCGCCGACGGCGAAGCCGATCAGCAGCGCCAGCTCCGGCTGCACGCCGAACGAGACGGCCAGGTGCCCCATGACGATGCTGACGAGGATCATGATCGCGCCGACCGACAGGTCGATGCCTGCGGTCAGGATCACCAGCGTCTGCGCGACGCCGAGGACCGCAATGATCGTTACCTGCTGCATGATCAGCGACAGGTTGAACGGGTGGAAGAACCGCGGGCCGACGATGACGCTGAAGATCGCCAGCGACAGCGCCAGCACCGCGACCGGCACCAGCGTCGGCATCGCGTGCAGCAGGCGCTTCAGTCGCAAGACAGCGCCCGCGCGCGGCTCGTCGAAACGCGGCTCGAAGTGCGCGTCTGTCATCGGGAGGCTCCTCAAGCTGGCGCGGGAGCGACGCCGCCGCCCCCGGCCCGGTCAGTTCGGGCTCAGCCCCAGCACTGCTCGAGCGCTTCCTCGGAGGTGATCGACTCGATGCCGTCGACCGGCGTGTCGGTCACCAGCGTCACGCCGGTGTTGAAGAAGTCGAGGCCCTCGGTCGGCTCCGGCTTCTCGCCGGTCTTCGCGTACTCGACGATCGCCTCGACGCCGAGCGAGGCCATCAGCAGCGGGAACTGCATCGAGGTCGCCCCGATGACGCCCGCCTTGACGTTCTCGACGCCCGGGCAGCCGCCGTCGACCGAGGTCACGACGATAGAACCGTCGTCCTTGCCGAAGGCCTTCATCGCCTCCCAGGCGCCGGCCGCGGTCGGCTCGTTGATCGTGTAGATCACGTCGAGATTCGGGTCCTGCTGGAGCAGCGTCTCCATGCCGGTCCGGCCGCCCTCTTCCGAGCCCTGCGCCCAGTAGTGCCCGACGATGCGCTCGTCAGTCTCGTCGAGGTAGCGCGTCGTGTCCATCGGATCGATGCCAAAGCCCTGCATGAAACCCTGATCGCGAGCGACGTCGACCGTCGGCTGGGTTTCGATCGCGTCGAGGAAGCCGACGCGCGATGTCGCCGGGTCTTCGACGTTCGCTGCCGCCCACATGCCGATCAGCTCGCCCGCCTTGAAATTGTCGGTCGCGAAGGTCGCATCTGCTGTCTCCGGCGGATCCAGCGGCGTGTCGAGCGCGATGACCAGGATGCCGGCGTCGCGCGCCTGCTGGACGACCGGGCCGATCGCCTTCGTGTCGCTGGCGGCCAGCAGGATGCCGTCCACGCCCGCCGAGATCAGGTTTTCGATCGCCGTGACCTGGCTTTCGTTGTCGCCGTCGAACTTGCCCGCGAAGGCCTGCAGCTCAACGCCGAGTTCGTCGGCCTTCGCCTGCGCGCCTTCGCGCATCTTGGCGAAGAACGGGTTCGAGTTGGTCTTGGTGACGAGGCCGATCGAGATGTCGTCCTGCGCGCTGGCGCCGCCGGCGCCGAGCGCCAGGCCGAGCGCGGCCGCGCCGGCGAGCAGTCCGGTCCGTCCGATGCGAATGGTCATGCTGATCTCTCCCTTTAGTGGCGTCTGCGGACCTTCGGCCGTCGTGCGGCCAGTCGGTCCTTCCCCTCGCGGCGGCTTCGGGCCGCCGGCATCTTTGCTGCGCGACGCGCTCTCGTCGCCGCGCGGCGATGATTGGTTCCGTTCCCCGCAAAAGGCAAGTATCTTTTGCCTGAAACCGACCATAAGCCTGTCCCGCCGCCACGCACGGGCAGGCATTTCGGACCGTTATCGAGGAGAGCCCCTTGCCGTCATCGCGATCCGACCCGGCCCCGATCGCCGCCGCGCTCGAAACCGCCGCCTCCGCGTTGTCGGTGATCGCCTGCGCCGACGGACGCTCGCGCGCCGAACTCGCCGAGGCGACCGCGCTGTCGCGCGCGACGCTGGGCCAGCGGCTGGCGGCGCTGCTCGGCGCCGGGCTCGTGCGCGAGGCGCCGGCGACCGTGCCCAGCGGCGGCCGGCCGACCCGTCTGATCACGCTGAACCCGGCCGCCGCGATCATCCTCGTCATCGACCTCGGCGAGAGCTTCGCCCGGCTCGCCGTCACCGATCTCGGGCCGCGCATCCTCGCGGAGGACTCGCTGCCCTTCCGCGTCGCCGACGGTCCGGAGGCGACGCTGAAGCTGGTCTCCGACCGGCTCGACCGGCTCGTCGCCGAGCATGGCGGCGGCCGGATGATCGCCGGGGTCGGCATCTCGCTGCATGCGCCGGTCGATCACCGGATCGGCCGGGTCTTCGGCCCCTCGGTCCTGATCGGCTGGGACGACTTCCCGATCGGCGACTGGCTCGCCCGCCGCTTCGGCGCCCCGGCGTTCGCCGAGAACGACGTGAACCTGTTGACCGTCTACGAGCACCGCCGGCTCGATCGGCCCGCCGAGTCGCTGATGTTCCTGAAGGTCGGCACCGGCATCGGCGCCGGCATCATGACCGACGGCCGGCTCTACCGCGGCGCGCAGGGCGCCTCGGGCGACATCGGCCATATCCAGATCGTCGACGACCCCGCTCCGCTCTGCCGCTGCGGCAAGCTCGGCTGCCTCGAGGCCCGCGCCGCCGGCTGGGCGCTGGCGCGCGAGTTGCGCGCGCTCGGCATCGAGGCGCAGGACGCGCGTGACGTGGCGGCGCTGGTCGAGGCGCAGCGGCCCGAGGCGATCCAGCTGCTGCGCAGCGCCGGACGCGCGCTCGGCGCGGCGATCTCGGACGCGATCGCGATCCTGAACCCCGGCCGCATCATCATCGGCGGCACGCTGGCGCGCGTGCACGAGCACCTGCTGTTCGGGGTCCGCGAGACGATCAGCCGGCGCTGCCTGCCGCTCGCCACCCGGGATCTGACGATCGAGATATCCCAGCCCGTGCCCGAGGCCCGCCTGATCGGCGCCGCGCATTGCGTGATCGAACACGCCTTCGCCCCGAACGCCGCCGAGGCGCTGCTCTCCCGCTACCGCGACTGGCTTGACCGGGAAGCAACCGCCTCGGCCTAGAGCCGAGCCTGCGCCCGGCGCGCGCGGCTCATCCCGTCGGCATCGTCTCGAAATGGGTCAGCGCCGGATCGAGGCGGTCCCAGGGCAGCGCGCGCTTCGCATAGGCCACGAACGTCGGCTCGAACCGCTCGGGCGCGTCGAGCAGGCCCGGATTGATGGCCACCACGCCCGGGCTTGCCGGAAAGGTGACGTGGGTGGGCGTGCCGCATTCCGGACAGAAGGCCTGACGCTTCTCGGCGCCGCTGTCGCCGGTCGCCGTCCAGGCCTTCGTCTCGCCGTCGATCCGCACCGCGCCCGGCCCGGCGAACACGATGTAGGAGCTGTGGCCCGTCCCGGACCGCAGCCGGCAGTCGATGCACTGGCAGTGCAGCGCGGCGACGGGCTCCCCCGTCGCCTCGAACCGGACCGCGCCGCAGGCGCAGCGCCCGGAATACGGATCGCTCATGTCGATGATCTCCCTGTTCTGGATCGCCCGGTCTCAGAGGTCGAGGCCGGTCCCGGTCTCGAGGAACGACTTCAGGCTGGACAGGACCAGCGGCCAGCCCTTGCTGATCCCCTTCGCCATGGAGCTGCCCGGCTGAAGCTCGTCATGCGTGACCGTCAGCCGGACCATGCCGCCCTCCGCGTCCTCGATCGCGAAGGCGACGCGGCTCCGCGCTTCGGGATCGTCGGCCTGCGACGCCGCCGACCAGGTGATGACCAGCCGGCGCGGCGGGTCGCATTCGACGACCGAGCCGACGATCTCCACCGTCCGCGCGTCGTTGGCGCGCACGTGCTCCCATGTCGCGCCGGGCGTCCAGTCCGAGACGTTCTCGTGGCCCCAGTAGCGCCGCGCGATCTCCGGCGTGGTGATCGCCTCGTACGCCTTCTCGGCCGTGGTCCGGATGTAGGTCACGTAGACGAAGCTCTCCGACGTGTCGGTCATGTCTTCCTTCCTTTCGAGCTGAAGCTTGAGGTCGTGCAGCAGCGACAGGCGTCCGGTCTCGAAGTTGCGCACCCATCGCTCGTAGACGTCGTGGAGCGGGACCGGGTTGATGTGATGCAGCTTCTCCCGCCCCCGGCGGGTCGTGCTGATCAGGTTCGCGTCCTCCAGCAGGCCCAGATGCTGGGTCACCGACTGGCGCGTCATGTCCATGACGGCGCAGAGCTCGGTCAGCGGCTGGCCGTTCTTCTGGCGCAGCCGGTCGAGCAGCCGCCTGCGCGCCGGGTCCGCCAGCGCCTTGAACACCTTGTCGTCGTCGTCCGATTCCCGTGCCATGCGCCGATAATACGCAGGTATTTGCCTGCATGTAAAGGGCAGGCAAATACCTGCATGAATCTTCGCACCAATGCCGCCGCAGCCGCGGCCTTCCCGATTATTCTGTCATGTCAGATGGTTGATTTGCGTATCACGCTGATACGCCACGGCGCATCACCCGCGCCAGAGCCGCTCCAGCTCCGGCATCAGCTCCGGCGAGGCCGCCAGCAACGGCCCGCCCTTCCACAGCCCGTCGCCCGCCAGGAAGTCGCTGGTCTCGCCCCCGGCGCCCTCGATCACCGCCAGGCCGCCGAGGCAGTCCCACGAATTGATATGGACCTCCGCATAGCCGATGATCCGCCCCGCCCCGAGATAGGCCAGCGCCAGCGCCCCCGACCCGTCGCGGTAGAACATCGCCCCCGCCTCCAGGATCCGCGTGAACCCCGGCAGGAACTCCGTCGGCCCGACCCGCGGCGAATACCCGACCGCGACCATCCCCTCGTCGACGCCCCTCGCCGCCCGCACCGAGATCTGCCCGCCCGTTCAGCGTCGCGCCCCGCCCCTTGCCGCCGGCGAACAGCTCGTCCCGCGCCGGCGCATCGACGAAGCCGAAGCGCAAGGTCCCGCTCTCGACGAAGGCGATCGACACGCACCATCCGGTCATGCCGAGGATGAACGGCTGCGTCCCGTCGATCGGATCGACGACCCAGACGCCCTGCCCCTCCGCGAAGTCGCTGCGCCCGCTCTCCTCGCCGAGGAACGCGTCGCCCGGAAACGCCTCCGCCAGCCGGGCGCGGATCATCCGCTCGACCTCGACATCGGCCTCGCTCGCCATGTCCTGCACGCCCTTCGACGTCACCTTCAGCTGGTCGAGCCGCCGGAAATACCCGAGCGCCAGCGCCCCCGCCTCCGCGATCAGCTCGAGGCCGAATGCGTACCGGGCGTCCAGCTCCGCCTGCGTCATTCCCATCACCCGTCCTTCCACAACCACGCGGCGCCCCGCACGCCGCTCGCATCCCCGTGCCGCGACTTCAGGATCGGCGTGTGGAACACCGTCGAGAACGTGTAGCCCGCGATCAGCTCCGGCAGCGCGTCATAGAGCTCCGGCACGTTCGACATGCCCCCGCCCATCACGAACACGTCCGGATCGAGCGTGTTCGCCACCACCGACAGCCCGCGCGCGACCCGGTCGAGATAGCGCCGCCAGAGCAGCCCCGCGAGCCGGTCGCCGCGCCGCATCAGGTCCATGATCTCGCGCGCCAGCAGCGGCGCGTCCGCGTGCCGCGCGTACTCGGCCTCGAACGCGCGGCCGGAGACCCAGGTCTCCATGCAGCCGGTCTTGCCGCAATAGCAGGCCGCCCCCGGCAACTCCGTCACGTTCGGGAACGGCAGCGGGTTGTGGCCCCATTCGCCGCCCGAATTGTTCGGCCCGTGATGCGCGCGTCCGCCGACCGCGATGCCCGCGCCGGCGCCGCTGCCGAGGATCACCGCGAAGACGACGTTGTGCCCGACGCCCGCGCCGTCCACCGCCTCGGACGCCGCGAAGCAGTCCGCGTCGTTCTCGACCCGGATCTCCCGGCCCAGCCGCTCGCGCAGATCCGCCTCGACCGGACGCCCGAGGATCCAGGTCGAGCTCGCGCCCTTGCCGAGCCGCGACCGCGGCTCCAGCGAGCCCGGGATGCCGATGCCGACCGTGCCCGTCTGCCCGGTCTCGGCCTCCAGCCGTCCGATCATGTCGCGGATCATCGCGATGCAGCCGTCGTAGTCGTGCCGCGGCGTCGCCTCGCGCAGCCTGAGCAGCTCCACGCCGTCGGGCGTCATCGCGACGCCCTCGATCTTGGTTCCGCCCCAGTCCACCCCGATCAGCATGTGTTCCGTCTCTCGCAACAGGTCGCACGGGGCCGCGCCCGCGCCGGTTCAGGTTCTTCGGATGCGTCGGCCGGTTCAGCCGATCTCGACCAGCGCCTTGATCGCGCCCGTCGCCGGATCGGACAGGCTGCCCATCCGCTCGGGCAGCGCGTCGAGCGGCACGCGGTGCGTGACCAGCTCGCGCCACGGCACGTCGCCGGACCGCATCGCCGCGATCACCCGCTCGAAATCCGCCGGCAGCGCGTTGCGCGAACCGTAGAGCGTGGTCTCGCGGCGGTGGAATTCCGGGTCCGGGAACGTGATGTCCGCCTTGACGATGGACAGCAGCGTGTAGCTGCCGCCGTTCGCGACGTTCAGAAACCCCGCCTCCATCGCCTTCGGACTGCCGGTGGCGTCGAAGACGGCGCCGTAGAACTCGCCGCCGGTGCGGTCCTCCATCTCGGCCCGCGCCTCCGGCCCCGCCGCCAGCGTCCCGACGCCCAGCGCCTCGCGGCAGAAGGCCAGCCGGTCGGCGCGGGTGTCGGTCACCGTCACCTCGCCGCCGTCGAGCTTCGCGAACAGCGCCGCCGCGATGCCGATCGGCCCGCCGCCGGTAACGAGCACCCGCGTGCCCGGCGCGATCCGGGTTCGCGCCGCCGCATGGGCGCCCACGGCCAGGAACTCGATCATTGCCGCCTGTTCCGCGGTCAGGCCCTCGACCGGGTGCAGGTTCCCGGCCGGCAGGCTCAGCCGCTCGCAGAGGCCGCCGTCCGTATGCACGCCCAGCACCTTCAGCCGGGCGCAGCAGTTCGTCTTGCCGATCCGGCAGGCGTGGCAGTCGCCGCAGGCGAGGTAGGGGTTGATCGCGACGAGGTCGCCCGGCGCAAGACCCGATCCCGGCTCCGCCTCGATCACCTCGGCCGACAATTCGTGCCCGATCACCCGCGGATACTCGAAGTAGGGCTGGTTCCCGGCGAAGATGTGCAGGTCGGTCCCGCAGACGCCGGCCTTCAGGATCCGCACCAGCGCCTCGCCCGGCCGACGCTCCGGTTCGGGCCGCTCGACGAAGGCGAGCCGGCCCGGCGCCTCGCAGCTCAGCGCCCGCATGACGCCGTTCCCCCGCCCGCCGCCAATCTCGTCGGGTCCTTCATTCCGCCGCCCGTTCCCGCCTGTCCCAGTTCGCGCGAACAATCGCCGCGCCGGTCGCGGGATGCAACGGCCGATTGCCCGTCGGCGCTGGCACCACTACCGCGTCAGCCGACGAGCAGCAGCGCCCCGGCCAGGACCAGCAGCCCGCCCGCGCCGATCTGAAGGACGGGCGCCGCCGTCCGGCCGACGCGCCCGCCGCCGGCCGAGAAAAGCGCCGCCTCGCGGCCCGAGACCGCCAGCAGCGCCACGATCGCCGTGAAGGCTGCGGCCCCCAGCCCCATCGCCACGACAGCCGCCGCCCCGGCGCCGGCGACGCCCATCTGCCAGGCGATCGCCAGCACGAACAGCGCGCCGGTGCAGGGTCGCGCCGCCATCGCGCCGACCAGCGCCAGCGTCGCGCCCCAGCCCCGCGCGCGCTGCACCGCCTCCGGGTCCGGACCATGCGCGTGCCCGCAGCCGCAGCCCGCCCCATGGTCGTGGGCAAGGACACGCCCGCGCCACCAGGCCCGGACGCCGCGCGCGAGGATCCAGAGCCCGACCACCGCCAGCGCCGCATGGCCGACCGGCGTGACCCAGGCCTCTATCGAGCCGACCGTCGCGCGCGCCGTCGCCTCGAAGATCGCAAAGCCGCCATAGACCAGCAGGATCGCGACCGCCGCCTGCGCGAGGCTCCCCGCGACCGCGATCGCCATCATCCGCGCCGCCGTCGCCCGTCCGCCGACCGCAGCGCCGCCGATCAGCGCCTTGCCATGGCCCGGACCGACCGCATGCGCGAAGCCGTAGAGCCCGCAGAGCGCCGACCAGGCCCCAGAACGCGCCCGGCTCCCCGGCCCGCAGGCCGCTGATCCGCGCCGCCAGCGCGTCCTGCATCCAGCGCTGCTGCTGCACGACCCAGTGCCCGAGCCCCTGGAACACGCCGGCCTGCCAGGCCAGGCCCGCCAAAAGCAGCGCAAGCGCCAGGATCAGCGCGACGATCAGTCGCATGTCAGCCGGATGCGATCGGCGAAGAGCGCCCCGATGTCGGCGTCCTCCGGCGTCTCCTCGGGCGGGATGTCCCACAGGCTCGTCTGCAGCGCCGACAGCGCCGACGTGGCGACGAACGGGACCACCTCGGCCGCGCATCCGGCCGCCGCCCCCTCCAGCACCGGCGCGTCGGTGACCGTGTAGGCGGTGTAGTAGGTCGGGTCGTACACGCCGACCACGGCCTCCGGATCGGGCCGGAACGGCGTCTCGACCTGCCGCTCGAACCGGATCACGACCTTGCCGTCCCGGACCTCCGCGTCCGGATCGAGCGGTCCCGACAGGCCCACCGGCGCGTCGCCGTGGCTGAGATAGCTGTCGCCGGCGAAGCCCTCGACCCAACCGGTCTGGTAGGCGGCGAGATCGGCGCGCTGCGCGGGCTGCAGCGCCGCCGCCGGATCGATGCCGAGATCCTCCATCATGAACAGCGAGGTCAGCGGGTCGTAGATCCAGGTCACGCGCAGCCGGTCGAGCCGGCCGGCATCGTCGAACAGGAAGTCGACTCCGCCGTCGATGAAGACATGCGGATGCGCTCGGGCCGGATCCGGCGACAGCGCCGCGGCCGCCAGCAATCCCGCCGCAAGGCCGGCGCCCCGGCCCGTGTTCGTCCTTGCCGATCGCATCGTTCGTTCCGATCTCCAAGCCCAAAGATTTCGGTGGGCCCTCGTCTAGCACAGGCGCGGTCCAGAGGGCAGACCGGCGGACGGAGCGGCATCGTGCTCGCAACGATGTTCGTTTGATCCCCAATCATGCAGGAGCAAGGCCGCGCCAAGGAGGAGGCGGCGCTGACGCTCGGCGACCTCGGTCTGGCGCGCGTTCCGGACCGTGACGCTGCCGAACATCCGCTGCGCGCTGCTCTACGGCACCGATGCCGTTGATGATCGAGATGCTCTACAACGAGCACCTGTCCGTCGCGGCCTTCGCGATCGCGACGGCCAGCGCCAGCGCGGCTGCGCCTCTAGGGCCGCGACCGGAACCGGCCGACCAGATAGACCGCGGCCAGCGACAGGATCAGGACGGCCCCCACAACCCACATGTACTGCTCCATGAGCGCGGCGAAGGCGACGGCGACGCCGAGGCCGGCTCCGAGCACCATCAGGCGCCAGTTGCCGTGCACGCCGCCGAGGAAAGCGCCAAGCGCCAGGATCAGCGCGTTGGTCAGCCCGTCGTCGGCGTTCATGATCCGGCCGGTCGAGGCCAGCAGGAACACCAGTTCGACCGCCGCCAGCACCCCGATCCAGTGCAACGCGAACCGCACCAGCGCCCGTGCGCCGACGTCACGGTCGGGATGGATCCAGTCCAGCGCCACGCTCGCCAGCGCGAAGGCGACGACGATCCCGGTCCACAGCGCCTGCGACCCGCCACCGGATATGTCCGACGCCGCGATGCCGATGAAGGCGAGCGCCAGCATCGCGGCGCCGAGGCCGAGTTCCGCGTAGCGCTGGAACGGGGTCTGGTCATCGACGGGCGTCTGGGTCATTACGGCCTCCGGGAGCATCGGCAGGGTCGGGCGCAGCTTTAGGCGCCGCGCCGGACGAAGCAAGCCTGCAGAAAAGGACAAGCGGAGGGCCTGCGGATGCGGCTAGGGCTGATCGGCTTCGGCGCCATCGCGGGCGGGCTGGCGGAGATGCTCGCGCAGGACGTCGCCCCGCCGGTCGCGCGTCTGACCGCGCTCGTCCGGCCCGGCGCCCTCGATGCGACGCGCGCCCGCCTGGCGCAGGTCCTGCCCGGCCGCGGCGCGGCGGTCGCCGACGCCGAGGCGATGCTGGCGGCGCGGCCCGACCTCGTCGTCGAATGCGCGGGCCACGGCGCGGCCTCGACCCTCGTCCCGCCCATCCTGCGCGCCGGCATCGACGTCGTTCTGGTCTCGGTCGGGGCGCTGGCCGATCCGAACCTGGAGGCCAGCTTGCGCGGCGCGGCCGCCGAGGGCGGCGCGCGGCTGATCCTGCCCGCCGGCGCGGTCGGCGGCATCGACCTGCTGGCGGCGCTCGGGCCGCAGGGCGGGCTCGAGGTCCGCTATCGCGGGACGAAGCCGCCCGCCGCCTGGAAGGGCTCGCCGGCCGAAAACGCGCTCGACCTCGACGCACTGGCCGGGGCCGCGACCTTCTTTTCCGGCACCGCCCGGCAGGCGGCGGCAGCCTATCCGAAAAACGCGAACGTCGCCGCGACGATCGCGCTCGCCGGCGCCGGCCTCGACGCGACCGAGGTCGAGCTCGTCGCCGATCCCGCCGCGCCCGGCAACGTCCACGAGTACCACGTCGCGCCCCGTCGGCCCGCTTCTCGATCCGGATCGAGAACCGCCCCAGCGCCGGCAACGCCCGCACCTCGGCCGCGACCATCCTCAGCGTGCTGCGCGAGATCGCCAACCGCGCCGGCCCGGTCGCGATCTGAGGCGCCTCAGCCGCCGACGTCCTCGGGCGCGACCGCGACCGTCTTCAGCAGCGCGTGGCAGGCGACGCCGGGCCGCAGCCCCAGCGCGTCGACCGAGCGCCGCGTGATCCGCGCCAGCACCCGCCCCGCGCCCGTGTCCAGCGACACCAGCGCGCCCGGCCCGCCGCCCTCGCCGGATCTCGCGCACGACGCCCGGCAGCGCGTTCAGCGCCGAGATCCGCTCCGGCCGGTCCAGCGCCAGCATCACGTCGTGCGCCGCGACGCGCACCCGGACGCGCGCCCCGACCGGCGCCGCCAGCAGCGGCACCAGCAGCCGCGCCGCCGTTCGCGTCGAGTTCGCTCAGCCCGTCCGCGTGATGCGCGACCACCCGCGTCTCGAGGATCGCGCCCGCCTCGCGCGCGCCCAGCGGCGTCACGCCGGGATCGCCCAGCACCTCGACCGCCGGCCCCTGCCGCAGCACGCGGCCCCGCGCGATCACGACCACCGTCGTCGCCAGCCGCGCGACCTCGGACGTCGCGTGGCTGACATAGAGGATCGGCAGCGCGGCCTCGTCGCGCAGCCGCTCGAAATAGGGCAGGATCTCGGCCTTGCGCGCCTCGTCGAGCGAGGCCAGCGGCTCGTCGGCCAGGATCAGCCGCGGCGCCGCCAGCAGCGCGCGCCCGATCGCGACGCGCTGCTTCTCGCCGCCCGACAGCGCGCCGGGCCGCCGGTCGAGCAGCGGGCCCATCCCCAGCATCTCGACCACGTCCGCCTCGCGCGCCGGCGCGGCGTCCCGCGGCGCGAACCAGCGGCCGAAGGCGAGGTTCTGGCGCACGCTCAGATGCGGGAACAGCCGCCCCTCCTGAAAGACATAGCCGACCCGGCGCCGGTGCGGCGGCACGAAGACGCGCGTCTCCGCGTCGAACAGCACCGCGCCGTCGACCGCGATCCGCCCGGCCTGCGGCCGGATCAGCCCTGCGACCGCGTTGACGATCGTGGTCTTGCCCGCGCCCGACCGGCCGAACAGCACCGTCACTCCCGGCGGCGCCTCGAAGGCCACGTCGAGATCGAACCCGTCGAGCGGCTGGCGCAGCGCCACCGACAGCGTCATGCGCCCGCGACCCGCCGCGCGACGCGCCGCGCCAGCACCTCCGACAGCAGCAGCGCCGTCATCGCGACGATTATCGAGACCGCGACCAGCTTCAGCGCCGCGCCGTCGCCGCCCGGAACCTGCAGGAACGCGTAGATCGCCGACGGGATCGTCCGCGTCTGGCCGGGGATGTTGGAGACGAAGGTGATCGTCGCGCCGAACTCGCCCATCGCCTTCGCGAAGGCGAGGATCGCGCCGGCGATGACGCCGGGCAGGATCAGCGGCAGCGTCACCGTCGCGAAGACCCAGAGCGGCCCCGCCCCCAGCGTCGCGCCGGCCTGCTCCAGCTTCGGGTCCACCGCCTCGATCGACAGCCGGATCGCGCGCACCATCAGCGGAAACGCCATGATCCCCGCCGCCAGCGCCGCGCCGGTCCAGTTGAACGCGAAGACGATGCCGATTTCCTGCAGCAGGCTCCCCACTGGCCCCTGCGTGCCGAACGTCAGCAGCAGCAGGTAGCCGGTGACGACCGGCGGCAGGATCAGCGGCATGTGCACGAGCCCGTTCAGGATCTGCCGGCCCGGAAACGTCCAGCGCGCCAGCGCATAGGCGACGAAGATCCCGAGCGGCAGCGAGACCAGCGTCGCCCAGAGCGAGACCCGCAGCGACAGCCGGACCGCCGTCCATTCCTCCGGTCCGAGCCAGTCCAGCATGTCTCGTTCAGTCCCCGACGATCCGGAAGCCCTGCCGCTCGAACGCCGCCCGCGCCGCGTCGGACCCTGCAGGAATGCAAGATACTCCGCCGCCAGCGGGTTGTCGCTCGCCGCCACCACGGCGGCCGGATAGACGATCGGCGGATGGCTGTCCTCGGGGAAGGTCCCCACCACGGTCACCCCGTCCTCCGCGACCGCGTCCGTCGCATAGACGATGCCGTACGGCGCCTCGCCCGCCGCGACCAGCGCCAGCGCCGCGCGAACGTTGTCGGTCTGCGCCAGCATGGGCTCCACCGCCCCCCACTGCCCGAGGCCCTCCAGCGCCGCCTTCGCGTAGATGCCCGCGGGGACCGAATCGACCAGCCCCATCGCCAGCCGCCCGCCGTCGAGCAGCGCCGCCAGGTCCATCTCCGGCCCGATACCGACCGGCGCGGCCGCATCCCCGTGCGCGACCAGCACCAGCCGGCTGCGCAACAGGTCGACCCGGCTGCCCGCGTCGATCAGGCCCTGCTCCTCCAGCGCGTCCATCCAGGCTTCGTTGGCCGACACGAACACGTCCGCCGGCGCGCCCGCCTCGATCTGCCGGGCCAGCACCGAGGACGAGGCCAGCGCCGCGACCGCCGCGTTCCCGGTCTCCGCCTCCTAGGCCTCGGCGACCTCGGCCAGCGCGTTCGTCAGGCTGGCCGCCGCGAAGACCGTGACCTCGTCCGCGCGGAGCGCGGGCGCGGCGATCGCGATCAGCAGCGCCGCGACGCCCCGGGCGAGGAATGTCATGGCCGCGTCCCCTTCGCATATGTTTGCGGAAACATATCGCAACCGACCGCCTACCCGGCAAGCGTTATTTTCCGTCGGATACATCGCGCAGCAGCGCCCGGATCGCGCCGATCCGCGCCGCGCCGGCCTCGGCCAGCAGGTCCTCGAGCTTGCGGTAGTTCTCCAGCACCGCCGCGCCCGCCGGCGTCAGCCACGCACCGCCGCCTTGCGCCCCGCCCCGGCTGCGCTCGACCAGCGGCTCGCGGAACGCCGCGTTCATCTCTTCTACCAGCGACCAGGCGCGCTTGTAGCTCATCGACATCCCCCGCCCCGCCGCCGCGATCGAGCCATGCGCCGCGATGCCCTCCAGCAGGTCGGCCTTGCCCGGGCCCAGCATCGCCGCGTCCCCGAACAGGATGCGGATGCGCAGGCTCGGCGCGTTGCCGTTGTCGGTCTCGCTTGTCGTCATGGCCCGTTTCTGCCAGCCGCGCCCGGCTGCTGGCAAGGGGCGTTATACCCGCCCGCGCATATCGCCACGCCCGTTGAACGCGTCTCGCCCGGGGATTATCCTGCGACCTGTCCATGGAGTGCGCGAGAATGAAGATCGGCATCATCGAGACCGGCGAGGTTCCCCCGGAGCTGAAGGCCCGCTACGGCGACTACCCCGACATGTTCGCGGCAATGCTCGGCGCGGCCGACCCGAGCCTCGAATTCGTCACGCTGCGCATCGTCTCCGGCGACGCGCCCGGCGATCCGCGCGACGCCGACGCCTGGCTCGTCACCGGCTCGCGCCACGGCGTCTACGACGATCTGCCCTGGATCGCGCCGCTGAAGGACTTCCTGCGCGCCTGCGTCGCCCAGGGCGTGCCGGTCGTCGGCATCTGCTTCGGCCACCAGATCCTCGCCGAGGCGCTCGGCGGCTCGGCCGCCAAGTCCGACCGCGGCTGGGTGCTCGGCCTGCAGGACTACGAGGTCGCCGACCGCCCGTCCTGGATGACCCACGTGCCCGACCGCTTCGCGATGCACGCGCTGCACCAGGACCAGGTGCTGAGCCTGCCCGGCGACGCGACGGTGCTCGCGCGCTCCGAGCACTGCGACTACGCGGCCGTCGCCTATGGCGACCCCGAGGCGCCCTATGCGATCTCGGTCCAGCCGCACCCGGAGTACAACCGCGACTTCATCGCCGACCTGATTGCGCTGCGCTCCGGAACCGCGTTCCCGACCGACCTCGCCGACGCCGCCCATGCCTCGCTGACCCGGGACGTCCACAACGCCGCCTGGGCCGCGCTGATCGTCGACTACCTGCGCCGCAAGCAGGCCGATCGCGTCGCCGCCTGACGCCGCACTTCGGACCGGAGCGCAAGCGAAGGGCGAACGGGGTCCAGCCGGGACCGCCGGTCGCAATCCTGCCGCGCCTGCCCGGCAGGCGCGGCAGGATTTGTCGACGGCCAAATCCCGAAGGACTACCTTACCCCGCAGCCTTCACATCCCCGCCAGCATCGCCTCGCCCGACGAAATGTCGCACTGCCCCGTCGACTCCTCGACGTTCAGCACGCGCACCGCCCCGTCCTCGACCAGCATCGCATAGCGCTTCGACCGGCCGATCAGTCCGGACTCGACGCGCGAGAACTCCATGCCGATCGCCTTGGTGAACGCCCCGTCCGCGTCGCCCAGCATCCGGATCCCGGCGGCGTCCGCGCCGGTGTCCTTGCCCCAGGCCGCCATCACGAACGGATCGTTGACCGAGACGCAGACGATCTCGTCGACGCCCTTCTCCCGCAGCCCGTCCGCCGCGCGGATGAAGCTCGGCACGTGCTTCGTCGTGCAGGTGCCGGTATAGGCGCCCGGGACCGCGAACAGCACGACCTTGCGCCCGCCGAACAGCGCGCCGCTCTCCACCGGCGCGGGCCCGCTTTCGCCCAGTTCGATGAAGCGCGCCTCGGGAAGGGTATCGCCGGCTGTCAGCGTCATGATGTCGACCTTTCGCAGGTTGAGGGAATGACCCCGCGGATATAGAGGGACACGACCACGAAGCAAACCAAACGGGGCCGCATCCGATGCGCATCATCGCCGGGAACCGGCGCGGCCTGCGGCTGGCCGAGGTCGGCGCCGGCGACGAGGCCGCGCGGCTGCGCCCGACCTCGGACCGGGTCCGCGAGAGCCTGTTCAACCTGCTCGCGCATGGCCGCCACGCGGTCGCGCTCGACGGCGCCCGCGCGCTCGACCTCTTCGCCGGCACCGGCGCGCTCGGCCTCGAGGCGCTGTCGCGCGGCGCGGCCCACGTCGCCTTCGTCGAGACCGGCGCGCCCGCGCTCCGGCTCCTGCGCGACAACGTCCGCCGCGCCCGCGCCGAGGCCGAGACGCAGGTCCATGAGCGCGACGCGACGCGGCCCGGGCCCGAACCCCGGCGCGCCGTTCGACCTCGTGTTCCTCGACCCGCCCTATGGCCGCGGCCTTGGGGAAAAGGCCGTGGCGGCGGCCCTCGCCGGCGGCTGGATCGCGCCCGGCGCGACGCTGGTCTGGGAGGAATCCGCGCCCGTGACCCCGCCCGCCGGCTTGACCCTGCTCGACGCCCGCCGCTATGGGTCGACGATGATCTCCCTCCTCTCCGCATCACCCGACGTGAGCGACGCGCGCCGCCTGCTCGGCGAGGTGTTCGGCTTCCCCGACTTCCGCCCCGGCCAGGCCGAGATCGTCGCCGCCGTCGAGGCCGGGCGCGACGTGCTCGCGATCATGCCGACCGGCGGCGGCAAGTCGCTGCTGTTCCAGCTGCCCGCGCTGACCCGTCCCGGCGTCACGCTCGTCGTCTCGCCGCTGATAGCGCTGATGCGCGACCAGGTCCGCGCGCTGCAGGCGCTCGGCATCGCGGCCGGCGCGCTGACCTCGCAGAGCACCGCCGAGGAATCCGAGGAGACCTTCGCCGCCCTCGACGAGGGCCGGCTCAAGCTCCTCTACATGGCGCCCGAGCGCATCGCCTCGGGCAGCGCCGAGCGCCTCCTGCGCCGGATCGGCGTCTCGATGCTGGCGGTCGACGAGGCGCATTGCGTCAGCCAGTGGGGCCATGACTTCCGCCCCGACTACCTGCGCATCGGCGCGCTGCGCGCGGCGCTCGGCGGCGTGCAGACCGTGGCGCTGACCGCGACCGCCGACGCCGAGACCCGCGCCGAGATCGTCGCGCGCCTGTTCCCGGGCGCCGCCCCCGAGATCCACCTGCGCGGCTTCGACCGGCCGAACCTGAACCTCGCCTTCCGCGCCAAGGACAACCCGCGCCGGCAGCTGATGGACTTCGTCGCCGCGCGCCGCGGCCGCTCGGGCATCGTCTACTGCTCCAGCCGCGCCAAGACCGAGACGCTGGCGAAGGCTATGAACGACGCCGGCCACACCGCGCTCGCCTACCACGCCGGGCTCGAGCAGGACGAGCGCCGCCAGGCCGAGATCCGCTTCCAGCGCGAGGACGGGCTGATCGTCTGCGCGACGATCGCCTTCGGCATGGGCGTCGACAAGCCCGACATCCGCTACGTCGCGCATGCCGACCTGCCGAAGTCGATCGAGGGCTATTACCAGGAGATCGGCCGCGCCGGGCGCGACGCGGCGCCGGCCGAGACGCTGACGCTCTACGGCCCCGACGACATCCGGCTGCGCCGCGCGCAGATCGACGAGGGCCAGGCCCCGATGGAGCGCAAGGAGGCCGACCACAAGCGGCTGAACGCGCTGCTCGGCCTCGCCGAGGCCAAGGCCTGCCGGCGCCAGACGCTGCTCGCCTATTTCGGCGAGACGCTGGCGGAGCCCTGCGGCAACTGCGACCTCTGCGCCGAGAAGCCGGCGCTGTTCGACGCGACCGAGGCCGCGCGCAAGGCGTTCTCGGCGATTCTCCGCACCGGCGAGAACTTCGGCGCCGAGCACCTGATCGGCATCCTGCGCGGCGATGCGTCCGAGAAGATCCTGCGGCGCGGCCACGACCGGCTGCCGACCTACGGCGTCGGCAAGGAATATTCGTCCGGCCAGTGGAAGACGATCTTCCGCCAGCTGCTCGGGCTCGACCTGATCCGGCCCGACCCGTCCCGCCACGGCGCGCTGCGGCTGACCGAGGCCGCGCGCCCGGTGCTGCGCGGCGAGGCGGCGCTCGAGTTGCGCGCCGACACCGTCCAGCGCACGCCGACGCGCGCCGAGCCCGCGGCGCTGGTCGCCGCCGAGGACGAGGGTCTGCTCTCCGCGCTCAAGGCCCGGCGCCGCGCGCTGGCCGACGCCGCCGGCGCGCCGGCCTACGTCGTCTTTCCCGACCGCACGCTGATCGAGATGGCGACGCGCCGGCCCGCCAGCCTCGACGCGATGCGCGGCATCACCGGCGTCGGCGAGACCAAGCTCGCCCGCTACGGCGCCGACTTCCTCGAGGTCATCACCGGCGCCGCGCCCGACCCGGTCCACCCGGCCCGGATGAAGCTCGCCGGCGCACCGGCGGGCGACGTCTTCGACCGGCTCCAGGCGGCGCAGGTCGCGCTCGCCAGAGGCGCCGACGGCCGGCAGAAGTACCTGACCTGCAACGCCTCGACGCTGGCGAGGATCGCCGAGGCCCGGCCGGCCGACCTGGCCGCGCTGGAGCGGGTCTCCGGCGTTGGCCCCCAGAAGGCCGAACGCTTCGGCGCGGCCTTCCTCAGCGCTCTGCACGGACCCGACGAGGCCAAACGGTCACTCCCGCGCATTAACCCTTGACTACCCTGGCGGAACCGTTCTCCGCGCCAGCCGTTCTACTCGCATGAGACGTAGCTCGGCGATTTTCTTGGCAGGCGGCTGCATCGGCGGATTTCCGCGCAGAGATGGATGCAGTAAGCTGTCCCCGATCCGGTCCCGGTTTGCGGGGTCGAGGCGGTGGGGGTTGGTATTATGACTGAGCGGACCGACGGCGTCATCGCCGGCCAGGTGATCCATCTCGACGGACGTTCCTTCAAGGGCTTCACGTTCGTCAACTGCCGGATGGTCTATTCCGGCGCCGGCACGGTCGGAATAAGCGACTGCCGGTTCCACGACTGCGATTTCGAGTTCGAAGGCGCCGCGGGCAACGCCCTCGCCTTCCTGAACGCGATCGCCGGCGATCCGGGCCTGCGCAGCCTGCTGCCGTCGATCCTGCCGAACCTGGTCCGGCCTGCCCGCCTGAACTGACGCCGCCCCTGCGCGTCAGCGCGCGGCGACCAGCGCCCCATCCGGCGCGGATCCGCGGGCTCCGACCATCGCCTGCGCCGCCGGAGACGCGCCCTGCTGCCGCCAGAACGCCGGCGCATTCGCCCCCTCCGGCGCCTCGACGGCGAACCCGAGCAGAGCGACGAAGGCGACGAGAGCCGCGATGCGGATCAGCCCGTTCAACATGGTCATGGCGTCCTCCTGGTTGTCCCGTCCCGGCCTGCGCATCGCCGCGCCGCCGTGGCGTGGCCGATACTGCCCAAATCACCCCGCCCGCGATGTGACGGCCATCACAATCCCGCCCCGACCTCCCTTGCCGCAGCGCTCCGGGGCCGGTATTCCGGCTGAGCCGCGCGTCGCGCCGCATCGGGAAGGAGCGCCATGAGCACGAGCGATCCGAAGCTGCTGGTCTCGACCGACTGGCTGGCCGCCCATCTGGGCGCGCCGGACCTGCGCGTGCTCGACGCGAGCTGGCACCTGCCCGCCGAGAACCGCGACCCGCGCGCCGAGTTCGAGGCCGGGCACATCGCCGGCGCGCGCTTCTTCGACATCGACGAGATCTCCGACGACCAGTCCGACCTGCCCCACATGGCGCCGCCGGTCGAGAAGTTCGTCGCCCGCGTGCGCGCGATGGGCATCGGCGACGGCCACCGCATCGTCGTCTACGACACGCGCGGCCTGTTCAGCGCCGCCCGCGTCTGGTGGCTGTTCCGGCTGTTCGGCGCCGAGGACGTCGCGGTGCTCGACGGCGGCCTGCCGAAATGGCGCGCGGAGGGCCGGCCGCTCGAGGAGGGCTGGCCGATCCTGCGCGACCGCCACTTCACCGCGACCCGCAACGCCGGCCTCGTGCGCGACGTGACGCAGGTCGCCGCGACCGCCAAGCTCGGCGACGCGCAGATCGTCGACGCCCGCTCGCCGGCCCGCTTCCGCGGCGAGGAGCCCGAGCCGCGCCCGGGCCTGCGCGCCGGCCACATCCCCGGCTCGCGCAACGTCCACTACGCGACGCTGCTGAACCCGGACGGCACGATGAAGGACGGGCCCGCCCTGCGCGCCGCCTTCGAGGCCGGCGGCGTCGATCCCGACAGGCCGGTCGTCACGACCTGCGGCTCGGGCGTCACCGCCGCGATCCTCAGCCTCGCGCTCGAGCGCATCGGCAACCGCCGCCACGCGCTCTACGACGGCTCCTGGACCGAATGGGGCGCCTATCCGGACCTGAAGGCGGAATCGGGATGATCCATCGCGCCGGCGACGAGATCGACTATGTCGTCACCTACCTGGAGATGGACGCGCGGCCGAGCTACCCGCGGCCGCACCTGCCGGCCGGGGCGGTCTCGGCGCTGATCGGGGCCGAGGCGCCGCCGGCGTGGTGGTTCCTCGCGCTCTACGACGCGGTCGGCGCCGAATACGAATGGACCGACCAGCACGCGCTGCCCCGCGCAGAGCTCGAGGCGTTCCTGAACGATCCGGAGGTGACCGTCTACACGCTGATGCGCCGCGGCTGGCCGCACGGCTTCTTCGTGCTCGACTGCCGGGCCCAGGGCGTCTGCGACCTCGCCTATTTCGGCCTCGTGCCGCAGGCGATCGGCCACGGGCTCGGCCGCTTCCTGATCCAGACCGCCGTGCACATGGCCTGGGACCGCCCCGGCGTCTCCCGGCTCACCGTCAACACCAATTCGCTCGACCACCCGCGGGCGCTGCCGCTCTACCAGAAGGCCGGCTTCTCGCCGGTGCGGCGCGCGACCCGCAAGCGCGTGCTGACGCGCGACCGCGCGACATTCGGGGACTGAGCCCCAGGGGAGACGACATGCTCGAGGCATTGAAGCCGCAGCCCGCCGACAAGATCATCGAATTGATGGGCCTCTACTCGCGCCGACCCGCGCAGCGACAAGCTCGACCTCGGCGTCGGCGTCTACAAGGACGCCGAGGGCCGCACGCCGGTGATGCGCGCGGTCAAGACCGCCGAGGCGCGGCTGCTCGAGGCGCAGACCACGAAGACCTATGTCGGCCTGCTCGGCGACCTCTCCTTCGTCGACGCGATGCGCGAGCTGATCTTCGGCGCCGCGGTCCCCGTCGGCCGGATCGCCGGCGCCCAGACGCCCGGCGGGACCGGCGCAGTGCGCCAGCTCCTCGAGCTGGTCCGGATCGGCAACCCCGAGGCCCGCGTCTGGATCTCGAAGCCGACCTGGCCGAACCATCCGGCGATCCTCGCCTATCTCGGCATCCCGACCGAGACCTACCGCTACTTCGACGTCGCGAGCGGCGGCGTCGACTTCGCCGGCATGCTGGCCGACCTCGCCGGCATGCGCCAGGGCGACGTGGTGCTGCTGCACGGCTGCTGCCACAATCCGACCGGCGCCAACCTGACGCTCGACGAGTGGCGCGCGCTGACCCAGTTCGTGCAGTCCCAGGGCGTCGTGCCGATGATCGACCTTGCCTACCAGGGGTTCGGCGACGGGCTCGGCGAGGACGTGGCCGGCCTGCGCTACATGGCGAGCCAGGTCCCGGAGATGCTGCTGGCGGCCAGCTGCTCGAAGAACTTCGGCCTCTACCGCGACCGTGTGGGCGCAGCCTTTGTCGTCGCCTCGGCCGACAACCTCGCGACCGTCGCCAAGGGCAACCTCGCGATGCTGAACCGGATGAACTACTCGTTCCCGCCCGACCACGGCGCCAAGGTCGTCGAGATCATCCTGCACGACGGCGGGCTCAAGGCCGACTGGATGGCCGAGCTGGAAGGCATGCGCCAGACGATGCTCGGCCTGCGCACCGGCCTCGCCGAGGCGCTGCGCCGCGCCAGCAACTCCGACCGGTTCGACTTCGTCGCCCGGCACCGGGGCATGTTCTCGCTGCTCGGCCTGCCGCCCGAACAGGTGGCGCGGCTGCGCGCGGATCACGGCGTCTACATGGTCGGCGACAGCCGGATCAACATCGCGGGCCTTCCCGCGGACGGGCTCGACAAGCTCGCGGCCTCCATCGTCGCGGTCGGGGCCTGACTTGGGCGACGTTCCCTACCTGACCGCCGCCGACGTCGAGGACCGCCTCGACTGGGTGCGGCTCGCCCAGGCGCTCGAGGACGGGCACCGCGCGGCCGAGCCCGAGATCCGCGACGTCTTCATCGGCCGCGGCGCCGACACGCTGCTGTCGCGGGCCGCCTGGATCGACGGCATGGGCGCGGCGGTCAAGTCGGTGACGGTCGTGCCCGGCAACCCCGCCCGCGGCATCCCCTCGATCCATGGCGCGCTGGTGCTGTTCGACGACGAGACCGGCCGGGTCGAGGCGGTGATCGACTTCGGCCTCGTGACCCGGTGGAAGACGGCAGGCGATTCGATCCTCGGCGCGCGGCTGCTGGCGCGCTCGGACGCGCGGCGCCTGCTGATCGTCGGCGCCGGCGCCGTCGCCGAATCGCTTGTCGAGGCCTACCGCGCGGCCTTCCCCGGCATCGAGATCGCGATCTGGAACCGCTCGCCCGGCAAGGCCCGAGCGCTCGCCGACGCGGTCGGCGCCGAGGCGGCCGGAGACCTCGCGCAGGCGGTGGCCGAGGCGGATATCGTCTCGACGGCGACGATGGCGACCGAGCCGGTGCTGCGCGGCGACTGGCTGCGGCCAGGCCAGCATCTCGACCTGATCGGCGCGTTCCGGCCCGACATGCGCGAGGCCGACGACGCCTGCCTGAAGCGGTCGCGGATCTTCGTCGACAGCTTCGAGACCGTGCTCGAACATATCGGCGAACTGCGCGACCCGCTGGCGCGCGGCGTGATCGCGCGGGCGGACGTGCTCGGCGACCTGCGCGACCTCGCCGCCGGGCGCGCCGGGCGCCGCGACGCCTCCGAGATCACGCTCTACAAGAACGGCGGCGGCGCGCATCTCGACCTGATGACCGCGCGCGTGATCCTCGACGCCTGGCGCCGCCGGGACGGCTGAAACGGCCTCAGAGAAAACTGTTCATTGCCAATAACTTGACCATGGTCGCATCGTGCGACCCGTCCGCGCTCACGCCCCGGCGCGCGCCTCCGCCGCCCGCTTGTGCCTGATCGACGACCACAGCGACACGCCGATCAGGCACGCCCCCGCCAGCCCCGTCACCACCTCGGGTATATGCACCAGCGCCTGCGCGTACATGATCA
Source organism: uncultured Alphaproteobacteria bacterium (assembly GCA_963829385.1). Classification (GTDB taxonomy): domain Bacteria; phylum Pseudomonadota; class Alphaproteobacteria; order Rhodobacterales; family Rhodobacteraceae; genus Amaricoccus. The sequence goes on along the minus strand of CAWHHV010000008.1, from coordinate 110,282 downwards.
CCGCCAGGATCAGGATCGCCCAGAACGCCCCGTGCTCCAGGTAGCGGTACTCGGCCAGCGTCTCGCGATCGACTAGCATGATCGTCATCGACCGCACGTACATCGCCCCGATCCCCAGCCCGATCGCGATGATGAACAGGTTCTGCGTCAGCGCGAAGGCCCCGATCACCCCGTCGAAGGAAAAGCTGGCGTCCAGCACCTCCAGATAGATGAACGCGCCCAGCCCGCCCCGCGCCGCCGCGCTCATCGCCTGCTCGGCCGCATCCAGCAGCCCCGCCAGCACCTCGACCGCGAGGAACGTCAGCAGCCCGTAGATCGCCGCATGGAAGAACGTGTTCGCCTCCTCCGGCGGCAGCTGCCCCGAGAAGATCAGGATCAGCGTCAGCACCACCGCGACCTCGACGCCGCGCACCGTCGCGAACCGCGCCATCCGCCTCTCGATGAACCGGACCCAGTGCACGTCCTTCTCGTGGTCGAAGAAGAAGTTGAGCCCCACCATCATCAGGAAGCTGCCGCCGAAGGCCGCGATGCCCAGATGCGCCTCCCGCATGATCCGCGCGTATTCCTGCGGCTCGGCCGCCGCCAGCCGGATCGCCTCGATCGGCCCGATCTTCGCCGCGACGACGACGATCGCCAGCGGAAAGATCACCCGCATCCCGAACACCGCGATCAGGATGCCCCAGGTCAGGAACCGCCGCTGCCAGACCGGCGTCATCTGCCGCAGCTTGTTGGCGTTGACGATCGCGTTGTCGAAGGACAGCGAGATCTCCAGCACCGCCAGCACCGCGCAGATCAGGAAGACGCCGATCAGCCCCGGGATCGTGCCTGTGCTCTGCCAGCCCAGCACGGCGCCCAGCGCCAGCCCGATGGCAGTGACGATGAACGCCCAGCGGAAATAGGAAAGCATCGGACGTGCAGGCGTATCGGCAGGCATGGCGGACAGTCCCGAATTGTCAGCGAAGGGGCGAATATGACGCGCTCCGATCCGATGCGCCACCTCGCCTAGCTGGACGACCTCAGCCGGCGAGCGTGATCCGGGATCGTCCGCTCGGTAGATCCGTCGCTCGACCCGGACCCGGATTCCATCTCGTCGAGCCGCTGGCGCGACAGGACCGGCGACGTCCGGCTCGTCCCCATTCGGGCAAGCGCAGTTCGGGCGCAAGCCGGATCTCGCGGTTCGAGAGCCCCGGCCGGCATGCCTCGGCGGGATGGCGCAGCGGGAACTCCCGCCCGCGCGCGGCCACGCCGCGGCCGACTTCGTAGGTCGATCAAGCACGTTTATTGGGCGCTTCGGAGGATTGGCTGATCCCGATGAGCGGGAACCTGCGCAAGATTATCAAAAATCCGGGAACTCCTCCCAAGCCGCCGCCGTTTGCTCACCATGGCGCCGAGCGAATACCTCGGCTCTGATTTGCTCCGGAAAGGAGCATCCTGAAGTATTGGAGGAGCGAAAGATGAAGAAGAACATCAACCAGCCTATGAAATTGCTGCTGTCGGGGACCGCGTTGTGCGTGCCTCTGTTTGCTGGCGCCGCATCTGCACAGACCGCAGAACGTGGCTGCGCAGAGCTCCGTCAGATCGTCGAGCAGACCGGACCGGAAGCGTTCGCGCAGTACGGCGACGTGAACCAGGTGCTGGAGGCGAATGCCGACGCCGAATGCGCGGCGCTGTTCGTGGTGATCGAGGAGAACGATCCGACGCTGGTCCAGAGCGACCGGGCGACCGACAGCGAGCAGGTCACCGACGCCGAAACCCGGACCGAGGACTTCCAGGCCAGCGACACCGTCAGCGACACCGTCGAGATCAACCGCGAAGCGGTCGTGGAGGGCGAGGTCATCGCGACCATGCCGACGCCGGACGTCGCAGTGGAGCAGCCCGGCGCGCAGGTCAGCGTCCGACCCGGCGAGGCCCGCGTCAATGTCGATGCCCAGGCGCCGCGAATCGTCGTGCGCCAGGCGCAGCCGACCATCCGCCTCGAACTCGCCCAGCCGGTCATCACGATCGACCAGCCCGCGCCCGAGATCTTCGTGACGATGCCCGATCCCGGCGTGAGCCTCGAGCGTGGCCAGCCGCAGGTTCGCGTCGTGACGCCCGATCCGCAGGTTTCTGTCTCGCAGGCCGATCCCGAGATCGACGTCAACGTCGACGCGCGGTTGATCGACCCGAACAGCGACGAAGCGAGGCAGGTCGAGAACGAGGGCGTCCGGACCAGCATCCGCCCCCAGAACGCCGAGGGCGGCGAGGACGCGGCCACCGCCGAAGTCAGTGTGAACAAGGGCCAGCCACAGGTCGAACTGGTTCAGCCCGAGCAGCAGGCGCAGGTTTCCGTCGACCGCGCGGAGCCGCAGATCTCGTACGAGTTTGCCGACCCGGACGTGCAGGTCAGCTACAGCGGCGAGCCGCAGGTGCAGATCCGTCAGGTCGGCGAGCCGCGCGTGACGTTCAACGATCCGCAGGCCGAGGAAGGCGCGCAGTCCGCGTCCGCGACCCAGGCCGGCGCCGCTCCGCAGGAGCAGCCGTCGCAGGAAGAGCGGATGCGCCAGGCCGGGGAACAACGCCGCATGCTCGGCGTGCCGGACAGCGGCGAAATGCAGGTCGGCGAGATGCGCCAGGTGAGCGCGCAGGATCTGATGGGTCGCAGTGTCGTCACGGCGAATGACGAGGATCTCGGAGAGATCTCCCGCGTCGTCGAGAACAACGGCCGTCAGTACGTCATCGTCGAATACGGCGGCTTCCTCGGCTTCGGCGAGAACGACGTCGCGCTGCCGATCGAGCGCGTCGCGATGCAGGGCGACGAGATCGTGCTGCTCGGCCTGTCCGAGGATGATCTCGACGCGATGCCCGAGTACGACATGTCGCGCGACCGCAATATCGCGCCGGATTCCGCGCTGGACGTGGGCGTCGTCTCGAACTGACACTGCGCCCTCAGGGCACAAGGACCAAGCCGCGCGGCCCCGCCGCGCGGCTTTCTTTCGCTTTGGCCAGCGAAGGCACGCCTGCCGGGCCGACCGTCGAGCGCCCCGGCAAACGGCTCAGGCGAAGAACTGCGCGCCGTTCGCGCTGACGGTCGAGCCGGTGATGAACCCGGCGTCGTCCGAGGCGAGGAACACGACGATCCGCGCGATCTCCTCGGGCTCGCCGAGCCGGCCCACCGGGATCTGCGGGATGATGCGCTCGTTCAGCACCTTCTCGTCGATCGCCTTGACCATTTCGGTCGCGATGTAGCCGGGGCAGATCGCGTTGACGGTGATGCCCGCGCGCGCGCCCTCCTGCGCCAGCGCCCGGGTGAAGCCGATGTCGCCGGCCTTGGCGGCGGAATAATTGACCTGGCCCGCCTGACCCTTCTGGCCGTTGATCGACGAGATGTTGATCACGCGGCCGAACTTGCGGTCGCGCATGCCGCCCCAGACCGGGTGGGTCATGTTGAACACGCCGCTCAGGTTCGTGTCGATGACCTCGCGCCATTGCTGCGGGGTCATCTTGTGGAACATGCCGTCGCGGGTGATGCCGGCATTGTTGACCAGCACCTCGACCGGACCGAGATCGGCCTCGACCTGTGCTACGCCGGCCTTGCAGGCGTCGTAGTCCGCGACCGACCACTTGTAGGTCTTGATGCCGGTCTGGTCCTCGAACTTCTTCGCCGCCTCGTCATTGCCGGCGTAGTTCGCCGCGACCGTGTATCCGGCGTCCTTCAACGCCTTGGAGATAGCCTCGCCGATGCCGCGCGAGCCGCCGGTGACTAATGCCACACGTCCCATGGTATTCCCCCTTCTGAATTTTCAGGCTTTTTGTCGGGCGCCAGGGCGCGGCGCGCCCTGACGCAGATCAAGTCAGGGCCGCTCGACGCAGAGCGCGACGCCCATGCCGCCGCCGATGCAGAGCGTGGCGAGGCCCTTCTTCGCGTCGCGCCGCCTCATCTCGTAGAGCAGCGTGTTCAGCACTCGGCAGCCGGAGGCGCCGATCGGATGGCCGATCGCGATCGCGCCGCCGTTGACGTTCACGATCGACGGGTCCCAGCCCATGTCCTTGTTGACCGCAAGCGCCTGTGCGGCGAAGGCCTCGTTCGCCTCGATCAGGTCGAGGTCCTCGACCTTCCAGCCGGCCTTGGCCAGCGCCTTGCGGCTCGCGTAGATCGGGCCGACGCCCATGATCTTCGGGTCGAGGCCTGCGGTCGCATAGGACGCAATCCGCGCCAGCGGCTCGATGCCGCGCTTCTCGGCGTTCTCCGCGCTCATCAGCACCGTCACCGCGGCGCCGTCGTTCAGGCCCGACGCGTTGCCGGCCGTCACCGAGCCCTCCTTGGAGAAGGCCGGGCGCAGCTTCTGCATCGCCTCCAGCGTCGCGCCGTGGCGGACATACTCGTCCTTGTCGACGATCGTCTCGCCCTTGCGCGTCTTGACCGTGAACGGCGCGATCTCGTCGTCGAACTTGCCCGCCTTCTGCGCGGCCTCGGCCTTGTTCTGGCTCGCGACCGCGAACTCGTCCTGCATCTCGCGGGTGATCTGCCATTCCTTCGCGACGTTCTCCGCCGTCGTGCCCATGTGGTAGTCGTTGAACGCGTCCCAGAGCCCGTCCTTGATCATCGTGTCGACGAACTTCATGTCGCCCATCTTCTGCCCGCTGCGCAGATGGGCCGCATGCGGCGACATGCTCATGCTCTCCTGGCCGCCCGCGACGATGATCTCGGCGTCGCCGAGCATGATGTGCTGGGCGCCGAGCGCCACCGCGCGCAGCCCCGAGCCGCAGACCTGGTTCAGCCCCCAAGCCGCGCTCTCCTGCGGCAGGCCGGCGAGAATATGCGCTTGGCGCGCCGGGTTCTGGCCCTGCGCCGCCGTCAGCACCTGTCCCAGGATCGTCTCGGAGACGTCCGCCGCGTCGACGCCCGCGCGCTCCAGCGCGACCCCGATCACCGCGGCGCCGAGATGGTGGGCCGGCGTCGATGCAAAAGCGCCGTTGAAACTGCCGACCGCGGTTCGGGCGGCAGATGCGATAACGATGTCCGTCATTGTTCCCCTCCTTGGGCCGGGCGCCCAGTTCGGACGGCACCGGTTCTTAGCGAGAGGCTGCGACCGAATCGCTGCCCCAGCGCTCCTCGCGCAATGAAATTACACATTGCGTCGCGGGCCTCAACCGGCATGGGTCCGCAGGAATTCCGCCATCGGACGCCAGACCTGTGCGGGCGCGGAGCCGCCGACCACCATCCCGACATGCCCGGTGCGCGGCTGAACGGCGACGGCGCCGGGGATCGCGGCGGGCAATGCTAGCGACAGGCTCGGCGGCGCTATGGAATCGCGCGCGCCGCAGAAGCAGATCGTCGGCGCCCGGATTTCGCCCGGATCGACGACGTCGCCGACAAAGCGCCAGGCCCGCCGCGCGGTCTCGTTCTGGATCTGCCAGCCGACGAGCAGGTCCTTCGCGGCCGGCGCCGCCATCGGCATCCCGTCCGCCAGCCAGTCCTCGATCGCGACGAAGTGCCGCGCGGCCGGGCTCGCCGGATCGAGTCGCCCGAACTTCCGGAACTTCAGCGCCGCCTGCATCGGGTTCACCAGCGCGAACAGCGTCTGGAACAGCTGGACCGGGGCCAGCCCGAACGCCGCGCCCACCGCGTCGACCTGCCGCTCGATCCGCTCTGCCCCCCCGGCCCGCATCATCGCGCGCAGACCGCCCGCCACGCCGCGCGTCGACGAGAAGTCCCAAGGCGCGCCAACGGTCGACAGCGCGCTGATCCCGTCGGGCGCGCGCGCGGCAAGGCCCGCCGCCAACGTCCCCCCCATGCAGTAGCCCATCAGCGCCGCCGGCCGCCCGCAGGTCTCTCGCAGCGCCGCCAGCGCGGGCGCCAGCCTGAGCCTGCCATAGTCGTCCAGCGTGAACGCCGCCTCCTCGCGACCGGGCGCGCCCCAGTCGAGCAGCGCCGGCCGCAGCCCCTCGGCCGCCAGCGCGCGCAGCATCGACCACGGCGGGCCGAGGTCCAGAACATAGGCCCGGTTGATCAGGCTGGGCACGACCAGTACCGGCGGGCCCTCCGGGTCGGTCGCCTCGGGCGTCTGGCCGTAGTCGAGCAGCCGCGTCCCGCCGGCGCGCCAGATCTCGGGCGGCTCGGCAACGTCGCGCCGGTACGGATGCGCCTGCCATGCCTCGATGCCGCGCAGCGTCGCCGCCAGCCGCGCCGCGATCTCCGTCGCGACCGCGATCTGGTCCAGATCGTCGAGGCCCGCCGCCTGCTCCGCCAGATGCTCGACCCACGGAAAGCTCGGCTCGCTCGCCCGCGGCGCCGCCATCAGCGCCTGCATGTAACCCGACAAGGCCGCTGCGAGGTGGAGGACCAGCGGGCTCGGCTCGCCGCGCCGCAGTTCGGGAACCTTCACCACACGCCCTCGCGCCGCTTCGAGGGCGTGCGGGTCTGCGCGCCAAACGCGGCGACATCGGTCAGATGCCGCTCCCACAGATCGAGATACGTCCGCGCAGCATGATCCGGCGCCGCAGCATCCTGCTGGCTTTGCTGCGCAGCATTTTTCGGAGTCGGGGCTTTCGCAGGTGCGGAATTACGTTGCGCCATGCTCAACCGTCGATAATGTAACGGCAAGGACGCTCCAACCGGGAGGGAAGCGCGTGGCCGGGAAGAACGCGACTGCTGACGGGCCGATCATCATCAAGAAGTACGCCAATCGGCGGCTCTACAACACCGCCAAATCGAGCTACGTGACGCTCGAGCATCTGGCGCAGATGGTGCGCGACGGCCAGGACTTCGTCGTCAACGACGCGAAGTCCGGCGAGGACATCACGCGGGGCGTGCTGGCGCAGATCATCTTCGAGGAGGAGGCCAAGGAGGGCAACACGATGCTGCCCGCGAACTTCCTGCGCTCGCTGATCCGGCTCTACGGCGACACGCTGCAGGGGTTCGTGCCGGGCTATCTCGACGCGTCGATGGACACGTTCGCCAAGAACCAGGAACGGATGCGCGAGCAGGTCCGCCACGCGTTCGAGGCCAATCCGGCGCTCGCGAACTTCGAGGCGCTCGCGCGCACGAACATGGAGTGGTTCGAAAACGCTATGCGCATGTTCGCGCCATTCTCCGCCGGCATGCAGAAGGGCGGCGCCGAGGGCGGCGATCCGCAGCGGCCCGGCGCCAAGGACGCAGAACTCGAGACGCTGAAGGACCAGCTCGCCGAGATGCAGGTCCAGCTCAACAAGCTGGTCAAGAACGTCTGAGCCGGAGTCAGCCGGCCTTTCGGCGGAGCGCAGGCGCATCCGGCAACGCCGGTACCGCCGCGGGTCGCCCGAAGCGGTAGCCCTGCAGGCAGTCGACGCCGAGATCGGCCAGCATATCGGCGTCCGCCGCGCTTTCGATGCGCTCGGCGATCGTCATCATCTCGAAATGCCGCGCCAGCCCGGTCAGGCAGCGCACCAGCGCCTGCGAATCGGGCGAGCGGCTGACCCCCTGCGCGAAGTCGCCGTCGATCTTGACCATGTCGAAACGGAAATCCCGGAAATGCCGGAAGCCGGTCGCGCCCGCGCCGAAGTCGTCGAGCGCGAAGGCGCAGCCAAAGCGGCGCACGTGCTCGAGGAAATCGAGCGTCTGGCCCGAATGCTCCAGCGCCGCGGTCTCGGTGATCTCCAGGATCAGCCGCCCGGTCACGCGCCGGTCGCGCGCCGCCGCCTGCCCGAGGATCTCCAGCCACTCCGCATCGCCCATCGACAGCGGCGACATGTTGACGGACAGCCGCAGCCCCGGGTCGCCCGCCAGCGCCGCGCAGGCCGCGCCCAGCGCCAGCCGGTCGATCTCGCGCCCCAGTTCCATGTCTTCGACATGCGGCAGGAACGCCGCCGCCGGCAGCACCTGCCCGCCGGGCAGCGTCAGGCGCGCCAGCATCTCGAAGAACGCCGGAAACCGCGGGTTGCGCGCGTGCACGACCGGCTGGAAATGGAAACGGACGCGGCGCTGCGCCAGCGCCTGCGCGACCGTGAAGCGGACCCTCGCCTTGGCCTCGAGGCGTTCGGACCGGCCGGGCGCCGCGCCCTCGGCCAGCGACTTCAGATACGCGACGGCGTCGATGCGTGGGCCGTGGTCCATGGCGAGGTTTCCCGTTGGCGGCGTGATGGCGTTTACCTAAGCCGATGTTCCTTAATTGTTCGTGAAACGGCTAAAACTGTCGATGTCGCCCGGACCCGAGATCTTTCGTGTTGCATCGCAGCATCTCCACAGCCTAAGCTGCGGCCTCACTCGCAAGGACCCGGTGCGACCCCGGGTGGCTATTCCGGCCGCCGATCCGCCGGATCACCGATCCCGAATGGCGTGACCGCCGCGCAAACCGTCGGATCGTCGTTTTCCGTGCAGGCCCCCATGAACTTCCTGAACGCCCAGCGAGAGCAATGGCTCGGCAACGTGCGCGCCGACGTGCTCGCCGGCATCGTCGTCGCCCTCGCGCTGATCCCCGAGGCCATCGCCTTTTCCATCATCGCCGGCGTCGATCCCAAGGTGGGCCTCTACGCGTCCTTCTCCATCGCCGTGCTGATCTCCTTCGTCGGCGGCCGCCCCGGCATGATCTCGGCCGCCACCGCCGCGACCGCAGTTTTGATGGTCACGCTGGTCCGCGACCACGGCCTCGAATACCTGCTCGCCGCGACCGTGCTCGCCGGGCTGATCCAGATCGCCGCAGGCTATGCCGGTCTCGCCCAGCTGATGCGCTTCGTGTCGCGCTCGGTGATGACCGGCTTCGTCAACGCGCTCGCGATCCTGATCTTCATGGCCCAGCTGCCCGAGCTGATCGGCGTGCCGCCGCTGACCTACGTGATGGTCGCCGCAGGCCTCGCGATCATCTACATCGCGCCCCGCTTCGTACGCACGATCCCGTCGCCGCTGATCTGCATCCTCGCGCTGACCGCCGTGTCGCTGGCGTTCGGCCTCGACCTGCGCACGGTCGGCGACATGGGCGAGCTGCCCGACACGCTGCCGATGTTCCTGATCCCGCAGATCCCGCTGACGCTCGAGACGCTGCTGATCATCCTGCCCTATTCGATCGGCGTCGCCGCGGTCGGCCTGCTCGAGAGCCTGATGACCGCGCAGATCGTCGACGAGCTGACCGACACGCCTTCCGACAAGAACCAGGAATGCGTCGGCCAGGGCATCGCGAACTCGGTGACCGGCTTCTTCGGCGGCATGGCCGGCTGCGCCATGATCGGCCAGTCGATCATCAACGTGAAGTCCGGCGGGCGCGGCCGGCTCTCGACCTTCGTCGCCGGGATCGGCCTTCTGTTCCTGATCCTCGTGCTCGGCGATTTCGTGCGCCGCATCCCGATGGCGGCGCTGGTTGCGATAATGATCATGGTGTCGATCGGCACGTTCAGCTGGTCGTCGATCCGGAACCTGCGCGAACACCCGCGCTCGTCCTCGATCGTCATGCTGTCGGTCGTCGTGCTCGTCGTCTACACGCACAACCTCGCGATCGGCGTCGCCGCCGGCGTGCTGCTGTCGGGCCTGTTCTTCGCGGGCAAGATTGCGCAGATCTTCAGCATCGAGTCCGTCGCCTCGCCCGACGGCCGGTCGCGCACGTACCGCGTCCACGGCCAGCTGTTCTTCGCCAGCGTCGACCGGTTCGCGGCCGCCTTCGACTACAAGGAGGCGCTGGAAAAGGTCACGATCGACGTCAGCGACGCGCATATCTGGGACATCTCCAGCGTCGCGGCCGTCGACATGGCGGTGCTGAAGTTCCGCCGCGAAGGCGCAGAGGTCGAGCTCGTCGGCATGAACCGGGCGTCCGAGACGATCGTCGACCGGCTCGCCGAACACGACAAGCCCGGAGCGATGGAAAAGCTGCTCGGGCACTGAGGGGGATACGACCATGAAGATCATCGCCTTCGTCGACGGCTCGTCCTACGCGGCCAGCGTCTGCGACCACGCCGCCTGGGCCGCGCGCCGCACCGGCGCCGCGGTCGAGGTCTTTCACATGATGGGCCGCCGCGCCCGGCCCAGCGCGCCGGCCGACCTGTCCGGCGCCATCGCGCTCGGCGCCCGCAGCGCGCTGCTCGCCGAACTGGCCGAGGCCGACGCCGAGCGCGCGCGGCTCGCCCAGGCCCGCGGCCGGCTGATCCTCGAGGACGCGGCCGCGCGCCTCCGCGAGGCCGGCGTCGAGGACATCGCGACGCGGCTCCGCAACGAGGACATCGTCGCGACCGTGCAGGAACTCGAGGCCGGCGCCGATCTCGTCGTCATCGGCAAGCGCGGCGAGGGCCAGGCCTTCGCGCTCGATCACCTCGGCTCGAACGTCGAGCGCATCCTGCGCAGCGCGACGAAACCGGTCCTGGTAGCAAACCGCGCCTTCCAGCCGATCGAGCGCGCCCTCGTCGCCTTCGACGGCGGCCCGAGCGCGATGAAGGCCGTCGAGCGGATCGCGGCCGACCCGCTCTTCGCGGGCCTGCCCTGCCTGCTGCTTCACGTCGGCGCCGACACGCCCGACGACGCGCGGCCGGCTCGAGGGCGCCGGCGCGCTGCTGCGCAAGGCCGGCCGCCCGGTCGAGATCGAGATCCTGCCCGGCGAGCCCGACAAGGTCATCGCCGAGGCCGTCGAGCGCCGCGGCGTCGGCCTCCTCGTCATGGGCGCCTACGGCCACAGCCGCATCCGCAGCCTGATCATCGGCTCGACCACCACCGAGATGGTGCGCTCGTGCAGGATCCCGGTGCTGATGTTCCGGTGAGGCGAATGGTCGGGGCGATAGGATTCGAACCTACGACCCTCTGCTCCCAAAGCAGATGCGCTACCAGGCTGCGCTACGCCCCGACGCCCGCGATGTACCCTGAGCCGGCTGCGCAGGAAAGAGAATTCCTGTCGCGCCGATTACGCCATCCCGCCGCTCGCGCCCGGACGCTCACGCGGGCCGCGGCGGCTCCGGCGCGACCGGCGGCTTCTTCAGCCCGACCTGGCGCTCGCGGTAGAGCGTGAAGAGCCCGGTCGAGACCACGACCGCGCTGCCGACCAGCATCCACAGGTCCGGCCACTCGCCGAACATCAGGATGCCGAGCAGGATCGCCCACAGGATCAGCGTGTAGCGGAACGGCTGGGTGAACCCGATCTCGCCGACCCGCATCGAGCTGACCCCGAACAGGTAGCCCAGCAGCAGGAACATGCCCGAGGCCGACAGCCGGACCATGTGCATCGTCTCGATCGGCCGCCATTCGGTCGCGACCGCCGCGATACCCGCCAGCGCCGTGATGACGAACGACGTGACGAATACGACATAGGCCGCCGGCGCCGCGCGGCTCAGGCTGCGCGTGCTCAGGTCGCGCAGCACGATGAAGACGATCGCCCCCAGCGCCAGCAGCGCATAGACGTTGAACCCCTCCGACCCCGGCCGCACGATGATCAGCACGCCGAGAAACCCGATGCCGATCGCGACGTAGCGCCGCCACCCGACCTGCTCGCCGAGGAACCAGGCCGCGCCCAGCGCCACCGCCAGCGGCACGCTCTGCAGGATCGCCGTCGCGTTGGCGATCGGCATGTTGAAGAGCGCGGTCAGGAACAGCACCGTCCCCAGCACCTCGCCGACCGCGCGCTGGCCGATCATCCGGCGGTCGTGCCGTCCGGGCCGGAAGCGTAGCGCCCCCTGCCGCCAGGCCATCAGCCCGATCAGCGCGGTCGCGACGCAGCCGCGAAGGAACACCGCCTGGTACAGCGGCAGGTCGCCCGCGACGCTCTTCAGCAGCGCGTCGTTGAACGAGAACCCCGCCATCGACGCCATCATGAAGATCGCGCCGCGCATGTTGTCGCTCAGCCCCTTGCCCGGGGCGGCCCCCGACGGCCACGCGGTCATGGCTGCAACGGCCCGCGCCGGCGCGCGACCTGGATCACGTAGACCGACGCGCAAAGGCCCAGCACCGCCGAGACCAGCATCACGATCAGCAGCGGCCAGGCCCCGGTCCCCGGTCCCAGCAGCGCGCCGGCCAGCACCGACAGCGCCGCGCCGCCGCCGATCATCAGCGCGCCGCCGAGCCCCGAGGCGCTGCCCGCGAGATGCGGCCGCACCGAGACCATGCCCGCGTTCGCGCTCGGCAGCGCCAGCCCGTTGCCGAGCCCGACGAACAGGATCGGCCCGAAGAACGACAGCGGCGTGACGACCCCGATCCCGAACAGGACCAGCGCCAGCACGACGCCCGCGATCGACACCGCGCCGCCGATCGCCATCATCGCGTTCAGCCCGACCTGCGACGTGTAGCGGCCGGACAGGAAGTTGCCGAACATGTAGCCGACCGCGATGATGCCGAAGTGGAAGCCGAGCGAGGACGGCGACATGTGCAGGATCTGCGTCGCGACCCAAGGCGCGCCGCCCAGCAGCGCGAAGAACACGCCGGACGCGAAGGCCGCCGTCGCCGCATAGCCCCAGAACCGGCGCGACCGGACCAGCTCGGGATAGGCGCGGAACTGCGCGGCGAGGTTGGCCGAGGGCAGCGGCGTTGGTCTCGCCGAGGTCGAACCAGGCGATTGCGGTCATCGCCAGCCCGAACAGGAACGTCGCCACGAAGATCGCCTGCCAGCCCAGCATCTCGTCGAGGAACCCGCCCAGCATCGGCCCGACCATCGGCGCCACCGACATGCCCATCGTCACGTAGCCGATCATGCTCGCCGCCCGGTCCGCCGGGACCATGTCGCGCACGATCGCGCGCGTCAGCACGAGGCCGCCGACCACCGTGGTCTGCAGCATCCGGAAGGCGAGGAAGACCTGGATGTTCGGCGCCAGGATGCAGCCGAGCGTCGCGACCAGGAACACGCCGAAACAGGCCAGCACGACCGGCCGGCGGCCATAGCGGTCCGACAGCGGCCCGATGAACAGCTGCAGCGCCGCCGTCAGCGCCAGATAGGCCGAGATCGCCAGCGCGACGACCGAATAGGCGGCGTCGTAGTGCCGGGCCAGCGAGGGCAGCGACGGCAGGATGATGTTCATGTTCAGCGCCGATACGGCCGAGATCGCCACCAGCGTGCCGACATGCGGCGGCGTGCGGCGGTCGAGCCAGACGGGCGGCGCCGGGACGCCCGCGGGGTCCTGCCTTTCGGTCGTCATGGTGGTTCCTCAAGCGGGTCGAACGCCCGTCGACCCCCGAATTAGCGCCACCCGCCGGGAAAGGCCATGCTCCTGCGCGTCGACGGACCGCGCACGAAAAAGCCCGGCCGTGAGGCCGGGCCTTGCGCCGCTCCGGACCCGGCGCGGCGCGACGCGTCCGACCGGACCTAGAGCAATGTCAGCGAACTCGCGGAAGTACGGCCGTCCCGGCCCGATTCCAGTTCGTAGCTGACCTTGGCTCCGTCTGCGACCTCGCGCAGCCCGGCGCGCTCGAGCGCGGAAATGTGCAGGAACACGTCCTTGCCGCCGGAGTCGGGCTGGATGAAGCCGAAGCCCTTGGTCGAATTGAACCATTTCACAGTGCCAGTGGCCATGTGTCGTCGTCTCCCAGAAGGCGCCGCGCGCGACATGCGGCGGCTGAGGTACAGTCAAACCAGCGTCGAAAAGTCTGACCGGCCGGAAGACGAGCAGAAACTTCAAGTGATTATGGCTCTACCGAGCAAGCGTTTTAAGCTAAAAGCCGATTCTCCGCAAGCAGAGTCACCGGTCCGGCACTTCCGCTTCGGGGTCTCGCAGGCCCAGCACGTCGATCATGTCGTAGCATCCGGGCTGCTTGTCCTGACCCCACAGCGCGGCGCGCAGCGCTCCGCGCGCGAACACCATCCGGTCGGTCGCGACATGGCGCAGCGAGATCCGTTCGCCGGGGCCGGCGAAGACGATCTCGTGCTCGCCCACCACGTCGCCCCCGCGCAGGCTGGCGAAGCCGATCGCGCCCTCGGCGCGCGCGCCGGTCTCGCCGTCCCGGGCCCGGTCCGCGACGTCCGCGAGGTTCACGCGGCGTCCCGCCGCCGCCGCCTCGCCCAGCATCAGCGCCGCTCCCGAGGGCGCGTCGACCTTGTGACGGTGGTGCATCTCGAGGATCTCGATGTCGTAGTCGGGCCCCAGCGCCTCGGCTGCCCGCCGCGTCAGCACGCTCAGCAGGTTCAGCCCGACGCTCATGTTGCCGGCCCGCACGACGACCGCGTGCCGGCCGGCGGCCGCGATCTTCTCCAGTTCGGCGCGGCCAAGCCCGGTCGTGCCGATCACGTGCACGAGCCGCGCCTGCGCCGCCAGCAGCGCATGTTCGACCGTCGCTGCGGGCGTCGTGAAGTCGAGCGCCGCCTGCGACACCGCGAAGGCGTCGATCGGATCGTCGGCCACGACGATCCCGAGGTCCGGCCCGCCCATCGCCGCGCCCACGTCGCGGCCGATCCAGTCGTGGCCCGGCCGCTCGATCGCGCCGGACAGGCGCGCGCCGGGCGTCTCGGCGATCGCGCGGATCAGCATCCGGCCCATCCGGCCCGATGCGCCGAGCACCATGATCCCGATCGTCTCCGTCATGGCTCCCCCTCGCGCGCGCGGCCCTTGACTTCCACGGCCGGCGATAAGATGTGATCGCCATGGCCAAGACAAGACCCTTTTCCGGCGGCGGCGAGCCGACCCAGCGCCAGTTGCGCGTGGGCGAGGTGATCCGCCGGGCGCTGTCGGATATCCTTGCGCGCGGCGACGTGCACGACGCCGACCTCGGCCGCGCGTCGATCACCGTGTCCGAGGTCCGCGCCTCGCCCGACCTGCGGCAGGCGACCGCCTTCGTCATGCCGCTCGGCGGCGTGAACGCCGAGGGCGTGGTCAAGGCGCTGAACCGCAACCGCGCCGAACTGCGCCGTCTGGTGACCGCGCAGATCGACCTGCGCTTCTCGCCCGAGTTGAACTTCCGCGAGGATGCGAGCTTCGACCGGATGGACCGGACGCGCGAGCTGCTGCGCTCGCCCGCCGTCAGCCGCGACCTCGCCGAGGACTGACCGACCACGACAGGGGGCCGGGATGGGCCGACGCAATCGCGGCCGTCCCGTGCACGGCTGGCTCATTCTCGACAAGCCCGCCGGGCCGACCTCGACCGCGATGGTGGCCAAGGCGCGCTGGGCGCTCGACGCCGCCAAGGCCGGCCATGCCGGCACGCTCGACCCGGCCGCCACCGGCCTGCTCGCGATCGCGTTCGGCGAGGCGACCAAGACCGTGCCCTACGCCACCGACGCGCAGAAGACCTACCGCTTCACGATCCGCTGGGGCTCGGCCACCAGCACCGACGACGCCGAGGGCGCTGTGCTGGAGACCAGCGACGCCCGCCCCGACGCGCAGGCGATCCAAGCCGCGCTGCCCGCCTTCACGGGCGATCTGATGCAGGTCCCGCCGCAGGTCTCGGCCGTCAAGGTAGACGGCGCCCGCGCCTATGACCTCGCCCGCGCCGGCCATGCCCTGGACCTCGCCGCCCGCCCTCTCCACGTCGCGCGGCTCGAGCTGGTCGCAGCCCCCGACCCGCACACGGCCGTGCTCGAGATGGACTGCGGCAAGGGCGGCTACGTCCGCGCCGTCGCCCGCGACCTCGGCCGGGCGCTCGGCTGCCTCGGCCACGTGCAGGAGCTGCGCCGGCTCGCCGCCGCGCCCTTCGACCTCGCCGGCGCGATCGATCTCGCGACGCTGGAGCGCCTCGCCCGCGACCCCGCCCTCGACGCCCGCCTGCTGCCCGTCGAGGCGGGCCTCGCCGGTTTGCCGGAGATCGCGGCGCCCCCGCCCGCGGCCGCGGCGCTGCGCCACGGCGCGGCCGCCCCGCTGCCCGCGCCGGGACTCCGCGACGGCGACCGCGCCTGGGCCAGCGCCGAAGGCCGCCCGCTCGCCGTCGGGACCTGGACCGGAGGCGCGCTGCGCCCGGACCGCGTCTTCGTCTTCGACTGATGCGTCAGAACAGGTAGTCGTCGCTCGGCGCCCCGAAGACCTGCGTCCAGTAGTGCCCGTAGGGCGCATCTCCGCCATCGTTGGACTTCTCGTAATGCCCGATGCCGATGTGCTCGAAATCCTCGCGCAGCAGGTTCTTGCGGTGGCCAGGACTGTCGATCCAGCCCTGCACGACCTCCTTCGGCGTCCGATAACCGGCAGCGATGTTCTCGCCATATCCGGCTGCGTCGTAGCCGACCTCCTCCAGTTCGTCCGCCACCTGCGAGTGCCTGAAGAAATCGCCCCGCGCCATCTCGCGGCTCCAGCCCTCGGCGGCCTCCATCAGCCGGGCATCGGCTTCGACCGGATCGAGCCCATGCTTCTCCCGGAAAGCGTTCGTCCGCTCCAGCACCTCAGCCTCGAAACGCCCGAGATCCGGGGCGTCCGGCGCTTTGGCCGACAGCCGCACGTCGTCGAACCAGATCTTGCTGACCGCGTCCGAGCTCTTCTTGAAGTTCGAGAACCCGCCGAGCGTGAAGTCGTGGCGCCCGGCCGCTTTCGGTCCCAGTTCTATCTCGAACGTGCGCCAGCCCATCCCGCTCCAGCCCCCGCCCGGCCCGTCGCCATGGACCCGCGCCGCGTAGGCCGACTTGCCGAAATCGACCGGCTCGCCGTCGAACAGCATCCGGATGTCGGTGAAATCCTTCTCCCGCGTGTCCGGCCCCAGCTTGATCTTCGCCTTGAAGGTCAGCGTGACCGTCGCGGCCTCGTCCAGTTCGAACCCGCGGGTCCAGCCGCCCGACATGCCCTTGACCGGATCGTGGTCCCGGCCGCCGAGCCTGACCATCAGCGCCGAGCCCGTGTGCCGGCCGACGGCGTAGAAGGGCTCGTGCGTCATCCGGAACAGGTCGTCGTCATAATCGAAACCGCCTTTGCCGTTGTCGAACCGCCACCGCCGTTCCATCGTCCCCCCTCCCCGCTGCGTCCCCAACGCCCTCAGGGGACACCCTAGGCGGCCAGGCGTTAACGTGGCACTGCCACGACCCTGTCGGCAGGTTTCCGCCGACGCGTCGCGCGGAATTCCAGCGCGAAGTTCGTTGCGTTGGCCGATGAACCGGACTACACAGCGCGCGGTTCGGAGTGTAGCGCAGCCTGGTAGCGCACCTGCTTCGGGAGCAGGGGGTCGGAGGTTCGAATCCTCTCACTCCGACCAAGTCCCGGAAATCGCGTTGTCGACTCACGCTCTTGCGGCTGGCGCGGAACGGCAGATACTTGCCGCGACCACATCCTCCCGACGGAATCGAAACGGAATGAGCACGCCGAGCCGGCAGCGCGCCCCGTGCCGCCAGATGGTCGGCGTCGGCGCGACAGGCGCCGCCGGCCGGTCCGCGCTCACTCGGCCGGAAGCGCCAGCCGGAACGGCGGGCCCCAGCCATCGACGCTGTCATGCGCCCGGATGACGACCTCGCCCACGCCTTGCGGAACCGTCACGCCGGACAGGCTGCGCGTGAACGGCTGCTCGTCGACATGCGGGTGAAGCAGCTCGCGGTAGCCGAGCCGCGCGCCGTCGGGCGCCGCGACCTCCCAGCCGTCCGCGTAGCGCTCCCAGCCGGTATCCTCCGAGCGGACCGTGACGTCGAAGCGCCAGCCGTCCCCGGCCCGCGCCGCCTCGGCCGCGACCACCTCGGCGGCAACGGCGGCGCCCGGCGCTGCGACGGCGGCGCCCGGCGCTGCGACGGCGAGCAGGACCGCCAGGATAAGGCGTTTGCGCATGGCGCGCAGCCTAACCCGTGGGCGCAGCCCGCAGCGGTCACGATCCCGCGCGCGGCAAACGGGCGCCGCTGAATGGCCGTCCATGTCCGCCACCCGCCGCTGATCCGCGCCGCCCCCGGCGCCTGGACCTTCACCGGCCTCTACTTCCTCGAATCGGTCGCCCGCGCGGCGCTCGTCACCGTGCTGCCGCTGACCGTCTACGCGGCCTTCGGCGACGCCAGGACCGTCAGCCTCGTCTACACGCTGGTCTCGATCGCGGCGCTCGGCGTCACCTTCGCGATCCCCGCGCTGGTGCGGCTTCTGTCGCGGCGTTGGACCTACACTCTCGGCGCCGTTCTGCTCGGTCTCTGCGCCGGCCTGCTCGCGCTCGGCGCGCCGCCGGCGCTGCCCCTCGCGCTGCTGGCGCGGACCTGCGGCGCGGCGATGCTGAACGTGACGCTGAACCTCTACATCATGGACAACATCGGCCGCCGCGACCTCGTGCGCTCCGAGCCGCTGCGCCTCGGCGTCTCGACGCTGGCCTGGAGCGGCGCGCCCTTCGCGGGGGTCTGGCTGATGCAGCATGTCGGCCTGATCGGCCCGGCGCTGCTCAGCCTCGGCGCCGTCGCGGCGCTGATGGCCACGTTCTGGACGCTGCGCCTCGCCGAAGGCGGCCCGATCGGCTCGGGCCCCAGCCGCCCGCCGGAGCCGCTGACGCGCCCGCTCCAGGCCGTCCGCCGCTTCGCCGCACAGCCCCGGCTGCGCCTCGCATGGACCATCGCCTTCGCACGCTCGTCGTTCTGGGTGACCTTCTTCATCTACATCCCGATCCTGATGGTGAAGGGCGGGATGGGCCCGACCGCCGCAGGCGTCGCCGTCGCCGCCGGCAACCTGATGCTCCTGAACAACCT
Source organism: uncultured Alphaproteobacteria bacterium (assembly GCA_963829385.1). Classification (GTDB taxonomy): domain Bacteria; phylum Pseudomonadota; class Alphaproteobacteria; order Rhodobacterales; family Rhodobacteraceae; genus Amaricoccus. The sequence continues at coordinate 91,818 of CAWHHV010000008.1, read as the reverse complement.
GCTCGTGCGCGGCCTCGTCGCGCGCCACTCGCTGCGCCGCGTGATGGGCGGCGCGCTGCTGGCGGCCGGCGCGTTCGCGCTCGTCACCGCCGTGGCCGGCATCGCGAGCCCGGTCGCCGCCGGCTGCGCGATGGTCTGCGCCGCGTTCTTCGTCGCCGTGCTCGACGGCCTGGGGCCGATCCCGTTCCTGCGCGCGGTCCACGCGCACGAGCGCCCGGCGATGAGCACCGTCTACCGCACCTATCTCGACGCCTCCGAGATGCTGCCGCCGCTGGCCTACGCGATCCTGCTCGCGCTGTTCGGCTTTCCCGCCGTCTTCGCCGCGCTCGCGGCGCTGCTCGCCGCGGTCGGGCTCTTGACTTTGCGCCACCTGCCGCGCGGCATGTAGCCCCCGCGCATCCGGAAGGCCGCCATGACCGAAGCGAAGCTCTATCTCGAGGACCTCTCCGTCGGCCAGCGCTTCGTCAGCGCCGAGCGCACGATCACGGAGGGCGACATCGTCGCCTTCGCGCGGCAGTTCGACCCGCAACCGTTCCACACCGACCCCGAGGCCGCCCGCGACACGTTCTTCCACGGCCTCGCCGCCAGCGGCTGGCACACGGCGGCGCTGTCGATGCGCCTGCTGGTCGATGGCGGCCTGCCGATCGCTGGCGGCTTGATCGGCGCCGGCGGCCAGCTCGAATGGCCGCGCCCGACCCGCCCCGGCGACACGCTGCACACCGAGGCCGAGATCCAGAAGATCGCGCCCTCGCGCAGCCGCCCCGACCGCGGCATGGCGACGCTCCGGATCGAGACGCGGAACCAGGACGGCGAGATCGCGCAGGTCTTCACCGTCAACATGCTGGTCTTCCGCCGCCCCGCGGCCTGACCGTCGCCTGGCCGCGCTCGCCGATTTACATTCCCCCCCAAACCCGCCATTAGCGCAGCGCTTCTATCAGGAGAAACGCAATGGGCTACCGGGTCGCGGTCGTCGGCGCCACGGGCAACGTGGGCCGGGAAATGCTGAACATCCTCGCCGAGCGGGAATTCCCCGTCGACGAGATCGTCGCTCTGGCGTCGCGCAAGTCGCTCGGCACCGAGTGCTCGTTCGGCGACCGGACCCTGAAGACCCTGGACCTCGATGCGTTCGACTTCGCCGGCTGGGACATCGCGCTCTTCGCGATCGGCTCGGACGCGACCAAGAAGTACGCGCCCATCGCCGCGAAGGCCGGCTGCGTCGTCATCGACAACTCGTCGCTCTACCGCTACGACCCCGACGTGCCGCTGATCGTGCCGGAAGTGAACCCCGACGCGATCGAAGGCTACGCCAGGAAGAACATCATCGCCAATCCGAACTGCTCGACCGCGCAGATGGTCGTGGCCCTGAAGCCTCTGCACGACCGCGCCCGGATTCCGCCGCGTCGTCGTCTCGACCTACCAGTCGGTCTCCGGCGCGGGCAAGGAGGCGATGGACGAACTCTGGAACCAGACCAAGGGCATCTACGTCCCCGGCCAGGAGGTCGAGCCGAAGGTCTTCCCCAAGCAGATCGCGTTCAACGTGATCCCGCATATCGACAGCTTCATGGAGGACGGCTTCACCCGCGAGGAGTGGAAGATGGTCGCCGAGACCAAGAAGATCATGGACCCCAAGATCAAGGTCGTCGCGACCTGCGTCCGGGTCCCGGTCTTCGTCGGCCATTCCGAGGCGCTCAGCATCGAGTTCGAGGACTTCATCGACGAGGAGGAGGCCCGCGACATCCTGCGCGAGAGCCCGGGCGTGCTCGTCATCGACAAGCGCGAGCCCGGCGGCTACATCACGCCAGTCGACTGCGTCGGCGAATACGCGACCTATGTCAGCCGCATCCGTCAGGATCCGACGCTCGACAACGGCCTGCTGCTCTGGGTCGTCTCCGACAACCTGCGCAAGGGCGCCGCGCTGAACGCGGTCCAGATCGCCGAGCTGCTCGGACGGCGAGTGTTGCAAAAGGGCTGACGCCGCCGCTCCACACGCAAGATTGCGCGGCGCGGGACTTGCCCCCGCGCCGCCGCGCGGCCAATCCTGACGGCCATGTCACGCAAGCTCGCCCCGGCGCAAGCCGCCTTGCCGCGCCGCCGCCTGATCCCGGCGGCGGTTCGCGTCGCGGTTGCGCTTGTGCTCGCCCTGGTCGTGCTGGTCGGCACGATTCTCGACACGCGACCGCAGGTCAGCCAGATCCCGGACGCGACCGCCGCGCAGGACGCGATGGCCGCCGGCCAGACCCTGCGCGCCTTCATCGGGAGCGGCGCCTCCGACGGAACGCTGGCCTTGCCCGACCGCCAGATCGATGCGCTGCTCGCCTCCGCTTCGCGGCTTGCGCCGGGCATTGCCGGCGCCGCGGAGCTCGGCGCAGACGGCGCCCTGCTGCATGTTTCGCTCGGCGCGCCCTGGCTGCCCGGCGGCGTCTGGGTCAACGCCTCGGTCGGCATCGCCGCGCCGGCGGACGAACTTCGCGTCACCTCGGCCCGGATCGGCCGGCTGCCGCTGCCGCCCGGCCTCGTTCAGGCCGGCCTCGCGCGCGCCGTCGACCGGGTGCTCGGCGGCGAGGGCGTCGGGCAGGCGCTGATCGACGGCGTCGTCGGCGTCCGCGTCGCGGATGGAGTCGCTGCTCTTGACGTCAGCTTCGCGCCGGACCAGCGCGCCGAACTCGTCGCGCGCATCCGCGAGGGCCTCGCAATGCACGGCGACGTCGCGTCGCAGGAGCCGCTGCGCGCGCAGGTCTACTGGCTGCACCGGCTCGGCGCCGAGGGCGCGCTGGACGGAGACGGCTCGGTCGCGCCATATTTCCGCGCCATCGTCGAGCGCGCCGTCCGGCAGACCCGCCGCTTCCCGGACATGCCCGACCGCGACCTGGCCGCCGCCGGCCTGCTGGCGCTGGCGCTCTACTGCGGCGAGCCCGCGCTGTCGCCGGCCATCGGCGTCGGCCTGACCGAGACGCAGCGCGGCGCCAACACCTGCGACGGGACGACGCTCGCCGGGCGCGACGACCTGAAGCGGCACTTCTCGGTCTCGGCCGGGCTCGAGGCCGCCAGCAACGACGCGACGACGCTCGGCATCGGCGAATTGAAGGAGCTGATGGACAGCGGCGAGGGCGGCACCGGGTTCAGCTTCGACGACATGACCGCGAACCGCTCCGGCTCGCGCTTCGCGCGGGCGTTCCTCGCGACCCCGCGCGCGGAGTGGCCGGCTCTGGCCGCGCTGATCCGCAGCGAGGCCGACGTGCTGCCGCCGGTGGACGACCTGCCCACCGGCCTCACCGAGGCCGAGTTCGTCGCGAAGTTTGGCGCGGTCGACAGCCCCGAGTACCGCGCGATGATGGCGGAGATCGAGCGCCGCATCGACGCGCTGCCACTCTACCGCGAGCTGGCCCGCCGCGCCGGCCACTGACGAAACCGCCCCGCGCAAGAGGCTCGCGGCCATCGCAAGGCGCCACCCGAAGGACGCCGCTCCCAGCCAGGAGAGCGCGACCTGCCGCGCGCGGCGCCGGCCTAACGCAGGGTCTCCGCGAGCCAGGCCTCGAGGAAGGCGATCTCGGCCTCCTGATCGGCGATGATCTCCCGGGCCAGCGCGAGCAGCGCCGGATCGCTGCCGTGCTCGAGCAGCGCCTGCGCCATGTCGATCGCGCCCTGGTGATGCGGGATCATGCCGCGCGCGAAATCGACGTCCGCATCTCCGGTCAGCTCGATCGCCATCCCCGCATGCATCCGCTCGTTGGCCTCCATGTAGGCCCTGCTGGACTCCGGCATGTCACCCGGCATCGCCCCGTGCTCCTCGTGGCCGGTCTCCTCGTGGCCGTGCTCCTGGGCGACGCCCGCCCCGGCCGCCGCCACGCCCAGCGCCAACGCCAGGGCCATGCGCGCCAGTTTCCGCGAACCGATCATGATGCTTCTCCACTGAAATTTCTGCGGACTACCTTCCAGGATTCCACCGCTGGAAGGTCAAGGAACTTGCGCGTGATCGTCAGCCACGCCATCGACCAGCGTTTCGGCTCCGTTAACGGCGCGACTAATTCATTTTTTTATCAATTACTTGACCATGTGGGCACGCGTGCCCGCCTGGCGGCGGCCCGCGCCCGTCCCCTTGCCAAGCGCCCCGCCGCGGCTCCATATCTCGGAACGAGTTCCGGGGGAGACCGCCTGCCATGACCGACATGCCCGCCAAGATGCTGCGCTCGCGCGCCTGGTTCGACAACCCGTCGAACCCGGACATGACCGCGCTCTATCTCGAGCGCTACCTGAACTACGGGATCAGCCGCGAGGAGCTGCAATCCGGCAAGCCGATCATCGGCATCGCCCAGACCGGCTCTGACCTCAGCCCCTGCAACCGCCACCACATCGAGCTCGCCAAGCGCGTGCGCGAGGGCATCCGCGACGCCGGCGGCATCGCGATGGAATTCCCGGTCCACCCGATCCAGGAGACCGGCAAGCGCCCGACCGCGGGCCTCGACCGCAACCTCGCCTATCTCGGCCTCGTCGAGCTGCTCTACGGCTACCCGATCGACGGCGTCGTGCTGACCGTCGGCTGCGACAAGACCACGCCCGCGCTGCTGATGGCCGCGGCGACCGTCAACCTGCCCGCGATCGCGCTCAGCGTCGGCCCGATGCTGAACGGCTGGTTCCGCGGCGAGCGCACCGGCTCGGGCACGATCATCTGGAAGGCGCGCGAGATGATGGCGCGCGGCGAGATCGACTATTCCGGCTTCGTCGACCTGGTGGCGAGCTCCGCGCCGTCGACCGGCTACTGCAACACGATGGGCACCGCCTCGACGATGAACTCGCTGGCCGAGGCGCTCGGCATGGAGCTGCCCGGCGGCGCCGCGATCCCCGCGCCCTACCGCGACCGCCAGGAGATCGCCTGGCGCACCGGCAAGCGCATCGTCGACATGGTCCACGAGGACCTGAAGCCTTCCGACATCATGACCCGCGCCGCCTTCATCAACGCGATCAAGGTCAACTCGGCGATCGGCGGCTCGACCAACGCGCCGATCCACCTGAACGCGATCGCCCGCCATCTCGGCGTCGAGCTGACGATCGAGGACTGGGAGAAGCATGGCGAGGCGATCCCGCTGCTCGTCAACCTCCAGCCCGCCGGCGAATACCTCGGCGAGGACTACTACCACGCCGGCGGCGTGCCGGCGGTGTTCGGCCAGCTGATCGAGCAGGGCCTGATCGACGAGACCGCGATGACCGCCAGCGGCAAGACCGTCGGCGAATGCTACCGCGGCGCGGTGATCCTCGACGAGAACGTGATCCGCCCGTTCGACAACCCGCTGAAGGAGCGCGCCGGTTTCAAGGTCCTGACCGGCAACGTCTTCCACTCGGCGGTGATGAAGATGAGCGTGATCTCGCCCGAGTTCCGCGACCGCTACCTGTCGAACCCCGACAGCCCGAACCGCTTCGAGGGCCGCGCGGTCGTCTTCGACGGACCCGAGGACTACCACCACCGGATCGACGACCCCGCGCTCGGCATCGACGCCAACACGATGCTCTTCATGCGCGGCGCCGGCCCCAAGGGCTATCCGGGCGCGGCCGAGGTCGTGAACATGCGCGCGCCCGACTACCTGCTGAAGAAGGGGATCGCGAGCCTCGTCTGCGTCGGCGACGGCCGCCAGTCGGGCACGTCCGGCAGCCCGTCGATCCTGAACGCCTCGCCCGAGGCCGCGTCGGGCGGCGGCCTCGCGCTGATCGAGACCGGCGACAAGGTGGTGATGGACCTGAACACCGGCCGGCTCGACCTGCTGGTGCCCGAGGAGGAGCTCGCCCGGCGCCGCGCCAGGCTCGACGCGAGCGGCGGCTACCAGTTCCCGGACAGCCAGACGCCGTGGCAGGAGATCCAGCGCGACCTCGTCGGCGAGCTCGAATCCGGCGCCGTGCTGGAATCCGCGGTCAAGTACCAGCGGATCGCCCAGTCGAAGGGCGTGCCGCGCGACAACCACTAGCCGGGATCCCGAGCGGCGCGTTAACGCAACGCTCCGCTCGGGCGCTGACTACGGACAAATTCGTGTAAACTTGTCCCTGTTGCGGGATGGGGTGCGAGTAATGGGTTTCAGGATTGTGTTTGCCGGCTGCGTGCTCGCCGGGGCCTCGGCAATAGCGGCCGGGGCCGACGAGTTCGACAACACGATGTTGCTGAACGAAGGCGACTGGAGCGTGAGGCACACTTACGATTCGCGCGGCGGCGGTTCCTGGTGCGCGGCCGATACGTCCAACGTCGATGGCCAGTGGTTCTCCGTAACGGCCTATGAAGAGGGCGCGGCGGCGATTTTGGTCGGCGATCCTCGATGGCGGCTGGAGCCGCGCGACCTGCGCTTCCGTGTGGATATCGACCTAGCCCGCTGGGACATGCAGGGGATCGGCCAGGACGACGCCGTCTCGGCTTTCCTGAACGGAGCCACGAACGCGCCGGACCTGCTGCTCCAGCTGATGGAGGGCTCGTCGCTCGCAGTCTACACGGAGGCCGGCCGCCACCTCGCGACATTCTCCCTCGAGGGATCGGCAGTCGCGCTGCAGGCGCTGGTCGAGTGCTGGTCGCTGATCGACCGGAGCGACGAGACCGAGACGGCGACCGACCCGTTCGCGGCAGCCTCGGACCCGGCTTGACGGCGGCGTTTCCGACAGCCCCCAGGCCAACGCCATTGTGAACGACGAGCGTATCGCGCGCCGCCCGGTCGCGCTACGCTTGCGGTCTGACCACTTTTGGGGAGATCGCATGACCGCACCCCTGCGCGCTCTGGCGCTTGTCCTGCTTGTGGCCGCGGCGCCTTCGGGCCGGGCCGAGGGCCGGATCGCAGTCGACGCCGCGCTGGTGCTCGCAGTCGACGTGTCCGGCTCTATGGACGTCGAGGAGCTGTCGATCCAGCGCGCAGGCTACGTCGCGGCGTTGCGCCACCCGGACATGATGCGCATCGTCGCCGCCGGCGCGCGCGGCCGCATCGCGCTCGCGCAGTTCGAATGGGCCGGCCAGGTCCGCAGCCGATCGACGCTTGGCTGGCGGATCATCGACAGCGCCGAGGCGATGCACGCCTTCGCCGACGCGGTCGAGGCGCTGCCGGTCTCCAACAGCTTCGGCACCTCGATCTCTGCGGCAATCGACTACGGCGTGAAGTTGATCGCCTCCGCCGACTTCGACGCCGACGCCTGGGTGATCGACGTGTCAGGCGACGGGCCGAACAACATGGGCGGCCCGGTGCTTGAGGCGCGGGACCGGGCCATCGCGCAAGGGATCACGATCAACGGCCTGCCGATCGTGCTGCGCCCATCGCGCGGCACGCGAAACCTGACCGGATACTATGAGCAATGCGTGATCGGCGGACCGGGCGCGTTCTCGATGGCCGCCCATGGGCCGGAGGAGCTCGAGCCCGCGATTCGCCGCAAGCTGTTTCGCGAACTGATCGGGGGCGATCCCGGCTCCATAATCCGGGTCGCTGATGAGCCCGGCGTCGACTGTCTGATAGGCGAGAAGGCCCGCCGCGGCCGCCAGGGCTCCTTCTGACGCTCGGAACATTGGAAAAGGGTCGCGGACCGCCCTATATTCGCTGGGTGTCGGACAGAAACGGGAGGCAACTCTATGTTTCCGCTGTCTCGGATGCTTGAGGGGCTCGTCAGGACCGGAAGCCTGACGGTGATCGACGCGGACGGGGCGACCCATCGCTACTCCGGCGATACCGGGCCCGAAGCGCAGATACGGATCGCCGACCGCTCGCTCTACTGGAAGCTCGCCTTCAATCCCGAGCTCGCGGCGGGCGAGGCCTACATGGACGGCACGCTGACCTGCCCTGATTCGAACTTGCGCGCGCTGATGGCGCTGTTCTCGGTGAACTACGACGCGGTCAGCGCGCAGCGGCACATGCGGATGATCGAGGCGATCTCCTACCGGATGCGCCGGATCCGGCAGGCGAATTCGCTGACGCGCGCGCGGGCCAACGTCGCGCACCACTACGACCTCGGCAACGACCTCTACCGCCTCTTTCTCGACCGCGAGATGTTCTACTCCTGCGCCTACTTCCGGAACCCTTCCGAGACGCTGGAGCAAGCGCAGACCAACAAGTGCCGGCTGATTGCGGCCAAGATGCGGCTCGCGCCAGGCCAGCGCGTGCTCGACATCGGCTCGGGCTGGGGCGGCATGGCGCGCTACCTCGCGCGGGTCGCCGACGTCGAGGTGCTCGGCGTCACGCTGTCGACCGAGCAGCTGGCGCTGGCGAGGCAATGGACCGAAGCCGAGGGCCTCGACGACCGGGTCCGCTTCGAGCTCCGGGACTACCGAACCCTGACCGAGAAATTCGATCGGATCGTGTCGATCGGCATGTTCGAGCATGTCGGCGCGCCGAACTACGGAGCCTTCTTCGGCAAGGTACGCGACCTGCTGGAGCCGGACGGGCTGATGGTGCTGCACTCGATCGGCAAGATGAACCCGCCGCGGGCCGCCAGCCCCTGGCTCAGCAAGTACATCTTCCCCGGCGCGTATGGCCCGGCGCTGTCCGAGGTGTTCCCGGCGACCGAGCGGACCGGGCTCTGGGTCAGCGACGTCGAGTTCCTGCGGCTGCACTATGCGGACACGCTCGCGCATTGGGAACGGCGGTTCCAGGCGAACCGGGCCGCCGTCGCTGATATGTACGACGAGCGGTTCTGCAGGATGTGGGAGTTCTACCTGACCGGGACCGAGGCGGCGTTTCGCTACGGCGCGCAGCAGGTGTTCCAGATGCAGCTTGCGCTGAAGCGCGACGCCGCGCCGCTGACACGCGACTACATCATCGAGGAACAGGCGCGGCTCCGGGACCTGGAGATCGTCCGGCTGGCGGCCGAGTAGCCTAACGGGCAGCTGCTACTGCGCCGCCGCTTCGAAGGCCGCCGCCGCTCCGGGATGGAGGGGCGCGCTCAGGGCCTGCAACCTCATCGCGGCCGGATCGAGCCCGTTCAGCAGCGGGTTGAACCCCGCCAGGTCCGGCAGCGCGCCGAGAATGCCCGCCGTCACCGTCCGGATCTGGTCCTCGGGCACGTCCGCCCGCGTCACCAGCGTCGCGCCGACGCCGAAGGTCGGAACCGGCGCATCCACCCCGACATAGGCGCCGGCCGGAATCTCGGCGGCGAAATAGAACGGGCTGCCGACCGTCACCGCGTCGACCGCCGGCCCCTGAACCGGAACTAACGTTGCGCCGCAGGCCGACACCGCCTCCCCGACCGCCAGCGCAGGATGCCCGACTGCATAGAAGAACGCGTCGATCCGACCCTCGCACAGCGCGGTCGCCGCCGCGCTCGGCGAGAGATCGGTAACTGCGTCCAAGGCCGTCTCCCGCCAGCCCATCTCCTGCATCAGGTCGGCGATCAGCGGCCGTTGTCCAGAGCCGTCCTCGCCGAGGCTGACGCGCTTGCCCGGCAGATCCTCAAGACTGGCGATTCCGGCATCCGCCGCCGCGACCAGCGCCAGCGGCTCCGCATAGAGCGCCATCACCGCACGCAGGCCTTCAAACGCGCCGGCCTCCGCGAACGACCCGGTCCCGTTCAGCGCCGCGTCCTGAACGTCGGACTGCACGATCGCGAGGTCGGCGTCGCCCGCCCGCAGCAGGCCGATGTTCTCGACCGAACCCTGGCTCGGCACCGCCGCGCAGCGCAGGCCGTGGTCCGCGCGGTCCGCGTTCACCACGCGGCAGAGCGAAACCCCGACCGGGAAATAGGCGCCCGACACCGCGCCGGTCGCCATCGGGAGCACCGTGGTCTCATCCGCAGCTTCCTGCGCCGAAGCGCCGAGGCTGGTCAACGCCAGTGCGCCAAGCGTCAGTCCCAGCAGGGCGCGTCGCGGTGCGAACATCTGATCTCTCCGGTTCCGGGCTTTCGCGGATGGCGGCAAGCCTAGCGGCGGCCGCGCTGCGCCGCAACGACCGGAGCCTTGCATCTCGCGCGGGGCTTCGTGCATGATAGAGGCATCCAATGCGAGGCGCGCCATTTTGGTCGCCATTTTTCAATAATGCGGCGATGCCGAACTTCGTTCCGAACCTGGTCCTGACGCTGCGGGAGGGCTACGACGCCCGCGCCTTCCGCGCCGACGCCGTGGCCGGGCTGACCGTGGCGATCGTGGCGCTGCCGTTGTCGATGGCGATCGCGATCGCGGCCGGCGCCACGCCGGCGATGGGGCTGACGACGGCAATCGTCGGCGGCTTCCTCGTATCGGCGCTCGGCGGCAGCCGCTTCCAGATCGGCGGCCCGGCCGGCGCCTTCATCGTGCTGATCGCGACGACGATCCAGGCGCATGGGCTAGACGGCCTGATCCTCGCGACGCTGATGTCGGGAGCGATGCTGGCCGCCCTCGGCTGGCTGCGGCTGGGCGCCTACATCCAGTTCATCCCATTCCCGGTCACCGTGGGCTTCACCGCGGGCATCGCCGCGATCATCGCGTCTAGCCAGTTGAAGCCGCTGCTCGGGTTGCGGCTGCCCGGACCGGAACCGGCGGCGCTGGTCGAGAAACTGCCGACTCTCTGGGCGGCGCTGCCGACGATCAGCCCGGCGACCTGCGCGCTCTCGGCGGGCGCGATTGCGCTGATGCTCGTCCTGAAGCGCGCGCGCCCGAACTGGCCGCGCATGCTGATCGTCGTCATCGCAGCAGCCGCCGCCGCTGCCCTGCTGCGCCTGCCGGTCGAGACGATCGACAGCGTCTTCGGCGCTCTGCCGTCGCATCCGCCGGCGCCGCGCCTGCCGGACTTCGATCCGGATCTCGCCATCGCGGTGCTGCCCTCTGCCGTCGCCTTCACGCTGCTCGGCGCGATCGAGTCGCTGCTGTCGGCGGTCGTCGCCGACGGAATGAGCGGCCAGCGGCACAATTCCAACACCGAACTGGTCGCCCAGGGCGCCGCGAACATTGGCGCGGCCCTGTTCGGCGGCTTCTGCGTCACCGGCACGATCGCCCGCACCGCCACCAACGTACGGGCCGGCGCGCACGGGCCGGTGGCCGGGATGCTGCACGCTGCCTTCCTGCTGGCGTTCCTGGTCGCCGCGGCGCCTTTGCTGGGCATGATCCCGCTGGCCGCACTGGCGGCGGTGCTGATCGTCGTCGCCTGGGACATGGTCGAGAAGCCGGCGATCGCCGCCCTGACCCGCGCGTCTTGGGGAGACGCCGCAGTGCTCTACACGACGCTGCTCCTGACCGTATTCCGAGACCTGACCGAGGCGATCGTCGTCGGCTTCGCGCTCGGCGCCGCGCTCTTCATTCACCGCATGTCGACTGCGGTCGAGGTGGCTCCCGTAGAGCCGGATACGCCGTCGCCCTACGATCCGGCGACGGCCGTCGATCCCGAGGTCATGATCTACCGGATCCGCGGCGCAATGTTCTTCGGCGCGGTCTCGGCTGTGGCGTCGGTGCTGGAACGGCTGGCGGACGCGCACCGCGTCCTCGTGGTCGATTGCACAGACGTGACGCTGGCGGACAGCTCGGCGGCGCGGATGATCGAGGGACTGGCCCACAAGGCGCATCGGCGCGGCGTTACGCTCTACTTGACCGGCGCGACGCCGGCGCTGCGCCGGACGTTCCTCGCCCAGGGCGCCCGCCCGCCGCTCGTGCGCTACGCCGCCACAGTGGACGCGGCGCTCGCCTCCGCACGGCGGCGAAACCTGCTCGCCGCCGCCTGAAGGCCCTACTCCGCTTCGCTGGCCGGCAGCGCGTTCAGCTGCGCGTAATTCGCCGCGCCGATGCGCTCGTGCAGGTCCAGCTGTGTCTCCAGGTAGTCCGTGTGACCTTCCTCGTCGGCCAGCAGCTCCTCGAACAGGTTCTTGGACACGTAGTCCTTGACCTTCTCGCAATAGTCGCGCGCTTCGGTGTAGAGCTTGATCGCATCGTGCTCGGCCGCCAGATCGCATTCGAGCGTCTCCTTCGGAGACTCGCCGATTCGGAGCGGGTCGAGCGTCTGCAAGTTCGGATGGCCCTCTAGGAAGATGATGCGGTCCATGATCTTGTCCGCGTGGCCCATCTCCTCGATGCTCTCGGCGCGCGATTTGGCCGCAAGCTTGCCGACACCCCAGTCGGCCTGGAGCCGGTAGTGCAGCCAGTATTGGCTGATCGCGGTCAGCTCGCTGCGCAGCGCCTTGTTCAGATACTCGATGACCCCCGCGTCGCCCTTCATGCCGACCCCTCTCGCTAGAATTTCCGCACGGACATTCCGCCCGCCCAGCATCAACCTAAGAGAGCCGCGCAGGCCCGGCAATATGGAATCGTTCTAAGGCGGCAGGAAGCGCCGCCGGCGCTCAGGCGTCGTCGGGGCCCTGTGCCGCGATCGACTGGCGCAGGTTGCGCAGTTCGTCGGGAACGTCGCGCGGAACCGCGAGGTTGGCGTCCTTGCGCATGTGCTCGACAAACAGCCGGATGCAGCCCCCGCAGTCGGCGCCCTTGCCGAGCGTTCGGAAGATCTTGCCAGGCGTGATCAGCGTGTAGGGGTCGGACGCCCGCATCCAGGCGATCGCCTGACGGATGTCACGGTCGGTAACCCCGGTGCATGAACACACGATCATGCCGTCGCCGCGCGCAAAGAACTGGTTTGGAAGGATCCCATTCCGAGCGTTCCTGACGTTTCCACTCTGGTATTATACCTGATCATTTGATTGAGGAAAGCAAGTCTCGCCGCAGAAGGATCAGGCCACGGCCCGCGCCAGCGCGCATTGCGACCAGAGCCGTCCAAGCGCCGAGACCAGCCTCTCCAGGTCGGCGTCGCTGTGCAGCGGCGACGGCGTCAGGCGCAGCCGCTCGGTCCCCTTGGCCACGGTCGGAAAGTTGATCGGCTGCACGTAGATCCCGTAGTCGTTCAGCAGGATGTCGGACAGAATCTTGCACTTGACCGGGTCCTTGACCATCACCGGCACCACGTGGCTCGGATTGTCGAGATGCGGGATCCCCAGCGAGTCGAGCCGGGCGCGCAGCCGCACAACATTGGCCCGCTGCCGCTGGCGCTCCGCGTCGCTGGACTTCAGATGTGCGACGCTCGCGCGCGCTCCCGCCGCCACCGCCGGCGGCAGCGACGTCGTGAAGATGAAGCCGGACGCGAAGCTGCGCACGAAGTCGACCAGCGCGGAAGAGCCGGCGATGTAGCCGCCGACGACGCCGAACGCCTTGCCGAGCGTGCCCTCGATCAGGTCGATCCGGTCCATCAGCCCCTCGGCTTCCGCGATGCCGCCGCCGCGCGGCCCGTAGAGCCCGACCGCATGGACCTCGTCGACATAGCTCATCGCGCCGTGCTTCTCGCAGACCTCGACGATCTCGCGGATCGGCGCGATGTCGCCGTCCATCGAGTAGACGCTCTCGAAGGCGACGACCTTCGGCCGGTCCGGCGCCAGCTCGGCCAGCTTGCGGTCGAGATCCTCGGGATCGTTGTGCCGCCAGATGCGCTTGTCGCAACGGGCATGGCGGATGCCCTCGATCATGCTCGCATGGTTCAGCGCGTCCGACAGGATCACGCAGTCCGGCAGACGGGCGCCCAGCGTCCCGAGCGTCGCCCAGTTCGACACGTAGCCCGACGTGAACAGCAGCGCCGCTTCCTTGCCGTGCAGGTCGGCCAGCTCGGCCTCGAGCAGCACGTGATCGTGGTTGGTGCCCGAGATGTTGCGGGTGCCGCCGGCGCCCGCGCCGCAGCGATCCAGCGCCTCGTGCATCGCCGCCAGCACCTTCGGGTGCTGGCCCATGCCCAGATAGTCGTTCGAGCACCAGACCGTGACGTCGCCGGTCCCGTCCTCGCCGTGATGCACCGCGCGCGGGAAATCGCCCCTACGTCGCTCGAGGTCGGCGAAGACCCGGTAGTTGCCGTCCCGGCGCAGGTCGTCGAGCTGCTGGCGGAAAATGGCGTCGTGGCTCATTGGCGGCAGTCCCTGGTCGGTCTGGGCGCGGTCGCAACGCAACGGAGCCGCACCCTCCACCCGTCGTTCCTGCAAGCGGCGAGGAAAGTCAACCTCACGGCCATGCCCGCACTCCCGAAGATCATCACTCTCCCGTCAGAAAAAGCGCCGCTGCGTGCTGGGCCACCCACTTCACATCTGCCTCCGGCAGGCCCACCCGCATGCCGGAGGCCAGGATACGCCGCACTGAACACTCTCGCTCCACATCCCGCCGCAGCGGCGCTCTGCGGCCGCTCTCTCGCAACCGCTCCGGGACCGTAGCGCGGGTTGCGTTACAGTCCCGTTACGCCGTCTCGCCCCCGAACCGCTACGCCCGGTCGCCAGCAATCGCCTTGACCAAGATCAATCGCCCGGCGCGTCCAGCAGCGGCGTCTCCAGCCCCTCGATCTCGGCCAGCGCGCTGCCGGCAATGCCCTGCAGGTCGCCGTACATGCCGACCGTCGCCTCCAGCACACCCGAAATCTGCATCTCTCGCTTGGCCCAGAGCCGCTGCATCGCCTTCTTTTCGCGGTCGAGATCGGTCGCCATGTCTGTGAACTTCTCGACGATCGCCTCGACCCGGTGCCGGAAGCGCGGGCCGGTCAGATAGGCGTAGACCAGCTCCATCTTCGTGCCCTGGCCCTGCTGCGAGACCTTGGCGGCCGCCACCTCGATCAGCGCGCCGCGGATCGCCACGGCTACGGCCAGCGCCAGCCGCGGCGGCGTCACCCAGACGCCGTCGACGAGGCCGAAACCCTCCATGCCCCGCGGCAGCGCCTCCGAGACGATCAGCGCCGCCTCGGCCGACAGCGCGCGCTGGTCGGCGCGCAGCTTGGCCAGCCAGTCGTCGTTCCAGGCCTTCGTGCGCTTGATCTCCCACAGCATCACGCCCGCGGGCGCGCCGCCGGGCCCGGCGACGCGCTGGATCAGGTCGGCGCCGTTGACGCCCTTCGCCACCGACTCCACCAAGTCCAGCGGGAAGCGCGCGCTCAGCGCCGTCTCGAAGTCCAGCTCCATCACCTCGCCCTGCAACTGCTGCGAGCCCTGCTGCGACCGGCGGCGCAACTCCTCGATCGTGCGCTGCATGCCGGCGATCTGCTGCTCCTTCTCGGCGACGCGCAGCTTCATCGCGTCCTCGGCCTGGGCCTGCGCCGCAGCGCGCGCCGCGCCCAGCGCCTCGCCGACGCGCCGCTCGATCGTCAGGTCCAGCTCACGCGCCTTCTCCTCGAGCGCCCGACCCTGACGCAGCGCCGCCGCCTGTGCTGCCTGCGCCTCGCCCAGCTTCGCCTCGCGCGCCGCCAGCGCGTCGCGCAGCTCCGCCAGCTGCGCGGCGGCCGCTTCGCCCGCCTTCGCGGCCTCCAACGCGGCGATCCGCTCGCGCTCGGCCGCGATCCCGGACGCGACCTGCTCGGCGAGGCCCGCCTGCGCGCGCGCGACCTCGGCCTCGCGCGCGGCGATCGCCCGCCGCTCGGCGGCCAGCAGCGGCGCGGCCAGCGATTCGGTCAGCTTGATCTCGGACCGGCAGCTCGGACAGGTCAGGATCGGATCGGCCATGCGGCAGGCTCCCGTGTCATCGGCGCCCTCTGTACCCGCCCACGACGCCGGGGTTCAACCGCCGCCTGCGCCCATTCCGGCGCATTTGCGGCTATCGGGGTCTGCTTCAATGCCCCCGTCGGCGCAACGCGCATCCGCTCCGGGACGAGGAGACGGCGAAACAGGCGCCCCGCCGCAGCGCGCCGCGAGCGCCGCGGCTCAGCCTGCTCCCGGCTGACGCGGCGCCCCAGGCCGAGGCGTCAGGCGCGGCGACGCCGCCCTTGGCGCATGACCCGGACCGGATCGTTGTCGAACAGCGCCGCCAGCTGCTCGGTCATCGCCCCGGCCAGCTGCTCGACGTCGGTGATCGTCACCGCCCGCTCGTAGTAGCGCGTCACGTCGTGGCCGATGCCGATCGCGACCAGCTCCACCGCGCGGCGCCGCTCGATCATCGCGATCACGTCGCGCAGGTGCCGCTCCAGATAGACCGCCGGGTTCACCGACAGCGTCGAGTCGTCGACCGGCGCGCCGTCCGAGATCACCATCAGCACCTTGCGCGCCTCGGGCCGGGACATCATCCGGCGATGCGCCCATTCCAGCGCCTCGCCGTCGATGTTCTCCTTCAGGAGCCCTTCCTTCATCATCAGGCCCAGGTTCGGCCGCGCGCGCCGCCAGGGCGCGTCCGCCTTCTTGTAGACGATGTGGCGCAGGTCGTTCAGCCGCCCGGGCAGCGCCGGCCGGTGCGCGGCCAGCCAGGTCTCGCGGCTCTGCCCGCCCTTCCAGGCCCGGGTCGTGAAGCCGAGGATCTCGACCTTGACCTGGCAGCGCTCCAGCGTGCGCGCCATCACGTCGGCCGAGATCGCCGCGATCGAGATCGGCCGTCCCCGCATCGAGCCGGAATTGTCGAGCAGCAGCGTCACCACCGTGTCGCGGAACTCGGTGTCGCGCTCGCGCTTGAAGCTGAGCGGCGTCATCGGGTTCGCGATCACTCGCGCCAGCCTGCCCGCGTCCAGCGTGCCTTCCTCCAGGTCGAACTCCCAGGCGCGGTTCTGCTGCGCCTGCAGCCGCCGCTGCAGCCGGTTCGCCAGCCGCGACACCGCGCCCTTCAGCGGCTCGAGCTGCTGGTCGAGATAGGCGCGCAGCCGGTCGAGCTCGGCCGGGTCGGCCAGGTCCTCGGCCGAAATCTCCTCGTCGAACTTCGTCGACCAGACCTTGTACTCGGGATCGGCGTCCGAATGCGGCGGCGCCGAGCGGCCCTCGGGCGGATCGCCCTCGGCCATCTCGGCGTCCTCGGCCATGTCGGCGTCGTCGCTGTCGGCCAGCGACGCCTCGGCCGATTGCGGCTCGGACCCGCTCTCCGCGGTCTCGTCGTCGGCCGCCTCTTCCTCCTCGGCGCCCTCGTCGGCCTCGCCGCCGCCCTGTTCCTCGTCCTCGACCTCGTCCTGCTGCTGGTCCTCCGAGGCGTCGTCCTCGCCCTCGGCGTCCGGATCGTCGCCGAGCTGGTCGCCGTAGCCGAGATCATCGATCACCTGCCGCGCGAACCGGGCGAAGGCCCGCTGGTCGCCGAGCACGGTGTCGAGACCGCCCAGCGTGGCGCCGGCGCTGTTCTCCAGAAAGCCGCGCCAGAGGTCGAGCACGTTTGCGGCCCCCTTCGGCAACGGCCGGTCGGTCGCGAGCTGGCGCACCATGTAGCCCGCCGCCTGCGCCAGCGGCGCCTTCGTCGGGTCGGTGATCTCCGCATAGCCGAGCCGGCGCGCCTCGTCCGCGATCTTGGCGTCGATGTTGCCCGCGGTGCCCGGCATCGCGCGGGCGCCCACCGCCTCGCAGCGCGCGGTCTCCATCGCCTCGAACAGCGCCGACGCGGTCTCGCCCTGCGGCGCGTAGCGCCGGTGCGTCGCGTCGTCGTGATAGCGCAGCCGCAGCGCATAGGCGTCCGCCGTGCCGCGCGCCAGCAGCACCTCCTCGCGGGTCAGCCGCCGCGTGACCTGCGGCAGCCGCATCGCGCCGCGCGCGACACCGGGCGGGTCGACCGAATAGGCAACGGTCAGGTCCGGCTCCCCGGCCATCGCCTTGGTCGCCTCCGCCAGCGCCTTCTTGAACGGCTCGGCGGGATTGTCGGGCGGCTTGCTCATGTGCGGAACCTAGCCCTTGCTGCCGGCCTCCTGCGGACGAGGAAGTCCGGCGTCACATCGCGGAGCGACGGCTCCATCGTCACCCCAGGCTGACGCTAACCGCGCTCTCGGGCAGTTCCTTGTCGAAGCAGCGCTGGTAGAACTCGGCCACGGTCTGGCGCTCCAGCTCGTCGCACTTGTTCAGGAACGTCAGCCGGAACGCGAAGCCCACGTCGCCGAAGATCCGCGCGTTCTCGGCCCAGGCCAGCACCGTGCGCGGGCTCATCACCGTCGACAGGTCCCCGTTCATGAACGCCGCCCGCGTCAGGTCCGCGACCGTCACCATGCGGCTGACCGTCTTGCGGCCCTCCGGCGTCGCGTAGTCCGGATGCTTGGCCAGCACGATCTCCGCCTCGGAATCGTGCGGCAGGTAGTTCAGCGTCACCACCATCGACCAGCGGTCCATCTGGCCCTGGTTGATCTGCTGGGTGCCGTGGTAGAGGCCGGTCGTGTCGCCGAGGCCCACCGTGTTCGCCGTCGAGAACAGCCGGAAATACGGATGCGGGCGGATCACCTTGTTCTGGTCGAGCAGCGTCAGCTTCCCGTCCGTCTCGAGGATGCGCTGGATCACGAACATCACGTCGGGCCGGCCGGCGTCGTACTCGTCGAAGCAGATCGCGACCGGGTTCCGGAGCGCCCAGGGCAGGATGCCCTCCTGAAACTCGGTGACCTGCACGCCGTCCTTCAACCGGATCGCGTCCTTGCCGATCAGGTCGATGCGGCTGATGTGGCTGTCGAGGTTCACGCGCACGCAGGGCCAGTTCAGCCGGGCCGCGACCTGCTCGATATGGGTCGACTTGCCGGTGCCGTGATAGCCCTGGATCATCACGCGGCGATTATGGGCGAACCCTGCCAGGATCGCCAACGTCGTGTCTCGGTCGAAACGGTAGGTCGGGTCGAAGTCCGGCACGCGCTCGGACGGCTCGGCGAAGCCCTTGATCGTCATGTCGAGGTCAAGGCCGAACGTGTCCCGGACATAGAAGTCCCGGGTCGGCTCCGTCGCCATCTCCATTCCGCCGTCCGCCATGTCGCCCGCTCCCGCCTCAGGGCCGCGCCCCGCGCAGGCCCGGCCGCTATGTGTCGCAAAAGCCCCCCGGATGCAAGGCGGGCGGGCTTGCTTGCCCTCGCCCAGGGCAGCCAAGCGCGTCAACTGGCTCAAGCTTCCGATTCGGCCAGAAAAATGGAGCTGCCCGACCGCTTTCTGCAAACCGGAGGTCTTCGGGACGTTCAGGGGCGGTCACGAACGCCGAGCGTTCACCGCGACGGGCGCAGGGACGCTGCGACAGGGCGGCAGCTCGCGCCGGACGCTGACAACTCGGCCTCCCGACGATAACCTGCCCGGCAGGCGCAGGTCCAACCGGAAGGCGGCAGTGGCAAACTTCGTGCGGAGAGTGGTCCGGCTCGTCGCGCTCTCAATCCTGCTTGCGGCGTCGTCAGCGGAGGCCGATGCGCAGTCCGCGGCGCTGTCGGCTCGGGACTCCGATCCACGCGTCATGGGCTGGATGCAGGGTTTTCCGCCCGCGCCCAACAGGTCGATCACACAGCCGGACTCCAACTTCTTCAGCTTCCCGAAGCTGCGCTGGTCGGTCTGCCACCTGTGCGAGTTCCTTCCGACCGAAACGATCAGCCGCGGGATCGGCGCGCCCGTTCCTCTGCGCTTCCTGCCGCCCGTCGAGTTTGCTGAGATGCGGCAAGAAATCGATGCCCTCGGGTTCGTTCCGCTGGGCGGCGAGCAGGAGATGACGTGGGACGAGGCGTTCTACGCGAACTACACGGACGGAATTCTGATCCTCCAGAGGGGCCAGGTGGTCTACGAGCGTTGTTCCGGCTGCCTCACGGAAGACCGAAAGCACGCCGCCATGTCGATGACGAAATGATCACCGGGCTGTTGGCCGAGATTCTGGTCGTCGAGGGCGTACTGGACGACGCGGCTGTCGTCGGAGACCTGAATCCGGAAATCGGCGGCAGCGCGTTTGCCGACGCCATGGTGCGCGAGGTCATGGAGATGACCACAGGCGTTCGCTTTTCCGAGGGCTATTCGGATCCGGACGCCGACATCTGGCTCTGCTCCGCGGGCGAGAGTCCGTTTCCCAAGCCCGATGGCTCCGACAGGCCAGACGGATACTGGGAGTATCTGCAGCAAGTGGGGCCCGACGGCGAGCACGGCGCCACGTTCCATTACAGGACGATCAACTCCGACATGCTGGGCTGGATCATCAGCCGGACGACCGGTCAGGCCGCCACCGACCTTGCGTCCGAGCGGCTCTGGCAGCTCATGGGAGCCGAGCCGGACGCCTACCAGACGGTCGACGGCAAGGGCGTTCCCTTCGCGGGCGGCGGCACGTCCGCCGGTCTGCGCGATCTGGGCAGGCTGGGGCTCCTCATGCTGAACGAGGGCGAGATCGACGGCGTGCGGCTGTTCCCGGCCGGGGTCGTGCAGAACATCCGCGCAGGAGGCGACCGGTCGAAGTCCGAAGGTTGTCTGACGATCCCGGGCGGCAGCTATACCAGCCAGTGGTGGGTCTTCCACAACGCGCACGGGGCCTTCGCCGCGCGCGTTGTGCATGGACAGACGATCTACGTCGATCCCACGGCGGACATGGTCCTCATACGCTTCGCCTCGTTTCCGCAGGCGCAGAAAGTCGCGATAGAATTCGACCTCGCTGCCGGCCTGTCAGGCTGTGGCGGAGTATCTTATGTCGCGCTAAGGCGGCGGTGTGTCGGGCAAGCGGCGTCCGCCTCGCCCGAGCGGAAAGCGGTCGCCGGTCGCAGCGACGGCCCGGAAGCCCGAACGGCGGGGTCAGTCCCGAAAGCTGCGGCTCGCCTTGATCTGCTCCCAGGCCCAGACCACCTCGGTCAGCCGCGCCTCGTCGTCGCGCTTGCCGCCATTCATGTCCGGGTGCAGGTCCTTGACCAGCGCCTTGTAGATCTTCCGGATCTCGGCCTTGGTCTGGTTGTCCTGCGCGTCGAGGATGTCGAGCGCGCGCCGCTCGGTGGGTGGCAGCCGCCGCTGCGCGCGGCCGCTGTTCTTCTCGCCGCCCGGGTTCAGCGTGCCCTTTTCGCCGAGCAGCGAATACGGATCGGTGAAGCCGAAGCGCTGCCAGGCGCGGCCCTCGGCGTGCGGAGTCGCGCCCCGATGCCCGACCGTCTCGCTGAACGGCCGCGTCGCGCGGTCCCAGACCCGGTCGGCGGCGAAGGACTGCTCCAGCTCCGCGTCGGACTGGTCGGTGAAGAAGTTCCACTTCAGATTGTACTCGCGCACATGGTCGAGACAGAACCACAGGTACGCGTCCAGATGGTCGGGCGAGCGGGGCGCCCGGAACTTCGCCGGCTTCTCGCAGCCCGGCTTCTCGCAGACACGGCCTGTCTCCACGCCGCCGTTCATGGTCCGGCCGCGCGACCGGCGCTTCTTGTCGGCGCTGGCCGAGATGTCGAAATTGAAGGGCGACGGGCGACGCATGCGATGCCTGTCCTTTCGGCTGGGCAACTCGGGGGGGACAGTCTAGTGTTTTGCAGAGGCGGGCCAAGTGCCGACCGACATGGGGCTGCAATGACCACGACGACTGCCGATGCCGAGACGATCCGTGAAAAGCTCGGATCCGTCTTCGACCCCCTCCATCTGGAGGTTATCGACGAGAGTGACAAGCACCGTGGCCATTCCGGATGGCGTGAAGGCGGGAACACGCATTTTCGCGTCGTGATGCGCAGCGCCCGGTTCGACGACCTGAGCCGCGTCGAGCGCGCGCGGGCCGTTCATGCGGCGCTGCGCGACGAATTGTCGCAAAGCGTGCATGCGCTGGCGCTGGATCTCGGCGGATCGACCACTCCGCCGGCCTGACCGACAAGCGCTGCCAAGCCGCGTCATTCCCTCGGCCCGGCGCTCCGCCCCCGGCAGCGGCCGGACGGCTAGTCCGCCGGTCCCAGGCGAGGACCGCTGCGCAGCGGCGATGCCGTGAGGCTCTCGTCGCGGCCGGGGCCGACATAGGGCTCGCGACGGCGCGGCGGCTCGTGCGCGACCCGGTCGACCGCGCCGAGCTGCGGCAGGTCGTCCGGAGCGTCCCCGACCTCGGCGCGGGCGGCCGCGAGCCGCGGGCCGGCGGTCTCGCGCGGCCGGCGGAACACCAGCACCGTCTCGATGCCCTCGGAGCCGCGGCGGAACCAGCCGCCCGGCTCGGCGACCGGCAGCGATTCGGCCCGGACATACTCCCAGCCCTCGCGCGCCGCCGCGTTTATCGCCTCCGCGACCAGCGCCGCCAGAAGCTCCGGCGTGGAGGACATGCCCTTCACGCGCTTCAGCTTCTTCGGCGCCGGCGTGACCCTGTAGTCGTAGAACGTCATCTTCCCCCCTCCGCGCTCAGTCGATGCCGAGACTGGCGCGCACCATCTCGTTGACCGTCTTGGGGTTCGCCTTGCCCCCGGTCGCCCTCATCACCTGGCCGACGAACCAGCCGGCCATCGACGGCTTTTCCTTCGCCTGCGCGACCTTGTCCGGGTTCGCGGCGATGACCTCCTCGACGGCCTTCGCGATCGCGCCGGTATCGGTCACCTGGCGCAGCCCGCGCGCCTCGACGATCTCCGCCGGGTCGCCGCTTTCGGTCCACAGGATCTCGAACACGTCCTTCGCGATCTTGCCCGAGATGTCGCCCTTGCCGATCAGGTCGATCAGCCCGCCGAGCTGCGCCGGCGCGATCGGGCTGGTCTCGATCGTCCGGCCTTCCTTGTTCAGCCGGCCGAACAGCTCGTTGATAACCCAGTTCGCCGCCTGCTTGCCGTCGCGCCCCGCGGCTACCGCCTCGAAGAAATCGGCGCTCGCGGTCTCGGCCGTCAGCACGCCGGCGTCGTACTCGGTCATGCCGAAGTCGAGCACGAAGCGCGCCTTCTTCGCGTCCGGCAGCTCCGGCAGCGCCGCCCGGATGGCATCGACCCAGGCCGGGTCCAGCTCCAGCGGCAGCAGGTCCGGGTCGGGGAAGTAGCGATAATCGTGCGCCTCTTCCTTCGAGCGCATCGAGCGCGTCTCGCCCTTGTTCGGGTCGTAGAGCCGGGTCTCCTGGTCGACGCTGCCGCCGTCCTCGAGGATCGCGATCTGCCGGCGCGCCTCGTACTCGATCGCCTGCACGATGAAGCGCATCGAGTTCATGTTCTTGATCTCGCAGCGCGTGCCGAGCGCGCCCGTCCCGGCCGGCCGCACGCTGACGTTCACGTCCGCCCGCAGGCTGCCCTCCTGCATGTTGCCGTCGCAGGTGCCGAGGTAGCGCAGGATCTGGCGCAGCTTGCGGACATACTCCGCCGCCTCCTCCGGCCCGCGGATGTCGGGGCGCGACACGATCTCCATCAGCGCGACGCCGGTGCGGTTGAGGTCGACCAGAGTGGCGTTGGGGTCGAGGTCGTGGATCGACTTGCCCGCGTCCTGCTCGAGGTGGATGCGCTCGACGCGGACCTTGCGCGCGACGCCCGGCCCCATGTCGACCAGCACCTCGCCCTCGCCGACGATCGGCTGGTAGAGCTGGCTGATCTGGTAGCCCTGCGGCAGGTCCGGGTAGAAGTAGTTCTTGCGGTCGAAGCGCGACACGAGGTTGATCGCGGCCTTCAGCCCCAGCCCGGTGCGCACCGCCTGCTCGACGCAGAAGCCGTTGATCACCGGCAGCATGCCCGGCATCGCCGCGTCGACGAGGCTGACGTTGGTGTTGGGCTCGGCGCCGAACGCGGTCGAGGCGCCGGAGAACAGCTTCGCGTTCGACCTGACCTGGGCGTGGACCTCGAGCCCGATCACCATCTCCCAGTCGCCCTTGGCGCCGGCGATGATCTTCGGGTCGGGTTCCCGGTACGCGAGCTCGGTCATGATCGTTCCTGCAGGATGGGCGCGCCCGTCATACAAGCGGCCCGGCGCCGGAACAAGGCCGGCGGCCGCCGCGCCAGCGGATGCGCCGGTCGGCTCAGGGCGTGGCGGGCGCGAGGCGCCGGCGCGGCTTCGAGTAGCGCGGCGCGGTCAGCACCGTCTGCGGCCGCTCGCCGCCGAGCTCCAGCGTCCGGGCGCGCAGCACCTCGGTCGCCTCCACCGTGCCCGAGGGCAGCGTCGCCACGTCGATCGGCGCCCCGATCGAGATGCGGTACGGCTGGTGCACCTTGTTCAGCATCTCGTGGAACAGCGTGATGTCGCGCAGCGTCGGGTGGATCCGGTCGAACATGTAGAACAGCGCCGAGTTGCGCGCGGTGATGTGCATCGGCACGATCGGCAGGTCGTACTTGCGCGCCAGCATCGCCGCCGAGGCCATCCACGGCCGCTCGTGCAGCGACCACCAGCGCCGCTTCGCGAGCCGCCCCGACGGAAAGATCACCGCCATCCGCCCTTCGCCGAACGCCTGGTGCGCATAGGCGAGCGTCTCGCGGTTCTGCCGGTGCGTGCGCTTCTCGGGCCGCCACTCGACCGGCGCGAGCACGTCCGACAGCCGCGGCAGCACCCGCAGCGCGTCGGCGTTCGCGAAGATGAACAGATCCGGCCGCCGCTGCGCCAGCGCGCGCCAGACGACGATGCCGTCCGCGATGCCGGTCGGATGGTTCGACACGATGACCGCGGGCCCGGTCGCCGGCACGTGGTCGAGGCCGGTCACGTCCAGATGCCGCGCGATCATGTCGGCGAGCGAACTCAGCATGTCGCGCCCGGGCATCGGGCTCAGCGTCTCGCCGATCCGCACGGTGCGCTCGTACTGCAGCACGCGGTGCAGCACGGCCCGCGCGGCGCGCGCGCCGGCGTCGTCGCGGCGCAGCCAGGGCGCGCGCTCCTCGATCAACTGGTCGACGAGACCCCTGATGTCGGCCGCCGTCACATCCTTGCCTTCCGCCTGCACATCGAGCGCTTGCATGACGCCGCCTCCGCCTATCCGTCGTCGCGCAGCGCGCGCGCGACGATCTCGCCCATGTCCCGGGAGGCGCCTTCGGCCTCGCCGATGCGGCGCAGGGACCCCTTCATCCGCGCCTGCCGATCCGCGTCGAACATCCGCCACGCGCCGAAACCGCCGGCAAGGCGGGCGGCGGTCTGCGGATTGACCGGGTCGAGACGGATCAGCCAATTCGCGACCAGATCATACCCCGCTCCGTCCGCACGATGGAACCCCGCCGGATTGCCCGCGGCGAACGCGCCGATCAACGCGCGAAACCGGTTCGGGTTGCGCCAGTCGAAGTCGGGATGCGCCGACAGGGCGGCGACCGTCTCGACCGCGCGCTCGGGCGGCGTCTGGCTCGCCTGAACCGCGAACCACTTGTCGATCACCAGCCGGTCGCTGCGCCAGCGGTCGTGGAACGCCGCCAGTTCGTCCCCGGCCGCGCCACGTGCCGCCAGCAGGGCCAGCGCCGCCATCGCTTCGGTCATGTTCCCGGCGGCGGCGAAATGCGCGCGCGCAAGGTCGGGCGCGTCGTCGCGCGCGCAGATCAGCGCCAGCGCCCGCCCGCGCAGCGCCCGCCGCCCGGCGGCCTCCGCATCGGCCGAGAACGGCCCGGCGGTCTCGTTCGCCGCATAGAGCGCCTCCAGCCGGTCGCCGAGCGCCGCGCCGAGATCCCGCTGCACGGCGCGGCGCGCCAAGTGCACGGCCAGCGGATCGGGCGTGCGTCCGATCCGGGCGATGTGCGCGATGATCTCCTCCTCGCCCGGAAGGCCCAGCGCCAGCGCCTTGAACGCGGGATCGATCCGCGCATCGTCGGCCACCGCCGCCATCGCCGCGCCCCAGACGGGATCCGGAGCCGCGGCCTCGTCCTCGGCGCGCAGCGTCAGCAGGTCGAGCGCATAGGCCCGTCCCGCCTCCCAGCGATTGAAGGGGTCGTCGTCATGCGCGAGCAGATGCGCGCGTTCCTCCGCGCCGATCTCGCGCTCCAGGATCACCGGCGCCGAGAAGCCGCGCAGCAGCGACGGCGCCGGCCGCTCGGGCAGGTCCCAGCTCCGCTCCGCCTCGGCCGAGTTCGAACTCGATCACGCCCTCGTCCAGCACCGCGCCGTCCGCGCCGATCAGCCCGTAGGCGACCGGCATCACCACCGGGTGCTTGTCGGTCTGGCCCGGCGTCGCCGGCGTCGCCTGCGACAGCCGCAGCGTGAAGCGCCCGTCGCGCCATTCGGTCTCGGCCTTCAGGCGCGGCGTGCCGGCCTGCGTGTACCACAGCATGAACTGGGTCAGGTCTCGGCCGGACGCATCCTCGAAGACGCGCAGCCAGTCCTCGATCGTCACCGCCTGGCCGTCATGGCGCTCGAAGTAGAGGTCGAGCGCGCGCGAGTAGGTCTCGGGCCCGACCAGCCGCCGCAGCATGCCCACGACCTCGGCGCCCTTCTCGTAGACCGTCGCGGTATAGAAGTTGTTGATCTCGACATACTCGGCCGGGCGCACCGGATGCGCGAGGGGGCCTGCGTCCTCGCGGAACTGCGCGCTCCGCAGCCGGATCACGTCGTGGATCCGCTGCACCCCGGCCGAGCGCATGTCTGCCGAGAACTGCTGGTCGCGAAAGACCGTCAGCCCCTCCTTCAGGCAAAGCTGGAACCAGTCGCGGCAGGTGATCCGGTTTCCGGTCCAGTTGTGGAAGTACTCGTGCGCGATCACGGCCTCGATCGACTTGTAGTCCGAGTCCGTCGCGGTCTCGGGACTCGCCAGCACGAACTTCGAGTTGAAGACGTTCAGGCCCTTGTTCTCCATCGCGCCCATGTTGAAGTCGTCGACGGCGACGATCATGAAGCGGTCGAGGTCGTACTCGCGACCATAGACCTGTTCGTCCCAGGCCATTGACCGCTTCAGCGCGTCCATCGCGTAGGCGCAGCGCGGCTCGTCGCCGGGCCTCACCCAGATCTGCAGCAGCACGTCGCGCCCCGACCGCGTGACGAACCGGTCCTCGACCGCCCGCAGGTCGCCCGCGACCAGCGCGAACAGGTACGACGGCTTCGGATGCGGGTCCTCCCACTCGGCCCAGCCCGGGCCCTCCGCGGCGAGGTTGCCGTTCGACAGCAGCACCGGCGCGTCGCCCTCGATGCGGACGCGGTAGGTCGCCATCACGTCCGGGCGGTCCGGGAAGAACGTGATCTTCCGGAACCCCTGCGCCTCGCACTGCGTGCAGTACATGCCGTTCGACATGTAGAGCCCTTCGAGCGCGGTGTTGGCGTCCGGCTCGATCTCGGTCTCGCAGGTCCAGACGAACGGGCCGTCCGGAAGCAGCTCCTCCGGCAGCGTGAGCCCCTCGGCGTCGATCGCCAGCGCGTTCTGCGGCAGCGCCTCGGCGTCGAGCGCGGCCGAGACCAGCTTCAGGCTCCGCCCGTCGAGCCGCAGGTCGCGCGCCGCGTCCTCGTGCCACAGCGGGTTCGGCCGCAAAGACAATTCGGCGCGCACGCACGTCGCGCCCGGCGCCAGCCGGACCACCATCGTCACGTTGTCCACGAGATAGGCCGGCGGCGTGTAGTCTGCCAACCGGACCGGCTCTGGCTCGGCTTCGCTGCGCATTCTGGCCCTTCCCTCCCGGAGCGGGAGCGGCGCGAATTTCTCACGCCAGCGTGAAATGGGTCAAGTGCCCTAGGCGGCGGCGCGGCGAGCGGGCCTCGACGCAGCGCGACATCAGGGTTATGTTTTGGGCATCTTCCAAACGGTTCGCGAGTTCATGGCACGTCCAGTCATCGGCATTATCGGCAATGCACATCTGGTAAACAGCGAATACCCGGTCCAGGCGGTCGGCCTCAGCAACATCGAGGCCGTCGCCGACCTGACCGGCGCCATTCCGCTCATCGTTCCCGCGGTGCCGCGCATCGGCGCGATCAGTGACCTGCTGGAGGCCTGCGACGGCTTCGTCTTCACCGGCGGCCGCCCGAACGTGCATCCGTCGCACTGGGGCGAGGAGCCCACCGAGAAGCACGGCGCCTTCGATCCGGACCGAGACGCGGTGGCGCTGCCGCTGATCCGCGAATGCGTTGCGAAGGGCGTGCCGGTGTTCGGCATCTGCCGCGGCTTCCAGGAATTCAACGTCGCCTTCGGCGGAACGCTGGACCCCGAGATACGCGAGATCCCGGGCCGGATGAACCACCGGATGCCTCCCGACGGCACGCTGGAGGAGAAGTTCGAGCTCCGCCACATGGTCCGGCTCTGCGCGGGCGGCGCGTTCGAACGCATCCTCGGCGCCCGCGAGGTCATGGTTAACTCGCTGCACGGCCAGGGCATCCGCGAGCGCGGGCCGCGCGTGGTCATCGAGGGCCACGCGCCCGACGAGACGCCCGAGGCGATCCGAATCGACGAGGCGCCGGGATTCGCGCTGGCGGTTCAGTGGCATCCGGAATGGCGCGCCGCCGAGGATCCTGTGTCGCGCCCGCTGTTCCAGGCGCTCGGCGAAGCGGTTCGCAGCCGAAGCCTAGGCCGGGTCGCAGCATGAGCGCGCCCGTGCCACGCCGCCGACCGCTCCGGCCTTCCAGCTGACGCTGGCATCCCGGCTGAAATCTGCGCAGAATTCTCGGGACGCGTCGCTCAACCTCGGATTGAGGTCGCATTCGGCTGTCCGCCAAGCCGCCGTCGCATGTCATACGCGACGCTGGCTCAGCGTCAGAGCGTAGCCTTAACCATACTGGACTGCAGGGATTGATGGCGGTGGGGGCTGCAATTAATTTAACCATACAACCATGAACAGAAAACGCCCCTCCGCATGACCGTCGACCTGACCAGCCCGAACGTTCAGGACAGCATCAGCCTCGAAGAGCTGGCGCTGTATCATGCGATCAACGTGTATCGCACCAGCCTGGGGTTGACGGTTCTCCCGCTTTCCGCGGCGCTGTCGGCTACCGCGGGACGCCATGTGGTTGACTGGCGCGAGAATATCTGGGGCGAGGGCGAGGCGCTTCCCGACGACGGCCGCAGCCTGCACAGCTGGAGCGACGCCGATTACCCCGACGATCACAGCAACCCGCAGGCGATGTGGGATGCGCCGGAACGGCTCGGCACCGGCTACGAGTTCCTCCGGCTACGAGATCGCCGCGGCCGGCTATGGCACCACGGACGAAGCGCTCGACGCCTGGAAGAACTCGCCGTCGCACAACGCGATCCTGGCGAACAAGGACGTTTGGGAGGGCATCGAGCTCAGAGCGATCGGTATCGGCGTAGATACCAGCTTCGGCCCGGGGATCTACGAAGGCCGTGGCTTCAGCGTCTGGTTTGGGCAGACCGAGGACGCCGTTGCGCCCGAAATCCTTGGCACCGACGACGCCGACGAGATCGTCGGGACGGATTTCAGCGATATCATCTCGTCCGGCGATGGCGACGACAGCGTGGACGGCGGCGGCGGCAAGGACAAGTTGCGCGGCGGCGACGGCAGCGACAGGATGTCGGGCAACGGCGGCGACGACCTGATCTACGGCAACAGCGGCGACGACCGCATCTCCGGCAACAGCGGCGACGACCGGCTGGTCGGCGGGGGCGGGGAGGACCGGCTGCTCGGCGGCGGCGGCGTTGACAGCCTCTACGGCAGATCCGGCGAAGACACGCTGGTCGGCGGCGGCGGCGCCGATTTCCTGACCGGCGGAAGCGGCGCCGACGTCTTTCTGTTCCGCGCGCTCGACGAGTCCGCGACCAATGCGCCGGATACCATCGTCGATTTCGAGATCGGGATCGATCGACTGGACCTGTCGGGGATCGACGCCAACGCGCTGACCGACCGGCACGACGCCTTCGAGTTCATCGGTCGGTCGCAGTTCGACGGCGTTTCCGGCCAGCTGCGGCGCGACAGCGGCGTGATCGAGGCCGACGTGACCGGGGACGGCGTCGCGGATTTGCGGATCGAACTGGCGCCGCAGACCCCGGCCGAAGACTCCGACGACGGCTCGACCTCCGCTGATGCGGTCGAGGTCGCAATGGCGCCGCACCTGTCGCTGAGCGACTTCATCCTCTGACCGCGCCGCTCCCGGCCCTGTCCCCGTTCACGCAGAGTTTGGCTGACCCGCGGAGCATGCGGGGTACCCTCCCCCGCGGCGCGACCCGGCGCCGCGTTTTGAAGGGAGAACCCATGCAACCGCGCAAGCGCGCCAGCGACTTCGACCCCAGGATCCTCGAACTCTACGACGGCTACGTTCACGGGCGCATGAGCAAGCGCGCCTTTCTCGACCATGCGGCGAAATACACGGTCGGCGGCGTCGGCGCCGCTGCGCTGCTCGACCAGCTGCGCCCGAACTACGCGCTGGCCCAGCAGGTTGCCCCCGACGACCCCGCGATCGTCACCGAACAGATCGAATACCCGTCCCCCGAGGGTCACGGGACCGTGCGCGGCCTGCTGGCCCGCCCGGCCGAAGCCGAAGGCCCGCTCCCCGCTGTGCTGGTCGTGCATGAGAACCGCGGCCTCAACCCCTACATCGAGGACGTCGTGCGCCGCACCGCCAAGGCGGGCTACCTTGCCCTCGGGCCGGACGGCCTGACGTCGCTCGGCGGCTATCCGGGCAACGACGAGGAAGGGCGCGAGATGCAGCGCCAGCTCGATCCCCAGAAGCTGATGGCTGACTTCTTCGCCGGATACGAGCATCTGGCCCAACACCCCGGGTCGACGGGGCGCGTGGGCGCGGTCGGGTTCTGCTACGGCGGCGGCGTCTGCAACGCGCTCGCCGTCGCCTATCCGAGCCTGTCCGCGTCCGTGCCGTTCTACGGCCGCCAGGCCGCCGCCGAGGACGTGCCGGCAATAGAGGCTCCGCTGCTGCTGCATTACGCCGAGAACGACGAGAACGTGAACGCCGGCTGGCCGGCGTACGAGGCGGCGCTTCAGGCGGCCGGAAGACACTACGAGGCCCATGTCTATCCCGGCACGAATCACGGCTTCCACAACGACACGACGCCGCGCTACGATCCCGAGGCCGCAGAACTCGCCTGGTCACGCACCCTCGCCTTTTTCGAGCAGCACCTGAACGCCGAGGCCTGAGCGCGGGCGATGCCGGCGCTAACTTCCCGGTAACCCTGCGCCGCTACTCCTCGGATCGTGAGGTTTGAGGAGTAGCCCGGACCATGAGAGCACCGCTCGCCGCGGCGCTCGCGTTCTGCGCGGCGCTGGCGCCCGCGCCGGGCGCCCGGGCTCAGCCCGAAGACGCGGCCGCAGACCTTTGCGAGCGGGCGATCGTCAACGGCGCGCGCCGCGGCGGGGTGCCGCCTGAAGTGCTCTACGCGGTGGCGCTGACCGAGACCGGCCGCAAGTCCGAGGGCCGGCTGCGCCCCTATCCCTGGGCGATCAACCGCGAGGGCAAGGGCTACTGGTTCGACACGCGCGAACAGGCGCTCGCCTTCGCCGAGGACAGCCTCGCGCAGGGCCGCAAGTCCTTCGACGTCGGCTGCGTGCAGATCAACTACCGCTGGCACGGCCATGCCTTTCCCAGCCTCGACGACATGTTCGACCCGGAATGGACGGCGACCTATGCCGCCCAGTTCCTGCGCACGCTCTACGAGGAACGCGGCGACTGGTCGGCGGCGGCCGGCGCCTACCATTCGCTGACGCCGGAACTGGCCGAAATCTACCGCGCCCGCTTCGACCGGATGGTCGTCGACCATGCGCCGTCGCTCGACGCCGAGGCGCTGGTCGCGACGGCCACGGCGACGCTCGCGGGCACGCGCTCCAGCCGGGCCGAACGCCGCGCCGCCCAGCGCCAGGCGATGGCCGAGCGCATCCGCCTCGCCGGACCGCCGCCGGAGCCGGTCATGGGCAGCCTCGCCGGCCTCGCGAACGCGCCCGCTGGCCCCGGGCTGCTGGTCCAGGGCGCGCCGATGCTGCGCGAGGGCACGCCGATGCTCAGCACGGGCGCCCCGCTGTTCGTCCCGGCCGCCGGCGGGCTCTTCTGATGCTGGCCGCGTTCGACCCGCGCGCGCTGTGGCAGCCGACGGTGCTGCTCGCGCTGGCGCTGATGGCGGTCATCGTGATGATGGTCCTGCCGATGCCGGCGATCGTGCTCGACCTTGGCCTCGCCGCATCCTTCGCGCTGGCGATCCTGATCTTCACGATCACGCTCTTCATCCAGCGTCCGCTCGACTTCTCGGTGTTCCCGACGATCCTGCTCGCGTCGCTGATGCTGCGGCTGTCGCTGAACGTCAGCTCGACCAAGCTGATCATCGGCAAGGGCAACGAGGGCACCGACGCCGCCGGCGAGGTGATCGAGGGCTTCGCCATGTTCATCATGGGCGGCTCGGTCGCGCTCGGCCTCGTCGTCTTCTGCGTGCTGCTGATCGTCAACTTCATCGTCATCACCAAGGGCGCGGGCCGCATGGCCGAGGTCGGCGCCCGCTTCGCGCTCGACGGCATGCCCGGCAAGCAGCTCGCGATCGACAGCGACATGGCCGCCGGCGCGATCAGCCACGACCAGGCCCGCGAGCGCCGCCGGATCGAGCAGGAGGAGACCACTTTCTTCGGCTCGCTCGACGGCGCCTCGAAGTTCGTCAAGGGCGACGCGGTCGCGGGCCTGCTGATCACGCTGATCAACCTCGTGGTCGGGCTCGCGATGGGCGTGCTGGTGCACGGCATGGCGATCGGCGAGGCGTTCCGCACCTATTCGATCCTGACCGTCGGCGACGGCCTCGTCACGCAGATCCCGGCCGTAATCATCTCGATAGCCGCAGCAATGCTGCTGTCGAAAGGCGGCCTGATCGGCTCCACCGACCGCGCGCTGATGGGCCAGCTCGGCGGCTACCCGGTGGCGCTGGCGACCGTGGCGCTGCTGATGGCGCTGTTCGCGTTCATCCCCGGCCTGCCATTCTTTCCGTTCCTGGTCGGCGCGGCGGCGCTGGCGGGGGCGGCCTTCGTCGCGCGGAACACGGCCGCCCGGCGCGCCGACGCGGAGAAGACGCCGCCCACCGAGACCAGCGCCGCGCCCCGGTCGAAGTCGCTCGGCGACTTCCTCGACGTCGACGAGATCCACATGGAATTCGCGCCCGACCTCGTGCCGGTCGTGATGGACGCGGCCACCGGCCTCGACGCGCGCATCGCCAACATGCGCAACCACATCGCCGGCGAGTTCGGCCTGATCCTCCCCGAGATCCGGCTTACCGACAATGCCGGCCTCGCGCCGGGGACCTACGCGATCCGCATCCAGGGCGTCGAGGCGGCGCGCTCGACGATCGAGACCGACCAGGTGCTGGTGCTGCTGCCCGACGACGCCACGCCTGCGCCGGACGGCCGCAACGTCGCCGAACCGGTCTACGGCGCGCCCGCGCGCTGGATCGCCGAAGGCCGACAGGAAGAGGCGGCGCTGATGGGACTGACGGTGATCGCTCCGGTCGAGGTCGTCGCCACGCACCTGCTCGAGATCGTCAAGGCGAACTTCGGGCGGCTCTTCAACCGCCGCGCGCTGCGCAAGCTGCTCGACGAGTTCACGTCGCTGTCGGACACCAAGCGCGCCGAGGCCAACCGGCGCATCCTCGAGGAGTTCGTGCCCGAGAAGTTCCCGATCGACACGCTGCAGGCCGTGCTGCGCCTGCTGCTCGACGAGCGTGTGTCGATCCGCAACCTCGCGCTGATCTTCGAGGCCATCGCCGAGGTCTACGCGCCCAGCGCCAGCGCCGAGGCGATCACCGAGCACGTCCGCCACCGCCTCGGCTTCCAGCTCGTCTCCGAGGTGCAGGAGCCCGACGGCGCGCTGCCGCTGATCCAGCTCGCCCCCGCATGGGAGGAGCTCTTCGTCCGCTACCAGCTGCCCGAGGGCTCCGGCATCGTCGACGTCGCGCTGCCGCCCGCCGAGTTCAACCGGCTCGCCGGCTCCATCGCCGAGAAGCTCGCCGCCGCTGGCGCGCAGGGCCGCTACCCGGCCGTCGTGACCTCGACCCGGCGCCGGCGCTTCCTCCATACGGTGCTCAGCGCCAAGGGCATCCGCAACCCGGTGCTCAGCTTCGAGGAGATCGGCGCGCAGGCCCGCCCGGCCGTGCTGGGGCTCGCATGATCGAGGGCCTCGCCCAGCTTGCCGACATGACGGAGGCCGGCCTCGCCGCCGCGATCCTGGTCTTCGTGCGCGTCGGCGCGGTGGTTGCCCTGCTGCCCGGCTTCGGAGACCACTCGATCCCCGCCCGCGTCAGGCTCGCCGCGGCCATCGCCTTCACGCTGATCGTGGCGCCAATGGCCGCGCCCGACGCGCTCGCCGTCGACGCAGGCCGTCCGTTCTTCCTGCTGATGCTGATCGAGGCCGGCGCGGGGCTCCTGCTCGGCCTCGCGGTCCGCCTGCTGGTCCTCGCGCTGCAACTGGCCGGCTCGATCGCCGCGCAATCGACTTCGCTCTCGCAGATCTTCGGCGCCGGCGCGACGCCCGACCCCATGCCTGCGATGGGCAACATCCTCGCCCTGGCCGGCGCGGCGCTGGCGGTCGCAGGCAACCTGCACGTCAAGGCGGCGGTCGCGATGGCGTCGAGCTACGACATCCTGCCGATCGGGGCCGCGCTGCCCGCCTCGGACGTCGCCGCCTGGGGCGTCGCGCGCGTCGCAATGGCCTTCGCGCTCGGCTTCTCGCTGGCGGCGCCCTTCGTGATCGCCGCATTCGCCTATAACGTGGCGCTCGGCGCGATCAACCGCGCGATGCCGCAGCTGATGGTCGCCTTCATCGGCGCGCCCGCGATCACCGCCGCCGGCATTGGCCTGCTGCTGCTCGCCAGCCCGTTGATCCTGACCTACTGGAGCGGACGGCTCGACGCGACGCTGGCCGATCCGTTCGGCCTGCCGCGATGAGCGCGGGCGGCGAGGACAGCGGCGAAAAGGTCTTCGACCCGACGCCGTCCAAGATCGAGGAGGCGCGGCGCAAGGGCGACGTGCCGCGCAGCGCGGACGTCAACGCCGCCGCCGGCTATCTGGGGTTGCTCGCGGCTGCGGTCACGGCTGGCGCCTGGTCGATCGACCGGGCCGGCGCGACGCTGATGGTGTTCATCGACCAGCCGGACCGGCTGGCCGGCCTGGTGCTCGGCCCCGGCGGCCCGGGCCTCAGCGCCGCGATCATCGGCGCCGCCGCATGGGCGCTGGCCCCGCTGTTCCTCGCGCCCGCAGCACTGGTCCTCGTCGGACTGATCGCGCAGCAGGCCATTGCGCCGTCGGCGTCGAAGATCGAGCCCAAGGCGTCGCGCCTGTCGCTGATCGCGAACGCGAAGCAGAAGTTCGGCCCCACCGGCCTCGTCGAGTTCGCCAAGGCCGCGGTCAAGCTGACTGCGGTCGCGGTCGCGCTGTTTCTCGTCCTCGTCGGCGATCTCGACAGGATGGTCGGCGCCGCGACCGCCGACGCGCGTGTGCTCGGCGGCCTGATCGGCCAGACCTTCGTCACGCTGCTGTCGATCACCTGCCTGATCGCGGTGACGATCGGCGGCTTGGACCTGGTCTGGCAGCGCTTCGACCACGCCCGCCAGCTGCGGATGTCGTTCCAGGACCTGAAGGAGGAGCACAAGCAGTCCGAGGGCGATCCCCACATGAAGGCCCAGCGCCGTCAGCGCGGCGAGGCCATCGCCATGAACCGGATGCTGCTCGACATGCCGAAGGCCGACGTCGTGATCGTCAATCCGACCCATTACGCGGTCGCGCTGAAGTGGTCGCGCGCCAAGGGCTCGGCGCCGGTCTGCATCGCCAAGGGCATGGGCGACGTGGCGCTGCGGATGCGCGAGATCGCCGGGGTCGCCGGAATTCCGGTCCACTCGGACCCGCCCACCGCGCGGGCGCTACATGCGACTGTGGAGGTGGGCCGCGAGATCGCTCCCGAGCACTATCGGGCTGTCGCCGCGGCGATCCGCTTCGCGGACACGATGCGCCGCGCAGCCAGGGCGCGGGGCGGGGCCGCGTGAATCCGGCCCGCCTCTCCAACCTGCTGGCGCTGGCCGGATCCCGCCGCGACCGGGACCTTGCACGGCTCGAGGCGCTGATCGCGGCCGACGCCCGGCTCGCCGCCGAGCAGCGCGCGCTGGCGGCGACGCATGCGCAGGACATGGCCGAGGGCGTCGGCGCTGCGCCGCTCGCGCTGATCGGAAAACGCGTCGCCTGGGCCGACGCGCGCATCCGCGCGCTCGCCGCGGACCGCGCGCGCCTCTCCGGCGAGATCGGCGCGGCGCGGGCGGCGGCGACGGTCAGCTTGGGCAAGCACAGCGCGCTCGAGGAACTCCACGCGCGCGCGCGCCGTTCGGCCGCGGCCCGCGCCGAGGCGCGCGCCGAGCGCGACGCCCCGCCGCGGCCCTGAGCGTCAGGCCGCCGTGGTCTTGTCCAGGCTGCGGCGATAGGCTTCCATCACGCCGTCCAGCCGCTCGATCTCGGCCGGATCCAAGGGCCTCGGAGGCCGGTTGAGCCCTGCGGCAAGCTCCGGCTCGATCCGGACCCGGGCGATCAGCGGCAGATGGTCGGAGCCGACCCGCGGACCCAGCGCGATCGACACGACCGCGACATTGGCCGTTGCGTAGAACTGGTCGATCGGAGCGCGGATCATCGGATGCTTTGCATGAAAGCTCGCATAGAGCCCGCGCCCGACTCGCGGGTCGACGTAGCCGCCGACGCGCTTGAACTCGACCGAGCGCCGGGACCAGGCCGCCTCGTTGAAATCGCCCATCGTCATGACGGGGATGTCGTCGCGACGTGCGAATCTGCGCCGCATAGACGATCTGCGCGTCGCGCTCTTCGGTGTCCGCGCCGTCCGGCGCAGGCGGCTGCGGATGCAGCCCCACGAAGTCGAATGGCCGCCCGTTCGGCGCGACCAGCCGGGCCAGCGCCGTCGGCGTGTCGTCGGGCGTCAGCTCGACCAGCCGCGCCTCGTCGACCTTCAGTCGCGTAGCGAAGACCATGCCGTAGTGATTGTCCTGCGGCTGGCGCACCACGGTCGGATAGCGCTCCAGCACCGGCGCCATCGCCTCGACCCAGACCGCGTCCGTCTCCATCAGCAGCAGCACGTCCGGGTCGGTCTTCTCGATCAGGCCGATGACGAGGTCGTGCCTGTCATTCTCCATCAGAACGTTCAGCGCCAGCAGCGTGAAGCCGTCCGGCGCGTCGGGCGCGTACTCGACCTCGCGCTTCGCCAGCGGCGTGTAGGGTCTGATCCAGCGAAACTGGTAGGCGAACCCCGCGAGCGCCAGCGCCGCCAGCAACCAAGGCCAGGGCGACAGGGGCGCGAGGACCGCCAGCAGGACGAACGCGCCAGCGATGTGCAGGCGCGGAAAGTCCCACAGCCGGATCCACCAGATCGGCGACGAGGACACCGGCAGCAGCGTCACCGCCACCAGCAGCGCCGCGAAGGCGAGAATCAGGACGTCTAGGATCGATGCAAGCATGCGGGCTTCCTATCACCCGAAGCGGCGGCGACCTAGCCCGTTGGCGCGTTCTTGCGCGATCCGCCGTTTGCCGTCACAGGTTGCGGGGATGGGCGCGCTCGGAACACGTCGCCTCGCTTCGAGGCTGGGGCGCGCGCTGCGCCGGGTTATGCTGTGGCTCGTGGTCGCCGCGTTGGTGCTGACGCTCGCGTTCCGCTGGATCAACCCCCCGCTCAACTGGCTGATGATCAGCGAATGGATGCGCCTCGGCGCGATCGAGCGCGACTGGGTTCCCCTGTCGCGGATGTCCGAATACGCCCCGCTCAGCGCCGCGGCGGCCGAGGACGCCAATTTCTGCCTGCACCGGGGCTTCGATCTCGACGGGATCCGCGCCGCGCTCGCCGACCGTGACCGGCTGCGCGGCGGCTCGACGATCACGCAGCAGGTCGCGAAGAACGTGTTTCTCTGGCCCGGCCGCTCCTGGCTGCGCAAGGGCCTCGAGGCGGGCTTCGCCGGACTGGTCGAGCTGCTCTGGCCCAAGCGGCGGATCATCGAGGTCTACCTGAACGTCGCCGAGTTCGACGAAGGCGTGTTCGGCGTCGAGGCGGCGGCGCAGCGCTACTTCGGCCTGAGCGCCGCCGAGCTCGGCCCCCAGCGCGCCGCGCGGCTGATGGCGATCCTGCCGGACCCGAAGGGCCGCTCGCCGGTCAGCGGAACCCGCTTCATCGCCGAGCGCGGCGCCGCGATCCAGCGCGGCGCGGCGACGATCCGCGAGGACGGCCGCGCCGCCTGTTTCCTGCCGGGCTGACCGTCCCTCGGCCGGATTCGCCGCAGCCGGTTGAAAACCCCCGCGCGGAAGGCGATGAAGAGGGCGCCGAGCAGCAACAAAGGAAAGGCCGCAAATGCGCCGTCTCTACCACCAGCCGCTGTCGCCGTTCTGCCGCAAGATCCGCCTCGTCCTGGCCGAGAAGAAGATCGAGGTCGAACTGGTCGAGGAAAAGCCGTGGGAGGGCCGCATGGACTTCCTGCGCCTGAACCCGGCCGGCCAGGTCCCGGTGCTGAAGATCGACGACCTCGTCCTCGCCGACTTCGGGCGCGATCTTCGAGTACCTCGAGGAGACCTGCCCCGAGCCGCCGCTGCTGCCCAAGGACCCCGCCGTCCGCGCCGAGGCCCGCCGCCTCGCCGCCTGGTTCGACGACAAGTTCCACCGCGAGGTCACCGCGAACCTCCTCTACGAGCGCGTCAACAAGAAGCTCTCCAAGTCCGGCTACCCGGCCAGCGAGAACATCAAGTCCGGCTTGCGTAACATCCGCTACCACCTCGACTACATCGGCTGGCTGATGGACCACCGCCGCTGGCTCGCCGGCAATTCGATGACCATCGCCGACTTCGCCGCCGCCGCGCACCTGAGCTGCCTCGACTACGTCGGCGACGTCGACTGGGCCCGCAACCAGGGCCTCCACGACTGGTACTCCAAGATCAAGTCGCGCCCGGCCTTCCGCTCGATCCTGGCCGACCTCGTGCCGGGCTTCACCCCGCCGCAGCATTATGCGGACCTCGACTTCTGACCCCGATCCCGCCGCGCTCGCGCGGAGGATCGCCGACCGCGCCCGCGACGAAGGCTTCACCGCCATCGGCGTCTGCGCCCCCGACGCGATCCCGCTGGCCCCCGAGCGGCTGCGCGCGTTCCTCGACCTCGGCCGCCACGGCCAGATGGGCTGGCTCGCCGATCGCGCCGCCTGGCGCGGCGACCCCGGCGCGCTCTGGCCCGAAGCCCGGTCGGTCATCATGCTGGCCGAAGCCTACACGCCCGACGAGGACCCGCTCGACCTGCTCGCCCGCCGCGACCGCGGCGCGATCTCCGTCTACGCCCGCGGCCGCGACTATCATGACGTCGTCAAGGCGCGGCTGAAGCGGCTCGGCCGCTGGCTGGTCGCCGAGACCGGCGCCGAGATCAAGGTCTTCGTCGACACCGCGCCGGTCATGGAGAAGCCGCTGGCCCAGGCCGCCGGGCTCGGCTGGCAGGGCAAGCACACGAACCTGCTGTCGCGCGACCTCGGCAACTGGTTCTTTCTCGGCGCGATCTTCATGACCCTCGATCTGCCGCGCGACGCAGCCGGACGCGACAATTGCGGCAGCTGCCGCGCCTGCCTCGACATCTGCCCGACGGGCGCCTTCCCCGCGCCCTACCAGCTCGATGCCCGCCGCTGCATCAGCTACCTGACGATCGAGCACCACGGCCCGGTCGACCCGGAATTGCGCCCGCTGCTCGGCAACCGCATCTACGGCTGCGACGACTGCCTCGCGATCTGCCCCTGGAACAAGTTCGCCGCCGAGGCGCACGAGGCGAAGTACCGCACCCGCATCGGACTCGACGCGCCACGCCTGTCGGATCTCGTGGCGCTCGACGACGCGGCCTTCCGGAGCCTGTTCAGCGGCTCGCCGATCAAGCGCATCGGCCGCAACCGCTTCGTGCGCAACGTGCTTTACGCAATCGGGAATTCCGGCGATCCGGCGCTGGCCGACGCGGCGCGCCCTCTCGCGGACGATCCCGACGAAACGGTGCGCGACGCCGCCGAATGGGCGCTCGCGCGGCTCGCGGCCGCCTGACCGGTCAGGGACGCGGCCTCGGCCCGGCCCCCCGGCGCTGCGACCGGCGCCGGATCGCCGGGCGCGTCGAGCGCGACGAGGTTGCGGCGCGCAAAGGTCGACAGCGGGTGGTCGGGATGCGCCGCGATCAGCCGCAGCCACAGCCGACGCGCCGCATCCGCGTCGCCGCTCTCCGCCGAAGCCGCCGCGGCCTCGAACAATCCCTCCGGCAGGTCGGGCGCAAGCGCCAGCGCCGCATCGGCCTCGGACCGCGCCGCCTCCGGATCGCCGCCCATCCGCAGCGCCGCCGCGCGCAGCGCATGGGCCGGGGCGTCGTCCGGCTCGAGTTCGATCAGCGCATCGAGGCTCTCGCGCGCGCCGGACCAGTCGCCGAGCGCGGCCGCCGCCTGCGCACGCAGCCGAAGCCGCTCGGGCGCCGCCGGGGCGAGCTTGTCGAGATTGTCGAGCACCTCCAGCGCCAGATCCGGCCGATCCGCATCCAGCCACAGCTGCGCCGCATCCTCGTAGACGGCGAGCCGCGCCTCCGGCGACAGCGCGCGGTTCGGGTTCTCCGCGAGCCGCGTCAGCAACAGCGCCGCCGATCCGGCCGCGCCCATCGCCTCCAGCGCCATCGCCTCGCAGATCGCGGCCTCCGACCCGCCGCCCAGCCGCGCCCAGGCCGAGGCCTCCTCGCGCGCCGCCTCCGGATCGGCCTCGACGGCCGCCGCGCAGGCGTCGATGGACCGGATCTCGGCGCGCAGCGGGCTGGCCAAGCAGACCAGCGCCGTGGCGAGAACGAATGCGGCTCTGTGCATCGGCGGCGCGATCCCCTACAGGACAGGCGAACGAGACCTGCGCGAGAGACGCGATGACACGGCCCGTGCTCCTGACGATCGGCCATGGCTACTCGGCGGCGGCGCTGGCCGCAACCCTGCCGCCGGACTGGCGCGTGATCGGCACGACCCGCGCGCGCGAGCGCGCCGACGCGATGCGGGCGGCCGGGATCGAGCCGGCGGACTGGACGGATGCGGCCGCGGTGGACGACGCCATTTCCGCCGCGAGCCACGTCCTCGTCTCGGCATCTCCCGGTCCGCAGGGCGATCCCGTCCTGCTGCGCCACCGGGAAGCTCTGATGGCGCGGCGCCCGGACTGGATCGGATACCTGTCGACGACCGGCGTCTACGGCGACCGCGACGGCGCCTGGGTCGACGAGGACAGCCCCCTCGATCCGGTCAACGATCGCAGCCGCTGGCGCGTCCTCGCCGAGACCCAGTGGCGCGGGACCGGCCTTGCCGTCGAGATCTTCCGCCTGCCCGGCATCTACGGCCCCGGCCGCAGCGCCTTCGACCGGCTGCGCGCGGGAACGGCGCAGCGGATCGTGAAACCCGGACAGGTCTTCAGCCGCATCCATGTCGACGACATCGCCGGCGCGCTGGCCGTCGCGATGGCGGCGCCGATGCCGGGCGCGATCTGGAACGTCGCCGACGACGAGCCCGCGCCGCCCCAGGACGTGATCGCCTGCGCGGCCGAGCTGCTCGGCGTCCCGCCGCCGCCCGAGGTCCCGTTCGAGGACGCGGACCTGTCTCCGATGGCGCGCAGTTTCTATGCGGAATCGAAGCGCGTCTCGAACGCGCGCCTCAGGGCCCGTCCCGGCTTCGCGCTGCGCCACCCCGACTACCGCGCCGGATTGCGCGCGATCCTTGCCGCCGGCGGCTGAGCGGTCCGGAAGCCACATCGCCGGCGTAAAATCCCCGGCCTGCCACTCCGGGCTGGCAATCCTGCGCTGAAGCGCTTTACAAACGCGCAAACCGGCGGGCGAAAGCCCCTGACAAGAGGCGGGCGTATGGCAGGACGGCGCGGCAGCGCAGCGGTTCCGGCGTTGATCGCGGCCAGCGTGGCGGTGGCCTTCGGAGCCCCGGCAGCGGCCGAGACCCTGCGTCCGAGCCTCAACCTCTACGGCATGACCGGCCTCATCGACATGCCGACGGCGCAGACGCAGCCCGACGGGCAGGTCTCGCTCAGCTACAGCTATTTCGGCTCGACCCAGCGGCGCAACTTCAGCTTCCAGATCCTGCCGCGCATCATGGGCGCGGTGCGCTACTCGACGATCAAGGACTGGGGCCAGCGCGACGACGATGGCGTCTACGACCCGACCTACGAGCTGAACGACCGCAGCTTCGACGTGCAGTTCACGCTGCTGAAGGAAGGCGAGTGGCGCAGCTGGACCCCGGCGATCGGGCTTGGCTTCCGAGACTTCCTCGGCACCGGCGTCTATTCCAGCGAGTACCTGGTCGCGACCAAGACCTTCCCGACCCCGAGCTTCGGCGACTTCACGCTGACCGCCGGCGTCGGCTGGGGCAGGCTGTCGCGCACGAACACGCTCGAGAACCCGTTCTGCGCCGTCGCAAGCGGGGCATGCGACCGCAACAACGACTTCGGCGAAGGCGGCAAGATCTCGTCCAGCACGTTCTTCCGCGGCCAGAACGTCGGCGTGTTCGG
The DNA here is from genome assembly GCA_963829385.1 of uncultured Alphaproteobacteria bacterium. GTDB lineage: Bacteria > Pseudomonadota > Alphaproteobacteria > Rhodobacterales > Rhodobacteraceae > Amaricoccus. Next base: position 49,951 of record CAWHHV010000008.1, on the reverse strand, counting down.
CGGCGTCGAGTGGGTGACCCCGGTCGACGGGCTCAGCTTCAAGGTCGAGTACTCGACCGACGACTACAAGCGCGAGCAGGAAAGCCCGACTGCGGATTTCGAGGTCAACAGCCAGGTCAATGTCGGCGCCGAGTACCGGCTGCGCGAAGGCGTGACGATCGGCGGCTACTACATGTACGGCTCGTCGGTCGGCTTCAACGTCGCGCTCAGCGGCAACCCGATGAAACCGCTGGTCCCGCCCGATCTCGGCACCGGCCCGCTCCCGGTGAACCCGATGCCGGCTGACGCGCCGCAGGGCGGGAACTGGGCGACGAACCCCGCCGCCGTCGACCAGCTGGCCACCGCGCTCGAGGAGATCCTGCGCTCCGAGGGCATTCAGCTCGAGGGCTTCCACGCCGACCCCGGCGGCCGCGCCGTCGAGATCGCGATCACCAACCTGCGCTTCCAGAGCGACCCCAAGGCGATCGGCCGCACGACCCGCGTGCTGGCCGCGGGCCTGCCCGCCTCGGTCCGCACTTTCCGCGTCACGCCGATGCAGGACGGATTGCGGACCTCGACCATCATCATCGACCGAGCCGATTTCGAAGCCCAGATCGCCCGACCGAACGCCGGCGAGCTCAGCTGGCAGACGACCGAGATCGTCGGCGCCACGCCCTCGCTGCCCGAGGGAAGCTGGTACCGCGACGCCTACCCGGACTTCACCTGGAGCCTGGTCCCCGCGCCTTTCCTGACGCTGCTGACTCCGGGCGATCCGATTCGGATCGGCCTGAACATCGACTTTGAATCGAACCTCGCGCTGGCGCCCGGTCTGTCGATCACGACGAACATCAGCCAGCCCGCGCTGAACATCCCGAACGATCCGGGCCCGTCCGAGAGCAACCTGCCGCCGGTGCGCAGCGACGCGCCGCGCTACTACGCCGGCTACGCGCCCAAGCTGCCGCAGCTGTCGCTCGACTACCTGTTCAAGCTCAACGAGAGCACCTACGCCCGCACCTCGGTCGGCCTGCTGGAGCGCATGTTCGGCGGAATCGGCGGCGAGGTGCTCTGGAAGCCGGTGGACCAGAACTGGGGCATCGGCGCTGACGTCAACTGGGTCGCCCAGCGCGACTACGACAATCCGTTCGGCTTCGACTACTACGACTACAACGTCGTAACCGGGCACGCGTCCCTCTACTGGGACACGAACTTCTATGATCTGGAGGCGCAGGTCGACGCCGGCCGCTATCTGGCGGGCGACTGGGGCGGCACCTTCACGCTGACGCGGCGCTTCCCGAACGGCTGGGCCGTGGGCGCCTATTTCACGCTGACTGACGTGTCGGAGGAGGATTTCGGCGAGGGCAGCTTCGACAAGGGCGTCACCATCGAGATCCCGTTCCGCTGGACCGTCCCGTTCGAGACCCGCGCGAACAACACCGTCTCTCTGACTTCGGTCTCGCGCGACGGCGGGGCGCAGCTGAACCTGTCGAACCGGCTCTACCCGATCATCCGCGACTACGACCGGACGCGGCTTTCGCGCAACTGGGGGTCCTTCTGGCAATGAGACGTTCCCTCGCCGCCGCGGCGCTCGGTCTGGCGCTGGCCGGCTGCAGCAACGGGCAATTCAACCCGATCGTCGACGCCGCCGTGCAGGAGATCCTGCCCGGCGAGCGGGCGCCGGGCCTGCCCGGATCCACGGCGCCGGCCGACGGCGCTCCCGCCGCGCCGGCGCAGCTCACGCGCGCGCAGATCACGCGGGCGGACATCGCGACGATCCGCGCCAGGCTGCTGAAGGACGAACTGCCAACGTACCTGTTCGCCGCCAGCAACAACGGCGGCTACGTGACCTACGCGTCTGGCATCCGGCAGACGCTGACGCTGCGCGGTTCTCTGATCACCGCGTCGCGCGGCCTCGGCTGGGACCTGCTGTCCGCGACTTCGTCGCGACCCGATCCGCTTGTCACGGCGATCCCGCCCGCGCGCTGGCCGGCCGGCGTGCAGCGCACCTACGAGCTCCACGCCTTCGCGCCGCAGGGTAAGCTTGACATGTTCCAGTGTCGGTTCGAGTTCGGCCCGGTCCGCGACATCGTCATCCTTGAGGTGCGGCATCGCGGCGTCGAGGTGACCGAGGTCTGCGAGAATGCGACGCAGAGCTTCGAGAACCTGCATCTGGCCGATGTCGACACCGGCTTCGTCTGGCGCAGCATCCAGTGGCTGGGACCGCAGCAGGGGCTTATCGATCTCGAGATCGTCGAGCCCTATACGGGCAGCCGAGGCTGATCCCGCCCGGTCGGCTCGGTCGGCCGCAATTTCAACGGTCGCGTTGCTGCGCCCGCCGGATTCGCCGGGCCACGCCCCTCCTGCTCCGTTTGCAGATTCCGCGCCGCCGGAACGAAGAAAAGGCGGCCGTGAAGCCGCCTTTTCAAAGGTCGCACCCTATTCAGAGGTCGGCGCATCGACGCCAACCGGGCTTCCGCCCCATAAGGGCGGTCGCGGGATCAGGAGTCGTCGTTGGAGATCGCGTAGGCGACGGCGGCAAGGCCGATGACCGGGATCAGCCAGGCAGCGTTGAAGCCGCCCATCGGGGCCGGCTCGGCAACGATGATCTCTTCCTCGACCGGGGCTTCGAAAACGAGCGCGCCGGCGAAGGCCTGGCCGGCGAGCAGAAGGGCCGCCGCAGTGCTGACGATGAGTTTCATTCGGTATCCTCCTAAAGAGTGCGGGTCTGCGAAACTGCTAGCTCATCCGGACCTGCGAGCGGACAAGCTAATGCTCAGAGACTACCCAACTTCCTTCCGCACATTCAATCTAGGAAATCCCGGTAGGCGAGTAAATCGGCAATGTTGTCAAATAAGCAACACCGGCGTCCCGACCTGGGCGCGGTCGTAGATCTCGATGATGTGCTCGTTGAAAAGGCCGATGCAGCCGTTCGAGGACTGCCGGCCGATCTTGCGGATGTCGTTCGTGCCATGGATCCGGTAGGCGCCCGGAAACCCGAGATTGAGCGCCCGCACGCCCAGGGGATTGTTGGGCCCGGCTTCGACAAACCGAGGCAGGTCCGGGTTGCGCGCGATCATGTTGTCGGTCGGCCGCCATTCCGGGGCGGGCCGCTTCATCGTGATCGTGGTGCGACCGCGCCGCGTCAGGTCGCCGTTCATCGGCACCGACGTCGGATAGATCCTGTAGAAGCCGTCCGATCCCCAGTAATGCAGGGTTCGATCATTCGTATCGCACAGGATCGCGTCCTTTTCGAGCGAACCGAAATAGTCCTGCCAGTTCCGGCTGACCGAGCCGGATACCCGGCGTTGCAGCTTGGGCCCGTCATTCGCGTCCGGCACATACGAGCGCAGCGGATCGACGACGATCTCCTGCGCGACAGCCCATCCGCCCTGCGCGAACCCGGCCGCGCCCGCCGCCACGCCGGCCACGAGTTGCGAGAAGGCCCGTCGATTCAAGTTGCGACCCGTCGTGTCGGACATGCCAAGCTCCTACCGATCAAGAAATTAGTGCGACAGTCTACTCAAGCGCCCGCGGGCGCGCAACTCACGGTTTGGTCAGCAATTCGCCGGCCTTCCGGGGAATTGCGTTTGTACGTCTGCGCGAAAGACAGTAAGCGTCGAGGCTGGCAATGCAATCCGACCGGATCACCCGAATGTCGCGTCTCGTTCTCCTCGCCCTCGTCTCTGCAACCGCCGCCGCCCTCTCCGCCTGCGCGCCGGCCCAGACGGGAGGCGTGCAGAGGCTCTCCGCGGCGGATGCGGGCCCGATCCGGCTGCGCCATCTCGAAGCGGTGAACGCCGCCCGCGCGCAGGAGGGACTCGCGCCGCTGCAACTCTCCGCGGAGTTGAGCGCCGCCGCCGACACCCATGCCCGCGACATGTCGGTCCAGAAGCGCGCCTGGCACTTCGGCTCCGACCTGACCAGCTGGCGCGAGCGCGGCTTCCGCGCCGGATACCGCGGCGAAGTGCTGGGCGAGAACCTGTTCGAGGGCGCCGACAGCGACCTGACCGTCCTGCGCTACTGGCTGGAGGTCCCCGACACGCGCCGCGTGATCATGGACCCGCAGGGCCGCGGCCTCGGGCTCGGCTGGCACCAGGATCCCGGCGGCAAGCTCTGGTGGGTTCAGCTGGTCGGCGCCTGACCCACGATCGGGCAGGCCGGCCGCTTCAGGCCAGAATCGTGATCGGCACCCCGAGCGGCGTCAGCGACCAGATTTCCTCGATCTCGGCGTTCGTGACCGCGATGCAGCCGGCGGTCCAGTCCCGCTTCGCCCGCTTGCCGGCGCGGACCGGCTCGCCGTGGATGAAGATGTCGCCGCCCGGGTCGGCGCCCAGCGACCGCGCGCGCGCCACGTCGATGGCGTTCGGATAGCTGATCCCGATGCTGAGATAGAACTCGCTGCGGGGATTGCGCCGGTCGATCCAGTACCGCCCCTCCGGCGTGCGGCCGTCGCCCGAGCGCAACTTGTGCCCCTGCGGCGTGAACCCGAGGTCGACCTTGTACCGTTTCAGGATTTCCTTGCCGGACCGCAGCTCCAGCACCCGCTTCGACTTCGAGACCACGATGTGATTGGTCCTTGGCGCCGAAGACGGCCCGAAGGGCGTCGCTAGGGCCGGCGTCGCCGCCATGCCGAGCAATCCCCCCGCCAGCGCCAGCGCCCGGCGCCGGGTCAACCGCCGCGATTCGGAATCGGCTTCGAGCCACTCCATCAGCCTGCCCTCGTTCTGTCGGGTCCTTCGGACCGCATCATTCCCGCCTGATTGGTTAAGGTAACCTTGCAAACGCCCGGTCTGGCAAGCGGAATTTCGCCGATCGGCTGCCCGAGGCGCAGGTTCAGCCCGCCGCTGTGGCGCGCCGAACCCGCTCTGACGCGCTCTTCAGCTGCCCGCAGGCCGCCATGATGTCCTCGCCGCGCGGCGTGCGCACCGGGGACGCATAGCCGGCCCGGTTGACGATTTGCGCGAAGGCGTCGATTCGCTCCGGATCCGACCGCTCGTAGGGCGCGCTCGGCCAGGGGTTGAACGGGATCAGGTTGATCTTCGCCGGGATGCCCGCGATCAGCTTGACCAGCCGGCGCGCATCGGCGTCGCTGTCGTTGACCCCCTTCAGCATCACGTACTCGAACGTGATCCGCTCCGCGTTCGACAGCCGCGGATAGGACCGGCAGGCGTCCAGCAGCGCGGCGATGTTCCATTTCCGGTTGATCGGCACCAGCGCGTCGCGCACCGGGTCCGTCGTCGCATGGAACGAGATCGCCAGCAGGCAGCCGATCTCGTCGCCGACCCGCGCGATCTCCGGCACGACGCCGCTGGTCGACAGCGTGATCCGCCGCCGCGACAGCGCCAGCCCCGCGCCGTCCATCGCGATCTTCATCGCGTCGCGCACCGCGTCGAAATTGTAGAGCGGCTCGCCCATGCCCATCAGCACGATGTTCGAGACCTTGCGCTTGTCCGCCGGCGCCCGCCCCCAGTCCTCGATGTCGTCGCGCGCGACCATGATCTGCGCGACGATCTCGCCGGCGGTCAGGTTGCGCACCAGCCGCTGCGTGCCGGTGTGGCAGAACGAGCAGGTCAGCGTGCAGCCGATCTGGCTCGACACGCAGAGCGTGCCGCGGTCGGTCTCGGGAATGTAGACGGTCTCGATCTCGCCGCCGCCGGCGACCCGCAGCAGGTACTTGCGCGTGCCGTCCCCGGAGATCTGCCGGGCCACGATCTCGGGCCGCGCCAGCGTGAACGCCGCGGCCAGCCGCTCGCGCAGGTCGCGCGCGAGGTTGCTCATCACCGTGAAGTCCCGCGCGCCGCGATGATAGATCCAGGCCCAGATCTGGTCGACGCGCATGTCGGCCTGCGCCTCGGGCACGTCGATGCCGACCAGCGCCGCCCGCAGGCTTGCGCGGTCCATCCCGATCAGCGAGCGCGGCCCCTCGGCCGCCGCGACGCGGCGCGGCAGGGTGGTCAGGTCTTGCACGATCGGAGCCGCAGTCATCGCATCGTCCCGGAAAACGCCAAAAGGCGCCCGTTCGGACGCCGCAGCCTCATGTAGTCGATCTCGCGCCCGGACGCCAGTCCGGGACCGGGATCAATTGCAGCGGCTCTCGGCCTCGTTGACCGCGGCCGTGAAGCCCGCCAGCGAGAAGGTGTCGACCGTGGTCGTGCCGCGCGTCGAGACGCCGGTGACAGTCGCGGTCGACCCGCGGCGCATCGAGGCCACCATCCGCGCGTCGTCCTCCGGGCGCGGCCAAGCCCAGCCGTTGGCGTCGCCAGGTCCGGGGCTCAGGTTGTAGGTCTCCGATCCGATCGCGACGGTGACCGGCTTGGCGTCGAACGGGTATCCGCCGGTGAAGCTGACCTCGTTGCTGACGCCCTCGCCCGGGTTGAACCGCACGAACAGACGGATGTCCCCCCGGTTCACCTCGACGTTCTGGCCGTCCCGCCGCGCGACGCTGCCGGTCGGCTGCGAGACGATGTAGCACTCGCGCGGATCCGAGGCGGTGAAGACCGCCCAGGCGTTGTGCGCGGCCACGCGCTCCGCGGCGGCCTGCGCAAAGACCGGCGTCGTGCTCACGGCAGCGCAGCAAAAGACAAGGGCCTTCCACGGCGACACTGTCATGGTTCGCATATCTCCTGCTCGTTCTTCCGTTTCATCTTCCCGATCATGCGTCGGAAGTGCTCTTGTCGACACCCTGCGTCCATTCTAGCCCGTCTCCGGCCGATTGTGCCAGTCCCATCCGCGATGGGACCCGACCGCGACCGCCCGCCCTTCTCGCGCAGGCCGGCGCAAGCATCAAGCCGCGCCGCCGGCGCCGGATCCCTGCGTCGCGGCCTGCGATTCGGCTGGCGCTCGCGCCACGGGATGCGCAAGAAGCCGGCGAGGCGACGAGGAGCATTGAAGATGTCTGACGCAGTTCCGCTAGTCGATGTCTGGCGCGGCGACATGGTCGAGAGCCGCCACCGCGGCCATGCGGTGATCGCCGACGCCCGCGGCGGGGTCCGCGCCGCATGGGGCGACCCCGCCGCCGTCATCTATCCGCGCTCGTCGTGCAAGATGCTGCAGGCCCTGCCCCTGCTGGAGAGCGGCGCCGGCGCCGGCCTGCCCTCCGAGCGGCTCGCGCTCGCTTGCGCCTCGCACAACGGCGCCGCGATCCATGTCGAGCGCGTGCTGCGCTGGCTCGGCGACATCGGCTACGAGGAGGACGATCTGCGCTGCGGCCCGCAGCTTCCCGACGACGCGCCCGAACGCCGCAGGCTGCGCGACGCGCATCTGCCGGCCTGCCAGATCCATAACAACTGCTCGGGCAAGCACGCAGGCTTCCTGATGCTGCGCCGCCATCTCGGCGCCGGGTCCGAATACGTCGAGATCGACCACCCGGTCCAGCAGGCGGTGCGCGCCGCCTTCGAGGAGATGACCGGCGAGACCAGCCCCGTCTGGGGCGTCGACGGCTGCTCGGCGCCGAACTTCGCCTGCACGCTGACCGGGCTCGCGACCGCGATGGCGCGCATGGCCGATCCGTCCGGTCTCGGGCGCGCACGCGGCGACGCGGCGCGCGCGCTGGTCGCGGCGATGGCCGAGCACCCGCTGCTCGTCGCCGGCGAGGGCCGCGCCTGCACCGAGCTGATGACCGCGATCGGGAACGGCGTCGCCGTCAAGACCGGCGCCGAGGCGGTCTTCGTCGCGATCCTGCCCGGCCAGGGCCTCGGCGTCGCGCTCAAGATCGAGGACGGCGCCACCCGCGCCTCCGAATGCGCGATCGCGACGCTGCTGATCCGGCTCGGCGCGATCAACCCGGCGCATCCGGCCGCCGTCCGGCGCATGAGTCCGATCCTGCCGAACCGCCGCGGCTTCCCCGCCGCCCGCATCGCCCCCGCGCCCGCGTTCTGGTCCGGCGGCGCCCCGCTCTGACCGGAGGCCCCGAAGCCGACGGATTCCCGGTCTCTCCCCAAGCGACTTCCCCGCCGCGCGCGGGCCGGGCCAACGACGCGCCCCTTGACCGGACGCCGCCGGGCCTAAAGGGCGCCGACGCTCACGCCGGTCGAGGCGTCAGGGCGCCGCGCCCGAGCCATGTCCGATGCAGCCGAGCCTCCTGCCTCCCCTCGCCCGCGCAATCGAGACCGTTGGCGCCTCTGTCCCGTCCGCGCCGCGTCCGGATCCGCAGCCGGTCGCGCATCCTGCCCGTCGCCTGCGGGATCGCGGCAGGCGCCCGCGGCGGCGGCCCGGGGGGCGCGGCGAGCCCGCCCCGGCACGGCGCCAAGACAGGCCCAAGCCGGCCGCCTGACGCAATGTTCCATATTATTAATCAAATCAAACACTTGATTGCGGTCGCATCGTGGGACCGGACCGCTCGTACGCCATCTTGTTAAGCCGCCCGCGAGGCGGTATCAAACCCCGATGACCCGCATCGTCGACATGGACGACCACGCGCGCCTGCCCTGGCGGTTCTTCGGCCGGGAACGGCAGGGCCGCCGCGCCGAAGGCTGATCCGACCGGTCAGCCTTTCTCGTCCTCGACCGCAGCAGCCCGCGCCGGAGCCCTTAAGCCATGTCCGCACCGATGACCCTCTACGACAAGATCTGGGACGCCCATCTCGTAGATGAGGCGGCCGACGGAACCTGCCTGATCTACATCGATCGCCACCTCGTGCACGAGGTCACCAGCCCCCAGGCCTTCGAGGGCCTGCGCCTGGCCGGCCGCAAGGTCCGCGCGCCCGGCAAGACGGTCGCCGTTCCCGACCACAACGTGCCCACCTGGGTCGGCCGCGAGCAGGGTATCGACGACGAGCAGAGCCGCATCCAGGTCGAGGCGCTGAAGCAGAACGCGGCGGACTTCGGGATCGAGCACTACGGAGTCGAGGATGTCCGCCAGGGGATCGTCCACATCATCGGCCCCGAACAGGGCTGGACGCAGCCCGGCATGACCATCGTCTGCGGCGACAGCCACACCGCGACGCACGGCGCGTTTGGGGCGCTGGCGCACGGGATCGGGACATCCGAGGTCGAGCATGTGCTCGCGACGCAGACGCTGATCCAGCGCAAGGCCAAGAACATGAAGGTCGAGGTGCGCGGCGCGCTCGGGCCGGGCGTCACCGCGAAGGACGTCACGCTGTCGATCATCGGCGCGACCGGCACCGCCGGCGGGACCGGGCATGTTATCGAGTACATGGGCGAGGCGATCCGCAACCTCAGCATGGAAGGCCGGATGACGGTCTGCAACATGGCGATCGAGGGCGGCGCGCGGGCGGGGCTGATCGCGCCGGACCAGACGACGGTCGACTACGTCCGCGGCCGGCCCAAGGCGCCGAAGGGCGGCGCCTGGGAGATGGCCGAGGCGCAGTGGCGGACCCTTTTCACCGACGCGGGCGCGCGCTTCGACAAGGAAGTCATCCTCGAGGCCGCGGACATCGCCCCGGTCGTGACCTGGGGCACCAGCCCCGAGGACGTGCTGCCGATCACCGGCGTCGTGCCCGATCCGGCGGACTTCTCCGGCGGCAAGGTCGAGGCGGCGCGGCGGTCGCTCGACTACATGGGCCTCGTGCCCGGCACCCGGCTGCAGGACGTCGAGATCGACACGGTGTTCATCGGCTCGTGCACCAACGGCCGGATCGAGGACCTTCGCGAGGTCGCGAAGGTCATGGAGGGCCGCAAGGTCAAGGCCGGGCTGCGCGCGATGATCGTGCCGGGCTCGGGCCTCGTGCGCGCCCAGGCCGAGGAGGAGGGCATTGCGCAGAAGCTGATCGAGGCCGGATTCGAGTGGCGGATGGCCGGCTGCTCGATGTGCCTCGGTATGAACCCCGACCAGCTCGCCCCCGGCGAGCGCTGCGCCTCGACGTCGAACCGGAATTTCGAGGGCCGGCAGGGGCGCGGCGGGCGGACCCACCTGCTGAGCCCCGGCATGGCCGCCGCCGCCGCGATCACTGGCCGACTGACGGATGTCCGCGAGCTGATGTGAGCCGAGGCGGGCACGCGTGCCCGCAGATTTAACGCTCTGATACTAAACAATATTTCCAGCCGCGTTAACATTCTGGCAAGGGCCGTGCGCGCCCTTGCGGTTCTCGCCGCGCGCAGTGCGGCGCCGCGCCGTCCGCAATTCGGCTGACGGCGCGCAATGGCTGCGGCCAGACTGACCGAAGCCGGGTCCGGACCACAAGGGACGAGGGGGATGGAAGTGTCGCGACGCTCGGCGATCCTGGCCGCCGCGGCGACGCGTGGGACGCCGGGGCTAACCGAGACGCGGGAGGTTCCGGCGCGGAGCCTGCCGGTGCCGGACACGGTGAGCCCGGAGTTGCAGGCGGTGATCGGCCGGCCGCTGGCGCCAGGCTGGGACGTGATCCCGAAGGACGCGGCCGAATGGCGGGCGATGGCGGCGGCGAGCGCCGAGGTCGCGGCCCCGGACATCGCAAAGATCAAGGAGCGGATGGGGGTCCGGGTCGCGCGCGACGAGATCGCGGGCGTGCCGGTCTTTCGCATCGCGCCTGCCAAGGCCGCAGAGCGCATAGCCGGCCGGCTGGCGATGCACCTGCATGGCGGCGGCTACGTGCTGTTCCCCGGCGAGGCGGGCGCGGGCGAGGGGATGCTGATGGCGGCGCTGGCCGGTATCGAGGTCGTGTCGGTCGACTGCCGGATGGCGCCGGACCATCCGTTCCCGGCGGCGCTGGAGGACGCGGCGGCGGTCTGGGGCGCGCTGACGGCGGAGCGGGATCCGGCTCGTCTGCCGGGGGCGGGCTGACGCTGGCGCTGATGCTGAGGCTGAAGCAGGCCGGCGGGCCGATGCCCGCGGCGATCGCGCCGGGCACGCCCTGGGCGGACCTGACCGGGGCCGGCGACAGCGTGCAGGCCAACGAATTCGTCGACAACGTGCTGGTGTCGAACACGGGCTGGGTCGGGGCGGCGGGGCCGCTCTATGCTGGCGGGCGGAGCCTCGACGATCCGCTGGTCTCGCCGCTTTTCGGGGCACGAAGGGATCGAGGAACTGCGCATGGCTCATCCCCTCGAACACCTGCAAGCGCGCCGTCCCCCCCCCCCGCGGCGCGCAGCCGCGCGCAGACCCGCACGGCATCGCTCAGCAGCAGGTCCCGCGTCCCCGACGTCACGATCGCCGGCGGCAGCCCGGTGAAGTCGCCCGAGACGGCGGAGGCGTTCGGCGAGATCGCGGACTTCTTCGACGCGCATCTGGCGGGCTGACCGCGGCGTTCTGGCGCCGGTTGTCTCAGAAGGTGGCCTGAAAGCCGCCGTCGACGGGCAGGCAGGCGCCGGTGACGAACTTCGACGCGTCCGAGCAGAGGAAGATCATGGCGCCGGCCAGATCGCCGGGGTCCGAGAAGCGGGAGATCGGCAGGCGCTCGAGCATCTCGGCGCGCCAGTCGTCGTCGCTGTGCAGGTGCAGCGTCATGTCGGTGGCGACATAGGCCGGCGCCAGCGCATTGACGCGGATTGCGAGGCCGCCCCATTCGGCGGCCAGCGTCCGGGTCAGCCCGAACAACCCGGCCTTGGACGCCGCATAGGCCGCCTCGGCCGGGGCGGCGCGGAAGGCGGACGCGGCGCAGATGTTGACGATCGAGCCGCCGCGCCCCTCGGCCATCGCCCGCGCCGCCGCCTGGGCGACGAAGAACGCGCCCTTGAGGTTGGTGTCGACGACGCAGTCCCAGTCCTCTTCCTCGAGCGCGAGCGAGTCCTCGACATGGGTCACGCCGGCGTTGTTGATCAGGATGTCGATCCCGCCGAACGCCTCGACCCCCGCGGCGACGCCTGCGCGGATCGAGGCCACGTCACGCACGTCCATCGCCACGGGCAGCGCGCGGCCCATCAAGGCCCGGCCGGACAGCCCGAGGGCCTCCGCGCTCCTCAGCAGCCGGTCAAGCGACTCGGTCTGCCGCACCGCAAGGACGACGTCCGCGCCGCTGCCAAGCAGAGTCAGCGCCAGGCTCTCGCCGATGCCGCGGTTGGCGCCGGTGACGATCGCGCGCCTGCCGCGCAGCGAGAAGAGGTCGTACATCCCGGCGCCCTCGTGATCCTGCGCCGCGATCAGGCGCGCTCCAGAGCCGTCCCTGAAGATGAGGGTAACATCCGCGCCCGCGCGCGTCGACGCGCTGGCGAGCCAGGTGAGCCAACGGCGCGGCCTGTTGGCCGCACTGCTTTTTCACCCCGCCTGTTGGCGGGGCCCCGTTCCTGCCCGATAGGGTTTCCGCCCATATGAAATCCGGAAGAGTGCGAGAGGCCCAGGCCCGACGGGCGCGCCGAAAAGCCCCGCACCGGGGACGACCTCAGCCGCGCAGTCCGTCCATGATCGACACGAGCTCCGAGGTGATGCCGGGTTCGGAGAGGGCGTGGCCGGCGTTCGGGATCATGCGGAGCTTCGAGCCGGGCCAGGCGCGGTGGACGGCCTCGGCGGTGTGCGGCGGGCAGATCATGTCGTAGCGGCCCTGCACGATGTGGCCGGGGATGTCGCGCAGCCGGCCGATGTCGCGCAGGATCTGGCCGTCGCATTCGAGAAAGCCGCCGTTGATGAAGTAGTGGTTCTCGAGCCGGGCGAAGGCGAGCGCGTAGTTCGTGGACGGGTAGGCGCGGCCGTCGCCGGGGTCGATCACCGCGAGGCCGCTTTCCCAGCCGGCCCAGGCCTGGGCGAAGCGGGCGCGCTCGGCGGCGTCCGGGCCGAAGAGCCGGGCGTTGTAGGCGGCGATCAGGTCGTGGCGCTCGGCCGGCGGGCACCATCTCGGCGAAGGCGCGCCACTTCTCGGGCCAGAACGCGCCGGCGCCGCCGCCGTAGAACCAGTCGAGCTCGGCCTGCGTCATCGTGAAGACGCCGCGCAGGACCAGCGCGCGCACGCGCTCGGGATGGGTCTGGGCGTAGATCAGCGCGAGGCAGGCGCCCCAGGAGCCGCCGAACACGGTCCAGCGCTCGATGCCGAGCTCCTCGCGGATGCGCTCGATGTCGGCGACGAGGTCCCAGGTCGTGTTGGCCTCGACGCTGGCATGGGGCGTCGAGCGGCCGCAGCCGCGCTGGTCGAAGAGCACGGCGCGGTAATGCGCGGGATCGAAGAAGCGCCGCATCCCCGGCGAGCAGCCGCCGCCCGGCCCGCCATGCAGCACGATGACCGGCTCGCCCTTCGGCGCGCCGCATTGCTCGACATAGACCCGGTGGCCTCCGGGCATGTCCAGCGCCTGCTGGCGGAACGGCTCGATGGGCGGGTAGAGCCCGTTTCGCGGGTGCGCGCCTTCGCGGGTGCTGTTTTCCTTCATGGCCGAACCATGTATCCCATCGGGGGCCAGGACGATTTCCGGGCCGCAAGATTGCAGGTTGGAACCATGAGCGCAACGCAAACCGCCGGAACCGTCGACGCCGCCGAGATCGCGAAATTCGAGGCGATGGCGGCGGAGTGGTGGGACCCGCAGGGAAAGTTCAAGCCGCTGCACATGCTGCAGCCGTGCCGGCTCGACTACGTGATCGACCAGATCTGCGCCGAGTTCGGGCGCGATCCGACGGGCGAGCGGCCGCTGGCGGGGCTGCGGCTGCTCGACATCGGCTGCGGCGGCGGGTTGTTGTCCGAGCCGATGGCGCGGCTGGGGGCCGAGGTCGTCGGCGCGGACGCGGCGGCGCGCAATATCCCGGTCGCGCAGGTCCATGCCGAGCAGTCGGGGCTGGAGATCGACTATCGCTGCACGACGGCCGAGGACATGGCGGCGGCGGGCGAGCGTTTTGATGTGGTGCTGAACATGGAGGTGGTCGAGCACGTGTCGGATCCGCCCGCGTACCTGCGCGCGTGCCACGACCTGCTGAAGCCGGGCGGGCTGATGATCTGCTCGACGCTGAACCGCAATCCGAAGAGCTACCTGATGGCGATCATCGGCGCCGAGCAGGTGATGCGCTGGCTGCCGAAGGGCACGCACGACTGGTCGAAGTTCATCACGCCGGACGAGCTGTTCGCGCTGCTGCGGGGCGCGGGGCTGGAGCCGGTCGACCGCAAGGGCTTCGTGTTCAACCCGCTGAGCTGGACCTGGCGGATCTCGGACCGCGACCTGTCGGTGAACTACGTGACCGCGAGCCTGCGGCCGTCGGAGCCGGAGGCCTGAGGCGTCAGCGGGGCGGCTCGGCCCCGAGGGTCTCGCGCATCGCGCGCAGGAACGGCAGCGCGCCGCGCATGCGCTCGGCCCCGAGGCGCGCGACGAGGTCGTCGAAGACGGGGGCGATGGCGGCGACCGCGCGGTCGCGGGCGGTCTGGCCGGAGGGGCTGAGGCGCACCCACTTGCGCCGGGCGTCGTCCCAGTCGGGGCGGATGTGCACATAGCCGGCCGCGTCGAGGCGCTGCAGCGTGTTCGTCATCGCGCCGCGGGTGACGTGGAAGACGCGGGCGAGCTGGCCCGGCGTGCGCTCGCCGCCGACCCCCGCGAGGTGGTTCAGCGTCATGAAATGCGACAGCTCCATGCCCCGGGGCAGCGCGCGGGACAGCCGGGCGCGGGCCATCTGCTCGATCATCACGATCTCGCCGAAGAGCGCGATGACCATCGGGTCGCGGCTCGGGACGACGGGATCGGTCATGCGCCGTGGGGCGGCGCGAAGTCGCGGTCGTGGCCGAGCGCGGGCACGCGGGCGCGGGCGCGGTCGACCTCCGCGAGGTCGAGGTCGACGAGGGTGACGCCGACCCCCGCGCCGGCGTCGGCCAGCACCTCGCCCCAGGGCGCGACCGCGAGCGAATGGCCCCAGGTCGCGCGCGGGCGGCCATGGGCGGCCGCATGGTCGCCGGACTGGGCGGGCGCGAGCACGAAGGCGCCGGTCTCGATCGCGCGGGCGCGCAGCAGCGTCTCCCAATGCGCGCGGCCGGTGGGCACGGTGAAAGCCGAGGGCACGGTCAGGACCTGCGCGCCGGCCTGCGCGAGGCTGCGGTAGAGCGCGGGAAAGCGCATGTCGTAGCAGATCGTCAGGCCGAGCCGGACTCCAGCCGCGTCGGCCGTGACCGCGCGGTCGCCGGGGCGGAAGGCGGCGCTTTCGCGGTAGCTCTCGCCGCCGTCGAGGTCGACGTCGAACATGTGGATCTTGTCGTAGCGCGCGATGACGGCGCCCTCCGGGCCGATCAGGACGCTGCGGTTGACGAAACGGCCGTCCGGGTCGCCGGATTTCAGCAGCAGGCTGCCGAGGAGGAGCGTGATCCGCAGTTCGGCGGCGACGGCGCGCAGGCGGCGGAGCGTCGGGTCCTCGGCCTCGGGGCGAGCGTCTCGGCCTGCCACGTCCGGCTGGCGCTGACGATGTTCGTGCATTCGGGCGTCGCGACCAGGTCCGCGCCGCCGGCGGCCGCCTGCCGCACCAGCGCCTCGGTCGCTTCGAGATTGGCGGCCGGATCGTCGCCCGAGCAGAGCTGGACGAGGGCGACCCGCATCCGCGTCAGTCCGCGAGCAGCGGGTCGAGCCGCCCGGCGCGGTCGAGCGCGTACATTTCGTCGTAGCCGCCGACATGGGTCTCGCCGATGAAGATCTGCGGCACCGTGCGGCCGCCCTTCGCGCGCTGGATCATCTCGGCGCGGCGGCCGGGATCGCGGGCGACGTCGATCTCGTCGAAGGCGACGCCCTTCGCGGTCAGCAGCCGCTTGGCGGCCTGGCAGTAGCCGCAGAACGGCGTGGTGTAGAGCGTGACAGTCGGCATCGCGATCCTCCGGGGGAAGGCCGCATCATAGACCCAGCGAATCGGGATAGCGCAACGCGGGCCAGGGCCAGCACGTCGACGCGCGCAGCGCCGGCGGCGCGCAGGCAGTCGGCGCAGGCCGACAGCGTCGCGCCCGAGGTCAGCACGTCGTCGACCAGCAGCACTGCGCGCCCCTCGACCAGCGGCAGGCGCCGCGGCGTGGCGACGAAGGCGCCGGCCTGATTCGCCGCGCGCTGGTCGCGGGTCATTCCCTGCTGCGGCGTCGTCCTCCGGGTGCGGGTCAGCAGGTCGACGCAGACCGGGCGGCCCGTGATGCGCGCAAGGCGGCGGGCGAGTTCGGCGGACTGGTTGTAGCGACGCCCGAGCAGCCGGCGCCAGTGCAGCGGCGTCGGCGCGATAACGTCCGCCTCCGCAATCAGGTCGCGCCCGGCGTTCGCCATCCAGCGCGCGAGCGGCGGCACGGCGTCGAGCCGGTCGCCGTGCTTGAGCCCGAGGATCACCCGGCGCGCGGCGCCGTCGTAGACCACGGCCGCGGCGCCGCGGTCCCAGGCGGGCGGATGGCGTCGGCAGCCGTCGCAGACGTCGCCGGGGGCGGCCGCGCCCATCAGCGGCGCGCCGCATTTCGCGCAGGCCGGGCCGGCGATGAAATGCGTGTCGCGCCAGCAGGCGGGGCAGAGGCCGTGGGGGGCGTCGGTCCAGGCCGAGCAGGCGAGGCAGCGCGGCGGGAAGATCAGGTCGACGAGCGCGCGCGCGGTCACGCCGGCCATGGCGCCGGCCCGGAATCGTCCTATGCTCGCCCTCATGACCGTTCCGCCCGACCTGTTCGATCCCGACCTGCTGGCCCGCCGCCGCGCCCGCGCCGCAAGCGCTCCGGCCGACTTCCTGCACGAGGCCGCCGCCGCGGAGGTCTCAGAAAGGCTGAGGGAGGTTAACAGGACGTTTCAAAGCCCCGTCGTGCTCGGCCCGCGCGCGGCGGTCTGGGCCGACGTGATCGAGGCCGCCGGACTGGCGCGGCCGGCCACGGTCGAGGACCGCGACGTGCTGGCGCTGGAGCCGGAGGCGCACGACCTGGTCGTGCATGCGCTGGCGCTGCACTGGGCGAACGACCCGGTCGGGCAGCTTGTGCAGTGCCGCCGGGCCTTGGCGCCGGACGGGCTGTTCATCGGCGCGGTCTTCGGCGGACAGACGCTGGCCGAACTGCGCGCGGCGCTCGGCGAGGCCGAGGTCGCCGAGACCGGGGGGCTGAGCCCGCGCGTCGCGCCGATGGGCGAGATCCGGGATCTGGGCGGACTGATGCAGCGGGCGGGGCTGGCGCTGCCGGTCGCCGATTCGAGCCGGTTCGACGTCAGCTATCCGGACGCGCTGGCGCTGATGCGCGACCTGCGGGCGATGGGCGAGACCAACGTGATGCAGGCGCGGCTGCGCGCGCCGACCCGGCGCGCGGTGATCGCGCGCGCCGCCGCGCTCTATGCCGAGCGCTTCGCGACGCCGGACGGGCGGGTGACGGCGACGTTCGAGGTCGTGTTCCTGACCGGCTGGGCGCCGGCGCCGGGCCAGCAGCAGCCGCTGCGGCCGGGCTCGGCGCGGGCGCGGCTGGCCGACGCGCTGGGCGTCGAGGAGCGCAGCGCCGGCGAGAAGCCGGGACGGTGAGCCGATCCGGGCTCCTCGGCTTCGCCGCAGCCGAGCGGCTGATGCGGATGGACGAGGCGACGTGGCGGCGCCACGCGAACCCGTGGAGCGTCTGGACGCGCGTGCCGCTGGGCGCGGCGCTGGTGCTCGCGCTCTATGCGCGGGTCTGGATCGGATGGTGGTGCGTCGTTCCGGTCGCGCTGATCCTGGCCTGGACCTGGATCAACCCGCGCGCTTTCCCGGCGCCGAACCGGCTCGATGGCTGGGCGTCGCGCGGCGTGCTCGGCGAGCGGCGGCTGCTCGATCGGGCGCGGAGGCCGATTCCGCACGGGCATCTGGTCGCGGCGCGGGCGACGGCGGCGATCTCGGCGGCCGGCCTGCCGCTGGCGGCCTGGG
Source organism: uncultured Alphaproteobacteria bacterium (assembly GCA_963829385.1). Taxonomy (GTDB): domain Bacteria; phylum Pseudomonadota; class Alphaproteobacteria; order Rhodobacterales; family Rhodobacteraceae; genus Amaricoccus. The sequence continues at coordinate 32,326 of CAWHHV010000008.1, read as the reverse complement.
GCGTCGTCGCGGCGAACCCCTGGGCCGCGGCGTTCGGCGCGGCGCTGATCACGCTCGGCAAGCTCTGGTTCGTCGACCGGATGGTCTGGCTGGAGGAGCGGATGCGCGGCGCGGACGGAGCGGCCTCGGGCGGCGATTGCCGCAGCGCGGCACGCCATGTATGAGGCCCGGATGAAACAGGAACCCATCGCCATGGACCGAGCCGGCGAAGGCAGGCTCGCCCATGCCCCGCAGGATCATCCCGCCGTCGCGCCTGCGCGCATCGGCGTCGTGCTGTCGAACCTCGGCACGCCGGACGGGACAGACTACTGGTCGATGCGACGCTACCTGAACGAGTTCCTGTCGGACCGCCGCGTGATCGACTATTCGCCGCTGCTGTGGCAGCCGCTGCTGCAAGGCGTGATCCTGACCAAGCGGCCGTTCTCTTCGGGCAGGGCGTACCGGGGCATCTGGAACGAGGCGCTCGACGAGAGCCCGCTGAAGACGATCACGCGGGCGCAGACCGAGGGCGTGGCGGCGCAGCTCGCCGAGGCGCTGGGCGATCGGGTCTTCGTCGATTTCGCGATGCGCTACGGCAATCCGTCGACGCAGTCGGTGATCGAGCGGATGCAAGCGCAGGGCTGCGATCGCATCCTGTTCTTCCCGCTCTACCCGCAATATTCCGCTGCGACGACCGGCACCGCCTGCGACCAGGCGTTCCGGGCGCTGATGAAGCTGCGCTGGCAGCCGTCGATCCGCACGGTGCCGGCCTATTACGACGATCCGCTCTACATCGAGGCGCTGGCGCAGTCCGTCGAGCGCGCCTATGCGGGGCTGGAGCAGCGGCCGGACCGGCTGGTGACCAGCTATCACGGCGTGCCGAAGCGCTACCTGCTCGAGGGCGATCCGTATCACTGCCACTGCCAGAAGACGACGCGGCTGCTGCGCGAGCGGCTCGGGTTCGGCGCGGAGGAGGTGGTGCTGACGTTCCAGTCCCGGTTTGGTCCGGAGGAGTGGCTGCAGCCCTATACGGTCGAGGAAGTCGCGCGGCTGGCCGAGGCCGGGCACAAGCGGATCGCGATCCTCGCGCCGGCGTTCTCGTCGGACTGCGTCGAGACGCTGGAGGAGATCAACGAGGAGATAAGGGAAAGCTTCGTGCACGCGGGCGGGGAGGACTTTGCCTACATTCCGTGCCTGAACGCCGAAGCGGCGCATCTGGACATGATCACGGCCATCGTGCAGCGCGAGCTGGGCGGCTGGATCTGACGCGCGCGGTACCCCGGCGAACGATCAGCGCAGCGACGACCCGATGGCGGGAACCGGGAGCGGCACGGGCTGCGCCGCGACGGGGTGGCCGCGGAACTCCGTCTCGCCGATGCGGATGACCATCCGCCCGTCGGACAGGACCTGGACGAACTCGCCCTGGACGGAAACGCAGCTTGAAATTCGGATCGTCCGGAACATGTTGTTTCTCCCTCCGGTGATTTTTTGTAAACGCAGCGTAACGTCTGTCAGCCCAACCTGTCAAATGCGCCCTTTGCGATTACAGCAGATCGCGCAGCACGGGCAGGAACGGCAGGTCCGCCGGCGGCATCTCGAATCGCCCGAGATCGCGCGGACGCACCCATTTCAGCGCGGCATGCTCGCGCGGGCGCGGCGCGCCGCCTTGCCACTTGCGGCAGACGAAGAGCGGCATCAGCAGGTGGAAGTCCGGATAGGCGTGGCTGGCGAAGCTGAGCGGCGCGAGACAGCTCGACCAGGTCTCGATGCCGAGCTCCTCGTCAAGCTCGCGAATCAGCGCTGATTCGGGTGTCTCGCCGGGTTCGAGCTTGCCGCCGGGGAATTCCCACAGGCCGGCCATGGCCTTGCCACCGGGTCTCTGCGCGATCAGAACGCGCCCGTCGGGATCGACAAGCGCCGCCGCCACGACGAGGACGAGCTTCACCGGCGCCGCACTCGTCAGGACCGGTAGTCGGCGTTGATCGAGATGTAGCCGTGCGTCAGGTCGCAGGTCCAGATCGTCGCCGCGCCTGGGCCGATGCCCAGGTCGACGCCGACGACCAACTCCGGATTCTTCATGTAGGCGGCCCCGTCCGCCTCGGCGTAGCCTGAAGCGACCTGGCCGTTCTCGGCGACGCGGACGTCCCCGAAGCGGATCGAGAGGCGGTCCCGGTCGGCCTCGGCGCCGGACTTGCCGACCGCCATGACGACACGGCCCCAGTTCGGGTCCTCGCCGGCGATGGCGGTCTTGACCAGCGGCGAGTTGGCGATCGACAGCGCGACGCGGCGGGCGTCGGCGTCGCTGGCCGCGCCGGTCACGGCGACCTCGACGAACTTGGTCGCGCCCTCGCCGTCGCGCACGACCTGGTGCGCGAGATCGCGCATCACGCCTTCGAGCGCGGAGCGGAACGGCGCGACGCGGGGGTCGTCGGCGGCCTTGAGCGGGACCATGGCCGCGCGGCCGGTCGCGGCCATCAGCAGCGTGTCCGACGTCGACGTGTCGCCGTCGACGGTGATGCAGTTGAACGTGCGCTCGTTCAGGTCCGAAACCATCCATTGCAGCAGGTCGGGGTCGATCGCGGCGTCGGTGAACAGGAAGACCAGCATCGTCGCCATGTCGGGCGCGATCATGCCCGAGCCCTTGGCGAAGCCCGCGATCGAGACTGGAAGCGCCGTCGAGGTCGACGCGGGCGGCGGCGCCCTTCGGGAAGGTGTCGGTCGTCATGATCGCGCGGGCGGCGCGCGCCGCGGCGGCGGCGTCGAGCCCGTCGCGGAGCTCGGCGACCTTCGCGGTGATCCGCGCATGCGGCAGGCGCTCGCCGATGACGCCGGTCGAGGCGACGAAGACGTGGTCCCGCGGGACGTCCAGCGCCCCGGCGACCGCATCGACGGTTGCGGCGACGGCCTCGCGGCCGACGCTGCCGGTGAAGGCGTTCGAGTTGCCGGAGTTCACCAGGATCGCGTAGCCGCCGGCCCCGCGACGGCCCGACGCGAGGCAATCCTCGCACCAGAGCACCGGAGCGGAGCGCGTCGCCGACCGGGTGAAGACGCCCGCGACGGCCGCGCCGGCCGCGATCTCGGCCAGCATCACGTCGAGCCGGCCGGAGTAGCGCACCCCGGCCTCGACGGCGGCGAACCGCACGCCGTCGATGACCGGAAGCTCCGGGAAGCCGCCGGCCGGAGCCAGCGGCGAGACGGGCGGCGCGGCCTTGGCCATCGGGCGTCCTCAGTTCTGCAGGATGTCGGTCGCTCGGATCGCCTCGTCGGCGACCGCGTTCTCGCTCCGCTCGATCGTCGCGCCCGCGCGCAGCTCCTCGATCTCGGCCGCGAGCTTTTCCTGGCGCAGCGTATTCTCGATCTCGGGGCGCAGCTCGGCCAGCGTCGGCGGCGCGCTGTCGCGCGTCTCCTCGAGCTTGATCAGGTGCCAGCCGAACTGGGTCTGCACCGGATCGGAAATCGCACCGGCCTCGAGCGCCGTCACGGCGGCCTCGAATTCCGGCACCATCTGGCCCGCGCCGAACCAGCCGAGCGAGCCGCCCTGCGGGCCCGAGCCCGGATCGGTCGAATGCTCGGTCGCGAGTTCGGCGAAATCGCCCCCGCCCTCGATCTGGGACTTCAGGTCGGCGGCCTCGGCCTCGGTCGCGACGAGGATGTGCGCGGCCCGGAATTCCTGGGCGGGCGTGAAGTCGGCGATCTGTTCCTGGTAGCGCGCCTCGATCTCGGCCTCGTCCAGCTCGCCGCCGACGCGATCCTCGACCGCCATCGAGGCCAGCGCGCCGCGACGGTCGTTCTCGACGCGGATGCGGACCGACATCGGATCGGCGTCCGGGCTCTCGGAGATGGTCTGGGCCAGCAGCGCCTGATCGATCAGCTGGTCGACGAGGCCCTTCATCAGCATCGCGTCCGGGATCTGCTGATACTGCGGCGGCAGCTGCTCGAGCATCGCGACCGCATGGCCGAGGGTGATGTCGTCGCCGTTGACCGTCGCGAGCACGGTGGCCGGGTCGAAGGACGCCTGCGGCCCGGCTGGCGCCTCGGTCGCGGGGGCGGCGGTTTCCTGCGCGAACGCGGAGCCGGCGAGGCTCAGGCCGGCCAGAATGCCGGCTGTCAGGTGACGGCGCATGAAGTACTCCCGTGTGGGTCCCGTGTGCCGGGACCGTGATCCTGCGGCGCTGGCCTGTCCGGGGTGGTCCCGTTGACAGGCTCGGGCGCGCCGCTTATGTCCCGACCCTCGAAGGTCGGCCCGATAGCCGGGCGTCTTAGACCGTTCGCATAGGCGGAACAAGCGCCGCAGGAATGACAAAGCTGTCAGCGGCGCGGATCGACGCGCGCACGTGCGTTTCGAGAAACCCCGCCGGCACGTTGTGAGAAAGAGACGCCGATGCTTGGACTGGGGACGATCGCGAAGAAGGTCTTCGGGACTCCGAACGACCGCAAGGTCAAGGCCATGCGGCCGCTGGTGGACGCGATCAACGCGCTCGAGCCCGAATTCCAGAAGCTGAGCGACGCCGGCATCCGCGACAAGACGATCGAGTTCCGCGACCGGCTCGCGCAGGGCGCTACGCTCGACGACCTGCTGCCCGAAGCCTTCGCCAACGCGCGCGAGGCGGCGCGGCGCACGCTCGGCCTGCGGCCCTTCGACGTGCAGCTGATGGGCGGCGTCTTCCTGCACCAGGGCAACATCGCCGAGATGAAGACCGGCGAGGGCAAGACGCTGATGGCGACGCTGCCGGTGTATCTCAACGCGCTGACCGGTCGCGGCGTGCACGTGGTCACCGTCAACGACTACCTGGTCAAGCGCGACGCCGAGTGGATGGGGATGGTCTACCACGCACTGGGCCTGACCGTCGGCATCGTCGTGCCCGGCATGCCGGAAGAGGACAAGAAGGCCGCCTACGCCGCCGACGTCACCTATGCCACGAACAACGAACTGGGCTTCGACTACCTGCGCGACAACATGAAGTCGGACCTCGCCCAGGTGAACCAGCGCGATCACTACTTCGCCATCGTCGACGAGGTCGAACTCGATCCTGATCGACGAGGCGCGCACGCCGCTGATCATCTCGGGCCCGAGCCAGGACCGGTCGGATCTGTACATCGCGATCGACAAGGTGATCCCGGAGCTGACGCCCGAGCACTACGAGGTGGACGAGAAGGCGCGCTCGACGACGCTGACCGAGGAGGGCAACGAGTTCATCGAACAGCGGCTGCGCGCGCTCGGGATGCTCGACGCGGACGCGTCGCTGTACGATCCCGAGAGCACGACCATCGTCCACCACGTGACCCAGTCGCTGCGCGCGCACGTGCTGTTCAAGCGGGACAAGGACTATATCGTGCGCGGCGGCGAGGTGATGCTGATCGACGAGTTCACCGGCCGGATGATGACCGGCCGGCGCCTGTCGGACGGGCTGCACCAGGCGATCGAGGCCAAGGAAGGGGTCCAGATCAAGCCCGAGAACGTGACGCTCGCGAGCGTGACCTTCCAGAACTACTTCCGCCTCTACGACAAGCTGGCCGGCATGACCGGCACGGCGATGACCGAGGCGGAGGAATTCGCCGAGATCTACAAGCTCGGGGTCGTCGCGGTGCCGACGAACCTGCCGGTGATCCGCGAGGACAACGACGACCAGGTGTTCCGGACCGCGCGCGAGAAGTACGAGGCGATCGTCGAGGAGGTCCGGCGCGCGCACGAGGCGGGCCAGCCGATGCTGGTCGGCACGACGTCCATCGAGAAGTCCGAGGCGCTGAGCGAGATGCTGAAGACGGCCGACGTGCCGCACAGCGTGCTGAACGCGCGCTATCACGAGCAGGAGGCGAAGATCGTCGCCGACGCGGGCCGTCCGGGCGCGATCACGATCGCGACGAACATGGCCGGCCGCGGCACCGACATCCAGCTCGGCGGCAACGTGGAGATGCGGGTGATCGAGGGGCTGGAGGCCGCCGAGAAGGAGGGCCGGCACGTCGATCCGGCCGCGGTCCGCGCCGAGGTCGAGGCCGAGGTCGCCGAGATGAAGGAGAAGGTCCGGGCCGCCGGCGGGCTCTACGTGCTCGCGACCGAGCGCCACGAGAGCCGCCGCATCGACAACCAGCTGCGCGGCCGCTCGGGCCGGCAGGGCGACCCGGGGCGCACGAACTTCTACCTGAGCCTCGAGGACGACCTGATGCGGATCTTCGGGTCCGACCGGCTCGATTCGATGCTGGGCAAGCTCGGGATGAAGGAGGGCGAGGCGATCGTCCATCCCTGGGTCAACAAGGCGCTGGAAAAGGCCCAGGGCAAGGTCGAGGCGCGCAACTTCGACATCCGCAAGAACCTGCTGAAGTACGACGACGTGATGAACGACCAGCGCAAGGCGATCTTCGCCCAGCGCCGCGAGATCATGGAGGCGACGGATCTCTCGGAGGTCACGCGGGACATGCGCCACCAGGTCGTCGAGGACGTCGTGGCCGAGCACGTGCCGGCGCGCGCCTATGCCGACCAGTGGGACGTCGAGGGCCTTGCGGCGCAGGCCAAGGAGATCTTCGGGCTCGACCTGCCGATCCAGGCCTGGGCCGACGAGGAGGGCGTCGACGACGAGGTGATCCGCGAACGTCTGGCGGCGGAGGCCGACAAGGCGATGGCCGCGAAGGCGGGGCGCTATGGCGCGGAGACGATGCGCGCGGTCGAGAAGCAGGTGCTGCTGCAGACGATCGACCGCAACTGGCGCGAGCATCTGGTGACGCTCGACCATCTGCGCAGCGTCGTCGGGTTCCGCGGCTATGCGCAGCGCGATCCGCTGAACGAGTACAAGTCCGAGGCCTTCCAGCTGTTCGAGGCGCTGCTGAACAAGCTGCGCTCGGAGGTCACGAAGATGCTCGCGCATGTCCAGGTGATGACGCAGGAGGAGCAGGCCGCGATGATGGCGAGCCTGCAGGCGCGCGCCCAGGCGGCGCAACGGCAGTCTGTCGCCGCGCCGGCGGGCGCGCCGGCCGGCGTGCTCGATAACGCGGCGGCGCGCGCCCCGGCGATGGCGGGCGCGGGGGCCGCGATGGCCGCCGATCCGGGCCTGGCGCCCGGCGTCGATCCGGCCGATCCGGACACCTGGGCGCAATCTGGCCGCAACGATCCCTGCCCCTGCGGATCGGGCAAGAAGTACAAGCACTGCCACGGCCGGGTCTGACGGCGGGGTGCGACTCCTTCCGGACAGGCAGCCGCATCTTATGGCGCCGGCACGATGGAATGCGCGGATCGAGCGAGATCCCGGCTCAGGCGGCGTCCCGCCCCGGCTGCAGCAGGCCGAATCGGTCGCGCAGCATGAAACGCGCGCTGAGCAGCACCGCGGCGACGGCGAGGCCGAGCGCGAGGCCGGTCCAGATGCCGACGCCGCCGAGGTCTAGCGGAAACGCGAAGGCCCAGGCGACCGGCATGCCGACTCCCCAGTAGCTGAACACCGCGATCACCATCGGCACGCGGGTGTCCTTCAGCCCGCGCAGCAGGCCGTTCGCGACCGCCTGCAGCGAATCGAACATCTGGAACGCCGCCGCGACCAGCAGCAGCGGGACCGCGTAGCCGAGCACCTCGGCCGAACCCGGCGCGGCGTCGTCGAGATAGAGCCCGACGATGCGCTCGGGCAGGATCCAGAACAGCCCGGCGCTGCCGAGCGCGATCAGCGCGCCAAGCCCGAGCGCCGTGTAGCCGGCGCGGCCGAGATTGGCGCGGTCGTCGCGGCCGAAGGCGACGCCGACGCGCACGGTGCCGGCGCTGCCGATGCCGAGCGGGATCATGAAGGCGACCGAGGCGATCTGCAGCGCGATGCCGTGCGCGGCCAGCGGCACCGTGCCGATCCAGCCCATCATGATCGACGAGGCCGAGAACAGGCTGACCTCGGCGATGATCGTGGCCCCGATCGGCCAGCCGAGCCGCAGCACCTCGCGGAACGCGACCCAGTCCGGGCGCCAGAAGCGCACGTAGAGCTCGTAGCGGCGCAGCGCCGCGGCGCCGGCCGTGTAGCCGAGGATCAGCGCCGCCATGACGAAGTTCGTCAGCGTCGTCGCGAGGCCGGCCCCGACAACGCCCATCGCCGGCGCGCCGAGATTGCCGAAGATCAGGACCCAGTTCAGCAGGCCGTTGCAGGCCACGCCGACCACGACGATGGCGAGCGCCACCCAGGCGCGCCCGACGACGGCGAGGTAGGAGCGCAGCGCCATAACCATCAGCGCCGGCGGCAGCGACCACTGCGCGACGTGCATGTAGTCGCCGGCGACGCGCGCCGTGTCCGGCTGCTGTCCCAGCGCGCGCAGGATCGGCTCGATGTTCCAGAGCAGCGGCATCATCGCGACGCTGTAGAGCGCCATCACCCACAGGCCCATGCGGACCGAGCGGCGGACGCCGCGGACGTCGCCGTTGCCCTCGGCGCTGGCCGCGATCGGCATTACCGCCTGCGCGAAGCCGCCGCCGAAGATGTAGACGAGAAAGAACGCCTGGGTGCCGAGCACGCTGGCCGCGAGCGCCTCGGCGCCGAGCCAGCCGATCATCACCGTGTCGGTGACGGCCATTGCGATCATCGCGAGCTGGCTTCCGATCAGCGGGATCGCAAGCGCGATCGTCGCGCGGATGTGGCGGGCCCAGGACTGGACGGCGCGCGCGGGCCTGCCGCCCGCCGCGTCGCTCAGAAAGTCGGGGTTCGCTGCCTCATTCGTGAGCATTCCATCACCTGCCGCGGCTCCCCTAAGCCTGCGCGCAGGCGGTGTCCAGACGTCGTGGCGTTCAGTCCAGCGTGCGCCGGAACCGGGCCAGCGCGACGGCGGCATAAAGCGCCACGAAGACGCCCAGCACCGCGAGTTCCCGCGAGACCGCGGCAAGGTCGGCGCCCTTCAGCATCACTGCGCGGACGATCCGGATGAAGTGGGTCAGCGGGAAGATCTCGCCCAGCGCCTGGGCCCAGTCGGGCATCCCGCGGAACGGGAACATGAAGCCCGACAGCAGCAGCGACGGCAGGAAGAAGAACACCGTCAGTTGCATCGCCTGCATCTGCGTGCGCGCGAAGGTCGAGATCGCGTAGCCTAGCAGCACCAGCGCCAGCACGAAGGCGAACACCGCCCCGAGCAGCAGCGGCAGGCCGCCGACGAACGGGATCGCGAACAACGCGCGCGCGGCGATCAGCACGACGGCGACCTGCACGGCGCCGACCGCGAGGTAGGGCAGGATCTTGCTCAGCATTACCTCGAACGGCGTCGCGGGCATCGCGAGCAGCGTCTCCATCGTGCCGCGCTCGGTCTCGCGGGTCAGCGCCATCGACGTCATCATCACCATCGTCATCTGCAGGATCACGCCGAGCAGGCCGGGCACGATGTTGAACTGCGAGATGCCCTCGGGGTTGTAGCGCCGGTGCACGACGACCTCGAGCCGGCCGGGCCGGGCCTCGCCGTCGTCGGCGCCGGTCAGCCGCGCCAGCGTGTTGGCCGCGACCGTCTGCAGCGTGCCGACGGCGCCGCTGGCGGCGGCCGGGTCGGTGGCGTCGGCCTCGACCAGGATCTGGGGCGCGTCGCCGCGCGCGACGCGGGCGCCGAAGTCCGACGGGATCGTGACGACGAAGGCGACGTCGCCGCGCTGGATCGCCGCCTCGGCCTCGGCGGCGCTGCCCGAGACCAGGACGAACCGGTAGTAGCCGGTCAGCTCCAGCGCGGTGACCATCGCGCGGCTGTATTCGTCGTGGCTGGCGGTGACGATCGCCGCAGGCAGGGCCTTCGGGTCGTTGTTGATCGCGAAGCCGAACAGGACCAGCTGAATCAGCGGCACGCCGAGCATCATCGCGAAGGTGATGCGGTCGCGCCGCATCTGGATGAACTCCTTTCTCAGCAGCGCGCCGAGCCGTCGCAGCGACACGGCCGCGATCACGCGTTGTCCTCCGCGGCGCCCATGTACTGGATGAACACGTCCTCGAGGCTGGTCTCGGTCCGCCGGAAGGCGACGCCGAAGGCCTGCGCGGCCGTGGACAGCGCCACTTGCAGCGCCGCGTCGTCGCGCCCGACCACGTGCAGCGACACGCCAAAGGCGGCGACCTGGTCGACGCCCGGCTGGCCGCGCAGGTCCCGCGCGACCTGTTCGAGGCGCGGTCCCGTGACCAGGTAGGTGGTCAGCCCAGAGGCCGCGATGACCTCCGGGACCGTGCCCTCGGCGATCAGGCGGCCATAGGCGATGTAGTTGATCCGGTGGCAGCGCTCGGCCTCGTCCATGTAGTGGGTCGAGACCAGCACGGTAATGCCGTCGCCGGCCAGCCGGTGGATCTCGTCCCAGAACTCGCGCCGGGCCTTCGGGTCGACGCCAGCGGTCGGCTCGTCGAGCAGCAGCAGGTCGGGTCCGTGCATGATGCAGGCGGCGAGCGCGAGCCGCTGCTTCCAGCCGCCCGACAGCGATCCGGCCATCTGCCGGCGCCGCGAGGTCAGGCCGAGGCCGTCGAGCGTCTCGCGCACCCTGGCCTTCGGGTCGGGCAGCCGGTAGAGGCCGGCGACGAGGTCGAGGTTTTCCTCGATCGACAGGTCCTCGTAGAGCGAGAACCTCTGCGTCATGTAACCGACGCGGTCCTTTATGCGCCCGCTCTCGGCGCGCAAGTCGTAGCCCAGCACCTCGCCCTCGCCGGCGTCGAGCCGCAGCAGGCCGCACATCAGCCGGATCGTCGTGGTCTTGCCCGAGCCGTTCGGGCCGAGGAAGCCGACGATCTCGCCGCGCCGGACCTGCATCGAGACGTGGTCGACGACCGTGCGCGCGCCGAAGCGCTTGGTCAGGCCGCGCACGTCGATCGCGGCCGGCGCGTCGCGGTCCGGCGCGGCCGTGCTCATCGCGGCGCCGGCGAGACGTCGACGATCTGGCCGGGCCGGAGCGCGAAGCCGTCCAGGACCTGCGCCGGGTCGGGCCGCGCCTCGATCCGGTAGACCAGCTTCTGCCGGGTCTCGAGCGAATAGATGACCGGCGGCGTGAACTCCGGCTCATCGGAGACGTAGGCGATCGTCGCGGCCAGATCGTCCGGGCAGCCGTCGCAGCGCACGGCCAGCCGGTCGCCGGGGGCGAGTTTGGCCACGTCCGCCTCCCCGACGTAGACGATCAGCCTGATCGCGCCGTCGGGCAGCAGCGACAGGACCGGCGTCGTCGGTCCCGCCAGTTCGCCGACCCGGCGGAACACGTCCGTCACCGAGCCATCCGCCGGCGCGGCGAGGTCGCGCTTGTCCAGCCGCCAGGCTGCCTGGCGCGCGGCGGCCCCGGCGGCCTGGAGCTGGCTCTTCGCGGCCTCGACCACTTGCGCGCGGGCCGGCAGGCGCTGGACGGCGAGTTGCGCCTCGATCTCGGCGACCTGGGTCCGGAGCGTGTCGCGGTTAGAGGTCGCCTCGTCGAGCGCCGCCGTCGAGACGACGCCGCGGTCCGCGAGCGCCGTCTGGCGCGCGAAGGTGCGCTCGGCCTCGGCGAGACGCACCTGGGCCGAGGCGAGCGAAGCCTCCGTCACGGCGATCTCCTCGGGGCGGCTGCCTTCGCGCAGGTTGGCAAGCTCGGCCGCCGCGCGCGCCCGCGCCGCCTCGGCCTCGGCCAGCGCGATCTCGGCGTCGGTCCGCTCCTGCCGGGCGAGGACCTGACCCGCGCGCACGCGGTCGCCCTTCTCGACCCGGACCTCGATCAGTTCGGCGGTGGCGGCCGGCGCGAGGTGGACATACTCGCCTTCGACATAGCCGACCGCCAGCGGCGGCGCGGCGCAGCCCGAGAGCAGCGACGAGATCAGCGGCAGCGCGCAGAGGAACGTCATCACGGCCGCTCCGCGTCGCGTTCCAGCCGCGCGCGCAGCGTCTGCGCGACCTGGTCCGCGATCTGGGTCGCCTCGTCGGGGCCGATCGCTTCCCAGTCGAGCCGGCGCGCGACGATCCGGCGCGCGAAGTGGAAGTAGAACGCCTGCCCCATTGCCGAGAACACCGCCAGCCGGACCTCGGGGCTTTCGGGCGCCTGACCGGTCGCGGCGCCCCACAGCGCGCAGACGCGCCGGTGCACGACCTCGATCACGCCCCGGTAGATCGTGTCGAGCGCCTCGGACGGATGCGCGGCCTCGCGGATCACGAAGCCCGCGATCGGCTCGGCCTCGGGCCGCAGCAGCAGGAACTCGGTCATCCGGCGCAGCAGCGCCTCCAGCCGCCGGCGGGCCTCGGCCTGGTCGGCGGGCGGGGCCGGCGGGTCGCCGTCGGCGCCGGCGACGGCGCGCAGCGTCTCGACGATGTGCTCGGCGCAGGCGTGGCGCAGCCCGTCCTTGCCGCCGAAGTGGTAGGCGATCGACGCGACGTTGGCGCCGGCCAGCGCCGCGATCTCGCGCGTCGAGGTCGCCTCGAAGCCGCGCTGGCCGAAGCCGCGCAAGCCCGCCTCGATCAGCGCCGCCCGAGTGTCGCCGCCCAAGCGCGAAGCAGCCTGCGGCCGGTCCGCCATACTCGCCCGCCTCCCGAATCAATCAAACGATTGATTACATCGAAAGCGGCGAAATGCAAACGGTCCGCTCGCTGGACTTGATCAGGCGCGGCTTCCTCTGGAATCCGGACTCGTCTCGGCGTCGGGCGCACTTCCGGGCGCGGCGACGACGGCCCCGCCCTCCGGGTCGAGCAACTCGCGGTAGGCGCGCCGCGCCTCCGCCCGAATCCGCGCGTTTCGCAATGTGACGGCGCTCGATGATTGCATCCTACTGGCTCCCTGCTCGCAGGACGTCAGGATCGCACGCGCGTGGACGACCCCTCTGTAGGCGGGGTCACACTGCCAGGCAAAGCGGCATCAGTGGCGGAAATGCCGCATCCCGGTGAAGACCATCGCGAGGCCGGCTTCGTCGGCGGCGGCGATGACCTCGTCGTCGCGCACCGAGCCCCCCGGCTGGATCACCGCGGTAGCGCCAGCCTCGGCGGCGGTCAGCAATCCGTCCGGGAACGGGAAGAACGCGTCCGAGGCGACGACGGAGCCGCGCGTCGGCGGCTCTGCGAGGCCGAGCGCTGAGGCCATGTCCGCAGCCTTGCGGGCGGCGATCCGCGTGCTGTCGACCCGGCTCATCTGACCGGCCCCGATGCCGACGGTGACGCTGTCCTTCGCGTAGACGATCGCGTTGGACTTGACGTGCTTGGCGACGCGCCAGGCGAACAGCAGGTCGCGGGTCTCGGCGGCGCTCGGCGCGCGCCGGGTCACGACCTTCAGGTCGTCGGCGTCGATCCGGCCGGAATCGCGGTCCTGCACCAGAAAGCCGCCCGAGACCTGCCGCCAGGTCAGCGCCTGCGCCAGCGGGTCCGGCAGGCCCTCCGTCAGCAGCAGCCGCAGATTGCGCTTGTGCGAGAACAGCTCGATCGCCTCGTCCGAGGCGCCGGGCGCGATCACGACCTCGGTGAAGATCTCGGCGATGGCCGCGGCGGTGGTCGCGTCCAGCGGCCGGTTCAGCGCAACGATGCCGCCGAAGGCGGACGTGCGGTCGCAGTCGAAGGCGGCGCGGTAGGCGGCTTGAAGCGTCGCGCCCCGCGCGACGCCGCAGGGATTGGCGTGCTTGATGATCGCGCAGGCGGGCCCGTCCTCGGGCGCGAACTCCGCCGCGAGCTCGAACGCGGCATCGGTGTCGTTGATGTTGTTGTAGCTCAGCTCCTTGCCCTGAAGCTGGCGCGCGGTCGCGACGCCGGGCCGGGCCGAGCCGTCGCGGTAGAAGGCCGCCGCCTGATGCGGGTTCTCGCCGTAGCGCAGGCTCTGGGCGAGCTTGCCGGCGACCGCCCGGCGGCGCGGCGTCGTCTCGGCCAGCGCCTCGGCCATCCAGGCGGACACGGCCGCGTCATAGGCCGCTGTCCGCGCATAGGCGGTCAGCGCGCAGCTGCGGCGGAAGGCAAGGCTGGTCCCGCCCATGCGCTCGAACTCGGCCAGGAACTGATCGTAATCCTCGACGTCGGTCAGCGCGGCGACGAAGGCGTGGTTCTTGGCCGCCGCGCGCAGCATCGCGGGCCCGCCGATGTCGATGTTCTCGACGCAATCGTCGTAGCCGGCGCCCCGCGCCGCCGTCGCCTCGAACGGGTAGAGGTTGACGACCAGCAGGTCGATCGGGCCGATGCCGAAGTCGTGCATCGCCGCGCGGTGTCCGGGATCGTCGCGCAGCGCCAGCAGTCCGGCATGGATCATCGGGTGCAGCGTCTTCACCCGCCCGTCCAGCATCTCCGGAAAGCCGGTCACCGCCGCCACGTCGCGCACCGGCAGGCCCGCCGCGCGCAGCGCCGCTGCGGTGCCGCCGGTCGACAAGAGCTCGACCCCCGCCTCGACGAGCCTTGCCGCCAGCGGGATCAGGCCGGTCTTGTCGGAGACCGACAGCAGCGCGCGGGTGACGGGGACGATGTCTACGGTCATGCGGAACGGCTCCTGTAACGACGCCCGGCCTCGGCCTGCCGGCCCTGGCGCCCGAGCCTCAGCGCCCGCGGATCGCGGCGCCGATCCGCTGCGCCGGGTCCGCGCGGCCAAAGGACCAGGTGATCTGGCCCAGATACTCGACCACCTCGGCGCGCACAACCACCTGCCGGGTCGGCTGCGGCGCGGCGAGGCTTGCGTCGAAATACGTCGATTCCTCGACCGCCACGTCGCCGCCGCCGGCCCGGAAGACCCAGGTCTCCCCGTTCGGCAGGGTCAGCGTCGCCGCCTCGTCGACCGGGTCGAAGCGGACCGAGACCGCAGGATGGATGTGAAACCGCGCGGCGAAGCGGACCGCGCCGTCGCCGGCATGACGCGACCGGTCGAAGGCGGCGCGGGCCCGCGCGTCGGTGACGGTCAGGATCTCCTCGCCCCGCGCCTCCCGGCCCCGCGCGTCCACGAAGATGCGCCGCTCGTGCAGCAGCCCCTTCGGCGCGACATAGCCGTCATGCGTCGCCAGCAGCCACATTCCGGTCGCGTCCTGCGCCTGACGCACCGAGACCAGCGTCGGTCCCGCCATCAGCGCGCCCGAGACGAAGGCGGCCGACGAGGCGCCGTCGACCTCGACCGTGCTGCTCGCCGGCGTCTCGCGCGCGCGTTGCGCCCGCGCCGGGCCAAGATCCGGCCCGGGCCGGAATTGACCACCAGCGGCTGGCGCCCGACGCAGAGCTCGAACGCGAGCGTGCTGGCATGTCCGCCGGCCGCCCAGACGCCCGCCGGCGGCGCGGCGCCGTCCATCAGCAGCGCCAGCCGTCCCCCGGTCAGCCGCGCATAGCCCAACGGCAGGCGCGGTCGCGGCTGGGTCTCGAGCCGCAGCTCGGCCAGCGCCTTGTCGATGGCGACCGGGTTGCCGGCGCCCCCGCCGTGGAACCGCGCCAGCGTGCCGTCGCCGAGCCGGAGCGGGCGCAGCACCGGCACCATGCGCACGATCGCCGCCAGATGCTCGGGCGCGGCCGGCTGGTCGGCGTCCTCGAGCAGCCGCGCGGTCCAGATCAGCAGCGCCAGCATCTCGGCGAGGTCCTCGGGGCTGCGCGACCCGAGCTCGCCCTCCGGCCCGACCAGCGCCGCGGCGAGGGCGCCGAGCTGCGCCGCCGCCTCGGCCTGGCCGGCATGGGGAGCGACCCGCCCGGTCCAGACCAGGCCCGCCAGCGCGCGCATCTGGCCCAGTCCCGGCGCGGCATGACGCCAGGATCTGGCCAGATAGCGTTGCTGCGCCGCAAGCGCGCCCCAGAACCGGGCATTGGCCGTCGCGTCCAGACCCTCGGTCAGGAAGGCCGAATGCGCGACCCAGCGCATCGCCCGCAGGCCGGTCGGTTCCGGCTGCCAGCCCGGCCCGCTTCCGCCGCCGCTGCGCCGGATCCAGTCCTGGACCCAGGCCTGCGCGAGGCTGCGCCCCGAGCGGTTGCCGAGCGCCGCGAGGTCGTCGATCCAGCCGCTGGCCTCGCGCATCTCGGCCAGCCGCGGCTCCGGCAGCCGCGCGGTCCAGATCGGTCCGCCGCCGAGGTCGATCATGTGGCCGCAGACGTCCCAGACCCCGGAGACCAGCCGCGCGCCGCGGTCGGCCTCGCCGTGATGGATCGGCTCGGGCAGCGTCGCAGGCGCGATGGCGCGCGCCCCGAACCGCGCACGGCGGGCCCACAGGCGGTTGCGCGCGCGGCGCGCGGGATCGAGCAGGCGGTCGGAGAGGCTCCTGTTCATCGAGGCGGTCCCGGCCTGACGGCGGCGGATCGCCGGCGCGCGGCTGCGAACCTGCGCCGGTCCGGCGATCGCGCACAACAAGAATCGGATCTGCGCGGCGGGTCAACGAACTGGGCCCGACAGGGTTTCCGCCTCACGCGGGCCGGTCGAGGATCGCCGCGAAAAAGCCGTCGATCCCGCCGCGGTCGGACCAGAAGTCCGGCCGCAGGCGCAGCGCGCCGTCCGTGTCGATCCAGTCGGCCGGAATGCCGAGCCGGTCGGAGTCGACGAGCGTCCGCGCCGCCTCCGGCTGCGCGGCGCAGAAGGCGGCGACGATCTCCTCGCCCTCGGCGGGCAGCAGCGAACAGGTGGCGTAGACCAGTCGCCCGCCCGGCCGCAGCCAGGTCCAGGCGCGCGCGAGCAACGTCGACTGCAGCGCCGTCAGCCCGTCGAGTTCACGCCCATCGCGCAGGTGCGGCAGGTCCGGATGGCGGCGGATCGTACCGCTGGCCGAGCAGGGCGCGTCGAGCAGGATCGCGTCGAACGGCGCGGCCGGCGTCCAGCCCAGCGCGTCGGCCGCGACGATCCGCGCGCCGAGGCCGGTCCGGGCGAGGTTCTCCTCGAGCCGGCGCAGGCGCGGCGCCGAGACGTCGAGCGCCGTCACCTCGGCGCCGGCGGCGGCGAGTTGCAGCGTCTTGCCGCCGGGCGCCGCGCAGAGGTCGAGCACGCGCATCCCCGGGCCTGCTTCCAGCATGCGGGCCGGCAGCGCCGCGCCGGCGTCCTGCACCCACCAGGCGCCTTCGTCGAAGCCGGGCAGCGCCGAGACTTGCCCGCCCGCGGCGCGGCGCAGGCTGCCGGTCGGCAGGATCTCCGCTTCCAGGCCCGCGGCCCAGCGCGCCGCCTGGCCCGGATCGCGCAGCGTCAGGTCGAGCGGCGCGGGCCGCATGTGGGCGTCGCGCACGCCGTCCGCCGCCGCATCGCCCCAGGCGTCCCGCACCGGGCCGTCGAGCCACTCGGGCAGCGCGGCCTCCGCGGCGTCGGCCCAGGCCCCCGGCGCCTCGGCGACGCGCCGGGCGACCGCGTTGACCAGCCCCGAAAGATGCCGCCCCTTCGGGTCCGTCCGCGCCAGCCGCACCGCCGCGTCGACCGCGGCATGGGGCGGCACGTCGTCGACGAAAAGCTCGGCGACCGCCAGGCGCAGCGCGTTGCGCGCCGCCGGCGGCGGGGTCTTGCGCAGATGCGGGGCCAGCACCGCGTCGATGCGCCCCAGATGCCGCAGCGTCGCCGAGGCGAGGCGTTGCGCGCGGGCCTTCTCGGGGCCGGCCAGCGCGGCGAGCGCCGGATCGGCGGTCTGGTCGGACAGGCGCTGCCCGCGGTCGAGCACTCCCGCCAGCAGGCTGGACGCGGCGATCCGGGCGGGAAGACCGGGGGCGCTCACCGCGACCCGGGACGCCGGCCGGCGACGGGGATGGAAGACGCGCCCGCCGCCGGGAAGGCCGGGCGCGGCGCGGACCGCGCGCCGCCGCCGAACCCGCCGCCGCCGGTCCGCGCGGCGATCGCCTCCAGCGCCTCGATTCGGTTCTCGGTGCGCGGATGCGTCGAGAACAGGTTGTCCATACGCGCCCCCGACAGCGGATTGATGATGAAGAGCGGCGCCGAGGTCGGGTTGCGCTCGGCGCTCGGCATCTCGATCCGGTGCGCGTAGCCGGAGATCTTGCGCAAGGCCGAGGCCAGCGCAAGCGGCTGCCGCGAGTATTCGGCGCCCATCCGGTCGGCCGCGTATTCGCGGGTCCGGCTGATCGTCATCTGGATCAGCGCCGCCGCCATCGGCGCGAACAGCGCCGCGAGCAGCACGCCGACGATGCCGAGCGGGTTCCGGTCCCGATCGCCGCCGCCGCCGAAGAACAGCCCGAACTGCGCCAGGATCGAGATCGCGCCGGCGACCGTGGCGGCGATGGTCATCGTCAGCGTGTCGCGGTTCTTGATGTGGGCGAGTTCGTGCGCCATCACGCCGGCCAGTTCCTCGCGCGACAGCAATTGCAGGATGCCGGTCGTCGCGGCGACGGCCGCGTTCTCCGGATTGCGGCCGGTCGCGAAGGCGTTCGGCTGGTCCGAGCGCATGATGTAGACGCTTGCGGCATCGGAAGGTCGGCGCGTTTCGCGAGCTCGGCCACCATGTCCCAGAGCTCGGGCGCGCTGGCCCGCGTCACCGGCTCGGCGCCGTGCATCCGCAGCACCGCCTTGTCGGAGTTCCAGAACGCGAAGGCGTTCGTCGCGATCGCGAAGACGAAGGCGATCAGCATGCCGCCCGTCCCGCCGATCAGGTAGCCGACGCCCATGAACAGCGCGGTCAGCGCCGCCAGCAGCAGCATGGTCCGGAAGTAGTTCATCGCGGCGCCCCGCCCCCTTGAATACCCGGTCCGGCCGGCGCTATCCTCGCCGCCTGACCGAGGCGGAATATAGTCGCATGGACGAGACGGAAAAAGAGGCGCGAATTGCGGAGGCCGCCGCGCGGGCGCTGACCGAGGCCGCCGCGCGCCGGGCCACGAAGGGCGAGCCCGAACTGCCGGTGGAGTTGGGCGGCCGCGACGGCCCCGAGCCGATCCGCTACGGCGACTGGGAAAGCAAGGGCATCGCGATCGACTTCTGACGCCGCTCCTGACGCCGCAGCCGCGCACGGCCGGCGCCCCGGCGGTTGACGAGGCGACCCTTCGGGCGCATTCGGCGGGCACCGGGCCGTTAACGGGAGGATCCGATGCTGCGACTTGACCGTTTCGAGGCGACGCCGCTGGTCGCGGAGCCGTTCCGGCATCTGGTCGTGCGCGACTTCGTGGAGCCGGATGCGCTGGCCGCCGCGCAGGCCGCCTATCCGGAGGTCCCGGGCCCGGGTTCTCACCCGCCATCTGGCCTGAAGATCGACGGCGCGTTCCAGGCGCTGATGGATGCGCTGGAGGGCGTCGATTTCCGCAGGGCGGTCGAGGAGAAGTTCGACCTCGACCTGACGGACCGGCCGACGATGTACACGGTGCGTGGCTTCTGCCGGTCCCGCGACGGCAAGATCCACACGGACTCGAAAACCAAGATCATAACCGTGCTGCTCTACATGAACGACGCCGCCTGGGATTCGGAGGGCGGGCGGCTGCGGTTGCTGCGCTCCGGCGACGATCTCGAGGACTATTTCGACGAGGTCGAGCCAGCGGGCGGCACTCTGCTCGTGTTCCAGCGCGCCGACAATTCCTGGCACGGGCACCACCCGTACGAGGGGCCGCGCCGCGCCGTGCAGATGAACTGGGTGACCGACGCCAGCGTCGTCGCCAAGGAGCAGGGCCGCCACGGCCTGTCGACGGGGCTGAAGAAGCTGTTCGGCTTCGCACGGGCCTGAACGAGCCGCCCGGACCCGCGCCGGACGGGGGTCAGATTCCGTAGGCGAGCCGCAAGCCCCGGTACTGCGACGGCGACCGGACCAGCTGGCCCCGGCCGGACAGCGTGACATAGGCGACATCGCGCTCCGGACCGCCGAAGCAGACATTGGTCGTCATCGGGTCTCCGGTGACGACCTGTTCCACGATCCGCCCGTCCGGCGCGACGACCGTGATGCAGCCGGAGACGAGGGTCGCGACGTGGATGTTGCCGGCCTCGTCGAGCGCGAGGCTGTCGAACCGCTGATAGCCTGGCAGGCCCATCACCAGCCGCGCCCCGTGCGGCGCCGCGTTCGAATGCCGCGGCGCGACGCCCGGGCCGGTCAGGTCGAGCGCCCAGAGCCGGCCCGATTCGGTCTCGGCGACGTAGAGGGTCGCGCCGTCCGGCGACAGGCCGACGCCGTTCGGCTGGATGAACGGATAGGCGACCTCGACGATTTGCGAGCCGTCGGCGGCCGCGTAGTAGACGCCGCCGTTCATCCGGCAGCGCGGGTAGTTCTTGCCGTAGTCGGAGAAGTAGAACCCGCCCTTGTCGTCGAAGACGATGTCGTTCGGCCCGACCAGCCGGTGCTCCCCACAATGCGTGTAGAGGATCTCGTGCGCGCCGGTCTCCGGATTGACCCGCTCGATCCAGCCGCCGGCATAGCCTTCCGGCACGCCCGTCAGCGTTCGCAGCAGCCCGTCGACCTCGCCGAACCGGAAGCCGCCGTTGTTGCAGACATAGAGCCAGCCGTCCGGCCCGACGGCCAGCCCGTTCGGCCCGCCGCCGAGATCGGCGATGACGGAAACCGCGCCGCTCGGGGAGACGCGGGTGATCGTGCCGCGCTGGATCTCGACCAGCAGCACCGACCCGTCGGCACAGGCAACGGGGCCTTCGGGGAACATCAGTCCCTCGACGACAATGTCCATCATGCAGTCTCCATTCGTGGTGTCGCCGCCTCGCGCCGCGCACGCCGGGCGATCGGTATGGCCGCCGCCGACAGGGCCAGGCACCAAAGGCCCATCGCCAGGCATTGTTGCGGCAGGTTCACGCCATGGTCGATCAGCACGCCGGTGACGCCGGGGCCGATCGCGCTCGCGACCACCATCAGCACCGTGGCGAGCGAACGCACCGCGCCAAGGTGCCGCGTGCCGTAGGCCGCCGGCAGGAACGTCCCCCAAAGCGCGCCGGCCATGCCCTGTGTCAGCGCCAAGATGCCGAGCGCGGCGAACCAGACGCCGACCCAGGCAGCCGGACCGATCAGCATGACGCCGAGGCCCATCGGCACGAGCAGGACCGGCAGCAGGCGCGCGGGTCCGAAACGGTCGGCCGCCCATCCGGTCGCCAGAGCGGCCACGACTGTCATCGCCGCATAGACCGTATAGCCAGGCGCCATCTGCGCCAGCGTCCAGCCCTTGACCTCGGCGATGTGGACCTGGTGGAAGAAGACGACGGTGCCGATGAAGCCGGGCGTCAGCAGCATCGGGACCAGCGCCGGGAACAGCCAGTGCCTGAGCGCGTCGCCGCGCGTCCAGTGCAGTCCGCGCAGGCCGGCCGCGGCGCCGGCGTCGAGCGCGTCGCCCTGCGGCGCGCGTTCGCGCGACCAGCAGCAGGAACAGCAGCGGCGCGACCAAGAGCGGCGAGCACAGCGGCGACGACGGCCCAGGTCGCCTGCCAGCCGATCCGGTCCATCACGAGCACGGTCGGCAACGGCAGCGTCGCCTCGCCGAGCGGAAAGCCGAGTCCGGTGATCGCGACCGCCTGACCGCGGCGGGCGCGAAACCAGCGTCCCATCGCCGTCATCGCGACATGCGGTGAACATGCCTTGGCCGCAGAACCGCAGCAGGAAGATCGATGCGCCAAGCAGCCAGATCGAATGGCCGACCGCCATCGCGAGGCCGGCCGCGGCGAACAGCAGCGCCAGCGCCGGGGCCAGCCGGGCCAGCGGCATCGTGTCGGCGAGCGAGCCGCGCGCGAAGAGCAGCGCCGCCGCGGCCAGCGTCGCGGCCGTATAGATCCCGCCCCACGCGCCCTCCGACAGCCCGTGGACCGCCTTGATCTCGGCCGCGAACAGCGAGATGAACCACGTCTGCCCGAACGAGGAGGCGAATGTCAGCAGGAGGCCGGCGCCGAGCCAGCGCAGGTTGTCGCGGAGGAACTGGAGCATCCCGCATCGTCTAGACCGGTCGCCGGGGACGCGCCAGCCGTCTCTTGCAGGGCGGCCTTCGGCGTTCTAGGACACCGGCAGGCGCCAGGAGGCATTTGACATGGACAAGTTCACCACACTGACCGGCGTGGCGGCCCCGCTGCCGCTGATCAACGTCGACACCGACATGATCATCCCCAAGCAGTTCCTGAAGACGATCGCGCGCACCGGCCTCGGCAAGAACCTGTTCGACGAGATGCGCTTCGACCAGGACGGCGCCGAGAAGCCGGACTTCGTGCTGAACCGGCCCGCCTACCGCAACGCGCAGATCCTCGTCGCCGGCGACAATTTCGGCTGCGGATCGAGCCGCGAGCATGCGCCCTGGGCTTTGCTCGATTTCGGCATCCGCTGCGTGATCGCGCCGAGCTTCGCCGACATCTTCTACAACAACTGCTTCAAGAACGGCATCCTGCCGATCGTGCTGCCGCAGGAGGACGTCGACAACCTGATGGACGACGCCAGCCGCGGCGCCAACGCGACGGTCACGATCGACCTCGAGAACCAGGTGATCAAGGGCCCGGACGGCGGCGAGATCGCCTTCGAGGTCGATTCGCACCGCAAGCACTGCCTGCTGAACGGCCTCGACGACATCGGCCTGACGCTGGAGAAGGACGACCGGATCGGCGCCTACGAGCGCGCACGGGCTTCGAGCGCGCCCTGGCTCTGAGCCGCGCTCACGCGGGCCGCGCCTCGTCGCGGATCGCCGACGCCGGCAGTCCGAAGATCCGGTCGAAGCCGAGGTTGAACACGAAGGTGTAGACGAGGAAGAACACGATCAGCCCGAGATCGAGCAGGAATGCCTCGACGAGGCCGACGCCGAACCACCAGGCCATCAGCGGCACCAGCGCGAGGATCAGGCCGCCCTCGAAGCCGATCGCGTGCGCCGCGCGCCGCGCGAAGCCGCGCCCGCCGGTCGCCTGGCGCGCCTCCCAGGCCTCGAAGCCCCAGTTGTAGACCAGGTTCCACGCGATCGCGATCGCCGAGGCCGCCGCCGCCAGCACGCCCGCATGGCCCAGCGGCGCGTCGAAGAAGACCGCCAGCAGCACGCTGCTCGACGCGATCGCCAGCGCCTCGTAGGCGGCCACGTAGACCACCCTGCGCATCAATCCCTGCATTCTCTCGTCTCCCTGCGGCCGGTCGGACCGTCCGCGTTTCCGAATTCGACCGTTCCATATGGCAGATTCGCTGATACTGAAAGTCGGGTGCTGTCAGCGGAGCTGAAAGATGGCGTTCGGATCGGACCAGGTGCGCGTGTTCCTCGCGGTGCTCGACAACGGCTCGTTCTCGGCGGCGGCGCGCGCGCTGGGCCGGGCGCCGTCGGCGGTCAGCATGGCGATCGCCGGCCTCGAGGCCGAGCTCGACCTCGCCCTGTTCCACCGCTCCGGGCGCGAGCCGACGCCGACCGACGCGGCCCGCGCGCTAGAGCCGCAGGCGCGGGCAGTCGCGCTCGGGCTGCGCCAGCTCGACGCGCACGCACTGGCGCTGCATGCGGGGCTGGAGCGGCGGCTCGGCGTCGCCGTCGCGTCGGAGCTGCTCTCGGCCGGGTGGGACGCGCCGCTGGCGGCGCTGGCCGAGGCCTTTCCGTCGCTCGAGGTCGACATCCGGTCCGGGCCGATGGACGACGTGATGCGGCTGCTGCACGACGGCGCGGCCCAGCTGGCGCTGGTCTACGAGCGCCCGCGGCTCGACGACCGCGAGGCCTTCCAGGAGTTCGGCCAGGAGCGGCTGGTCGCCGTCGCGGCGCCGGACCACCCGCTGGCCGCCGGCGCGCGCCGGCCGCGCATGGCCGATCTGATCGCGACGCGCCAGATCGCCGTCGCCGGGCAGGCGCGCAGCCATGCCGACCAGCGCATCCTGCTGTCGCGCAGCCTGTGGCGCACCGAGAGCCACCACGCCACGCTGCGGCTGGTGCGCGCGGGCCTCGGCTGGGCCTTCGCGCCGCGGGCGATGACGGCGCCGCTTGTCGCGGCCGGCGAGCTGACCGAGCTGGACTTCGAGGACATGTCGAACGACCTGCGGCTCTGGATCGACGTAGTGTGGCGCAACGACCGACCGCTCGGCCTTGGCGCCCGGCGCTACCTGGAGTTGATTCGCCGGGACTGAACCTCCGGCGCGCGCCGCGCCGACCCGGACCGCGCCGAAGGCCTGATCCGTTAGCGGCGCGTTAACGACGCCGGCCCCAGGCTGCGCGCCGCCATGCGCTGCGTCCTGATCCTGACGGCCCTCCTTCTCGTTGCCGGCGCCGCCCGAGCGGAGACGCTGCGCGTCGCGACCTACAACGTCGATCTCAGCCGCGACGGGCCCGGCCTGCTGCTGCACGAGCTGACCACCGAACCCGGCCCGCGGGCCCTGGCGGCAGTCGCCGCGATCCGGGCGGCCCGGCCCGACGTGCTGGCGCTCCAGAAATTCGACCACGACCTGCGCGGCCATGCGCTCGACGCCTTCACGGCGCTGCTGGCAGAGGGGCCGGACGGCATCGACTACCCCCATCGCTACGCCGAGCCGGTGAATGCCGGCGTCGCCTCCGGCCTCGACCTGGATGGCGACGGGCGGCTTATGCGCTGGAACGACGCGCTCGGCTGGGGCAAGTTCCCCGGCCATGGCGGCATGGCGATCCTGTCCCGCCTGCCGATCGACGCCGCAGCCGCGCGCAGCTTCCGCCGCCTGCTCTGGCGCAACCTGCAGGGGGCCAGCCTGCCCACCCGGCTGGACGGGTCGCCTTACTTCGCAGCGGAGGCGCTTGACATCCTGCCGCTGTCGTCGCGGTCGCACTGGGACGTGCCGGTGATCCTGCCGGACGGGCGGCGGCTGCACCTGCTGACCGCGCACCCGACGCCGCCGCTCTTCGACGGGCCTGAGCGGCTGAACGTGCTGCGCAGCCGGGACGAGACGCGGTTCTTCGTCGACTATCTCGACGGCGTCGCCTTCGCCGACGACCAGGGCCGCGAGGCCGCAGCGCCCGACGCGGCGCTGGTCGTGCTCGGCGACTTCAACCTCGATCCCGCGGACGGCGCCGGCGACCGCGACGCCATTGCGGCGCTGCTCGGCCACCCCCGGCTGCAGGATCCGGTCCCCGCCAGCGCGGGCGCGGCGGCCGCCGCCGCGCGCGACGGCGGCGCCAACGCGCGCCACCAGGGCCCGGACGAACGGGACACCGCCGACTGGCGCGACGACCCCGCCCCCGGCAACCTGCGCGTCGACTACGTGCTGCCGTCGCGCGACCTCGAGGTGGCGGGCGCGGGCGTGATCTGGCCGGCGCCCGGCGAGCCGCTGGCGGACCTGCTCGCAGAAGGCCCGCCGCACCGGCTGGTCTGGGTCGATATCCGGCTGCCCTGACTTGACCGCAGGGGCCGCGGCGGCTAGCCCGGCTGGCGTCTCAGAGCAACCAGAACCGGACCGGAACCATGGCCAATCCCTCGATCCTCATCCTGCCCGGCGACGGGATCGGCCCCGAGGTCATGGCGCAGGTGCGCCGCGTCATCGACTGGATCGGCGCAAAGCGCGGCATCGCCTTCGACGTCGAGGAAGCCCTGGTCGGCGGCGCGGCCTACGACGCGCACGGAACCCCGCTGACCGACGAGACGATGGCCAAGGCCCAGGCCGCCGACGCGGTGCTGCTCGGCGCGGTCGGCGGGCCGAAATACGACGACCTCGACTTCTCGGTGAAGCCCGAGCGCGGCCTGCTTCGCCTGCGCAAGGAGATGGACC
This sequence comes from uncultured Alphaproteobacteria bacterium, assembly GCA_963829385.1. Taxonomy (GTDB): domain Bacteria; phylum Pseudomonadota; class Alphaproteobacteria; order Rhodobacterales; family Rhodobacteraceae; genus Amaricoccus. The sequence continues at coordinate 6,941 of CAWHHV010000008.1, read as the reverse complement.
TCTACGCGAACCTGCGCCCGGCCCAGTGCTTCGACGCGCTCGCCGACTTCTCGTCGCTGAAGCGCGAGGTCATCGCCGGGCTCGACATCCTGATCGTGCGCGAACTGACCAGCGGCGTCTATTTCGGCGAGCCGCGCGGCATCTTCCAGGAAGGCAACGAGCGCGTCGGGATCAACACCCAGCGCTATACCGAGGGCGAGATCGAGCGCGTCTGCCGCGCCGCCTTCGAGCTGGCGGGCAAGCGCAAGGGCAAGCTCTGCTCGATGGAAAAGGCCAACGTCATGGAATCGGGCGTGCTCTGGCGCGAGGTCGCGACCCGCGTCGGCGCCGACTACCCGGACGTGGCGCTCAGCCACATGTACGCCGACAACGGCGCGATGCAGCTCGTGCGCCAGCCGCACCAGTTCGACGTCATCGTCACCGACAACCTGTTCGGCGACATCCTGTCGGACATCGCCGCGATGCTGACGGGCTCGCTCGGGATGCTGCCCTCCGCGAGCCTTGGCGCGCCGATGGCGAACGGCCGGCCGAAGGCGCTCTACGAACCGGTGCACGGCTCGGCGCCCGACATCGCCGGGACCGGCAAGGCCAATCCGATCGCCTGCATCCTCAGCCTCGCCATGGCGCTGCGCTACTCGTTCGACCTCGGCGAGGAGGCGGAGCGGGTCGAGGCGGCGGTCGAGCGCGTGCTCGCCGACGGGCTGCGCACCGCCGACATCCTCGGCCCGGCCGGCGGCGAATGGGTCTCGACGACCGAGATGGCCGACGCGATCCTCGGCGCGCTAGAGGCCGCGCCCGAGCGATGAACATCGGCGCCTTCAGCGCCGGTGACGCGCGCGGTCGAGGCGCGGATGCTGGATTTTGCCGCCGCGGGCCGGCATTTCTCGACGCTGATCGCGCACGACGGCGCCACGCCGCTCGGCTAGCGGTCTGGACGCTGCTGCTGCCGGTCGGCGACGGAACGACGCTCGCAGGCGCGGCGTCGGGCGGGCTCTGATGGCGCGGCTGGTCGCGATCGCCGCGGCCGAGGGCTGCAGCCGGCTGGGCTGGACCGTCGATCTCGTCAACCCAAGCGCGATCGGCTTTCACAACGCGCTTGGCGCGGCGACCGAGGCCAAGGCGTTCTGCCGGGTCGAGGCGCAGGACTTCGCGGGCTTGCGGAACCGGCTCGGCTGACAGGCTTGCGGCCCTTCGCGCCAGCGCGTATGCGGGGCCGACGCATTCCCCCCGCAAGGTCGCCATGGCCGCCCATTCCGCCAATCTCCGCGGCGCCCTGTTCGCGCTGGCCTCCTTCGGCATATATTCCACGCACGATGTGGTGGTGAAGTTCCTCGGCGCGGACTATTCGCCGTTCCAGATCGTGTTCTTCTCGACGCTGTTCGGCTTTCCGATCGTCACCGTCATGCTGATGCGCGACCGGACCGACGGCAACCTGCGGCCGCGGCATCCGTGGTGGACGCTGCTGCGCACGCTCGCCTCGCTGGTGACGACATCGTCGGCCTTCTATGCGTTCTCGGTGCTGCCGATGGCGCAGACCTATGCGATCATCTTCGCGTCGCCGCTGCTGATCACCGTGCTGGCGATCCCGATCCTCGGCGAAAGCGTCGGCTGGCGGCGCTCGCTTGCGGTGACCGTCGGCCTGATTGGCGTGCTCGTCGTGCTGCGCCCCGGCTCGACCGACCTCGAGGCCGGGCACTTCGCAGCGCTGGCGGCGGCGATCTGCTCGGCCTTCGCCGCCGTCGTGATGCGCAAGATCGGCAACGAGGAGCGCAGCGCGGTCATGCTGCTCTACCCGATGATGGCGAACTTCCTCGTCATGGGCTGCGCGATGCCCTTCGTCTACCAGCCGATGCCGCCGGTCCACCTGCTCGGCTTCGCGCTGATCGCGCTGCTCGGCTTCTGCGGCGCGCTGTGCCTGATCGCCGCGTACCGGCTCGGAACCGCGGTCGTCGTCGCGCCGATGCAGTATTCGCAGATCCTCTGGGCGGTCCTCTACGGCGCCGTGTTCTTCTCCGAGACGCCGGACTGGAACACCGCGCTCGGCGCCGGGATCATCATCGCCAGCGGCGTCTACGTCGTGCTGCGCGAGGACCAGCCGCACGTGTCGCAGAACCGGCCGGTGCAGCAGACCCGGTCCCGCTACGTCCCCGGCGCCTATCCGCGGATCAGCTCGTTCCTGCGCACGGTCCGCAAGCCCTGAGCCGGCCCGCGCGCAAGGAAATTGCGCGCGCTTGCACGGGCTTGCGCCGCGCCCTATGACGAGCGGATCAATTCGCGAGACCCGCATGGCCCAGAACTTCCGTCACTCCGAGATCCTGACCATGGCCCGCGAGGCCGGCAAGGTCACGGTCGAGGGGCTCGCCGCGCATTTCAACGTCACCGCCCAGACGATCCGCCGCGACCTGACCGAGCTCTGCGACATCGGCCAGCTGACCCGCGTGCATGGCGGCGCGATGATCCCCTCGGGCGTGATCGCGCTCGGCTACGAGGACCGCCGCAGCCTCGCCAGCGTCGCCAAGGACGCGATCGCCGCGATGGTCGCCGACCAGGTCCCCGACGGCGTGTCGCTGTTCATGAACATCGGCACGACGACCGAGGCCGTCGCGCGCGCGCTCCTGAAGCACCGCAACCTGATGGTGATCACCAACAACCTGAACGTCGCGAACATCCTCGCGACCAGCCCGAATTCCGAGGTCATCGTCGCCGGCGGCATCCTGCGCCGCGCGGACGGCGCGCTCGTCGGCGACGTGACCGCCGAGTTCATCGGCCAGTTCAAGGTCGACTACGCGATCATCTCGTCGGCCGCCGTCGATCCGGACGGCTCGCTGCTCGACTACGACTTCCGCGAGGTCCGCGTCGCGCAGGCGATCATCCGCAACGCGCGCAAGAGCTTCCTCGTCGCCGACCACACCAAGTTCAAGATGGCCGCGCCCGTGCGCATCGCGAGCCTCGCCGAGCTCGACGGCTTCTTCACCGACATCGCGCCGCCGAAGAGCATCGTCCAGCTCTGCGCCGACAACGACGTCTTCATCCGCACCGTCGAGAACTCGGGCCGGCGCTGACCCCAAAGCCCCGCCCCCGATGACCCGCCCCGCCGACCGGCCGCTCCTCGGCATCGCGCTGATGCTCGGCTTCTGCGCGCTCGCCCCGTTCGGCGACGCGCTCGCGAAGCTGCTCGGCGCCGAACTCGGCATCGGCCAGCTGATCGCCGCCCGCTTCACGATCCAGGCGCTGGTCCTGACCCCGCTCGCGCTGGCGCTCGGCCTGAACCTGCGCCTCGCCCCGCGCGTCCTGCGCCTGACCGCGCTGCGCACCGCGCTGCACGTGCTCGGCGTCGGGCTGATGTTCGTCAGCCTGCGCTTCCTGCCGCTGGCCGACGCGATCGCGATCGCCTTCGTCATGCCCTTCGTGCTGCTGCTGCTCGGCCGCTACGTCCTCGGCGAGACCGTCGGCCCGCGCCGGATGGCCGCCTGCGCGGTCGGCTTCGCCGGCACGCTCCTCGTGATCCAGCCCAGCTTCGCCGCGGTCGGCCCACCCGCGATGCTGCCGCTGGCGGTCGCCGTCGTCTTCGCGTTCTTCATCCTCGTCACCCGCCAGATTGCCCGCGACGCCGACCCGATCGCGCTGCAGGCGGTCAGCGGCGTCATGGCCTCGGCCGTGCTGGTCCCGCTCGTGCTGGCAGCCCACGGCCGCGGCTGGCCCGAGCTCCAGATCGAGCCGATGACCGGCGCGCAGTGGAGCCTGCTGCTGCTGCTCGGCCTGACCGGCACCGCCGCGCACCTGCTGATGACCTGGTCGCTGCGCTTCGCCCCGGCCGCGACGCTGGCGCCGATGCAGTATCTCGAGATCCCCTTCGCCACCGCGATCGGCTTCGCGATCTTCGGCGCGCTGCCGAACGGGCTCGCCGCGATCGGCATCGCGGTGACGGTCGCCTCCGGCCTCTACGTGATCCACCGCGAGCGCGTCGCGCCCGGCTGAACCCCCCTACCATCCCCCCGGCAAATGTGATGCTGTGCCGCCGCAATGGAGGACCGGATGAGCGAACGGACGGGTGCGAGATCGGGCGCGCGGGCGCTGGTGGACTGCCTGCTGGCGCAGGGCGTGACGACAGCCTTCGGCGTGCCCGGCGAAAGCTACCTCGCCGTGCTCGACGCGCTCTACGACGTCTCCGACCGGCATCCGGCTGATCCCGAACCGCAACGAGGGCGGCGCCGCGTTCATGGCCGAGGCCTGGGCCCGGCTGACCGGCAGGACCGGCGTCCTCTTCGTCACCCGCGGCCCCGGCGCCGGCAACGCCGCGATCGGCATCCACACGGCGATGCAGGCCGGCACGCCGATGGTGATGTTCGTGGGCCAGGTCGCGCGCTCGATGCGCGGCCGAGGCGCCTTCCAGGAGGTCGATTATCCGGCGACCTTCGGGGCCCTCGGCAAATGGGCCGTCGAGATCGACGCCCCCGACCGCGTGCCCGAACTCGTCGCGCGCGCCTTCGCGGTCGCGCAGTCGGGCCGCCCCGGTCCGGTCATCGTGGCGCTGCCCGAGGACATGCTCGCCGAGCCGACGCGCGCGCAGGCCGGCCCGGCGCTGCGCATCGCCCGGCCCGAACCTGACGCCGCCGCGCTGGCCGAGATCCGCGCCCGGCTCGAGGCGGCCCAGGCTCCCGTGATCCTCGTTGGCGGCGGCGGCTGGACGGACGCGGGCCGTGCGGCGCTGCGCGCCTTCGCCGAGGCCAACGCGCTGCCGGTGATGACCGACTTCCGCTGTCAGGACCTGATCGACCACCAGAGCAACGCCTATGCCGGCGACGCGGGCCTCGGCAAGTCTGCCGCCCTGCGCAAGGCGCTCGAGGAGGCCGACGTGATCCTCGCGCTCGGGACCGAGCTCAGCGAGATCGCGACCGACGGCTACGAGATCCTGACCCCGCCCGCGCCGCGCCAGGCGCTGATCCACGTCCATGCCGACGCGGGCGAACTTAACAAGGTCTACACGGCCGCCCTTCCAGTCCAGGCGCATCCCGACGCTCTGGTCCGCGCGCTGGCCGAGACGCTGATCGCCGGCCGCGAGCGCCGGGTGAAGCGGCTGGCCGACCTGCGCTCGGCTCATCTGGGCTTCCTGTTGACCCCGCCGCAGCCCGGCGATCTCGACATGGGCCGCGTGATCGCGCACCTGCAGCAGGTCCTTCCCGACGACGCGATCCTCTGCAACGGCGCCGGCAACTTCGCGATCTGGCCGAACAAGCAGTTCCGCTTCCACGGCCGCCAGCGCCTGCTCGCGCCGATCTCGGGCGCGATGGGCTACGGCCTGCCGGCGGCGATCGCGGCCAGGGTCGAATGCCCGGACCGCTGCGTGGTCGCCTTCGCGGGCGACGGCGACTTCCAGATGAACCTGCAGGAGCTCGGCGCTGCGATGCAGGCGAATGCCTGCCCGATCGTGCTCGTCGTCAACAACCGCAGCTACGGCACGATCCGGATGCACCAGGAGCGGGACTATCCGGGCCGGGTCAGTTTTACCGACATCGAGAACCCCGACTTCGCGATGATCGCCCGCGCCTACGGCTTCCACGGCGAGACGGTGACGCGCAGCGACGACTTCCCCGCCGCCTTCGACCGGGCGCGCGCCTCCCAGACCGGCGCCGTGCTCGAACTGGTCGTCTCCACCGAGGCGATCACCCCCCGCCAGACGCTGAGCGCCTTGCGCGCCGCCGCCCTCAAAGGTTGAGACCATGCCCGAGTTCGAACGCATCCTGATCACGGGCGCCGCCGGCGCGCTCGGGAGCCGCCTGCGCACCGGCCTCGCGCATCTCACGAACCGGGTGCGCCTCGCGGACGTCAAGGACATGGGCAGCGCCGCCGCGCACGAGGAGATCGTCGTCTGCGACCTCTCCGACCGGGCCGCGGCGCTGGAGCTGACGCGCGACTGCGACGCCATCGTGCATTTCGCCGGTCATCCGCGCGAGATCACCTTCGACGAGCTGCTGCGCGACGTCGCGCCGGGCTCCTACCACATGTACGAGGGCGCGCGGCTCCACGGCGCGAAGCGGGTGATCTACGCGAGCTCGATCCACGCGGTCGGCTTCCACGACGTCGAGGCCGTGCCCGACACGAATGCCGCGCACCGGCCCGACACGTTCTACGGGCTGACCAAGACCTTCACCGAGGATCTGGCCAGCCTCTACTGGGACAAGTTCGGCGTCGAGAGCGTCTGCCTGCGGATCTGCTCGTGCTTCGAGGAGCCGCGCGACCGGCGGATGCTGTGGTCCTGGCTCAGCTACGACGACATGGTGCGGCTGACCGAGGCCGCGCTCACCGCGCCGCGCGTCGGCTTCTCGGTCGTCTACGGCACGTCCGCCAATGCGCAGGCGGCGGTCTCCAACGCCCGGGTCGGCCATATCGGCTTTCGCCCGCAGGACAGCGCCGATCCCTTCGCGGCCGAGGTCATGGAGCGCACCGAGCGGCCGGATCCGGCCGCCGTGGCGACGCGGGTGGTCGGCGGCAGTTTCGCGGCCACGGGTCATCCGGACGATGACAAGTAGCGCCGATGTCGTGATCTGCGGCGGCGCGGTCGTCGGCAGTTCGGTCGCGGCGCATCTGGTCGGCTTAAGCTACCCGGGCCGAGTTGTCGTGCTGGAGCCCGATCCGAGCTATGCCCGCGCGGCGACGGCGCTGTCGGCGAGCGGCATCCGCCAGCAGTTCTCGCAGGAGGTCAACGTGCGGATCTCGGCCTATGGGCTCGAGGTGATCCGGGAGTTCGGCCTCGCCTTCCACGAGCACGGCTATCTCTACCTCGCCGGGACCGAGGCGGAGGCGGACGACCTGCGCCGACGCCATGTCGTGCAGACCGGTGCCGGGGCCGAGATCGCGTTGCTGCAGCCGAGGCGCTGGCCGCGCGCTTCGCATCTCGAGGTCGGCGACATCCGGCTTGCCGCGCTCGGCCTGCGCGGCGA
>CAWHHV010000007.1:10000-443208 GCA_963829385.1 uncultured Alphaproteobacteria bacterium | reverse complement strand
GGCCATCCGCGCGAGATCACCTTCGACGAGCTGCTGCGCGACGTCGCGCCCGGCTCCTACCACATGTACGAGGGCGCGCGGCTCCACGGCGCGAAGCGGGTGATCTACGCGACTCGATCCACGCGGTCGGCTTTCACGACGTCGAGGCCGTGCCCGACACGAATGTCGCGCACCGGCCCGACACCTTCTACGGCCTGACCAAGACCTTCACCGAGGATCTCGGCCAGCCTCTACTGGGACAAGTTCGGCGTCGAGAGCGTCTGCCTGCGGATCTGCTCGTGCTTCGAGGAGCCGCGCGACCGGCGGATGCTCTGGTCCTGGCTCACCTACGACGACTGGTGCGGCTGACCGCCGCGCTCACCGCGCCGCGCACCGGCTTCTCGGTCATCTACGGCACCTCCGCCAATGCGCCGCGGCGGTATCCAACGCCCGGGCGGGCCATATCGGCTTTCGTCCGCAGGACAGCGCCGACCCCTTCGGGGACGCGGTCTCGAGCGCACCGACCGGCCCGATCCAGCCGCCATGGCAACGCGCGTGGTCGGCGGCGGCTTCGCGGCCACGCGCCACCCGGACGATGACAGTAACGCGCATCGTCATCTGCGGCGGCGCGGTCGTCGGCAGTTCGGTCGCCGCGCATCTGGTCGGCCTCGGCTACCCCGGCCCGTCATCGTGCTGGAGCCCGACCCGAGCTATGCCCGCGCGGCGACGGCGCTCTCCGCGAGCGGCATCCGACAGCAGTTCTCCAACGCGCTCAACGTCGGATCTCGGCCTTCGGGCTCGAGGCGATTCGCGGGTTCGGCGTCACCTTCCACGAGCACGGCTATCTCTACCTCGCCGGGACCGAGGCCGAGGCCGACGACCTGCGCCGGCGCCATGTCGTGCAGACCGGCGCCGGGGCCGAGATCGCTTTGCTCAGCCCCGACGCGCTTGCACGCCGCTTCCCGCATCTCGAGGTCGGCGACCTCCGCCTCGCCGCCCTCGGCCGGTCGGGTGAGGGCTGGTTCGACAACATGGGCCTCCTCGCGGCCTTCCGTGACCGCGCCCGCGCCGCGGCGTCGGCTACCTCCACGATACCGTCGCCGGTCTCGACCTCGCCGGCGACCGCGTGTCGGGGTCGGCTGGCGAGCGGCGCGCGCCTCGATTGCGACGTCGTCGTCAACGCCGCGGGCGGGCAGGGCGCCGAGATCGCCGCCATGGCCGGCCTCACGCTCCCGGTCGAGCGGCGCAAGCGCACGGTCTTTGCCTTCGAACCGCGACGCCCGCCCATCGGACCGCTGCCACTGATGATCGACCCGACTGGCGTCTGGTGCCGTCCCGAGGGCGCCCGCTTCATCGCCGGCAGCCCGCCCGATCCCGACCCCGAGGTCGCCCACGACGATTTCGAGCCGCGCCACGCCGAATGGGAGGCGCTCGTCTGGCCCGCGCTCGCCGCCCGCTCGCGCGCCTTCGAGGCGTTGAAGCTGACCGGCTTCTGGGCCGGCCACTACGACATGAACGCGTCGACGCAACGCCCTCGTCGGCCCGCACCCCGACGTCCCGAACCTCCTCTTCGCCAACGGCTTTTCCGGCCACGGCCTGCAACAGGCGCCCGCGGTCGGCCGCGGCCTGGCGGAGCTGACCGTCGGCGCGTACCGGACCCTCGACCTCGCTCCGCTCGGCCCCGCCCGCCTCGCCGCCGGCGGTCCCTTCCCGGAGTTCGCGGTGATCTGATGCCGACCCCCTGTTCGCGGCGCTCGCCGCCACCTGGCCCGCAGCAGAGACCCGCCGCCTCGGCCCCTGGACCCTGCGCCGCGGGGCAGGGGGGGGCAATCGTGTCTCCGCCGCCACCCTCGACGGCCCGCCCGGCGACATCGACCAGGCCGAAACCGCGATGCGCGCCTGGAACCAGCGCCCGCTCTTCATGATCCGCCCCGGCGAGCCCGCGCTCGACGCGGCGCTCGACGCGCGCGGCTACGCGCGCGCCGACGCGTCGGTGATCCTTGCCGCCCCCGTCGCGGCGCTCGCGCCCGCGGCGCGCGGCGATACGGTCGCGGACTGCGACCTGCCCCTCGCCTGCATGGCCGCGCTCTGGGCCGCGGGCGGCGTCGGCCCCGAGCGGCTCGCGGTGATGGACCGCGCCGCCGGCCCCCGGACCTGGCTTATCGGCCGCTCCGGCCAGACCTTCGCCGGCGTCGGCTTCGTCGCGCTGCACGGCGCGACCGCGATGCTGCACGCGCTCCACGTCGCGCCCGAGACGCGGCGCAGGGGCATCGGCGCCGAAATGACCCGCGCCGCGGCCGCCTGGGCCGAGGACCAGGCGCCGACACGCTGGCGCTCGCGGTCACGCAGGCGAACGCGCCGGCGCGCGCGCTCTACGCCCGGCTCGGCATGACCGAGGCCGCGCGCTATCACTACCGCCTGCGCCGCAGACGCCCTGAGGAGACCGCGCCGATGGACGAACGCATCACCGCCCTCGACCTGCCGCCGGTCGACCCGCTGCCGGAGGCGACGCAGGCCTACTTCGACAAATGCGACGAGAAGCTCGGCCTCGTGCCGAACGTGCTGCGCGCCTACGCCTTCGACATCGCCAAGCTCGACGCCTTCGCCGGCATGTACAACGAGCTGATGCTGGCCCCGAGCGGCCTCTCCAAGCTCGAGCGCGAGATGATCGCCGTCGCGGTCTCGGCCGAGAACCGCTGCTTCTACTGCCTCACCGCGCACGGCGCGGCGGTGCGCGCGCTATCCGGCGACCCGGCGCTGGCCGAGGCGCTGGTCATGAACTACCGCGCCGCGGCCCTCGCCCCGCGCCAGCGCGCGATGCTCGACTTCGCCGTCCGCATCGCCAACGCCAGCGCCACGATCGAGGAGCCTCACCGCGCGGCGCTGCGCGACCATGGCTTCACCGACCGCGACATCTGGGACATCGCCGCGGTCGCCAGCTTCTTCAGCATGACCAACCGGATGGCGAGCGCCGTCGACATGCGCCCGAACGCGGAGTATCACGCCCAGGCCCGATAGGGTCGGGCCGGGGCGCGCCCAACGACGCCCGCCATCGAGAGGGAACGACCGACATGCAGGCGGGCTTCGCCTTCCTCGTGCTCGCCTATGTGCTGAGCCAGTTCTTCCGCGCCTTCCTCGCGGTGCTCGCGCCCGCGCTCCAGGCCGACCTCGGGGTCGGTCCGGACGGGCTGGCGCTGGCCTCGGGCGTCTGGTTCGCCGCCTTCGCCGCGGCGCAGATCCCGGTCGGGATCGGGCTCGACCGGATCGGCCCGCGGCGCACGGCCGGCTGGCTGTTCCTCGCCGGCGCCGGCGGCGGCGCGGCGCTCTTCGCCGCGGCGCCCACGCCCGGCGCGATCGTCGCCGCGATGGCGCTGATCGGGCTCGGCTGCGCTCCGGTGCTGATGGCCTCGCTCTACATCTTCGCCCGCACGTTCAAGCCCTCCGCCTTCGCGAGCCTCGCGGGGCTGCTGATCGGCGTCGGCTCGATCGGCAACCTCGCGAGCGCGGCGCCCCTCGCCTGGGCCGCCGAGGCGCTCGGCTGGCGCGGCGCGGTCGCAGCGCTCGCGGCCATCTCGGCCGCGATCGGCGTCGGCGTGCTGGCCTTCGCCTCGGACCCCGCCCCCGATCCGGACGAGAACCGCGGCCGGCTGACCGACCTCTTCCGCATCCCCGCGCTGTGGCTGATCGCGCCGCTGCTGGCGATCAACTACGCGCCGCTCGCCGGCATCCGAGGACTCTGGGCCGGGCCCTATCTCGCCGAGGTCTTCGGCCTCGACGCGAGCGGCATCGGCACGCTGATGCTCTGGATGGCGGTCGCGATGGTGCTCGGCAACTTCGCCTACGGCCCGGCCGACCGGATCTTCGGCACCCGAAAATGGGTGCTGGTCGCGGGCAACCTTGTCGCAGCCGCCGCGCTGATCGCGCTCGGGCTGCGGCCCGAGGCCGGGCTGCTGACGGCGGGGCTGCTGCTCGCGGCGCTCGGCTTCTTCGGCTCGTCCTTCCCGCTGGCGATGGCGCATGCGCGCAGCTACTACCCGGCGCGCCTGCTCGGGCGCGGCGTGACCTTCGCCAATTTGCTTGCGATCGGGACCGTCGGCGTCCTGCAGATCGCGAGCGCCCGCATCTACAGCGCAGCCGAGGCGCTGGGCGCGCCTCCGGCTCAGGCCTACGGGACGATCTTCTTCGTCTTCGGCGTGCTGCTGCTGGCCGGCGTGCTGGTCTACCTGTTCGCCGAGGACAGGCTGGACTGACCCTCGAGGATCGCGTCCGCGGGCGCGGCTATCTCGGGAACAGGAACGTGAGCTGGGCGCGGGCGCCCCACTTGTCCGGGCCGGACTCCGGCGACTCGACCCAGTAGCGCAGGCCGCCGCCGAGCTGCAGGCGCTGCCCCCCGACCTTGATCAGCTGGTAAACATCCGCGTTGATCGGCACCGACCACTCGCTGTTCTTCCAGTCATAGGTCGATTCCGTGTTCACGACGAAACTGGTCGCGGTCTTCGTCGTGTAGTTCAGGAACGGCTGCAGGAAGGCGCTGCTGATGTCCTGCTGGTCGTCGTCTCCGGCATAGGACCAGATCTGATTGCCGAGAAAGCCATAGGTCCAGGGCCCCTGCTGCTTCAGCAGCACGATGGTCGGCCCGGCGCCCCACTTGTCCGGGCCGAGCTCGCTCTCGGTCGCCGTCGGCCACAGGAAGACCGGCCCGACGCCCCAGACGATTCCGCCCGGCCCCGGCTGCTTTGGCGACAGGAACAGGCTCTGCGTCGTATTGCCGAGGCCGAACTGCGACCCGGTCCCCGGCACGACGTCGCTCTGGTCCACGATCGGCACGATCGTGCGCACGATGACGTTCCAGTCCGCGTTCAGCGAGAACGGGATCACCGGCTGGACGTTCAGGTAGGACTGATGCCCGTCCTGAGCGCCATAGCCGTCATTGTAGTTGTACTGCAACGGCACGCTGATCAGGCTTGCCACCGGATTGGCGAGCTTCTTTGCCAGGGCGGCGGCATCGTCCGCCGGGGCCTGCGCTCCGGATGGGCCTGCGGCCAGCGTAGCCGCCGCCGTCAGGGCGGCGAGTAGGCCGGGCAGACGAAGAAAGGCGCGCATGGCTGGAGACTCCGTTGAAGAACCCTATCCACCGTACCCGATGACAGGGGCGCTGGCACGCGAGCTCCGCTTGTTTGCGGCCGACCGTGGCCGATCGATCACTTCCACTTGTCGGGACCTTTGCCGCGGAAGTGCTCGACGAGAAAATCCACGAAGGCGCGCAGCTTCGGCTGCGGGAACGGCCCCTGTGGGTACAGCGCATAGACGCCGAGGATGTCGGGCCCGCGATCGACCAGCACCTCGACCAACTTTCCGCTCTCCAGCGCCTCGTCCAGCATGAAACAGGGCGCCAGCGCGATCCCCAGGCCGGCCTCTGCCGCGATGCGCAGCGCGTCGCCGTTGTTCGCGGTCAGCCTGCCGCCGACGCGGATATGGCGCTCTTCGCCGCCGCTGCCGCGCAGTCGCCAGAAGTTGCCGGTGGCCAGATGCGAATAGTGCAGCAACTGATGCTGCACGAGGTCGTCGACGCTGCGCGGGGTTCCCATCCGCTCGAGGTACTCGGGCGACGCCACCAGCGCGCGGCGGGTCTCTGCCAGCTTGCGGGCCTTCAGCGAACTGTCCTCCAGCACGCCGATGCGGATGGCGACGTCGAAGCTCTCGGCGACCACTTCGACGAAGCGATCCTCCAGCACCATGTTCACGTCGACGTCCGGATACGCGTTGAGGAACTGCGCGACGGCCGGCGCCGCCTGCCGGATGCCGAAGCTCAACGGCGCCGACAGTCGCAGCGACCCCGTCGGCGTCGACTGCATCGACGTGACCATCCGGTCGGCCTCGAGCGCGTCGTTCAGCACGATCTTCGCGCGGTCGTAGTAGGCGAGCCCGAGGTCGGTCGGGCTGACGCGGCGCGTCGTGCGGTTCAGCAGCCGCACCGCGAGGCGGGCTTCCAGCGCGGCGACATGCTTGGAGACCGCCGATTTCGACTGTCCGAGCTTTCGCGCGGCCTCGGTAAAGCCGCCGTGGTCGACGACCTGCACGAAGGCCTCCATTTCCGTCAGCCGATCCATCGCGTCGCCCCGGTTGCTGCTTGTCTGCGACACTAGTCGCTGGGCCGGACCGACGGCAACCTCTGCCGCGCCTCTTTCGAGATTGTCTTTTAAGATCAAAGCGCTAACCGTGGTCCCATCGTGGGACCGGTCGGCGGTTCTATCGGATCGGACACATCGCCAGCTGCGCCTCGTAGCGCTGGGACCAGGCCTGCACGTCCCGCGCGATCGGCGGCAGCCACGACTTGTTGCGATAAGTGCCCCGTGCGAAACCCGCCTTGCCCTCATGATAGGCCAGGTACTGGTTGTACGCATCCCGCGCCGACACGCCGTTCATCCGGGTGTTCAGGTTCATGTACCAGCCGATGAAGTCCGACGCGTCGGAAAAGTCCGCGCGGTCCGCCCGCCTGCGCCCGGTGTCCTTCAGGTACCAGTCCCACGTCCCGTCGATCGCCTGAGCGTATCCGTAGGCCGAAGACCGCGGCACCTCTCGCGTGAAGAACCAGCCCTTTTCCGTCTTCATCGGCCGCGCATTGGCGACAAAGCTGCTCTCGCGCGAGATCGTGGCCAGCTGGACCGAGACCGGGATGCCCCACTTCTGCTCGGTGCGCTTCATTGCGCGGAACCAGTGCGGGCGCTCCTGCTGGATCGTGCAGGCGTTGGCGACCGTACTCGGCGGCTTGTCCATGCCACCACACGAACTCAGCGCCAGCATTGCGACCAGCAGGGCGTAGCGACGCCAATGCACCTGGGATTTGCCTCTCGAACTGCTCGCGTGTCTTGCCGCACGTCCGGGCCAGAATGCCAAAACCTGCGAAAAATGCAAGTCCGGCTCAGACGAAGAACGCCAGCGTCGCCGGAATGGCAACCACCGAGATCAACGTCGACACCACTACAAGGCCCGCCACCTCGTCCGGACGAGCCTTGTATTTCGTCGCCAGCATGTAGGACGTGACCGCGACCGGCGTGGAGACCTGCAGCACCAGCACACCCAGCGCCAGCTTTGGCAAGTCGAACGCCAGTCCGACGGCTAGCGGCACCGAGAGGCAGATGGCCAGCTTCAGCAGGCACAGCCAGACCGCCCGCCCCAGCGCCCGCGGCTGCAGTCGCGAGATCGCGACCCCGAGCGTGAGCAGCATCAACGGGATCGCCATCTGGCCCACCAGATCGAGGCTGGCGCCCAGCCAATCCGGCACGCTCCAGCCCATCACCAGGAAGACGGAGCCCAGCACCGTTCCCCAGACCAGCGGCTCGCGGATTGCCGTCACCGGGTTGCCCCCGCCGGCCACTACCCAGACGCCGAACGTGAAGCTGATGATCGCCATGACCGCGAAGATCACGACCGCCATGTCGAACCCGAGCTGTCCGAAAGCAAAGAGGGCGATCGGCAATCCGAGATTGCCGGTATTGCCGAAGGTGATGGGGGCCCAGAAGGTCTGGATGTCGAGGTTCAGGAGCCGCACCAGCGCCCAGACTAGAACGCCGACCGCCAAGTATGCGACGACCGTCGCGAGCACGGTGTCGCGCAGCAGCGCCGGATCGACGTCCGAACGCATCAGAGCCATAAAGATCAGGCATGGGATGGAGAGTGTCATCGACAGCCGGGTGACGAACTCAACGTCGTAGTTCCAGCCCAGCGCTCGGACCCATCCGTAACCGATCGCAGCGAGCAGAAATACGGGCGCCACAATGGCCACAACCTGCAGAACAAGATTCATTCGCCGCTCGCTCCCGTCATGTCATGTCGCAACGCAGCATGAATGCCGCCCGTCTTGTGGACAGGCATCGCTGAGCATTATATAGTTGCAGATGGAATATCTTTCGGGCCCGCGTAACATGTTGAGATCATCGGCGAAATTTTCCTTGGGCCAGGTGGTGCGTCACCGGGTGCACCCGTTTCGAGGCGTAATATTCGATGTCGATCCTTCCTTCAACAACACTGAAGAGTGGTGGGAGTTGATTCCCGAGGAAAACCGTCCGCGCCGCGATCAGCCCTTCTATCATCTGCTGGCTGAAAACGAGACGACCTACTACGTGGCGTACGTGTCGGAACAGAACCTGGTTCGGGACGAGAGCGGCGACCCGGTTGACCATCCGGAGGTGTCCGAGATGTTCGGCCCCCTGGATGAGGGCGGGCGCTATGTCGTCGAGGGCCACCTTCACTGACCTGAGCCGGAACCAACGCCGCTTGACATCGTTCCGGCAGAGGTACGAAGCTTCCTTGCCAAAGGTCGGTGGGCGGGTCATTCTCTGACGATGGTCCACGGAGCCGACATCGCCCGCTTCCCCCACGATGCAGAGAGGGTCGGCTTTCAGCGGGGCGAACTCTCGGTAATACTGGGACTTTATGGAAAGATGGTCGCTGCTGGCCTCTGGCGCGACTACGGCATCTCGATGCTGAGGGATGTGGCCGTGTTCGCGGTGTTCCGGCACGCCGCCGAGCATCCGCTCTATCGTATAGAGAAGCGGCCCCGCCTGACCGGGCGTCAGGGGCAGTATGCCGTCATCGGAATGGATGGACGTGTCCTCCGGCGGGGCCATGACCTCGCCTACGTCCTGCGAGTTCTCGAACGCAAACTAATCCGCGCCGTCAACGACTGAAACGTGGCCGACGACCCTGCCGGCGACTTGCGCCGACAGGGGACGTTAAGATGTAGTCGCCCGACTGCTACTCCGCAGTCAGAAGCGGCGGCTTCTTGCTAGCCAGGCGCGGCGTGCCTGCCGGTTCGATCCGAAGCTTGAGCGCGCCATCCTCGACCGCGACGTGCACGAGGCCGCCCTTTGTCAGCCTGCCGAACAGCAACTCCTCGGCAAGCGGCTTCTTGATGTTCTCCTGGATCACGCGGCCAAGAGGACGGGCGCCCATCTTCTCGTCGTAGCCCTTCACGGCGAGCCAGTGCGGCCGCTTCGGGGCTGAGTTCGATCTGGACGTTCCGGTCGAGCAGCTGCGCCTCGAGCTGGAGCACGAACTTCTCGACGACCTGCACGATGACTTCCTGCGGCAGCGGCGCGAAGCTGATGATCGCGTCGAGGCGGTTGCGGAATTCCGGCGTGAACAGCCGCTCGACCGCCGCCGAATCCTCGCCCTCGCGCCGCGACCGGCCGAAGCCCAGCGCCTCCTTGGCCTGCTCGGCCGCGCCCGCGTTCGACGTCATGATCAGGACGACGTTGCGGAAGTCCACCGTCCGGCCGTTGTGGTCGGTCAGCTTGCCGTGGTCCATGACCTGCAGCAGGATGTTGTAGACGTCCGGATGCGCCTTCTCCATCTCGTCGAGCAGCAGCACGCAGTGCGGGTGCTGGTCGACGCCGTCGGTCAGCAGGCCGCCCTGGTCGAAGCCGACATAGCCCGGAGGCGCGCCGATCAGCCGGCTGACCGTGTGCTTCTCCATGTACTCCGACATGTCGAAGCGGATCAGCTCGACGCCGAGCTTGTCGGCGAGCTGCTTGGCGACCTCGGTCTTGCCGACGCCGGTCGGGCCGGTGAACAGGTAGTTGCCGATCGGCTTTTCCGGCTCGCGCAGACCGGCGCGGCTGAGCTTGATCGCCGACGCCAGCGCCTCGATCGCCTTGTCCTGACCGAAGACGACGCGCTTCAGCGACGTGTCGAGATCCTTGAGGACCTCGGCGTCGTCCTTGCTGACGCTCTTCGGCGGGATGCGGGCGATCTTCGCGACGACGGCCTCGATCTCCTTCGCCGTGATCGTCTTGCGGCGCCGGCTCTCGGGCAGCAGGTGCTGGGCCGCGCCGGCCTCGTCGATCACGTCGATCGCCTTGTCGGGCAGCTTGCGGTCGTGGATGTAGCGCGCGCTGAGGTCGACCGCAGAGCGGATCGCGTCGGCGGTGTAGCGCACGTCGTGATGGTCCTCGAAGTACGGCTTCAGGCCCTTCAGGATCTTGAAGGCGTCCTCGACCGTCGGCTCGTTGACGTCGATCTTCTGGAACCGGCGCGCGAGCGCGCGGTCCTTTTCGAAGTGCTGGCGGTATTCCTTGTAGGTCGTCGAGCCCATGCAACGCAACGCGCCGGACTGCAGCGCCGGCTTCAGCAGGTTCGACGCGTCCATCGCGCCGCCCGACGTCGCGCCGGCGCCGATCACCGTGTGGATCTCGTCGATGAACAGGATGGCGTTCGGATGCGCCTCGAGCTCCTTCATAACGGCCTTCAGCCGCTCCTCGAAGTCGCCGCGATAGCGCGTTCCGGCCAGCAGCGCGCCCATGTCGAGCGAGAAGATCGTCGTCTCTGCGAGTACGCCCGGCGTCTCGCCGTCGACGATCTTGCGCGCGAGACCCTCGGCGATCGCGGTCTTGCCCACGCCGGGATCGCCGACGAGAAGCGGGTTGTTCTTCCGGCGCCGGCACAGGACCTGGATGCAGCGCTCCACCTCGAGATCGCGGCCGATCAGCGGGTCGACGTCGCCGCGCCGCGCCTTCTCGTTCAGGTCGACGCAGTATTTCTGAAGAGCCGTTTCCTCGCCCTCCTTGGCGGTTGCGCCCTGCTGCTTCGGCTCCGGCGTGCTTTCTGCTCCCTTCACCGGTCGGGCCTCCCCATAAGACGGGTCCTTTGCGACACCGTGGCTGATGTAGTTGACCGCGTCGTAGCGGGTCATGTCCTGCTCCTGCAGGAAGTAGGCGGCGTGGCTCTCGCGCTCGGCGAAGATCGCGACCAGCACGTTCGCGCCCGTCACCTCCTGGCGGCCAGAACTCTGCACATGAATGGCGGCGCGCTGGATCACGCGTTGGAAGCCCGTGGTCGGCGCGGCCTCGGAGCCTTCGACGTCCGAAATCAGCGCATCGAGCTCCTCGTCCAGGAAGGACAGGATCGTCTTGCGGAGCTTGTCGAGTTCAACCCCGCAGGCCTTCATGACCCGCGCGGCGTCCGGTTCGTCCAGCAGCGCGAGAAGCAGATGCTCGAGCGTCGCGAGTTCGTGCTTGCGCTGGTTGGCGTGCCCGAGAGCGTTGTGGATCGCGGCTTCAAGGGTACTCGAGAAAGAGGGCATTATCCACGTCCTTCCGGTCTGAACCCACCGACCTGGGGAGCCGGCGCGGGTAAGAGACCTCGATGCTTACCCGCCACCCATTAAACTTCGGTTTTGTACGGCCGCGTTCAAGGGCGATTATGACACGGGCCGGTCAATCCGCAAAAAAGTTTGACGATCGCGACGTCATTGTGACTGCCGCTGGCCGTCCGTCGAACAGCTAGGCGCGCCGCATGCCCGCTGGTTTCGCAACCGATGATCAAAAGTTATCCTTAAGGCGCCTTATCTCGGCGAAGACCTCAGCGTCTGTAGAGCGCGACATATTCAGACGCTTTCGGATATCAAGATCCGACGCCCGCAGAAAGGGATTGGTCGCGCGTTCAAGGCCGAGTCTCGACGGCACCGTCGGCGTCCCGTCGCCGCGCAGGCGGTCGATCTCTTGCGCGCGAGCCCTTAGTTCAGCGTTTTCGGGATCCACGCTCAGGGCAAACCGGGCGTTGGAGGCCGTGTATTCGTGGCCAGAGTACACGTTCGTGTCATCCGGCAGATCCGCTATCGAGGAGAGGCTTTCCCACATCTGCTCGGACGAGCCCTCGAACAGACGGCCGCATCCAAGCGCCATCAGGCTGTCGGCGCTGAACAGGGCGCCCTCCTCGGGGAAGTAGTAGGCGATGTGCCCGATCGTGTGGCCTGGGACGTCGATCACCTGCGCCGCGCTGTCGCCGAGCATGACGGTGTCGCCGGGCGCGACGGCGCGGTCGAGGGGCGGCAGCCTGTGCCTGTCGGCCGCGGCGCCAACCACCGTCGCATTCCCGCGCAAAGGCGCGACCGCGTCGACATGGTCGCTGTGGTGATGGGTGATCAGGATCATGTCGAGCGTCCAGCCACGGTCATCAAGCGCCGCACGGATCGGCTTGCGTTCCGGCGCATCGACGAGACCCACCCGGCCTGACGCGACGTCGCGCAGGAGGTAGGCGTAGTTGTCGCGCAGGCAGGGGACAGTGACGATCTCGAGCGGCATTGGGCACCAAGCGTTGAACTGGCGGCAGTTTGTCGGATCCGGTACGGTCGCGCAATGCATCTGGACGTCTCGGACCTGCGCGCGTTCTACTATCGGACCAAACTGGGCCGGTCCGCGCAGCGCGTCCTGCAGGAGGCGCTGCGCGGTCTCTGGCCGGAGACGCGCGACCTGACTGTGGTCGGGTTTGGGTTCGCCGCGCCGGTGCTGCGCCCGTTCCTGTCCGACGCGAGGCGTGTCCTGGCGCTGATGCCTGCTCAGCAGGGCGTGATGGCTTGGCCGCTCGGCGCGGCAAACGTCAGCGCTCTGGTTGAGGAAACTGATTGGCCGATCGAAAGCGGAACCGTCGACCGCCTGATCGTCGCGCACGGACTGGAGACCTGCGAGCGGCCGGACGCGCTGCTCGACGAGATATGGCGCGTGCTATCGCCGGGCGGCCAGGCGATCTTCATCGTGCCGAACCGATCCGGCCTCTGGGCAAGGCGCGACGTGACGCCGTTCGGATTTGGCCGGCCCTACAGCTTCGGTCAGCTGGAGGCGATTTTACATCGACACAGGCTGGTTCCGGAGCGCCACGCCGCGGCGCTCTATGCGCCCCCATCGCATCGCCGCTTCTGGCTTCAGACCGCACATCTTTGGGAACGGCTCGGGCGCAGGTTCGAGCCGCACCTCGTCGCTGGCGCGCTGCTGGTGGAAGCGAGCAAGCAGTTCTACGCCCGCCCCGACACCGGAGCCAAGACCAGCGTGCTCGGGCCGCTGGAGGTGCTGGAGGGGCTGGCGCGGCCGCGCCCGGAGCCCGCCACGGGACGCCGCCGACCTTCGCCGCGTTCCATGCCCCGCAATCGAACGCAGGTGTGACAACAAGGTCGCGCTGCAGCGCGATAGACTGCGGCGCGGGCGTATTGCCACCCTGCTATCCCTCTGCTATCACCGCGCCGGTTTCACCGGGCCGTGATCAAGATCGCGACCTGAAACGTGCTGAAGGCCCGCGGGGGGCGGAGCAGCCATTGCGAAAGGGTGGTCGTGTCGAGTTCTGCATCCTTCTCCTCAGGGGTGGCCGGCAGATACGCCACCGCCGTGTTCGAGATCGCCAAGGAGCGGGACGCGCTTCCGAAGCTTGAGAGCGACATCTCCTCCTTCGAGGCGGCGCTGGCCGAGAGCCCCGATCTCAGGGACATGATCCAGTCGCCGGTGTTCAGCCGCGGCGACATGGCCAATGCGATCGGCGCGATCGCGGGCCGGATGGAGATGGGCCCGGAACTCGGCAACACGCTCGGCCTGATGGCCAGCAACCGCCGGCTGTTCGTCCTCCCCGCGATGCTGTCCTCCGTCCGGGCCCTGATCGCGGACGAGCGCGGCGAGGTTACCGCCGACGTCGTCTCGGCCAAACCCCTGAGCGAGGCGCAGGTCTCCGGACTGCGCGAGCAGCTGAAGTCCAGCCTCGGAAGCAATGTGGACCTGAACCTGACGGTCGATGAAAGTCTGATCGGCGGTCTCGTGGTCAAGGTGGGCTCGCGCATGATCGACAGCTCGATCCGCTCCAAGCTCGCAAATCTTCAGAATGTCATGAAAGAGGTCGGATAATGTCGATCCAAGCCGCCGAGATCTCCGCGATCCTCAAGGAGCAGATCAAGAACTTCGGCCAGGAGGCCGAGGTCGCCGAAGTCGGTCGCGTCCTCTCCGTCGGCGACGGCATTGCCCGCATACATGGCCTCGACAATGTCCAGGCCGGTGAGATGGTCGAGTTTCCCGGCGGCATCCGCGGCATGGCGCTGAACCTCGAGAGCGACAACGTCGGCGTCGTCATCTTCGGGTCGGACCGCGAGATCAAGGAAGGCGACGTCGTCAAGCGGACCCAGTCGATCGTGGACGTGCCCGTCGGCAAGGCCCTGCTGGGCCGCGTGGTCGACGCGCTCGGCAACCCGATCGACGGCAAAGGCCCGATCGAGACGACAGAACGCCGCGTCGCGGACATGAAGGCGCCGGGCATCATCCCGCGTCGCTCGGTCCACGAGCCGATGGCGACCGGACTGAAGGCGATCGACGCGCTGATCCCGATCGGCCGCGGCCAGCGCGAGCTGATCATCGGCGACCGCCAGACCGGCAAGACAGCGGTCGCGCTAGACGCGATCCTGAACCAGAAGAACTACAACGACATTGCCGGCGACAACGAGAGCCAGAAGCTCTACTGCGTCTACGTCGCAGTCGGCCAGAAGCGCTCGACGGTGGCGCAGCTCGTGCGCACGCTCGAACAGGCCGGCGCGCTCGAGTACTCGATCATCGTGGCCGCCACCGCTTCCGAGCCGGCCCCGATGCAGTACCTCGCGCCCTACTCCGCATGCGCGATGGCAGAGTATTTCCGCGACAACGGCATGCACGGCCTGATCATCTACGACGACCTCTCCAAGCAGGCCGTCGCCTACCGCCAGATGTCGCTGCTGCTGCGTCGTCCGCCGGGCCGGGAAGCCTATCCGGGCGACGTGTTCTACCTGCACTCGCGCCTGCTGGAGCGCGCCGCGAAGATGAACGAGGAGCATGGCTCCGGGTCGCTGACCGCGCTGCCGATCATCGAGACACAGGCGGGCGACGTGTCCGCCTACATCCCGACCAACGTGATCTCGATCACCGACGGGCAGATCTTCCTCGAGAGCGAGCTGTTCTACCAAGGCGTCCGCCCGGCGGTGAACGTGGGCCTCTCGGTGAGCCGCGTCGGCTCGTCCGCACAGACCAAGGCGATGAAGTCGGTCGCGGGCTCGATCAAGCTGGAACTCGCCCAGTATCGCGAGATGGCCGCGTTCGCGCAGTTCGGCTCCGATCTCGACGCCGCGACGCAGCGGCTTCTGAACCGCGGCGCCCGTCTCGTCGAGCTGCTGAAGCAGCCGCAGTATGCGCCGCTGACCAACGCGGAACAGGTGATCGTCATCTATGCCGGCACGCACGGCTACCTCGACAAGCTGCCGGTGTCCGACGTAGGGCGCTTCGAGCGTGGCCTGCTCGCGCATCTGCGCAACAGCCGGTCGGACCTGCTGGACACGATCCGCGACAAAGACCAGAAGATCGCCGGCGATATCGAGTCGAAGATCAAAGAGGCGCTCGACGCCTATTCCAAGACCTTCGCCTGATAGCGCAGCGACCAAGGAGCGCGGCTGATGCCGAGCCTTAAGGCCCTAAAAATCCGGATCGAGAGCGTCAAGTCGACGCGCAAGATCACCAAGGCCATGCAAATGGTAGCTGCCGCGAAACTGCGCCGCGCCCAGGAAGCGGCCGAAAACGCCAGACCCTATGCCGAACGCATGGAAACCGTTCTCGGCAACCTGGCGGAGGGTGTCGGAACCGGTCCGTCCGCTCCGCGTCTGCTGGCAGGAACCGGCAAGTCCGACGTGCATCTGCTCGTCGTGGCGACTTCGGAGCGGGGCCTCTGCGGCGGCTTCAACTCGTCGATCGTCAAGCTTGCGCGCGTTCACACGGCCCGCCTCCTCGCGGAGGGCAAGACCGTGAAGATCCTCACCGTGGGAAAGAAGGGCCGCGACCAGCTGCGCCGCGACCTGGGAAATCGCCTCAGCGGGCATGTCGACCTTGGAGCGGTGAAGCGCATGGGTTATGGGGACGCGGCTTCGATCAGCGAAGAGGTTTTGAGCCGCTTCGACGCCGGCGAATTCGACGTGTGCACGATCTTCTACAGCCGGTTCCAGTCGGTGATCAGCCAGGTTCCAACCGCGCGGCAGCTGATCCCGGCGGTCTTCGAGGCGCGCGAAGGCGCATCTGCTCAGTACGAATACGAGCCGGACGAGGAGACCATCCTCGCCGACCTGCTGCCCAAGGGCATCACGACACTGATCTTCACTGCGTTGCTCGAGAACGGCGCGTCCGAGCAGGGCGCGCGGATGAGCGCGATGGACAACGCCACCCGCAATGCGGGCGACATGATCGACCGATTGACCATTACGTTCAACCGCTCGCGTCAGCAGGCGATCACCAACGAGCTCATCGAGATCATTTCGGGCGCCGAGGCGCTCTAGGAAAGAACGGAGACCCAGGCCATGGCGGAGACTTCCGAGGGCAAGATCGCGCAGGTAATTGGCGCGGTTGTGGACGTGCAGTTCGAGGGCGAGCTGCCGGAGATCCTGAACGCGCTGGAGACGGACAACAACGGCACCAAGCTTGTGCTGGAAGTCGCCCAGCACCTTGGAGAATCGACGGTGCGCGCCGTGGCGATGGACGCGACCGAAGGTCTGGTCCGTGGCGGCAGGGTCATCGACACCGGGCGGCCTATCTCGGTTCCGGTTGGGCGCGCAACGCTCGGGCGCATCCTGAACGTCGTCGGCGAGCCGGTCGACGAGAAGGGTCCCGTCGAGACTGACGAGACCCGACCGATCCACCGGGCGGCGCCCAATTTTGAGGAGCAGTCGACCGAGAAGGAGATCCTCGTCACCGGCATCAAGGTCGTCGACCTGCTGGCGCCCTACTCGAAGGGCGGCAAGATCGGCCTGTTCGGCGGCGCGGGCGTCGGCAAGACGGTGCTGATCCAGGAGCTGATCAACAACGTCGCCAAGGTGCACTCGGGCTTCTCGGTATTCGCCGGCGTCGGCGAGCGGACCCGCGAGGGCAACGACCTCTACCACGAGTTCATCGAGTCCGGCGTCATCGACGAGAACGACCTGACCAAGTCGAAGGTGGCGCTCGTGTTCGGCCAGATGAACGAGCCGCCGGGCGCGCGCATGCGGGTCGCGCTGTCGGGCCTGACGATGGCCGAGCAGTTCCGCGACGAGTCCGGCACCGACGTGCTGTTCTTCGTCGACAACATCTTCCGCTTCACGCAGGCGGGCTCCGAGGTCTCGGCGCTGCTGGGCCGCATCCCGTCGGCCGTGGGCTACCAGCCGACGCTCGCGACCGACATGGGCGCGCTCCAGGAGCGCATCACGTCGACCCGCGCCGGATCGATTACGTCCGTGCAGGCGATCTACGTGCCGGCCGACGACCTGACCGACCCTGCGCCGGCTACTTCGTTCGCGCACCTTGACGCGACGACCGTGCTCAGCCGCGCGATTTCGGAGCTCGGAATTTACCCCGCCGTGGACCCGCTCGACTCGACGTCGCGCATCCTCGACCCGCAGGTGGTCGGGGAGGAGCACTACCAGGTCGCGCGCGACGTGCAGGGCATCCTGCAGCGCTACAAGTCGCTGCAGGACATCATCGCCATCCTCGGCATGGACGAACTCTCCGAGGAGGACAAGCTCACCGTAGCGCGCGCCCGCAAGATCCAGCGCTTCCTCAGCCAACCCTTCGACGTCGCCCAGGTCTTTACCGGCTCGCCCGGCGTGCAGGTGCCGCTAGAGGTGACCGTCGACAGCTTCAAGCGGGTTGTTGCCGGCGAGTTCGACCATTTGCCGGAATCGGCATTCTACATGGTCGGCGGCATTGATGAGGTGGTCAAGAAGGCCGAGAAGATGGCCGCGGACGCGGCCTGAGCGAGGAGACTCGGCAATGGCCGACACGCTGCAGTTTCAGCTGGTGAGCCCGGAAGCACTGTTGACGAAGGTCGACGCGACCCAGGTGCAGATACCAGGCATGAACGGCGACTTCACGGCACTGCCGAACCATGCGCCGTACCTGACGACGCTGCGGCCTGGCGTGGTGCGAATCGTGACCGGGTCCGAGACCGCTGAGTTCGTGGTCACTGGCGGCTTTGCCGAGGTGTCGTCGGATGCGGCGACGATTCTTGCCGAGCGAGCGGCGCCGGTTGGCGATAGCGCCAGGAATCTGATCGCGGAGGCAGTGGAACAGGCCGAAAAGGCGCTGAGCGAGGCGACCGACGACACGCGTCAGGCGGCCGACCAGCGGCTTCGTGACGCCCGGGATATGGCGGGTCGCTTGGGAGGCGCCTGAGGAGCGCGATGCACTTAGCAAACCGCCTTACGCGGACGCCGCCGGTGCGTTCTCCAAGCGCTCCCGCTGCCGGAAATCTGATAACGAGGTGTGATCTGGCTCTTCATTGGCTCGCCGTCCACTGCGGATCAGGGAGCGCCGCCTATCCACGCCTCGATCCGGCCAATCTTACCAGATCCAACTGTCCGCGAAAGATCGCGCATTTCGATCATGCCGCCGGAGACCGGCGCAAGCGTCCGAGCGAGAGCTTTGGCAGCTTGACGGTCAACGCCGTTGAAATACTCGATGCGCGACCGCGAGACCGGAATGGGCATTCTCTGCAGGCTCACTGCCTTGAAGCCGGCCGCTTGAGCAGCTGCAGCGGCAGCTTCGCCATGGTCCGCGGGCGCATCTGACCCGAGCCGCAGCCGCACTGACGCATCCGCAATGGACGTCTGCGGCAATGAGGCGACGACAGGAGCCGGGTCTGGCAAGGGCCCGGAGTTCGATGGTCGTCGGCGACGGCGACGGAGACATATCCGATGTAGCGGCCGGTACTGGCCGCAGGATCAGCGCCAGCGCCACGATCGCCGCGGCGAGCAGCAGCCCGAGCGCGACGGCCCTGCGCATCTCGGCCATCGGGGAGGAATGGGGAGTCAGGATCGGCTCCGCAGCGGCAGCGCTCTCCGGAACGGCAGGCGCGGCAGGCGGGCCACGGCCGGCGAAATCGGCCTCCGGAGTTTGCAGCGAGGGCTTCTCGTCGATTTTGGCTAGTACTGCTTTTGCGTCGCAATCCAGCCCCGAGGCTGTGGGCAGGAGGAGGAGGATCTCCGGGTCACTCCGCTGGCCAAGGACGGCAAAGGCGGATGATGACGCGGCGTCGCCCCGACTCTGGCGGAGGGTCGGCGCGCGAAGGTCGTTGAACGGGTCTGGCGGAGCCATGTCATGGGCCTGCAAGGCGGAGGCATCCCGCCGGTCCCTCCGCGCGATCGCGATCCCGCCATGTGCATCGCCTGCGCGAATGCCGGGCTCCCGCCCGTCCTGAACACTGCCAACCACCACTACACCCCAGCGTCTGCTCCATTACGCAGTCGGCGAAACCGCCCGCTTAACGGAAATCCAGACTCGCCTTTTGGAGTGTAAGTGACTGCTACGGATTCGGCAAACCTGCCGCAAAACATGATTAATTCATGCCGCCAACTAGCCCGCGACCGCGCGCTCGTACCAATCGACGATCGCCCTGCGCTCAGCGGCTTCAATCCCGCTCGCGTTGCCAGGCGGCATAGCATGGGTACGCCCCGCCTGAAGATAGATCTGGCGCGCGTGGTTGGCCACGTCCCCGTGGGTCTCCAGATACACGCCCTTTGGCGCCTCGATCAGCCCCGGCCAGAAAACCTCCCGCGCGTGACACATCGCGCAGCGACCGGCCACTGTGTCGGCGACCTCGGAGAAACCCTCGGCCGAGGCGAACTGCTCGGCGACCGGGTTCAGCACGACCTCAGCCTCCGGCGTCCCCGAGAAGGTCGACAGCCACATGATGACGATGAAGATCATCGCCGTCGCGAGCCAGGTCCAGGTCGGGTTGCCCTTCCGCGCATGGACCGAGTTGAAGTAGTGCCGGATCGTCACGCCCATCAGGAAGACCAGGCTCGCGATGATCCAGTTGTACTCGGTCGCGAACGCCAGCGGATAGTGGTTCGACAGCATCAGGAACAGGACCGGCAGCGTCAGGTAGTTGTTGTGGGTCGAGCGCAGCTTGGCGATCTTGCCGTATTTCGGGTCCGGCGTGCGCCCGGCCTTCAGGTCCGCGACGACGATCTCCTGGTTCGGGATGATGATGAAGAAGACGTTCGCGGACATGATCGTCGCGGTGAACGCCCCCAGGTGCAGCAGCGCCGCGCGACCGGAGAAGACCTGCGTGTAGCCCCAGGCCATGACGACGAGGATGGCGAAGAGCAGCACCATCAGCATCGTCGGGTTCTCGGCGAGCCGCGACTTGCAGAGGTTGTCGTAGAGCACCCAGCCGACGCTGAGCGACAGCAGCGAGATCAGGATCGCGACCGGCGCCGAGAGGTCGAGCACGGTCGGATCGATCAGGAACAGGTTGGCGCCGGCGTAGTAGACGATGGCGAGCATCGCGAAGCCGGACAGCCAGGTCGCGTAGCTCTCCCACTTGAACCAGGTCAGGTGCTCGGGCATCCGCTCCGGCGCGACCAGATACTTCTGGATGTGGTAGAAGCCGCCGCCGTGGACCTGCCATTCCTCGCCGTTGGCGCCCGGCGGCATGTCCGGAACCTTCCGCAGGCCCAGGTCGAGCGCGATGAAGTAGAACGAAGAACCGATCCACGCGATGGCCGTGATCACGTGCAGCCAACGCACGCCGAACGCGAGCCAATCCCAGATCACGGCAAACTCGTACATCGCAGACCTCCTGTTGATCGGCGCAGACTGACAGAAACCGGCTTTTCAGTGAATCCCGGAGATCGCCCAGCACTTTCTCGAAAACCCGAATAATGCTAGCGTCGCACATGGCCTACGTGAATACCCTGCGCACCTTCGTCCGCGTCTACGAGCTTGGCTCGATGTCGGCCGCGGCACGCGACCAGCGCGTGTCGGCGGCCGTGGCGAGCGCGCGGATCGCCGAGCTGGAAAAGCACCTCGGGGTGCGGCTCTTCAACCGGACGACCCGGAGCCTGCAGCCGACCGAGCAGGGCGCGATCTTCTACAAGGGCGCGGTGAAGATCCTGGAGACGATCGAGGAGGCCGAGGGCGCGGTGGCGGACATCTCGCGCAGCCCGCGCGGCTCGATCCACGCGGCGGCCCCGCTCGGGATCGGAAAGCGGCTGATCGCGCCGCTGATCCCCGGGTTCAAGGACCTGTACCCGCAGGTCGATGTCCGGCTGCGGCTGTCGGACCGGCGGCTCGACGTGACCGCGGAGGGCCTCGACGTGGCGTTCCTGCTCGGTCCGCTCGAGGATTCTAACCTGCGGGTCCGGCCGATCGCCGAGTGCCGGCGGGTGCTGTGCGCGTCGCCCGACTACGTGGCGCGGCGCGGCATGCCGGCCGACGGGGCGGCGCTGGTCGCCGAGCACCACTCCTGCCTGATCCTGCGCTTTCCGGGCGCGCGCGAGTTCACCTGGACGCTGGAGACCGCGGAAGGGCCGCGGCGGTTCGAGGTGACCGGCCCGTTCGAGTCGGACGACGGCGACGTGCTGACCGGCTGGGCGCTGCAGGGGCGCGGCATCATCCTGAAGCCGGCCTTCGAGATCGCCGACCACCTGGCGTCCGGGGCGCTGGTCGAGGTCGCGCAGGCGACGCCGCCGCAGGGCGTCCGGCTCGCGGCGCTCTATCCGCACAAGCGGCTGCAGGATCCGAAGGTGCGGCTGTTCATCGACTTCATGGTGAAGGCCTGCCGCGCGGCCGTCACCGCCTGATCGCGCGCCTTGAACGCGCGACGGGCGCCGCCCGGAAGGCGACGCCCGCGAAGATGCGCCGAGACGGCGCTTATTCCAGCACGGTCTGCTGGATAGCCATGCGCGCCTCGCCTTCATCGCGATCGCTGTTCATGATGGACTGGATCTGCAGCAGCTCGTCGGTGCTGAGCATGTCCACGTTCACCTCGTCCTGCATGCCGAGCTGCGCGATGTAGGCGCCGACATTGGCCTTCACGACCATGTCGCCTTCGAGGTCAGCCGGGGTCACGTCGCCCACGGGGCCGGTCGGCGTCGCCACGTCGCCGGCTGCGATCCGCTCGTCTGCGCCGCGCAGGACCGTGTCGATCCGGTCTTCCTTCATGGCGTCCGCGTCGCCGCTCGAGCCGATGGACTGGATCTGCGACAGTTCCTCCAGCGTCAGTTCCGGCACCATGGTGGTGTCCATGCCGAGCTGCGACATGGCTGGACACGGCCGAGTCCTGAAGCTGCTTCAGGCCAAGATCCTGCGAGTAGACCGGACCGCCGATCAGCGCCAGCGACAGAGCCGCCGCGGATACGGTCAAGAAAAAGTGATGTTTCATCGACGTTATGCCTTTTGTCTACTAAGCCCTGCGCGTCTTCGATTTGCGCGTGCCGGATAGAACGACGGTGGGGTCAAATGGTTCCACGCCCCGTCTAGGCGGTCGTGGCGTTGCGCTCTCCCTGAGGGCGCGGTTCGGCGGCAGGTTCTCCGGACTCGAACTCGATGTCCTCCAGCCGCCGGGCCCGCATCGCGGCGCGCTCGGCCGAGATCCGGACCTCGGCGAGATCGGCGGCGGCCTGGCTGAAATGGCGGTCGAGGTTGCCGACGCGCGCCGCGAGGCGGCCGAGATCCTTGCCGAGCAGGCCCAGCTCGCGGCGGATCGCGTGCGCCTCGGCCTTGAGGCGCGCGTCCTTCAGCACGGCGCGCAGCGTGACCAGCGTCGCCATGCAGGTCGTCGGCGACACGATCCAGACGCGCAGACCGAAGCCCTCGCGCACCAGATCGCCGAAATTGGCGTGCAGTTCGGCATAGACGGCCTCGGACGGCAGGAACATCAGCGCGCCCTCGGCGGTCTCGCCGTCGATGATGTAGCGTTCGGCGATGGCGCGCATGTGCGCGCGCACGGCCGTGCGCATCCGGCGCTGCGCGTCGAGCACGGCGGCAGGGGAGCGGGCGGCGCGCAGGGCCTCGTAGGCCTCGAGCGGGAACTTGGCGTCGATCGCGATCGGGCCGGGCGGGGCGGGGAGGCGCACCAGGCAGTCGACGCGGCGGCCGTTCGACAGCGCCGCCTGGAACTCGACGGCGTCGGGCGGCAGCGCCATCAGCACGATGTCGCGCAACTGGATCTCGCCGAAGGCGCCGCGCGTCTGCTTGTTCGACAGGATGTCCTGCAGGCCGAGCACGTCGCCCGACAGTTTCTCGATCTTGATCTGGGCGCGATCGATCGTCTCGAGCCGGCGCTGCAGGTCGCCGAGGGACCGGGCGGTGCGCAGCGCGTTCTGGCCGAGGCTCTCGCCGGTGGCGCGCGCGACGTCGCCGAGCCGGGCCTCCATCGCCTCGATCATGCGCGCCTGCGACGCCGCCTGGATGTCGGCGACGTGGCTCAGGCCGCCGTGAAGCTGGTGCTGCGCATCGCCGAGCCGCCGCACGCCGGCGTCGAGCGCGGCGATCCGCCGCACCGCCCCCCACAGCATCAGCGCCAGAAGCAGGAACGCGGCGCAGGCGAACCAGAGGCGCGGGTCGTCCAGCGCGACGGCATGGCCGGCAAGTTCGATCATCGCCGCCCGAACAGCCGTTCGATGTCGGCCAGGCGCATCTCGATGTAGGTCGGCCGGCCGTGGTTGCACTGGCCGGACAGCGGCGTCGCCTCCATCTCGCGCAGCAACGCGTCCATCTCGGGGCCGCTCATCCGGCGTCCGGCGCGGACCGAGCCGTGGCAGGCCATCGAGCTGAGCACCGCGTCGAGGCGCTCGGCGAGGCCCGGCCTGTCCTCGTCCAGCGCGTCGGCGACGTCGCGGAGCAGTGCGCGGCCATCGACGGCGCCGAGCGCCGCCGGGGTCTCGCGCAGGCAGAGCGCATCGCCGCCGAAGGGCTCTACGACCAGGCCCAGCGCCGCCAGATCGTCGGCGGCGTCGGCCAGACGCGCGCAGGCCCCGGCGTCGAGCGCGACGATCTCCGGGATCAGCAGCATCTGGCTCGGAACCCGTCCACCGGCCCGCTCGGCCTTCAGGCGCTCGTAGACCAGCCGTTCATGCGCGGCATGCTGATCGACGATCACGATCCCGTCGGCCGTCTGGGCGATCAGGTAGGCGTCGTGGACTTGGGCGCGGGCGACGCCGAGCGGAAGGTCGTTCGGGGCCGCCTCCACATCGGGCCTGGCGTCGGACGCCCCCTCCACGCGCGCGGACATACCGATCGGGGCGCCCGAGGGCTCGGCGAAACCCGGCGGCGGCGCCTGCCAGGCCCGCGCGGCGGCAAGGGGGGCGGCGCCCGGCGTCGGGGCGCGGAACGCGCCGAGCATGCCGAGGCCCGTCGTCGTCGAGCCGCGGTGCCCTGCTCCGGCCAGCGCGGCCTTCAGCGCACCGACGATCAGGCCGCGCACCTGGCCCGGGTCGCGAAAGCGCACCTCGGCCTTGGCCGGATGCACGTTCACGTCGACCTCCGCCGCAGGCAGGCTCAGGTCGAGCACGGCGGCCGGGTGCCGGTCGCGCGGCAGCAGGTCGGAATAGGCGCCGCGCAGCGCGCCGAGCAGCAGCCGGTCGCGCACGGGCCGGCCGTTGACGAACAGGTGCTGCGAGACTGCCGCCCCACGGGAATAGGTCGGCAGCGCCGCGAACCCGGTCAGCCTCAGTCCGTCGCGCTCGGCGTCGATCGGCAGCGCGTTCTCGATGAACTCCGGACCGAGCACCGCGCGCAGGCGCCCGCGCAGGCCGTCGAAGAGATCGCCGGGCTCGGGATCGAGCCGCAGGACCTCGCGCGGCGCGTCGGCGTCGCTGACGTCGCGCAGCGTGAAGCCGACCGCCGGCGCGGCCATCGCCAGCCGCCGCAGCGTCTCGGCGATCGCGGTCGCCTCGGCGCGGTCGCTGCGCAGGAACTTCAACCGCGCGGGGGTCGCGGAGAACAGGCCCTCGACCTCGACGAGCGTGCCGGCGGCCCGCGCCGCCGGGCGGACGGGGCTGTCGACGCCGCCGCGCACCGTCAGCTGCGCCGCCTCGTCCGCGCCGGCCGCGCGCGAGGTGACGGTCAGCCGCGCGACGGCGCCGAGCGACGGCAGCGCCTCGCCGCGAAACCCGAAGCTCGTGATGTTGACGAGATCCTCGCCGTCGAGCTTGGACGTCGCGTGGCGGGCCAGCGCGAGCGGCAGCTCGGCGACGGGTATGCCGACGCCGTCGTCGGCGACGCGGATCAGCCGCTTGCCGCCATCGGCATAGGCGACGTCGATCCTCCGGGCACCGGCGTCGAGCGCGTTCTCGACCAGCTCCTTTACGGCGGAGGCCGGCCGCTCGACCACCTCGCCGGCAGCGATGCGGTTCGCCGCAGCGGCATCAAGCTGGCGGATCGGTCGGCGGTGAGCCTCTATCTTGGGGGTCTGAGCATTCATACCCCCAGAATTAGCATGCCCAGACGCCGCCGCGCCATGGTTAATTGCTCGGGGCGAGCCCTTCGGGGCGTCCGACCACGACCGTGGTGAGCCGTTCGGGGTCGAGCAGTCGACCTGCAACACGGACGATGTCCTCGGCCGTCACCGCCTCGACCAGCGCGTTGCGCTCGTTGACGTAGTCGATGCCGAGCCCCGCCGTCTGGAGGCCCAGGAGCTGGTCCGCAATCCGCTGGTTGCCGTCGAAGCGCAACGGGAATGCGCCGGTCAGGTACTGCTTGGCCTTGGTCAGCTCGGCCTCGGTCACGCCGCCCTCTGCCATCCGCGTCCATTCGGCGCGCAGTATGTCCAGCGCCTCGGAGACGCGTTCGTTGGACGACGAGAACGAGCCCATGTAGAGCGCGCCGAAATCGCCGGGCGCGAGGTAGGTGTAGACGCCGTAGGTCAGGCCGCGGCGCTCGCGCATCTCCTCGGTCAGCCGCGACCCGAAGCCGCCGCCGCCGAGGATGTGGTCGAGCACGAAGGCCGGGATGAAGTCGGGATCGTCGCGCTCGAGGCCGGGCTGGCCGAAGACGACGACCGACTGGGGGATCGCGAGGTCGATCACCGTGGTTCCGCCGTCCGCGACCGGGTCGGCGACCGGGGGCAGGTCGGGGCCGGTGGCGGGCAGATCGCCGAACAGGCGGTCGAGAAGCAGGCCGAGTTGCTCTGGCGAGATGTCGCCCACCGCCGCGACGCGGAGCCTGTCCCGGGTCATCATCGCGTCATGCGCCGCGCGCAGGTCGTCGACCGTGAGGCTCGGACACCGTCTCGAGCGTTCCGTCCACCGGACGGGAATAGGGATGATCCGGGAACGCCTGGGCGAAGAACGCCTTCGAGGCGAGCTCGCGCGGGTCGGTCTCCGCCTGGCGGATCATCGACAGCAGCTGGCCGCGCACGCGCTCGACCGCGTCGGCGTCGAAGCGCGGCTCCACCAGCGCGCCGCGCAGCAGATCGACGCTGGCGTCGAGGTTCTCGGCCAGCATCGTCGCCGAGACCGCGATGTCGTCGCGGCTGGCGGAGAAGCCGAACCGCGCGTTGAGGTCCTCGCGGGCGGTCGCGAAGCCGGTCGAATCAAGCTCGCCGGAGCCCTCCTCGAGCAGCGCGGTCATCAGCGTGGCCGCGCCCGCCTTGCCTTCGGGATCGAGCGCGGCGCCGCCGAGGAAGCTCGCCTCGATGGTCACGATCGGGATCTCGTCGGTCTGGTAGAGCCAGGCCTCGATGCCGCCGGGCGACGTGACCGGAACGATCTCGATCTCGGCATGCGCGGGCATGGCTGCGGCAAGGAGCAGCGCGAGGGAGGCGGCGAGACGGATCATTGGACGAGCTCCCGGGGTTCGGTGTCCGGAGCCATCAGCCAGCCGGTGACGGAATTTTCCGCACGGAAGACGGCGCGGGCGGCGGCCTGCACGTCCTCGGCGGTGACGGCCTGCAGCAGGTCGGGCCAGGCCTCGACGTCCTCGAGCGTGAGCCCGGAGGTCAGCGCCTCGCCGATCCGGCGCGCGCGGCCGGACTGGTCGTCGAGCTCGTAGATCAGGTTGGCCCGGATCTGGCCCCGCACGCGCTCGAGCTGCTCCGGATCGGGCCCCTCCTCGATGAAGCGCGCGATCAGGGCGTCGAGTTCGGCTTCGGCCTCGGCCAGCGTCACGCCCGGGCGCGGCGCGACGTAGAGGCCGAAGGTCTGCGGGTCGAGGCCGGTGTCGGAGTAGTAGGCGCCGGCGTCCAGCGCGACGCCGTCGGCCGGGATCACCATGTCCTGCGCCATCACGGAGGTCACGCCCGAGCCGCCGAGCAGTTCGCCGAGCACCGCCAGCGCCGCCGCCTCCTCCTGGTCGCCGCTGCGCCGCTGCGGGGCAGAGGTAGGCGCGGCTGATCGACGGCTCGCGCACCCGGTCGTCGCGCATCTCGACGCGGCGGGCCGCCTTGTGCGGCGGCTCCTGCGGGCGCACGCGCGGGGCGATGCGATCCGAGGCCGGGATCGATCCGAAATGCTCCTGCGCCAGCCGCTCGACCTCCGCCGGGTCGACGTCTCCGGCGACGACGAGGATCGCGTTGTTGGGCGCGTAGTGCGCACGGTAGAAGTCGAGCGCCTTCTCCCAGGTGTATTGCTGGATCTCGTGCTCCCAGCCGATCACCGGGGTTCCGTAGGGGTGGTTCATGTAGAGCGCCGCGCGGCGGGCCTCGCTGAACGGGCCGCCGGGCGAGCTCTCGACCACCTGACGGCGCTCCTCGAGCACCACGTCGCGCTCGGACAGGACGCCGGCCTCGGTCGGCGCGAGGTTGACCATGCGGTCCGCCTCCATCCCCATGACGAGGTCGAGCCGGTCCGCGGCGATGCGCTGGATGTAGCCGGTGTAGTCGAACGACGTGAAGGCGTTGTCGGAGCCGCCGTTGTCCGAGACGATCCGGCTGAACTCGCCGTCCTCGAGCTCGCCGGTCGCCTTGAACATCAGGTGTTCGAGAAAATGCGCGATGCCGGACTGGCCCGGAGGCTCGTCGGCCGAGCCGACGCGGTACCAGACCATCTGCGTGACCACCGGGGCGCGATGATCCTCGACGACCACGCCCATCAGCCCGTTGTCGAGCGTGAAGCTGTGCACGTCCGGCGCGCCGTCCTGCGCCAGGGCCGGCGTCGTCAGGGCGAGCGGGAGTAGGACGAGGGCGACGAGGCGCTGACGCATCTGCACGAACGAGCTCCGGATGACCACGCCGACCGTTCTATGGCCTCCGCCGGAGCCTGAACAGGGGGGCAACGCGGGTGTGATCGGACGCGAGCGGTCCGCGAGCCGCCTATTCGGGAAGCGGCGGCGCCGCCGGCACGCGCACGCCGCGGGCGCGCATCCGGACGAACTCGTCGTTCTGGTTCAGCCGGACGCCTTCGTAGATGTCCCAGTCGGCGTTGTCCCGGTTCGTCAGCCGCTCGAGCAGCAGCCCCCGGTTGTCGGCGCGATACTGGGCGTCCTCGGCCGCGAGGCGGCTGCGCACCTGCGGCTCCACCGGGCCGGCGCGGGCGATCAAGCGTGCCGGCGCTCGCCGTGCCCGCCGGCGCCGCACGCCCGGTCAGCGCCGCGACCGCCTCGATCTCGGGCTGCTGGTCCACTCGGTTGCGGGCCCCCGGCACGGGCGGCGGCAACGCCGCATAAGTTCTCCGGCATCTCGAGCGGCTTGGTCGGCAGCACGAGAAACTCGTCGGGAGAGGCCCCGGCGCCGGCCTGCCGCAGCAGGCCTGCAAGCCCGCCCTCCGCGCAGCCCGCCAGCAGACCCGCCGTCAGGATCATTATCGTTGCGCCAATCGCCCGTCCCGCTCGCATCCTGGCCTCGATCCTATCGTCGGCGCATTCTGTAGCCCAACTTCCTCGGGGCGTCACGTCCTCTTGCGCCCGACGGGCTTGCTGTCGGCAAAGACGATCAGCAAGGTGACGCCGACAAAGATCGCCGCGTCGGCCAGGTTGAACGCAAATGGATTGTCAATTCCGCAGCAGCTCATGTTTATGAAGTCTGCTACGGCGCCCCACTGCAGGCGGTCCCAGACGTTTCCAAGCGCCCCCCCGACGATAGCCCCCGCTCCCAGTGCGGAGGCCCACCCGCGCTGAGCCCTCACCCATACAAGCAGCGCGAGCACGATGCCGAGCGCGAGCACGATCAGCCAGTAGCGCCCCGACGCTCCGACGTCGAGCAGCCCAAAGTTGATGCCCTGGTTCCATGCCATGGTCAGGTTGAAGACGGGATCGAGCACTTCGATCTCCCGCCTGTTCTCCAGATCGAGCCACTGGACCACCCAGATCTTGACGACGCGGTCTGCCAGGATGACGGTCGCCGCGACCAGCATTGTCCGGCTCAGGCTGGCGTTGAACATCACGTTGGTCGGCTCCGATTTCTGAGCGCGCGACCGTAGCAGAGCGGACCCGTCAAACAAGCCGGTCGGCCGGCCGAAAGGACGGATCTGCGGTCCTTGACCAAATCTTTACCTAAGCTGCGCAAGTGTGGCCGACAACACGCCCCAGGCGGCGTGCATCGCAGAATGCGAGAGGATCGGACATGGACCTTGCCGGCTACGTGGCGCTGACCCGCCAATCGGGGCTATTGAAGGAAATCCAATCCGTCGCCAACAACATCGCAAACATTTCTACCACGGGTTTCCGGCGCGAGGGCGTCGTCTTCGCCGAGATGATCGAGGCGCTGCCAGTCGAGGGCGGATCGGTGGCGATGACCGCGGCGCGGGCAAGATACACCGAGGACCTGCAGGGCGCCCTGGTCGAGACCGGCGGCGCCTACGACCTCGCAATCGAGGGCGACGGTTTCTTCACAGTCATGACGGCCGATGGCGAACGATTAACTCGCGCGGGCGCCTTTACACGCAACGCGGACGGCGAAGTCGTCAACCCCGACGGGCATCGGTTGCTCGACGAGGGCGGCGGCCCGATTCTGATCCCGTTCGAGGCCCGTGACGTCGGCATTGCCGCGGATGGCACCGTGAGTGTGGATGGAGATCCGGTGGCGCGGATTGGCCTCGTGACGGTCCCCGACCAGACCGGCCTCTTCCGCGAGAGCGGCGTCCTGTTTCGCGCTGAAGCCGGGGTCGAGCCGCTTGAGGACGGCCGCGTGGTGCAAGGCTTTCTTGAACAGTCGAACGTCAACGCGGTCGCCGAGATCGCACGGATGATCGAGGTCCAGCGCGCCTACGAATACGGGCAGAAGCTGATGGACCAGGAAGACGCCCGCATCCGGCTCGTGGTGCGCACGCTGGCGCCGATGGCCTGAGCCCGGAACACAGGAGAACGACATGCGCGCATTGAACATCGCCGCGACCGGAATGGCCGCGCAGAACATGCGGGTCGAGGTGATCTCGCACAATCTCGCGAACATGAACACGACCGCCTACAACGCGCGGCGCGCCGAGTTCGCGGACCTGCACTACCAGCAGGTAGACCGGCCGGGCACGGTGAACTCGTCCGATGGCGCGGTGCTGCCGGCCGGCGTGCAGCTCGGCCTCGGCGTGCGGGCGTCGGCGGTGTCGATGCAGGTCGAGCAGGGCGCGCTGACCGAGACGGGCGGCTCGCTCGATCTCGCGATCGAGGGCCAGGGCTACCTCGAGATCACGCTGCCGAGCGGGGAGCCGGCCTTCACGCGCGACGGCGCGCTGAAGCGGGACGGCGACGGGCTGATCGTCACGTCGGACGGGTTCTCGGTCGTGCCGGACATCACGATCCCTGAGGACGCGCGCGAGATCACGATCAACCCTGACGGCGAGGTCTACGCCTATTTCGACGGCGAGGTGCAGGCGCAGTTGCTTGGGCAGTTCCAACTGACTAGCTTTTCGAACGAGAAGGGGCTCGAGGCAATCGGTTCGAACCTGTACCGCGAGACCGAAGCGTCTGGGGCACCGAACGTCGGGGACGCCGGCGTGGACGGGCGCGGCACGTTCCGGCAAGGATATCTGGAAAACTCAAGCGTCGATGCGGTGCGCGAGATAACCGGGCTGATCGAAGCCCAGCGAGGATACGAGCTCAACGCGAAGGTGATCACCGCCGCAGATCAGATGCTCGCGGCGACGACGCAGATCCGCTGACAATGCGCCTGCTCGTTCTTTTGATGATCATTGCTGGCGATCCTGTGCTGGCGGACAGCGTTCAGGCCGTTCGGCCGATCCGCGCCCAGCACGTCGTATCGCCTGCGGATCTCGAAGTGGTCCAGGAAACAATTCCGGGCGCGATCGAGACAGTGGAAGAGGCGGTCGGGCTAGAGGCTCGCGTCACGCTTTATCCGGGCCGCCCGATCCTCTCGACGCAACTCGGTCCCCCGGCATTGGTCGAGCGCAATCAGATCGTCCGGATGATCTACGAGAGCGGTCCGCTAGCGATCTTGGCGGACGGACGCACGCTCGACCGCGGGGGCGTCGGCGAAAGGGTGCGGGTAATGAACCTCAGTTCGCGGCAGATCGTTACAGGCGCCGTCGCCGCGGACGGCAGCATAGAGGTTGGCAGATGAGACAGATTTCCCGCGGTGCGGCCGCGCTTCTCGTTGCCGGCGCGTTGGGCCTTTCCGCCTGCTCCGGCGACAACCCGATTGGTCAGCCGCCGCCGATGACGACGATCGGCGCCACCTCGCCGGACGCGCAGGCAATCATGACGTCGGATCGCGCGGCGATCGCCGTGCCACCGCCGCAGGCGGCGCGCTACGCGTATCAGCAAGGATCGCTTTGGGGAACCGGCCCGACCAACCTGCTCGGCGACCGACGCGCCAGGAACCTCGGCGACCTGCTGACCGTGATGATTGAAATCGACGAAGAAGCGGAGATGCGCAACTCGACGCAACGCACGCGCTCTGGCAGCGAGGGCGTGGAGATCGGGCAGTTCTTCGGACTCGGCGGCGACATACGTCCGCGCGAGTTGGAAGGATTGAGCGGCGATCTCGAGGTCGGATCGAACTCCAACTTCCGCGGCAACGGCACGACCAAGCGCAACGAGAAGCTGACGCTCAGCATCGCCGCAACGGTGATCGACGTGCTACCGAATGGTCACTTGGTAATCCAGGGCGACCAAGAGGTCAGGGTCAACAACGAGCTGCGAGACCTGCAGATCGTCGGAATCGTGCAACCCGAGGATATCTCGCGGCACAACGTGATCAGCTATGACCGGATTGCGGGCGCCCGAATTTCCTATGGAGGACGCGGTCAGATCACGTCGGCGCAACAGCCGCGGTGGGGTGCGCAGGTCGTCGACCGGGCATTGCCGTTCTGAGGAGGCGCAAATGAAGATTCTGATGCCCGTCGCGATCGCAGTCTTTGGGCTCGGCGCAGGCGTGGCCGCGGGCGTCGCGTTCAAGCCGGCTCCGGAGGAGGAGCACGAGGCGGTCTCCTGTGCGAAGGGCGAGAGGTGCGATGAGCTCGCGACCGCGACCGCCGAGAATGCCGCGGCGGCGGTGGCGGAACATCAGGCGGATGGCCACGGCGAACGGTCCGTCGCGCTGGTTGCTCTCGAGAAGCCGTTCGTCGTGCCGGTGTTCCGAGAGGATAGAATCGTCGCCATGGTCGTCATCTCGGTGGCCGTCGAGACCCGAGCCGAGCGGGCAAACGAGATCGAGGAACTTCAACCTCGGCTGCGCGACCAGTTCCTCGAGGCCATGTTTCGCCACGCCAACACCGGCGGCTTCGACGGCGCCTTTACCGCCGGCCAGAGCATGACCGACCTGCGCTCGGCGCTGCTCGCCTCTGCGCAGGAGGTCATTGGTCCGGAGGCGGTGACGGGAGTCCTGATCACCGAGATCGCGCGGCAGGAGACCTGAGGGCCCTGAACCTAGAGCATTTCCGCGCTTGAGAGGATCGATAGGGATCCCCAATCATCCGATCTCGTGATTCAAGCTGCATGCTGGAGGGAGGCCAGCATGCATGGCTCAGTTATCTGTCCGAGGATCTTCGCATCCGGGTCATTCGCGCCGTCGAGGGCGGCATGTCGCGCAACGCGGCCGCGCGTCGGTTCGGCGTCAGCATCGGGAGCGCGGTGCGCTCATCCGCAAGAGGTTCTTCACCGTGTCTTCGAACAACACCGATTTGTCGTCGCTCATGCCAAGCCATCCGCTGTTCGGGCCAACACTAAGCGTCAAACGGGCCGAACGCCACATCTACGACCTCAGCGTTGAAATCGCCGCCTACATTGATCGAAAGCCCTACTCCATCATCAACGATATAGACGGCGAGACCGGCGACAAGGTCGAGCGCCTCTGCATCAGAGATGACGATCCCTTCCTGACTGGAGCGCAACAATCGGAGATGCTGTCCATAACTTGCGGGCCGCGTTCGACCTCGTCGCCTGCCAAATCGTCGAACTTGGCACTGACAACATAACTCAGGCGCAGTTCCCGACTAATAACAACCTGCGCTGATCTTCACCCATGGGCCCATTGGCGCATTCCGATGGACATGATCTTCCATGGTCGGTCGATGAGGTTGTTCCATGGGTCGCGGCAGAGGGCAACGATGTCGTCGTAGGATTTGAAGACCCGGTTCGAGAGCCAGTTCTCGCGCATGAACTGCCAGACGTTCTCGACAGGGTTCAGCTCCGGCGATCGGGGCGGCAGCGAAAGCAGGGTGATGTTGGCCGGGACGGCGAGCTTGGCGGACATGTGCCATCCGGCCTGATCGAGCATCAGCATGGCATGGGCGCCCGGATCGACGGCTGCGCTGATCTCGGCCAGGTGGGCGGTCATCGCCGGGGTGTCGCACCAGGGCATGACCAGCGCGGCGCCCTTGCCCTTCTTCGGGCAGATCGCGCCGAAGATGTACGCCCACTTGGTGCGCTGGTCGTGCGGCGCCCGGGGCCGGGTTCCACGCCTGGCCCAGCGGCGGGTGATTGAGTTCTTCTGCCCGACGCGGGCTTCGTCCTGCCACCACAGCTCTATCTCGGTTCCGGCCGGGAGCCTTTTGCGGATCTCGTCCGGTTCGGCCGGAAGTTTTTTTCGAAGTCGTCGATGGCCAGCCCGTTCTGCGCGTAGTGGCGCGGGCGGGCCGGGATCTTCCGGTAGCCAAGAGCACGCAGCTCGCGGCCCACCGTGGTCTCGCTGAGCGAGATGCCGCTCGCCATTGTCCTCGGACCAATGGCGGACAATGGCTCGCCCTCCCATATCCATTGCGCGAGATCGGCCAGCCGCCACCGCACCACCTCATGGATGGCCGGGATCGGGCCGCGCTCGACGATGGCGGCAAGAGCCTGACGCTGGGCATCGTCAAGCTTGGACGCGTTGCCCGGCGCCTTGCCGTCGATCAGCCCGGCAGGCCCCCGGGCGTTGAAGCGCAGCACCCAGTCGCGGATCGTCTGCAGACCGACCCCGCCGACCCGCGCCGCATCAGCGCGGGACCCCCCGTCGCGGATCTCCGCGAGCGCGAGAAGCCGGCGCGCCTGCGCCGCGTCCTTCGTGCCCTTCGCCAGCCGTCGAAGAGCAGGCCCGTCGAAATCATCTCGCAGCAACACCGCAGCAGCCATGGCGAACCTCCCTCTGGTTCGCTCCAAGGATTCAGACTTTAACGGCTTTGGGAATCCCCGGCGTGAGTCCGCATCAGCGTGCGCTGGTATGACATGCGAGCCGACAAATGTATCCAGCGGACTTGCCAAGATAGATGGCGGCCCTCAGTCGGCTATCGACGTAGTTGAGCGGCTCCAGCCATATCACGGAGGTGTACCGCCCTCGGATCTTGAGACACCCGATTGCGATTATGCGGCCAAGGGCATTGTGTCCATCTGGTCGCGTCGGAACTGGGCTGGCGAGCGGTGTCCGTGGCGCTCGATCAGCCAGCATTCGTTGTAGGTCTGCCTGAAGTCGATCAGGGCGAGGCGGAGGTCCTCGACGGTCGGGAAGGTCCTGTCCCAGAGCAGGTTCTCCTTCAGCGTCCGGATGAACCGCTCGGCGCAGCCGTTGCCTTCGGGCGCCCGGACGAAGGCCGGGGAGGACGCCGCCCCGAGCCAGGCGATCTCCTTCTGGACGTCGCGGGACATGTACTGGCTCCCGTGGTCGTGGCGGATGCTGAGGCCAGCAGCCGCCTCCTTCTCTACCCCGCCAAAGCGCTCGGTCACGCCCTGCCGGACGGGCTCGAGCGCCTCATGGCGGGTGCCGTGGAGAGCGGCGTGGATGCCGACGCACTCCGCCGAGCAGTGGTCGACCGCGACGAACACGGCGACCTGGCCGTGCTCGACAGTGAAGGCAGCGGTCATGTCGGTCCCCCACATCGTGTCGACGGTCTTCGGGATGATCGTGCCGTCATGGTTGCGCGGGCCGCGGGGACGGCCCGTGCGGGTCGACGCCGCCAAGCCGTTCTCCCGCATCAGGCGGCGCACCCGCTCCTTCGAGGTGCGCAGGCCCGCATGGCGCAGCCGCGCCCAGACCTTCCGGCAGCCCTCGCCGTGGAACGGGCTGTCGACGAGCACCTGCCGGATCGCCTCGACCAGCGCGGCGTCGGGCATCGGCCCCTGCGGTCCCGGCCTGCGCCGTGGCGCGGCCGGCGCTTCCGCTGCGCCGCGGCGGCGATAGACCCCCGCCCGCGCGACGCCCCAGGCGCGGCAGACCCCGGCGACACCGTAGCGGCGGCGCGTGGAGCTCGAGATGACGGCGCTCATCGCTTCGACCTCCGCGCCGCAAAAGGGATGCCGCCGCCCCCAGCTTCCAGCCGCTCGATCTTCGCGTAGAGCAGCTCGGTGTCCATGGTCAGCTCGCCGACCTTGGTCCGCAGCCGATCGATCGTCTCGTCCCGATCGTCCCGCGCCCGCGACTTCAGGCTGGCCGCCCCGGCATCGAGAAAAGCAACGCGCCAGCCGCTCAGATCCGCAGCCGTCACCGCCAGTTCGCGCGCCACGATCTCCAGCGGCTCGCCCCGCAGTAGCCGCAGCACCGCGTCCCGCTTGCGACCTGCCGTCAGGCGCCGCTCTCGGACCGGAGCCGCGACCGCTCC
Source organism: uncultured Alphaproteobacteria bacterium (assembly GCA_963829385.1). Lineage (GTDB taxonomy): Bacteria > Pseudomonadota > Alphaproteobacteria > Rhodobacterales > Rhodobacteraceae > Amaricoccus. The sequence goes on along the minus strand of CAWHHV010000007.1, from coordinate 407,753 downwards.
GATATCCGAGGTCTCCGCGCCCGCGGCTCCTCCGCGCTCATCGTCACCCATCTCAACACCTCCATCGGCCTCAAATAAGCCGTCTGCGATGTCTCAAGAAACCCTGGGGCGGGGGAGAGGGAACAACTTCGTATTGTGGCATATCCACAAGCTCGACATTCTCGACAAACACCGAATGATCATTCCTGTAGGGGCCGCGCAACGCAACGTTGGTATCAACCCAGGCCTCGCCATGCTCAAGGCTCTTGTCGCGCAAGGGGTGATCGCGGAAGCGCCCCCATCAGCCCTGTGTTTCTCAGGCCCGCCGACCGTCAGTTCCCCTCTCCAAGACGGCGCGATACTTTTCCGGGCGTCCGCCGGGGCGGACACATCTCAGCTCGGCGAAGATCTCCAGTTCACCTTTGAGATAGCGTTTGGCGAGGGACAAGTTGCTAATGGAGAGCCTGCTATTCCACGCTCAACCAATTTTCCCAATTCACTCGACGCGATCAGGCTTTTCGCCGAGGATATCTTCCCCTAGATCACCGGCCTGTCGCTCAGGGGTTTCGCACAAAAGCCCTGCTTCTCAAGTATATAATCGCCAAAATAAGACCGCGCACGCCAACGAGCAGGAGCGCGAGGATGTGGAGGCGCGCCGCGAGGCCTGGTTCGACCTGCAACCGGAACTGGACCCCGCGAAGCTGGTGTTTCTCGACGAGACCGGGGCGACGACAAAGATGGCCCGCCTGTGCGGACGCAGCCCGCGTGGCCAGCGCTGCCGGGCCGCCGTGCCCCATGGTCACTGGAAGACGACGACCCTCGTCGCGGCGCTGCGCCTCGATGGCCTGGCCGCGCCCATGGTCATCGAAGGCGCGATGAACGGCGAGGCGTTCACCGCCTACGCCGAGACGCTCCTCGCGCCGACGCTCCACCCCGGAGACATCGTGATCATGGACAACCTGCCGGCCCACAAGGTCAGCGGAGCACGCGCGGCTATCGAACGGGCAGGCGCGATGCTGTTGTTCCTTCCGCCGTACTCCCCGGATTTCAATCCCATCGAACTGGCCATCGCCAAGATCAAGGCGCTCCTGCGCAAGGCTGCGGCGCGGACGGTCGAGGCCCTCGACGCCGCGATCGCCGCGGCGCTGGACGCAATCACTCCCGACGAATGCGCAAACTGCTTCACCAACTCGGGCTACGAGCCAGAATGATCCGAAAATGCTCTAGTGCTACCGAGGTAGATGCTTGTTCCCCAATTCCGGCGCGAACGGGTCCGGCTGCTACGTATTCGCTGCCTTCATCGCCGCGCCGGATCTGAAACGCGGCGTTCGGCGAGCAGGGATCGTCAGGGGCTCGACGTAAGTACGGGTCACTACCAGCGACCGCAGCGTCAGGCGCCAATGCAGCCTTGCCGTTGTGCAAGGATCAGACGCGCTGGCGCGTTCCGGGTCAGCCGCGGTCGCGCAGGATCCGGGCCTTCTGCCGTTGCCAGTCGCGTTTCTTCTCGCTCTCGCGCTTGTCGGCGACCTTCTTGCCCTTGGCGATGCCCAGCTGGAGCTTGGCCCTGCCCTTCTCGTTGAAATAGAGCTTGAGCGGCACCAGCGTCATGCCCTCACGCCCGATCCCCTGCCAGAGCCGGGAGAGCTCGCGCTTGTTGACCAGCAGCTTGCGGCGGCGGCGCTCGTCATGGCCGAAGGTCTTGGCCTGCAGGTAGGCCGGGATGTAGCCGTTGATCAGCCACAACTCGCCGTTTTCGACGGTGGCGTAGCTCTCGGCGATGTTCGCCTTGCCGGTGCGCAGCGACTTCACCTCGGAGCCTTCGAGCACGATGCCGGTCTCGAGATCGTCCTCGATCGCGTAGTTGTACCGCGCCCGGCGGTTCTCGGCGACGATCTTGTGCGGATTGGGTTGCTTGGCGGCCATGGCCGGCCGCATGTAGGATGGGCCGGGACGCCTGTCCAGTCGCAAGGCAGGCTGCGAAGGGAGACATGCCATGCTGAGCATCACCGACGACGCCGAACGCCACGCGCTGATCGTCGAGCCTTCCGGAGGGCTTACCCGGGACGATTTCGCCGCGCTGGCGCGCCGCTTCGAGGCCGGCGCTGCGTCGGATGGAGGCCGGATCAATCTCGTGATCCACGCGCCGGGCTTTCCGGGATGGCGCGACTTCTCCGGTTTTTTGGCGCATCTTGATTTCGTGCGCAGCCACGCGGACCGGGTCGAGAAGATCGCCCTGGTCTCGGATTCGCGCGTCCTCGACGCGGCGCCGGGCGTGGCGCGGCTGTTCGTCTCGGCCGATATCCGGCACTTCCCCGCCGCCGGGCTGGACGCGGCCCTGGCCTGGGTCGCCGAGCCGGCAACTGAGCGCGGTGGGTTCGAGATCATTCCCGACCTGCCGGAGGACGTGATCGGTATCTCGGCCGGGGGCGAGATCACGGCGCGGGACTACCACGACACGCTGCGGCCGCTGATCGACGCCAGGACGAAGGCCGGGCGCAAGCTGAAGCTGCTGTACCGGCTGGGCCCGGCCTACGAGTTCTACAACGCCGGCGCGATGTTCGCTGATGCGCGGCTGGGCCTGACGCACTGGAACGACTTCGAGCGGGTGGCCGTCGTGACCGACGCCGACTGGATCGCGCGCGCGATCCAGCTGTTCGCGCCGCTGATCCCCGGCGAGGTCCGGGTGTTTCCGAATGCCGACTACGACGCAGGGCGGGACTGGATCTGCGCGGCGGCGCCGGCGTGACGGCGGGATCGACGCCGCGTTAACGACTTAACCGGCTGGTAATTTCCTGCTCGGTCGCAGGCGCGTCGGCAGCTAGTCTCGTGTCCGGGATTTTCGGGTGCGGGGCGACGCAATGCGTCTGGGGTCATTCTCGGCGGCGGCGATCATGCTGGCGCTGTCGGCGCTGATTTGGCTGGCTGCGGGGCCGGACTGGACGCTGCGTCAGGTCCGTACGGCGGTCGAGGCCGGCGACCGCGCGGCGCTGGCGCCCTTGGTCGACGCCGCAGCGCTGCGGGGCAGTCTGCCGGGTCTCAGCTTGGGCCCGGGCCGGGAGACGGGAGGCGTGGGGAGTCGAACGCTGGATGCGCTGGCCTCGCCTGCGGGCGTCATCGGGCTGCTGGCGCAGGGCGACCGAGCCGTGCGCATGCGCATCGTCGCACGCGGTCTGAGTACGTTTCGAGCTGAGGCGTCGGGCGGTCCCGAGCCGCTCGGGCTAGTCTTCCGCCGCGAGGGCGCGTCATGGCGGCTGTCGGGAATCGAGGGCGCAGCTCAGGATCGGACCGCGCTGCGCTGAATGCGCCGCTCCGGTCAGAATTCGTCGAACCACGCCTTCCACTGCGCGGCGGCGACGCCGTAAGTGCCGCGGTGGTCCTCGACGGCCGAGTTTTCCGCGCCCATCGCCTGCTGGTAGGTCATCGGCAGGCGACGGGCCCGAGGCTGATCACCTCTTCGTTCTCACTGTAGTAGTTTACGAACCGGCGCGCGGATGCCCCACCGTTAGGCGGTCGTGTTCGCGACCCGGCGACCGAAGGTCGACGCGGCAAAGAACTGCGGGTCGAAGTAGTCTGCCCGGATCAGGTCACGCAGCCCCGAAGGCGCAGCGATTTCGTCGAGCGGCTTACGCTCGTAGGTTGCGCGCGCGCAGTCGTATTAGTAGCGGCGATCACGGACCCCACGAGACCCGGCACGTCGTGGTGGTTCTCCAACGAGAACGAGGTCAGGATGAAGAGCGCGGTGATTCAGTCGGCGTCGTTCGGGCGCGGAAACGTCAGGGGGCCGTTCAGGACCACCGAGGCGTCGGTCGGCGCCGAGCCCGCGGCCGCCGCTGCGACCGGCTCGCCCGAAGCCTGCAACCGTTCGAGCACCGCCATCGTCACGAACCCGCTCTGGGACCAGACGCCGAGGAAGAGGTCGGTGGCGTCGCGACGGGACCTCGTCCTTACCGTAGACCGTGCCGTGCTGGAAAGACAGCATCGGGAAGGACGGGCCGCCCGCATCGGGAACCGCCAGCAGACCGGTCGCCGAGATCGGCCGGTTTGTCACGTTCCGGCACGACCGAGGCGTAGCTGATCCGGTAGAGACGGACGCCGGTCCCGGCCAGGCTGTAGGCAACGGACTTGCCGAGGAAGGCCGGGGCGTCGGTATCGAGGATCGCGTTCGGCCGGTCGGCGTCGGCCAATCTTTTCTTAGGAGACGCCGTCAAGGAGACGAAACGAAGAGCGAGGCTGATCAGGCGCATGTCCTGTCGCGGCCAGGGGGCTCGGGGAGCCGATGGCCGGCAGCAGACGCCGGCGCCACGCTCAATTGGGCCGGTCGCGCCCGCCTCGTTCGGGAACTTGCAGGCCGGGCGTCGTGTTTGCCTCAGAGTTCGAGGGAGGACTGCGCCCATGTTTCGTCTGAGATACGTGATCGTGCTGATGACCAACGCCGTTCTGGTCGGAACCCTACTGATCATCGTGATCAGCCTCGGCTGGGTCGGCTGGCTGCCCATCTTCGGCGCCGTCGCGCTGGGGTTCGCGCTGTCGTGGCCCGCCGCCGCGCTGGTCTCGCGCCGGATCAAGGCCGACGATCCCGGCTGGAACGCGGCCCGCGACGCGCCGGCGCCGAAGGAGCAGCGCCGAAGGGACTTTCGCGATGAGGCCTGTCGCCCTGCGAGGCAAACGACGTGGCGGTCGCCGAGACGCGGCGCTGACCGGGACTAGTTCAACAGGCCCGCGTGGCGCATCGCGTCGCGCATCCGCGCGCGGGCCGGCTCCTCGATTGGAACCATCGGCGAGCGCATGTCCTCGGAACATTTGCCGAGCAGCGACAGCGCGTACTTGGTCGGGCCGGGGTTCGGCTCGGCGAAGGCGGCGCGGTGCAGCGGCATCAGGCGATCCTGATAGGTCAACGCGCGCGCGTAGTCGCCCGACAGCATCGCCTGCTGGAACTCGGCGCTGAGGCGCGGCGCGATGTTCGCGACGACCGAGATGCAGCCCTGCTCCGCCATGGGCGTTGAAGCCGAGCGCCACCTCGTCGTTGCCGCAGAGCTGGATGAAGTCCGCGCCGCAGGAGATGCGGGTGTCGGAGACGCGCCCGACGTCGCCGGTCGCGTCCTTGACGCCGACGATGCGGGGCAGCTTCGCGAGCTCGCCCATCGTCGCCGGGGTCATGTCGACGACCGAGCGGCCGGGAATGTTGTAGATGACGATCGGCAGGTCCACCGCGTCGTGCAGCGTCTTGTAGTGGTGATAGAGGCCGCGCTGGCTGGGCTTGTTGTAGTACGGCGTGACGACGAGCCCGGCATCCGCGCCGGCCTTCTGCGCAAAGCGCAGCAAGCTGATCGCCTCCTCGGTGCTGTTCGAGCCGGCGCCGGCGATCACCGGCACGCGGCCGGCCGCGATCCGGACCACGACGTCGATCACGTGCTCGTGCTCGTCGTGGCTGAGCGTCGGGCTCTCGCCGGTCGTGCCGACCGGGACGAGCGCGTTGCTTCCCTCGGCGATGTGCCACTCGACCAGCGCGACCAGGGCCTTTTCGTCCACCTTGCCGTCCAGGAACGGCGTGATCAGGGCGGGAATGGAGCCTTTGAACATGGGACGCGCCTCCGGGGCGGATGGGGGATCCGCGGCGGACTACACGCAAGCGGGTTCGCCCGCAAGCGGCGGCCTCCGGACGGCGCCCGCGGCGTGGCAAGGATGACGCGGCGCGGGGGACGTGCTATGCATCGGCGAAAATCCGCCCGACAGCGGCCGTCGGCTCCGGCCGCGGGCCGCAACGTCAGGAATGATCGAGGTCCGAGCATGCGCCTCCCCGGCTACATCCTTCCGACGCTCGTGCTGGGCGTCGCCCTGTCGGCGCCGCCCCCGGCGCCTGCGCTGACGCCGCAGCAGGGCGAGACGCTGGTCCGCGCGGTCGCCGAGGCCGGCGACGGCAACTGGTCCGCCGCGATGGCGCTGGCCGGAGAGAGCCACAGCGCTGTGGCGCGCGACGTGGTGACGTGGCTGCGGCTGCGAGACGGGATCGGCGACTGGAGCGAGTACACGGAATTTCTCGCGCGCAACCCGGACTGGCCGAGCCTGGCGCTGGTGCGCCGGCACGCCGAGCGCACGATGCCCGTCGACCTGCCGATCGGGGCGGTGCTGACGTTCTTCGCCGCGGAGCCGCCGCTGACCGGGACCGGCGCGCTGCGCTTCGCGGCGGCGCTCGAGGCCGAGGGACGGGCGGACGCCGCGACGGGCGAGATCCTGCGGGCCTGGCGGACGATGTCGATGACGCCGGCCGAGCGCGACCTCTACCTGAGCGAGCGCGGGACGCTGGTCGGCGCCTACCATGTCCAGCGACTCGACGACCTGCTATGGCGCGGGCTGACGTCGGAGGCGGAGGCGATGCTGCCGCTGGTCGACGCGGACTGGCAGGCGCTGGCGAAGGCGCGCATCGCAGTGCGCCGCGACACCGAGGGGCTGACGGCGCTGATGGCCGCGGTGCCGGCGAGCCTGAAGGACGACCCGGGGCTGGCCTATGAGCGCTATCTCTACCGCGTGACCAAGGGCCGCTGGGACGACGCGGAGGACTACCTGCGGGCGCGCTCGACCTCGGCTGCGGCGCTGGGGCGGCCGGACCTTTGGATGGAGCGGCGCGCGAACCTCGCGCGCCAGGCGCTGCGCAACGGCGACGTGCCGGGCGCCTATGCGCTGGCGGCGAACAACTTCGCGGAGGAGAAGTCGGGCGCCGACTATGCGGACGCGGAATGGGTGGCGGGGTTCATCGCGCTGACGCGGATGGACGATCCGGAGCGCGCCGCCGGGCATTTCCGGCATTTCGCGGCGGCGGTCGCAACGCCGATCAGCCTCGGACGCGCCGGATACTGGCTGGGACTGGCCGAGGAGCGCGCGGGCGACGCCGATGCGGCGCAGGCGGCCTTCGAGGCGGGCGCGCGGCACCAGACGAGCTTCTACGGGCAACTGGCCGCCGAAAAGGCCGGCGTCGCGGCCGACCTCGGGGTGGCGGGAGACGCGCGCAAGCCGGACTGGCGCTGGCAACCGTTCGTGAGTTCGTCGGTCGTGCAGGCGGCCTATCTGCTGAACCTCGGCGGCGACGACGCGCTGGCGATGCTGTTCCTGCGCCATGCCGGCCGCAGCCTGCCGCCCGAGCAGCGCGCGGCGCTGGCGCAGATGGCCTTCGACATCGGCCGGCCGCACATGGGCGTGCGCATGGCCAAGGACGCGGCCTCGGACGGCGAGATCCTCGCGAACCAGTACTATCCGCTGCACGATCTCGCGCGCGCGAGCCTGCCCACGCCGACAGAGTTCGCGCTGGCGATCGCCCGGCAGGAATCCGAGTTCAACCCGCGGGCCGTGAGCCCGGCCGGCGCGCGGGGCCTGATGCAGCTGATGCCCGCGACGGCCGAGGAGGTCTCCGGCAAGCTCGGGATCGGCTTCGACCTCGGCCGGCTGACGTCCGATCCGATGTACAACGTCCAGCTCGGGTCGAGCTACCTGTCCCGGCTGCTGAACGCCTATGACGGATCCTACGTGCTTGCGACCGCCGCCTACAACGCCGGGCCCGGCCGGGTGCGCGACTGGATCGCGACCTACGGCGACCCGCGCCTCGATGACGTCGACACGGTGACCTGGATCGAGAGCATCCCCTACGAGGAGACGCGCAACTACGTGATGCGCGTGCTGGAGAGCCTGCACGTCTATCGCGCGCGGCTCGACGGCGCGCCGCGCCCGTTCCGGCTCGCGGCCGACATCAAGCACGCGGGGTAGAGGGATCCGCGGGCGGCGTGCGCCCGGCCCGGCGCCGCGCCTGGGCCTCGCGCGCCAGCGTGTAGAGGCCCGCTCCGAGGATCAGCGCGGCGCCGGCGACCGTCCAGGCGTCCGGGCGCTCGTGGAACAGGCTCATCGCGAGGATCGTCACGAAGACGAGCTGGAAGTACGAGAACGGCTGCACGACGCTGGCCTCGGACACCTCGTAGACCTTGATCAGCAGGAAATGCCCGAAGGCGCCGGTCATGCAGAGCGCCGCCATCCACATCATGTCGGCCGCGCCCTCGATCGGCGTCCACCAGAACGGCGCGACCAGCGAGATCGACACGGCGCCGGCGACGCCGGTCCAGAAGAAGCTGGTCTCGGCGCTGTCATGGCGCGCGACCAGCCGGTTCAAGAGGCCGTAGAGCGCGAACATGAAGGCGCCGACCAGCGGGATCAGCGCCTCGGGGCTGAAGACACGCAGGCCCGGCCGCAGGATCACGAGCACGCCGACGAGGCCGACGCCGATCGCGACCGCCCGCCGCCAGCCGATGTACTCGCCGAGCACCGGCCCGGCGAAGGCCGCGATCAGCAGCGGGTAGACGGCGAAGATCGCGTGGGTCTCGATCAGGCCGAGCACGACGAAGGAGAGGACGGTCACGCAGATCTCGGCGGCGAGCAGCACGCCGCGGAAGATCTGCAGGCCGAGCTGCGACGTGCGCGCGACGTTGCGCAGGCCCCCGCCACGCAGCGCGCCGACCGCGACGACGAAGGCCGCGAAGAACCAGTAGCGGATCATCACGACGGTCATCACGCTGTAGTTCTCGGCGAGATGGCGCGACACGCCGTCCTGCAGCGCGAAGACCGCCGAGGCGAGGATCATCAGCGCGATGCCGAGCCGCGGGTTGTTGCGGGTCATCGCAGGCGGCCCCGGGTCATGTGGCGCTTGGCGCCGAAGCCGGGCGCGCGCGTCACGTCGAAGCCGGCGCGGGCGAGGTCGGCGCGCATCGCCCCGGCGGCCGAATAGGTCGCGCAGGTCCCGCCCGGCGCGGTGCGCGCGGCGACGGCGGCGAGGAGGCCGGGCTCCCACATCTCCGGGTTTCGGGCGGGGCTGAAGCCGTCGAGGAACCAGGCGTCGGCCGCGTCGGTCCAGGCCGGCACGGTTGCGCGCGCGTCGCCCTCGACGACGCGAAGGCAGAGGCCCGGCAGCCGGATCTCGCGCGCGCCGGTTCGCCAGGCGGCGAGCAGCGACGCCGCCAGCGGCGCGAGCTCCGGCCAGGGCGCGAGGGCGCGGGCCATGTCGTCGGCCGTGATGCGGCCAGGCCTCGAAGCTCGTGAAGGCGAGGTCTCCGGAGACGCCCGCGCTGCGCCAGCTTTCCCAGGCGGCGAGCGCGTTCAGTCCGGCGCCGAAGCCGAGTTCGGCGATGGCGAAGCCCGGCCGGAATCGCTCCGGCAGGCCGTTTCCGGCGAGAAAGACGTGGCGCGTCTCGCCCAGCCCGTCGGCGGTCGAGAAGAAGGCCTCGTCGAAGCGCGCGGCGACTGGCGCGCCGGAGCGCCACTCGAGCTCCGCGTTTTGCATCCCGCGCCCGTCCATGGTCTAGCGTTCCGGAGATTGGCGCGGATCATATGGAGGCGGCGCGGGATGGGAAAGGCCCCGGAGGCGGACGTGCTGGTGGTCGGCGCCGGCGTCTTCGGCCTCGCCTGCGCCTGGGCCTGCGCGCGGCGGGGGATGCGGGTCGTCGTGGCCGAGGCGCAGGCGCTCGGCGCGGGCGCGAGCGGCGGCGTCGTCGGCGCGCTGGCGCCGTTCGCGCCGGCGCCCTGGGGGCCGCGCAAGGCGTTCCAGCTGGCGGCGCTGCGCGCGGCCGAGGCGGGATGGGCCGAGGTCGCCGCGGCCGGCGGCGTCGATCCGGGCTATGCGCGGGTCGGGCGGCTGACGCCGCTGGGCGACGCGGCGGCGCGGGCGCGGGCGGAGGCGCAGGCGCAGGCGGCCGCCGAGGCCTGGGGCGGCGCGGCGGCGATGCGGGTGCTGGACGCGAGGCGCTGCGCCGGCGGGCTGGGTCGATCCGGGCGCGGCGGCGCATGGGGTGCTGTGGGACGGCCTGACCGCGCGCGTCGAGCCGCGACGTGCGCTGGCGGCGCTGGCGGCGGCGGTCCGGGCGCGCGGGCGGCGAGATCCGCTGCGGCTGGCGCGCCGAGGCGGTCGGAGATGGCAGCGCAGCCTTTCGCGCAGGGCCGGGTCGCGGCGGGCGTGGTCATCGTCGCGACCGGCGCCTCCGGCGCACTGACGCCCGGCCTGCCCCTGCGCGCGGTCAAGGGGCAGGCGGCGGTGCTGGAGGCGGCCGCGCCGCCGGGCGCGCCGCTGATCGGCGGCGAGGGGCTCTGGATCGTGCCGCACGGCGCGGGCCGGGTCGCCGTCGGCTCGACTGTCGAGCGGGCGTGGCGCCATGCGGGGCCGGACGACCGGCTGGACGCGGTGCTGGCCCGGGCGGCGGCGATCTGCCCGGCGCTGCGGGGCGCCGCGGTGGTCGAACGCTGGGCCGGGCTCCGGCCGCGCGCGGGGCGGCCCGATCCGATGCTCGGGCCGGTTCCGGGGCTCGGGCGCGTCCTCGTCGCGACCGGCGGGCTCGGGATCGGCTTCGGGCTCGCGCTCGCGGTGGGCGAGGCGATGGCCGAGATGGCGGCAGGCGGCGCGCCCGCGCTGCCCGAGGCGTATTCGGTGGCGGCGCATCTGCCGGAGCGCTAGCTGCGACATCTGGCGCCGATTCGGCTGTACGGCGCCATATCCGGTTGACACCTGGCGGCGCGACCGGAATGCTGGTCGCAGCACAACGGGACGCCGCCACGGGAAGCCACCCTTGCAATTCAGCCGCCTGCGCCTGTCCGGCTTCAAGAGCTTCGTCGATCCGACCGAGTTGATCATCTCGGCGGGGCTGACCGGCGTGGTCGGGCCGAACGGCTGCGGCAAGTCGAACCTGCTCGAGGCGATCCGCTGGGTGATGGGCGAGAGCCGGCCGACCGCGATGCGCGGCGACGGCATGGAGGACGTGATCTTCGCGGGCTCCGGCTCGCGGCCGGCGCGCAACCATGCCGAGGTCATGCTGACGCTCGACAACCGCGACCGGCTGGCCCCGGCCGGGTTCAACGACGAGGACACGCTCGAGATCATCCGGCGGATCACGCGCGACGCGGGCTCGGCCTACCGCGCGAACGGCAAGGAGGCGCGGGCGCGCGACGTGGCGATGCTGTTCGCCGATGCCTCGACCGGCTCGCAGTCGCCGTCGCTGGTGCGCCAGGGCCAGATCAGCGAGCTGATCAATGCGCGGCCGAAGGCGCGGCGGCGCGTGCTGGAGGAGGCGGCCGGCATCTCGGGCCTCTACCAGCGCCGGCACGAGGCGGAGCTGAAGCTGCGCGCGACCGAGGCCAATCTCGGCCGGGTCGGCGACGTGCTGGAGGCGCTGGAGGCGCAGCTGACGGCGCTGGCGCGGCAGGCGAAGCAGGCGGCGCGCTACCGCGAGATCGCCGAGGGGCTGCGCCGGGCCGAGGGGCTGCTGCTCTACCGGCTGTGGCGGGACGCGGAGGACGAGCGGTCGGGCCGCGGCGGCGTCGCTGCTGGCGGCGACGCGGGCGGTCGGCGCGGCGCAGGCGGCGGCCTCCGAGGCGAGCCGGCTGCGCGACGCGGCCGAGGAAGCGGTGCCGCCGGCGCGCGAGGAGGACGCGGTGGCGGGCGCGGTGCTGCAGCGCGCGCTGGTCGAGCGCGAGCGGATCGACGCGGCGTCGGCGGAGGCCGCGCGGCGGATCGCGGCGCTGGATGCGGCGCTGAAGCAGATCCGGGCGGACCGCGAGCGCGAGGCGGCGCTCGACACCGACGCGGTGGAGATGGACGCGCGGCTCGGGGCGGAGCGGACCGAGCTGGAGGCGGCGCGGCGAAGGGCACGCGGCGGCGCTGGAGGCTGCGCAGACGGAAGCCGAGCGGGCGCGGCGCGAGCCTGAAGATGATCGAGGCCGGGTTCGACGCGAAGGCCGAGGCGGCGGCCCGGCTGGCGGCCGAGCACCAGGCGGCGCTGGCGCGGCGCGGCGAGGCGGCGCGCAAGGCCGAGGAGGCGGCGCGGTCGCTGCAGCAGATCGAGAGCGGACTGGCCACGGCCGAGGCCGAGCTGGACCGCGCGGCCGAGGCGCGCGGGGCGGCGCTGGACGCGACCGAGGAGGCGGGCGCGGCGGCCGAGGCGGCGGAAGAGGAACTGGCGATCGCCGAGGAGACCGCGTTTTCGGCGCGCGAGGCGGATACGGAGGCGCGGGCGACGCTGGCCGGGGCCGAGGGCGCGGCCAAGGCCTTGGCGGGCGAGGCGGCGGGGCTCGAGCGGCTGCTGGCGCGGCCCAAGGGCGCGACAGCGCAGATCCTAGACGGGATCCGAGTTCGCGCCAGGCTACGAGGCGGCGCTGGGCGCGGCGCTGACCGACGATCTGGGCCAGCCAGCGGTGGGCGCCGAGGACATGACGGGCTGGGTCGCGCTGCCGGACTACGACGCGGCGACGCCGCTGCCGGCGGGCGTGGTTCCGCTGGCGCCGCAGGTGACGGCGCCGCCGGAGCTCGCGCGGCGCCTGGGCGCGATCGGCGTCGTGGACCGCGCCGACGGCGCGCGGATACAGGCGGCCCTGCTGCCGGGGCAGCGGCTGGTCAGCCGCGAGGGCGACCTGTGGCGCTGGGACGGTCTGCGCTGCGCGGCCGGCGCGGCGCCGAGCGCGGCGGCGCAGCGGCTGCAGCAGGCGAACCGGCTCGACGACCTGCGCGCTCAGCTGGTTGAGGCCGAGGACGCGGCCGCGGCGGCGCGGACGGCGCAGGGACGGTCGGCGGCGGCGCTGGAGGAAGCCGGGCGGCGCGAGGCGGCGGCGCGCGCGGCGCGGCGCGCGGCGGAGACGGCGCTGGCGGAGGCGCAACGCGCGCTGACCCGGGCCGAGAGCGCGGCCGAAAGCGCGCGGAGCCGGGCCGAGGGCCTGCGCTCGGGGCGCGCGCGACGGGCGCAGGAGCTGGCCGCGGCGCAGGCGGCCGCGGACGAGGCGGCGGCGGTCTGCGACGCGCTGGCCGATCCGGCCGCGGCGCGCGCGGCGGTCGAGACCGAGCGGATGAAGGTCGAGGCGGCGCGGCTGACGATGCTGACCCGGCGCGCCGAGGCCGAGGAACTGGACCGGGCCGGGGCCGCGCGGCAGCGCCGGCTGGCCGATATCGACCGCGAGCTGGAGAGCTGGCGCGCCCGCCGGGCCGCGGCGGCCGACCGTCTGGAAAGCCTGCGCGCGCGCGAGGCGTCGACGGAGGAGTCGCTGGAAGAGGCGATGGAGGCGCCGGCCGAACTGGAGCTGCAGCGCGAGCGGCTGGCGGAGACGCTGGCGGAGGCCGAGGCGCGGCGCAAGCGGGCGTCGGATGCGCTCGCCGAGGCCGAGACGGCGCTGCGGACGCGCGACGCGGCGCACCGGGCGGCCGAACGCGCCGCCGGCGAGGCCCGCGAGGCGCGGGCCCGCGCCGAGGCGCTGGCGGAGGCGGGCGCCGCGCGCGCGGCCGAGGCGCTGGAGCGGGTGCGCAGCGAGGCGGAGACCGAGCCGGATGCGCTGCTGGAGAAGTTCGGCGCCGATCCCGCGACGATGCCGAGCGCGGCGGAGCTGGACGCCGAGGCGACGCGGCTGCGCCGGAGCCGGGACAGCCTCGGCGCCGTCAACCTCCGGGCCGAGGAGGACGCGCGCGAGGTCCAGGCCGAGTTCGAGACGCTGCGGGAACGAGCGCACGGATCTCGAGGAGGCGATCAAGAAGCTGCGGCTCGGCATCTCGAACCTGAACCGCGAGGGGCGCGGCCGGCTGCTCGCGGCGTTCGAGGAGGTCAACCGCAACTTCGGCATGCTGTTCCAGCGCCTGTTCGGCGGCGGCGAGGCGACGCTGGCGCTGGTGGAAAGCGACGACCCGCTGGAGGCGGGGCTCGAGATCATGTGCCAGCCGCCGGGCAAGAAGCTGTCGACGCTGTCGCTGCTGTCGGGCGGCGAGCAGACGCTGACGGCGATGAGCCTGATCTTCGCGGTGTTCCTCGCGAACCCGTCGCCGATCTGCGTGCTCGACGAGGTCGACGCGCCGCTCGACGACGCGAACGTCGGCCGGTTCTGCGACCTGCTCGACGAGATGACCGAGCGGACGCAGACGCGGTTCCTGATCATCACCCACCACGCGGTGACGATGAGCCGGATGGACCGGCTGTTCGGCGTGACGATGGCCGAGAAGGGCGTGAGCCAGCTCGTGTCGGTCGATCTGGCGCTGGCCGAGCGGCTGGTGGAGAGCGTGCCGGCCTGACGCCCTTGGCTCAGTCTTCTGCCGGCGCGGGATCGGTCTCGGCGGCCAGAAGATCGTCGATCAGCCCCTCGAGACGGTCGTAGTCCTCGACGTCGAACCCTCCGAGCCCCTGCATCCACAGACCGGCGCCGCGCAGCCCGTCGGGATCGAGCCGGCAGGACGTGGTGCGGCCCTCGCGGACCTGGCGGACGAGGCCGGCGCGGACGAGGATCGCGATGTGCTTCGAGATCGCCGCGACGGACATCGCGTGCGGCGCGGCGAGGTCGCCGACCGTCCTGTCGCCGTCGAGCAGCGCGGTCAGGATCGCCCGGCGCGTCCGGTCGGCGAGCGCGGCGAAAACCTGGTCGATCTCGTCCGGGGAGAGCGTCATCGGCGCAGTTGCGCCGGGCGCTTGCGGAAAGTCAACCATCCGGTTGAAGGTGCGGCCAAGGCGGGCGGCGCCTAGCGAGACCGGCAGAAAGCTTCCTCAACCGTCCGGTTGAGGGAATTTAATCTAATCTATTCAGTCATCTCCCGCAGTGCGGCAGGATCTGGCCAATCTTGACACGGCGCACACGTTTCCTTTACGACCCGGGGCGACGTCAAGCCTGAGGCGCGGTTGCGTCCGGACCGGAGGAGGGAGACGGGGCCCATGTCGGAGGACCCGTTTGCCGAGCGACTGAAGCGCCTCGAGGACCGGATAACCGCTGCCCGCGCGCCCCGCGCCGAGCCGAAGTCCCTGATGGGGGACAAGGTGACGCAGAGCTCGCTGGCCTGGCGGATGGTGACCGAGCTCGTGGCGGGGATGCTGCTGGGGCTCGGGATCGGATGGGGGCTCGACACGCTCCTGGGAACGCTGCCGGTGTTCCTGATCGTGTTCGTGCTGCTCGGCTTCGCCGCCGGGGTCCGCGTGATGATGCGGACGGCAGAGGATGTGCGGCAAGGCAGGTCCGAGGGCGCGCTGATGCGCAGACCCAGGCCCGCAGGCGACAATGCCCTCGACGGGGCGCGGAATGACGAGCGCCCCGACGGGGTGGATGGCAAGTGAGGGACAGATGGCGGGCGAAAGCGGGCACGGCGAAGGCGGCTTCAACATCCATCCGATGGACCAGTTCCGGGTCCACCCGCTGTTCGGCGGAACCGAAGTCCACTGGTACACGCCCACAAACGCGACGCTGTGGCTGGCGCTGACCGTTGTCGCCGTTAGCCTGCTGATGGTCGGCGGCGCGCGGGGCCGCGCGCTGATCCCGTCGCGGGCGCAGTCGGCGGCCGAGGTCACCTACGGCTTCGTGCGCAAGACGATCGAGGACATCGCCGGCAAGGAAGGGATGAGGTACTTCCCCTACATCTTCACGCTTTTCCTGTTCATCCTGTTCGCGAACCTGCTGGCGCTGCTGCCGGCCTCCTTCGCGCCGACCGCGCATATCGCGGTCACAGCTGTGCTGGCGCTGGCGGTGTTCATCACCGTCACGGTGATCGGCTTCGTCAAGCACGGCGCCGGCTTCCTCAAGCTCTTCTGGGTGGCGAGCGCGCCGACGGTTGCGCTGAGGATCGTGCTGGCCGTGATCGAGGTCATCTCGTACTTCGTCCGGCCGCTCAGCCACTCGCTGCGACTTATGGGCAACCTGATGGCCGGCCACGCCGTGCTCAAGGTGTTCGCGGGCTTCGCCGGCGCGATGGGCATCGGCGCGATCATCCCGATCGTCGCGATCACCGGCATCTACGGGCTGGAGCTGCTGGTCGCGGTGATCCAGGCCTACGTCTTCACGATCCTTACGGTCGTCTACCTGAACGACGCGCTGCACCCGGGCCACTGAGGTCCGGGGCGCGCCCCCATTCTTCCACCATTCCAAAAAGGAGCAAGATCATGGAAGGCAACATCGCTGAAATGGGCCAGTTCATCGGGGCGGGCCTTGCCTGCATCGGCATGGGCGGCGCGGGCATCGGCGTGGGCCATGTGGCCGGCAACTTCCTGTCGGGCGCGCTGCGCAACCCGGCGGCCGCCGGCGAGCAGACCGCGACGCTGTTCATCGGCATCGCCTTCGCCGAAGCGCTCGGCATCTTCTCGTTCCTCGTCGCCCTGCTCCTGATGTTCGCGGTCTGAACGGACCGCTTGCGGCGGCCTGAGGCCGTCGCGCCATCAAGGAGACGGACATGGAAGAAGAAACCACGGCGGACGTCGTCGGCGAGCACGCACAGGTTGTCGTCGATGCGGACGCGGTCGGCGCGGGAGACCTTGGGCACGAGACGATCGAGGTCGCCGAGGTCGCTATGCCCCAGCTCGACCCCGCGATCTATCCGAACCTGATCTTCTGGCTGGTTCTGGCGCTGATCGCGCTGTACCTGATTCTCAGCAAGATCGCGCTGCCGCGCGTTGGCACGATCCTCGCCGAGCGCAACGACGCGATCTCGAACGATCTCGAGGAAGCTGCGCTCTTCAACCGGCGCGCGAAGGACGCCGAGGCGGGCTATAACGCCGCCCTGGCCGGCGCCCGCGAAGAAGCTCAGAAGATCGGGGCGGAGGCCAAGGAGCAGGTGAACAAGGAGCTGGCGTCGCTGATGGCGAAGGCCGACGCCGAGATCGCCGCGCGCACGGCCGAATCCGAAAATCGTATTCGCGAGATCGAGGAGAGCGCGGCGTCAAGCGTCGAGGAAGTGGCCAAGGCAGTCGCTTTCGACATCGTTGCAGCGATGGGCCCACGGGCCGCAGACCAGCAGGCCGTCGACGCCGCCGTAAACGCACGGCTGGGGGGCTGACCCATGGAATTCCTGAACAACACCAACATCGTCGTCGGCATTGGGTTCGTCATCTTCCTCGGAATACTGATCTATTACGGCGTGCCGGGCCTGGTCATGAAGCAGCTCGACAGGCGGGCGGTCCGGATCAAGGCCGATCTCGACGAGGCTCGGGCGCTGAGAGAGGAGGCCCAAGGTCTGCTGGCGAGCTATGAGCGCAAGCAGAGAGAGGTCAAGTCGCAGGCGGAAGAGATCGTCGCGGCCGCCAAGGTCGAAGCCGATCGAGCCGCCGAGACGGCGAAAGAGGACATCCGCCGCTCGGTCGATCGCCGGTTGAAGACCGCGACTGCCCAGATCGCCGCGGCCGAGACCGCCGTCGTGCGCCACGTCAAGGACCGCGCGGTGAGCATCGCGGTCGCGGCCGCCTCGGACGTGATCCGGAACAACATGCAGCCGCAGGATGCAGATGCGTTGATCGATGCGGCCATCGCTGACGTCGGCTCGCGGATGCATTGACCCCGGGGCTGATCCCGTCGGACCAGCAAGAAGGGCGGGCGGCTGCTGCGTGGCGCCCTTCTTGCTTACGTAACGGTTCTGCGGGGCCGAGTCGCCCCACCTTGCATTTGTCCGCGACGTGCTATGATCAGCATCCCATCGCGAGCGGAACCGAATGGGCGCAGGGCGCGCCTGGGTTCCCGGAACCCGAATTGGAGGCACGCGGATGATCTCTGTCGAAACCCGTAAGGCGCAGCTCGAGGCGCGTCTTGCCGAATTGCAGGGCCGGCTTCGCCGCATCGATGACGAACTGGACCAGCCGCACAGCACGATGTTCTCCGAGGCTGCGGTCGAACGGGAGGGCGACGAAGTGCTTGAGGATCTTGGCGCCGCGGGCCTCCAGGAGATCCGGATGATCGAGGCTGCGCTCGACCGTATCGCCAGCGGCGACTATGGGGTCTGCGTCACCTGCGGCGAGCGGATTTCGGACGCGCGGCTCGACGCGCTGCCCTACACGCCGAAATGCCGGGACTGCGCGGCCTGAGCGCGACGCAGCCCCGCATCGTCCGGCGCTCAGTATCCCTGCTGGTCCTGCTGGTTGCCGATCGCCGCGCCTGCGGCGGCGCCGACGCCCGCGCCGATCAGCGTGCCAGTGCTGTCGCCGCCGATCAGGTTGCCCGCCGCCGCGCCGCCGAGGGCGCCGACCGTGGCGCCGGTCATGCGGTTGTCGCGGGTTCCGTCCGGATTGGTGCATGCGGCCAGCCCCAGCGCCAGAAGGCCGATCGCGGTTGCAGACATCATGTGTTTCATGGTCGGTTTCCTCCAGTTTTCAATGCCGTCCCGAATATCTAACGCGGCGGCGGCGGCCCGGCAAACTGCAAGGGATCCGCTGCCGGCGCATGGCGGAAAACCGGCTTGCACAAGGCCGCGTGGGCTGGTTAGGGAGAGCATGGCCGCCCAGCTCGACTACCTGACGATCTCGGAGATCTTCCGGCGCTTCGAGGCGGCCGAGCCTGCTCCGAAGGGCGAGCTCGCCCATTCGAGCGCCTATACCCTGCTCGTCGCGGTCACGCTGTCGGCCCAGGCGACTGACAAGGGCGTGAACCGGGCGACCGATGCGCTGTTCCGGATCGCGGGCACGCCTGCGCGGATGCTGGAGCTGGGCGAGGAGGCGCTGACCGGGCACATCCGGACCATCGGGCTCTACCGCAACAAGGCCAGGAACGTGATGGCGCTGTCGCGGATCCTCGTCGAGACGTATGGCGGCGCGGTGCCGTCGTCGCGCGCCGCGCTGCAGAGCCTGCCCGGCGTCGGGCGCAAGACCGCGAATGTCGTGCTGAACAGCTGGTTCCGCATCCCGGCGCAGGCGGTCGACACGCACATCTTTCGCGTCGCGAACCGGACCGGCATCGCGCCCGGACGCGACGTGCTGGCGGTGGAGCGGGCGCTCGAGGACCAGGTCCCGGCTCCCTACCAGCTCCACGCGCATCACTGGCTGATCCTGCACGGCCGCTACGTCTGCATGGCGCGAAAGCCCGCCTGCGGCAATTGCCTGATCGCCGATCTCTGCCCCTTTGAGGAGAAGACCCTGTGACGAAGCCCCTTCAGGTCGTCGGCATCGGCAATGCGCTGGTCGACGTGCTCTGCCCGGTCGACAACGCATGGCTGGACGCGAACGGCGTGCAGAAGGGCATCATGCAGCTGATCGACCTGCCGCGCGCCCGCGCGCTCTATGCTGCGATGGGCCCGGCGTCGGCGATTTCGGGCGGGTCGGTCGCGAACACGATCGGCGGGCTGTCGGGACTGGGCGCGCGGACCGGCTTCGTCGGCAAGGTGCGCAACGACCAGTTCGGCGAGATCTTCGCCCACGACCTGCGAGCGTTCGGGGCGGCCTTCGACACGCCGATGGCGCCGGCGGATCATCCGATCGCGACGGGGCGCAGCCTGATCCTGTTCACGCCGGACGGCGAGCGGTCGATGAACACCTATCTCGGCGTCGCGGCGGAGCTGTCGCCGGCCGACATCGACACCGGCCTGATGGCGGCCACCGAATGGCTGCTGCTCGAGGGCTACCTGTTCGATCGGCCCGAGAGCCAGGCGGCATTCGCCAAGGCTGCAAGGGCGGCCAAGGCGGCGGGCGGGCACGCGGGGATCACGCTCAGCGATCCGTTCTGCGTCGAGCGGCACCGCGAGGCGTTCCTCGCGCTGATCCGGGCGGACATGGACATGGTCGTGGCGAACGAGCACGAGCTGAAGGCGCTTTACCTGACCGAGGATCTCGAGGTCGCGCTGGCCCGGGCGGAAGGGGACGTCGCGATCACGGTCTGCACGCTCGGGGCCGAGGGGGCGCTGGTGCTGGCGGACGGGGCGCGGGTCCATGCGCCGGCGACGGGGCTGCTTGTCGTCGACGTGACCGGGGCGGGCGACCTTTTCGCGGCCGGTTTCCTCTACGGGGTCACGACGGGGCGGGACTGGCTGACCGCGGCGCGGATGGGATGCGTCGCCGCCGGCGAGGTGATCGGCCATGTCGGCGCGCGACCGGAGGCGGACCTGCGGGCGCTGTTCGCGAAGGCGGGGCTGGCGGCGGGGTGAGCGCCGGTCGCACGATGCGACCGTAATCAAGTCATTGATTTTGCTAGTTTGTTCGGCGACCGATCTTTCTCGGTCAGTCCCAGCGGATTGCGGTCGCGGTCACGAGGGCGGCGCCCGACCAGGGCAGCGGTTCGGTGCGCACGTTGGCGAGGGCATCGACCCGGCCGTAGCGGGCCTGGGCGGCCTCGTCGAGATCCGGGTCTCCGGCTTCGCGGTCGGGCCGCGCCAGCGCGCGGACCGGGCCGAGCGCGACGTGGGCGCGGACCGGCGTATGGGCGAAGCGCGGCGCATCGGGCGCCCGCGCGAGCGTTGTGGTGAACGCGGCGAGGCCGGTCGCGGAGAGAATCATGGCCATACCGGCCGCGAAGAGAGCGGTGCGCATCCCTGTCCTGCCCTGGACGAGTGTCGATTGTCGGATCCGCAGCCCGTATTGCGCTGCGTCATCAGGATCGGCAGGTTCCATTAACCCAAGGTTAACGGGCCGTGCGCCGCCCAGGAGATCCAGGCGGCGCAAGGCGTCGTCAAGTCCTTGTTCCAGCCTGAGAAACATGGACCGGCGGGCCGCAGTCAGTTGTGGCGGATCCGCAACGTTCCGGAGAACTTTGCGGCTGCGAGGGCGTCAGCGATAGAACACATGCGGACCGACCTGCGCGGTTCGATCCCGCGTCGCGTGCCAGGCCGCGTCGATCCGGGCGGCGTGAAAGAACAGCGCGCCGCCGGTCGGGTCGGAACTGGCGCCCGCCAGCGCCCGCGCCGCGGTCCGGTACGCCTCGGCGCGGTCGGACGGATCGGCCATCCGGTCGGATCGCCCGTCGCAGCGATAGGAGAACTGGCAGTCCTCGGTCACGACCGCGCAGGGCGTGTCGGGGAAGGCCGGGTCGTCGGCGCGGTTCAGCACGACATGGGCGACGGCGGCGCGGGATTCGCGGCTGGTGCCGCGTGCCTCGAAATAGACGGCCTCGGCAAGGCAGGCGGTGGCTGCGACCGCGTCTGGACGCGGCTCGGGCCGCGGGCGTTCGGCGGCGGCGGCTGGGAAGGCGAGCCCGGTCGCCAGAATGGCGAGGGCGGCTGTCATGGGGCGCATTTTGCGACCTCCGTTTTTGCTGCTCGATGGAGACCATCGTCCGAAGGCGCGGTTTGGTTCCCGCTTTCGCGGATCAGGGACAGGTTTCGGGCGGCGCTGGATCGGCGGCCGTCTCGAGATGCGCGGCCGAGATCTGCAGCGGCCGGAACGGCGGCTCCTGGATCGCGGGCTGGACCGCGACGACCGTGTAGCACCCGGTGAAGCCGCTCGCGGCGCCGTCCGCATCGGTCGCCGTCACCGCGACCGGCACGCCGGAATAGATGCTGCCCGCGGCTCCCTCGCTGGTCATCGCGCCGATCTCGACGCCGCTGGACGCGGTCTCGGCGAAGCCGCTGACGAAGGCGCCGTAGCCCGCTTCCGGCTTCGGATCGGCGTAGTAGCTCCAGGCCCGCGCGTATTCCTGCCGGGAGATCGCGTTGTAGTAGGAGCGCACCAGCGCCGCCGGGGTCGAGCGGTCGTCGAGATAATCGGGCTGGTCCTGCGCCAAGGCGGGGAGGGCAAGGCACGCGAGGGCGAGGGCCGCCAGCAGCCCGGGCGCGCCACGCATCGGTCGTTGCGTCATCGGGAGGTCTCCGTCTGCTGTGCCTGCCGTCGTAGGCGCCGGTCAGGGGGATGTCCACGCTCAGCGAACAGGCAGGCCGTAAGGGCGGCGCCGTCTGCGCGGCGAGACTGCGGATCATTTCCTGCGCTTTGGCGACGAACATGCGTTCGGAATGCGGACGTGCCGGATTCTTCGAACCGGCAATGGCGACGCACCGCGTCGCGCCGGTTCGTCGGCCGGAGCGCGTGAGCGCGGAGGCCGAGGGGGGATGAGCCGGGACCTTCGGTTCGCAATCCGTGCGCGCCTGCCTGGCGGGTGCGTCGGAGACGCGCCTGCCGGGGGCAGGCAGGCGCGCGCGGATTTGTCGACGGACAAATCCGCGGGGTGCCTGGGGCGATGGGTCCGCCTGACAGCAGGCAGGCTACCCCTGCAACGTCCGCACCTCCAGCTCCCCTTCCAGCCGCGCCTGCATCGCGGCGACGGCGGCGATGGAGGCGGCGGCGGTGGTGAAATAGGGGATCTTGTCCATCAGCGAGACGGCGCGGATGTCGCGGCTGTCGGACAGCGACTGCGAGCCCTCGGTCGTGTTCATCACCAGCGCGATGTCGCCGTTCTTCAGCCGGTCGACGATGTTCGGCCGGCCCTCGTAGACCTTGTTCACGACCTCGGCCGGCGCGCCGACCGAGGCGAAGAACGCCGCGGTGCCGCGGGTCGCGACGATCCGGAAGCCCATCGCGATCAGGTCGCGGCCGGCGGCGGCCATCGCGGGCGTCTTGTCGGAGTCACGGATCGAGATGAAGACCGCGCCCGATTGCGGCAGGTCCATGCCGGCGCCGAGCTGGGCCTTCAGGAACGCGCGGGGGAACGAGCGGTCCCAGCCCATGACCTCGCCGGTCGAGCGCATCTCCGGGCCCAAGAGCGGATCGACGCCGGGGAAGCGGGCGAAGGGCAGCACCGCCTCCTTGACCGAGAACCACGGCGTCTGCGGGTCCGCGAGCGTCATCGGGTCCATCAGCGGCAGCGGGTCGTCGGGGCCGGCGCCCTCCGGATAGGGCGGGCGCTGCGGGAAGTTCGACAGCGGCTCGCCGGCCATCAGCCGGGCGGCGATCGAGGCGATCGCGCTGTCGGTGGCCTTGGCGACGAAGGGCACGGTGCGCGAGGCGCGCGGGTTGACCTCGAGCACGTAGATGTCGCCGTCCTTGATCGCGAACTGCACGTTCATCAGGCCGACGACGCCGAGCGCCAGCGCCATCGCGCGGGTCTGGACGTGCAGCTCGGCGACGATCTCGGGCGCTAGCGCATAGGGCGGCAGCGAGCAGGCGCTGTCGCCGGAATGGACGCCCGCCTCCTCGATGTGCTCCATGATGCCGGCGACGTGGACGTCGGTCCCGTCCGACAGCGCGTCGACGTCGACCTCGACCGCGTTGGCGAGGTAGCTGTCGAGCAGCACCGGCGTGTCGCCCGAGACGTGGACCGCGGTCGCGATGTAGCGGGCGAGCTGGGCGTCGTCGCGGACGATCTCCATCGCGCGGCCGCCGAGCACGTAGCTGAGGGCCGGATCACCAGCGGGTAGCCGATCGCCTTCGCGACGGCCTGCGCCTCCTTCGCCGAGCGGGCGATGCCGTTCGCCGGCTGCTTCAGGCCGAGCTCGTTCAGGAGCTTCTGGAAGCGCTCGCGGTCCTCGGCGAGGTCGATCGCGTCGGGCGTGGTGCCGAGGATCGGGATGCCGGCGTCCTGCAGCGCGTCGGCGAGCTTCAGCGGGGTCTGGCCGCCGAGCTGGACGATGACGCCGTGCAGCGTGCCGTTCGACATCTCGACGCGCAGGATCTCGAGCACGTGCTCGAGCGTCAGCGGCTCGAAGTAGAGCCGGTCGGAGGTGTCGTAGTCGGTCGAGACGGTCTCGGGGTTGCAGTTGACCATGATGGTCTCGTAGCCGGCGTCCGACAGCGCGAAGCAGGCGTGGCAGCAGCAGTAGTCGAACTCGATGCCCTGGCCGATCCGGTTCGGGCCGCCGCCGAGGATGACGACCTTCTTGCGGTCGGAGGGGCGGCTCTCGCATTCGGTGTAGCCGCCGTGCTCGGCCTCGTAGGTCGAGTACATGTAGGGCGTCTGCGCCTCGAACTCGCCGCCGCAGGTGTCGATGCGCTTGAAGACCGCGCGCACGCCGAGCCGCTGGCGCTCGCCGCGGACCGAGCTTTCGGTGCGGGCGGTCAGCGTCGCGAGGCGGGCGTCGGAGAAGCCCATCATCTTCAGCCGGCGCAGCGCGTGCGGCTCGCGCGGGAGGCCATGCCGGATCAGCCGGGCCTCCTCGTCGACGATCTCGCGGATGCGGGCGAGGAACCACGGGTCGAAGCGCGTGACCGCGTGGATGTCGTCGTCCGACAGGCCGTGGCGCATCGCCTGCGCGGCGAGGCGGAGCCGGTCGGGGGTCTGGACCGACAGCGCCTTCAGGATCGACGCGTGGTCGGGAGCGCCGGGGATCTCGATGTCGTCGAAGCCGCTGAGGCCGGTCTCGAGCGAGCAGAGCGCCTTCTGCACGCTCTCGTGGAAGCTGCGGCCGATCGCCATCGCCTCGCCGACCGACTTCATCGCGGTGGACAGGATCGGCTCGGCGCCGGGGAACTTCTCGAAGGCGAAGCGCGGGATCTTGGTGACGACGTAGTCGATGGTCGGCTCGAACGAGGCCGGCGTGACCTGGGTGATGTCGTTGTCGAGCTCGTCGAGCGTGAAGCCGACGGCGAGCTTGGCCGCGATGCGGGCGATCGGGAAGCCGGTGGCCTTGGAGGCGAGCGCCGAGGAGCGGCTGACGCGCGGGTTCATCTCGATGACGATCGAGCCGCCCGGTCTCGGGCTGGACGGCGAACTGGACGTTCGAGCCGCCGGTCTCGACCCCGATCTCGCGCAGCACCGCGATCGAGGCGTTGCGCATCATCTGGTATTCCTTGTCGGTCAGCGTCAGCGCGGGCGCGACGGTGATCGAGTCGCCGGTATGGACGCCCATCGGGTCGACGTTCTCGATCGAGCAGACGATGATGCAGTTGTCCGCGCGGTCGCGGACCACCTCCATCTCGAACTCCTTCCAGCCAAGCAGCGACTCGTCGATCAGGATCTGGGAGACGGGCGAGGCGGCGAGGCCGGACTTGCAGACGCGCTCGTAGTCCTCGCGGTTGTAGGCGACGCCGCCGCCGGTGCCGCCGAGGGTGTAGGCGGGGCGGATGATCGCGGGCAGGCCGACGTGCTCGATGGCGGCCATCGCCTCGCCGATCGTGTTCGCGATGGTGGCCTTGGGGTTCTCGAGGCCGATCCGGTCCATCGCCTCGCGGAACAGCTTGCGGTCCTCGGCCATGTCGATGGCCTCGCGCTTGGCGCCGATCAGCTCGACGCCGTATTTCTCGAGCACGCCCATGTCGGCGAGCGCCAGCGCGGTGTTGAGCGCGGTCTGGCCGCCCATCGTCGGCAGCAGCGCGTCGGGGCGTTCCTGCGCGATGATCTTGGCGACGATCTCGGGCGTGATCGGCTCGATGTAGGTCGCGTCCGCGAGCTGGGGATCGGTCATGATCGTCGCCGGGTTGGAGTTCACCAGGATGACCCGGTAGCCCTCCTCGCGCAGCGCCTTGCAGGCCTGGGCGCCGGAATAGTCGAACTCGCAGGCCTGTCCGATGACGATCGGCCCGGCCCCGATGATCAGGATCGAGCGGATGTCGGTTCTCTTGGGCATGTTGGGCCTGCGCGTTTCGCCGACGCCGGGCGGCGCCGATCCCCTCGGGTTCAGCTTTGGCAAATCGCCGCGTTTATAGAGGCGCGCGGCCGACGCGCAAGCCGTTTCGCCCCGAGGGGCCGCGGACGGGGCTCAGAGCTCAGAGATGGAAGTCGCCCCGCCCAAGGTCGAAGCCGGCGATGACCTCGAAGGCGAAATCGGCGCGGCCGTCGCCGTCGAGATCGCCCTGGACCAGCCCGTCATCCGCGCGCAGTTGCGCCGCATCGCCAGAAAAACGGGCGGAGCCGATGAAGCGGAAGCCCTGGTCGCCGTCCCGGGAGGAGTCGGCGTCGATCCGGCGCAGGTCGATGACGTCGTTCGCGTGGAAGTCGCGTATCAGGTCGCCCTTGGCGTGACTGGCGGTTCCGAACTGAAATTCGTCGGCGCCGGCGCCGCCGGTAAGCCTGTCGCGGCCCTGGCCGCCGATCAGCGTATCGTCTCCGCCGCCGCCGTAGAGGCGGTCGTGGCCATGCAGGCCGCGCAGGATGTTTTCGGCGCCGTTGCCGTTCATCTCGTTGCCGAGGTCGTTGCCGCGCCCGTCGATCGCGGCCTTGCCGGTCAGCCCGAGGTTCTCGACATGCGCGGCTAGCGTGAAGCTCGTGGAAGCGAGGACGAGGTCCGTGCCTTCGCCGGACGCCTCGATCACGCGGTCGCGCTTCTCGTCGACGATGTAGGTATCGTGGCCGCGTCCGCCCTCGAGCCGGTCGACGCCGAGGCCGCCCGCGAGCAGGTCCGCGCCCGAGCCGCCCTTGATACGGTCGTCGCCCGAGCCGCCGAACAGCTTGTCGTCGCCGTTGTGGCCCCAGAGCCGATCCTCGCCGCCCATGCCGAGCAGGTAGTCCTCCTCGCCCGAGCCGTAGAGGCTGTCGCCGCGAAACAGCGTGTAGGCGGCGAAGGCGTCGTTGTCGGCCTCCGCCGCGAGCCGCATCGAGGTCGAGGCATGGACGTCGACCTCCTTGGCCGCGAAGACCAGGCTGCCGGCGACCCGCTGGCTGTAGCCGGTCAGCGTGCCGGAGACGGCCCCGAGGCCGCCGTAGCCGAAACTGCCGTAAAACGTCGTCGTCTGACCGTCGCCTTCGACGAGCACGATCCGATCCGCGTCCCGCGTGACGAAGTCGCCGTCGAAGATCATGTCGCGCATGTCGGCGGCGCGGTAGGCCCGCAGAATGGTCATCAATTCACCCATGTTCCCGTTCAATCCGTCCTGCCTAGCGGGGCGGCGTTCAGGAAGCGTTGACGGCGGCCTTGCCGGCGCGGCTCAGGCCTCATTCGTTGAAAGCTCGGACGACGGCGGCTATGGTCGCGGAACATGCGGCAGATCCTGATCTCTCTCGCGGCGCTGATCGCGGCGGCCTCGCTCGTCACGATCGCGAATGCGACGATGACGACGATCATTCCGCTCAGGATGCTGGAGGACGGCGGCAGCGACGCGTCGGTCGCGCTGTTCGGCGCCGCGTATTTCCTCGGCTTCGCGGTCGGCTGCTTCAGCGAGCCGCCGCGCATCCTGCGGGTCGGCTACATCCGCGCCTTCGCGGCGGCGGCGGCGTTCTGCACGGCGCTGGCGGTGGTGATCGACCTGACCGCGTCGCCGGTGCTGTGGATCGTGCTGCGGTTCTTCATGGGCCTGTCGGTCGCGGCGATCTTCGCTTCGGTCGACGGCTGGATCAACGCGACGACGCCCGACCGGATGCGCGGGACGGTGTTCTCGGCCTATGGCTGGTGCATCGGCGCCTCGGCTGTGCTGGGCCAGCTGTTCCTGCTGGTCTGGGACGGGCTGGCGGTCGGGTTCGTCACGCTGCTCGCGCTGGGCTTCAACGCGGCGGTCATGCTGGTCACGCTGACGCGGGCGAGCGCGCCGTCGGCCGCGCCCGCGACGCCAATCGCCGACGCCGACAACCCGGTGCGCCGCGGCGTGCTGGAGATCACGTCGACGACCGCGGTGGTCGGGGCGGTCTATGCGGGCCTCGTGACGACGGCGATCCTGTCGATCCTGCCGGCGATCCTCGCGGGCAAGGGCATCGGCGAGGGCGCGATCGCTTTGGTCGTCGCGGCGTTCTTCGTCGGCCGCCTGGTCCTGCAGATCCCGATGGGCCTGATCGCGGACCGGATGGACCTGCGGCTGCTGATCGCGATCGTCGCGGCGCTGACCGGGGCGGTGACGCTGATCGGCGCGCTGCTGGTGCTGGCCGACGCCGCGCGGATGGTCGCCGAGGCGAGCGTGGCGAGCCATGTCGTGTTCCTGGCGCTGATGGCGGCGCTCGGCGGGCTGATCCTGCCGCTTTATACCGTCGCGAACTCGCTGGCCTTCGCGCGGGCCGAGGGGCGGCCCGCGGTGCGGATCGCGACGACGCTGCTGCTGGTGAACTCGGCGGGCGCGGTGGCCGGGCCGCTGCTGGTCGCGGCGCTGCTGCCGTCGCTGGGCGAGAACGCGCTGGCGATCGTCGTCGTCGTCGCCTCGGCGCTGACAGCGGCCTATGCGCTGTGGCGACGCGCGCTGAAGGGGCGGATGGCGCCGGCGCCGAGCGGACTTGCGGAGGCGCCGCTGACCAGCCTCGCGATGGCAGAGACCTTCGCCGAGCAGCAGGACGAGGCCGGCGCCTCGGAGCCGCGGCCGCAGCCCGCGCCCTGACAGGGGCGGCGCTTCCTGCCCGGCGGCGCGGCGCGCGCCTCGCGATCGAGTTCACGGCGCTTTACGTCGGCGTGCCGCTGCTCCTGGCGGTGGCGCTGCCGCCCGCGTGGCTGTGGCCGGTCCTGACCGGGCGACGGTCGTCGCGGTCGTGCTGCTGGCGGCGACGCCGGATTTTCGCTGGGACAAGCTGGCGCGCGGCTGGCGCTGTCTGGAATGGGCGCATGTCGGCCGCGTCGCCATCGGCGTCGCCGCGGCCTGCGCGCGCGCCTGGTCCCCGGCCAGGCGCTGACCCTGCCCCGCCACGCGACGGGTTTGTGGCTGATGATCATGCTGCTCTATGTTGGCCAACGCGGTCGTCTTCACGCTCACGCACCTGTTGTTCTGGAACTGGATCGCGCTGGCGATGACCTTTGCGGGCAGCCTGATCTTCGCGCATGGCTACCGGCACGGCGGGTTCGCGATGGCGGTCGTGCTGCATTCGGGCGGCGGCTGCATCGTGTTCACCAGCGGGCTGAGCCGCCTTTTCTACCACGGCGCCGTCGCGAGCTCCTGACGGCTCAGTTCGAGCGGGGCGCCATCGCCGCGTCGAAGGCCGCCTCGGCGGCCGGATGCATCGCGGCGTTCCACGAGTTCGCGAACTTCCGACAGCAGCGGCTGACCGGGCTCGGCGTCCGGATCCCGAGCGTGTTGTGGTATGCGATGATGGTCGGCGCCGCGGTCAACATCGTCCTGATGCTGATGCTGCGGATCCGGCTGGTGCCGCACATCATCCTCGCGACCGTCAACGCGTTCTTCCTCGGCGTCGTGCTGTTCGTGATCATGGCGCTCGACGATCCGCTGCGTGGCGAGCGCGGGCTGGAGCCGACGGGCCGTTCTACGCCGGAACCGGCTCGATCATGCTGCAGCCGTCGCTGGGCGGCTATCACATCACGTAACTGGCGGACGAGGACCGGGTTCTGGAGCCCGGCGTCTATTGGGCTTCGGATGGCGGAGTTGATCTCGGGCTCTACCGCGAATACCTGTGGGCGAGTCTTTGGGCTGGCGACGGGTTCCTGGTCTGGAAGAGTACGGTTGCAGGAACCGGGCGGGTCGCGATCGACGCTCCGGGGCCCGTCGAGGTGGTCGATGTCGACGGCGCACTGAAGGTTCAGGGCAGGCCGGTGCTGGTCCGGACGCGCGGCCTGCGGTTCACGTCGCAACGCTCGGCCCGGTTTCCGCGCAACTTCATCTCCGGGCAGAAGCGGCTGCGGGTCTATCAGGGAAGAGGCAAGGCGCTGGTCTGCTGGACGCCCTACTGGAACCAGCACATGTACCAGCGCATGACCGACGAGGACATCGAGGGCTTGCTGTTCGAATGACGGGCGGCGCCCGTTGACCTCGGGCGCTGGCTGCGTCATCGGGCGCGGGTTGCGGCTGCTGAGGTCATGCCCTGGCTGATGGACGCGTTCATCGAACTCGATCACGGCCCGGACGGGCGCGCGGCGCGCTTCGAGGCGCCCCGCGAGATCGTGTCGGCGCGGCGCCTCGACGAGGCGCGGGGACGCGCTCGCCGCGCTGGACGCGGCGCTGGCGGCCGGGCGCTGGGTCGCGGGCTATGCGTCCTACGAGCTCGGCCACGCGTTCGAGGCGCGGCTCGCGCCGCTGATCCCCGAGGGCCGGCGCCTGCCGCTGCTGGAATTCGGCGTCTTCGGCGGCCCGCCCGGGCCGCCGCGCCCGGTCGCGCCCGGCGGCGCGCTCGGCGCGTTCCGCCCGGACTGGAGCGCCGCGGACTATGGCGCGGCCTTCGCGCGCGTGGCCGACTACATCCGCGCCGGCGACATCTACCAGGCCAACCTGACGATGCCGCTGCGAGGCCGCTGGTCCGGCGACGCGGCCGCGATCGCCGCGGCGCTGGCCGCGCGCCAGCCGGTCGGCTACGGCGCGCTGGTCTCGCTTCCGGGCGCGTTGATGATCTCGCGCTCGCCGGAGCTGTTCTTCGCGCTGGACGCGGCGGGCACGATCACGGCGCGGCCGATGAAGGGCACCGCCCCGCGCGGCCTCGACCCGGCGCGCGACGCGGCGCTGGTCCGGGAGATGGCGGGCGATCCGAAGACGCGCGCCGAGAACCTGATGATCGTCGACCTGCTGCGCAACGACATCTCGCGGATCGCCCGCGTCGGCAGCGTGAAGACGCCCGAGCTCTTCGCGATCGAGACCTATGCGACCGTGCACCAGATGGTGTCGCAGATCACCGGCAGCCTGTTGCCCGGCGTCACGCTGTCGCGGGTCCTCGCCGCGCTCTTTCCCTGCGGCTCGGTCACCGGCGCGCCGAAGATCCGTGCGATGGAGATCATCCGCGAGCTGGAGCCGGCCCCGCGTGACGCCTATTGCGGGGCCATCGGCTGGGCGGCGCCGGACGGGCGCGCGCGGTTCAGCGTCGCGATCCGCACGCTGATGCTGCATGACGGCGGCGAGGCGGTGCTGAACGTCGGCGGCGGGCTGGTCGCGAACTCGACCGCCGACGCGGAATACGAGGAGGCTCTTTGGAAAGCGCGCTTCGCCGATCTGCGCCCGACGGCCTGAGGCTGATCGAGACGCTGCGCTGGGAGCCGGGGCGCGGCGTGCTGCGGCCCGGGCTGCATCTCGCGCGCCTCGCGCACGGCGCCGCGGCGCTCGGCGTGGCGCTGGATCCGGGCGCGGCCGAGCGGCTGCTGACGGGGATCGCCGGCGACGCGCCGCTGCGAGTCCGGCTGACGCTGGGCCTCGCCGGGGATCTCGCGCTCGAGACCGCGCCGGCCCCGGCGCCGGCCGACGCCTGGCGCGTCGGGCTGGCCGCGGAGCGGCTGCGCTCGGACGACCCGTGGCTCGCGGTGAAGACGACGCGGCGCCCGGCCTATGAGGCGGCGCGCGCGGGGCTGGCGCCCGGGCTCGACGAGGCGATCCTGCTGAACGAGCGCGGCGAGGTCTGCGACGGCACGATCACGACGGTCTTCGCCGACATGGGCGACGGGCTGGTGACGCCGCCGCTGGCATCGGGCGTGCTGCCGGGCGTGCTGCGGGCCGAATGGCTCGCGCGCGGCGCCGCGCGCGAAGGCGTGCTGACCCCGGACGACCTGCGCGCTGCGCGGCGGGTGCTGGTCGGAAACGCGCTGCGCGGGCCGATGCGGGCCGGGATCGCGTTCTGAGCCCGGCCTTGCGCCGGGTTTCGGCTTGCGTGTAGGACAACGCCGGATTTCCCCGAGCCCAGAGGCCCGCGATGCACGCCTACCGCACCCATACCTGCGCCGCCCTGACCGCGGCCGATGTCGGACATCCGGTCCGCCTGTCGGGCTGGGTGCACCGGGTGCGCGACCATGGCGGCGTGCTCTTCATCGACCTGCGCGACCATTACGGCATGACGCAGGTGCTGGCCGACAGCGACAGCCCCGCCTTCAAGGCGATGGAGGCGGTCCGCGCCGAATGGGTGATCCGCATCGACGGCATGGTGAAGGCGCGCAGCCCGGAGCTGGTGAACCCGAAGATCCCGACCGGCGAGATCGAGGTCTTCGTCACCGGGCTCGAGGTGCTGTCGGCGGTCGAGGGCGAGCTGCCGCTGCCGGTGTTCGGCGACGTCGAGTATCCGGAGGAGACGCGGCTGAAGTACCGTTTCCTCGACCTGCGCCGCGAGAGCCTGCACGACACGATCATGCTGCGGAGCCGCGTGATCGCGCATCTGCGCGACGCGATGCGGGGCCAGGGCTTCACCGAGTTCCAGACGCCGATCCTGACGGCGTCCTCCCCCGAGGGCGCGCGCGACTTCCTGGTGCCGAGCCGGCTGCATCCGGGCAAGTTCTACGCGCTGCCGCAGGCGCCGCAGCAGTTCAAGCAGCTGATCATGGTCGCGGGCTTCGACCGCTATTTCCAGATCGCGCCGTGCTTCCGCGACGAGGATCCGCGCGCGGACCGCTCGCCCGGCGAGTTCTACCAGCTCGACATGGAGATGAGCTTCGCGACGCAGGAGGACGTGTTCTCGGTAATCGAGCCGGTGATGCGCGGCGTCTTCGAGACGTTCGGCGGCGGCCGGCCGGTGACGCCGGAATTCCCGCGCATCGCCTACCGCGACGCGCTGCTCTGGTACGGCTCGGACAAGCCGGACCTGCGCAACCCGATCAGGATGCAGGTGGTCAGCGAGCACTTCGCCGGCTCGGGATTCAAGATCTTCGCCGACCTGCTGGAGCAGCCGGGCACGCAAGTCCGCGCGATCCCGGCGCCGAGGGGCGGCAGCCGCAAGTTCTGCGACCGGATGAACGCGTTCGCGCAAGGAGAAGGCCTGCCGGGGATGGGGTACATCTTCTGGCGCGCGGGCGCGGACGGCATGGAGGCGGCGGGACCCCTCGCGAAGAACATCGGCCCGGAGCGGACCGAGGCGATCCGGGTCCAGCTCGGGCTCGGCGAGGGAGACGCCGCGTTCTTCCTCGGCGGGCGGCCGGCGAAGTTCGAGCCGGTTGCGGGCAAGGCGCGCAACGTGATCGGGCGCGAGCTCGGGCACACGGTCGAGGACCGCTTCGACTTCGCCTGGATCGTCGACTTCCCGATGTACGAGGCCGATCCGGATACCGGCGCGCTCGACTTCAGCCACAACCCGTTCTCGATGCCGCAGGGCGGGCTGGAGGCGCTGGAGACGCTGCCGCCGCTCGACGTGCTCGGCTACCAGTACGACATCGTCTGCAACGGCATCGAGCTGAGCTCGGGGGCGGTGCGGAACCATCGGCCCGAGGTCATGTACAAGGCCTTCGAGATCGTCGGCCATGACCGCGCCTTCGTCGACGGGCATTTCGGCGGCATGCTGTCGGCGTTCCGCACCGGCGCGCCGCCCCATGCCGGCATCGCGCCGGGCGTGGACCGGATCGTCATGCTGCTGGCCGGCGCCGAGAACATCCGCGAGGTCATCATGTTCCCGATGAACCAGCGCGCCGAGGACCTGATGATGGGCGCGCCGTCGGAGCCGACCTCCGAGCAGCTGCGCGACCTCGGGCTGCGGCTGATCCCCAGGGCGTGAGGCCTTCGGGGACGCGCAAGCAGACCGCCGCTTGCCGGTGAAAAGGGCCGCTGCTAGCTTCGGCCGCGACTGCGACGGATCCTTCCGCGGCAGTCGCCATGGAGCCAGACATGCGTGACCGCCTGCGAACCCTTTCCCTCGGTCTGGCGCTCCTGGCCTTGGCGCTGGCAGGCTGCGGCCGGCCGCCGGACCTGATCGGCATCGACAATCCGGAGATCCCGGCTCTGTCGGTCGCCGAGATCGGCCGCCATCGCATCTTCATCGTCAGCACGCGCGAGTCGTCCGAGGTCGCGGGGGCGTTCTATTCTGGCGAGCGGGCGCCGGAGATCGGGCTTGCCTCGGTCGACGTCACCGTTCCGCCGACGCATGTCGTGGGACAGCTCGAGCGGCCGCAACGCCTGCCGCCCGATCCGCGCACGGAGTTCACTGTCGTCGATCCGGTGGTCTACCGGTCGCCGGCGTCGTTCGTGTCGGAGATCGACGCCGAGCTCGCTGCGCGGCCGCCCGACGAGCAGAAGCTGCTGGTGTTCTTTCACGGCTTCAACAACACGGCCAGCGACGCCATCCTGCGGCTGGCGCAATTCGTCGAGGACACCGGGTATCAGGGCGTGCCCGTTCTGTTCACCTGGGCCTCCGCGGCCAGGGTGCCGCGCTATGTCTACGACCTGAACAGCGCGCTGGTGGCGCGGGTGCAGCTGAAGAACATGGCCAGCGTGCTGGGGCAGACGCGCGCCCGGAATGTCGACTTCTTCGCGCATTCGATGGGCGCCTTTCTCGCGATGGAAGGGCTGGTCGACGCGCAGCAATCCGGGACGCTCGGCTCGCGCGGCGTGATCAACCATATCGTGCTGGCCTCGCCGGACATCGACATCGACCTGTTTCGCACCCAGATCGCGCAGCTGCCGCCGGCGATCATCGAGAAGATGTACCTGCTCGTCTCGGCCGATGACGGCGCGCTGCGGATGTCGCGGCGGATCGCGGGCGGCGTTCCGAGGGTCGGCGCATCGGACACGGCGGAGCTGGAGAGTCTCGGCCTCACGGTCATCGACCTGTCGAAGATCGCGGATTCGAATTCGGGGAGCCACTCGAAGTTCGCCGGATCGCCGGAGGTGGTCCGGCTGATCGGGGCCGGACTGAATTCCGCAGGCCGTTTCGGCGAGGGCGGAACGCCCGGTCTGGACCAGGTGCTGGCCGGAGTGCCGATCCGCATCCTCGGCAACTGAGCGGCCGCGGCGCGATGCTGGAGCGACTGCAAGCGGCGGGATTCGACGTGCTGACCCGCAATCACGCCGACGCGATCCTCGCGCAGGACTTCGCGGACGAGGCCGGCGAGCTTGTCGAGGCGCTGCTGGCCTTCCGCCTGCCGGTGACGGAGATCGTCGGCAGCGGCGGCGGCGAGGCTCTGTCGACGCAGCGGCTGCGGCGCCGGCTGGCGGAGGGCGGCTGGCCGAAGCACGTGTTCCAGGTCCGGCTCAGCGTCGACGGCGTCACCCGCGAGGCGATCAGCCACGAGATCGACCACGTCCGGAGGGGCGCGCGGGGCGTGCTGGCGCTGGAGATCGAGTGGAACAACAAGGACCCGTTCTTCGACCGGGATCTGGAGAACTTCCAGCGGCTGCATGCGCTTTCGGCGATCAGCCTCGGGATCATCGTGACGCGGGGCGCCGAGCTGCACGCGGGCATGACCGGGCTGATCGAGAGCTTTCTCGCCGATCGCGGCGTTTCGAGCCCGGACGAGCTGGAAGCCTACGGAATGAAGCGGCGAACCGACCGGCAGTCTGCCAAGGTCGCGCGGATGACCGGGGGCGGCGTTCCCTTCGCGCACGCCTTCGCGCAGGTCTTCGTCACGCGACAAGTTCGGCGAGGCGACGACGCATTGGCGCAAGCTCGCGACCCGGGTCGCGCGCGGCGTCGGCAACCCCTGCCCGCTGGTGCTGATCGGCCTGCCGGCCTCGGTGGTCGAGGCGGAGTGAGGCTCCTGCCTTCCGGATCGATCAGGCGGGGCGCCAGTGGCGCGCCGCCCGATCCGGTCGTCCGGAGCGCAAGCGGAGGGCGACGGGCAAGCGCGCCTGTTGGCGATCGGGGCGCGCCTGCCTGGCGGCGCGAAACGCGCCTGCCGGGGGCAGGCAGGCGCGTCCCGATCCGGCGGGGCCGGATCGGGGAAGGTCCTGAGCGGAGCAGCCGTCAGAAATCGCGAGCAGAAAACCAGATCTGCCTACTCCGCCGCGACTGTCCCCGAATTGTACGCGTAGGTGTCCCAGTCCGGTCGGTAGTCGGCGCTGGCCTGGTTGCCCCAGACGGTCCAGTTCTTGCGGACGCCGCGGCCGAACAGCTCGAGATACGGCCCCCAGGAGCAGGCCTCGATGATGTCGTACTGTTCGTCGGGCTTGCGCGAATGCTCGCGCTTGCGGGTGCCGAACAGGT
Organism: uncultured Alphaproteobacteria bacterium; assembly: GCA_963829385.1. Classification (GTDB taxonomy): domain Bacteria; phylum Pseudomonadota; class Alphaproteobacteria; order Rhodobacterales; family Rhodobacteraceae; genus Amaricoccus. The sequence continues at coordinate 372,455 of CAWHHV010000007.1, read as the reverse complement.
TGACCTGCCGCCGGCCCGCCGCCAGCGTGCGGGCGTTCTTGCCACGCGTGCCGAACAGCAGCAGCTCGGTCACGTTGCGGAAGTAGAAGCCGACGCCGCGCCCGTCCGAGCCGCCGTCCTTGCGAACCTTGTGCCAGACGATGTTCGACTTGTACTCGAAGCCCCAGGCCGCCATCACGCGGAGCCCGTCGGGCAGCAGCGCGTTCGGCACCCACAGGTAGCAATGCGCGCGCTCGTCGAGATTGCCCGCGAGCGGCAGCGCCGCGATGTCGTCGGTCGTCAGCGTGCCGTAGCGGTTCAGGCGCCGATGCTCGGGCGCGACCTTGCCGGTGCGGTTGACGAAACGCCATGGCGGGTCGGCGAGAACCGTCCCGAAGCGCAGCCCGTCCAGGTCGCGGGTGAGTTCTTGTGCCGGGTCCAGTTCCATTCTCAACATCTAGCGGCATCCTGTCCCTCGGCTCAATCGGAACAATACCGGAACCCGCAGGTTCCACAAGCCCCGGTCCGGCGGAGCGTTACCGGAAGGGCGCTTGCGCCGGCGCGGCGACGGGCGCAGAAACGCTGGTCCGGGACCGGAGGAGGCAGAACCCGTGGAGGACCCGACGACCGCTCCGGCGCTTTACCGGACCAGCGTGCCGGTGCTGATCGGCGTGCTCGACCGGCTGGAGGCGACGCTGGTCCGCGCCGAAGCGGCGCTGGGTCAGGACTTCGCCGCCGCGCTCGATCAGCGCCCGGCGCCGGCCATGTTCCCGGCCGGCCAGCAGGTCGCGACCGCGATCGAGTTCACGCTGCGCATCGCCTATCCGCTGGCCGGGCAGCGCCCGCCGGACCTGCGGGGCGCGCTGGACGGGCCGGGGCTGCACGCCCGCATCGACGCGGCCCGGGCGGCGTTAAGGGCGCTGGCGCCGAGGGATTTCGCCGGGGCGGAGACGCGCGTCGTCCGCGCGCAGGCCGGGTTCGCGATGCTCGACCTGCAGGGGGAGGACTTCCTGCTCCGGTTCGGCCTGCCGAACCTGCATTTCCACCAGGCGATGGCGCATGTCGCGCTGAAGCAGGCCGGCGCGCCGCTCGGCAAGGCGGATTACGACGGGCTGCACGATTATCCGGAGGGGTTCTCCTTCGGCTGAGCCGGCGCTGGACGCCGCGCCGGGATCGCGACTAACCTCGGCCGGTCATTGAAGCGAAGGGAGCGAGACCATGTGCACGACCTGCCTGATCAACGACGTCAAGGACCGGATGCTGAGCCGGCGCGACATCTTCCGGGGCGCGGGCGTCGGCGCGGTCGCCGCGACCGCCGCGAGCTTCGGCGTCGCCCCGCCGGCGCTGGCGCAGGGGCATGGCACGGTGGAAGACATGACCCACGAGCTGCACGAGGGCTTTCCCACGTTCTTCGGCGAGCAGCAGCTGTTCATGGACAAGAAGTATGACTTCGCCTCGGACGGGTTCAACTTGTACGAAATCCGCGTCAACGAGCACACCGGCACGCACATGGACGCGCCGCTGCACTTCTCGGCGGACGGGCAGTCGGTGGCCGAGCTGCCGGTCGGCAACCTGATCGTGCCGCTCTGCGTCCTCGACATCCGCGAGAAGGCCGACTCCAGCCCGGACGCGCAGGTGACGCCCGACGACATCGAGGCCTGGATCGCGGCCAACGGCGACATTCCCGAGCGCGCCTGCGTCGCGATGAATTCGGGCTGGGCCTCGCGGGCGGGCGGGCTCGAGTTCCGCAACGCGGACGCGGACGGGCTGATGCACTTCCCCGGCTTCCACGTCGAGGCGGCGCAGATGCTGATCGAGCAGGGCGCCGCGGCGGGGATCGCCGTCGACACGCTGTCGCTGGACCACGGCATCTCGCCGGACTTCGCGACGCACTACGCGTGGCTGCCGACGAACCGCTGGGGCATCGAGGGGCTGGCCAATCTAGATGCGATGCCGGCCGCCGGCGCGACGCTGGTCGTCGGCGCGCCCAAGGTGCGCGGCGGCACCGGCGGGCCTGCCCGCGTCTTCGCGATGGTCTGAGGGATGGCCACCGTACCGATGCTCTCCGACGAGGCCGCGTCCCAGGAGGCGCGCGCGGTCTTCGACGACATCCGCGCGACCCGCGGGACCGACTACGTCAACAACTTCTGGCGCGCGCTGGCCGCCGATCCGCGCCAGCTTGCGCAGGTATGGGCCGAGGTGAAGGCGGTGATGGGCGCCGGCGCGCTCGATCCGCTGACCAAGGAACTGGTCTACGTCGCGGTCTCGACCGCCAATTCCTGTTCGTACTGCGTGCACTCGCACACCGCCGCGGCGCGGGCCAAGGGTATGACCGACGCCCAGCACGCCGAGCTTCTGTCCGTCATCGCGCTGGCGGGACGGACCAACCACCTTGTGACCGCGCTGCAGACCCCGGTCGATCCGGCGTTCGACCGGAAGGAAGAGAGCACCCGATGAGCGACTATGCGATGTACGTGCCCACGCCGGGCGGGGCGGAGACCTTCGAGCGCCGCGAGATCGCGACCCCGGTTCCGGGCCCCGGCCAGGCGCTGGTCCGGCACACGGCGGTCGGGCTGAACTTCCTCGACGTCTACCACCGCAGCGGCCTCTATCCATGGCCGGTCGAGCGCGACCTGATCCCCGGATCCGAGGGCGCCGGCGTGGTCGAGTCGGTCGGCGACGGCGTGACTTCGGTGGCAGCCGGCGACCGGGTCGCCTACACGCTGCCGCTCGGCGCCTATGCGACGCGCCGGGTGATCGCGGCGGACCGACTGGTCCGGATTCCGGACGGGGTCACCGACGAGGTGGCCGCGACCGTGATGCTGAAGGGACTGACCGCGCATTACCTGATCCACTCGACGTTTCGGGTCGAGGCCGGGATGCGGGTGCTGGTCCAGGCCGCTGCGGGCGGCGTGGGATTGCTGCTGGGGCAATGGCTGAAGGCGGTCGGCGCCGAGGCGATCGGCACGGCCGGCGGGCCGGAGAAGGTCGCGCTGGCAAAGGCGCACGGCTATGCGCATGTCATCGACTACCGCGCCGGGGATTTTGCGGACGAGGTCCGGGCGCTGACCGGCGGCAAGGGCGTGCACGTCGTCTATGACAGCGTCGGGCGCGACACCTGGCGCGGGTCGCTGGCCAGCCTCGCCGTGCGCGGCATGTTCGTGACCTTCGGCCAGTCCTCGGGGCAGATCGAGGGCTTCGCGCTGTCCGACCTCGCGAAGGGCGGCTCGCTCGCCGCCTGTCGGCCGACGCTCTTCAACTACATCGCCACCCGGGAGGAGTTGGAAGCGCGCGCCGCCGACCTGTTCCAGGCGCTGGACGGCGGCGTCCTGACCGCCGAGGTGCGGCAGCGATTCGCGCTGAGCGAGGCGGGACAGGCGCATGTCGCGCTCGAAGGTCGCAAGACCACCGGCGCGACGGTGTTCATTCCCTGAGCGGGGGCCGGGGGAATCAGCGCGTCGGCGCCGTGATTTGAGGCATTGCGGCGCCCCGGCGGGCCCATTCGCGACATTTTGACGACTGCTTGCGCATTGGCCGGCTTGATCAACCCTCGATAGAACGAAGGGTTGTTTGGCTGCGGGATTTACGATCTATTAAACCAGAGCCGGCACAAAAAGATCGGTCCGCTTGGAGACGCGCCCGTGAATCAGATCCTCGTTGCCTGCCTTGTCTTGTCCTGCGCCGCAGCTGCCGGATCCGCGGTGGTGGTCCTTGCCGTCGGCTGGGGCCTGCTATTCGCGCTAGCCGCCTATTGCGGCGCCGGATCGATGACGCTGGTCGGCTCGACGCTGGTGGCGCGTCCCGTGATCGCGCAATTCGCGGAGCGTCGTGCGCGGCAGGAGGCCGAGCGGGCGAAGGCCGAGGCCTGCCCTGCCATCGCCTGATCAGAGGACGTAGCGGCTGAGATCGGCCGAGCGGCTGAGCTCGCCGAGGTTCGTCTCGACGAAGGCCGCATCGACGGTCACCGCATCTCCGGCGCGGTCGGGCGCGGCGAAGCTCAAGTCCTCGAACACCCGCTCCAGCACCGTGTAGAGACGCCGCGCGCCGATGTTCTCGACCGCCTCGTTGACCTCGGCGGCGATGCGGGCGAGCGCCGCGATGCCGTCCTCGGTGAAGTCGACATTCACACTCTCGGTCGCCATCAGCGCCGTGTACTGCCGGGTCAGCGCGTTGTCGGTCTCGGTCAGGATGCGCACGAAGTCCGCCTCGGTCAGCGCGCGCAGCTCGACCCGGATCGGCAGCCGGCCCTGCAACTCGGGCAGCAGGTCCGAGGGCTTGGCGATATGGAAGGCGCCCGACGCGATGAACAGCACGTGGTCGGTCTTGACCGGCCCGTGCTTGGTCGAGACGGTCGTGCCCTCGATCAGCGGCAGCAGGTCGCGCTGCACGCCCTCGCGGCTGACATCGGCGCCGCGGGTCTCGGCGCGGGCGCAGACCTTGTCGATCTCGTCGAGGAACACGATGCCGTTCTGCTCGACCGCGGTAATCGCTTCGCGCGTGACGGCCTCCTGGTCCAGCAGCTTGTCGGCCTCCTCGGTGATCAGCAGCTCGTAGGATGCGGCGACGGTCAGGCGCCGGCGCGTCTTGCGGCCGCCCAGCGCCTTGCCGAAGATGTCGCCGAGGTTCAGCGCGCCCATGCCCATGCCTGGCTGCCCCGGAATGTCCATCATCGGAAACGGGTTCGACGTGTCGGCGACCTCAAGCTCGATCTCCTTGGAGTTCGAGGGATCCGTCGCGCAGCTTCCTGCGGAACATCTCGCGGGTCTGGTCGCGCGCGCCCTCGCCCGCCAGCGCGTCGATCACCCGCTCCTCGGCCGCGGAATGGGCGGCGGCCTTGACGCGCTCGCGCATGTCCTCGCGCACCATGACGATGGCCGCGTCCACCAGGTCGCGGACGATCTGCTCGACGTCGCGGCCGACATAGCCGACCTCGGTGAACTTGGTCGCCTCGACCTTCAGGAAAGGCGCCTTGGCGAGCTTGGCGAGGCGGCGCGATATCTCGGTCTTGCCGACGCCGGTCGGGCCGATCATCAGGATGTTCTTCGGATAGACCTCCTCGCGGATGTCGTCGGCCAGCTGCTTGCGCCGCCAGCGGTTGCGCAGCGCCACTGCGACCGCCCGCTTGGCATCCTTCTGGCCGATGATGTAGCGGTCGAGCTCGGAGACGATCTCGCGCGGGGTAAGGTCGGTCACGGCTTCATCCTCTCGTGCGGCCGCAGGGAGCGGCGGCTGTCAGTTAAGCGCCGATCGGCAGAGCGCAAGGCATCCCGCAGCACCGGTTATCCGGCTGCGCGGCGCTTTGCAAACGCCGGTCGCTGCAAACGCCTGCCGATCCCGACCCCTGTCGCGGCAAACCCATCGCGATGCGGAGGCGCCCGACCGCGCGGGCGCCGCAGATCCGGTGCGACCCGCGACGCGCTGTCGATGGCGGGGCGCTCGGAACCTCCCGCGCCGGCCTTTGTTGTCGGGGGCAGAGCCACATGAAGGAGGACGCGCATGCCGACCCCGCAGGAACTCGAAGACCGCTTCTGGAAGTCGCTGAAATCCGACCTGACGATGATGCTGGGCCTGACCGGCGTCGACGAAAGCCATACCCGGCCGATGACCGCTCAGATCGAGGGCGACAACGGCGGGCCGATCTGGTTCTTCACCTCGACCGAAAACCACCTGGTAGAGACCCTGCCGCAGAGCCGCCGCGCCGTGGCGACCTTCACCTCGAAGGGACATGACATGTTCGCGGCCGTGCATGGCACGCTGAGCCTGGACACGGATCCGGCCGTCGTGGACCGGCTCTGGAACCGCTATGTCGCCGCCTGGTACGAGAACGGCAAGGACGACCCGAAGCTGGCGCTGCTGCGCTTCGATCCCGACAGCGCCGAGATCTGGGAGAACGCGTCCAGCCTGATGGCGGGGATCAAAACGCTTTTCGGCTCGGATCCGAAGCAGGACTACAAGGACCAGGTCGCCAAGGTTTCGCTGACCTAGGCTTCCAGCGTCTCGACGGTCAGGTTGCCGTTCGTGTAGACGCAGATCTCGGAAGCGATCGCCATCGCCCGCCGGGCGATGGCCTCGGCGTCCGCGTCGGTGTCGTAGAGCGCGCGCGCGGCGGCCAGCGCGTAATTGCCGCCCGAGCCGATCGCGGTCACGTCGTGTTCCGGCTCCAGCACGTCGCCCGCGCCGGTGATGACCAGCAGCGCATCCCCGTCCGTCACGATCAGCATCGCCTCGAGATTGCGCAGGAACTTGTCCGTGCGCCAGTCCTTGGCGAGTTCGACCGCGGCTCGCGCGAGCTGGCCGGGACTGGCTTCGAGCTTTTTCTCCAGCCGCTCCAGCAGCGTGAACGCGTCCGCCGTCGATCCGGCGAAGCCGCAGACTACAGGCTTGCCGCCCGGAGAGATGCGCCGCACCTTGCGCGCCGTGCCCTTGATCACCGTCTGACCGAGGCTGACCTGGCCGTCGCCGGCCACCACGACCTTGCCGCCCTTGCGCACGGCTACGATCGTCGTGCCGTGCCAGCCGGGAAAGTGCTGCTCGCTCATGTCGCCTCCTTGCATCCGACCGCGGATATATGCTCGCGGCCGCCGCCACGCCAGTGCGGCAGGAACGCTTTGCCCGCAGCGCCGTTGGAGACGGCGCGCGGGATGCCGCGCCCAACCAAAGGAATTGCAGCAATGGCTGACAAGACGCTTGAGAACCTTTTCCACGACACGCTGCGCGATATCTACTACGCGGAGCGCAAGATCCTGAAGGCCCTGCCGAAGATGGCGCGTGGCGCCACGTCCGACGAGCTGAGAAAGGCCTTCGAGGCGCACCGCGACGAGACCGAAGGCCAGATCGAGCGCCTGCAGCAGGTGTTCGAGCTGATCGGCAAGCCCGCGCGCGGCAAGACCTGCGACGCGATCGAGGGCATCATCTCCGAGGGCGAGGAGATCCTGCAGGAGTTCAAGGGCACTTCCGCGCTGGACGCGGGCCTCGTCGCCGCAGCGCAGGCGGTCGAGCACTACGAGATCGCCCGCTACGGCACGCTGAAGCGCTGGGCCGAGGCGCTCGGGATGGACGACGCGGTCAAGCTGATCGACGCGAACCTCTCGGAGGAGTTGAAGACCGACGACAAGCTGACTTCGGTCGCCGAGAAGGTCGCCAATCCGGCCGCGCTGAAGGCGGCCTGACAACAGTCGCTGCAGCCGCCGTTTCCTTGCCGCGCGTCCGGCGCTATCGTCGGACGCGCAGACACCATCGCCGGAGGGACCCGATGTCGAGATCCGCAGCCCCGTTCTTCGCCGCCGCGCTGGCCGCAGCGCCGGCCGCGGCGCAGGACACCGCGATCTATTCCGGGATGGATCGCATCCATCCTGTCTGGGCCGAGAACGGCATGGTCGTGGCTCAGGAAGCCGTCGCGGCCGAGGTGGGGCTCGAGATCCTCGAGGCGGGCGGCAACGCGGTGGACGCCGGCGCGGCGGTCGCGTTCGCGCTGGCCGTGACGCTGCCGCGCGCGGGCAATCTCGGGGGCGGCGGGTTCATGATCGTCCATGACGCCGAGAGCGGCGAGACCACGGCGATCGACTATCGCGAGGTCGCGCCCGCGACGGCGGACCGCGACATGTTCCTGGACGAGGCAGGCGAGGCCGACAGCGACAAGTCCCGCTATTCGGGCCTCGCGACCGGCGTGCCCGGCACGGTCGCCGGGATGCAGATGGCGCTCGACCGCTACGGCACGATGACGCTGGCCGAGGTGATGGCGCCGGCGATTCGGCTGGCGTCGGAGGGGATCGAGGTGACGGCCGACCTCGCAGACAGCCTGATGGCGCTCGAGGAACGGCTCAAGGCCTGGCCGGCGTCGGAGGCGATCTTCTTCAAGGACGGCGGAGGCTTCTACGAGCCCGGCGACACGCTGGTCCAGTCGGATCTGGCGGCGACCCTGCAGCGGATCGCCGATCAGGGACCGGCCGGCTTCTACGAGGGCGAGACCGCGCAGGCGATCGTCGACGCGGTCCAGGCCGCAGGCGGGCGCATCACGATGGACGACATGAAGGGCTACGAGGCGATCGCGCGCGAGCCGGTGCGCGGGACCTATCGCGGCTACGACATCGTCTCGATGCCGCCTCCAAGCTCGGGCGGGATCCACATAATCCAGATCCTGAACACGCTGGAGGAGTATCCGATCGGCTGGCTGGGACAGAACTCGGCCGAGACGATCCATCTGATGGCCGAGGCGATGAAGCAGGCCTATGCGGACCGGTCGGAATACCTCGGCGATCCGGACTTCGCCGACGTGCCGCAGGCGGCGCTGATCTCGAAGGACTACGCGGCCGAGATTCGCGACGGCATCTCGCGCAGCCGCGCGACCCCCTCGGAGCAGATCAAGCCCGGCGAGCTGGCGCCCTACGAGAGCGACCAGACCACGCATTTCTCGATCGTGGACAAGGACGGCAACGCGGTCTCCAACACCTACACGATCAACTTCTCCTATGGCTCGGGGATGGTCGCGGATGGAACCGGCGTGCTGATGAACAACGAGATGGATGACTTTGCGGCCAAGCCAGGCGTGATGAACGCCTATGGCCTGCTCGGCGGCGACGCGAACGCGGTCGAGCCGGGCAAGCGGCCGCTGTCTTCGATGAGCCCGACCATCGTGATGAAGGACGGCGAAGTGTTCCTGGTCACTGGAAGTCCGGGCGGATCGCGCATCATCACGACGGTGCTGCAGGTGATCATGAACGTCATCGACCACGACATGAACATCGCCGAGGCGACGGTGGCTCCGCGCATCCACCACCAGTGGCTGCCCGAGCAGCTGCGCGTCGAGGAGGGACTGAGCCCGGACACGATCGCGCTGCTCGAAGCCAAGGGCCATGACGTCGAGGTGATGGAGACGATGGGATCGGCGCAGTCGATTGTTGTCGAATTCGGAATCCGAGTTGCTGCTTGGCGGAGCGGATACGCGCCAGACGAGTTCGCGCGCCGTCGGATACTGACGCGCGGCTTCAGGGCGGCCCCGCGTCGGCAGGATTTAATATATTTTTTAGTTTCAGCCGATTGACCGGCCGCGTGTCCTGCGCGGCCGGCTTTTTTCGTGCGGGCGCGGCCAAGGGCGTTGACCGGAGGAGAGCGAATGCCTCAGGGTCGGGTCACTCAACCAGAGCGATACCGAGGGCCACTGCGATCCCGGCGCCTGCGCTGCGAAGGAGACTGCCATGCCGACCGACATCCGCCCTTTCGCCGACCGGGCCCCGCCGCCACGACCGCGCCCGGCGGTCGCCGCGGTCGCCGCGATCGCCGTCCTCGGGCTCGCCGGCGCCGCGGCGGCGCAGGATAGCTCGGCTCCGCCCGATGCGGCCAGAAAGCCGAACATCGTCATGCTGATGACCGACGACACCGGCTGGCAGGACTTCGGCGCCTATCCGGGCGGCGGCGCAGCGCTGGGACACCCGACGCCGAACGTGGACCGGATCGCCGCGGAGGGCGCAACCTTCACCAGCTGGTACGGCCAGGCCAGCTGCACCGCCGGCCGGGCCTCGTTCATCACCGGCCGCGTCCCGATCCGCTCGGCGCTCTCGGTCGTCGTCGTGCCAGGCGACGACAACATGCTGCTGGCGCAGACCCCGACCATCGCGGAGTTCTTCCGGAAGAACGGCTACAAGACCTATTTCTCCGGCAAGTGGCACCTTGGCGACAAGCCGGACTCCTATCCGATCGAGCACGGCTTCGACGAGATGAAGCACTTCGCCGCCTATTATGCCGGCGTCTACGCCTACAACAACACGACCAACGGGTTCCATCCGTGGTTCCCGGAGTGGAACGCCGAGTTCTCGCAGCAGTACAACGCCATCGTCAACCTCGGCGAATGGGAAGGCGTAGCCGGCCAGGCCGCGACGCAGGCCGGCACGATCGACTATGCGTCGCTTGCGACCTTCGACCAGCGCCAGACCGACAGCGCGGTCAGCTACATCCGCGCCCATGCGAACGACGCCGAGCCATTCTTCATGGACGTCAACTTCATCAAGATGCACAACCCGACGAACCCGGCGCCGGAATACGTCGGCAAGTCCCGGCTCGGCAACTATTCCGATTCGCTGATGGAGCTTGACGACGACATCGGCAGGATCATGGACGCGATCCGCGATGTCGCGCCCGATACGATCGTCATCGTGACCGCGGACAACGGAGCATGGCTCGACGCCTATCCCGACGCCGGCACGACGCCGTTCCGCGGCGAGAAAGGCTCGGGCTTCGAGGGCGGCTGGCGCGTGCCGGGCATCATGTGGTGGCCCGACAACATTCCGGCCGGCGTCTACCGTGATCAGATGATGTCGCACATCGACCTGTGGTCGACGCTGGCGGCGATGGCCGGAATAACGCCGCCGCCGCATGGCGCCTGGCAGGACGACAACGGCGACGCGATCTACTTCGACAGCATCGACAACAGCGCCTATGTGCTCGGACAGGCGCCGGACTCGGCGCGGACGAGCTGGGTCTACATCGACGGAGAGGACATGCACGGCATCCGCGTCGACATCGGGGACGATCCCGAGCAGCCCTGGGTCAACATGGCGTGGAAGTATCTCTATACCGCCAAGGACAGCTGGCTCGGGCCGCAGCAGGATCTCGGCGCGATCGGGTCGCTCTACAACCTGACGATGGACCCATACGAGAAGTACGACATGATCTTCAACGGCGCGGGTCCGATGCGGATGCCGACCACGTCGCCGGGGCGCTTCTCGGGCCAGGACAATGGATGGGTGGCAGCGGTCATCGGGCAGGCGAACGTCGCCTTCGACAAGTCGATCATCGAGTTCCCGAGCATCCGCCGCAAGCCAGGCGGCGCCTCGACCGACCTGATCCCGGACCTTCAGAACCCGGACAACCCGCTGCCGCTGCTCGCGGAGCCGAAGGCGATGGGCGGCAGCGGCGGCTGAGGCCGCGCCGTAGGTTCGGTCAGAACAGCAGGATAAGGATCAACAGGACCACCACGACGCCGGCCCCGATCATCGCGGGCCGGCGCCATTGCGATGGGCGCGAGGATGGCGCGACGGCGCCGGTTGTCGTCGTGTTGGCGCTGGGGCGCGTCCGGCTGGCGGGATCGGCCGGGTCGTTCCGGACCGGGTCTGGCGGCGTCGACATGCTGGGCCTCCTGTCGCTGTCGGGACGTCTCACCCGGAACCAGCGCAGGAGCGCGCGAAACGTTCCGGGTTCAGTCGCGGCGGGTATGGGCGGCGAAGGCCCCGGCGAAGTCCGGGTGCCAGCGCGACAGCGCGGGCCGGTTCTCGACGACGTCTCCAGCAGCCCAGAGGATGCGGCGTTCGTCCAGCCACCGGTCCACGTCGTTGTCCGGGCAGAGGATGTAGAAATCGCCGGCCGCGAGGCGCTCCAGCATGAAATCGGCCGTCTGTTCCGGCGTCCAGGCGGCGTCCGGCTTCTCGGTCCGGTCGCCCTTGGTCAGCCCGGTGTAGACGAAGCCCGGGATCAGCAGGTGCGCGCTGATCGTCTCGGCGCCGGGCGTGGTCCGCAGCTCGTGCGCGAGCGCCTCGGCGAAAGCCTTCACGCCGGCCTTCGAGATGTTGTAGGCGGGATCTCCCGGCGGCGTCGTGATCCCCTGCTTCGAGCCGGTGACGATCACCGCCCCGGTCGCGCCGCGCTCGACCATGCCCGGCACGAAGGCGCGCGCGCCATGGATCACCCCCCAGAGGTTGACGTCGAGGACGCGGGTCCAGTCCTCGAGCGGTCCGAACAGGCGCGACCCCGGCTGGACGCCGGCGTTCAGCATCAGCACGTCGACGCCGCCCCAGGCGGCCGCGATGTTCGCCTCGAGCCGGTTCATGTCGTCGGGCCGCGCGACGCTGGCCTCCGCGGCCAGCACGTCCTCGCCGCCGCCCGGCGCGACGGCGGCCAGCGCATCGGCGGCCGCGGCCAGCTTTTCCGGACCCAGGTCCGCGACGCAGACCTTGAGGCCCATCGCCGCGAAGCGGAGCGCCGACGCGAGGCCGATGCCGGATGCGCCGCCGGTGACGACGGCGACGGCGCCGGGAACGAGCGCGGGGTGGGGCATCGGGGCGGTCTCCTCGGATTGGGTTTCGGACCTATGTGGCCCGCGTCGAAATGCCTGACAAGCCCCGGAGGCGGACCGCGTCAGTCCCGCGCGTCCCTGGGTGAGCCGATGACCACGTAGGTCGTGATCGACGCGACTTGGGGCAGCGTTCCGAGATAGTCGGTGTGGAAGGCCTTGTAGTCGTCGAGATCGCCGGCCTCGACGCGCAGCAGGTACTCGATGGCGCCGGTGACGTTGTGGCATTCGGTGACCTGCGGAGCGGCTTCCATCGCCTGCTCGAACCCGTCCTGCGCGGCCTTGGTGTGGGTCGAGAGCCCGACCGTGACATAGGCGAGGAACCCCTTGCCGAGCTTGCGCCGGTCGATGCGCGCGCGGTAGCCGGCTATGATGCCCGTGCGCTCCAGTTCCTGGACCCGGCGCAGACAGGCCGACGACGACAGGCCGACCCGCTCGGCGAGCGCAAGGTTGGAGATCCGCCCGTCGCAGGACAGCTCCTGCAATATCCTGTCGGCAATCCGGTCGATACGCAGCATGGATTGCGATCTTTGGCGATCTGCGCCGCAGACTGCAACCCGGCGCCGGTCGCGATCGGATAATCTGCGGCACATGACAACGGACATCATCCTCGCCCTCTTCGCGTTCGCCTTCGTGACCACGGTCACGCCGGGGCCGAACAACCTGATGCTGCTCGCCTCGGGCGTGAATTTCGGCGTAAGGCGCACGATCCCGCATGTGGCCGGGGTGACGCTCGGGGTCGTGTTCATGGTCCTGCTGCTGGGCGCGGGGCTGGCGCAGGGAATCTCTGAGCATCCGTGGGCAGAGCTGGTGCTGAAGGCGGGCAGCGTCGGGTACATGCTGTGGCTCGCGTGGAAGATCGCGACGGCGGCGCCGCCGGAGCCGGGCGCCGGCGGCGGGCGGCCGCTGACGTTCCTGCAGGCGGCGGCGTTCCAGTGGGTCAACCCGAAGGCCTGGGCGATGGCGCTGACGGCGCTCGGCGGTTATGCGCTGGGGCATGCGCATGGGGTCGCGATCGTGGCCGGCGCGATGCTCATGGTGGGGCCGCCGTGCAACCTGCTCTGGGTCGCGGCGGGGCAGCGGCTGCGCGGGCTGGTGGGGAATCCGGTCGCGCTCCGGCGGCTCAACGTCGCGCTGGCGGTCCTGCTGCTGCTGACGCTGTGGCCGATCCTGAGGACTTGATCCGGGCTCCGAAAGAAGCAATGCCCCCGGTCCCACGATGGGACCGGAGGCATGTCGCTGTTCTGGAATGATTTTTCGGTGACAGCCGAAAAATCAGGCGAGCTGGCGCTCCACCGTTTCGGTCTCGAAGATCTCGATGACGTCGCCTTCGCGGATGTCCTCGTAGTTCTCGAAGGCCATGCCGCATTCCTGGCCGGCCTGCACTTCCCGGACCTCGTCCTTGAAGCGCTTCAGCGTCTTCAGCTTGCCCTGGTGGATCACGACGTTGTCGCGGAGCAGGCGCACGCCCGCCGAACGCCGCGCCACGCCCTCGGTGACCTGGCAGCCCGCGACCTTGCCCGACCCGGTGATCTTGAAGACCTCCTTGATCTTGGCGTAGCCGATGAACTTTTCCTTCACCTCCGGCGACAGCAGACCCGAGGCCGCCTTCTTCACGTCATCCACCAGATCGTAGATGATCGAGTAGTAGCGGATCTCGACGCCCTTCTGGTTTGCGCTCTCGCGGGCCGGCGCATTGGCGCGGACGTTGAAGCCGATGATCGGCGCGTGCGACGCGTCGGCCAGCGTCACGTCCGATTCGGTGATCGCGCCGACGCCGGAATGCAGCACGCGCACCCGGACCTCGTCGTTGCCGACCTTTTCCATCGCCTGCAGGATGGCCTCGGCCGAGCCCTGCACGTCGGACTTCACGACGATCGGCAGCTCGCGCACGTCCTTGTCCGCCTTGGCCTTGGCCAGCAGCTGGTCGAGCGTGGTCGTGGCGCCGGCCGCCGCGCGCTTGTCGCGGGCGAGCCGCGCGCGGTAGTCGGCGATCTCGCGGGCGCGGGCCTCTTCCTCGACGACGTTCAGCACGTCGCCGGCCTCGGGCGTTCCGTTCAGGCCGAGAACCTCGACCGGGACCGATGGACCGGCCTCTTCGACGCGCTCGCCCTGGTCGTTGATCAGCGCACGCACCTTGCCCCACTGCTCGCCGACGACGAAGATGTCGCCTCGCCGAAGCGTGCCGCGCTGCACCAGCACGGTCGCGACCGGGCCGCGGCCGACGTCGAGCTTGGCCTCGATCACGGCGCCCTCGGCGGCGCGGTCGGGGTTCGCCCGGATGTCGAGCAGTTCGGCCTGCAGCGCGATCGCCTCGAGCAGCTTGTCGAGCCCCTTGCCGGTTACGGCCGAGACCTCGACGTCGAGCACGTCGCCGCTCATCTCCTCGACGACGACCTCGTGCTGCAGCAACTGCGTGCGCACCTTGTTCGGATCGGCCGCCGGGCGGTCGATCTTGTTGATCGCGACGATCATCGGCACGCCGGCAGCCCTGGCGTGGTTGATCGCCTCGATGGTCTGCGGCATCACGCTGTCGTCGGCGGCGACCACCAGCACGACGATGTCGGTCACCTGGGCGCCGCGGGCGCGCATCGACGTGAAGGCCGCATGGCCCGGCGTGTCGAGGAAGCTGATCAGCTGGCCGCCCTCGGTCGTCACCTGGTAGGCGCCGATATGCTGGGTGATGCCGCCGGCCTCGCCGGAGACGACGCTGGTCTTGCGGATCGCGTCGAGCAGCGAGGTCTTGCCGTGGTCGACATGGCCCATGATCGTGACCACCGGCGGCCGCGGCTGCAGGTTGCCCTCGTCGTCGCCGGAGGCCTGGACGATGACGTCCTCGATGTCGGCCTCGGAGACGCGCACCGCCTTGTGGCCGAACTCCTCGACGATCAGCGTCGCGGTCTCGGCGTCGATGGTCTCGTTCTGGGTCGCCATGACGCCGTTCTGCATCAGGGTCTTGACCACGGCGGCGACGCGCTCGGCCATGCGGTTCGCGAGTTCCTGGACGGTGATCGCGTCGGGCACCTGCACGTCGCGCACGACCTTCTCGCGCTCGGCGTGACCCGTCATGCGGCGCTTGTCGCGCTCCTGGCGGCGGCGCATCGCGGCGAGCGAGCGCTGGCGCCCGCCCTCGTCGGTGGCGTTGGCGATGGTCAGCTTGCCGGAGCGGCGACGGTCGTCCTCGCCCTTGCCGCGGGATTTCTTCTCCTCGACGGCGGGCTTTGCGACCGTGCGCTTGGGCGCGATCGGGCGGCCGGCCTCGGCGCGCGCGGCCTGGGCCTGTGCGGCGGCGGGGTCGAGCTCGGCCTTCGCGGCGGCGGGCGTGGAGCGCGCGGGTCCGGCGGCGGCCTTGGCCGCGGCGGCGGTCGCCTCTTCCTCGGCGGCGGCGGCGCGCTGCTCGCGAATCTCGCGTTCGCGCTCCTCGCGCTCGGCGGTCTCCTTCTCGGCCCGCAGGCGGGACAGCTCGACCTCGCGCGCGGCGGCGGCATCGCGTTCCTTGCGTGCGCGATCCGCCTCCTGGGCCTTGGCGGCCTCGACCGCCTTCAGCCGCCGGTCGAACTCGGCGTCGCTGAGGTTCTGGGCCACCGCGCCGCGCGGATTGGCGGCCGTCGCATGCGCTGCGCCGGCCTTGGGCACGACCACGCGCTTGCGCTTCATCTCGACCGTCACCGACTTGGTGCGGCCGTGGCTGAAGCTCTGCTTCACGTGAGTTGTCTCCGTGCCGCCTGCGCCGCGCATCCCCAACGGCTTGCCCCTGCGCTCGGTGTCCTTGGTGTCCGTCATTCCGTCGTCTGCCTTTCCGCGCGGGAGCCTTCCCCCGCCGCTGCGTCATCACCGGCGCCGTCCCGTGACGGCGCGCCGAAATCCTTGCCCCTGAGGCCCGAGAGTCGCGTGGCCTCGTTGCGTATCCGTTCCGCAAGGCCGCCGGCGAGCACGGCGGCATGTATCACACTATCGCGGGCGAATGCCAAACCCAATTCGCGCCCCAGAAGGCACGAAACAAGGCTGTCCTCGCCCGCCGGCGGCCTGAGTTCGGCGCGTCCCCGCACCGAGCCGTCGGCCGCCTGGATCAGCAGCGCCGCCTGGCCCGAAGCCAGCGCCGCCTTGACCTTCTCGTAGCCGGCCAGGCCGAGACCGGCCTTGCGCGCCATCGCGATCAGGTCGACGACCTGGCGCGCCAGCAACGCCTCGACCCGCGCCGCCAGATCCGGCGGCGTGCGGACCGACTGGCGCGCAGCGCGGGCGAAATGCCCTTTCGACACCGCCTGCGCCAGCACGTCCGCCTCGGCCGAGACCCACATGCCGCGCCCCGGAAGCTTGCCCGCGAGATCGGGCGTCACCTCGTCGTCGGGACCGAGGACGAAGCGGATCAGGCCGGCCTTGGGCCCGGTCCGTCGCGTCACGATGCAGCGCCGCTCCGGCGTCTCCCGGTCCTTCACTCTGCCACCGCGCCCCATGCCGCCGCCTGCGCCCGGACCTCCGGGCCTCAGACCTGCGCCCGGGGCTCCTCCGTTGCGCCGTCCGCGCCGGCCTGCTCGGGAGCCTCGCCGTCGGCCGCAGCCTCGTCGCCTTCTTCCTCCGGAGCCTCCAGCGCCGAGGCCTCGACCCAGCCGAGATGGACCCGCGCGGTCATGATCAGCGTCTGCGCCTCCTCGAGGCTCATGTCGAACTTCTCGAGCAGGCCCGTGTCCTTGACCCGCTTGCCGTCGACGGTCGTGTAGCCGCCCACCAGCTCCCAGTCGGCGCAGCGGGCGAAGTCCTCCAGCGTCTTGATCCCGTCCTCGGCCAGGGCCAGCATCATCTGCGGCGTCAGGCCCTCGAAGTCGAACAGGCTCTGCTCGACGCCGAGCTCGCGGGCCCGTTCGATCGCCCGGGCGTTGATCTCGTCCAGGCTCTCGCGGGCCCGTGCCTGAAGCTCCTCGGCGGTGGTCTCGTCGAAACCGTCGATCGAGGTCAGGTCGTCGATGTCAACATAGGCGATCTCCTCGAGATTTGCGAATCCCTCGGAGACCAGAAGCTGTGCTACCATCTCGTCGACGTTCATCGTCTCCATGAACAGCGCGGTCCGCTCGGCGAACTCGGCCTGGCGGCGCTCGCTCTCCTGGCCTTCGGTCAGGATGTCGATGTCGAAGCCGGTGAGCTGGCTCGCGAGCCGCACGTTCTGGCCGCGGCGGCCGATCGCGAGGCTGAGCTGCTCGTCGGGCACGACGACCTCGATGCGCTCGCTGTCCTCGTCGAAGACGACCTTGGAGACTTCGGCCGGCTGCAGCGCGTTGACGAGGAACGTCGCCGGGTCCTGGTTCCACGGGATGATGTCGATCTTCTCGCCCTGCAGCTCGCCGACGACCGCCTGGACGCGGGAGCCGCGCATGCCGACGCAGGCGCCGACCGGGTCGATCGAGTTGTCGTAGGAGATCACGCCCATCTTGGCGCGGCTGCCGGGGTCGCGGGCGACGGCCTTGATCTCGATGACGCCGTCGTAGATCTCGGGCACTTCCATCTTGAAGAGCTCGGCGAGGAACTCGGGCGCGGTGCGGCTGAGGAAGATCTGCGGGCCGCGGGTCTCGTGGCGTACGTCGCGGATCAGCGCGCGGACGCGGTCGCCGTTGCGGAACGCCTCGCGCTGGATCAGCTGGTCGCGGCGCAGGATCGCCTCGCCGCGGCCGACGTCGACGATGACGTTGCCGTATTCGGTGCGCTTGACGATGCCGTTGATGATCTGGCCGGCGCGGTCCTTGAATTCCTCGTACTGGCGCAGACGCTCGGCCTCGCGGACCTTCTGCATGATGACCTGCTTGGCCGACTGCGCGGCGATGCGGCCGAAGTCCACCGGCGGCAGCGGGTCGATCACGTCCTGGCCGATCTCGGCGTCCGGCCGGATCGCGCGGGCCTCCTCCAGCGTCAGCTCGGTGAAGTAGTTCTCGACTTCCTCGACCACGTGGCGGTGGCGGGTCAGCTCGAGCTCGCCCGACTTCGGGTCGATCTTGGCGCGGATGTCGTACTCGGCGCCGTAGCGCGAGCGCGCGGCCTTGCCGAGGCTGTCTTCCATCGCCTCGATCACCAGTTCGGGGTCGATCATCTTCTCGCGCGCGACCGCATCGGCGATCTGCAGGAGCTCGAGCCTGTTGGCGGAGGTCACGCTCATTTCACTTCCTCATCCTCATCGTTCTTTTCTGCGGTCTCGGCGTCGGAGTCAGGATCGTCGGCGGCCTCGACGGAGTCGAACCGGCTTTCGTCGACCTCGCCGTCGTCGTTGAACCCCTGCGCCTTGCGCGCGGCAAGGCTTTCGGCGATCAGGTCGTCGGTCAGCACCAGCTTGGCGTCGGTCAGCCAGTCGAAGTCGAGCCCGACCGTGCCCTCGGGGATCTCGATCAGCACCTCGTCGTCCTGCACGCCGGCGAGAACGCCCTTGAAGCGGCGGCGGCCGTCGATCAGCTCGGAGGTCTCGAGGCGCACCTCGTAGCCCTCATAGCGCTCGAAGTCCTTGAGCCGGGTCAGCGGGCGGTCGATGCCGGGGCTGGAGACCTCGAGCACATATTCGCCGCTGATCGGATCCTCGACGTCAAGCACGGCCGAGACGGAGCGGCTAATCTTCGCGCAGTCCTCGACCTCGATGCCGCCCTCGGGGCGCTCGGCCATGATCTGCAACGTGGCGCGCTTGCCCCCCATCAGCCGGATTCGCACCAGCTCGAAGCCCAGACCCTCGATGGTCGGACCCACGATGGAGGCGAGACGCCGGTCGATGGCGGCTTTGGCGATCAGGTCGGCCAACATTGTCTCCGGAACAAAAAAACGGGCGCGCGGCCCGTTGAACTTCCGGTGGAGGGGACCCGAGAGGATCAACCTGCCGCTGTTGACGGCGATATAGGCCCGGCATCGCGGGGATGCAAGCTCAATCGGCGCGGTCAGAGGCGGAGGTCGTAGGTTATCCAAGGCGCCTGCTCGGCGAGGCGGTCGTAGACGGCGCGGGCGCGCGCGTTGTCGGGGCTGGTGATCCAGCGGATCACGGTCCAGCCCCGGTCGCGGCCGATCCCGGAGACTGCGGCGATCAGCGCGTCGGCGGCGCCGGAGCCGCGGGCGCCGGGGGCGACGAACAGGTCGTCGAGGAAGCCGCCGGCGGAGGCCGAGAGCGGGCGGGCGAACGAGCGGAAATGAGCGAGGCCCACCGGGCGGCCGCCGGCTACGGCGAGCAGCGCCTCGACCTCGTGGGCCGGGTCGCGGATCCACGACCAGACACGGTCGCGCATCGCCTCGGTCTGATCCACGCCGTAGAATTCTGCATAGAGGCGGTAGAGATCGTCCCAGTCGGGGCGATCCTGTTCCTGTGCGGGACGGGTCTCGATCATGTGGCGACCTCCGGATTGCGCCGATCCTGCGTCACGGAAAAGCGAAGTGAAAGCCGGGATTGCGCGTATCGCGCCGGGCGGACGACTTGCCTCCAGCCCCGCGGGGGAGTCGGGTTCAACCTATCCCCGGTACGGCCTCGGGATGTCGGGCGTCGCGGGGCGGCGAAACAGGACGACGCTGCCGGCCGAATGCAGCGGGTCGTAGACGAAACCCCGGGCGGCGAGCGCCGCGAAGACCGCGCCGACGCCGGTGAGGCCGGTGACGTGGTCGTGGACCTCGAGGAAGACTCGGGTGACTTCGCCGAGGTCGGCGCCGTCGAAAAGGCAAGTCTCGGCGCCCTCGATGTCGCAGACGACCAGCGTCGCGCGCTCCTCGCGCAGCAGCGCGCTGAAATTGCGCGTCGGCACCCGGACCGAATCGACGTAAGGGTTCGGACCGGCCATAAGCGAGCCCATCCAGAAGTCCTGGCGCAGGTAGAACGTCGCCTCGCCGGGCGCGGGCTCGTTGTCGAGCACCGCATTCATCCGCCGCACGCGGTCGGCGCCGTTCAGCGCGTGAAGGCGCTCCATGTACGCGATCAGGTTCGGGTTCGCCTCGACCGCCAGAACGCTGGCGACGCCGGGCACGCGCGACAGCAGCGTCGAGATGAAACCGATCCCGGCGCCGATCTCGACAACGCGGTCGCCGGGATCGACGATGGCGGGTATCTGACGCGCCTCGGCGGCCTCGAAGCGACCGGCCAGCATCGCCTCGCGAATCGCCGGGGTGATGACATCGGGTATGTCGGGGATCAGCACGCCGCCGACCTCGAGGGCGATGGCGCCGTGCGCGTCGTAGGTGAAGGCGGGAGCGAGCAATTCGACCATAGGTTGCAATTATTCGCGTCTCGCGATTGATGTCCAGTACTTGTTTCCGCGGCCGTCATTGCGCGCGGAAGGATCGACGGTCCGGTTTCGCGCAGCAAGGGAATCGGCGTCGGTCCGGGTGGAGGGAATCGCGCCGACGGCCGACGCCCTTTCCATGGCAGGCAAAAGCGGGTATAGCAGCCGCGCCGCGGGCTACGGAGCCGGCGGCCCTTTTCTTTGCGCGACCCTGCTGGACGACATCCCGGCCGTGGCCGTGAGAGACGAGGCCATCCAACCCGAATACGAGGGGATTATGCGATGTCGATCACGCCCGACGTGAAAGAACAGTTGATCAAGGATTACGCGACCAAGGCCGGCGACACCGGCTCGCCCGAGGTGCAGGTCGCCATCCTGACCAGCCGAATCAACACGCTGACCGACCATTTCAAGACCCACGTCAAGGACAACCATTCGCGCCGTGGGCTGCTCAAGATGGTGTCGCAGCGCCGCAAGCTGCTCGACTACGTGAAGAAGAAGGACGTGACGCGCTATCAGACGCTGATCGGCCGTCTCGGCATCCGCCGCTGACCGAACACGCGAGCGCGCCCGACCGGGCGCGCTCGCTCCGTTTCAAGGACGCGGGACGGCGCGTCGGGGAGCGCCCCGGTATCCGTTCACCGTACGCCGGGCCCCCTCCCGACCCCGAGGGCCAGCCCATGAGGTTCACGCAGGGGGGTCCGCGGACTGCGGTCCGCGCTGACGGCGCGCGCCAGGGGGCGGCGCCGATAGGCAAGGAAACAAGATGTTCAACATCGTCAAGAAATCGATCGAGTGGGGGCATGACACGCTTACGCTCGAAACCGGGCGCGTCGCGCGTCAGGCCGACGCCGCCGTGCTCGCCACCTACGGCGAGACCAGCGTGCTGGCCACCGTCGTCTACGCCCGCACGCCGAAGCCGGGCCAGGACTTCTTTCCGCTGACCGTGCACTACCAGGAGAAGTACTACGCCGCGGGCAAGATCCCGGGCGGCTTCTTCAAGCGCGAGGCGCGTCCGTCCGAGAAGGAGACGCTGACGAGTCGGCTGATCGACCGACCGATCCGGCCGCTGTTCGTCGAGGGCTTCAAGAACGAGGTCCAGGTGATCGCGACGGTCCTGTCCTACGACATGGAAAACGACCCGGACATCGTCGCGATGATCGCGGCCTCGGCGGCGCTGACGCTGTCGGGCGCGCCGTTCCTCGGGCCGATCGGCGCCGCGCGCGTCGGCTTCGTCGACGGCGAATACGTGCTGAACCCGGCCGCCGACGACATGGAGAAGCTGCGCGAGAACCCCGAGCAGCGTCTTGACCTGATCGTGGCCGGCACCAAGGACGCGGTCATGATGGTCGAGTCCGAGGCCTATGAGCTGACCGAGGCCGAGATGCTCGGCGCGGTGAAGTTCGGCCACGAGCAGATGCAGCCGGTGATCGACATGGTCATCGACATGGCCGAGGAGGCCGCCAAGGAGCCGTTCGCCTTCGACGCGCCCGACTACGCGGCGCTCTATGACAGGGCGAAGGCGGTCGGCGGCGAGGCGATGCGCGCCGCCTTCGGCAACCGCGACAAGATGGCCCGCCAGGACGCGGTCGCCGCGGCGAAGGCGCAGATCCGCGAGGGCCTGGGCGAGGAGGACCGCGCGAATCCGAACCTCGACGCGGTGATCAAGAAGCTGGAATCGGACGTGGTGCGCGGGGACATCCTCGATCACGGCCGCCGCATCGACGGGCGCGACCTGACGACGGTCCGCCCGATCCAGTCCGAGGTCGGCCTGCTGCCGCGCACGCACGGCTCGACGCTGTTCACCCGCGGCGAGACGCAGGCGCTGGTCATCACCACGCTCGGCACCGGCGACGACGAGCAGATCATCGACGCGCTGCATGGCTCGGGCCGGTCGAACTTCCTGCTGCACTACAACTTCCCGCCGTACTCGGTCGGCGAGACCGGCCGCATGGCGGGCCCGGGCCGGCGCGAGATCGGCCACGGCAAGCTCGCCTGGCGCGCGCTGCAGGCGGTGCTGCCGGCGGCGACGGATTTCCCGTACACGATCCGCATCGTGTCGGAAATCACCGAGTTCGAACGGCTCGTCGTCGATGGCGACGGTCTGCGGCGCGAGCCTGAGCATGATGGACGCCGCCGTGCCGCTGAAGGCGCCGGTCGCGGGCGTCGCGATGGGCCTGATCCTCGAGGGCGACCGTCACGCGGTGCTGACCGACATCCTCGGCGACGAGGATCATCTCGGCGACATGGACTTCAAGGTCGCGGGCACAGAGAACGGCATCACGTCGCTGCAGATGGACATCAAGGTCGCCGGCATCACGCCCGAGATCATGGAAACCGCACTGGCGCAGGCCAAGGACGGGCGGATGCACATCCTCGGCGAGATGTCGAAGGCGCTGAGCGCCGGGCGCGCCGAGTTCTCCGCCCATGCCCCGCGCATCGAGACGATGCAGATCGCGGTCGACAAGAATCCGCGAAGTCATCGGCTCGGGCGGCAAGGTCATCCGCTCCATCGTCGAGGAATCGGGCGCCAAGGTCGACATCAACGACGACGGCGTGATCAAGATCGCGTCCGCAAACGGCGCGGCCATCGACAAGGCGCGCGAGCTGATCGCGGCGATCGTCGACGAGCCCGAGGTCGGCCGGGTCTATACCGGCAAGGTCGTAAAGATCATGGATTTCGGCGCCTTCGTGAACTTCTTCGGCAAGCGCGACGGCCTCGTCCATGTCAGCCAGCTGTCGGGCGAGCGGGTCAGCCACCCGAAGGACATCCTGACCGAGGGACAGGAGGTCAAGGTCAAGCTGATGGGCTTCGACGACCGGGGCAAGGTGCGGCTGTCGATGAAGTCGATCGACCAGACCACCGGCCAGGAACTGGCGAGCGAGAACGCCGACTGAGGAAGGCGCCTCGGAAACGGATACCGGGGGGCCGTGACGATCAAGCCCCTTACCGGATTTGTATGCGCAGCGGAGAGCGTCTGCTGCAACAGGTCCTTCAAGAACGATCGCCCTCGCAGAAATCTGCGAGGGCGATTTGTTCTGGAATGGCGGCTATGCGGAGATTTGGGTCGTGCCGTCAGCCCGTTAGGCGGCGATGGGGAGTCCCCGTAAGACTTGCGCCGCGGCAGAAGCAGCACCTCTCGCCCGCTTCTCCAAGTCCAACGCCGCAGTCCCTAGACGCGCTCGAGACCGGCGAACGGCGTCTCGACCTTTTGGGAGTTCGAACGCCGTCGCCGCGTCCGAAGCCCTAAGCTCCCCCTGGCCTGCGTCGGCCGCAAGGACGCGAACGCACCGCCTCGCTCTCTCCGCCGCTGGCGCGGGAACTGCAGAACCGGGTGGCGGAACGGCTTGGCCCGCCGCCGGTCTTCTTGGTGGGCCAGCGGGGATTCGAACCCCGGACCTACTGATTAAGAGTCAGCTGCTCTACCACTGAGCTACTGGCCCAAGAAGACACTTTGGTGAGCCCGACAGGGTTCGAACCTGTGACCCACTGATTAAAAGTCAGTTGCTCTACCGACTGAGCTACGGGCCCAAACCGAGACGTTGTCTATGGGCGCGGTCGGCCGGGGTCAAGCGAGAATTGCCTGCGCGACCATGGCCGACCCGGCGGCAGTCCCGTATATAGCGGCGATGGAAGGCGAATCTCAAGCGCCCGCACGCGGGCTGCGTTTCCTGAAGATGCACGGGCTCGGCAACGATTTCGTTGTCGTCGACGCGCGCGACGGGACCGGCGTCGTCACGCCCGGACTTGCGCGCGCGCTGGGCGACCGTCATCGCGGCGTGGGCTTCGATCAGCTTGCGGTGATCCGCGCCTCGGCCGGCGCGGACGCGGCGATCGATTTCTGGAACGCCGACGGCAGCGCCGCCGCGGCCTGCGGCAACGCGACGCGCTGCGTGGCCCGGCTGCTGATGGACGAGACCGGAGCGCGGTCGCTGGACCTGCGCACCGGCCGCGGCGTCCTGCGCGCCGAGGACGCCGGCGACGGGCTGATCCGCGTCAACATGGGCCCGCCGCAGCTGCGCTGGGACGAGGTGCCGCTGGCGCGCGCGCTCGACCTCGATGACCTGCCGATCGCCGGCCGGCCCGGCGCGGTCGGCATGGGCAATCCGCATTGCGTCTTCATCGTCGACGACGCCGAGGCGGTGGATCTGGCCGCGCGCGGACCGGTCGCCGAGCACGACCCGCTGTTTCCGGAAAGGACGAACGTCGAGTTCGTCCAGATCCTCGACCGCGCCACGATCCGGATGCGGGTCTGGGAGCGCGGCGGCATGGTCACGCTCGCCTGCGGGTCCGGCGCCTGCGCCGCGGCGGTCGTCGCCGCGCGGCGGGGCCTGACCGCGCGAACGGTGACCGTGCGCCTCGACGGCGGCGACCTGCTGATCGACTGGCGTGACGACGGCGTCTGGATGACCGGCCCTTCGGCGCGGGTGTTCGAAGGCCATCTCTCGGCCGATTTCGCCCGGACATTCGCATGACCGCGCCGCGACTGACGACGTTCGGCTGCCGGCTGAACGCCTACGAGAGCGAGGCGATGAAGGGCCTCGCCGAGGGGGCGGGGCTCGGCGACGCGGTGATCGTCAACACTTGCGCGGTCACCGCCGAGGCGGTGCGGCAGGCGCGCCAGCAGATCCGCCGCCTGCGCCGGCAGGACCCGGACGCGCGGATCGTCGTCACCGGCTGCGCCGCCCAGACCGAGGCCGCGGCCTTCGCGGCGATGCCCGAGATCGACCACGTAATCGGCAACGCCGAGAAGATGCGCCCCGAGACCTGGGCGCGACTTGCGGGCGACGCGCCGCCGCGGGTCGGCGTCGGCGACGTGATGGCCGAGACAGCCGCGCCGAGCCCGCTGATCGACGGGCTCGGCGCCCGCGCGCGCGCCTATGTCCAGGTCCAGAACGGCTGCGACCACCGCTGCACGTTCTGCATCATTCCGTTCGGCCGCGGCAATTCGCGCAGCGTCCCGGCCGCGACCGTCGTCGAGCAGATCGCGCGCCTTGTCGGACGCGGCTTCAACGAGGTCGTGCTGACCGGAGTCGACATGACCAGCTGGGGCCAGGATCTCGACGGCGCACCGCGGCTGGGAGACCTCGTCGAGCAGGTGCTGCGCGCGGTCCCGGACCTTCCGCGCCTCCGGATCAGCTCGATCGATTCGGTCGAGGCCGATCCGCTGCTTGTCGAGGCGATCGGCAGCGAGGCGCGGCTGATGCCGCACCTGCACCTGTCGCTTCAGGCCGGGGACGATCTGATCCTCAAGCGCATGAAGCGCCGGCATCTGCGCGACGATGCCATAGCCTTCTGCGAGGCCATCCGCGCGGCGCGGCCGGAGATCGTTTTCGGCGCCGACTTCATCGCCGGCTTTCCCACCGAGACCGAGGCCATGTTTGCGAACACGCTGCGACTGGTCGAGGAATGCGGCGTGACTTGGCTGCACGTCTTCCCGTTCAGCGCCCGGGCCGGAACGCCCGCCGCGCGCATGCCGCGGGTCGACGCCGCCGAGATCCGGACCCGCGCCGGGCGGCTGCGCGCGCTCGGCTCCGCGCGCGCCGCAAGCCATATGGCCGCGATGAAGGGCCGCCGCGTGAGGCTGCTAATGGAGACCCCGACGCTCGGCCGCACCGAAGGCTTCGCGCGCGCCGAAGTGCCAAGCGACCGCCGGGCCGGGGACATCGTGACGGCAAGGATCGTCGGTCAGCGCGGCGACATACTTCAGGCGCTGCCCGCCTGAACCGATCTATGCGTCGATGATCGCGATGTCGCCGAAGACGAGACGGTCGCCGGGGTTGAGCCGCGCGAAGAGGATCGCGTCCCGGACGTCGGACCCGTCGGGATCGAACCGCAGTTCCCCCCTCGCCTCGTCGTAGAGCAGGCGATGCGCGAGCCCGCTTGCCTCCTCGCCGCGGTGAAAGGCGCTCCGCGACAGATCCCCGGCGGCAAGGCTCTCGAAGGCGCTGGCCAGGAGGACCAGGTTATCGACGCCGGACGTGAAGTCTGGAAGCCGGTCCGGCTGGCCATCCTCCGGCCGGTCGGCGAAGACGAACGCGTCCAAGCCCGCCCCGCCGATCAGCTCGTCCGCGCCGAGTCCGCCGAAGAGACTGTCGTCGCCGCCGCGTCCGACCAGACGATCGTCGCCCAGGCCGCCGAAGAGGCTGTTCTGCCGATCGTCACCGCGCAGGATGTCGTCGAACGCCGAGCCCTCCATCGCCTCGACGCCGCGATAGAAGTCGCCGGACGCCTCGCCGGAGTTCCGCAACGGCGACAGCAGATCCGCCACCACCCGGGCCCCGGCCTCTCGGTACAGCACGCGGTCGACGCCGCTGCCCCCGTAGTAGCGGTCCGAGCCGGCGCCGCCGTTCAGATAGTCGTCGCCGCCGCCCCCATGCAACCGGTCGTCGCCGGCCTCGCCGAACAGATCGTCGTCGCCCGCGCCTCCGAGCAGCCGATCGGCGCCCGCCCCCCCGAACAGGCGGTTGTTCCCCGCATTCCCGACCAGCTGATCGTCGAAGGAGGACCCGCCAAGGCTCTCGATCGCGCGGTAGACGTCCCCGGCGGCCTCGCCCGTGTTGCTGGTCGCGTCTCCGAGATCGGCGCGAACGCCCTCCGTCGCGCCCCAGTAGATCGCACGGTCCTCGCCTGCGCCGCCGTCGAGACGGTCGGCGCCGGAACCGCCGTTCAGGAAATCCCCGCCGCGGCCGCCGAACAGCGCGTCGTCGCCGGCCCCGCCCACCAAGTCGTCGGCGCCGTCGCGCCCGTAGAGCCGGTCCTCGCCGTCGCCGCCCATCAGGACGTTTCCCCGCCCGTCGCCGCCGATCCTGTCGTCGAAGTCCGAGCCTTCCAGGCCCTCGATGCTGCGATATCCGTCTCCGGCCGCCTCCCCGGTATTGCGCGACGGCGCAGCGAGATCCAGCGCCAGCCCCTCCGGCGAGTCCCAGTAGACGGCGAAATCCTGGCCCGCTCCGCCCGAGAGGATGTCGGCGCCCGCGC
Organism: uncultured Alphaproteobacteria bacterium; assembly: GCA_963829385.1. Lineage (GTDB taxonomy): Bacteria > Pseudomonadota > Alphaproteobacteria > Rhodobacterales > Rhodobacteraceae > Amaricoccus. The sequence continues at coordinate 345,205 of CAWHHV010000007.1, read as the reverse complement.
CGCCCCAGAGGGTGTCGGCGCCGCCCCGGCCGTAGAGCCGATCGTCGCCGTCGCCTCCGAACAGCCCATTGTCCCCGCCGTCGCCGCCGAGCCGGTCGTCGAAGGCGGATCCTTCCAGTCCCTCGATGCCGCGGTAGCTGTCCCCGCGAGCGTCGCCGACGTTTCGGGTCGGATCCTTCAGGTCGGCGACCACCGCGCGCTCCGCCTCCCAGTAGACCGCGCGGTCGAAGCCGCTGCCGCCGTAGAGGGCGTCGCCCCCCGCGCCGCCGTCCAGCAGATCGTCGCCGCCGCGGCCCGAAAGCCGATCGTCGCCGGCAAAGGCGAAGATCACGTTGCCCTTGCCGTTGCCGTGCAGGCTGTCGTCGAAGATTGTGCCTTCAAGCCCGCAGACCGCCGCGTAGGAATCGCCCAGTGCGATCCCGGTGTTCCGCTCCGGCGCGGCGAGGTCCACCGTCAGCCCGATCGGCGAATCCCAGTAGACGGCGCTCGTGGAGCCACCCAAACTGACCAGCCTGTCCGCGCCGGCCCCGCCCATCAGGAACGTCACGCCCGCCACGCCGATCAGGACGTCGTCGCCGAGGTCGCCGAGCAGAAAGTTTTGCCGCTGGTTGCCGGTGATCACGTCGTCATGGAGCGAGCCCAGCACATCCTCGATCGACGAGAACACGTCGCCCTCGGCGTCGCCGGTGTTCCGGGTCGGGTCGGTCAGGTCGACCGTGACGCCGGCGGTCGCATCGGCGTAGGAGACCATGTCGATCCCCCGACCGCCGAACAGCCGGTCCTCGCCGGGTCCGCCCTCCAGGAAATCGTCCCCCGACCCGCCATACAGCGAATTGCGTCCCTCGCGGCCGAACAGCGCGTCACTGCCGCCGAGCCCGGACAGCTCGTCCGCGCGGGAGCCGCCAGTAAGCCGGTCGTCTCCGCCGGAACCGCGCTTCTTCATACCTTACCCCCGCGCGGCGGCCGCTTGGCGACGGCGACAGCCAAACGCTCCATCCCGGCCCGCGCGCCTCCGAACCTGCCCGGCAGGCAGGGCTTGCGGCGCGCTGGGCTGGTATCACACGACGCCGGTCCGGCCAAGGCCGCGGCCGCTCGACCCGCCGACGCTGGGGCGTCTCCGCGCCAAACCGCCGCCGAAGCGGCGGCCCGGCCGTCCCTCATGCGGCCCCGTCCGCACGCCCGGTCAGACCAGCAGGAAGTCTTCCGCGGTCAGCCCCAGGTTCACGCTGACCGTAGCGAACCGGACCTGCGCCACGTCTCCGGAGCCGTCAGCGTCGAAGAACAGGTCGCCGTTCCGGTCGTCGTAGATGATTTGCTGCTCGCTCGTCGTCGCCGAGCCGCCGATGTGGAATGCCGAGTCGGGAAGGTCGCCGGCGAGCCCTCCGCCGAACTGGGGCCGTCCGAGGGCGATCGTGTCCACGCCGACCTCGAAGTCGGTGATGTCGTCGAAGGCGGTCCGCGTCGGGGCCGTGTTGAACAGGAACGTGTCCGCTCCCTCGTCGCCGGTGAGAATGTCCCGGCCGGCGCCGCCGATCAGCGTATCGTCGCCGTCGCCGCCGATCAGCGTGTCGTTGCCGTTCTGGCCGGCAACCCGGTCGTCGCCGTCACGACCCTCGACCCGGTCGTCGCCGCTTCCGCCGTTGATGCGGTTGCTATCGCCGTCGCCCCGCAGGTCGTCCGCCTGCCCGGAGCCGATCAGTCCTTCGATGTTGCGATAGGTGTCGCCCGCAGCCTCGCCGGTGTTGTTCCCGGAATTCGCGAGGTCCGCGACGAGCCCTGCGAGCGCTTGGGCATAGCTCGCCAGATCGACGTCGGCGCCGCCGTTCAAAGTGTCCGCGCCTTCGCCGCCGACCAGCGTGTCTTCGCCGGATTCCGCCGCGCAGGTCGTCGTCGCCACGCCCCCCTTCGAGCAGGTCGTCGCCGTCGCGGCCTTCGATCCGGTCGTCGCCGTCCCGACCGGCCAGTCGGTTGTCGCCCGCGTCGCCGAGCAGGATATCGGAGAAGTTCGAGCCGTCGATTCCCTCGATGCTCGTGAACGTGTCGCCGCGCGCCTCGCCGGTGTTGTTCGACGCGTTCTGCAGATCGACGGTCAGGCGGCCGGATGCGGTCCAGTAGATCGCCCGATCGAAGCCCGCCCCCCCGCCGAGCCGGTCTGCGCCGAACCCGCCGCCCAGCAGGTCGTTGCCGGACCCGCCATAGAGACGGTCGTCGCCGGGACCGGCAAACAGCGTGTCGTTCCCGCCGGCGCCCTTCAGGACGTCATCGCCAAAGAGACCGATCAGCCGGTTCGCCTCGGCGTCTCCTGTCAGCTTGTCGTCGAAGCCCGAGCCTTCGAGGCCCTCGATGCTCTTGAACACGTCGTTCTTGGCGGCGCCCGCGTTCTTCCCTGGCTTGGCTAGATTGACGGTCACGCCCTTGGCGGCGTCGGAATAGACAGCGTAGTCGAAGCCCCTGCCGCCGTTCAGCGAGTCGCCGCCGTTGCCGCCGAACAGGCGATCGTTCCCCGAACCGCCATTGAGCCTGTCAGCTCCAGCGCCGCCAAAGAGGATGTTGTCCCGATCGTCGCCCGTCAGCCGGTCGCCGAACCTCGAACCCTCGATGCCGTTGATGTTGTCGAAGACATCGCCGTCCGCATCGCCGGTGTTGCGGCCGGGATTGCCGAGATCGACCCGGACGCCCGCCTTGGCCGTCTCGTAGGACGCGATCGTGCTGACGCCGAAGCCGATCAGCAGGTCCGCGCCCCTGCCCCCGATCAATCGCGTCGTGGCGTACTGGCCGATCAGCGTGTCGTCGCCATCGCCGCCGAAGAGCGCGGAGTTGGTGACCCCGCCGCGCAACTCGTCGTCGAACTTCGTTCCGACCAGTCGCTCGACGCCGATATACGTGTCGCCTTTCGCCTGGCCGCTGTTGTTGCTCGAATCGGCAAGGTCAGAGAGGAGGCCCCTTTTGGCCTTGTAGTAGCTGACGGTGTCGACGCCGACGCCGCCGTTCATCACGTCGCTTCCCCTGCTGCCGATCAGCAGGTCGTCGCCGTTAAACCCGATCAAGTCGTCAGACCCGCTCGTCCCCTCAAGCCTGTCGTTCCCAGGCCCACCCCTTACAATAGCCACTCGTTCCTCCACGTCCCCGATCCGCACAATTCGCCGCGAACTATGCGCAATTGTTGATCAGATCTGAATGGAACCCACAGGAAAGTCAAACGGCGCGGCAGATTTGGTTAACCCGCGGGCGCGGCCTGCGTCCGGAAGCGCTCCGGCCCTGTCAGCTCGGCCGCCACTCGTCGCGCAGGCCATCGCGCTTCCAGTCCGAGCGATGCAGCGCGAACAGCAGCAGCGCGCCGCCGACGACCGCCAGCGCCACGATGACCAGCCATCCCGCGGAGCCCAGGGCAGCCAGGATCAGCGCCCCGAGTCCGGCCGCCGCGCTGGCGGCGAAGACGAGGAAGATCACGACCAGAATTTCCGCTGTCATCGGATTTGCTCTCGGCAGGCTTCCTCCCTATCTTGGTGATATGCCGCGCCGGATCAACCCCCGGCGCGTTAAACGGAGAACTCGGCAGATGCCCGCCCCGCTCGCCCTCAGCCCCCTCGCCTGGACCGCGCTGCGCCTCGGAGCGGCAGCCGCGGTCGCGCTCTACGCGTCCCGCAGCCGCTCGCAGCCCAAGCACGCCGAGCACGAGCACGTGCTCGACGATCTGCCCGAGGGGCTGACCGCCGGGCCGCACCGCGCCGAGGCCGAGAGCGCGATGCACGGCGCCGGGCGCGTCAAGCGCACGTTCCGGTTGCATCCGGGCGGCCCCGGCTTCGAGGTCGACGCGGCCGCCCTCGGCAGGCTCCGGTTCCGGCGCGTCTGATGCCGACTGCCCGACTGCGCCTGCATCATTCGCCCGCCTCTCCGTTCGTCCGCATCGTCGCCGCGACGATCCGCCAGCTCGGCCTCGACGAGCGGGTGGAGCTGGTCCCCGCCGCGGGCACGGCGCTCGATCCCGGCACGATGCCGGTCGCGCTGAACCCGCTCGGCAAGATCCCGACGCTGGAGCGCCCCGACGGCCCCGCGCTCTACGACAGCCGCGTGATCTGCCGCTACCTCGACGATCTCGCGGGCGGCCGCCTCTACCCGGCCGCCCCCCGGCTCTGGGAGACGCTGACGCTCGAGGCGACCGGCCACGGCATCGCCGAGGCCGCGCTCAGCATGACGTACGAGATCCGCCTGCGCCCCGAAGACGCGCGATCGGCGCCCTGGGTCGAGGGCCAGTGGGCCAAGATCGACCGCGCGCTCGACACGCTCGAGGCGCGCTGGATGTCGCATCTCGCCGGACCCGTCGACATCGGCCAGATCGCGGTCGGATGCGCGCTCGGCTATGTCGACTTCCGCCACGACGCGCGCGGCTGGCGCGACGGCCGCCCCGCGCTCTCGGCCTGGGAGGCGCGCTTCGCGCAGCTCCCCGCGATGGCGGCCACGCGCCCCGTCGGCTGACCCTCCGACACCAAACGCTTCGGCCGCGCGGGCACGCCGTGCTACGGCTGCGCCCGATGCCGCAACAACGAGCGAGGACATGACGTGCGACAGACGTGGCGCTGGTTCGGGCCCCGGGACACGGTCTCGATCGACGACATGCTGCAGGCCGGCGTCCAGGGCGTCGTCTCGGCGCTGCACCACATGCCCACCGGCGCCGTCTGGACGCCCGACGAGATCGCCGCCCGCCAGAAGCTGATCGCGACGCGCGGCGACGGCACGCCCTCCGGCCTCGCCTGGGACGTGGTCGAGAGCCTGCCCGTCTCCGAGGACATCAAGAAGCAGAAGAACGACTGGCGCGCCCATCTCGACGCCTATCGCGTCAGCCTCGGCAACCTCGCCGCCGCCGGGATCAAGACCGTCTGCTACAACTTCATGCCGGTGCTGGACTGGACCCGGACCGACCTCGCCTTCCGCGTCGCGCATGGCGGCACCTGCATGCGCTTCGATCTCGTCGACTTCGCCGCCTTCGACCTCTGCCTGCTCGAACGCCCCGGCGCCGCGGAGGACTACCCCGAGGACATCCGCGAGGCCGCCGCGCGCCGCTTCGCCGGAATGGACGACGCCGCCCGCCGTCAGCTGACCGCCAACGTCGCCTTCGGCCTGCCCGGCGCCGCCGAGACGATGACCCTCGACGACCTGCGCCGGCACCTCGCCGAATACGGCGCGATCACCGCCGACACGTTGCGCGCCCACTTCACGACCTTTCTCGAGGAGGTGATCCCCACCGCCGAGAAGCTCGGCATCCGCATGTGCTGCCACCCGGACGACCCGCCCTTCGCGCTGCTCGGCCTGCCCCGCGTCGTCTCGACCGAGGCCGACTACCGGGCGATGCTCGCCGCCGTCGACAGCCCGGCCAACGGCGTCACGCTCTGCTCGGGCTCGCTCGGCGCACGGCCCGACAACGACCTGCCCGGCATGATGCGCCGGCTCGGCGACCGCGTGCACTTCCTGCACCTGCGCAACGTCACGCGCGAGAGCGACGCGGTTTGCGGCTCCTTCCACGAGGCCGAGCATCTGGGCGGCGGCACCGACATGGTCGCGCTGATCGCCGCCGTCGTCGCCGAGGAGCGCCGTCGCGCGGCGGCCGGCCGCGCCGATTCCTCGATCCCGTTCCGCCCGGACCACGGCCAGGACATCCTGGACGACCTCGGCCGCAAGGCGCAGCCCGGCTACCCGGCGATCGGCCGGCTGAAGGGCCTCGCCGAGCTGCGCGGGATCATGACGGCGCTGACCCATCCCGAACACGGCCTCGCCGGCTGACCCGGCGCGCCCGGGCGAATCCCCTTCCCTTCGGGCCCCGGATCGGCTAAGCGCCGCGACTTGCGGTCTTACACCCTTGGAGGAAGGCCGCGCATGCCATTTGAGGAGCAACGACATGGCTGAGACACCGGTTCTCGAAGCCGTGGCGCGCGCAGGGGTCGGCAAGGGGGCCGCCCGATCTGCCCGCCGCGAGGGGATGGTCCCCGGAGTGATCTACGGAGGCGGCGAGGAGCCGCAGCCGATCAACGTCAAGTTCAACGAGCTGCTGAAGCACCTGAAGCGGGGCAAGTTCCTGTCGACGCTGCTCAACGTCAAGGTCGACGGCGCCGACACGCGCGTCATCTGCCGCGGCGTGCAGCGCGACGTGGTCAAGGACCTGCCGACGCATGTCGACTTCCTGCGCCTGAGCGAGAAGTCCCGCATCAGCCTGTTCATCCCGGTCGAGTTCATCAATGCCGACAAGGCGCCGGGCATCAAGCGCGGCGGCGTGCTGACCGTGGTTCGCCACGAGGTCGAGCTGGTCGTGACGGCCGCCGAGATCCCCGAGATCCTGACCGTCGACCTGACCGGCTTCAACGTCAACGACACGATCCACATCTCGAACATCACGCTGCCGAAGGGCGCGCGGCCGACGATCACCGACCGTGACTTCGTCATCGCCAACATCCAGGCGCCGTCGGGCCTGAAGTCGGCCGACAACGAGGAAGCCGAGGCGGAGGAAGGCGCGGAGGGCTGACCCCCGCCACCCTGTCGTGCTAGAACCCAAGACGCGTCGCGGACACTCCGCGGCGCGTCTTTCCTTTGTGCGGAGCGTGCATGAAACTGATCGTCGGCCTCGGCAACCCCGGCGCGAAATACGCGCGCAACCGGCACAACATCGGCTTTCTCGCCCTCGACGCCATCGCGGCCGCGCACGGCTTCGCGATCTGGCGCTCCAAGTTCCAGGGCCAGATCGCCGAGGGCCGGCTCGGGACCGAGAAGGTCCTGCTCCTGAAGCCCGAGACCTTCATGAACCTGTCCGGCGACAGCGTGCAGGCCGCGATGGCCTTCTACAAGCTGGCGCCATCCGACGTGATCGTGCTGCACGACGAGATCGACCTTGCGCCGGGCAAGGTCCGGGTTAAGACCGGCGGCGGCCATGCCGGCCATAACGGCCTGCGGTCGATCGCCGGCCATATCGGCCCGGACTTCGGCCGCGTCCGCATCGGCGTCGGCCATCCGGGCGACAAGCGCGTCGTCGCCAACCACGTGCTCGGCGATTTCGCCAAGGCCGACGCGGACTGGCTCGACCCGCTGCTCGCCGCAATCGCCAAGGCCGCGCCCGAGCTTGCCTCCGGCGAGCTGAACCGCTTCGGCGCCGCCGTCGGCCAGGCCTCGGCTCCGCCGAAGCCGCCCCGGCCCGCTGCCAGGGCCGACGCACCGGTCGAAGCCGCGCCCGCTCCGGATCAGCCGCCGGCCGAACAGCCCGCGCCGAGCCCGCTGCAACGCCTGATCGACCGCTTCCGGTGAGCGCTGTCCACGCCGCCTTTCGCCGTCAGGCGGAGGTCTGCGCCGAAATGGGCTCGCCGTTCACCGCCCGCCTCTGCACGCTGGTCGCCGACCGGCTCGCGCGAGGGATCCCGGTCGCGGACCAGGTGCTCGACTGGCCCGGCGACCCCTCGAACCGCGGCGACGCGCTGCCCCTGCGGCTGGCGGGGGCGCTGCACGCGCTGGCGCTGGACGGAACGGATCCCGGCCTCGTCGCCGCCTATCCGCCCGACCCGGCCCCGGACGACGACGCGCTCTGGACCGCCGTCCTCGCCGCGCTCGAACGCCACGAGGCCTTCGTCCTGCGCCGCCTCGAAGGACCGCCGCAGACCAACGAGACGATGCGCAGCGCAGCACTTGCGCCCGGCTTCCTGACCATCGCCGCCGAGACCGGCCTGCCGCTCGTCTGCTCCGAGATCGGGTCCAGCGCCGGGCTCAACCTCTGCTGGGACCGCTTCCGCTACGATTTCGGCGGCGCCGCCTGGGGCGATGCCGCCTCCGGGACTCGCCTCGCGCCCGACTGGACCGGCGCAGCCCCGCCTCGGCCAGCCGCGACCGTCGTCGAGCGCGCCGGCTGCGACCGCGCCCCGCTCGACCCGGCCGACCCGCAGACCGAGGCCCGGCTCGCCTCCTTCGTCTGGGCCGACCAGCCCGAGCGCCTCGCCCGCCTGCGCGCGGCGCTCGCAATCGCCCGCGCCGACCCGCCGGATCTCGCTCGCGCCGACGCCGCCGACTGGCTCGACCAGCGCCTCGCCGATCCCCGGCCGGGCCGCGCGCACGTCGTCTCGCACTCGATCGTCTGGCAATACCTGCCGCCGGCGACCCAGGCGCGGATCGCAGGCAGCCTCGACGCGGCCGGCGCGCGTGCGACGGCCGATTCTCCTCTGGCATGGCTTCGGCTGGAGCCTGACGGCGGCGCCCCCGGCGCGGCGGTCACGCTGACTCTCTGGCCCGGCGGCGCATCGCGCGTCCTGGCGCGGGCCGACTTTCACGGCCGCTGGGTCGACTGGCGCGGGCCTGAATCGCAGAGACTCTGGGATACTACATTAAATCAATGGCTTCGCCATGGTCGCATCGTGCGACCATGGCTCGTTGCCGCCGCGAAGCGCGGATCAGTCCTTGCGGAAGAACTTCTTCTCGCGCGGCTTTCCGTCCCAGCCCGGCTTGCCCCGCGGCTTGTCGTCGCGCTCCCCGCCCCGGCCTTCGCCGCGCGGCGCATAGGGCTTGCCCCCGCCCTCGCGGTCGCCCCGGAACGGACGTCCGCCGCCCTCGCCGCCCCGCGCCGGACGATGATCGTCCTCGCGATGCTCCCACTTCTTCAGCAGCTTCGCGTTGAAGCTGTCGCGCCCGATCTTGCCCTCGTGGCACCAGACGCAGGCGACCGTGTCGCCCTCGACGCCCTCGACCGCCATGCGCATCGATCCGGCCGTGAGGACCACGAGGTCACCGATCTGAACATTTTCCATAACGTAACGTGCTTTCCAGTTTGGGGCGGACGATCCGGCCCCGATTCCCGGATCCATGCCGGGACCGGCTGTCTACGCCCTACGCCGCGACCGATCAATATCCACGCGTTCACAGCCGCGCGCCGAGAGCCTCGGCGACGGTAAAGATGTCCTTGTCGCCCCGGCCGCACATGTTCATGACCAGCAGCGTGTCGCGCGGCAAGCCGGGCGCGATCTTCGTCACATGCGCCAGCGCATGCGCCGGCTCCAGCGCCGGGATGATGCCCTCGGTCCGGCAGCTGAGCTCGAACGCCTCCAGCGCCTCGTCGTCGGTCACGCTGACGTATTCGACCCGCTTCACGTCGTGCAGCCAAGCATGCTCCGGCCCGATGCCCGGATAGTCGAGCCCGGCCGAGATCGAGTGTCCCTCGAGGATCTGGCCGTCGTCGTCCTGCAGCAGATAGGTCCGGTTGCCGTGCAGCACGCCCGGCCGCCCGCCGGTCAGGCTCGCCGCGTGTTCGTTGCGCTCGTCCACGCCGTGCCCGCCGGCCTCGACGCCGATGATCCGCACCTCCGGATCGTCGAGGAACGGATGGAACAGCCCCATCGCGTTCGAGCCACCGCCGATGCAGGCCACCAGAACGTCCGGCAGCCGCCCCTCGCGCTCCTGCATCTGCTGCTTCGTCTCCTTGCCGATGATCGACTGGAAGTCGCGCACCATCGCCGGATAGGGATGCGGCCCCGCCACGGTGCCGATGCAGTAGAACGTGTCGCGCACGTTGGTCACCCAGTCGCGCAGCGCCTCGTTCATCGCGTCCTTCAACGTCGCGCGGCCGCTCGTCACCGGCACGACCTTCGCGCCGAGCAGGTTCATCCGGAACACGTTCGGCTTCTGCCGCTCGACGTCGGTCGCGCCCATGAAGACGATGCATTCCAGCCCGAACTTCGCGCAGACGGTCGCGGTCGCGACGCCATGCTGGCCGGCGCCGGTCTCCGCGATGATCCGCTTCTTGCCCATGCGCCGCGCCAGCAGGATCTGGCCGAGCACGTTGTTGATCTTGTGTGCGCCGGTGTGGTTGAGCTCGTCGCGCTTGAAGTAAATCTTCGCCCCGCCGAGACGCTCGGTCAGCCGTTCGGCGTAGTAGAGCGGGCTCGGCCGGCCGACGTAATGGGTCCATAGGTCGTCCATCTGGGACCAGAAGTCAGGGTCGGTCTTCGCCTTCTCGTATTCCGCCTCCAGCGACAGGATCAGCGGCATCAGCGTCTCGGAGACGAACCGGCCGCCGAAGTCGCCGAAGCGGCCGCGCTCGTCCGGACCGGTCATGTAGGAATTGGGCGGACTGATGGTCACGGCAGGCTCCCCCTCGCAAAAAGCGCCTCTCTCTAGCGCGCGCTTCGCAGGCCGTCGACAACCGATTCCTCTCGGCCGCGCCCCGCTGCGCTTACAGCGCCCGCTTCATGCCCCAGTGGCTCGCCGTGAAGCCGAGCCGTTCGTAGAACCGGCGCGCGTCGTCCCGCTGCAGATCGGTTGTCAGCTGCACCAGGCGCGCTCCGGACGCCTCGGCCCGTGCGAAGGCGGCCGCGAACAGCGCCGCGCCGATGCCCTGCCCGCGCGCCGAGGCCGCAACCCGCACCCCCTCGATCTGGACGCGCGCCGCGCCCGCGCGCGACAGGCCATGGATCAACGTGAACTGGAGGCAGCCAAGCGCCCGGCCCTCGCGCTCCGCCAGCAGATACACGTTGACCGGCTGCGCCGTCATCGCGGCGAAGGCCGCCCGGTAGACCGGGTCGCCGGGCCGCTCGCGCCCGCGCCCCAGAGCGTCATCCGCCAGCAGCGCCACGATCGCATCGACGTCGCCTTCCGTCGCTTCTCGAATCGACAGGTCCGGCTCCACCGCGCTCAGGCCTCTGCCGCGGCAGCCTCGTTCGCGGCCCGCACGAACGCCTCGATCCGCGCGGGATCCTTCAGCCCGCGCGCAAACTCGACGCCGGACGAGACGTCGACCATCTCGGCGCCGGTCAGCCGCACGGCCTCGGTGACGTTCTCCGGCGTCAGGCCGCCCGCCAGCATCCAGGGCGCCGGCCATTCGCGCCCCTTGATCAGCCGCCAGTCGAAGGCGACGCCGTTCCCGCCCGGGATCGTCGCGCCGGGCGGCGGACGCGCGTCGATCAGCAGCATGTCCACTATGTCGGCATAGTCGGGCAGCCCATCGAGATCGCCCTCCTCGGCCAGGCCGACCGCCTTCATCACCGGTCGGCCGAAGCGCTCGCGCACCTCCGCCGTTCGCTCGGGCAACTCCGCGCCGTGGAGCTGCAGCACGTCGATCGGGATCGCCTCGAGGATTTCCTCGATTTCCGCGTCGGCGGCGTCGACGGTCAGCGCGACCAGCTTCAGCCCCTCGGGCCGCTCGGCCGCCATCCAGCGCGCGTCGGCCAGCGAGACGTGACGCGGCGAAGGCGGAAAGAAGACCATTCCGCCGAAGCACGCGCCCGCCGTTGAGGCCGCCGCCATATCGGCTCGGCTGCGCAACCCGCAGATCTTGACCCGCATGTCGCCCGCTCAGTTCCCGAGCAGGGCACGGACGTCGTCGCCCTTGCCGGTCTCGCGCCGGAGCCGACCCACCTCGCGGTTCAGCTGGTCCGCCTCGCGCGCCTTCACGGCGGCGCGGCGACGATGCTTGTGCTCGCGCAGCCATTCCAGGATGTAGCCAAGCAGCATGCCCGTCAGCACCGACAGCAGCCCCACCAGGAAGAGCGGCAGCTCGATCGACCACTGCGTGATGCCCGACAGGCCGTCCGGCAGCAGCTTCAACGTCACGAGATCGCGGTTGGCCACGGCCAGGACGACGATCGCGATCAGGATCAGCGCAAGCAGGATCAGCTTGATGATGCGCATGGGGATCCTCTTCCTTGATTTGGGGAGGATTCAGCCCTCGTTGAGGCGGTCGCGCAAGAGCTTGCCGGTCTTGAAGAACGGAACGTGCTTTTCCTCGACCGAGACGCTTTCGCCGGTCCGTGGGTTGCGACCGACCCGCGCGTCGCGCTTCTTGACCGAGAACGCGCCGAAGCCGCGCAGCTCGACCCGGTTCCCGGCCGCCATCGCCTCGATGATCTCCTCGAAGATCGTCCCGACGATACGCTCCACGTCGCGCTGAAACAGATGCGGATTTTCCTCGGCGATCTTCTGGATCAGCTCGGACTTGATCATTAGCCGCAACTCCGCTGGGGCTGGCCGGACACGAACGTCCGCGCATACTGGCGCCAATTAGGGCCCGAGGGAATACAGCTTCGGGCCTGTGAAGCGCGAAATTTCCCTGAATATACTGCCGGTTGGCACGATGCTTCGGACAGCGGAGCCCAGCAGGCCCTCGTCCTCCTCGACCTCCCAGTCGCGCACCGGCAGATCGGACAACGCAAGATTGCGTGATTCCAGCCATGCGATCGCCTCGGTCTCGCCGCCGATCTGGTCGATCAGCCGGTTCTCGAGCGCCAGCCGCCCGGTGAAGACCGCGCCATTCGCGACCGCGTCGAGGCCTGCGCCCTCGAGGCCGCGACGTTCGCCGACCAGCCCGCGGAACCAGACATAGCTGTCGGCCACCAGCGCGTCCTCGACGGCGCGCGCGGCCGGGTTGGTCTTGCGAAACGGCGAGGGCTCGGCCTTGAGCTCCGACGACCGCACGGTCTCCATCTCGACCCCGACCCGCTCCAGCAGGCCGGTCAGGTCCGGATATTCGAGGATGACGCCGATCGAGCCGGTCAGCGTGTTGCCCCGGCCGATCACGTGGTCCGCGGCGATCGCTGCGATGTACCCGCCCGAGGCCGCGACCTCGCCCAGCACCGCCACCACAGGCTTTTCCGCGGCGATCCGGCGCACGGCGTCATAGACCGCCTCCGATCCGACCGTCGTGCCGCCAGGCGAGTTGATCCGCAGGATCAGCGCCTTGACGTTGTCCTGCTCGGCGATGTCGGCCAGCAGGTCGTCCCGCTCGCGGTCGTCGACGATCACGCCGTCCAGCGAGACACGCGCGATCTGGTCCGACCCGGCCCCGATATCCGCGCCGAACGTGAAGAACCCGATGATCAGCGCCAGCACCGCGGCGACGCCGAAGCCCCGCCAGAATGCGGAACGGCGCCACTTCCGGCGCCGCTCCTCGTAGAAATCGCGCTCCAGCGCGTCCACCGGGTCAGGTGTCTTTGCGCTTCAGCGCGGCCCCGAGGATGTCGCCCAGCGAGGCCCCCGAGTCGGACGAGCCGTACTGCTCCACGGCCTCCTTCTCCTCGGCGATCTCGCGCGCCTTGATCGACAGGCCGAGCTTGCGCGTCTTCATGTCGATGTTGGTCACGCGGGCGTCGATCTTGTCGCCCTTCGAGAACCGCTCCGGGCGCTGCTCGGACCGGTCGCGGCTGAGATCCGACCGGCGGATGAACGACTTCATCCCGTCGTACTCGACCTCGATGCCGCCATCCTCGATCGCGGTGACTTCGACGGTGACGATGTCGCCCCGCTTCACGCCGCCGACCGCGTCCGCAAAGGGATCGCCGCCGACCGCCTTGATCGAGAGCGAGATGCGCTCCTTCTCGGTGTCCACGTCGGTAACGACCGCATGCACCACGTCGCCCTTGCGGTAGTCCTGGATCGCGTCTTCGCCGGAGCGGTTCCAGTCCAGGTCGCTCAGGTGGACCATGCCGTCGATGTCGCCCTCGAGGCCGACGAACAGACCGAACTCGGTGATGTTCTTGATCTCGCCCTCGACCTGGGTGCCGTTCGGATGGGTCGCAGCGAAGGTCTCCCACGGATTGCCCTGGGTCTGCTTCAGGCCCAGCGAAACCCGCCGCTTCTGGCTGTCGATCTCGAGCACCAGCACCTCGACCTCCTGGGAGGTGGAGACGATCTTGCCCGGATGGACGTTCTTCTTGGTCCAGCTCATCTCCGAGACGTGGACCAGGCCCTCGATCCCCGGCTCCAGCTCCACGAAGGCGCCGTAGTCGGTGATGTTGGTCACGCGGCCCAGATGCTTCGACCCGATCGCGAACTTGTCCTCGACCGTATCCCAGGGATCCGCCTGCAGCTGCTTCATGCCGAGGCTGATGCGCTGCGTCTCCTTGTTGATCTTGATGACCTGGACCTTCACGGTCTCGCCGATGCCGAGGATCTCGCTCGGGTGGTTGACCCGGCGCCAGGCCATGTCGGTCACGTGCAGCAGGCCGTCGACGCCGCCGAGGTCGACGAAGGCGCCGTATTCGGTGATGTTCTTGACCACGCCGTCGATGACGTTGCCTTCCTGCAGGCGGGCGATGACCTCGGCGCGCTGCTCGGCGCGGCTCTCCTCGAGCACGGCGCGGCGGCTGACGACGATGTTGCCGCGCCGGCGGTCCATCTTCAGGATCTGGAACGGCTGCGGCATGTGCATCAGCGGGCCGGCGTCGCGCACCGGGCGCACGTCGACCTGGCTGCCCGGCAGGAACGCCACGGCGCCGCCGAGATCGACGGTGAAGCCGCCCTTGACGCGACCGAAGATCGCGCCCTCGACACGGTCTTCCTTCTCGTAGGCCTTCTCGAGCCGGTCCCAGGCCTCTTCGCGACGCGCCTTGTCGCGGCTGAGCACGGCCTCGCCCTTCGCGTTCTCGACGCGGTCGAGATAGACCTCGACGACATCGCCGACGGCGATCTCGGGGGCCTTTCCGGGGGGCGTGAATTCCTTCAGATCGACGCGGCCTTCCATCTTGTAGCCGATGTCGATGATGGCCTGTCCCGCCTCGATGGCGAGGACCGTGCCCTTGACGACAGAACCCTCGTCGGGGGTCTCAAGTTCGAAGCTCTCGTTGAGCAGCGCTTCGAAGTCTTCCATGCTTGCCGCAGATGGCATCCAGTTCTCCTAATCGTGTGCTATTCGGGCCGGGCGGTTGGCTCCGCCGGTCTTTGGCTCGACGTCCCAACGGACGCCCGTAACGGAAAAGGACCGGATTGGGGACTTCAGTCCCCGTCCGGATCGAATCGGCTCTTCACATATGCGATCGCCTCGGCGACCGCGGCCGATATAGACATCTCGGTCGTGTCGAGCAAGAGCGCATCCGCGGCGGTCTGCATCGGCGCAACGTCGCGGCCGGCGTCGCGCGCATCGCGGGAGCGCAGGTCCGCCAGCACCGCCTCGAAGTCGTGCAGGCCGAGTTCGGTCGCCCGTCGCCTGGCTCGAACCTCGTCCGAGGCGGTGACGTAGAGCTTCGCCTCGGCGCTCGGGCAGATAATCGTGCCGATGTCGCGCCCGTCCACGACCGCGCCGCCGTCGCGCCGGCAGAACTCGCGCTGGAACGCCAGCAACGCCGTCCGCACCGGCGCCAGCGCCGCCACCTTCGACGCAGCCTGCCCGGCGCGCGGGGTGCGCAGGTCGCCCCGCGCCAGAGCCGCCGGCGTCAGCCGTCGCGCAAGCTCGCCGGCCCAGTCCGGGTCGATGACGCCGCGCCCGTCCTCGAGCGCCTGCACGCCGACCGCACGATAGAGCAGGCCGGTGTCGAGATGCGCGAACCCGAACTCGCGCGCCACGGCGCGGCTGATCGTGCCCTTCCCGGCCGCCGCCGGCCCGTCGATCGCGACCGTGAAGATCAAGCCTGCGCCCTTTCCGGAAATACGGGGATCGGAAGGGCGGGGCGTGTCACTGGCATATGGGCTGGCAATCCGGTTCGGACGCGGCGGAGCGGGCCTCGTCGCCAGCCGGTCGCGCGGATCCGCGCGCGGCCGTGGCGTCGCCCGTCGGACCACATAAGCGATTCCGGCCGAGCAACTCAACATCCGGCCTTTACGAATTGGCGACAAAGGTTGCGCGAAGGTTTACGCGACCGACATTTCCAATTTGCATCAGAGACTTGACCCTCCGGGCACGCGTGCCCGCCCCGCGCCTCAGACGCCCATCTCCGCGCCCAGCGCGCGCATCAGCGGCAGGAAGCCCGGAAAGCTCGTCGCGATCGGGCCCGCGTCGTCGACGGTGATCGGCGCGCGCGCCGCGAGGCCGAGGCACAGGAACGACATCGCGATCCGGTGGTCGAGCCGGCTTGCGACCGTCGCGCCGCCCGCCACGCCGTCCGCGCCGCGCCCATGCACGACGAACCAATCCGGCCCTTCCTCGACCGTCACGCCGCAGGCCTCGAGGCCCGCGCGCCATCGCGTCGATCCGGTCGCTCTCCTTGACGCGCAGCTCCTTGACGCCGCGCATCACCGTCGGCCCCTCGGCGGTCGCGGCCAGCGCGGCCAGGATCGGGTATTCGTCGATCATCGAGGCCGCGCGCTCGGGCGGAACCTCGACGCCCCTGAGCGGCCCGTGCCGCACCACGAGATTGGCGACCGGCTCGCCGCCCTCCTCGCGCCGGTTCTCGAACGCGATGTCCGCCCCCATCTCGACGAGCGTCTGGTAAAAGCCCGCCCGCGTCGGGTTGAGCCCGATGCCGGGCGCCCGGACCTCCGACCCCGCCGCCAGCAGCGCCGCCGCGACCGGGAACGCCGCCGAGCTCGGATCGCGCGGCACCGCGATCGTCTGCGGCCGCAGCTCCGGCTGGCCCAGGAGCGAGATGACCTGGCCCTCCGCCGTCGTCTCGACCCCGACCTCGGCGCCGAACCCCGCCAGCATCCGCTCGGTATGGTCGCGCGTCGCCTCGCGCTCGGTCACGACGGTCACGCCCGGCGCGTTCAGCCCGGCCAGCAGCACCGCCGACTTGACCTGCGCCGAGGGCACCGGCGTCGCGTAGCGCACGGGCCCCGGATCTGCGGCGCCGGTCAGCGTGATCGGCAGCCGCCCGCCGCGCCGTCCATGCGCCCGCGCGCCGAACAGCGCCAGCGGATCGGTGATGCGTCCCATCGGCCGCGAGCGCAGGCTGGCG
The DNA here is from genome assembly GCA_963829385.1 of uncultured Alphaproteobacteria bacterium. Taxonomy (GTDB): domain Bacteria; phylum Pseudomonadota; class Alphaproteobacteria; order Rhodobacterales; family Rhodobacteraceae; genus Amaricoccus. Next base: position 328,586 of record CAWHHV010000007.1, on the reverse strand, counting down.
TCTCCGGTGAAGGTCGCGGTGATGTCGCAGGTCGCCATCGCGCCCATGATCAGCCGCACGCCGGTGCCGGAATTGCCGCAGTCGATCACGTCCTCCGGCTCGCGGAACCCGCCGACGCCGACGCCGCGCACGGTCCAGTTCCCGGCCTCGTCCCGCGCGACGTCGGCGCCGAACGCGGCCATCGCCTTGCCGGTGTCGAGCACGTCCTGGCCCTCCAGCAGCCCGGTGATCCGGGTCTCGCCGACGGCGAGCGCGCCGAGGATCAGCGCGCGGTGCGAGACCGACTTGTCGCCGGGGACCTCGGCCGTTCCGCTGAGGGCGGCGCCCCGGCGCGCGGCGATCGGCATGGCGGGTCCGTGTCCGGACATCTCGGCGCTCTCCCTTCGAATGACCGGCGTGGTGTAGCGAATGCGCGGCGCCCGGTCCAGCAGCCCGGCCTCAGGCCCGGCGGAATCGCAGGTAGTTCGGCGTCCGTCCCTCGCGCTCGGCCTTGGCCTCGTAGCGCGTCGCGCGCCAACCCTCCCAGGGAGCGCGCCAGTCCTGCGGTCCGCTGTCCAGCGCGAAATCTGCCGCCGCCTCGACCGCGCGCAGCGCATGCGCGACGTAATCCGCGATGTCGGTTGCCAGCCGCAGCTCCGCCCCCGGCGCCATCACGCGCGCCAGCGCCGCAAGGTTGTCCTCGTTCATGAAGCGCCGCTCGCGGTGCCGCGTCTTCGGCCAGGGGTCGGGATAGAGCAGGTAGACCCGCGCCAGCGACCCCGCTGGCAGCTGGTCGATCAGGTCGCGCGCGTCCCCCGCATGGATGCGCACGTTCCCGAGGCCCGCCGCCTCGATCCGCGCCAGCGCCATTGCGACGCCGTTGACGAAGGGCTCGGCCCCGATCACGCCGACCTCGGGATGGACCTCCGCCAGATGCGCCAGGTGCTCGCCGCCGCCAAAGCCGATCTCGAGCCAGACCGGCCGCTTGCCGCCGAACAGCGCCGCGACGTCGATCTCGGGCCGCGCGACGCCCGGCTCTGGCCGCGCCACGCCCGGCACGGCCACGCGCGGCAGCGTCTCGCGCATCAGCCGCTGCTGGTTAGGGCGCAACGCCTTGCCGCGCAGCCGGCCGTAGAAGACCCGCCGCGGCCCGGCGCGCTCCCCGCCCCCGTCGCTCACCGGCCGGCGCTCAGACCGCGGCGCGCAGCGCGTCGGCGAGATCGGTCCGCTCCCAGGAAAAGCCGCCCTCGCTGTCCGGCGCCCGGCCGAAATGCCCGTAGGCCGACGTGCGCTGGTAAATCGGCCGGTTCAGGCCGAGATGGGTCCGGATGCCCTTCGGCGTCAGGTCCATGACCTTGCGCAGCGCAGTCTCGATCACGGCCTCCGGCACGGTCCCGGTCCCGAAAGTGTCGACATAGACGGACAGCGGCCGCGCCACGCCGATCGCGTAGCTGAGCTGGATCACGCAGCGCCGCGCGAGGCCCGAGGCGACGACGTTCTTCGCGAGATAACGCGCCGCATAGGCGGCCGAGCGGTCGACCTTGGTCGGATCCTTGCCCGAGAACGCGCCGCCGCCATGCGGGGCCGCGCCGCCATAGGTGTCGACGATGATCTTGCGCCCGGTCAGCCCGGCGTCGCCGTCAGGCCCGCCGATCACGAACCGCCCGGTCGGGTTGACGTGCCAGACCGTGTCCGCGGTCAGCCAATCCCCGGGCAGCACCTCGCGGATGAACGGCTCGACCATCTCGCGCACGTCGGCGCTGGTCATGTCCTCGTCCAGATGCTGGGTCGACAGCACGAGGCTCGACACCTCGACCGGCTTGCCCCCGGCGTAGCGCAGCGAGATCTGGCTCTTCGCGTCGGGCCCCAGCCGCGGCTCCTGGCCGCTCTTGCGCGCCTCGGCCAGCCGGCGCAGCATCGCGTGCGCGTAGTGGATCGGGGCCGGCATCAGCTCGGGCGTCTCATCGACCGCATAGCCGAACATGATGCCCTGGTCGCCCGCGCCCTCTTCCCGGTCGCCGCCGCCGTCGACGCCCTGCGCGATGTGCGGCGACTGGCCGTGGATGTAGTTCGACACCTCGAGCGTCGCCCAGTGGAAGCCCTTCTGCTCGTATCCGATGTCGCGCACGCAGTCGCGCACGATGTCCTCGACGCGCTTCAGCACGCCGGCCGGGCCGCGCACCTCGCCGCCGACGACGACCCGGTCGGTCGTCGCAAAGGTCTCGACGGCGACGCGCGCCTCCGGATCGACCGTCAGGAATGCGTCCAGAACCGCATCCGAGATGCGGTCGCAGACCTTGTCGGGATGGCCCTCCGACACCAATTCCGACGCGAACGTGTAGTCCTCGCGAATTTTCACCGTTGCCGCCTTTCGTTGTCCTGCGCGCGTCAGGCTGCCTACGTCAGTCCGGCAGGCGGGGTCAACGCCCCGCCGGCTGCGGACGCCGCGCGGCTCAGACGCCGAGGTACCGGTCCGCGATCCCGGCCCCGAGCTCCGACGCCGCGCCGGTCCAGACCGTCCGGCCGCGCTCGAGGATCGCGATCCGGTCGGCCAGCGCCGCCAGCTCGGCCAGCGACTTGTCGATGACGAGGATCGACAGCCCCTCCGCCTTCAGCGCGCCGAGCGCCGCCCAGAATCTCCCGGCGCACCACCGGCGCCAGCCCTTCGGTCGCCTCGTCCAGGATCAGCAGACGCGGATTGGTCATCAGCGCGCGCCCGATCGCCAGCATCTGCTGCTCGCCGCCCGACAACGTGCGCGCGGTCTGGCCGCGCCGCTCCGCCAGCCGCGGAAACAGCGCCTCGACCCGCGCCGCGCGTCCACGGGCCGGGCCGGGCGGCGACGCTCAGGTTCTCGGCCACGCTCAGCGGCGCGAAGCAGCGCCGGCCCTCGGGGACGAGGCCCACGCCCAGCCGCGCGATCCGGTGCGAGGCCAGCCCCAGCACGTCGCGCCCGCCGAGCCGGATCGCGCCGCCATCGGCGCGGATCATGCCGCAGATCGCGCGCACCGTCGTCGTCTTGCCCATGCCGTTGCGCCCCATCAGCGCGACGACCTCGCCGGCGCCGACCTCCAGATCGACGCCGAACAGCGCCCGGCTCGGCCCGTAGCCCGCCGTCACGCCGCGGAGCTCCAGCAGCGCGCTCACCCCGCAGCCTCGCCCAGATAGGCGCGGCGCACCGCCGCGTCGGCGCGGATCTCGGCGACCGTGCCGCTGGCGACGATCCGGCCGTAGACCAGCACCGACACCCGGTCGGCCAGCGCGAAGACCGCGTCCATGTCGTGCTCGATCAGCAGGATCGGCGCGGCCTGCCGCAGCGTGTCGAGGAACCGCGTCAGCCGGACCGAGCCCTCCGGACCCAGCCCCGCCATCGGCTCGTCCATCAGGAACACCCGCGGCCGCAGCGCCAGCGCGATCGCGATCTCGAGCTGGCGCCGCTCGCCATGGCTGAGATCGGCCGCGCGCACGCCGGCGCGGTCCGCCAAGCCCCGCCGCGCCGAGATGCTCGGCCGCCGCCTCGCGCAGGCCCCGGTCCCGCGCGACCGGCCGCATGAAACGGAACACCGCGCCGCTCGCCGCCATCAACGCGGCCATCACGTTGCGCTCGGCCGACATCTCCGGCGCGACCTGGCTCACCTGGAATGTCCGCGCGAGCCCCGCGCGCGCCCGCGCCGCCGCGTCGAGCGGCCCGAGGTCGCGTCCGTCGAGCCGGACCGATCCCGCATCGGCCCGGATTTCTCCGGCGATCGCCTTGACCAGCGTCGACTTGCCTGCGCCGTTCGGGCCGATCAGCGCGTGGATCTCGCCCCGGCCGAGGTCCAGCGACACGTCCGAGCACGCGGCCAGCGCCCCGAAGGACTTGCTCAGGCCCGCGACCCGCAGGACCGGCTCAGCCATGGTCGCGCCGCCCGGCGACCAGCCCCATCAGCCCGCCGCGCGCGAAGAGTACCACGCCGAGCAGCAGCAGACCCAGCAGGAACTGCCAGTACTCGGTCACCTTGCCGAGCTGGTGCTCGAGCAGCACGAACAGCGCGGCCCCCGCCACCGGGCCGCACAGCCGCCCGACGCCGCCGAGGATCACCAGCACGATCAGCTCGCCCGACATGCGCCAGGACAGCATCGTCGGGCTGACGAAGCGGTTCAGGTCCGCATAGAGCGCGCCGGCGAGGCCGACGACCATCGCCGACAGCACGAACGCCGCCAGCCGCACGTGGAACGGCCGCACGCCGAGGCTGGTCAGCCGCAGCGGGTTCTGCCGCGCCATCTCCAGCGCCAGCCCGAAGCGGGACCGCACGACGACCGCCACCAGCCCGAGCGCCGCCAGCAGCAGCGCGAACACGATCAGGAAGTACGTCCAGGGGTCCATCGTGTTCAGCGCGCCGAGGCGGTTGCGCAGATAGATCGACAGCCCGTCCTCGCCGCCATAGGCGGGAAACGAGATCGCGAAGTAGAAGATCATCTGCGCGAAGGCGAGCGTGATCATGATGAAGTGCACGCCGCCCGTCCGCAGGCTCAGCGCGCCGATCGGCGCCGCCGCCAGCCCCGCCGCGACGATCGCGGCGAGCCAGATCACCGGCATCTGCGTCGTGCCCGGAACCTGCCACGGCCCGAGCACGATCGGCGCGTAAGCTCTGCGCATGGCTCGCCAGCACGCCCAGCGCATAGCCGCCGATCCCGAAGAACGCCGCGTGCCCGAACGAGACCAGCCCGCCATAGCCGAGCGCGAGGTTCAGCCCGACGCCCGCGATGCCGAGGATCGCGACCTTGGTCAGCAGCGTCAGGACGTAGGGCTCGCCGGCCAGCTGCGCCGCGACCGCGACCAGCAGCAGTCCGCCGAGGACGGCGATGTTGACCAGCGTCTCGCGCGCCATCTCAGCCCGCGCTCCCCAGCAGGCCGGTGGGCTTCCAGACCAGCACCGCCGCCATCAGGATGTAGATCGACATCGACGCGACCGCGCCGCCAACCCCCGCCGCGGCCGAGGGCTCCATCACCAGCCCGAAGGCCGCCGGCAGCAGCAGCCGGCCCAGCGTATCGGTGACGCCGACGAGGATCGCCGCGACCAGAGCGCCCCCGATCGAACCGATGCCGCCGATGACGACGACGACGAAGGCGAGGATCAGCACCGGCTCGCCCATGCCGACCTGCACCGACTGGATCGGCCCGATCAGCGCGCCGGCCAGCCCCGCCAGCGCCGCGCCGAGCGCGAAGACGATCGTGTAGAGCCGCCCGATGTCGACGCCCAGCGCCGCGATCATCTCGCGGTCCGCCTCGCCCGCGCGGATCCGCGTCCCGAGCCGGGTGCGCCGGATCAGCAGGAACAGCCCCGCCGCCACCGCCAGCCCGACCGCGATGATCGCGAGCCGGTAGGCCGGATAGCGCACCCCGAGCGGCAGGCCCACCGTCCCCGACAGCCAGGGCGGCGCATCGAGATAGAGCGGGAACGACCCGAACAGCCAGCGCGTGCCCTCCGAGAACACCAGGATCAGCGCGAAGGTCGCCAGCACCTGGTCGAGATGGTCGCGCGCATAGAGCCGGCGCAGCACCGCGACCTCGACCAGCGCCCCGGCCGCCGCCGCCGCGGCGAGGCTGGCTGCGAGCCCGAGCAGGAACGATCCGCTCCAGGCCGCCACCGCCGCGCAGGCGAAGGCGCCGACCATGTAGAGCGAGCCATGCGCGAGGTTGATCAGCCCCATGACGCCGAAGACCAGCGTCAGCCCAGCCGCCATCAGGAACAGCATGACGCCGAGCTGCAGGCCGTTCAGCGCCTGCTCCAGAAGGAGGGTCAACGGCATCTCGGACGCCCGGTACAGGCGGGGCCGCGCGGGCCCCGCGTCAGTGTCAGGGCAGCGGGCACTCGGACGCGTAGGCGTCCGCGTGGTCCTCGAAGGCGACGCCGACGATCCGGTTCGTGATCACGCCGTCGTCGTTCCGGTAGACCTCGCGCGCATAGAAATCCTGGATCGGGTGCTGGTTCGTGTTGAACCGGAAATCCCCGCGCACCGTGTCGAACTCCGCCGCCATCAGCGCGTCGTGGAATGCGTCGTGGTCCGACACGTCCGCCTTCGCCGCCGCGGACAGGATCAGGAGCGCCGTGTCGTAGGCCTGGCTCGCATAGACCGACGGCAGCCGCCCGTACTCCGCCTCGAACGCCTCGACGAAGGCCGCATTGGCCGGGTTGTCGAGATCCGGCGACCACTGCGCGGTGTTGACGGCCCCGATCGCCGCGTCGCCGACCGCCCCGAGGATGTCCTGGCTGAACGAGAAGCCCGGGCCGATCATCGGCAACCCGGTCTCGGACTGCGCGAACTGCTTGACGAAGGCGATCCCCATGCCGCCCGGCAGGAAGAAGAACACGCTGTCCGCGCCCGACGCCTTGATCTGCGCGATCTCGGCCGCGTAGTCGGTCTGGCCGAGCTGGGTATAGACCTCGCCCGCCAGCTCCCCCTCGTAGAACCGCTTGAACCCGGCCAGCGAATCCTGCCCCGCCGGATAATTTGGCGCCAGGATGAACGCGTTCTCGTAGCCCAGCGTGTTCGCGTAGGCGCCCGCCGCCTCGTGCTGGTTGTCGTTCTGGTAGGCGACGTTGAAGTAGTTCTCGTGGCAGCCCGCGCCCGCCAGCTGCGACGGGCCGGCATTGACCGACAGGTAGAACTTGCCCTGCTGCACCGCCGCCGGCACCACCGCCATCGCGATGTTCGAGAAGATGATGCCGGTCAGCAGGTCGACCTCGTCGGACTGGATCATCTTGTCGGCGAGTTGCACCGCGACGTCGGGCTTCTGCTGGTCGTCCTCGACGATGACCTCGATCTCGGCGCCCGCGTCGCCCGCCTGGCTTCAGCGCCAGCAGGAACCCGTCGCGCGCATCGACGCCCAGCCCCGCGCCGCCGCCCGACAGCGTCGTGATCATCCCGACCTTGATCGGCTCGGCCAGCGCCGCGCCGCCCGCGACCAGCGCCGCCAGCCCCGCCGCCACAATCGTCCCTGCGCGCATCGTCATCTCCTCTGTCGCCCGGCGACGCGCTTGCCCGGCGCCGCTCGCATCGTTTGCCGTCGCACGAATAGGGCGGAAACCGCGCCGGCGTAAGACCCTTCCGACCGCCTCAGCCCTCCGCCGCCGGAGCCGCGCGCGGCCCTTGGCCTGCGCCGATCCCCCGCTCCGCCTCGATCCGCGCATAGCGCTCCTGCTCGGACACCACGTAGTCGCGCACGATCGGCGCCGCGTCGCGCTTCAGCGCGAGCTGCATGTGGAACACCTCCTGCGAGCCGGTACGGAACATCATCTCGGCGCTGATCAGGTAGAACTCCCACATCCGGCAGAACCGCTCGTCGTACAGCGCCGCGACCTCCGCGCGGTGCGCCTCGAACCGCGCCTGCCAGTGCGCCAGCGTCGTCGCGTAATGCACCCGCAGGAACTCCAGATCCGTCACCCACAGCCCCGCCGCCTCGGTCGCCGGGAACACCTCCGACAGCGCCGGCGAATAGGCGCCAGGGAAGATGTACTTGCGCAGCCAGGGCGACGCGGTGCCGGGCGGGCTCATCTTGCCGATCGAATGCAGTAGCATGACGCCGTCCGGCGCGAGCAGGTCGCGGACCTTGCCGAAGAACTCGCCGTAATGCCCGACGCCGACATGCTCGAACATGCCGACCGACACGATCCGGTCGAACCGCTCGGTCAGCTCGCGGTAGTCCTTCAGCTCGAACCGGAGGCGGCCCGACAGCCCCTCGGCCTCGGTGCGCTCGACCGCCAGAGCATGCTGCTCCTTCGACAGCGTCACCCCCAGCACCTCGACGTCCGCGACCTTCGCCAGATACCGCGCGAGCCCGCCCCAGCCCGAGCCGATGTCGAGCACGCGCTGCCCCGGCTTCAGGTCGAGCTTGGCCGCGATCAGCCGGCACTTCGCGATCTGCGCCGCCTCCAGCGTGTCGTCCGGCATCCCGGAAATACGCGCAGGAATAGAACATCTCGGCGTCGAGGAAGAGCCGGTAGAAGGTCGTTGCCGAGGTCGTAGTGATGCGCGACGTTGGCCTGCGCCCTGCCGATCGGGTTCGCCTGCTGGAACCGCTTCAGCCCGCGCGACACCCGCCGCAGCGCCGCCTGCGTCGGCTGTCCGCTCAGCGACAGACGGTTGACCGAGAACAGCGTCAGGAACTCCCGCAGGCTCGAGTCCGGAAAGCTCATCCGCCCGTCCATGTAGGCCTCGCCCGCATGGAGCTCGGGGTTCAGGAACAGCTTCCAGTACAGCGACGGATCGCCGAGCCGCATCCGAACCTCCGGCCCGGGCGCCCCGCGAACACGTGCTCCCGCCCCTCGGCGTCGATCACGGTCAGCCTGCCGACCTTGACGAAGGCCTCGAGCATCCTGGAAAGCGGGAACATCACGGGCATCCTTCACGTCGCGCGGAACGGGAGCCGTGATCATTGCAAGACCGATCCCGCCCGTCCACCCGGCGCGGGAACCGGCCGCTCGGTCTGATCGGTCGCTCGCAGGCAGCAGATGAACTGGACGAACGAGGGTGGCTGACGGCAGGCCAAGTCTCAGAGAGCGGGGCCTGCAGCGGTCACGAAGGGTCTGACGCGTTCGCGTCGACAATACCTGCAACGGGGCACGAGAGTCGCCAAGCGAGGCCCTCAGGCGCAAACTCGGTCGATACTCTGCCTCGCGTGCTCGCCTCGGCCATTCCCGTCGTAACCGTGGAGCCGAAGCCCGACCGTTCCGGTTTGTGGACGGGCGGCCCCCCGCTCTCCAGCCAGGACAGCGAGAACCTCGCCTCAGGGGCTGCGTCTTGCTCCACGGACCAACTGATCGCAATGCGGCCGGTGTCGTTCGAGAACGCGCCATACTTGGCGGCGTTGGTGGCGAGCTCATGGAGCGCCATCCCGAGGGCTTGCGTAGCCTCCGGCGTCAGCGCCAGCGGCGGCCCGTCGATCTGGATTCGCGCGCCGGCAAGATCGGAGAAAGGCGCGAGCTGGGACTGGACGAGATCGGCGAGCGGAACCGTCTTCCACGAGTTTCGGAAGAGCAGATCCTGCGCAGCCGCGAGCGCCTGGATGCGTTCGCCGAACCTGCCGATGAAATCGCCCGCGTCCGACGAGGCCGTATGCCGGGCGATCGCAGAAACGACGCTCAGCAGGTTTTTCGTGCGATGTTCGGCCTCCAGCATCAACAGCCGAGCCTGCTCTTCCATGCTCTTGCGCCTCGAGATGTCGCTGAACAGCACGGCGACTCGGCAGTCCTCCGGCGCCCCGATCCTGAACGCATAGACGTTGAACCATCGTCCCAGCATCTCGGAACGCTGCTCGAAGCGGATCGACTCGCCCGTCCGCGCGACGCTTGCGTAGGCCTCGTACCAATGCTCCTCGAGGTCCGGCGCCGCCTCACGCAGCCACCGGCCGAGAATGGCCTCCGGAAACCCTGTCCGATCGTGGAAGGCAGGGTTCGCCTCCTCGACACGATAGTCGATGCGCCCATCGGGCGCGTCGAGGCATAGCTCGAGCACGCAAAATCCCTGGTCAATGGCCTCGAACAGCGTGCGATAGCGCTGTTCGCTCGCGCGGAGCTGATCCTCTGCGGCCTTGCGCTGCGTCGTCTCCTGCACGATGGCCGCAATTCCGATGTTGCGGCCGTCGACGCGCACCGGGAAGAAATGCTCTTCCCAATGGCGCCGGCGACCGGGCTCAGCCGGCGTCTCGCCGCTGATCTCGACCCCAAGCCAGGGCTCGCCCGTCTCGAGGATCTCGCGCCAGCGGCTGTAGACGCTCTCGAAATCCGCGAGATCGGGCATGAGCTCGTCTGGTCGCCGCCCGATATGCGCGTCGGGGGGATCCCGTTGATGGCAGCAAGTTCCGGGTTGATGCGTACGAACCTGAACTCACGATCCCAGACGCCGAGCCCGACGGGAGCGCCCTCGAACAGCGCCGTCAGGATCGCATCCGCCCCGGCCAGTTCCCGTTCCATGCGCTGCTTCTCGGTGATCGCCTGGGTGAACCCGATCATGCGCAGCGGCCTGCGGTCGATGTCGAACTCGACGCAGCCGCTTTCGGCGAACCAGCGCTCCGCCCCGTCAGGACCGGCGGAGCGGAATGTCGACCGGTACCTGCCGTCGGGAGAACGCAGCGCGGTCTCGACGGCGGCGCGGAACGCGGCGCGGTCGTCGGGATGAACGGCCTTGGCGACCTGTTCGAAGGTATCGGGCTGTCCTGCGGTCGTCGGCAGCGCCGGATGATCGCTTACGATGCGCTTGACCTCGTCCGTGCGGATGTCCCACTCGAAGACGATCTCTGGCGCGGCGCAAGGCGCAAGGCGCGCCTGCGCGGACGCCCCGCTGTCGCCCGCAGCAGCGCCGTGTCGGATAGAAGCGCCGAACAGGACATCGTCGGTGACGTCGATGTTGATCCCGCGAATGACCCGAACGTTTCCCGCCGCGTCCCGCTCGATGGCGCCTCGGTCCAGGATGATGCGAACGGCGCCGTCGGGCCGCACGATCCGGAAGCTGTGACTGTAGCTCGCGACGCCCGAACCGAGATAGGCGGACGTCTCTCCTTCGACCCGGACCCGATCCTCCGGATGAACGAGCGCCGTGAAACCCTCCTCGCCGGCCGGCGGCTGCTTCATCCCATAGATGCGGCTGAGCTCGGGCGACCAGATCACGCGGTCGGCAGAAGGCCACCAGTCGTAGGTCCCGGCCTGCCATGCGTCGGCAGGCTCACCCAGCGCCGAAATGGCCTTTTTCGTGGACACGCTGCCCTCCTCGCAAGAATGGCGCAGTCTCGTCGAGCGAGCGCCTCGCCGCGCTGCCAGTATTCTGCCAAGCTGGAATTGCAAGTCCAGAAGCTTCTTTTGGCTCTGTCGAATCCGCGGCGAAAGGCCGCACCGGTTCATCTCAATGGATCGGCCGTGCCAAAGCGACCCATTGGACGACAACGCAATGACGCGGTGCGGACAGAGCGGACCGGCCTCTCAGGAGACGAGCTTCTTCTGGACGGCGAACGGGCTGAGGCCGAGCCAGGTCTGGATGGTCGAGGAGATCTGGGTAGAACCAGTGAATTCGAACTTGTCGCGCTCGGCTGCCACGTCGGTGACGCCCATCCATATGGCGGTCATGGTTCTGAGGTCCGTCGACACGTAGAGATCGACATCGAAGCCGGGATCGGCCCAGCATAGATCCACCTCGCCGGAGGGCTCGATGACCAGCCACCAGTCCCGCTTGGTGGATGGTAGATCGTGATACACAAACTGGACCACCGTCCGCCGTTTGGGCAGTGGATCGGGGTCCAGGTTTCGCCGCATGTCCCACATGAGCAATGACGGATCGAGGTTCTTCAGCGACAGCGAAGACTCCACCCATTTTTGGCCCCACATGCCCATGGCGATCACAACGTCGCGCAGATCCTTACCAGCCTCCGTCAGATGGTATTCGAACACGCCTCGCTCCGAGAGCAACGGCCTTCTCTCAACAACTCCTGCCGCTTCCAGATCCTTCAGCCGTTGTGACAGCAGGGTCGGCGACATCTTGGGCACGCCGCGGCGCAGGTCATTGAACCGCGTCGACCCCGCGATGAGTTCGCGCATCAGCACCATCGTCCAGCGCGTGCAGAGCACCTCGGCGGCCATCGCGAGTGGGCAGAACTGCTTGTAACCGGCCTGTGCCATGTTCGCTCCTTCCCTGCCATGGCCAGCATCTACCAACAGCCGTATGTGCGTCCAGTCCAGAAACTGTACCCGACGATCCAGTTCCAGTGACTGGAGAAGAATTCGGCCAAGTCTGCACCCTGGAACCTGCAGCCCGACCATCCCGGTCGGCCTCAGACGGGAGATCGAACAATGAGCGTCTACTTGATCGCGGACATCAAGGTCACGGACGATGGCTGGGTGCCGGAATATGCGGCCAACGTCCACAACCTGGTGGAGAAGCACGGCGGCCGCTACCTGTCGCGGAGCGGGAACATCGAGACGCTGGAAGGCGAAAGGAAAGACAGCACATTGATTGCCATTCTCGAGTTTCCTTCGCGGTCTGCCCTCGACGCCTTCGCGTCCGACCCCGAGTACGCACCGTACGGAAAGGCTCGCCAGTCGGGCAGCGTGTCGAACTTCCACGTCATTGACGACACGGACATCGCGGGAGCGATCCCCTATCTGAACGCGGGATAGATTCCGGCCCGGCGGATCGGGACCGGAAAAGCTCGATCCGCCAAATGCGAACGCGCCTCTTGCTGCCATTGCGACGTCTACGAAAGTCGGAAGCGCCCCCAACGCCGCCGCCTTGCTACGGAGGTTTCGTTCAGGTTAATGAGCCAAGTTTTCGGACGTGTTTTCAGATACTTGACCGAAGGTCGCATCGTGGGACCGGCTGGATCAGACCAGCACCGGCTCCGCAATCTGGGCGCCGACGTCGAAGACCCGCTTGTAGCGCTCGATCTGGTCGGGGGGGCCCATCGCCTTGGCCGGGTTGTCCGACAGCTTGACCGTCGGCCGCCCATTGGCGCTGACCGCTTTGCAGACCAGGCTGAACGGGGCCAGCGCGTCGTCCGGGACGAAGCCGCGGAAGTCGTTGGTCAAGAGCGTTCCCCAGCCGAAACCGAGCTTCACCCGGCCGTGGAAGCGCTTGTAGAGCCACTCGATCCGGCCGACGTCGAGCCCGTCCGAGAAGATCACCAGCTTCTCGCGCGGGTCCTGGCCCTTCGACTCCCACCACGCGATCGCCGTCTCCGCGCCCTCCTCCGGCGAGCCGCTGTCGACCCGGATCCCGGTCCAGGACGCCAGCCAGTCCGGCGCCCGCTCCAGGAAGCCGCGCGTGCCGTAGGTGTCCGGCAGGATGATCCGCAGGTTGCCGTCATAGTCGCTGTGCCAGTTCTCCAGCACCCTGTAGGGCGCCTGCGCCAGCGCCGCGTCGTCCTCGGCCAGCGCCGCGAAGACCATCGGCAACTCATGCGCATTGGTCCCGATCGCCTCGACCTCGCGCCGCAGCGCGATCAGGCAGTTCGACGAGCCGGTGAACTTCGCGCCCAGCCCCTCGATCATCGCCTGCACGCACCAGTCCTGCCACAGGAACGAATGCCGCCGCCGCGTCCCGAAGTCCGAGATCCGCAGGTCCGGCAGGTCGCGCAGCCGCTCGATCTTCTCCCAGACCCGCGTCATCGCCCGCGCATAGAGCACCTGTAGCTCGAAATAGCCCATGCCGCGCAGCACCGCGCGCGAGCGCATCTCCATCAGCACGGCCAGAGCGGGGATCTCCCACATCATCACCTCGGGCCACGAGCCGCGAAAGGTCAGCTCGTACTGGTCGCCCTTGCGCTCGAGGTTGTATTCCGGCAGCCGGAAGGCCTCGAGCCATTCCATGAACCGCGAGCCGAACATCTGCCGCTTGCCGTAGAACGTGTTGCCGCGCAGCCAGGTTGACTTGCCCCGGCTCAGGCGCAGCGTGCGGATGTGATCGAGTTGCGCGCGCAACTCGCCCTCGTCGATCAGCCTGGCGAGCGGGACATGCATCGACCGGTTGATCAGGCTGAACTCGACCTCGACGTCCGCATGGCGCTCGAAGACCGTCTGCAGCATCAGAAGCTTGTAGAAGTCGGTGTCCATCAGCGAACGGACTATGGGGTCGATCCGCCAAGCGTGGTCGTAGACGCGCTTTGCGATCTCGGTCATCGGGGGTCAGCCCCTCAGGTCGGCGGCGCGCGCCATCTTGACGCCGGCGCCCGCCATCGCCTCCATCGCCGCCGCATGCGAGCCGTCGAGATCGATCTCCCGGCAGGCGTCCTCGACGAGCGTCACGGCGAAGCCGAGCCGCGCCGCATCGATCGCGGAGTAGTGCACGCAGAAGTCGGTGGCGAGCCCGGCCAGCCAGACCGCGTCGACCCCCCGTTCCCGCAGGTACCCGGCAAGTCCGGTCGGCGTCGATCGGTCGTTCTCGTAGAACGCCGAGTAGCTGTCGATATGGGGCCGAAAACCCTTGCGCAGGATCAGGTCGGCGGCGTCGATGTCCAGACCGGGATGAAACTGCGCGCCCCGCGTGCCCTGCACGCAATGGTCGGGCCAGAGAACCTGGACTCCGTAGGGCATGTCGGTCGTCATGAAGGCCTGCGCACCTTCTCCGTGGCTGGTCGCGAAGGATCGATGCCCGGCCGGGTGCCAGTCCTGGGTCAAGACGCAGGTCCGGAACAGCGAAGCGATCCGGTTTATCGGCTCCACCACCGCGTCGCCATCCGCCACCGCCAGCGCGCCGCCGGGGCAGAAGTCGTTCTGGACGTCGATCGCGATGAGCGCTGCGGAAGGTGCGGGGACGGTCGGGGCGGCCACTTGCGTCTCCGGCGTGTGTTTCCTCGCCGGCGAGGTTGCCAGCCCCGGCCGGTGTTTGCAACGGCCCGAGAAGACGGACCGACGGTGCGTCCCGTTCCCGCGGCCCGGCGCGTGGCGCCGGACCGCAGGCCGGGACATGTTCTGCTCGCGTTCTAGTCGCGGCCGGTCGAGCGGGTCATGATCTCGTGCCCGAGCGACATCAGGCGGGTCGTTTCGACGGCATACTGCTCCATCGTGCTGCGGATAAACCGACGCTGAACCTCCTGCACGTCCTCCAGCGAGCGGCAGCTCAGGAAGGCGCGGTGGGTTTCCATGTCTTGCCGGACACGATCGGAGACGAAGGCTGCGATCTGGCGCTGGACCCGGCCAAGGCCGTCGAAGAGCGCCGCGCCGCTCGCTGTCGCTGTCTCAATGGCGTCCTGCTGGCTGGCTGTCAGTTTGTCGATCAGCGCGTCCGTTGGCGATACGACCATCTCCATGATTTCCTGAACCGTCGGCTCGGGCTGCGCCGCGTCCAACGCTTCTGGCGCGGCTTCTGCCGCCTCCGGCTCGACCGACGCCGCTTCGGCGGCGGCGTCGGGCGGTTCCTCGCCGGCGGAGGCGGCCTCGACAGATGTCTCCGGAAGATCCGGCTGCGATTCTGTTGCGATGTCGATGCCTTCGGTCTCCACGTCTGCAGTCCTTTCATCCGTCTTCGCCGCTGCAATCTTGCCTGGGCGTGCTGTGGTTCGGCGCGCGGTGCGGGGCCGCGGTTTAGCGCGAGGGGTTGGCATGCGGTGTCTCCCGTCTGAGTCGCATCCATGTCGGGCCCCGAGACTACCCGTAGCGCGAGCAAAGGTTAATTGACTTAGGTCAATCCTGCGGGCTCTCCGCATTTTGGCATGTATCGTGCTTGACGGCCTGCCCTACGTTTTTCGCATCACTCGGCTCGGAAAACTCATCCTGACGAAGTGACGCCATCGTCCGCGCCCGGGAGCCGACGGCGCCCGGTGACCGGTCCGCCGCCGGCGTCCAGGATCCGCTGCTCGGCCGCCGCAAAGGGCTCGGATGCCACTGCCATGTGATGCGCGTTCGCGTGCAGCAGCGTCGCCGCGTCCGCCATCACCCCGACATGACCGCGCCAGAATACAAGATCGCCGCGGCGCGCGGGCGCGCCCGCCTCCAGCGCATCGCCGAGCAGCGCCGCCTGCATGTCACTGTCACGCGGGGCCGCAACCTCGGTCGCCGCGAGCGCCAGCTGGATCAGCGCCGAGCAGTCGAGTCCGGCCGCGCTGCGTCCGCCCCAGAGATACGGAGCGCCCAGAAACCGAAGCGCCTGGTCCACGAAATCGCCCGCCGGCGGTGCAAGGTGCGGCAGCGGCGTGAAACCGCCGTCGCCGAGCGCTGCGAAGCCGTTCCGCTCGCCGGTCGCATCCACGTCCGACAGGAAGGGGAGAACGCCGATCGTCCGCGCCTTCAGGTCGGGAGCGCCATAGCGATGTCCGGATACCGCTGTGACGCGCCGGCCCTCCGGCCGGTCCGCGCCGAGCCCGGCGGCCGCGACATAGCCGACATACCCGTCGGCCTCGCATTGTCCCCAGGCGAGACCGTCCGCGCGGGCCTCGTAGACCGTGAACCGCTCGCCCGCCAGCAGTTGCGTCGCAAGCTCCGCGCCTGGCTCCGGCGACGCCGTCAGGTCGAGCAGGGGCGCGGCGACCCTGCGCGCCTCGCCAGCGACGAAATGCTCCGCCTCGACCCTTCCCCGCAGCCGGTCTGCGGCGAGATCCGGCCGCGCGGGCGTCAGCCGGTTTCCGAAGGCGCTCAGGTCGTGGAACAGAATTGGTCCTCCAGAACCCGCAGGATCGCCCGCGCCGCCTGGAACGCGCCGCCCTTCGGCCGCGCAGGCTTCGCGACGGGCGTCCAGCCATAGATGTCGAAATGCACGTAGGGACTCGCGGCGACGAACCGGCGCAGGAACAGCGCCGCGGTGATCGCGCCCGCCATGCCGCCCGAGGGCGCGTTGTCGAGATCGGCGATGCCCGGCTCGATCATCGGATCGTAAGGGCCCCAGAACGGCAGCCGCCACAAAGGATCGGCCTCGCGCCGGCTCGCGGCGGCCAGCGCGGCCGCCAGACCCTCGTCATCGGTGAAGAACGGCGGCACGTCGGGCCCGAGCGCCACCCGGGCCGCGCCGGTCAGCGTGGCGAGGCTCAGGATCGCCGCCGGCGCCTCCTCGTCGGCCAGCGCCAGGGCGTCCGCGAGGACCAGGCGGCCCTCGGCGTCTGTGTTGTTGACCTCGACCGTCAGACCCTTGCGGCTGCGCAGGATGTCGCCGGGCCGAAACGCGGCGGCCGAGATGCTGTTCTCGACCGCGGGGACCAGCAGCCGCAGCCGCAGGTCTAGGCCCAGCGCCATGATCATCTGCGCCAGCCCCATCGCGGTCGCGGCGCCGCCCATGTCCTTCTTCATCAGCCCCATCGACGCCGACGGCTTGATGTCGAGCCCGCCGGTGTCGAAGCATACCCCCTTGCCGACCAGCGTGACCTTCGGCGCGTCGGCGCGCCCCCAGGTCAGGTCGAGCAGCCGGGGCGCCTCGGCCGCGGCCGCGCCGACCGCGTGGATCATCGGCAGGTTGGCGCGCAGCAGCGCGTCGCCGCGGATGACCGACGCGCTGGCGCCGTGCCGGGACGCCAGCGCGCGGAACGCGTCCTCGAGCGCCGCGGGACCCAGGTCGAAGGCGGGCGTGTTGATCAGGTCCTGGGCCAGCGCGGCGGCGTCGGCCACGACCTGCAACCGGCTCGCGTCCACGCCATCGGGACAGACGAGTTGCGCCGCCGGTTCCTTCGCGACGATGTAGCGGTCGAACCGGTAGCCGGCCATCAGCCAGCCCAGCGCCTCGACGGACGGATCGAGGTCCGCGCCGTCGCCGCGCAACTCGTAGATGCCGGCGGGCAGCCGCGCCCGGGCGGCGGCCAGATGGAACCTGTCGCGCGCGCGGGCGCCGGCCGCGCCCCAGCCGAACAGAGCCGCCGCCGGACCCCCGTCCTCGTCCGGGACCACCAGCGTCTCGCCCAGCGCCGCCGAGAAGCCCATCGCCTCGACCCAGGCGCGCGTGCGGGCCGGCTGGCTGTCGAGCCAGCTTGCGAGGCCGTCGGACGGGATCACATGGAGCGGGATCGCCCCGGGGCAGGGCGCAGTCAGCAGCGGCATCGGCAGGGACCTCGGCGTCGGGGCCCGATCCTAGCCGCGCGCCGCGCATCGCTACAAGGCGGATTGATCGGCGTAGCTCATCACGGAGAACAGCGAATTGTCGGCAAGACGCGCCAGACGCGCGGCGACGGCGGCCACCGCGACCGCATCGCGCCCGGCGATGCAACCGCCGAGATCGCGGGCGACACGGGCAAACGACTCCAGTCCGACCTGCTCGCTCAGCGAAGCGAGCCGGGCGGCAAGCACCATAGCCTCGGCCTCGTTGGCCGCGGCCAGCGCATCGCGCAGCAGCGTCATGCGGTCCGAGAGATGGAAGACCACCTCCTCGACGACCTCGCGCGTGCGCTGATCGCCCAGCGAGCGCCGCAGGATCGTGATCCGGCTCGTGTCGAGAACGACGCATTCCTGCGCCGCGCGATGATGAAGTTCGGTCTGCATTCCACCCCCATCGGCGCGCCCCCCGGCGCGGCTTCCGGCTCGTCTGCGGGGAACACTGGCGCAGAAAGTTCAACGCCCGATTACCGGCGGCTGCCGCGCCGCAACATTGACGCTCGAAATCCGAACGGGAATTGAGGCAAAGTGCGCGGAGTTCGCAACAGGAGGTCGCCGCCGCCATGGACAAGGTCAACCCGCTGCCGCCGTTTCTCGTCGATCGCTACCATGCGTGGCAAGCGCGCTTGCAGTCCGTAAAGGAACGCCTGGCGCAGCTGGCGGAGCTGGGTCAGGCGCCTCAGGGCATGATCATCGCGTGCTGCGACAGCCGCGTGATGGCGACGGAGATCTTCGGCGGCGAGGCCGGCGATTTCTTCGTCCATCGCAACATTGCGAACCTGGTGCCGGAATGCCGGCAGGACAGCGCGGCCCGCGGCACCTCCGCGACCGTGGAGTACGCGATCAATGTCCTGAAGGTCCAGCACCTGATCGTGATGGGCCATTCGGGCTGCGGCGGGGTCGCGGGATGTCACGACATGCTGTCCGGCGCGCCCGGTGCGCCTTCGGCCGACAGCTTCGTCGGCAAGTGGCTGACCACGCTCAGGCCCGGTTACGAACGCGTCGAGGCGCTCAACCTCGACCGCCCCGAGGCATTGCGCGCACTCGAGCACCAGGCAGTGCTGGTCAGCCTGGAGAACCTGATGGATTTCCCATTCGTTGCGGAAGCCGTCGCGGACGAGCGGCTGCAACTGCACGGGATCTGGAACGACATCAGCAACGGCAGCTTGGCCTATTTCGACTCCGGATCGGGCAAGTTCGTCGCCGTCTGAGCGGCGTTCACGAAATTGCTATCGCGCAAGCGGCAGGCTTTCGGGGATGGTCGCTGACGAAAGAAGGGCCTGCGGGCTCGCCAGGAACCGACCCAGCAGCCCAGGAGAGGCCACGACATGATCAAGCCCATCGCCGGTTTAGCCGCAGCAATGCTCGCCCTAGCCACGACGGCTACCGCCAGTGACGATCCGATCGCATCCCGCCAGATCCTGATGAGCGCCAACGGCGCCGCCGCCGCGGCCGGAGCGGGCATGCTGCGCGACACGATCCCCTACGACCCTGTCATCGCGCGCTCGATGTTCCGGACGATGGCCGCCACAGGCATGGTTTTCGGCGACTACTTCCCGGAGGGCAGCTTCGATCCGGAACGCTCGAAGGCCGCCGAGGCCGTCTGGACCGACCGCGCCGGTTTCGACAAAGCCGTGCAGGAATTCTACGATCTTGCCGCCGCCGCCGTGGAGGCTGCCGGGCGCGAAGGACCCGCAGATCTCGAGGCCTTCCGCGCCTCAGCGGAACCTCTTCTGAACACCTGCCGGACCTGCCACGAGACCTATCAGATCCCGGACTGACAGCGTGCTCCTCCTGCTGCGAATCCTGGGCTGGGCGATCGTGCTGGCGCTGGTCGCGGCTGCGGGCTTCTGGGCGGCCACGATGCCGCGCCCTCTGTCCGAAGCCAAGTTAGCGGCGCTGCCGGAGGGCGATGCCGCGCGCGGGGAAACATGGTTCTGGGCGGGCGGTTGCGTCTCCTGCCATGCCAAGGCCGGAGCCCAGGGCGACGCGCGGTTCCGGCTTGCCGGCGGGCAACGACTGAACAGCGACTTCGGGACCTTCGAAGTCCCGAACATATCGCCTGATCCCGAGGACGGCATCGGCTCCTGGAGCCGGGCGGACTTCGTCAACGCAATGCTCCGCGGCCTTTCGCCGGACGGGCGGCACCTCTATCCCGCCTTCCCATACGCCTCCTATGCCCGCATGGAGCCTGCCGATGTCGTCGACCTCTGGGCCTACATGCAGACCCTCCCCCCGGTCGAGGGGAGCGCCCCGGAGACGCAGCTCGCCTTTCCGTTCTCGATCCGGCGCGGCATCGGCCTGTGGAAGCTCGCCTTCCTGACCGATGACCCGGTGATCGCCGTCGACGAAGGCGATCCCGTTCTGGCGCGCGGCCGCTATCTCGTCGAGGGGCCGGGCCATTGCGGCGAGTGCCACACGCCGCGCAATTGGGCCGGCGCGATGGAAACGGCCCGTTGGCTCGGCGGCGCGCCCAATCCCGAGGGACGGGGACGCGTGCCGAACATCACGTCCGGCGACGGGGGTCTCGGCTCGTGGTCGGCAGACGACATCGCCTATTATCTCGAAAGCGGCTTCACGCCGGATTTCGACTCGGTCGGCGGCTCGATGGCGGCAGTACAGCGCAATATCGCCATGCTCGCGGGCTCGGATCGCGATGCGATCGCCGCCTATCTTCAGGCCGTGCCTCCACAGGAACGCGCGCAATAACGCTCAAGAAGCGGTGTCCGCTCTTGACGCAACCGTCGCCGGGCCCGAATTAGCGCCCGGAATGCCGGCCGAAAGGGCTCATCGATGAACGCGTTGCTCCAGGACTGGAATGGTCCGTTCAAGCTGCCGCCCTTCGGGGAGATCCGCGACGAGGACTTCGCTTCGGCCTTCGAGACGGCGCTCGCGGAGGCGCGCGCAGACATCGACGCGATCGCCGCCGATCCGGCCGAACCGGACTTCGCCAACACGATCGAGGCGCTCGAGCGATCCGGGCGCCGGCTGAACCGGGTCGCCGCGGTCTTCTTCAACCTCGCCAGCGCCGACGCCACCGACAGGATCGAGGCATTGCAGCGCGAGATCAGCCCGCGTCTTGCCGCGCATCACAACGAGACCGTGATGAACCCAGCGCTGTTCGCACGCGTCGACGCACTGATGGCGCGGCGCGCCGAACTGGGGCTGAACGACGAACAGGACCATCTGCTCGAATTGCATCATCGCGGTTTCGTTCGCTCCGGAGCGCTGCTCGAGGGGGCCGACAGGGGCCGCCTTGGCGACATCATGCAGCGCCTCGCGACGCTCGGCGCGGCCTTCTCGCAGAACGTACGCGCCGACGAAAGGGCCTGGACGCTGCCGCTCGCGGAGAGCGATCTCGAAGGCCTGCCGGATTTTGTCGTGGACACCGCGGCGCAGGCCGCCGCCGACCGTGGCCTCGATGGTCACGTCATCACGCTGTCGCGCAGCCTGATCGTGCCGTTCCTGCAGTTCTCGCCGCGCCGGGACCTGCGCGAGACAGCGTTTCGCGCCTGGACCGCTCGCGGAGCAAAGGGCGGCGACACCGACAACCGGGCGATCGTCGCCGAGACGCTTGCGCTGCGCGCCGAGCGCGCGCGGCTGCTCGGATACCCCAGCTTCTCGGCCTTCAAGCTCGAGCGCGAGATGGCCGGGACGCCCGAGGCGGTGCGCGACCTGCTGATGGCCGTCTGGGACCCGGCCAAGGCGCAGGCCGAGGCCGACGCCGTGATCCTCGAGGACCTGCTGCGGGCAGAGGGCGTCAACGACGCGCTGGCGCCCTGGGACTGGCGGCGCTACGCCGCCATCCGCCAGCGGACCGAGCACGACCTCGACGAGGCGGCGCTGAAGCCGTACCTGCAGCTCGACGCGATGATCGGGGCCGCGTTCGATGTGGCGGGCCGGCTGTTCGGCCTCGAATTCCTGCCAATCGACGCGCAGCTGCATCATCCCGACGCGCGCGCATGGGAAGTCCGGCGCGGGGGCAGGCACGTCGGCGTCTTCATCGGCGACTACTTCGCGCGCGCGAGCAAGAAGTCCGGGGCCTGGTGCTCGAGCTTCCGGAGCCAATCGCGCTTCGACGGCGACGAGCATCCGATCGCGATCAACGTCTGCAACTTCGCCCGGGCGCCGAAGGGACATCCGACGCTTCTAACTTTCGACGACGCCCATACGTTGTTTCACGAGATGGGCCATGCGCTCCATGTGCTGATGTCTGACGTGACCTACCCCAGCATCGCGGGCACCGCTGTCGCCCGCGACTTCGTCGAGCTGCCGAGCCAGCTCTTCGAGCACTGGCTGGAAACGCCGGAAGTCCTGACCGCCCACGCCCGGCACGCCGAAACCGGAGCCGCGATGCCGGCCGAACTGCTGGAGCGGCTGATCGCCGCGCGGAACTTCGACCAGGGCTTCCGGACGGTCGAGTACGTTGCGTCCGCGATGGTCGATCTCGACCTCCATGCCGGCGATCCGCCCGCAGATCCGATTGCAGCGCAGGCGGCGACGCTCGACCGGCTCGGCATGCCAGCCGCGATCGTGATGCGCCATGCGACGCCGCATTTCGACCATGTCTTCTCCGGCGACGGCTATTCCTCCGGATACTATTCCTACATGTGGTCGGAAGTCTTGGACGCCGACGCTTTTGCGGCGTTCCGCGAGACTGGCGACGTGTTCGACGCCGGTGTCGCAGCGCGGCTCGCCGAGAACATCCTCAGCGCGGGCGGTTCTCGCGACGCCGAGGAGCTTTATGTGGCGTTCCGAGGGCGCCTGCCCGGGGTCGAGGCGCTGCTCGAACAGCGGGGGCTGACCCCAGCATGAATGGAGCAGAAAGTTTCCAAGCAATCGCCCTTAAAAGGGGTCATGAGGCGCCCGGCTGGTAAATCCGCGGAGCTTGCCCGCCTCCCCGCTACTTGCCCGCCATCGGCGCATTTGCGCTGACGACCAGCGCTTTGACATTGCGCTTCGATTTATTGGCAGCCACATCTTGCAAAGGGCGACCGGGCAAAATATTGTCCCTGTAGCGTTTAGCGAGAGCGACCCTCTCAGGGCGCCCAATAAGATTGCAGCCGGTTTCACGCAATAGTAGCCACGTCGGTTGCTCGTAAAGGATGAGGCAAATGACTGAAGAGCAAGCAATTGGTCGGGGAGAAATCCTCGCACTGACGACCGAGATCGTTTCGGCGCACGTCGCCAACAACTCGGTGGTGCAGAACGACGTGGCCGAGCTGATCCAGTCGGTCTTCACCAAGCTGACCGAGCTTGCGTCCGGAGAAGAGACGACCTCGATCGAGCTCACCCCGGCAGTTCCGATCAAGAAGTCGGTCACCGACGACTACATCGTCTGCCTGGAGGACGGCAAGAAGCTGAAGATGCTGAAGCGCCACCTGATGACGTCCTACAGCCTGACCCCGGAAGAGTATCGGACGAAGTGGGGCCTGAAGCCCGACTACCCGATGGTCGCGCCCAACTACGCGGCCAAGCGGCAGGAACTGGCCAAGAAGATCGGTCTCGGCCGCAAGCCGCGCGTCGCGAAATAGCAGCGGCTTGCGCGGCTCCGGCCGCGCGATTACAGCAGGGGCGCGCGCGGTCGGGCGACCGCCCGCGCCCTTGCCGTTTTGCCCTGAGGTGGTCGGGGGGACCAGATGGCCGAGCCGAAGAAGCTGTTCGTCAAGACGTATGGCTGCCAGATGAACGTCTATGACAGCGAGCGCATGACGGCGGCGCTGGCCGCGGACGGCTATGCGGCCACCGACCGCCCCGACGACGCGGACCTCGTCCTGCTGAACACCTGTCACATCCGCGAGAAGGCCGCCGAGAAGGTCTACTCGGAGATCGGCCGGCTGAAGGCGCTGAAGACGCAGAACCCGGGAATGAAGATCGGCGTCGCCGGGTGCGTCGCCCAGGCCGAGGGCGCCGAGATGCTGGCCCGCGCGCCGGCGATCGACCTCGTCGTCGGCCCGCAGGCCTACCACCGGCTGCCGGCGCTGCTGGACCGGGCGCGCGCCGGCGAGCGGCCGCTCGACACGGACTTCCCCGCAGAGAACAAGTTCGACCACCTGCCCGAGTCGCCGGCCGCGCGCCGCGCGCCAGCGGCGTTCCTGACGGTGCAGGAGGGCTGCGACAAGTTCTGCGCCTTCTGCGTCGTGCCCTATACTCGCGGCGCCGAGGTCTCGCGCCCCGCCGACCGCATCCTCGCCGAAGCCCGCGGCCTCGTCGCGCGCGGCGTCGTGGAGATCACGCTGCTCGGCCAGAACGTCAACGCGTACAACGACCCGGAGGGCGTGACGCTCGCCGCGCTGATTCGCCGGCTCGCCGCGATCGACGGGCTCGCGCGCATCCGCTACACGACCTCGCATCCGAACGACATGAGCGACGACCTGATCGCCGCCCATGCCGAGGTCGAGGCGCTGATGCCGTACCTGCACCTGCCCGTCCAGGCCGGCAGCGACCGGGTGCTGAAGGCGATGAACCGCAGGCACACCGCCGACGGCTATCTCAAGCTGCTCGACCGGATCCGCTCGGCGCGGCCCGACATCGCGCTGTCCGGCGACTTCATCGTCGGCTTTCCCGGCGAGACCGAGGACGACTTCGCCCGCACGCTGGAGCTGGTCGAGGCCGTGCGCTATGCGCATGCCTATTCCTTCGCCTATTCGCCGCGCCCCGGCACGCCGGCATCTGGCCGGCCGCAGGTTCCGGTCGACGAGGCCGCCGACCGCCTGCAGCGACTGCAGGCCCTGCTGACCCGACAGCAGACCGCCTTCCAGGACGCCCAGATCGGCCGGACCCTGCCGGTCCTGGTCGAGAAGGCCGGCCGCGAGCGCGGTCAGCTCGCGGGAAAATCCCCGTACCTGAACATGGTTCACTTCCAGGGCGACGCGAGCCTGATCGGCTCCGTCGTCCCGGTCCGCGTATTCGCGTCGCGATCGAACTCCCTGGCCGGCGAACGGGCGGCCTGAGCCTCCCGTCGCCGACGCCAAGGTCCCTTGCGCGGGCGCATCGGCTGGGGCACTCTCGAAGATGGCTGAAGCCTGAAACCGCCGGAGGCCCATTGGCGATCAACGCCCCGAACCCCGCCTTCAACCCGGACGTTCCGTCCGACAGCACCCTCCAGTATCCCGACAACCGATTGCTGATCGACCTATGCGGCGAGCTCGATCGCAACATCGCGCTGATCGAGCAGCGACTCGGCCTGTCGATCACGCGGCGGGGCAACATGCTCGAGCTGCACGGCGACCAGACCGCGCGGGACGAAGCGACGCGCGTGCTGAACAGCCTCTACGCCCGGCTGGAGCAGGGTCGCGGCGTCGAGGCCGCGGATGTGGACGCGGCGATCCGGCTGACCCCGGCCGTGCGGTCCGAGCCGGCCCAGCGCGGCCAGCTCGAGATGTTCTCCGGCGAACTCCTCGAGATTCGCACCCGCAAGAAGGTCGTCGAGCCGCGCACGCCCGCCCAGAAGGACTACGTCCGCCAACTTTTCCGCAACGAGCTCGTGTTCGGCCTCGGCCCCGCCGGCACCGGCAAGACCTACCTCGCCGTCGCCGCCGCCGTCTCGATGTTCATCGAGGGCCATGTCGACCGGATCATCCTCAGCCGTCCGGCCGTCGAGGCCGGCGAGCGCCTCGGCTTCCTGCCCGGCGACATGAAGGAAAAGGTCGATCCCTACATGCAGCCGCTCTACGACGCGCTGAACGACTTCTTCCCGGCCCGCCAGGTCCAGAAGATGCTCGAGGAAAAGCAGATCGAGATCGCGCCGCTGGCCTTCATGCGGGGCCGTACGCTGTCGAACGCCTTCGTCGTTCTCGACGAGGCGCAGAACGCGACGACGATGCAGATGAAGATGTTCCTGACCCGGCTCGGCGAGGGATCGCGCATGGCCGTGACCGGCGACATCACCCAGATCGACCTCCCACGCGGGGTGCTTTCGGGCCTCGTCGAGGCGGAGCGCGTGCTGCGCGGCGTCGACGGCGTCGGCTTCTCGCGCTTCACCGCCGCCGACGTGGTCCGGCATCCGCTGGTCGCGCGGATCATCACCGCCTACGAGAGCGCCGCCCGCACGACGGATGGCTGACGAGGCGCCCCTGGTCGACGTCGTCGTCGAGGACCCGCGCTGGCAGGAACTCGACATCGAGGCGCTGGCCGAGCGGGCGGCGCGCGCCGCCGTCGCCGCCGAGGGCCTCGATCCGTCCGCCTGCGAAATCGCGCTGCTGGCGGCGGACGACGCGCGCGTCGCCGCTTTGAACGCCGAGTTCCGCGGCAAGCCCGCGCCGACCAACGTGCTGTCCTGGCCCTCCGACGAGACGCCTCCGCCCGGCGCCCCGCGCTTTCTCGGCGACCTGGCGCTCGCCTACGAGACCTGCATCGCCGAGGCGGCCGCCGCCGGCGTTCCCGCCGCCGACCACGTCGCGCATCTGGTGGTGCATGGCGTCCTTCACCTGCTCGGTCACGACCACGTCGATCGGGCCGAGGGCGACGCAATGGAGGCGCTGGAGACGAATATCCTTGCAACCTTGGGGGTGCCAAACCCATATTGACCACAGGAGCGCCCCTTGGGCGTCGAGATTGGACCTTGCCCTATGGGCGATATGACCAGCGGCGCGTCGGAGACGAGCGTCCGCGCCCCGGAAACGGGAGAAGACGACAGTCCGGCCAGACCGGGCTTCCTGACACGCTTTTTCCGGCGCGACGCTTCCGACGGCGAGGCCGGATCCGGCGGCGAGTTCCAGTCGCCCAATTCGGCGTCAGTGCCGACAGGACCCGGCGAAATGGTGCTGAACGTGCGGCGTATCCGACGGATGCGCGTCGAGGACGTGAGCGTGCCGCGCGCCGAGATCATCGCGGTGTCCGACGAGGCGTCGCTGGACGAGATCGTCGCCGTCTTCCAGGAAAGCACGATGACCCGCCTGCCGGTCTATTCCGGCGCGCTGGACCGGCCCACCGGCCTCGTGCACCTGAAGGACCTCGCGCTCGGCTACGGCTTCGGCCACGCGGAATCGATGACGTTCGACCTGCAGGGACTGCTCCGGCCCCTGCTCTACGTGCCCCCGTCTATGCCCGCCGCGGTCCTGCTGCAGAAGATGCAGGCCGGGCGCATCCACATGGCCTTGGTCATCGACGAATACGGCGGCGTCGACGGACTGGTGACGATCGAGGATCTGATCGAACTGATCGTCGGCGAGATCGGCGACGAGCACGACGAGGCGGAAAGCGCGCTCTGGTCGCAGGAATCCGCGGACGTCTACCTGGCGCAGGCGCGCATGGATCTCGACGACTTCGAGACGGAGACCGGGGTGCGCCTCGCGGATCCCGAACTCGACGAGGAGGTCGACACGCTCGGCGGTCTGGTGTTCCGGCTGGCCGGGCGTGTGCCCGCGCGCGGCGAGATCGTCGCTCATCCCGACGGGCACGAGTTCGAGGTGCTGGACGCCGACGCGCGCAAGGTCAAGCGCCTGCGGGTGCGCGTCAGCCGGCAGGGCGAGACCGAGCACATGGCCGAAGCCGCGGAATAGCGACCGCATGATCGCCGACCTGCCCGCCCGCGTCCGCGCGCTGAGCGGACCGGCCGCGTCGGGTCTGGCCGCAGCTTGCGGGGCGATCATGGCGCTTGCACAGCCGCCGTGGTCGCTAGCGCTCTTCGTCTTCGTCGCCCTGCCCCCGCTGCTGTGGCTGATGGACGGAGCCCAAGGCCCGCGCGCCGCGTTCTGGCGCGGCTGGGCAGCCGGCGCCGGCTTCTTCGGGCTCGGGCTGTTCTGGATCGTCGAGCCGTTTCTGGTCGACCCCGAGCGCCACGGCTGGATGGCGCCCTTCGCGCTGCTTCTGATGGCCGGCGGCCTCGCCCTGTTCTGGGGCGCGGCCTTCGGATTGGCGCGGCTTGTCTGGCGGCCGGTCTGGTCCCGATGTCTGCTGCTCGCGGCCGTTCTGACCCTGGCCGACTTCGCGCGCGCGCACGTGCTGACGGGATTTCCCTGGGCGCTGATCGGCTATGGCTGGATCGAGACGCCGGTCATGCAGTCGGTCTCGGTGATCGGCCCGCACGGGCTGAGCCTGCTGACGCTGGCCGCGGGACTGGCCCCTGCGGCGGCGCCGACGCGACGGGCTGCCGGGCTGGCGCTGGCGCTCTCGGCGGCGCTGGTCTCGGGCGGCTGGCTCTTCGGCGCAACCCGGCTGGCCGACCCCGTTCCGGACCGCGCCGAGCCGCTGGTCGTGCGCCTGGTGCAGCCGAACGTGCCGCAGCACCTGAAATGGCGCCCCGAGCTGCAACCGGAGTTCCTGGAGCGCCAGCTTTCCGCTACCGCAGCGCCGGCGGACCCGTCGCCGGACGTGACGATCTGGTCCGAGACCGCGGTGAACTCGCTGCTCGGCTACGCGCCGGACGAGCTTGCGGCGATCGCCGCCGCGGCAGGGCCGGAGGGCGTCGTGATGCTCGGGATCCGGCGCGTCGAGTTCGGAGCCGACGGCGACGACCGCTGGTTCAATTCCCTGGTCGTGCTCGCGCCCGACGGCGCGCCGACCGCTGTCTACGACAAGCATCGCCTGGTGCCGTTCGGCGAATACATCCCCTTCGCCGACGCCATCGCCGCGCTCCGGTTGCCGCGGCTCGACACGATGACGCTGACCGGGTTCTCGCCGGGCCCGGGCCCGCGCGCGATCGGGACGCAGGGTCTGCCGCCGTTCCTGCCGCTGATCTGCTACGAGGCGATCTTCCCCCAGGACATGCAGCCCCGGGGCGGCCGGCCCGACTGGATCGTCCAGGTCACGAACGACGCCTGGTTCGGCCGCATCGCCGGACCGTATCAGCATCTGGCGCAGGCGAGGTCTCGCGCGATCGAACAGGGATTGCCGCTGGCGCGCGCCGCCAATACCGGCGTGTCGGCAATGATCGATCCGCGGGGACGGGTGATCGCCGCGCTTCCCCTTGGGGTGCAGGGCTACGTCGACGCCGCCCTTCCGGCGTCCTTGCCAAATACACTCTATTCCCGGCTGGGAGATTATTCGATCCTGTTTACCATCTTTACTGTATTGGTGTTAACTGTTCGAAAAATTTGAAGTGGTTTTTACAAACACGCCGTGTTTAGTCGTAGTGGGAATGGTGGGTGCGCATGATTGGCGAGCCGCTGCGGCGAAGTAAATGCTCTCGCCGCAGTCGCCGATCGACTTGCGCGGGAGATAAGGAATTACGGCAGTGTCGATCAAGGCCAGCGATATTGACGCGCATGTCGGAGCGCGCCTTCGGGAAAGACGTGAGTCGCTTGGACTCAGCCAGGGAAAACTCGGACGACACCTCGGACTGACGTTCTCCCAGATCCAGAAGTACGAAAAGGGATCGAACCGGATCGGCGCCGGTCGCCTGTTCCAGATCGCAGAGTTTCTCAGGGTTCCGGTCACCTATTTCTTCGCGGGCCTCGACGACCACGACGAAAGGAGGTCCGCGGCCAGCGCCTCGCCGAGTTCAGCGGATTCCCGCGCTCTCGCCGCGGCGTTCAGCGCGATCTCGGATCCCGATACGCGCGCCTCGACGCTCGCGCTGGTTCGCTCGCTGGCCGCCGAGGCAAACCATCCCCCCGATCGCTGAGCGGCCCGCCACGGAAGGCAGGTCCGGATTGGCGGGCGGGCGCAGGCTGGTCGGCACGGTTCTGACGATCGGCGCCGGTTGACACCCTGACGTGGCCTGTCTAACGCCGGACCCGTCATTGCCGCTGAGCCGGACGGGGGCCTCACAATGCCGGAGCGATCCGACGCCGCCGCATCCGCTGGCGGGAACAGCAGCCGCGGCCGCATGCAGTCCAAGGTCGTTCTCGTCTTCGGCGCGGGTTCGATCGGCGAGGGGTGGGGCAACGGCAAGGCCGCTGCGGTCGCCTATGCCCGCGAGGGCGCGTTGGTCGCCTGCGTGGACATCGATCTTGCCGCCGCCCGGGCGACGCAGGCCGTCATTGCATCCGAGGGCGGAGCGGCGATCGCGGTCGCCGCAGACGTGACCGACGCCGCCTCGATCTCCGCCGCCGTCGGCGCGACGCGCGCGCGCTGGGGCCGCATCGACGTGCTGCACAACAACGTCGGGATCAACCTGCCCGGCGGCGCCGCCGAGGCCAGCGAGGACAGCTGGCGGCGCGTGCTCGACGTGAACCTGACCTCCGTCTTCCTGACCTGCAGGGCGGTTCTGCCGATCATGGAGGCCCAGAACGCCGGCGCCATCGTGAACGTCTCGTCGCTGGCGGCCATAAGGTGGACCGGCTACCCCTACGTCTCTTATTACGCATCGAAGGCTGCGGTGAACCACTTCACCCGGTCCGTCGCCATCGAATACGCGGCCAAGGGCATCCGCGCCAACACGATCATGCCCGGCATCATGGATACCCCGCACGTGTACGCCCAGATTTCGGGATACTATGGCGACATAGAGGAAATGCGAGCGAAACGGGCTGCCATGGTCCCGATGAAGCGCCAGGGAGACGGCTGGGACGTCGCCTGGGCCGCCGTATTCCTCGCATCGGACCAAGCCAGGTTCATCACGGGCATCGAACTGCCCGTGGACGGCGGCCAATCCTGCACCGTTTCGGGCAGCCTGCCGACCTGATCCGCGGTCGGCGCCGGCGCGCCGTCTTCCAGGAGTTTCTGCTTGCATCGACGGCCGAGTCGCCGCACTTTCCATCCACAGGATGAAAAGACGTCCATAATATGGACCGTGGCGGCGCCGAGGACAGCCGCCGCATCAGGGGAGGAAGACCGCGGTCGGCGCCGCAGGCGCCGGACTGGGGACTTTGCGAAACGACAGGGACCCGCGCGCGGTCGGAACGGGAGGAGCCGCCATGACCATGGCGTCCGAATTGGATCGGACCGGCCCCGAGATCCGCGAACTCGACGGCGGCCCGCTGCGCGCCGGCTCGCGCTGGATGCGGCCGTTCGAGGCGCTCGCCGTAATCCTGCTGCTCGTGATGATCGGGATGATCCTCGTCAACGTCGCCTCCCGCTACCTGCTGTCGACGCCGATCATCTGGGCCGACGAGGTCGCGTCGATCAGCTTCCTGTGGCTGGCGATGTTCGGCGCGGCGATGGCGATCGACCGCAACGACCACCTGCGCCTGACGATCTTCCTGCCGATGATCCCGAAGCGCGCCGCTGGCTTCGTCCGCGCGCTGGCGCTGATGCTGGTCGCGGCCTTCCTCGTCGTGATGCTGCGCCCGGCCTTCGAATACGCCTACGAGGAAAGCTACGTCACCTCGCCCGCTCTCGAGATACCGATGACCTACCGCGCCGCCGCGCTGCCGGCTGGCATGCTCTTGATGGCGATCCTCGCGCTCATCCAGGCGGCGCGCGAATGCACGCCGAAGGCGCTCGCCGCCGCGACCCTGACCATCGCCCTGGCCGCGACGCTGCTGTGGCTCGCCAAGCCCGTCCTGCTCGGCTTCGGCAACTGGAACCTGCCGATCTTCCTCGGCGCCTTCGTCATGGCGATGCTCGCGATCGGCGTGCCCATCGCCTTCTGCTTCGGGATCGGCACGCTCGCCTTCCTCAGCTTTGCCAGCACCGCGCCGATCTTCGTGATCGTCGGCCGCATGGACGAGGGCATGTCGAGCCTGATCCTGCTCTCGGTCCCGGTCTTCGTGCTTCTGGGCTGCATCCTCGACGAGACCGGCATGGGCAAGGCGATCGTCGGGTTCCTCGCCTCGCTGCTCGGCCACGTGAAGGCCGGCATGTCCTACGTGCTCCTCGGATCGCTGTTCCTCGTCTCCGGCATCTCCGGCTCCAAGGTCTCCGACATGGCGACCGTCGCGCCGGCGCTCTTTCCCGAGATGAAGCGCCGCGGCCACAAGCCCCGCGAGATGATCGCGCTGCTCGCGACCGGCGCGGCGATGGCGGACACGGTGCCGCCGTCGATCGTGCTGATCGTGCTCGGCTCGGCGGCCGGGGTCTCCATCGCCGGCCTCTTCACCTCCGGCTTCGTCATCGCGATGGTGCTCCTCGTCGTGCTCGCCGTGCTCGCGCGCTGGAAGGCGCGCGACGAGGACATGGCCGGCGTCACGCGCGCGCCGATGCGGCTGATCGGCAAGTCCCTGCTGATCGCCGGACCCGCGCTGGTCCTGCCGTTCATGATCCGCGCGATGGTCGGCGGCGGCGTCGCCACGGCGACCGAGGTCTCGACAATCGCCGTCGTCTACGCACTGCTGATCGGCGTCGTGCTCTATGGCGGGCTCACGCTGCGACAGTGCTGGCGGATGCTGGTCGAGACGGCGGCGCTGGCCGGCGCGATCCTGCTGATCCTCGGCGCCGCCTCGGCGATGGCCTGGGCGCTGACCCAGACCGGGTTCGCCGGCAAGCTGGTCCAGGGCGTGCAGTCCCTGCCCGGCGGCGCCTTCACCTTCATCGCCGTCTCGATCGCGATATTCCTCGTGCTCGGCTGCGTGCTCGAGGGCCTGCCGGCGCTGGTGCTGATGGCGCCGATCATGTTCCCGATGGCCCGCAACCTCGGCATCCACGACATCCACTACTCGATGATCATCGTCACCGCGATGAACATCGGGCTGATGGCGCCGCCGATCGGCATCGGCTTCTACATCGCCTGCAAGATCGGCGGCGTGTCGCCCGACGAGGCGATGGGCGCGATCTGGCCCTACATCGCCGCCCTGCTGGTCGGCCTCGTCATCATCGCCGCGGTCCCGCAATTCTCGCTCGCCTTTCTCTGAGGCGCGCCGATGCCTGCTCACGAACCCTGGGAGGAACCAACCACATGAAACTCGACCGACGCTCTCTGATGCTCGGCGCCGCCGCCGGCGCGCTCGCCGCGCCCTTCGTCCGCGCGACCCCGGCGATGGCCGCCGAATACAACTTCAAGGTCGCCAACAACCAGCCGCTCACGCATCCGTCGAACATCCGGCTGCTGGAGGCGATCGAGCGCATCAAGGAGCAGAGCGACGGCCGGATCGAGATGACCGTGTTCCCGCAGAGCCAGCTCGGCGCCGATACCGACGTGCTGAGCCAGTTGCGCTCGGGCGGCGTCGAGTTCTTCATGCTCTCGCCGCTGATCCTGTCGACCTTCGTGCCCAACGCCTCGCTGAGCGGCATCGGCTTCGCGTTCAAGGACTACCCGGCGGTCTGGGCCGCGATGGACGGCGAGCTCGGCGCCTATGTGCGCGGCCAGATCGAGGACAAGGGCCTCTACGCGTTCGACAAGATCTGGGACAACGGCTTCCGCCAGATCTCGACCTCGACCATCCCGATCGAGACCCCGGCCGACCTCGAGAACTTCAAGATCCGCGTCCCCGTCAGCCCGCTCTGGACCTCGATGTTCGACGCCTTCGGCTCCGCCCCGACCTCGATCAACTTCTCCGAGGTTTACACCGCGCTGCAGACCGGCGTCGTCGACGGCCAGGAGAACCCGCTCGCGATCCTGTCGAACTTCAAGCTCTGGGAAGTTCAGAACCACGTCTCGATGACCAACCACATGTGGGACGGGTTCTGGATGCTCGCGAACCGCCGCGCCTGGGGCGGCCTGCCCGAGGACCTGCAAGAGATCGTCGCGACCAACTTCAACGCCTCCGCCGTCGAACAGCGCGCCGACATCGAGGCGCTGAACGCCAGCCTGCAGGGCGAACTCGAAGGCCACGGCATGGCGTTCAACTTCCCCGAGACCGCGCCGTTCCAGCAGAAGCTGGACGAGGCGGGCTTCTACGCCGAATGGCGCGAGAAGTACGGCGACGAGGCCTGGACGATCCTCCAGAACGCGACCGGCCTGACGCTGGGCTGATCGGACGGATCGCGAGGGACGGCAGATGACGCGGCACCAGGTCCTGCGCGAAGGGGAGCCGGCCAGCGGCGCCCAGTCGGTGGAGCGGGCGCTGTCGCTGCTGTCCCTCGTTGGCCGTGGCGGCGACGGGGGCGCGTCGCTCGCCGGCGTCGTCGCCGCGAGCGGCCTCAACAAGCCGACCGTGCGTCGACTGCTGATGGCGCTTATCCGCGCCCGCCTGATCGAGCAGGATCCGGCGAACCGGCGCTATCGGCTCGGCCAGGAGACCTATGTGCTCGGCACGCTGGCCGGGCGCCGTCACGGCCTGCTGGATCAGGCCGCCGACGCGCTGCGCCGCCTGTCCGCCGCCACCGCCGACACCAGCTTCGTCTCGGCCCGCAGCGGCGACTTCGTGCTCTGCCTGCGGCGCGAGGAGGGCAGCCATCCGGTCCGCACCCACGCGCTGCAGACCGGCGACCAGAACCCGCTCGGCGTCGGCGCTGGCGCGCTGGCGCTGCTTTCGGCGCTGCCCGAAGCCGAGCGCGAGACCACCATCCTTGGGCTCGCCGACGCCTATGCCGCCTATCCCGGCTACTCTGTCGAGATCGTCCGCGCAGACGTCGCGCAGACGCTGGCGGCCGGCTATGCGCTGAATCCGGGCCGCGTCGTCGCCAGTTCCTGGGGGATCGGCGTGCCCCTGCGCTTTCCTGACGGCCGCGTCGCCGGGGCGCTGTCGATCGCGGCGATCGACAACCGCATGCAACCCGCCCGCCAGCAGGAGCTGGCCGCGATCCTTCATGCCGAAGCCCGCGCCGTCGAGACGCGGATCGCGGCGGTATTCGGGCCGACCGGCCCCGCAAGCAGGGAGACGAGCGATGCCTGATCCACAGATCGTCGGCTGGGCGCATTCGAAGTTTGGCAAGACCGAAGCCCGCGACACGATGGACCTGATGGCCGAGGTCGCCGGCCCCGCCCTCGCCCATGCCGGCGTCGAGGCCGCCGATGTCGACGGCGTCTTCGTCGGCGCCTTCAACAACGGCTTCCAGAAGCAGGATTTCCAGGGCGCGCTGGTCGCGATGGGCACGCCCGGCCTCGAACACACGCCCGCCGTGCGGCTCGAGAACGCCTGCGCCACCGGCTCGGCCGCGATCTACGCGGCGATGGACTTCATCGCCGCCGGCCGGGGCCGCATCGCTCTGGTCGTCGGCGCCGAGAAGATGACGGCGACCCCGAACGTCGAGGTCGGAGACATCCTGCTCTCGGCCTGCTACCGCGCCGAGGAGGCCGAGGTCGAAGGCGGCTTCGCCGGCATCTTTGGCCTGATCGCCGGCGCCTACTTCCAGCGCTACGGCGACCGCTCGGCCGAGCTTGCGATGATCGCCGCCAAGAACCACGCGAACGGCGCGAAGAATCCCTTCGCCCATCTGCGGAAGGACCTCGGCTTCGACTTCTGCAACACCGTCTCGGACAAGAACCCCTACGTCGCCGGCCCGTTGCGCCGCACCGATTGCAGCCTCGTCTCGGACGGCGCCGCGGCGCTCGTGCTCGCCGACGCGGAAGCCGCCGCCGGCCTCGCGCGCGCCATCTCCTTCCGCGCGCGCAGAAACGTAAACGACGTGCTCGCGATCTCGCGCCGCGACCCGACCGAGTTCGGCGGCCCGCGCCGCGCCTGGGCCGCCGCGCTCGACGCGGCCGGGCTCGCGATCACCGATCTCGATTTCGTCGAGACGCATGACTGCTTCACGATGGCCGAGATGATCGAGTACGAGGCGATGGGTCTCGCCGTGCCCGGCGAGGGCTGGAAGGTCGCCCGCGAGGGCACGACCCGGATGGACGGCGCGCTGCCGGTCAATCCCTCGGGCGGGCTCAAGGCCAAGGGCCATCCCATCGGAGCCACCGGCGTCTCGCAGCACGTGCTGGCCTCGATGCAGCTGATGGGCGAGGCCGGCGACATGCAGGTCGAGGGCGCCGAACTCGCCGGCGTCTTCAACATGGGCGGCGCGGCGGTCGCGAACTACGTCTCGATCCTGGAGCGCGCGAAGTGAGCCTTGCGCCGCAATCGACCCGGGTGATGAACCTCGCCCATTTCGTCACCCAGGCGCGCACCCGCGAGCCCGACGCGATCGCGGTCGTCTGGGGCGAGCGGACCTGGACCTGGACCGAGTTCGACGCCCGCATCGACGCCTTCGCCGCGGCGCTGCAATCCCGCTTCTGCGTCGCCAAGGGCGACCGCATCCTGGTCCAATCGCAGAACTGCAACCAGATGTTCGAGGCGATGTTCGCCTGTTTCCGCATCGGCGCGGTCTACGTGCCGACGAACGCGCGCCAGACCCCGGACGAGGTGCTGTTCCAGGCCCGCTCGTCCGGCGCCTCGGGCATGATCTGCAACGCCTCCTACCCCGACCACGCATCCGCCTGCGCCGCCGACCTGCGCTTCGCTGTCGCGATCGGCGCGGCCAGCTTCGGCCCCTTCTACGAGGACCTCGTCGCCGAATTCGCCGGCCAGCGCCCGGCCGAGACCCCGGTCGACCGCGACGATCCCTGCTGGTTCTTCTTCACCTCCGGCACGTCGGGCCGCCCCAAGGCCTCGGTGCTGACCCACGGCCAGATGGCCTTCGTCGTCACCAACCACCTTTGCGACCTGATGCCCGGCCTGACCTCGGCCGACGCGAGCCTCGTCGTGGCGCCACTGTCCCACGGCGCCGGCGTGCACCAGCTGACCCAAGTCGCGCGCGGCGTGAAGACCGTGCTGATGCCGACCGAGCGCTTCGACATCCCGACCGCCTGGGCGCTGATCGAGCGCTGGCGCATCTCGACGATGTTCACCGTGCCGACGATCCTGAAGATGCTGGTCGAGCACGAAAGCGCCGGCCGCTTTGACCATTCCTCGCTGCGCTACGTGATCTACGCCGGCGCGCCGATGTACCGCGAGGACCAGAAGCGCGCGCTGGCGGCGCTCGGCCCGGTGCTGGTCCAGTATTTCGGCCTCGGCGAGGTCACCGGCGCGATCACCGTGCTGCCGGCGCGCCTGCACGCGGCCGAGGACGGGCCGGACGTGCGAGTAGGCGCCTGCGGCTTCGACCGCACCGGGATGCAATTCCAGATCCAGGGCGACGACGGCCAGCCGATGGCGCCTTTCGAGACCGGCGAGATTCTGCGTGATCGGCCCCGCGGTCTTCGCCGGCTACTGGGACAATCCCGAGGCCAACGCGAAGTCCTTCCGCAACGGCTGGTTCCGCACCGGAGACCTTGGCCATGTCGACGCCGAGGGCTTCCTCTACATCACCGGACGCGCCTCGGACATGTACATCTCCGGCGGCTCGAACGTCTATCCGCGCGAGATCGAGGAGAAGATCCTGACCCACCCCGCCGTCACCGAGGTCGCGGTCGTGGGCGTGCCCGACCCGCTCTGGGGCGAGGTCGGCATCGCCGTCTGCGTCGCGTCGCCCGGCGCCTCGGTCGACGAGGCCGAGCTGGCCGCGTTCCTGCGAGGGCAAGGTCGCGCGCTACAAGCTGCCGAAGCGCTTCGTGTTCTGGGACGCGCTGCCGAAATCCGCCTACGGCAAGATCACCAAGAAGATGGTGCGCGAGGAGCTGGACCGGCTCGGCCTGCTCGACGCCGAGCGGACCCCGGCATGACGACGTCGCTGCGCCTCCTGAAACACCCCGGCCCCCGCGCCGCCGACCGCCGCCAGGCCGTCCGCACGCGCCTGAAGCCGCTCGAAGCCACGCTCGCCGCCGGCCGGACCGTCATGGACGAGGTCGGCGCCCTCTTCGCGGCGCAGGACTGCAAGGGCGGCGTGCTCTGGCTCGACGGCGCGGCCTGCGACCCGATGCGCTTCGTGCTGCCCGCCTATGCGCAGGACGACCAGCACGCCGCCTACTACAGCGAGACCCATGCGCCCGAAGGCCCGGTCACGATCGGCGCCGCGACCGCGTCGGTCGGCTGGCGCGACGGCGCTCCGTTCCTGCACTGCCACGGCCAATGGCAGGGCGCGTTCGGCGCGGCGATGGGCCACCTGCTGCCCTTCGACTCGACCCTCGCCGCCGACGCCCGCGTCCGCGGCCTCGGCGCGACCGACGCCTGGTTCGAGGGCCTGCCCGACGCCGAGACAAACTTCACGCTCTTCGCCGCCGCCGGCGACCCCAGGCCCGACGGCGACGGCCTCGTCGCCCGGCTCCGCCCCGACGAGGATGTCTGCGAAGCGATCGCCGCGCTCTGCGCCGAGCACGGCCTCGCCCGCGCGCGCATCCACGGCCTCGGCTCGATCTGCATCCCCGCCTTCGCGGACGGCCGCCGCGTCGACTGCGTCGCGACCGAGGTCCGCATCGACGACGGCCGCGTCGCCGACGGCCGCGCAACCATCGACGTGTCGCTGGTCGACGTCGACGGCGGCATCCACCGCGGCCGGCTCGCGCCCGGGCTGAACCCGGTCGGCGTCACGTTCGAACTGCTGATCGAGGGCCTCGCATGACCGGAACCGTCCTCGTCACCGGCGGCGCCTCGGGCATCGGTCTCGCCGTCGTCGAGGCGGCGCTGGCCGAAGGCTGGCGCGCGGCGATCTTCGACCTGGCCGGGCCGGCGCTCGACGCCGCCGCCGCCCGCTTCGATCCGGACCGCGTGCGCTGCATGCCCCTCGACGTCACCGACGAGACCGCGACGACGGAGGCGATCGCCGCCGTAGAGGCCGGGTTCGGCCCGCTGACCGGCGTCGTCAACTCGGCCGGCATCGGCGGCGACATCGCCGCGCTCGCGACCGGCGCGGACGTGATGCGCCGCATGTTCGAGGTCAACGTGATCGGCTCCTTCACCGTCGCGCGCGAGGCGGCGCGGATCATGCGCGGCCGCGGCGGCGCGATCGTCAACATCGCCTCCGTCTCGGCCCTCAGGGGCAACGAGGGCCGGCTCGCCTATGGCGCCTCCAAGGGCGCGGTCGTCACGATGAGCCAGGTCATGGCGGTCGAGTTCGCGCCGCTCGGCCTGCGCGTCAACGTGGTCGCGCCGGGCCCGGTCGAGACGCCGATGGTCGCGCGGCACCATACGCCGGAGGCCCGGGAAACCTGGATGTCCGCGGTGCCGATGCGCCGCTACGGCCAGACCGCAGAGATCGCCGCGGCCGTGGTCTTCCTGCTGGACCCGGCGAAGTCGGGCTACATCACCGGCCAGACGCTGAGCGTCGACGGCGGCTTCACGAGCGCGGGCCTGATGACCGGCACCTCCGCGTCCGGCAACGCCGCCTGAAGGCGCTCCGCCCGGCTGCGCCGGCCGGACCCGGCGCCGCGTCAACCTCGCGCCGGCTGGACCGTCCCGCCCGCGGCGCGCTGCAACGTCTCGCTTGCGGCGCCGGGCCCGCGCCTGCCGATGGAGCGCCCGCCCGACCGACCTGCACGGGCTCCGCCGCTCAGACCGGGGCCGCGACAACGGCGAGGCAGTCCCCGGGGTGGATCAGGCCCGGAAAATGCCGCGCGACCAGCACGCCCGACATCCTGGCTTCGTAGGCCAGCGGATCCGCCCCGGTGTGCTGGACCGGCCAGATTCGCGCCACGACCTCGCCCTTCCTCACCTCCTCGCCGAGATCGACCATCGGCTCGATCATCCCGTCGTGCTCGGAGAAGACGAAGCACTCCGGCCCCGGCATGTCGAGCTCGATGCTGGGCTCTACCTCGCGCTCGCCCGCGAGGATGCCGCAGTGCCGGAGGAAGTTCCGCACGCCCTTGCGCGCGATCCGCACCGACTTGGCGGTCGCCGTGCCGCCGCCGCCGAGTTCGGTCGAGACGAAAACCTTGCCGAGCGATTCGACCGCCGTGTCGAACATCCCGACGTTGTCGATCTCGAGCAGCACCATCGAATAGGGCGCGTTGAACGCCTGCATCGCCGCGATGCAGGCCTCCTCCTGAATCTTGCCCTCCAGCCGATGCGCGGCCGCGAAGGGCACGAAGTCGAGCGTCCGGCCCCCAGAATGGAAATCCAGCACGAAGTCGGCCATCGGCGCGAGTACGGTGTTGAAATAATCCGCGATCTTCTCGGTCGGCGAGCCGTCGGGCCTGCCCGGGAACAGCCGGTTCAGGTTCCCCGCATCCAGCGGCGAGGTCCGCTTGCCCGCCCGGAACGCCGGCGTGTTCATGAACGGCACGATGATGACCCGCCCGGTGATCTCCTCCGGCTCCAGCTCGCGCGTCAGCGCCTGCAGCGCCACCGGGCCCTCGTACTCGTCGCCATGGTTCGCGCCGGTCAGGAGCGCGGTCGGGCCGTCGCCGTTCCGGATCACGGTCAGCGGGATCATCACCGACCCCCAGGCGCTGTCGTCGCGGCTGTAGGGCAGGCGCAGGAAGCCGTGCCGCACCCCGTCCTCGTCGAACGGGATCGTCGCCACGATCGGGTTCTCTGCCATGCGGTCAGTCCTTCACGAAGAGCTTGCGCGGCACGTTCGCCAGGCATTCCGGGCCGGTCTCGCCGATCACGATGCTTTCGGTGATCTCGAAGCCCCAGTCCTCCATCCAGAGGCCGGTCATGAAGTGGAACGTCATGCCGCTCTCCAGCACGGTCTTGTCGCCGGGCCTGAGCGACATCGTGCGCTCGCCCCAGTCGGGCGGATAGCTGAGCCCGATCGGATAGCCGGTGCGGTTGTCCTTGGTGATGCCGTGCTTCTTCAGCACGCCGAAGAACGCGTTGGCGATGTCCTCGGTCAGGTTGCCTGCCTTCGCCGCCTCGAGCCCGGCCTCCATGCCCTCCAGCACCGCAGTCTCGGCGTCTAGGAAGGTCTGCGTCGGCTTGCCGAGGAAGGCGGTCCGGCTCAGCGGGCAGTGATAGCGGTGATAGGCGCCGGCGATCTCGAAGAACGTGCCCTCGCCGGACTTCATCGGCGCGTCGTCCCAGGTCAGGTGCGGCGCGGCGGCGTCCGACCCGGACGGCAGCAGCGGCACGATCGCCGGCATAGTCGCCGCCGGCCCCGATCGCCGGGTCGTAGCGCAGGCTCGCATCGTAGATCTCGGCGACGAGGTCGCACTTGCGCATGCCCGGCTCGATCACGTCGACGATGCGGCCGTGCATCCGCTCGACGAAGCGCGCGGCCATGCGCATGTAGTCGAGCTCCTGCGGCGATTTCACCGCGCGCTGCCAGTTCACCAGCGCCGTCGCGTCCTCGAACTTCGCGTTCGGCAGGTTCTTCTGCAGCGACGCGAAGGCCGCGGCCGAGAACCAGTAATTGTCCATCTCGACGCCGACCCGCAGCTTGTCCCAGCCGCGTTCGGCGATCCGTTCGGACAGGTAGTCCATCGGGTGCCGGATCGCCGATTGCACGTAGTAATCCGGATAGCCGATGATGTCGTCGTCGCCCATGAAGGCGGTGCGCCGCGCCCCTTGGGCGTCCTGCCCGCGGCCGTACCAGACCGGGTCGCCGTCGAGCGCCAGCAGCACGCATTGATGCACGTAGAACGACCAGCCGTCATAACCGGTCAGCCAGGCCATGTTCGACGGGTCCGAGCAGATCAGCAGCTCGACGCCCTTCACCTCCATCGCCTTGCGCGTCTTCGCGATGCGGGTCGCGTATTCGTCGCGCGTGAAATGCAGTACGGGTTCGATCATGTCGCGGCGGCCCTCCCCAGGCCTCAGTTCTCGAAATCCGAGCCGGCGCCGGCAGCCTCGGCGCGCGCGCAGGCAAGCGTCGCGATGACCGTGTCCTGCACGCCGGTTCCGGTCAGGTCGGCGATGGTGATGTCGTCCGCCGACAGCCGCCCCGGCGCGGCGCCGGACACGACATCGCCGAGTTCGGAGAAATCGCGCTCGGTCCCGACCAGCCCGGCCGCGATCGCCGCCCGCAGTTCTCCCAGCCGCTCGGCCTGGCTTAGCCGGTCCGGCACATAGGCGTCGGCGCGCAGCAGGCAGCGCGGGTCGAGCTCGTTCTTTCCGTCCTGGTCCGAGCCCATCGCCGTCACGTGCTGCCCCGGCGCCAGCCATTCGGCCTGCAGGATCGGCGCGCGCGCCGGCGTCGTCGTGACGATGATGTCGGCGCCGGACATAGCCGCCTCCGGATCGGCCTCAGCCCGCGCCTCGACGCCGAGCTCGGCCGCCATCTCGGAGGCCAGCGCCTCGGCCTTGCCCGGATCGCGGCCCCAGATCGCGACGCGCCGGATCGGCCGGACGAGGCAGAGCGCGCGCAACTGCATCCGCGCCTGCAACCCGGTCCCGAAGATCGCGGCGACGCTCGCATCCTCCCGCGCCAGCGCCCGCACGGCTACCGCGCCGGCGGCCGCCGTGCGCACGTCGGTCAGATAGCCGTTGTCGAGCAGCAGCGCCTCTACGCGCCCGGTCCGAGCCGAGAACAGGATCATCAGACCCGACGTCGACGGCAGCCCGATCTTGGGGTTGTCGAAGAAGCCGGGCGAGACCTTGATCGCGAAGCTGTCGATGCCGGGCACGTAGGCTGTCTTCACGTCGACCTCGCCATGCGCGTCCTCGATCGCCATCGACAGGATCGGCGGCATCACCACCTTGCCGCCGGCGAGCGCGCGGAACCCGCCCTCGATCGCGTCGATCACGGCGAGATCGAGCGGAACCAGCCCGCGCAGATCGCGCTCCGTCAGGATACGCACGCCCATCTCAGGCCTCCGCCATCAGGTCGACGTCCTCGCCGCCCGCGATGCGATGGTGCAGCCCCATGTCGATGTTGCCGCCACTGAGCAGCAGCATCGTCGGCCCAACCGGCCGCACCTTGCCCGCGAGGATCGCCGCCGCGCCGACGCCGCCCGCGCCCTCGACCACCTGCCGCTCGCGCCAGTAGCAATGCCGCACGCCCGTCGCGATCTCGGCCTCGGTCAGCAGCACGACCTCGTCGACGAGATCCCGCGCCATCGCAAACGTCACGCGGTTCTCCAGCCCGACGCCGCCCCCGAGCGAATCGGCCAGCGTCGGCAACTCCTCGACCTGCACGGGCCGCCCCGCAGCGAGGCTCGCCGCCATCGCCGCGCCCCGCTCCATCGATACGCCGATCACTCGAACGCCGGGCCGGCGCGCCTTCAGCGCCGCGGCGATGCCCGCGATCAGCCCGCCGCCCGACAACGGGACCAGCACGCAGGCGAGGTCCGGAACCGCCTCCAGCATCTCCAGCCCCAGCGTGCCCTGGCCCGCGACCACGCGCGGGTCGTCGAACGGCGGGACCATTTCCAGCCCCTCCTCCCGCACCAGCCGGTCGACCTCGACCTGCGCGTCGTCCTGGCTGCGCCCGACGATCCGAACGTCCGCGCCCAGCGCCCCGATCGCCTCGACCTTGTTGGACGGCACCAGCCGCGACATGCAGATCACCGCCCGCGCGCCCTGCTGCCGCGCGGCATAGGCGAGCGCGCGGCCGTGATTGCCCGTCGAGGCGGCGACGACTCCGCGCGCGCGCTCCTCCGCCGACAACAGGGCGACGGCGTTCGCGGCGCCGCGCAGCTTGAAGCTGCCGGTGTGCTGGTGATGCTCCTGCTTCAGCCAGATCGGCGCGCCGACCTGTTCGGTCAGGCTCGGCGACGCATCCACCGGCGTCGACCGGACGATCCCGCGAATGCGCGCCTGCGCCGCCTCGATGTCGTCGAGGCTCACGATCATGCCGGAACCGCGCCCGTCTCCCGCATCAGCCGACCAAACCCGGCTGCCGGGCGATCCAGGCCGGAATGGCGCCGCAACGCCCAGATCACCGCCTGGTTCGAAGTCACGACGGGCTTGCCCAGCGCCGCCTCCAGCCGCTCGGCGACCACCAGCGCCGGCAGCGCGGTGCAGGAGACGAACAGCGCCTCCGCGTCCGGATGATCGGCGATCCGCGCCGCATCCACGAGCGCATCCGCGGAGATCTTCGCCATGTCGCGGTCATCCTCCAAACCGAGGCAATGCGCGCTCAGGACAGCGAACCCCGCGTCGGCGAAGTGCTCCACAACCGGCGCCGTCGTCTCGGACAGATAGGGCGTCAGCACCGCGATCCGCTGCACGCCGAGATGGCGGAACGCCGCCTTCGCCGCGCCGATGGGGGTCACGACCGGAACGCCCGGACGACCGCGCCCGATCACGCGCGCCACCTCCGCCTCGCCGATGACGACCGACGCGGAGGTGCAGCCATAGGCGATGGCGCGGAGCGGCTCGCCCGGCGCCAGCAGCGCCGCCGCCTCGCTCAGGCGCGGCGCCATCCCGCGCAGGTTCTCGGGCGTCGTCGGATTCACGTAGTTGACGCGCGTCGAATGCACGCCCGCCTCGTCCGGCCCGACCAGGCGCGCCACGTCGCGCTCGGTCGTCAGATCCGTCGCGAGCAGGATCAGCCCGATGCGCGGCAGCGACGCGAGCCCGGGATCGGCTGCCGGCGGTCGGGGCGCGACGGATATGGGCGGGAGCTTCGGCACGGCGTCGCCCTCAAACGACCAGGACCGGACACTCCGCCAGCCCCGTCACCTTGTGCGACACGCTGCCGAGCAGGAAAACCTCGGCCGACCCCAGCCCGCGGCTTCCGATCACGATCAGGTCGACGCCGTGTTCCTTGCCGAACGAGATGATCGTG
Source organism: uncultured Alphaproteobacteria bacterium (assembly GCA_963829385.1). Lineage (GTDB taxonomy): Bacteria > Pseudomonadota > Alphaproteobacteria > Rhodobacterales > Rhodobacteraceae > Amaricoccus. Next base: position 284,834 of record CAWHHV010000007.1, on the reverse strand, counting down.
CGCGAGGCGTGGCCGCTCTTGATGAAGGCCTGCACCGGATCGGCGCCGGCGGCGATGGCCCGGGCCTTGCCGGCCTCGGCGACCTCGCGCGCATGACCGCGCAGCACCTCGTCGATGTTGCCCTTGTCATCGGGCCGCTGGACCGAGAACGACGCCTCCAGCATGCTGTGATGGCGGAACACCGTCAGCAGGGTCAGCCGCGCGCCGCAGGTCCTGGCGATCGCCACGGCCTTGTCGAGCGCTCCGTCCGCGCCGACGGACCCGTCATAGGGCGCAAGTATGTGGTTGAACATGACCGCTCCCCTCACTTGCCGAAGGCGAGGTCACGCAGGAACAGCGCGATCTGCGGGAAGAAGATCAGGGCCACCGCGACGCCGAGCAGCATGATGATGAAGGGCGGCGTGCCGCGGACGACCTCCATGTAGGGCCGCTTGAAAACCGCGATGGCGGTGAAGATGTCGCACCCGAACGGCGGCGTCGCCGAGCCGATCGCGACCTGAAGCGTGATGATCGTGCCGACCAGCACCGGATCGAGGCCGACCGCGTCCACCACCGGCGCGAAGATCGGCACCAGCACCAGGATCACCACGATCGGGTCGACGAACATGCAGCCGATGAAGAACGCGATCGAGATCACGAACAGCACGCCGATCGGGCCCATGTCGTCGATGCCGACGGCCCCGAGGATCGCCTGCGGGATCTGCGCGAACGAGATGATCCACGAGAACGCGGCGCCCGCGCCGACCAGGATGAACACGACCGCGGTGATGAGCCCCGTCGACTTCGCCGTATCGTAGACGTCCGAGACCGACATCGACCGGAATACCAGCAGCTCGAGGATCAGCGCATAAAGCACGCAGGCTGCGGCGGCTTCGGTCGGGCTGAACACGCCGCCATAGATGCCGCCGATGATGATGACGGGAAAGCCCAGCGGCCAGATCGCGTCGCGCACGGCCTTCCGCCCGTTCACGCCAGGTCGCCCGCGGCTCGGTCGGCACGTTGTTCCGATACGCGTAGATCATGCTGTAGCCCGAGAACAGCACCAGGATCAGCAGGCCCGGCCCGATGCCCGCGATGAACAGCTCCGCGATCGAGGTGTTGGAAACGACGCCGTAGATGATCATCCCGATCGAGGGCGGGATCAGGAAGGCGATGTCCGACGCGTTGACGATCAGCGCCAGCACGAAGCTGTCGTTGTAGCCGGCCTTCAGCATCCGCGGCCTGAGCGGCGAGCCCACCGCGACGACGGTGGCCTGCGTCGAGCCCGACACCGCGCCGAACATAGTGCAGGCGGCGGCGGTCGAGACGGCGAGCCCGCCCTTCACATGGCCGACGAAGGCCATGACCATGTCGATCAGCTTGGACGCGGACTGCCCGCGCGTCATGATGTCGGCGGCGAAGATGAACATCGGCACCGCAATCAGCGACGCGGGCCGGATACCGGCCAGGATCTGCTGCACCATCGTCTCGGCCTGGGACAGTCCGCCGAACATGGCGAGAAACCCGACGGACGCCCCGACGATCAGCGGGATCATCATCGGAAAGCCCAGCAAAAGCAGCACGATCATTGTCAGCATGATGGTCGCGGCCATGGCTCAGACCTCCTGCTCGTCGTCGTCGTAGCCTTCGAGCACCAGCGTCGAAAGCCAGATGTCGTCGTCGATCGCGTTCTTCACCGCGGTCAGCGCGTACTGGACGCCGGTCATGAAGAACCCGATCGGCACCCAGACATAGCTGAGCCACACCGGGATCTGCAGCGCCGGCAGAACGCGCCCCTGTCCGGCCAGCGTGATGATGTAGCCGAGCGAGAACCACGCGAGCCCGAACATGAAGATCGCCGTGACGGCGGTGATCACGATCATCATGATCCGTCGCGCGGGTGGCGGCATCGCATCGAAGATCGCCGACATCCGGATGTGGCGGCCATGCCGCGCCGCGTAGCTGATCCCCGCGAAGGTGATCAGCACGATCAGGATGCTGTTCAGCTCCTCGGAGAAGTAGATGCTGGTCTGGAAGACGTATCGCCCGATGACGTTCGCCACGGTATTGGCGGCCATCAGCAGGACGCCGCCCGCCAGCATCACTGCCTCGACCCTCGCGATCGCGGAATCGATCCAGCCGAGCGCGCCCGGCAGGTTGAACTCCGTGCCCGCGCGGGACGCGGCGGTTCGGTCTGCCTTGGAATTGCTCAAGCCGCGTCCTTCCGCTGGAGCCTGCAGGATGGGCGGGACGCCGGATCGGTCTGCAGACTCGGCGTCCCGGGATGGCGGCCTTTACTGGACCGCTTCGAGGTCGGCCTTCATCTGGTCGAGGATCTGCTGGCCGCTGTCGCCGGTCATGTCGATGAACGTCGCCTCGACCTCGCCGGCCGCATCCATGAACGGCGCGCGCTGCTCCTCGCTGAGCACGTTCACGACCATGTCGGGCTTCGCTTCCTGGATCTTCGCCAGCGCCTCCTCGCCGAGGTCGCGCTGGTACTCGAGGATGTGCTCGAACGCGGCGTCGATGGCGTTCTGGATCACCGTCTGGTCCTCCTCGGGCAAGCCGTCGAAGAAGTCCTTGTTCGCCATCACCGCGGTCGTGAAGTTGTTGTGCCCGAGATAGGTAATGACATCCGTCACCTCGTACATCTTCGTCGACTCAAGGAAGAACGTCGGGTTCTCCTGCCCTTGGATGATGCCGGTCTGCAGCGCTCCGTAGACCTCGCCCCAGGGCAGCGGCGTCGGCGTCGCGCCCCAGGCGCGATAGGCCTCGACCAGCAGCGGGTTCGTCATCACCCGGAACTTGACCTCGTTGAAGTCCTCCGGCGTTTCGATCGGCTCCTGCGTCGTCAGGCCGACCTCTCCCTCGGGAAACATGACCAGCAACTCCAGCCCCTGCTCCGCGTAGAGCTCCGGGAACATCCCGTGGATCGCCTCCGAGGTCCGGAAGAACTCGAACAGCTGGTCCTGGTCCTGCGGCAGCAGGTACGGCACGAAGAACACCTGCGCCTCGGGGATCAGCGCGCCGGTGAAGCCCGGCGACTGGTCGACGAACTGCAGGATGCCCGCCTGCGCCTGCTCCATGATGTCCGCAGACTCGCCGAGCGTGCCGAACGGGAACAGCTGGATCTCGTGGTCGGAGTTGGCCTCGACCTCTTCCTTGAACTTCTGGGCGAAGACGCCCTGAACTTCCTCCATCCCCTCCTCGAACGCATAGCGCCAGGTATCCGCCTGGGCCGCGGCCGCCGCCACCGTCACCGCCGCGGTCGTCGCGGCAAGAAGTCCGTGCAGTCTCGTCATGTCTCGCTCTCCTGTCAGACCGTGTTCTTCACGCGCGCGTTCACGCACACCGGAACCCGACGACCCCTCCCCGCAGATTTTCGGCTTTCTGTCTGGCTTCCGCAGAAAGAGACCTGCATCCCCCGCGCCATCATTGACCTTGATGGTAGACAGTGACAAAAGCATGTCAATGCCAGAATTAAACCATTACAATGTGCGTCAGACCGCCATCAGCGCCGGCTCGGGCCGATCCCGCGCCAGCCGCGCGAGGATCCCCAGCGCCCGGCTCAGCTCGTCCTGCCCGGCGCCGCCGAGGCAGATCCTCAGGCCCCGCTGCCGCTGCGGCTCGGTGATCGCGAAGTCGGCGCCGGCCGCGACGGCGACGCCCTGGTGGCGCGCATGGGCGACGAAGGCCGCCTCGGTCCATTGCCCCGGAAGCGGCATCCAGACATGCAGGCCGTTCGGCGTCGCCGCATGCGGAATGTCGCGAAAGACACGCCCGGCCAGCCGGTTGCGCTCGCCCAGCGCGCCGATCTGCCAGTCGAGCAACTCCTCGGCGACGCCCTCCTCGATCCAGCGCGTCGCGAGCTCCGCGATCAGCGCCGTCGCCATCCAGTTCGTGACCAGGTGCCGGTTGAACGCGGCCGAAACCTGCGTCTCGGGCACGACCAGATAGCCGAAGCGCAGGCCCGGCAGCAGGCACTTCGTCAGGCCGGTGAAGTAGAACGTGCGCTCGGGCGCCAGCGCCGCCAGCGGCTTCGGCCGCCCCGGCTGGACCGGGCCGCCGGCGTCGTTCTCGAGAATCGCCACGTCGTGCCGGCGCGCCAGCGCCGCCAAGGCCGCGCGCCGCTCGGCGCCCATCATCCGCGCCATCGGGTTCAGCCCGTTCGGAACCAGATACAGGACCTTCACGTGGCCGGTGGAGCAGGCGCGCTCGAACGCCTCCGGCGTCACGCCCTCGCCGTCGACGTCGAGCCCCATCAGGCGCAGGCCGAGATAGCGGGTCAGCGCCGACAGCGTGTGATGCCCCAGCTCCTCGGTCACGACCAGATCGCCGGGGTTGGCGGCCGTCATCAACGCGACCGTCATCGCCGACGTGGCGCCGTTCGTCGGCAGCACGTTGCCGGGCTCGGTCCTGAGCCCGCACCGCGCGAGCCAGCGCACGCCGACGCGCCGGTGCCGCTCGAACACCGCGCGCGGCCGGAACGAGAACAGCGTCTCCGGCGGCAGGTCGGCGGCCAGCGCCGCCAGCGCCTCGCGCATCCGGGTCACCTGCAGCTCGTCGCAGACCGGCGTCAGCATCGAGCAGTCGATCACGCGGTCGCCGGCGCCGAGCTGGTGCCAGGGCGTGCGCAGCGGGATCGGGCCGGCCCGCACGAAGGTGCCGCGGCCGACCTCGCCGGCGATCACGTCGAGCCGGGTCAGCTCCTCATAGGCCTTGCTGATCGTCTGCACGCTGAGGCCGAGCCGGAACGCGAGATCCCGGTGCGTCGGCAGCCGGTCGCCGGGCCGGACCTCGCCCGCCTCGATCGCGCGCATCAGCGCCTGGGCCAGCGCCCGATAGACGGGGCGGGTCAGCGTCTCGGGATCCGGAGGCCAGATTGACATGGCGCCAGCCTGAACCCGATCAGGACAATTGGCAAGCCTCGACCACTTGTCGTTGAATTGTCCTGATATATTCGCCGCCCCGTCGCGCCAAGCCGGTCGTCGCGGTCGCGGCGCCGTTCGGCCCTTCGCGCAGCCGCGCTGCGGCCGGATTGACAAGCGCGCCGCCGCGCCGGACTTTGCGTCCATGTCCCGGCTGGCGCTCGACGATCGCGATCTGAAAATCCTCGCGGTGCTCAGCCGCGAGGGCCGCATCTCCAAGACCGAGCTCGCCCGCCGCGTGAACCTGTCGGCCACGCCCGCCTGGGAGCGGATGAAGCGGCTCGAGGAGGCCGGGCTGATCCGCGGCTACCACGCCGACGTCGCGCTGGCGCGCATCGCGGCGCACGTGGTCATCTTCGTCATGGTCGAGCTGGAGAGCCACCGGCCCGAGACGTTCCAGAGCTTCGAGATCGCGATCGAGCGCCATGAGGAGATCATCGCCTGCTGGGCGCTCGGCGGCGGCTTCGACTACCTGCTGCAGGTGATCGCCCGTGACATCGACGCCTACCAGCGCCTGATCGATGCGCTGCTGGCCCAGCGCGTCGGCGTCCGGCGCTACTTCACCTATGTCGTGACCAAGGACGTGAAGGCGACGCCGCCGGCCTTCGAGACGCTGACCGGCGAGACCGGGACCGAGGCCTGAGGCGACCGGCCTCAGCCGGGACCGACGCGGGCGAAACCGCCGCGAACGGCGCAGGGCGGCGCGGGCGCCCCGGCGCCACGGGCGCGCGGCCGACGCGCCGCATCCGGGGATTCCTCGCCGCCGGGCGCGGAGTTCGGAGGATTCCCCTGCGCCGCCCTCCGTCTACGGAGAATCTCTCCGCCCCTGCCCGGTATCCTGCTCCGCGAACCCCAATCCATGCTCCTGGAGGAACCGCGATGCTCGCAACCGACGTTTCCGACGAACTGATGGCCGGTCTCGCCGACCGCGCGCTGTTCCGCGCCTTCTCCTATGTCGACGGCCGCTGGACCGCGGCGCGGACCGGCGCGACGATCCCGGTGATCGATCCCGCGACCGGCGAGCCCATCGGTCATGTGGCGAGCCTCAGCGCCGGCGAGAGCGCGAACGCCGTCGACGCGGCCCATGCGGCCTTCCCGGCCTGGGCCGCGCTGCTGCCGCAGGCGCGCAGCGCGCTGCTGCGCCGCTGGTTCGAGCTGATGCACGCGCATGCCGAGGATCTCGCGCGCATCATGGTGTTCGAGCAGGGCAAGCCGATCTCCGAGGCCCGCGGCGAGATCGGCTATGCCGCCTCCTTCGTCGAGTTCTACGCCGAGGAGGCCAAGCGCCCGAACATCGAGAGCGTGACCTCGCACCTGCCCGACGCCGAGGTCGAGCTGTGGCGCGAGCCGGTCGGCGTCGCCGCGCTGATCACGCCGTGGAACTTCCCCTCCGCGATGCTGACCCGCAAGGCCGCCGCGGCGCTCGCCGCCGGCTGCACGATCGTCGCGCACCCCTCGGCCGAGACGCCGTTCTCGGCGCTGGCGCTCGCCGAACTGGCCGAGCGCGCGGGCTTTCCGGCCGGCGTCTTCAACGTCGTCACCGGCGACGCCCCGACCGTGGTCAAGCCCTGGGTCGAGGACGCCCGCGTGCGCGCGCTCAGCTTCACCGGCTCGACCGAGATCGGCAAGCTGCTCTACCGCCAGTCCGCCGACACCGTGAAGCGGCTGGTGCTCGAGCTCGGCGGCCACGCGCCGTTCCTGATGTTCGCCGAGGCCGATCTCGACCAGGCCGTCGACGAGGCGATCAAGGCCAAGTTCGCGACCACCGGCCAGGACTGCCTCGGCGCCAACCGCTTCCTGATCGAGCGCCCGGTCTATGACGCGTTCTGCACGCGCTTCGCCGAGCGCGTGAAGGCGCTGACGCTCGGGCCGGGCCTGAAGGACTGCGACCTCGGGCCGCTGATGAACGAGAAGGCCGTCCTGAAGCAGGAAGAGCACGTCGCCGACGCGCTGGCGCGCGGCGCGAAGCTGCTCGCCGGCGGCAAGCGCTCGGACCTCGGGCCGCTCTTCTTCGAGCCGACCGTGCTCGCCGACGTGCCCGCCGACGCGCTGATCTTCCGCGAGGAGACCTTCGGGCCCGTCGCCGCGATCGCCGCCTTCGACACCGAGGACGAGGCCGTCGAGCGGGCGAACGCGACCGAATACGGGCTCGTCGCCTACCTGCACGCGCTCGACCCGCGCCGCATCTACCGGCTCAGCCGCTCGCTCCAGTTCGGCATGGTCGCGGTCAACCGCACCAAGGTCACCGGCGCGCCGGTCCCCTTCGGCGGCATGAAGCAGTCCGGCCTCGCCCGCGAGGGCGCCCGCCACGGCCTCGAGGCCTTCACCGACATCAAGTACGTCTGCCGCGACTGGGCCTGATTCCAGAAACCAAGCAATATCAGACACATGAACCCGGTCGCATCGTGCGACCGCCCCCACCGCCCCGAAAGGACGCCGCCATGCTGACCAACGACCAACTCGCCCAGTGGGATCGCGAGACCTTCTTCCACCCCTCGACCCACCTCGCCCAGCACGCCCGCGGCGACACCCCCTCCCGGATCATCACCGGCGGAAAGGGCGTCTACATCGAGGACCGCGACGGCAAGAAGCTGCTCGACGCCTTCGCCGGCCTCTACTGCGTCAACGTCGGCTACGGCCGCACCGAGATCTCCGACGCCATCGCCGCCCAGGCCCGCGAGCTCGCCTATTACCACGCCTATGTCGGCCACGGCACCGAGGCCTCGATCACGCTCGCGAAGATGATCCTCGACCGCGCCCCGGCCGGCATGAGCAAGGTCTATTTCGGCCTCGGCGGCTCGGACGCCAACGAGACCAACGTCAAGCTGATCTGGTACTACAACAACATCCTCGGCCGCCCCGAGAAGAAGAAGATCATCTCCCGCTGGCGCGGCTATCACGGCTCGGGCCTGATGACCGGCTCGCTGACCGGGCTCGAGCTCTTCCACAAGAAGTTCGACCTGCCGCTCGCCCAGGTGCTGCACACCGAGGCGCCCTACTACTACCGCCGCGCCGACCTCGGGCAGTCCGAAGCCGAGTTCGTCGCCCATTGCGCGTCCGAGCTCGAGGCGCTGATCCAGCGCGAGGGCCCGGACACGATCGCGGCCTTCATCGGCGAGCCGGCCCTCGGCACCGGCGGGCTGGTGCCGCCGCCGGCCGGCTACTGGGAAGCGATCCAGGCCGTGCTTGCGAAGCACGACATCCTGCTCGTCGCCGACGAGGTCGTGACCGGCTTCGGGCGCCTCGGCTCGATGTTCGGCTCGGACCACTACGGCATCCGGCCCGACATCATCACGATCGCCAAGGGCCTGACCTCCGCCTACGCGCCGCTGTCGGGCTCGATCGTCGGCGACCGGGTCTGGGAGGTCCTGGAGAAGGGCACCGACGAGTTCGGCGCGATCGGGCATGGCTGGACCTACAGCGCGCACCCGATCGGCGCGGCGGCGGGCATCGCCAACCTGAACCTCGTCGACAGCCTCGGCCTGGTAAAGAATGCGGGCGAGACCGGCGCCTACTTCAAGGCCGCGCTCCAGGACGCGGTGGGCGATCACCCGCATGTCGGCGACATCCGCGGCGAAGGCCTGCTCTGCGCCGTCGAGTTCGTCAGGGAGCGCGACGGGCGGGCCTACTTCGACGCAGGCGACAAGGTGGGCCCGCAGATGGCCGCCGCGCTGCTGGCCGAGGGCGTGATCGCCCGCGCGATGCCGCAGGGCGACATCATCGGCTTCGCCCCGCCGCTGTGCCTGACGCGTCCCGAAGCCGACAACATCGCCGCCGCGCTGAAAACCGCGGTCGGCAAGATCTGGAGCTGATCGAATACGAAGAAGCTCGCCGTTCGGAGTCCGAACGGCGGGCGATCCGATGGGACTGCTCATCGAGAAACAGGCCGACCGCAAGACTGCGCTTCAGGCGGCGTCTCGGCTCCAGGTCGGGTGAAACAATCCGCCTGGGGACAGCGTGAAGATCTCGACGCCGTCCTCGGTCACGCCCACCGAGTGTTCGAACTGCGCCGATAGCGAGCGGTCCTTGGTCACCGCGGTCCAGTCGTCGTCCAGCACCTTGGTCTCGGGACGGCCCAGATTGATCATCGGCTCGATGGTAAAAAACATGCCAGGCTCCAGCACCGGACCGGAGCCCCAGCGGCCGTAGTGCAGCACGTTCGGCGCTGCGTGGAAGACCCGCCCAAGCCCGTGCCCGCAGAAGTCGCGCACCACCGAGCAGCGATTCCCCTCGGCATGGCGCTGAATCGCCGCGCCAATGTCGCCAAAGGTGTTGCCGGGACGGACCTGCGCAATGCCCTCCATCAGCGCGTCATGGGTGATGTCGATCAGCCGCTCCGCCTTGCGGTTCGGCAAGCCTGCGACATACATCCGGCTCGAGTCGCCGAACCAGCCGTCGACGATCACCGTGACGTCGATGTTCAGGATGTCGCCATCCTTCAGCAGCGGCGACGGCGCACCCGCCGTGCGCTCGGTCGACGGAATGCCGTGGCAGACGACGTTGTTGATGGAGATGCAGGTCGCATGCCGGTAGCCCTTGTAGCCCACGGTCGCCGAGGCTGCCCCCGACGCGCGAATCATGTTGTGGACCGCCGTGTCGAGGTCGAGCGTCGTCACCCCCGGGGCGACATACTCCGCGATTCGGTCGAGAATCTCCGCGACCACCCGACCGGCGGCCCGCATGCCGTAAAAGTCGGCGGTCTCATGTATCCTGATGCCGTCCCTATTGAGACGGACCGGGTGCTGGCCTTCCACCGCAAAACTCCTGTCGGCTGACGAGGGTCATTTAGGCGCGGGACGCCGGGGATGCAAACCCCGGCTGCGAAAGGAGGACCCCGCCCAGATCGGTGACGACCTGCGGGAGCCAGCGCAGGGCACGCTTTGCGCTGCTCCTGCCGATCGGCCTCGTACTAAACTGACAAGGCCCCAGCCGGGTCAGCACGGCGGTCATCATCGCGGCAGGTCGGAGCCGCGCCGCCTGAGGCTATGCCTCGATTGGCACTTCCGCCCCCATACTGATCCCTGCAGGCGAAATGACGGCGCAATGCGCCAAAGCTTCGACTCCGGCGGCGCGCGCCGCCTGAAAGGCCCTAGCGTACGCCGGATCGAGGTCGGCGGCGAGCCGCATCCGAGTGCAGTCGGTCCGCTGAACAAGGTAGAGCATCACCGCCCGCGCGCCTTTGCCGGCGACCGTCGCCAGTTCCGCGAGATGCGTGGCGCCGCGACTGGTCACGCTGTCGGGGAACTCGGCGAAATCCCCCTCTCGCCGCAGGTGCACGTTTTTCACCTCGACATAAGCCGGAGCAAGACCCTTCCCCTCTGCGAGGAAGTCGATCCGGCTCGCCCTGCCGTACCGCACCTCGGCCCGGATCGCGCCGTAGCCGGCCAAATCCGGGATGCGACCCGCGCGCAGCGCCTCGCCGACCACGCGGTTCGGAAGGCTGGTGTCGATCCCGACCCAGTGCCCGTCCGGCAGCTCGACCAGCCGCCAGGCGAAGCGCAGCTTGCGCGCCGGATCGTCGTTCGGCTCGAGCCAGACGGTCAGGCCGGGATCGGTCAGCCCCAGCATCGCGCCGGGATTCGCGCAATGCGCGGTCACCTCGCGGCCGTCATCGAGCATGACGTCGGCGAGAAATCGTTTATACCGGCGCAGCAATCGGCCGCGCACCAGGGGCCGGGCGAATTCCATGGCCCGGACACTGCCGCGCCGGCCCAGCGAGGACAAGACGCGATGCCCAATCCCACCGCCGCGATGCTGACGATCGGCGACGAGATCCTGTCCGGCCGCACGCGGGACACGAACATGATCCACCTTGCCCGCGCGCTGACCGCGGCCGGAATCGACCTGCGCGAGGCCCGGACGGTGCCGGATGTCGCCGACGAGATCGTCGCGGCGATCAACGCGCTGCGGGCGCGGTACGACCACGTCTTCACGTCGGGCGGGATCGGGCCGACGCATGACGACATCACCGCCGATTGCGTCGCGGCGGCGTTCGGGGTCGGGATCGACATACGCGCGGACGCCCGCGCGATCCTCGCCTCGAACTACTCGAACCCGGAGGTGGACCTGAATCCGGCGCGGCTGCGGATGGCGCGCATCCCGGTCGGCGCGCGCCTGATCGACAATCCGGTCTCGAAGGCGCCCGGCTTCACACTCGGCAACGTGCACGTGATGGCCGGCGTGCCGCAGGTCTTCGAGGCGATGGTCGCGGGACTGGTCCCGACGCTGACCGGCGGGCGGCCGCTGCTGAGCGCCACCCGCGAGGTGCTGCGCCCGGAAGGCGTCTTGGCCGGGCCGCTTGGCGAGCTGGCCACCGCGCATACGGAGGTCTCGATCGGCTGCTATCCGTTCAATCGCGGCGGCGTCTACGGCGCGAACGTGGTGATCCGCGCCCAGGATCCCGATGCGCTGGCCGCCGCCGAGGCCGGTCTCGCCGCGCTGGTCGCCAAGCTCGGGTAGCGCCGCCCTCCGGACGGTCAGCGCACGGTCAGGGGCGAAGGCCGATCCGGTCGGTCCAGTTCGCGACGGCACTCGCCATCGCGTCGAGCGCTTCGGCTTGGCTCTGGCCAGTCACGCGCTTGCGCGGCTTCAGGTCGTGGTCGCCGTCCTCGATCCAGACAAGCTCGATCCGGTCCGAGAGGTCGTAGGTCGCGACCTCGTCGCGCCCGCCGAACGGATCGCGCGCGCCCTGGCAGATCAGCGCCGGACAGCGCAACCCGTCCAGATGGGCGGTGCGGGTTCGCTCCGGCCTGCCCGGCGGGTGGAACGGATAGCCGAGGCAGAGCAGCCCCGCGGCGACGCCCGCGTCGAACGCCTCGTCCGCCAGCATCGACGCGACGCGGCCGCCCATCGACTTGCCGCCGATCACCAGCGGCCCGGTCGCCGCGAGCGCCGCGACGGCGGCGCGGTACTCGCCGATCAGCGTCTCCGCGCGGGGCGGCGGCCTGCGCGTCCCGTCCGTCCGTCGGCCGGCCATGTAGCCGAACTCGAACCGCGCGACCCGGAAGCCGGCGCCGGCCAGCGCCGCGGCGGCGGCGGTCATCGCGGCCGCGTCCATCGGGCCGCCGGCGCCGTGGGCAAGCAGGATCGTCACGGGCGCATCCGCCGGCCCGTCGAGGAGGAACGGCTCCATGTCAGCCGGCGCCCTGGCTCTCGGCGTACTGCACGCCGCGCGCCGCGATGCGCGCCCAGTCCGACGCGTCGTCGAGCTCCAGGTAGCGCCGCCAGAGCCGGGCCGCTCCGGCGAGGTCGCCGGCCTCGTATTCGAGGCTCGCGAGCGTGTAGATCGCGTCGGCATAGGCCGGATCGCGCGCGATGGCATGGCGCAGGTGCCGGCGCGCCGAGGCGGAGTGGCCGCGCGCGCGCATCAGTCCGGCGAGGTTGAACCAGGCCTCGACGAAGCCCGGGTCGCGCTTCAGCACGCGGATGTAGTCCTGCGCCGCCTCGACCGGGCCGCCCGGCCGCGCGCAGGCAGTTGCCGCGGTTGAATGCGGCCACCGGGTCGCGCGGATCGAGCGCGAGGCAGCGCAGGTACAGCGCCGCGGCCTCGGCGGGCCGCCCCTCGGCCTCGGCGGCCTCGGCGCGGGCGAAGATCTCGTCGATCTCGTCGTCCGGCGCGTCGAGGTCGAGGCGGAGCTGGCCGTCGAGTTCGGCCGGGCTCGGCCCGTCGGCGATCACCGCGCCGTCCGGTCCGAGCGTCAGGCGCAGCGCGCTCAGTGGCGTGCCCGGGTCCGCCCGCTGAACCGCCTCGGCGATCCTGCGCCAGGACGCGCCGGCGGCGATCAGCCGCGCATAGCTGCGGGCCAGGATCAGGTCGCGAAAGCCGAAGGGCTCGGCGTCGCTCCCGAACGCGTCGAACAACGCCAGGAGGTCCAGGTCCGCAGCCGGCAGGCCGGACTGCTCCATCAGCGCGGCGCGGGTCAGAGCGCCGGGCTCGGACGCCGGGCGCAGGCTGAGCAGGCGCAGGAAGCCGGTCTCGCTCCGCAAGCGTCGGCCCGCTGCGCGTTCCTCCTCGGCGCGGCCAGCGATCGCATCCTCGTCGAGGCGCGCGAGCAGCGTGCGGCCGAACACCACGTCGGTCACCCCTCGGCCCACCGACCGGCGCAGAACGCTGCCCTGGCGCTCGACCTCGCGCGCGGCGAGGCGACGCGGAAAGGCCCCGAGCGCGCCGACGAGCCCGAAGACGGCGCCGGCCAGCGCCGCGGTCACTTCCGGGCGGTCCGCCGTCCGCCCGTGCCCTTCGCGGCCGGCTTCGTCTCGGCGGGCTCTTCCTCTGCGGTCTTTGCGGCCGGCTTGGCCGGCGCCTTGCTGCGGCTCCGGGCCGGCGGCTTGCCCTGGCTCAGGCTCGCCTTCAGCGCGTCCATCAGGTTGACGACGTTGCCGCGTTCCGGCGCATCGGCGATGATCGGCTTCGCGCCCTTCAGCTTGCCCTTGATCATCTCCATCAGCGCGGTCTCGTAACGATCCTCGTAGTTCGCCGGATCGAACTCGGTCGTCTTCTGCTTGATCAGCGCCTCGGCCAGCTCCAGCATCTCGGCGTCGGGCTCGCCCTGCGGGATGGCGCCGAAATACTCGGCCGTGCCCCGGACCTCGTTCGGATTGCGCAGCGTGCAGACGAACATGCCGGTCTCGCGCGGCGAGATCGTCACGACGCGCTCGCGGCTCGACAGCACCAGGCGCGCGATCGCGAGCTTGCCCGCCTTGGCCATCGCCTCGCGCAGCACGATGAACGTCTCCTCGGCCATCGCGCCGTCCGGGGCGAGGTAGTACGGCGCGTCCTGGTAGATCACGTCCACCTCCGACGCGTCGACGAAGGCTTCGATGTTCATCGTGTGCGTCGAACTCGATCCTGACGCTCTCGAGGTCGCTGTCCTCGATGATGATGTACTTCTTCGGCTCGTACTCGTAGCCCTTGACCAGGTCGGACCGCTCGACCAGCCCCAGCTCGGGATCGACCGGCTTGATGTTGATCCGGTTGTGGGTGTCCTTGTGCAGCTGGTTGAAGCTGATCCGGTCCTTGCTGCTGGTCGCGGGATAGAGCCGCACCGGACAGCTGACGAGGCTCAGCTTCAGGTATCCCTTCCAGCTCGCCCGAGGCGCCATGATGTCCGTCTCCCGATGTCAGCCGTCAAGGTCAGGCAGGTCGCGTGCGGAGGCGTCGATCTCCGCCCAGGCGTCGCCAGCCCCGGCTATCAACTTCGGAACGGAAGAATAGTTCAGATCGGCCGGCGCGTCGACGGATTCGAGATCCGGCCAGTCGAGCGGCATGGAAACCGGCAGGTTGTTGCGCGAACGCAACGAATAGGGGCCCGCGGCGGTCGCGCCGCGCACGTTGCGGTGGTAGTCGACGAAGATCAGCCCCTTGCGGTTGTCCTTGCCCATCTTCGCCGTGAAGGTCCTCGGCGCCGACTTCGCGATGCGTTCGGCGACGGCGCCGGTCCAGGCATGCACCGCCTTCCAGTCCCGCGCGGGCGTGATCGGCACGACGACGTGGATGCCGCTGCCGCCGGAGGTCTTCGCGAACGGCACGAGGCCGAGGCCCCGCAGATGGTCGCGCACATGCACCGCCCCCTCGACGATCTCGCGCCAGGCGACGCCCTCGCCGGGATCGAGGTCGAAGACGATCCGGTCCGGCGTCTCCAGCTTCGCGACATGCGCGCCCCAGGGGTGGAACTCGATGACGCCGAACTGCGCGAGCGCGAGGTAGCCCTTCGCGTCGGTCACGGCGATGTAGCTCTTCGGCTCGCCGTCCGAGGTCTCCGTCGCGACGCGCGCGACGGTGTCGGGCATGCCGGCGAACGCGTGGCGCTGGTAGAAGCAGTCCCGGGCGTTGCCGGACGGGCAGCGGATCAGCGAGACCGGCCGGTCGAGGATGTGCGGCAGCATCACGTCGCCGACCGACGCGTAGTACAGGGCGATGTCGAGCTTGGTCGGCCCGGACCGGCCGAAGAAGCGGCGGTTCGGGTTGGTGACCCAGACCGCTGCGAGGTCGGCCTCGGTGATCAGGCGCTTTCGGGGCGGCGCGGCGCTCGCCGTCATCGTCGCCTCCCGCAACCCCCGGAACACCGCGTGGCGCAGCGCGCCGTCGGCGGTCCGGTTCGCGTACTGCACCTGCGCGGTCAGGACCGGACGCACCCAGGCGATGCCGCGCGGCGCGCCGGGCAGCGGATGGGCGTCGTCGCGCAGCGGCTCGAGGCGGCGGGCGAGGTCCGCCAGCGTCTGCGCGTCGAAGCCGGTCCCGACCTTGCCGCGATAGGCGAGCTCGTCGCCCTCCCATTCCGCCAGCGCCAGCGCGGCGAGCCCCTCGGCGGCCGCCGACGTGGTGTAGCCGGCGATGACGAAGTCGCCGGTTCGCAACGCCTTCGTCTTCGTCCAGGTCTTCGACCGGCCCGGCCGGTAGGGCGCATCGGCGCGTTTCGAGACGATGCCCTCGAGCCCCATCTCGGAGGCGCCCGCGTAGAAGTCCGGACCGCCGCCCTCGACATGGTCGCTGTAATGCACGGCCGAGCGCGGCGTCGCGCCGGCCAGGATCCGCGCGAGCAGCGCCTTGCGCCGGACGAGCGGCGCGGCCGTCAGGTCCCAGCCGTCGAGATGGAGGAGGTCGAAGGCGAAGAACACCAGCCGGTTCTCCGCGCCGTTCGCCAGCGCGTCCTGCAGTTCGGAGAAGCGGCTGACGCCGGCAGCGTCGAGCGCGACGATCTCGCCGTCGACCAGCGCCGTGCGGCAGGGCAGTGCTGCCAGCGCGGCCGGCAGGTCGCCGTAGCGATGCGTCCAGTCGAGCCCGGCGCGGGTGATCAGCCGCGCGGCGCCGCCCTCGATCCGCGCCAGCGTGCGGTAGCCGTCGAGCTTGATCTCGTGCAGCCAGCCGTCGCCGTCCGGCGCGGCGGCGGCGGAGGCAAGCTGCGGCGCGATGCGCTCGGGCAGCTCCGCGCGCCGGGCGCCCGGCAGCGCGCCGGGACGCAGCCGGGCCGGCGCCTTCGCCACAGGCGGCGGCCGGGGCGCGAGGTCCTCGATCGCGCGGCCGGTCTTCACGCTCTCGGGCCGCTCGGCCAGGATGTCGGAACCCGGCCGGGCGGCCGGGTCGCGCTCCTTGAACAGCAGCCAGTTGCGCCTGGTCTCGCCGGGCTTCGGCTTCAGCCGGGTCAGCATCCAGCCGCCGCCAAGCTTGTCGCCGGCGAGGCGGAACTTGAACGCGCCGGCGTCGATGT
The DNA here is from genome assembly GCA_963829385.1 of uncultured Alphaproteobacteria bacterium. GTDB lineage: Bacteria > Pseudomonadota > Alphaproteobacteria > Rhodobacterales > Rhodobacteraceae > Amaricoccus. The sequence goes on along the minus strand of CAWHHV010000007.1, from coordinate 268,720 downwards.
CGCGCGCCGCGTCGCCCATCGGCGCCCAGACGCCCGCATCCCAGACGATCATCGGGCCGCCGCCGTACTCGCCCTCTGGGATCAATCCCTCGAAATCGGCGTATTCGAGCGGGTGGTCCTCGGTCTGGACCGCGAGCCGCTTGTCCGCCGGATCGAGCGACGGCCCCTTCGGGACCGCCCAGCTCTTCAACACGCCGTCGAGCTCGAGCCGCAGGTCGTAATGGTCAGCGGTCGCGTGGTGCTTGTGCACGACGAAGCGGGCGCTTCCCGGCCCGACGACGGCGCCCTCGGGCTCGGTCGTCCGCGCGAAGTTCCGCTTGCCGCGGTAGGTCTTCAGGTCCTGCGACGCCATGGCCCAAGCTAGAAGCGGATCTGCGACGAGGCAACGGCGGCGCGCATCTTGCGCAGGCCGGAAGCGCCCGCGATAGTGGACGGGAAGCGGGCGCATTTCGGCGCCTCCGTTCGCCGAAGCCCCGCCGGAGCAAGCACGAGAATGGCCGGACTCGACGTCGTCAACACCGCGATCTTCATCGGCGCGGCGCTGATGGTCATCGGAATCTTCTCCAGCCTGATCGCCACCCGTTTCGGCGCGCCGCTGCTGCTGGTCTTCCTGATCGTCGGCATGCTGGCCGGGCAGGACGGGCCGGGCGGGATCGTGTTCAACAACTACCCGGCGACGTACCTGATCGGCTCGGTAGCTTTGTCGGTGATCCTGTTCGACGGCGGGCTGCGCACGCGGCTGTCGGTGTTCCGCGGCGTGCTGGCGCCGTCGATGATCCTCGCGACGCTCGGCGTGCTTATCACGGCCAGCGTCGCCGGGGCCGCAGCCTGGGCCGTGCTCGACCTGACGCCCATCGAGGCGCTGCTGCTCGGCTCGATCGTCGCCTCGACCGACGCGGCCGCAGTGTTCTTCCTGCTGCGCACGGGCGGCCTGCGTCTGCACAGCCGCGTCGGCTCGACGCTTGAGATCGAGAGCGGCACCAACGACCCGATCGCGGTCTTCCTCGTCATCGTGCTGACCGAGTTCATCCTGGCCGGCGACCAGACGGCGGGCTGGGACCTCGCCGCCCAGCTGGCGATGCAGGCCGGGCTTGGCGGCGTATTCGGCGTCGCGGGCGGCCTTGCGCTGGTTGCCGTGCTTAACCGGATCGCTATGCCCGGAGGCCTGCATCCGCTGTTCACCGTCGCCAGCGCGATCCTGATCTACGCGTTCACGTCGCTGCTTGGCGGCAGCGGCCTGCTGGCGGTCTATATCGCCGGCCTCGTCATGGCGAACCGGCCGACGCGGGCCTACCCGTCCATCGTCGGGTTCCACGACGCGATGACATGGCTGTGCCAGATCGTCATGTTCCTGGTGCTGGGCCTGCTGGTCACGCCGACGACGCTGTGGAACTACGCGCTGCCGGGCCTGATCGTGGCGCTGGCGCTGACCTTCGTCGCCCGGCCCCTGGCGGTGTGGCTGTGTCTCGCGCCGTTCGGCTACCGCACGCGGGAAAAGGCCTTCATCTCGTGGGTCGGACTGCGCGGCGCGGTCTCGATCTTCCTTGCCGCGATCCCGACGCTGGCGGGCGTGCCGAACTCGCAGGTCTACTTCAACATCGCCTTCTTCGTCGTCCTGTTCTCGCTTGCAGCGCAGGGCGCGACGCTGACCCGCGCCGCCCGCAGGCTCGGCGTCGCGCTGCGCGGCAGCGTGCCGAACACGATCCGCGTCGAGATCGACATCCCCGGGCAGACCGAGCAGGAGATCGCCGGCTACCCGGTCGGACAGGACGCGGTGATCCTCGGCCTGACGCGGTTGCCGGGTTTCGCGCGCCTGCTGATGCTGGTCCGCAAGGGCCAGATCGTCACCCCGGCCGAAGCGGGCCGGCTGCAGCCCGGCGACTACGCGTACTTTCTTGTCCCGCGGGAGCGGCTGGGGCGGCTCGACAGCCTCTTTCGGGAGAGCGCCGAAGTTGCGCGCCGCTTGGGCCTGCTGTTCGGCGAGCTGCCGATACGCGGCGAGACGCCGGTTGGCGACGTCGCGCGGTTCTACCAGATCGATTTTGCCGGCTCCGAGTCGTCGCAGCCGATCGGCGACTGGCTAGCCGAACGACTGACCGGCAGGCCGGCCCTCGACGCACAGGCCCGGTTCCCGCGCGGGACGCTGGTCGTGCGCCGCCTCGAGTCCGGCCGGATCGCGACAGTCGGCCTGCAGCTGGACGAGATGCTGCGCATCGAGCCCGACGAAGCGCTGTTCCAGCAGCTTGAGGAGGAGGAGCAGAGCGAGACCAGGGCGCTGAGGCGCTGGCTCGCGCGCCTGCGGCGGCGGAGCTTGTCGACCTGAGCGATTTCCTGTGGCGCCCGGGCGCTCGGCTGCGCTAGGCCGGACCGGCGCTGCGGGCGTGATGGAATGGTAGACATATGGCACTTAAAATGCCTGGGGCGAAAGCCCGTGCCGGTTCGAGTCCGGCCGCCCGCACCAGCCGCGCCGGCGCCTGAAGACCGGGAATTTCCGGACGGGGCCGCTACTGTCCTTTCGGGGTCGCGGGCAACGACGCATACCAGGCGGCGAGGGCAGCGATGTCGGCATCGGTCAGTTCGGCCGCGGCGCGGCGCATGACATGCGCCCTCGGTCCGCCGCCGCGCTCGCCGGCGCGCCACATCCGGAGCTGCCGTTCGAGATAGGCCTGATGCTGCCCTGCGAGCGCCGGGTACGGCTCGTCCCGCGGCTCCGCGTCCGGGCCATGGCAGGCGGCGCAGGCGGGCACGTCGCCGTCCCGGCCACGGGCGAGGGCGAGGCTGCGGCCGTGATCGAGCACCGGGTCCGGCGCGTCGGCGCCGGCGGTCAGCGCCACTGACGGCATCGCGCCGAAGCGGCGGGCCAGGGTTGCGAGCGTCCCGGGATCGACGGTGCTGGCGGCGTGCTGCATGATGCCGCTGTTGCGCTGCTGGCGACGGTACTGAATCAGCGCCTGCTCGATGGATCCGGCGTCAAGAATGTCCAGCCGCGGCACATGGCCGATACGGGAACGGCCGTCGGCGCCGTGGCAGGAGGCGCAGTAGCCGAAAGGCGTCGGTTCGCTCCGGGCCACGAGCCTCCCGTAGTCCTCGGCCGACAGGCTGTCGAGCGCCTCCAGGAAGGCGACGACCGACCAGACCTCCTCGTCCGCCGCGGGCGAAGGCCAATGCGGCATCCCGGTCATCTTCACGCCCTCGCGCACGATCCAGAAGAGCTCGTTCGGCTCCCACGACGCGACTGCCTCGGAGATGTGCGGCGGAACTGGGACCATCGCGCGAATGGTCGCGGTCCGGTCCCGGCCCGGCGCGGCGTGGCAACCGGAGCAGGCGCTGTCGTAGTGCCGCGCGCCAAGCGCGATCAGGCCGGGATCGGACAGGTCCGGCGTCGCCTCGGCGGGCGGCGCGCGAAGCCGCACCGACGCCTGGAACGACGAATGCAGCAGCCACGATACGCCGGGCAGGTGCCCGACCCGCGCCGAGACGTTGTAAAAGCCGAGGAGTACGACCGCGACGCCGAGGACGACCCCCGCCGCTGCGAGCGTTGCCAGGGTTTGCAGGACGCGCCGCATGCGCTCAGGCCTCCGACCGGCTTCGCAGGGCCCGTCTGACGAGGAAGACGCCCCCCGCGATATAGACCGGGGCGCCGAGCGCCAGCATCAGCAATCCGCCCCTCTGTTGCCCGGTGAGATCGGGCGCCGTGCCGCAGATCTCCGCGTAAAGATCGCGCGGCGCGAGGATCAGAAGCGCGCCCAGCAGCGTCATGTGCATCGAGGTTAGCAGCAGCGCGCCCGCGCCGGCCAGCGGCTCGCCCCGCGCAAGCGCGCCCGACCAGAGCGCGAGGCCGGCGGCGAGAAACATTGCCTGCTCCAGCGCGAAGCCGGCAAGTCCGAGGCGCGCGAACACGTGCAGGCCGGGCAAATGCCAGCCCCAGACGACGGCGAACTCGACGATCGTCGCTGCCAGCGCAGGGACCGCCACAAGCGCGGCAATGCCGGGAAAACCGACGACGAGCAGCGGCGCCGCGACCGCCACCAGTCCCATGTGCCGGACCATGTGGGCGGGAAACGGCTGGCCCGCAAGCCGCTCCCAGGGCAGCAGCCACAACGCCGCCAGCAGCGTCAGGCCGAGGTATCCCGGCATCCGCCCGCTCATCGGCAGGTCCCCGCGAACACGATCGGTAGGGACACGAACACGATGCCGACGAAGGAGACGATCGCCAGCAGCAGCGCCGCGTGGTTCAGGAACTGATGCCGGTCCTCGGCGTCGCCTTGGCTGTTCTCGTAGTCTCGATCTCCGAGCACGTCCCATTCGCGCCAAGCCCGCGCACCCACCCAGACAGTTAGCCCTAGCGCGAGAATGGTCAGCAGACCGAGCGCGACGCGCAGCGCCAGCAGCGCGTCCGGGCCAGGCAACTTGGCGCACACCACCGCCGCAGCGCCGTAGGACAGCAAAAAATGCGCGGTCCAGATCAACGGTCCGAGCGTGATCCGCCAGAGGCTCTCCTGCTCCTCCAGGAACTCGCGCGGGTCGTCCCCGTCCGGCGGAGCGGCCATTACAGCACCCTCGGGATCGGACCGATGACCAGCGCCGTGACGATGACCGTCAGGCACAGGAAGTGCCAGAACAGCGTCACGTTGCCGAGATCGGCGTCGTAGCGGGGCGTCAGCTTTCCGGCGAAGCTGCCCGCGAGGCAATAGGCCTGCATCACGACGCCGACGATCACGTGCGCGAGCGTCCAGACAACGAGCGCCGATACCGTGGCGGGATAAACATGCGTCTTCGGCTCAAGCCCGGCCGCCAGGACGGAAAGGCCAAGCGCCGCGCCGCCGGCGCAGGCCAGCGCGAGGCCCGCGCCGAGCGCCAGCCGCGCGGCGCCCACCCGATCCTGTCGGTTGCTGCGCCGGGCGGCCAGCGTCAGGGCCCAGGACGCCGCCAGACCAGCCGCGCCGGCCGTGACCAATCCCGGCATCGCGTGCCGTGCGTCCTCGGGCGGAAAGCTGTCGCTGGCGGTCCAGTAGAAGAAGAAGCCGAACACCAGTCCCGAGAAGGCGGTCGCGTCGCCGAGCATCGTGATCCAGACTCCCCACCAGCCGACCGACCTCGGGCCGGATGCGTAGGTCGGCAGCTGGAGTCCGAGGCCCACGTCCTTCAGGTCAGCCTCGGGCGGCCGCGCGGTCGACGTCCAGAGCCAGAAGATCACACAGGCCGCGGCGAGAACGGCCGAGCCGACAGCCAGCCAGTACCAGCTGAACGTCGGAAAGATGAAGGCGCCGCCGGTGAACCCCGCCGCGAGCAGCGTGATCCAGGCAGGCCCCGTCACGCGCTGCACCTGGATTGGTCGCGCGTCGATCACCGTGGTGACCAGCGTCTCACGCAAGCCCTCCGGCGCGTCGGGCAGGTAGTAGCGGCCGGTGTCCATGCGCGCGACGATCCTCGGCTGATCCCACAGCGGATAGCGGGTCGTCACGACCGGGATGGACCGTACGCCCCAGGGCTTTTCCGGGATGTCGTGCGACCATTCAAGCGTTCCTGCGCGCCAGGGATTGCGCGGCGGATGCGGCTGGTGGCCTTTCGGTCGGAGCAAGTCCCAGACAAAGACTGCGAAGCCCGCAGCGATCACGAACGACGCCAGCGTCGAGATCAGGTTCAGCGTGTCCCAGCCGAGACCGGACGGGTAGGTGAACACGCGCCGCGGCATCCCCTTTAGCCCCGTCAGGTGCATCGGCAGGAACGTCGCGTTGAACCCGATGAAGATCAGCCAGAACGCCCAGCGGCCGAGACGGTCGGACATCAGCTTCTTCGTGAAGAACGGATAGAAATAGTAGACGCCGGCGATCACCGGAAAGACCATGCCCCCGAAAAGCGTATAGTGCAGATGCGCGACGATGAAGTAGGTATCGTGCGCCTGCCAGTCGAACGGCGCGATAGCCACCATGACGCCGGTCAGCCCGCCCATCACGAAGATCGCCAGCGCCCCGGCGATCCACAGCATCGGCAGCGTCGGCCGCACCCGCCCGACCAGCAGCGTCGCCACGAAGGCGAAGATCTGGATCCCCGTGGGGATGACCACCGCCTCGCTCGCGGCCGAGAAGAAGCCGAGCGAGATCGACGGCAGGCCGGTGGCGAACATGTGGTGCACCCAAAGCCCGAAGCTCAGGAAGCCGGTGCCGACCGCAGACAGCACGATCCAGGAATAGCCGACGATCGGTCGTTGCGCGACCGTGGGCACGACCATCGCGGCGATCGCGATTGAAGGCAGGAAGATGATGTACACCTCCGGGTGGCCGAAGATCCAGAACAGGTGCTGCCACAGCAGCGGGTCGCCGCCGCGCGTGGGATCGAAGAAAGGCCAGTCAAGGCTGCGCTCCAGCTCGAACAGGAAGTCGCCGGCGATCAGCGGCGGGAAGGCGAAGAGGATCATGCCGCCGACCACCAGAACGTACCAGGCGTAGAGCGGCATCAGGTTCACCCGCATGCCCGGCGGCCGGCACTTCAGCACGCCGACGATCAGCTCCACCGCGGCGGCGATCGAGGCCACCTCGATGAACGACAGCCCCAGCAGCCAGATGTCCGAGCCGATGCCGGCGAACTGCGTCGCGAGCGGCGGGTACATGAACCAGCCGGAGCTCGGCGCCGCGTCGAACAGCAGCGAGCCCATCACGAAGAAGCCCCCGATCATGAAGCACCAGAAGCCGTAGGCCGAAAGCCGCGGAAACGGCATGTCGCGCGCGCCCAGCAGCGCGGGCAGGATCAGGATCGAGATCGCCTCGAACATCGGCACGGCGAACAGGAACATCATCGCCGAGCCGTGCATCGTGAAGAACTGATTGTAGCGGTTCGCCGACAGCAGGTCGTTGTCGGGCACGGCGAGCTGCGCGCGCATTGCGAGCGCCAGAAGGCCAGCAAGCAGCATGAAGCCGAAAGCGGCCAGCGAGTACCACTTGCCGACCTCGGAATTGTTCACCGCGGACCAGTACCGCCAGCCGGTCGGCGTGGCCCAGACCTTCGCCAGCCGCTCCGCCTGCGCATCGGCGAGCTTCGGATCGACCGGCGCGCCGAGCATCGCATCGGTCGGCGGAAACGGCCCCTCGGGCCCAGGCATCTCGTTGCGGCTCATTGCAGTCCCGCCAGATAGACCCCGAGCGCGGCGAGATCGGCCTCGGGCAGGAACCCGTAGGCCGGCATCTCGACGCCGGGCTTGAACGCCTCGGGATAGGCGACCCAACTGGCGAAGTCCTCCGGCTCAGTCTCGAGCAGCCCCGCGCCGAGGCTTTCGCGGCTTCCCACATGGGTGAGGTCGGGGCCGACGTTGCCGCGCGCGGGCGTGCCGCGCACCGTATGGCAGGCGCCGCAGCCTTCCTCTGCGAACACTTCGGCGCCCCGGAGCGCGATCGCGCCCTGCGGCGCCGCTGCGTCCTGCGCCTCGCGCGCAAGCCAGGCGTCGAAGCCCCCCTTCTCCAGCACCACCGTCTCGAACGCCATCAGCGCGTGGGAGAGCCCGCAGAACTCAGCGCATTGGCCGCGGTAGACGCCGGGACGCGTCGGTTCGAGCGTCAGCCGGTTCTCGCGGCCGGGAATCATGTCGAGCTTGCCGCCCAGCGCCGGGACCCAGAACGAGTGGATGACTCGCGTGGCTCCGAGTGCGATCTCGCTGCGCTCCCCTGCCGGCAGCCGTACCTCGTTTGCGGAGATGATCGGACCCTCCGCCCCCGGCGGCCAGTACTCGACACGCCACCACCACTGCTCGCCGGTAACCCGCACAAGAAGCCCGCTGCCAGGCGCGCGCTGATCGGGGATGATCGAAAGGCCCCAAGACAGCAGCGCCGCCAGCACCACCGTGGGCAGCAAGAGGCCGCCGCCGATGATGATCCACTCGGCGAGGCGGCGCGAGTGCTCCCGTGGTCTGACCCAAGCGGCGCCGATGACGAACCCGATCACAAGGATCCAGAGCACGGCCGCTCCCGACAGCATCACGGTAAACAGGCGAAGGAGCGCGTCCGACTCCACTCCTGCCGGATCAAGCGCTGATTGCCGCCCCGAACAGCCGCCGCCCAACAGAGCAACCGAGAGGGCCAGACCGCGTTGCACAGAGGGCGCAAACGCGGCCCGGCCGACCACGGCTTGCCCCGGTTCGGCAGGAACAGGCATGCTGCACGTAAGATGGCGCTGAAGTCCCAAATGCAGACTCCCGATCTATTCCCGCCAGTCCATCCAGCCTCCAAGCCCGGAAGGCGCGCTGGCAATCAAGGGACATATGTTCCGGCTCGCTTGAGGCAAACAGCTCTTTGGCACGCTCGATTTTTCGGCCTCAGGTTCGTTCATCTGGTTGGCCTCGCACGGGCCGGCGCAGCTCTTCGGGATCGCTCGGCGACCTGATGCGTTGTCTCCGCAGCTGCGGGAACAGATTGAGGCGCGGGCCCATGGGTCTCCGCCGGGCACAACGGAGGGCGAAATGGCCGAAGACGACAGGGAACCGACCGGGGCGACACCGACTGAAAATGGCATGAAGCCGTCGGCAGAGCCGAAGAGTTCGCGGTCCGCCGTGCTCCTGGGACTGATGATCGTCGCGGTGCTGGGCTGGGCCGCCGTCCTCTGGCTCGCGCTCTCCGGCAATTCGCTACGGAACGATTTGACGCAGCAGGTCGCCGAGGCCGAAAGCGCGCGCAGCGCGGCGGAGGAAGCGCGCGACGAAGTCGCCGCCAGCCTCGTGGCGCTCGAGGCCGCCTCTGGCCAGCTGGCCGACATCCAAAGCCAGGTGGGGACTGAACAGGAAGCGCTCGCCACGATCCAGTCCGACCGGGAAGGTGCGCAACTCGCGCACGAGGCTGATCTCGCGCGTCTGACGGACGAAATCACCGCCGGTCGACGCAGCTTCGAGCTTCAGCTCGCCGAGGTCGCCGACATAGCCGCCGCCGCGCGGGGCAAGGCTCAAGCCGCCCGTGCGCGCCTTTCGGAACTGACGGCCCAAAACGATGCCCAGCAGCAGGGACTCGACCGCCTTCGGACGCGCCTGCTCACGACCTCGGAACGCTTGATGGCTGAGCAGGCGGCCGTGGGGCTGGCGGTGGCCCGCGCGACCGGAGAAACGCAGAAACTCGCAGCGATCGGCGGACGCGTCGAATCCGCCCGCGCGCGAGAGGCAGACGCTCAGGCCGTTCTGGCCGCGTTGACATCGGAGTTGGCCAACCTGGCGCAGGAACTCGCCGCAGCGGAACGTCGGACGCAGGCCGCCCGTGAGGCCGAAGCGTCGCGTCAGCAGCAGCTGATGACATCGCAAAGCGAGTTGGGTCGGATCCGCATAGAGCGCGACGAGGTCGCAACTGCGGTCGAAGAGCTGCGCGATAGGCGGCAGGCCTTGCGCTCGGACGTGGAGAGCGCCGAGGAGCAGAGGGCGCGGCTCCAGGAACAAGTGACAGAACTCAGCGCAACGCTGGCCGAGCGGAGCCGGCAACTGCAGGAGCTTGAAGCCCGCATAGCGGAGACCCAGCAACGTGGCGAGGAAGTTGCGGGACCGATGGACGGGGCTGAGGTTGGATCGGAAGACGATGCATCCGGCAACGGAGAACAACTGGAAGGCGCTTCTCAGTAGAACCGTCCAGGTTTGATCGATAATTGGGAACGTGACGCCTTGCAGTTGGTTTTTCTGGGTAACGCAAAAAAGGAGGATTTGCCATGAGGCAACTATATGCAACGGTTTCGGCTGGAGCCTTGGCGAGCGTCATTGCCTTGGCGCCGGCACTGGCGCAGCAGGCCGATACGGCTGCCTCGAGCGATCAGGAGCAAGGCCAGCATCAGGCAGGATCCAGCAGCGCCCGTGACATCACTTGCGCTCAAATGAACCTGATCGACGCCGCCTCAATTCCCGGCATCTTGTACTTCGTTCATGGGTTCTCGGAAGCCGATCGGTCTAGCTCCGGGGCAAGTTCGGCCGAAGGAGCCGGCGCTGACATGGAGGCACGCTCGGACGGGAGCGCCGGTTCAGGGACCGAGGAAGCGGGGTCCGAGACGTCCATGGGCGCGGACGCTGCTGCGGTACCGGCGGAGTCAGGCTCTGAAGCGAACTCGGAATTGGACGCTCTGGCCGACACGGCTGGCGAGACCGACACGGCGGATTCCGGTTCCACAGCGGATTCCGGAAATGGGACTGGAGACGCCGCCTCCGAACAAGAAGCCGCGGGCTCTGGCGCCGCCATGGAAGAGACATCGTCTGAAACCGCAGACGGGTCCACGTCGCAAGGCGACGGTCAGTCGCCTGACCAGGCGGTGCAAGTTGTTTCAATGGCAGGATTCTTCAGATTCCGATCGAGCAGACCGTCATTGCTTGCTCGGAGAGCCCGGACAGTCTGGTGTCTGAGATCATCAAGCAGCAGCAGGACTCGGCCGGATCCGAGAGCAGCGGCCCCTGAGCGGCCTCAGCAGATGGCAGCGACCCGCGAAAGCGGGTCGTCTCCGCCCGGCTCCGCCACATGGGATCTTCGACCAAGGCCCAGCCTCGCCGGCCGTTTTTTCCTTTCGTACACAGACATCTTGTCGAGAAGCGCCTGTCATGAACGGATCCGATCCGGTGGTCGGTGCGATTTGAGCACCGGCGGCGGCAATTCAAAACCCTCTCATCCAGTCTGACGTGCGGCGACGATCCGGCCTCTATGGCCTTGCGGCGCCTCGATCGCCGCCAAGCCGCTCGGCGGGCTCGGCGCGCTAGCCGCTCTACCTCGTGATGCTTACAACATTTGGTCTCGCGCCATGTGTCGCCGACACCGGTGGCGACGCGGCGACAGCCATAGCCGACCGCAAACTGTTGGAGATGCAAACACCGATGCAGTCGACGGTCGAGGAATGCGAGGCCGAACTCGAAAAAACCAAGCGACTTGCTAGGGACTTGGCGGCAGTGTCAAGACCTCGCGCCAACGCAGATCTAAAGAACCTCTACGACGCATTTTGTGAGGCGCAAATTTGATCGGCCATACAATCGTGTTGAAGCCTCGTACGCTGGAATCCACGAGTTGTGATGGAATGACAAACGGTTGGCCTGCCGTGAACATGCTTGGCAACAGCGCTGGGAGACCGCTCGAAGATGAAATTTACCTCGGTCGGACGCGCTCGTCGTGAGGCCGATGGTCCTGATCCCCGGCCTGATGTGCGACGCCCGTGTTTGGTCGCCGCAAATCGCCGCTTTGTCTGGGGACAGAACTCTACACATTCCGGCGCTCGGCGCCCACGACACGATCGAGGCGCTGGCGATGACGATTCTTGCCAATGCGCCAGTGCGCTTTGCACTCGCGGGAATCGGAATGGGCGGCAGTATCGCGCTGGAGATCGTCCGGCAGTCGCCGTTCCGTGTAGAGCGCTTGGCGCTTCTCGACGCCGTCGTCAAGCCTGCGACTGAGGTCTGGCGCGCCCGACGCGAGGCGAGGATTGCTCTGGCGCTTTCGGGGAGGCTGGAGGCGGCGCTGCGCGATGAGATGCGTCGCGACTTCCTCGCTCCGGGACCCCATGGGGACGTGGCCTGGCTCTCTTCATGGAAATGGCGCTGGGTATGGGTCCGGACGTCTTCGTGAGGCAATCACGCGCACTCTCCGATCAGCCGGATCATCGCGATGTGCTGGGCGCCTATACCGGGCAGACGCTGATCCTGGGAGGCTCGAAAGAGCGGCTGGGTCGCGGCGAGCAGGCGAGGAAAATGGCCGCGCTGGCTCCTGGAGCGCGACAGTGCCTCATCGCCGATGCCGGCGTCCTGCCCACGCTGGAGCAACCCGAAAAGACGACGGCTGAGATCCGCCGCTGGCTCGATGCCTGAGCCTGCTCCATGCCTTTCGCGCTAGAGCCGGGCGCGCGACTTCAGCCAGCGGTCGAACGCAACGGCCAGGATCAGGATCAGGCCGATCGTGATCTGCTGCGTGTACGAGGACACGTTGTTCAGCACCAGCCCGTTGACCAGCACGCCGATCAGCGCCGCGCCGATGACCGTGCCGCCGACGCTGCCGACGCCGCCGAACAGGCTCGTGCCGCCGATCACGACCGCCGAGATCACCGTCAGCTCGTAGCCTATGCCGGCCACCGCCTCGGACGAGTTCAGCCGCGCCGAAAGCACGAAGGCTGCGAGGCCGCAGAAAAAGCCGACGATCACGTAGACCGATATCAGGATGCGGTCGACGCGCAGGCCGGACAGGCGCGCCGCCTCGGCGTTGCCGCCGACCGCGTAGACCGAACGGCCGTAGCGGGTGTAGCGCAGCACGACATGGCACAGGATCGCCGCGACGGCGAAAATGATCACCGGCGCCGGCACCGGGCCGACCATGCCGGCGCCGAACCAGCGCATCTCCGGCGGGAAACCGGAGATCGGGCCGCCGTTCGAGATCGTCAGCGTCAGGCCCCGAAAGATCGTCAGCCCGCCGAGCGTCACGACGAAGGGCGGCACCTTCAGCCGGGTGATCGTCAGGCCCTGGATGAAACCGGCGAGGCAGCCGGTCGCGATCGCCGCGACCAGCGCGGCGAACCAGCCATAGCCGGCGGCCTCGGCGCCGCCCAGCGACAGCGTGTTCGCCGTGCCGCCCTTCATGACGACGGCGGCGATCATCCCGCACAGCGCCAGAAGCGAGCCGACCGACAGGTCGATCCCGGCGGTCAGGATAACGAAGGTCATGCCGAGCGCGATCAGCCCGGTGATCGAGACCTGCCGCATCACGTTGAACAGGTTCACCGGGTTCAGGAAATTCGCGTTCATGATCGTGAAGATCACCATCAGCGCGACCAGGAACATCAGCGGTCCGAACCGCTTCAGCAGGCCGAAGACATTTGCGCGTCGCCGTCCCTGCGCTGCATCGTCGGTCGTCGTCGCCATCGCCGTCACCCTTGCGCCCGTTCGAGCGCCATCAGTTCCATCAGTTTCTCTTCGGTGGCCTCGGCCGCCGGCATCTCGCCGGTGATCCGGCCCGCGCGCATCGTCACGATGCGGTCGCTGACGGCCAGCACCTCCGGCAACTCGGACGAGATCACCATCACCGCGATGCCGCGGGATGCGAGGCCGACGAGGATCTGGTGAACCTCGGACTTTGCGCCGACATCGACGCCGCGGGTCGGTTCGTCGACGATCAGCACCTTGGGATCGCGCGCCAGCCAGCGGGCGAGGATCACCTTCTGCTGGTTGCCGCCCGACAGGCCGTCGATCGCCTGATCGGGCGAGGCCATGCGGATCGCCAGCATCTTGCGGTACTTCTCGAGGTCGGCGCGCTCGCGTCCCTCCGCCATCAGGCCGAGCGGGCCGGCGAAGCTGTCGAGCGCCGCGATCGAGAAGTTTGCGAGGATCCCCAGCGCCGGGAAGATCGCCTGGTGCTTGCGGTCCTCCGGCATCAGGCCGATGCCGAGGTCGATCGCGTCCGCCGGCGAGGCCGGCGCGATCGGCGCGCCGTCGAGCCTGATCTCGCCGCTCTCGATCGGATCGGCGCCGAAGATCGCGCGCGCCAGTTCGGTGCGCCCCGAGCCGACCAGCCCGGCCACGCCGAGGATCTCGCCGGCGCGCAGGTCGAGATCGACGCCGTCGAGCCGGATCGCGTTCGGCGCGTCTGGGTTGCGCGGCGTGCGCAGGTTGCGCACCGACAGGCGCACCTCGCCGGGCGCGTGTTCGCCCTCGGGCCGGGAATAGAGCTCGGACGACGCACGGCCGACCATGCGCTCGATGATGTCGGGGATCGGGATCGGCCCGTCGCCTCGCGTCATGTGCCCGGCCAGTCGCCCATCGCGCAGCACAGTCACCCGGTCGCAGATGCGGCTCGCCTCCTCCAGCCGGTGCGTGACGAACATGATCGCCACGCCCTCGTGGCGCAGCCGGTCCATGATCCCGAGCAGCTGCGCGACTTCGGACTCCGTCAGCGCCGATGTCGGCTCGTCCATGATGATCAGCCGCGACGCCAGTGACAGCGCGCGCGCGATCTCGACCAGCTGCTGCTCGGCCACGCTCAGCGCCGAGACCGGCGTCTCGGGGTCGATATCCAGCCCGACCCGCGCGACGATCTCGCGGCTCTCGGCCCGCATCCGCCGCCAGTCGACCAGGCGAAGCCGGTTCAGCGGCGCGCGCCCGACGAAGATGTTCTCGGCGACGCTCAGCGTCGGGATCAGGCTCAATTCCTGATAGATGGTGACGATGCCCATCGCCTGCGCCTCGATCGGGCTCTCCGGCGCATAGCGCCGGCCGTCGAAGACGATGCGTCCAGAGGAAAGCGGCTGCGCGCCCGACAGGATCTTCAGGAGCGTCGACTTGCCCGCGCCGTTCTCGCCGAGCAGGCCCAGCACCTCGCCCGCGCGCACGTCGAGCGACACGTCCTCGAGCGCGGTTACGCCGACGAAGCGCTTGCCGAGACCGGCGATCTCGAGCAGCGGTCTGGTCTGCGTCGCGGGGGCGACGGCGGTGTCGGCCAGTGCGGTCACGCGACATTCCGGTCAGGCGGGCAAAGCAAGGGGAGCGGCCGGTTGCGCCGGACGCTCCCCGATGCTCGTCCCGCGTTACGAGGTCTCGCCGATGCGCTCGGCCTTGTCGAGATTGTCCTTGCCGATGACGATCGGCGTCAGCAGCACAAGCGTCTCCTCCGGATCCTCGCCGTCGCGCGCCTTGGCGACCGCGATGCGAACCGCGGTGCGCGACTGCTCGCCGGGGAATTGCTCGACGGTGCCGGCCAGCGCGCCGTCGCGGACCGCGACCAGCGCCTCGGGCAGCGCGTCGAACCCGTAGATCATCACGTCGTCGTAGCCGGCCGCCGCCACCGCCTCGTAGGCGCCGAGCGCCATGTCGTCGTTTGCGGCGATGATCACGTCCGGCTTGCCGTTTGCCGCGAGACCCGCCTCGGTCACGGTCAGCGCCTCGGCTCGGGCAAAGTTCGCCGTCTGCTCGAAGATGATCTCGTACTCGTCCTTGCCGTCCAGCACGTTGTGAACGCCCTGGTTGCGGTCAATCGCCGGGCCCGCGCCGGGCTGGCCCTGCAGGTGGAAGATCTTCGCGCCATCGGGGAAGGCCGCCATCACCGCCTCGGCCTGCGCCTCGCCGCCCTTTACATTGTCGGCGCCGACATGAGCCAGGATCCCGTCGACGCCGTCGACCCGGCGGTCGATCGTGACGACCGGGATGCCCGCGCCGACCGCCTGCTCGACGGCCGGCGCCAGCGAGTTCACGTCCAGCGGCGAGATCACGATAGCGTCCACGCCCTGAACGATCGCGGCCTCGACGTCTCCGGTCTGCTTCGGCGCCGAGTTCTGCCCGTCGCTCTCGATCAGTCCGACGCCTTCCGCCTGGGCCTCCACCTTGATCTGGTTCAGCATGTGAACGAAGAACGGGAAGCTGAGGCTCGGCACCGAGCCGAGGATCGTGATCTCTTCCTGCGCGAAGGCCGCGCCGGCGCTCGCCGCCACCGCGCAGATTGCGGCCGACGACTTCAGAAAGCTGCGTCTGTTCATGTCATTCTCCCTGGGATCCGTGGATCGGCGCCGAGTTTATCGCCCGGGTCGCTCTGTGCACATTGCTACCGATCTTGCCTGCCCCGCGCAACTCAGTAATATATCAGTTTCCGGCGCCCTGCCACTTTCGGCGCCGCATCCGGCGGTGTGCAACCGTCTGGCTCATCTACGGTTAGATGCTGGGTGAGCAAATGCGAGCGGGCGGACCGGATGCTGGACTACGCGAACGAACTGGAGGCCTGCGCGCGCGGCGATGCCGCCGCCCTCAGAACGCTGTTCGAGGCAGAGGCGCCGCGGCTGATCGGAGTCGCCCAGCGCATCCTGCGCCGCAGGGACCTGGCGGAGGAAGCTGTGCAGGAGGGTTTCGCGCAGATCTGGCGCAACGCCGCACGTTACGATAGGAGCCTTGGTTCGGCGCGCGGCTGGATCTACACGATCGTCCGCTACCGTGCGCTGAACATGGCGCGCGACGGCGGGCGCGAGACCCCGGTCCCGCCCGAGGATCTCGACAGGATCCGTGAGGAGACCGTGCAGGAGGGCTGGCGCTCCCTCGATCCTGACGGAATGCTGAAGCACTGCCTCGATACGCTGGAGCCGGCGCGGCGGCAGGCGCTGCTGCTGATCTACGTGCTCGGCCTGACGCAGGGCGAGGTCGCCGGGCGGATGCACATACCGCTCGGCACCGCCAAGAGCTGGATCAAGCGGTCGCTGGACAAGCTCAGGGAGTGCATGTCTTGAGCCGGTCGGTCACCGAACTCGCAGACGATTTCGTACTTGGCCTGCTGGAAGGCGCCGATGCCGAGACGGTCGCAGCCAGGATCGCCGCGCCGGCGAACGCCGAGGATCGGGACCTGGCGGCGGCGGTCGGCGCGGCGCAGGACCGGTTCCTGGCGCTCGACCTGACCGCGCCGGAACTGGCGCCTGCTGCGGACCTGTGGCAGCGCATCGAGGCGTCGCTCGCCGCACCCGCCCCGGCTGCGCGGGCGGCAGGTCCGGCGACGCCCCGGGCGGCCAACCTTCCCAACGCGCCCGGCGCCGGTCGCTGGCGGCTGGCCGCGATCGGGTCTATGGCGGCGGCGGCGCTTCTGGCTGTGGGGCTCGGCTGGCGCACGCTGTTCGCGCCCGACCCCGCCGTGGTTGCGGTCCTGCTCGACCAGGGCGGCGAGCCGGTCGCGGTTGTCGAGGCCTTCGAGGACAACCGCGTGTTCGTTACCGCGCTCCGCGAGTCCGGCGCAGGTCCCGGCGAGACGATGCAGCTCTGGACCAAGCCTGATCCGGACGGGCCCCCCATCTCGGTCGGCATCCTCGATGAAGCCGCGCGCATGGCCGTCCGCAATCCTCCCGACATGCCGGCGCCCGATGCGGGACAGCTGTACGAGATCACGATCGAGGATGCGGGCGGCTCGCCGACGGGCCTGCCGACCGGACCGGTCTTCGGCCTCGGCAATGCGGCGCGACCCGCCGAA
Source organism: uncultured Alphaproteobacteria bacterium (assembly GCA_963829385.1). Lineage (GTDB taxonomy): Bacteria > Pseudomonadota > Alphaproteobacteria > Rhodobacterales > Rhodobacteraceae > Amaricoccus. The sequence continues at coordinate 251,813 of CAWHHV010000007.1, read as the reverse complement.
TAGCGCCCGCCCGCTCCGGCGGAAAGAAATCTGCTCAGGCTGCATCCGTTTCTGGGCGCCATGAGTAGTTACGTTCAGCGGTCGGGCTGCGTGGCGTTCAGTTCTGGCCCTTCCGCGCTGAGGCGGGACTTCGCCCGGCGGTCACAGTTCCCCGTGACCGTCGGGCGAGGGGTGGGACGGCGCCGGTCAGCGGAGCCGTCGGGATCGGCCTTTCCGGTTGTCGGACGCGCCGGGCGAGGGTGGGCGCCTCGGCGCACGGCAACCGGAAAGGTTCCTGCCGGGCGGGGGAGGAGGCTGGTCGGTGCTGGCTGAAGACGAAGTGGCTGCGGTCAAGCGGTCTCGATCGATCCGGGATCGCCACGGCACGGCGGCTCCCGCCGGGGAATCCGTAGCCCACGCGTCTTCTTGCTGCGCCTGTGGTCGCTTTCAAGCGGAAGGCACGCGCGAACTTGGCGCCCTGCAGGCGCCGCAGCTATCGCTACGCGCCAGCAACACCCGCTCGTCGCTCGCCGGAGCCGCTCGCGGCGGGTACTCTGGCGCCGCTGGTGGCAGCCGAGCCGCCGATGATCCTCAGGCCCCTCTATCCGTCGGCTGTCGTGGCTGAGGCGAGGCCGACCGTGGTCGCGCCCACGATCACCGAGCCGCGGCGGGCCGGGCTTTTCGCCACGATCCCGCCAGCGGCGCTACCGACGCACAACTGGCCCGCCCGGAGCGGCTCCCGGCGACGCCGCATACTCACCCGCGGCCGGCGCGATGTCGGGCGGCGGCCGCCCGGCCGATCCGCGGGGACTTCGCGCATTGCACGCCCAGCACAGAATCACTGGCCTCAGCAGACTGTCCGGAAACGCTCAATGCAGGTCGAAAGGACCTCGTCACCGGGCTTTTTCCACCACATCTCCGCCGAAAAAATCTCGACCTCCTGCGCCCCGCGGAAGCCGGCCTCCTCAATCTGCGCGCGGATGCCGGGCAGGTCGATGACCCCGTCGCCCATCATGCCCCGGTCGGTCAGCATGTCCCGCGTCGGGACCAGCCAGTCGCAGATGTGATGCGCCATGATCGCGCCCATCCGGCCGGCCCGCGCGATCTGCGCCGCCAGATCCGGGTCCCACCAGACGTGATAGACGTCGATCGCCACGCCCAGCCCCGGCCCCAGCGTCTCGCAGAGGTCGAGCGCCTGCCCCAGCGTGTTGATGCAGGCCCGGTCGGCCGCGTACATCGGATGCAGCGGCTCGATCGCCAGCGGCACGCCCGCCGCCCGCGCATGCGGCAGCACCGCCGCGATCCCGTCCGCCACCATGCCCCGCGCCGCCGCGATGTCCCGCGACTGCCCCGCCAGCCCGCCGACCACCAGCACCAGGCAATCCGCGCCAAGCGCCGCCGCCTCGTCGATGGCGCGGCGGTTGTCGTCCAGCGCCGCCTGCCGCCCCGCCTCGTCGGCCGCCGGGAAGAAGCCGCCGCGGCAGAGCCCGGTCAGCTTCAGCCCGTTCGCCCGGACGATCCGCGACGCCTCCTCCAGCCCGATGGCCGCGATCTGGTCGCGCCACGGACAGATCGTCGTGATCCCGGCGCGCAGGCAGCCCTCCACCGCCTCCGCGAACCCCCACTGCTCCCGCGTCGTCGCGAGATTGATCGACAGCCCGTCGAGATCGCCCGCCATTACGCGACTCCGTGGACAGCGAGCACCCGCTTCATGCGGTCGACGGCGAGGTCCGGCTCGGCCAGCACCCGCGCCTTGTCGGCAAGCCGGAACAGCTCCGCCAGATGCTGCAGCGAGCGCGCGCTCTGCTGGCCGCCGACCATCGTGAAGTGGTCCTGCAACCCGTTCAGGTAGGCGAGGAACACGACGCCGGTCTTGTAGAACCGCGTCGGCGCCTTGAAGATGTGCCGCGACAGCGGGACGGTCGGCTCCAGCAGGTCGAAGAATTCGTTGTCGCCGCCCCGGCCCAGCGCCTCGAGCGCTGCCGAAGCCGCCGGCGCGATCGCATCGAAGATGCCGAGCAGCGCGTCGGAATGGCCCTCGTCGTCGCCGGCGATCAGCTCCGCGTAGTTGAAATCGTCGCCCGTATACATGCGCACGCCTTCAGGCAGGCGCCGGCGCATCGCGATCTCCTTCTCCTTGCTGAGCAGCGAGACCTTGATGCCGTCGACCTTCGCCGCGTTCGCGCCGATCACGCCGAGGCAGACGTCCATCGCCTCGTAATGGTCGGCCCGGCCCCAGTAGCCCTCCAGCGCCGGATCGAACATCTCGCCCAGCCAGTGGATGATGACCGGCTCGCGGACCTGGCCGAGGATGCGGTCGTAGACGCGCACATAATCGTCCGGCCCCCTGGCCGCCGCGGTCAGGGCGCGGCTCGCCATCAGGATGATCCGTCCGTCCGCGGCCTCGACCGCCTCCATCTGCTCCTCGTAGGCGCGGATGATCGCGTCGATCGTCACGTCCGGCCCGGGGGCCAGATGGTCGGTGCCGACGCCGCAGGCGATCAGCGCGTCGTCGCGGCCCTTCGCCTCGGCCATCGCGCGCTCGATCAGCTCGCGCGCCTCGGGCCAGCCGAGCCCCATGCCGCGCTGCGCGGTGTCCATCGCTTCCGCGACGCCGAGGCCGAGGTCCCAGAGACGGTGCCGGAACGCGAGCGTCCGGTCCCAGTCGATCGCCGGCGTCAGCCAGGGATCGACGTCGGCGAGCGGATCGGCGACGACGTGCGCCGCGCCATAGGCGATGCGCGAGAACGCGTCGGCGCGGCGCCGGGCCAGCGGGATCGGGTCGCCGGTCAGCTCGTAGCGCTCGATCGCGCCGTTCCGGGGCAGGTCGATGGCGGGCATGGTCACAGCTCCAGCTTGGGGACGTCGAGCCAGCGGCGCTCGGCCCAGGATTTCAGGCCCAGTTCGGCGAGTTGCACGCCCTTGGCGCCGGCCTCGAGCCCATAGGACCACGGGTCGTCCTCGGCGACGTGACGCAGGAACAGCTCCCACTGCGCCTTGAAGCCGTTCTCGTTCGGCGACGTGTCGGGCACGATCTCCCAGTCGCCGAAGAAATCATGCGTCTGCGGCTCGTCGGGGTTCCAGACCGGCTTCGGCGTGTTGACCCGGCTCTGCGTGCGGCAGGTGGTCAGCCCGGCGACCGCCGAGCCATGCGTGCCGTCGACCTGGAACGTCACCAGATCGTCGCGGCGCACTCGGACCGCCCAGGACGAGTTGAACTGCGCGATCACGCCGTTCTCCAGCTCGAAGGTCGCGTAGGCCGCGTCGTCGGCGGTGGCCTTGTAGGGCTTGCCCGACTCGTCGATGCGGGTCGGGATATGCGTCGCCCCGAGGCAGGAGACCGACTTGATCTCGCCGAACAGGTTGTCGATCACGTAGCGCCAGTGGCACAGCATATCGAGGATGATGCCGCCGCCGTCCGCCTTGCGGTAGTTCCAGGACGGCCGCTGCGGATCGACGCCCCAGTCGCCCTCGAAGACCCAGTAGCCGAACTCGCAGCGCACCGACAGCATCTCGCCGAAGAACCCGGCCTTGTTCAGCAGCGCGAGCTTCTTCAGGCCCGGCAGGAACAGCTTGTCCTGCACCGAGCCGTGCTTGAGGCCCGACGCCCTCGCCTTCTTCGCCAGATCGATCGCCTGCTGCAGGTCGTCCGATATCGGCTTTTCCGAGTAGATGTGCTTGCCGGCGTCCAGCGCCTTCGACAGCAGGCCCGCGCGCATCTGGGTCGTGCCGGCGTCGAAGAAGATCGCGTCGTCGGGGTTGGCGAGGCAGGCGTCGATGTCGTCGGACCAGCGCGCGATGCCGTGCTTCTCGGCGAGCGCCTTCATCTTGTCGGCGTTGCGCCCGACGATGATCGGGTCGACCTGCAGCCGGCGCCCGTCCTTCAGCGTGATCCCGCCCTGGTCGCGGATCGCGAGGATCGAGCGCACCAGGTGCTGGTTGTAGCCCATGCGCCCCGTGACGCCGTGCATGATGATCCCGATGCGCTCCATGAAGCCTCCCGCTTTGTAACCATTCGGTTACAAATGCCAGCGACGACCGGGCCTGTCAATGCGATTCACGCGCGGACGGATGCCAGCGTCACCCTGACCACATGCGCCTCCCAGTCAGCGAGATTGCGCGGATGGCCCATCTCGCGGCCGAACACCGCCCCGAGCGTGTGCTGGTTCGACAGGTAAAAGTAGCAAAGGCTCGCGATCGTCAGGTAAACCTTCAGAGGGTCGTTCCCGGGCGCAAAGTCTCCGTCGGCTTCGCCGCGCCGCAGGACCGCCGCCATCTCCGTCTGCAGATTGGTCTGCATTTCGCGGATGCGCTCGGAACGCCGGACATGCTCGGCCTTGTGGAGGTTCTCCGTCCCAAGCAGGCTGAGGAACTCGGGATGCATCCGGAAGTAGCGCCAGGTGAACAGAGCCAGTTCGCGCAGTCCGTCTTCCGGCGTGCGACGTGCAAGGTCCAGCGACTTCTCTGCCTCCCGAATACTGGCATAGGCGGCCTCGAGGACGGCTATGTAGAGCCCCTCCTTGTCTCCGAAATAATGATAGAGCATCCGCTTGTTGGTCTTCGCGCGCCTTGCGACCGAGTTCGAACTCGAGCGCCGCCGATACCTTTCTCCGCGAATTCCTGCGTCGCGGCAGCCAGGATGGCGGAGCGGGTCCGCTCGGGATCGCGGGCAGCCCTCTCTCGCGACATACCGGAGCCTGTCCCGCCGCTCACCCTTTGCGCCTCCCAGAAACCGGCGCCGCCGCACAGGCGGCACGCGTAACCATCCGGTACGAACCAGCAGAGAGTGGCTCAGCCGTTCCGCTGGCGCAAGGGCGAGGACGGACCGCCGGGCGCGCGTCCGCGCCGGATCACGCGGCTTGCGCGCCGATCTCTGCAGCCAGTGCGCGCGCCGCACCCGCGGCAATGGCGATCGACTCGGACCGGGCCTCCGGGCCGAAGCCGATGCGCTCGGCCCGGATGAAGGTCACGTCCTTCAACCCGATGAAGGCGAGCAGGTGCCGCAGGTAAGGCTCCTGGAAGTCGAGCGCCTGCGCCGGGCCCTCGCTGTAGAGGCCGCCCCGGCTCTCGATGACGATTACCCTCTTGCCGGTCAGCAGGCCCTGCGGTCCGGATTCGGTATAGCGGAAGGTCTCGCCCGAGCGCAGCACATAGTCGAACCACGCGCGCAGGCTCGTCGGAATGCTGAAATTGTACATCGGCGCGCCGAACACGATCGTGTCCGCGGCTCTGAGCTCCGCAATCAGCGCATCCGACAGCCGACGCGCCGCCAGCTCCTCCTCCGTCTGCGGGGCGCCCCGCACGCCTGCCAGATTCGCCCGGCTCAGGTGTGGCATCGGGTCCTGCCCCAGATCGCGATAGACAACGCGCGACGGCCGGGCGGCTTCGAGCGCCTCGACGGTCTCGCGGACGAGGATCCTGGATACGGACGCCTCGCCGCTTGCGGCGCTGTCGAGAACGAGAATGTTGTTCATGGCTCTATGCTCCTGCCCTTGGCATATGTCTCTCACGACCACAAATGCGGTCGAAGGAGCCGCGAGACTAGGCCAGTCCTCCGCACAGACCGTTGCGTATCGGGGAACGATGATCCGGGAAGCTTGACGAACTTCCCGTCTTCACCGAAATCCGGGGCGGCGGCAGCCCGCGCCGCAAGCGGGTTCGGCTCGGCGCCTCGCAAGACGGCTCGCTGTCAATGCGAGACAAGCGCCGCCACATGCGCCCGTGCGCCATCGGACTCAAGTCCGCGGTACGCGGCGCTCAGTTCCGCGCGCAGATCCGGATTCCGAGCAAGCGCATCGGGGAAAACCTCGCGCACTGACAGCAGCGCGGCGACCTTGGCCGCGGCATCGCCGGCCGAGTCGCTCAGCGCCTTCAGCCGCCCGGCCAGCGGGTCGCGCACGTCGATCCGCGCGCCCGCCTCGTCGACGCCGCCCACGTAGCGCATCCACGCGGCGACCGCGAGGATCAACCCGGGAGCGTCGCGCCCGGCGGCAAGGTTCTCTGCCAGCGTGCCGAGAAGCCGCTGGGGCAGCTTCTGGCTGCCGTCCATCGCGATCTGCCAGGTTCGGTGCCGGATGGCCGGGTTTGCGTAGCGCTCAAGCAGCGCCTCGGCGTAGGCGTGCAGGCTGACGCCCTCCGGCGGCGTCAGCGTCGGGATGATCTCGTTCGCCCACAGCCTGCGGCACAGCGCCGCGAACGGGGCGTCGGCGACCGCCTGCGAAATCGTCTCGTGCCCGGCGAGATACCCGAGATAGGCCAATGTGGAGTGCGTGCCATTCAGGCAGCGCAGCTTCATCAGCTCGAACGGCGTCACGTCGCGCACCAGTTGCGCACCCTGCGCCTCGAGATCCGGCCGGTCACCGCCGACGAAGTCGTCCTCGATCACCCATTGCCGGAACGGCTCGTGCATGACCGGCGACAGGTCCAGCCGCCCGGTCAGGCGCGCCAGGCGCTCCACGTCCTCGGGCTTGGTCGCCGGCACGATCCGGTCGACCATCGTCGCCGGAAAGCGCCCCTCCGCCGCGATCCACTCCGCGAGGCCCGCGTCGATCAGCCCGGCCAGCTCCAGCACGATCCCGCGGACCAGCCGGCCGTTCTCGGGCAGGTTGTCGCAGGTCAGCACCGTGAAGGGCGCGCGCCCCGCGTCGCGCCGCCGCGCCAGCGCCCGGACGAGGAAGCCCGGCGCCGAGCGCGGGGCGTCCGGATGGACCAGATCGTGCGCGATGTCCGGATGAACGCGGTCCAGCGCGCCGGTCGCCGGCAGGTGGCAATAGCCCTTTTCGGTCACGGTCAGCGTGACGATCCGCGTCGCGGCGGCCGTCATGGCCGACAGCACCGCCACCGGATCCTCGGGCGCGACCAGCACGCCCTCTATCACGTCAATCACGCGCGGCGTCTCGCCGTCGGGGCCGAGTTCGCAAGCCGTGTAGTCGAAGCCCTGCGGGGCCAGCAGGTCGCGCTGCGTCGGGTTGACGAGGCTGACGCCGAGAATGCCCCAGTCGCCGCCCGAGGCCGCCATCGCCTCGGCGATGTAGATCGCGCCATGCGCGCGGAAGAACGCGCCGAGGCCGAGATGGACGATCCCGACGCCCGGACGGGGACCGGGCCTGCGGGTCAGGCGGGGCAGGTCAGCGGGCAAGCCAGCCTCCATCGACGGGGATGACCGCGCCATGGACATAGGCCGCCGCCGGCGAGGCAAGGAACACCGCCGCCCCGGCGATGTCGGAGGCCTGCCCCCAGCGCCCGGCCGGGATCCGCTCGAGAATCGCCCGGTTGCGGTCCGGGTCGGCGCGCAGGGCCTCGGTGTTGTTCGTCGCGATGTAGCCGGGCGCGATCGCGTTCACGTTGATCCCCTTCGCGCCCCACTCGTTGGCGAGCAGCTTGGTCAGCCCGGCCACGCCATGCTTGGAGGCGGTATAGGCCGGCGCCCGGATCCCGCCCTGGAACGACAGCAGCGACGCGATGTTCACGACCGCGCCCTGCGCCTCGCGCGCGAACAGCGCCCGCGCGAAGGCCTGGGACATGAAGAACAGCGCCTTCAGGTTCACGTCGATCACCGCGTCCCAGTCCGCCTCGGAATACTCGACCGAATCCGCGCGCCGGATCACGCCCGCATTGTTGACCAGGATGTCGAGCGGCCCGGCCTCGTCCAGCCGCGCCGCCGCCGCCATCGCGTCGTCGAGCGCCAGATCCATCGCCTGCGCCGAGCCGCCCGCATCGGCGATCAGGCCCAGCGTCTCGTCCATCGCCGAGCGGCCGGCGCAGACCACGTCGGCGCCGGCGCGCGCGAGGCCGACGGCGATCGCCTGGCCGATGCCGGTATTCGCGCCGGTGACCAGCGCCCGGCGCCCGTCCAGCCGGAACGGATCGCTCACCGCAGCTCTCCCATGTCGACCATGTCCATGTCGCGGTAGTCGACGTTGTCGCCGGCCATCGCCCAGATGAACGCATAGGACGCCGTCCCCGCGCCGCAATGGATCGACCAGGGCGGCGAGATCGCGCCCTGCTCGTTGGCGACGACCAGGTGCCGCGTCTCGTCGGGCTCGCCCATCAGGTGGATCACCCGCTGGTCCGCCGCGACGTCGATGTAGAGATAGGCCTCCATCCGCCGGTCATGCACATGCGCCGGCATCGTGTTCCAGACCGAGCCCGGCTCCAGCCGCGTAAGGCCTACGACGAGCTGGCACGACGGCATCACGTCGGGATGCACGTATTGCCGGATCACCCGCGCGTTCGAGGTCTCGGCAGCGCCCAGCGACACCATCTTGGCCTCGGCCATCGGGACCAGCCGCGTCGGATAGGTCTGATGCGCAGGCGCTGACAGGATGTAGAACCGCCCGCCTCCGGAGAAGGTCACCGGCCCGGCCCCCATGCCGAGATAGAGCATGTCGCCCTTGACCATCGCATGCGTCTCACCGCCGACGGTCACGGTCCCGTCGCCGCCGATGTTGGCGATCGCCATCTCGCGCCGCGCGAGGATCGTCTCCGTCCCGGCCTCGGCGACATGGTCGAGCACCAGATCCCTGCCCGCAGGAACGGCGCCGCCGATGATCATCCGGTCGTAATGGGTGTAGACCAGCCGGATCTCCCCGTCGCGGAAGATGCCGTCGACGAGAAAATGATCCCGCAGCAGCTCGGTGTCGAACTCGATTGCGGTCCGCGGGTCGATGGCGTGGCGGGTCTCGACGGTCAGCATGGGGCAGGGTTCCTTCAGAGAAAGTCGTCGCGGCGCGGCGTGAACGTGTCGATCAGCACCCCTGGCGCGATCGACTTGCAGGAATGCACGGCGCCCGACGGCACGATGAAGCTGTCGCCGGGCCCGACCTCGAAGGTCTCGCCGGCGATGGTGAACTCGTATCGGCCCGACTGCACGTAGGTCGACTGCACGTGCGGGTGGCTGTGCGAGGCGCCTACCCCGCGCGGTCCGAAGGCGAAGCGCACGACCATCAGGTCGGGACTGTCGGACAGCACCTTGCGCAGCACGTCGTTGCCGGCGTCGACCTCGGGGAATTTCTGCAGGTGATCGGTCATCGGGTCTCCGTCAGTGGAAAAGCGAGGGCAGCCAGAGCGACAGCGCCGGGATGTAGGTGATCAGCATCAGCGTCGCGAAGGCGGCGCCATAGAACGGCCAGATCGTGCGTACCGCCTGCCAGATCGGGATCCGCCCGACCGCGCAGCCGACGAACAGGACCGCGCCAACGGGCGGCGTGCAGAGGCCGATCCCGAGGTTCAGGATCAGGATCACGCCGAAATGCACCGGGTCCACTCCGAAGGCGATCGCCACCGGCAGGAAGATCGGCGTCGTGATGACGATCAGCGGCGACATGTCCATGAACGTGCCGAGGATCAGCAGCACCACGTTCAGCAGCAGCAGGATCACGATCGGGTTGTCCGACACGCCCTGCAGCAGCGACACCATCATCGTCGGCACCTTCAGGTAGGCCAGCAGCCAACCGAAGGACGCGGCGCAGCCGATGACCATCAGCACCATCGCGGTCGTCCTCACCGCCGCCATCGTCGCCGCGACGAAGTCGGTCCAGCTCAGCGAGCGGTAGACGAAGAAGGTCACGAACATCGCGTAGACCACCGCGATGTTCGAGCTTTCCGACGCGGTGAAGACGCCAGAGCGCACACCGCCGAAGATGATCGCAATGAGGACGAGGCCCGGCGCCGCCGACACGAAGAGATGGCCAAGCATGCGCATGCCCGGAAAGGGCTCGGTCGGGTAGCCGCGCTTGCGGGCGACGTACCATGCCGCGCACATCAGCGACACCGCGAGGATGAAGCCGGGCAGGATGCCGGCGGTGAACAGGTCGGCGATCGAGATCTTTCCGCCCGCCGAGATCGAATAGATGATCATGTTGTGCGACGGCGGGATCAGCAGCGCGATGATCGAGCCGACGACCGTGATGTTCACCGCGTAATCGACATCGTAGCCGCGCGCCTTCATCTGCGGCACCATCAGCCCCCCGACCGCCGACGCATCGGCCGCGGCCGAGCCGGAAACGCCGCCGAACATGACGGACGCCATGATGTTGACCTGTCCCAGCCCGCCCCGCAGGTGCCCGACCATCGCGCCCGCGAGCCCCACCAGCCGGCGCGCGATGTCGCCCCGCACCATCAGGTCGCCGGCGAAGATGAAGAACGGGATCGCCATCAGCGCGAAGACCGACACGCCCGAGTTCAGCCGCTGGAAGACGACGACCGGCGGCAGGCCCATGTAGAGCACCGTCGCGAAACTGGACATCCCGAGGCAGAAGGCGACCGGCGTTCCGATCAGGAGCAGGACCACGAACGTCCCGAACAGCACCCAGAGCTCCACGCCTCAGTCCTCCAGCTCGGTTTCGCCGAACCGGGCGGTCGGCAGGCCTGCAGCCCGGCGCGCGATCCGTTCGGCCGAGAACAGCACGATCAGGATCGCCGCCGCCGACGATCGGCAGGAAGTCGAAGGCGCCCGAGATGCCGAGGCTCGGCAGCATGTTGCCCGCGGTCTTCCGGGCCAGCTCGGCGCCGAACCAGATCATCCCGAAGCCGAAGCTCGCGACGACCAGGTCCGAAACCGTGTGCAGCACGAGTTTCAGCCGGTCGGGAACGACGTAGAGCAGCACGTCGAACGACAGGTGATAGCCTTCGCGGATGCCCACGGCCGCCCCGAGGAAGATGAACCAGCCCATGATCATCACCGAGGCCGGCTCGGTCCAGGAGATGCTGTCGTTCAGCACGTAGCGCCAGAAGACCTGCGCCGCGATCAGCGCCGTCATCAGCACCAGCCCGGCGCCGGCGAGCCAGAGCGCCAGCGCGCGCCAAGACGCTCGTCGCCCGGGCGACGCTAAGAAGTCCGTCCTGCACGATTACCCCCTGAGGAATGCGCCGGCCCGCGGGACTCGCCCGGGGCCGGCTGCGGCTGATCGGCCTATTCGGTCGCCTGGATGCGGGCGACCATGTCCTTCAGCTTGTCCGACGTGACGTACTTCTCGTAGACCGGACCCATCGCCTCGATGAACGGCGTCTTGTCGATGTCGGCGACGATCTCGACGCCGGAGTCGCGCAGCTTCTGCTCGGAGGCGGCCTCCTGGGCGAACCACAGCTCCCGCATGATCGGCACCGAGTCCTTCGCGGCCTGCCGGACGATCTCCTGATCCTCGGGCGACAGCGTGTCCCAGGTCGTCTTCGACATGACCAGGACTTCCGGCACGATCAGGTGCTCGTCGAGCGTGTAGTACTTGGCGACCTCGAAATGGCCCGAGCTGTCATAGGACGGCCAGTTGTTCTCCGCCCCGTCGATGACGCCGGTCTGGATCGACGAATAGACCTCGCCGTAGGGCATCGGGGTGGCGTTCGCGCCCAGCGCCGAGACCATGTCGACGAACATGTCCGACTGCATGACGCGGAACTTCATGCCCGACAGGTCTTCCATCGACGTGATCGGCTTCTCGGAGTTGTAGAAGCTGCGCGAGCCGCCGTCGTAGAAGGCGAGCCCGATCAGGTCGTGGTCGTCGAACGCCGCCAGGATCTCCTCGCCGACCGGCCCGTCCATCACGCTGTGCATGTGATCGACCGAGCGGAAGATGTAGGGCAGCGACGGGACCTGCGTCTCCTCGATGATGTTGTTGAACGGCCCGAGGCTGACGCGGTTCATGTCGATCACGCCGAACTGGGTCTGCTCGATCGTGTCCTTCTCCTCGCCGAGCTGGGCCGAGTGGAACACCTCGATGCACAGGCGCCCGTCGGTGCGCTCCTCGAGCATCGCGCCCATCGCCTTGACCGCCTCGACGGTCGGATAGCCGTCCGGATGGGTGTCGGACGAGCGGAACGTCGTCTCGCAGGCGGACGCCGCCCCGACCAGCGCGGCGCTGGCGAGCAGCGCGGCCGTCGTGGTCTTCAGGAAAGTCATCGTGTCTTCCTCCGCTGTTGGCTGTTCAGAGCCGGTAGGCCTGCTTGGCAAGCCGGTATGCGAGGTCGGTCGCGACCTCGTGGGCCTCGTCCTCGGCCAGTCTTCCGCTGGCGACGAGCGTGGCGAGATAGGCGCAGTCGACCCGCCGGGCCATGTCGTGCCGGGCCGGGATCGAGCAGAACGCGCGGGTGTCGTCGTTGAAGCCGACGGTGTTGTAGAAGCCCGCGGTCTCGGTGGTCAGCTCGCGGAACCGGCGCATCCCCTCCGGGCTGTCGAAGAACCACCAGGCCGGCCCCAGCTTCAGGCAGGGATAGACCCCCGCCAGCGGCGCCAGTTCGCGCGACAGCGTCGTCTCGTCGAGCATGAACAGGATCACGCTGAGATCCGCGCGCATGCCCGACCGCGTCGAGCAGCGGCTTCAGCGCGCGCACGAAGTCGGTGCGGCCCGGGATGTCGAAGCCCTTGTCGCGGCCATGCCGCGCCATCGTCGCCGCCGAATGGTTGCGCAGCGAGCCCGGCGTGGATCTGCAGCACCAGCCCGTCCTCGAGGCTCATCCGCGCCATCTCGGTCAGCATCTGCCCCCGGAACGCGTCGGCCTCCTCCGGCGTCGCCCGGCCCGTGCGCACGCGCTCGTAGAGCGCCGCCGCATCCGCCTGCGGCAGGTCCTCGGTCCGCGCCGTCGGATGCCCGTGGTCGCTGCTGGTCGCGCCGAATTCCTTGAAGAACGCGCGCCGGACCCGGTGCGCCTCCAGATAGCCGTCCCAGGTCGTCACGTCGCAGCCGGTCAGCGCGCCGAACGCCTCGACATGGCCGACGAAGCCCTCGAACTCCGGATCCACGACCATGTCGGGCCGGTAGGCGGTGATCACCCGCCCGGCCCAGCCGCTGTCGCGGATCGCCTTGTGCCAGCGCAGGTCGTCGAGCGGTCCCTCGGTCGTCGCGATCGCCTCGATGCCGAAGCGCTCGAACAGAGCCCGCGGCCGGAATTCCGGCTGGGCCAGACAGTCGGCGATGTGGTCGTAGTGGGCGTCCGCGGTCTCGGGCCCGAAGCGCTCGGTCAGGCCGAAGACCTTCTCGAACGTGTAGTCGAGCCACATCCGCGCTCGGCGTGCCCCGGAACAGCCGATAGCCCTCGGCGAAGCGGCGCCAGATCCTGCGCCCGTCGGTCTCGACCGGACCTCCGTCGACGCGGGGAACGCCCAGATCGGCCAGATCGACGCCCTGCGAACACAGCATCCGGAACACATAGTGATCCGGCGTCACGAACAGCTGCGCCGGATCGGGAAAGGGCGCGTTCTCTGCGTACCAGCGCGGGTCGGTATGGCCGTGCGGGCTGAGGATCGGGAGGTCGGCGACGCCAGCGTAGAGGTCGCGCGCGATGCCGCGCGAGGTCGGATCGACGGGGAACAACCGGTCTGGATCCTGCAGCGCCATCATCTCCCTTCCCTGCGATCTGATCGGGCGGTAGATTCGCCTCGTTACGATCATCTAGTATGTTAGTATGCGATTCGGGTCAACTGGAGACGCTCGTTTGGAACCGCTGAACCTGAGCAGGATCGAGCCGGTGCGTCCGCCCTCGGTGACGGAGCAGGTGTTCACGAGTCTCTACAACGACGTGGTGACGCTGGCGCTGCCGCCTGGCACGAAGGTGTCCGAAGCCGAGGTGGCGCGCCAGCTCGGCGTCTCGCGCCAGCCGGTGCGAGACGCTTTCTGGCGGCTCTCGCAGCTCGGCTTCCTCGTCGTGCGGCCCCAGCGCGCGACGACTGTCAGCCAGATCTCGCGCAACGCGGTGCTGCAGGCACGGTTCATCCGAACCGCCATCGAGATCGAGACCGCCCGCGTTGCCGCGCGTAGACTGAACGAGCCACAGTTCGAGGAGCTCGAGGAGAACCTCGCCCGGCAGGCGGTCGCCGTTCGCGAGCGCGACCGCCTGGCCTTCCATGGGCTCGACGACGAGTTCCACCGGCGCATCTGCGAAATGGTCGGGCTCGACTTCGCCTGGAAGCTGATCCGCGACACGAAGGCGCAGATGGACCGGGTGCGCTACCTCAGCCTGCCGACGGACGCGGGACTTGTGCTCGGCGAGCATCGGGCGATCCTCGACGCGCTGCGCGCCCGCGACGCCGACGCCGCCGTCGACCGGATCCGCGACCACCTGTCGCGGATCGAGGCGATCATCGCCCGGCTGCGCGTCGAGAACCCGGACGTCTTCGCGGACGAGCCCGACCCGGTGCCACCGGGTCTGATGCGCGGCGTCGACAGCGTCGACGCGCACGCTTAGCCTCACAGACAGCCGAACGGAGCGCCGCCATGAAAGTCTTCGTCCTGACAGGCGCCGGCGTCTCGGCCGAGAGCGGCCTCGGCACATTTCGCGACGTGGGCGGCATCTGGTCCAGGTTCGACCCGATGAAGCTCGCGACGCCCGAGGCTTTCGCCGCCGATCGCGGGCTGGTCCATGACTTCTACAACGCCCGGCGCCGGAACCTGCTGGCGGCCAGCCCGAACGCGGCCCATGCGGCGCTGGCCCGGCTCGCCGGCGCGGTCGACCTGTGGCTCTGCACGCAGAACGTCGACGACCTGCACGAGCGGGCGGGCGCGCCCCGCGTGCACCACATGCACGGCGAGCTCCTGAAGGCGCGCTGCCTCGCCTGCGGCGTCGCCGCAGCCTGGCGCGACGACCTCACGACGGCGGATGCCTGCCCGGCCTGCGGCGCGCCGGGCGAGCTGAGGCCCGACGTGGTCTGGTTCGGCGAGATGCCCATCGGGATGGAGGCGATCGAGGACGCGCTGCTGGCGGCCGATCTTTTCGTCGCCATCGGAACCTCGGGCTCGGTCTACCCGGCGGCGGGCTTTGTCGGAATGGCCCGCGACGCGGGCGTCCGGACCTGCGAGATCAACCTGGAGCCCTCCGGCAACGCCTTCGACTTCGACGAGCGCCGCTACGGCCCGGCCTCGGAGGCGGTCCCGGCATGGGCGACCGAGCTGACGGCGCGGACCTGACGCGCGAACGTCGGGTCAACTTGCCCAAGCCTGTGGATAACTCAAGGCCAACCGTAAATATGATTCTTTCCAATGGCTTGATCCGCGTCGCATCGTGAGACCGCGCCTACCTGCCCCAGCTTAGCGCCAGAGGCTCCACCTCCCGCGCCAGTTCCAGCAGCTGCGCCCGCGTATCCGGGTGCAGCGGACGCGTCGGATGGCGCACATGCTCGGACTTGAACACCCCGCCCTCGACCATCACCGCCTTGCACGAGCGCCAGCCGCACTGCCGGTTCTCGAAGTTGATCAGCGGCAGCAGCCGGTTGTAGATCGCCGCCGCCTCCGAGCGCCGCCCCTCCAGATAGGCGACCACCGCAGGCTTGATCAGGTCGGGCAGCGTCGCCGAGGTCATCGTGCCGGTCGCGCCGGCGTCGAAATCGGCCATGAAGGTGATCGCCTCCTCGCCGTCGAACGGCCCCTCGATCGCGTCGCCGCCGGCCTCGATCAGCGCGCGCAGCTTGGCCGCGGCCTGCGGGACCTCGATCTTGAACAGCTTCACCTGCTCGATCTCGCGCGCCATCCGCGCCATGAACGGGACCGACAGCGTGACGCCCGAGATCGGCGCATCCTGCACCATGATCGGGATCCCGCCGGCGCGGCCCACCCGCTCGAAATGCTCGAACGTGGCCTCCTCGTCGGACCTCAGCAGCGCGCCATGGTAGGGCGGCATCATCATCACCATCGCCGCGCCCATCGCCGCGGCCTCGCGCGCCCGATCCGCGGCGACCTGCGTCGAGAAATGCGAGATCGTCACGATGATCGGCACGCGGCCCGCCGCATGTTCGAGGCAGAGCCGGGTCAGCGCCGCGCGCTCCTCGTCCGACAGCAGGAACTGCTCGGAGAAGTTCGCGAGGATGCAGATGCCGTCGACGCCCTGGTCGATCATGCAGTCGATCGCCCGCTTCATGCCGTCGAGATCGAGCGCGCCGTCGTCGGTGAACGGCGTCGGGGCGACCGGCCAGATGCCGGTATAGGGGCGGGTCGTCATGGTGTCAGTCTCCTTCGGTCGGCTTCGGCTCGGCCTCAGCTCTGCTTGCCCTTGTTGTAGACGTCGAAGATCACGGCCGCGAGCAGCACCAGGCCCTTGATCACCTGCTGGTAGTCGATGCCGATCCCGAGGATCGACATGCCGTTGTTCATCACGCCCATGATGAACGCGCCGATCACCGCGCCGGTGATCTTGCCGACGCCGCCCGACATCGACGCGCCGCCGATGAAGACGGCCGCGATGACGTCGAGCTCGAAGGCCACGCCCGATTTCGGCGTCGCCGTGTTCAGCCTTGCAGCGAAGATCAGCCCCGCCAGCGCCGCCAGCATCCCCATGTTGACGAAGGTCAGGAAGGTCAGCCGCTCGGTGTTGATGCCCGACAGCTTCGCCGCCTTCTCGTTGCCGCCGAGCGCATAGATCCGCCGCCCGATCGTCGTGCGGTTGGTCAGGAACGCGTAGAGCGACGCCAGCACCGCCATCGTGATCAGCACGTTCGGCAGGCCGCGATAGGTCGCGAGCATGTAGGCGATGAAGATGATCGCCGCCGCCAGCACGCCGTTGCGCAGCCAGAAGAACAGCGTCGGCTCCTCCTCCATCCCGAACCGCGCGTTGCGCGCCCGCGCGTTCGCCGCCGGCACGACGATCAGCGCCGCGGCCAGCACGCCCAGCGCCAGCGCCGTCCAGTTGAACCCCTCGCCGCCGAAGATGTCGGGCACGAACCCGGTCGACAGCGCCTGGAAGCTCGGCGGGAACGGCCCCACCGACTGACCCGCGAGCAGCCACAGCGTCAGCCCGCGAAACACCAGCATCCCCGCCAGCGTGACGATGAAGGACGGGATCTTCCAGTACGCGACCCAGTAGCCCTGCGCGGCGCCGATCACGATGCCCATCAGCAGCGACAGCGGCACGACGAGGATCGTCGGCATGTCCCAGTGCACCAGCATCACGGCTGCCAGCGCGCCGACGAAGCCGACCACTGAGCCGACCGACAGGTCGATGTGCCCCGCGACGATCACCAGCAGCATGCCCAGCGCCATGATGATGATGTAGCTGTTCTGCAGGAACAGGTTGGTCAGGTTGACCGGGCGCATCAGCGTGCCGTCCGTCATCACCTGGAAGAACGCCATGATCGCGACCAGCGCAATCAGCATTCCGTAGTCGCGCAACCGCCCCGATACCGACGTGCGCACCGGCAGGCGCGCGGCGCCGAGTTCGTCAGGCGTGGTCTTCACGTCCGCCATCTGCCTACCCTCTCACGATCTGACGATCATCGACATGATCGCTTCCTGGCTCGCGTCCGCACGATCGAGTTCGCCGACGAAAGCGCCCTGGTTCATCACGTAGATCCGGTCGCACATGCCGAGCAGCTCGGGCATCTCCGACGAGATCACGACGACCCCGCGCCCCTCGGCCGCCAGCTCGTTGATGATCCCGTAGATCTCGAACTTGGCGCCGACATCGATGCCGCGCGTCGGCTCGTCGAGGATCAGCACCTTCGGATCGGCGAAGAGCCACTTCGACAGCACGACCTTCTGCTGGTTGCCGCCCGACAGGTTCACCGCCTTCTGGAACACCGACGGCGTGCGGATGTTGAGCGCGCGGCGGTACTTCTCGCCGACCTGCCGCTCCTCGCCATCGTCGATCACGGCGCGCCGCGACACGCCCTGCAGATGCGCGAGCGTGATGTTGCGCAGCACCGTCTCCTCGAGCACGAGGCCCAGCGCCTTGCGATCCTCGGTGACGTAGGCGATGCCGTTCTCGACCGCCTTCTGCACGGTCGACGTGTCGATCTCGCGGCCCTCGAGCCGGACCGAGCCCGTCACGTTGCGCCCGTAGCTGCGGCCGAACAGGCTCATCGCGAACTCGGTGCGGCCCGAGCCCATCAAGCCGGCGATGCCGACGACCTCGCCCGCGGCGACGGTCAGGTTCACGCCCTTGATCACCTGCCGCTCGGCGTGCTCGGGATGCCAGACCGTCCAGTCCGACACCTCGAGCAGCGTCTTGCCGATCTTCGGGGTGCGCTCGGGATAGCGGTGCGCCATGTCGCGGCCGACCATGTCGCGCACGATCTGGGCCTCGCTGACCGTCTCGGCGTGGCAGTCGCGCGTCGCGACCGTCGCGCCGTCGCGCAGCGTCGTGATGCTGTCGGCGACGCGGCTGACCTCGTTCAGCTTGTGCGAGATCAGGATCGACGAGATGCCCTGCGCCTTCAGCTCCAGCAGCAGGTCCAGGAGCTTCTGGCTGTCGTTCTCCTGCAGCGCCGACGTCGGCTCGTCGAGGATCAGCACCTTGACCTGCTTCGACAGCGCCTTCGCGATCTCGACGAGCTGCTGCTTGCCGACGCCGAGCGCGTCGACCAGCGTCGTCGGGCTCTCGGACAGGCCGACCTTGCGCAGGTTCTGCTCGGCGAGCTGGTTCGTGCGCGCCCAGTCGATGACCCCGCGCGTCGCGTTCTCGTTGCCGAGAAACATGTTCTCGGCGATCGACAGCAGCGGCACCAGCGCCAGCTCCTGGTGGATGATGATGATGCCTTCGCGCTCGCTGTCCGCGACGCTGCCGAAGGACATCGTCTTGCCCTCGTAGACGATGTCGCCCTCGTAGCTGCCGTGCGGGTAGACGCCGCTCAGCACCTTCATCAGCGTGGACTTGCCGGCGCCGTTCTCGCCGCACAGCGCATGGATCTCGCCGCGCTTCAGGCGCAGGTTCACGTCGTCGAGCGCCCGGACCCCGGGAAAGCTCTTGGAGATGCCGCGCATCTCGAGAATCGTTTCCATCTGGCTCGTTCCTGGGGACCGGGTTTCCGCCGGGCGCGCGCCCGGCGGAGGATCACCGCGCTTACTGGATCTGGTCCATCGTGTAGTAGCCGCTGTCGATCAGCGTCTCTTCCCAGTTGCTCTCGTCGACCGGAACCGGAACCAGCAGGTAGGACGGCACGACCTTGACGCCGTTGTCGTAGGTCTCGGTGTCGTTGATCTCCGGCTCGGCGCCGCCGAGCACCGCCTCGACCATGCCGACCGTGACTCGGGCGAGTTCGCGGGTGTCCTTGAAGATCGTCGAGTACTGCTCGCCGGCAAGGATCGACTTGACCGACTGCACCTCGGCGTCCTGGCCGGTGACGATCGGCATCGCCATGTCGCCCGAACCGTAACCGACGCCCTTCAGCGAGGACAGGATCCCGATCGACAGGCCGTCGTAGGGCGACAGCACGCCGTGGACCTGCTGGTCGGTGTAATTGGCCGACAGCAGGTTATCCATGCGGGCCTGCGCGACCGCGCCGTCCCAGCGCAGCGTGCCGACCGTGTCCATGCCCATCTGGCCCGACGGGATCACGATCTCGCCGGAGTCGATCATCGGCTGCAGCACCGACATCGCGCCGTCGTAGAAGAAGTAGGCGTTGTTGTCGTCGGGCGAGCCGCCGAACAGCTCGACGTTCCACGCCTCGGCGTCGGGGAAGCGCTCCTTCAGGCCGTCGACCAGCGAGGTCGCCTGCAGCACGCCGACCTGGAAGTTGTCGAAGGTCGCATAGTAGTCGACGTTGCCGCTGTCGCGGATCAGCCGGTCATACGCGATGACCGGGATGCCGGAGGCGTTGGCGTTCTCGAGCGCGTTCGACAGCGTCGTGCCGTCGATCGCGGCGATGACGAGCGCGTCAACGCCCTTCACGATCATGTTCTCGACCTGCGCGAGCTGGTTCGGGATGTCGTCCTCGGCATATTGCAGATCGGTCTCGTAGCCGGCCTCCTCGAACTGCTTGACCATGCTCTCGCCGTCGGAGATCCAGCGTGCGGAGGACTTCGTCGGCATCGAGATGCCGACCGTGCCCTTGTCCTGCGCCATGGCGGGACCTTGCGCAAGCATCACGCCCGCGAGCGCCATCGCGATCAGGCTAAGTCTCTTCACTTCACGTCCTCCCGTTGGGTCGGACCGCCTTTGCGGACCGGTTTTCTACCGCCGGATCGGCGGCAGTGAGACGCGCGGGCCTCAGACGACCCGCGCGCTTGGTTCGGCGTCGTCCGGCGCTCGCTCAGTCGATCAGATCGGCCGGCAGCAATGCGTCGGGGAAGTCCTGGTAGGCGACCGGCCGCAGCCAGCGGCGGATCCCGAGCGTTCCGACCGACGTCGTTGATCCGCTGGTGGAGGCCGGGTAAGGGCCGCCGTGCATCATCGCCGGGCTGACCTCCACGCCGGTCGGAAAACCGTTGACGAGCAGGCGGCCGGCCTTGCGCTCGAGGATCGGCGCCAGCGGCTTCGCCGTCTCCATGTCGGCCTCGTCCAAATGCAGCGTCGCTGTCAGCTGCCCTTCCAGCGCAAGCGCGACGTCCGTCATCTGGTCCACGTCGGCCGCGCGGACCAGAATGCCGAACGGGCCGAAGACCTCCTGGTGCAGCTTGGGATCCGCGAGCCATGTCGCCGCGTCGACCGCCAGCAAGTCCGGCCCGACGTTGCGGCCCTCGCTGCCCGAAGCGACCAAGGCCTTGACGCCGTCGTGCCCGACGACGCGGTCACGCCCGGAACAATAGGCTTTCGCGATGCCCGGCGTCAGCATCGGCTGCTCCGAGACCGCGCCCAGCGCCTCGACCGTCGCCGCCTCGAATGCGTCGGTCTCGGCCCCGGCGATCGCGATCGCGACGCCCGGATTGGTGCAGAACTGGCCGACGCCCATCGTCAGCGACCCCGCCCAGCCCTTGCCGATGGCAGCGCCGCGCGCCGCCATCGCCCCCGGCAGGATGAACTGCGGGTTGATCGAGCCAAGCTCGCCGTAGAACGGGATCGGCTCCGGCCGCGCACAAGCGAGATCGTAGAGCGCGCGTCCCGCGCCGATCGAACCGGTGAAGCCGACCGCGCGGATCAGCGGGTGCTGCACAAGCGCCTCGCCGGCTTCGTTCGAGTTACTCTGCACCAGCTGGAACGTGGCCGCCGGCATGTCCGACGCCTTGATCGCGGCCAGGATCGCTTCGGCGACGATCTCGCCGGTGCCCGGATGCGCCGGGTGGCCCTTGACGACAACCGGGCAGCCCGCCGCCAGCGCCGAGGCGGTGTCGCCGCCCGCGGTCGAGAACGCGAGCGGGAAGTTCGACGCGCCGAACACGCCGACCGGCCCGAACGGGCGCTGGACCAGCTTCAGGTCCGGCTTCGGCAGCGGCTTGCGCTCCGGATCGGCCGGGTCGTGGCGCACGTCGAGATAGTCGCCCTCGCGCAGCACCTTCGCGAACAGCCGCAGCTGCCCGGTCGTGCGCCCGCGCTCGCCCTGCAACCGGCCCTCCGGCAACCCGCTCTCGGCCGTGCCGATCGCCGTGATGATCTCCGCCCGCGCCTCGATCTCGTCGGCGATCCGCTCGAGAAACGCCGCCCGCGCCTCCCGCGTGGTCCAGCCGTAGTCCAGGAACGCCGCCTCGGCCGCCTCGGCCGCGCGCGCGATCTCGGCCGCGCCGCCGAGGCTGACCTTGTGCGGCGTGCCGGTCAGCGGCGCCGAATCGAACGTCTGCGTGCTGCCGGTCCATTCGCCGGCGATCAGGTGCCGCCCGTGAAATGCGTGGTCAGTCATCAAAATTCTCCACAGTCATGCGCTTGCCGACCAGGAACGCGTCCGCAACGATGCGCAGCGGAGCGAGGTCGACGTCGCTTTTCCGCGCTCGCGCCAGAGCGGCGAAGCGTCGATAGATCGCGGGATACTCGGTCTCGGGCAGATCCGCCACCGCTGCGCCGTCGACACTGAGGCGCGCGCCGCCCGAGGACAGGGTCACCGGCCCCTCGTCGGTCTCAACCGCGATGTCCCAGGTCTGGGGCCCTTCCTGGCGCCAGTCGAATTCCGCCGACACCGGCGCGCCCGCGACCGTCATCTCCAGTTCGGCCGCGATCGGCATCGCCCGGTTGCCCGGAACGTCGAGGCGCGCGCCGAGCACGAAGGCCGGCCCGGGCAGGATCTCGGTCAGGATCGACAGCGCGTTGATGCCCGGATCGAACACGCCGAACCCGCCCGGCTGCCAGATCCAGTCCTGGCCCGGATGCCAGCGCCGCACGTCTTCCTTCCAGACGATGCGGGCGGAGCGGACGTTGCGGCCCGCCAGCAGGTCGCGCGCCTCGGCCACCGCCGGGGCGAAGCGGGAATGCCAGGTCGCGAACAGGACCACGCCCGCGTCACGCGCAGCCGCGACGATCGCCTCGATCTCACCGAGCGTCGCCGCCGGCGGCTTTTCAAGCAGCACGTCGCGGCCCGCAGCGATCGCCTGCAGCGCCATGTCGGTCCGCGCGCCCGGCGGCGCGCACAGCGCGACCGCCGCGTCCGGTCCGTCGCGCAGGAACGTCGCCATGTCCGGAAAGTTGGGCACGCCCTCGACCGTCGCATGGCGCGACACCGCGGCGACCAGCGCGAAGTCGGGATCGGCCGCGATGGCCGGCAGATGCTGGTCGCGGGCGATCTTGCCGACGCCGGCGACCGCGACGGGGATCGGGGCCATCAGTGCGAATCCCGCCCGACCTCGCGGCCGCGACAGCCTTTCAGGAAATCGAGGTCCGCTCCGGTGTCCGCGCCTGCCACGTGGTCGTGGTAGAGCTGCGACCAGCCGCCGCCCGGCCGTGTGACCGGCGACGTCCAGGCCGCCAGCCGCTCGGACAGCTCGGCCTCGGAGATCTCGAGCTCCAGCCTCCGCCCCGGCACGTCGAGCGTGATCATGTCGCCGGTGCGCACGACCGCGAGCGGCCCCCCGCGCGCCGCCTCGGGCGAGGTGTGCAGAACGACCGTGCCATAGGCGGTTCCGGACATCCGCGCGTCCGAGATCCGCACCATGTCGGTGATCCCCTTGCGCAGCACTTTCGGCGGCAGGCCCATGTTGCCGACCTCGGCCATGCCGGGATAGCCGCGCGGCCCGCACATCTTCAGCACCATCACGCAGGTCTCGTCGATGTCGAGCGCCTCGTCGTTGATCCGGGCCTTGTAGTCGTCGATGTCCTCGAAGACGACGGCCCGGCCGCGGTGCTGCATCAGGTGCGGCGAGGCGGCGGAGGGCTTCAGCACCGCGCCGTCCGGCGCGAGGTTGCCGCGCAGCACCGCGATGCCCCCGATTTCGGTCAGCGCCTTGTCGGCCGGCCGGATCACCTCCGCGTTCCAGTTGCGGACGTCCTTCACCTCGTCCCAGATCGCCGCCGCCCGAGACGGTCAGCGCGTCCTTGTGCAGATGCCCGGCCTCGCCCAGCGCCTTGATGACGACCGGCAGGCCGCCCGCGTAGAAGAACTCCTCCATCAGGAAGCGGCCCGACGGCATCAGGTCGACGATGGTCGGGATGTCGCGCCCCAGCCGGTCCCAGTCGTCGAGCGTCAGGTCGACGCCGACCCGGCCCGCGATCGCCAACAGGTGGATGACCGCGTTCGTCGACC
Source organism: uncultured Alphaproteobacteria bacterium (assembly GCA_963829385.1). Classification (GTDB taxonomy): domain Bacteria; phylum Pseudomonadota; class Alphaproteobacteria; order Rhodobacterales; family Rhodobacteraceae; genus Amaricoccus. Next base: position 228,538 of record CAWHHV010000007.1, on the reverse strand, counting down.
CGCCGATCGCGCCGTTGACGCGGATCGCGTTCTCGAAGGCTTGCTTGGTCAGCACGTCGGATGGCTTCAGGTCGTCCTTGACCATCTGCACGATCCGCCGGCCCGAGACGTGCGCCATGACGCGCCGCCGGCTGTCGACGGCCGGGATCGCCGCGTTGCCGCTGAGCGCCATGCCCAGCGCCTCGGTCATGCTCGCCATCGTCGAGGCGGTGCCCATCGTGTTGCACGAGCCGGGCGAGCGGCTCATCGCCGCCTCGGCTTCGAGGAAGTCCTCGTCGGCTCATCGTGCCGGCCTTGACGCCCTCGGACATCTGCCACAGCGCGGTGCCCGAGCCGACGCGCTCGCCGCGGAACCAGCCGTTCAGCATCGGCCCGCCCGAGACGAGGATCGCCGGCGTGTCGACGCTGGCCGCGCCCATCAGCAGCGCCGGCGTCGTCTTGTCGCAGCCGGCCAGCAGCACGACCCCGTCGAGCGGGTTCGCGCGCAGCGCTTCCTCGACGTCCATCGCGCAGAGGTTGCGGTACAGCATCGCGGTGGGGCGCAGCGAGCTCTCGCCCGGCGAGAAGACCGGGAACTCGAGCGGCAGGCCGCCCGCCTCGTAGATGCCGTGGCGCACGCGCTCCGCCAGATCCCGCAGATGCGCGTTGCAGGGCGTCAGCTGGCTCCAGGTGTTGCAGATGCCGATCACCGGGCGACCATCGAACAGGTCGGCGGGCAAGCCCTGGTTCTTCATCCAGGAGCGGTGGTAGATGTTGTCCTTGGTCGACCCAGTGTACCACTTGGTGCGAGCGCAGCGGCCGGGGCCATTCGGCCGGCTTGAACCCGCTCATCGGGTCAGCCCCGCGGCGTTCCGCGCGATCCCGCCTCCGGTCATCGTTGTCTCCTCCGCTGGGGCGCGCGGTCACACGCAGTCCCCTTGTCTTGCGCCGCGTCGCGGTCTGCGCTCACGGTTAACGCCGCTTTGCATGTCTCTCAAATAGAAATAACGCTTTCCCGCATAGCAATTTGGACATGTCGGGAGGATCACGATGCACGCGACCCTTGTCCAACGCCTGACAATCCGCCATCTGCGGCTGATCGACGCGGTCGCGGAGCGGCGTCAGCTGTCTCTGGCGGCGCAGGCGTTGACGCTGACCCAGCCTGCGGCGTCGCGGAGCCTCGCCGAGATCGAGGAGCTTTGCGGGGTCGCGCTGTTCGAGCGGCACCCGCGGGGCATGACCCCGACCCCGACCGGGGACCTGTTGGCGCGCTGCGCGCGCAATGTGATCGACGAGATCGACGGCGCGGCCGAGCAGCTCGAGCGCTATCGGTCGGGCCGCGGCGGCACGGTTCGCGTGGGGGCGGTGACGGGCGCCGCGATTGGCTGCGTCGTCCCGGCATTGCGCCGGCTGAAGCAGGTTGCGCCGCAGGCCGAGGTCCATGTGCAGGTGGCGGCGAGCCGGGAGCTTGTGCGCGACCTGACCACGCTTCGGCTCGACTTCGCGCTTGCCCGGATCCCGCCCGAGACCGACCCCGCCCCGCTTGAGACGGTGCGCGCGCGCGGCGAGGAGGTCGCAATCGTCGCAGGCTCCGGTCATCCCTGCGCCGGTCGGGACTCGCTCGGGCTGGCCGACCTTCTCGACTACGACTGGGTGATGCAGGACGCCGGTGCGCCGATCCGCATGGCGGTCGAAGAGGCGCTGCTGGCGCAGCGCGCGCGGCTGCCTGGCCATGTGACCAACACGTCCTCGCTGCTCGTGACCATCGCGATGATCACCGGCTCGCACGCTGTGGCGCCGGTCAGCCGCGAGGTCGCCCGCCTGCTGACCAGCGCCGTCGGACCCGGTCAGGTCACCGAACTGCCGGTGCGTGAGTCCATCAGCGTTGCGCCATGGTCGATGCTGGCGTTGCGCGGCCGCCGCCTGTCGCCGGCGGCGCAGATCTTCGGCGAGATTCTGACCGATCACCTAGTTGCGGAACGGGCCGGCGACCGGACTGGCCGGCCGCCTTCGGCCGATTGACGCCGATGCCTGCTCGAGCAGCGGAGCGACCGTCTGTCCGGCCGGCTCGCACGACGACCTGCGCCACGCGCCGCTGGGCACAGCGTTCGTAAGGTTCAACGTACTGTAATTAAGATCAATTCCTGAATACCGTAACCGTTTGTCAACACACGTTAACGCGGACGCGCGGGACCGCCTGTGACCGCCGCAGCCGTCGTACGGCGCCGGCGCCGCGCCTTCGCGCGCATTAGGCGCTCGCACTGCCGGGCGCGCCACCAGCGCATCGGCGGTTTCCGCCAGCCACGACGGGAACGATGCGGGCGGCAGGCCGTTCTCAAGTACACGGCTCGACGGCTCTTCGACAAACTGGGGAGCTCCGTGGAGATCACGCACTTAGGCGATTGGGAGCCGAGTTGATGACACAGAATGAATGGAGCGGATCGCAGTCCCGGGCGGGCGCCTCGTCGTCCCAGGACGCAGTCCGTCAGGAAAAGCAGGCTACGGAAGGCCTCGTCGCGGATGCAAGGAACGCCGCGTCGGAGGCGGGGTCCGAGGCCAAAAAGATGGCCTCCGGCAAGGCCGACGAACTGCAGGGCGCAGCGGCTAGCCACCTCCGGACCTTCGCGGACGCTGTCCGGTCTGCGGGCGACGAGCTGGCCGACAAGGAGCCGGGGCCCGTCTCGGACTTGGTTCGCCAGGCGGCCGAAGGCCTGGAGCGGTTCTCCGGCGCGCTGGAGAACAAGTCCTCGTCCGACATGATCGGCGGAGTTCGCGAGTTCGGCCGGCAGAACCCTGTCGGCTTCCTCGCAGGAAGCATGCTTGCGGGGTTCGCCCTGGCGCGGTTCGCAAGCAGCAGCACATCGCATAGCCACGGCAGTTCGTCCGAATATCGCCGAACCGGCGGCTCATCCGATCATTATCGGACGGGCGGCGCGTCGGGCGGGACCGCCCAGGGGATGAGCGGGCAGGCGGAACACGCGCTGCCCGCGAGCAGCTTCTCCGCGGGCGGAACGTCGAGCGAACCGCGTCCCTCCTCCACGCCCGGAGCGAGCGCGGGCACGAGTTCGGCGACGGGACCCAGCCTCGGCACGAGCCCGGCGGCGGGAGCTGGCGGCGGAACGACAGGAGCAAGCGCCGGCGTTCGTCCGTCGCCGGTTGGCGGCACATCGGGCCCTGCGAATCCACCCAAGACGACCGACACCCGTCCGGGAGAGAAATCATGAGCATGGAAGACAGCCGGACTACAGCGGACCAGAGGCCCGTCGGCTCGCTGCTGACCGATCTTGTTACGCAGATGAACGCGTTGTTCCGGACCGAGATCAACCTGCTGAAGTCAGAGATGCGGGATTCGATGAATTCGATCCGCGGCGGCGTCGTCTCCGTCGCGATAGGCGCGGCGTTGCTGCTCGCGGCCCTGCTCGTGATCGTTCAGGCGGTTGTCGCCGCGATGGTCGATGCCGGAATGGCCGCTTGGCTGGCGTCGCTGATCGTCGGCGTTGTGCTGGCCGTTATTGGCGCGATCCTGCTGCGCTCGGGAGCGGGCAAGATGTCGCCGTCCGGCATGGCCCCTGACCGGACGGTGCGGTCGGTTGAAAAGGATATGGCGCTGGTCAAGGAGACTGCGAAATGAATGAACGTACATCAGGCCAGCTCGAGCGCGAGGCCGACGAGATCCGGGCCGGCATCGCTGAGACGGCGGAAGCCCTTCAGGACAAGATGAGCCCCGGCAAGATGGTCGACGAGTTCGTGACCTACATGAAGGACTCGGACGGCACGCTCGCGCTGGACAACCTGCGCCGGCAGGTCCGTGACAATCCGATGGCGCTGGCCGTTATCGGATCGGGCCTCGCCTGGCTGATGATGGGCTCGGGTCCGTCTAGGTCGTCGTCGAGCGGGTACAGCCGCGGCCGGAGCTATGACCGCGACGACCATGACGACGCCTATGCGCGCCCGACGGGCGCGAGCACCGGCCCCACGACCACGTCGCAGTTCTCGACCACCGGCTCGACGGGCCCGGCCACGCCATACGATGTCACGAGCGGGCATCGGTCCGGCACGACGACGGGCAGCGGCGACGACACGAGCAGCGGCTATGCGGACCGGGCGCGCGGCGCCGCGGGCGCGGCGACGGACCGGGCGCGCGGCGCTGCGGGCGCGGCGACGGACCGGGTTCGTTCCACGGCCGGGGGCGTGGCGGACCGGGCGCGCAGCATGGGCGCCGGCGCTTCCGACCGGGCCCACGACGCCGCCGAGCGCGCGCGCCGCATGGGCGCCGGCGCGTCGGACCGCGCGCATGACGCGGCGGACGACTTCCGTGACATGGCCGATCGTGGACGGCGCTCGGTGATGGATGCGCTCGATCGCGAGCCTCTGGTGCTCGGGGCCATCGGTCTCGCGGTCGGCGCGGCGATCGGCGCGATGCTGCCGAACACCCGCTTCGAGGACGAGACGTTCGGCGAGACGCGGGATTCGCTGAAGCAGGACGCCGAGCACGCGATGGATCGCGCTGCCGAGAAGGCGCGGAACGTCGCTGGCGAGGCGGTCGAGGCGGCCAAGACCGCCTCCCATGAAGAGAACCTCGTGGTCGAGGGCAAGCCGATAACCGAGCGGGTTGGAAACGTGGCCAAGGCCGCGGCGTCCGCCGGCAAGGAGGCTGGTGACCGCGAGATGAAGTCGGCGGAAGCGGAGACCCGTACGACCGGGACCGGCTCCGCGCCGAAGACGGACTTCCGCTCCTGATGCTTGCGGGCGTCCGCGCCGGACGCCCCTCATCGTCTGACGATCGGCCGCCTGGGTTCAGCCCAGGCGGCCGTCGTATGCGCGGCGATACAGTTCCAGCGCGTCGGCCTCGGTGAGCCGTCGCGGGTTGCCGCCGGCGGTCGGGTCGACGATCGCCATCTGCGCCATCTGCTCGAACCGCGCCTCGTCGACGCCGATCTTGTCGAGCGTGTGCGGGATGCCGAGGTCGCGGCGCAGGCGCAGCACGAAGTCCAGCAGCCCGGAGAAGCCGCCCTCGAGCCCCAGCCATCCGGCGAGGCGGTCGGCCTTGTCCCAGATCGTCTCGCGGTTGAAGTCGAGCACGTAGGGCATGAAGACCGCGTTGGTCAGCCCGTGATGCGTGTTGTAGAGCGCGCCGACCGGGTGCGACGAGCGCATGGATCGCGCCGAGCCCCTTCTGGAACGCGGTCGCGCCCATCGCCGCGGCGCTCAGCATGTTCGCGCGCGCGTCGAGGTCGGTGCCGTCGCGGTAGGCGTCGAGCAGGTTCTCCTGCACGAGCCGGATGCCCTCGACGGCGATGCCCTCGGCCATCGGATGGTAGGAGGGCGCGCAGATAGGCCTCCAGGCAATGCGCGAGCGCGTCCATGCCGGTGCCCGCGGTCAGGTGCGGCGGCAGCGGCACGGTCAGTTCCGGGTCGCAGATCACCTGCGCCGGCATCATCCTCGGGTGGAAGATCACCTTCTTGGTGTGGCTCGCGACATTCGTGATCACCCCGGCGCGGCCGACCTCCGAGCCGGTGCCGGCCGTGGTCGGCACCGCGACGATCGGCGCGATGCCATCCGGATCGGCGCGGGTCCACCAGTCGCCGATGTCCTCGAAGTCCCACATCGGCCGGGTCTGGCCCTTCATGAAGGCGACGACCTTGCCGCAGTCGAGCGCCGAGCCGCCGCCGAAGGCGATCACGCCGTCGTGGCCGCCGGCGCGCATGACGGCGAGCCCGGCCTCGACATTGGTCTCGGTCGGGTTCGGCTGCACGTCGGAGAACACCGCCGCCTGCAGGCCGCCGCTCGGCCAGCACGTCCAGCGCGACCCGCGGCGATCGGCAGCGGCGCGATGCCGGGATCGGTGACGAACAGCGGCCGGGCGATGCCGGCGGCGCGGCAGGCCTCGGCCAGTTCGTCGATGCGGCCGGCGCCGAAGCGGATCGCGGTGGGGTAGTTCCAGTTGGCGGTTGGCGCCATGTCAGAGCTTCCTGAAGTGATAGGACTTCGGGCGGGTCAGGCTCAGGTAGCCGAGGCGCGACAGCGCGGCGCCGCGCCCGGTCTCCTTGCAGCCGGTCCAGCAGAGCGCCGGGTCGAGATAGTCGGCGCGGTTCATGAAGACGGTGCCGGTCTCGATCCGCGCGCCGATCGCCTCGGCCGCCTCGACGTCGCTGGTCCAGATCGACGCGGTCAGCCCGTAGCAGCAATCGTTCATCAGCGCGACGGCCTCGTCGTCGCCCGAGACCGGCATGATCCCGACCACGGGGCCGAAGCTCTCCTCGGTCATCACGCGCATCGAGTGGTCGACGCCGGTCAGGATCTGCGGCGCGAGATAGGCGCTGTCGCCCTCGTCGGCCGGGAACGCCGCGGGGTCGATCAGCGCGGTCGCCCCGGCGGCCACCGCCTCGGCCGTCTGCGCGCGCACAGTGTCGGCGAAGCGCCTGTGGGCCATCGGGCCGAGCGTCGTCGCCTCGTCGAGCGGGTTGCCGAGGCGCAGGTTCGACGCCCAGTCGACGGCCTTGCCGACAAAGTCGTCGTAGAGCGTCCGGTCGACATAGATGCGCTCGATGCCGCAGCAGCACTGGCCGGCATTGTACATCGCGCCGTCCATCAGCGTGTCCACCGCCGCGTCGAGATTCGCGTCGGCGCGCACATAGCCCGGATCCTTGCCGCCGAGCTCGAGCCCCGTGCCGACGAAGGTTCCGGCGGCGGCGCGTTCGATGGACCTTCCGCCCGCGACCGAGCCGGTGAAGTTGATGAAGTCGAAGGCGCGCGCGGCGATCAGCGTCGGCGGTCGTCTCGTGCGTCAGGACCAGGTTCGCGAAAACGCCCTCCGGCAGGTGCGCGAAGGCCTGCGCCAGCCGCTCGCCGGCGAGCAGCGTCTGGCTCGCATGCTTCAGCACGACCGCATTGCCGGCGATCAGCGCCGGGACGATCGTGTTGATCGCAGTCAGAAACGGATAGTTCCACGGCGCAATGACGAAGACGACCCCGAGCGGCTCGCGCGCGATCGTACGCCGGAACCGCTCGCTGTCCTCGATCCGCTCCGGCGCCAGCGCCTCGTCCGCGATCGAGGCCATGTAGTCGGTCCGCTCGCGCACCCCGCCCATCTCGCCGCCATAGCGAACCGGCCGACCCATCTGCCACGCGAGTTCGGTGACGATGTCGGCGTTGAGCTGGCCGAGACGCTCGACGCCCTCGCGCACGAGCGCGATGCGCCGGTCGAGCGGGCGGCGCGCCCAGTCCTTCTGCGCGGCGCGCGCGGCGTCGATGCGGGCGCGCGCGGCGGCGGCGGTTTCGGCGGGGCGCGTCGCATAGACGCTGGCGTCGACGGGAGAAATGCAGGTGATCGTGTCGGTCATCGACGCTTCCTTGGCGGCAGGGCAGGGGCGCGGGGCGGCCTCAATGCGCGGAAGTCCAGGCCAGGACGGCCGGATGGTCGCGCACGGCGGCGGAGAGCGCCTGGAGTTTCGGGAAGGGCGCCGAGCGTGTCGGCGGGCACGTCGTCGATCGCGCCGCTGGCGACCCACCGCGCAAGCATGTGGAGCTTCAGGTCGGCAACGCTGATATGCGTCGCCGCCGACGAAGGGCCCCTCGCCGATCTGCGCCTCGACCGAGCGTCCCCAGAGCGGCAACGTCTCTGGGCGAGGCGCTGGCGCGCGGCCCGGCGGGCATCAGGGTCGTCGATGCGCATCGTCGCCGCAACCTTCTGGCGCAGTTCCTCGGCGGCCTCCATCAGCGCGTCGTGGCGGGCGGCCTCGTACGGGTCGTCGGGGTGCAGCCCGTGCTGGCGCCCGATCAGGCGCAGGATCGCGTTGGTCTGGGCGAAGACCCCGCGTCCGGCGATCTCGAGCACCGGCGCCGAACCGTAGGGCAGGTCGGGCTTCAGCGCGGCGAAGGCGTCGCGGTCTGAGGCGGTTGTCCTCGAAGGGGACGCCGGCGATCGCGAGCGCGAGCCGGACCTCCTCGCCGCGGCTGCCGGAGAAGTCGAAATAGGTGACGGCGACATCGGCCATTGCAATCTCCATCGCGGCCCGCGACTCCTAGCCGACCGCCGGCGCCGCGCCGGCGTTGCAGGTCCCGGCCCTGAGGCTTAACCACCATTTGCGCCGCTCCGCCAGCGGGGCCGCGTCATGCGCGCTCGAAGCCGCGCGCGAGATCCCAGTCGGTGACGCGGCGGTCGCTCTCGGCGACCTCCCAGCGGGCGGCATGGACGTAGTGGTCGACGACGTCGTCGCCGAAGGCCGCGCGCAGCATCTTCGAGCCGGCGCAGCGCCTCGGCGGCGTCGCGCAGGTTGGTCGGGATCTCGCGGGCGCCGGGCCGCCGCATAGGCGTCGCCGCGGAACTCGGGCTCAAGGTCCAGACCGCGTTCTATGCCGTCGATGCCGGCGGCGAGCAGCGCCGAATAGGCGAGGTAGGGATTCAGGTCGGCGCCGCCGACGCGGCATTCGACGCGCACCGATTTCGTGCCCTCGCCGACCAGCCGGTAGCCGGCGGTGCGGTTGTCGTTCGACCAGATCGCCTTGGTCGGCGCGAAGGTGCCCGAGGCGAAGCGCTTATAGCTGTTGATGTAGGGCGCGAGGAAGAAGGTGATCTCGGAGGCGTGCGCGAGCAGGCCGGCGAGGTAGTTCCGCATTACCTTTGACATCGTGTGCGGCGCGTCGGGGTCGTGGAAGACCGGCGCGCCGTCGAGGCTGCGCAGCGACTGGTGGACATGGCTCGACGAGCCGGCGGCGCGGTCGGAATATTTGGCCATGAAGGTCAGCGCCTGGCCCTTGGACCAGGCGATCTCCTTGGCGCCGTTCTTGACGATGGCATGGGCGTCGGCGGCGGCCAGCGCCGCGTCGTAGCGGACGTTGATTTCCTCCTGACCGGCGCTGGCCTCGCCCTTCGAGCATTCGACCGGGATGCCGGCGGCGTTCAGCCCGGTGCGGATTGCGCGCATGACCTCCTCTTCCTTCGAGGTCTGGAAGATGTGGTAATCCTCGTTGTACGGGCTGACCGGGTCGAGGCCGCGGTAGCCGGCGCCTTGCAGCGCCTCGTAGGACTGGCGAAACAGGAAGAACTCGAGCTCGGAGGCCATCATCGCGCGATAGCCCATCGCCTCGAGCCGGGCGATCTGGCGCTTCAGCATCGCGCGCGGCGAGTGAGGCACCGGCGCATGGTCGTGGTGGTCGAGCACGTCGCAAAGCACGAGCGCGGTGCCGGGAAGCCAGGGCGTGACCCGCAGCGTCGAGAGGTCCGGCTTCATCACGTAGTCGCCGTAGCCCGCGGCCCAGCTCGTCGCCTTGTAGCCGGGCACCGTCTCCATCTCGAGATCGGTCGCCAGCAGGTAGTTGCAGCCATGCGTCTCGTGCCGGCCGGACTGCAGGAAGAACTCCGCCTGGAAGCGCTTGCCCATCAGGCGGCCCTGCATGTCGACGAGCGCGGCGACGACGGTGTCGATCGCGCCCTCCGCCACGGCCTGTTCCAGCTCTTCCAGCGTCATCCCGCCCCTCCGCGCCTCATCGGGGCATGACGCTAGCCAGCGCCGCGGGGCGGCGCAAGCACGCTCGCTCAGAGGCAGACGCCGTCGATCACAACGCCGCCCGAGCCGCCGTCGTCGCAGCCGCGCATCTGCATCTGCGGGCCGGGAGCGCCGCCTCCGCCGCCGCAGCCGGCCACGAGCAGCGCGGCGAGCAGCGTAAGAAGCAGTCCCTGGGCCATCGGTGCTCTCCCCAGTCACAAAGGTTCGACGTCGTGCAACCTGACCGGGACGCGGGCCGTAGCGCAAGCCCCATCGGCATCAACCGGCGATCGCGCGGGCGCCGAATACCAGCGCCCCGACCACGGCGACGGTGACGAGGATCGACACGACGCCGAGCGCGACGCCGCACGTCGTGACGACGCCGTCGCGCTCGACGAGGCCAAAGCCGGCGACAAACAGTGCTATCGCGGGCAGGTAGGCGCTGAGAGGGATCGGCAAGAACAACGCGACCGAAACGGCGAAGAGCACGCCGCCGATCATCCGCTCGGGGCCGGGCTCGAACAGGTAGAGCTGGCGCGGCCGGACGACGCGCTCGATCGGCCGCATCAGCGGGCGCAGGCGCAGCACGACGCGCTGGAACGTCTTGCGGCCGACCCGCCGGCGCGTGATGAAGCCCGGTAGCCGCACGACGCGCAGGCCCAGCGCCATCTGGCCGGTCACCAGCAGCAGCGGCAGCGCGAGGACCAACGTCGAGCCCGGCGGGAGCGGCATCAGGTTGACCAGCGAGAACAGCAGGATCAGCCATCCGAACGACCGGTCGCCGAGACCGGCGATGACCTCGCCCAGCGTCAGGCTGTCCGCGCCCCCCCGCACGCCGACAGCACGGAACAGCCGGCGGGACATGCGCTTTTGCGGCGAGTGGTCGGGGATCACGTAGCGCCTCTTGGGCGGTGTCAGGACCGTCACCATAGCGCAGCCCGATCCGCTGCGCGATGGGCCTGAAGCTCGTGCGCCGCTCCACCGTGGCCGCGGCGCCGCGGCCGGCGCTTTGCCTTTCGGCGCCCCGCGCGCATCACGGCGCGCCGAACATCACCGAGGGGAGCCAGAGGACGATGCCTGGGAACTCGAAGACCAGCATCACGGCGACAACCTGGCAGGCGACGAACGGCAGCACCCCCTTGTAGATGTCGATCGTCGAGACCTCGGGCGGCGCCACGCCCTTCAGGTAGAACAGCGAGAACCCGACCGGCGGCGTCAGGAACGAGGTCTGCAGCATCACCGCGAACAGCACGACGAACCAGTAGAGGTCGAAGCCGAGGTCGACTACGACCGGCGCGACCAGCGGCAGGATGATCAGCGAGATCTCGAGCCAGTCGAGGAAGAACCCGGCCAGGAAGCCGATCAGCAGGATCATCACGATCACGCCGTTCGGTCCGAAGGGCAGCGCCTTCAGCGCGTTCGAGATCATCTCGTCGCCGCCGAGCTGGCGCAGCGTCACCGCAAACACCGTCGCGCCGAGGAAGATGCCGAAGATGAAGGCCGTCGTCAGCGTCGTCTTCTGGCAAACCTCGCGCAGCACCGGCCAGGTCAGCTTGCGGTTCATCGCCGCCAGAACAATCGCGCCGAACGCGCCGAGGCCCGAGGCTTCGGTGGGCGTCGCTACGCCGAAGAAGATCGAGCCGAGCACCAGGAATATCAGCGCCAGCGGCGGTATAACGGCCTTCAGCGTCTCGTAGACCATCCGGCCGGTGACCGGACTGAGGTTCTTCGGGGCCGGGGCCGAGCGCGGAAAGAGCCGCGCCGTCGCCAGGATGTAGAGCACGTAGATGACGCCGAGCATGACGCCGGGGATCAGCGCGCCGAAATAGAGGTTTCCGACCGACAGCGACAGCTGGTCGGCCATGATGATCAGCATGATCGAGGGCGGGATCAGGATGCCGAGCGTGCCCGAGGAGGCGACGACGCCCGAGGCGAGGCTCTTGGAATAGCCCTGCTGCAGCATGATCGGCATCGACAGCACCGCGAGCAGCACGACCGACGCGCCGACGATGCCGGTCGAGGCGGCCAGCAGGATGCCGATCAGCACGACCGCGAGCGCCAGCCCGCCGCGGAACCGGCCGAACAGCTGGACGAAGTTGACCATCAGCCTCTCGGTGACGCCGGAGCGCTCCAGCATCAGGCCCATGAAGACGAACATCGGCAGGGCGACGAGGATCCAGTTCGTCATCTGCGCGTAGATGCGCTGGATCCAGATCGAGTGCAGCCGGTCGAGGCTGGTCAGGAAGAACGTGTCCCAGCCGAGGTACTCGTAACCGAGCACGGCGATGGTCGAGAACACGATCGCGACCCCTGCCAGCGTCCAGGCGATAGGGAAGCCGGTGAAGAGCAGAGCGATGAAGCTGAGCATCATGCCGATCACGAGGTAGTCGTAGGTGGGCATCCGGGCTCTCTTTCAACGGCGCACTGGATCGGCGCTGGGAAGGGTCAGTCGGAAATGGGCCGGGGTCTGCCGAACAGGCGGGAGCAGACCCGCAGCAGGCGCGAGACGACCGCGAGGCCGAGATAGACGAAGGCGAGCAGGATCACGGCCTTGATCGCCCAGCGATAAGGCAGCCCGCCCGGCGCCGCCGAGACCTCGCCGAGCTGGTAGGCCCGCGTGACGAAGGGCAGCGCGTTGCTGAGGACGATCCAGATGAACGGGATCACGAAGAGGACGAGGCCGATCAGTTCGACCCAGGCGCGACGCCGGTTCGGCCAGCGCTCGGCCGCGACATCGACCCGGACATGCGCGTCGAGATCGACCGCGTAACCCAGTCCGAGCAGGAAGCCGACCGCGTAGAGATGCCACTGCATCTCCTCGAGGGCGATGAAGTTCGTGCCGATCACGTAACGCAACAGCACGTTGATCACGATCAGCGCGACCAGCAACAGCCAGATCCAGTTGAAAACCGCCGCCGTGGCCGTGACGAGCGCGTCGATGACGCGCGAGGGCGCGGTCTGCGGAAAGTCGAGCGCATGACCGCGCGCGGCCGCCGCCTCGATCGCGTCGAGATCGACGCGGTAGTCGTTGTCGGACATCTGCCCACCTCCGCGCGCGCTCACGAATGGCCGGACGCGCGCCCCGACCGGGGCCGCATCCGGCGTCGAAGTCAGGCGGCCGTCACTGGCCGTTGCTGACGTTCTTGCTCAGCCAGTCGCGGGGCAGGTAGCCCTTCTCCTTCCAGGGCGCGAGCTCCTCCTGGTAGGCCATCATCGAATCGTAGACCTTCCCGAACATCTCGTTCTCAGCCGAGCGGCGCTCCATCACCTTTTTCGTGGTGTCGTAGAAGCCCTTCAGCATGTCGTCGGAATAGACGTGCAGCGTCACGCCCTGTTCCTCGAACCGCTTCAGGACCGCGCCCTGCAGCGCCTCGGCCTTGGCGATCGCCATCGCATTGCCCGCCATGCAGGCCATCTCGATCGTCGCCTTCGTCTGATCCTCGAGGCCGTTCCAGACATCGAGGTTCACGTAGAGGAACTGGTTGGTCGAGGGCTGGTGCCAGCCCGGCAGGTAGTAGTTCTTGGCCACCTGGAAAAAGCCGAGCTGCTCGTCGACGGTGGGCAGCGAGAACTCGGTCGCGTCGAGCACGCCCGTCTCCAGAGCCTGGTACAGCTCTCCGCCGGGCAGCATCGTCACGGACATGCCGTATTCGGTCATGATCTCGCCGCCGACCCCGGCCGCGCGGAACTTCAGGCCCTGCAGATCCTCGGGGGAGTTCACCGGCTCCTTGAACCAGCCGGCCGCCTCCGGGCTGATCGTGCCGCAGGGGATCGGGTAGACGTTGTAGGGCGCGAAGGTCTCGTTCAGCAGCTCGCGCCCGCCATGGAAGTTCATCCAGGCGAGGAATTCGTCCGATTCCAGGCCGAACGGCGTGGCGCCGAACAGCGCGGCCGCCGGAACCTGGCCGATCTCGTAGCCCATCCATGAATATCCGGCGTCGATCGCGCCGGTCGAGACGTTCTCGAAGATCGACAACGCCGGCACCACGGCGCCCGGCTCTGCGACCTGCAGGTCGATGTTGCCGCCCGAGACGGTTCGCAGCTGGTCGGCGACCCAGGGCATCGTGTCGCCCAGCGCAGTCAGCGTCGAGGCGAAGGACATCGGCACCTGCCAGCGGACCCGCTCCTGAGCTCCGGCGGCGCCCGGAAATGCGGCCGCCGCCGCGACCCCGGCTACGGCAACGGTGGCCAACAGCCTTGATTGAATGGACATTATACGAGGCTCCCCGTGTTTTTGATATTTGTTTCAAACGAATAGCGGCTCGGCAACAGCCGAGTTAACGATCTTGCTCGACGAGACAGATAGTTTCGTGCGGCGTATATGCGGTTGCGCGGCGCGATCGGCCGGTCGCGCCGTCCGAGGGACCCCGTTCAGCGAGTTCGCGGCGAAATGGCTCGGCCTGTCTCGGCGGCGCGGTAGGCGGCGTCCACCAATGCGAAGGTGCGCAGGTTGTCGGCCCCGCTAGTCTCCGCCGCCCGGCCCGCCGCGCGCGCCTCGAGGAAATGCCGGCAGGCGCCGAGCGAGCCCTCCTGGCTGACGTGCCAGGGCCGCGTGGTCCAGGGCAGCAACGGGGCGCCGATATCCTCCTCCCAGACCAGGTTCTGCGACGTGACCCGGGCGCGACATCCGGGCAGCGTCACGATCGAGCCCGTCTCGCCCTCGATCTCCATCATCGTCTCGGGAAACGGATCGGGGCTGCGCCGCGCCGCGTAGCTGGCGTCCACGACGCTGGCGGCGCCGCTCGTGTGGCGCAGCAGCATCGTCGCGGTGTCCTCGGCGCGGACCTTCGGGTTGCGGCGCTGGGTCTCGCAAGACAGCCGCTCGACCTCGCCCATCAGGAACCGCGCGACATCCAGCACGTGGATGCCGACGTCGGCGATGACCAGTCGCTCCTCGTCGTAGAAGTACGGCTGCGTCCGGTAGACGTCGAAGCCGGTGCGAAAGCTGATGCGGGCCCAGTTCGGCGTGCCGATGGCCCCGCTGTCGATCAGCCGGCGCACGTGGCGCAGCGGGGCCTGGTAGCGGAAGTTCTCGTGGACGGCGAGCCAGACGCCGGCAGCGTCGGCGGCGTCGACGATGGCGACCGCGTCTTCCCAGGACGTCGCGAACGGCTTTTGCACGACGGTCGCGACGCCGCGGGAGATCGCCAGTTCCGCCAGGAGGCGGTGCGTGTCGTGGCGGGTCACGATATCGACCAGATCCAGGTTCTCGCGGTCGAGCATGTCGGCGGCATCGGTAAAATGCGGGACGCCGAACTTCCGGCCCGCCCGCTCGGCCGCTTCGGGGTTCACGTCGCAGACCGCCGCAAGTTCCGCCCCGTCCAGCCCCGCCCATGCGCTCAGGTGGTTCTGCGCGTAGAACCCGCAGCCGATCACGCCGATCCTCAGTCCCGACACCGCTGTTCCTCCGGTTGCGCCGGCCCTTGGAGGGCCGCTGACGGCGCGACACTGAGCAATGCCCACAGGTTCGGCAAGTCCCGCCACGCCGTCGCTGGACGGGCGGTCATCGAAAATCAACCTTCCCGGCGGAACGTCCGACCAAAGTCGGTTCCGCCTCTACCCAGCGGCGGTATGACTGGGGCCGGTTCGAGAAACGAGTTGCGGGTGCGGATGGGCCTTGTCGGTTTCTGGCGTGAGCTTTCGCTCGTCGGGCGCTTCGCGCTCGCGGGCGGGGCTGTGATGCTGGCGGCCATGCTGGTAGTCGGCGGCTGGATCACCGCGCGGATCGAACGGGCGGTCATCGACAACACCGCCGCGGCGACCGCGCTCTACATGGAGAGCATGATCTCGCCGATCACCCAGGAACTCGCCGAGACCGACGTGCTGTCGGAGCCCGCGCAGCAGGCGCTGAACGAGATGATGTCGGGCACGCCGCTGGGCGCGCGCATCGTCTCCTACAAGATCTGGAAGGAGGAAGGGCTCGTCGCCTATGCTTCGGACCCGGATCTGGTCGGTCGCCAGTTTGTCCCGACCGACGGCCTGCGCCGCGCCTGGCAGGGATCGGTCAGCGCGTCGCTCGAGGACCTTTCGGACGAGGAGGATCAGGTCGAGGCGGCGCTGGGGCTGCCGCTGCTCGAGATCTACAGTCCCGTGCGCGAGGTCTGGAGCGGCGAGGTCATCGCCGTCGCCGAATTCTACGCGGTCGAGGACCTGCTGGTACGAGACCTGAACATCGCGCGCCGCGAGAGCTGGATGATCGTCGCGGGCGTCTTCACGTTCTGCGGCCTGTCGCTGTTCGGCATCGTCAGCGCGGGCGGCCGGACGATCGCGCGGCAACAGGCGCGGCTCGTCCAAGAGGCCGAGCGCAGCCGCGACATCGCCGCGCAGAATGCGGCCCTGCGCCAGCGCGCTGTCAGCGCCTCCGCCAGGGCGACCGCGGAATCCGAACGTCGCCTGCGCCAGGCCAGCGCGGACCTGCACGACGGACCCGCACAATACTTGGGGCTGGCGGCGCTGAGGCTCGAGCGGATCCTGCCGGCCGGCGATGATGGGCGCAAAGAGGCCGACGAGATCCGGGCGGCGCTGAACACCGCGCTGTCCGAGATCCGCACCATCTCGCGCGGGCTGTCGCTGCCGGACCTGGACCGGGCCGACCTGCGCGACGTGGTGGACCGGGTCGTCGGGCTGCACCGGCGTCAGGCCGAGGCCGAAGTCTCGGTCGGCTGGAGCGGGCCAGCCGACCCCGCGCTCGACCCCTCCGCCAAGATCTGCGCGTTCCGGTTCCTGCAGGAGGCGCTGTCGAACGCCTATCGGCATGGCGGCGGCGCCGCCGAGGTCGACGTCGACGTGGACATCGCCGGGGACCAGGTCCGCGTGACCGTGCGCGATCGCGGCGCAGGCTTCGACCCGTCGGAGGCGGCCCGGGTCCGCCCCGATGGCGGTCAGGGCCTGACCGGCCTGCGCGACCGCGCCGAGAGCATCGGCGGCCATATCGAGATCGTGACGGGACCGGGGCAAGGCACGACGATCTCCCTGCACCTGCCCTTCGCCGGAGGTGAGGCCAGATGAGCATCCGGATCGTCGTCGCCGACGACCACCCGATCTTCCGCCAGGGGCTGGCGCGCAGCATCGGCGAGAGCGCGGACTTCGAGGTCGTCGGCGAGGCGGCGACCGCCGACGAGGCGGTGGCGCTGGTCGCGGCCTGCGTCCCGGACGTGGCGCTCCTCGACATCTCGATGCCCGGCGGCGGCATCGCCGCGGCGCGGCGGATCGTCCGGGACCATCCTTCCGTGCGCGTCGCCATGCTGACCGCGTCAGAGGCCGATCACGACGTGATGGCGGCGATGCAGGCCGGCGCGATCGGCTACGTGCTGAAGGGCGTGTCGGCTGCCGAACTGCTCGACGTGCTACGCGAGACCGCCGCTGGCCGGGCGCATGTCTCGCCGGCGCTGGCGGCCCGTGTGCTGGCCGCCATGCAGGCGCCGGCATCGCCGCGGCGCGGCCATGGCGGCGGGATCGAGGACCTGACCCGGCGCGAGGAGGACATTCTGCGCCTGGTGGCCAGGGGCCTGAGCAATCGCGAGGCGGCGACCGAGCTGGGCCTGCAGGAGAAGACCGTCAAGCACTATATGACGATCATCCTGGAAAAGCTGCAGGCCCGGAACCGGGTCGAAGCCACCCTGATCGCGCGGCAGAGCTGGCTCGACTGACCGCGGGCTTCCGAAACGCCGAAAGCCGGCTCCCTTCGCAGGGAGCCGGCTTCGGGAAAGGCCGGGGCGCCGAGGTCCCGGCTTTGGGATCACCGGCTGGCCAGGCGGTCCATCCGCGCCATGTCCCCCGGCGTCGCGACCCGTTCGACGACCGTATTTCCGTTCGGGTCCTTCAGTTCGTAGCGCCCGTTCTCGAGCTCCTCCCGCCAGCCGGTCGCGTAGAGAACCTCCAGTCCCCGCGACGACCGCTCGACGCGCGATACCTGACCGACGGCGATCCGGCGCACCGGACGGCTCTCCCGCGCGGCCATCTGGAGCCGGTCGACGTCAGCCTGGGTCGCCGGCCGCTCCTCGACGGTGCGCCCGGAGGCGTCCTTGCGCTCGTAGCGGCCGTTCTCGATCTCGATCCGGCTTCCGTCGCTGTTCTCGACCTCGATGCCGTTGCTGCGGATCTCGACCTTCGCGACCTTGCCCGACGCGACGCCGCGCGTGGCGGTCACGCCGGCGGCGCCAGCCAGCCCGCGCAGCCGGTCGATATCGGCCTGTGTCGCAGGACGTTCCTCGACGGTGCGCCCGGACGCGTCCTTGCGCTCGTAGCGGCCGCCCTCGATCTCCTCCTTGACGCCGTCGACGCTCCGGACCTCGATCCCGCCGCGGCTGATCTCGACTTCAGGCCGGCCGCGGTCATCGTCTTCCGTCGCGGCGTCGTGGCCGTAGTCGCGCTCGCTCCGGTCCCGATCCTCGCGGTCGTCGCGCTCGCTCCGGGACTTGTCCTCCCGATCGTCGCGCTCGCTCCGGCCGCTGTCCTCACGGTCGTTGCTCTCGCTGCGGCCGCTCTTGCTCTCGCTGCGGTCGCTCTTGCTCTCGCTGCGGTCGCTCTTGCTTTCGCTGCGGTCGTCGCGGCCGTCCTTGGCGAAGGCGAAGGCCGGCGCGATGCGCCAGCCGTCCGGGGCGACATGCACGCCGGCCGGCATCGCGGCCAGCACCGCGGCGCCGGCGAGGCCGGACAGAAGCCTCTTTCTCAATCGGGACGTCGTCATTTCGGGTCTCCTCACATCATCATTCGATGTGACGAGACTAGAGGGCGTTCGCTTGCCGTGGATCGGACGTAGGTCGGGCGATCTTCAGGACCATGGCCCGATCTCCACAGATCCGGCCATGGCGCCGTCGTCAGCTGATCCGGGTCAGCAGTTCGTCGATGGATTTCTTCGCATCGCCGTAGAACATCCGCGTGTTCTCCTTGAAGAACAGCGGGTTCTCGATGCCGGAATAGCCGGTGCCCTGGCCGCGCTTGGACACGAAGACCTGCTTCGCCTTCCAGACCTCCAGCACCGGCATTCCCGCGATCGGCGAGTTCGGATCGTCCTGCGCCGCCGGATTGACGATGTCGTTCGAGCCGATGACGATCGCGACGTCGGTCGACGGAAAGTCCTCGTTGATCTCGTCCATCTCCATGACGATGTCGTAGGGAACCTTCGCCTCGGCGAGCAGCACGTTCATGTGGCCCGGCAGGCGCCCGGCGACCGGGTGGATCGCGAAGCGCACCTCCTTGCCCTTGGCCCGCAGCCGCTTGACCAGTTCGGAGATCGACTGCTGCGCCTGCGCCACCGCCATGCCGTAGCCGGGGATGATGATGACGCTGTCCGCGTCGTCGAGCGCCGCCGCGACGCCGTCCGCGTCGATGGCGATCTGCTCGCCCTCGATCTCGGCCGCGGGGCCGGTCGCGCCGCCGAAGCCGCCGAGGATGACCGAGATGAAGTTGCGGTTCATCGCGCGGCACATGATGTAGCTGAGGATCGCGCCCGACGAGCCGACCAGCGCGCCGGTCACGATCAGCAGGTCGTTGGACAGCGTGAAGCCGATCGCCGCCGCCGCCCAGCCCGAGTAGCTGTTCAGCATCGAGATCACGACCGGCATGTCGGCGCCGCCGATCGCCATGATCAGGTGCCAGCCGACCGCGCCGGCGATGATCGCGACGAGGATCATCGTCCAGATCCCGGCGCCGTAGAAGTAGAGGATGCCGAGCAGCAGGCACAGCAGCGCGGCCGCGATGTTGATCTGGTGCCGGAACGGCAGCGTCAACGCCTTGGAATCGATCCGGCCCGACAGCTTGCCATAGGCGACGATCGAGCCGGTGAAGGTGATCGCGCCGATCAGGATGCCGAGGAACACCTCGACGCGCATGATCGACAGTTCGACCGGCGTCTTGTGCGCGAGGGTCGCGGCGAAGCCCGTCAGCTGGTCGGCCGTGCCGTTGGCGATCGCGGCGGCGGCGCGGCCGGCCTCGATGTCCGCGTTCAGGCCGATGAAGACGGCCGCGAGGCCGACGAGGCTGTGGAAGCCCGCCACCAGCTCCGGCATCTGGGTCATCTGCACGCGGCCGGCGACGACCGCGCCGATCGCGCCGCCCGCGATGACCGCCGGGATCAGCAGCCAGTAGCTGCCCACGCCGGGGCCGAAGATCGTCGCGAGGACCGCGAGGCCCATGCCGACGATGCCGTACCAGATCGCGCGCTTGGCCTTCTCCTGGTTGGAGAGCCCGCCGAGCGCGAGGATGAAGAGAACGCCCGCCACCACATAGGCGGCCGTGACAAGTCCGATGCTCATTGTCTGCGGTCCCTCAGCTCTTCTGGAACATCGCCAGCATCCGTCGCGTGACGAGGAAGCCGCCGAAGATGTTGATGGACGCCATGAACACGGCCAGCGCCGCGAGAATGGTCACGATGACGCTGGCCGAGCCGATCTGCAGCAGCGCGCCGAGGATGATGATCGACGAGATCGCGTTGGTGATCGCCATCAGCGGCGTGTGCAGCGAATGCGCGACATTCCAGATCACGTAGAACCCGACGAAGCAGCTGAGCACGAAGACGATGAAGTGCTGCATGAAGCTCGCCGGCGCGGCGAGGCCGACCAGCAGCAGCAGGACGCCGCCGATCGCCAGCATCGCCGTCGTGCGGTTGCCGGCCTTCTTCAGCACGGCCATCTCGCGCGCCGCCTTCTGTTCGGAAGTCTCCTCGACCGCCTTCGCCTTGGGCTTCTGCGCGGCGATCGCCTGGACCTTGGGCGGCGGCGGCGGGAACGTGACCTCCCCCGCATGCGTGACCGTCGCGCCGCGGATCACGTCGTCCTCCATGTTGACGACCGGGACCCCGTCCTTGGCCGGGGTCAGGTCGTCCATCATGTGGCGGATGTTGGTCGCGTAAAGCGTCGAGGACTGCGTCGCCATCCGGCTCGGGAAGTCGGTATAGCCGACGATCTTGACCCCATTCGGGCTCTCGACGATCTGGTCCGGAACGGTCAGGTCGCAGTTGCCGCCGCGTTCGGCGGCGAGGTCGACAATGACCGAGCCGGGCTTCATCGCCGCGACCATGTCCGCGGTCCAGAGCTTCGGCGCCGGGCGGCCGGGGATCAGCGCCGTCGTGATGACGATGTCCATCTCGGGCGCGAGCTCGCGGAACTTCTCGAGCTGCTTCTCGCGGAACTCCGGGCTCGAGGGGGCAGCGTAGCCGCCGGTCGCGGCGCCGTCCGCCGCAGCTTCCTCGAAGTCGAGATAGACGAACTGGGCGCCCATCGATTCGATCTGCTCGGCCACCTCGGGGCGCACGTCGAACGCATAGGTGATCGCGCCGAGCGAAGTCGCGGTGCCGATCGCGGCGAGACCCGCGACGCCCGCGCCGACGACGAGCACCTTCGCCGGCGGCACCTTGCCCGCGGCGGTGATCTGGCCGGTGAAGAATTGGCCGAAGTGGTTGCCGGCCTCGATGACCGCGCGGTAGCCGGCGATGTTGGCCATCGACGACAGCGCGTCCATCTTCTGCGCGCGGCTGATGCGCGGCACCATGTCCATCGCCAGCGTGGTCACGCCACGGGCCTTCAGCGCCTCGAGCATCTCGGCGTTCTGGGCCGGGTAGATGAACGAGATCAGCGTCTGGCCCGACCGCGACTGTTCGATCTCGGACGGCTCGGGCGGGCGGACCTTCGCGACGACGTCGGCCTGGGACCAGACGTCGGCCGCCGAGGGCACGACCTCGACGCCGGCGTCGGCGTAGGCCTCGTCGGTGAAGCGCGCCCCGGCGCCGGCGCCGGATTCGACCACGCAATCGTAGCCGAGCTTCTTCAGGGCCGCCGCCGATTGCGGCGACAGCGCCACGCGTTTCTCGCCGTCTGCGGCCTCTTTCGGTACGCCGATCTTCAAGGGGGCAATCTCCTCTGCATGCGCAGCAAGCTGTTTTTCTGCCTGCTCCCGGATGCTGCGCGGACAGGCGTCTCGGGCGCTTTTAGTAAGCGCCCCTCGTCAAGTCAATTTGGCGTGGTTCTTTTGTTGCGCAGCGCGAGCGGGGTCAGCAGGATCGGCACCTGATAGAGGGCGACGAACAGAACGAAATGCGGGTCGTAGGGCAGCGCCGCGACATAGAGCGCCACGGTCCGGTTCGCGAAGAGCAGCGCGTAGGCCCCGGCCCGCTCGGGCCGCACGACCCCGCCGAGGATTCGCCGCGCCGCGAGGCCGACGCCGAGATTGGCCGCGAGCGCGAGCGCGAAGGACGCCGCCGCCCGGCCGGGCTCGGCGGCGATCAGCTCCGGTACGCCGGCGAACAGCGGCAGCACCATCAGCACCAGCGCGATGACCGCGACGCCGTCGAAGACCCGCGCATGCGCGGCGATCCGCGCGCGGCCGACGACGATCTGGAGGCGACCCCCAGCGCCACGCCGCCCAGCACCATCAGGCCGAGGTTGCGCGCCAGCGCGAGCGCCGACAGCGGAACCTCGCCCGGCAGCAGCGCGCCGACGGTCAGCGGGCCGATCAGCGGCGTCAGCAGCGTCGCCGCGATCGTGACCTCGATCGCCCGGCGCGCGTCGTAGCCGAGGATGAAGCACAGGCTGCCGGCGGACGCGATCGGCGGCGCCGCGGCCAGATAGACCAGCGCCGCCGCGTGGTCGGCGTCGAGGCCCAGCAGCCGGGCGAGCGCGAGATACGCGGCCGCCGAGGCCGGCATCAGCGCCAGCGTCAGGCCCGCGAGGACGAGCGCCTCGCGCGGGCGCAACGCGGCGCGCGCGGCGGAGGCGAGGTCGATGCGCGCCATCGCGAGCCCGAGCACCAGCGGCACCATCAGCGGCAGCGCCGGGCGCATCAGGTCCGACAGGCCGGGCGCTGCGAAGCACAGCGCCACGGCGCCGGCCAGCAGCCAGTGCGCCTGGTCGCCGATCCAGCGCAGCGCGCCGGTCACCCGAAGCGGCCGGGCGCGTAGGGCGCGAGGTCGATGTTGGCGCGCCGCCCGGCGACCAGGTCCGCGGCCAGCCGGCCGAGGCGCGGCCCCATCGTCAGTCCCAGATGCTGGCCGCCGAACGCGCAGATCACCGCCGGCGCTCCGGGAACCGGGCCCAGCGCCGGCAGGCTGTCGGTCAGCGTCGGGCGGTGTCCCATCCAGGTCGTCTCGCTTTCCCACGTCAGATCGGGGTAGGCGCGCCGGATCGCGCGGCGGATCAGCGCGAAGGGCGCCTCGGAGGGCGGCGCCGCGGTTCCGCCGAACTCGACGACGCCCGCGAAGCGCAGCGCGCCCTCCATCGGCGTCACCAGCACCGCGCGGTCGGTCAGCATCAGCGGGAACGGCGGCCTGTGCGACGGCGCCTCCAGCATGATGTGGTAGCCGCGCTCGCTCTCGATCGGGACGCGCAGGCCCAGCCGCTTCGCGAGGCCGCCCGACCAGACGCCGGCCGCCAGCACCGCCCGGTCCGCAGTCAGGCGGCCGTCGCCGGTCTCGACCGCGACGCCCGTCGCGGTCGCCCGCAGATCGCGGACCTCGCCCCGCAGGACCGCCGCCCCGGCCGCCTTCGCCGCCGACGCGAGCGCCGCGACATAGCGGCCCGGATGCGAGATCCAGCCATGCTCGCCGAGCACTGCGGCGAACCCGTAGTCGCGGCCCAGCGCAGGATCGACCTCCGCCGCCGCGCGCTCGTCCCAGGTGATGCCGAGCGCCGCCTTGCGCCGGTAGCCCTCGACCTCCTGCGCGAAGGCGGCGCGATCGGCGAACAGGTAGCCGTAGCTGCCGGAGGTGATAAAGCGCTCGGCCGGCGTGCCCGCGGCCAGCGCCCGGTGCGCCTCGACGGTGTCGCGGGTCAGCGCCCAGAGCGCCGGCACGATCCGGTCGAGCCGCTCGGCCGCGCCGTTGCGCAGGAACGGAACCAGCCAGGGCGCGAGGCGCGGCAGGTAGGGCCAGCGCAGGAACAGCGGCGCGTCACGGTCCGCCAGCATGCCCGGCGCGCGCCAGATCAGGCCCGGCTCCTGCACCGGGATGATCGAGGCCCGCGCGAGCAGCCCGCCATTGCCGAACGACGCCTGCGCCGGGTCTCCGGGCGGGTTGCGGTCGATCAGCGTCACGCGGCAGCCGTCGCGGGCTAGGCAGAGCGCGGTTGCGACGCCAGTGATGCCGGCGCCGATGACGATTGCCGAGGATGTCATGGCGAGGGTCCTTTCCGCGCCATGACTAGCCGCCCGCCGCGGGGCGGAACAGGGGGGTTCAGCCGTGCAGCTTCATCGTGATGTCGGCAACGCGCTTGCCCTGGAAGCGCGCGCCCTCGAGATCGAGATCGCTCGGCCAGCGCGACCCGTCGCCGTCGGTCAGCAACGTCATGCCGTAGGGCGAGCCGCCGCGCGGGATGTCGACGCCGGACTGGCCCTGCCAAGCGTAGCTCAGCGGCACGATGAGCATGCCGTGGTGCTGCAGCATCACCTGGGTCGAGATGATCGTGAATTCCTGGCCGCCGTGCTGGGTCGCGGTCGAGGACATCACGGTCGCGACCTTGTCGACCAGCGCACCCTTGGCCCAGAGCGCCCCGGTCTGGTCGAAGAAGTTCTTCATCTGCGCGGGCATCACGCCATAGCGGGTCGGGACGCCGAAGATGAACCCGTCATAGTCGGCGAGCTCCATCGGGTCCGCCACCGGCGCGTCCTGGTCGAGCTTGTAGTGCGCGGCCTTCGCCACCTCGTCGGGAACCAGTTCGGCCACCCGCTTCAGCGTCACGTCCGCGCCGGCGGACTCTGCGCCTTCTACCGCGGCCTTGGTCAGAGCCTCCATGTGGCCCCAGCTCGAATAGTAGAGCGCCAGAATCTTCGCCATCGCCGCATCCTCCATGCATTTGCGTCATGAAGGGTGGTAGCGCCCTTCCGCAGCGCGACAAATGCGCGGGACGGAAACGGACTGTCGCTGGGCCGCCCGGGCTCAGCTGCCGCGATAGGTCGAATAGCTGAACGGGCTCAGCAGCAGCGGCACGTGGTAGTGCGCGTCCACGTCGGCGACGCCGAAGCGGATCGGCACGATGTCGAGGAAGCGCGGCTCCGTCGGCGGGACCATGGCGCGCGTCGAGATAGGCGCCCGCGTGGAACACGAACTCGTAGGCGCCCGTCGCCATCTCTTCCGCCCGGATCGCCGGCGCGTCGGTGCGGCCGTCGTCGTTCGTCGTCAGCCGGCGCAGCAGCCGGCGCGCGTCGCCGTCGATCCGCCAGACCTCGATCTCCAGCCCCGCCGCCGGGCGGCCCAGCGCCGCGTCCAGAACGTGGGTGCTGACATATCCATTGCCTTCTCGCATGCGCCATCCTCCGTTTCGCGTGCAGTATCGGGCCGGAAGCCCTGCATCCGCCAGCCGCGATGCCCGATAGTACTTTCAAGTTGTTTTTGAAAGTCGCGGGGACCGCCCTGTCCTAGGATGCAGCGGTCGGAACAGGCGGTCGGAGCAGAAATGGGGGCGGGCAAGGTGCAGCGGTATCCGAGAGACATGAAGGGACATGGCAGTCGGCCGCCTGCGGCGGACTGGCCGGGCGGCGCCCGCATCGCAGTGCAGTTCGTGCTGAACTACGAGGAGGGCGGCGAGAACTGCGTGCTCCATGGCGACGCGGCCTCGGAAGCGTTCCTCAGCGAGATCACCGGCGCCCAGCCCTGGCCGGGCAAGCGGCACTGGAACATGGAGTTGATCTACGAATACGGCGCGCGCGCCGGGTTCTGGCGGGTCCATCGCATCTTCACCGAGCGCAACATCCCGGTGACCGTCTACGGCGTCGCGACCGCGCTGGCGCGCGCGCCCGAGCAGGTCGCCGCGATGCAGGAGGCCGGCTGGGAGATCGCGAGCCACGGCCTGAAATGGATCGACTACCGCGACCATGCGCGCGAGGCCGAGGCCGCCGACATCGCCGAGGCGATCCGGCTCCACGCGGAAGTAACCGGCGAGCGCCCGCGCGGCTGGTACACCGGGCGCTGCTCAGAGAACACCGTCGATCTCGTCACCGAGGCCGGCGGGTTCGACTACGTCTCGGACGCCTACGACGACGACCTGCCCTACTGGCGCGACCATGGCGGGCGCCAGCAGCTGATCATCCCCTACACGCTCGATGCAAACGACATGCGCTTCGCGATCCAGGCGGGCTACGCCAAGGGGTCCGACTTCTACCAGTACCTGAAGGACTCCTTCGACACGCTCTACGCCGAAGGCGCGGCAGGCAGTCCCAAGATGATGTCGATCGGCCTGCACTGCCGGCTGATCGGCCGGCCCGGCCGAGCGCTGGCCCTGCAGAAGTTCCTCGACTACGCGCGCAGCCACGACCGGGTCTGGTTCCCGACCCGGCTCGCCATCGCCCGGCACTGGGCCGAGCGCCACCCGGCGCCGGCGCCGGTCGAACGCCCGTCGCAGATGCCGAAAGACGCGTTCGTAGCCCGGTTCGGCGGCGTCTTCGAGCACTCGCCCTGGATCGCCGAACGCGCCTGGGAACTGGAGCTCGGCCCCGCGCACGACACTGCCGTCGGCGTGCACAGCGCGCTCGCGCGGGCGTTCCGCTCGGCCTCGCAGGATGAGCGCCTCGGCGTGCTGAACGCGCATCCCGATCTCGCCGGCAAGCTCGCCGCGGCGAAGCGGCTGACCGCGGAATCGACTGCCGAGCAGGCCGGCGCCGGCCTCGACGCGCTGACCGACGCCGAACGCGCGCGCTTCACCGAGCTCAACGAGGCCTATGTCGCGAAGTTCGGCTTCCCCTTCATCATCGCGGTCCGTGGCCTGACCAGGGACGACATCCTCGCCGCCTTCGAGAGCCGCATCGGCAACGACCGCGACGCCGAGTTCGCAACCGCCTGCCGCCAGGTGGAGCGGATCGCGCTGCTGCGGCTGCGCGACATGCTGGGGAGCTGACGCGTGTACGCGCTCGTCATCGGCAACAGGAACTACTCGTCCTGGTCGCTGCGCCCCTGGGTCGCGATGCGCGCCGCCCGCATCCCGTTCGACGAGCGCCTCGTCCCGTTCCACGACCAGGCTGCCTGGTCGAAGTTCCGCGCCGCGCACCCGAACGGGCTCGTGCCGCTGCTGCTGGACGGCGAGACCGAGGTCTGGGACTCGCTCGCGATCGTCGAATACCTGGCCGAAAGCCACCCCGGCCTCTGGCCCGAGGATCGAACGGCCCGCGCCTTCGCGCGATCGGCGGCCGCCGAGATGCATTCGGGCTTCGCCGCGCTGCGCGACGTCTGCGGGATGAACTGCGGCGTCCGCGCCCGGGTGCGGAAGATGCCGGACGCGGTGCTGCGCGACCTCGCCCGCCTCGCGGTCCTGTGGCGGACCGGCCTCGACCGCTTCGGCGGCCCCTATCTCGCCGGCCCCGCGTTCGGCGCCGCCGACGCGTTTTTCTGCCCGGTCGCGTTCCGGATCCAGACCTACGGACTCACCGTGCCCGACCCGGCCGCCGCGGACTACGCGGCGCGCCTGCTCGACCTGCCGGCGATGCGGGACTGGTACGACGCGGCGGTCGCCGAGACCTTCCGCGACCCGCCGCACGACGTCGAACTCGCGGCGAACTGCACGGTGACGGAGGACCTGCGCGCCCCCGAGGCGCCCCGATGACAACCGCCGGCCGCCTCTGGATCCGCGACCCGCTCGCGATCCTCGCCGAGGGCGCGGGCGGCGGCATCGTCGTCGACGGCGCCCGCATCGTCGAGCTGGTCCCCTCCGGCGGCCGGCCCTCGGCCCCGGCGGCGGTCTTCGACGCCAGCCGCCATGTCGTGCTGCCCGGCCTCGTCAACACGCATCACCATTTCTACCAGACGCTGACCCGCGCCCATCCGGCCGCGATCAACAAGCCGCTCTTCCCCTGGCTCCAGGCGCTCTACCCGATCTGGGCGCGCCTGACCCCGGACGGCCTGCGCCTCGCGACCCGGCTCGCGCTGACCGAACTGATGCTGTCGGGCGTCACCTGCTCGTCCGACCACCAGTACGTCTTTCCCGCCGGCCTCGAGAACGCGCTCGACATCCAGGCCGAGGAAGCGCGCGCGCTCGGGATGCGGATGACGCTGAACCGCGGCTCGATGAACCTGAGCGAGAAGGACGGCGGCCTGCCGCCCGACAGCGTCGTCCAGGACGCGGACACGATCCTCGCCGATTGCGAGGCGGTGATCGCGCGCCACCACGACGCCTCCGAAGGCGCGATGATCCAGGTCGCGCTCGCGCCCTGCTCGCCGTTCTCGGTCACGCGCGAGCTGATGGCCGGAACGGCCGAACTCGCCGCGCGCTGCGGCTGCGGCCTGCACACGCACCTCGCCGAGACCCATGACGAGGACGCGTTCTGCCTGCAGGCCTTCGGCCTGCGCCCGCTCGACTACCTCGAATCCGTTGGCTGGATGGAAGACAGGACCTGGCTCGCGCACGGCGTGCATTTCGACGACGGCGAGATCGCGCGGCTCGCCGCGTCCGGCGTCGGCGTCTGCCACTGCCCGACCTCGAACATGACGCTGGCCTCGGGCCAGTGCCGGACCCGCGAACTGGAGGCCGCCGGCGTCAAGGTCGGGCTCGGCGTCGACGGCTCGGCCTCGAACGACAGCTCGAACCTGATGGAGGGCGTGCGCCACGCGCTGCTGCTCGGGCGGCTGACCTACGACGCGACGCTGAGCCATCTCGACGTGCTGCGCTGGGCGACGCAGGGCTCGGCCGCCTGCCTGAACCGGTCCGACATCGGCGAGATCGCCGTCGGCAAGCAGGCCGACCTCGCGCTCTTCACGCTGGACGAACTGCGGTTCTCCGGCGCCCACGATCCGCTCGCGGCGCTGGTGCTCTGCGGCGCGCACCGCGCCGACCGGGTGATGATCGCCGGCCGCTGGACCGTCGAGGACGGCCAGCCGGTCGGCGTCGACCTCGCCCGCCTGCGCGCCGAGCACGGCGCGGCGGCGAAACGATTTCTGGAGGAAACCGCATGAACCAGCAGACCCTCGCCCAGCCGGCGAAACACCTGCGGACCAAGAACGCGCTCGGCGTCTATGCCGAGGGCGAGCCGCGTCCGCATTTCGAACGCTCGTACTACGCGCCGAAGGGCGGCCTGCCCGGACAGGACGAACTGCTCGCCGGCCGCGCCGTCTTCACCGAGGCCTATGCGGTGATCCCGCGCGGCGTGATGACCGACATCGTCACCTCCGGCCTGCCGTTCTGGGACCGCACGCGCGCCTGGATCATCGCGCGGCCGATGTCGGGCTTCGCCGAGACGTTCTCGCAGTACATCATGGAGGTCGAGCCCGGCGGCGGCAGCACGCGGCCCGACGACGATCCCGGCGTCGAGCACGTCCTCTTCACCGTCGAGGGCGAGCACCTCGTCACGATCGGCCCGGAGACCTTCCTGCTGACGCCGGGCGGCTTCGCCTTCATCCCGCCGGGCGTGAAGTGGTCCCAGCGCAACCACAGCGGCGAGCGGGCCGTGTTCCACTGGATCCGCAAGCTCTACGAGCCGGTCGAGGATCTCGGGCCGCCGCAGCCGCTGGTCGTGAACGAGGCCGACGTCAAGAACATGGCGATGCCCGACACGCTGGGGCGCTGGACGACGACGCGGTTCTTCGACCATTCCGACATGCGGCTCGACATGCACGTGACGATCGTCAGCCTCGATCCCGGCGCCGAGATCCCGTTCATGGAGACGCATGTGATGGAGCACGGCCTCTACGTGCTGCAGGGCAAGGGCGTCTACCGGCTGAACCGCGACTGGGTCGAGGTCGAGGCCGGCGACTTCATGTGGCTGCGCGCGTTCTGCCCGCAGGGCTGCTACGCCGGCGGGCACGGGCGGTTCCGCTACCTGCTCTACAAGGACGTGAACCGGCATGCGCGGCTGCGCGGGCCGGGGGCGTTCGGGCGATGAGCGAACGGACCGTACGTGGTCCGGCCGCTGACGGCAGAGGCCTTCGCGCCGTTCGGCGACGTGATCGAGATGGAGGGGCGCGATCCGGATTTCACGTTCAACGCCGGCATGGCCGACCGCTTCCACGATCATCGTGCGGGCCGAGGCGCGGGGCGAAGGCGCGCGGCTCGGCGTGTCGCTGGCGCGCGCCCGGCCCTATGCGCTGCCGCTGCGGCTGGAGCTGGTCGAGCGCCATCCGCTCGGCAGCCAGGCCTTCGTGCCGCTGGGCCCGGACCCGTTCCTCGTCATCGTCGCGCCGGACGAGTACGGCGTGCCGGGCGAACCGGTCGCCTTCCTGACCCGGCCCGGCCAGGGCGTGAACTATCTGCCGAATGTCTGGCACGGCGTGCTGGCGCCGCTTGGCCGCGAGGCCCGGTTCCTGATCGTCGACCGCGTCGAGGGGGAGGGCGTGAACCTGGAAGAACACCGCTACGATCCGCCCTGGACGGTGACCGCGGCGGGCTAACCGGACCCGCGGCGGATCGTTCCGCCGGCATCGACCGGAAATATGCGCCTCTGCTACGCACCGCGCCGACGCGGGCGCCGCGCTGCCGAAGGTGTCTGAGGGCGGGTCTCCCCGCCCCCACCATCGCGGAACTCTTCGGACAAACAGGTACAACAAACAAGGCTGAAAACCAGCCGGCCGACTGGCCGACGCAGGCAATTTACGCATGACGATTGTCGGTTTCATGACCGTCCACCTTTGCCACGGCGGCCATGGCCGTGGCATACTTCCAGGAAAGCAGAGGGAGAAGACGCATGACCTCCGCAAGCGGCGAGCCGCCGAACCAGCCGCAAACGTTCGACTTCGATCCGGCCGAGATCGGCGCCCTCGCGCATCTCTACCGGGGCGAGGTCTATCGCTCGACGCTGTGGCGGACCCGGCTCGACCAGACGACGAACTGGTCGGTGGTGACGACCGGCCTTGCGCTGTCGCTGACGTTCGCGGGCGAAGGCGCCTCGCCGCTGCCGCTGATGCTGGTCGGCCTCTTGGTCGTCGTGTTCCTGATCTTCGAGGCGCGCCGCTATCGCTACTTCA
Source organism: uncultured Alphaproteobacteria bacterium (assembly GCA_963829385.1). Taxonomy (GTDB): domain Bacteria; phylum Pseudomonadota; class Alphaproteobacteria; order Rhodobacterales; family Rhodobacteraceae; genus Amaricoccus. The sequence goes on along the minus strand of CAWHHV010000007.1, from coordinate 198,198 downwards.
ACGTCTGGCGCGCGCGCTGCCGGCTGATGGAGACGGACGTCTACGCGCCGCTGCTGCGCGGCAAGGGCGTCCATGCGGATGGGCGCTGGAACACGCTGCTGGCCGACGACTACCAGAAGCCGCGCTTCCACATCAGCCAGATGCGCGCGATCGGCCGGCGCCTGCGCAAGAACTACGCCTACATCCTCGCGGTGCAGGCGCTGGCCTACTACGGCAAGATCGCGATCCACCCGACGCCGGCGCCGAGCCTCGCCGCCTTCCTCGACCGCGCGGCGATCGGACCGATCCCCGGTGTGCTGGTCGTGCTGGCGGGCGTCGCCTTCCACGGGACCTGGATCGTCATTGCGATCTGGACGCTGCAGATCGAGAAGCGCTACCGCCGCCGTCAGACGCTGATCGCGATCGCCTGAAGGGGCCCGGAATTGAATCTTGTTCCGAGCCGCGCGAGGCGCTACTTGCGTAGCGGCCCGCGACAGGAGAGCACCCCATGGCTATTGCCCCCATCGTCACGATCTTCGGCGGTTCGGGTTTCGTCGGCCGCTACATCGCCCAGCGGATGGCCCGGGCCGGATGGCGCGTCCGCGTCGCGGTGCGCCGACCGAACGAAGCGCTGTTCACCCGCACCTACGGCGTCGTCGGCCAGGTCGAGCCGATGCAGGCCAACATCCGCGACGAGGCCTCGACCCGCCGCGCGATCGCCGGCGCGACCGCGGTCATCAACTGCGTCGGAATCCTCGTCGAGCAGGGCCGCCAGAAGTTCCATCCGGTCCAGGCCGAGGGTGCGGCCCGCGTCGCGCGCATCGCCGCCGAGGAGGGCGTGGCGCGCCTCGTGCAGATCTCGGCGATCGGCGCCGACCCCGACAGCGGCAGCGCCTACGGGAGCAGCAAGGCGGCCGGCGAGGCGGCCGTGACGAGGGCCTTCCCCGGCGCGGTGATCCTGCGTCCGTCGATCATCTTCGGCGTCGAGGACGGGTTCTTCAACCGCTTCGCCTCGATGGCCAAGTTCTCGCCGGTCCTGCCGCTGGTCGAGCCGGACACGAAGTTCCAGCCCGTCTACGTCGACGACGTCGCGGCGGCGGCGGCGATGGCCGCGACCACCGAAATGGCGCCAGGCGTCTATGAGCTCGGAGGCCCCGAGGTCGTGACGTTCCGCACGCTGATGCGGCGCATGCTCGTCGTCATCGAGCGCCGCCGCGTGCTGGTCTCGATTCCGAACCTGCTCGCCCGCGCGCTCGCGAGCGTCCTCGATTTCGTTCAGAAGATCAGCTTCGGCCTGATCCCGAACGGGATGCTGACCCGCGACCAGCTGAAGATGCTGGCGAAGGACAACGTCGTCTCCGAGGGCGCGCGCGGCTTCGCCGATTTCGGCATCGTGCCGACGACGCTCGACTCGGTGTTGTCGACCTATCTCTACAGCTACCGGCCGACCGGCCAGTACGCGGAGATCCGCACCGCCGCGCTCAACATGCGTCAGAAATAGGCGATGCCGAGCAGGATCACGCCGAGGATCACCCGGTAGATCACATAGGGCGTGTAGCTGACGCTGCGCAGCAGCCGCATCATGATCGCGAGCGCGAGATAGGCGGAGACGAAGGCCAGCGCCGCGCCGATCGCGCCGTCGCGGAGCAACTCCCAGTCGGCGTGGCCGACCACATCGGCCCCGAGCAGAACGCCCGAGGCAATGATCGTCGGGATCGACATCAGCATCGCGATCCGCGCGCCGTCGGTGCGCTCGTAGCCGAGCATCCGGCTCGCGGTGATCGTGATGCCCGAGCGCGAGACGCCCGGGATCAGCGCGACCGCCTGCCACAGGCCCATGACGACCGCATCGCGCAGGTTCCAGCCCTCCATCCGGCGCGCTGTCGGCCCGCGCTGGTCCGCCCAGTACAGCACGAGGCCGAAGATCAGCATCGTCCAGCCGATCAGCGCGACCGAGCGCATGGCATCCGCGAGGCCGGTCACCTTCAGGATGAAGCCCGCGATGATCACCGGGACGGTGGCGATGGCCAGCAGCAGCGTCAGCCGCGCCTCGGGCGTCGTGAAGCGTCCGGTCAGGATATGCCCGGCGCCGCGCCACATCCGCGCGACCTCGCTGCGGAAGAACAGCAGGACCGCGCCCAGCGTCCCGACATGGACTGCGACGTCGATCGCGAGTCCCTGGTCGGGAATGTGCATGACCAGGGGCAGAAGGATCAGGTGGCCCGAGGACGAAACCGGCAGGAACTCGGTGATGCCCTGCACGATCGCAAGGACGAACAAATGCAACAGCGACATGGTTCTCTCGACACAGGAGCGAATCGCTCCACAGCGGACCTTACCGGGGGGCATTTGCGGCACCAACAGCGCATATGGGTCCGATATGGACCTATATATCGCCCATTTTCTCGGCAGCCGGCGGGACGCAGGCGAATTATTCGAAATAAGGTCAGCAAATCTGACTTTTCCTGACGATCCCGATGCAATAGAACCCTCTCACGTGGCGGAGGCCGCGGTTTGGCTGGAGGACGCGGCATGGCCGAGCAGCGGATGCTGAAATTCGTCAAGATCGAGCGGGACATGCCCGTCAAGCGGGGCGCGGTCGAGCGGCGCTCGGACTTCGGCGAGATCTACCGCGAGTTCGCCGCGGCGAAGGCGGCCGAGCAGTCGAGCCGATGCTCGCAATGCGGCGTGCCGTACTGCCAGACGCATTGCCCGCTGCACAACAACATCCCCGACTGGCTGAAGCTGACCGCCGAAGGCCGGCTGCGCGAGGCCTACGAGCTCAGCCAGGCGACAAACACCTTCCCCGAGATCTGCGGCCGGATCTGCCCGCAGGACCGGCTCTGCGAGGGTAACTGCGTGATCGAGCAGGCCGGGCACGGCACGGTGACGATCGGCGCGGTCGAGAAGTACCTGACCGACACCGCCTGGGCCGAGGGCTGGGTGCAGCCGCTGCGCCCTTCCGCCGAGCGCCCGGAGAGCGTCGGCGTCATCGGCGCGGGACCCGGCGGCCTTGCCGCGGCCGAGATGCTGCGCCGGGCCGGGGTGCAGGTGACGGTATACGACCGCTACGACCGCACCGGCGGGCTGATGGTCTACGGCATCCCGAGCTTCAAGCTCGAGAAGGACGTGGTGGCGCGCTACCACGACAAGTTCGCCGATGGCGGGGTCAACTTCCGGCTGAACTGCAACGTCGGCGTGGACATCGGCTTCGAGGATATCCGCGCCGCGCACGACGCCGTGCTGATCGCGACCGGGGTCTACACGTCGCGCGACCTCGGCGGGCCGGGCTCCGGCCTGCCGGGCATCGTCAAGGCGCTCGACTACCTGACCGCCTCGAACCGCAAGGGCTTCGGGGATTCCGTCCCGGCCTACGATACGGGCGAGCTCGACGCGAAGGGCAAGCGCGTCGTCGTGATCGGCGGCGGCGACACGGCGATGGACTGCGTGCGCACGGCGATCCGTCAAGGCGCGACCAGCGTGAAGTGCCTCTACCGCCGCGACCGGGCGAACATGCCCGGAAGCCAACGCGAGGTCTCGAACGCCGAGGAAGAGGGCGTCGAGTTCGTCTGGCTGACCGCGCCGCGCGGCTTTCTCGGCGAGGACGCGGTCAGCGGCGTGCGGATCGCGCGGATGCGGCTCGGCGCGCCGGACGCGACCGGCCGGCAGTCGCCCGAGGAGATCGAGGGCGCCGACTACACCGAGCCCGCCGACCTCGTCATCAAGGCGCTCGGCTTCGAGCCGGAGGAGCTGCCGACGCTGTGGGGCGCGCCGGAGCTCGAGGTGACGCGCTGGGGCACGATCAAGGCCGACTTCGCGACGAAGGAGACCAGCCTGCCCGGCGTCTACGCGGTCGGCGACATCGTGCGCGGCGCGAGCCTCGTCGTCTGGGCGGTCCGCGACGGGCGCGAGGCGGCCGACAGCATCCTGCGTCGCTTGGACGCAGCGACCGGCATCGCGGCGGAGTGACGCCGGCGCCCGGGACGGCGGGCCACGCCTGCCCGCGCCCGGCGCCGCGAGCAAGAATGACCCGCGGAGGGAAGCGAGATGCACGGATCCTGTCTATGCGGCGCGGTCAGCTTCGACGCGGAGCCGGACGAACTGCACCGCCATGCCTGCCACTGCGAGATGTGCCGACGCTGGACCGGCTCGGCCCTCCTCGCGGCGCCCGTCGCGGCCCGACGGTTCGTTGTGGCGGACACGGCGCATGTCCGCGCCTATGCGTGTCGGACTGGGCGGAGCTCGCGTTCTGCGACGTCTGCGGCGCCCATCTCTACTACCGGCTCAAGCTGGAGGGGCCGCAGCATGGGCAGATGTTCGTCGCGCTTGGCCTCTTCGACGAGCCAGACCGCCTGCCGCTTGCGTCCGAGATCTACTTCGATCGCAAGCCGGAAGGCTTCGCCTTCGCCGGCGAGCGCAAGCGCCTCGCCGCCGAGGTCGAGGCCATGATGATGGGCGGCCAACCGGGATGAAGACCCGTAGCAGCCCCGTCTCTTCCAAGTTTTCCTGCCGCAAGGCCGCCGTCCCCGGAGGATCCCGAGCATGACCAAGTACGACGCCGCCTGGGCCAAGCAGCACGCGGCCGACCTCGAGCGCCTCGCGCGCGACGGCCTCTACCGCGCCGAAGACGAGCGCGACGCCTGCGGCGTCGGCTTCGTCGTCGCGATCGACGGCAAGCCCAGCCGGGCGGTCGTCGAGAACGGCATCCGCGCGCTGAGCGCGATCTGGCACCGCGGCGCCGTCGACGCCGACGGCAAGACCGGCGACGGCGCCGGCATCCACGTCCAGATCCCCGTCGAGTTCTTCGACGAGCAGGTCCGCCGCACCGGCCACGCCCCGCGCGGCGAACGGCTGGCGATCGGCCAGATCTTCCTGCCCCGCAACGACTTCGCCGCGCAGGAAGCCGCGCGCACGATCGTCGAGGCCGAAGTGCTGAAGATGGGGCACTACATCTACGGCTGGCGCCACGTCCCGGTCGACACGTCCTGCCTCGGCGAGAAGGCGAACGCGACGCGGCCCGAGATCGAGCAGATCCTGATCTCGAACGCGAAGGGCGTCGACGAGGAGCAGTTCGAGCGCGAGCTCTACGTGATCCGCCGCCGCATCGAGAAGGCCGGCGCCGGCATCCGCGACTTCTACATCTGCTCGATGTCCTGCCGCTCGATGATCTACAAGGGCATGATGCTGGCCGAGGACGTGTCGGTCTTCTACCCGGACCTGCAGGACCCGCGCTTCGTCTCGGCCTTCGCGATCTACCACCAGCGCTACTCGACCAACACCTTCCCGCGCTGGTGGCTGGCCCAGCCGTTCCGGATGCTCGCGCATAACGGCGAGATCAACACGCTGAAGGGCAACCTGAACTGGATGCGGAGCCACGAGATCCGCATGTCGTCGGACTACTTCGGCGAGCAGGCCGAGGACATCAAGCCGATCGTCCAGGCCAACGGCTCGGACTCGGCCGCGCTCGACAACGTCTTCGAGGTGCTGGTCCGCGCCGGCCGCTCGGCCCCGATGGCCAAATCGATGCTGGTCCCTGAGGCCTGGTCCAAGATCGCGACCAAGATGCCCGAGGCTTGGGTCTCGATGTACGCCTATTCCAACGCGGTGATGGAGCCCTGGGACGGGCCGGCGGCGCTGGCGATGACCGACGGGCGCTGGGTCTGCGGCGGCCTCGACCGCAACGGCCTGCGACCGATGCGCTACGTCGTCTCCGGCGACGGCCTGCTGATCGCGGGCTCCGAGGCCGGCATGGTGCCGACCGATCCGATGACCGTCGTCGAGAAGGGCGCGCTCGGCCCCGGCCAGATGATCGGCGTCGACATGGCGACCGGCCAGCTGTTCCACGATTCCGAGATCAAGGACATGATGTCCGCCTCGCAGCCGTTCCAGGACTGGGTCGGCTCCGTCACCGATCTCGACGCGATCACCAGCGGCGTCGAGGAGCGCCCGCTCTACGAGGCCGGCGACCTGCGCCGCCGCCAGATCGCGGCCGGCTACACCGTCGAGGAGCTCGAGGTCATCCTCAGCGCGATGGCCGAGGACGGCAAGGAGGCGATCGGCTCGATGGGCGACGACACGCCGCCCGCCGTGCTCTCGGACAAGTACCGGCCGCTCAGCCACTACTTCCGGCAGAACTTCAGCCAGGTCACGAACCCGCCGATCGACTCCCTGCGCGAACATCGCGTGATGTCGCTGAAGACGCGGTTCGGCAACCTGAAGAACGTGCTGGACCAGGACAACAGCCAGACCGAGATCCTGCAGCTCGAAAGCCCGTTCGTCTCGAACGGCGGGTTTGCGGCGATGGTCGGGCAGTTCGGCGACGCGGTTGTCGACATCGACTGCACGTTCCCGCGCCGGCGAGCCGAACGCGCTCGCCGAGGGCCTCGCGCGCATCCGCGCCGAGGCCGAGGAGGCCGTGCGCGCCGGCGCGAACCACATCGTGCTCAGCGACTGCAACCAGGGCGAGGCCCGCGTCGCGATGCCGATGATCCTCGCGACCTCGGCCGTCCATTCCTGGCTGACCCGCAAGGGCCTGCGCACCTTCACCTCGATCAACGTCCGCGCGGCCGAGTGCATCGACCCGCACTACTTCGCGGTGCTGATCGGCTGCGGGGCCACGACGGTGAACGCCTACCTCGCCGAGGATTCCATCGCGGACCGGATCGCCCGCGGGCTGATCGAGGGCACGCTGTCCGAGGCCGTCGCGCGCTTCCGGGCGGCCATCGACCAGGGCCTGCTGAAGATCATGTCCAAGATGGGCATCTCGGTGATCTCGTCCTATCGCGGCGGGCTGAACTTCGAGGCCGTGGGCCTCAGCCGCGCGATGGTCGCCGAGTACTTCCCCGGCATGGCGAGCCGCATCTCCGGCATCGGCGTGCTCGGCCTGCAGCGCCAGATCGAGCGCGCCCATGCCCGCGGCTTCCGCGGCGACGCGGTGCTGCCGATCGGCGGCTTCTACAAGGCGCGGCGCTCCGGCGAGGCCCATGCCTGGGAGGCGAAGGCCATGCACATGCTGCAGGCCGCCTGCGACCGCGGCGACTACAAGCTGTGGAAGCAGTACTCGAAGGCGATGCAGTCGCGCCCGCCGATCAACCTGCGCGACCTGCTGGACTTCACCTTCAAGCAGACCCCGGCTGCGCTCGACGACGTGGAGAGCATCACGTCGATCCGCAAGCGCTTCGTCACCCCCGGCATGTCGCTCGGCGCGCTCGGGCCGGAGGCGCACAAGACGCTGAACATCGCGATGAACCGGATCGGCGCGAAGTCCGATTCGGGCGAGGGCGGCGAGGATCCGGCGCATTTCCTGCCGATGCCGAACGGCGACAACGCGTCCGCCAAGATCAAGCAGGTCGCGTCCGGCCGCTTCGGCGTCACCGCCGAGTACCTGAACCAGTGCGAGGAGCTCGAGATCAAGGTCGCGCAGGGCGCCAAGCCCGGCGAGGGCGGCCAGCTTCCCGGCATCAAGGTCACCGAGCTGATCGCGCGGCTGCGCCACTCGACGCCGGGCGTCACGCTGATCTCGCCGCCGCCGCACCACGACATCTACTCGATCGAGGATCTCGCGCAGCTGATCTATGACCTCAAGCAGATCAACCCGCATGCGAAGGTCTGCGTGAAGCTGGTCAGCCAGTCTGGGGTCGGGCACCATCGCGGCCGGCGTCGCCAAGGCCAAGGCCGACGTGATCCTGATCTCGGGCCACAACGGCGGCACCGGCGCCTCGCCGGTCACGTCGATCAAGTACGCGGGCCTGCCCTGGGAGATGGGCCTCTCCGAGGCGCACCAGGTGCTGACGATCAACAACCTGCGCGACCGGGTGACGCTGCGCACCGATGGCGGGCTGCGCACCGGGCGCGACGTCGTGATGGCGGCGATGCTCGGGGCCGAGGAGTTCGGCATCGGCACGGCCGCGCTGATCGCGATGGGCTGCATCATGGTGCGCCAGTGCCAGTCGAACACCTGCCCGGTCGGCGTCTGCACGCAGGACCCGGCCTTGCGCGAGAAGTTCACCGGCACGGCGGACAAGGTCGTGAACCTGATCTCGTTCTACGCCGAGGAGGTGCGCGAGGTGCTGGCGAGCGTCGGCGCGAAGTCGATCGAGGAGGTGATCGGGCGCGCGGATCTCCTGACCCAGGTCAGCCGCGGCTCCGAGCATCTCGACGACCTCGACCTGAACTCGCTGCTGATCCAGGTCAACGCCGGGCCGGTCAACTACGACCGCAAGCGGCCGCGCCAGGTCGTGCCCGACACGCTGGACGCGCGCATCGTCGCGGACGCCGAGCCGTTCTTCAAGGACGGCGAGAAGATGCAGCTCAGCTACGCGGTGCAGAACACGCTGCGCTCGATCGGCACGCGGGTCTCGAGCCACATCGTCAAGCGCTTCGGCATGCGCAACGGGCTGCAGCCGGACCACCTGACGATCAAGCTCTCGGGCAGCGCCGGCCAGTCGCTCGGGGCCTTCGCCGCGCCGGGGCTCAAGATCGAGGTCTCGGGCGAGGCGAACGACTACGTCGGCAAGGGCCTCAGCGGGCGCCACCATCGTCGTGCGCCCGCCGCTCGGCAGCCCGCTCGTGCCGCACGAGAACGCGATCATCGGCAACACCGTGCTCTACGGCGCGACCGCCGGCGCGCTCTTCGCCTCCGGCCGGGCCGGCGAGCGGTTCTGCGTGCGCAACTCCGGGGCGCGAGGTCGTCGTCGAGGGCTGCGGCTCGAACGGCTGCGAGTACATGACCGGCGGCACGGCGGTGATCCTGGGCCGGATCGGCGACAACTTCGGCGCCGGCATGACCGGGCGGCATGGCGTTCCTCTACGACGCCGACGACGACCTCGACCTGCGGCTGAACCCCGAGACGGTCATCGCGGTTCCGGTGCGCTCGGCCGCCTGGGAGGGCATCCTGCGCGCGCTGATCGAGCGCCACGTCGCCGAGACGCGCAGCCCGCGCGGCGCCGAGATCCTGCGGAACTGGCAGGAGGCGTTGCCGCGCTTCCGCCAGGTCGCGCCGAAGGAGATGCTGAACCGGCTCGAGCACCCGCTGGCCGACGCGCCCGAGGCGGCGACGGCGTGACCGATGTCCTGCGACGCCCGGCGAATTTCCCCCGGCGTCGCGCGCCGCAGATTGGAGATCAGCGATGCCGATCCACCCGGGCTCGTGCCATTGCGGCAAGGTGCGGTTCGAGATCGACGCCGAGATCACCGAACTGGTGAAATGCGACTGCTCGCTCTGCGCGAGACGGGGCAGGCTGACGGCGTCGGTCCACGAGGACCGCTTCACGCTTCTGTCCGGCTGGGACAGCGTCAGCGAGTACCGCTGGAACACCGGCATCGCCCGACATTTCTTCTGCCCGACCTGCGGCATCTACACGTTCCACAAGAAGCAATCCGCGCCCGACCACTACGGGATAAACGCGGCCTGCCTCGACGACTTCGACCCCGCCTCGGTCCCGGTCGTGCCGGGCAAGGGCGGCGGCATGTCGGTCGTGGCCGAGGGCGCGCGCCCAGAATGGCGCGGCCCCCGCGCCTGATCCGGTTTAGATCAGGTTAACGTCAGGTGTAATATCGTTTAAAAACATAAGCATATCTATCGGTCGCATCGTGCGACCCTCCGCAATCAGGCCGGCATGATCGCCCCCGGATGCAGCACCACCCGGCAAGCCAGCGCATGTCCCGCCGCCAGCGCCTCGGGCGGCGCGGCCCCGTCGAGAAGGGCCGCGAGGTAGCCGCCGTTGAAGCTGTCCCCCGCCGCGGTCGTGTCGACCGGCTTCACGCGGGGAAACTCCGGCAGCCGCCCCTCCCACCCGATCGCAAGCGGCCCCTCCGCGCCCCGCTTCAGCGCCCCGGACGAGACCCCGAGCCCCGCCAGCCGGGCCAGCACGGCCGCTTCGCCGTCGTCCCCCCACAGCGCGATCTCGTCGTCGACCGAAGGCAGCGCGATGTCGGTCAGCCGCCAGAACGCCGCCATCGCCTCGCGCGCGGCCCCCGCGTCCGGCCACAGCCGCGGCCGGTAGTTCGAGTCGAACGCGACCCGCCCGCCCCGCGCCCGGTGCGCTTTCAGGAAGTCCCGCAGGTCGGCGCGCGCCCGCGGCTCCAGCACCGCCAGCGTGATCCCCGACAGGTAGATCAGCCCGAAGTCCGACAGGCTCGCGGGCGTGACCCGGCATGGCGGAAGGAACAGCGTCCGCGCCGCCGAGACCGACCGCCAGTAGGTGAAGCTGCGCTCGCCCGCCGTCATCGAGCGTGATCGCATAGAGGCCCGGGTTGCGGTCCTCGCGCCGCTCGATCAGGCCGGTATCGAGCCCGTGGTCGGCGAGGAAGCCGACCATCCGCTCGGACAGCGGATCGGTCCCGAGCGCGGTGACGTAGGCCACGTGCCGCGCCGGACCCTGACGCTTCAGATAGATCGCGACGTTCGCGCTATCGCCGGCGAAGCCGACGCCCGCCGGATCGCCGGGATCGCGCCCGAGGCTGAGTTCGACCATGCATTCGCCGATGCAGGCGACGCCGTCAGCGGAGGAGGGGGAGGCGTTCATTCTCGGATCAGGAGAACAGCATGCCGCCGTTGATGTCGACGCAGGCCCCGGTGATGAACGCCGCCTCGTCCGACGCGAGGTAGACCGCGAGGTTGGCGACGTCCATCGACGTGCCCTCGCGCTTCAGCGGCGTGTTCCCGGCGACGGTCTTGCGGACCTCGGGCCGGGTGAAGACGTTGTGGAAGTCGGTGTCGATCATGCCGGGGCACAGGCAGTTGACCCGGATGCCCGGCGCCAGTTCCTTGGCGAGCCCCCGGCTCATCGACATGACCGCGGCCTTGGACGCGGCATAGGCGACCGCGCCCGGCCCGCCGCCGTCGCGGCCCGCCTGCGACGCCATCGTCACGATCGCGCCGCCCGCGCGCAGATGCGGCAGCGCAGTCCTGACCAGCAGCATCGCCGAGGTGACGTTCAGGTCCATCACCGCCTGCCAGTGCTCGAGCGTCATCTCCGGCATCTTGACGCGCGCGACAAGTCCGCCGGTGATCGGCATCACGATGTCGACGCCGCCGAATTCGGAGACCGCGCGGTCGACCAGAGCCTGCACGTCGGCCTCGCGGGTCATGTCGCCCTGCAGCGCGAAGGCGCGGCCGCCGGCGGCGCCGATCTCCTCGACCGCCCGCTCGGCGCCGGCGGCGCTGCTCCGGTAGTTTATCGCGACGCTGGCGCCGGCGCGCGCGAGGCGCATCACGCAGGCAAGCCCGATATCCCGGCCCCCGCCGGTGACGATGGCGGTCTTTCCGCTCAGATTCATTGCGTGGTCTCCGTTGTTCTTGGCCGCAGGATCGTTCAGACCACCCGGACCGTCAGTGTCCCGAGGCCCTCGGCCTCGGCTTCCAGCAGGTCGCCGCGCGCGACCGGTCCGACGCCAGATGGCGTCCCCGACAGGATCACGTCTCCGCCGGCCAGCTCGAAGTACCTGGACAGCGTGGCGATCATCTCCGGCGCCTTCCAGATCATCTGGTTCAGGTCGCCCTCCTGGCGCAGTTCGCCGTTGACGCTGAGCGCGATGCGCCCGTGGTCGAGACGGCCGGTCTGCGACGCGGGATGGACCGGGCCGATCGGCGCCGAGCGCTCGAAGGCCTTGCCGATCTCCCAGGGCCGGCCGGCCTTCTTCATCGCGCCCTGCAGGTCGCGCCGCGTCATGTCGAGCGCCAGAGCGTAGCCGTAGACGCAGTCGAGCGCGCGGTCGACCGGGATGTCACGGCCGCCGGATTTCAAGAGGATCGCGACCTCGACCTCGTGATGCACGTCCTCGCTCAGCGGCGGATACGGAAACGCGCCGGACGGGTCGAGGTTGTCGGGGTTCTTCTGGAAGAAGAACGGCGGCTCGCGGTCCGGATCGTGGCCCATCTCGATCGCATGGGCCGCATAATTGCGGCCGATGCAGTAGACCCGGCGCACCGGAAACCGCGCGTCGGACCCGGCCACCGGCAGGGCCACGACGGGCGGCTGATCGATCACGTAGCCCGGCATGCCGGTCCTCCCCTCGCGCCCGGGACGCCGTCAGTCGCAGGCCGCGGTGACAATGAACTCGACCTTGTAGGCCGGCGTCGCGAGCTTGGCCTCGCCGGCGGCGCGGGCCGGCGTATGGCCCTCGGGGACCCAGGCGTCCCATACCCCGTTCATCTCGGCGAAGTCCGCCATGTCGGCGAGCCAGATGATCGTCTGCAGGATGTTCTGCTTCGACGACCCGGCGCGGGCCAGCAGCGCGTCGACCTTGGCGAGGCAGTCGCGGGTCTGATCGGCGACCGTCGCGCCCTCGCCGACCTGGCCGGCCAAATAGACGGTGTTCGCCGTGCTTGACGATCTGGCTCATCCGGCCGCCGATATCCATGCGTTCGATCATGCTTGTGTTCCCTCTCCAGTCCCGCGGTTTCCGGCAGACGGGTTAACCCGGAACCGGCCCCGGCACAACGACCCGCTCCGCGCGAAACCGCACGGACGGTGCGGTGATCTCCGCGATCGCGGCGACGATCGGCATCTCCTGCCATGGCGCGGCCGGCGTGCGCGCCAGCGCCGCGTGCGCGCCGGCGACCGCAGCCTTGAGCGCGGCCAGCGGCGCCGCGCCGGTCGCCAGCCGCGCGGCGAGGAGCCCGGCCAGCAGGTCGCCGGTCCCGGCCGGGCGCGCGTCGAGGCGCGGCGTCGGGATCGTCCAGGCCGAGCCGGCGGCGGCCAGCACGGTCGCGACCGTCGCGGGGTCGGCGCAGGGCACGCTGGTCGCGACGATCGTCGGCGGCGCGAGCCGCGCGGCGGCGGACGCGACGTCCTCGGCGCGCCCGACCGGGACGCCGGCCAGCGCGGCAAGCTCGAACGCGTTCGGCGTGACGATGTCGGCCATCGGGACCAGCCGTTCGGCGAAGCGGGCGCGCAGGTCGTGCGGGACGAAGAAGCCGATGTCGGCGTCGCCCATCACCGGGTCGCAGATCCAGGTCAGCGCCGGATTGGCGCGGCGCGCGCGGTCGGCGAAGTCCGCGACCGCATCCGCGATCGCCGCCGAGCCGAGATAGCCGGTCAGCAGCACGGCGGCGCGCGCCGGCAGCCCGCGCTCCTCGACGCCGGCGAGCAGGTCGGCGACGAGGCCCGCATCGAGCACCCGGCCGCGCGTCGTCGGGTAGCGCGGGTGGTTGCTCAGGAGCGTCGTCGGGACCTCGGCGACGTCGACGCCCAGCGCGCGCATCGGGAACGCCGCGGCCGAGTTGCCGACATGGCCGTGCACGACCTGGCTTTGGATCGAGATGACGAGGGGCGGCATGGCTCTCCGGCTCCGGTTCGGGCGCAGTCTGCGGCATTGTGCGCGGCGCGAACAGGCGCCAGCCTTGCCCCGAGGAGGAGACCGACATGACCAACGAGCCCGCTTCCCCGCCCTGCTATGCCCATGAACTCGACGCGGAGACGCCGCGCGATATCGCAGCCTGGCGCAAGGCCGAGCGCGCGCGGCTGATCGAGGCGCGGCTCGCGGTCCCGGCCGAGTCGCGCGCACGGGTCGCGGAGGGCGTCGCCGCGGCGCTGGACCGCGAGATCGAGCCGGGGCCAGGCATGACGATCAGCCTCTACTGGCCGTTCAAGGGCGAGCTGGACCTGCGCGACTGGATGCGCCGCGCCAGCGCCGCCGGTGCGCGGATCGCGCTGCCGGTCGTGGTCGCGAAGGCCGCGCCGCTGGTCTTCCGCGAATGGCGGCCCGGCTGCGCGATGACCCGCGGCGTCTGGAACATCCCCATTCCGGCCGACGGCCCCGAGGTCACGCCGGACGTGACGCTGGCGCCGCTGATCGGCTTCGACGCCGCCTGCTACCGGCTCGGCTATGGCGGCGGCTTCTACGACCGTACGCTGGCGGCGCTGGCGCCGCGGCCGCGCGTGATCGGCGTCGGCCTGCCGCTGGCCCGGATGCCGACGATCCGGCCGCAGCCGCACGACATCCCGATGGACCTTATCCTGACCGGCGACGGCCCGGCGCTGCGGCGCTAGCGCCAGGCGTCCATCCAGCCGAGCGAGGCGTCCGTGTCGCCGTTCGCGGGCCTGTATTCGGCGCCGACCGGGATGGCCCAGCCCAAGTCGTCGATGTGGCGCAGCATGTGCGCGTAGTCGAGTTCGCCGTGGTCCGGCGCGCCGCGGTCGGGCACGGAGGCGATCTGGATGTGCCCGATCAGCGGCAGCAGCGCAGCGACGCGCCGGGTCAGGTCGCCCTCCATGATCTGCAAGTGGTAGCAGTCGAACATCAGCTTCACGTTGGCGCGGCCGAGCTCGCGCGATGATCGCCGCCGCCTGCGCCGACGTGTTCAGGAAATAGCCCGGCGCGTCGTAGTGGTTCAGCGGCTCGATCAGGATCGTGATCCCGTGCGGCTCGGCCCGCTCGGCGGCATAGCCGAGATTGGCGAGGAACGCCGCCTGGGCGCGCGGCCCGCCGGAGAAGCCGGCCATCACATGCACGCAGCCGGCGCCGATCGCGGCCGCATAGTCCACCGCCTGGTCGATCGCGGCGCGCGCCTCGGCCTCGCGTCCCGGCAGCGCGGCCAGCCCATTGTCGCCGGCCGCGGTATCGCCGCGCACCGTGTTCAGGCCCAGCATCGCCAGGCCGGTCTCGTCCAGCGCGGCTTTCGTCTCGGCCGCGGGGGTCGCATAGGGCCAGTGGCATTCGACGGCGTCGAACCCGGCTGCCTTCGCCGCGCGGATCGCGTCCGGCAGCGGGCGGTCGGCCCACAGGAAACCGAGATTGGCCGAGAACTTCATGCGTCCCACTCCACGTCGAACTTCGTCACGACCGCGCGCACCTGCGCCTCGGTCAGCATCCGGGGGTTGAGGCCGCGCGTCAGCATCGCCAGCCGCGCCGTGTCCTCGAGCTCCTCGATCGCGTTGCAGGCGGCCTCGACATCGGCGCCCGCGACGACCGGGCCGTGATTGGCCAGCATCACCGCCGCTGCGCTTGCCCGCGAGCCCCCGCACCGCCTCGCCCATCGCCGGATCGCCAGGCAGGAAGAACGGCAGCAGCCTGACCCGGCCGAGCTTCATCAGCCCATAGGGCGTCATCGGCGGCAGGAAGTTGTCCTCGTCCACGTCCGGCATCATCGACAGCGCGACCGAATGGCACGAATGCAGGTGCACGACCGCGCCGGCGCTCGAACGGGTCTCGTAGAAGGCCGAATGCAGCGGCATCTCCTTGGTCGGCTTGTCGCCGCCGATCAGAGCGCCGTTCGCATCGAACCTGCTGAGGCGGGCCGGGTCGAGCCGTCCGAAGCTCGATCCGGTCGGCGACACCAGCAGGCCGCCGTCGTCGGTCCGGGCCGAGATGTTGCCGGTCGAGCCGCCGGTCAGGCCGCGGTCGTACATGGATGCGGCGAGCAGGCAGATCAGCTCGCGCAGAGCCGCCTCGGCGCTCATGCGTCGAGCCTTTTCAGCGCGTCGGCGAAGAAGCTCTCCGCGCCGAAATTGCCGGATTTCAGCGTGATCGCGATCGGATGACCGCCCGAGACCGCAAAGCACCAGGGCACGCCCGGCGCGATCTCGGCGCCGATGTCGAGCCGCTTCACGCCGAGCGCGTTCGCCACCGCGCCGGAAGTCTCGCCGCCCGCGACGACGAAGCGCCGCCGCCCCGCGTCGCGCGCCGCGACCGCGATCGCCGCCAGCGCCTCCTCGACCAGCGCGCCCGCGCGCGCGACGCCGAGCCGCTCCTGCGCCGCCCTGACCGAGGCCGGATCGGCGGTCGCATAGACCAGCGGCGTCGCCTCTGCCGGCTGTTCGGCCAGCCAGGCCAACGCCGCGTCCGGGCCCTCGTCGGCCAGCGCCAGCGGGTCGAGCCGGAACGACGGACCCCGCCCGTCCCAGGCGGCGACCTGGCGGTTGGTCATCGCCGAGCAGCTGCCCGACAGGATCACCGCTCCGGGCGCGATCTGCGGCCTGGGCGCGGGCTCGGCGTCGCGGGCGAGCAGCCCGTCGCGCAGCCAGATCTCGGGCAGCGGCATCGCGACCGCGCTGCCCCCGGTCATCAGCGTCATGTCGCGGCAGGCCTCGGCGATCACGTCGAGATCCGCGTTCGCCACCGCGTCGACGACGACATGCGCGACGCCCTGATCCGCAAGCTCTGCCAGCCGCGCCTTCAGCGCCTCGGCGCCTTCTGCGACCGTCAGCCGGTTCGCGAGGCCGACCGGCCGCGTCGTCTGCGGCGCGAGCAGGCGCATCAGGTTGCGAATCGCGCATCGGCGTCAGCGGATGGTCCTTCATCGGGCTCTCGGCCAGCGGCTGCTCGCCGACGAAGAGTACGCCCATGAAGATCGCGCGGCCGTTCTCCGGGAAGGCCGGGCAGTAGATCGTCTGCGCCGCGCCGAGATCGTCCATCAGCGCCTCGGCGACGGGGCCGATATTGCCCTCCGGCGTCGAGTCGAACGTCGAGCAGTACTTCCAGAAGAACCGCTGCGCGCCGGCCGCCTGCAGCCAGGCCAGCGCCGCGCGCGCATCGGCGACCGCCTGCCCGACCGGCGCGGTGCGCGACTTCAGCGCGATCACCTCGAAGGGCGCGGTCGCGTCCGGGTCGGGCGGCGCATCCGGCACGCCGATATGGAACGACACCCGCACGCCCGAGCGCGCCAGCAGCCCGGCGAGGTCGGTCGCGCCGGTGAAATCGTCGGCGATGCAGCCCATCAGCGTGGCCATGGCTCAGCCCTCCCTCACGCTTCGCCGGGCAGCTTCAGCCCGGCATTGCGGGCATAGACCTTGGCCACCGCCGCATCGTCCTCGCGCCCGAGCCCCGAGCCGGAGGCCGCGAGGAACTGCTGCAAGCGCCGCCGCGGTCAGCGGCGCGCCGAACTTCGCGCTGCGGGCGATGTCGAGCACGATGCCGAGATCCTTCGGCCAGATGTCGACCGCCGACTGCGGCGCGTAGTCGCCGGCGACGACATGCGGCGCCCGGTTCTCCAGCATCCAGCTCGTGCCCGCGCATTGCGAGATCACCTCGACGAACTTCGCGGGCTCCACGCCCTGCGTCATGCCGAAGGTCAGCGCCTCGGCCATCGCCGCGATGTGCACGCCGGCCAGAAGCTGGTTGACCGCCTTCATCGCCGATCCGGCGCCGGCCGCGTCGCCAAGCTCGAATACGGTCTCGGCCATCGCGTCCAGCGCCTGCCGCGCCGCCCCGAAGGCCGACGCCGATCCCGACGCCATGACGCTGAGGCGGCCCTGCGCCGCCTTTGCGGCGCCCCCGAGATCGGCGCGTCGAGATAGAGCACGCCGGTCTCGGCGCAGCGCGCCTCCATCGCGCGGGCGAAATCCGGCGCGACCGTGGCGCAGGAGACGACCACCGCGCCGCGGCCGCAGGCCGGACGCGATCCCGTCGGGACCGAACAGCACGGCCTCGGTCTGCGCCGCGTTCAACACGACGACGACGACGATGTCGAGCTGCTCCGCCGCCTCGGACAGAGCGTCCGGCTGGCCGCCCTCGGCGCGGAAGCGCGCGACCTGCGCCGGCGCGACGTCGAAGCCCCAGGTCCTGTGGCCCGCGCGCAGCAGCGAGGTCGCCATGCCGAAGCCCATCGAGCCGAGGCCGATGACGGCGACGTTGCGTTTGTTGGACATTCTTCCTCCCCTGGCCGTCCGCTTCGGAAAGGTCGAAGCCTGCGGCTCCGCCGCCTGGTCCGGACGACCTCCCTTGGCTAGACCTTCGCCCGGCCGCTTGCCAAGTCCTATTCGGGCCAGGTCGCGGGACCGGGCGGACGCGCCATGCGCGCCTGGTAGAGCCGCCGCTCGCGCTGGCCGATGTAGAGGCCCGACGCGATGATGATCGGCGCGCCGAGCAGCGTCGACAGGCCCGGCGGCGTCGCGAACACGATCCAGCCCGCCAGCGTTGCGTAGAGCGCCGTCGTGTAGACCACCGGCGCCAGCAGCGAGGCGTCCGCATAGCGATGCGCGGCAGTGACGAGGATGTGCGAGGTCGCGCCAAAGCAGCCGATCAGCCCCAGCCCGATCCAGCCGCCGACGCTCGAAGGCCAGATCCAGACGTCGAGCGCGAAGGGCGCGATCGCCAGCGCAGCGACGCCGGAGGCCCAGAGCTGGCTGGTCGAGTTGCTCTCGACGCCCGCGATCATCCGGGTCAGCACGAAGTAGCAGGACGTGCCCAGCAGCGCGCCGAGCGAGAAGATCATCGCCGGATGAAATTCGGCGCCCCAGGGGTCGATGATGATCAGCACGCCGACGAAGCCGACGAGGATCGCGGCGAAGCGGCGGATGCCGATCTTCTCGCCGAGCAGCGGGATCGACAGCAGCGACACCAGGATCGGGCCGGCGAACAGGATCGCCGTCGTCAGCGTGATCGGCAGGTAGCGCAGCGCCATGAAGTTCGATCGCGGTGCTCGCCAGCAGCGCGAAGGCGCGCAGCATCTGCAGCAGCGGACGGCGCGTCGTGAAGACGCCGAGCCCCTCGGACGGCACGAAGATCGCCAGCGCGACGACGAAATGGACCGCGTAGCGGGCGAACACGACCTGCGCGAGCGGCAGGCCCGCCAGCATCAGCCACTTCGCGGAGGTGTCGATGCCGGTGAAGAGCAGCACGCCCGAGGCCATCAGGAGGAAGCCCCGGGCGGGCAGGTCCTCTCTGGGGCGGGAAATCGCCATCGGTCTGGTCCTCGTGCGCTGCGGCCTGCGCGAGACTGGGCCGGCGCGAGACGCCCAAGGGCTAGACCAGCCGCACGGCAGGCGCCAGACGCGGCAGGCGCAGAATCGTCTTTTCCCGAGGCATGGTTGGCCCTTAGAGTGCGTGCTGGCGCATCGCGCCCAATACCAGAATCCAGGGAGCTAGCCATGACCAGAACAATCGGAGCCCTGCTGCTCGCAGGCGCCGCCTTCGGCCTCGCGCAGCCGGCCGTCGCCGACACGTCGGACAAGCGCATCGCGCTGTCGAACAACTACGCCGGCAACTCGTGGCGACAGGCGATGCTGTCGAGCTGGGAGAAGGTGACCGGCCAGGCGGTCGCGGACGGCGTCGTCGCCGCGGCCGACGCCTTCACCACCGCCGAGAACCAGGTGACCGAGCAGGCCGCGCAGATCCAGAACCTGATCCTGCAGGGCTACGACGCGATCGTCATCAACGCCGCCTCGCCCGAGGGCCTGAACGGCGCGGTCAAGGAGGCCTGCGACGCCGGCGTCACCGTCGTCTCCTTCGACGGCATCGTCACCGAGCCCTGCGCCTGGCGCATCGCCGTCGACTTCAAGCAGATGGGCAAGGACGAGGTCCTCTACCTCGCCGAGAAGCTGCCCGACGGCGGCAAGCTGCTCGAGATCCGCGGCCTCGCCGGCGTCTTCGTCGACGACGAGATCTCGTCGGGCATCCACGAGGGCGTCGCCGAGAACCCGCAGTTCGAGATCGTGGGCTCGGTCCACGGCGACTGGGCGCAGGACGTCGCGCAGAAGGCCGTCGCGGGCATCCTGCCGAGCCTGCCCGACGACATCGTCGGCGTCGTGACCCAGGGCGGCGACGGCTACGGCGCGGCGCAGGCCTTCGCGGCCGCCGGCCGGCCGATGCCGATCATCATCATGGGCAACCGCCAGGACGAGCTGCAGTGGTGGAAGGAGCAGAAGGACGCGACGGCTACGAGACGATGTCGGTCTCGATCGCGCCGGGCGTCTCGACGCTGGCCTTCTGGGTCGCCCAGCAGATCCTCGACGGCGCCGAGGTGCCGAAGGACCTGACGGTGCCGTTCCTGCGCATCGACCAGGACAACCTCGAGGCAGTCGCTCGCGACCACCGAGGCGGGCGGCGTCGCCAACGTCGAGTACTCGCTCGAGGACGCCAAGGCGGTCATCGACGGCGCGGGCGCGATGTAGGCGAACGCGGAGCCACCTTGCATCCGATCGTCGAACTGGGCGGCGTCGAAAAGAGCTTCGGCGCCGTCCGCGCGCTGGCGGGGCGTCGACCTGTCGCTGCCGCCGCGGCGAATGCCTCGGCCTCGTCGGCCACAACGGCGCCGGCAAGTCGACGCTGATGAACGTGCTCGCCGGCGTCGCTCACGCCCGACGCGGGGCGCATCGTCATCGACGGCGCCGACCTCGGCGCCGGCTACTCGGTCGCGCACGGCCGCCGCGGCCGGGCGTGCGCTGCGTGTTCCAGGAACTGTCGCTCTGCCCGAACCTGACGGTGGCCGAGAACGCGCGGATCATGCACCCGGCGCTCGTCCGGCTTCGGCTGGCGCGCGCCGCGCCGGCGGCGCTGATGACGGACGCGCTCGACGCGATCTTCCCCGGCCACGGCATCGACGCCGACGCGCCGGTCGGCGACCTCTCGATCGCGCGCCGGCAGATGGTCGAGATCGCCCGCGCCTTCACCGTCACCGACGCGCCCGGCGAAGGTCGTGATCCTCGACGAGCCGACCTCGTCGCTCGACGCGTGCTCGCGGGCCAGCTCCTCGCCCATGTGCGCCGCTTCGTCGGCGACGGGCGGCTGCGTCATCCTGATCTCGCACCTGCTGGGCGAGATCCTCGGCAGCTCCGACCGGATCGCGGTGATGCGCGACGGCCGGGTCGTCGCGCTCGACGCGGCCTCGGCCTTCGACCGCGCCTCGCTGGTCGCGCGCGATGGGCAGCGTCGCGCAGCGCGCCGCGGCGCGGCGAGGCCAGCGCCGCGCGCCGCGACGAGCCCGTCGTCGTGCGCGCCCGCCCGAAGGCGCAGCCGGACGCGACCGAGCTCGTCGCCCATCCCGGCGAGATCGTCGGCCTCGCCGGGCTCAGCGGCCACGGCCAGACCGAGTTCCTGCTTCGCATCTTCGACCGCGACCGCGCGACACGCAGGTCGCCGGTCCCGTGCGCGCTGGTCGCCGGCGACCGGCAGACCGACGGCGTCTTCCCGCTCTGGTCGATCGCCGAGAACGCCGCCATCGGCTCGCTGCGCCGCTTCCTGCGCGGCCCGCTGCTCGACCCGAAGGCCGAGCGCGCCTTCGCCGAGGAGTGGCGCGAGAAGATCGGCATCCGCACGCCCGACGTCGACAACCCGATCCTGTCGCTGTCGGGCGGCAACCAGCAGAAGGTGCTCTTCGCCCGCGCGCTCGGCTCGGACGCCGCGATCGTGCTGATGGACGACCCGATGCGCGGCGTCGACGTCGGCACCAAGCAGGAGGTCTACGCGATGATCCGCGCCGAGGCGGCGCAGGGCCGCACCTTCCTCTGGTACACGACCGAGATGGACGAGCTCGCCCGCTGCGACCGCGTCTACGTCTTCCGCGAGGGCGCGATCGTCGCCGACCTGGCGCGGGCGAGATGACCGAGGAGAAGGTGCTCCACGCATCCTTCCGGGCCGACGCATGACCATCGCCCGCCCACCCGATCCTGCAGCCTGCTCTGCCGGCCGCCTCGCTCGCGGTGCTGCTCGCCGCGATCTTCTGGCTGCAGCCCCGGACGATGAGCTATTTCGGGCTGAACCTGCTCCTGAACCTCGCGGTGCCGATCGCGCTCGCGACCATCGCGCAGATGTTCGTGCTCTGCGTCAACGACCTCGACCTGTCGATCGGCGGCTTCGTCAGCCTCGTCGCCTGCATCGCCGCGACCTGGCTGCAGCGAGACGCCGCTGCTCGGCGTGCTGGCGCTGGTCGGGCCTGATCGCGGCCTATGCGGCGATGGGCGCGCTGATCCAGCTGCGCAACCTGCCCTCGATCGTCGTGACGCTCGGCATGTCCTTCGTCTGGCTCGGCCTCGCGGTGCTGGTCCTGCCGACGCCGGGCGGCAAGGCGCCCGACTGGATCCGGTCGCTGATGACGCTGAAGACCTGGTGGGTCCCGTTCCCGATCATCGCCTCGATCGTCATCGCGCTGGTCGTCCATGTCGGCCTGATGCGCTCGGCCTATGGCGCGGTGCTGCGCGGCGCCGGCGGCAACCCGCGCGCCGTCGCCCGCGCCGGCTGGTCGATGCTCCGGATCCGGATGACGATGTTCGCGCTGGCCGGGTTCTTCGGCGTGCTGGCGGGCATCGCGCTGGTCGGGCTGACCACGTCGGCCGACGCCAACATCGCGCTGCGCTACACGCTGCTGTCCATCGCCGGCGTGATCCTCGGCGGCGGCGAGTTCGTCGGCGGGCGCGTGTCGCCGATCGGCGCGGTGATCGGCGCGATGACGCTGACGCTGACCGGCTCGTTCCTGTCGTTCCTGCGGCTGAACCCGGACTGGCAGATCGGCGCCCAGGGCGCGATCCTGCTGATCGTGCTGGCGCTGCGCCTTCTGGTCAGCCGCGCCGAGGCCCGGCCATGATCGCCGCGCTGAAGCGCCCCTGGGTCTGGTCCTGGCTCGGCGCCTTCGCGGTCTGGCTCGGCATCGTCGTCTTCACCGGCGGCCAGGGCGGCGGCAGCGTGCTGACCGCGGCGCTGACCTTCGGCACGTTCTACGTGATCGTGGCGCTGGGGCAGATGTTCGTCATCACGCTCGGGCCCGGCAACGTCGACCTGTCGATCCCGGCCTGCATGACGCTGTCGGGCACCGTCGCGATGAAGATCATGGGCGAGGCCAACGCGATGATCCTGCCCGGCCTCGCCATCGCGGTCGGGATCGGCGCCGGCGTCGGCGCGATCAACTACGGGCTGATCCGGTTCCTGCGCATCCCGCCGATCATCGCGACGCTGTCCTCGTCCTTCATCTTCCAGTCGGCGGCGATCTGGTACAACCGCGGCCTGCGCATCAAGCCGCCGCCCGCGCTCGCCGACTTCACCGTCGGCATGGTCGGCGGCGTGCCGGCGCTGGCGCTGGCGGCGCTGGCGCTGTCGGTCGTCATGCACCTTGTGCTGACCCGGACCATCTTCGGCCGGCAGGTCATCGCGATCGGCCAGAACATGCGTGCGGCCAGGCTCGCCGGCGTGCCGGTCGAGCGCGTGCGCGCGCTGACCTACGTCCAGTGCGCGGTGCTGGCGGCGGTCTGCGGCTATCTGGTCGCGGGCTTCTCCGGCGGCGCGGCGCTGAACATGGGCCAGGAGTACCTGCTCTCGTCGATCGCGGTCGTCGTCATCGGCGGCACCTCGGTCAGCGGCGGCTTCGCCAACGTGCCGGGACTCTGGGGCGCGGCGCTGTTCCTGTTCCTCTTGGTGACGATGCTGAACACCTGGGGCGCCGGGGCCGGAGTCCGCATGGTGCTGACCGGCCTCGTCATCATCGCCGTCATCGTCGCCGGAAGCCGGCGGACGGCCCGCGCCTGACCCTGAAGGGATATCCTGCCATGACAGATTGCCCCGATGCGCGCCTGGGCGACTGGAGCGCCCGGCCTGCGCATCGCGCCTGGCTCGCCGCGCGCGCGGATGCGCTGTTCGACCTGTTCGGCCAGCGCACGATCAACCGGCGCGGCGGCTTCCGGCAACTCGACCGGACCGGCGCGCCGATCGTCGATCCCGCGGCGGCGCAGCCGATCCACCTGACCGCGCGCGCCGCGCATTGCTACGCGATCGGCGCGCTGCTGGGCCGGCCCGGCGCGCCCGAGATGGTCGATCACGCAATGCGTCCCTGTGGGAGCGCCACCGCGACCGGGCGCGCGGCGGGTATTTCTGGTCCGTCGACGAAGACGGCCCGGTCGACGCGATGAAACAGGGCTACGGCCACGCCTTCGTTCTGCTCGCGGCCAGCTCCGCTTTGGCGATCGGCCACCCGCTGGCCGCGCCGATGCTGGCCGACGTGACGCAGGTCCTGGAGGACCGTTTCTGGGAGTCGCGGCACGGCGCCATCGCCGAGGAATTCGGCCCCGACTGGACGCCGGCGCCCGGCTACCGTGGCCAGAACTCGAACATGCACCTGACCGAGGCGCTGATGGCGGCTTACGAGGCCACCGGCGAGGCGATCTATCTCGAGCGGGCGTCCAGCATCGCCGACCTCGTCATCCGCCGCTCGGCCGGCTCGATGGACTGGCGCGTGCCCGAGCACTTCACCGAGGACTGGCGGATCGACGCCGGTTATTCCGGCAACGAGATGTTCCGCCCCTCAGGCACGACGCCCGGACACTGGCTCGAATGGACGCGCCTGCTGCTGCAACTGCATGGGCTCGACCCGCAGGCGCCGGCCTGGCTGGTCGGAGCGGCGCGCGGCCTCTTCGCGCAGGCGATGGCGCTGGGCTGGGACGAGGCGCACGGCGGCTTCTTCTACACGCTCGACTGGGAGAACCGGCCGCGCAACCGGATGAAGCTCTGGTGGCCGCTATGCGAAGGCGCCGGCGCCGCGCATTTCCTGAACGCGGTCGCGCCCGACCCGAGCCATGAGGCCGCCTATCGCCGCATCTGGGGCGTGATCGACCGTGCCTTCATCGACCGCCGCCATGGCGGCTGGCAGGAGGAGGCCGCCGAGGACCTGACCCCGTCTTTCGACATCTTCGCCGGCAAGGGCGACGTCTACCACGCGCTGCAGGCCTGCCTGATCCCCCTCTACCCGGCGACCGGCAGCCTGACCCGCGTCATCGAGGAGGCAGGCGCGCCCGCGCGCGCGTGACGTCTCTCGACCCAGCCGTCACGCGGGAATGCGCGCGCTCAGCGGCTGGTGTCGAGTTCCTCGGTCGGCTTCGACGGCCGCTCGCCCGGGGGCGGACCCTCGCGCAACCGCTCGGCGGCGGCTGCGGCCAGCGGGGTCAGCTTGGCCTCGCCGGCGTCGATCATCGTCAGCAGTTCGGCCCGCATCCTGGGGTCCCAGAAGTCGCGGATATGGGTCTCGACCCGCCCGACCTGGTCCTCGCGGGTCTGCGAATCGAAGAACGTGGCGATCTGGTTCGCCATGTAGACGAGCTTCTGGTTATGCGACATGAGGTTGGTCTCCGGTCCCGATCCGATGCGGGTGCGACAGGATTTCAAAGCCCTGGCCGCGCGCGAGCACGGCCAGCGTGATGCCGGCGCCCTCGGCCAGCCGCACCGCATGCGCGGTCGGGGCCGAGACGGCGACGATGATCGGGAACCCGGCGACGGCGCTCTTCTGCACCATCTCGACGGAGACCCGACTGGTCAGGACGGCCGCGCCGGTCGTCCCGTCGATGCCCTTCAGCGCCAGCGCACCGATCAGCTTGTCGAGCGCGTTGTGCCGCCCGACGTCCTCGTGCGCGACGAGGATGCCGTCGCCCGGCCGGTAGAACGCCGCCGCGTGCACCGCCCGGGTCTGGTCGTGCAACGGCTGCCAGGCGCGCAGCCCCTCGGACGCCGCGTCGACGTCCGCGACGTCGAGCCGCAGGTCGCTCCGCGAGCGCGGAATGTCCCGGACCGCCGCCTCGAGGCTGTCGACGCCGCAGAGCCCGCAGCCGACCGGCCCGGCCATGAAGCGACGCCGCGCGGCCAGCGCCTCGGCGCGCGGCGCGGCAAGCCACATCCGCACCTCGATGCCCCGCGCCTGCGGCACGATCTCGAGCGACGTGATCTCGTCGGGCCGCTCGATCAGCCCCTCGGTCAGGCTGAACCCGTAGCCGAATTCCCGAAGGTCCTCCGGCGAGGCCATCATGACCGCCTGGGTCGTGCCGTTGTAGACCATCGCCACGGCCGTCTCCTCCGGCAACGCGCGCGTGATCTCGCGCGCGTCGCCGCCCCGATGGGCGAAGCCGGGCAGGCTCCGGACGGCCGGCCGCATGACGGCTACTCGGCAGCCGGCAGGATGCGACGCGCCATCTCGGCCTGCGCCGCGTAGTCCTCCTGCCACTCGCTCGGCCCGTTCGACAGCGCCACCTGCACCGCGGTCACCTTGTATTCCGGACAATTGGTCGCCCAGTCGCTGAAGTCCGTGGTGATCACGTTGGCCTGCGTGTCGGGATGGTGGAACGTCGTGTAGACCACGCCCGGGCTGACCCGGTCGGTGATCTGCGCGCGCAGCGTGGTCTCGCCCGAGCGCGACGCCAGCCGGATCCACTGGCCGTCCTTGACCCCCCGCACCTCGGCGTCGTGCGGATGGATCTCCAGCACGTCCTCCGGATGCCAGGCCGTGTTCGCCGTGCGCCGCGTCTGCGCGCCGACGTTGTAGTGGCTGAGGATCCGGCCCGTGGTCAGCAGCAGCGGGAAGCGCGGACCGGTCTTCTCGTCGGTCGCCACGTACTCGGTGTTGATGAACTTGCCCTTGCCGCGCATGAAGCCGTCGATGTGCATCAGCGGAGTCCCGTCCGGGTGCTCCTCGTTGCACGGCCACTGCACGGAGCCCTTTTCCTCCAGCACCTCGTAGGTGACGCCCGCGAAGCTCGGCGTCGTCGCCGCGATCTCGTCCATGATCTGGCTCGGATGCGTATAGGTCCAGTTCGCGCCCATCGCGTTCGCCAGCAGCTGGGTCACCTCCCAGTCCGCGTAGCCGTTCTTCGGCGCCATCACCTTGCGCACGCGGTTGATGCGCCGCTCGGCATTGGTGAACGTGCCGTCCTTCTCGAGGAACGACGAGCCCGGCAGGAAAACATGCGCATAGTTCGCGGTCTCGTTCAGGAACAGGTCGTGCACGATCACGCAGTCCATCGCCGCGAGGCCCGCCGCGACGTGCTTGGTGTCGGGATCGGACTGCAGGATGTCCTCGCCCTGGCAGTAGAGCCCGCGGAACGTGCCGTCGACGGCCGCGTCCAGCATGTTCGGGATGCGCAGGCCGGGTTCCGGGTCGATCTCGACGCCCCATGCGCTCTCGAAGATCTGCCGCACCTCGGCGTTCTTCACGTGCCGGTAGCCGGGCAGCTCGTGCGGAAACGAGCCCATGTCGCACGAGCCCTGCACGTTGTTCTGGCCGCGCAGCGGGTTCACGCCGACGCCCTCGCGCCCGATGTTGCCGGTCATCATCGCGAGGTTCGCGATGCCCATGACCGTCGTCGAGCCCTGGCTGTGCTCGGTGACGCCGAGACCGTAGTAGATCGCCCCGTTGCCGCCGGTGGCGAACAGACGGGCCGCGGCGCGCAGCTCCTGCGGGTCGACGCCGGTCAGCATCGCCGTCGCTTCCGGGCTGTGCTGCTCGCGGGAGGCGAATTCCGCATAGTCGAGGAACTCGTCCCAGTCACAGCGCTCGCGGATGAACGCCTCATCATAAAGCTTCTCGGTAACGATCACGTGCGCCAGCGCGGTCACGACCGCGACATTGGTGCCCGGGCGCAGCGGCAGGTGGTGCTCCGCCTTGATATGCGCGGACTTCACCAGGTCGATGCGGCGCGGGTCGATGATGATCAGCTTCGCGCCCTTGCGCAGCCGCTTTTTCATCCGGCTCGCGAAGACCGGGTGGCCGTCGGTCGGGTTCGCGCCGATGACGATCATCACGTCCGACTGCTCGACGCTGTCGAAATCCTGCGTTCCGGCCGAGGTGCCGAAGGTCTGGCCGAGGCCGTAGCCGGTCGGCGAGTGGCAGACGCGCGCGCAGGTGTCGGTGTTGTTGTTGCCAAAGACCGCGCGGGTCAGCTTCTGCACGAGGTAGGTCTCCTCGTTCGTGCAGCGGCTCGACGTGATGACGCCGATCGACTTCTTGCCATAGGCTTCCTGGATGCCGCGCATCTTGCGCGCGGCGAAGGTCAGCGCCTCTTCCCACTCGACCTCGCGCCACGGCTCCGAGATCGCGTCGCGGATCATCGGCTTCAGGATGCGGTCCTGATGGCTGGCGTAGCCATAGGCGAAGCGACCCTTGACGCAGCTGTGGCCCCGGTTGGCCTTGCCGTGCTTGTAGGGCGTCATCCGCACCAGCTCGTCGCCGTTCATCTCGGCCTTGAACGAGCAGCCGACGCCGCAATAGGCGCAGGTCGTGATCACCGAGCGGGTCGGGGTGCCGAGTACGGCGATCGACTTCTCCTGCAGCGTCGCGGTCGGGCAGGCCTGGACGCAGGCGCCGCAGCTGACGCATTCGGAGGCCAGGAAGTTGTCGCCGGACATGCCGGCGGAGACGCGGCTGTCGAAGCCGCGGCCCTCGATCGTCAGCGCGAAGGTGCCCTGCACCTCCTCGCAGGCACGCACGCAGCGCGAGCAGACGATGCACTTCTGCGGATCGTAGGAGAAATACGGGTTGGAATTGTCCCGCGGGATGAAGAGCGGGTTGCCGAGGTCGCCCTCGGCCGCGCGCGCCCGCGCGTCGCCCTGGGCCAGCGAGCCCTTGCCCGACGGGTCATAGTGGTTCTGGCCGGTCTCGTAGCGCACGTCGCGCAGGCCGACCATGCCGGCCATGTCCTGCAGTTCGCAGTCGCCGTTCGCGGAACATGTCAGGCAGTCCAGCGGATGGTCGGAGATGTAGAGCTCCATCACGCCCTTGCGGACCCGCTTGACCTTGCTCGACTGGGTGTGGACGACCATCCCCTCGGCGACCGGCGTCGTGCAGGACGCGGGCGTGCCGCGGCGGCCGTCGATCTCGACGACGCAGAGCCGGCACGAGCCGAAGGCCTCGACGCTGTCGGTCGCGCAGAGCTTCGGCACCTTGATGCCGGCCAGCGCGGCGGCGCGCATCACGCTCGTGCCATCGGGCACCGTGACGTCGAACCCGTCGATGGTCAGGGTCACTTCGACTTCGGAACGCGAGCCGGGCGTGCCGAGGTCGCGCTCGTCGTTCCAGGGTATGACGAAATCCTTCATTCCGCGGCCTCCTTGCAGGTAGCGGTAAAGTCTTCGGGGAAGTGGCGCAGCGCCGACATCACCGGGAATGGCGTGAAACCGCCCAGCGCGCAGAGCGAGCCGTCCTTCATCGTTTCGCACAGGTCGGTCAGGATCGGGATCGCGCTCGCGTCGCCGCGGCCGATCCGGTCGATCGTCTCGACCCCGCGCACTGCGCCGATCCGGCACGGCGTGCATTTGCCGCAGCTCTCGATGGCGCAGAACTCCATCGCGAAGCGGGCCATCTTGCGCATGTCGGCGGTGTCGTCGAAGACGACGAGGCCGGCATGGCCGATCAGCCCGCCCTGCCCGTCGAACTCCTCGTAGCCGAACGGCGTGTCGAACTGGTCGACCGCCATGTAGGCGCCGAGCGGCCCGCCGACCTGGACGGCCTTGATCGGCCGGCCCGATGCGGTGCCGCCGCCGATCTCCTCGACGATCTTGCCGAGCGACATGCCGAACGCGGTCTCGTAGAGGCCGCCATGCTTGACGTTGCCGGCGATCTGCAGCGGGATCGTGCCGCGCGAGCGACCGAGGCCGAAGTCCTTGTAGTGCGCGGCGCCCTTCTCGAGGATCACCGGCACGGTCGCCAGCGAGATCACGTTGTTGACGACGGTCGGCCGGCCGAGGAAGCCCTCGAGCGCCGGCAGCGGCGGCTTCGCGCGGACGACGCCGCGCTTGCCCTCGAGCGAGTTCAGGAGGCTCGTCTCCTCGCCGCAGACATAGGCGCCCGCGCCGACGCGGACCGCCATGTCGTAGGCCCGGCCCGATCCGAGGACCGACGAGCCCAGCACTCCGGCCTCGCGCGCGATCAGGACCGCGCGCTCCATCTGCTCGATCGCGTCCGGATATTCGGAGCGGATGTAGACGTAGCCCCGCGTCGCGCCCACCGCGAGCCCGGCGATCGCCATGCCCTCGATCAGCACGAAGGGATCGCCCTCCATGATCATCCGGTCGGCGAAGGTGCCGCTGTCGCCCTCGTCGGCGTTGCAGACGATGTACTTCTGGTCCGCCTCCGCGCCGTGGACGGTCTTCCACTTGATGCCGGTCGGGAAGCCCGCGCCGCCGCGACCGCGCAGGCCGCTCTCGGTGACCTCGTCGACGATCTCGGCGCCGTCCATGCCGGTCGCCCGGCGCAGCCCGACGAGGCCGCCATTGGCCTCGTACTCGGCCAGCGACAGCGGATCGATCAGCCCGCAGCGCGCGAAGGTCAGGCGCGTCTGCCCGGCGAAGAACGGGATGTCCTCGACCGGACCCAGCGCCAGGTCGTGCGCGCCAAACTCGGCGTCGAAGAGCCCGGCCACATCGGTCGCAGCCACCGGTCCGAACGCGGTGCGGCCGGCCCCGGTCTCGACCTCGACCAGCGGCTCGAGCCAGGTCATGCCGCGCGTGCCGTTGCGCACGATCTCGACGTCGAGGCCACGGCGGGCGGCCTCGGAGGCCACGGCTGCGGCGACGGCTTCGGCGCCCAGCGCCTTGGCGGCGGCGTCGCGGGGAACGTAGATCCTCATGCTCCAGCCTCCGCCAGCAGTTCGTCGATACGATCGGCGCTCACCCGGCCGTGCAGCTTGTCGTCGATCATCGCGGCCGGGCCGCAGGCGCAGAGCCCGAGGCAATAGACCGGCTCGATCGTCACGGATCCGTTCTCGGTCGTGCCGTGCCAGTCGAGGCCCAGCTTCGCCAGCACCGCCTCGGACAACGCGTCCGCGCCGACGGACTGGCAGGCTTCTGCGCGACAGATCTTTACGACGTGCCGACCCGCCGGGCTGGTTCGGAAGTCGTGATAGAACGACATCACGCCATGCGCCTCTGCGCGCGAGATGTTCAGCGCCTCGGCGATCAGCGGCAGCGAATCCTGTGGGACGTAGCCGAACGTGTGCTGCAGCGCGTGAAATATCGGCAGCAACGGCCCTTCGAGGTCCTTGTGTTGCTCGATGATCGCCACGATCTCGTCCTTGGTGTGACGGTTTGGCATGGGCCCTCCCTGGCTCGACTTGCCCAGAAACTGCGCTCCTTGCATGCGATTATCAATGCCGATGATCCGTTGTCCGATAGAACTTCTCTATCGTCACGGCTGCTCGTCGGACATGGCCCGGCTCATCTGGATCAGCGCCTCGAGCACCGGCGTGTGCGGCTCGCGGAACGGCGCGATCAGCCCGACGAGGTGCGGCGCCCGGATCTCGCGCAGCGGGATCGTGCGCACCGCCCGCCCGGTCGCGAGGAACGCGGCCATCTGCCGCGGCAGCACGGTCGCCCATTCGCCCGCTTCGACATGCGACATCAGCGCGACCGTCGAGTTCGACTGGATCATCGCCTCGGGCGAGACGCCCGCCTGATACAGATTCTGGTTCATGATCCGACGGTTCTGCATGTCCGGCGTCAGCAGGCACAGCGGCACCCCGCTCAGTTCGCGCCACTCGACCTCGGTGCGCCCGGCCAGCGGATGGCTCGCGCTGCAGACCAGATGATATTGCTCGCGGTAGAGCGGGATCGTCGTCACCCGGCCCAGCGGCTCGTTGTCCAGGTACGAAATCCCGGCGTCCACCTGCAGGTTCTCCAGCATCGCGAGGATCTCGGCCGAGGTCTGCGACAGGATCGTGAACCGCACGTTCGGATTCTTGCGGCTGAACCTCACCGTCAGTTGAGCCGCCACGGTCAGCGCGGTCGGGATCACGGCCAGCCGCAGATCCCCCGAAAGCCCGTGCCGGATCGCCCGCATCTCGTCGCGCAGCGTCCGCGTGTCGCTGACGATTCGCCGCGCCCATTCCAGCACGCGCTGCCCCTCCGGCGTCAGTCCGCCGAACCGCGAGCCGCGCCAGACCAGCAGCACGCCGAGCTGGCCTTCCAGCTGCTTGATGCCGGCGGACAGCGTCGGCTGCGTGATCCCGAGGCTCTCGGCGGCCTTGCCGAAATGCTCCTCCCGCGCCAGCGCGATGAACATCTCCAGCTTGTCGATCAACGGCGGGCCTCCCGGGCTGGCATCGGCGGAGTCTGGTCGGGAAACGCCGCCTTGGCAACCAAGGCGGCAGACGCACCCGGCGCTTCGTGCTACGGCGGAGCCGATCGCAGAGGGAGCGCACAATGGCCGAGACGGGAATCGCCGAAATGGTCGCCCCGGCGGTGGTGCTGCTCGGCTCCGCCGTCGTCGCGGTGCCGCTGTTCCGGCGCCTCGGGCTCGGCTCGGTGCTCGGCTACTTCGCCGGCGGCCTGCTGGTCGGCCCCTCGGCGCTCGGCATCTTCACCGATCCCGCGACGATCCTGCACATCTCCGAGCTCGGCGTCGTGATGTTCCTGTTCCTGATCGGCGTCGAGATGCGGCCGCAAAGGCTCTGGACGATGCGCGCGCAGATCTTCGGGCTCGGCCTCGTCCAGGTGCTGGTCTGCATGGCGCTGCTGACCGCTGCGGGCCTCGCGCTCGGCCTGCCGCAGCACGCGGCCTTCATCGCCGGCTCGGGCTTCGTGCTGTCCTCGACCGCCGTCATCGTGTCGGTGCTGCAGGAACGCGGCGAACTCGCCACCGCGCAGGGCCAGAAGGCAATGTCGATCCTGCTGCTCGAGGACCTCGCGATCGTCCCGCTGCTCGCGGTCGTGTCGCTGCTCGCGGCGCGCGGCGCGGACAGCGGCGTCGGCCTCGCCGGCGTCGCAATCGCCGTCGCTGCGGTCGCGCTGCTGATCGCGGCCGGGCGCTGGCTGCTCGATCCGTTCTTCGCGCTGCTGGCGCGGGCGCGCAATTCCGAGGTGCTGACCGCGGGCGCCCTGCTCGTCGTGCTCGGCTCGGCGCTGATGATGGAGAAAGTCGGCCTCTCTATGGCAATGGGGGCGTTCCTCGCCGGCGTCATGCTGTCGGGCTCCAGCTATCGCCGCCAGATCGAGACCGACGTCGAGCCGTTCAAGGGCATCCTGATGGGGCTGTTCTTTCTCGCAGTCGGGATGTCGCTCGACCTCTCGGTCGTCGCGGCCCGGTGGCCGACGATCCTCGCGCTGCTCGCGGCCTATGTCGTCGTCAAGTCCATCGGCATCTACGGGGTCGCACGCGCCTTCGGCTCGACCGGCCTGCAGGCGCTGCGCCGGGTCTCGCTGTTCGCGCAGGGCGGCGAGTTCGCCTTCGTGCTCTTCACGGCGGCGACGGCCGGCGGCGTGATCGGCGCGGGCGACAACGCGATGTTCTCGACCGTGATCATCCTGTCGATGGCGCTTACGCCGCTGGTCCTGCTCGCCGCCGACCGCTGGCTGGTCGACGCGGCCGTGTCGATGGATGGCGTCGAGGAGGCCGACGGGCTGCGCGGCCGGGTGCTGTTGGTCGGCTTCGGCCGCTTCGGCCAGATCGCCAGCCAGGCGCTGATCGCCCAGGGCATCGACGTGTCGCTGATCGACAACGACCCGGACCGTATCCGCGAGGCCGGCCGCTTCGGCTTCAAGGTCTATTTCGGCGACGGCACGCGCCTCGACATCCTGCGCCAGTCCGGGGCCGAGAATACCGACATGGTCATGGTCTGCACCGACAATCCGAAAACGACCGACCGCATCGTCGACCTCGTCCGCGCGGAGTTTCCGTCCTGCAAGGTGCTGGCGCGGTCCTTCGACCGCGGCCACGCGATTCGGCTGCGCAAGGCCGGCGTCGACTACGAGATCCGCGAAACGCTGGAATCGGCGCTGTCCTTCGGCACGGCCGGGCTGACCGAGCTCGGGATGGACCCGCTCGAGGCCGAGGAGGCGATCGAGGACATCCGCCGGCGCGACGCCGAGCGCCTCGAGACGCAGATCCAGCGCGGCATCGTCCCGGGGCTCGACGGCTCGCAGCCGACGCCCGAGCCGCTGCGCAGGCCGCGCGGCGCTCCGGCGCAGGCGGCGGAGTAGCACCGCGCGTCGACCGGGCCCCGAGAGGCGCCCCCGCAGGACGCCGCTCCGCCTCAAGGTCTTGACCGTGTTGCCCGATCCGCTCAGGCGCCCGTGCGGGAGCCTGAGCGTCTAGGCGCGCGGTTCGCGAACCGCTATGCTGGCGCGGGCATCTGAAATCGCCCCCCGAAAGGAGCGGATCACATGGAAGAAGCGGCAGTAGAGGGCACCAACATCCTGGTCGCCCTCATCGTCTGGGTCATCGTCGGCGGAATCGCCGGATGGCTCGCAAGCATGATCGTCAAGGGCGGCGGGATGGGCCTCGTCGGAAACATCGTGCTCGGCATCGTCGGCGCGATCGTAGCCGGCTGGCTGTTCCCGCTGCTCGGCCTCGGCCTCGGCGGCGGGATCATCGGCGCGATCATCTCTGCGATGATCGGCGCGATCATCGTCTTGCTGATCGTCAGCCTGATCAAGCGGGCCTGATCGCCCGCGCGGGACCGGCGGGCCTCAGCCCAGCCGGTCCCGGAACGCGGCGAAAACCGCCTCGTAGGTCGGGCGCTTGAACGGCACGATCAGCGAGATCAGCTCGTCCGGCGGCGCCCAGCGCCATTCGCTGAACTCCGCATGCTTTCGGTCGATGTCGATCATCGCGTCGTCGCCGTCGAAGCGCATCAGGAACCAGCGCTGCTGCTGCCCGCGGAAGCGCCCCTTCCAGACCTTCGGGACCAGCGCGTGCGGCAGGTCGTAGAGGATCCAGTCCGGCGCCTCGGCGATGATCTCGACCGCATCCGGCGGAACGCCGGTCTCTTCCTCCAGTTCGCGCAGCGCCGCCTCGCGCGGGTCCTCGCCCGGATCGATGCCGCCCTGCGGCATCTGCCAGGCGACCTCGGCGCTGTCGATCCGCCGGCCGGCGAACACGAGGCCGTCACGGTTCATCAGCACCATGCCGACGCAGGGCCGGTACGGCAGCGCCAGGATCTCCGCTTCGGTCACGACGTCCCGGTCCCCACGCGCCCGACTCCGCTCAGTTCGCGCCGTTCAGCACCGACAGGCCGTGCAGGATGTCGAGCGCGTAGGACATCTGGTAGTCCTCGGCCCGCAGGCGCGCGGTCTCCTCGCGCTTGGCCCGGTCCTCTTCCAGCGTCTTCTGCTCGTCTTCGGACAGCGAGTCGTTCTCGAGCGAGCCCCGCAGGTCGGCCTCGCTGCGCAGCGCCTGCGCGATGCTCGGCGTCTCGCCCTCGGCGGCCTCGTCGTCCGGCGCCTCCGCCACGTCGCGCTGCTCGACGATGATGTCGGGCGCGACGCCCAGCGCCTGGATCGACCGGCCCGACGGCGTGTAGTAGCGCGCCGTCGTCAGCCGCATCGCGCCGTCGCCCTGGACCGGCATTATCGTCTGAACCGAGCCCTTGCCGAAGGTCTGCTCGCCGACGATGATCGCGCGGTGATGGTCCTGCAGCGCGCCGGCGACGATCTCCGACGCGCTCGCCGAACCGCCATTGGTCACGACGACGATCGGCTTGCCCTCGGCCAGGTCGCCCTCGGTCGCGTTGTAGCGCTCGCTGTCGCGCGCGTCGCGGCCGCGCGTCGAGACGATCTCGCCCGAATCGAGGAACGCGTCGGCGACCGAGATCGCCTGGTTCAGCAGCCCGCCCGGGTTGTTGCGCAGGTCGATTATGAAGCCCGCGACCTCGTCCATGCCGCCCGCCGCCTCGACCTGCTCGGCCAGCTGCTCCTTCAGGCTGTCGAAGGTCTGCTCGTTGAACGTCGTCACGCGCAGCACGACCGCATCGTCCTCGACCCGCGAGCGCACCGCGGCGATCGTGATGGTCTCCCGGGTGATCGTCACGTCGAACGGCTCGGGCTCGTCGACGCGCGACACGGTGATCGTGATGTCCGAGCCAACCGGCCCGCGCATCAGGTCGACCGCGTCGTTCAGCGTCAGGCCCATCACGCTCTCGCCGTCGACATGCGTGATCAGGTCGCCCGCCTGCATGCCCGCGCGATCGGCCGGCGTTCCGTCCATCGGCGCCACGACCTTCACGAAGCCGTTCTCCTGCGTGACCTCGATGCCGAGCCCGCCGAACTCGCCGCGGGTCTGCACCTGCATGTCGTCGAAGTCGTCGGGCGGCAGATAGCTCGAATGCGGGTCGAGCGACTGCAGCATGCCGTTGATCGCGCTCTGGATCAGGTCCTTCTCGTCGACCTCCTCGACATAGGACGAGCGTATGCGCTCGAAGATGTCGCCGAACAGGTCGAGCTGCTCGTAGACGCCGGCGTCGTCTCCGGCCTCCTGCGCGAGGATCGGCCCGGCGAACTGCGTGCTGACCACCAGCCCGGCCACCGCTCCGCCGACGCCTGCCATCCAAAGCTTGTTCATGAAGACGTTTTCCTATCCGTTCCGATCACCGAACCAGGGCGCTGGATCGACCGGACCTTGTCCGTGACGAAGCTCTATATAAAGGGTTTCGCCCGGCGTCTCGCCAATTCCCGCCTCTCCCAGCATCAAATATTCTTGCGCGTCGATCCGCCGACCGCCCAGAAAGCCCAGCGGATCGCCCCGCTGCACGACGTCGCCCGTCTCCGTCTCCAGCTCCGCCAGCCCCGCCAGCACGACCAGCACGTCCACGCGCGGCTCCAGCACGACCACGTAGGTGTAGTCGAGGAACGGCCCGGCATAGCGCACCCGCCCGCCCGCCGGCGCGGCGACCAGCGACAGCGGCGGCGCGAAGATCAGCAGGCCCGGCCGACGCACGCCGGCCGCGTCCGGCTCCTCGAACCCGCGCAGCCCGACGGCCGGGACCGGCCAGGCGAGGTCGAGCGGCGTGTCGACCGGCTCGACGCCGCGCGCAAGCGCCTCGGCCAGCGCGGTCAGCGACTCTGCGTCGCGCGCAAGCGCCGCCGGACCCGCCGGCGCGGCGTCGGACGCGGAGCCGTCCGCCAACGCCGCCAGCAGCGCCGTGCGGCCCGCCTCGGCCCGGTCGAGCCCGGCCGCGATCCGGTCGATCCCGTCGCTGCGCAGAACCCGCGCCTGCTCGATCTCCGCCAGCCGCGCAGCCACCAGCTCGGCCTGCGCGCGCAACTCCGGCGTCAGCCGCTCCAGCATCGCGCCGGCCCGCGCCGCCGCCAGCGGACCCTGCGGATGCAGCATAGGCCGGCGCTCGCCGGACGGCGACCGGCTCAGCGCCTGCAGCGCCGCAAGCAGCTGCGCCGTCTCGTCGCTGCGTCGGCGCAGGTCGATCGTCAGCGCGCGCTCGTCGGCGCCTGCGGCGATCACCGCCACCCGCAGCCGCGCCAGCGCCCGCGACTGCTCGGCCAGCGCCTCCGCCAGCGCGTCGGCGTCCGGCGCGGCCGACTGGGCCGCGATCGCCTCGGCCAGCCGGTCGTTCGCCGCGTCGATCGCAGAGGCCGGCGACTGCGACGCCGCCGCCAGCGGCCCGCACAGCCACAGCGCCAACGCAGCTGCGACCGCCGCCCGTCTCACGAGGCCTCGATCAGGCTCTGGCCGCTCATCTCGG
This sequence comes from uncultured Alphaproteobacteria bacterium, assembly GCA_963829385.1. Lineage (GTDB taxonomy): Bacteria > Pseudomonadota > Alphaproteobacteria > Rhodobacterales > Rhodobacteraceae > Amaricoccus. The sequence continues at coordinate 161,343 of CAWHHV010000007.1, read as the reverse complement.
GCGGCTTCGGCACGCCCATAAGTGCGAGCAGCGTCGGCGCCAGATCGCACAGCCCGCCCGACCGCAGCCGAGCGCGCTCCGGCCCGCCGACCATCACCACCGGCACCGGATTGAGCGTGTGCGCGGTGTGCGGCCCGCCGGTCTCGGGATCGACCATGACCTCGCAATTGCCGTGGTCCGCGGTGACGAGCATCGCGCCCCCGACCTCCGCCAGCGCGTCCAGCGCCTGCCCGAGCCCGCGATCGACCGCCTCCACCGCCTTGATCGCCGCGTCGAGGTCGCCGGTATGCCCGACCATGTCCGGGTTCGCGAAATTGCAGACGATCAGCCCGTAGTCGCCCGACCGGATCGCGTCCGCCAGATGCGCGCTGACCTCGGGCGCCGACATCTCGGGCTGCATGTCGTAGGTGCGCACCTTCGGGCTCGCCGCCATGTAGCGCTCCTCGCCCGCGTCCGGCGTCTCGACCCCGCCGTTGAAGAAGAACGTCACGTGCGGATACTTCTCGGTCTCGGCGATGCGGAACTGCCGCACGCCCTTGCCCGCGACCCAGGCGCCGAGCGTATTGGCGATGTCGGCCGACGGGAACATCGCCGGCATCAACTCGTCCAGCCGGTCGGAATACTCGACCATGCCCAGCACCGCCGCCCAGTGCGGCTTCGGCGCGACCGTGAACCCGTCGAAGTCCGGATCGACCAGCGCGCCGAGGATCTCGCGCGCCCGGTCGGCGCGGAAGTTCAGGAAGAAGAGCCCGTCCCCGTCCCGCACGCCGCGGTAGTCGCCGATCGCGGCCGGCGTGACGAACTCGTCGGTCTCGCCGCGCGCATAGGCCGCCTGGATCGCGTCCGCGGCGCTCGCCGCCGCGTCGCCCTCCGCCCGCAGCATCGCCTTCGCCGCCGCCTCGACGCGGTCCCAGCGCTTGTCGCGGTCCATCGCGTAGAACCGGCCCGACACGGTCGCGATCCGCGCGATCCCCGGCAGAGCCGCCTCCAGCTCGGCGATCTGGCCGCCTGCGGATTTCGGCGCGACGTCCCGCCCGTCGAGGAACGCGTGCACGGAGACCGGAACGCCTTCGGCGGCGATCGCCTGCGCCGCCGCGGCGATGTGGCGCTGATGCGCATGGACCCCGCCCGGCGAGGCGAGCCCCGCCAGGTGCGCGGTCCCGCCCGACCGCTTCAGCGCGGCGACGAACGCCTGCAGCTGCGCGTTGGCGACGAACTCGCCGTCGGCGATCGCCTTGTCGATCCGCGGAAGATCCATCCAGACGATACGGCCGGCGCCGATGGTCATGTGCCCGACCTCGGAATTGCCCATCTGCCCCTCGGGGAGGCCCACCGCCGGCCCGTGCGCGGCGAGCTGCGCGTGCGGGCAATCCCGCCAGATCCGGTCGAAGTTCGGCGTGTCCGCCAGCGCGACCGCATTGGCCTCGCGCTCGGCGCGTTGCCCCCAGCCGTCGAGAATGCACAGGATGACGGGTTTCTTGCTCATGTCTGTCGCCCGCTTCGTTGCCCGACTCCGGATCCTTACCTGCCGCAGGTCGGATTGCCAATGCGCCGGCAAGCCTCCGGATGTTCGTAACGCGAGTAGTACCCGCGCAAGCAGCCAGAAGGTTTTCTTGACTCGTGGAAAGAACTTCTTCTGAATCGGTCTTATTTAAGGAGGAGGGTGAAAGGTGGCCGAATTTATCAACATCGAAGACTCCTGGATCGGCGAGGCGGACAGCTCGGTCAATTTCCGCGTCTGGCTCGATGGACCCGCTACCCAGTCGGTATCGGTCGACTGGACCACGTCTGGAAGCGGCGCCAGCGCCAACTCGCTCGACTTCGTCGTCGCCAACGGCACGGTCACTTTCGCTCCGGGCGAAGCCGAGAAGGTGATTTCGGTGGCCCTTCGCGACAACGCGACCGTCGAGGCGTTGGAATCCTTTCACATCCAGTTGTCGAACGCGGCCGGCGCGGCCCTCTCGCGCTCTCGCGGAACGGCGGTCATCGTCGACAATGACGATCTCTCTCCGACGCCGCGGGTCTTTATCGCCGACACGATCGTCGACGAAGAGGCCGGGCTTGCCCAGTTCATCGTGCGCCTGAGCGCAGCGTCGCTGAACCCGGTATCCCTCGACTTCTCCACCGCGGACGGCTCCGCCCGCGCGGGATCGGACTACGTCGAGGCGTCGGGAACTTTGAACTTCCTGCCCGGCCAGATGGTCAAGACGATCACCGTCGACCTCGTCGACGACGAGCGGCGCGAGCAGGACGAGCGCTTCTTTCTCGACCTCTTCGACCCAAGCAACGCGACTCTGGGCCAGGATCGGGGCGCCGCGACGATCATCGACAACGACGCGGCGCCGCTTGCGACGCCGGTCGTAAGCCTCGAGGACGTGACCGTCAACGAGGCCGACGGCGTTGCGCGCATGCTGTTTCGCCTCAGCGCGCCGTCCGAGCTTCCGGTGTCGGTCGACTGGACGACAGCCGGACCGGGCGCCAGCGCAAACGGCCTCGATTTCAACGCCGTCTCCGGAGTCATGACATTCGCCCCCGGCGAGGTGGCGAAGACAGCGCTCGTGACGCTGGACGACAACGCCACCGCCGAGGGAATCGAAGCCTTCTTCCTGCTGCTGTCGAACCCGGTCAATGCGGCGCTCGGAAGGTCTCGCTCGACAATGACTATCGTCGACGACGACGCGGCATCGCCGACGCCCCGCCTTTCGGTCGCGAACGTGACCGTGGACGAGGCCGCCCGCGCCGCGCTCGTCGTGGTCCGGCTAGACGCAGCCGCGAACGTCCCGGTGACGCTGTCCTACGAGACGCTGGAGGGAACCGCGCGCGAGGCGGACTACGACGCGGTCTCGGGCGATCTGACATTCCTGCCCGGAGAGGTGGCGCGCACCGTGCGCATCGGCATCGTCGACGACGGCAGGCGCGAGACGCCCGAGAGCTTCGACTTCCGAATTCGCGACGCGGCCGGCGCCGAGATCGGGACCGAGATCTCCAGGATCACCGTACTCGACAACGACGCCGCGCCAGCGGTCGTCCCCTCGATCGCCGTCCGCGACGTCTGGGCGACCGAGTCCGAGGGGCTCGTCACCTTCGACATCGCGCTTTCGGCCCCTAGCGAACAGACGGTCGGCGTGAACTGGTCCGCGGCCACCGGCGCGGGCACGGCCAACGGCCTCGACTTCAACGCCGCGTCCGGCAGCATCGGCTTTGCGCCCGGAGAGGTCCACAAGTCCGTCCAGATCGTCCTCGACGACAACGCGACGGCGGAGGCGGCAGAGACCTTCTTCTTCAGCCTGTCCGCTCCGTCGAACGCGCTGATCGACCGGGGCAGCGCGCGGGCGACCATCATCGACGACGATGCGCCGGCAGTCGCCGCCCCCAGCTTCGGCCTTGCGCCAGGGTTCGAGACCAGCGTTTCCGAAGGCGCTCAGTGGGTCGACGTCCCGGTCATTCTGTCAGCGCCCAGCCCGGCGATCCAGCGGGTGGCCTATCGCACCGTCGCGGGAACCGCGACCGCAGAAGGCGATTTCGTCGCGAGCCGGGGCGAGATCGCGTTCCTGCCGGGCGAGATGGTGAAGACATTGCGCGTCTTCCTGGCCGACGACGCGCGTTTCGAGTCGCTTGAAGCCTTCCGCATCGTCTTCAGCGCCCCCGACGACGCGCCCAGCAGTCCCCTCGCGCTGCCCCAGTCGACGACAATCAGCATCATCGATAACGAGACGCCGATCTTCGGCGACGACAACGGCCAGACGCTGCGCGGCGACGACCTCGACAACCGCATCTTCGGCAACGGCGGCGACGACCGGCTCTATGGCCTCGACGGCGTCGACCTGCTCGACGGCGGCAGCGGCGACGACAAACTCTACGGCGGCAGGGGCGCCGACCGCCTCTACGGCGGCGTCGGCGACGACGCGCTCGACGGCGGCGCGTCGAAGGACAGGATGGAGGGCGGCCGCGGCGACGACCGCTATGTCGTCGACAACAAGAACGACCGCGTGGTCGAGGCCAAGGGCGCGGGCAGGGACATCGTCCTGTCCTCGATCGACTACAAGCTCAACAAGAACGTCGAGAAGCTGACCCTGACCGGCGGCGACAAGATCGACGGCAAGGGCAACGGCCTCGACAACCTGATCCGCGGCAACAAGGTCGGGAACGAACTCGACGGATCCCGCGGCGACGACCGGCTCTACGGCGGCAAGGGCAACGACGACCTGATCGGCGGCAAGGGCCAGGACGATCTCACCGGCGGCAAGGGATCGGACGACTTCATCTTCGCCGACATCTCCGAATCCGGCAAGGGTCCGAAGAATCGCGACGTAATCCACGACTTCGAGCGCGGCCGCGACACGATCGACCTCTCCGCGATCGACGCCAACGAGAACCGCGGACGCGAGCAGGACTTCGACTTCATCTTCAAGCAAGACTTCTCCGGCAAGGCGGGCGAGCTGCGCTTCGAGAAGGAGATCCTGATGGGCGACGTCGACGGCGACGGCCGCGCGGATTTCCACATCCTCGTCGACGGCGTCTCCAGGCTCGGAAACGGCGATTTCGACCTCTGACGCCGGCCGGGCAGGGCCGGGGCCCGCCGCAGCTTGATCGCGCGCCGCGCGCGGGCTACGTGCGGGGCTTGAAGCCGCGAAAGGCGACAGGCCGATGCCGGACCGCAAGACCCTGCTCCTGACCGGCGCGAGCCGTGGCATCGGACATGCCACGGTCAAGCGGTTCTCGTCGGCCGGCTGGCGGGTGATCACCTGCTCGCGCCAGCCGTTCCCCGAGGACTGCCCCTGGGAGGCCGGGCCCGAGGACCATATCCAGGTCGATCTCGCCGACCCCAACGGCACGATCGAGGCCGTGGCCGAGATCCGCCGCCGCCTGCATTCGGGCCGCCTCGAGGCGCTGGTCAACAACGCCGGCATTTCCCCGAAGGCGGACGACGGCGGCCGCCTCTCGACGCTGACCACCGACCTGCGGACCTGGGGCCAGGTGTTCCACGTCAACTTCTTCGCCAGCGTCGTGCTCGCGCGGGGCCTGATCGCCGAACTCGCCGCCGCGAAGGGGGCGATCGTCAACGTGACGTCGATCGCGGGCAGCCGCGTTCACCCCTTCGCCGGGCCGGCCTACGCCACGTCGAAGGCCGCGCTCGCCGCGCTGACCCGCGAGATGGCGCACGACCTCGGCCCGATGGGCATCCGCGTCAACGCGATCGCGCCCGGCGAGATCGACACCGAGATCCTGAGCCCCGGCGCCGAGGAACTCGCCGCGGCCATCCCGCTCCGCCGGCTGGGCACGCCCGAGGAGGTCGCGCGCACGATCTACTTCCTCTGCAGCGCCGAAAGCTCCTACATCTCCGGGTCGGAGATGATGATCAACGGCGGCCAGCACGTCTGACCCCTGCCGGGATACGTCCGTCGCGATCACGCCCTCCACCCGCAAGCGCCTTCTCCCCTGCTGGCGACAGCCGCAACGCAGCTGCAACAATCAGGGGTTGCAGGAGCCGGTTTTGAAGATCGAATCGTGTTCGCGGCTTGCTTTGCCTGCCGGAAGGTCCGATTATCAGACACGGGAGCGTCGGGGCGAGGCGGCGTCTTCTTGAGCAAAACGCAGGGGCGCGTCAATGCTATGGCGCCGTCCCCACATGAGCAGCTTATAGTATGATGGTGCGTGGTCGAGTAAAGTGGTTTGACACTACGAAGGGGTACGGCTTCGTCGTGGGCGAGGATGGCGGTGGCGATATTTTGCTGCACGGCAATGTGCTGCGCGTCTTCGGATACTCATCGGTCGCCGAAGGCGCCGAGATCGTTTTGAGCGTGCAGCAGACCGAACGGGGCCGCCAGGCGGTCGAGGTGGTCGAGATCGTTCCCGCCGCCACGCCTCCGGCCGACATCGTGTCCCTGCTCGATCCGGCGAACGGCGAGGCGGCCGGTCCGCTGCAGCCGGCGCGGGTCAAGTGGTTCGACCGGGTCAAGGGATTCGGCTTCGTCAACGTCTACGGCAAGGCCGAGGACGTGTTCCTGCACATGGAGACGCTGCGCCAGTTCGGCTATGGCGAAGTCGTGGCCGGCGACGTGCTCGCAGTGCGCGTGACCGCCGGACCGCGCGGACCTATGGTCTACGAGGTGCGGAGCTGGGATTACGTGGCGCGGCTGGGACAGGACGATGCGCGCTAGCCTTCCCTGGACCGCGCTCGCGGCGCTGCTGTTCGCGACCGGCGTCGCGGCGCAGGACTGCGCGTCGGGCGTGGCCGACCTGCGCGTCGGCGACAGCCAGCTTCGCTTTCGCGTCGAAGTCGCCGATGACGCGGCCGAACGCGCCGAGGGGCTGATGTTCCGCGAGAGCATGCCGCGCTTCGACGGGATGCTGTTCGTCTACGACCGTCCGCAGCCGGTCTCGTTCTGGATGAAGAACACGCTGATCCCGCTCGACATGCTGTTCTTCGACGCCACGGGCCGGCTCGTCAGCGTGCACGAGAACGCCGTTCCGGGCGATCTCTCCGCGATTCCCGGCGGCGACGCGATCCAGTACGTGCTCGAGATCAACGGCGGCGCGGCGCGGTCCCTCGACATCGCGCCCGGCGCCGAACTGCGGCATCCGGCCGTCGATCCGGACCTGGCCGCCTGGAGCTGCGCTCCCGACTGATCGCGCGTGGCAACCGTTGCCGATCGGTTAACGGGCGTCTGAAACCCACGCGATTTCAAGGGTTGGGCTTCAAGGCGCGCGTGCCCGGCGCGCCTCTCTTGCCGATGCGCGCAAGCGCGGTATTCTGGCGCGAGCGATCACGGAGACCGTCATGAAAACGCGCATCCTCGACAGCCTGTCCGCCGACGCGCCGCCGGCCGAGCTGTCGCCGCCTCACCGCGCGCTCTGGTGGCTGAAGAAGGGCGGCCTGCAGACCGGCGCGGAATGGGACCATGCGCACGAAATCTGCCAGGCGCGCGAGGGCGAGCCGGCGCATGACGCTGTCCATGGCCTCGCGCACTGGATCGAAGGGGATTCCGGCAATGCAGACTACTGGTACCGCCGGGCGGGCCAGCGGCGCGGCGACAGCGTCGCCGACGAATGGGAGCGTCTGGCTTCGACGCTGCCCGGCTTCGCCTGAGCGGCGCGCCTACTCCCGGCGCCCGAAGCGCGATCGCGCGAGCAGGCCCAGGATGGCCGCGCCGCCGACGGCCGCCAGCATCCCGCCGCGCCTCAGCGTGGGCGCAGCGCCGAGCAGCGCCGCCTGCATCACGCGGCGATCCTCGTCGGACTGAAGCCGCTGCATCGCCTGGTGCCTGCGCTTGCCCGCGTTCAGGACGAGTAACATCACGCCGCACCCGAGCAGGCAGGCGCCCGCCATCAGCGCCAGCGCCCCGAGCGCGCCGAGCGCCTCGGCCAGCGCCGCCGTGACCAGCACCAGCAGGAACATCAGCGCCGCCACTCCGAAGACCGCCGCCAGACCGGTCTGGAATGCGCGGGCCTTGGCATACTCGCTCATCAACCCGAAGCGGCGGCGGGCGAGGTCGGATACGACGGCGAAGAGGCGGAACATCGATCAGCGCCGGATCAGGAGCCCGAACACCATGCCGATCAGCCCCGCCGTCCCCAGCGACCGCCACGGGCTTTCGCGCGTTGCCGTCAGGATGTCGGACTCGATTCGCCGGATCTCGCCCTGCAGGTCTCCCGCCACGTCGCGCGCCCGCGCAATCGCGCCCGGCTCCTCGACGCCTACGAGATCGGCAAGCCGCGCGACCTCGGCCTTCAGCCGCGCGACCTCGGCCGTAAGCTCTGCCTCGTTTGTCGTCTCGGGCTTCTTGTCGGTCGGGTCGTTCGGCTTCGGCGTCGTGTTCATGTCGGATCCCCATGCTCGATTCGTGCTGAAACTATGCACTTGACGTCGGAAGAGCAAACGCCGGTCCGCCCGCTAGGTTCCGGCGCCGGCCGCTAGGCGTCCGTCAGGCCCCGCATCGGACCGCCGAACCGCCATTGCGACGCGATCCGCCGCAGCTTCCCGGTCACGCTCCGGTTGCCGATTGTGTGCCACTGCGCCTGCCGCAACGCCCAATAGGCCCGGCGCGCGCGCGGAAGGCCCGTCATCTCGGAGCTGGCCACGCGAAAGGACCCGTCGGCGACGAACTCGTACGGGTGCAGGTAGACCAGCGGCGCCAGCCCTCCGGCCTCGGCCGCCTCCATCGCCCGCAGCGCAACCGCGGCGGGGAACAACTTCAGGTAGCTGCCGCCCGAGCGGGCGCGCGGCAGCCCCGGCGCGACCACGGCGCGCGCGACCGGGAACAGCGCCAGCCGGGTCAGTCCGAGCCCGGCGCGCATTCGCGCGAGTTCGCCCGCATCGGCGGCGCCGAGGCTCGAATCGTAGTCCAGCCAGCGCTCCAGCGCCCGGAAATGATCGACGTCACTTGGCGCCAGTGAGAACCGCGGCGCGCGAAAGCCTCGGACCCTTGCCCCCGACGCCGTCTCCAGCGCGTCGATCGCCCGCCGCAGGTTGGCCTCGAACGTCGCCGGCGGATCGAGCCGCGCCGGATCGTGGAAATGGTAGTGGCAGCCGACCTCGTGCCCGTCGGCCGCGATCCGCGCGACGATATCGGGGCATTTGACCGCGAGGACGCCCGTCGTGAAGAACGTCAGCCGCACGCCGCCGAGATCGCGCTGCAGGAACGTCTCGATCGCCTCGTACGCCGCCCACAGCGCATCCGCGCGCATCGGGCCGTCCGCGTCGATGCCGTGCTCGCGCTTGAAGTCGTGCGCGATGTCCTCGAAGTCGATGCTGAGCCAGGCGGTCCGCATCACGCGCCCGCGCGGTTGCGCCAGTCCCGGTCGCAGACGAACCCGCCGATCGCCAGCAGGTCCATGTCCGAGCGCAGGAAGGTGTCGATCGCCTCGGCCGGCGTGTTCACGATCGGCTCCTGGATGTTGAACGACGTGTTCAGCAGCACCGGAACCCCGGTCGCCGCGCCGAAGGCCGAGATCAGCCGGTGATAGAGCGGGTTGGCGTCCCGGCTGACGGTATGGACGCGTGCGGTCCCGTCGACATGGGTGACGGCCGGAATGACGGCGCGCTTGTCGGGACGGACCGAGGCCAGGATGTTCATGTAGGGGCTGGCCTGTTCCAGCTCGAAATAGTCCGGCGCCGCCTCGACCGTCGTCGACGGCGCGAACGGCCGGAACAGCTCGCGCTTCTTGATCTTCGCGTTGATCGTCTCGCGGATCGCGTCGTCGCGCGGATCGGCGAGGATCGAGCGCGCCCCCAGCGCGCGCGGCCCGAACTCGGTGCGCCCCTGGTGCCAGGCGACGACGCCGCCGCCGGTCAGCACGCCCACCGCCCCGGCGACAAGCGCGTCCTCGTCCGCGGCGCGCGGCGGCGGCAGGCCCGCACGGTCGAACGCAGCCGCGATCTCGGCGTCCGGGAACGCCGGTCCCAGATACGGCGACGCGACGTTTCCCGGCATCGGCCGCCCTTGTGCCGCCAGATGCGCCAGCGCCGCCCCGATCGCGCAGCCGGCGTCGTGGGGCGCGGGCGGCGCGATGATCTCGTCGAACAGCCCCGCCTGCAGCACCCGTCCGTTCGCCGTGACGTTCAACGCGCAGCCGCCGGAGATCGCGAGCCGCGTCACGTCCGGGCACTGCGCCTTCGCCCAGGACAGCAGATGCTGCTGCGCCGCCTCGAACGCCGCCTGCACGCTGGCCGCCAGCGCCAGATGCTGCTCCGACGGCGCCTCGTCCGGACCCCGCCGCGGCCCGACCAGATCCGCGAGCGCCTCCGGGAAATCGCCCTCCAGCGCGCGGTGGTAGTCGCAGAGCGCGGTGTCGAGCCGATAGCCCCCGTCCGCCTCCAGCCGCAGCGCCCGCGCCAGCAGCGCATCGCGCAGACGCGGCTCGCCATAGGGCGCGAGCCCCATCATCTTGTACTCGCCCTCCAGCATCCGGAACCCCAGATACCCGGTGAAAGCGCTGTAGAAATGCCCGAGCGAATTCGGCCAGCGGATGCGCTTCAGGTCGGTCCTGCGGCCGCCCCGCACCAGCGACAGCACCGTGGAATCCGCCTCGCCGCCGCCATCGTAGGACAGCGACAGGCAGTCGGTCCAGCCGCGCACCGCCTCGCCATAGAGCTGGTGCGTCAGGTGATGGTCGTAGAACGCGACCTCGCCGCCGAACGGCCCGAACCCCTCGGTCAGGATGCGCCGGATGCGGAACAGGTCGCTCCAGCGCCCGCCGGCTTCCGGCGCCTCGGCGCTCAGCCCGCCGCGCAGCGACGCCCGCGCGCGCCGGGCGATCGAGGCGCGCGCCTCGCGCGACGACGCCGCCTTGCCGAGCGTGCCGCGGATGCGCGCGCCGAGATTCCAACGCCGCCAGTAGACCGCGACCGCGTCGACCTCGGCCAGCGTGACCCCGCCCAGCCGCAGGCACTCGGCGATCGCGTGGCGCGGAAACGCCCCGTCGTTCTTGATCCGGGTCAGCCGCTCCTCCTCGATCGCAGCGACGACCTCCCCGTCGCGGATCAGCGCGGCGGCGGAGGTTCCCATCGTGGCGAGGCCGAGGACGATCATGGGCGGGCTGTCCAGCAGAGGCGGGTGGCGATCCCTAGCAGAGCCGCGCCGCCCCACCAAGTCCCCGACCGAAGCTGGCCGGCGTTCAGCCGGCGTTGTTCGCCTGCACCGTGTCGGCGAAGCGCTGCACCAGCGCCAGGCCCTCGGTCGCGTCGATGCCGGCGCCCTCGAAGCCGAGCACCGACAGCACGGTCATCTGCCCCGACACGTCGAGAAAGGCGCGCCAGAACTGCGGCTCGATCCCGGCGATCGGCTGCGGCCCGCGGTCCTCGATCAGCAGGTAGAGCACGTCGTTACGCGTGCGGGTGGCGAGGACCCGGACCCGGTCGCCCCGGCCCGAGCGGCTCAGCGTCGCGCGGCCCTGCGCGGTCTGCGAGAACCGCTCGACATCGGCCAGCGATGCGGGACCGCCCTGGGACGCGGACACGCTCGCCGTCAGCACCGCGCCCACCGGCAGGTCGGCGTCTCCTTCGGCAACCGGCGCCGCGCCCAGCAGCGCGCAGTCGCTCGCCATCAGGAAGGCGCCGCTCGACGACACGTTGGTCGTCGCCGGATCGATGCAGAACCCCGGCGGCGCGACGATGGCGATGTTCCGGCCGGCGACGGTCACCGTCGCGCTGTTAGAGGCCGCGCCCATCATCGACGGATCGCAGGCCGCCAGAACGGCCAAGGTCAGCAGTGCGCCCACGAGCCGAGCAGGACGCCGTCCCGACGCCAACGGATACCGAAGTCCCGCAACCTTCCGCACGTTCATGCTGGCGCCTCCCTTGGGATTCTCCGTCGGCAGTCTGCATTAGGCGAGGTTCCGCGGATTCTCAAGCGCCAGCGCGGGGTGGGCCCGGCCGCGCCCATACCCCGCGCCCGTGCCCCGCGCCCGTGATTGCATTCACCGGACCCGGGTCCTATCTAGGGCGCGACCTCAGGGCCAGCAGAACGGCTTGCGAATGAACTGGATCTCGAACTACGTCCGCCCGAAGATCAACTCGCTGTTCACGCGGCGCGAGGTGCCCGAGAACCTGTGGGTCAAGTGCGACGAGTGCGGGACGATGCTGTTCCACCGGGAACTGGCCGCGTCGCTGCAGGTCTGCACCAATTGCGGCCATCACATGACGATCGCGCCGCGCGACCGCTTCACGGCGCTGTTCGACGGCGGCATGTTCGTCGAGGTCGCGGCGCCGAAGCCGATCACCGATCCGCTCGGCTTTCGCGACCAGAAGAAATACGTCGACCGCCTGCGCGAGGCGCGCAGGACGACCGGCGAGGAAGAGGCGATGCTCGTCGTCGAGGGCGATATCGCCCGGCTGAAGGTCGTCGCCGCCGCGCAGGACTTCAGCTTCATGGCGGGATCGATGGGCATGCATGTCGGCAACGCGCTGATCGCCGCCGCCGAGCGCGCGGTCAAGCTGAAGGCGCCGCTGGTCGTCTTCGCGGCCGCGGGCGGGGCGCGGATGCAGGAGGGCATCCTCAGCCTGATGCAGATGCCCCGGACCACGGTCGCGGTGCAGATGCTGAAGGAAGCCGGTCTGCCCTATGTCGTGGTGCTGACGCATCCAACGACCGGCGGCGTCACGGCCAGCTACGCGATGCTCGGCGACGTGCAGATCGCCGAGCCGAACGCGCTGATCTGCTTCGCCGGCCCCCGCGTGATCGAACAGACGATCCGCGAGACGCTGCCCGAGGGCTTCCAGCGCGCCGAGTACCTTCTCGACCACGGCATGCTCGACCGGGTCGTCGCCCGCAAGGACATGCGCGGCGAGCTCGCGTCGATCCTGCGCATGCTCTGCAACCAGCCGGCGCCCGTGCTGGGCGAGTTGCCCGCGCCCGAAGCGGCAATCGCGGCGCCCGAGACGACGACGGCCGCGTCGTGATCGCCGGTCCGGCGGCGCCCGGCGTCGCCACGACCGGCGGCAGCGACCTGATCCTCGAGCGCCTGATGGCGCTGCATCCGAAGGTCATCGACCTCAGCCTCGGCCGGATCGAGCGCCTGCTGGCGGCGCTCGGCCATCCCGAGCGGCGCATCCCGCCCGTCATTCATGTCGCCGGCACCAACGGCAAGGGCTCGACGGTCGCGATGATCCGCGCAGGTCTCGAGGCGGGCGGCGCGCGGGTCCATGTCTACACCTCGCCGCATCTGGCGCGGTTCCACGAGCGGATCCGGCTTGGCGGCGCGCTGATTGACGAGGGCCGGCTGGCGGCGACGCTCGAAGCCTGCGAGGCGGCGAACGGCGGCGCGCCGATCACGTTCTTCGAGATCACCACGGCGGCGGCGTTCCTCGCCTTCGCCGAGACCCCGGCCGACTACACGCTGCTCGAGGTCGGGCTCGGCGGGCGGCTCGACGCGACGAACGTCGTAGACCGGCCGCGGCTCAGCGTGATTACCCCGATCTCGGTCGACCACCAGCAATACCTCGGCGAGACGCTGGCCGAGATCGCCTTCGAGAAGGCGGGCGTGCTGAAGAAGGACGTGCCTTGCGTGCTCGGGCCGCAATCGGCCGAGGCCTGGGACGTCGTCCTCGACCGGGCCGGCGCGATCGGGTCGCCGCTGATCGCCGAGGGGCAGGACTGGCAGGTCTGGGAGGAACACGGCCGGCTCGCGTTCCAGGACGGCGCCGGGCTGCTCGACCTGCCGCGCCCGGCGCTGATCGGCGCGCACCAGATCCAGAACGCCGGCGCGGCGCTGGCGACGCTGCGGGCGCTCGGCGCCGACGAGGCCGCCTGCGAGGCGGCGCTGACGCGGGCGGAATGGCCGGCCCGGATGCAGCGGCTGCGGCACGGGCCGCTGGTCGCGGCGGCCGGGCCGGAGGCAGAGGTCTGGCTCGACGGCGGCCACAACCCGGCCGCGGGGCTGGCGGTCGCCGAGGCGCTCGGTCGCCTGCCTGCGCGGCCGCTGCACCTGATCGTCGGCATGCTGAACACCAAGGACATCGCCGGTTTCCTGCGCCCGCTGGCCGGGCTCGCGGACAGCCTGCAGGGCGTCACGATCCCTGGCGAGGCCGCGACGCTGACCGGCGACGAGACCGTCGCCGCCGCCCGGTCCGCGGGCTTCGCCGCCGAGCCGGCCGAGACCGTCGCGGCAGCCGTCGCGCGGATCGCCGAAACCGCGCCTTCGGGCCGCATCCTGATCTGCGGATCGCTGTATCTCGCGGGCCGGGTGCTCCAGGAGAACGGCTGAAGCGCGCCGCCCGCAAAAATCGGGCGACGCAAAACATGTTTGATTTCAGCTAGATACCCACGGTCGCATCGTGCGACCGTCTCAGACCTTCACGTACTTGCGCCAGTCGTGCTCCTCGCGAAAGCCGAGCACCTCCCGGATCTTCCGGTTCGAATACAGCGCCTCGGTCTCCCCCATCTCGCGGGTCAGCTTCACCCCCGGAAACTCGCGCTCCGCCAGCTCCTTCGCGCTCAGCGTCGCGACATTCGTGTCGTTCGCCGCATTGAACACCTGATACCCCAGCCCGTCCTTCGCGATGCACAGATCGACGATCTGCCCCAGATCCCGCGCATCGATGTAGTTGAACACGTTGCGCCGCCGCATCCCCGGCTCCGCCAGGAACTCCGGGAAGCGGTCATACTCATGCGGCTCGATCACGTTGCCGATCCTCAGCGCATAGATGTCCGCCCCCGAGCGCCGCTGGAAGCTGCGTGCCGTGACCTCGTTGACGACCTTCGACATCGCGTAGCTGTCCTCGGGATTGACGTCCATGTCCTCGTCCAGCGGCAGCGACGGCGGATCGGCCCGACCATCGGCGAAGCAGACGCCGTAGGTCGTCTCGGATGAGGCGACGACGATCTTGCGCACGCCGAGCTTCACCGCCGCTTCGATCACGTTGTACGTGCCCATCACGTTGATGCGGTAGGTCTCGTTGTCCGGCCGGATCAGGATACGCGGTATCGCCGCGAAGTGCACCACAGCGTCGAACCGCGGCACGCCGGCCCCCGGCTCCAGCTCGCCGAGATTGCCGTAGGCGGTCAGCGCGTTGAAGACCTGGCCGCTGTCCGTGATGTCGGCGGTCAGGTTGTCCACCCGGGTATCATCAAGAGGAGCCAGGTCGAGATTGACCACGTGATGACCCTTGTCGAGCAGGTAGGGCACGACGTGCCGCCCTGCCTTGCCGGCGCCTCCGGTGAACAGGATGCGCTTCGGATTCGTCATAGGTTCCCTCCCGGATCTGCGTGCCGCCCTTGTCGTCGATGACGCGGCCCCGGGCAAGGCGGTTGCATCGAACTATTTTTTCTTAACTTGGGAACCTTTTGCCCGTACGATCAGGAGTTGAGTGCGAACGGTAACAGGGTTGCCTTATGCGGCTTTTTTTCATCGCGACATTCGTGCTCGGCTTGCTGTCGCAAGCCGTTTCCGCTCAGGAGAACTTTCGGCTGCTTCGTCTCGCGGGCGACATCGTCAAGTGGGGCGAGCCAGCGTACGGCGCGGACGCAGAGGTAACCTACGGGTTTGCGACGCAATCCGTTGACTTTCCTGACGCCATAAATTGCCGCGAAATTGATCCGATGGACCGCATGGCAAAAGTTTCAGGCGTCAGTCGCACACACGTTGAACAGATCGCGGCCCGTGCATTCCGGATGTGGAGCGGCGCGGCAGGCATCCGATTTCGCCTCGCGCGCCGCGGCGAGACGCCCGACATCCTGATCGGGGCGCAGGCAAGGCCTCGTGCGGTGGCCTGGGCCAATGTCTGGCAGAACGCGTCTGCGTCCACGGGCGGGCTTGCTCCGATCCGGCGCGCGTTGATCTGCCTCAACCCTGAGGAGAGTTGGTCAATCGATGCATCGACGCCGCCCGGCGCCTATGACCTGCTGACGGTGCTGGCGCACGAGATCGGGCACACGATCGGACTCGATCACCCCGGCCCGCGGGGAGCGCTGATGGGATTCCAGAACCAAGGTCGGATACGGGGACTTCTGCCGGGCGACATCCGCGGCGCAAATGCGCTCTACGGTCCCAGTCGCTGACTAACCAGTCGCTGACTAATATGTGGCTGAGGACCGGGGCCGGTGCAGCGCACGGACCCGGTCCTCGACGGGACCGCGCGCGGTCTCAGACCGACTCGTCGATCCAGCCCTTGAGGCTCGCCTTGGGGGCCGCGCCGGTCCGGTTGGAGATCACCGCACCGTCCTTGAACATGAACAGCGCCGGAATACCGCGCACGCCGAACTGGGCCGGCAGGCTCGGGTTCTCGTCAACGTTCACCTTGGCGATCTTTATGCGGCCTTCGTATTCGGTCGCCAGCTCCTCGAGCGAGGGGCCGATCATCTTGCAGGGTCCGCACCATTCGGCCCAGAAATCCACCAGCACCGGTACGTCGGCGGCAAGAACCTCGTCCTGAAAGGTCTTGTCCGTTACCTTGATCGTCGTCATGGGTTCGCTCCTAGAAACCGATGCCAGCGGGTCGGCGCGATCAGCGCCACCGCCGCATCCTGGGTTGGCGCTAACGTATGAAGCGCCCACCGCCGGGTCAAGTTGCCCCCGCACGCGACAGCGCCGCAGCCGCGAGCGGCGCCGAAATGTCCATCAAACGGCGGGCGCGTGTCCAGAGGATCGCCGTCTCGATGCGCCGTCCGGGATATATCGCCGCCAGCGCCGCGGCATAGGCGCCCATCTGTCGCAGGATCGCTTCGGGCACGGCCTCCGGCACTGTCGGAACGGTGCGGTTGCTCTTGAAATCGATGGCGAGCACCACGTCAGGCTCCACGACCAGCCGGTCGATCCGACCGATCATGCGCGCTCCACCCAGGGCATCGAGCGCCGCCGAGATTTCCACCTCCGCCAGCGCGTCCGGCCCGAACAGGCGCGCAAGACCCGGCTCGGTCAGCACCGCCTCCGCCTCGGCGTAGACGTCGGGCGGCGCGCCCGGCGCTATCCGCTCGGCGGCGAGGGGCCATTCGGAGCGTGGAAAGGCCGGCAGCATCTCCAGCAGCGCATGCAGAGCAGAGCCCCAAGCCAGCGCGTCCGCCTCGTCAAGCCCGTCCTGGCCCGGCAGCGCATGGGCGCCGCCCAGCGCCGAAGGCGACACGATCGCCGTCCCGGGCAGCGGAGGCGGAGGCGCGGTCCTCGCCCAGGCCGGGAGGTCAGGCGCCGGCGGCGCCGCAACTCGAAAGCCGCCGGGTTCTTCGGTCCAGCCCCGCGACAGGCTGACGATCGGGCCCTCGGGCGACGGGTCCAAGTCAGGGTCGAGTCCGCGCAACGCATCACCGACCATCGCGTGCCAGCCGTCGCCGTTGCGCAGGGGCCCGCCCGCGCCGGCGACGATCAGCCAGGTCCGCGCCCGGGTCAGCGCCACGTACAGCAAGCGGCGGTTCTCGGCTGCGACGGCGAGGCGCCGCGCGTCCTCTGCGGCGGTCAGCGCAAGCGGGCTGTCGTCCTTTTTGACCCGCCAGACCGGGCCGGTGTCGAGGTCGAGCAGCGCCGGAGGATTGGCGCCCTCCTGGCGCGGCGCCGTGTCGGGCAGGATCACGATCGGAGCTTCAAGCCCCTTGGCGCCGTGAACGGTCATCACGCGGACATGGTCTGCCTCGTCCTCCGTTCGGCGTTTCACCGCGACCTCGTCCCGGTCGATCCATTCGAGGAAGCCAGTCAGGTTTGGCGGCTCGACGCTCTCGTAGGCCAGCGCCTGATCGAGCAGCGCGTCAATGCCGTCTTCGGCTTCCAGTCCTAGCCGCGCCGACAGGTTGCGCCGCCCGCTATGCCGAACCAGCAGCCGCTGCAGGAGCTCGTACGGGCGCAGGAAATCAGCCTGGGCCCGCAGGTCGAGCAGCGCCCCAAGTATCGGCGGGGCCGGCCGGAGCCGGTTCAGCGCGGTCCACAGCGGGCCATTTCGTCCATGGGCAAGCGCGAACAGATCGTTTTCGGTGAAGCCGCCGAGCGGGCTGCGCAGCAGCGCGGCCAACGAAAGGTCGTCGGCCGAGGTCGCCACGACGCGCAGCGCGGCTAGAAGGTCGCGCACGGCGAGCTCGCCGCCGATGCGCAGCACGTCCGCCCCGGCGACCGGAACGCGGGCCCGCTTCAGCGCGCGGATCACCGCGTGAAACGGCGCGGCGCGGGTCTGGACCAGTACCAGCACGTCGCCGGCGCGGATGGCCCGCCCGTCCGGATGGCCCGGCAACGCCCGGCCGGAGTCGAGCCAGCCGCGGATCGTCGAGGCGATGCTCGTAGCGAGCCGCTCCACCGGGTCATCGGGCGCCGGCATGTCCAGCGGACGGTCCCATGGATGGTTCTCAGGTTTCTCCGGCTTTTCCAGGTACGGCCAGAGCTCGACACGGCCCGGGGCCTCCGCAGCGAAAGCGTGATGGCGCACCGGCGCGCCGAAGCCCGCGCCCGCGGGCCCGGCGAAGACCGCGTCGACAAGGTCGAGGATGGGCCGCGCCGAGCGGAACGAATAGAGCAGGTCGCAGCGCGCCAGCGCCGCGCCCATCGCGTCGAGCATCCGGTCGAATTGTCCGCGCATCCGCGCGAACGCCGCCGGATCGGCGCCCTGGAAGCTGTAGATCGATTGCTTTTCGTCGCCGACCACGAAAATCGTGCGCGCGACGTCGCGGGCGCTGAGCCCGACGAAGAACTCGGAGGAAATAGCCTCGATGACGCCCCATTGCGCCGGGCTGGTGTCCTGCGCTTCGTCGACAAGGATGTGGTCGAGCCCGCCGTCGAGGCGCCACAGGACCCACGCGGCGGTTTCGGGCCGGCCGAGCAGGACGCGCGCCCGCTCGACGAGGTCGTCGAAATCGAGCAGCCCGAGAGCGGCCTTGCGCGCCGACAGCGCGGGAAGCCAAATCCGGGCGAAGGCGTGCAGCGCGCAGGTTTTCTCGAAGGCGGCGGCTGCGATCCGGCAGCCGCGCGCTTCGGCGACCCGCAAGGCTATCGCGTCAAGGCCAAGGCAGAGCTCGGGGTGCGCGTTGCGGACCGGCTTTGTCGGGAACGCCTTCGGAGTGAATGGCTCCTTGGCGCCATTCCCCGTCAGGAGCGCGGCTTCCAGCCGCTCCTGACGGACGGAGGTATCGGGCGTCGCCAGAGCAATGGCCAGCGACGCCGCCGACTTGCGATCGTTGGTCCCGCTCGCGCTCGCGAATTCGACGATGGCCGCGAGGATCGCGCGCTCTCCCTGCGACAGATCGAGGCCGGGATCAGGCGCGTCCGGATCGACGCCCAGCGCGGCGGCGAGCGCGGCCCGGTCGAGCGACACGGCAAAGGCCGCCCGGTTGCGCCCAATCTCCTGCAAGAGCGGATCCAGGTCGTCGCCCGACAAGTGTGGCGCGATCGCCGCGATCTCGGAAGCGCCGGACGCGGCCAACTCGTCGAGGATCTCGGCGCGCAGCGCGCGGGCCTGGCGGTCCTCGAGAACTGCGAAGCGCGGGCTTACTCCGGCCTCGAGCGGAAAGCGGCGCAGCAACGCATCGCAAAACGCGTGGATCGTCTGGATCTTGAGCCCGCCCGGCGTTTCCAGCGCGCGCGCGAACAGCGTACGCGCCCGTTCTATCCGGTCCGCCGGGATGGTTTCTCCCGGCTCACCCAGCTCGGTGAGCGCGGCTCGCAAACCGGCCTCCGGCATCATCGCCCAGGCGCCGAGCGTGCGGAAGAGTCGCGTCTGCATCTCTGCAGCCGCCGCCTTGGTGTAGGTCAGGCACAGAATCTTCTGCGGCTCGGTCCCGGCCAGCAGCAGCCGCGCCACCCTGTCGGTCAGCACGCGCGTCTTGCCCGAGCCGGCATTTGCGGCGACCCAGCTCGAGGCGTCGGGCCGGGCTGCGACGACCTGCGCCGCAGTCGCGTCATGCGCCGGCGTGTTCACCGGCCCGGCTCCCCGTCGAGCGGATCGCCCTCGGCCCACTCGCCGAACCGGGACAGGTGATCGTACTCGCTGGCGTAGCTGAGCAGCTGCGGCCTCAGTCGGGCGGTGTAACCGGTGCCAAAATCCTGATAGATCGCGACAAGTCCGGCAAGCCGAGCCCAGGTCTGCTCGTGCTTGAGCGGCAGGAGCAGCGACTTGCGCGCGCCGAGGCCGATCAGCTCCAGGTGGATCGCCGAGCCCGGCGGCAGACCATCGAAGCCGCCGGACGCCGCAATGGCGGCTTCGAGCGGAAGTTGCAGATGGAACCCCTTGGCCTCCGCCTCCGAGGGCAAGCCACCCGATTTGTAGTCGTAGATCGCATAGCCGCCGCCGGGGGCGCGATCTAGCCGGTCGGCCTTTGCGGTGACCCTGAAAGGCAGCCTCAGGCCGGGGAGGTCTCGCGCGCCGGAGACTTCACGCGCGAAGGGAGCGGCGCGGGCGCGGCGCTCAGCTTCGCCGGCGAGAAACCAGTCGGCGATGCGCGCGAGCCTCGCGCTCCAGAAGACGCGCACCGCCGGCCAAGGCGCAGCGTCCTGCAGCACCGCCGCCGTCTCGCGCAAGAACACGTCGCGCGCGTCCAGCGGCAGAGCGTCGGCGGTAGCTGCAAGGAAGCGGTCGAGGGCGGCGTGGGTGGCGGAGCCGCGCGACATTGCGTCGGGCGCCGATCCGATCGGGTCGAGCGGTCGCAGGTTCAGCACCTTCATGGCGTAGACCGCATAGGGATCGCGCACCAGCCGCTCGATCTGCGTGACGGACAGTGCCTGCGGCCGGGCCGTTACGGGCGGGCGGGGCGAGGGGCGGCGGGCTGGGGCAATGCGCGCAGCGGGTCGGTCGAGCTGCGCCGCGACAGCGAGCACGGCGCGGCCGCGGGCGCGGGCATTGTCGAGCGCATCGATGCCCTGCTGTCCAAGACCCTTCAGCAGGTTTTCGAGCCGGAGCAGCCAGCGCGACGGCACCGTCGGCGCTTCTGCGTCGCGCGCGGCGCGCGCCAGCACGACGCGGGGCGCGGCGAACGCCTGCTGAAAATCGTGTGCCGACAGACCGATGATCCGTTCAGGGCTGGGCAGGCCGATCTCGCGGCGCATCAGGCGGCTCAACCAGGGATCGGCGCCCGGAAGACGCGGCCACACGCCCTCGTCGAGCCCTCCAAGCACGACGAGTTCCGCCGACTGCACGCGAGCCTCGAGCGTGCCCCAGATCGCGACGCCCGGATGGGTGACGACCGCATCCTCGGGCACGTTGCGCGCGGCCATCTCGGAAGAGAGCAGCGCGCGCCAGTCCTGCGCACTGATCGTTCCATAGCCTGCGGCGTCGGCGGCGAGCCGATCCATCAGCGCTCGCGCCTGCGCGCCGGCCTCCCTGTCCCAGAGACCATGCGCGCCGCCCTCCGGCCCCGAAGCGAGGAGTTCGGCGGCAGTTCGGTGCCGAGCCACACGCTCGTCAAGCGTGGCCGGACCGGTCGCGGCGAGCGGCGCGAATACCGAGGCAAGCCAAGCGATCCACGTCGCCGCTTCCGTTCCCAAGTCCGCAGCCCATGCCGAGATCCGGGTCCAGTCGAGCAAGGGCGGGCCCCCGCGCAGAACGTCGAGCTCCAGCCGGGAGATCAGACGCCCGCGGCCGACGTTGGCGCCGGCGCCGCTGGCGGTCAGCGGGTGTTTCAGCAGCCCCAGCAGCGCGTCGGGCGTCAGCGGCGCCTCAGCTAGCGCCGCGAGACGGCGCAGGAACACGCCGGGCGGAGTCAGCGCCAGCGGCCGGCCGGCGCTGTCGTCCGGGCGCATGCCCCACCGCGACAGCTCCGCAGTCACGCGGCGGGCAAGCTCGCGATCGGGCGTGACCAGGGCTGCGCGAACGCCCTCCTCGGCGGCTTGGCGCAGAACCAGGGCGATGGCCTGGGCCTGGGCGCGCGACCCGTCGGCCTCGATCCAGGTCACGTCGGCCATCGCAGCGGAGAGATCGCCGGTCAGTCGGGCGCCCTCGCGACGCCACTGGTCGGTGACCGGCGCTGGACGCAGCGCCAGCGACGCGAGGCGGCCGCGCGCCGGGCTCGCCGGTCCTCCCGCCGACCAGGGCGCGACCAGGGCAGGATCGAACCCGAGCGCGTCCGCGAGACGTCGGAATCCTGCCTGCGGGTGGTCGGCGGCGCCGGCGTCGCGCTCGCCGATCCGGTCCCAGACCGCGCGCGGCAGGTCGGCGTCGTATCCGGGCAGGACCAGCGCGCCCTGCGGCAGGCGCGCGACGGCCGCCATGAAGGCGCGGGTGGCGCCGCGCGAGCCGGTGGAGCCTGCGACGATGACCGGGTGATCTGGCGGCGTGACCTCCCAGACTCGCGCCAGCGCCTCCGCAACTGCGCGCATGCGCCCTTGGCCGTCGATCGGCGCGCTGGCCGCGCCGTAGTCGCGCAGGATGGCCAGGAAGCGCAGGCTGCGCCGCCAGTGCTCTGCATGGTCGCCGGCGTCGACCCCGGCCAGCGCGTCGGGCGGAACGCCTTCGCCCTGCATCTCGTCCAGCAGGTCGCCGAGGCTGTCGGCGAGGTCGAAACTCGCCACCTCCGACGCAAGGCCCGGCTCGGCGCGCAGCAGCTGACCGACCAGCCGGGCAAGGTCGAGCTTGCGAGCGAGCCGCGAGACGGGCGGCGCGAGATCGAGCGGCGCGCGCGGATCGGCTGCGAGGTCCGTCACGACGCGCAGGCGGGGCAACAGCCGCGGCGGACCGGCGGCGAAGGCCTCCGCCAGCGCGCGGGCGGCGCGGCGGGTGTTGACCCAGATCTCGACCCGGGCCAGCGCCTCGGGCGGCGCATCGCCGAGGCGGGCTTCGAGACCGGCGACCAGCGCGCGGGTGAAGTCGACGCCCGGCGGCAGGCCGAAGACGCGCGGGCCGCCAGCGGGCGCGAACAGCCTCATCGGCGGGCCGGCTCGGCTTCGGCGAGCGCGATGCCCTCGGGGCGGCCGACATCGACCCAGACGCCGTGCCAGACGACGCCGAACAGGCGGTCCTCGGCCAGCAGCCGGTCCCAGACGAGGTTCAGCGAGAAGGCGCCGGACGGCATCCCGTCGAGCGTAGCCGGGTCGATGATCTGGGCGCCCGCGAACACGAACGACGCGCGGGCGGCGGCGCCGCGGCGGGTCAGGCGGCCGGTGTCGCCGATCTCGAAGTCGCCGTGCCCGGCATGACCCCTCGCCTCGCCGAGGGGGACCAGCGCGAGCAGCGCCCCCATGCGGGAAGGATCCCAGGCCGAGGCCAGCGCCGCCAGAGGGTTCGGGCCGCGCCAGACCATGTCGGCGTTGAGCGTCGTCACCGGGCCGGGGCCGAGCAGCGGCAGCGCGGCGCGCAGCCCGCCGCCGGTCTCGAGACGCTCGGGCTCGTGCGAGATCAGCGCATGCGGGGCGACGCGGGCGAGGTGCGCCTCCAGCATCGCCGCATGGGCGTGCGAATTGACGACGATACGGGCGATGCCGGCGTCCCGGACGAGATCGAGCGCTTGGTCGATCAGCGCGCGCCCGCCGACCTCGATCAGCGGCTTCGGCCGGTCGCGGGTCAGGGCGCCCATGCGGGTCCCGAGACCCGCGGCGAAGATCATGGCGGCTTCGGTCACGACGCGGCCGTCGCGCGAAGCGCCGAGGCTGGCGGGACATGTCGGGAGACCCAAGCCCGCAGCTCGGAGAATTCGGGATGCGCAAGATCGCGGTCCAGATGCGCGCGAACCCGGTCGATCAGGCGCAGGTAGCCGGGCTTGCCGTCGCGCCGCGCGAGCCGGACGAAGAGACCGAGGATCTTCAGGTTGCGCTGCGCCGCAAGCGCGTGCGCGTCGGCGAGGAAGGTCTCCCGGTCCCGTCCGGTCCGCGCGAGGTAGCGCTCGAGCATCGCCGCGCCCAGGTCGGGAGAGACGTCGCGGCGGGCATCCTCGAGCAGCGACACGACGTCGTAGGCGGGATGCCCGATCAGCAGGTCCTGGTAGTCGATCAGGCCGACCCGCGCGTGGCCGATGCGATCGGGCAGCCAGAGAAGGTTTTCGGCGTGGTAGTCGCGGTAGACGGCGACCTGCGGTCCGCGCAGCGCCGTCTCGATTACCGGCTCGACGAGCGCGTCGAACTCGGCGGCGAGGGCGGCTGGCGTTTCGGCTCCGGTCGCGGCGGGCAGGTACCATTCCGGGATCAGCCGCATCTCGCGCAGCAGGACGGCGCGGTCGTAGGGCGGC
Organism: uncultured Alphaproteobacteria bacterium; assembly: GCA_963829385.1. Lineage (GTDB taxonomy): Bacteria > Pseudomonadota > Alphaproteobacteria > Rhodobacterales > Rhodobacteraceae > Amaricoccus. The sequence continues at coordinate 137,785 of CAWHHV010000007.1, read as the reverse complement.
GGCGCGTAGTCTGGCGTGGCGAGCGGGAGCGGAGCGGCCTGCAGGTCGGCGATCAGGTCGATCGCGGCGGCGTAGAGACCGGCCTCGCGCGCCGGATCCACGGCGAGCCGGATGAAGAGGTCGTCCCCGAGATCCTCGAGCAGGACGAGGCCTGCGTCCGGATCGGCGGCATAGATCTGCGGCGCGCTGAGGCCGAGGCCGCGCAACCACTCCGTGACGGCGAGAAACGGCGCGACAGTCAGCCCCGATGCCGGCGGCATGTCCATCAGCATCGCGGACCGGGCGCCACGGTTCAGGCGGACGTAGGAGCGCGCCGAAGCGTCGCCCGCAAGGGGCGCGCAGATCGCGTCCGCCCAGCCCGAAGCGGCGAGGAACGCGTCGGCCCGGCTCACCGTGCAGCCCCGACGACCGTCGCCAGCCAGTCCCAGCCGGGACCGGCGGCAGTCAGCGTCGCATGCCGCACGTCCGGGTCGTCCGGATCGAAGGCGAGATCGAGGACAAGCCGGCGCTCGGGCAGCAACGCGCCGAGGCGGTCAGGCCACTCGATCAGGCAGATCGCTGCGGAGAACGCGTCCTCGAGTCCGAGTTCCGCGCTCTCGTCCGCGCTGGCGAGCCGATAGAGGTCCGCGTGCCATATCTCCGTCTCGCCGAGGTCGTAAGTCTGCACGAGGGTATAGGTCGGGCTGGGGATGTCCTCGCGCCGTCCCAGGTCCGCCAGCCGGCCGGCGATCAGGGCGCGGGCGAAGGCGCTCTTGCCGGCCCCGAGCCCGCCGACCAGCGCGACCGTGTCGCCAGCCCTCAACTGCGAACCGATCGCCGTCGCGAGGCGTTCGGTAGCCGACTGGTTCGGCAGGGTCAGGGCGTAGGTCAAGATGCGGCCTGGTCGTGGTTCCGGGTTTCCGCTTCTGCCAGCGACGCCACGGTGGCGCAAGGGCAGCGTCCGGCGTCCGAGCACGCCGACCGGGCCAAGCGACCAAAAGAAAAACGACGCCGAGCCTGTGACGTGCACCGACCAGTTCCCGCTCTGGCGCGGCGGGTTCGGCGTGTCCCTTCAGCTCCCGGCCCTGCCCGGAACGAAAGGTCGCCCACTCTGTTATCGGCGGGACACGACCCACAACCAGAGGGAAACCATGGCAACCGAGAAAACGGGCGCAGGCGGAGAGATCCACCAGACCGCCGGCGGCGACAGGCCGGTGCTGACGACGCAGCAGGGAACTCCGATCTCGGATGACCAGAATTCGCTGCGGCAGGGCGCGCGCGGGCCCACTCTGATCGAGGATCAGGTCTTCCGGGAGAAGATCTTCCACTTCGACCACGAACGCATTCCGGAGCGCGTGGTCCACGCGCGCGGGTATGGCGCGCACGGCTTCTTCGAATGCTACGAGCCGCTGACCGACCTGACGCGCGCCGATCCATTTTCCGAGGCGGGACTCAGGACGCCGGCCTTCGTGCGGTTCTCGACCGTGGCAGGCAACAAGGGCTCGGCGGATCTCGCGCGGGACGTTCGCGGCTTCGCCGTCAAGCTCTACACCCGCGAAGGCAACTGGGACATCGTCGGCAACAACATCCCGGTCTTCTTCATCCAGGACGCGATCAAGTTCCCCGATCTGATCCACGCGGCCAAGCCGGAACCGGACCGCGGCTTCCCGCAGGCGCAGACTGCGCATGACAACTTCTGGGACTTCATCTCGCTGATGCCCGAATCGATGCACATGGTCATGTGGATCATGTCCGACCGGGCGATCCCCCGGTCGTTCCGATTCATGGAAGGCTTTGGAGTCCACACGTTCCGGCTGGTGAACAAGGAAGGGCAGGCGCGCTTCGTCAAGTTCCACTGGAAGCCCAAGCTCGGGATGCAGTCGGTGCTGTGGGACGAGGCTCTCAAGATCAACGGCGCCGATCCGGATTTTCACCGGCGTGACCTCTGGGACGCGATCACCGAAGGCTCGCCGCCGGAATGGGAGCTGGGGCTGCAGGTATTTGACGACGCCTTCGCGGAGAAATTCGATTTCGACGTTCTAGACGCGACGAAGATCATTCCCGAGGAGCTGGTCCCGGTGCAACGGGTCGGCCGGCTGGTGCTGGACCGCGTCGTCGACAACTTCTTCGCCGAGACCGAGCAGGTGGCGTTCCAGACCGGCGCGATCATCCCCGGCATCGACTTCTCGGAGGATCCGCTGCTTCAGGGCCGAAACTTCTCGTATCTCGACACGCAGCTGAAGCGGCTCGGGAGCCCGAACTTCACCCATCTGCCGGTGAATGCGCCGAAATGCCCGTTCCATCACTTCCAGCAGGACGGCCACATGGCGATGGTCAATCCGAGGGGGCGCGCAAACTACGAGCCGAATTCCTGGTCGGGCGCCCCGTCGGGCCCGCGCGAGACGCCCGATGGGCTGACGGCGACGCCGATCTCGGCCAGCGGACCGAAAGCCCGGGTGCGGTCCAAGACCTTTGCCGATCACTATAGCCAGGCGCGGCAGTTCTATGTCAGTCAGACCCCGGTCGAGCAGGAGCACATGACCAGCGCGCTGGTCTTCGAGCTGTCCAAGGTCGAGACCGAGGCGATCCGGACGCGTGTCGTCGGGCATCTGCTGAACATCCACGATGGCCTGGCCAAGGCGGTGGCCGAGGGTCTGGGGCTGAAGGAGTTGCCGGAGCCCGAGAAGGCCGCGCGCGAGACGATGACCGATCTGCCGCCGTCGCCGGCCTTGTCGATCCTCGCCAACGCGCTCGGCAGCTTCGAGGGCCGCAAGCTCGGATTGCTGCTCGGCGAGGGCGCCGACGCGAATCTGGTCGCCGCGCTCCGGAAGGCGGCCGAGGCGGCGGGCGCCAATGTGGAGATCGTCGCGCCGAAGGTCGGCGGCGTCGTCCTTTCGGATGGCGAGATGATCCCGGCCGACCAGAAGGTCGATGGCGGGCCGTCGGTGCTTTACGACGCGGTCGCGATCCTCGCCTCGGAGAAGGGAGCGAAGGCGCTGGCGGCGATGCCGCCGGCCCGGCAATTCGTCGCGGACGCCCATGCGCATCACAAGATCATCGGGCACGAGGCCGGCGCGGCCGCGCTGTTCGACGCGGCCGGGGTGGCCGAGTTCGAGGCGCCGGGCATGATGGCGCTGGAGGCAGGGTCGGCGGAGAAGTTCCTCGACCTCTGCGCGACGATGCGGGCCTGGGACCGGCCTGCCTGAGGCGACGGGCGTCTCCTGACAATGCGCTGCGGGGCTGCCCGGCCCGCAGCGCATTCGCGCGCCCGGCTCCCCATGGCGCCTGTCGGGCCGTTGGGCCTGTCGGGCCGTTGGGCCTGTCGGGCCGTTGGAAAGATCTTGGCGATGTCCCGCGCTCGCGGCCCGTTGACAGCGCCCGGCGCCCCATATATCTCGCGCAAATCGGCGCCTGCCCAGGTGGCGGAATGGTAGACGCGCTGGCTTCAGGTGCCAGTGACTGAAAGGTCGTGGAGGTTCGAGTCCTCTCCTGGGCACCAATTCTCCCCGCGCGGGTCGGGCCTCATTCGGTGGCGGGCGGGCCGCGGACGAGGGGACGACAATGGCGAATCATCTGTACAGAGACGATCTGCCGGACGGGCTCGATCTCGGGCCCGAGGTGTCGATCGACTGCGAGACGATGGGGCTGCAGCCGGCGCGCGACCGGCTTTGCCTGGTGCAGATGTCGAACGGAGACGGCGACGCGCATCTGGTGCAGGTCGCAGCCGGCGACGCGCCTGCACCGAACCTGACTCGGATGCTGGGCGATCCGGGCGTGCTGAAGATCTTCCATTTCGGACGGTTCGACATCGCGGTGCTGATGCACCGCTATGGCGTGCTGACGACGCCGGTCTTCTGCACGAAGATCGCGTCGAAGCTGGTCCGCACCTATACCGACCGGCACGGGCTGAAGGACGTGCTGCGCGAGACGGTCGAGGTCGACATCTCGAAGGCGCAGCAGTCGAGCGACTGGGGCGCGCCGGAACTGAGCCAGGCGCAGATCGACTACGCGGCATCCGACGTGCTCTATCTTAACGCGGCGAAAGACAAGCTGGCGGCGCGGCTGGCCCGCGAGGGGCGGACCGAACTGGCGCAGGCCTGCTTCGACTTCCTGCCCGCCCGCGCGGCGCTGGACCTCGCCGGGTGGGACGGCGTCGATGTGTTCGCCCATGCCTGACACCGGCGCGGCGCAGGGCGGGGCCGACGCGCTGATCGCGACGGGCCGGCGGGTGATCGGAACGGAAGCCGAGGCGCTGGGCCGACTGGCGACGGCGCTGAATGGATCGTTCGCGCGGGCGGCGGCGGCGATGCAGGCCGCCCAAGGCCGGGTCATCGTTTCGGGCATGGGTAAGTCTGGCCATGTCGCACGCAAGATCGCGTCGACGCTGGCCTCGACAGGGACGCCGGCGCTGTTCGTCCATCCCGCCGAGGCCAGCCACGGCGATCTCGGCATGATCACACGCGCCGACGTCCTGCTGTTGCTGTCGAACTCGGGCGAGACGCCGGAACTGGCGGATCTGATCGCCTATGCGCGGCGCTTCGGGATAGTGCTGATCGGCGTCGCGGGGCGGGCGCAGAGCACGCTGATCCGGGCGGCGGACATCGGCATCGTGCTGCCGGATGCGCCGGAGGCCTGCTCGGTCGGCCTGGCGCCGACGACCTCGACGACGATGACGCTGGCATTGGGCGACGCGCTGGCGGTCGCGCTGATGGAGAGCCGCGCATTCTCGCCGTCCGACTTTCGCGGCCTGCATCCGGGCGGACGCCTTGGCGCGCGGCTGGCGACGGTGGCGCAGCTGATGCACGGCGGCGCCGACGTGCCGCTGATCGACGTCGAGGCCGAGATGTCCGAGGCGCTGCTGGTGATGAGCGCGAGGGGATTCGGCGTCGTCGGCGCGGTTGACGCGGGCGGCGCGCTGGTCGGCGTGATCAGCGACGGCGACCTCCGTCGCAACATGGCAGGGCTGCTGGAGCGGCAAGTGGCGCACGTGATGAACCCCGCGCCGCGGACAGTGCCGACGGACTCGCTGGCATCCGAGGCGCTCGGCATCATGAACGGCGCGAAGATCACGTCGCTGTTCGCGGTCGATCCGGATGCCCCCGCCCGGCCCGTTGGCATCCTGCACGTGCACGACTGCCTGCGCGCCGGCGTTGCCTGAGCGGGGCGCGCCATGGCCAAGGCGCCCGGGCTCTATTCGCGAATGGTGGCCGTCCTCAAGGTCGGTCTTCCGTTGCTGGCGCTGGCGATGCTGGCCGGGCTTTTCCTGATCTCCGAGGAGGGTCGGCCACGCGGCGACCTCGTCTTCTCGCCGGCCGACCTTGCGGCGCTCGGCGAGGGCATCCAGGTGACCGAGCCGATCTTCTCAGGCGTGACCGAGACCGAGGACCGGTTCCGCTTCACGGCCAGGGTCGTGCGGCCCGACGCGGCGCCGCCGACGCGTGCCGACATCGACGCGCTGACCGGGCGGATCGACTTCGCCGGCGGGCGCGGCCTTGACCTTCGGTCGAACAGGGCGGCGCTCGACCTCGAGACGCAGTTGCTGGCGCTCGACGGAGACGTGCGGGTCGTGACGACGGACGGGTACGACTTCGCGGCGCGCAAGGTCGACGTTGAACTCCGCGAGGGCGGCGTCACCGCCACGGGCGACGTTTCTGGCGCCGGCCCGATGGGCAAGATCGCTGCGGCACGGCTGACTATCGGCCCGCCTGGGGGGGCGTCTGGGGACCGAACGTTTCTGTTCGAAGATGGCGTGCGGCTGATATACGATCCGCCGGACCAAGGGGAATGAGGACCAGATGATGCGGGCGATCGTGGCGCTGGCGCTCCTCGCGTGGAGCGTGGCCGGACCGGCCCTTGCCCAGGGCGGCGCCTCGGTGCCGTTCGGCGGACTCGAGCACGACAACACGCTGCCAGTCGAGATCATTTCCGACGCGCTGGCGTTGGACCAGGCGGCGGGAACGGCGATCTTTACAGGGACGGTACAGGTCGCGCAGGGCGAGTTGCGCATGGACGCTGACCGGCTGGAGGTCTTCTACGCACCTGGCGCGGAGGGCGCGACAGGCGGCATCGACCACATGATAGCGACTGGCGGCGTGACGCTGAGCAACGGCGCAGAGGCCGCCGAGGCGCAGCGCGCCAGCTATGTCGTCGCGACCGGGATTGTCGAAATGGAAGGCGACGTGCTGCTGACTCAAGGCGAGAACGCGCTGTCCAGCGAGCGGCTGCGCATCGACCTGACCGCCGGGACGGGCCAGCTGGAAGGCCGGGTGCGCACGATCTTTGCTCCGGATCAGGGCCCGGCGGAGTGAGCGCGCCGCGCCCCGACTTGCGCGTGACCGAGGGTGGCCAGGGGCTGCAGGTCATGGGCCTGGGCAAGGCCTACCGCAAGCGACCGATCCTGCGCGACGTGTCTCTGTCGCTGCGACGGGGCGAGGTTGCGGCGCTGCTCGGTCCGAACGGGGCCGGCAAGACAACCTGCTTCTACGCGATTGCAGGCCTAGTCGCGCCGGACGCCGGCATGGTCAAGGTGGATGGCGCCGACGTGACCTATCTGCCAATGTACCGTCGAGCCAAGCTCGGGATCGGGTACCTGCCGCAGGAAGCCTCGGTGTTCCGCGGGCTCAGCGTCGCTGACAACATCCGCGCGATCCTCGAGGTCGCGGTCAGCGACCGCGACAAGCGCGCCGAGATGCTGGACGAGCTCATGGGCGAATTCTCGATCTCGCACCTGGCGCACGCTCCGGCGATCGCTCTGTCGGGCGGGGAGCGGCGGCGCGTCGAGATCGCGCGCTGCCTCGCCAGCCAGCCAAAGTACGTGCTGCTCGACGAGCCCTTTGCCGGAGTCGATCCGCTGGCGGTTGCCGACATTCGTGCGCTGGTGCGGCAGCTGAAGGACCGCGGCATCGGGCTGCTGATTACCGACCACAACGTGCGCGAGACGCTGGAGATCGTCGATCGGGCGTATATCCTGCATGGCGGGTCGGTGATCATGACTGGGACGCCTGACGAGGTCGTACAGGACGACAACGTGCGGCGGGTCTACCTTGGCGAGAGTTTCCGGTTCTGACGGACCCGGTATGTTCCTTGCCGGAGACGTGCGGAAGGAACTGGAACATTGCAACCGACGAGCGTGATCGACTGAGGCGGTTCTTCTAGATGTAAAATTCCGCGCCTGGTTGTAGCCTGCACGGCGGGTCCGATCTGATTGGCGGCCCCCGGCGGGAAGGCTGGCGCGACGGAGATGGACGGCGAGTTGAGATCGACGACGACCTGGGCGCCACGGAGCGCCAACTGAATGGCGATCGCGCCTCGAATAGAGCTTCGGCAGAGCCAGTCGCTGGTGATGACGCCGCAATTGCAGCAGGCGATCAAGCTGCTGCAGATGAACAACCTTGCGCTGGTCGAGTTTGTCGCCTCCGAGGTCGAGCGCAACCCAATGCTGGATCTAGCGCCGCCGCTGGCAGTCCCCGCCCCGGCGCCAAGGATCGGCGGAGGCATGGGCAATCTTGCTGGCGTGGGCTACAGCGCGGAGTTCGACACGCTCGAAGCCCCGGTCAGCCTCGCCGATCACCTGCATGCGCAACTGGGCGTCGCTCGCGCGGATCCGGAAACGGTCGCCGCAGCCCGGGCTCTGGTCGATGAACTTGAGGACGACGGGTATCTGCGCGCGCCGCTGCCCGAGGTCGCCGCACGATATGCGTTGCGGCCCGCCGAAGCGGCGCGCGGGCTTGCTCTGCTTCAGTCCTGCGACCCGTCCGGCATCGGCGCGCGGACGCTTCAGGAGTGCCTCGCGCTGCAACTGCGCGAGCTTGACCGGCTGGATCCGGCAATGCGGGCGCTGCTTGCGAACCTTCCGCTGGCTGCGCGCGAGCGCAGCGCGGAGCTGATGGCGGCCTGCGGCGTGGATGCCGCCGATCTGGCCGACATGCTGTCGGAACTCCGCGCGCTGGACCCAAAGCCCGGGCTGCGGTTCGCGAGGACGCCGGTAGAGGTTGTCACGCCGGACATCTACGTTCTCCGGGTCCCGGGGGGCGGCTGGACCGTGGAGTTGAACACCGAGACGCTTCCTCGGGTGCTGGTCAACAACAGCTATCTTACCACGCTGAACGGCGTGGACGCGGAGACGCGGCAGTACGTGTCCGAAATGCGAGCCTCGGCAAGCTGGCTCGTTCGGAGCCTGGAACAGCGCGCCCGGACAATGCTGCGGGTCTCGAGCGAGCTCGTGCAGCGTCAGGCGGGGTTCCTCGCTTCGGGCCCGCAAGCGCTGCGCCCGCTGACCCAGCGCGCCGTGGCCGAGAAGCTGGGCCTGCACGAATCGACGATCAGCCGGGTGACCGCGGGCAAGTATTTCTGCTGCGAGCAGGGCGTGTTCGAATTGCGGCGCCTGTTCAGCGCCTCAATCCCGGCCGCCGATGGCGGACAAGCGTTCTCTGCGGTCGCGGTGCAGGACCGCATCCGACGGATGATCGCGGATGAGCGCAGGGGCCTGATTCTGTCCGACGACAGAATCATGAATGCGCTCGCCGAGGAGGGGATAGACATCGCGCGTCGCACGGTTGCAAAATACCGGGAGGGCATGGGCATCCCCTCCTCGATGGAGCGTCGGCGAAGACAGACCGCTGCCTCGAGGCTCTGACGGTTCTGGCCGTTCCGCGATGCGGAGAGTTCACCAGCAAGGCCCGCCCCAGCGACGCCAGCAGGCGTCGATGTCCAGCGAAGCCGGCGCTCGCGGCCGGCGGCAATGAGAAGGTGGAGCCAGATGCGTATCCAAGTCAGCGGCAAACAGATCGATATCGGACAGGCTCTGCACACGCACGTCGAGGATCGCGTCGAGGCGGTGGTCGGCAAGTACGCAGAGCGCGCGGTGGAGTCGACGGTCACGTTTTCCCGCGACCGGCACGAATTCTGCGCCGACGCATCCGTACATCTGACCACCGGCCTGACCGTCCAGGCAAAATCGAAGGCCGACGAGATTTATGCGAGCTTCGAGGGCGCGATGGACCGCATGGAGAAGCAGCTGCGCCGTTACAAGCGCCGGCTCAAGGACCATCATCGGACCCGTGAGTTTCCGATTGAAGCCATCGGCGCTCCGTCATACATCCTCGCCAGCGGAGACGAACAGGCCGACGATAGCGAACCGGATACGCTGACGCCGGTCATCGTCGCGGAAATGGAAACGAAAGTGCCCAATCTTTCGGTGGGCGAAGCGGTGATGCAGATGGAGCTGGCCGGAGCGGGTCTCCTTGTTTTCCGCAACGATTCTCACGGGGGGGTCAACGTCGTGTACCGCCGCGACGACGGCAACATCGGCTGGATCGACCCTCGGAACACACAATAGCGGCGTTGCGACGTCCAGGGAGGCCCTGAATGGAGCTTTCGCAGATCCTCGGCGCCGACGGCGTACGTGCGCCGCTCAAGGCCACCAGCAAGAAGCGTCTGCTTCAGGATCTCGCCGACATGGCGGAGGTCGTCTACGGGCTGCCCGCGGAGACGACCTACAAGGCGCTGATGGAACGGGAGGCGCTCGGTCCCACCGGAGTGGGCCGCGGCGTCGCCATACCGCACGCCCGGTTTGCCGGGGTGGAGCACGTGATAGGCCTGTTCGTCCGCCTGGAAAAGCCGGTGGACTTCGAGGCGATCGACCGGCATCCGGTCGATCTGGTCTTTGCCCTGTTCGCGCCGGAGGCGGCAGGAGCCGAACATCTGAAGGCGCTTGCACGGGTGTCGCGGACGCTGCGCTCCGAAGAGATCTGCGCGAAGCTGCGATCGACCTTCGACGCCTCGGCGATCTACGCGATCCTGACCGACAGCAAGAGCGAAAAGGCTGCCTGATCTTCGGCGCAGTTGGCCGGGCCAAGGCCCCGCCCTATTCGCGAACGCCTGCCCCGGAAGTGTACGGAGCCCTGCTCACCGGCGAGATCCGCCCGGGTCGGGCCGACCCGATACAGCCTCGCGTCCAGAGCGGACGCGAGGCGCAGTGACGCCGCCGGGATCGCAGCGGCACGCCGCACCCGCGCGGCCTGCGACAAAGGTCTGCCAGATCACCCGCGCGCGACTGCGCGTTCTAATGTCTGCGGGCCGGACGTATCGAGCGACTGCAGGAACTCCAGGAACTCATCGCGAAGTTCCTCACGGGCCAACCCGAAGGCAACGGTCGCTTGGAGATAACCCGACTTCGACCCGCAGTCGAAGCGACGCCCATTGAACCGGAACGCGTGCACGTCGCCCCGCTCAACTATCTCTGTCGCGATCGCATCCGTCAGCTGGATCTCGCCTCCGGCCCCGGCCTTGATCGTTTCCAGATTCTCCAGAACCTGCGGCGACAGGATGTAGCGGCCGATTACGGCGAAGTTCGATGGCGCGTCCGCCGGCGCAGGCTTTTCGACCATACCGCGCACTGACATGGTTGGGCCCGCCTCGGAGCCTACCTCCAGTATGCCGTACGACGAAACCGTCGCGTGGGGCACTTCCATGGTCGCGACCATATTGCCGCCAACCTCCGCATAGGCCTCTACCATCTGTTGCAGACAGGGCGTCGCGGAATCGATTACGTCGTCGGGAAGGATCACCGCGAAGGGCTCGTTGCCGATCATCCTGCGAGCGCACCAGACCGCGTGACCGAGACCAAGGCGCTCCTGCTGGCGGACATAGGCCACGGCGCCGGAGTCCATGTCCGTCTGCATCAGCAGTTCGAGGAGGTGCTCCTTGTTGCCGTCCCGCAAGGCGCTCTCGAGTTCGGGCGCGCTGTCGAAATAATCCTCCAGCGCGCTCTTGCCGCGCGAGGTAACGAAGATGAACTCGGTGATCCCGGCTGCGCGAGCCTCGTCGATCGCGTACTGGATCAACGGGCGATCGACCAGAGGCAGAATCTCCTTCGGCACTGACTTCGTCGCGGGAAGGAACCTCGTTCCAAACCCAGCCACCGGAAAGACGGCTTTGGTGACCTTGTTGCGCATCCTGTTCCTCGCTCGCTACTCGTGCAAAACCGTCCAGTCGACAGATCGTTCCGACGTACCGACGGAGCACTAACATATTGCTCCGCTCAGGTCCGCGAAAATGTTCTCGATCAAGGCGCGCCCTGCGAAAACAGGATCGCTTCCAGCCGCGCAATGTCCTGCGGGTTGTTCAATTCCCAAAAGGCCCGCCCCCGAGCATCGACCTCAACGCACCGAACGGTGACGCCGTGCTCCATGAAACGCAACTGCTCGAGCCCCTCCCAAGTCTCCAGCGGCCCCTCGGCCCAGGCGGCGTAGTTGAGCAATGGCTCGCGGCGATAGGCATAAACCCCAACATGGTGGAACACTGGGATGGTCTCGCCGGCGCCGATCTGGCGACCGGTGTAGGGAATCACCTCTTTGGAGAAATAGAGGCCGCGCCCCGCCCGGTCGAACACCGCCGTCGTCGCGCCGACGCGACCGTGGCGGCGGTCTTCGAGGAACCCGGCCAGCGCATCGGCGCCGCAGCGCAGCACCGGGGTCGCGACCTGGCAGTCCGGTTCTGCCAGCATCGTCTCGACCAGCGCCGACACGAACCAGGGCGGCGTCAGCGGCGCGTCGCCTTGCAGGTTGACGATGACGTCCCAGTCTCCTCCGAGCCGCCGCGCGACCTCGGCGCAGCGCTCGGTGCCGTTGCGGCAGGTCTCCGACGTCATCATCACCTCGGCGCCGAATTGCTCGGCCGCCTCCGCAATGCGCGCGTCGTCGGTCGCGACCAGCACGCGGTCCACGCTCGGAACTTCCCGCGCCGCGTCCCAGGTCCGGCGGATCAGGCTGCGCGCCGCTCCGGTCGCGCCCCGCAATTCTACTAGCGGCTTGCCGGGATAGCGGGTCGAGGCGTAGCGCGCCGGGATGACCAGGAGGACCGGCAAGGCGTCAGGCTGCCGGTGGCGCCAGCATCACGCCGGGCGAGAACGCGATGAAGAACGGGTTCTCGTAGCCGGACTTGCCATAGGCGAGCGGCCTGTGGTCGTCGAAGCGCACGACCTGCCCGCCCGCCCCGAGTAGCACAGCTTGACCGGCGGCCGTGTCCCATTCCATCGTTCGGCCGAGCCGCGGATAGAGGTCGGCCTCGCCGGCCGCCACTAGGCAGAACTTCAGCGAGGATCCGGCCGAGCGGAAGTCGGCGACGGAATAGCCGGCGATATAATCGTCGGTCGCCTGATCCCGGTGCGACTTCGAGGCGACGACGACCAGCGCCTGCTGATCGGGCTCGGAGACCCGGAGCGGCCTGATCTCGCCAGGCGCGAGCGGGTCGAACTCGCCTTTCTCCTCGACGGTCCCGCCATCGGCCCCGGTGTAGAACAGCCGTCCGATCGCGGGCGCATAAACCACGCCGCGCGTCGGCACACCGTTCTCGATCAGCGCGATATTGACGGTGAAATCGCCACGCCGGTTCACGAATTCCTTCGTCCCGTCGAGCGGGTCGACCAGAAAGAACGTTCTGGCCTCGATGCCGTGACTGACCGCCTGTTCCTCGGTGACCGCGGGAATTTCGGGAAAAGCCTTGCGCAACCCGGCCGCGATCAACGCGTCGGCGCGCTCGTCTGCCTCGGTCACCGGCGAGGCGTCCGACTTGGCCTTCACCTCGAAATCGGGCCCGTTATAGATTTCTAGAATCTGGTCGCCGGCCGCCAGCGCCAGCTTTCGGAACGTCTCGACGATCTTGGCGTAATCCATTCGGTCACTCCTGGGCGCCGGTCAAACTTGCGCGTCTTGCTCGTCCCAGAGCTATGGACCAGCGGCCGCGGCGTTGTAAACAGAGACCCATGGCCGCATGAGGGCGAAGCCGTGGTGGTATCGTGAAAGGCCGGATCATGAGCGAAAATCGAGCCGAATGGCGCACTGACGTTGCAGACGATCGCGATGCCGGCGGACGCCAATTCCAACGGCGACATCTTCGGCGGCTGGCTGATGAGCCAGATGGACCTCGGAGCCTCGATCCTGGCGCGCGCTCGCGCAAGAGGGCGGGTCGCGACGATCGCCGTCGACGGGATGGCCTTCCACCGGCCGGTCGCGATCGGTGACGTCGTGTCGATCCACGCAAGGATGCTGAAGGAGGGCACGACCTCGATGCAGATCGGCATTGAGGCCTGGGCGCTGCGCCAACCCGAAGGCGTGCCCGCGCGCGTGACGCAAGCGACCTTCGCCTTCGTCGCGATCGACGAGGACGGGGCCAAACGGCCGCTCCCGGAGGCAAGGACATGAGCCGGATCCTGATCATTGTCGGTCACGGCCGCACTCGCGGCGAGCCCGGCGGCCGCGCAGGATGCCCTGCCGAGCCTCTTCGACGTGACCGGCGTCGCGACGGACGACTTGCTGAACGTCCGCGCCGGTCCTTCCGCCGACGCGGACGCGGTCGGGACGCTGCCGCCGGACGCGCGCGCGATCGAGGTCGTCGCGCGGGATGCCGGCCGCAACTGGGGCCAGATCAATCTCGGAGAGGGCGCAGGCTGGGTTTCGCTGCGCTACCTGTCCGCGCAGGAGGGCGTCTGGGCGCCGGGCGCGCTGCCGGCGACCTTGCGGTGCTTCGGCACGGAGCCTTTCTGGTCCGTTGCCCCTCAAGACGAAACGCTGATCCTGTCGACGCCGGAGGGAGACACGGGCTATTCGCATGTGTCCGTGCTCGACCAGGACTTCGCGCCGGAGCGTCGGCGCATCGCGCTGGCAACGGGCGACGCGGGGCGGCTGACGCTGGTCATCTCGCCCGCCGCCTGCAGCGACGGCATGTCGGACCGGGCCTTCGGTCTCCGCGCCGACACCGTGCTGGAGGACGCCGACGGACCCGAACTGCGAACCGGCTGCTGCTCGGTGGCGCCTTGAACAGCGATGCGCCCGTCAAACGCGGCTTCCTGCGGCGGTTCCGCTGGCTGCTGATCGGCATAGCCGCCTTCGTCGCGCTATGGCTCGCGGTGATCGCCGGCAACAGCATCGGCCGCTACCTCGGCTGGTTCGTGCCCAGCGACAGCCCAACGTCGCTGGCCGAGGCCCTGCGGCCCTACTACAGGATCACGACGCCCGACGGCGACGGGCCGTTTCCGACCGCGCTGCTCTATTCCGGCTGCGACGGTCCGGGCGACAACCTCGATCGCTGGGCGGAGATGCTTCGCGGCCGCGGCTGGGCCAGCGTGATCGTCGACAGCCACACGCCGCGCGGCTATCTCGACCTTGAGATGTGGCGGCTGGTCTGCGCGGGCCAGCTGATGATGGGCTCGGAGCGCGCCGCGGACGTTCTGGTCTCAATCGTCGACGCTCGCGCGATGCCGTTTGCCGATCCGGACCGGTTGGTCCTGATCGGCGCGTCGCATGGCGGCTGGGCGATCATGGAACTGCTCGCGTTCGAGAAGACGTGGCGGCTGCCCTACGGGCTGACCGGGCTTCCCGACGGCGCCGGCGAGGCGCCGCTGTCCGGAGTCGTCGGGACGATCCTGCTCTATCCCTATTGCGGAACCGCAAACCGCGCGCGGCGGACCGGATGGCGCCTGCCGGCGCCGAGCCTGTTCCTGCTCGCCGGAGAGGACATGATCGCTCCGGCGGACGACTGCCTCGACGTCGTGCGCCGCCTGACACGCGACGGAATGCCGGTCGAGGCGCACGTGTTTCCGGGCGTGACCCACGCGTTCGATCAGGCAACGAAGTCGCCGCTGAGCCTGCTGGAATTCGATGCGGCGGCGACAGGCGAGGCCATGGCCCTCGCCGGGAGCTTCCTCGACGGGCTGACGCCGCAGCGCTGACGCGAGGCCGCGGCGTCAGGACGGCGGCAGGCGAGGGCCGTCCGTATCCGCCGCGCGCTCAACCATTCCGCGGCGGCCGAGCCAACTTGCGATAGACCAGCAGAGCAGCGCCCACGCGGCCCCGGCGGCCCAACCCGCCAGCACGTCCGTCGGCCAGTGCACGCCGAGATAGACCCGGCTGATCCCGACCGAGAGGCTGAGCGCAATCGCCAGCGTCAGCAGGTATATCCTCAGCGCCCGACGAGGCTGCACCCGTGCCAGCAGGACGGCCAGGGTCAGGTAGGTGACCGTCGCCATCATTGCGTGTCCGCTCGGAAAGCTCGCGGTATAGACCTGCGCGCCGTGCGGAACCAGGTCGGGCCTCGGCCGATCGAAGCCGAGTTTGAACAGCGAACTGGCCGCCTGTCCGCCGATCACGGCGACCAGCAGGAAGACCATGGTGCGCCGCTTGCGATCGAGCCACAGATAGCCCGCTACCGCCAGCGTCAGCGCCGCCAGCACTCCGGTACCGCCGAGCGCCGTTACGTCGCGGCCGAACTCCTCCGCCCAGCCAGGGCCGATCGGGTCGGCGTGATCGGCCGGGTTGCGCAGCGCCAGCAGGACGGCGGTGTCGAACTCGTGGGTGTCGCCCTCCATCATCTCGTCGGCAAGTTGGGAGAACCCCCAGCCCAGCGCCGAGATCAGCAGGACGACGATGAGCGTGCGCGCCTCCACGTAGGGCTTGGCCCGGTCGATCGTCGCGCGGCCAAGGGAAAGGATGCGGTCCATGGGCAAGGGCGTTTCTCCGGTCGGAGTTCGGGAACTAGGCCGCGTCGATCAGTCGACAACGCGGCAGGTCAGATTGATCCGCCCGCCGTCGCGCAGGAGCCGCGACGCGCCGAAGCGGGTTCGGTCGACGCCGTGGTACGCGCGGCGGGCGGCGCCCCCCATCACGACCACGTCGCCGCTTTCCAGCATTTCCGAGGCGGTCGGATCCGTCCTTTCGGCGCCGCCCATCCGGAACCGGGCCGGGTCGCCGAGACTGATGGACAGCACCGGCCACGAGAAATCCGCCTCGTCGGAGTCGCGGTGCAGCCCCATGCGGGCGCCCTCTCCGTAGAAGTTCACCAGGCAGCAATCCGGCTCGCGCATGTCCGAGCAGAGCACGCGCCAGACCGCAAGCACCGACGCCGGGATCGGCGGCCAGGGCGCTCCGGAAGGATGGCGATCGACATAGCGGTAGCCAGAGCGGTCGGTGAACCAGCCGTAGCGCCCGGCCGACGTCATCCGCACGCGCATCGGCTTGCCCCACGGCGTCACGGGCGCGAAGAACGGCGCAACCTGGACCACATTCCGGATATCGTCGACCATCCTGACCTGGTCGCTGGGGCCGAGATAGCCCCTGTGGATCCGGAATCCGTTGACCTCAAGCATTTGCGCGCCTCCGTCGCGGCTCAACACCTTATGATCGGAGCAGCGGTTTCGCCAGACCGCGGCGCTGCCTACATTCGAACTGGGACGCGGCGACGGAACCGCGGCTTTCGTGCGTCCAAGCCGGACGCGTAGCCAGGGACAGAACAGACCGCCGCATGGCCAGACATCTGAGAGACGCCGCAAACCTCCAGCCGGTCCCTGCGGAGGCCGATGCGCCCGCACAGCCGCGCATCGCGCCCGGCGAAGTCCGCACGGCCCGGCCCGCCCTTGGCAGGCGGCGCTTCTGGATCGTGGGCCTGCTGGCGCTGCTGGCGGCGCTCGGCGCCTGGCTGTGGCTGCGAACGGCGCCCGACGCAAGCCCGGCGCCGCAGACCGCGCCGGTCGCGCTCGGCACGGTCGAGGACACGGTGCTGGCGACGGGACTGATCAAGCCGACCGATCTGGTTTCCGTCGGCGCGCAGGTTTCGGGGCGGATCACCCACCTCCCGGTCGCCCTCGGGCAGGAGGTCCGCGCCGGCGACCTGATCGCCGAGATCGACTCCGTCCCGCAGGAGAACGCGCTCCGGATCGCCGAGGCCGGTCTCGCGCAGGCGCGGGCCGAACTGGCCGAGCAGCAGGCGACACTGGCCGAACAGCGGCGGGTCCTGGCGCGGCGCGAGACGCTGGCCGCCCGCTCGGCAATCTCGGAGGCCGAGACCGAGGCCGCGGCTGCCGAGGTGGACGTGACGCAGGCGCGCATCGCGGGGCTCGAGGCGCGGATCCAGTCGGCGGAGGTCGCCGTCGAGAACGCGCGCGTCGATCTCGGCTACACCCGGATCACCGCTCCTACCGACGGCACGGTGCTGGCGGTGGTCGCGCAGCAGGGCCAGACGGTGAACGCGACCCAGACCGCGCCGACGATCGTCGTGCTCGGCGCGCTCGACGTGATGAGCATCGAGGCCGAGATATCCGAGGCAGACGTGGTCCGGATCGAAACCGGCCAGCAGGTCTGGTTCACGATCCTCGGCGATCCGGACAGGCGGCACGAGGCGACGCTGACGTCGATCGCGCCGGCGCCGGCATCGATCACGCGCGACACGCTGCTGACCGGCGAGACCAGCAGCGCGACCTCGGTCACGTCGGACCAGGCGATCTACTACAACGGCCTCTTCACGGTGCCGAACCCGGACGGGCGGCTCAGGACCTACATGACGGCCGAGGTGCACGTCGTGCTCGGCCGCGCCGAAGACGTCGCGACGATCCCGGCAGCGGCGCTCGGCGCGCGCAACGCGGACGGGACGCGCGAGGTGACCGTGCTGGCGGCCGACGGCGCGCTGCAGACACGCGACGTCGCGATCGGCCTTGGCGACGATTCGGTCGTCGAGGTGAAATCGGGCCTGGAGATCGGCGAAGAAGTCGTGGTCGGCGGCGCGGGTGCGGCCGACGCGTCGCGCCCGCCGCGTCCGATGGGCTTCTGAGGCGGTGCGGGTGGACGACAAGGCTCCGCTGATCGAGTTGAGCGGCGTCTGGCGCAGCTATCCGTCCGGCGACGGGACGACGCCGGTGCTGCGCGACATCTCGCTGCGCATCGAGGCCGGCGAATACGTCGCCATCGTCGGGGCCTCGGGGTCCGGCAAGTCGACGCTGATGAACATCCTGGGCTGTCTCGACCAGATCAGCGCCGGCGCCTACCGGCTGCACGGCCAGGACGTCGCATCGCTGGACAGCGATGCGCTCGCGGCGCTCCGGCGCGAGACGTTCGGCTTCATATTCCAGCGCTACCACCTGCTCGGGGAGATGACGGCGCTCGGAAACGTCGAGGTGCCGGCGATCTATGCCGGAGCGGCGCCGACGGAGCGGCGCGCGCGGGCGGGCGCGCTGCTGTCGCGCCTCGGGCTCGCGGACCGGCTGGACTTCCGGCCCGGCCAGCTGTCCGGCGGCCAGCAGCAACGCGTCTCGATCGCGCGAGCGCTGATGAACGGCGGCGACGTGATCCTCGCCGACGAGCCGACGGGCGCGCTCGACAGCCGCAGCGGCGCCGAGGTGCTCCGCATCCTCGACGAGCTGAATGCCGAGGGCCGCACCGTGGTCATCGTCACCCACGACATGCAGGTCGCCGAGCGCGCCGGCCGGATCGTCGAGCTCCGGGACGGCGTCATCGTCTCGGATCAGCCGAGCGCGCGCGCCGCGCCGGCCACAAGCGCAACGCCCCGCGCGGCCGTCCCGCGCGACGGCGGCCGTCTGCGAGCGTTGGACGGAATGCGCGAGATCCTGCGCATGGCGCTGATGGCGATGAACGCGCACCGGCTGCGGACCTTCCTGACAATGCTCGGCATCGTCATCGGCATCGCCGCCGTCGTCAACGTGGTCGCGCTGGGAACGGGCGCGCAACAGCAGGTGCTGAGCAACATCTCCGGCCTCGGCGCCAACACGCTCGAGATCCTGCCCGGCGAGGACATGGGCGACGTGCGTTCCGGGCGGATCCGGACCCTAGTGATCTCCGACGTTGGCGCGCTGGCGGCGCAACCCTACGCGGCGGCAGTCACGCCGACCGTGCAGACCAGCGCGACGCTGCGTCACGGGTCCGAGGCCGCGACCGCGGTCGTCTCCGGCGTCGCCGAGGAGTACTTCGAGGCGCGCGCCGTGACCCTGAACTCGGGCCGGCTGCTGACGTCGGCGGACATCGCCGGCCGAGCGCAGGTCGGCGTGATCGACACCCGCGCGGCCGACACGATGTTCGGCCCCGGCGTCGATCCGCTCGGCGCGGTGCTGCAGGTCGGCCGCGTCCCGGTGCGGATCGTCGGCGTCGCCGAGGCGCGGCAGGGCTTCGGCGGCAACGACAGCCTGAACGTCTACCTTCCCTACACGACCGTGCAGACGCGGATCCTTGGCTCCACGACGCTGCGCAGCATCACGCTGCGGGTCGCCGACGACGCCGACATGGCGGAGGCCGAGGCGGCGGTGGCGGCGCTGTTGACCGAACGGCACGGCGCGCAGGACTTCTTCATCATCAACACCGACGAGATCCGCCGGACGATCACCTCGACCACCGAGACGATGACGCTGCTGGTCGCCGCAATCGCAGTGATTTCGCTCGTCGTCGGCGGCATTGGCGTGATGAACATCATGCTGGTCTCGGTCACTGAGCGCGTCGGCGAGATCGGCGTACGAATGGCGGTCGGCGCGCGGCGGACGGACATCCTGCGCCAGTTCCTTGCCGAGGCGGTGCTGGTCTGCGTGATCGGCGGCGCGCTCGGCATCGCCATCGCGCTCGGGACCGGCATGGGCGTCGTGGCGCTCGGCGTCGGCATCCCGCTGGTCTATTCCGGCACGGCGATCTTCGCCGCCGTCACGTCGTCGATGCTGATCGGCGTCGTCTTCGGCTACCTTCCGGCGCGGCGAGCCGCCGCGCTCAGTCCGGTGGCGGCGCTGTCGCCTGCGTAATCCCGCCGGACCGCCGCCGGAAATTCGCCCGAAAGAGGTCCGGCGTGCTGCTTGCAGCAGCGAAATCTGCCCCCTATATAGCCAGCCAACGCCGGCTAAGCGCGGCAAGGCGCGGCTCCGGCGCAGGGATGCGGGCAGGCGCCAACTCGGGCCAGCCCATTCAAATCGCCGCTTGAAAGGACCAATGCATGTCTAAAGTCATCGGTATCGACCTCGGAACGACCAACTCCTGCGTCTCCATCATGGATGGCAGCCAGGCCCGGGTGATCGAGAACTCCGAAGGCGCCCGGACGACGCCGTCCGTCGTCGCCTTCACCGACGATGAGCGCCTGGTCGGGCAGTCGGCCAAACGCCAGGCCATCACCAACCCCGAGAACACCCTCTTCGCGATCAAGCGCCTGATCGGCCGCCGTTACGACGACCCGATCACCGCGAAGGACAAGGAGATGGTGCCCTACAAGATCATCAACGGCGCCAACGGCGACGCTTGGGTCGAGGTGAAGGGCGAGAAGTATTCTCCCAGCCAGATTTCCGCCTTCGTCCTGCAGAAGATGAAGGAAACCGCCGAGTCCTACCTCGGCGAGAAGGTGACGCAGGCCGTCATTACCGTTCCCGCCTATTTCAACGACGCCCAGCGCCAGGCGACCAAGGACGCCGGCAAGATCGCGGGCCTCGAGGTGCTGCGCATCATCAACGAGCCGACCGCGGCCGCGCTCGCCTACGGGCTCGACAAGTCGGGCACCAAGACCATTGCGGTCTATGACCTGGGCGGCGGCACGTTCGACATCTCGATCCTCGAGATCGACGACGGCCTCTTTGAGGTGAAGTCGACGAACGGCGACACGTTCCTCGGTGGCGAGGACTTCGACCTGCGCATCGTCGAGTACCTGGCGGGCGAGTTCAAGAAGGAGCACGGGGTCGACCTGACCAAGGACAAGATGGCGCTGCAGCGGCTGAAGGAAGCCGCCGAGAAGGCCAAGATCGAGCTGTCGAGCGCGTCCCAGACCGAGATAAACCAGCCGTTCATCTCGATGGACCCGAAGACGCACCAGCCGCTGCACTTCGTGCTGAAGCTGACGCGCGCCAAGCTTGAAAGCCTGGTCGCCGACCTGATCACACGCTCGATGAAGCCCTGCGCCGCGGCGCTTAAGGATGCGGGCCTGTCCAAGACCGAGATCGACGAGGTGGTCCTCGTCGGCGGCATGACCCGCATGCCGAAGGTCATGGAGGAAGTGACCAAGTTCTTCGGCAAGGAGCCGCACAAGGGCGTCAACCCGGACGAAGTCGTGGCGATGGGCGCGGCGATCCAGGCCGGCGTCCTGCAGGGCGACGTCAAGGACGTGGTTCTGCTCGACGTGACTCCGCTGAGCCTCGGCATCGAGACGCTGGGCGGCGTGTTTACCCGCCTGATCGACCGCAACACCACCATCCCGACCAAGAAGAGCCAGATCTTCTCCACCGCCGAGGACAACCAGAACGCGGTGACGATCCGGGTCTTCCAGGGCGAACGCGAGATGGCCTCGGACAACAAGATGCTCGGCCAGTTCAATCTCGAGCAGATCCCGCCGGCTCCCCGCGGCGTGCCTCAGATCGAGGTGACCTTCGACATCGACGCGAACGGCATCGTGTCCGTCAGCGCGAAGGACAAGGGCACCAACAAGGAGCAGAAGATCACGATCCAGGCGTCCGGCGGCCTCAGCGACGCCGACATCGAGAAGATGGTCAAGGAAGCCGAGGAGAACGCCGAGGCGGACAAGGAGCGGCGTGAGCTGGTCGAGGCCAGGAACCAGGCCGAGAGCCTGATCCACGGCACCGAGAAGTCGGTCGCCGATCACGGCGACAAGGTCGATCCGACGACGATCGAGGTGATTGAACTGTCGATCAAGACGCTGAAGGAAGCCATGGAGGGCGACAACGCGGAGAAGATCCGCGCCCGCTCCCAGGATTTGACCGAAGCGGCGATGAAGCTCGGCGAGGCGATCTACAAGGCGCAGGCCGAGGAATCCGCCAAGGCCGACGACGCTTCCGGACCTTCGCAGGACGGCAGCGCCGACGACATCGTCGACGCCGATTTCGAAGACCTCGGCGACGACAGCAAGAAGTCCTGATCCGCATGGACCGGCTGGATGGCTCGCCCCGTTCGCGGGCGGGCCATTCTGTCGTTTGAAGGGAACGCCTACGCATGGCGAAGCACGATTATTACGACCTGCTCGGACTGACCCGGGGCGCCACCGAGGCGGAGATCAAGAAGGCCTATCGTCGCAAGGCGATGGATCACCATCCGGACCGGAATCAGGACAATCCGAAGGCGGAAAGCCACTTCAAGGAAATCAACGAGGCCTACGACTGCCTGAAGGACCCGCAGAAGAAGGCCGCCTATGACCGCTTCGGTCATGCCGCGTTCGAGAACGGCGGCGGCGGCGGCGGGTTCCGCCCGGGGAACGGGGCTGACTTCAACTCCGCGTTCTCCGACGTGTTCGAGGATCTGTTCGGCGACTTCATGGGAGCTCGGCAGGGCTCCGCGCGCGGCCAGCGCGCGGCGCGCGGATCAGACCTGCGCTACAACCTGCGGATCTCGCTCGAGGAGGCGTTTCACGGCAAGCAGGCGGGGATCACCGTGCCGTCGTCGACGACCTGCGAGGTCTGCAAAGGAACCGGGGCCGAGGGCGGCGCCGATCCGATGTCTTGCCCCACCTGTTCGGGCATGGGCAAGGTGCGCGCGCAGCAGGGCTTCTTCACGGTCGAGCGGACCTGCCCGACCTGCGCGGGCCGCGGCCAGATCATCAAGAATCCCTGCAAGAGCTGCGCCGGCGCCGGCCGCGTCCGCAAGGACCGGTCTCTGAACGTCAACATTCCCGCCGGCGTCGAGACCGGTACCCGGATCCGGCTGGCCGGCGAGGGCGAGGCGGGGCTTCGCGGGGGGCCGTCGGGCGATCTCTACATCTTCATCGAGGTCGAGGCGCATCCGATCTTCGAGCGCGACAGCCAGAACCTCTACTGCCGGATCCCGGTCAGCATGACGACCGCGAGCCTCGGCGGCGAGATAGAGGCGCCGACGCTCGATGGCGGCCGGACCCGCGTCAAGGTTCCGTCTGGCGTGCAGTCGGGCAAGCAACTGCGCCTGCGCGGCAAGGGCATGCCGCAGCTGCGCGGCGCGGCGGCGGGCGACCTTTACATCGAGCTCGCCGTCGAGACGCCGGTGAACCTCAGCGCCCGGCAGCGCGAGCTGCTGCGGGAATTCGAGGACGCGGGCAAGGACAACAGCCCCGAGACCCAAGACTTCTTTTCTCGGGTGAAGGGCTTCTGGGAAGGCATGAAGGGCGCCTGATCGCGCCCCGTCATCTCGACGGCAATTTCCTTCACCGACCGCCTCGAACCGCCGCGCCCGCCAAGGGCGCGGTGGTTTTGTCTTGCGCCCGAAGCCGGTCCGCACTTTTTTCGAAGGGTTTGGACAACAGGGGGACCATCCATGACGACGACCCGGCAGTGGGTGCTTGATCGCCACCCCGAAGGCGCGGCGACCGAAGCCACATGGCGACTCGAGCAGGCGCCGATGCCAGACCCGGGGCCGGGCCAGATCCTCGTCCGGATGAAATGGCTGTCGCTCGATCCGTACATGCGCGGCCGCATAAACGCGGGCGCCAACTACGCGGCCGGCGTCGCGCCCGGCGAGGTCATGCAGGGCGGCGGCGTCGGCGAGGTGATTGCCTCGCGTCACCCGGCGTGGAAGCCGGGCGACCTAGCGGAATCGATGTCGATGGGCTGGCGGGAACACGCGGCGCTGTCGCCGGACCTCCCCGGCTCCGCCGGAACAAACCGCGTGCCCGACGGCGTCCCGCCCCAGGCAGCGCTCTCCTGGCTCGGGATGCCGGGCGTCACCGCCTTCGTCGGGCTGACCGAGATCGCCCGACCGCTGCCTGGCGAAACCGTGCTGGTCTCGGCCGCGTCCGGCGCGGTCGGCCAGCTGGTCGGACAGATCGCACTGGCGATGGGCGCCCGCGTCGTCGCGATCGCGGGCAGCGACGCGAAGCTCGACTGGTGCCGCCAACTGGGATTCGACCCCGGGATCAACCACCGAACCGCAGGCGACATGACGGCGGCGATTGCAGCCGCCTGTCCGGACGGCGTCGACGTCTTCTGGGACAACACGGGCGGGCCGATCCACGACGCGGCGCTGATGAACCTCGCGACCCATGCACGGGTCGTCATCTGCGGCCGCGTCGCCACCGTCGACACGGCGCCCGGCGCGGATATCGGCCTGCGCGCCAGCGCCCGCCTGATCGTCACGCGAGCCCGCATCCAGGGGCTGATCGTCTTCGACTGGTGGCATATGCGCGACAAGGCGCTGTCGGCACTGATGCGCTGGCGAGACGCCGGCCATATCCGCTTCCGCGAGGACGTGCTCGACGGGTTCGAGCGCGTGCCTGAAGCCTTCATGCGTATGATGGCCGGCCGCAACGAGGGCAAGCAGCTGGTTCGGCTCGCGGACTGAACGCGGACAGCCCGGGGCTTGCCCCAGCGCGCGTCGGCGCCCACTTCAGAAAGCGAAGCGGCGCCGAGAGCATGGCGGACAGGAGATTTCTGGATGAGCACCGACACGAAGGTCTACAAGGTCACCCGCAGCGACGCCGAGTGGCGCTCCCTGCTGACGCCCGAGCAATACGCCGTCATGCGCGGCCACGGCACCGAGCGCCCCGGCAGCTGCGCGCTGCTGCACGAGAAGCGCCCCGGCAGCTTCGTCTGCGCCGGCTGCGACACGCCGGTCTTCGAGGGCCAGGTCAAGTTCGAGAGCGGCACGGGCTGGCCGAGCTTCAACGAGCCGGTGGAGGGCGCTGTCGAGACGACAACCGACCGCAGCTGGGGCATGACCCGCACCGAGGTCCACTGCGCGACCTGCGGCAGCCACCTCGGCCACGTCTTTCCCGACGGACCGCCGCCGACCGGCCTGCGCTACTGCATCAACGGCGTGGCGCTGAACTTCGTCCCGGCCTGAGCCGGGATCAGCCGCGCGTGACCGTGACGCTCTGCTCCTCCAGCGCGCTCGGCCCGTAGATCGACAGGAACGCGATGTCGGCGGCATCGCGTCCGACGCCGACGCGGGCCATCGTCTCGGGCGGCGCCATGCCGGTCGAAATCGACCAGATGCCAGCCGCCGTCGAGATACACTTCGGTGACCGCGTGAAAATCCGGCGGCGTCACGTCTGGCGCGTAGACGCTGACCACCCGCGCCGGGATGTTCGAGGCCCGCGCCAGCGTCGCCATCAGATGCGCGTAGTCCCGACAGATGCCCTGACGCTCGATGAACGTGTCGACGACTGTGGTCTCGGCGTCGCTGGAGCCGGGGACGTAGGACAGGTTGGTCTCGATCCAGTCGCGCATCGCCTTGACCCGCGCGCCGCCGGCCAGGTCGCCGAACGTGTTGCCGACGAAGGTGCCGAACTTGTCGGACGGGCAGAAGCGCGACGGCAGCACGTACTTGACCGCGTCGCCCGGCAGATCGTTAAGTTCGACCTGCGCAAGCTGGCCGATGTCGAGCGCGGGGCGCAGCAGTTCCACCGTCGCCGTGTAGCGGCAGCGGAACCTGTCCTTTATCCGGATCCAGCTCCGCGTGCCGACGTTCTCGTCTGCCGGCACGCGGACGTGCCCGACCGCGCCGTCGATGTCGAGCGCGCTCTCGACCACCGTCTGGTCGGGCACGTTCTCCGCCGCTTCGATCTGCAGAAGCAGCGTGCGCAGATCCTCGGTTTCGTAGTCGAGCGTCACGTCAATGTTCAGGCGCATGGGGCGCACGTCCCTTCAGTCGTCAAGTGTTTGATGTCGCAGAATGCACACGGCCGGAGATTGGTCTCCGGCCGTTCGCTCGTTAAACGCGGACCACGCCGTTTGGTTCCGCGCGTTCGTTAATTTCCTGCAAGCCGGCGCGACCCGCCGCGTGCGGCCGCGATACGGAGTAGATTGCCCCTCTCGACGACATGCATGGCCAGGCGGCGCAGGCAGGCTTTGCGCGACGCCACGGCTTTCGCTACAGCCGGACCGCGGAGGAGCGACGTGACACAAGCCAGTCCTGCCAGCACGCCGATGATGGCGCAGTATCTCGGCATCAAGGCCGGGCATCCGGATGCGCTGCTGTTCTACCGGATGGGCGACTTCTACGAGATGTTCTTCGACGACGCCGAGGCGGCGGCGGCGGCCCTCGACATCGCGCTGACCAAGCGCGGCCAGCACCTCGGCCAGGACATCCCGATGTGCGGCGTCCCGGTGCACTCGGCCGAAGGCTACCTGCTGACGCTGATCCGCAAGGGCTTTCGCGTCGCGGTATGCGAGCAGATGGAGGATCCGGCCGAGGCCAAGAAGCGCGGCGCGAAGTCAGTGGTCAAGCGCGAGGTCGTGCGGCTGGTCACGCCCGGCACGCTGACCGAGGATAGTCTGCTCGAGGCGCGGCGGCACAATTATCTGGCCGCCTACGCCGAGGTGCGCGACGAGGGCGCCTTCGCCTGGGCCGATGTCTCGACCGGCGCGCTGACGGTTGCCGCCTGCACTCGCGCCGGGCTCGGGCCGATGCTGGCGCGGCTCGCCCCACGCGAGGTGCTCGTCTCCGAGGCGCTGGAGAACGAACTGCGCGGCCCGGTGGCCGAGGCCGGCGCGGTGGCCACGCCGCTGGCGCGGGCGAGCTTCGACTCCGGCCTGGCCGAGGCGCGGGTGGCGGCGGCCTTCAACGTCGCGGGGCTCGAGGGGTTCGGGGCCTTCTCCCGGCCCGAGGCGGCGGCGCTGGGGGCGCTGGTCGACTACCTGGAGATCACGCAGAAGGGCCGGATGCCGCTGCTGCGTCCGCCCCAGCGCGAGACGCCCGGCGGGCTGATGTCGATCGACGCGGCGACGCGCCGGAACCTCGAGCTCACGCGGGCGCTGTCGGGCGACCGCGAGGGCGCGCTCCTGGCCGCGATCGACCGGACGCTGACCGGATCGGGCGGCCGCCTGCTGGAGGCGCGGCTGTCCGCGCCGTCGACCGACGTGGAGCTGATCCGGGCGCGTCAGGCGGCGGTCGCGCATTTCGTCGCGGCGCCGGAGGCGATGCGCGCGGCGCGCGACCTGCTGCGCCGCGTGCCCGACCTCGAGCGCGCGCTGGCGCGGCTGGCGCTGGAGCGCGGCGGGCCGCGCGACCTCGCCGCGGTGCGCGACTCGCTGGCGCTGGCCGAGCGGCTGCGCGCCGTCCTCGGCGCCGACTTGCCGGACGTGCTGGCCGAGGCGCGCTCGGCGCTCGGCGGGCATTCGGAGCTCAGCGACCTGCTCGACGCCGCGCTGGTGGCCGAACCGCCAAACCTGCTCCGCGATGGCGGGATGGCGGCCGCAGGCTACGACGAGGATTTGGACGAGACCCGCCGGCTGCGCGACGAGGGCCGTGGCGTCATCGCCGGGTTGCAGGGCGAATACCAGCGCGAGGCTGGCGTCAACGCGCTGAAGATCCGGCACAACAACGTGCTCGGCTACTACATCGAGACGCCGGCCACCCACGCCGCGAAGATGCTGAAGCCGCCGCTGGCGGAGCTGTTCGTGCATCGCCAGACCACCGCCAATGCGGTGCGCTTCACGACTCTGGCGCTGGCCGAGATCGAGAAGAAGATCCTGAACGCTGGCGGTCACGCGCTGGAGCTGGAGCGGCGCATCTTCGAGCGGCTGCGCGCGGCGGTGGTCGCGGCGGCCGGACCGGTCGGGGCGGCGGCCCGCGCAATGGCCGAGATCGACCTCGCGGCGGGGCTCGCCGATCTGGCGCTGGCCGAGGAATGGGTCGCGCCCGAGATCACCGCCGGACGCGACTTCGACGTGAAGGGCGGTCGCCACCCGGTGGTCGAGGCGGCGCTGCGCCGGTCGGGCGCGGCCTTCGTGCCGAACGATTGCGAGGCCGGCGCGGACGGGGCGCTGGCGCGACCGATCTGGCTGATAACCGGGCCGAACATGGCCGGCAAGTCGACCTTCCTGCGCCAGAACGCGCTGATCTCGATCCTGGCGCAGATGGGAGCCTGGGTCCCGGCGACCTCGGCGCGGATCGGCGTCGTCGATCAGCTGTTCAGCCGGGTCGGCGCGGCCGACGATCTCGCTCGCGGGCGCTCGACCTTCATGGTCGAGATGGTCGAGACCGCGGCGATCCTGAACCAGGCCGGCCCGCGCGCGCTGGTCATTCTCGACGAGATCGGCCGCGGCACCGCGACCTATGACGGCCTCTCGATCGCCTGGGCGGTGCTCGAGCACCTGCACGACGTGAACCGCTGCCGCGCGCTGTTCGCGACGCATTACCACGAACTCACCGCGCTTGCCGCCAAGCTGCCGGGCCTGCGCAACGCGACCGTCGCCGTGCGCGAGTGGAAGGGCGACGTCGTGTTCCTGCACGAGGTGCTCGAAGGGGCCGCGGACCGCTCCTATGGCGTTCAGGTCGCGCGGCTGGCCGGCCTGCCGGGCGCCGTCGTCGAGCGGGCGCGAGTCATCCTCGAAGCGCTGGAAAGCGCCGACCGCGAGCCCGGCGGCAAGGCGCGTGCGCTGGTCGACGACCTGCCGCTGTTCAGCGCCGCCGCGCGGCCCGCGACGCCGGCCTCATCTGCGGCGTCGCCGGTAGAAACGCGCCTGCGCGAGGTCCTTCCCGACAACCTGAGCCCGCGCGAGGCGCTGGCTCTGCTCTACGAGCTGCGCGCCCTTCTGGACTGAAACCGGAGCCTCGCGCCCGCTGCGACGTTGAGAGCGCAGCAGATCCGAAAGAGGGAGGGCCATCCGCGTGTTCTTTGACAGCTGGCAGGGCATCCTGCGCACCATCGTCGTCGGCGTGCTGGCCTATGGTTTGCTGGTCGCCTTCCTGCGAACCAGCGGCAAGCGCACGCTCGCCAAGATGAACGCGTTCGACCTTGTCGTCACCGTAGCCCTCGGCTCGACGTTCGCGACGATCCTTCTCAGCGAGAACGTGGCCCTTGCCGAGGGCGCGACGGCCTTCGCGGTGCTGATCGGGCTCCAGTTCGTCGTGGCTCAGGGCGCGGTCGCGAGCCCGTGGTTCCGCGGCGCGGTAAAGTCGACTCCGCGGGCGCTGGTCGCGAACGGGGAACTGCAGAAGACCGCGCTCCAGGACGAGCGCGTCACACGCGAGGAGGTTCTGGCCGCGGTGCGCGCCGAGGGAATCGGCGATCTCGCCGACGTCGCCGCCGTCGTCCTCGAGACCGACGGCAGCTTCAGCGTGATCCCGAAGAGCGCCGTCGGCGACCGGTCGGCGCTGGCCACGGTCTCCGGCGCATGACGCCCTACCCGTCGCCGTTCGGCTTCATGCCCGCCGGGCTGCCGGACGACACGCCGACCTGGGCCGGCCGCAGCAGCCGATCCCCGATCGTGAAGCCTTGGCCGAGCACCTGGATGACGTCGCCGGCCTTCGTTCCCGGCGCCGGCGCTTCGAACATCGCCTGGTGAAGGTTCGCGTCGAACCGGTCGCCGACCGCCGGCTCTACCGGCAGGATCTTGTTCTTCTCGAACGCCGACAGCAGCGCGCGTTGCGTCAACTCGATGCCTTCGAGCAGCCCCGGCGCAGCGGCGCGCGCCTCATCGGTGGCGCTGTCGAGCGCGCGAGCGAAGTTGTCATAGACCGGCAACAGGTCGCGGGCGAAGCGGGTCGAGCCAAAGACCTCGGCGTCGCGACGATCGCGCTCGGCGCGCTTGCGGATGTTTTCCGCATCCGCCAGCGCCCGCAGCACGCGGTCCTTCAGTTCGGCGACCTCGGCCTTCAGCGCCGCGACCTCGTCGGCCTCGACCTCCACCGGGTCGTCCTCCTGGTCCTCGTCGAGGATCGCCTCGATGTCGTCGAGAAATCCGTCGTCGAGTTCGCCGTTGTTGCGCTCTTTCGCCATTTCCATCCTCGTGTCAGCCCCTGGTCCGGCCGGAGACGAGCCGGCCGACCAGCTGGGCGGTGTAGTCGACGATCGGCACTATGCGACCGTAATTCAATCGGGTCGGCCCGATCACTCCGACGGCGCCGATGATTTTTCGGTCTGCATTCATATAGGGCGAGACCACCAGAGCGGAACCGGAAAGTGAAAAAAGCTTGTTCTCGGACCCGATGAAGACGCGGACGCCATCGCCGCTCTCGGTCAGGTCAAGAAGCTGCTCCAGATCGCGCTTGCGCTCCAGATCGTCGAAGAGCTGGCGGATCCGCTCCAGTTCGGCCCCGCTCTCGGAGCCCTCGAGCAGGTTGGCCCGTCCGCGCACGATCAGCCGGTCGCGGCCGCCGTCGGCGTCCTCGGCCCATACTGCGATCCCGGCCTCGATCAACTTCTGCGACAGCGCGTCCAGCTCCGCCCGGTTGCGGGCGATCTCGCCGCTGACCGCGCCTCGCGCCTCGCCGAGCGTACGTCCCTGAAGCACGGCGTTCAGGAAGTTCGCCCCCTCGCGCATCGCCGAGGGCGTCAGCCCGGCCGGCGGCACGAACACCCGGTTCTCGACTTGGCCGTCGGCGGTAACCAGCACGACCAGCGCTCGGTCCGGCGCCAGCGAGACGAATTCGATATGCCGGATCGGCGCCGATGTCTTCGGCGTCAGCACCAGGCTGGCGCCGTGGGTCAGGCCGGACAGGATATCGCCGGCGCGGTCGAGGATCGCGCCGAGATTGTGGTTCTCTCCCGATAGCGAGCGCTCGATCTCGGCCCGCTCGGCGCCCGACACGTCGCCGACCTCGAGCACCCCGTCCACGAAGAGGCGCAGGCCGAGCTGCGTCGGCACCCGGCCGGCGCTGACATGCGGGCTGTCGAGCAGGCCGAAATGCTCGAGGTCCTGCATCACGTTGCGGATCGTCGCGGCGGACACGCCCTCGGACAGGCTGCGCGCCAGCGTCCGCGACCCGACCGGCTCGCCGGTGTCGAGATAGGTCTCGACGAGCCTGCGGAACACCTCGCGCGAGCGCTCGTTCATCTCGGCCAGCGGGGATCGGGGCGTGGTCAAGTGGCGGCCTTCTGCCGACGTTCGGCGACAACCCGACGCATGTAGGCGGTGCTTGGGCCAGCGTCAATCGGGGCGCGCTGGACGGGAACCCCGCCGCAGGATAAGAGGCGGCGGACACACCAGTTCGAGGAACGACCCATGCGCCCTTCCGGCCGCGCCACCGACGCCTTGCGTCCCGTCAGCATCGAGACCGGCGTGTCCCGCCACGCCGAGGGCTCCTGCATCATCCGCATGGGCGACACCCAGGTCCTCTGCACGGCAAGCCTCGAGGAGAGCGTGCCGCCATTCCTGCGCAAGACCGGGCTCGGCTGGGTGACGGCCGAATACGGGATGCTGCCACGAGCTACGACGTCGCGCAACAGGCGCGAGGCGGCCTCCGGCAAGCAGTCTGGCCGCACCATCGAGATCCAACGCCTGATCGGGCGGTCGCTGCGGGCCGGCGTCGACCGCGTCGCGCTCGGCGAACGGCAGATCACCGTCGACTGCGACGTGCTGCAGGCCGACGGCGGCACGCGCTGCGCGTCGATCACCGGCGGGTGGGTCGCGCTGCGCCTCGCCGTCAACAAGCTGCTGGCGCGCGGCGACATCAAGTCCGATCCGCTGACCAGCCATGTGGCCGCCGTCAGCTGCGGCATCTATGGCGGCGTGCCGGTGCTCGATCTCGACTATGCCGAGGACAGCGTCGTCGGCACAGACGCCAACTTCGTGATGACCGACGCGCGCGCGCTGATCGAGGTCCAGGGCAGCGCCGAGGGTGCGACCTTCTCGCGCGCGGAGATGGACCGGCTGATGGATCTCGCGGAAGCCGGCGTGGACGCGCTGGTCGCGGCGCAGCGGGCCGCGGTCGCATGACGCGCCGGCTGGTCGAACCGCGGCTGCTGGTCGCGACGCACAACGCCGGCAAGCTCGAGGAGATTGCGGCGCTTCTGGCGCCCTATCCGCTCGAGCTCGTCTCGGCGGCGACGCTCGGCCTTCCTGAACCCGAGGAGACGGAGACGTCCTTCGTCGGCAACGCGCGGATCAAGGCGCATGCCGCCGCAAAGGCCGGGAACATGCCGGCGCTGGCGGACGACAGCGGCATCGAGATCGACGCGCTCGGCGGCGCGCCCGGAGTCCACACTGCCGACTGGGCGACGACGCCCACGGGGCGCGACTTCGAGATGGCGATGACGCGCGCCTGGACCGAACTGGAGCGCGCAGACGCGCCGCATCCGCGCACCGCCCGGTTCCGCTGCACGCTGGTCCTCGCCTGGCCCGACGGCCATGACGAGGTCTTCGAGGGCCGGATCGAGGGAACCTGCGTCTGGCCGATGCGCGGCGCGCAGGGCCACGGCTACGACCCGATGTTCCAGCCCGCCGGCTTCGACATCACGCTCGGAGAGACGGATCCGGCCGAAAAGAACCGGATCAGCCACCGCGCCGAGGCCTTCGCGCGGTTCCGGTTGGCCTGCCTTGGCTGACACGAGCCTGAAGACGGACCTGGCGCCCGGTGTCGCTTCGGAGGACTGGCGCGCCGGCGGCTTCGGCGTTTACGTGCATTGGCCGTTCTGCGCCGCAAAATGCCCGTACTGCGACTTCAACAGCCATGTGCGCGGCGGAACCGACCATGCCCGCTGGCGTCGTGCGCTTGTCGCCGAAATTGCCCGAGCCGCAGCGGAAACACCGGGTCGCCGGGTCGACACGGTGTTCTTCGGCGGCGGCACGCCAAGCCTGATGGCGCCCGACACGGTCGTCGCGGTCATCGAGGCCATCGCCGCGCACTGGACCCTCGCGCCCGACGCGGAGATCACGCTCGAGGCGAACCCCACATCGGCCGAAGCCGGCCGCTTCCGGGCCTATGCCGCCGCCGGAGTGACGCGACTGTCGATGGGCGTGCAGTCGCTCCGGGACCCCGACCTGCGTGCGCTCGGACGAATGCATTCCGCGGCGGAAGCCAGGGCGGCGTTCGATCTCGCCAGGGCGGCGTTCGCACGCGTCAGCTTCGACCTGATCTATGCCCGCCAAGGTCAGGAGGCTTCGGCCTGGCGCGCCGAGCTCGAGGAGGCCATCGCGATGGCGGTCGATCACCTGTCGCTCTACCAGTTGACGATCG
Organism: uncultured Alphaproteobacteria bacterium; assembly: GCA_963829385.1. Lineage (GTDB taxonomy): Bacteria > Pseudomonadota > Alphaproteobacteria > Rhodobacterales > Rhodobacteraceae > Amaricoccus. Next base: position 105,188 of record CAWHHV010000007.1, on the reverse strand, counting down.
AGGCCGGCACCCGCTTCGGCGACCTGGCCGCCCGCGGCCGCCTGCGCGGGCTGCCCACCGACATGGCCGCCGCGGATCTCTATCTCGAGACGCAAGCGATCTGCGCCGAGGCAGGGCTCGCCGGGTACGAGACGTCGAACCACGCGCGCCCGGGCGCCGAGAGCCGGCACAACCTGATCTACTGGCGCTACGGCGACTATATCGGCATCGGCCCCGGCGCGCACGGCCGCTTCAGCCTCGGCGGCGACCGTTGGGCGACCGAGGCGATCCGCAATCCCGAGGAGTGGCTCACGGCGGCGGAACATGACAGCGGCGAGGCCCGCCGCGAGCGGGTGGCAACGGATGACCAGGCGGTCGAGATGCTGATGATGGGCCTCCGATTGCAGGAAGGCATCGATCCGGAGCGTTACGCCGCCCTGGCCGGCGCCCCGCTCCCGGAAGCGCCGCTGGCGCGCCTGGCAGAGATGGGCTTCGTCGATCTCGGCGATGGCCGCGTGCGCACGACCGCATCCGGGCGGCCGGTGCTAAACGCGATCCTGAATTCCATCATAAATCAGTGACTTAGCCGCCGAGCAGCTGGCATAACCCGTCGAGCTCCTCCAGCGAGGAATACCGGATGCGGACCTCGCCGGCGGATCCCCCTGGCTTGTGGTCGATGCTGACCTTCAGCCGCAGGTTTGCAGTCAGATCCGCTTCCAGCGCCCGCGTGTCCGCGTCCTTTGCCGGTCCCGCCGGCGTTGGGCTGCGCGGCCGGGCGACCTCGCGGGCGAGCGCCTCGGTCTGGCGCACCGACAGGTCCTTTTCGATCACCTGCCGCGCCAGCGCCTCCGGGTTGGCGGCGGTGACCAGCGCGCGAGCATGTCCCGCGCTCAGCCGCCCCGCGCGCAGCATCTCCAGCACAGGCTCCGGCAACGTCAGCAGCCGCAGCAGGTTGGCGATATGGCTGCGGCTCTTCCCCAGGGCCTCCGCCAGCTTCTCCTGCGTGTGGCCGAACCGGTCCATCAACTGCCTGAAGCCGAGCGCCTCCTCCACCGCATTGAGGTCCGCGCGCTGGATGTTCTCGATGATCGCGATCTCCAGAACCTCGACGTCGTCGAGATCCCGGATCACGGCCGGCAGTTCGTGCACGTTCGCGATCTGCGCCGCCCGCCAGCGCCGCTCGCCGGCGACGATCTCGTATTCGTCAGGCCTGCCCGGATGCGGCCGCAGGATCAGCGGTTGGATCACGCCCTTCTCGCGGATCGAGGCCGCGAGATCCTGCAGGTCCTTGTCGTCGAAGCTCCGCCGCGGCTGGTTCGGGTTGGCCTCGATCCGGTCGATCTGCACCATGCGCTGGCCCGACGGCCGCGGCGCATCGACGCCGGCCGGCTCCGGCCCGACATCCGCCAGCAGCGCGGAAAGCCCGCGACCCAGACCCTTCCTCTCCATCCGTCCCGTCTCCTGCCTCAGGCCCGCTCGAGTTGTGGGCGCTCCTTGCTCAGCCGCGCGAGCAACTCGGCGGCAAGCTTCTGATACGCGATCGCACCCCGACTGTTGCGGTCGTAGATTATCGCCGGGACCGCGTGAGACGGCGCCTCGCTCAATCGCACGTTGCGCGGGATCATCGTCTCGTAGACGAGCGCCCCGAGGTTCTCGCGGACGTCGGCGGCGACCTGGCCTGACAGGTTGTTCCGCCGGTCGTACATTGTCAGCACGATCCCCTCGATCTTCAGGTCGGGGTTCGACGACCGCCGGACGGACTGGACCGTGCGCAGGAACTGGGACAGCCCCTCAAGCGCGAAGAACTCGCATTGCAGGGGCACCAGCACCGACGTTGCGGCGACCAGCGCATTGATCGTGAGCAGGTTCAGCGAGGGCGGACAGTCGATCACGACGTAATCATGCGTTCCGATCCGGCTTGCATGAGCCTCAAAAACGTCCCGCATCTTGTGCAGGCGCCTCGCATCGGACACCATATCTACGTCTGCGGAACTCAGGTCCGCCGTCGCGGGAAACATCTCGAGGCCCGGCACGCTGGTCCCGACGGGCTTGATCCGCTCCGGGTCGGGATCGAACAGCAGATCGTAGGAAGTGAACGTACGTTCCGTCGCCGCCACTCCGAGACCGGTCGAGGCGTTGCCTTGAGGATCAAGGTCGATCAGTAGAACGCGGTAGCCGCTCGCTGCCAGCGCCGTGCTCAGGTTTATTGCGGTTGTGGTCTTTCCGACGCCGCCCTTCTGATTGGCGATCGCTAGCACGTACGGTTTATGAGCCTGCTCAGACACTGGGAACAGCTCCGATTTCCACGATCGCCGCTCCGGGCTGAGTCATGCTTTGGTGAAGACGGTATTCGAAAAGTCGCTCGCGCTCCGCCTTATCGATCTCCTTATGCACCGTCTCCCCCTTCGGAAACAAGCCAATACCCGTCGGTGAGCGGTGTTTTTCAAAATACGCCAGCAGGTGTGACAGCGGCGCCAATGCACGTGCGGATACGACATCTGCCAGAAGAGGCGTCACGTTCTCGATGCGCTCTGGAAGAACCCGGACTGAAAGCCCCATCGCCCGACCGGCCTCGCCCAGAAACGCCGCCTTTCGAACGTCGCTCTCCACGAGGATCACCTCGAGGTCAGGCGCGGCCTCTGCCGCCAGCGCAGCGATGACCAGCCCCGGGAATCCCCCTCCTGACCCCAGATCGGCCCATCGCCGGGCGCCCGGCGGCATGAACGACCAGAGTTGAGCCGAGTTGATGAAGTGTCGCATCCAGATTTCTTGCTCGTCGGCGGGCCCCACGAGATTTATCCGCCGGTTCCACTTATGCAGGATGTCGGCATGGGCGCTGAGACGATCCAGTGTTTCACGTGAAACATCGAACTTTGTCCCAAAATGTGCCTTGCCCGAGCCGCTCATGCCGGCTGACGCTGCCGCGCCTTCAACAGAATGAGCGTCAATGCCGCGGGCGTCATCCCTTCGATACGCCCAGCCTGGGCAAGGGTTCGCGGCCGAACCCTGTTGAGCTTGTCCCGAAGCTCGGTCGAGAGGCCCCGGAGCTTCAGGTAGTCCAGAGCCGGCGATAGCTCGAGGTCCTCGTCGCGGCGCATCGCCGCCAGATCACGCTCCTGGCGGTCAAGATAAGGCGCATACCGCGCGTCCCTCGCCACCTGATCGACCACATCGGGCGGTAGTTCCCGCAACTGAGGCGCGGCTTGCAGAATGGCCTCGAGAACCGCCCCCGGATGCCCCATCAGCTGGAATGCGCTTCTCCGAACTCCATCTCGGGCTACAACCAGCCCGATCTTGGCAGCTTCGCCTGGACTAAGCTGGACGGCCTCGGCAACAGAGCGCGCGCGCTCCAGCAGCTCGAGCTTTCGTCCGAAGGCCGCCCTCCTAGTTGCGCCGACGCAGCCGATTGAGACTCCTTTGGCCGTCAGTCTCTGATCTGCATTGTCGGCGCGCAACTGAAGCCGATACTCGGCGCGCGACGTGAACATGCGGTAGGGCTCTGTTGCTCCCCGCGTGACGAGATCGTCGATCATGACGCCCATATACGCCTCATCCCGGCCAAAAATGACCGGCTCTTGTTCCTTCGCGGCGGCAGCGGCATTCAGCCCGGCGGCAAGTCCCTGCGCTGCGGCCTCCTCGTAGCCGGTCGTACCGTTGATCTGCCCCGCAAGATATAGGCCGTTCAAGGCCTTGACGCGCAACGTATGGTCCAAGCTGCGAGGGTCGACGTAATCGTACTCGATCGCATAGCCCGGCTGGACGATCTCCGCACGCTCAAGGCCTGCGATGCTGCGAACGTACTCCAGCTGGACCTCCGCGGGAAGCGACGTGGAAATCCCGTTGGGGTAGACAATGTCGCTACCGACGCCCTCTGGCTCCAGGAAAATCTGGTGCGCCTCCTTGTCCGGAAACCGCATGACCTTGTCCTCGACGGACGGGCAGTACCGCGGCCCGACGCCGGTGATATTACCACCGTACATCGCCGACCTGTGAACGTTACGGCGAATGATTTCGTGGGTACGTCCGTTCGTGTGCGTGATCGCGCAGCAGACCTGTTGCGCCAGCGGGGCACGTGACAGAAACGACAGCATTGCCGGCGAAGCATCCGCCGCCTGTTGTTCGAGAGCGCCCCAGTCAATCGAGGACCGCGCCAGCCGAGGCGGAGTTCCGGTCTTTAGCCGACCGAGCGGCAGGCCGAGATCCGCGATGCGCTCGGCCAGCCGAACGGAAGCCGGATCTCCAACCCGCCCAGCGGGTCTTTGGCGCTCTCCCTCATGAATGACGCCCCGCAGAAACGTACCTGCCGTCAGGATAACGGCCTTGGTCAACACCTGCGCCCCGGTCGCGAGTTGAAGTCCGTTTACCTTCGTACCCCGCACTTCCAGGTCCACAACCTCGCCTTCGACTATCGTGATCTCGGGGCGCCGGATGAACATCGATTGCATCGCGCGCAGATAAAGCTCGCGATCGGCCTGCGTCCGGGGACCCTGCACCGCAGCGCCCTTCCGGCGGTTCAGCAGCCGAAACTGGATCCCAGCCTGATCCGCCGCCAAACCCATTGCTCCATCCAGAGCATCGATCTCCCGCACCAGATGTCCTTTTCCAAGCCCGCCAATGGCCGGGTTGCAGGACATCTGGCCGATTCGATCAAAGCGGTGGGTTATCAGCACAACGCGCACGCCCATGCGGTTCGCTGAGAGCGCCGCCTCGCAGCCAGCGTGACCGCCCCCCACGACGGCGACGTCGAAATGTTCCACGTGAAACATCCTCCTATTTGCCGATGCAAAACTGGCGAAACACCTCGTCCAGCACGGACTCGACATCGACCCGACCGATCAACATGTCCAGCGCTCGAACCGCGTGCATCAACTCCGCCGCCGCAAGATCGACATCCATTTCTTTCAGCCGCACACGCGCGGCGCTGACACCAGCCAGCGCCCTTGCAACAGCATCGCGCTGACGGTCCCGCGCCGCCAGGCTCGACGTTGTCGCGCGTCCTGCCAGCGCCCGCTCGATCCGCGTCAGCAATTCCGGGACCCCCGCGCCAGTCAATCCGGACACGCCGCCCTCCGCGCCGAGATCGTCCTTTGCCGCCAGTACTATGTCGCCCGGTCGATGCTCGATATTGGGGCCGTGGTTCCCGTCCACAAGAACGACCCTCAGGTCCGCCGCCTCCGCCCGTTGCAGGGCCCGCTCCACGCCCAACTTCTCGATCAGATCGCTCGCCTCACGGATGCCTGCGAGATCAACCAGCGTCACCGGCAGACCGCGCAGGTCGAGCCTTACCTCGATCGCGTCCCGCGTCGTCCCGGCGATCTCCGATGTGAGGGCGGCGTCCCGACCGGCTATCGCGTTCAGCAGCGTGGACTTGCCGGCATTCGGCGCCCCGACGAGCGCAACATCGAAACCGATTCGGATACGCTCGGACGCCGCGCTTCCGGCAAGCTCGGCGCCAAGCTGCGCCTCGAGCTCGCGGCACGCCGACAGCGCCTGATCCAGCACGCTCCCCGGCAGGTCTTGATCATCGAAGTCGATGACAGCCTCCACCCGCGCAAGAGCTCCCACCGCCAGGTCCCGCCAATCCTGAACGCGTCGGGACAATGCGCCGTCCATCAGCGCAATTGCCTGCTGCGCCTGCGCCTGCGTCTCCGCGGCGAGCAGATCGCCGAGGCCCTCCGCCTGCGTCAGGTCTATCTTGCCGTTGAGAAGCGCGCGCCTGGTGAACTCGCCTGCCTCCGCCTCCCGCAGCCCCGGCAGCGATTGCAGCGCAGCACCTAGTGCCTGGCAGACCGCTGGACCGCCATGCACTTGAAATTCAACGATATTCTCTCCGGTGAAGCTTGCTGGTCCCGCGAAAAGCAGCACCAGCCCGTCGTCGAGTATCCGCCCATCCCGCGGGTCGCGCAACCGTCGCAGCGTCGCGCGACGCTCCTCGATGCCAGCGCCCGCCAGCGCCTCCGCGGCGAACGGCGCAAGCGGACCTGAGACGCGAATCACCGCGACGCCGGATCGCCCCGGCGGAGTCGCCAGCGCGTAGATGGTGTCCGACATCCCGCGCCGCCATGGATCAGCTGTTCATCGAGTCGAAGAACTCGGAATTCGACTTCGTCTGCTTCAGCTTGGTCAACAGGAACTCGATCGCGTCGGTCGTGCCCATCGGGTTCAGGATCCGCCGCAGCACGAACATCTTGGTGAGGTCCGTCTTGTCGACCAGCAGTTCTTCCTTGCGCGTGCCCGATTTCAGGATGTCGATGGCCGGGAAGACGCGCTTGTCCGAAATCTTCCGATCCAGGACGACCTCGGAGTTGCCGGTCCCCTTGAACTCTTCGAAGATCACCTCGTCCATGCGGCTGCCTGTATCGATCAGCGCCGTCGCGATAATCGTCAGCGACCCGCCTTCCTCGATGTTGCGTGCGGCGCCGAAGAACCGCTTCGGCCGCTGCAGCGCGTTCGCGTCCACGCCGCCGGTCAGCACCTTGCCCGAGCTCGGCACGACGGTGTTGTAGGCGCGCCCCAGCCGGGTGATCGAATCGAGCAGGATCACAACGTCGCGCTTGTGCTCGACCAGCCGCTTCGCCTTCTCGATGACCATCTCGGCCACCGCCACATGCCGCGTCGCCGGTTCGTCGAAGGTCGAGGCCACTACCTCGCCCTTCACTGACCGCTGCATGTCGGTCACTTCCTCGGGACGCTCGTCGACCAGAAGCACGATCAGGAAGCATTCCGGATGGTTCTTCTCGATCGACGCCGCGATGTTCTGCAGGATCACGGTCTTGCCGGTGCGCGGCGGCGCGACGATCAGCCCACGCTGGCCCTTGCCGATCGGCGCCACCAGGTCGATGATCCGCGCCGTGCGATCCTTAATCGTCGGGTCCTCGATCTCCAGCTTGAACCGCTCGTCCGGGTAGAGCGGCGTCAGGTTGTCGAAATGAACCTTGTGCCGCGCCTTCTCGGGATCCTCGAAGTTGATCAGCGAGACCTTCACCAGACCGAAATAGCGCTCGTTCTCCTTCGGCGACCGGATGACGCCCTCCACCGTGTCGCCGGTGCGCAGCGAGAACTTCCGGATCTGGTTCGGGCTGACGTAGATGTCGTCCGGTCCCGCCAGGTAGTTCGCCTCGGGCGACCGCAAGAAGCCGAACCCGTCCTGCAGGACCTCCAGCACGCCGTCGCCGGAGATTTCGACGCCCTCTTGGGCCATCTCCTTGAGGATGGCGAACATCATGTCGCCCTTGCGCATGCTCGAGGCGTTCTCGATCTCGAGCTCCTCCGCGAGCGTGAGCAGGTCGGCCGGGCTCTTGGCCTTCAGCTCCGCAAGCGAAAGCTGCTGAAAATCGGTGGATAGATCCATTGGGCTACTCGCGGGCCTGGGATTGAGGGAGAAATGATCTGGATATACGCGGCTGCCGGACGGAGCCTGTCCGCGTTCCGATGTCACAGTTCCGCATGATTGTCAAACCACGGCCTCAAAACGGCCTGACGACTACCATGACGACTATTACGATCAGTCCCAGCGTTGGAGCTTCGTTCATCATCCGGTAGGTCCGACCGCTTCGCGTGTTGTCGTCGCTGCGGAACTCCTGGTAGCGCTTTGCCAACCAGTGATGCACCCAGGTAAGCCCCAGGACAGCTGCGAGCTTCACGTAGATCCACACGTCCTGCGTCCAGGAGACGATCCCCGGCGTCAGCGCAAGCAGGATGCCGAAAATCCACGTCGCGATCATCGCCGGGTTCATGATCAGGCGCAGCAGCTTCTGCTCCATGACCTTGAAGGTCTCAGACAGCTCCCCCGGCAGCGGCGCGCGCTCCGCGTGGTAGACGAACAATCTCGGCAGGTAGAACAGCCCCGCCATCCACGCGACCATCGAGATGATGTGCAGCGATTTCGTCCAAGGATAGATCATCGCCAGAAATTCCATCGCGCCCGCCGTGCCTCGCTGTCCGGATCACCGCCTATCACACTTCGCCGATGGCGCAACCTGCCCGCCATCGGCCTTCAAGGCTTCAGAGATCTTACTTTCTGGAAGAAGAAGGTTGTCCGGTGAATCCTGTGGACGCAATGGCGGCAGTTTCCGCCCACATGGTTATCCACATCTGCGCGAGAAACTCGTTTGGCGGCACAGAACAACCTTAAGTTGTTGTTACCGGCAGATTTGTAATGTTTTTCAGAGACCTGCAAATAACAAGTGGGTTTATCCACAGGACCGATTCGTGCCGGGAGGATCGGAATTCGAGACCCCTGGTCGACTTATCCCAAAGAAACGCGGATCCGCCATGTTGCGCCCCGGCCTGTGGATCGAATCCGGCGAGATCCGGGCCTTTCGCGCCCTGGGAAAGCATGAACAGCTCTCCCGGCGAGTCCGGCACGAGTTATCCACGATGATATCCGCAGCTATTTTCACCACGTCGGCGCCCGTGTCCTCCGATCCGGCTCTTGCGCCTCGGTTCGGGGGACGCGAAACCTGCGAGCGGACATCCGGTCCGCAGGCGACACGATCCATGACCGACCCGCTGATTCTCGCTTCGCGCTCTCCAGCCCGCGCCGCGCTCCTGCGCGCGGCCGGCATCGAGATCGAGATCGTTCCCGCCGCCGTCGACGAGGCCGCCGTCAAGGCGGCGCTGTTGCAAGAGCAGGCGCCCGCGCGCGACGTCGCCGACGCGCTGGCAGAACTGAAGGCGCTTCGGATCGGCCGGCGCAGCCCCGGCCGCCTGGTGCTCGGGGCCGACCAGGTTCTGGTCTGCGAAGGCCGCATCTTCAACAAGCCTGCGGATCCCGGCGAGGCCGCCGAGCATCTGCGCACGCTGCGTGGACGCACGCACGAGTTGTATTCGGCCGCCGTCATCTGCGACGGCGCCGATCCGGTCTGGCGGCATGTCGGCCGCGTCCAGATGACGATGCGTCGGTTCTCCGACTCGTTTCTGGAACTCCTATCTGCGCCGGACCGGCGGAGTTCTCGAATCGGTCGGCGCCTACCAGCTCGAGGGTCTGGGCGCGCAACTCTTCAGCCGCGTGCAGGGCGACTATTTTACGGTTCTGGGGCTTCCGCTGCTGGAGGCGCTCGAATTCCTGAGGGCAAGAGGGGTATGCGACGAATGAGCGATCAAGCGCCCAGTCTCGCCGGCGTGATCGGCTGGCCGATCGCGCAGTCCCGATCTCCGGCGCTGCACGCGCACTGGCTGAAGCGGTACGGAGTCGATGGCCACTACGTGCCGCTTGCGGTTCGCCCGGCGGATTTCGAGACCGCCTTCGTGGCCCTGCCGCGGCTCGGGTTCCGCGGGGTGAACGTCACCATACCCTTCAAGGAGACCGTCATCCGTCTGGCGGACCGCGTCAGCGATCGCGCCGCGCTGATCGGGGCGGCGAACACGCTGACCTTTCTCGCCGACGGCTCGGTCTACGCGGACAACACCGACGGCTACGGCTTCCTGCAGAACCTGCGCCATCACGCGCCCGGATGGCGGGGATCCGCCGGACCGGCGCTGGTGCTCGGCGCCGGCGGCGCTGCGCGGGCAGTGGTCTCGGCGTTGCTGGCCGACGGCGCGCCCGAGGTTCGCCTCGCCAACCGGACCCGGGCGCGCGCCGAAATGCTGCGCGATCATTTCGGCGCCCGTGTCGTCGTCGTCGACTGGAGCCGGGGCGCCGAGGCGGCCGACGGCGCTGCGACGATCGTCAACACGACCTCGATGGGCATGACCGGCCAGCCGGAGCTTCCGTTCCGGCTCGACGCGGCTCCGGTATCCACGCTCGTCAACGACATCGTCTACAAGCCGCTGGTCACGCCCTTGCTCGCGGCCGCCCGCGCGCGCGGCATGACCGCCGTCGACGGTCTCGGAATGCTGCTGCACCAGGCGGCGCCGGGCTTCGAGGCGTGGTTCGGCGTCAGGCCGGAGGTGGACGAGGCGCTGCGCGACGCCGTGCTCGGCCAATGACGGCGGCGCCGTACAAACTGGGCCTGACCGGCTCGATCGGCATGGGCAAGTCCACGACCGCGAGCATCTTCGCCGGCGCCGGCGTCCCGGTCTGGGACGCCGACGCGGCCGTCGCCCGGCTCTATGCGGCCGGCGGCGCCGGCGTACGGGCAATCGCAGGGCTCGCGCCGGACGTGGTGACCGACGGCGCGGTCGATCGCAACCGGCTCCGCACGGCGATCCGGCGCGATCCCGGCCTCCTCGACCGCATCGAGCGCGTCGTGCATCCGATGGTCGGCGCTGACCGCGCGGCGTTCCTCGCAGAATGGCGGGCCGCGCCGCTGGTCGTGCTCGACATCCCGCTGCTCTACGAGACCGGCGCCGAGGCCGCGCTGGACGGCGTGCTCGTCGTCACCGCGCCCCCCGAGGTCCAGCGCGCCCGCGTGCTTGGCCGCCCGACCATGGACGCAGCGACGTTCGAGACGATCCTCGCCCGCCAGACGCCCGACGCCCAAAAGCGTGCGCGGGCTGATTTCGTCATCCGCACCGACAACGGCGTTGAAGCGGCCCGCGCCGACGTTCTAGACCTGATCGCGCGGCTGAGCGGAGACCGGAATGCGTGAGATCGTCCTCGACACCGAAACGACGGGCCTCGACCCCTTCGCCGGGGACCGGATCGTCGAGATCGGCGCCGTCGAGATCTTCAACCAGATGCCGACCGGCCGCAGCTATCACCAGCACATCAACCCGCAGCGCGTCGTGCCCGACGACGCCGTCGCGGTGCACGGCCTGACCACCGCGTTCCTCTCGGACAAGCCGCTCTTCGCCGACATCGCGGAGGCGTTCCTCGAGTTCCTCGGCGACGCGCGGCTGGTGATCCACAATGCCGCGTTCGACCTCAAGTTCCTGAACGCGGAGCTCGGCTGGATCCGGCGCCCGCCGCTGGCGCAGGCCCGGGCGATCGACACGCTCGACATCGCCCGGCGCCGCTTTCCCGGCGCGCAGAACACGCTCGACGCGCTGTGCCGGCGCTTCGGCGTCGACAATTCCAGCCGGACGAAACACGGCGCTCTGCTCGATTCCGAGCTGCTTGCCGAGGTCTACCTCGAACTCGTCGGCGGCCGCCAGCCGGACCTCGTGCTCAGCATCGCGCCGACCGGCGGCAGGACCGCCGCAGCCGGCGCCTGGACCCCGCCGCCCCGCTCGCGCCCGCTCGTCCCGCGCCTCACCCCGGCCGAGGCCGCCGAGCACGCGAGGATGGTCGCGGACCTCGGCGAAGCCGCGCTCTGGGAGACGGGCTGACGGCTCAGGCCTGCGTCGGCGCCTTCTCCGCCTCGGCCTTCCGGCGCGCGATCTCGTTGCGATAGAGCGCCATGAAGTCGATGATCTCGAGGTTCAGCGGCGGATAGCCGCCATCGCGCGTCACGTCCGCGACGATGCGGCGCAGGAACGGGAAGATCAGCCGCGGGCACTCGATCATCAAGAGCGCGTGGAGTTGCTCCTGCGGCACGTTCTGGATCAGGAAGCGCCCGGCATAGTCGAGCTCGAGGATGAACATCGGCTCTTCGCTGACGCGGCTGTCCACCTTCAGTTTCAGCGCGACGTCGTAGTGGTCGGTCCCGCGCGGCTGCATGTCGAGGTTCACCTGAACCTTGATCTCCGGCTTGCCCTCCGGGGTCCGGCCCTTCTGGACCGCGACGTTCTCGAAAGACAGGTCGCGGATGAACTGGTTCAAGATCTGCAGGCGCGGCTGGGGCGCCGCGGGCTGGGCCGGCGCGCTCGCGCCGTTGCTCTCTTCGGCCATTCGGGAATGCTCCTCGTGTTCTCCGACTTGCGCGGCGCTCTAGCACGCCCGAACAGGCGCCACAACGCGCCCGCTCCCCCGAAACCGATCAGTTCTGCGGCCGGGTCCAGCCGGATGCGCCGCGCTGCGACGGCGGCACGTCGTCGAGCACCTCGTAGTCAGCCTCGATCGTGTCGCCGCCGGGGCGAGGCCGCCGCGGCCCGCGCTGCGCCGGGCCGGTCCGGCCGCTTGCGCGGATGAAGACGAAGCCGCCCCGGCGCATCCGTCCGGAAAGGCGCCGGATCACGGCTGCGCGAGCCCCCGGGATCAACAGGATCAGCCCGACCGCGTCCGTGAAGAATCCGGGCGTCAGCAGCAGCATGCCCGCGATCAGGATGAAGGCGCCGTCGGCGATCGGCCCGCGCGGATCCTCGCCGGCGTCGATGCTGGCCTGCAGCCGCGCCAGCGCCGCGATGCCCTGTCTGCGCATCAGCGCGGCGCCGATAACCGCGGTCAGGATGATCAGACCCAGCGTCGGCCACAGCCCGATCAGGCCGCCCACCTGAATGAAAAGCCCGATCTCCAGGATGGGAATCGATAGAAGAACAAGCAAGATCCACATCGCAAACACCCGCAGCCACGATCCTTCGCGCCGCACCCGATGGACTTGCGGCGCCATACTCCCTACATAGGAAGTAACTCCCCTGAGCGCCATCCGCGTCAGACCCGAAATCGAAAGGCGGCCCGATGGGCTCTCAGATGATCCAGATCATTATCCTCGCCGCAGTCGCGCTGTTTCTCGTCCTGAGACTGCGCAGCGTCCTGGGGTCGCGGGACGGATTCGAGAAGCAGCCCCAGGTTCCGGCGTCCAACCAGTCCGCGCCGCGTGATCGCCAGTTCGAGGTGATCGAGGGCGGCGGCCCTGACCCCGACATCGCAGACCTGGTCGACGCCGATGGCCCGGCCGGCCAGGCGCTCGCGGCGATGAAGCGGGTCGATCCCGCCTTCAACGTCCACGAGTTCACGCACGGCGCCCGCGCTGCATACGAGATGATCGTCATGGCCTACGAGAACGGCGATCTGGACACGCTGCGCGAGTTTCTGGCGCCCGATGTGTTCCAGCCGTTCGCCGATGCGATCGAGACGCGCAACGCCAAGGGCTACACGGTGCAGGCCGACTTCATCGGCGTGCGCGAAGTCACCCTGACGGACGCGCATTTCGATCCGGCGACCAACGAGGGCGACATCTCGATGCGCTTCATCGGGGAACTGACGTCGGTCGTTCGCGATCCGGACGGCAAGATCGTCGAGGGCGACCCGAAGGAGATCAAGCAGCAGCGCGACGTCTGGACCTTCAGCCGCAACATGGCGTCGGACAATCCGAACTGGCTGCTGGTCGGCACCGGCGGCTGATCGGCCTGGAATGCCGCGCCGCAGACTGTCGGCAGAGGAGATCGAGCTCTGGCGGCGGGTGACGGAATCGGCGAGCCGGCTGCGGGATGACCTGACGCTCCCGGCGGCTCCCGAGATCGCGGCCGCATCCGCGCCGGCTGCTCAACCGGAGCCCGCGCCGCGCCTGCGGTCCCTGAAATCCGCCGTCCGCCCCGCGCCCGCGCCGGGCGGCGGCGTTACGCTCGATCTGGCCCGCGATCCGCACGCGGCGCTCGACCGGCCGCACCCGCACATGGACCGGCGCCGCTTCGAGAAGCTGCGGCGCGGCCGGCTCGCGCCCGAAGCGCGCCTCGACCTCCACGGAATGACCGCCGAGCGCGCCCACGCCGCGCTGAACGCGTTCGTCTCGCAAGCGCAAGCGACCGGCCTGCGGCTCATCCTCGTGATCACCGGCAAGGGCCGGACCGGCGACGACGACGCCCACGCGCCGCACCGGCGCGGGGTCCTGCGCCACAGCGTCCCGCACTGGCTCTCGGCGCCGCCGCTGGCGCTGAAGGTCCTCCAGGTCGCGCCCGCCCATATCCGGCACGGCGGCGGCGGCGCCTACTACGTGTACCTGCGCCGGCCGCGATGACGCCGTGCCCGCCACGGCTCCAGACATCGGTCGCGCCTGGCGCGCGCCACAGCTTTCGCCATGCGCGCGCCGGCTTCGCGCTTGTGCAGGCAAGATCGGGGCAGGCGGGCGTCGCGTGCCCCCGCCGGGCCTATTCCAGCGTCCCGTCAGCCGGCGGCGCAGCTTCGTCATTGGTCATCTGCGTCGGCGCAAATCCTGCAACGCTTCGTCCGGCTCGTAGCCGGTCTCCTGCTTCCAGAACCCCACCAGGAACATGCCGACGACGAGCAGCAGGAACCCGCCGGGAATCAGCGCGTACAACAGACTTCGGGGCATCCCGCGGTTCGGTTTGGGCTCTTTACGCATCTCGTGGTCCTTTGCCTATGCCAGGAAAAAACACGAACCCGGCGATGCGGTTCCGGTCTATGAAGGCCGGACCGCCGCATGACCTTCCCGGGAGACCTTCATGTCCGAACTCGACGCGCGCTTCGCGCTGGCCAAGACCGTCGCCGAGGAGGCCGCAGCACTGGCGCTCGACTTCTGGCGCCGCCGCGGCGACCTGGCGATCGAGGCCAAGGCCAGCGCGCAGGACATCGTGTCCGAGGCCGACCGCAGCGTCGAGCGGCTGGTGCGCGAACGCGTCGCCGCGGCCTTCCCGGAGGACGGCTTTCTCGGCGAGGAATACGGCGCCGAGGCCGGCGCGTCCGGCTACACCTGGGTCATCGACCCGATCGACGGCACCTCGCCCTACCTCCACGGCATGCCGAACTGGTGCGTCGCGCTGGCCGTCGCGCGCGGCGCCGAGGCGGTGCTCGCGGTGACCGCGGTTCCGACCCATGGCGAGACCTACGTGGCCCGGCTCGGCGGCGGCGCGACGCTGAACGGCGCGCGGCTGCGCATCCCGCGCGACCTGACCGTGCGCAACGCCGCGACCGGCGTCGGCGCCAGCCACCGCACCGGCGCGGACTGGATCGCCGCCACGACCGGCGACCTCGCGCGGATGGGCGGCGTGTTCTTCCGCAACGGCTCGGGCGCGCTGATGCTCGCCTACGTCGCGGCCGGGCGGCTCGCCGGCTACGTCGAGCCGCACATGCACGCCTGGGACTGCCTAGGCGGCCTCCTGATGATCCGCGAGGCCGGCGGCCGCACCGCGCCCTTCGCGCTAGGCGGCGACCTGACCGCCGGCGGCAAGGTCATCGCCGCCGCGCCCGGCGCTTGGGACGACATCGCGCCGCTGCTGCCGGGCTGACGCAGGTTTCACTCGGGTTAACGGGGAACGAAATTTGCTTTCATGTCAACGGCGTGACCTCCGGTCGCATCGTGGGACCCTTGCCATTTACTCGGGTTCGCATCCTATATCCGCGCAAATGATCCTGCGGACGGGGGACGAAATGGCCAAGCACTTCATCAACGCGCGCGACACGATCGTGACCGAGGCCCTCGACGGCCTCGTCGCCGCCTCTGGCGGCCGGCTCGCGCGCCTCGACGGCTACCCGGAGATCAAGGTCGTGCTGCGCGCCGACTGGGACCGCAGCCGCGTCGCGATCGTCTCGGGCGGCGGTGCCGGCCACGAGCCCGCCCATGCCGGCTTCGTCGGCCCCGGCCTGCTGACCGCCGCCGTCTCCGGCGAGATCTTCGCCTCGCCCTCGGTCGCCGCCGTCCTCGCCGGCATCCGCGCCGTGACCGGCCCCGCCGGCTGCATTCTCGTCGTCAAGAACTACACCGGCGACCGGTTGAACTTCGGCCTCGCCGCCGAGCGCGCCCGCGCCGAGGGCCTCGACGTCGAGATGGTCGTCGTCGCCGACGACATCGCGCTGCCCGACCTCGCCCAGCCCCGCGGCGTCGCCGGCACGCTCTTCATCCACAAGATCGCAGGCGCGCATGTCCGAGGCCGGCGCATCCCTCGCCGAGATCGCCGCCGCCGCCCGCGCCGCCGCCGCCGACATCCGCTCGCTCGGCGTGTCGCTGTCGTCCTGCGCGATCCCCGGCCAGCCCTTCGAAGCGCGGATGGGCGAGGACGAGGCCGAGCTCGGCCTCGGCATCCACGGCGAGCCCGGCGTCGAGCGCATCGCGCTCTGCGAGATCGAGGTGATCGTCGCGCTGATGGCCGAGCGGCTGGTCGAGGACCTGCCGTACGCCGCCGCCGGTCACGCGTTGATCGTCAACAACCTCGGCTCCGTGCCCCCGCTCGAGATGGGCGTGATCCTGCGCGACGTGCTGCGCTCGGCCCTCGGCGCGCGCATCCGCCTGCTGCTCGGCCCGGGCCACTACATGACGGCGCTGAACATGAACGGCTTCTCGCTGTCGCTGCTGCCGCTCGACGACGCCCGCGCCGCGGCGCTGCAAGCCCCGGCCGGGCCGGCCGCATGGACCGGCGTCGCGTCGCCCGGCGACGTCGCGGTCCTGCCGATGGCCGGGGAAGCCGCCGCGCCGGCCGCCGCGAGCGCCGATCCTTCGATGGAGGCGTTGCTGCGCACGGTCTGCGATCGGCTGATCGGCATGGAGGCCGAACTGAATCGTCTCGACGCGAAGGCCGGAGACGGCGACACCGGCTCGACGGTCGCCGCCGGCGCCCGCAGCGTGCTGGCGGCGCTGCCCGGCCTGCCGCTGGCCGATCCCGCCGCCGCCTGCGCGCGGATCGGCGAGATCCTGTCGTCCAGCATGGGCGGCTCCAGCGGCGTGCTGCTGTCGATCTTCTTCACCGCGACCGGTCAGAGGCTCGCCGAGGGCGCCGCCGCGCCCGATGCGCTGCTGGCCGGGCTGGAGCGCATCCGCTTCTACGGCGGCGCCGGCGCCCGGCGACCGGACCGCGATCGACGCGCTGGCCCCGGGGCTCGAGGCTATGCGCACCGGCGGCCTGTCGCGGCGGCGGCCGCGGCGGCGCAGGCAGGGGCGGCGGCGACGGCTTTGATGACCCGCGCGCGCGCCGGCCGGGCCGCCTACATCTCCGAAGGCGATCTGGCGGGCGTGCCCGATCCCGGCGCCGTCGCTGCGGCCGCGGCCTTCGCCGCGCTGGCCGAGCCGTCCTGACTCGGATGCACCTGACCTAGACAGCGTCCGTGTAGCAGGCGACGCTTTCGGCGATGTCCTCGGGCGTGGCGGCGGAGGGGTAGAACTCAAGGAACGGATGCCCCGGCGCCGCCAGGTAGGTGAACGTCGAGTGGTCCATCAGGTAGTATTTTGGATCGTCGCCAGACTTGCGCGCATAGACCCGATATGCCGCCGCCGCCGCCTCGACGTCCTGTGGGCTGCCGCCGAGCCCGATCATCTCCGGATCGATGTAGGACGCATATTCCGACGCGACCTCGGGCGTGTCCCGCTCCGGATCGATCGTGATGAAGACGAGGCCGAGATCGTCGCCCTGCTCGACGGCCAGCTTCGCCGCCAGAGCATTTCGCGCCAGATCCGTCGGGCAGAAGTCCGGGCAGAACGTGTAGCCGAAATAGATCAGCGTCGGTTTCGTGATCACGTCGGCGTCGGTGACCCGCGCGCCCGGCGCCGTTGGTCAGTTCGAACGGGCCGCCGATGCTGGCGGTCCCGTCCGCGACCGCGCCGCCGCGGCAATCCGCGAACGGGTCGGCGCCGCCGCCGCGGAACGCCGTCGAGGCCCCCGATTACGAGGCCGACCACGACCAGCACTGCGGCGGCGATGGCGGCGATGCGGGTCATGGCGGCTCTCCTCGGTCGGCTCGCGGCTTCTTGGCATGCATGTCGGGGACCCGCAAGGCGGCTCCGGTCGCATCGCTCGCGACCGGAGCCGAGGCTCAGAAAGCCGTCGTCAGCCGCGTCAGCCACTCCGGCGACATCTCGACCAGACGCGCCTCGAGCGCCTTGTCCGCGCCGGTCAGGATCATAAGCCCGACGACCGCGAACAGCCCCCCGATCGCCCGGCGCCCGCCCGCGCCGGCCGCCAGCATCCGGCCGCGCCAGCGCAGCATCGCCTCGCGCGAGACGAGCCCCAGCAGCACCAGCGGCAGCGCCGCGCCGATCCCGAAGGCCAGCATCGTCAGCGCGACCTGCCCGAGGTTCTCGCCGCGCGCCGCCATCAGCGAGGCCGCGCCCAGCGTTGGCCCGACGCAGGGCGCCCAGACCACGCCGAGCAGCATCCCCACCCCGAATTGCCCGCTCGTCCCGGAGCCCGGCATCGCGCCGAACCGCTGCTCGGCCCAGTTGCCGACCGGTCCGGCGGCGGCCGAGACCCGCGCGTGCAGCGCCGGCGTCATCAGCGCGACGCCGAAGGCCAGCAGCATCGCGCCGCCGACCGCGCGGAACAGCCCGGCGTCCAGCCCGATCGCAAATCCGATCGTCGCGACGAAGAGGCCGACCACGGTGAATGACAGCGCCAGCCCGCCCGCCAGCGCCAGCGGCCCGCGCCGGCTCGCCGAGGCGGCTGTCGCCAGCACGATCGGGATCAGCGGCAGCACGCAGGGCGACAGCGTCGACAGAACCCCCGCCAGTCCGCTGAGCCCCAGGGTCCCCAGCATCGGGTCAGTAGGCCGCGCCGACGAGATCGGCGATCTCCTCGGGCCGGGTCTCCCCCACCGCGCGTCCGACCTCCGAACCGTCCGAAAAGACGATCAGCGTGCTCTGCCGATTGGCTCCGAGCGCGCGAACCACATCCTTGCGGCTGTCGAAATCGACCTCCAGCCGGACCAGGCCCGCGAATTGCGGCTCGGCCAGCAGGTCCGCGAGCACCTCTTTCTGTGCGCGGCAGGTCGGGCACCACGGCGCCGAGATCTCGACCAGCATCGGCGCGCCCGACGCAAGCGCTGCGTCGAAGGCGGCCTGGTCGTAGGCCTGCGCCTCGACTTCCGCCGCTTCGGCTGCGGAAATGGTCAGGGGCGCGGCGAGGGCGGCAAAGGCAAGGGCGGCGATCAACATCAGGGTGCGGCGAGTGGGCATATGCGGTCTCCGGCGAGGTTATGGTTGCACGCGTCCGGTCGGCGCCTGCCTAGGCTTCGTTACGCCTTTCACGCGCATGTGAAGGGCGGGAGCGGCGACCGCGGCGGAGTTAACCACCGGGGAACATTAAAGCTTCGTTAAGCATTGGCCGTGAAGGTGCGCTCGCAACACGGGCGATCGCCGATGACCCTCTTCGACCTTCTTCCCTCGGAACTTCCCGGATGGAAAGTGCTGGCGGCGGCGCCCGATTTCGTCTGGGCCGGTCTCGCGAGCGCACTGACCACGCTGGGGCTCGTCCGGGCGTTCGGGCCGCGTCCGGTCGCGGCGCCGCGCGTCGCCACGGATCCCGAGGCCAGCGATTTTCTGATAGACGGGGCGGTGGTGCAACCGCTGACCGAACCCGCGCGAAAGCTGCTCGGCGCGCTGGCGCCGGGCGAGTCGCGGCTGGCCGCCCTGCGCACGCACCTGGCCGAGGACTATCCGGACATCGACGGCGCGCTCGAACAGCTGGTCCTGTTCGGCGCGGGTTTCCGCCGGCACTGCCGCCGCGCCGACGGCTCGGCCTACGAGGTGCAGGGCGAGGCGCGCGGCGGCGCCGCCTTCGTCTCGATCCGGCCGGCGAGCGACGAGGCGCGCGCGCTGAAGGACGCCGAAACCGGGCTCAGGCGCGCGGGCGAGGAGGTTCGCTTCCTGCGCGGCGCGCTCGACCGTGCGCCGCTGCTCGCCTGGGCGTTCGGCCCCGACGGCCAGATCTGCTGGGCGAATGCCGCCTACCGCGACCGTTTCGCCCCGTCCGACGGCGCGCTGCCCGATCACCGCATCCCCGACGCCTTCGGCCACGTGCTCGAGGAAGTGCCGCTGACCGCGCGCGGCGGCGGCAGCCGCCGCCGGGTCTCGACGCCCGGCCCGCAGGACGGCGAGGCGCACTGGTTCGAGGTGAGCGAAACGCTCGGTCCCGGCGGCGAGCGGCTCGGCTACGCCCTCGAGGCCGACGACCTCGTCGCGGCCGAGGCCAGCCTGCGCCGCTTCATCGAGACGCTGACCGAGACCTTCGCGCATCTCCCGATCGGCCTCGCGGTCTTCGACAAGAACCGCCGGCTCGGCCTCTTCAACCCGGCGTTGACCAACCTCGTCCGGATCGACGCCGTCTGGCTCGCCGGCCGTCCATCCCTGCGCGACTTCCTCGAGCGCCTGCGCGAGACGCGCCAGATGCCGGAACAGAAGGACTTCGCCGCCTGGCGGCGCAAGCTGACCGAGATCGAGGAGGGCGCGCGCGAGGGCGCCTACGAGGAGAACTGGGTGCTGCCCTCGGGCAAGATCTTCCGCGTCACCGGCCGGCCGCACCCGCAGGGCGCGCTCGCCTTCCTGTTCGAGGACATCTCGACCGGGATCCAGCTCGAGCGCAAGTACCGCAGCGAACTGGAGCTCAGCCAGGCGACGCTCGACCGGATGAGCGAGGCGGTCGCGGTCTTCGACACGTCCGGGCATGCTGGTCTTCGTCAACTCGGCGTTCGAGGCGCTGTGGGGCATCGACCCGATGGCCCAGCTCGAAGGCCCGGACGTAAGCGAGCTGACCGCCCTCTGGGCCGGGCGCTGCCGGCCGAGCCCGGTCTGGGCGCGGCTGCGCGAATTCGCCACAGGCGCCGAGAGCCGCGCCAGCTGGACCGACGCGGTCGAGACCCGCGACGGCCGGTTGCTGCAGGTGCTGGTCGCGCCGTTGCCCGATGCCTCGGCGCTGGTCGTCTTCCGCAACCCCGCCGAGGAACGCGCAGCGCTGGCGGCGGCGCGGCAGGGCCCCGACGCCGTCGGCGCGCACGACGCGCTGATCGAGGACCTCGCGCTCGCGCAGCTCACTGCGCCGGCCGAGACCGCGGTGGCGCAGATCCTGGCGGCGATCCCGTCCGCGCCGTCGTCCGAGGTCTTCCAGGCGCTGGGCGCAGCCGCGCAGGGGCTGAAGGACGGCCTCGCCCGCGCGCGGGCCGTGCAGGCGCTGGCCGAACCGGAGGCGGCCGGCGCCGCGTCCGCAGGCCTCGCGGCGCTGCTGCAGTCTCGCGGTCACGCGCTGACGCTGACCGGTGCCGCCGCCCCCGGCGACGCCCGCGGCCGTCGCGCGCTGTGGTCGCTGGCGCTCGCGGTCGTAGAGGCCGCCGCGCCCGGAGCGCAGGTCGTCATCACGGTGACCGACGAGGCGGACGGCCTCGTGCTCGCCGCCGAGGCCGCATCCGGCGGGCGCCCGGACGGACCGGCCCTCGCGCTGGCCCGCCGCATCGCCGCCGCGTCGGGCGGCTCGGTCGATGCGGCGACCGAAGCTGGGACGCTGCGCCTGACCCTGCGCCTGACCGCGTTTGCGGCGGCGGCGCCCGGGATCGCCCGCAGCGCCTGAGCGCTAGTCCCGGCCCAGCCGTTGGCGCGCGCGCTCGGCGCCCTTGCCCATCGGCGCCCAGCCAGCCGCCCGCGCGAGGCCGGTCAGCGGCATGCCGGAATAGATCGTCTCGTACTGGCCCGCCTGCACCAGATAGGTCTCGTGCCAGATGCCGACGTCCCCGCGCGCCTGCCCGACGCGGCGGTTGAACTCGACCCAGGCCGGCCAGTGCGCGCCGTCCGGGTCGCGCGCGAAGGCCTCGAGCTGCTCGAAACTGCGCCAGTACTGGACCATCCCCTTCATCGAGGCGCCGGAATGGCCGAGCAGCCCCGCCTCGGGTCCGCGCGCCTCAAGCTCGCGCAACATCCGCGGCATCGCCAGCGCGGCCGGTAGCCACTTGCCCACCTTCCACGGCTTGCTGATCCGCAGGCCGATCAGGAAGATCACGAAGTCGCCGTCGATGCGCGCCACGTATCGGTCGGGCAGGTCTGGCATGCGGCGCGTCCCCTCGCTGGTCCGATGGCGCCAGCGTATCACCCGTCGGCGCGCGTCAGCCGAGATAATCCCGCAGCGCCTGCGGCGGATCCGCCAGCAGCGCCTCGGTCGGCATCGGCGGCTCGGCTCGCCCCTCGGCCACCAGGATCGTCTGCGGCGCGATCCTCAGCGCGTCGGCCGGCTGGTGGCTGACGATCAGCAGCGTCGCCCCCTGCTCGTCGCGGATCCGCGCGACGAGGTCGAGCATCTCGACCCGCAGCGCCGGCCCCAGCGCCGCGAAGGGCTCGTCGAGCAGCAGGATCGGCTTGTCGCGCAGCAACGCCCGCGCCAGCGCGACCCGCTGGCGCTGCCCGCCGGACAGCTCGGCCGGCTTGCGCGCGCCCATCCCCTCCAGCCCGACCGAGGCCAGCGCCGCCTCGACCCGCGCCCATCCGGCGCGGTCGAGCCGCAGGTCCGGGCGCAGCCCCAGCCCGACGTTCTGCGCGGCGCTCAGCTGCCCGAACAGGTTGTGCTCCTGGAACAGCAGCGTCACCGGCCGGGCGGCCGGCGGCAGCGGCGTCAGGTCGCGCCCCTCCCACAGGACCCGGCCCCGGCACCGGATCGAGAAACCCCGCGATCAGCGCCAGCAACGTGCTCTTGCCCGCGCCGGACGGTCCGATCACCGCGGTCGAGGTCCCCGCCTCCAGCGTCAGGTCGGCCCTCATCCGCCAGTCGTCCTGCGCGATCTCGACGTCCTCAATCCTGAGGCTCATGCCCGCCCCCATCGGTCGAAGGCCCAGAACAGGCCGTAGGTCAGCGCGACCAGCACCAGCGACACGCCCGCCGCCGCCTCCAGCCGATAGGCGGCCATCAGCCGCTGCATCAGGAGCGGCAGCGTCGCGAGCTCCGGCGGCGCGAACAGCGCGATCACGCCCAGATCGCCCATCGACAGCGCCGCCGCCAGCCCCGCCGCGAACCCGGCCGGCCGTCGCAGCCGCGGCCAGACGACCAGCGCGAACCGCGACCGGCCGCGCATGCCGAGGCTGTCGGCCAGCCGCCCGTCGACCAGCCGCGCCTCGGTCAGCGCCGGCAGCAGGCTGCGCAGCACGAAGGGCAGCGCCATCGCCGCGTTGACCGCCGCCGTCACCGGCAGCGCCAGCGCGAACGGATCGGCGACCGGGTTCAGCAGGATGAAGAGGCCGGTCCCGATCACGAAGGGCGAGGCGGCCAGCGACAGCAGCCCCGCCGCCTCGAGCCGCCGCCCCCGCCCGCGCGCCCGGGCCGCGTCGATCAGCGCGGCGAGCCCGAGCCCGAGCGCCATCGCCAGCGCCGTCGAGGCCAGCGCAACGCCGAGGCTGTAGCCGGCCGCCGCCCAGACCTGCGCCGGCAGCCTCGCCGAGACCGGGCAGCCCCCGCACGGCCGCCGCGGCCAGCGGCAGTCCGATGAACAGCGCCAGCGCCGCCAGCGCCAGCGCATCCAGCGCACGCGGCCCGGGGCCCGCGCCGTCCCAGCGCCGCACCGCGCCGCCGATGCTCGCGCCGAACCCGGCCTCGGCCGACAGCGCCAGCGCCAGCCCGGCTGCCGCCGCGCAAAGGCAGAACTGGATCAGCGCCAGCAGCGCCGCGCTGCCGAGATCGAAGTCGAACCGGATCGCCTGGTAGATCGCGAGCTCGATCGTCGTCGCCCGCGGCCCGCCGCCCAGCGTCAACGCCACCGCGAACGAGGTCATGCAGAGCAGGAAGACCAGCGTGAACCCCCCCGGCGCGACGCTTCGCAGCATCGGCAGCTCGATCCGCCGGAACACGTCGCGCGGCCCCAGCCCCAGCTGCGCCGCCAGCCGGAACTGCTCGGCCGGGATCGCCGCCCAGCCCTGCAGCAGCAGCCGCGTGACCAGCGGCAGGTTGAAGAAGACATGCGCCAGCACGACGCCGCGCAGCCCGTAGATGTCGATCGGCCCGATCCCGAACGGCGCCAGCGCCGCGCTCGCGAGGCCGGTCCGCCCCCAGATCGCGACGAGGCCGAACACCGCGACGATCGCCGGCAGCAGGAACGGCGCGCCGAGCAGGCTGACCATCGCCGCCCGCCCCGGAAAGCGCCGCCGCGCCAGCGCGCGCGCGACCGGCACGGCCAGCGCCACCGATAGCGCCGCCGACAGCAGCGCCTGCGTCAGCGTGAAGCGCACCGCCGCCCAGTCGCCGGGCCCCAGCCCGCGCCCCGGCTCGGCCCGCAGCGCCAGTGCTGCCAGCGTCCCCAGCGTCAGCGCGAGGACCAGCGCCAGCGCCAGCCCGCCCCCGATCCGGACGCCGGTCGAGGCGCCGCTCAGCGGCTGAGCGCGGCCAGCCATGCGTCGATCGCCGGCTGGCGATCCTTCTGGGCCGCCTCCGGCGTCATCAGCAGCGCCTGTCCGGGCATCGCCAGCGTCTCGAACCCTTCGGGCAGCCCCGCCCTCGGGCAGCCGCGCCGGATACATCCAGTTCGTCGTCGGGATCACCGACTGCGCGGCGTCGCTACAGCAGGAACGCGACGAACCGCCGCGCCAGATCCGGCTGGTCGGACGACGCGGTCACGCCCGCGACCTCGATCTGCAGGTAATGCCCCTCGTCGAAGATCGCCGCGCGCTTGGTCGGATCCTCCTCGGCGATCAGGTGATAGGCCGGCGAGGTCGTGTAGCTCAGCGCCATGTCCGCCTCGCCGTCGAGGAACAGCCCGTAGGCCTCCGACCAGCCCGGCGTCACCGTCAGTATCCGTGGCGCCAGCCCCTCCCATATCTCGGGCGCACGGTCGCCATAGGCGGTCTCGACCCAGAACAGGAGCCCCAGCCCCGGCGTCGAGCTGCGCGGGTCCTGGATCACCACCTTCAGATCCGACGCGATCAGCTCCTCGAAGCTCGCCGGCGGCGCTTTCAGCCGCGTGGCGTCGTAGACGAAGGCGAAATATCCCCAGTCATAGGGCAGGAACAGCGGATCCTCCCAGTCGACCGGCAGATCGAGCGCCGGCGTCTCGATCCCGAGCGGCGCGAACAGGCCCGTTGCCGCAGCGTCGGCGGTCAGGTTCGTGTCGAGCCCGACCACCACGTCCGCCGGACTGCGCGCGCCCTCGAGGCGCAGCCGTCCCAGCAACGCGGCCCCGTCCCCGGCGCCGACGAACCGCACCGTGCAGTCGCATTCCTGCTCGAACGCAGCCTTGATCGCGGGCCCCGGCCCCCATTCCGTGATGAAGCTGTCATAGGCGTAGACGACCAGTTCGGGCCGGTCCTGCGCGCCGGCGGGCGCGCCGAGCCCGAGCAGCGCCGCCGCGACGAGGCAAATCCGCATGTCTTTCCTCCTTCGCCGGCGGAGGAGGGATGCGCAGATCCACGCACCGCGCCTTCCCTCCGCCGGCATGATCCGGTTCAGGTTCGACGGGTCCGCGTCACGCGATCTCAGCCCGGACTTGCACCGGACGCCCCGAGGCTGGCGAACAGCATAGGCCCGCGCCGCGCCGAGGCAACCCCGGCCCGGTCACGCCTCGGTGCTGATCGCCGCCAGCCAGGCGCGGTCGCGCACCTCGAGGCTGCCATAGCCCGGGACGACCGCCCCGGCCTCGATCAGGCTCCCCAGCGCGCGCTGCAGGCTCGAGCGCGTCATGCCGAGCAGCCGCGCCAGCTCGTCCTGCCGGGCCGTGACCCGGCTCTCGGCGTCCGCGAGGCGGAGCAGGATGCGCGCCAGCCTGGCCCGCGGCGTCAGCGCCAGCGCCTCGGCCAGCAGCGTCAGCGCGAGCAACGTGTTGGCGTGGCTGAGCGTATAGAACGGCCGCAGCATCGCCGGCCGCTCGGCGACCAGCGCCCGGATCCGGGCGCCCGGAACGCGGAACAGCCGCGCCTCGCGCGCCGCAGTCAGCGACAAGAGCCGCGCGCTCCCCGACAGCACCGCCGATTCGCCGATCCAGAAACCTGCCTCGGCCCGATGCAGCACGACCGGCTCGTCGCCGACCAATGGAAAGGTGATGTCGAGCGACCCGGCGCCGAGCCCGTAGAGCGCGTCGCCGACGTCGCCCGCGTCATAGACCGGTTCGCCGGCCGCATAGCTGCGCCAGCGGCCGTTCTCGGCGATCCAGGCGCGGAACTCGGCATCCTGGCCAGGCAGCCAGCCCATTTTGTCAAGAGGCGCAATCGGCATCCAAATGTCCCAGATCGGTCAGTCTGTGCTACGCTGGCGGTCTAGAGTTAAGACGCATCCGCGCCCAAAGAAAGGCGCCACAAAAACATGCAGGTTCCGATCGCGGAGCCAGGGGAGGATCGAATGAATCTGCTGCCGAACCGCAGGGCCATCGCGATGGCCGCGGCGACCCTGCTGGCGTTTTCCGCCGCGAGCGCACAGGAGGCCGAAGCTCCGGCCGACGCGCCCGACAAGCCGAACATCCTGGTGATCTGGGGCGACGATATCGGAACCTGGAACATCAGCCACAACAACCGCGGCATGATGGGCTACGAGACGCCCAACATCGACCGGATCGCCGACGAAGGCCTAAGCTTCACCGACTACTACGCCCAGCAGAGCTGCACCGCCGGGCGCGCCGCCTTCATCGGCGGCAGCGTGCCGGTGCGATCGGGCATGACCAAGGTCGGCCTGCCCGGCGCCGAGCAAGGCTGGCAGGAGACCGACCTGACGATGGCGACGGTGCTGAAGTCGCTCGGCTACGCGACCGGCCAGTTCGGCAAGAACCACCAGGGCGACCGGGACGAGCACCTGCCGACCAACCACGGCTTCGACGAGTTCTTCGGCAACCTCTACCACCTGAACGCTCAGGAGGAGCCGGAGAACCGCGACTACCCCACCGACATGGTGCTGGCCGATGGGCGGACCTTCGGCGAGACTTTCGCGCCGCGCGGCGTCATCCACTCCTGGGCCAACCCGGACGGAACCCAGCGCATCGAGGACACCGGCCCGCTCGACATCGAGCGCATGAAGACAATCGACGACGAATCCGTGGCCGAAGCCATGCGCTTCATCAGGGAGACCGTCGAGGCGGGCACGCCGTTCTTCGTCTGGTGGAACGGCACCCGCATGCACTTCCGCACCCACCTCAAGGAAGAAAGCGTCGGCCTCTCGGCGCCCAGCGGCGACGAATACCACGACGGCATGATGGAGCACGACGGCCATGTCGGCGAGTTGCTGGCGCTGATCGACGAGCTCGGGATCGCCGACGACACGCTGGTCATGTACTCGACCGACAACGGCCCGCACTACAACACCTGGCCCGACGCGGGCACCACGCCGTTCCGCAGCGAGAAGAACTCGAACTGGGAAGGCGCCTACCGCGTGCCGACCTTCGTGCGCTGGCCCGGGCATTTCCCTGCCGGCGAGACCCTGAACGGCATCGTCGCGCACGAAGACTGGCTTCCCACCTTCGCCGCGATCGCCGGCAACCCCGACATCGCGGCGCAAGCCCGCGAGGGGGTCGAGCTCGAGGGCCGCAGCTACCGCAACTACATCGACGGCTACGACCTGACCGACTATCTCACAGGCGCCGCTGACAACTCGCCGCGGCACGAATTCTGGTACGTCAACGACGACGGCCAGATCGTCGCCGCCCGCTACGACGACTGGAAGGTCGTGTTCCTCGAGAACCGCGGCGAAGCGTTCGGCGTCTGGCGCGAGCCGTTCACCGAGCTGCGCGTGCCGCTCTTGTTCAACCTGCGCCGCGATCCGTTCGAGAAGGCGCAGCACAACGCCAACACCTATGACGATTGGTTCCTGGACCGGGCCTTCGTGCTGGTGCCAATCCAGGCCCTAGCCGGAAGGTTCCTGACCACGATGCAGGAATACCCGCCAAGCCAGACGCCGGGCTCGTTCAACCTGACCACGATCGAGGAGAAGATCAGGAGCGGCCTCGGCAACTGACGATGGCGCCGCACCGGGCGTGGCCATCCGCCTATTGCCTTCTGGAGGGAAAGCTTCGACATGACCAATCTGACCCGAACATCCGCATTCGGCCTTGCGATGCTGGCGCTCGGCGCCGGTTCGGCGCTCGCGCAGGAGGTGCCCGAGCAGGCCGAACATCCTGCTGATCGTCACCGACGATACCGGCTATGGCGACACCGGCGCCTATCTCGGCGGCGAGGCGCGGGGCATGCCGACGCCGAACTTCGACCAGCTGGCCAACGACGGGATGATGTTCACCTCGTTCTACGCCCAGCCGAGCTGCACGGCCGGCCGGGCGGCGATGCAGACCGGGCGCATTCCCAACCGCAGCGGCATGACCACCGTGGCCTTCCAGGGCCAGGGCGGCGGCCTGCCGGCGGCGGAGTGGACCATCGCCTCGCTGCTGAAGACCGCCGGCTACAACACGTATTTCAGCGGCAAGTGGCATCTTGGCGAGGACGACTACGCCCTGCCCATCGCCCAGGGCTACGATGACATGCGCCATGTCGGCCTCTATCACCTGAACGCCTACACCTACGCCGACCCGACCTGGTTCCCCGACATGGACCCGGAGCTGCGGGCCATGTTCGAGGAAGTCACCAAGGGCTCGCTGTCCGGCAAGGCAGGGGGCGAGGTTACCGAGGACTTCAAGATCAACGGCCAGTACGTCAACACCCCCGAGGAAGGCGTCGTCGGAATTCCCTTCTTCGACAGCTACGTCGAACAGGACGCGCTGGACTTTCTCGAGGAGGCGGCCGCGAGCGACGCGCCGTTCTTCATCAACGTCAACTTCATGAAGCTGCACCAGCCGAGCATGCCGGCGCCGGAATTCGAACACACGTCGATCTCGAAGACCAAGTACGCCGACTCGATGGTCGAACTGGACGCGCGCGTCGGCAACATCCTCGCCAAGGTCGATGAGCTGGGCCTGCGCGACAACACCATCGTGTTCTGGACCACCGACAACGGCGCTTGGCAGGACGTCTATCCGGACGCCGGCTACACGCCGTTCCGGGGCACCAAGGGCACCGTTCGCGAGGGCGGCAACCGGGTTCCCGCCATCGTGCGCTGGCCGGGCAAGGTCGAGCCCGACACAAAGAGCGCCGCGATCCTGGGCGGTCTCGACCTGATGGCGACCTTCGCTGCGGCCGCGGGCGTCGATCTGCCGACCGAGGACCGCGAAGGCCAGCCCATCGTTTTCGACAGCTACGACATGACGCCGGTCTGGACCGGGTCCGGCCCGTCCGAACGCAAGTCCTGGTTCTACTTCACCGAGAACGAACTGACGCCGGGCGCGGCGCGGGTCGGCAATTACAAGGCGGTGTTCAACCTGCGCGGCGATGACGGTCAGGCCACCGGCGGTCTCGCCGTCGACACCAATCTCGGCTGGAAAGGCCCGGAGAAATACGCGGCGATGGTGCCGCAGGTGTTCGATCTGCTGCAGGATCCGCAGGAACGCTACGACGTGTTCATGAACAGCTACACCGAGCACACCTGGACGCTGGTCAGCTTCAACGCGGCGATCGCGGAACTGATGCAGACCTACCGCGCGAACCCGCCGCGCCGGATGCAGGGCGAGGGCTACAACGGCCCGATCACGCTGACGCAATACCAGCGTTTCCAGTATGTCCGCGACGCGCTGGCGCAGGAAGGGTTCTCGATCGGCATGCCGAGCGGCAACTGACCGAGGCTGACGGGCGCCGGATCGTCCGTCCGGCGCCCCTGCTTGACCTCCAGAAGGGAACCGCGATGCTGCGTCTTTCATTCGTCCTGCTGCTGACCGCGTCGCCGCTCTGCGCGCAAACCGACCCGCTCCCGTCCTGGAACGACGGCGCGACCAAGACCGCGATCCTCGGCTTCGTCGAGGCTACGACCGATCCGGCCTCGTCGAAATATGTCGAGCCCTCCGACCGCATCGCGACCTTCGACAACGACGGCACGCTCTGGTCCGAGCAGCCGCTCTACTTCCAGTTCTACTACATCCTCGACCGGGCGCGCGAGCTCTCCGCCGCCGATCCGGCCTGGGCCTCGACCCCGGTGCTGAAGGCCGCCGCCGAGGGCGACGTGCCCGCGATCATCGCCGGCGGCAAGGACGGCCTGGTCGAACTGCTCGGCGCGACCGGCGGCGACATGACGGTCGAGGCGTTCCAGGCCGACGCCGCCGAATGGCTCGCGACCGCGCGGCACCCGACCAAGGACCGGCTCTTCATCGACATGGTCTACCAGCCGATGATCGAGCTCCTCGACCTGCTGCGCGCGAACGACTACCGCACCTTCATCGTCTCGGGCGGCGGCGAGGACTTCATCCGCGCCTTCGCCGAAGAGGAATACGGCATCGCCCCGCCGGAGGTCGTCGGCTCCGAGGGCGCGATCGAGTTCCAGATGGTCGACGGCGCGCCGCAGGTGATGCGCGAGACCGGCATCGCCTTCGTCGACGACGGCCCCGGCAAGCCGGTCGGCATCGCGCGCCACATCGGCCAGCGCCCGGTCTTCGTTGCCGGCAATTCCGACGGCGACCTCCAGATGCTGCAATGGGGCACAGCCTGCTGCGGCGCCAAGCTCGGCATCATCGTCCACCACACCGACGCCGAGCGGGAATGGGCCTACGACCGCGACAGCGACATCGGCCGCCTCGACAAGGCGCTCGACCTCGCCCCGGAGATGGGCTGGATCCTCGTCGACATGAAGAACGACTGGGCGACGATCTGGCCCGCCGAATGACACGCCGCGCCTGATCCAGATCATTGCTTGCGGATTTCGCGCGCCGTAGATTGCGTGTGCCCGCCGCGGAACCCGTCCTCGCGGCCCGTTCGGCGTCGGCGCATCGCCGCGGCCGCGTCGCAGGACGGCGATGTGACGAGGAAACATGACGCTCGCTTTGCTTCCGGCCGGCCGGCTTCTGGCGGCGGCGCTTCTGCTCGCGCCGACGCCGCTCCTGGCCCAGACGGTCACCGGCGACCTCGGCTCGCCGAGCGCCACCACAACCATCGACGGAAGCCAGCTTCCGGCGCCGAACCCGCCCTTCGGCGGCAAGATCACCGAGGACGCGCTGAGCTCCACCCCCTGGTGGGCGCCGCGCATCGTCCCGCCCGCCGACGCGCCGAACATCCTGCTGATCATCACCGACGACGCCGGCTTCGGCGTGCCCAGCACCTTCGGCGGCGTGATCCCCACGCCGACGATGGACCGCATCGCCGAGGCGGGGCTGCGCTATACGAACATCCACTCGACCGCGCTTTGCTCGCCGACCCGCGCGGCGCTGATCACCGGGCGCAACCACCATTCGGTCGGCTTCGGCGTGATCGCCGAACAATCCACCGGCTTTCCCGGCTACGACAGCATCATCACCGAGGACAAGGCGACGATCGGCCGCATGCTGCTCGACAACGGCTATGCGACCGCCTGGTTCGGCAAGGACCACAACACCCCCGCCTTCGCCGCCAGCCAGATCGGTCCCTTCGACCAGTGGCCGACCGGCATGGGCTTCGAGTATTTCTACGGCTTCGTCGGCGGCGACGCGAACCAGTGGCAGCCGAACCTGTTCCGCAACACCACGCAGATCTACCCGTTCACCGGCGACCCCGATTGGAACCTGATCACCGGCATGGCCGACGACGCGATCGACTACCTGAACCGCGTCAACCAGACGATGCCCGACAAGCCGTTCTTCGTGAAGTACGCGCCCGGCGCCACGCATGCGCCGCATCACCCGACGCAGGAATGGGTCGACAAGATCCACGACATGCACCTGTTCGACGCGGGCTGGAACGAGCTCCAGAAAACCATCATCGACAACCAGAAGAAGCTCGGCATCATCCCGGAGGGAACCGAGCTCGCCCCCTGGCCCACGGACATCCTGAAGAACTGGGACGACCTGACCGCCGAGGAACAGAAGCTCTACATCAGGCAGGTCGAGGTCTTCGCCGCCTACGCCGCCTACAGCGACAGCGAGATCGGCCGCGTCATCGACACGATCGAGGACATGGGCAAGCTCGACGACACGCTGATCATCTACATCAACGGCGACAACGGCACGAGCGCCGAGGGCGGCCCGCTCGGCACCCCGAACGAGGTCGCGTTCTTCAATGGCGTCTCGGTTCCCGTCGACACCCAGATGAAATGGTACGACGTCTGGGGCACCGAAGCGACGTACAACCACATGTCGGCCGGCTGGTCTTGGGCCTTCGACGCGCCCTTCACCTGGTTCAAACAGAACGCGTCCAAGCTCGGCGGCATCCGCCAGAACATGGCCGTGTCCTGGCCCGGCCACATCACCGACAAGGGCGGCATGCGCGACCAGTTCATGCACGTGATCGACGTCGTGCCCACGATCCTCGAAGTGACCGGCATCCCTGCGCCCGACACCGTGGACGGCATCAAGCAGGCCCCGATCGAGGGCACGAGCTTCGCCTACACGTTCGACGCGGCGAACGCCAACGAGCCGTCGCATCACAAGATCCAGTATTTCGAGATGATGGGCCAGTGGGCGCTCTACGACGACGGCTGGCTGCTCAGCACCAAGGTTGATCGCGCGCCGTGGGACGCCTTCGGCGTCGCCAACACCGATCCGCTGAACAACCAGGTGCTCGAGCTTTACGACCTGACGAAGAACTACAACCAGACCGAGGACATCGCCGCGGCGAACCCCGAGAAGGTCAAGGAGATGAAGGCGCTCTTCATCGAGGAGGCGAAGAAGTACCAGGTCTTCCCGCTCGACGCCTCGGTGGCCGCGCGCGTCATCGCGCCGCGCCCGAACATCACCGCCGGCCGCTCCGAGTTCGTCTACACGCATCCGATGGTTGGCCTGCCCCAGGGCGACTCGCCCCTGCTCCTGAACACGTCCTACACCCTCACCGCCGAGATCGACGTGCCCGAGGCCGGGGCCGAGGGCATGATGCTGACCTCCGGCGGCCGCTTCGCCGGCTACGGCTTCTATCTGCTGAAGGGCAAGCCAGTGTTCCTGTGGAACCTGCTGAACCTCGAGCGGATCAAATGGGAAGGCCCCGATGCGCTGACGCCCGGCAAGCACGTGGTCGAGTTCGACTTCGCCTATGACGGCCTCGGCGTCGGCACGCTGGAATTCAACAGCTTCTCGGGACTTGGACGGCCGGGAACAGGGACGCTGAAGGTCGACGGCAAGATCGTGGACACGAAGAAGATGGAGAAGACCCTCCCGGTCATCCTGCAATGGGACGAGAGCTTCGACATCGGCTCGGACACGCTGACCGGCGTCAACGACGCCGACTACAAGCCGCCCTTCGCCTTCACCGGAACGCTGGAGAAGCTGACGCTCAAGCTCGACCGGCCGCAACTCAGTGATGCGGACATTGCGAAGCTTAAGGCGGCGATGGAGAAGGCCAGCGACTGAGCCGGCGTGCACGGCCGGTTATCGATGAGTTAACCGGCCGCAAAAAATTGTTTATAGTCAATGGGTAATCTGGTTGGGCACGCGTGCCCACCCTGCGCCCCCCACCTCTCGCTTCCCTTCCCGTCCGGAGCGCGCTAAGGGCCGGGGCCGAGGGAGACGCCCATGTTCAATAGCTTCGGCCACATCTTCCGCGTCACGACCTGGGGCGAGAGCCACGGGCCGGCGCTAGGCTGCGTCATCGACGGCTGCCCGCCCGGGATCGCGCTCTCCGAGGCCGACATCCAGCCCTGGCTCGACGCGCGCAAGCCCGGCCAGAACAAGTACACAACCCAGCGCCGCGAGGCCGACCAGGTCGAGATCCTGTCCGGCGTCTACGAGGGCCACACGACCGGCACGCCGATCAGCCTGATGATCCGCAACACCGACCAGCGCTCCAAGGATTACGGCGACATCGCCGCCAAGTTCCGCCCGGGCCACGCCGACATCACCTACCACCTGAAATACGGGCTGCGCGACCCGCGCGGCGGCGGCCGCTCCTCCGCCCGCGAGACTGCCGCCCGCGTCGCCGCCGCCGGCATCGCCCGCAAGGCATTGGCCGCGCTCGCGCCCGGCCTCACCATCCGCGGCGCGATGGTCGCGATGGGCGCCCGCGGCATCGACCGCGCCGCCTGGGACTGGGACGAGGTCGCCCGCAACCCGTTCTGGTGCCCCGACCCCTCCGCCGCAACCGACTGGGCCGACTGGCTCGACCAGTTGCGCAAGTCCGGCAATTCGGTTGGCGCGGTGATCGAGATCGTCGCGACCGGCGCCCCCGCCGGCCTCGGCGCGCCGGTCTACGCCAAGCTCGACAGCGACCTCGCCGGCGCGCTGATGACGATCAACGCGGTCAAGGGCGTCGAGATCGGCGACGGCTTCGGCGCCGCCGCGCTGACCGGCACCGAGAACGCCGACGAGATCTTCATCGGCAACGACGGCCCGCGCTATTCGTCGAACCACGCGGGCGGCATCCTCGGCGGCATCTCCACCGGCCAGGACATCGTCGCCCGCTTCGCCGTAAAGCCGACCTCGTCGATCCTCAGCCCCCGCCGGACGATCACGGTGACCGGCGAGGAGGCCGAGATCGTTACCAAGGGCCGCCACGACCCCTGCGTCGGCATCCGCGCGGTCCCGGTCGGCGAGGCAATGGTCGCCTGCGTGCTGCTCGACCACTTGTTGCTCGACCGCGCCCAGACCGGCGGCCAGCGTGGCGTCATCGGCTAGGTCGTGGACTCTTTATGCCTGAGCCAGATTCGGGATGATGCGAGCATGACGGCGGCGAGGAAGTTCTGTGCGAGCTTGGTATAGCGGGTGGCGATGTCTCGGAAGTGCTTCAAGCGGTTGAAGAAGCGCTCGATCAAGTTTCGTCTGCGATAGATGGACGGCGCGACCGAGCGGAGGATGCGGACGTTGCTCTGGGAGGGAACGTGCGCCGTCGCGCCTGTCGCCTCGATGGCCTCGATCACCTTTCGGCCGAAGTAACCGCGATCGGCGACCACGTCCCCGGTCAGGTTCATCGGCGCGACGAGGTCCGGCGCGATCGTCTTGTCCGAAGCCTGACCCGGGGTGATCACGAGCCGCACCGGCAGGCCGCGATGGTCGACGACAGCATGGATCTTGGTGCTCAGCCCTCCACGGGAGCGACCGATGGCGTGATCCTCGCCCCCCTTTTTCCACCGGCGGCGTGCTGGTGGGCGCGGACGATGGAGCTGTCTATCAGGTGCAGCGACCCGGCGAGCGCTCGGACAGCGCCTCGAACACGCGCAGCCAGACGCCGGCCTTCGCCCACCTGTTGTAGCGGTTGTAGATCGTGGTCGGTGGCCCGTAGCGCTCGGGCAGATCGCGCCAGGGCGCCCCCGTGCGCAGAATGTAGAGAATCCCGTCGATCACCCGCCGGTCATCCACCCGCGCCACGCCGCGCGGCTTGTTCGGAAGAAGCGGCGCAATGATCGCCCACTCTCGGTCCGTCAGATCGTGTCGCCCAGTCATCCAGCCCTCCCTCATGAAGGGCATGAATCACAGCTCAATCGGTCCGTGAATCCCCTTTATGGGTTCACGACCTTCGACGCGCTCAGGCGGCCTCCGCGATCCCGCGGATCCGGGCGAGGTCGTCGCGAAATGCCGCATAGGCGCTCCGCCGCTCCGCCTCGTCCGGCAGCCGGAGCAGATAGGACGGATGCACGGTGATGTAGCCGAGCCGGTTGTCGAACCGCGCTTCGCCCCGGTTCGCGTTGATCGGTAGCGCCTTTCCCGCCAGCGCCAGCACCGCCGTCGCCCCGAGCGCCACCACGAGCCGCGGGCCGACGAGGTCGAGCTCCTTCTTCAGCCACCAGCGGTAATGCGTGACCTCGCCCGCCGTCGGCCGCTGGTGCAGCCGGCGCTTGCCGCGCTGCACGTACTTGAAGTGCTTGACCGCGTTGGTGACGTAGGCCTGCGACCGGTCGATCCCCGACCTCCGCCAGCGCCCGGTCGAACATCTGCCCGGCGGGGCCGACGAAGGGCCGCCCCTGCAGGTCCTCCTGGTCGCCCGGCTGCTCGCCGACGAAGGCGATCGCGGCGCCGACCGGGCCTTCGCCCAGAACCGCGCGGACCCCGCCCTCGACCATCGGGTCCGCGCCGGCGATGACGCGGTTCAGCTCCTCCAGCGTCCGGATTTCCTGGTCGGCCATCGCGGCGACGGCCTTGTCCGGGTTGCGGCGTGCGGGCATGGCGGCCTCCTTCTCGATCATCTCCCTAACGCGCGACGGGGCGGATCGGATCAGGTCCGGGATCGCGTCCGTCTCCGGCATGTTCTTCCAGTACTTCTTCGCCATGTGGCCGCGCGTGACGCGCAAGGTTCACCCGCGCGGGATTGAAGATGCTCTCGTAGTAGTCCCGCCAGCCGGCCTCGAAGGGATCGGAGGTCGGCGCGTCCTGCTTGCGGGCCGGCGGGCCGAACCGGAGCGCGCGGCGATCCCAGTGGATCGCGCCGATCGGCGTGAGGATCGACCAGCGCAGCGCCCGGAACCGATCGACGAAGAAGCCGGCCGTCGCCTCCAGGATGAAGTGATCCGGCTCGAACCAGGCGACGTAGTGCTCGTCGCCCTCGACCTCGACCCGGCGGAACCGGACGAAGGCGTGCATCTTGTGCAGGTCGCGCCGGACGGACTTCGCCATGCGCTGCAGCCGGAACACCAGCGGATCGGACGCGATCTCCAGCAGCCGGCGCTCGCCGCGCAGCAGCCGCCAGACCAGCGTGTAGAGCAGCGCATAGCGCTCCGGATCGCTGTGGCAGACGACGAGGCGGATCAGGTCGTGCGCGGCGCGGGGCAGGGCGACCGGCGGCGCGTCCTTGCTCGGAACCTCGGGGAACAGCGTCGGCGCGCCGTCCGACATCCAGCCCACCTCTCCGGGCGGGACGCCCGCCGCCGCCAGCCCGCGCACCGCCGCGCGGAAGCCGTCGAGGTCGGCGCCGGGATCGAGCGCGATCTGGGTCATGCGAACAGGCTCAGCTGCTCCGGCTTGCGGACGAGGCGGCTGCGCAGGTCGAGCTTGTCGAGCCCGGCCGCCCGGTGGTCGGCGGCGATGATGAACGGCGCGACGCGGCGCGTGCTCGTGGTCAGGCGCGCGAGATCGGCGAGGCGCAGCGCGGTATGCCGCCGAGCCGCGATGATCCGGTCGACCGCCTTCACGCCCAAGCCCCGGAATCGCGCAGCAGCAGCTCCCGCGGCGCGCGGTTGACGTCGACCGGAAAGCGCTCGCGGTGCTTCAGCGCCCAGGCGAGCTTGGGGTCGGCCTCGAGGTCGAGCATCCCGCCCTCGCCCCCGGCGGCGATCTCCTCGACGCTGAAGCCGTAGAACCGCAGCAGCCAGTCCGCCTGGTAGAGCCGGTTCTCGCGCTGCAGCGGCGGCGCCTTCAGCGGAAGCGCGAAGCTCGGCTCCGGGATCGGGCTGTAGGCGGAATAGTAGACGCGCCGCAGCCCGTAGTGGCCGTAGAGCCGCGCGCTCGACGTGAGCACGCTGGCGTCGGTCGTGTCGTCGGCCCCGACGATGACCTGCGTGCTCTGGCCGCCGGGCGCGAATCGCCGCTTCTCGGCCTTCGCCTCGGCGATGCGGTCGCGCATCTGTCCCATCGCGCCGGCGATCGAGGGCGCGCTCTTCTCGGGCGCGAGGCGGGCGAGGCTCGTGTCGGTCGGAAGCTCCACGTTGATCGACAGACGGTCGGCCCAGCGGCCCGCCTGCTCGATCAGCCAGGGGCTGGCCTCGGGAATCGCCTTCAGGTGGATGTAGCCGGCAAAGCCGTGGTCGCGCCGCAGCGTGCGAGCCACCCGCAGCAGCTCCTCCATCGTGTGATCCGGCGACTTCACGACGCCGGACGACAGGAACAGCCCCTCGATGTAGTTGCGCTTGTAGAACTCCAGCGTCAGCGTGACGACCTCCTCCACGGTGAAGCGGGCGCGCGGCGTGTTCGACGAGCGCCGGTTCACGCAGTACGCGCAGTCGTAGAGGCACCAGTTCGTCAGCAGGATCTTCAGCAGCGAGACGCAGCGGCCATCCGGCGTGTAGGCGTGGCAGATGCCGGCGCCGGTGGTCGAGCCC
Source organism: uncultured Alphaproteobacteria bacterium (assembly GCA_963829385.1). Lineage (GTDB taxonomy): Bacteria > Pseudomonadota > Alphaproteobacteria > Rhodobacterales > Rhodobacteraceae > Amaricoccus. The sequence continues at coordinate 67,889 of CAWHHV010000007.1, read as the reverse complement.
AGCCCCTTCGCGCCGCCCGACCGCTTCGGCGCGCCCGAGGAGGCGCAGGATGCGTCGTACTTGGCGGCGTCGGCCAGGATGCGCAGCTTGGCGGCGAGTTTCGGGTCCATCCGCAATGTTCACCATGCGTTCCGGCCAGCCGCAATCGCGATCGCGTCACGCTCACGTTACCGGACAATCGCATCAGGCGCTCCGCTAGCGCCGGAAGGCGGCGTTGATCTCGACATGGCCCGACCAGCGGAACTGGTCCACCGCCTGCACGTCCTCCAGCCGGTAGCCGCCGGCGACGAGGATCGCCGCGTCCCGCGCGAAGCTGACCGGATTGCAGGACACGGCGGCGACCACCGGAACACGCGACGCCGCCAGCGCCCGGGCCTGCGCCTCGGCGCCGGCGCGCGGCGGATCGATGACGACGGCGTCGTACCAATCGAGCTCGGACGGCAGCAGCGGCCGCCGGAACAGATCCCGCGTCTCCGTCATCATCCGTTTCAGGCCGGTCGCGCCGCGCCAGCCCGCGTCGAGCGCCGCCAGCATCGCGGCTTCGCCCTCGACCGCATGCACCTCGGCGGTCTCGGCCAGCGGCAGCGCAAACGTGCCGCACCCGGCGAAGAGATCGACGACGCGGCGCGCGCCGCCGATCGTCCGGCGCACCGCTTCGGTCAGCGCGGCCGCGCCCTCGGCGGTCGCCTGCAGAAACGCGCCGGGCGGCGGCGCGACGCGGGCGCGGCCGAACGTCTGCAGCGGCGGCCAGCGCGCGGCGACCGGCTCGCCGTCCCAGGCCAGGCGCGCGAGCTCGTGCGCCTCGGCGAGCGCCGCCAGCCGGACCCGCAGCGCTGCGTCGAGCGGCTTGCCGCCCTCGACCGCGACGTCGAGCCCCGCGTCCGACAGCGTCGCCGTCAGCCGCAATCCGTGCGCGCGCGAGGCGCCGGCGGCGGTGATCTCGGCCAGCGCCGGCCGCGCCGCCAGCAGTTCGGGCCGGACCAGCAGGCAGCCGGTCGCGTCGATCACGTCGTCCGAGCGGCGGCCGTGGAACCCGACGACCACCCCCTGGCGCGTGCGCCGGCCAGCGAAGGTCGCGCGGCGTCGCGAGCGCGGCGGCGAGGTCAGCGTCGGACCCGGCTCGACCGCCAGCCCCCGCGCGGCCAGCGCCCGCAGCACGACGCCGCGCTTCCAGTCGGCCAGAAACGCGTCCGACGCATGCTGCAACGCGCAGCCGCCGCAGACGCCGAAATGCGGGCAGGGCGGCGTCACGCGCTCGGGCGACGCTTCCAGGACCTCGACCGGCGCCATCCGGCCCTCGGCGACCGGTCCGCGCACCCGCTCGCCCGGCAGCGCGAACGGAACGCGCAGCGCGCCCGCGAGCCCGTCGCCCTGCTGACCCAGCCGCTCGATCGTCACGTCGTCCATCGCGAAACCCGTTGTCCCCGAACTCGGCGGTAGTGCGCGCAGATGGCCCGGATTATCTTCACCCCGTCCACCCGAGGAGAAAGCCCATGGCCGTTCCCGTCGCGCCCGTTACCCGCATCGGGCATGTCCATCTGAAGGTCGCCGATCTCGACCGGGCCATCGCGTTCTATTCCGGCGTGCTCGGCTTCGAGGTCACGCAGCGCTACGGCCCGCAGGCGGCGTTCCTGTCCGCCGGCGGATATCACCATCACATCGGCCTGAACACCTGGGAGAGCAAGGGCGGCACCCCGCCGCCGCCAGGCCATACCGGGCTCTACCACACGGCGTTCCTCTATCCGGACCGCGCCAGCCTCGGCGACGCGCTGCGGCGCGTGGTCGCGGCCGGCATCCCGCTCGACGGCGCCGCCGACCACGGCGTGTCGGAAGCGATCTACCTGCGCGACCCGGACGGCAATGGCGTCGAGCTCTACCGCGACCGTCCGGAGGCCGATTGGCCGCGCGACGCGGCCGGCCGGCTGAAGATGGTCAACGCCCCGCTCGACCTCGACGCGCTGCTGGCCGAAGCCCCGGCGGCCTGAGGCGCGTCGGGCGATGTCCTTAAAGCCAGGCCGCGCCGCGCACGCCGGAGCTGTCGCCGTGCCGGTTCTGCACAAGGCGCGTGTTGAAGCGTGGTCCGAACACGTGCGGGATCGTCAGCGCCGGCACGTTCTCGTAGAGCCGCGCCACGTTCGACATCCCGCCGCCCAACACGATCACGTCCGGGTCGAGCACGTTCACGATCAGCGCCAGCGAGCGCCCCAGCCGGTCCTCGAAGCGCCGCATCGTCTCCGCGGCCGGACCGTCGCCGCGCTCGGCCAGCGCGACGATGTCCTGCGCCGGCGGCGCGTCCTCGACCGAGATTCCGATCCGGCGCGCGTAGTCGGCGGCGAAGCTGCGGCCGGACAGCCAAGCCTCGGTGTGGCCGGGGACGCCGCAGGAACAGACCGGGCCGGGCCGTTCGTCGTCCATTGGGCTCGGCAGCGGGATGTGCCCCCATTCACCGCCGATCGCGTTGACGCCCTCGATCAGCTGGCCGCGCACGACGACGCCGCCGCCGACGCCCGAGCCGAGGATCACGCCGAACACGACCTGCGCGCCGATACCGGCGCCATCCACCGCCTCGGACAGCGCAAAGCAGTTCGCGTCGTTCGCGATCCGCACCGGCCGCTCCAGCGCCTGCGCGAGGTCCTTCTGCAACGCTCGGCCGTTCAGCCAGGTCGAGTTGCCGCCATGTACGACGCCGCTGTCGCGATCGACGGCGCCCGGCACGCCGATGCCGACGCGCTCGACCGCGCCACCGGCGATGCCCTCGAGATCGAGCATCAGCCCGTGGATCGCGCGGATGCAGCCGTCGTAATCGTGGCGCGGCGTCGGGACGCGGGCCCGGGCGCGCTCGGCGCCGCCGGGATCCAGCACCACGCCCTCGATCTTCGTGCCGCCGAAATCCAGACCAAGGCGCATGTCGCTCTCCCGCACTGGCCTTCCGTTCTAGGGAGGGCGCCGGCCCGAGGCAACGAGGCTTTGCCATCGGGCGAGGCGATGCTAGAACCCGCGACCTGCCCTTGGGAAAGCGCCTTCCATGCTCCGCACAAGCTTTCTGCGCATCTGGAAGATCGGCCGGATCGGCGTCTCGCCGCCGGCGCCCGCGCCCAACCGGGGCGGCATGGCAATCGTCCTGATCGTGCGCAACGAGGCCGCGCATATCGCCGAATGGGCCGATTTCCACGCCCGTGCCGGGGCGCGCGGCTTTCTGGTTTACGACAACGGCTGCACCGACGACACGCTGCCGATCCTGCGCGACCGTCTGGGCGACCGGATGACCGTCGTGCCCTGGCGCCAGATCTTCACCGACGCCCGGCTCCGGCGCGAGATCCACAACCAGGCGCTGTCCTACGCGCATGCGGTGTCGAACTTCGGCGCTGCGTATCGCTGGATGGCCTTCATCGACGCCGACGAGTTCCTGGTGCCGAAGGACGCGTCGGACCTCGACGGCGCGCTCGCGCACCTGGACGGAACCGTGCGCAACATCTCGCTGCCCTGGCACATGTTCGGCCATTCCGGCCACGCCGCGCCGCCCGAAGGGGGCCTCCTGCGCAACTACCTGATGCGCGCGGCCGACCCGATGAGCGACGAGCGCGGCATCCGCCAGTTCAAGTGCATCGTCGATCCCTGCCACGTCACCGAGGCCGGCGTGCATTCCTTCGCGACCGACGGCGCCTATGTGACCGCGAACGACCGCGGCGAGACGGTCCCGCTAGACCGCCGCCGGCTGCCCGGCTTCTACTCGACCGATCATCTGCAACTGAACCATTACTACGCACGCTCGCGCCAGGAGCTCGAGGAAAAGGTTGGGCGCGGCCCGAACCTGACCACCAAGTCGCCCGAGTACCGGCGCAAGGTGATGCGCACGGTCGGCAACATCGAGAAGACCCAGACCGAGGACCGCGCGGCGCTGGAGTATCTGGCGCGAAGGGACAAGATGTAGGCGATGCGCAGCGAACTGATCATCGCGACCTACAACTCGCCCCGGGCGCTGGCGCTTTGCCTTGCCTCGGTCGCGCGCCAGCGTGTCAGGCCCGACGGCATCGCGGTCGCCGATGACGGATCCGGTCCCGAGACCCGCGCCGTCATCGACGCCTTCGCCGCAGCACATCCCCAGACGCCGGTCCGGCATGTCAGGCACGCCGATGACGGCTTCCGGAAGGCGGCGATCCTGAACCGCGCCATTGCCACCTCCGACGCCGATGTCCTGATCTTCATCGACGGCGACGTGATGATCCATCCGGATTTCGTCGCCCGTCATCTCGAACTCGCCCGACCCGACCGCTGGTCCTCGGGCAGCCTGATCCGGCTCGACGCCCCCACGACCGCCGCCGTGACCGAGGACGACGTCGCGTCCGGCCGCGTCTTCGACAGCGCCTGGCTGAAGCGGACCGGGACCTTCGACCGGATCGGCACCCGCCTGAAGGCGATGCCCTTCCCGAAGCCCGTCATGGCGCTGCTCGACCGCCTGAGCCCGGTCCAGCGCGCCTGGTGCGGCGCCAACGCCTCGGCCTTTCGCGGCGCGATCCTCAAGGTCAACGGCTTCGACGAGACGATGCGCTGGGGCGGCGGCGACAAGGAAATGGGCGTGCGCCTGACCAACGCCGGCATCTGCGGCCAGCACCTGCGCTTCACCGCGCCGCTCGTGCATCTCGACCACCCGCGCGGTTATGCGGATCCCGCGCACAAGGCCGCCAACCGGGCGCGGATCGCGAAGATCCGCCAGGATCGCGTCGCCTGGACCCCGGACGGCATCGTCAAGCAGGCCGCGCCCGGCTGATCCCGCAGCGCTACCGCGCAAGCGACGCCCTGATCACGTCCTCGATCCGGCGATGCAGCACGCGCGTGTCGAACTGCGTCTCGGCCCGCCGCCGCGCGGCCTCCGCCAGGCGTCGCCGCAGGCCGTCGTCGCCCAGCACCGACGCCAGCGCGGCGGCGAACCCTTCCAGGTCGCCCTCCGCGACCAGCAGCCCGTCGACGCCGCTCTCGACCGCGTCCGGGATCCCTGCGTGCCGCGTCGAAATCACCACCGCGCCCGAGGCCATCGCCTCCTGGATCGCGATCGGCAGCCCCTCCTCGTTGCCGTCCGCATCGACCACCGAATGCTGCAGGAAGACCGAGGCCCGCGCCATCTTTGCGCGCACGACGTCATGCGGCTGCAGCCCGAGGAAGACCACCCGCTCCGCGACGCCGAGCCGCGCCGCCTCGGCCTTGGCCGGCTCGAGCAGCGGCCCGTCGCCGATCATCTCCAGCCGCTTCGACGGATGATCCGCCGCCGCCCGCGCGAAGGCCGCGATCGTGGTCAGCGGCGACTTCTTCGGGATCATCCGCCCGACCGCCAGCAGCAGGTCCGGGTCCTTTTCCGCCGGCGCAAACAGGTCGGTGTCGACGCCGCTCGGGATCACGTGGGAGTTCGGATGGACGATGCCCTTGGCCGCGAGGTTGTCGAGCAGCGACTGCGATACCGAGAAATACCCGGCCAGCCGCGGCAGCGCCGCCTTGTACGACATCACCCGCAGCGGCGAGGACAACCGCTTCGACGCGTCGAACCCGCGGAAATACACGAAGACCGGGATGCCCAGGGCCGCCCCGATCGGCGCGAAGCTCGATCCCAGATGCCCGAACTCCGCCAGGATCGCGAAGCAGCGGTTCTCGCGCAGGAACGTCTCGACCCGGCGCCGCACGTCGCCGAACGGCACCCCCGACGCCCGCCAGCGCGCGGTGTTCCAGGCCTTGCCGATCTCGAGTTCCGCGCGCGGTCCCAGCCCCGGCGGCCGCCGCGTCACGTGCAGCATCGGCTTCTCGGTCGTGAACCCGGGCTGCACCGAATAGCAGACGATTGCCGTCTCGCCGCCGAACAGCTCGATTGATGTGCCGGCGCTGCGAGATCTCGGTCGACTTGCCGACCACGCTCGTCACGATCGCGAGCCGCCCATCCGCTCCGCTCATCGCCGCCTGCCTCCCCGATCAGCGCGTAATCCGCCGCATAGAATTCCCGCGCCCGCGCTTCGGTCGCCTGAGCCCCAGGATACCTCGATCGCCGCCGAACGTCGCTCGTGAAACGCGCCCTCGCCGCGGCCGGCAGGTCCGAGCGCCGCATCGATCCAGCGAAACACCGGCTCCAGCCCGTCCTCGAACCGGAACACGCGAAACGCCGGATCGACGAACTCCGCCTGCGGCCGGATGTGGTTGCTCTGCACCCAGGGATCGCGCCGGGCTCGCGTCGAGCATCCGCGCCGCCCAGGCGTCGAAGTCGAGGTACTCGATCCGCCCGCCGATCCGGACCGCATGCGTCGCCCGCCCCGCCGCGCGGTTCAGCGCCATCCGCGCCAGCCCGGCCGGGCGCAGCTTCGGCCGCATCGGCTCGACGCGCATCCGGAACTCGCTGATCAGCCGCGCCAGCGGATCGCGCAGCACGACGAAGCCCGCATCCCAGGCGCCTGGCGCGACGATCTCCTCCCACGCGGCCCGGTGCAGGTGCTGGAGCGGCACCCGCGACCAGCCCTCGCCCGCTCCGTGCAGCGCCAGCGCCGCGCCCTGCGCGCGCAGATAGGCCTCGATGCTGGTGCCGCCGGTCTTCGGGACATGGGCGAAGAACAGGACCTGTCCGCCGAGCCGCGCCAGCGGCATCTCAGGCATCGACCCCGTAGCGCGCGGCGATCGCGCGGGCCTTCTCGACCGTCTCCGGCCTCAACTCGTCGACGTAGCCCGCGACCTTGCCCCGGCGCACCTTGCGCGCGCCCTCGTCGGCGCGGTCCGGATGCAGGAACCCGAAGGCCTTCTCGGGACGCGCCTCCTCGCGCGCCCGCATGTTCTCGAAGCTCTTGTTCTCGACCGCCTCCGGCACGCCCGACGGATCGCGCCCCAGCCAGGTCAGTATCGCCGTGAAGCCCGCAACCGGATCGGCGCGCAGATCCTCGTAGGCGACGACCATCGAATCCTCCCGCCCCGCCACATGCGCGCGCCAAGCCGCATTGTAGCGGCAGATCTTCTCGACCCCGTAGTTCGGATGCAGCACGAACGCGTCGATCGACCGCGGCGGCAGCCGGCCCTGCATCCAGAGCGGCACGAGGCGCTGCCAGTACTTCAGCGTGCCGGGCGCGAAGTCCTTGCTGTTGACCTGGTGGAAGAACGACACCGCCGTGTCGATGGGATTGCGGTGCAGGAACAGCACCGGCCGGCTCGCGTATTTCGGCGAAATGGCGGTGAACGGCTGCCCCAGCTCCTCCTTGCGGCTGCCATGACCGGCATGGGTGAACGTCACCGGCGCCCCGGCGCGGTTCAGCACCGACTTGACCCAGGTCCGCCCGGCCTTCGGGAACGAGATGCCGACCGGCTCGGCCCGGGCGTCGGGCGCGGCGTCGGTCACGGGGAAATGCCGGTCTGTCGCATGGGGCGCGTTTCTAGCCCCCGGCGGCGGCTCGGACAAGCGACGTCTGCGCGGCAAGGCCCGCCGCCGATTCGCTCCGCCACGCGGCAAGTGCTCGACCGGACTCGCCTCGCCGGACGTGCTATCGTGGAATTGCGCTGCCGAGCGCCGCCCACGGATACAGAATTGCCGTGTCGGACAAGGACTTCGAATTTCTCGGGCTCGATTTCAGATATCTACGACGAGTTCCTCGTGCTTCTGATCTTCGAAACCTTCGCCAGCGACATGGCGCAGAGGGTGGCAGGTCGGTCGCCGAAGGCCGTGCTCGAAACCGCCGCGGGAAGCGGCGTCGTGACGCGCGCCCTGGCGCCGCTGCTGGAAGGCGACGCGGACTACGTGGTCACGGACCTGAATCCGCCGATGCTCGCCCGCGCGCGCCGCCACTAGCCCGCCGGCGACCGGATCGAAAGGCGCGAAGCCAAGGCGATGGAGCTGCCGTTCGATGATGACGCCTTCGACGTCGTGTGCTGTCAGTTTGGCATGATGTTCATGCCGAACAAGACCACGGCATGTCGTGAGGCTTCGCGTGTGCTTCGGGATGGCGGTCGCTTCGTGTTCAATGTCTGGGACCGGATCGAGGACAACGAGTTTGCGCAGAGCGTCGCCGCGACGGCAGCCCGGTTCATTCCCGACGGCCCGCCGGCGTTCCTGCGACGAACCCCGCACGGGTACCACGATGCCGACGCCATCCGCATGAACCTCCGGAACGCGGGGTTCGCAAATGTCGTCATGCAAACGATCGCTGCGCAGAGCCGCGCCGACAGCGCGGAAGTCCCGGCCCTGGCCTACTACCACGGCACGCCGCTGAGACACGAACGAACTGGAAAGTCGTGCGGCCGGTTCGCTGGAAAGGATCACGAAAGCGGCCGCGGAGCCATCGCGCGGTCCTTCGGCGCCGGACCGGTTTCCGGCAAGATAGGGACACGTCTTCGTCGCGTCGAGGTGAACCGCGAACGACCGTCTTCGGCATAGAACCCGTAAGATCCTGGACAGTACGAAAAGTGCCCGCATGTTTGCACAAGCCGCTTACCGGACGTGTTGATGATCGCACGGCGGTGCATCGCGATCCTCGAGCTGCTTCCGGACACCAGTCAGGTATTTGTCGTGATCGGGAATCCCGCGCTCGAACAGAGATGGGCAAGGGAGCTGCAGCGAGCGGTCGAGCCGTGTCCCGTTTACCAAGCGTACACGTCGGGGTTGAACCAAGTTCGCTTCGAGGTAAATTGGTCCGAACCGCAGCCATGTCGCGTGTCCGGAGGGCAGTCATGATGGAGGAACGCAGACGGCATCCCCGGCACCGGGTGCTTCGGCGCGCCAAGATCGTGTTTCGCGGCGGACACAGTTCGGTCGATGTCGTCCTGCTTGATCTGTCGGATGGCGGGGCGCGGTTCCGATCGCCCGGGTTCCTTGCGATTCCCGAGATCTTCGAGTTGCGGATCGAGAATGGCCCGGTCTACGAGGCGACCGTCGCGTTCCGGAGTTCCGCGGCGACCGGCGTCCGCTTTCTCGGCGCCGCCTGACCGGCGTCAGAGGGCCGAGAGGGTTCCTAGGACGCCGCCGACCGCGATCGCCACGCCGTAGGGAAGACTTGGACGCGCCGCGCGCGGCCCGGCGACCATCAGCCACAGGACGAAGCCGCCCGCCAAGGCAGCCCCGGCCAGGACGGTGGCGAGCATGAACGCGCCGATCGATCCGGCCCCCAGCCACAAGGCTCCGGCGGCGAGCAGCTTGGCGTCGCCGCCGCCGAAGACTCCCGCCCGGAACAGCGCGGCGCCCCCGAGCAGAACGCCGAGGCAAAGGCCGATATCGGCGAGCGCCCGCAGCGGCGCCTGGCCAGAGCCGATTTCGATCCCGAGGCGTAGCACGCCCAGAGCCGCGAGCAACACGACGATCCGATTCGGAATGACGCGGGCGACCATGTCCGTCGCCGCCGCCCAGACGAACAGCAATATCGCCGCGATCGACAGCGCCATGGCCATGCCGGCCTCCCTCGTCACGCCAGGTGAGAAGTTCGGCCTAGAAATGTTTCGAATTCGTAAAGGGTTCTGCGCTGGTCCCAAAGCTGAATTCATGTGACAGGAAACATCTTCAATGCTAAGCATCGGCGAAATTGATAAACCAGAAGGCGTGCCATGCCTGTTCAGAATGCGCGTCTTGCGTGGATTACCTGCGCTGCGGCGATTCTCGTCGCTGGTTGCGCGGGCGGCCCCATGGGCGCCGGCGACGCTGCCCCAGGCTCGCCGATGCGCTTGGCGGATCGCGCTGCGGCGGGCGGCGACTACCAGACCGCGGCCACGCTGTACCGCCAAGCCTTCGAGGCGAGCCCGAACTCGACGGAGGCGATGATCGGGCTGGGGCGCAGCTATGCTGGGCTGGGCCAGTATTCGCGCGCGGAGCAGGCGCTGCTGGAAGCAAGCTCGCGGCGGCCGAACGACCCGCAGGTCCTGCTGGAGCTGGCGCGCGTCCAGATCGCCGCGGGCAAGCCGCAGGCGGCGCTGGCCAATCTCGACAAGGCGCGGGCCCGAGCGCCGCGCGACCTAGACGTGATCGTTGCGCGCGGCGTGGCGCTCGACCGTCTGAGCCGGCACCAGGAGGCGCAGGAGATGTACCGGGAGGGATTGTCGCGTGATCCGACGAATTTTGCGCTGCTGTCGAACCTGGGCCTGTCATATGGGCTCGGAGGCGCACCGAGCGAGGGGATCGTCATCCTGCGCGAACTGGTGCGGGACCCGGAGGCGAACGCCCGGACCCGTGGAAACCTCGCGCTCGTCTACGGGCTGGCGGGACGGGACCGCGAGGCGGCGGCGACGCTGGCGAGCGACCTGTCCCCGAGCGAGATCCAGCAGAACCTCGCCTATTACGAGGAACTGCGCGGGTTGCTGAACGCGGGCAAGCCGATCGGCGGCTTACAGTAGCGGCGGGTCACATGCCGATGTAGTTGTCGGCGATGTCGAGGATGGCCGGCCCGATCAGCACTATGAAGAGGGCCGGCAGGATGAACAGCATCATCGGCACGGTCATCGTCGCCGGCAAGCGGCCCGCCTTTTCCTCGGCCTTCATCATGCGCTCGGAGCGCTGTTCCTGGCTGAGCACCTTGAACGCGCGCGCGAGCGGCGTTCCGTATTTCTCGGCTTGGATCAGCGTGTTTGTGAACCCGATGACCGAGGGGAGCGGAGCACGCTCGGCAAGGTTTTCCAGCGCCTGCCGCCGCTCCGGCATGAAGCTGAGCTCCAGCGCGGTCTGGCTGAGCTCCTCGCCCAGCACCGAATCGCGCCGGTTGGATTCCGCGACGACGCGCTTGAGCGCCGCGTCCGTCGCCAGCCCCGCTTCGGCGCAGATCACCATCATGTCGAGCGCGTCGGGCAGCGCCTTGCGGATGCTCTCGAGCCGCTTGTCGCGCTTATTCTTCAGGAGCAGGTCGGGGAGCATCGAGCCCACCAGCGCGCCGGCCATGACGGCGGCCGCGTCGAACAGCGCGCCCCGGCCGATCGGATCGGCACCGTAGACGTAGAGCGCGGTCGCGGCAAGAAACACGAACGGCGAGACCAGCTTGAAAAACGCGTAGACGACCATCGCGTCGCGGTTGCGGTAGCCGGCGCTGACCAGCAGGCGGCGCGTGTCGGCGACCTGGCGTTCCTTGATGATCGAGAAGCGGCCGGTCGAGTTGCGCATCATCTGCAGGATGCGCTTGCGCAACGCCTGGTTGCCGGCGCGTCGCGCTGCGTCGGGCCGGCCGGCGCGGTCGCCGACGGCGGAGCGGACCCGCTTCAGCCGCGCGCGCCGCTCGAGGATCCAGTCTCCGATCGCCAGCGCCATTCCCAGCGCCGCCACCGAAAAGGCGGCGATCGGCAGCATAAAGGTGTGCAGCGCCATGAAGTCCTCGCCGGTCAGATTTCGAACTGGGTCATTCGCCACATGACGAAGGCGCCGACCAAGATGCTTGCGAGTCCCGCCGCGAGCATCCACTGGCCGCGCGTATCGACAAACATCGGCATGATGTAGTCGGGATTCGTCGCGCTCAGCAGCGCCAGCATCACGAAGGGCAAGGCGCCGATGATCAGCGCGCTGGCCTTGGCCTCGGAGCTGATCGCCTTGATCTTCTTCTTCATGTGCTCGCGCTTTCGCAGCAGGTCGGCGAGATTGTTCAGCGCCTCGGCGAGACTGCCGCCGGTCTCCATCTGGATTGAGATCGAGACGGCGAGAAAGTCCATCTCGGGCCGGTTGATGACGCGGGCGGCGCGCCAGAGCGCGGCCTCCAGCGGCTCGCCAAGCTGGACGCGTTCGCTGATGGCGCGGAAATGCGGGCCGACCGGCGCCTCTGATTCGGCGCCGGCCACGCCAATGCATTCGATGACCGGCAACCCGGAGCGGATGCCGCGGATGATCGTGTCGAGCGCGTCGGGCAGTTGCTTCATGAAGCGGTTCGCCATGGCTTCGCCGCGCATGCCGACGAAGGCGTCGACCGCCGCCATGCCTGCTAGCAGCGCCGGCGGCAGCACCAGCGCGAAAGGGAATCCGGACGAGGCCGATCCGATGCCGGCAAGCGCCGCAGCCACGACCAGCGAGGCCAGGATGAAACCGGCGATGGACATCGTCATGCCGGCGCGTCGGATCTTCGCGCGTAGCCGTGTCGTGTCGAGCAGCGGGATGACGCGGGCCATCGTGTCGCTGAGCGCGACGAGGCGGCCCGAGTTGGACTCCGTCCGCGCCAAGTGGAGCCTGATCTCGTCGATGTCAAGCCGGCCGGACAACCGCCTGCGGCTGACCCGCGCCAGCCTCTGCCGGTGCCTGCGCTGCGCGCGCAGGACGAGGAAGAGCGCGGCCAGGCACAGGCCGATCGTGAGGACGACGACGACGATGCCGGCCGCGATTGCCGCGATGCTCAACCGTTCCGGCATCCCATCGCCTCCAGAAGCCGGTTGCCGAGGCCGAAGTACTCGGCGCGCGGCATGAAATGCGGGCGCAGGTTCGAGCACTCGAACCGCCCGGCAAGGCTGCCGTCCGCGTTCTCGCCGTCGTAGACGTAGCGGAACAGATCCTGGGTGGTGACGACGTCGCCCTCCATGCCGGTGATCTCGGTGACGCGGGTGATGCGCCGCTTGCCGTCGCGCATCCGGCTGACCTGGACGATCATGTGCACGGCCGACTGGATCTGCTCGCGCACCGCCTCGGCAGGCAGCTTGAAGCCGGACATGGCGACCATGTTCTCGAGCCGGGTCAGCGCGTCGCGCGGCGTGTTGGCGTGGATCGTGCCCATCGAGCCGTCGTGGCCGGTGTTCATGGCCTGCAGCATGTCGATGGCTTCCTCGCCACGGATCTCGCCGACGATGATCCGGTCGGGCCGCATGCGCAGCGCGTTCTTCAGCAGGTGGCGGATCGTGATCTCGCCCTCGCCCTCGATGTTCGCGGGGCGGGTCTCGAGACGGACGACGTGGGGTTGCTGCAGCTGGAGTTCGGCCGCGTCCTCGATCGTGACCGTGCGCTCGCCGTGGTCGATCATCCGGCTCATCGCGTTCAGGAGCGTCGTCTTGCCGGAGCCGGTGCCGCCGGAGATCAGGATGTTGAGCCGCGCCCGTCCGGCGATCTTCAGGACCGTCGCCGCGTCGGTCGAGATGTTGGCCTGGCGCGCCATGACGTCGAGCGTGATCTCCTTCTTGGAGAACTTGCGGATCGCGATGGTCGGGCCATCGATCGCCAGCGGCGGGATGATGATGTTGACGCGGCTGCCGTCCTTGAGGCGGGCGTCGACCAGCGGCGTCGACTCGTCGATGCGCCGGCCGACTTCGGTGACGATCCGGGTCGCGACGTGGATCACGTGCGCGTCGTCGCGGAAGGTCACGTCGGTCAGGTCGAGCTTGCCCTTGCGCTCGACGTAGATCTGGCGCGGGCCGTTGACCATGATGTCGGTGATGGTCTCGTCGGCCAGCAGCGGCTCCAGCGGGCCGAGCCCGACCATGTCGTCGACCAGCAGGCGGACGATCGACCTGAGCTCGGTGGCGTTCAGCTGGATGCGCAGGTCGATGATGATCTGCTCGACGATCTCGGCGATCTGGGCGCGCAGCTCGTCCGGTCCGAGCGACGAGGCGACCGAGATGTCGATGCGCTGCATCAGGATCGGCATGACCTGCTGCTTGACGTGCAGCTCGCGCTTGTTGCGGTTCTCCGGCGCGCTCTTGACGGCGATCTCGGCCAGCGGGTCGGGCGCGGCTTCCTCCGGGTCCGTCTCCGCGGGCGGGTCGCCCTCGGCCGCGGCGCTGGCCTGCATCTCGGCGCGGGCCTGTTCGGCGCGCTCGTCCTGGAGGCTGGTCATCAGGTCGCGCAGCAGACGGCGCTGGTCGGCGAGGCTCGGCTTGTCTGCGCTTCGGGCCACGAGCTCCTCGAGCGCGTTGTTCGCAAGCTCCGCGAGGTCGAGCGGCGTCGCGCGAGCGAGGCCGTCGCGGCCAAGCCCGGCGCGCAGGCCCGCGAGCGCCTCGGCGCGCAGCGCTGCGAGCGGATCGTCGGGCGTGGCGATGCGGCCGGGGTCGAAGCCGTCCTCCATCCGCCTACCTCCGCCCGAGGCGGCGGCGGAACAGCCCGTGCTTCTGTTCCTCCGGCACGCCGGCGAGCTCGATGCAGAGCCGGTGCAGGTCGGCGACCATCCGGTGCTTGGGGCTGTGCTCGACCAGCGGCCGGCCCTTCAGCGCGGCGGCGGCGAAGGCCTTCATGTCGAGCGAGAACACGCATTTGAGCTTGCCGTCGATGCCGGTCTCGAACTCCTTGGTCGTCACGTCCGGCTTGGCCGGCGCCCGGTTCGCGACGATGTGCAGCTTCATCTGCCGGTTGCGGGATTGCAGCAGCTTGGCGAGCCGGTTGGCGTCGCGCAGCGATTGCAGCGTCAGCTCGGCCACGATCACCAGATCGTCGAAGCGGGAGAACAGCGACGGCTCGCGCATCACGAAGTGCCGCGGGATGTCCATGACGACCATGTCGAAGTTGGAGCGCATCGTGTCGGCCAGCATCAGCACCTTGTCGTCGGTCATCCGGACCGTGTCGTCGAAGGCCTCCTCGGTGGCGAGCACCTGCAGGCTCTTGCCGAACTTGTGCATCGCGTTCTGCAGGAAGACCTCGTCGATGCGCTCGGGGTCGTCGAGCGCCTCGCGCAGCCCGCGGGTCGGCTCGATGTCGAGCGCCAGCGCGATGTTGCCGGCGTAGATGTCCATGTCGACCAGCGCCGTGCGCCGGCTGAGCTTGTCGGCCATGATCCAGGCGGCGTTCAGCGCCAGCGTCGTGACGCCGACCCCGCCGCGTGCGCCGAGGAAGCCGACGACGCGCCCGGCCGGGTTGGCCGCGTCGTTCGGGTTCTCGAGCCGGGCCAGCACCTCGCCAAGCAGGTCCGCGTCGACCGGCTTGACCAAATAGTCGCGCGCGCCGGAGCGCATGATCTGACGGAAATAGTTGACGTCGTTGACCGCGCCGAGGGCGACGATCGCGGAGCCAAGTCGCGCGATCTCGGTCAGACCGGCGACGACGTCCTCCATCGGCAGCCCCTCGATGTCGACGATCAGCAAGCGCGGCGGCGGGGCCACGCCCAGCAGCCGGCGCGCCGTCTCCAGATTGCCCTTGCGCACGGCGCCGTGTGACCAGCCGCGCAGCCGCGCGACGGCCTGGGAGGCCGCATTGGCGGCGTCGTCCGTGACATAGGCGCCGAAGGGGTCGCGCGCGGCGTCGTCGGCGTCGAAGGCCGCGCCGGACTTGGAGGCGAGGGCGGGCTGGGCCATGGGGAACCTCAGTTTCCGGTCGTGGTGGCGAGCGGATCGATCGCGACGTCGCCGACCCGGTAGCGTTCGACCGCGAGCGCGCTGGTGACGGCGTCGGCGCCTGACAGGCGGCGCGGCGCGCTGAGGTCTCGCTTCTCGGCCGCCATCGTCGCGATATTGGCGGGATTGGCGCAGCCCTCAACCGGGATCGGGGTCAGCAGCGCCGGGTTTTCGTTGGTCCGGCCCGAGCCCGGGCAGGTGACGACGACCTGATCGTAGCGCACCGCTTGTACGAGCACGACGTCGGGGCGATCGGGGAACTGACCGAAGCCGAGCGGGCCGACGATGCGCAGGCGGGCCGGTCCATGGGCGACGGCCCGGCTCAGCGTCGCCGCCCGGGCGGCGTTCAGCCGGTCGGATCCGCTGGTCCCGAAGGTGAGGACGACATCGTCCTGCGGTCGCAACGCCAGCGCACGCAGGAAGGCGTTGGTCCGCTCGAGCTCTCCGGGGAGCGGCGCTGAGGAGCCGGGGGTGAAGTAGAAGTCGCGCTGCGCCTGTGCGTTCGCCGACGTGACCTGCGCCTCGTCGAACGTGCCGATCGGCATGGCTTCGCAGCCGGCCAGCAGCAGCGCTGCGACGCCGGCCGTCACGGTCTTGCGCAGAACCGAGATGTCGATGCTCATGGCCCCGCCCCCGCTCAATCGAACACGAAGCCGCTGGCGCCGTTCAGTCGGCGCGAGCCGAGCCGGGACTGCGCCTGGCTCGCGGCTTGGGCATTGCCCTGGAACCGGCCCAGCACGATGCGCTCGAAGTCGTTGGGCGGCACGTAGCCGTCGGTGGGCGCACGCAGCCGGGCGCGGGTCGTCGGCTCGACGATGATCGGCGTGACGAGGATGACGAGCTCGGTCTGCCCGCGCACGAAGCCGCTCGAACGGAACAGCGCGCCGATGACTGGCACCGATCCGAGGCCCGGCATCTTCGCCGCATTCTGGGACGCCCGGTTCTGCATCAGGCCGGCGATTGCGAAGGTCTGGCCGCTGCCGAGGTCCACGGTCGTGTCGGCGCGCCGGGTGACGATCGAAGGCACGTCCTCGCTGTTGCTGAAGTCGAGGTCGCTGACCTCGGTCGCAACCTTGAGGCTGATCCGCCCTCCGTCCACCACCGTTGGCGTGAAGTTGAGCCCGATGCCGAAATCCTTGAACTCGATCGTATTGGTGCCGAGGTCCTGCGCGACCGTGTACGGGTATTCGCCGCCCGCGAGAAAGCTCGCGCTCTCGCCGGAACGGGCCGTGAGGTTCGGCTCGGCGAGGATCGATACGAGGCCCTCCTCGGACAGCGCCTGAAGAACCACGTCGATATTGAGCTGTCCGACTCGCAGGATCTGGGTGCTGAAGCCGCCGGGCACGCCCTTTCCGCCGGAGAAGTTGACGGATTCCCTGCCGCTGCCGGTCGTGTAGCTGAGTTCGTTCCAGCGGATGCCGAGCTGGCGGTCGATGCGTCGGCTGACCTCTGCGATGCGGACCATCAGGTTGACCTGGGTCGGCGTCTGCACGTCGAGGCGGTTGACGACGCGCGACGGGTCGTCGACGAACTGGCTGGCGACTTCGATGACGTTCAGGGCCTGCTCGGGCGAGACCACGCTGCCCGAGACCACCAGCGACTGGTCGACGGTGACCGCCGTGACCGAGCCGCCCGGCGCGACCCGGGCGAGGCCCTTCGTCAGCGCCTCGGTGTTGTGCGTGACGCGGATTTTGGCGGACATCAGCACGTTGTCGAGATCGTCGACGGCGAAGATCGAGGTCTCGCCGACGCCGACGCCGGTCAGGTACAGCAGCCGCGGCGACTTGACCTCGATGTCGGCGACGTCGGGGTTTGCGACGAACAGGCTCGAGAACTCGGCGTCGACCTTGATCAGCTGGCCGGCGCCCACGGTGATGGTGATGTCGCGTTCCTCGGCGGGCTCGATGATTTCGAACGCCGATGCAGGCGTCAGGCCGGCAGCCAGCGGCTGCAGGATCAGGGCGGCGCAAAGCGCGGCTGCGAGCGTGTGGTTTCGGATCATCGGCTGCCCTCGGATTCTTCCTGATGGGACGTGGACTATTCGCGGGAAGCGACGTCGCCGTCGTCGACTTCTGGCGCGACGGCCACGATCTGTTCGCCAAGCTCGACGGCGTCCGTCTTGGTGCCCCGCACGATCTGGATGTGCAGCGTCTGGTCGGTCACCGGCGCGGCATTCTCCTCTGCCGTGTTCATCAGCAGGGAGGTAACGTCCGAATCGAGGGTCATCCGGCGCGGCTCGCCCGGGGCCGCGGCCAGTTCGGCTTCGGCTTCGGCCTCTTCGCCGCCGTCATGGACCGAGTTCAGGACAAGGGACAGGTCGCCGAGGGAGGTCGCCAGCGTGATCATCTCGGCTTGTCGCGGCGTCACCTGAAGGGTCGCCGTGCGCGCGATAGGCGGCGCGTCGCCGAGCGGCTTGCCGTCGGCCGCGGCCTGTGTCTGGTGCAGGCGCTGGTCGAGCGCGAGCACACGGATGTTCGCCATCACGGTCTCGCTGGCCCGCACGTCGCGTTCGGCGTCGATCGTGTCGCCGAGCAGCGAATAGGTCAGGATGATGTCCACCCGGTCTCCGGGGAGGACGAGGCCGCTGATGCCGGCGACTTCTGAGATCGGGATAGAGATCGCCCGCTTGCCCTGGGGAAGCACGGCGGCGAGAAATCCGCGGTCGCCGGGCTGTACGACCGACGACCTTGCAATGGGGACGCCCTTCGATAGGGTCTGGCGCGCGACGCTCCCGATCAACACGTTCCGGCCGTCGTCCCCGACCTCGACCATTTCCGGCGTCAACGCGGCGTCGTCGATCGGCATGCGGCCCAGGTGCTCCGGCTTGAGGATCGATCCGGCCGACATTTCGACGGCCGGAACGAAGACTTCCTTGGCTTTTGGGGCCTCGACAGCCGCGATCTCGACGACGGAATCGCCGGCGAGCATCTCCTGGTAGAGATAGAAGCCTGCGCCTGCGACTATGGCGAGCACGGCGATGAACAGAACGACAACACGCACGAGCGTTCAGCCTCCTCGGGTCCAGGGCAGGGTCAGTATCGGCGATCAGTCGACCGCGAAGCCGGCGCCGTTGCCGTCGACCATCTGGTCGTTCACTTCGTCGAACGCGCCGGCGATGCTGCCTCCCAGAAGAGAAACCAGCCCGATGATGGCCACCGAGATCAGCGCGGCCAGAAGGCCGTACTCAATGGCGGTAGCGCCCTCTTCATTCTCGAAGAAACGCTTTCCGAATTGGATCGTCTTTTCCATTTTCCGTCTCCTGAACTACGAACACATGATCCCGTGTGTCTGCCACACGGGCGCATTTTACTTGAACTGGATCAGCTGTCAAACAGTCAATACATATAGTTTTTCGTAACACGACGAGTAAACAGTAGAAATGATTTAACCGAAGTTAACGAGAGGTTCGTGCGAACCTGGGAAATGCAGAGGCAACGGCCCAGCGCCAGCCTGGGCCGAAGCGATCCGGCTCAGCGCGGCGCGTTGCGCGCCGACAGCGCCACAGGCCCCGTTTCAGCGACGTCGCCGGCGGCCTGGTCCATCACCGATCGCGGAACGCGGCCGCGTTCGATCCGGATCGCCGCGACTCGATCGGCGTTGAGGTCGGCCGGCGCGGCGTGGGCCCCGATGGTGATCACCTTCGGACGGCTCGCCATCCGGGTGCGGCTCGGCCGCGGTTTTCCGGGCGGCGACTCCTGCGCGCCGTCGGCCTCAGCGACGACGAGCGGCGCGTCCCCGACTTGCGCAAGGATCCGGTCGAACCTGTCGCGGTATCGCTCGGCGAGCGCCGGCGTCCGCGAATGGTAGGCGCCCGCCGCCAGCGACCATGACCCCAGCTCGGCGTGGAGGCTGCTCAGGAACTGGGCCGCGTAGGTCCCGCCGGTGTCCTGGTCGAACATCGCCTCGAGCGATGCGAAGGCGTGACCGTGCCAGCGGTAGTTGATCTGGAAGCAGCCGACGTCGAAGCTCGTGCGCCCGGCCGCGATGCTGGCCCTTGCAAAGGCCATCGCCTCCTCGCGGGTCTCGAACCAGTGGCCCTCGCCCTCGCGGTTGATCGCCCAGGGCCAGGGGCGGAGCCTGCCGCCGAGGACCCGGCCCGTCTCGCTCAGCGCCACCGCATGCAGGACCTCCGGCGGGACGCCGCCGCGCCGGGCGCCTGTGAGGATGGCGCGCTCGCAGCTCGCCGCGTCGCGAGCCCCGTCCTCCGCGGCCACGCCGGTTCCGGCAGCCGCCAGCGTCGCCAGCACGGCCAGGACGGGGATCAAGGTAGTTCGTAGCGCCATTCTGGACCTCGCGCCGCTCTCGCCCAAACCCGAGCGGCGGCAGACTTCGTTCATTGCCTAAACCATCGCGGCGCCGCCGTGAATCCCGTGCGTCCCGATGATGCTGGGCGTCATCGCACCAGGCGCGCCGCTCCGTATGTGACGAGGGCTCCGGTCGGGCATCGCATCACGAACACGATGTCGTCGAAGTCCTTGTCGGTCCAGCCGAGGCCCGGCGGCCGGTCCTCCCAGCCGAAGTACATGAACTTGCCGGGGACGCAGGGCCGGTCCTCGCGGTTCGGAACGCGCTGCTTTCCCGTGGGCACGACGCCCCCCTGCGTGGTGGGCTTGCATTCGGCCAGCGTGTCGCATCGCATGGTCTCGAGGATCGATAGTCCGCCAAAATCGAACACCTCGCGCTGATCGACGATCCGCGTGTCCGAGTAGTGGTTGTACTCGGTCCGGTTCGGCGAGATCCGAAGCTGCGGGTTGTTGCGAGCGTCGCGGATGTTGCGCAGCCGGAAGCTCAGCGACTGGCCCTCCGGGCAAGTTGGCCAGACGTAGCTCACGGGCGGGGTGATGTTGCGCGCGATCAGCGTCATCGACGAGCGGCGCGATGCGGCGCCGCCGCCGCTTTCGAAGTCGAAGCAGTAGGCGAAGACCTCGTTGTAGTCCGCGGCCTCCGGCGCGAGGTTGAAGATCTCCGGGGCCTGATAGGTGCTGGTGATCGTCCGCGCCGCGATTGCGCTGACGCTGATCGTGATCGGCTCGTTGCCGAAGA
The DNA here is from genome assembly GCA_963829385.1 of uncultured Alphaproteobacteria bacterium. Lineage (GTDB taxonomy): Bacteria > Pseudomonadota > Alphaproteobacteria > Rhodobacterales > Rhodobacteraceae > Amaricoccus. The sequence continues at coordinate 47,633 of CAWHHV010000007.1, read as the reverse complement.
TCGCCGAGAAGAACCGGGGAGCGGCATTGCCGCGCTCGGCCTCGCGCACCGAACGCACCCGAATGGCGTTCACGTCGACAAGCGATGGCGCGAAGCTGCCGTCGGACGCGTCGAAAGCGCCGAAGTCCACGTCGGCCGACCCGGTCGCCGCGCCGAAGCTATCGGGCAGGTTGACGGCGACGAAATCGACCGCCCGAGCGCGGGCCTGCGCCTGGTCTCCCAGCAATTGCACGCCGGCGAGCGCGCCTGCGTCGGCTGCGGATTGCAGGCGGTTGCGTATCAGGCGCGAGTTGCCAAGGTCGACGGCGAGCGCGCTCAGGCCGACCATGACGGGCATCATCAGCGCGACCGCGATTGCGACCGCGCCGCGCTCGTCCCGGAAGAAGGCGCGGAGCGTCACAGCGGAAGCTCCTGCTTCATCGTCACCTCGGTGCGCAGGTCCCAGTCCTGGGCGGCGCGTCCGAAGAACCGCACCGGCGTCGACTTGCTCGCGGGGACGGTGACGACGACGTTGAAGACGTTGCTCTCGGGGCTGGCGGGCGTCGTCTGGGTCACGGCGACCGTCGCGGCGTCGCGCCCCCAGACCGGCAGGCGTTCGCGCACCAGCGCCTCGGCTGCGGCGGGGGCAATGAAGTTCACGGCCATCTGCCGGGCGACCTCGCGCGTGGCCGTCTGCATCGAGCCGTAGGTGAACAGCATGAGCGAGAATTCCATCGCGCCCATTACCAGCGCGATCAGGACGGGAAAGACGATCGCCGCCTCGACGCTGACGGCGCCGCGTCGGCAGGAAGGGAGCTTCGCGAACATCGCCGGCCTCCGACAGCAGGTTGGGCGCGACTCTTGGACGCAAAGCGAGAACGAAGCGTTAAGGGCGACAGGCAGAAGAACGTCGAAACGTGACGATCGTCACATTCGGGCGGCGGCCGCCATGTCAAGGCTTTCCGGCCGTCCAATCCGGGGCGGCCGGGGCGAGCCCTTCAGCACAGGATGAAAGCGATGTTCCGCACGACATTGAACCCGATGCTCTTTCTCGCATCGTTCCTGTCCAGCCCGAAGCCGGCGGGATCGCTGCGCCGCCGGGCTGCGCCGCCGCAGCCGAGCCTGAGGCGGCGCGCTGTGCCGACCGCTCGGATCCTTAGCGCGACGCTGTCGCGACACCCGCCAGCCAGGCGCGGCGATCAGTCGACGCTCCTGCGAGCGCGGCTCGCGTGCATCGCTGCCTGAAGATCCTCGCGCGTCAGGCCCATCCGGTCCAGAAAGTCCGGTTCGAAGCTGTCGAGCACGAACCGGGCCTCGCGTTCGGCGGCGGCCGCCCGCGCGTTCTCGATGCGGCGGCGCAAGGCGGTCAGCGGCGCGCGGAGCCAGTCGAGCGGCGCAGGCGGCGGGAGGGGGCGGCTGTTCATCGCGTTTCCTTTCTCGGGCGCTTTATCGACGGTAGACCGCGCTGCGTGAGCGGCCCGTGACGGCACGGTGACGCGGCCCTATCTTCGCAGGCATGAAGTACGAGGCGCTGCTGGTCCCCCGGCCCGACGGGCTCTACTGCCCGCCCGGCGATTTCCACATCGACCCGATCCGCCCGGTGCCCCGCGCGCTGATCACGCACGCCCATTCGGATCATGCGCGGGCCGGGCACGGCGCGGTGCTGGCGACGCGCGAGACGCTCGACGTCATGGAGATCCGGATGGGCGCGGAGTTCGCGGCGAGCCTGCAGGCGCTGGGCTACGGCGAGACGATCCGGATCGGCGATGCCGAGGTCTCGTTCCACCCCGCCGGGCACGTGCTGGGCTCGGCGCAGATTGCGGTTACGGCGGGCGGGCGGCGGATCGTCGCGGCCGGCGACTACAAGCGCGCGCCGGACCCGACCTGCGCGCCGTTCGAGCCGGTTCCGGCGGACGTGTTCATCACCGAGGCGACGTTCGGCCTGCCGGTGTTCCGGCTGCCGCCGGCGTCGGGAGAGATCGGCAAGCTGCTGGCGTCGCTGCAGCAGTTCCCCGAGCGGACGCATGTCGTCGGCGTCTATGCGCTTGGAAAGGCGCAGCGGGTGATCCGGCTGCTGCGCGACGCGGGCTACGACGCGCCGATCTTCGTCCATGGCGCGCTGCGGCGGCTTTGCGACTATTACGCATCGCGCGGCATCGCGCTCGGGCGGATCGAGGACGCGACGATCGCGCGCGGGACGCGCGACCAGTTCGCGGGCGCCGTGGTGATGGCGCCGCCCTCGGCCTTCACGACGACCTGGATCCGGCGGTTCTCCGAGCCGATGGCGGCCTTCGCCTCGGGCTGGATGCAGGTGCGCGCCCGCGCCCGCCAGCGCGGGGTCGAGCTGCCGCTGATCATCTCGGACCATTGCGACTGGGACGACCTGACCGCGACGCTGAGCGAACTGGGGCCGGAGGAGGTCTGGGTCACGCATGGCCGCGAGGAGGCGCTGGTGCGCTGGTGCGCGCTGAACGGGCTGAAGGCCCGGCCGCTGCACCTGGTCGGCTACGAGGACGAGCCGGACTGATGCGCCGCTTCGCCGAATTGCTGGACCGGCTGACGCTGACGCCCGCGCGCAACGGCAAGCTGCGGCTGCTGGAGGACTACTTCCGCGCGGCGCCGGATCCGGACCGGGGCTGGGGGCTGGCCGCGATCACGCGGGACCTGCGGCTCGATACGGTGAAGCCCGCGATGCTGCGGGCGCTGGCCGGCGAGCGGGTCGACGCGGAGCTGTTCGCGCTCAGCTACGACTATGTCGGGGATCTCGCCGAGACGGTCGCGCTGATCTGGCCGGAGCGGGAGGCGCCCGACCACGATCCCGGGCTGGGCGAGGTGGTGGATGCGCTGACGGCGGCGTCGCGGCGCGAGGCGCCGAAGGTGGTCGAGCGGCTGCTGGACCGGCTGGACGCGCCGGGGCGGTACGCGCTGTTGAAGATCGTCACCGGCGGCCTGCGGGTCGGCGTCTCGGCGCGGCTGGCCAAGCAGGCGCTGGCCGGGTTCGGCGGGCAGGACGTGATCGAGATCGAGGAGATCTGGCACGGGCAGGCGCCGCCCTACGGGCCGCTCTTCGCCTGGCTGGAGGGGCAGGGGCCGCGCCCGGCGGCGCTCGACGCCTGCGGCTTCCGGCCGGTGATGCTGTCGCATCCGGTCGACGAGGCGGACCTCGAGCGGCTCGATCCGGCGGAGTTCGCGGCCGAGTGGAAATGGGACGGCATCCGGGTGCAGGCGAGCGGCGAGGGCGGCGCGCTGCGGCTCTACTCGCGGACCGGCGACGACATCTCGGGGGCGTTTCCGGATCTGGCCGAGGCGCTGGATCTCGACGGCGTTCTGGACGGCGAGCTGCTGGTGCGGCGGTCGGACGGGGTGGTCGCGCCGTTCGGCGACCTGCAGCAGCGGCTGAACCGCAAGGCGGTGACGGCGCGGCAGATGGTGGAGTTCCCGGCGTTCCTGCGGGCCTACGACCTGCTGCGCGCAGGATCCGAGGACATGCGGGGCGCAGGGTTCGACACGCGGCGGGCGGCGCTGGAGCGGGTGGTGGCGGGGCTCGACCCGGCGCGGTGCGACCTGTCGGAGCTGCTGGATTTCGAGACCTGGGACGATCTGGCGGCGCTCAGGGCCGCGCCGCCGCATCCGGTCATCGAGGGCGTGATGCTGAAGCGGCGCGACAGCCCGTACCTCGCCGGGCGGCCGAAGGGGCCGTGGTGGAAGTGGAAGCGCGACCCGAACCTGATCGACGCGGTGCTGATGTATGCGCAGCGCGGGCATGGCAAGCGGTCGGGGTTCTATTCGGACTACACGTTCGGGGTCTGGGACGCGGGCGGCGCGCTGGTGCCGGTGGGCAAGGCCTATTTCGGCTTCACCGACGAGGAGCTGGTCGAGATCGACCGCTTCGTGCGCTCGAACACGACCGACCGGTTCGGGCCGGTGCGCGCGGTGCGGGCCGAGCCGGATCACGGGCTGGTGCTGGAGGTGGCCTTCGAGGGGCTGAACCGCTCGACCCGGCACAAGTCGGGCGTCGCGATGCGGTTCCCGCGGGTCAGCCGGCTGCGCTGGGACAAGCCGCCGCGCGAGGCGGACCGGCTGGAGACGCTGGAGGCGATGCTGCCGGAGTGAGGGCCTGGGGCTGAAGCGCGGCCCTTCGGACCGGCGTCGGCGACGCACCGCGTCGCGCCGGTCCGTTGGCTGGAGCGCGTGAGCGCGGAGGCCGAGGGGGGTTGAGCCTGGACCGTCGATCGTAATCATGCCGCGCCTGCCCGGCTGGCGCGGCAACGCGCCTGCCCCGGGCGGGCAGGCGCGGCATGATTTGTCGACGGACAAATCCTGCGGCAGTGCGGCGCCGTTTGGGTCAGCCCGGCGCGGTGGCCCTCCGTGCGCCGAGCCAGTTGCCGGCGAGGATCGCGAGCAGCAGCGCCGCGCCGGCGGCCTCGAGCCGGTGGTCGGGCCAGAACATCATCACGGTGCCGGGCACGACCAGCAGCCGCGAGACGATGCCCATCGGTCCGAACAGGTAGCCCTCCAGCGCGGAGGCGAAGCTCGCCAGCGCCAGGATCGCGATCGCGCCGGTGAAGAGCACGTAGAGGATCGGGCCGCCGAGTGATGATCTCGGGATTGAACACCATGAAGCAGGGGATCAGGTACAGCCCCTTCGCGAACTTCCAGGCCTGGAAAGCGGTGTCCATCGGCTTCGACCCCGGCGATCGCCGCGCCGGCGAATGCGGCGAGCGCCACGGGAGGCGTGACGTTCGAAATCCTGCGAGTACCAGAACACGACGAGGTGCGCGATCAGCAGCGGGATGCCGAATTCCTGCGTCAGCGCCGGGCCGACCAGCACGATCAGCACGATGTAGGCGGCGGTGACCGGCAGGCCCATCCCGAGGATCAGGCTCGCGATGATGACGAGGAGCAGCGCGAGCACCAGATTGCCGCCGGACAACGCGATCATCATCGACGAGAATTTGAGGCCGAGACCTGTCAGGCCGACGACGCCGACGATGATGCCGGCGACCGCGCAGGCGATGGAGACAGGCACCGCGTTGCGGGCGCCAAGCTCGAGGCCGCGGAGCACGATCTCGGCTCCGGAGCGGGCGAGCGTGGTCAGGCGGGTGGCAAGCGGCGGCGCGCCGGGGGGCGGGGTCTCGGCAAGCGCCGTCCAGAGCGCGCGGGCGGCGGCGGCGGCTAGGATCGAGAGGATCGCGTAAAAGCCGACGCGCATCGGCGACATCGACATCGCGAGCAGCCAGATCAGCACGAGGAGCGGCAGCAGGAAGTGCCAGCCGTCGCGCAGCACCTGGCGCACGCGGGGCAGTTCGGAGGCGGGCAGGCCCTCCATGCCGCGCTTCAGCGCGACGATGTGGACGAAGAGGTAGACGGTGCCGAAATAGAGGATCGCGGGGAAGATCGAGACCTTGACGATGTCGAGATAGGGGACGCGGGTGTATTCGGACATCAGGAACGCGCCGGCGCCCATCAGCGGCGGCATGATCTGGCCGCCCGTCGAAGCGGCGGCCTCGATGCCGCCGGCCTGAGCGGGCTTGTAGCCGAGGCGCTTCATCAGCGGAATCGTGAAGGCGCCGGTCGTGACCACGTTGGCGATCGCCGAGCCGGAGATCGAGCCCATGCCGGCCGAGGCGATCACCGCGGCCTTGGCCGGGCCGCCGCGCTGGCGCCCCGTGGCGGCATAGGCGAGGTCGATGAAGAACTTGCCGGCGCCGGTCGCCTCGAGGAAGGCGCCGAACAGCACGAAGATGAAGATGTAGGTGGCGGCGACCCCGAGGGGCAGGCCGAAGATGCCCTCCTGGCCGAGATAGAGCGTGCCGACCAGTCGGTCGGTGGAGTAGCCGCGATGGGCGAGGATGCCGGGCAGCCATTCGCCGAGCGCCGGCAGCGCGCCGCGGGGGCCCGCGAGCGCGTAGAGGATCGCGATGACGCCGATCGCGGTCATCCCCCAGCCGACCGCGCGGCGGCTGGCCTCGAGCACGGTCAGCGTCGCGATGACGCCCATCGCGATATCGGTCGAGGTCCAGAACCCGGCGCGGTCGATGATCTGGTCGAGGAAGACCGCGATGTAGCCGCCGCTGGCGACCGCCGCGGTCAGCAGAACGAGGTCGATCAGCCATCCGCCGGCGCCGCGGGCGCGCGGCCCCCAGACCGGGAACATCAGGATCGACAGCGCCAGCACGAAGGATAGGTGGATCGAGCGCTGGTAGAAGAGCCCGAGGGGTTGCACGCCGGCCGACCACAGCTGGAACAGCGACAGCGCGACGCCGACGACGGCGATGGCCGCGAGCGCAGCGCGGGGCTGGTAGCGCGGCCGCGAAATCATGCCGATCTGCGCGGCTTCGTCAGCTGCCTGGGACAAGGCGGATCACCACGCTGTGGCGGGCAAGCCGGGCCGGCAGCGGCAGAACCTCGTCGCCGATTTCAAGACGGTGACCGACGCGCTGCGAGCCCACGCGCAGGGGCAGGCCGCCGGCCGGCATCGCCGCGTCGATGTGCTCTATCCAGTAGCCGCCGGAGCCGTCGGAGACGACATGGCCGCGGCCGGGAATGTCGCCGAGCCCTGCGGCGAAGTCGGGCTGGTGGCTGCGTTCCAGCACCAGCGTCCCGCCGTCGGCTCGAAAGCAGTCGCGGACCTCGAAGCCCGCGACCGAGTGGTTCCAGACCAAGCACCAGCGTCCGTCGGGACCGAGATCGGCGGTCATCGCCGTCGCGCCGTTCTCGACCACTTGGAGGCGCGGGTTGGCGCCGGCCGCCACGCCGGCGGCGGCCGCGAAGGCGGCGAGCGCCAGAGCCGCGCCCGTCGCCGCCTGGATCACGGGCGCAGCCTGTCGGGGATCTCGACGCCCGCTTCCTCGAAGTAGCGGATCGCGCCCGGATGCAGCGGGATCGGCGTCGAGTCCATCGTGAACTCGACGGTCGTGTCGTTTGCCGCAGGATGGATCGCCCGCAGGTCGTCGACGCGCTCGAAGATCGTCTTCGTCACCTGGTAGGCGAGTTCCTCGTCCATCTCTTCGCTGACGACGAAGACGTTCGGGATCGAGATCGTGCGCACCGGCTCGTCCATGCCGTCGTAGATGCCGGCAGCGAGCGTATAGGCGGCGAAGACCGGCTCCGCCTCCTGCGCCGCGTCGATCTCGTCGTCGCTGAGGCCGATCACGTCGATCGACCGGGTGGCCGCGAGGTTCAGGATCGAGCTGGTGGGCGGGCCGACGCTCCAGATTCCGACGTCGATCGCGCCGTCCCGCAGCGCGTCGGCGGTCTCGTTGAAGTTCAGCCGCTGCTCTTCGATGTCGTCGTAGGTGATGCCGTTCGCCGCCAGCAGCGTCTCGGCGTTGACCTCGGTGCCCGATCCGGGCGCGCCGACCGACACGCGCTTGCCCTTCAGGTCCTGCAGGCCGGTCACGCCGCTGCCCTCGATCGCGACGATCTGGACCGCGTTCGGGTAGACCGACAGCAGCGCGCGCAGGTCGCCGAGCTGGCGGCCCTCGAAGGCGCCGGTGCCGGTATAGGCCTGGTAGACCGTGTCGGCGAGCGCGATCGCGAAGTCGCTGTCGCCCGAGTTGATCAGCGCCATGTTCTCGACGGAGGCGCCCGTGACCTCGGCGACCGCGGAATAGCCGTCGATGTTGTTGTTGATCAGCTCGGCGATGCCGCCGCCGATCGGGAAGTAGGTGCCGCCGGTGCCGCCGGTCGCGATCGAAAGCTGCTGCTGGGCGAGGGCCGGCTGGGCAAGCGCAGCGGCGGCCACGGCGGCGTACAGGATACGGTGCATGAAAGTCTCCCTGACGTCATATTGTTTCTCGCAGGCTAGCAGATCGGTTCCGGCTGGGCCAGCGCAGGAGGACCGGCTGCCGGACGAAGGCTGCGCCCCGGAGGAACGGTTTGACAAGTTCCGGACGCGCGTCGATGTTGTGCCCGCCGACGAGAGGGCGGAGAATCGTCGCTCGGCCCGGGACAAGGGGCCCCGCCGAGGGCAGGCGCCAGCGGGAGGCCAGGAGATCGTCAACATCGTGATATCGCACGGTTTGCGCCGCGTCTTCGCGCGTGGCGACGGCCTCGGCGCGCGGTTCCGTCCGGCGGCGGGTTAGAGGAAGGGGAGCCATGTATCTCGGCATCGATATCGGAACGTCCTCGGTCAAGTCGGCGCTGTTCGACGCGGACCAGAGGCTGATCGGACAGGCGAGCCGGCCGCTTCAGGTGTCGCGCCCGCATCCGGGGTGGTCGGAGCAGGATCCGGAAGCCTGGTGGGAGGCGGTCGAGGCGACGATCGATGCGCTGGCGGCCGAGCACGGGCTGGCGGGGCTGCGCGGGATCGGCCTGTCGGGGCAGATGCACGGCGCGGTCTGTCTGGACGCCGACGACGCGGTGCTGCGCCCGGCGATCCTGTGGAACGACGGCCGCTCCGGCGCGGAATGCGCGGAGCTGGAGGCGGCGTTTCCGCGCTCGCGCGACGTCGCGGGCAACATCGCGATGGCAGGCTTCACCGCGCCGAAGCTGCTTTGGGTCCGCAAGCACGAGCCTGAGATTTTCGACAAGGTCTCGATGGTGCTGTTGCCGAAGGATTACGTCCGGTTCCGGCTGACTGGCCACCACGTGTCGGAGATGTCGGACGCGGCGGGCACGCTGTGGCTCGACGTCGCCGCGCGCGACTGGTCGGACGACCTCCTGGAGGCGACCGGGCTGACGCGGGCGCAGATGCCGCGGCTGGTCGAGGGCAGCGCGGTTTCGGGCGAATTGCGCGCGGATCTCGCGCGGCGCTGGGGGGTGCAGGGCGCGGCGGTCGTCGCGGGCGGCGCCGGCGACAACGCGGCCGCGGCCTGCGGCGTCGGCGTGGTGACGCCGGGCTCCGCCTTCGTGTCGATCGGGACGTCGGGCGTGCTCTTCGTGTCGAACGCGAAGTTCTCGCCGAACACCGCCGGCGCGGTGCATGCGTTCTGCCACGCGATCCCGGAGACCTGGCACCAGATGGGCGTGATCCTGTCTGCGGCGGACAGCCTCGAGTGGCTGTCGCGGATCGCGGGCAGGTCGGCGAAGGATTCTGGTCGCCGGCGTCGGCCCGATCGAGCGGCCGTCCGAGGTGACGTTCCTGCCCTATCTGTCGGGCGAGCGGACGCCGCACAACGATCCGGGGGCCCGCGGCGCCTTCGTGGGCCTCGCGCAGAGCCAGGGCGTCGCGGACCTGACGCAGGCGGCGATGGAGGGGGTCGCCTATGCGTTCGCCGACTGCCAGGCCGCGCTGGCCGCGGCCGGCACCGACTTCGACAACGCGCTGGCGGTCGGCGGCGGCTCGCGCTCGGACGCCTGGCTGAAGATCATCGCGAGCGTGCTGGACCGGCCGCTGCGGCTGGCCGCCGACAGCGACATCGGCGCGGCGCTGGGCGCGGCGCGGCTGGCGATCTGCGCCGCGGAGGGCGCCGAGCCGCACGAGGTCTGCGCGGCGCCGGAAACCCTGCGCGAGATCGCGCCGGACCCGGCGCTGGTCCCGGCTTACCGCGAGGGCCACGCCCGCTATCGCGCTCTCTATCCCGCGCTCAAGGAGGTGATGTCATGAGCGATTTCTTTTCCGGCATCGACAAGGCCCCGTTCCTCGGGCCCGACAGCGACGACCCGATGGCGTTCCGCTACTACGAGCCGAGCCGCGTCGTGCTCGGCAAGACGATGGAAGAGCATCTGCGGATGGCCGTCGCCTACTGGCACTCGTTCGCCTGGCCGGGATCGGACCCGTTCGGCGGCCAGACCTTCGAGCGGCCCTGGTTCGACGGCGGCATGGAGGCGGCGCGGCTGAAGGCGGAGGTCGCGTTCGAGATGTTCTCGATCCTCGGCGCGCCGTTCTTCACGTTCCATGACCGCGACGTCGCGCCCGAGGGCAAGAGCCTCGCGGAATCGAACCGGAACCTGAACGAGATCGCCGACGTCTTCGCGCGGAAGATGGACGAGACCGGCGTGCGGCTGCTGTGGGGCACCGCGAACCTGTTCTCGAACCGCCGCTTCATGGCCGGCGCGGCGACGAACCCGGATCCGGACGTCTTCGCCTACGCCGCGGCGCAGGTGAAGGAGGCGATGGACGTGACCCATCGCCTGGGCGGCGCGAACTACGTGCTCTGGGGCGGGCGCGAGGGCTATGAGACGCTGCTCAACACCGACATGCGCCAGGAACTCGACCACATGGGCCGGTTCCTGTCGATGGTCGTCGAGTACAAGCACAAGATCGGCGCCCCGTTCACGATCCTGATCGAGCCGAAGCCGCAGGAGCCGACCAAGCATCAGTACGACTACGACGTCGCCACGGTCTTCGGCTTCCTGCAGCGCTTCGGGCTGGAGAAGGAGGTGAAGCTGAACATCGAGGTCGGGCACGCGGTGTTGGCCGGGCATTCGTTCGAGCACGAGATCGCCACGGCGGCGGCGCTGGGCGTGTTCGGCTCGGTCGACGCGAACCGCAACGACTACCAGTCGGGCTGGGACACCGACCAGTTTCCGAACAACGCGCCGGAGATGGCGCTGGCGATCTACTACATGCTGAAGGCGGGCGGATTTACGACAGGAGGCTTCAACTTCGACAGCAAGCTGCGCCGCCAGTCGCTGGACCCCGCCGACCTGATCGCCGCGCATATCGGCGGCATGGACGTCTGCGCCAAGGCGCTTCTGGCCGCCGCGGCGATGGTCGAGGACGGCGGGCTCGAGACGGCGCTGACCGAGCGCTATGCGGGCTGGCGGAGCCCGGAGGCGCAGGCGTTGCTGGACTCGGACCTTGCCAGCATCGCAGAGCGCGTCGACCGGGACGGCCTGAACCCGCAGCCGAGGTCAGGCCGTCAGGAGAAACTGGAGAACTGGGTCAACCGCTTCGTGTAGGCGTCGGCGGACCCGGAGCCCGGCGGAGTCAGCGCCCCGCCGGGGCCTGAGGCTTGCGCCGCCGGCGGCCGATCGCCGTTAGCGCCGCCACTCCTGTTCCGGCCAGCAGCAGCCCCGCCGGAAGCGGCACCGGCGCAACCGAGACCTGGGTGATGCCGTAACCGTCGTTGTGCCGCGTCAGGAACCGGATGCGCGGATTGTCGGTGGGCTCGTCGAACAGGATCGTGATCAGGTGAGACGTGCCGTTCTCCTCGCGGTCTGCGATCCTCCAGACCGCGCCGGCGGACCTGATCCTGAAATGGCTGTTGGCCTGGTCGTGCGCATCGGTCAGCTGGAAGCTGACGCCGCGGACCGGCCGGCCGATGTCGACCTTCCAGACCATCTCGGGCAGGTCGTTGGAGTCGATCCAGCCAATCCCGTCCGGGTCGAAGCGGCCATAGGGATGCGGGGTGGCCGGGGTCTTGACCTGCGCGGTGGTCTTCACCCCGCAGGAAGCCGCGCCCGAACCTGCGGCGCCGGAGCTTCTGAACGTGCCCACGTTCGTCGACATGACCGATCCGCTCGCGCCGCATGCCGAGGCTCCAGTCAGATCGAGCGCGCGGCCCGAGGGCAGCAGGCTCCCGTCCGTGATCGTGGCAGCCGCCGACGCACCGGCCCAGACGCCAAGCAGCGCCGCACAAGCAATCGACCTGATCCCGTTGAAACTCATGGCGCTATGTCCCCCACGTCATCACGCCGGCCAAGGCGGCCGGAAGCATCGGCATAGGGTCTGCGCGCGCAATACGACAGTCAAGCCGTGCGCAGTTTTTCGGCGCTCTGCCGCATTTCTGTGCTTGATCGGCAACAAGATCCGGCGGGAACTCGCCGACTTCAGTGCGCGGCGGCCCAGTTCGGGCCGGAACCGGCGTCGACGACCAGCGGAACCGTCAGGTCGGCCGCCGGGGCGGCGGCGCGCTCCATGACGCTCCGGACCCGGGCGACTGTCTCGTCGACGGCTGATTCGGCTACCTCGAAGACCAGTTCGTCATGGACCTGAAGCAGCATCCGGGCGGGCAGGCCGGCAATGGCCCCGGGCACGCGGATCATCGCCCTGCGGATCACGTCGGCGGCCGAGCCCTGGATCGGCGCGTTGATCGCGGCGCGATACGCGAACGCCGCCGCCGGTCCCTTGGCGTTGATCTCGGGCGTGTGGATCCGCCGGCCGAACAGCGTCGCGACGAAGCCGTGTTCCTTTGCGAAGGCGCGGGTCCGGTCCATGTAGCCTCGGATGCCGGGAAAGCGCTCGAAATAGGTCTCGATGAAGCGCCGGGCGTCTTCGCGGGGGATGCGCAGGTTGTTCGCGAGCCCGAACGCCGAGATGCCGTAGATCACCCCGAAGTTGATCGCCTTGGCCTGGCGGCGGATATGTCCGGGCATGCCCTCGATCGGCACGCCGAACATTTCGGAGGCGGTCATCGCGTGGATGTCGAGGCCCTGCCGGAACGCGTCCTTCAGCGCCGGGATGTCCGCCATATGGGCGAGGATCCGCAGCTCGATCTGGCTGTAGTCGAGGCTGACGATCACGTTGCCGGCCTCGGCCACGAAGGCCTCGCGGATGCGGCGGCCCTCCTCGGTGCGGACGGGTATGTTCTGCAGGTTCGGGTCGGTCGAGGCGAGGCGGCCGGTGGCGGCGCCGGAAATCACGTACGAGGTGTGGACGCGGCCGGTCTCGGGGTTGATCGCGAGTTGGAGCGTGTCGGTATAGGTCGACTTCAGCTTGGAGATCATGCGCCAGTCCAGCACGCGGGCGGGCAGGTCGTGGCCCTGCGCCGCAAGCTCCTCCAGCACATCGGCCCCGGTCGCGTAGGCGCCGGTCTTGCCCTTCTTGCCGCCGCCGAGCCCCATCTGGTCGAACAGGATTTCGCCGAGCTGCTTCGGCGAGCCTATGTTGAAGCTCGATCCGGCGAGGCCGTGGATCTCGTCCTCGAGCGCCGCCATCTTCTGCGCGAAGGCGCCGGACATCCGCGACAGATGCGCGCGGTCGACCCGGATGCCGGCCATCTCCATCTCGGCCAGCACCGGCACGAGCGGGCGCTCCATCGTCTCGTAGACACGGGTGACCCGCGCCGCGGGCAGGCGCGGCTTCAGCACGCGCCAGAGCCGCCAGGCGATCTCGGCGGTCTCTGCCGCGTGAGGGGCTGCGTCCGCGATCGGGGTTCGCTCGAAGCTGCGCGCGGCCTTGCCCGAGCCGAGCAGGGACTTTCGGGCCAGCGGCGTGTGCCCGAGGTAGGATTCCGACAGGTACTCGGCCGAATGGCCGTGCTCTCCCGCGTGCATCGCGTAGGAGACCAGCGTCACGTCGTCGACCGGCGCGAGGCGAATGCCGAGGCGTGCGAGAACCTTCATGTCGTGCTTGACGTTCAGGCCGATCTTCAGGACGGCCGGATCCTCGAGCACCGGCTTCAGCAGCGCGAGCGCGGCATCGGCCGGCGCCTGACCCTCGGCGCGCTGGTCGCCGGAAAAGAGGTCGCCGTCGCCGGCCACATGGCCTAGCGGCAGATAGGCGGTCCGGCCCGGGCCGATGCAGAACGAGATGCCGGCGAGGGTCGAGCGCATGTCGTCGGGCGCGCTGGTCTCCACGGCGAGCGCGACCGCGCCCGCATCGCGGATGGCGGCGATCCAGGCTTCGAGCGCGGCGGCGTCGCGCAGGATCACGTCCACGGCGCGGTCGAATTCGGGAAGCACGGGCTCCGCGGGAACGTCGAAGGTCGAGCCGGCGGCGCTGGAGGGCGCGGCGGAGGCCGCCGGCGCGGTGCGCGCCGGCGAGATGGTCGGCGCCTCGGCCCCGAGCTTCGCCGCGACGCGGGCGCTCAGCGTGCGGAACTCCATTCGGGCGAGGAAGTCGAGCAGCGCGTCCGCGTCGGGATCGCGGACCTCGAGCGCCTCGAGCGGGTCCTCGACCGGCGCGTCGAGGCGCAGCGTGACCAGCTGGCGCGAGACGCGTATCTGCTCGGCATGGGTCTGCAGCGTCTCGCGACGCTTCGGCTGCTTGATCTCGCCGGCGCGCTCGAGCAGCGTATCGAGGTCGCCGTATTCCTGGATCAGCAGCGCCGCCGTCTTGACGCCGATGCCGGGCGCGCCGGGCACGTTGTCGACGCTGTCGCCGGCCAGCGCCTGCACGTCGACGACGCGGTCGGGCGCGACGCCGAACTTCTCGAACACCTCCTCGGGGCCGATGCGCTTCATCTTCAGCGTGTCGAGCATCTCGACGCCCGGCGAGACCAGCTGCATCAGGTCCTTGTCGGCGGAGATGATCGTGACGCGGCCGCCGGCGTCGCGGGCCTGCGCGGCGTAGGTCGCGATGATGTCGTCGGCCTCGTAGCCGGCCATCTCGATGCAGGGCAGGTTGAAGGCGCGGGTCGCCTCGCGGATAAGGCCGAACTGCGGCGCGAGGTCCTCGGGCGCGGGCGGGCGCTGGGCCTTGTAGGCGGGGAAGAGCTCGTTGCGGAACGTCTGCTCGGACTTGTCGAAGATCACCGCCACATGCGTCGGTGCGTCGGCGCCCTTCGCGTCCTCGACCAGCTTGTAGATCATGTTGCAGAAGCCGGCGACCGCGCCGATCGGCAGTCCGTCCGACTTGCGTGTCAGCGGCGGCAGCGCGTGGTAGGCCCGGAAGATGAAGCCGGAGCCGTCGATCAGGTGCAGGTGGCTGCCCGGACCGAACGGCGGGCGCGCTCCGGCCGTGTCGGGAGCCGCTTCGGGAGCCGGCTCGTGGCCCACGTCAGTGATCCTCGGGTCCGGCGCCGAGCTTCAGGACGTACCTGCGGTCGCAATAGCCGCAATCGACCGCGCCGACCTCGGGCGCGATCTGCAGCCAGACCCGTGGATGGCCCATCACGCCGCCGCCGCCGTCGCAGGCGATCCGGGTCCGGGTGACTTCGATGACCTCCGGTGGGGCTGGGGGCGTGCTCGACATGGCTGCTCCGGTGCGGCTGGCGTGACGCCGGTCTTTTAGCCTCTCTGCCGGGCGGGGGGCAATGGCCGGCGGGTCGTGGCGGGGATGCAGGCTTGTGGGGCGATCAGGACGGCGCCCTTACCCGACGGATTGCAGCATCCGGCCCAGCGGGCGGCCGCCGAGGATGTGGACATGGTAGTGCGGCACTTCCTGGAACGCGTGCTCGGCGCAGTTCGAGATAAGCCGGTATCCGTCGCCGCCGGCTTCGGGCGCCAGGGCGAGTTCCGTCGTGAGCCGCGCCACGAGCCGCGTGAAGTCGACGATCTCCGCGTCGCTGGCCTCGGCGCCGAAATGATCCGCATTCACGTACGACCCCTTCGGGATCACCAGCACATGCGCGGGCGCCAGCGGCCGGATGTCGTGGAAGGCGAGGCTGTGCGGGGTCTCGGCGGCGGTCTCGTTCGGGATCTCGCCGCGCAGGATCTTCGCGAAAATGTTCTGGTCGTCGTAGGAATAGGGCATGTCTGGCTCCGGTGTCTGCGGGTCGACCGTATTCGTTCCGCCTGCCGCAGGCACGTCAAGAGCGCATCGGGTTCCCGACGAGAGACGGTTCCCCGGCTAGGCTCGGACCAGACGGGAGGGGCAGGAAGACCCGCGCAAACGAAACGCCCCGGGCCAGGCGGGCCAGAGGCGTTTCGCTGTCGACGGCGCAGGCCTTCGGTCAGACGTGATTCTGCCTGCTGGCCTTGTAAGGCGCCCAGATCTTCTTGTTGGTGAAGTAGAGCAGCACGGTCAGCACGACGAGAAACAGGACTGCGGTCAGGCCCGAGGCCTTGCGCGCCATCATCTTCGGCTCGGCCGTCCACATCAGGTAGGCCGCGACGTCCTGGGCCATCTGCGCTTCGGTAGCCTCGGTCCCGTCCTTGTAGGCGACAAGTTCGGGCATCAGCACCGGCGGCATCGCCACATAGCCGCCGAAGGCCGAATTCTCGTAGAGGACGGAGCCCGCCTGCTCGATCTCCTGGCCGGTGAAGCCGGTCAGGAACGAGGCGATGTATTCCGGACCGCCGATGCCGTTCATCAGCTGGTTGATGCCCAGGCCGGCCGGTCCGTGGAACCCGGCGCGCGCCTTGGCCATCAGGCTGAGGTCCGGCGCGTTCTCGAGCATCGAAGCCGGGAAGTGGTCCGGCGGCGCGGCCGGACGCGTGCCGCCGTCGCCGTCGTCGACCTCCCACATCGCGGCGTAGGCGCGCATCTGCTCCTCGGTCATCGCCGGACCTCCCTCCGCCGCCAGCGTGCGGAAGGCGACGAACTTCAGGCCGTGGCAGGCCGAGCAGACCTCGGTGTAGACCTGAAGCCCGCGCTGGAGCTGGGCCTGGTCGAACGAGCCGAACGGACCCTCGAACGGGAACGCGAAGTCGGTGACGTGCTGCGTCGCATGCGCGGCGCCGGCTTCCTCGGCTGGGGCCTCGGACTCCTCCTGCTGCGTGTCGGACGCGGCCTGTTCGTCGATGATCGTGACGTCCGCGGCGTCGGGCTCCTCGACCTCCTGCGCGAGCGCGCCGGAGACGCCTGCCGCCAGTGCGGCAGCAGCCAGGGCGGATAGGATCGTGGTCTTCAGCATGGTCCCTGCTCCGGTATCGACGCTCATTCTGCGGGCCTGCTGACTGCGGCGCGGGCCATGCCCTCGGCGCCCGTTCCGTAGTGTTCCCGGAAATCGGCCTCGATCGTTTCCGGTGGCGTCGTCGGTTTCTCCAGCACGCCGAGCAGGGGCAGGATCACCAGGAAGAACGCGAACCAGTAGAGCGTTCCGAGCTGGCTGATGATGACGAAGGGCTGCTCGGCCGGCATTCCGCCGCACCACATCAAAAGGAAGAAGTCCACGACCAGCAGCCAGAACCAGACCTTGAACATCGGACGGTAGCGCCCCGAGCGCACCCGGCTCGTGTCGAGCCAGGGCACCAGCGCCAGCACGATGATAGAGCCGAACATCGCGATCACGCCGCCAAGCTTGGAGTTGATGAACAGCACGTCGAAGGTGATCGCGCGCAGCATCGCGTAGAAGGGCAGGAAGTACCATTCGGGCACGATATGCGCTGGCGTCGCCAGCGGATTGGCTTCGATGTAGTTGTCGGGATGGCCGAGGAAGTTCGGCATGAAGCCGACGATCGCGGCAAAGATCACCAGCACGAAGACCAGCGCGAACAGGTCCTTGATCACGAAGTACGGCCAGAACGGCAGCGTGTCGGCTTGGGCCTCGCGCTTGGAGCTGCGCCGGACCTCGACGCCGGTCGGGTTGTTGTTGCCGGTCGTGTGGAACGCCCAGATGTGGACGATGACCAGGCCCGCGATCACGAATGGCAGAAGGTAGTGCAGCGAGAAGAACCGGTTCAGCGTCGGGTTTCCGACCGACGGGCCGCCGAGCAGCAGCGTCTGGATCGGCTCGCCGACGACCGGGATCGCGCCGAAGAGGCCGGTGATGACGGTCGCGCCCCAGAACGACATCTGGCCCCAGGGCAAGACGTAGCCCATGAAGGCGGTGCCCATCATCAGCAGGTAGATCAGCATGCCGATGATCCAGGTGATCTCGCGCGGGGTCTTGTAGGACCCGTAGTAGAGGCCCCGGAAGATGTGCATGTAGACGGCGACGAAGAACAGCGACGCGCCGTTGGCGTGGATGTAGCGAAGGGCCCAACCGCCGTTGACGTTGCGCATGATGTGCTCGACCGAAGCGAAGGCGAGCGTCGTGTTCGGCGTGTAGTGCATCGCGAGCACGATGCCGGTGACGATCTGCATCACGAGGCAGAAGGCGAGAATGATGCCCCAGATCCACATCCAGTTCAGGTTGCGGGGCGTCGGGATCGTCAGGGTCGAGTGCATAAGGCCGAGCGCCGGCAGACGGCTCTCCACCCATTTCTCGGCGCCGGTCTTCGGCTCGTAGTGGTCGTGGGGGATGCCGCCCATGTTGCTTGTCTCCTTAGCCGAGCTGAAGCACGCCCTCGTCGACGAAGCTCGCGAGGGGGATGTGGAGGTTCTCCGGCGCGGGACCGCGGCGGATGCGGCCTGCGGTGTCGTAGTGCGAGCCGTGGCACGGGCAGAACCAGCCGCCGTAGTCGCCGGCGTCGGCGAGCGGGACGCAGCCGAGATGGGTGCAGACGCCCCACATCACCAGCCACTGCTCGGCGCCTTCCATCCCGCGGTTCTCGTCAGTTGCGGGCGCCTCGCCCGGGATGTTCGCGTTGCGGGCCAAAGGGTCCGGCAGATCGGCGACGGCGGTCGCTTCAGCCTCGGCGACGTTCTCAGCGGTGCGCAGCCGGACGAAGACCGGCTTGCCGAGGAAGCTGATCGTGAGCTGGCTTCCCTCCTCGACCGCGCTGACGTCGATGCGTAGCGAGGAAAGCGCCTCCACGTCGGCGCTCGGGTTCATCTGGTTGATCAACGGCCAGACCGCCGCGCCGGTCGCGACCACGCCCGCAGCGCCCGTCGCGACATAAAGGAAGTCTCGCCGGGTTCCGGTTTGCTCTTCTGCATGAGCCTCTTCTGCATGAGCCACGCAAACATCTCCTCGGTTTTGCTCCTCGAGCGCGGGCGCATGCCTGTGGGCGAGCCCCTTCGCCGCTTGCGTCTGATTAACCGCAACAATCCGGGCGGTCCAGCGGACTCTGCGTTGCAATGCGGGGTGGCGCCCGCACAGTTGCGAGAGCGCGCTGACGCCGCGCGTAGGCGGCCGGAGCGTTGCGGGTGCCGTCCTGGCTGTCACGATGGCGTAACGCAGGACGTGGTTTACCTTCGTTAACGCCCAGCAAGAAGCGAGCTTTCAGAATGACAGACGCAGCCCAGACCTGTTCCACCCCCAGCGTGGCGATCCTCGCCGACGCCGCCGACGGCGGGGCGTTCGCCGCGATCCCGGCGGGCCCCGAACGCACCGAAGCGCTGCGCCGGATCGCTGCCAAGATCGGCCGGACGCGCAGGCCGGGCTCGGCCTCGGCGATCCCGGCCGGAGCGACCTACCTGGCGCAGTTCGCCGCGCATGATCTCGATCTGCGCGGCCGCGACGACGTCGCCGGCGAGCCGAGGCTCGATCTCGCTCTGATCTACGGCGATGGGCCGAGACACGACAGCTTTGCCTACCAGGCGCCGATCGTGCCGGGAGCGGGGCGCTCGATGCTGCGTACCGGCCGGGCCAAGACGACCGTCGATTCTCCGGCCTGGGGGGCGGCGCGTGACCTGCCCCGCACGGCCTGTCCGCATCTGGACGCGCGCGGTTCGGAAGCCATGACCGAGGTTCTGGTTCCGAACGCCTTCTCGGAGTCCAACGTTGCGCTCGGTCAAGTGCAGACGCTGTGGGCGCTGCTGCACAATGCCGTCGCCGGCCGGCTCGGCGCCGATCGCGCCGAGGACCCGGAGGGCTTCGAGGCCGCGCGGCGCATCGCTCGCCACGTCTACCGCTCCGCGCTGATCCAGGACGTGCTCGGCGCTTGGTTGCTGCCGGATCTGCGCGCCGACTACGTGCGCGACGATCCGGTCCGCCGCTCGGTCGGCCGGACGACGGCTCCGCCGCGCGTCTTCATGGCCGGCGTCGCGCGGCTCGGCCACGGGCTCGTGCGCGAGATTCTACGAACTGAACGACCAGCGCCGCTTCGAGGGTCTGCGCAGCATGATTCGGCACAACGGCGTCAGTCGGCCGAGCGACATGCCGCTGACCGAGGACTGGCTGCTCGACTTCGGCCGGTTCTTCGACATCCCCGGCCTGCCGCCGGCGCAGCGGGCGCGCGAGATAGGGCCGCATGTCGCGCGGCCGTTCGGGCTGGGCGGCGGCGTCGGACTGGATGCGCCGACGCCGAAGGACGGCATGATCCTGCGCGATCTCGCCGCCTCCTGCGCCGCGGACGTGCCCGGGGTCGCCGCCGTGATCGCCCGGATCGAGCAGGCTGCGCCCGACCTGCTGAAGCGGTGGTTCGCAGGCGACGGGGCGCGCTGGCGCGCGGCGGTCTCGGACTGGTTGAAGGACGTCGACCTCGGGGCCGACCAGCGCGCGGCGCTGGCGTCGGATCCGCCGCTGACGCTGTTCCTGATGCTGGAGGCCGAGGCCGACGCGGACGGCCAGACGCTGGGCGCGCTGGGATCGGTCCTGCTGGCCGAGACCATCGTGGCGGCTCTGCCCGAGCCCGCGTCCGACGCCGATCTGGCCGCGGCCCGGGAGCGGGTCTTTGATGGCAGGGTTCCCGCGCGCATGGCCGACGTGATCCTGTTCCTGCAACGTCACTACCGGTTCGCGGAAGGAGCCCGCCTCCACGCCGCGATCGCGGAAGCCGCGGCTCCGGCCGCTCCAGATCCCAGCAAAACTCGGGAGATCCCCATGCTCGACAGCCAGACCACACCCGCCTCCGCAGCCGGCCTCGTCGAGGTTGCCGACTATATCGAGCTCGGCCGGCTCGTCGTCGACTGGACGCGCAACGAGGACGCGCGGCCCCGAGACATCGGCGAGCTGCAGGCGCAGCTCGACGGTATCGCGAGGGTGCCCGACACGTTCAACGAGGTCCGGTTCGTCGAGGGCAAGGCCGATGTCCTGGTGATCCGCCTGCCAGAGCGCGGCGTCACCGAGGCGACGCTTGCGAAGGTGGAGGATCTTCGGGTCAGCGACCGCTACATGCTGCCCAAGTTCTACGACGATATCTATCACAAGCATTTCGGGCCGGTGATGACGCCGCTCGACACGTTCCTCGCCCGGATCGGCGACTACACGATTGCCCAGTGCAAGTAGCCGGCTTGCGCTCGGCTCCGCTGCAGGCCCTTGCGTCGGGTCTGCTTCCTCCCTGACCCAACTGGCGGCTGGCTAGTCCAGCCGCCCTTTTTCCGTGAGCGCGGCGGCGAGACGGCGCCGCAGTTCGTCGCGCGTCTCCGGCGCGCGGATCGGGAAGCAGGCCATGAACCAGTCGATCGCCTCCGCGTCGCTGGGGGGCGAGGGGCCCGTCCATCCGGCGCGCGCGAGGTCTAGGAACTTGGCCATCGCTCGCGCCCCGCCGCTCGCGTCGCTGCTCGCGATCCGACTCGCCGCCTCCCAGGCCGGCAGGTTGATGATCGCATCGCCGGCCACCTCGGCCGCGGCTGCGGCCCCTGCGTAGTCGCCGATCAGGTAGCGCGTCGTGGCTACATACCCCTGCGCCGCGCGCGAGTACCGCATCCCGAACGAGCTCGCCTGCGCGACCAGTTCCCGCGCGCGCTCCACCTCGCCTGCGAACGCGAACCCCAGCGCGGCGGAAATGATCGTCCAGGGGTCGTTCTCGTTGAGGTCCAGCGCCAGATCGAGGTGACTTAGCGCGGCCGAATGCGCGCCGTTCATCGCGTGAGCCCAGGCCCGGCACAGGTGCGTTCGGCTGTCGAGCGGGTCGATGGCGACGGCGCGCGCCGTCAGCGTCAGCGATTCCTCGAGCCGCTCGGGGCGCATGCGCTTGCCCGGATAGACGATCGGCCGGGTGTTGCTGATCTGGGCGAGCGCGACCAGCGCAGGCGCGAAGTCGGGAGTCGTTGCGATCAGCTCGCGAAGGATCGCCTCGGCGCGCTCCTCGGACTGGGCGCGCCATTCCCCGGTCAGGGCCTGGGCCTGCATCCACATCTCGTAGCGTCGGCCGGCCGGGCTCGTCATGCCGCGGGCGCTTTGCAAGCGGGGCGCGGAGAGGTGCACGTTGAGCGCGACCGCCAGCAGCCGCAGCGCGTTGCGGTGCAGGGTCGAGATGCCGTCGAGCGTCGCGGTCTGCCGTTCGGCCCAGATGCAGCGGTTGTCGGCCTGGTCGATCAGCATCATCGAGACCAGGATGCTGTCCTGCGCGCCGTGCATCGTGATGCGCAGGCGATAGGCGCGGTAGGTCGGCGGGGTCGCGCCGCCGTGCTCGCCGTCGATGACCAGCCAGTCGCGGAAGCGCGACAGCGCGGCCATCATCTCGCCGCGGAAGATCGAGCCGAAGTAGCGGAAGCTCTCGGGCAGGTCGCCGGCCGGCGTCGGCTCCAGCACGATCGCGATCGGCGCGACCAGGAAGCCGGGCTCTGCGGACGAGGGGGCGGCGCGGATTTCGCCCTGCTTGATCGCGACATAGAGCGCCTGGGTCCGCTCCGAGGGCTCGACGTCGAGCTCATCCTCGAGCACCCGCCACAGCCGCTCGTAGACGCGCATCGCATGCGCGGTGTCGCCAAGCGCGAGGTGCGCCTGCATCGACGCGCGGCAGGCGCCCTCGTGCGTCGGATCGGCGCGCGCAAGCGCTTCGGCGAGCCTCAGGCGGGTCGCATCGTCGGGCGCGGCGGCGATGGCGGCCTCGAGCCGCGCAATCAGCTGCGCCGTCAGCCGCTCGCGCTGGACGGCGATCCAGAGGTCGAAGTCCGGGTCGAGGTCCTCCAGATCGGTGAAGAGCCGGCCGAGGTCGGCGTCGTCGCGAGCCAGCATCGCCGGCGCCGATCCGCTTTCGGCGGCCTGGGCCGCCTGCAGGATGTCGACCTGCACCGGACAGGTCAGCCGCATCACGCTGCGGTCGGCCTCGATCAGGTCGCCAGCCGGGCCGAGGTCGGCCTTCAGGCGGCGCAGGGTCTGGCGCAGCGCGGCGCGGGCGTGGTCGCCGCCGGAATCGCTCCACAGCAGCGCCGCGACGCGCTCGCGGCTTTCCGATAGCGCCGGCTGCAGCGCCAGATAGACCAGGATCGCCATCGCCTTGCGGCTCGAGAGCTGCGTCTCGACCCCGTCGATCGTCAGACGCATCGCGCCGGTGGTGGTCACGGCGACGATCGAAGTATCCAGCACCGGCGGCATTACATCAGGTCCGCGGTCGCGCCGGGCGAGCCGGGAACGGGCGCCGGCCCCGGCCCGGGCAGCGGGCGCAGCGCCGGTGCGAAGACCTTGGCGACGGCCAGGCCGCCGGCGGGTGCCGGCAGGTCGGCGACCGTGATTTCGAAGCCCTTTGCCGCGAGACGCGCCGCGGTCGCGGCGAAACCGGTCGCCCAGGGCCGTGCGGGGGGCTCGGGCGGCAGCGCCGCGAAGGCTGCGAAGCGGTCCGCGGCCAGATCGGCGCGGCCAAGCACGGCGGCGTCCGGGCCGTGGGACTGGCGCGGCCCTGCGGCGCGCAGCCGCGAGAGCTCGAGCGCGATCTCCATCTGCATCAGCTCTCGCGCAGCGCCGGCCAGCGCCGCGGGCATGTCGGCGGCGGCCCTGAACCCGAAGGCGAGCCCGGCTCCGCCGGTCGCGTCGCGCGACATTGCGCAGGCGACAGGCGCCCCGGTCGGAGAGGGCAACGCGAGAAACACGGTCGGGCGTACCGTCCGTGCGCCAGTGCGGCAAGCGGCGACCATGGCCGCCGCCGCCGCCGCCGCCGTGGCGCAGACAGCGCGCGGCGGGACGCCGCCGCGCCACCAGGCCGCTGCGGCATCCCGCTCGACAAGCTCCATCAGCCCCGCGAGGCGGGCGGCGTCAAGGTCCGGTCCGGCTCCGAGGCCGAGGCTGCGCGGCGGGGCGCCGGGCGCCGCCTCCCACGCGGTGTAGATCGCGCAGGCCGGCGCCGCGACTGCTTCGCCCGACGGCGCGCGCCAGGCGGCGATGCGCGGCCCGCCGCCCCAGACCGCCTCTATCGCGGCATCCCGCGGCAGGTCGACGATCGCAGGCGTCAGTTCCTGCGCCAGGGTCTCGGCCGTCTCGCCCGCGAGCCGCGTCGCCGCCTCGGCCATCGTCACGCCGCCGCCGCCGACCGCCGAGCCGCGCCGGGATCCTGCGAGATAGACAAAGCCGGGCGCCGCGGAATTCGGCAGGGGCGTCGCCCAGTCCAGGCTTTCCAGCGCGCGCCAGTGCGCCGGTCCGACTGACTCATCGGCGTCCAGCGCCGCACGCAATCGTGCAACGCTTTCGGGGAACGCCTGGGATGAGGCGGCCCGAACCATCATGCCCCCAAAGTCCAGTTCTTCAGGCGAACACTACTAGACCGTGTGGCGCCATTTTCCCAGCGAAATGGCGCCGGAGAGGGCGCCGGTGCCCGGACTCACACGCTGAGGCAGACGTATTTCATCTCCAGGTAGTCCTCGATTCCGTGTCGCGAGCCTTCCCGGCCGAGGCCGGACTGCTTGACGCCGCCGAACGGCGCGAGCTCGGTCGAGATCAGGCCGGTGTTGACGCCGACCATGCCGTATTCCAGCGCCTCGGCGACGCGCCAGACCCGGCTGAGGTCGCGCGCATAGAAATAGCTGGCCAGCCCGAAGATCGTGTCGTTCGCCTGCGCGATCACGTCCGCCTCGTCCTCGAAGCGGAACAGCGGCGCGACCGGACCAAAGGTTTCGTCGTGCGCCACCATCATGTCGCGCGTGACGCCGGTCAGCACCGTCGGCTCGAAGAACGTGCCGCCGAGCTTGTGGCGGTTGCCGCCGGTCAGAACCCTGGCGCCCTTGGACGTCGCGTCGGCGATGTGCTCCTCGACCTTGTCGAGCGCGTCGGCGTTGATCAGCGGGCCGGCGACGACGCCTTCCTCGAACCCGTCGCCGACCTTCATCTCCCCGGCCTTCTTCGCGAGCTTTTCGGCGAAGGCGTCGTAGACGCCGGCCTGGACGTAGATCCGGTTCGCGCAGACGCAGGTCTGGCCGTTGTTGCGGTACTTCGAGATCATCGCGCCCTCGACCGCGGCGTCGAGGTCGGCGTCGTCGAACACGATGAACGGCGCGTTGCCGCCAAGCTCCATCGAGCATTTCATCACCTGCTCCGCAGCCTGCGCCAGCAAGGTGCGGCCTACCTCGGTCGAGCCGGTGAAGGTCAGCTTGCGCACCTTCGGGCTCGCCGTGAAGATCTTGCCGATCGTCGAGCCGCGCTCGGAGGTCACGACGCTGAGCACGCCCTTCGGCACGCCGGCGCGCTCGGCCAGCACCGCCATCGCCAGCGCCGAGAGCGGCGTCAGCGACGCGGGCCGCGCGACGAAGGCGCAGCCGACCGCCAGCGCGGGCGCGACCTTGCGCGCGATCATCGCGTTCGGGAAGTTCCACGGCGTGATCGACGCCGCGACGCCGATCGGCTGGCGCATCACGACGATGCGCTTGTCGGGCTGGTGGCCCGGCACGGTCTCGCCGTAGACGCGCTTGGCCTCCTCGCCGAACCACTCGACGAAACTGGCGCCGTAGAGGATCTCGCCGCGCGCCTCGGCCAGCGGCTTGCCCATCTCGGCGGTCAGGATCGCGGCGAGGTCGTCGGCGTTGGCGACCATCAGGTCGTACCACTTGCGCAGCACCGCCGCGCGTTCCTTGCCGGTCTTCTTCGCCCAGTCCTTCTGCGCGGCGTAGGCCGCGTCGATCGCGCGCGTGACCTCGGCCTCGCCCAGATCGGGAACCGTGCAGATGACGTCGCCGCGCGCCGGGTTCGTTCACCTCGAAGGACTTGCCGCCATCCGCGCCGACCCATTCGCCGGCGACGAAGGCCTTGTCGCGCAGCAGGTCGGGGTCCTTCAGCATGGATTTGAGATCGGTGTGATCGAGCATGGAAGCCTCCTTCGGGTTCGAAAGCGCGCCGGACGGTCCGGCAGCGGCGGCGGACGGAAACCGGCGTGGGTCGCCTGACGCCAACATGGTCCAGACCTGCTGGTTGCGTAAGCCCTCGGCGCCGGCGAGTCCATCGCAGCGCCGAGGCGGCGCGCTCACGGCGCGTTGCGGGCCTGTTCGATAGATGCCCGGGCCTCGGCCATGTCGTCAGGCGTCGGAGGCGGAGGCGATTGGCGGTCCGCCAGATCCGGGGCGAAGCACAGGGTGGCGCGCACCGGATAATGGTCGGAGTCGATGGCGGGCAGCCTTTCGAAATCCACGAGCGACAGGTCCGGCTGGAACAGGATCTGGTCGAGCGGCCAAGCCATGATCGCGCTTTGGGCGTCATAGGTCGGGTAGAAGCCGCGCCCCACGCGCGGGTCGAGCAGGCCGCCGATCCGCATTGCGCGCCGGCTGATCCGCTCCCACGGCGTGGCGTTGAAGTCGCCGGCGATGATCGTGGGCGTCTCCGACTGCGCGGCCTCGATGGCCGCCTGCAGCATGTGTCCGTCGCGGATCGTCGTAGGCTGGCTCCAGTAGAGCGGCGGCCTCGGGTGCAGGCCGGTGAACCCCGCCACCCGCCCGGACGGAAGCTCGACATCGGCGCGGATCGTTGGCGTGTCGGCGTCGAACCAGAACTCCACCTGCTTGTTGGTAAGCGGGAACCGCGACAGGATGTGCATCCCGAAGGCCTGCGCCGTCTCCGGAATTTGCTGCACGACCTGCGGGTAGTCGTTGGCGAGGGGCTCGATCGCCTCGTCCCACCAGGCGTCGGTCTCGAGCAGCAGGATCAGGTCGGGATCGTGCGACGCGATGGCGGCCAGCAGCGGGTCCCGCGTCTCGTTCGACTTCTGCACGTTCGCCACCAGGATGCGCAGCCGGTCGCCCGGCGAGCAGGTCGCCGTTGCGACCGCCATGGGCTCGACGGCGCCGGTGAAAGGATAGAGCCGGTAGGCGTGGTAGCCGATCCCCGCTACGCCGGCCGCGACGATCGCAATGCCCCAGCCGCTGCGACCGCCGCCGACGACCAGGTAGAGCAGGATCGAGACCGCCAGCACGATCGCCGCCTGGATGCGCAGGAAATCCGCGTACCGAACCCACCAGGCATTGGATTCCAGCAGCGGGATCAGCGACACGGCGGCGCCGCCGAGGATGACGACCGCCAGAAGGATCGCGAGAATCTTCCTTGTGAGGGATCGCCAGTTTCGCATCATGTCCTCCCGCTCGCTTCGGAGGGGAAACGGGGCGCGCCGTTCGATGTTCCGGAAAACAAGGCTTCTTTCGGGAGCGTCGTCCCGCGGCGCCGGCGCCATGCGGCTCAGGAGCGGGGCGCAGCCTCCTCGGCGTCGTCCTCGACCCGCTCGGCGCGCACCGCGTCGACGTCGCCGGGCGCGATCAGACCGCCCGCCGCCGCATGCTCGGCCATTGCGCCGGTGTCGGCCGCAAGGACAAGCTCCGAGCCGGCGTCGCGAATCACCGCCTGCATCGCCTCGATCTCTGCATGAATCGAGGCGTCGCGCTTGGAGACGTCGCGGATGTAGACGGCGAGGATGCGCGCCCCGTAGCGCTCGACTGCCTGCCGGTAGATCGCCGGGTCGTGCTGGCCGCTATCGCCGATCAGGATTACCGGCAGATGGCGGTAGGTCTCCATGATGTGCTCGATCAGGACGCGCTTGTGGTCCTCGGCGCGACGCGGAAGCGGGCTCTTCCAGCTCACGCCCCATTCGCGCAGCAGCAGCACGGGGCCCGCCGGGATCTGGTGCCGTCGGAAGAACTCCTCGAGGACCTCGTAGATGCCCCAGGGCGCCCGCGACACGTAGAGCATCGGGTTGCCCTCGTTTCCCGACGCGCCGTCATGCAGCGCCCGGTAGAGTTCGGCCACGCCCGGAAACGCCGTGCGGCTGCCCGCGCCCTGGACGAACAGGCGCCACATCATCGCCGCCTTGTTGGCGACGCCGGTGAACATCACCGTATCGTCGATGTCCGAGATCACGACGAACCGGGCGCGGGGCGGCGCGATGTAGACGTCGGCCTCGCTTTCGGCGCCGATGACCGCGCCGTCGACGCCATCCAGGAAAAGCGCCGCCGTCTGCCAGACCGCGGGCTCCGACGCGCAGGGCTCGAGCCGCCAGTTCAGACGGAAATAACCGTCCGAATCCGTCTCGCTCGCCGCTTCCCGGTCTAGGAGCCGGCCACGAACGACCGCGCCGCGAACCGGGCGGCGCACCAGGCGGCGCAGCACGTCGCGGGCGTGCCGTCGCAAATCCCAGGGACCGCGCACCGGCGTCGTGCTGCGCTGGCGGAACACGCGGCCGATCACGAAGGCGCTGTCGCGCGAGCCGTAGCCCCGATACGCCTGCAGCACCACGCCGCCGCGGCCTCGCGCCCGGCGCACGGGCCGGCTCGCGACGCGCAGGGCGGCGCGAAGTCCGGTGCCAAGATCCGTCAGGAGACCCATCGGCTCAGCTCGCGGTGGGCGTGGCCCGTTGCACGGCCGTCAGATCAGCTTCCCCATCGCGACGGCGGTGTCGCTCATGCGGTTCGAGAAGCCCCACTCGTTGTCATACCAGGTCAGGATGCGGACCATGGTTCCGTCCATGACCTTGGTCTGATCCATGTGGAACACCGACGAGCGGCTGTCGTGGTTGAAGTCGGACGAGACCAGCTTCTCGGTCGTGTAGCCGAGGATGCCCTCCAGCTCGCTGTCGGCGGCTTCCCTGATCGCCGCGTTGACGTCGTCGACCGAGGTCGCCTTCGTCGCGTTGAAGACGAGGTCGACGACCGAGACATTGGGCGTCGGCACGCGGATCGCCACCCCATCGAGCTTGCCGTTCAGCTCGGGCAGCACCAGGCCAACGGCCTTGGCGGCGCCGGTCGAGGTCGGGATCATGCTGAGCGCGGCGGCGCGCCCGCGATACAGATCCTTGTGCATCGTGTCGAGCGTCGGCTGGTCGCCGGTATAGCTGTGGATCGTCGTCATGAAGCCCTTCTCGATCCCGATCGCTCGGTCGAGCACATAGGCCACCGGCGCGAGGCAGTTCGTCGTGCAGGACGCGTTCGAGACGACCAGATCGTCTTTCGTCAGCGACTTGTCGTTGACGCCGTAGACGATGGTCTTGTCTGCGCCGCCCGAGGGAGCCGAAACCAGCACGCGCTTGGAGCCGTTCTCGAGGTGGATCCTAGCCTTTTCCTTGTCGGTGAAGATGCCGGTGCATTCGAGCGCGATGTCGACGTCGCCCCAGGGCAGCTCGGCCGGGTTGCGCAGCGCGGTCACCTTGATCGGGCCGCGGCCGACGTCGATCGTGTCGCCCGACACCGTCACCGTGCCGGGGAAGCGGCCGTGCACGCTGTCGTAGCGCACGAGGTGCGCGTTGGTCTCGACCGGGCCGAGATCGTTGATCGCGACGACCTCGATGTCGGTGCGTCCGGATTCCACGATCGCGCGCAACACGTTACGCCCGATGCGACCGAAGCCGTTGATGGCGACCTTGACCGTCATATGCCCACTCTCCCCTTTCGGGCGACGTCGCGCCGCCCGCGTCAAACCACTGCGCCGGCTGGCGCGCCTTCATCCGGCCCCGGATTACAGGCCCGCGCGGCTCCCTGCAAGCAGGCGCCGGCGCCGCCGCGGACGGGCTGGCGGTCGGCGCCCGGTTCTGGTCGGGAGTTCAACGGTTAACGCCGATCCGCCCGGGCTGGAAAGCGGCTGGAAACTGGCTGGAAAGCGGCTTGCCGAAAATTCACTCGGGGGAAAGGATAAATGCCGGAGCCATTGGGGGCTTTGATCCCGATGGGGTGCACGCTCGGAGGTCTTCGCCGATTTGTCCGTCGACAAATCGGCGCGCGCCTGCCTGGCAGGCGCGAGAGCGCGCCCGCCAGGCAGGCGCGGCCGACGGAGATGCCCGGCGCCCTCGCCCTCCGCGCTCGCGCGCTCCGGGCGACCGGATCGCGCGGGGCTGCGCCCCACTGATGCGATCCGAGGAGCGGTGCGTTAACTGCGGCTCAAAGTCCGCTGCACGGCATCGCGCCAGCCTGCGTACTTAGCGTCGCGCTGCTCGGAAGCCATCGCGGGCTCGAAGCGGCGGTCGAGCGACCAGCCCTTCGCGAATTCGGCGGGGCCGGGGTAGAGGCCGGCCTGCATGCCGGCGAGCCAGGCGGCGCCCATCGCGGTGGTCTCGCGCACCTTCGGGCGGTCGACCGGCGCGCCGAGGATGTCGGCGAGCACCTGGAGCATCCAGTCGTTCGCGGTCATGCCGCCATCGACGCGCAGCACCGTGTCGCCGGTCCCGGCCCAGTCGGCCTTCATCGCCTCGTAGAGGTCGCGGGTCTGGAAGGCGACGCTCTCGAGGGCCGCGCGCGCGAACTCGGCGGGGCCGGAGTTGCGCGTCAGCCCGAAGATCGCGCCGCGCGCGTCCGGGTCCCACCAGGGCGCGCCGAGGCCGGTGAAGGCGGGCACCATGTAGAGCTGCTGGCCCGGGTCGGCGCTCTCGGCCAGCCCTTGGGTCTCGGAGGCGTCGCGGATGACCTTCAGCCCGTCGCGCAGCCATTGCACGACCGCGCCGGCGACGAAGATCGAGCCTTCCAGCGCATAGGTCGGCTTGCCGTCGAGCTGGTAGGCGATCGTGGTCAGGAGCCGGTGCGCGCTCGCGACCGGCGCGTCGCCGGTGTTCAGCACCGCAAAGCAGCCGGTGCCGTAGGTCGACTTCAGCATGCCGGGCGCGAAGCAGGCCTGGCCGCAGGTCGCCGCCTGCTGGTCGCCGGCGACGCCGAGGATCGGGATCGGGCGGCCGAAGAGGTCGGGGCGCGTCTCGCCGAAGACGGCGGCGCAGTCGCGGACCTCCGGCAGCATCGCGGCGGGGATGTCGAGCAGCGCGCAGATCTCCGGGTCCCAGCGGCCGGCATGGATGTCGTAGAGCAGCGTGCGCGCGGCGTTGGTCGCGTCGGTGACATGCGCCTTGCCTCCGGTCAGCCGCCAGATCAGGTAGCTGTCGACGGTGCCGAAGGCGAGCTCGCCCTTCTCGGCGCGCGCGCGGGCGCCGGGCGTCTCGTCGAGCAGCCATTTCAGCTTGGTGCCGGAGAAGTACGGATCGAGGATCAGCCCGGTGCGCGCGGTGATCATCGGCTCATGGCCCTCGTCGCGCAGCCTGACGCAGAGCGCCGCGGTGCGGCGGTCCTGCCAGACGATCGCGTTGGCGATGGGCTTGCCGGTCGCGCGGTCCCAGACCAGCACGGTCTCGCGCTGGTTGGTGATGCCGATCGCCGCGATGTCCTTCGGCCCGAGGCGGGCGCGCTCGATCGCGGCGCGGCAGACGGCGGCGGTCGAGGACCACAGGTCCTCGGGATCGTGCTCGACCCAGCCGGAGCGCGGGAAGTGCTGCGGGAACTCTTCCTGAGCCGTGGCGACGACGGCGAGGTTCGCGTCGAAGATCAGCGCCCGGCTCGACGTGGTGCCCTGGTCGATCGCGAGAACATGGGTCATGCGGCTTTCCTCCCGAGCTGCGCCGCCTGTCCCGGCGGCTTCGCATCCGTTGTCAGGGCATTCGCCGCGCGGCGCCAGCCTGCCCGCGCGGCGGCGGGGTCAGGGCTTGTCGCGCGGGTTGAAGGCGAAGAAGAAGCGGTAGGCCGAGTAGAGCCCGACCCCGCCGAAGGCCACGGCCCAGGCTGGAGACCCGCCGAATGCCTCGAACACGGCCCAGGCGAGGCAAGAGGCCACCACCGCGATCCTCAGCCACAGCGGCTTGAAGAACGGGTGGTCGAGGTCGAAGAGCTTGTCCAGCATCTCCTCAGATCAGCCCGCGGCCCGACAGGTTGCGCATCAGCTGGCTGACGCCGAACGTCCATTCCGGGCACTCGGTCGACAGCCGCACCGTGTTGACGAGCCGCCCGAAGCCTGGGGCCTCGATCGTGACGACGTCGCCGAGCTTGTGCGTGAAGCCCTCGCCCGGCACGTCGCGGTCCTCGGTCGGCGCGAACAGCGTGCCGAGGAACAGCACGAGCCCGTCCGGGTACTGGTGGTGCCGGCCGATCGTCTGGTCGACGATGTCCTGCGGGTCGCGACTGATCTCGCGCATCGACGAATGGCCGGTCAGCACGAAACCGTCCTCGCCCTCGACGGTCAGCGTCAGCTCGGCCGAGCGCGCGTCGTCGAGGCCGAAGCCCGCGTCGAAGAGCCGGATGAACGGGCCGATCGCGCAGCTGGCGTTGTTGTCTTTGGCCTTGGGCAGCAGCAAGGCCGAGCGGCCCTCGACGTCGCGCAGGTTCACGTCGTTGCCGAGCGTCGCGCCGACGATGCGGCCCTTCGAGGAGACGACGACGACGACCTCGGGCTCGGGGTTGTTCCAGACCGAGACCGGGTGCAGGCCGATCTCGGCGCCGGGTCCGACCGAGGACAGGACCTGCGCCTTGGAGAAGACCTCGGCGAAGGGGCCGATGCCGACCTCGAGGTACTGCGACCACAGGCCCTCGGCGATCAGCGCGGCCTTGACCTTGTCGGCGGTCTCGGAGCCGGGCTTCACGTTGCGCAGGCTGTCGCCGATGATCCCCGTGACGCGGGCGCGCACGGCTTCCGCCTTCTTCGGGTCGCCGGCGGCGCGCTCCTCGATCACGCGCTCGACCATCGAGTTCGCGAAGGTGACGCCGGCGGCCTTGACCGCCTGAAGGTCGCAGGGCGCGAGGAGGTGGATCTCGGAGCCGTCGAGCTGCGCCGCCGCGATCTGGTCGAGCGGGCCGAGGGACCGTCCTTCGGCCGCGGCCACGTAGGCGGCCGGGTCGTCCATCTCGCAGATGTCGCGCACGGTCGGCGCGGCCAGCGCCGTGATGTCGACGAGTTCGCCGTCGCGCAGCGTCACGACCGACGGGCCGCCGGCGTCCGGGCTCCAAACCCTGCCGACGAGGCAGCCCTGCGCCGCACCGGCGTCCAGAATGTCCGGCATCTTTCCTCCCGAAGCCCAAGCCTTTCGCCCTTGATAGCCGCCCCGCCGCGCCGGCGCCACCGCGCTTGCGCTCGACAAGCGGCCCGCGCCGGTGCTTAGTCTGACGCAGCGGTCCGCAGCCGAGGAACGGCCGGTCAGCAACGACCTGCGAGCAACGAGTGTGACATGCGTACGGAGCGAGCCGATCTCGACGGGCTGCTGGCGATCGTCGCGCTCGCGTTCCTTGCCGCCGCCGCCGGCCTGCCCGGCGTCGCCGCCGGCGCCGGTATCGACGTCGCCTTCGTCCTCGTCGGCTGGCTGACGGCGAACCACGCGGCCCGCGCCCTGCCGCTGGCCCTCTCCGCCGCGACCCTGGCGCGGCGCGTGCTGCCGGCGCTGATCCTGGTCCTCGCCGCGACGCTGGCCGCCGGCTGGGTCCTGATCTCGCCGCCCGCCTTCCGCGCGCTGGCCGGCTCGGCCGCCGCCGCCGCGGTATTCGTCTCGGACCTGTGGTTCTGGCGCGTTCCCTCTGCGCCCGAGACGTCGCCGCTGTTCCAGACCTGGGCGGTCTCCTCGGCGGTACAGGCCAGCGTCGCGCTGGGGCTGCTGCTGGCCCTGTTGCGCGGTCGCACGGCAAGGCTGCGCATCGTCGTGGTCGCCGCGCTGACGCTCGGCTCGTTCCTGCTCGCTCTCGCCGCCGCGCGGGCGATCCCCGGCGCAGCGTTCTTCCTGCTGCCGGCGCGGGCCTGGGAGTTCGGCCTCGGGGCGCTGGCGGCGCTGATCGCCCCGCGCGCGCGGATCGGCCGGCCGATCCGCGAGGCCGTGGCCGTGATCGGCATCCTCCACGTTCTCGCGGCGCTGCTCTGGGCTGGCATCGCCCTGCGGACGCCGGCGCTTGCAGCGATGCCCGCGGTCGTCGGCGCGGTGGCGCTGATCCGCTCCGGCGACGCCGGACCGACGCTGACCGGAAGCCTGTTGTCGCTGCGCCCGCTCGCCTGGCTCGGCAGGCTCGCCTATCCGCTGTTCCTCTGGTCCTGGCCGATCCTCGCTTTCGTGCGCATTGCGCTCGGCGTCGACATCATCCCTGCGCCGGCGGCCGTTCTCGGCGCAGCCTGCGCGCTGGCCGTCGCGGCGGCGACCGCGCGCGCGTTCCGCGCGAACGACCAGCCGCCGACGCGTCGGGCGCTGGCCTTCGGGCTCGTTTCGATGGCCGTCGCCGCGCTGGCGGGCGGCGCGATCTGGCAGGCCAGGGGCCTGCCGGGCCGGTTCGACGCGCCGACCCTCGCCGCCTTCGCCGCCGAGACCGACTATGTCGACGACCCGAACCGGCGTCTCTGCCTGGACCGGACGCCGGACGAGGGCTTCTGCCGGTTCGACGCGGCCGGGGTCACGACCGAGGACGGGCCGGCCGACTACCTGCTGCTCGGCGACACGATGGCGCTGGCGGTGATGCCGGCGGCGCTGGCCGCGTCCGACGGCGCGACCGGCATGCTGGCGGCGCGGTCGAACTGCGCGCCGCTGCTCGGCGTCGACCGCGGCGACCAGCCGCCGCGCAACGGCTGCGCCGTCTACCACTCGGCGCTGGTCGACTTCCTGGCGGCGCGCTTCGACCTGCCGCTGGTGATCCTGACCGGGCGCTGGGCGCTAAACGCCGAGGGCAGCCGCCCGCGCGGCGAGGCCGGCGCGCGCGCCTGGCTCCGGACCCCGGAGATCGCCGCGCAGGTCGAAGGGGAGGCGAACTTCGCGCAGTTCCGGTCCGCGGCGGAGGCGATGATCGCCGCGATCCGCGCGACCGGGCGCGAGGTCGCGATCCTCGGCAGCCTGCCCGAGACCGCTTTCGACGTGCCCGGCGTCGTCGCGCGGCATCTGTCGCCGGGCCTGCCGCTGCGCACGGCGCCGACCCCGGCCGCGGTCTTCGCCCGTCAGGGCCGCTCGGACGACGCGCTGGCGACGCTGGCCACGCAGCACGGAGCCGTGTTCCGCTCGCTCGCGACCGCGGTCTGCGCGCCGCGGTGCCGGGTCGAGATCGACGGCGCGCCGCTCTACCGCGACAACCACCACCTCAGCCGCGCCGGCGCCCTGCTGATCGCCGAGCCGGTCCTTGCGGAGGTCTTTGCGCAGGAATGATGGTGGGTGATGACGGGCTCGAACCGCCGACATTCTCGGTGTAAACGAGACGCTCTACCAACTGAGCTAATCACCCGTCCGGGCCTGATAGCCGCATGCGCCCCGGTTCGGCAAGCCTCACGCGGCCGAACGGGGCATCGAGGATTAAACGCAATGGCCGAAGCCAACGCCGATCAGACGACGTTCTGGAACGAACAGATGGGCCGGAACTGGGTCCGGAGCCAGTCCGATGTCGACACGGTCATGGCCGCGGTGGGGGCGGCGGTTCTCGATGCCTGCGCGGCCCGGCCGGGCGAGCGCGCGCTCGATATCGGCTGCGGGGCCGGGGCGATTGCGCTGGCGCTGGCCGAGGCGGTCGGGCCGGCGGGAAGTGTGACCGGGGCCGACGTTTCGGCGCCCCTGCTCGAGCGCGCCCGGGCGCGCGCCGTCGAAGACGGTATCGGCAATCTCGACTTCGTGCTGGCTGATGCGCAGGACCACGACTTCGCGCTCGGCGGCTTCGACCTCGTCGCCTCGCGCTTCGGCGTCATGTTCTTCGCCGATCCGGTCGCCGCCTTCGCCAACCTGCGCCGCGCGGTGCGGCCCGGCGGGCGGCTCGCCTTCGTCGCCTGGTCCGGCGCGGCGCAGAATCCGTTCTTCGCGGTGCCCCAGAGCCTGGTCAACGCGCGGTTCGGCCTTGAGCCGCAGCCGCCGAGCGATGAGCCGGGCCCGATGGCGTTTCGCGACATAGGCCGCGTGACGGGCATCCTGTCGGAGGCCGGCTGGCGCGAGCCGCGCGGCGAGGAGATAGCCGTCGACCTGCATCATCCGGACGGCGTCGCCGGGATGACGTCGCTCTGTGCGAATATCGGCCCGCTCGTGCGCGGGGTGCGCGACGCCGGCGCGGGGCCCGAGGCGCTGGACGAGCTTCTTGCGAGGCTCGCGGATGCGCTCGCGCCGTTTGCGGCGGACGACGGAATTCGCGTGCCGGCCCGGATCAACCGCTTCACTGCGACGCGGCCATGACCGCGTCGTGCCGGCGCGCCCGAAAAATCGCCAACGGATTAACGGCGAGCGGAAAGCCCTTTGAGACCAAATAATTGCTCAGAAGGGCACGCGTGCCCGGCCGAACGTAGCTCGATATCCGCGGGGATGATGGTGGGCGATGCAGGGATCGAACCTGCGACATCTTCGATGTGAACGAAGCGCTCTACCGCTGAGCTAATCGCCCCTGACGGGTCGTCTAGACCCAATCCGCGCCGTCATCAAGACGCCGCGACGGCGCCGGAGCCTCGGGGGGAGGCTCCGGCGGCATGTCGTCACGCCAGCGCGGCGCGGGCCTGCTTGACGATTGCGCCGAAGGCCTCCGGCTCGTGCACGGCGAGGTCGGCCAGGACCTTGCGGTCCACGTCGATCCCGGCCAGGTCGAGGCCGTTGATGAACTTCGAATACGTCAGATCGGCGTCGTGGCCGCGCACGGCGGCGTTGATCCGCTGGATCCACAGCGCGCGGAACGTCCGCTTGCGGACCTTGCGGTCGCGCGTCGCATACTGCAGCGCCTTGTCGACCGCCTGCTTCGCGGTGCGGTAGTTGGTCGAGCGGGCGCCGTAGTAGCCGGCGGCCTGCTTGATGACCTTGCGGTGACGGGCATGGGAGGCCGGGCCTCCTTTGACTCTGGACATGGCTCGCGCTCCTCAGCGGATATAGGGCATGTAGACCTTGATGATCTTCTCGTCCTGCGGCGAGAGGATCGTCGTTCCCCGCGCGGAGCGGATGAACTTCTTGGTCCGTTTGATCATGCCGTGGCGCTTGCCGGCTTGGGCCGCGATGATGCGGCCGGTCGCCGTGACCTTGAAGCGCTTCTTCGCGCCCGACTTGGTCTTCATCTTGGGCATTTCGATTCTCCTTCGGGGATCGTTCGGGACGCGCCACGGCAGCCCTTTTGGCCGGACGCGTCGATTTTTGGAGCGCGGCCTATAGCCTGCGGCCGCAGATCGCGCAAGAGCCCGGCCGGCGTCGCGCTCAGCGCGGCGTCAGCACTCGGTCGATCTCGAAGACGATCCCGTTCGCGGCCTCGAGATCCGCGCGCAGCACTTGCGCCCCGTTGACGGTCAGGGTGCCGCCGGTCCCGTCCACTTTGAGGCTCGAGTTCAGCAGCGTCGTGTGGTTGACGTCCATCCCGATCAGGAACTCCGACGTCAGCGTTCCCGGCACTACGTGATAGGCGACGAGCCGTTGCAGTTCCTCTTCGCTCATGCGCCCGGCGCTCGACGCGGCGAAGGCCCGGTCGCTCGGCGCAAACAGCGTGAACGGTCCGGCGCCCGACAGGTAGTCGCCCATGTCCGCGGCTTGCGCCGCGCGGGCGAAACGCCCCATGCCGTTCGACCGCGCGACGGTCAGCACGCTCGGCTCCGACGCGCCGGATCCGCCCCCGTTCCCGCCGGAACCTCCGCCGCAGGCCGTGAGCGCGAACCCTCCGGCCAGCGCCAACAGAGCCATCCTGCGCTTCATCGCAATTCCTCTCGTCCCTGGAAAAAAGGCGCCGGAGACCGGCGCCTGTACTCGACGTCTACGCGCGCCCCGCGTCAGGGAAGCAGAACGCCATCGATCACGTGGATCACGCCATTCCGGGCGATGATGTCCGGCTGGACCACAGATATTGTCCCGCCTGCGCCGCCGGTGATCTTCACGCCGTCGAAGCCGTCAACGGAGAAGGTCGTGCCGTCGAGCGTCGTGACCTGCGTCGTCTTGTTGACCAGATCGCCGGCGAGGACCTCGCCCTCTGCGACATGAGCCTGGAGAATGGCAATCAGCGCATCCCGGTTCTCGGGCAACAGCAGATTATCGAGGGTTCCCGGCGAAAGCGCGTCGAACGCGGAGTTGCGCGGCGCGAACACGGTATACGGACCGCCGCGGTCGAGCACGCCGTCGAGGTCGGCCGCCTGGAGCGCCGCAGCGAGCGTGCTGAACGAGCTGTTCGAGACAATCACGTCGCTGATGGTCGGCGGCTGCGGCTCGCGTGAGCAGGCGGCGACGGTCGTCGCGACGATGGCCGCTGCTGCGAGTTGAGCGAATGTCCTGCGGTTCATGCACCTTCTCCCTGATCTATCGTCGGCATTGGCGGACGCCGGTTGTAGGGCGACCGCCTCGAGAGGCTATTGAGGCATAATCATCGCGTCAATGACGTGAGCAACGCTTCGGACGCCGCGATGTCGGAAGGGATGGCGGTTGCACCGTCGACCGTGACGCCGCTTGTCACTTCGAGTGCGACATCGGCGTCATTCGGGGTGGCCGCCTCCAGATGCTGGCTGCCGATGTCGGCCCA
>CAWHHV010000007.1:0-5000 GCA_963829385.1 uncultured Alphaproteobacteria bacterium | reverse complement strand
GACGTGGCACTCTGCGATAAGCCCGGGGGAGGCGAGAGCACCCTTTGATCCCGGGATGTCCGAATGGGGAAACCCACCTGACAATCTTCGATTGTCAGCTGTTTGGGGTCTTCGCGCGAGCGAAGACGCACGCGGAACGATCCGCGCGGGCCGGTTGGCCCGTTGGGCGTTGCGCATGAACGGCTGACGATCGTCGGTTGAAACAGGTACTTTTGACCTGAATACATAGGGACAAAAGAGCGAACGCGGGGAACTGAAACATCTCAGTACCCGTAGGAAAGGAAATCAACAGATACTCCCCTAGTAGCGGCGAGCGAACGGGGACCAGCCGAGCCGAGAGCGTGAGCAGAACCAGTTGGAAAGCTGGGCGATATGGGTGACAGCCCCGTATGCGAAGCGTGATCGGACGTATCAAGTAGGGCGGGACACGTGAAATCCTGTCTGAAGATCGGGGGACCACCCTCGAAGGCTAAGTACTCCTTGCCGACCGATAGCGAACCAGTACCGTGAGGGAAAGGTGAAAAGCACCCCGACAAGGGGAGTGAAACAGTCCCTGAAACCGGACGCCTACAAACAGTCGGAGCAGCCCGAGGATCTTCGGATCATTGGAGTTGTGACGGCGTACCTTTTGTATAATGGGTCAACGACTTGGTCTCACGAGCAAGCTTAAGCCGCTAGGCGTAGGCGCAGCGAAAGCGAGTCTGAATAGGGCGCTTCAGTTCGTGGGATCAGACCCGAAACCGAGTGATCTAGGCATGTCCAGGATGAAGGTGCGGTAACACGCACTGGAGGTCCGAACCCACACCTGTTGAAAAAGGTCGGGATGAGGTGTGCCTAGGGGTGAAAGGCCAATCAAACTCGGAGATAGCTGGTTCTCCGCGAAATCTATTTAGGTAGAGCGTCGCACGAATACCGCCGGGGGTAGAGCACTGGATGGGTAATGGGGACCCACAGTCTTACTGATCCTAACCAAACTCCGAATACCGGCGAGTACTATGCGGCAGACACACGGCGGGTGCTAAGGTCCGTCGTGAAAAGGGAAACAGCCCTGACCTGCAGCTAAGGCCCCTAATTCGTGGCTAAGTGGGAAAGCATGTGGGACGACCAAAACAACCAGGATGTTGGCTTAGAAGCAGCCATCATTTAAAGAAAGCGTAACAGCTCACTGGTCTAGACAAGTTGTCCTGCGGCGAAGATGTAACGGGGCTCAAGCCACGAGCCGAAGCTCAGGATGCGCATCGCAAGATGTGCGTGGTAGCGGAGCGTTCCGTGAAGCAGCACCGTATTTGTTATGCCGCCGAGCTCGATGTAGCGAAGCGGCAGCGCAAATACAGGTGCTCATCTGTGAAGCCGCCCTGTGAGGGATGCGGTGGAGAGATCGGAAGCGAGAATGTTGACATGAGTAGCGACAAAGAGGGTGAGAGACCCTCTCGCCGAAAGTCCAAGGGTTCCTGCTTAAAGCTAATCTGAGCAGGGTGAGCCGACCCCTAAGGCGAGGCCGAAAGGCGTAGTCGATGGGAACCAGGTTAATATTCCTGGGCCAGAAGGATGTGACGGATCGCAAGCGTTGTCTGCCCTTATCGGATTGGGCGGGCCTCTAAGCGGTTCCTGGAAATAGCCCTTCATCAGATCGTACCCTAAACCGACACAGGTGGACTGGTAGAGCATACCAAGGCGCTTGAGAGAACTACGTTGAAGGAACTCGGCAAAATGCCTCCGTAACTTCGGGAGAAGGAGGCCCCGTTCGTGGGCAACCATGGGCGGGGGGCACAGACCAGGGGGTGGCGACTGTTTACTAAAAACACAGGTCTCTGCGAAGCCGTAAGGCGACGTATAGGGACTGACGCCTGCCCGGTGCCGGAAGGTTAAAAGGAGAGGTGCAAGCCTTGAATTGAAGCCCCGGTAAACGGCGGCCGTAACTATAACGGTCCTAAGGTAGCGAAATTCCTTGTCGGGTAAGTTCCGACCTGCACGAATGGCGTAACGACTTCCCCGCTGTCTCCAACGTAGACTCAGCGAAATTGAATTCCCCGTGAAGATGCGGGGTTCCCGCGGTCAGACGGAAAGACCCCGTGCACCTTTACTACAGCTTCACACTGGCATCAGGCCAGGCATGTGCAGGATAGGTGGTAGGCTTTGAAGCGGGGACGCCAGTCTCCGGGGAGCCTCCCTTGAGATACCACCCTTGCCTTGCCTGATGTCTAACCGCGGTCCGTCATCCGGATCCGGGACCCTGTGTGGCGGGTAGTTTGACTGGGGCGGTCGCCTCCCAAAAAGTAACGGAGGCGCGCGATGGTGGGCTCAGGTTGGTCGGAAATCAACCGTCGAGTGCAATGGCATAAGCCCGCCTGACTGCGAGACTGACAAGTCGAGCAGAGACGAAAGTCGGCCATAGTGATCCGGTGGTCCCGCGTGGAAGGGCCATCGCTCAACGGATAAAAGGTACGCCGGGGATAACAGGCTGATACTGCCCAAGAGTCCATATCGACGGCAGTGTTTGGCACCTCGATGTCGGCTCATCACATCCTGGGGCTGGAGAAGGTCCCAAGGGTACGGCTGTTCGCCGTTTAAAGTGGTACGTGAGCTGGGTTTAGAACGTCGTGAGACAGTTCGGTCCCTATCTGCCGTGGGTGTAGGAGACTTGAGAGGAGTTGCCCCTAGTACGAGAGGACCGGGGTGAACGTTCCACTGGTGGACCAGTTGTCATGCCAATGGCAGTGCTGGGTAGCTATGAACGGACAGGATAACCGCTGAAGGCATCTAAGCGGGAAGCCCCCCTCAAAACCAGGTCTCCCTTGAGGGCCGTGGAAGACCACCACGTCGATAGGCCGGAGATGTAAGCGCAGCAATGCGTTCAGTTGACCGGTACTAATCGCCCGATAGGCTTGATTCCGATCCGGAAGAAGACGGACCAGGAAGTCAGACAGACCCAAACAGTGATCAGACAGAAGAAAGACAGTCTCGTGGCTTCATCCTCCCGACGGGAGGACGATGCGTATTGTCCCCGGAAGGGGACGGTGCGTTTTGCAGGTTTGGTGGACATAGCGCGAGCGAAACACCCGATCCCATCCCGAACTCGGCCGTTAAGCGCCGCCGCGCCGATGGTACTGCGTCCCAAGACGCGGGAGAGTAGGTCACCGCCAAACCTGAAAAACGCACCCGCTCTCAAGAACGATTCAAACCCTGTCGCGGGGTGGAGCAGCCCGGTAGCTCGTCAGGCTCATAACCTGAAGGTCGTAGGTTCAAATCCTACCCCCGCAACCAAATTTCTGACAAGATATCAAACGCTTAGGCCGCCCTCCGGGCGGCTTTTGCGTGTCGCGTCGTGTCGCAAGCCCGTCCCGAACACTCCCCAAAGATTCCAAAGGCTTACGACCAGCCCCGATTCCTCCGTGCAACACGGATGCGACACGGGACAGGGCCGATGTTCGCGGGGCGTTCGCGGCCAATGGCGCTTGCCATCCGCTCCGACCGGAGCCGTCATGATCCCCGACACCATGTCGGAGAACACCCCATGCCGAAAACCAACGACGCCGCGCTCGCCGCCTTCATCGCGCGCAAGGCCGAGATCGACGCGGCCCTCGACCGCATCCGCGCCGCCAGCGACGACCATTTCTTCGCCAGCCCAGAGGACGTGCACTGGGGCCACGTCACGGCCCTCGCAGACCACGCGGCGCTGCTCAAGCGGATCACGGACGCGATCTACGACGAGGGCGAACACATCGCCTGACGGCACTATATTTGTTGCTCGATTGAGTCGACATACATCGCGCCGATTCTGCTATTCGACGGGAGCGGCGAATTCACGGTGGCGACTGACAAGGACGATCTTCCAAAGCACCTGGAGCTCATCCTGGATGTGGTCGAGCGCCATGCCCGCAACTCGTTTGTCCTCAAGGGCTGGTCGGTCACGCTGGTCGCTGCCGTGTTCCTGTTGGCCGTGAGGGGGGCTGAACCGGCGCTCGCCATGGCCGCGGGACTTCTGCCGTCCCTGCCTTCTGGGCCTTGGACGCGTACTATCTTCGCAGGAACGAATGTTCCGCGCGCTCTACAATCACGTGCGAAAGACGGAGCCGAACCCTGCCGACCGCTTCAGCCTCGATGCCCGGCCGTTCGCCGGTGAGGTTGCGAGCTGGTTCCGCACGTTGGGCGCCACCCCCGTGCTCTGGTTCCATGCGGCTGTCCTCGCAGTTGTCGTCGTTGCGCTGGCATTCTTTTCGTTGAGGCCTCCCGATGCCCCGTAAGGTGTTCTTCAGCTTCCATTACGATGACGTCACGCGCGTCAACGTGGTCCGCAATTCCGACCAGATCACAAGGCGGTATACGAAAGCTGCCCGTTTCGACGACAAGAGCCTATGGGAAGAGGCGAAGAAACAGGGGCCGCTCGCGATCAAGCGGATGATCAACGGCGGTCTCGACGGCACTCGGTCACGTGCGTCCTGATTGGTAGCCAGACATGGCAACGCCCATGGGTGCGCTACGAGATCATCAAGAGCCTTGCTCGCGGCAACGGCATACTCGGCGTGCGGATTCACGATGTGGGTTTCAAGCCGGGGCAGCCGACAAACGCTCTTGCCGGGCTCTTCGGAACATCGCCGCCTTCCAACGCGCTCACAGGCTACGGACCCCGCCCGGAGCCCACACTCGGTGGGCTACTGGGCCTTGCTGCTCAGCGGCCGGCGCCATCACAGAATGCACTGCTCGGCGCCCTGCTGGCTGGCGAGCAGAGCGTAGCACCAACGCCGCAGCCGGGACCGAACCCGCTTCGCTATCTCGGTTACACGGTCGACCGGCGCTACGGGTTGGTGCGGTTTCACGAAGTCGGCACCAGTGGGCAGTGGCGCGAGTACACGGAGGTGCAGCTGTTCCGCTGCTCTCACTTCCGTGGCTCCCGAGGTTGAAGGATGCCGACAACCTCGAGAACCTGTTCCGCGTCTACCATTGGAAGCAGCACTATGGCTCGTTCTACTTCCCGACATGGATCGAGGAAGCCGCTGCTC
>CAWHHV010000006.1:0-383013 GCA_963829385.1 uncultured Alphaproteobacteria bacterium | reverse complement strand
CGGGAGCGTGACCAGAGGACTGTCCGGCGGTGGCAGCTTCAGCGACCCCATGCAGCCGCGTCAGTCCCACGTCGTCCCCGATGACCCCGTGCAGCGTTGAAAGTACGCGTCGCGCCGGCGATTGCCGTTGATTGTCAATCGGCTCGAGATCACCCCTGCGGCTTCGAGGAAGATCGTCAGGTCGAACTCGAGCGCCGAGAGCGCGCGGCCTCGCAGCGTCGCGGCCAAGGCCGAATAGCGGCGCACCGGAGAGCAAATGTCGGAAGAGCATCAAAAGAGTCGATGATCAAGGTCGGCTCCCGGGGGAGCTCGATCTTTGGACGAGATCGAGCTTCCCAGAAGCCGCTCTCAGAGAAAATCGAAGAAGTCGGCATAGCCCATAGGGATGGGGGAGAGGCTGAAGGGCGCCGCCGCGCTCCCGCTTGACAGGACGCACCGGGCGTCTCTGCATGCAGGAGCCATTCCGATGGATCACAATTCCGACGACGACCGCTTGGTCGTCGCAGCAGAAATAGCGGCTCGCCGCCGCACCCTGCAAGTCAACGGCCGCATCTATGCGCGCCGCCATGCGCCGCGCTTCCAGCCCCTGCTGGCCGGAGCAAGCACGCTCAGGGCGCGCTACATCGGCCAGGTCGCCTGGCTGGAATGCGAGCGCGACTGGCGGCCGAGGATCCGCGTCGCATCCGCGAAATCGCCGACGAGATCGCAACGCTTGGCCGCTTTCATCCAGAGGCCGCGGAGTCCTGCCAGTGGCCGCCGAAAGGCTGCGCGAGCTCGTGCGGCAGCACGCCGTTCTCGCACGGCTCGAAACAAGGCGTGCGGCCGAGCCGGCATGGCCTGTCGCGCGTGGACGGCGCGCGTACTCCAAGCGACGGCCCATGCCTGTCCGCGCGGCTACGCCCGGCGGCCTGCAGGCATGACGCCCCCGCCCGCTCCGCGGGCGGCCTTGACGCCTTCGCGCATGGTGCGCCGAGGCCTGTTCGAGGACGACCCG
This sequence comes from uncultured Alphaproteobacteria bacterium, assembly GCA_963829385.1. Lineage (GTDB taxonomy): Bacteria > Pseudomonadota > Alphaproteobacteria > Rhodobacterales > Rhodobacteraceae > Amaricoccus. The sequence goes on along the minus strand of CAWHHV010000006.1, from coordinate 382,019 downwards.
ATGAACCAGCATCAGATCAGGTACTCATCCGGTTCGCAGTTTGGTTCGCAGAAGGGCTCGAATATGGGCATGGTTCGCGAAAACAGTATTGAAATCATTGAAACTCTCCAAATCCTGGATCAGGAGGTCCCCCGTTCAAGCCGGGGCGCTGGTACCATGAGAGTCGGAGATCTGGCGCGTGCCGATCAGGCTCCGTTCGCTTGAACTGACTTTCTCCGGCTCACGTGTCCGGATCGACCGATCCGCGCGCCGCCTTGATCGCGCTGCGGCGGGTCTTCGCGTCGAGCCGGCGCCGCACCGAGCCTGCGGTCGGACGTGTCGGCCGGCGCGGCTTCGGGCGGACGAGCGCGGCCAGGATCAGGTCACGGAGCTTGTCGCGCGCCTCGGTCCGGTTCAGCGCCTGCGTCCGGTGCCGCTCGGCGGTCACGATCAGCGCGCCCTCGACCGTCCAGCGTCGCCCGGCCAGCCGGCGCAGCCGCGCCTTTACGCCGGCGTCAAGATGCGGCGAACGCGCGGCCTCGAAGCGCAGTTCGACCGCCGTCGAGACCTTGTTCACGTTCTGGCCGCCCGGCCCTGACGCGCGCGTGAAGCTCTCGGTCAGCTCCCAGTCCTCGAGGGCGATGTCGTCATTGATGCGCAGCATGGGCGGACTTCGGCGAAGGGAGGACGAAAATGCGAGAGGGCCGCATCCGATGCGGCCCTCTGCCAGATTTCATGAGCTTGGAGGCTGGCCGGTAGGGCCGAACCCGCTGCGGGTCTCGCGATCGAGGGGGCTGCCCCTCAGATCGCGCTCCCCGCAGATTGTCCCGACCTCACGCTCCAAAGTCTCATCAGACATTGGACCACCTCCTTTCGTTTGTTGCGCCTGGGGCCGATCCTGCCACCCCGCCCGTAAAACGCAAGTCGAAAGTTCGGTCGGCGTCAGCCGCGCGCCTGCAGCCGGGCGACCGCGACGCGGAACGGGACGAGCGCGAGCGCCGCCACGCCGAGCTTCACCGTAAAGTCCGCGATCGCGAGGCTGACCCAGAGCGGCGCCGCCGGCCCGAGCCCGAGGATCGGCAGGGCCTCGTTCGCCCAGGCCACGTCGACGCCGGGCGCGACGAAGGCGAAGCGCGCCGAGAAGGCCAGCGAGAAGAACAGCGCGGTGTCGAGCGCGCCGCCGACGAGGCTGGAGACCAGCGGCGCGCGCCACCATGCGCCGCCGCGGAAGCGGTCGAAGACGGCGACGTCGACGAGTTGCGCGACGAGAAACGCCGCGCCGGATCCGATCGCGACGCGGGTCGTCACCAGCGGCCCGAACGGGCCCTCGATCTGCGTGCCGATCCAGCTGCAGACAAGGCCGGCCACGAACCCGGCCAGAACCACCTTGCGCGCGGCGCCTGCGCCGTAGACCCGGTTCATGACGTCGGTCACGAGGAAGGCCAGCGGATAGGTGAACGCGCCCCAGGTCAGCCACGGGCCGGCGAGGAACTGCACCAGCACGTTGGACGCCGTCACGACGGCGGCCATCACGATCACGCCTGCGAGAAGGCCCCTGTTCATGGCGCGATCGCCTCCGGTCATCTGCATTCGGTGCGGCAGGCGCGCCTGATAGGGCCCGCCACGCCGGCGCGCAAGCCCTCGGGCCTAGAACCGGACGCGCAACCCGATCGTGCCGTACTGGGCGCCGCCCCAGGCGTCGCTGACCAACCCGAACACGCCCGAGCGGTGGTGGAAGCGGAACAGCAGTTCGTAGTTCGGCCTGCTGGGCAGAGCGAATGTGATCTCGGGGCCGAAGTAGTGCATCCAGCGGCTGCCATCGCCGTCATTCGCCCGGTCCTTCTCCACATCCGAGATGTCGGTCGCGTAGTTCATCCCGGTGGACACCGCGACGGTCGTGACGATGCGACGGTCCCACGGAAAGCCGCGATAGCGAAAGTAGAACGCGCCCCAGAACTCGGTCTCGTCCTGTTCGCCGAATCTCTGGGCGATCCCGAGTTCGGGCTCCACGTCGACATGGCTCCACAGCGTCGCGATCCGCCGCGAAACCGCCGTCCCGATGATATGGTCTCCGCCATAGTCCCAGGTGAACGGGCTCTCGGGCGAAGTCACCAGGACCTGTCCCATCGAATTGTTCACGTACCAGCCGGCGTAGACCGCTGTCGCGCAGTTGCCGCTGCACGGACCGTGCCACGGCCGCCAAGTCAGCCAGTTTCGGTCTTTTGCGCTCGCAGGCATCGACAGACACAGGACGAAGACGCCGAGAAGAAGGGCGGCGACACAGGCCCGCAGACGCCGACGCAACACCATGAACCCGACTTCATTCCTGAACCTGTCGCAGTCCCCGTAGCACAGTCCTTCCACAACGCCACAAGCTTTATTGCGGCCGGGAGAGGGGTCGTCAGCTCCCGAGAAGCCGCCGCTGGTAGGAACGGCGGCCGCCTCCCAGCCAGACGTCTTCCGGCTGGCGCGCGGCGACGCCATCGGGGATCTCGATCTCGTCGAATCCGACGCGCCGCGCAGCGTCGGCCTGATCGGCGATCAGCGGGCCGGCGGCGCGGAGCCGGCCCCTGTAGCCCATCGCGCGCAGACGGCGCGCGATCGAGAATCCGCGCCCGTCGCCCATCGCCGGGAACGCGACGCGGATCATCGACAGGCGGTCCAGCCACGGCGCGAGGTCCGCCGGGTCCCGGTCATTCGGGAACTCGACCGCCAGCGGATGCTCGGGCAGGTCCTGGCCGCTCCAGAACACGTCGAAAGGCAGGACCTCGCCGGAGGCCTCGGCCGAGAACCCGTCCGCGGAAACCACGATGCTCATGATCTGCTCCTCTTCAGCTCGCCTGGCGCAGCAGGCGGCCGTCCTGCCCGAAATGGATGCCGCACTCGACCTTCTCCACCCCGCGCCAGCGGCCAGCGCGGGAGTCCTCGCCCGGCCGGACCGTCGTCGTGCAGGGCGCGCAGCCGATGGACGGGTACCCGCGGGACACCAGCGGGTGCAGCGGCAACGCGTGCTCGGTCATGTAGCCCCGCAGGTCCTGCGCGCTCCACTCGGCCAGCGGGTTGACGCGCACGTGGCCGTCGAGCCGCTCGAACACGTCGATCGTCGCCCGCGTCGCCGCCTGGAACCGCTTGCGCCCGGAGACCGTCACCGGCCAGCGATCGAGTTCCTTCGCCATCGGGCGCACCTTGCGCAGATCGCAGCAGGCGTCCGGGTCGCGCCGGTTCAGCGTGCCGTCGGGATCCTCGCGCGCGAGATCGGCGGCGTCGGGCCTGACGTTCCGGACATTGCGCAGGCCGAGATGCGCCGACAGGTCCCGCTGATAGACGAGCGTCTCGGGAAACAGCATCTGCGTCTCGATCATCAGGACCGGAAAGTCCCGGTCGATCTCCGAGGCCATGTGCAGCAGCACCGCCGCGTCCGCGCCGAAGGAGGAGACGAGCGCCACCTCGCCGGGGAACTCGGCATAGACGCCCGCAAGAACGTCCTCCGCGCGCGCGCCCCGGTGGGCGAGGCGCAGCCCGTCGAGCCGGTCGAGCGGCCGCGCCCGCGCCAGGGTTTGCGCCTCAAGCCGCATCCGACCGCGCCTCCTGATCGTAGAGCGCCGCCTTGAACGGATCGAGCCCGACGCGGCGATACGCCTGCAGGAAGGTCTCGCCCGGCTCCTGGCGCAGGTCGAGATAGGCCTCGATCAGCCGCTCCACCGCCGGCGCGATCTCGTCGTATGCGAAGCCCGGCCCGGCGCGCTCGCCGATCGTCGCGGTCTCGGTACCGTCGCCGCCCAGCGTGATCTGGTAGTTCTCAACGCCGGCGCGGTCGAGCCCGAGGATGCCGATATGGCCGACATGGTGGTGGCCGCAGGCGTTGATGCAGCCCGAGATCTTGATCTTCAGCGGCCCGATGTCGCGCTGGCGGTCGAGATCCGCGAAGGTCTGCGCGATCTCCTGCGCCACCGGGATCGAGCGCGCGGTCGCCAGCGCGCAGTAATCCATTCCCGGGCAGGCGATGATGTCCGAGACCAGCCCGACATTCGCGGTGGCGAGACCGGCGGCCTTCAGCCGCGCGTAGAGCTCCGGCAGATGCCGGCGCGGCACGTGCGGCAGGATGATGTTCTGCTCGTGGCTGACGCGGATGTCGTCATGGCCGAACGCCTCGCCCAGATCCGCGATGACCCGCATCTGCTCGGCGGTCGCGTCGCCGGGCGTGCCGCCGATCGGCTTCAGCGAGATCGTCACGATCGCGTAGTGCGGCAGCCGGTGCTCGGCGACGTTCGTGTCGATGAAGGCGCGCAGCCCGGCCGACAGCACCGGCGCGAGGTCCGAGGCCGGCTCGAACGCCGGCGGCGCGAAGGCCGCCTCGATGGAGGCGACCAGCGCGGGGTCGACCGGCTGCATCCGCGCGCGGTTCGCCTCGAACGCCTCCTCGATCCGCGCCCGGATCTCGTCGAGGCCGGTCTCGTGGACCAGGATCTTGATCCGCGCCTTGTACTTGTTGTCGCGCCGCCCGCTCAGGTTATAGACCTGCAGGATCGCCTCCAGGTATGGCAACAGGTCCGCCTTCGGCAGGAACTCCCGCACGGTCTTGCCGATCATCGGCGTCCGGCCGAGGCCGCCGCCCACGATCACCTCGTATCCGGGTTCGCCGTTTTCATCGCGGACCATCCTGAGCCCGATGTCATGCGCCTTCGTGACGGCGCGGTCGTTCGGCGAGCCGGTAACCGCGACCTTGAACTTGCGCGGCAGCCAGGTGAATTCCGGATGATCGGTCGACCACTGGCGCAGGATCTCGGCCGTCGGGCGCGGATCCTCGATCTCGTCGGCGGCGGCGCCGGCGAAATGGTCCGCCGTCACGTTGCGGATGCAGTTGCCGCTGGTCTGGATCGCGTGCATCTCGACCTCCGCCAGCGCCTCGAGGATGTCCGGCACGTCGCGCAGCTTCGGCCAGTTGAACTGCACGTTCTGGCGCGTCGTGAAATGGCCGTAGCCCTTGTCCCAGCGCTCGGCGATCATCGCGAGCTGGCGCATCTTTTGCGCGTCCAGCGTGCCGTAGGGCACCGCGACGCGCAGCATGTAGGCGTGGAGCTGCAGGTAGAGGCCGTTCATCAGCCGGAGCGGCTTGAACTCGTCCTCGGTCAGCCCGCCGGCGATCCGGCGCTCGACCTGGCCGCGGAACTCGGCGACCCGGGCGTGGACGTAGTCGCGGTCGAAATCGTCATACCGGTACATCAGATGCTCTCCGCCTGGCGGCCATGCTCGGGGTAGTTGGAAGGACCTCGGGTCCGGAAGGTCTCGCGGAAATGCGCGGGCGCGGCGCGTCCGCAATCGTCGATCGCGGCGTCGACGAGATAGACGCCGACGATCCGGTTCGGGAAGGACGAGGCGCGCTTCAGCAGGTTCTCGGCGGCTTCGGCGTTCAGCGCCAGCGCCGCGTCGCCGATCGCGCGCGACCACTCGCCCGTGCTGGTGAAATAAACGACATCGCCATCGAGCAGATCGTTTCCGGTCGCCATCTTGGGTGCGAACTTGCGCGCCATCAGAGCGCCTCCTTCAATTCCAGGGCGGCAGCGGCCGCCGCGCGGGGCGCGAGCCCCAGCAGGATCATCGCCGGAGCGCCGGGCGCGACGCGCTCCAGCACAGCCGGAAGGTCGATCAGCGTCGTCGCGGTCACCCGCTGGTCGGGACGGCTCGCGCTCTCGACCACCGTCACCGGCGTCGCGGCGTCTGCGCCGTGCATCAGCAGCCGGCCGCGCAGGAAGTTCGCCGCCTTGCCGCCCATGTAGACCGCTGCCGTCGCGCCGGACTTCGCCAGCGCGCGCCAGTCCTGTTCGGCGAACCCGTTCACGTCGTGTCCGGTGAGGATGCGAAAGGAAGAGTTGCGCCCCCGCTTGGTCAGCGACTGGCCGATCGCCGCGGCGCTGGCGCTGGCGGCGGTCACGCCCGGCGCGACCGCGTAGCCGACCCCGGCCGCCGCGACCGCCTCGATCTCCTCGTCGAGCCGGCCGAACACCGCCGGATCGCCGCCCTTCAGGCGCACGACGACGTCGCCGGCGGCGGCGCGCGCCACGATCAGCGCGTTGATGTCGTCCTGCTTCCAGGACGGACCGTGCCCCTGCTTTCCGACCTCGAGGATCGTCGCCTCGCGCCGGGCCAGCTCCAGGATCGCCGCCGGAACCAGCCGGTCGTGGATCACCACGTCCGCCTCGTGCAGCAGCCGGCGCGCCTTCAGCGTCAGCAGTTCCGGGTCGCCCGGGCCGGCGCCGACGAAATGCACGAAGCCCTCGCGCGCGCCGGTCCCCTCGGCCAGCAGCGCCTCGAGCGCGTCGCGCGCGCCGTCCTCGCCGCCGGCGTCCAGCGCGCGCGGCCCGCGGGTGAAGTAGAAGCTCGTCCAGAACCTGCGCCGCGCCTTCGAGTCCAGCGCCTCGACCCGACCCCGGAAGGCCTGCCCGATCCGGGTCAGCAGCCCCAGCCGCGAAGGCAGCATCGCCTCGACCTCGGCCTTGATCTTGCGCGCCAGCACCGGCGCCGCGCCCTCGGTGCCGATCGCCACCGTCACCGGATCGCGATCGACGATCGCGGGCGTGATGAAGTCGCTCGACAGATCGTCGACGATGTTGACCAGCGCGCCTTCCGTCCGCCCGATCGCCGCGGCGCGCGCGTCCTCGTCCGCGTCGGCGTTCGCCGCGTAGAACAGCGCGGCCCCGGCGGCATCGCCGGGCTGAACGGCGCGCTCGACCAGCGTCAGCCGGGCCTCGGCGGCCCATCCGCGCACGTCGTCGGCGACGTCGGTCCCGTAGACCACGATCTCCGCCTCGGTCTTCATCAGCAGCCGCAGCTTGGAGCTTGCCGTCTCGCCGGCGCCGGACAGCACGACGCGACGCCCGCGCAGATCGAGAAAGACCGGATAGTGCCGCATCGCGAAATCCTGCTTGAACTCTCCTGCAATGTAGGACTTTTTCCCTCATATCCTCAATATCGCACTGGAAATAAGGTTTATGTCCCTGCATTGTGCCGCTTGCAGAACATTCATTCCAACGGCACGGGGGTTTCCGGAATGGCCGCAGCCATGGACGATCTCGACAGGAACATTCTTACGCTCCTGCAACAGGATTGCAGCCTGCCGCTCGACGAGATCGCGCGCCGGCTGGGCGCCTCGAAGACCCCGGTCTGGAACCGGATCCGCAAGCTCCGGGCCGCGGGCGTCATCAAGGGCGAGGTCGCGCTGCTCGATCCGGACAGCGTCGGACTGGAAAGCTGCTTCTTCGTGCTGATCCGGACGGCCCAGCACGACGCGGACTGGCTCGCCCGGTTCCTTAAGGCGGTGCGCGAGCGTCCGGAGGTGATGGAGGCGCACCGGCTGGCCGGCGACATCGACTACATCCTCAAGGTCCGGGTGCCCAACGCGCGCGCCTACGACGCGTTCTACCGGGCTCTGATCAAGGAGGTCTCGATCTTCAACGTGACCTCGACGCTGTCGATGGAGGAGATCAAGAGCACGACCGCCCTGCCCCTGTTCCGGCCGGATGACTGACCGCGGTCCGGCCCGAGCCGCCAGTCCGGCTGGTGCGCCGGGCGTTGTTGCCAGCGACGCCGTCGCGTGATAAGCTCGGAAGCCGCAGGCCAACCAACGGAAAGCCCCATGAAAGTCACCAAGGTCGCCGACGATTACAGCGTCTCCCCACAGATCCGAGGTCGAGGACCTGCCCACGCTCAAGGAGCACGGGTTCCGCTCGGTCATGTGCAATCGGCCGGATGGCGAGGATCCGGGCCAGACCGACTTCGCGGTTATCGCGGCCGCGGCCTCCGAGATCGGACTGGCGGCGGCGCATGTGCCGCTGGTGTCCGGCGCGCCGCCGTCGGCGCAGGACGTCGGCGGCATTCGCCGCCGCGCATGCAAGACCTGCCCGGGCCGGTGCTGGCCTATTGCCGCTCCGGCACGCGCAGCCGCAACATCTGGCTGATGTCGACCTGAGACCGCCGCGACCAAGGACTGCTTCTGGTACAGATCATCGGCGCGAAGTCCTTCAGGAGGAGTGGGCGTTCGGCCCCGGGCCTGAACCTGGCTCGACAGCAGTGATGGCCACAGGAAGTGGCGGCCCCTGGACGCGCTGTGGATAGAAGTCCGAAAGATGCGACCGCGTTGCGCTGGCGCCAGTCACGCGCGCACGGTCGCCGTCGCCCTCGACCAGGTATTTGAAGCTGGTCAGCTGCTCGGCGCCCACCGGGCCGCGCGCATGCAGCTTCCCGGTCGCGATGCCGATCTCGGCGCCCATGCCGAACTCGCCGCCGTCGGCGAACTGCGTCGAGGCGTTGCGGATCAGGATCGCGCTGTCGAGCCCCGCGAAGAACCGCGCCGCCGTCGCGTCGTCCTCGGTGAGGATCGCGTCGGTGTGATTCGAGCCGTAGCGCCGGATATGCGCGATCGCGCCCTCGACTCCGTCGACGATCCGCGCCGCGATGATCATGTCGAGGAACTCGCGCCCCCAGTCGTCCGGACCGGCGGGCACGACGCCCGGCAGCGCCTGCAGGTCGTCGTCGCCGCGCACTTCGACGCCGGCCTCGACGAGGTCGGTCACGAACGGCGCGCCCTCGGCCTCCCAGAACGCCCGGTCGATCAGCAGGCACTCGGCCGCGCCGCAGATTCCGGTCCGCCGCGTCTTCGCGTTCAGGATCACGCTGCGCGCCTTGGCGAGATCCGCGGCCTTGTCGACATAGACGTGCACGATGCCTTCGAGATGCGCAAAGACCGGCACGCGCGCCTCGGCCTGGACGCGCCCGACCAGCCCCTTGCCGCCGCGCGGCACGATCACGTCGATGAACTCGGTCATCGTCAGCATCTGCCCCACCGCGGCCCGGTCCGTCGTCGGCACCAGCTGGATCGCCGTCTCGGACAGGCCCGCGGCGCGCAGTCCCGCGACCAGCGCCGCATGGATCGCCCGCGTCGAGCGGAAGCTCTCCGAGCCGCCGCGCAGGATCGCCGCGTTGCCCGCCTTCAGGCACAGCGCGCCGGCATCCGCGGTCACGTTCGGCCGGCTCTCGAAGATCACGCCTATGACGCCGATCGGCGTGCGCACGCGGCGGATGTGCAGGCCCGAGGGCATGTCCCATTCCGCCAGCACCGCGCCGACCGGATCGGCCTGCGCCGCCACCGCACGCAGCCCCGCGGCCATGCCCGCGATGCGCGCCGGATCGAGCTTCAGCCGGTCGAGCATCGCCGCTGACAGGCCCTTGGCCTCGGCCGCCGCCATGTCCTCGGCATTGGCGGCCACGATCCCGGCCTCGTCCGCCAGGATCGCATCGGCCGCCGCCTCGAGCGCAGCGCGCTTCACCTCAGCCGGCGCAACCGCCAGATCCCGCGCCGCGTCCCGCGCTGCCCGGCCGATCGCCTGCATCTGCGCCGTCACGTCCGAGCGCACGTCGATGTCGCGACCGTCCATCCTGGGCGTCCTTCCTGCCGTCTACTTCCGCAGCCGCCGCACGTTGGACCGCGTCTTGGTCCCGTAGGGCTTCAGCGCCGAGGTCGCGATCGCGATCGCGTCGGCCCCGCCCGCGGCCGCGACCGCAGCCCGCTCCGCCGACATCGCCATGGCCGTCGTCTTCTCGGAGACCATCGCCATCGCCTCGGGCACCGTCATCGTGCCGGTCGCCATCCGATGCATCCGCCGGATTATGACCTCGTTGGCCGCCATCGTCATCTGCGAATAGGCGGTCGCATAGTTCATCCAGGCCTGCATCGCAGCCATTCCAGCATTCGTCCGCATCACTCGTCACTCCCGATCCACGCAATGTCGCGCACGCGACCTTACTCTTCTGCCGATCCGTGTCAGCCGCAAACTCACATCGCCATGTCGTCGCGGTGCACCAGCGCCGCGCGGCCCGGATGGCCGAGCAGTTCGGCGATCCGGTCCGAGCGATGCCCGATGATGATCCGGGCCTCGGCCGCGTCATATCCGGCCAGCGCCCGCGCGATCACCACGCCGTCCGGGCCGGCGATCTCCAGCGGATCGCCGCGCGAGAACGCGCCCTCGACCGCCGTCACGCCGGCGGGCAGCAGCGACTTGCCGCGCCCGAGGGCCCCGGCGGCGCCGGCATCGACGACCAGGCGCCCGCGCGGCTTCATGCCCGATATCCAGCGCTTGCGCGCCGCGCGCGGATCGCCGTCGGGCGCGAACCAGGTGCAGGGCGCGCCCTCGGCGAGCGCCCGGAGCGGCCGCATCCGGTCGCCTTCGAGGATCGCCATCGCGCAGCCCGCCCGCGTCGCCGCATGCGCCGCCATCAGCTTCGTCTTCATGCCGCCCTTCGACAGCGCCGAGCCTACGCCGCCGGCCATCGCCTCGATCTCGGGCGTGATCGCGGATACCCAGTCCAGCCGCCGGGCGTCCGGGTCCACGCGCGGATCGGCGGTATAGAGCCCGTCAACGTCCGACAGCAGCACCAGCACGTCGCCGCCCGCCATCGCCGCCACCTGAGCGGCAAGCCGGTCGTTGTCGCCGTAGCGGATCTCGTCGGTCGCCACGGTGTCGTTCTCGTTGACGATCGGCACGACGCCGAGGTCGAGCAGCATCTGGAACGTGCGACGCGAATTCAGGTAGCGCCGGCGATTCTCGCTGTCCTCGAGCGTCAGCAGCACCTGCGCGGTCGTGATCCGGTGCGGCGCCAGCACGTTCTCGTAGGCCTGCGCGAGCCGGATCTGGCCGACGGCCGCGGCGGCCTGGCTCTGCTCCAGCGCCAGAGGGCCTGCCGGCAGGTTCAGCGCACGCCGCCCGAGCGCGATCGAGCCCGACGAGACCAGCACGACCGACTTGCCGCGTGCGCGGAGGTCGGCCACGTCCGTGGCGAGCCCCTCCAGCCATTCCAGCCGCACCCGGCCGGTCTCGGCGACCAGCAGCGCCGAGCCGATCTTGATGACGATCCGGCTGGCGGCGTCGAGGATATGCGCCGAATTCGGGATGCGCGGCAGCGCCTTCCTCGGCGCTCAGGGACGCCATCCCTCGTCCTCCGTTTCGGCCGCCGCCTTCAGCGGTCCGCGCGCCGCCTCGATCCGGGACCGCAGCGCGCGCAGCACGTCCTGCACGCCCTCTCCGGTCGCGCCCGACAGCAGCAGCGTCGCCTCCGGGGCGCCGGCCTCGCGCAGCGCCGCGCGCGCCTCGGCCAGTTCGTCCTCGTCCAGCGCGTCGATCTTGTTCAGCCCGACCAGCCGCGGCTTCTCGGCGAGGCCTTCGCCGTAAGCCTCCAGTTCGTCGACGATCACCCGGTAGTCCTCGGCCAGCGTCGGCGAGGTCGCATCGATCAGATGCAGCAGCACGGCGCAGCGCTCGACATGCCCGAGGAACGAGTCGCCGAGCCCCTTGCCCTCGCTCGCGCCCTCGATCAGGCCGGGAATGTCCGCCAGCACGAACTCGGCCCCGTCGACCGCGACGACGCCGAGACCCGGATGCAGCGTCGTGAACGGATAATCCGCAATCTTCGGCCGCGCGTTCGACACCGTCGACAGGAACGTCGACTTGCCGGCGTTCGGCAGGCCGACGAGGCCCGCGTCCGCGATCAGCTTCAGGCGCAGCCAGATCGTGCGCTCGACGCCCTCCTGGCCCGGATTGGCGTTGCGCGGGGCCTGGTTCGTCGATGTCTTGAAGCGCAGGTTGCCCCAGCCGCCATTTCCCCCCTGCGCCAGCAGCACCCGCTCGCCCGGTCGCGTCAGGTCGGCGATCAGCGTCTCGCCGTCCTCCTCGAGGATCTCGGTGCCGACGGGCACGCGCAGCACCACGTCCTCGGCGCTCTTGCCTGTGCGTTGGCTCCCTGCGCCCCCGCGGCCGTTCTTCGCGAAGAAATGCTGCTGGTAGCGATAGTCGATCAGCGTGTTCAGGCCGTCCATCGCCTCGGCCCAGACGTCGCCGCCCTTGCCGCCGTCGCCGCCGTTCGGACCGCCGAACTCGATATACTTCTCGCGGCGGAAACTGACCGCGCCGTTGCCGCCGGACCCCGACCGAAGGTGCACGCGCGCGAGGTCGAGGAATTTCATCTCAGAGCCTTGCGGTAGAGGAATGTGGGCGTGGTCGCGCCGCGCGCGACCGAATAGGCCTCGCCCTCGCCGACATAGTCGAAGCCGGCGCGGGTCAGCACCCGGGTCGAGGCGATGTTGTCCTGGAACACCTCGGCCGTCAGCGCCGTCGCGCTGCCCTGCTCGGCCATCTCGCGCACGACGGCGTCGACGGCCTCGCTGGCGTAGCCCGAGTTCCAGAACGCCGGCGCCACCCAGTAGGCGATGCGCGCCGCGCCCTCGGCCGTCGGCTTGACCGAGATCAGGCCGATCAGCCCGTTCTCGCCGTCACTGCCGCTGTCCATCGCCCAGATGACCGAACGCGCGGTCGGCGCCATCGCGCGCCGCACGAAGGCCTCCGCGTTGCCCGGCGGGTTCGGATGCGGAATGGACGCGGTCATCCGCGCCACGCGCGGATCGCTGGCGTAGAGGTGGATCAGCCCCGCATCGGACAGCGCGAGCCGGCGCAGCCGCAGCCGCGGCGTCGTCAGTTCCGGCTGGTTCAGACCCAGGACCGTCATCGCGGACCCCTTCTCGGAACGGGAGGCTCAAAACGCAGAAGGCCGGCGAGACCGCCGGCCTCTTTCGGCAGATTGCCGGGGCGACGGTCTACTCGGCGGCCTCGGCTACCGGGAGAACGGAGACGAACGTGCGGCCGCGAAAGCCCTTGTGGAACGTCACGTTGCCTTCGGTCACCGCGAAGATCGTGTGGTCGCGGCCGATGCCGACGCCCGCGCCCGGCCACCACTTGGTGCCGCGCTGGCGTATCAGGATGTTGCCGGGGATCACGGCCTCGCCGCCGAACTTCTTCACGCCCAGCCGCCGGCCCGCGCTGTCGCGGCCGTTACGGGACGAGCCGCCTGCCTTCTTGTGAGCCATCTCTCGTCCTCCTTCAGTTCGCCGCGCCGGCGTCGCCGGTCACGATCTCGGTGATCCGCACGCGCGTCAGCTGCTGCCTGTGGCCGCGCTTGCGCTGCGAGGAATGCTTGCGCCGGCGCTTCTTGAACGAAATGACCTTCGGGCCCTTCGTCTGCTCCAGCACCTCGGCGCGCACCAGCGCGCCGGAAATCAGCGGAGCGCCGATCGTCACCGTCTCGCCGCCGAGCATCAGCACCTCGCCGAACTCGATGGTCTCGCCGGCTTCGCCCGTGAGCTTCTCCACCAGGAAAATATCGTCCTTGGCGACCTTGTACTGCTTGCCGCCGGTCTTGAGCACCGCGAACATCGCGTCTTTCCTTCTTGCCTGCCGCGTCCTGTGGCCCCGGCGAACCGGCGTTCTTGCGGGAGAACCCGCGCCTCGGACTGCGCGCTTGTCACGGAGAACTGCTCCGCCCGCCGGCTCGCGCCCGCGGAGAGCGGTCGTATCGCGAAACCGTTCCGGCTTGTCAAGCGCGCAGGCGCCCGCTCAGGACGCCTGCTCCTCGGCGTCCGCCTCCTGCGCATCGGTCAGCCGGTTGGCCCGAACGGTTGCCTGGGCCTGCGGGATCCGAGGACCTGCGCGCCTCCCGCAGATAGGGCTGTCGGCGAACGCCTTCTGCCTCCAGCCGCTCGAGCACCTCGAAATTGATGTCGGACCGGGCGGAAAGCGAGAAGTTCACGTCGCGCAGCCAGCAGCGAATCTCGAACAGCAGCGCGTCCGGGCCGATCTCCATCAAGAGGACCACCGGCTGCGGCTCGGCCAGCACCAGCGGATGGTTCTCGGCGATGTCGAGCAGCAGCCGCTCGACCTTGCGCGGATCGCTCTCCATCGCCACGATCACCGGTATCTGGATCCGCCCCGACATGCCGGTATGCGTGCGGTTCAGCACGGTTCCGGCCACGAGGTCGGAGTTCGGCAGGATCAGGCTGGCGCGGTCGAACGTCTCGATCACCGTCGAGCGCACCGAGATGTCGCGTACGTAGCCCATGTTCCCGCCGACCTCGATCCAGTCGCCCTCCTTGATCGGCCGCTCGACGAGCAGGATGATGCCGGAGACGAAGTTCGAGACGATATTCTGCAGGCCGAAGCCGATTCCGACCGACAGCGCCCCGGCGACGACGGCGAGGCTGGTCAGGTCGGCGCCGGTGCTCGATACAGCGGCCACGACGGCGATGAAGAACCCCAGATAGCCGACGCCGGCCAGGACCGCGTTGCGCCCGCCCGCATCGAGCCGCGTGCGCGGCAGCACCGTGCCGCGCAGCACCGCCTGCAGCAGCCGCGTCAGCGCGAACAGCAGTCCGAAGACCACGACGAAGCTCGTGATCGTGCCCAGCGAGACCCGCATTCCGCCCAGCGTCACGCCGTCGCGCAGCATGTACCAGACATCCGCCACGTCCGAGGGCCGCGCGCCCCAGACGAGCGCAAGCAACGGCAGCGCGGCGACCGCCAGAACCGCCGCGATCGCCACGGGCGCCAGCCCCTCCCGAGAGGCGCCGTGCACGACGTCGTCGCGACTGTCCAGCGCGCCGACCATCGTAGCCAGGAGATCGAAAAGCACTATGACCGTAGCGATCAGGCCGAGCGTCAGGATCGTGGAGAAGGTCAGGAAATCCGCCGCCGCCCGGAACCCGAGCGCGGCCAGCAACGGGACCGCGAAGGCAATGAGCCAGATCGAGCGCGCGACCAGCGCCAGCAGCCCGAGGCTAAGGCTCCCCTTGCGATCGGGCGTCGCCATGCCGCGCTCGCGGTGCGCGATCGCGCGCCGCAGGTGGCGCAGCGCGCGGGACGTGCGCCACAACAGCACGCCGCTGATCGCGAAGAGCGGGAACACAAGGGTCGCCGCTGCGGACGGGGTCATCTCCCACCGCTCGATGTAGCGATCGAAGAAGAGCTGCGCCGCCACCAGGACCCCGAGCGAGACGGTCAGTCGCGCGCCGCTCAGCGCGGCGGCGTCGCTGACCGGCGCCAGACGATAGGGCGGCAGCTTGGGCGCGAAGACGCTGCTCGCGAGCCAGCCCGCGCCGATGATCACGAGCAGGAACGGCGGCAGGTCGAAATAGGTCGACCGCGATCGCGGGTCGATCACGTGGTCCGGGTCGAAAGCGGCGAAGAGCAGCCCGGCCCCGATCGCCGGCACGAGCAGCCGGCTCACGTTGCGCAGCGTGACCAGCAGCGCGATCTTCCGTGACGTCCTGGCTCGGCCCAGCTGACCCTCGACCCAAGCTATCAGCCTGAAGCGCAGCCAGAAGACCAGCGCGGTTCCAACCAGCGCCGCCGCCGCGTCCGACGGCACCCGCCGGATCAGCTGGTCGCGCGACTCGGGATCGGACAGCGCCCGCTGCATGATCGCGATCCGAGCCTCCAGATTCGTCACGACCGCAGCGACGGTCTCGCCCCAGTGGGACGGACGCAGCGGCGACGGGCCACGGCTCAGGAGCTGATCCGCGAAGCGTTGTCGCACGATCCGGTCGATGTCGCGGATCGCCGCATCGGCGCGGCGCTGGAAGTCCTGCGCCTCGATCAGCGGGGTCTGCGCCTCCCCGAGTTCGGCGCCGATCGCCGCACGGCGCGCCGCGATCTCCGGAGCCTCCGTCGCGCCTTCGGCCGGAGCCGGCCCCAGCGCCTCCAGACGGGCATTGACGTCGGCGACGCTCCCGGTAGCGCCCAGTTCGAACTCGATCGCCCGGCTGCGCATCCGTTGCAGCGCCTCGCGCAGCCGCTCCAGTTCGGCGGTTTCGGTGTCCGCGTTCTTCAGCGCGGACTGGGCCCTCAGGACCGCGTCGTCCCATTGCTGCTGTTCCGCAGCTACGTTCTGCGCCTGCAGGATGGCCGCCGGCCAGATCAGGATCAGCGCGAGAACGAGGCCGCGCAGCGCGGCGATCAGAGACCCTGTGGCGCGATCAGCGCTCAAAGGCATCGTGCAGCCCGCGCGGAGCCGCCGCAAGCCAGTCCGGAACCGGCAGGTCCTTCGACCGCAGGAACTCCGGATCGAACAGCTTCGCCCGGTAGCGCGTGCCGTAATCGCAGAGGATCGTCACGATCGTATGCCCGGGCCCCAGGTCGCGCGCCATGCGCATTGCGCCCGCGATGTTGATCCCCGACGACAATCCCATGCAGAGTCCCTCCTCGACGATCAGGTCGAAGACGATCGGCAGCGCCTCGGCGTCCGGGATGTTGTAGGGAAAGTCGACCGACAGCCCCTGGAGGTTGGCGGTGATCCTGCCCTGCCCGATGCCCTCCGAGATTGACGACCCCGACGACTTCAGTTCTCCGTGCGCATAATATTCGTAGAGCGCGGCGCCGTCCGGGTCGGCCAGCCCGATCCTCACCTCCGGCTTCCGCGCCCGCAGGCCCTCGGCGACGCCGGCCAGCGTGCCGCCCGAGCCGACGGCGCAGATGAAGCCGTCGATGCGCCCGCCGGTCTGCTCCCAGATCTCGGGCGCGGTCGTCTCGACATGGGCCCGGCGGTTCGCGACGTTGTCGAACTGATTGGCCCAGATGGCGCCGTTCGGCTCGGTCTTCGCCAGCGCCTCGGCCAGCCGGCCGGAATACTTCACGTAGTTGTTCGGGTCGCGGTAGGGCACGGCCGGAACCTCGACCAGCTCGGCGCCCATCATCCGGAGCGCGTCCTTCTTCTCCTGGCTCTGCGTCTCGGGGATCACGATCACCGAGCGGAATCCCATCGAGGCCCCGATCAGCGTCAGGCCGATGCCGGTGTTGCCGGCCGTGCCCTCGACGACGACGCCGCCCGGCCTCAGGTCGCCGCGCGCGACCGCGTCGCGCAGGATCCCCAGCGCGGCGCGGTCCTTGACCGACTGACCGGGGTTCATGAACTCGGCCTTCCCGAGGATCTCGCATCCGGTGGTCTCGGAGGCGCGGCGCAGGCGCACGAGCGGCGTGCCGCCCACCAGCGCGGCCAGGTCCGGTGCGATCCTCATTGGTCAGTTTCCTTCGCGCAGCTATGCCCCGCTGACTTATCCGCTCCGGCCCCTTCCATCAACCCGGCGACGAAGCCGGGAACCTGCGCTTGCGCTCCGCAAGGCTTGCCTCAGGATTATCACATGATTTCAGATACATGACCACGGTCCCATCGTGGGACCGCCCGCCCGTCACGCAGTCCATGCCGCGGTCAGCCGCTCCGCATGAACCTGCAACCACAACAACGACAGCAGTAGCGGAGCGTTGTTGATCTCGCCGGAGTCAACCAGAGCCAGCGCCCCGGCCAGCGGCACGACGACGCTGCGGATATCCTCGTCCTCTGCCGCCAGGCCGTGCAGGCCGTCCTTGGGGTCGTCCAGGGCCGCTTCACCGACATAGGCAGTGATGTGCTCGGACGATACGCCAGGGGATGAGTAGTACCCCATCGCCCGCTCGACCCGCCCGAGAGCGAGCCCGGCTTCCTCGAGCGCCTCGCGCCGCGCCGTCGCCTCCGGGCCTTCGCCCGCATCGCAGCGGCCCGCCACTGCTTCCAGGCTCCAGGGGCTCGGATCGCTCCGAGCCAGCGGCCCTACGCGGAACTGCTCGATCAGCAGGACAAGCTGGCGCCGGGGATCGAAAGGCAGGATCGTGACCGCATCGCCGCTGGCGAATACCGCCCGCTCGAGCGTTTCGGACATGCCCCCGTCAAAGCGTCGATGCCGCAGCACATGCTCCTCGACCGCGAAGTAGCGCGAATATGGCCGTCGAAGCGTGATCCGCTCGACATCGGCCGCCACGGAATGGGCGCTGCGCACTGCGGCCGGCGTCGCTCCCGCGGCCCCCCGCACCCGACCAAGCGCCCGGTAGCTGATCCCGAGCATCAGTCGGGGCATCTCCCGAGCAGACCTCTGGCCAAAAAAGTACATTGCCTCACACGCCGCCTCCACGAGATGCGCGCGCCATTCCGGCGAGCCGTCGTCCGCAAGAACCGCGCCAGGCGCAGAGTCGAGAACGAAAGCCATCATGTCGCCGACCCGAACGAACCTCCCGGGCCCACCGAAGGCTGCGAACGCGAATTCCAGACGGGCCGCCTCCTCGCGATCAGCCTCCGCCACGCCGCCCGCGACTGACGTCCCCGGCTGGTCGACCAGGCCAAGCCGGGCGCCGAGAGGCTCGGCGCAAAGGGCGTGACCGCCCAGATGCGCTGCTGTCGGCCGCGCGACCGGCCGCCCAACAATAGCCTCGAGCATATCCGCTCGGGCGAACGGGCCCGGAAGGAAGATGGCGGACATCGGAAAAGCCTCGCACAAGACAAGCAGGAGCCGCTGCCGCGGCTTCGGACATCAGGCTGGCCGCGCCATGCTCACTTGGGCGACGTCCGTGGTGCCCGCGTGGAACGAGGCCGCGCATGCCGTGAGGTAGAGGTTCCACATGCGTCGGAACTGATCGTCAAAGCCCAGCGGCTGGATCTCTCCCCAGGCCGCGTTGAAAGTGTTGTGCCAGCGGCGCAAGGTCTCGGAGTAGCTTTGACCGAACGAGATGGAGCCCACCTCTTCCAGCCCCGCCCTGCGGATCTGCTCGCTAATCACGCCGGGACTGAGCAGCATCCCGCCCGGAAAGATATACTTCTGGATGAAGTCGACGGTCCGTCGATAGGTCGGGAAGAAGGCGTCCGATACCGTGATCACCTGAATCGTGGCCTGCGCTCCCGGTTTGAGCCGATCGCGCACAGCGCCGAAATAGGCCGGCCAGTACTTTTCTCCCACCGCCTCGATCATCTCGATCGAAGCGACGCCGTCATATACTCCGCGCTCGTCCCGATAATCCCGCATGACAATTTCGACTCGTTCGTTCAGCCCAGCCGCCTGAACCCGAGCGCTTGCGAAATCGTGCTGTTCGCGGCTGATCGTCAGCGCCGTAATCCGTGCTCCCCGCTCGCTGGCGGCATACTCCGCGAAACCGCCCCAGCCGCACCCGATCTCGAGTAAGTGGCGATCGGGTGCGGCATTAATCCGATCGCAAACGGACGCGTATTTCCGAATTTGGGCAGCAGAGAGGGTGTCGTCCGGTTGGTCAAACAGCGCCGATGAATAAGTCATCGTCTCGTCGAGCCAACGTGAGTAGAACGCGTTCCCGAGATCATAGTGTGCGGAGATGTTCCGGCGCGCCTGACTTCTGGTATTTCGGTTGAGCCAGTGGTTGAACTGCTGCCAAGCGCGCACGAAGCGAGCTCCCGGGAAAGACCGGTCGACCCATTCCGGACTGGTCAGCAGCACGTCGAGCAAATTCTGCAGATCGGGAGTATCCCACCATCCCTCGAGGTAGGCTTCCGAAAAGCCCAGTTCGCCTTCCCTCGCCACCCGCGCAAAGAGCCGCTCGTTGCGCACATCCATGCGGGCCCGCGGCCCAGGCTCCTTGCCAGAAACGCGGAACATCCGTCCGTCGGGAAGCGATACGTCGATGGAGCCCGCCCTCAGTTGCGCCAGCACCTTGAAGGACGTCTCGAACCAGGGCGGCAGGTCCGTCTGGCCAGCCAGGGATGTCAGGACGGTCGGGTCAGGCTCCGATACGGTCATGCTCCATCCTCCGCAGCGAACCATTAACAGCGCGGCCGAGCCGGACGATGCAGTCGTTCGGCGACACACCTCGTCGATGATAGACCGAGGCGAAAGAGAAACACAAATACCCTGAGCGGCGCATGGCCACGCTCATGCTGGAGGCGGGGCGCCTGCGGCACGATGGCGCTCGTAGGCCGCCAGGGCGGTTTGACGTCCCTGTTTCAGGTCGACAAGCGGACCCGGATAGGGATCGTCCGGGCCTAGATTCCAGGATCGGGGAACAGCATGGAAGAAGCTCAGCGCGTCGGCCTCTTCGGCTCCGTCAAACTTCCACAGGAAGCGGCGACGGTATTGGCGATCCGGATCAAACTTTTCGGCCTGCAGCTTCGGATTGAAGATCCGAAAGAAGGGCGCCGCGTCCGGCCCCGATCCCGCCGTCCACTGCCATCCGAGCGCGTTCGAAGCCGGATCCCAGTCAATCAGGCATTCCGCGAACCAGGCGAGCCCGACACGCCAGTGGGTCATCAGATGCTTGCACAGATAGCTCGCCACCAGCATTCGCACCCGGTTGTGCATGGTCCCGGTCACGAACATCTGTCGCATTCCTGCATCAACCAACGGCTCGCCGGTAAGGCCACGCCGCCAACGTTCTGCATCCGCGTTGTCGTCACGCCAGGGGAACCCGTTCCAGCCGTCCCGCCAGTTCTCAGTTTCGATGTGCGGCGTGTGCCAGATCAGATGCCAAGAAAACTCTCTCCAGCTCAACTCGTTGAGGAAGGCGCCTGCGCCGACAGCGCCCTCGTCGCGACTGCGCGCGACAGCATGCCAAACCGTGCGGGCCGAGACCTCTCCCCAAGTCAAGTTCTCGGAGAGGCCCGACGTGCCTGACCGGTCGACACGATCACGGTCGAACTTGTAGCGGTCGATCCGCTCCGACAGGAAGAGAGCCAGTCGATCAGAGGCCGCCTCCTCGCCGATCGTGGCGTGCGGCGCAACAACCTCTGCCCCTCGCTGCATCGCAGCGCCAAGGCTCCAGTCTCCGAGCCGGTCCGACAGAGGCCATGCGGTGGGTGGATTCAATCGACGCGGCGGCGGCAGCGGACGGTCGACCTGAAGCGGAGAAAGGGCGCGCATGAACGGCGTGAATACCTTGAAGTGCCCTCCCGCTTTCGGAGCTACCGCCCAAGGTTCATGGAGAAGATGGCCCGGGTGGCTTTCCGCCGTGAGACCATCCTCAATCAGACCCGCCTTGACTTCTCTATCCCGCGAGACCCAAGCCGGAGAATAGAGCCGGGTCCAGCGCACTGCGCCCGCGCCCGTCTCACGAGCCAGCTTGCGCAGGCATTCGAGCGCTGGGCCGCGCCGAAGGATCAAGCGGCTGCCCATGCTTTCGAGACGGTCCGCGAAGACTTCCAGCGCCCTGGAGAGCCGCCATTTTGACGCGGAACCGAGCGCCTCCGTCTCGGGATCCAGTACAAAGACGGGAATGACCGGTCCCCCATCCGCAACCGCCGCGCAGAGCGCCGGGTGGTCGGCGATGCGCAAGTCGCGGCGGAGCCAGATCAGCGTCGGCCGGGGGGCGGGCGTCGTCAGGGGAAGTTCCTGCCGGAATGGCCGAGCAGGAACACCAGCACGCTCGATCCGACGGCCGCAACGGCGAGAGCGCAGACGGAGCCAGCAACGCGAAGCCGCACAATCACACGGGCCATGCCGCGGAGACACTTGCCGGGTTCGCCCGTCGGCAGGTTGTGCAGCAACGGGTCCGTTCGGCCCGTCTGGTTCGCCGCGACGTGGCCGGCGATCAGGCAAGTTATGTGGCCAACGCTCGGCATCTACGTCCTTTCGAAAAGCGCCTCGACCCAGTGTAGCTCTACGCTGTGCGTAGTCAAAGCTACCGGGTCGCGCCGGACCCTGACGCCGTTCCAGAGGAGGATCCCTGCTTTCTTCCCGTCGAGGTCATCAACCAACCGGTTCGAGAAGTTGCTCCTGCCGGGCGATGCCCGGGGCCCGGGCGGCGGCACGATCGAGATCGACGTCGCGGGCGGCCACCGAATGCGGATCGGCGGCGGATAGGATCCCGATGGGCTTGCGCGGCTTATCCGGGGCCTTTCCGGGTGATCCCCATTCCCGGGACGACGAAGGTCTGGCTCGCGGCGGGAGTGACGGACATGCGCCGTGGCTTCACGGCGCTGGCGTCGCAGGCCGAGGCGACGCTCCAGCAGGATCCGTTCACCGGGCATCTCTTCGTCTTCCGGGGCCGGCGCGGCCATCTGGTGAAGGTGATCTGGTGGGACGGCCAGGGGGCCGGCCTGTTCATGAAGCGCCTGGAGCGGGGCCGGTTCGTCTGGCCCGCGGCGAAGGAAGGCAAGGTGTCGCTGACACCGGCGCAACTGGCGATGCTGCTCGAAGGCATCGACTGGCGCATGCCGCAACGGACCTGGCAAACCTCGGCCGCGGGATAATCTGGGATCGCCGCTCCGCAGGATTCCCATAGGGAATCCGGCAAGATAAACTCGATCATGCTCGAGATCGTCCCCTTGCCCGAAGACCCCGAGGAACTGCGTGCCTTCACGGCGCGGCTTTTGGCCGAGGTGAAGGCACAGGCGATCCTGATCGAGAAGCTGCGCCACCAACTGGCCGGCCATCGGGCGCATCGCTTTGGCGCCTCCTCCGAGACGGCCGAGCAGATGCAGCTGGCGCTGGAGACGAGCGAGATCGCCGCGGCGGCGATGACGGCGCGGCTGCGTCTCCCCGATGTTGAGAAGAAGGGCCGGCCAAAGCGCCGCCCGATTCCTGACCATGTCCCACGCATGGAGGTGGAGATCGGCCCCGCCGCCGACGCCTGCGCCGATTGCGGCGGCAAGCTGCGCCGGATCGGTGAGGACATCACGGAAGAACTGGAATATGTCCCCGGCCGCTTCATCGTGAACCGGGTCGTGCGACCGCGGCTGAGCGGCTTGCGATTCAGCATCCTGGCCAGCCACGACCCCTCCGGGATCGGCCTGCGCGACAACCGGGTCAGCCGCGACATCGCCCCGGCGATCAGCAGATAGCGGATGTCGGTCTGCCCGGCCTTCAAGATACGTCCATGCCGCTCCTTGCCGCCAGAGCTCGGTTGACGCGGGACTAACCCCAGTCACGCCGCGAAATCGCGCCCGCGCCTGAAGCTCTCCATCGGAGGCGCGAAGCTGCTGAAGGCCAGCGCGATCTGCGGCCCGACGCCCGGCATGGTCTGCAACCGCCGCGCCGCGTCGTCCGTCCGAGAAAAGGTCTTCGCCTTTGCCGTCTTGGCCTCGATCCGTGTCGTCTTCTCAGCGATCTGCTCGAGAAGATCCTGACATTCTTCGCACACGAGCTGGGGAAGATCGCTACTGGGCTCCGCCAGGATGGCCTCGATCCGCTTGAGATGAGCGATACCCGAGCCGCGACGTGGCCGTGCTCTTAGAGAACCGAACGCAGCGCGTTCACCAGTCCGGTACGCTGATGAAGGAGGCGTTCTCGAGGCCGGAACAGCACGGCGCAGGCCTGCTGCTCCTCCGTCTTCGGCCGCAAGAACCGCATTTCTGGAGGCTGCGCAGCGACCACGATCGCCTCGACATCGGCAGCGTCGTTTTTCTGCCGCTTTACGAAGGGTCGCACGTATTGCGGTGCGATCAGCTTTTCCTCGTGGCCGAGCTTGGTCATCTCACGCGCCCAGTAGCTGGCGCTACCGCACGCCTCCATCGCCACCACGGCGGCCGACCGGCGCGACATGACCTGTCGGAACTGCGTTCGAACTCAGCTTCCTGCGGAACTTCGGTTTTCCGGTCAGCGTGGCGCCATGGACCTGAAACACGGCCTTCGCCAGTCCACTCCGATCATCGTATCCTTCATTTGCCGCCCTCCTCTCGTAGCGTCGAGCACCACGACCTTGGCATTGCGCGATGCCGTCTGGGGAGGGCGGCAACCATCCCATCTTCTGCCGCTTCAGGAACGGCTTCACGTAGACCGGCGGGATCAGCTTGATCGTGTGACCGAGGACTCCAATCGTTCGCGCCAATGGTGCGCGCTGGCGCACGCTTCCATCGCGACCAGGCAAGGACGCCGCGCCGAGAAGAACTTCACCAGTTGCCCGCGTGACAGCTTGCGCCTGACCACCACACACCGCTGCGCGACCTCGGTTTGCTGCTCTGGCCAAGCGCCCGGCGATCTTGAGGCAGCGTTATACGATCCGCAAAGTGGCTCCATACCAGTGGTCACCGGACGTTCGCGCGTGCTGTTATGGTAAAACTCGCATCAACTCGTCTCGTCCCTCAGTTGACGCTTAGCGAGTTCGTGATACTCGAGCAGCTTTGCCCGCACAGTCGCTTCGTCGGCCAGGTCTCCGAGATCGCCCTTGACCTTACGC
Organism: uncultured Alphaproteobacteria bacterium; assembly: GCA_963829385.1. Classification (GTDB taxonomy): domain Bacteria; phylum Pseudomonadota; class Alphaproteobacteria; order Rhodobacterales; family Rhodobacteraceae; genus Amaricoccus. The sequence continues at coordinate 358,227 of CAWHHV010000006.1, read as the reverse complement.
ACAACATCCTCGTCCCCTGCTTCCTGGAAGTCGGACTTCACCACCTCGAGAGCATACCGAACCTCGTCGTCGCCGGACTTGCCCAGAAGCTGCGCCGCCCAGTGACCGAGCAGACGGTTGCGCCGTGCAGTCGCTCGGAACTGCAGTTCCAGATCGTGGGCGAACTTGTTCTCGAAGCCCTTTTCGCGGTCCTTGAAACTGTCGCTCACGCTGTACCTCCCGGATGTGGCGTTTCGCCTAAGCGAAATAGTGGATCCGGGAGCCCCGGGCAAGCTGCAAGGCCGTCAAGCGGACGGGCCGCTTCCGGCCAGGGCCCTTGCTCCAGCGCCACTCGCGGCCTATAGAGCGGGAAATCAGGCGAAGGTCGGCGCGTCCCTCCTTCGCCCGTCGCATCTTGGAGACATGAATGGCCCGGCGCAGGTTGGTATACGAGGGCAAAGCCAAGATCCTGTACGAGGGCCCCGAACCCGATACTCTGATCCAGTACTTTAAGGACGAGGCGACGGCCTTCGACGCGCAGAAAAAGGCGGTCATCGAGGGCAAGGGCGTGCTCAACAATCGTCTCAGCGAGCATTTCATGTCCGGCCTGAACGCGATCGGAGTGCCCACGCACTTCATCCGCCGACTGAACATGCGCGAGCAACTGATCCGCATGGTCGAGATGATCCCGATCGAAGTCGTGGTTCGCAACTACGCGGCCGGCTCGCTTACCAAGAGGCTGGGGATCCCCGAGGGGCAGCAGCTTCCGCGCCCAATCATCGAATTCTACTACAAGGACGACGCGCTTCACGATCCGCTGGTCAGCGAGGAGCACATCGTCGCGTTCAACTGGGCGAGCCAGCAGGACATCGACGACATGATCGCGCTGGCGCTTCGGGTGAACGACTTCCTGTCCGGCATGTTCCTCGGCGTCGGCATCCGGCTGGTCGACTTCAAGATCGAGATCGGCCGGGTCTACGACGGAGACTTCCAGCGACTGATCGTCGCGGACGAGATCTCTCCCGACAGTTGCCGGCTCTGGGACATCGAGACTGGCCGCAAGCTCGACAAGGACGTGTTCCGTCAGGATCTCGGCAGCCTGGCAGATGCGTACACCGAAGTGGCGAAGCGGCTTGGCGTGATGCCGCGCACGAACGGCCGGGCAACCGGCCCGAAGCTGGTGAACTGACAAACGACTGCGGAGACGAGACGGCAATGAAGGCGCGCGTGCATGTGACATTGAAGCAGGGCGTCCTGGACCCTCAGGGCGAGGCAGTCAGACGCGCCCTCGGCAGCCTTGGGTTCGGCGGCGTCGGCGATGTCCGCATGGGCAAAGTCATCGAGATCGAACTCGACGGAACCGATGGTCCCGACGCCGCTCTCGAGAAGGTGGACGCGATGTGCCGGAGCCTGCTCGCAAATACCGTGATCGAAAACTACGACGTCGAGATTGCGTGACGATGCGCGCCGGCGTCCTGGTCTTTCCCGGATCCAATTGCGACCGTGACATCGCCGTCGCTTTGCGCCGTTCCGGAGCGGACGTGATGATGGTCTGGCACAAGGAGACATCCCTTCCTGCCGGACTCGATCTCGTCGCAGTTCCCGGGGGCTTCTCCTTCGGCGACTACTTGCGCTGCGGGGCCATTGCAGCCCGAGCGCCGGCAATGCGCGCCGTGGCTGACTTCGCGGAAGCTGGCGGCCACGTGCTGGGCGTCTGCAACGGGTTTCAGGTGCTGATCGAGGCCGGGCTGCTGCCTGGCGCGTTGATGCGCAACGCCGGCCTGAAGTTTGTCTGCGCTACGGTCACGCTCGGCGTCGGCACGCCCGACAGCGCGTTCACCCGCCTCTACGCTCGATCGGAGCGCGTGCGCTTCCCGGTCGCGCATCACGACGGAAATTACATTGCGGACCCCGAGACGCTGGCCCGCCTCGAAGGCGAGGATCGCGTGGCGTTCCGCTACCGCGAGAACCCGAACGGCTCCCGAGCGGACATCGCCGGCATCCTTTCCGAGAATCGCCGGATCCTGGGGCTGATGCCGCACCCTGAACGCGCTATCGATGACGCGCATGGCGGTACCGACGGTGAGCGGCTCTTTGCCGGTCTGGCCAGCGCCACGACACGCCTTGTCCTCGAAGGCGCTTGAGCGTCAAGCTCGCGCCGCGTAGCTTCCGGGCATGACCGACGCCGCCCTCACGCCGCGCCCGCGCGGGCGCCCGTCAGCATTCTGGCTCCGGTTGGGCGTGCTCGTGTCGGCGCTTCTGATGGCGCTGGTGATTTGGGTGGGGCAGGTCTACTTGACCCGCTCCTTCAGCGAGGAACAGAACGCCGACGCCAATGTTCGCGCGACGCTCTATGCCGGCAGCCTGCAGAGCGCGCTGCAGAGGCACTCGGTCGTGCCGTTGCTGCTTTCGCGCGATCCAATTTTGATCGATGCTTTGGCAGCGGGTCAATTCGCGGAAGCCGACGCGCGCTTGTCCACCTTCCGAGATGAAATTGGCGCTGGCTCGATCTTCCTGCTCGACAACGACGGCCGCGTCGTCGCCGCCAGTGACGACCGGGAGCGCGGCAACAACGAAAGCGCTCGCGAGTTCTTCACGGTGCCGACCGCGGACACTTCGAACAACACCGCCTTCTCGATCATTCCGACGGAGGCAGGCGGCTACAGTTTCCACTATTCGCGCCGGCTCGAACAGCAGGGTGAGGTGCTAGGCGTCGTAGTCGTCACTGTGGATCTCGGGCTCCAGGAGGAAAGCTGGCGTCGGGCGCGCGTGAAAGTTGTCGTCACAGACGGCGAAGACAAGGTCCTGCTCGCGTCCGAACCAAACTGGCGCGGCAAGATCCTGACGAACATACTGGCCGCCACCGCGAGTCCGAGCCGGTTCAGCGAGGCTTTCAGCAACGCGCGGCGCAACAGCCTCGGCCCGTCCTTCGTCTACATCGCCGGGACTCCGCATCTTCGCAACGAGGCCAAGGTCAATTTTCGAAACTGGAGCCTGACCTATTTCCCGACGCTGGAAGGCGTACGCGCTCAGGTGAATTCGGTTCTGGCGTTGGTTGTCATGGGTTTGGCGATCCTGACGGCGCTCGCGTTCTACTTGCTTTCGCGCCGAACCCGCGCGGAGAGTCGCCGCATCCAACGCGAAAGCCAGGAGTTGCGGCTGCTAAACCGACGGCTGTCCGTCGAGATGGCCGCGCGTCAGCGGGTGGAGCGAAACCTGAAGGATGCCGAGCAAAGTCTTGAACAAGCGTCCAAACTCGCCGCGTTGGGACAGATGTCCGCGGCGGTAAGTCACGAACTGAACCAGCCACTGGCGGCGATGAAGACATATCTCGCCGGCGCCCGCCTGCTTCTGACGCGCCGTCGTCCGGACGAGGCGCTGAGTTCGTTCCAGCGCATCGACGACCTGATCGACCGCATGGGGGGGATTACACGTCAGCTGAAATCCTACGCGCGCAAGGGGGACGTCGAGCTTGAGCCGGTGGACCTGCGCGACAGCGTCCGTTCAGCGCTGTCGATGATGGCGCCACAGCTCGGCAAAATGGCCGTGACGATCACGACGACGCTGCCCTCGGAACCAGCCATCGTCATGGCCGATCCGCTCCGGATCGAGCAGATCATAGTGAACCTGCTGCGCAATGGCCTCGACGCGATCAAAGGACAGGAGGATCGGCGGCTGAAGATCTTCCTCGTGCTCGGCGAGACGATCCTCCTGTCGATCGAGGACAATGGGCCCGGGCTTGCCGATCCGGGAAAGCTTTTCGAACCCTTCTACACCACAAAGAAACCGGGCGAAGGCCTGGGGCTTGGTCTGGCCATCTCCGCGGGCTTTGCCGCTGAGCTTGGCGGTCGACTCGTTGCGAGGAACGCGCCGGACGGCGGCGCGGTCTTTGAGTTGCTCCTCCCGCGGGACCGGGCCCAAGGTCTTTCGCCAGACAAGGCTGCGGAGTAATTTGCCATGAACGGCGGTAACGAGAGATCCTGCGTCGCAATCGTCGACGACGAAGCGGACATGCGTGAAAGCGTATCGCAGTGGCTGCAACTGTCGGGCTTCGAGCCGCAGCGCTTCGAGAACGCCGAGTCGGCGCTGAAGGCACTGTCGCCGGACTTCCCCGGAGTTGTCGTCACGGACATCAAGATGCCGGGGATGGATGGGATGGCGCTGCTGAGGCGGCTGCAATCCGTCGATCCCGGCCTGCCGGTGATCCTGATGACCGGCCACGGCGACGTGCCGATGGCCGTCGAAGCGATGCGCATCGGGGCCTTCGACTTCGTGGAGAAGCCGTTCGAGCCCGACCGACTGGCCGAGCTTTGCCAAAAGGCGGCCGAGGCGCGGGGCCGCACGCTCGAAACGCGGGCGCTCCGACGAGAGATGGCGGACGGGGCCGGGCTGAACCGCCGCCTCATGGGGGCGAGCCCGGCGATCGAGCGGCTGCGCGAGACCATCCTCGACGTGGCGCAGGCGGACGGGCACGTGCTGATCCTCGGGGAGACGGGGTCCGGCAAGAGCCTCGCCGCCGCCGCGCTGCACGCGTCCAGTCCGCGCGCGGGCAAGCCCCGCATCACGCTGCATTGCGCCTCTGTCGCGTCCGAGGCTCTGGAGCCGATGCTTTTCGGCGCACCGGACTGGCCGGATAAGCCGATGATCGAGCAGGCCGAGGGCGGCATGCTGTGCCTTGAGGACGTCGAGGCCCTGCCCGCCTCGACACAGGCCCGATTGCTGGAGACGCTGAACGCGGCCGAGCCGAACGCCGCAGCCAGCGCCGCTGCGCGCAATATCCGGGTGGTGTCGCTGTCGGGCCGCATCGGGTCGGGCCGGCCTCCCGCGGAGATGCGCGAGGATCTGTACTACCGCCTCGCCGGCTTGGTCATCGAGGTGCCGCCGCTGCGGGCGCGCGGCGAGGACATCCTTACCCTCTTCTCCCATTTCACCGTTCAGTTTGCGGATGAATACGGCTGCGAGGCGCCGGCCCTCAACGCATCCGACGCCGCGAACCTGATCCAAGCGCCGTGGCCGGGCAACATCCGCCAGCTTATCAACCTCGCCGAACGCGCGGTGCTTCAGGCGCGGCGGGGCGATCAAAACATCTCGGCGCTGCTGATCGACGACGGCTTCCAGGCGCCTGTCATCGCTCTGGACACGGAAAAGCCGCTCAAAGACCACGTCGACGCGTTTGAAAAAATGCTGATCGACCATGCGCTCCGCCGGAATGGCGGAAACGTGTCGGCCGTAATGGCGGAACTGGCTCTGCCGCGCCGAACACTGAACGAGAAGATGGCGAAGTACGGCCTCTCGCGCAGCGACTACCTCTGATCCGCGCCCAGCGCGCGGGCTTCCGGAGCCGAGACTATCGTCGATGCACTTCATGGTGCATGCTGCGACCAAGCGGCGGCGTCGGGATCGCCGCTCCGCCGCTTCGAGGATCGCTCCGTGTCCGGTATCTCCTGCAGCATCGTGCTGGCCGTCGCCGTCGCAGCCTGTTTCGCTCCGAATGCGTCTGCCGCGGAGGCGGTTTCGACCGAACGCGTGCAGTCGGCGCTGCCGCAACTGCGAGCGATGGCGCAGCAAATGGTCGATTCAGGCGCAGCGCCCGGGCTTGCCATTGCCGTAGTGCATGACGACGAGGTCGTATTTCTCGAGGGTTTCGGCGTGCGCGAGGTTGATCGCCCGGAGGCAGTTGGCCCGGACACGTCGTTCCAGATCGCTTCTATGTCGAAGCCAATATCCGCGACTGTGGTCGCCGCTCTCGTGGGCGACAGGGTTCTCGACTGGAATACTCGCATGCGCGACCTTGACCCATCGTTCGCGCTGCACGACCCTTATCCGAGCGAGCAGGTGACGGTCCGCGACCTGTTCAACCATCGCAGCGGCCTGCCAGGAACGAGCGGCAACGACCTTGAGGACATTGGCTACGATCGTGAAGTCATTATGCATCGCCTGCGCCTCGTACCTCCATCGTCCAGCTTCCGCGCGGATTACGCCTATTCCAACGCAGGACTGACTGCCGCGGCCGTTGCAGCCGTCCGCCCGACCGGCAAGGATTGGGAGACGGTGGCGCAGGATCGTCTGTTCAATCCTCTCGGCATGGACACCGCAAGTTATCGACATTCGGATTTCGCGAGCCGCAGCGACGCGGCGGCGCTCCACGTGCGCTCAGGCCGGGGCTGGAAGCCGGGGCCGCTGCGCAATGCGGACGCACAGGCGCCCGCCGGTGGCGTCAGCGCCAGCGCGCGGGACCTGACGTCCTGGATGCGGCTCGAGCTCGGACGAGGCGTGTTCGAGGGCGAGCCCCTGATCGGTCCGGATGCGCTGCAGGCGACGCATGCGCCGCTTATGGCGCGCGGCGCCAACCCGGTCACCGGCGATCCTTCGTTCTACGGGCTCGGCTGGGTGACGGAGTTCGGCCCCCACGGCGAGCGTTGGGCGCATGCGGGCGCCTTCTCGCGAGGCGCAAGGTCGCTGGTCGCGCTCTATCCGGATAGCCAACTCGGCATTTTGGTTCTGGCGAACGGGTTCCCCACCGGCGCGCCTGAGGCGATTGCCGACAGTTTTGCCGACCTGGTCTTCGAAGGAACGATCGCGACTGATTACACGACGGCTTGGAATGCGATCTATGACAGCCTGTTTGGGCCCGCCATGGAGTCGGCAATAAAAGCTTTCGCTGCGCCGCCCGATCCGGCCGCCCCGGCTCTTCCGAACGAGAGCTATGCTGGTCTCTATGCCAACGACTACGTCGGGCAAGCAAGGATCGAGCCCGAGGGTGACGGGTTGATCTTCATTGTCGGCCCCGACGGCGCTCGGCGCTTTCCGCTGCGCCACTTCAACCGAGACCTGTTCCTGTACTACCCGGACGCGGAGATGCCCGACACTCCGTCGGCGCTGTCGTTCGAGATCGGACCGGATGGCAAGGCTACAAGCCTTACTGCCGAGTCGCTCGATCTCAACGGCCTCGGAACGCTGGAAGCTCAGTAGGATCAATTTGTTCAGTCGCGTCTTTCACGCGACCAGCGGTTGAGCGCGACTTCATCACTCTCGCAGGCATCGACCCAATCTGCGCCCTCGGCCGTGATCTCCCGCTTCCAGAACGGCGCACGGGATTTTAGGTAGTCCATCAGGAACTCCGCCGCCTCGAATGCCGCTTGACGGTGCTTGGACGCCGTCGCGACCATCATGATCTGCTCGCCGGGAGCGAGCCGGCCGTGGCGGTGGATGATCAGCGCGGCCTGAAGATCCCAGCGCGCGCAGGCCTCGGCCTCGATCGCCGCCAGCGCCTTCTCGGTCATGGCCGGGTAGTGTTCCAGCTCGAAACCGATCAGCCGGCCGTCCGTATCGCGGACCAGCCCCGTGAAGCTGACCATGGCGCCCAGGTCGGTGCGCCCGGAGCGCAGCGCAGAGAGCTCGTCGCCGAGTTCGAAGTCGCCCTCCTGGACCCGGATAGCCATCAGCCGCCGGTCATCGGCGGAAAGAACGCCACCTCCCGTGCGCCATCGAGGCGCGCCGAGAAGTCGCGCAGCTCCTGGTCGACCGCTACTCGAACAGACGACAGGTCACTGAAGGCTTGCGCATAGCGCTCTTCGCGGGCGCGAAGCTCGTCGACGAGTTCGGCGACGGTCGCCGCCTGTGTCTCCACTCGTTCGGAGGGCTGACCGACGCGTTCGCGCAGCCAGGCGAAGTAGAGCACGTCCAGCGTCATCGTTTGCGGTCCCGCAGGAACGGTAGCGCCTTCATCAGGTAGTCAAATCCTGTTAGCACCGTCAGCAGACCCGCCGCCCATATCAGAACCAGCCCAGTATTCGCTAGAGCCCACTCAACCCAGTCGTGGAACTGAAGGCTATGCCAGAACTGGCCATGGCGACGATCGTATTCGAATACGCCTGCCAGAAGCAGCACCGGGATGGCGACCATTTGCACCGTTGTCTTCCATTTCGCAAGGTGGGTCACCTTCAGCCGCGACGCCTTCGCGCCGAGGAACTCCCGCAAGCCGGACACGAAGACCTCGCGCAGCAAGATGAAGGCGATCGGGGTCAGGATCAGCGGGTTAATGCCGCTTAGACCTATGATGACGCTCAGCGCGATGACGACCATCGCCTTATCGGCGATCGGGTCCAGCATCCGGCCGAAGTTCGACTCCTGGTGCCAGGCGCGTGCGAGCCGCCCGTCCGCGAAGTCGGTGAGGGCCGCCAGGATGAACAGCGATATGGCGAGCCAGTCCGCCAAGGGTCGGTCGAAGATCACGAAGGCAAGCGCCACTCCAGGCGCTGCTGCCAGCCGGAAGACAGTCAGTATGTTCGGCAGCGTCCAGCGCATGGCACTCGGCGTCCTCGGTACGGGCGGAACGATTCCTTCTACCGCGTCAGCCCTCGCCATGGAAGAAGCCGTGGATCGTTTCCGCCAAAGCATCCGATACGCCGGGCACCGCTTTCAGATCGGCGATCCCGGCCCGCGTGACGGCCTTGGCCGAGCCGAAATGCCCGAGCAGCGCCCGCTTGCGGGCGGCGCCAACACCGGGCACCTCGTCGAGCGGAGTCGCACGGGTCGCGGCGGCCCGCTTCGTCCGATGCGCTCCGATTGCGAAACGATGCGCCTCATCGCGCAGGCGCTGGACAAAGTAGAGCACCGGGTCGCGGTGCGCCAGCGCCATCGGCGGTCGCCCGGGCCGATGGAACTGCTCCTTGCCCGCGTCGCGGTCTACGCCCTTCGCGACGCCGATCACCTCGACCTCCTCGGCGCCAAGCTCCGCCAGAGCCGCGACCGCCGCCGTCACCTGCCCCGCACCGCCGTCTATCAGCACCAGGTCCGGCCAAGCGCCCGACTGCCGGTCCGGGTCCTCCTTGATCAGCCGGGCGAAGCGACGCTCGAGCATCTCGCGCATCATCGCGAAGTCGTCGCCGGGAGTCGCGCCCTTCCCGCGGATGTTGAACTTGCGGTACTGCGACTTCATCAGACCCTCGGGCCCTGCGACCACCATCGCACCCACCGCGTTCGTCCCCATGATGTGGCTGTTGTCGTAGACCTCGATCCGTTCCGGCGGCCCGTCCAGACCGAACGCCTCCGCCAACCCCTCCAGAAGCGCCGTCTGGCTCGCGCTCTCGGACATGCGCCGCGCCAGCGCCTCGCGGGCATTGCGCGCAGCCTGGTCAATCAGGCCCGCTTTCTCGCCGCGCTGCGGCGTCATCAGCGCCACCCTTCGGCCTAACTGGGAGGACAGCGCCTCGGCGAGGAGGTCGGCATTGTCAGGCGCATGGCTCAGCAGGATCATCTTAGCGGGCGTCTTGTTGCCGTAGAACTGAGCCAGAAACGCCTCGAGGATCTCGCCCGGTTCGGCGCCGGCTCCCGTGCGCGGGAAATAGGCCTGGTTCCCCCAGTTCTGGTTCGCGCGAATGAAGAACACCTCGACGCAGGCGTGGCCGCCCTCCTGCGCCAGCGCCACCACGTCCGCCTCCTCGACGCCCTCCGGGTTCACGCCCTGGTTCGCCTGGACGCTGGTCAGCGCGCGGATGCGATCCCGAAGCGCGGCCGCGCGTTCGAACTCCATTCCCGCCGACGCCTCGGCCATCTGCGCCGCCAGCGCCTCCTGCACACGCGTCGACTTGCCACTCAAGAACAGCGCTGAGTCATCGACCAGAGCTGCGTAGTCCCGCTCCGAGATCAGGCCAGTGCAGGGAGCCGAGCAGCGCTTGATCTGGTGCAGCAGGCAAGGCCGCGTGCGGCTCTGGAACATGGCGTCGGAACAGTTGCGCAGAAGGAACGCCTTCTGAAGTTGGTTGATTGTCCGGTTCACCGAGCCGGCCGAAGCGAAAGGGCCGAAGTAGCGTCCCGGCCCTTTCCGCAATCCGCGATGCTTGCGGATCTGCGGGTACGGATGGTCGCCGCTGAGCAGGATCGATGGAAAGCTCTTGTCGTCGCGAAGCAGCACGTTGAAACGCGGCTTGAGCTGCTTGATCAGGTTCTGCTCGAGCAGAAGAGCTTCGGTTTCGGTCTCCGTCGTCAGGAACATCATCGAGGCCGTCGCCGCGATCATTCGCGCTATACGTGCATTTTGACCGTTTGGCTTGGTATACGACGCCACCCGTTTCTTCAGGTTTCGCGCCTTGCCGACATAGAGAACCTCGCGCCGGGCATCGAGCATTCGGTAGACGCCGGGCTTGTCGTCAAGCCGCTTAAGGTAGTCGCGGATGACTAAATGACCTGCACGCCCGGGGCCGGGCGTCGGGCCATCCTCGACGAATTCGGAGCGTCCGCCAGAGGCGTCGGATCCTGGATGATGGGTCGCGGACATCGACTGATTCTCAGCTACGCTGCGTTCGCCGGAACGCCAGCACAAGATCGAAGGTATCCCCGATTCCTGTGGACAAGTCTGTGCAGAAGTTTCGTGCTCGGGCAGATTCCCCTGCAAATCAAGCTCGTTTCGCCTCTCGCCCAAATTTTAGGCACATAGGTAAGTGATTGATTTCTTATAAAAATTATATTTTCTAAAGGTAAATTTCTGGAATCATTGACAGAATCATTACGGATTTGAGACCGGCCCAGACTCCGTGGAGAAATCAAGCCGAGCCCTCCGGCCACGGCCGGCGAGCCCGGGTCCCGCTCACTCCACCCCAACGACATCCTGTGTCCTCCAGGCAAGATGCTGGCCGCCATCGACGCAGATCAGTTGGCCGGTGACGCCGGGCGCATCGAGCAAATATCCGAGCGCAGCGCAGATCTCCTCGGGCTCCGCGCCCCGGCCCAGAGCGGTGGACGCCCGCTGCCTCGCGAAGTGCTCCGCCGACTGCCGCTCTCCGCGAAGCGTCGGGCCGGGGCCGATCGCGTTGACGCGGACGTTGGGCGCAAGCCCCTGAGCCGCGGTCTTGGTCAACGCCCACAGTCCCATCTTCGCTATCGTATAGGTTGAGAAATGCGGGGTGAGCTTCAGCACCCTCTGATCAAGCATGTTGACGATGCAGGCGCGCGCCCGCGGTTCGCCCCGGGCATCGGCGACAGCGTCGGGCGCCTGAGCGGCGAAGGCCTGCGTCAGTTCGTACGGAGCCCTAAGATTGGAGCCGACATGCCGGTCCCAACTCTCCCAAGTGGCCGTCTGGATCGTGTCGTGTTCGAAGATGGAAGCGTTGTTGATCAGAACGTCGATCGGACGTCCGAGCGCCCTGACGGCTGCCGGCAGCAGCTGGGCCGTTGCGTTCCGATCGAGAAGATCCGCGCCCAGCGCCACGGCTGAACCACCGAGAGCACGGATCTCGGCGGCGGCGTTCTCCGCTCCCTCCCTGCTGGAGTTATAATGCAGCGCCACTGCCGTTCCGCGATCGGCCAGAGCCAACGCCATCGCGCGGCCAAGGCGCCTGCCTCCGCCCGTCACCAACGCTGCGCAATACTCGATAGTCACCTCTCGCGCCTCCGCCCGGTCTTGTCAGTATTCAAGTCAGCGCGCCGCCGCTCTCCAAGCTTCAGGCAGCCGGACAATCCTCGCGGTCACAGCGCGCGCCGTCGATCGCATAGGCGCCGCAGGCCGAGCATTTGCGCGCAGCCTCCACAGCCGGCCGGTTTCTTTTCTTTCGGTCCGGCGCCACCCGGCTGCGACCGAACTGACGGCTGAGCATGCCGGCGAGCAGCATCAGAGCGACCAGTACGAGAGCGAACTTGGCGCTCATGGCGCCTGCAATCCGAAGCGCGACCACAAAACCCGATCCTCGATCCCGCCGATCGCGTCGGCGACCCCGGGAAGACCAAGGCGCCGCAGCAATGGTCTTCGCGGGCTCATCACCCGGAACCGGACCCGGTCGCCGTAGAGCCCCCGCATCGTAGGCGCGAGATGGCCCACGGCATCCACCAGCCCGGTTTCGACGCCGGCCCGGCCGACCCAGATGTCGCCCGTGAACAGGTCTTCGCCTTCATCGAGCCGATCGCCGCGACGCGTTCGAACCTGCTGAATGAAGTTTTCGTGGATTTGCTTTTGCAACCGCTGAAGCCGCTCGACGTCTTCGCGACGCTCCGGCCGGAACGGGTCGAGCAGGCTCTTGTCGACGCCGGCGGTATGCACCCGACGCTCGACGCCTTGGCGGGCCAGAAATTCATGAAACCCGAACGACGCCGAAATTACTCCGATCGAGCCGACGATCGAGTTTTCATCCACATGAATCCGATCGGCCGCCGAGGCCAACCAGTAGCCGCCCGAGGCGGCGACATCCTCGACAAACGCATGGACAGGAATTTCCTTTTCGTCCGCCAGCCGCCTGATGCGCGCCGCAATCAGGCTGGACTGCGCGGGACTGCCGCCTGGCGAGTTGATCGCAAGCGCCACGGCTCGCGGCCTGCCGCGCCGGAACGCGGTCTCTATCAAAGGAGCAAGACCTGCATCGGTCAACGCAGGCGTTCCGAACCGCGCGCCAGCGCCGATCACGCCCTCGAGCCGGAGCACCGAGACGACATCGCGCTTCCTGAAGAAATCGCTCAACCTCAACATGGCACCGATGTAGGCCGCGCGATCATCGGCCGCAAGTCTGCTGAGGCAGACCGGCACCGTAGCGACGTTGACGTTGGTGAGCTTTCTCTTTTTGGAGGCTTGCAACAATCATCCGGGCTGGAAGTCCGCCACGCTTGACCAAGCGGCCACCGCAGGTCTCTATTCCGGCGATCGGCAGGCAGGAAGCTTGGAAATGGCTGGAAGACCGCTTGAGGGGCTCAAAGTCCTGGAGCTCGCCCGCGTGCTTGCCGGGCCCTGGATCGGCCAGACCCTCGCCGACCTTGGCGCCGACGTGATCAAGGTAGAGGCGCCCGAAGGCGACGAGACCCGCGGCTGGGGCCCGCCATTCGCGGACGACGGCGCCGCCGCGTATTTCCACGCAGCCAATCGCGGAAAGCGCTCGGTCGCGCTTGATTTTCGCGATCACACGGACGCCGAGCGCGCCCGCCAACTCTGCGCCACGGCCGACGTGGTGATCGAGAACTTCAAGGTCGGCGGCCTAGTCCGCTACGGGCTCGACTACGCCGCCGTCGCCGCCGCCAATCCCGGCGTCGTCTATTGCTCCATCACCGGCTTCGGTCAGAACGGCCCCTACGCGTCGCGCGCCGGCTACGACTTCATCATTCAGGCTATGGGCGGAATCATGGACCTGACCGGCGATCCCGACGGCCCGCCTCAGAAGCCGGGCGTCGCCTACGCCGACATCTTCACCGGGCTCTACGGAACCATAGCCATCCAGGCGGCGCTTGCGATGCGCGCGCGGTCGGGCCGTGGCCAGCATGTCGACATGAGCCTCTTCGACACCCAACTGGCGGTGCTTGCGAACCAGGCGACGAACTGGCTGATCGGCGGCAGATCGCCGCGCCGGATGGGCAATGCCCATCCAAACATCGCGCCCTATCAGGTCTTCGAGGCCGCCGATGCGCCGCTGGTCATCGCCTGCGGCAACGACGGGCAGTTCGCTCGAATGAACGCGGCGCTGGAGTTGACGCTCCACGAGGATCCGCGGTTCGCGACCAACCGCGTCCGTGTCGCGAACCGCGACGTGCTGGCCGCCAGTCTGGCGGAGGTACTGAACGGGATGACGAGGTCGGATGCCCTGGCGGCGATGGAGGCGGCGGGCGTCCCCGCGGGCCCGATCAACAGCGTCGCGGAAGCCTTCGCGGATCCGCAGGCCGTGCACCGGGGCATGACCCAGCAGGTTGGCCTGTCTCGCGCGCCACGTTCGCCAATGCGCTTCAACGACACGGAAACGACTTCGCAAGGCCCGCCGCCGAGGCTGGACGCCAATGGAGCCGCCATCCGCGCCGCGCTAGACGAGACCGGCGAATGGCCCGGATGACGCCTTACCTTCGGGTCGGCGCGCGCGTATCAATAGGACAACCGAAAAGGAGGAGGCTACCCGATGCTGCACATCGATCTGCCAACCCGAGCGGAGATTGAGACGCTGGCCGCGGTTCGCGCACGGCCGACGGTTTCGATCTACCTGCAGACCACGCCTTTGACGCAGGAGACCAAGGTCGATCGCATCGAATTGAAGAACCTGCTCAAGACCGCCGTCGCAGAGATGGAAGCCGCCGACATGCCGAAGCGCAGCATCTGGCCTATCGAGGAGCGCATTCAGGCGCTCGTCGACGACGACGACTTCTGGGTCGACCAGGCCAACAGCCTCGCAGTTTTCGCCTCCGGCGACCGCATCTTCACCTTCCGGTTGCCGAACCGGCTGACGAACATGGTCGAGGTCTCGGACCGCGCCCACCTCAAGCCGTTGCTGCGCGCCGTAACCTTCCCAAACCAGGCGTACGTGCTTGCGATCAGCGTCGGCGCCTGCCGGCTGGTCGAGGTCTCGGCGGAGCTTCCGCCACATGAGGTCAAGGTTCCGGGCCTTCCGCGCGACTTCAACCAAGCGCTAGGCAAGCGCAGCCACACCGAGAACCGCACTTCGATGTCGAGCGGCGAGTCGACCAGCGAGAGCGCAATGATGCGACGCTACGCCCGCGTGGTCGACCAGGCGCTCCGACCGGTTCTGGCAGGGCATGAGCGACCGCTGATCATCGCCGCCGCCGAGCCGCTGGCCTCGATCGCGCGCTCGGGCTCGAGCTATCCGCATACCGCGGAACAGGTTTTGCAGGGCAGCGCCGACCACACGCCGGATCATGAACTGGCTGCTGCAGCGCGGGCGATCCTGGACGAGATCTACGCCAAACGCATCGCCGATCTCAAGGCGCTCTATGCAACGCGCGCTGGTCAGGGGCGAGCCACGGGCGACATCGCGACCGCCGCACGCGCCGCGACGTTCGGCGCAATCGACACGCTGATCGTCGACATGGACGAGACCGTCCACGGGGTCATCGACGAGACTGACGGCGCGGTCACGTTTTCGGACGGACCGTCCGCTGGCGCCTACGGCATCGTCGACGAGATCGCTTGCCGGTCACTCGCGTCGGGCGCCCGCATCATCTCGGCCCGACGAGAAGATGTCCCCGACGGCGGCTCTCTCGCGGCAATTCTGCGCTATCCGTTCTGATTATCCGATAGCCCGAAGGTCACGCACAACCATCGAGTAGACGCCCAATCAGCGGCCCCACTCGGCGTGCTGATGCATGTCGCGGCGACATTAAAGGTTGTGCGGCTGGACATCGACGGTCACTCTGCTGTCACATTGAACGGACAGAGGGAACAGTCGATGACAGCAATCCTGGTCGGACTGGATGGGTCCGAACTCGGCGAAAAAGCCCTGGCGCACGCCAAGTCGCTCGCACGGCTGATCGGCGAGTGCGAAATCGTGCTCGCCTACGTGATCGAGTGGACGCCGTACTCGTTTCACACCGCTGAGGAACTTGCACAGCGACACAAGCGCCGCGAGCAGGAGATCACGCAGGCCAGGACCCACGTTTTGGACGGACCGGCCAAAGCGGCCGAAGCCGAGGGCTTCAGAGTCTCCACCGAAGTGCGACATGGCGATCCAGCGGAGCTGCTCAATGCGCTCGCAAAGGAACATGCCGCCGCGCAGATCGTCATCGGACGCACCGGCGAACATGGGATCCGCGAGCGCCTGTTCGGCAGCGTGCCAGGCAAGCTAGTCGCCCTCGCAACCGTCCCTGTCACGATCATCCCATGAAGGAGGCGCGTATCATGCAGTTTCTCAAGCAGCTTGCCGTTCTCGCGCTCCTGCTGGCGGCTCTCTTCGCGGCTCCGGTCGGACCGAGCAACATCGCTTTTGCACAAGATGCGACGGCGCCGGCAGAGGGCGAGTCGATCGGCGAGGAGGCGCAGGCCGACCTCACCACCACGCCCGAGGAACCCGCTCCCGAGTTCGTCGACGAGCAGGTCAACCGTATCTTTGCCTCTTCGACGGGCTGGTTCGTCAACCTGATCTTCGCCCCGCTGCCCGGCACCAGCTTTCCCTGGATCGTTCTCTGGCTGGTGGTCGGAGCCTCGGTCTTCACCGTCTATTTCGGGTTCATCCAGTTCCGTGCCTTTGGCCACGCGATCAGCCTCGTGAAGGGCGATTATTCCGATCCTAACGACGCCGGCGAGGTCAGCCACTTCCAGGCGCTGGCGACTGCGCTTTCGGGAACGGTGGGCCTCGGGAACATCGCAGGCGTCGCTGTCGCGGTCGGCATCGGCGGGCCAGGCGCCACGTTCTGGATGATCATCGCCGGCCTGATGGGCATGGCGTCGAAGTTCACCGAATGCACGCTGGGCGTCAAATACCGCAACGAATACCCGGACGGCACCGTCTCCGGCGGGCCAATGTACTACATGACCAAGGGGTTCAGGGAGCGCGGCATCGCGGGCGGCGGGTTCATGGCGATCCTGTTCTCGATCTTCTGCATCCTCGGCTCGTTCGGCGGCGGAAACATGTTCCAGGCAAACCAGGCCCACGCCCAGATCTCGGGGATCGTTGGCGACTATCCAGGCTGGATCACCGGGATCATCTTCGCCGCGATCGTCTTCGCGGTTATCGTGGGCGGCATTAAGTCGATCGCGCGCGTGACCGAAAAGGTCGTGCCTTTCATGGGCATCCTCTACGTCGGCACTGCGCTGGTCATCATCCTGATCAACTACGATCAGATCGGTTGGGCCTTTGCCCGGATCTTCGAGGGCGCCTTCACCGGGCTCGGAGTCGCCGGCGGCCTCGTAGGCGCGCTGATCCAGGGCTTCAGGCGCGCGGCATTCTCCAACGAGGCAGGCGTGGGTTCGGCAGCCATCGCGCACTCGGCGGTGCGCACCAAGGAGCCGATCACCGAGGGCGTGGTCTCGCTTCTCGAGCCGTTCATCGACACGGTCGTCATCTGCACGATGACCGCGCTCGTCATTACCATTTCGGGCGTGCAGCAGATCGATCCGGCGACGGGACTGTTCATCATTAACGATGACGGGTTGATCGCGACCGAAGGCGGCGTGCAGGGCGTACAGCTGACATCCGCGGCGTTTGCCACCGGCCTAAGCTGGTTCCCGTATCTGCTGGCCATAGCGGTGGTCCTCTTCGCCTTCTCGACGATGATCTCCTGGTCATACTATGGCCTCAAGGCCTGGACCTACCTATTCGGCGAAGGAAAGACGAAGGAGCTGATCTTCAAGCTGCTGTTCTGCTTCTTCGTCGTCATCGGCGCAGCGGCGCAACTGGGGGCAGTCATCGATTTCTCGGATGCGATGATCTTCGCGATGGCCGTGGTCAACATCATCGCGCTGTACCTGCTTATGCCGATCGTCAAGCGCGAAATGACGTCTTACTTCAGCCGGTTGAAGTCGGGCGAAATCCGCAAGTTCCATGGGGCTGGCGCCACAGCCCCCTGATGGCCGGAGCGGCTGTCCTCAGCCCGGGCGGAACGCCCGGGCGACGCTGACGAGCACGTCGCCGAGGTCCATCAGGCGTGCGACGTAGAGATCATAGCTCTGGAAGCCGGCTGCGCCATCGCCGGCGAAATTCCTCTCCAGACCGTTGATCAGCGAATTCAGCCGGCGCGCGTGAAGGCCGGTTGCTCGTTGCAGGGGATCTGCCAAAACGCCGGCGAAAGCCGCAGCCAGTGTTGCGACTCCCATGACGCCTGCCGTCGCTCCGGCGAGGAGCGCCGGAGAGGCCGCTGCGGGAAACATTCCGTACCAGACGCCGCCGGCCGTTGCGCCAAGCGGAAAGCTTGCCACTGCAGCGCCATGCGCAAGATTCGCCGCTATCGCCGGCCCTAGCGCAAAGGCTCCGGGCGTCAGCTTCTGGAAAGCCATCGCCCCGCCGCCGAGCGCCATCAGGCCGGTCGTAATTTCGGACGCGGCGGCACGGGTGCCGGAATAATCGGTCAGGGCGGCTTCGAGCCGCTCCCTGAAAGCAGGATCGCCCCGGCGCTCAACCGCGCTCTGCCCGGCCGCCTCGATCAGCGCCTGGACCTCGGGATGGGCAAGGATCGCCTCCGCAAGCCCGTCCTCCCGCGCAACCCGGTCGCCGTCTTGGAAGGGCTGCCGCAGCAACTCCGTCATCATCCTCCAGCGCAACTCGCGCGCAACATCCGTCTGCAGGAAGAGGTTCTGGCGACCAAGGCTTTCAGAGACACCCTTGGCGCCGACAGCACCGGTTGCCGCTGATGCGAGCTTCAGCGCAACCTGAGGAAGCGAGAGCGCGACGTTGGCCGGCGCCCGCAGCAGATCCCACCCGATAGCGTGCCGATGGAGCCGCGCCGATCCGGAGATCGTGAAATTCAAATCGATAAACGGCTTCACCCGGGAGCGACAGCCACCGAAATACGTCCTGGCCGCCTCCGCGACGATAACGTCGGCCCGATGGAGCGCCGCCGCATCACTCATTCCCAGCACCTTCTAGGTCTCCGCCTGATCCGCGCTCACGTCCGGGAAATGGGACTGCGACGACCGACGCTCAAGGGCGCCGCCCGCGTCGGCGGAGATCAGCGATCGCTGACCTGCCAGTTCGGGTTGATCCAAGGCGCCAGGTTCGAGCGGGGAAGCGGCGCCCGACCCAGTATGTGGTCTGCAATCTTCTCGCCGACAAGGATCGACGGTGCGTTCAGGTTGCCGTTCGTGATGCGCGGGAACAGCGAGCTGTCTGCCACGCGAAGCCGGTCCACCCCGATCACCCTTCCCTCCGGGTCGGTCACCGCAAGCGGATCGTCTCTGCGCCCCATGCGCGCGGTGCCGCAGGGATGATACGCGCTTTCGACGTGGTCCCTGACGAAGTCATCGAGCGCCGCGTCGGATTCAGCGTCCGCGCCCGGCTGTATTTCGCGACCGGCATATGCGGAAAACGCAGACTGCGCAAAAATCTCGCGAGCGAGGCGGATGCAGCGTCGAAAGTCGCTCCAGTCTGCCTCATTGTCCATGTAGTTGAAACGGATGCGTGGCGGCGACTTCGCATCGGATGAGTTCAGCCGGACCTGCCCGCGCGCGGCCGACCGCATCGGCCCTACATGAGCTTGGAAGCCATGCTCGCGGGCGGCCGCCCTCCCGTCGTAGCGGACTGCGAGGGGAAGGAAATGAAACTGGATGTCGGGATAGTCGACGCCCGGCGCAGAGCGCAAGAAGGCCGCGCTCTCGAACTGGTTCGAGGCGCCGAGGCCTCGGCCGGTCAGCATCCACTGGACGCCGATCATGGCCTTGGAGATCAGGTTGTAGTGGCGGTAGAGCGAAACCGGCAGCAGGCTCGCCTGCTGGACGTAGACCTCGAGATGGTCCTGCAGGTTGGCGCCGACGCCCCGCCTGTCGGCAAATACGGCAATCCCGTGCTCGGCCAGGTGCGCGCCTGGCCCGATGCCCGACAGCATCAGAAGCTTTGGCGTGTTGATTGATGAGGCCGCGAGAATGATCTCGCGGCGGGCCGTCACGATTTCTCGCCGATTGCCGCGAACAACTTCGACGCCTGCCGCGCGTCCGTCGACCAGCTGAACCCGCTCGGCGAGGCAGCGAAGCACCGAGACGTTTCCGCTGGCCAGCGCTGGGCGCAGATAAGCGTTCGCGGTGGACCAGCGCCGCCCGCGCCACACCGTCATCTCCATTGGACCGAAGCCTTCCTGCTTCTCGCCGTTGTAGTCGTCGGTTATCTCGAACCCCGCTTGCAGCCCTGCCTCGCGGAATGCGCGATGCAGCGGGTTGACCCCGGGCCCGCGCGTGACGTGAACAGGTCCGTCGGTTCCGCGCCAGGGGCTGACGCCACCATGCCAGCTCTCCATTCGCTGGAAGTATGGCAGCACGTCCACATAGCTCCAGCCCGCGGCGCCCATGTCGGCCCAATGATCGAAATCTCGCGCATGGCCGCGCACGAAGACCATGCCGTTGATCGAGGATGAGCCGCCCAGCACCTTGCCGCGCGGCACGGCGAGGCGCCGCCCGCCGAGATGCGGTTCCGGTTCCGTCACGAAACCCCAGTCGTATCTGCCCATGTTCATCGGATAGCTAAGCGCCGCCGGCATCTGGATGAGGGGACCTGCGTCGCTGCCGCCGTGCTCGAGCACCAGCACCGAATTGCCTGCCTCGCCCAGGCGAAACGCCAGCGCCGAACCGCCGGAGCCGGACCCCACGATGACGAAATCGGCCTCCATCAGACCACCCGCAGCGCCTCGTAGGAAATCATGACATGACGCCGGTAGGCTGAACGTCCGGTCAGGCGCGCGTAGTAGTCAGCCAATGCCGGTCGGTCGACGCGCGGGATATCGATCGTGAAATACCGGTAGAGTTGTGCGCCGATGACGATATCTGCAAGCGTCAGCGCCGAACCCAGCACGTAGTCGTTTGATTCAAGTCGCTCCTCCAGCACGCTCATGTCCCGCTCCACCAGTGCTAGCGCAGCCTCCAGCGCAGCGGCATCTCGCTGGGCGGCTGGCGTTCGAACAACGTGCCAAAAAACGGGAACAAGGAAATGGCGCTGAACCGTGGTCTTGCCCCACTCGGCCCACATGTCGACGGGCGCGCGGGCCGCCGGGTCTGCTGGCCAGAACGGAGCACCCCCATACAGGGCAGCGAGGTATCGCAGGATCGCACAGCTTTCAAACATCGTGACGCTGTCGTCGCGCAGCACCGGCACCAGACCGTTCGGGTTCATGGCGAGGAACCCTGGCGTATCGTTGCCGCCATGGCCAGCGCCGACGTCGACGCGCTCTGCGGACTGTCCGAGTTCGGCCAAGCCCCACATCACGGCCTGAACATTGACGGAGTTGGCGCGGCCGTAGACCGTGATCATTGCCGCGCTCGCGCCGCTCGGGATTCGATCTGCATGTCCACATACTCGTCCACCACCGCAATGGCCGCAGCCGGACTGGTCGGACGACCAACCAGCGCCTCGCGCAGATAGACGCCGTCGATAAGCGCGCCGATTCCGTCCGCGACGCCCCCCGCGGCATCGAGCGGCATGAAAGCACGCAACTCGTGAACGAGGTTCGAACGCAGCCGCCTCTGATAGATTGACAGAAGGCGTGCCGCGCCGGGCGACGAGAGGGCCTTGGCGTAGAAGGTCAACCACGCTCCGATTGTGGCGCGGTGGAACTGATCGGCGGCAAAGCTCGCTCGCACCAGGCCGCAGAGACGCGCGCGCGGACCATCGGCCTTACGAAGCTCCACGGCCGCGCCGGCGGCAAACTCGCGCAGCAGATGACGCATCGTCGCAAGAATGAGATCCTCCTTAGCGCCGAAGTAATGATGCGCAAGCGCGGTAGACACGCCGGCGCGCGCGGCGATCTGGGCGACAGTTACGTCGAGCGAACCGCGATCGGATATTTCCCGGAGCGTCGCACCGATCAGGGCGCGGCGGCGGGTCTCGGAGCGGCCGGAGATGGACGCCACCGCCAACACTCCTCTGCAAGCTTGATTGACCATTCAATCAATGCTGGTTTTCCTTGTGATCGTCAAGCAGATCGCGCGACCTTCCGGTACGTACGCCAACCGGAGCGCTTTTCCGGAGAAATTCCATTGATCCGCTTCGCCCTTCTTGCAGCTGCAGCCGCCACGGTCACCGCCGCCCCCGCGTTAGACACCCTTACAGCTGCCAAGTACACGCTCGCCGTCTCCACGTCGCCTGCCAGGACGGACTGACCGATTTCGCTGACATTGCCGCGTTTTGCCAGCAACTCGACCATAAGATCTTCGGCATCGAGCCAGGCAATGACGGCAATCGCCTTATTCAGGCGATGATCGACGCCGACACTTTCGGCCTTGGAGAATTCCAGCTCGTCGAGAGTTCGGAACAAGGAATGCTTGGCGCAGGCCGCGCGAGCCGAGCGGCAGGGCAAGGGAATCGTCTTTCTCGGCTGGGAGCCGCACCCGATGAACTCGAACCTCGCGATGATGAACGTCCGAACCTCGGGAAACTGCTCCAGAACCTCGTCTTCAGCCTGGAGATGGAGAACGAGATCATGCGCGCCATACTTGATGAGAACGCCCGCCCGATGAAGCCGCCACCGCCTGGATGCATGAGAACCCCGGTGTGCTCGAGATCTGGCTCAACGGCGTGAAGACCCGAGACGGCGGCGACGGGCTGCCGGCCGTTCGGAGCGCGATCGGCCTCTGACGGGCCGCTGGGCGGCGGCGCATGGAGTGGATCACGCGGGCAAAGATCCCGATCGGGCGCTGGGCGCAGGCGGCGATCGGCTGGATAGCCGCGACCCTCACCGGGCCGCTCGACGCTTTCGCCGAGGCCGTCGCCTGGCTGATCGACTCCATGCCGTGGGCTCTGCAAGCGCCGCCGCCGCTGGCCGTGGTCGCTGCCGCAGGGGCGCTGGCATACTCTCTGCAGAGGTCGTGGAAGCTCTCCGCGCTGGTCGTTGCAGGACTGTTGTTCATCATCGCGAAACCACGGAGACGCTGACGCTGGTGCTGTGTTCCGTGGTCGTCTGCATGGGCATTGGCGTTCCGACCGGCATCGCCGCCGGCCACAGGCCCCGCTTTTACAAGGTGATGCGACCGGTTCTTGATCTGATGCAGACACTGCCGACCTCCGTGTATCTGATCCCTGCCATCGTGTTCTTCGGCCTCGGCATGGTGCCAGGCCTCGTTGCGACGGCGATTTTCGTGATTCCGGCCCCGATCCGACTGACGCAACTCGGCATCGCATCGACGCCGCGCGAGCTGAAGGAGGTAGGCCTCGCATGCGGGGCGACACGCGGCCATTTGCTACGCAAGGTCGAGTTGCCCTGGGCGCTGCCGCAGATCATGGCCGGCCTGACCCAGACAATCATGCTGTCGCTGTCTATGGTCGTCATTGCGGCGCTGGTCGGCGCCGACGGGCTCGGGGTCCCTATCCTGCGCGCGCTCAACACGGTGAACACGGCATTGGGTTTCGAAGCCGGCTTCGTCATCGTCGTCGTCGCCATTGTCCTCGACCGCATGTTCCGGCGCCAGGACTGACCATGGCCACGATGATCGCGTCGAGCATGTGTCGATCGTGTTCCGGTCGAATCCGGCGCCCGCGCCGGCGCTGATGGATGCAGGTCGCTCGCGCTCGGAGGTTCAGGCAGAAACCGGACAGATTCTTGGAGCGCATGACTGCACGCTCAGCGTGAACCGAGGCGAGATCTCGGTGCTGATGGGTCTGTCCGGCTCGGGAAAATCGACGCTTCTGCGCGCGGTGAACGGGCTGAACCCCGTAACGCGCGGCAGGCTGGAGGTGCGGGGGCGCGACGGCCGGATGGTCGACGTCGCCACCTGCGGCTCAGCCGGGCTTGGCAGGCTGCGCCGCGGCGGCGTGGCGATGGTGTTCCAGCAGTTCGGCCTGTTGCCTTGGCGCAGCGTGCTGGACAACGTGGCCTTGGGTCTGGAGTTGTCCGGAATGCCGCGGACCGAACGTGAGGCCAAGGCGCGCGATGTCCTTGCGACGGTCAATCTGCAGGACTGGGCAGCAAAGCAAGTGCATCAACTGTCCGGGGGGATGCAGCAACGCGTTGGCCTCGCCCGCGCCTTCGCGACTGACGCGGAAATCCTGCTCATGGACGAGCCGTTTTCTGTAGAAGTTTAGACCTAATCGGACATCTGGCGTCTGGATGTCGGTTGGGACGGCGATCTGCGCGCTACTTGCGCGCAATGCGGCCGGCTGATCCGGCTCACCGAGCCATCACGGCGCGCCGCGCGGTCCAGACAAGGGCAGCCACACGCCTCGTGGCGACGCGCATTGAAGCAACTTGAACACGCCAACCAAGAGCAGCGGACACGACTCCGCCAGACATACTCCAGAAACCAGGCTGCCGTCCTGTCCTCAAGGGACCAGCGCGACGCCAAGTTAGCCTGCCGCGCAAAGCTTAACGCTGCGTTAGCGCAGATGCGCGGGATCCGCGCCGCAATTACGTCGCCTTTCTCCTTGCCCTGAGCCCGCGCATGGTTTTCTGTGGTTGTGTCAAGCGCCGGAATGGCGCGCCGAATATCGGGAGGAAAATCATGGCTTACTGCACCACGAACATCCGATTGGCCGTGCTGCTTGCAGGATGCGCTATTGTGGTCGCGCCCGGCCTGGCAACGGCCGAGACCAAACTGAAATGGGCGCATGTCTACGAATCCAGCGAACCCTACCATACCTGTGCGGTCGCCACGAACGATACGCTGATGGAGGCCACGGACGGCCGGTATGGCATCGACGTGTTCCCCGCGTCCTCGCTGGGAAAGGAAGAAGACATCAACGAAGGCCTCGGCCTCGGCACGGTTGACATCATCTACACAGGACAACTCTTTGCCGGCCGTTCCTATGGCCCCATTGCCATCGGCGGGGCGCCCTTCATGTTCCGCGACTACGACCACTGGGACGCCTACCGCAACTCCGACCTCTTCAAGCAGCTGTCGGACGGCTACACCGAGGCGAGCGGCAACCATGTCATTGCCATGACCTATTACGGCGCGCGGCATGTGACGTCGAACAAGCCGATCCTGACGCCCGCCGATATGGAAGGCCTCAAGATCCGGGTGCCGAACGCGCCGCTCTACATGATGTTTCCCGAGGCAGTTGGCGCCAACCCCGCGCCGATCGCGTTCGCCGAGGTCTATCTCGCGCTTCAGCAGGGGACGGTTGATGCGCAGGAGAATCCGCTGCCGACCATCCAGGCCAAAAAGTTCTACGAGGTGCAGTCCGACATCAACCTGACCGGACACATCACCGATGCGCTGCTGACGATTGTCGGCGGTCCGACCTGGGACGTCATGGACGAGGCCGACCGCGACGCGCTGACATCCGTCATCGAAGAGGCCGCAGTCTGTGCGACCGAGCAGATCATCCAGAAGGAGGCCGAGTTGGCCGACTGGTTCCGTGAGCAGGGCAACAACGTGAATGAAGTCGACCGGGCTCCCTTCATCGAGGCGGTCAAGGCGGTGCACAACGGCCCCATGGCGACGTGGGATCAGGAGACCTACGACGCCCTCCAGGCGATCCAATAGGCTTTCCCCCGAAACCCGGGAGGCCGCGTCTCCCGGTGGACCTTCGCGAGCGATATTGATGACCGACCAACAAGACTCAGATCGGGCGGAGGAGATCGCGTTCTCCGACCCGCCAGTCGATCTCTCCGACCAGAACTGGCTCGACGCGCCAGTCCTGATCCTGTTTTGGGCGCTGGCCTTCGTTGTCTTTCTTCAATTCTTCACGCGCTACGTGTTGAACGATTCGATCGCGTGGACCGAAGAGATCGCGCGGTACATGCTGATTTGCGTGACGTTCATCGGCGCGGTCATGGCTGTCAGAAAGCAGAGCCAGATCGCCGTCGAGTTCCTCTACCGCTGGATGTCCCGGCCGGTCCGGCGCGCGTTCCAAAGCCTGGTCGACATCGTCTCTCTGGCCTTCTACGCGACGCTGACCGTCCTTTCGGTTCAGCTCGCCCGCAGGACCAATCAATTGATGGTCTCGATCGACGTGCCGAAATCGCTGATCTACTGGGCCGTCGTCGCAAGCTTCGCTGCCATGACCGCCTATGCGCTGCGCAACACGATCCAGCACTGGCGCACCGGGACGAGCCGGTTGATTGATCCGGAAGCGTATTCCGAAACGAAGCTGGTGGAATAGCCGCGCCATGGCGATTGCCCTTCTCTTCGTCGGCCTTTTCGGCATGATCGCCGTCGGCATCCCTGTGGCGATCGCGCTCGCAGGCTCGTCGCTGCTCTTCATGCTGTTCACCTCCAGCATCCCGTCGATGGTCGTCGCGCATCGGATGGTCAACGGCGTCGACAGCTTCCCGCTTCTGGCCGTGCCGTTCTTCATTCTCGCCGGCGCGCTGATGAACTCCGGCGGGATCACCGAGCGCATCTTCGATTTCGCACGGGCCTGCATCGGTTGGATGCGGGGCGGCCTCGGGCAGGTGAACATCGGCGCCAGCGTGATATTCGCGGGCATGTCCGGCGCGGCCGTCGCGGATGCCGGCGGTCTGGGCGCGATCGAGATAAAGGCGATGCGCGACGCAAAATACGACGTCGATTTCGCCGTCGGCGTCACCGCCGCCTCGTCGACGATCGGTCCGATCATCCCGCCGTCCCTGCCCATGGTGATCTACGGCGTGGTCGCCGGCGCCTCGATCGGACAGCTTTTCGCCGCCGGGTTCGTGCCGGGCCTTCTGATGGCCGTGGCGCTCGGCATCATGGTTGCGATCTACTCCCGCGTGCGTGGCTATCCGCGGGACCAGGCGTTCCGCGTCGGCCTCCTGTTCTCCTCCTTCGGCCGGGCGTTCCTTTCCCTAATGACTCCGGTCATTATCATCGGCGGCATCCTGAGCGGCGCCTTCACCCCTACGGAGGCCGCGATCGCTGCCTGCGCCTGGGCTCTGTTCCTCGGCGTCATCGTCTATCGGACCCTGACCTGGAAACGCTTCCTGCGCGTGTCATTCGATACGATCGAGACCACCGCCGTCGTGCTCTTTGTGGTCGCTGCCGCCTCAATCTTCGCATGGGTTCTGACGTCCAACCGCGTGCCCGAGCAGTTCGCGGCCCTGATCCTGAGCGTGTCAGACCGGCCTTGGGTGCTGCTGCTCCTGATCAACCTGATCCTGCTGATCGTCGGCTGCTTCATGGAGACTGTGGCGGCGATCACCATCCTGGTGCCGGTGCTGATGCCGATCGCGTTGCAGATCGGCGTCGATCCCGTGCAGTTCGGGGTGATCATGGTCCTGAACCTGATGCTCGGATTGCTGACGCCGCCGGTCGGGATGGTGCTCTACGTCCTCTCGCGCGTCGCCAAGGTCCCATTCGAGCGCTGCGTTTCCGCGACCGCTCCGTTCCTGATCCCGCTGGTTCTGGTTCTGCTGCTGGTGACGTTCGTGCCGGCGATCACCATGTGGCTGCCCACCCTGCTCTACCGTTAAATCTGCGACAATATCTGCCCATTGGATCGCAAAGGTAAACAGTCTTTCCCTGCCCCGCTTGGTTATGCGAGGCGGCCTTCGCGTTATCTGTTCAAACAATTACAGAGCGGAGAGCACCTACATGCTGAACCAGATCCAGGGCCTGCACCACGTCACTTCGATGGCGTCCGGCGCCCGCGCCAACAACGCCTTCTTTACTGGGACGCTCGGACTGCGCCGCGTCAAAAAGACCGTGAACTTCGACGCCCCCGACGTGTATCACCTCTACTACGGCAACGAGGCCGGCAGCCCCGGGTCGATCATGACCTACTTTCCGTTCCCCGACATCGGCGAGCGCAAGCGCGGAGCGGGCGAGGTCGGCCTGACCCGTTTCGCCGTGCCGAAGGAAGCGCTGCCGTACTGGGCCGAGCGGCTCAGCCATGCCGACGTGGCCGGTCTCAAGTCGGACGTCGCGTTTGGCGAGGACCGCCTCAACTTCCTGGGTCCGGACGGCGACGAGTTCGCGCTGGTCGGCGTCGAGGGCGACGAGCGTGCGCCATGGACCGGCGGCGGCGTGCCCGACGAAGCCGCAATCCGAGGGTTCCAGGGCGTAACGCTCAGGCTCGCCGACCGCGCTCTGACCGATGAACTGCTAAAGTTCATGGGTTTCGAGACAATAGGAACGGATGGAGCGCTGACCCGCTATGGCAAGTCGGGCGGCGGCAATGGCGCGGACGTAATCGAAATCGAGGCCGTTCCGGATGCGCGGCGCGCGGCGCCAGGCGCCGGAACCGTCCACCACGTCGCCTTTTCGGTTGCGGATCGGGCCGCCCAGATAGAGGTGAGAAAGGCGCTGGCCGCGACCGGCTATCAGGTGACGCCAGTGATCGACCGCGACTACTTCTGGGCGATCTACTTCCGGACGCCGGGCGGCGTGCTGTTCGAGGTCGCGACCAACGAGCCGGGTTTCGCCGTGGACGAGGATGCCGCGCACCTGGGAGAGGCGCTGAAGCTGCCCAGCCAGCACGAACACCTGCGAGGCGCGCTGGAGCGCCGGCTGGAGCCGATCGAATGAGCGACCTGCCCTACATTCACCAGACCGCGTCGGGGAAACCCGGCGCGTCCCTCGCCTTCCTGTTCCACGGAACCGGCGGGGACGAGAACCAGCTTCTTGCGCTCGGGCGGGATCTGCTGCCCGACGCAACCCTGATCGCTCCTCGCGGCGATGTGTCCGAGCAGGGAGCGGCCCGCTTCTTCCGCAGGCGAGCCGAGGGTCTTTACGACATGGCGGACCTTGCGCGGGCGACGGACAAGATGGCCGCCTTCGTGGAGGAGCGGATCGACGAGATCAGGCCCTCTCGCGTGATCGGGCTCGGCTACTCGAACGGCGCCAACATCCTGGCAAGCGTGATCTTCGCGCAAAGGTCGTTGTTCGATGATGCGGTTCTGATGCATCCGCTCATCGGCTGGGAACCGGAGCCGGGCGCCGTCTCGACGCGCGTCCTGATCACCGCCGGTAGGCGCGATTCGGTTGCGCCGGCGCCGCTCGCCCGCCAGCTGGAAGACTGGTTTCGGGCGCAGGGCGCGCCGACGTCGGCCTTCTGGCACAAGGGAGGGCACGGGGTCGAGAACGCCGAACTGGCGGCAGTCGCGCAATTCCTTGCAGACGCGCGTCTGGCGGAACCAGGGCGCGCACGCTAAGTCTCCCTTGCAAGGAGACAGGATGAACGTCGAAGCAGGCGGCGGAGCCGATGGCTCTGCTGGCAAGGAGATCCATAGCTCGGCCCGGAGGTTTGCCGGCC
Source organism: uncultured Alphaproteobacteria bacterium (assembly GCA_963829385.1). Taxonomy (GTDB): domain Bacteria; phylum Pseudomonadota; class Alphaproteobacteria; order Rhodobacterales; family Rhodobacteraceae; genus Amaricoccus. The sequence goes on along the minus strand of CAWHHV010000006.1, from coordinate 329,749 downwards.
TCATCGACGCGTTTCGTCGCGCCGAAGGCCCGCCTCCGGACCGGCTCTGGCCGTTCATGCGTTGGGCGCTCGAGGGCGCCTGGCCTGCGATATGGCTTACCCTCGCCGTCTCGATCTGCGTCGGCCTCAGCGAGGTCGTCGCTGCGTTCCTCGTCGGCTGGCTGATCGACCTCGCCCAGAACCTCGGGCCGACGGAGCTTTTCGCGGAGAGCTGGCCGATGCTGCTTGGCGCCCTCGCGTTCTTTGTGCTGCTGCGCCCCGGCGTCATGGGCCTGACCGCCGCGCTGACCGGCGTGACGCTGGGGCCGAACCTCTACCCGCTGGTGCTGTCGCGCCTGAACCGCCACACGCTGGGCCAGTCGCTTTCCTTCTTTGACGACGACTTCGCCGGCCGCATCGCTCAGAAGCAGCAGCAGACCTCGCGCGCAATCACCGAAGTCGTCACCGAGTCCGTCAACACGTTCGGCTTCGTTATCTCCGCGATCCTTGGCTCGGTGGCGCTGATCGGCTCCATCAACATGTGGCTCGCGCTAGGCATGGTGGTCTGGCTGGCCGGCTACACCCTGCTGATCCGCAGCTTCATGCCTCAGATCAGGTTGCGCTCGACCGACCGGGCGGCCGCACGCGCGGTCGTGACCGGCCAGGTTGTCGACACGATCACCAATATCGCGACGGTCAAGCTGTTCAGCCACGGGATGCATGAGGATGAGGCCGCCCTGCGCGCGCTCGACGGCTATCGCAGCGCCACGATCCGCTTCGGCGCACTGACAGCCAGCTTCCGCTTTCTGCTGATGGCCCTGGCGGGCACGCTGCCGGCCCTTCTGATCGGCGGCGCGCTGTTCCTCTGGACTCGTGGTGCGGCGTCTGCCGGCGACATCGCGACCGCTGGCCTGATCTCGACGCGCATCGCGCAGATGTCGGGCTGGGTCTCGATGACGGCAATGGGCATCTTCGCGAACATCGGCGAGATCGAGGACGGCATCCGGACACTGACGCCCGCGCATGCGATCACCGACGCCCCGGAACCGGCCACGCCGTCCCGCAATCGCGGCGCCGTTCTGTTTGACGACGTCACCTTTGGCTATGGCCGCAGGCAGGCTGCGCTCGAGCAGTTCGACCTCGACGTGGCGCCCGGCGAAAAGGTGGCGCTTGTCGGGCGCTCGGGCGCCGGAAAGACCACTGCTGTTTCGCTGCTGCTGCGTCTTTACGAGACCGAAGGCGGCCGAATAGCGCTCGACGGGGTCGACATTCGGGACATGAGCCAGGATGCGTTGCGCAGCCAGATCGGCATGGTTCGACAGGAAACGGCGATGTTCAACCGCTCCGCGCTGGCGAACATTCGCTACGGTCGACCGGACGCGTCGGAGCAGGACGTGCACGACGCGGCCCGGCGGGCGCAGGCCCATGACTTCATCAAGGATCTGAGGGATTCCCGCGGCCGCGAGGGCTACGACGCGCATCTGGGCGAGCGCGGGGTAAAGCTCAGCGGGGGCCAACGTCAGCGGATCGCGCTGGCGCGCGTGATCCTGAAGAACGCGCCGGTGCTGGTGCTGGACGAGGCGACATCGGCGCTCGATTCCGAGGTTGAGGCCGCAATCCAGGACACTCTCGATACCGTCATGGAGGACAAGACCGTGATCGCGATCGCACATCGCTTGTCGACGATTGCGCGGATGGACCGGATCGTCGTGCTTGACGGAGGCCGGATTGTGGAACAGGGCACGCACGCCTCGCTCTTGGCCGATGGCGGCCTCTACGCAGGGTTCTGGAACCGCCAGTCCGGCGGCTTCATCAACCTCGCCGCCGAGTGACGCGACGTCTGGACCAGGCGCTGGTCGCCACAGGCCTGGCGCCGACGCGGGCGCGGGCCCAGGCGCTTGTCTCCGCGGGCGTAGTGCGCGTCGACGGCGTCGTCGCCGCCAGGCCCGGAGTTCGGGTCGGATCCGAAGCGAACATCGATGTGACTGGCGATCCGTTGCCTTGGGTTTCGCGGGGAGCGCTCAAGCTGGCGCACGCGCTGGAAACGTTCGGTCTGTCGCCGGAAGGCGCCGTAGCGCTGGATCTCGGCGCCTCGACCGGCGGCTTCACCGAGCTCCTGCTCGCGCGCGGAGCGCGTGCGGTCTGGGCGATTGATGTAGGCCGCGGCCAACTGGCCCCTGCCCTCCGCGCCGACCCTCGGGTCCATCTGATCGAGGGACTAAATGCGCGTGATCTCGATCCCGCCCTTGTCCCGGCGCCGGACTGGATTACCGCGGATCTCTCGTTCATCTCGCTCGTCAAGGCCTTGCCCGCAGCGCTCGGGCTCGCGCGACCGGGCGCGACGCTGGTGGCTCTGGTCAAGCCGCAGTTCGAGGTCGGCCGCGCGCGGGTCGGCAAAGGCGGGATCGTGCGGGATCCGGCCGCGCGAGCCGAGGCGGTCGAAGGCGTGCTGGCCTTTCTGCGCGGAGAAGGCTGGTCGCCAGTTGGCGCCGCCGAAAGCCCGATCACGGGAAGCGACGGCAACGTTGAGTTCCTAACCGCGGCCTGGAAGCAAGCCTAGGTTCGCAGCGCTGCGCGGGTCGCGCTTCCGGCCAATGCGAAGCGCCCCGAACAATTTCGGCGCGTCGCGGCGCGATGCTTCGCAGGCGTCGGCGACGCAGCCGGCGAAGCCGGGCGATGACGTTCCCGCCCAGGCAGGACCATTCCGGCGACCATCGGCGGCGCCCCGGTCCGCGGTGACTCCACTGCGGAGCCGGAAGGCTGGGCGCTATCACCTTGCTCGAATCGTTCTGATTCATGGACATCACCGACATCACGCCCCACACCGACCAGCAATCGAGCGGCGCCATGGTCGTACGCGACAACGCCGGCCAGTCGCCCCAGGCGCCGCTGGTCGGCGCCTCAGCACGCGTCGTGGTCCAGCGCCCTGTCGTGCGATGGAAATGGCCTGCTGCGAACCCTGGCGGAGCGTTGGTCGGAGGTCCCTCAAGCGAAGTCCAAATCCGCCTGAAATAGAGTTGAGACGCCGGCCAGCGTCAGGACATCGCTGTCCGCCCTTCCGGAGGCCGCGAGACCCAGATCGACCACCAGGGCGTCATCTGCCCAGTCGGCGAAGATGTCGTCCCCGTCCAGCGTTCCGCTGCCGTCGCTGTCGAGCCTTGCCCAGTCGAGGCCGGGGTCGACGAGCCGCAATCGGTCGCCGTCCGAGGCGCGAAAATCCTCGATCCGGTCCCGACCTGCGCCAGCGCGGAACACGAAGGTGTCCGCGCCGCCCGCTACCTCGCCCTCTGCAATCATCTCGCCGTCCCAGCCGATGACCCGGATCACGCCGTCCCCCCAAAGCACGTCGTCGCCGAGGCCGCCGACGATCGTATCGTCGCCGCCGCTGAAGACGAAGCCGTCGAGCTGAGCGAAGTCGTCGCTTCGAACGACAATCAGGCCGTCGCCCCAGATCGTGTCGTCGCCCGACCCTCCATGCAGGGCGTCGGCGGCGCCCTCGAACCGGATGTCGCGGGAAGCAAATCCGCCCGTGGCCTGACCGTCGCCGATGATGGTATCGTCGCCCGCGCCGCCGTACATCCGGTCCCGGCCGCCCACCAGCAGGATCCGCTCCTCAGGCGCCGAGGCCTCGCCGTCTCCCCAGATCGCATCGTCGCCGCTGTCGCCATGGATGCGGTCGGCCCCGCCAAGCAGGCTTGAGCCGCCGTAGGCGTCGGCCCAAACCAACCCGTCCCCCCGGATTTCATCCGAACCCGCGCCGCCTCGCAGCACGTCGCTGCCCCCATGGATCGCGCTGCTGACGTCGTAGCCGCCGGCTTGGCCTTCGCCGTACACGACATCATCGCCAGAGCCGCCATGGATCAGGTCGTCTCCCCCGAGGATTCTCGTCGCTGACCCGTCTCCTCGGATCGTGTCGCCGCCGCCGCCGCCGTACAACGCGTCCTTTCCACCCTCCACGCTGTCCGAGCCCCAGTAGCTGCTCGTCGACCCCTCCCCGTCCAGCCAGTCGTCGCCGCCGCCGCCGTAGACGCCGTCGTCTCCGCCAATCAGGACCACCGGCTGGCTCGCGCTGCTCATCAGCAGGATGTATCCATCGCCGCTGATTTGGTCGTCGCCGGCGCCGCCACGCAGCACGTCGGCGCCGCCGGCGAGACGCGCCGTCACCTCCAGGTTCCAGGCATCAGGGTCATCCTCCCCAGAACCCCAGTTCGGAGCCAGCGGGTCGAAGTCGATCCCTCCGTCTCCGTGGATCCGGTCATCGCCGGCTCCGCCCGTTATTAGATCATCGCCGCCGATCAGCCGGGCGCTCGCGGTGCTGACATAGGTTCCCTGCGGCGTGCTGGTCGAGGCGATCCCGTCGCCGAAGAGGGTGTCGCCGCCTTTGCCGCCATAGATCCGGTCGTCGCCGCCGATCACGATGGCCCTTCTAATTAGCGCTATGGCCACGCCATCACCGTGGATCACGTCGTCGCCGTCGCGGCCGTACAGGCGGTCGCCGCCGCCGAAGACGCCCGCCTGGCCGACGCCGATCAGCACGTCGCCATCGGGGCGCGTGCTCTGGGCTCGACCGTCGCCATAGATCGTGTCCCTGCCGTCCCCGCCCCGTATCAGGTCCGAGTCGCCGCAAACGCGGCGCGGGCCGCCCGCTTCGCCGGCAGTGACGTCGCCCGACAGCCTGTCGTCTCCCCCGACGCCGAACAGCTCGCCGGCGATCCAGGCGCTCTGCAACCGAGCGGCTGCCGAGGATTCAAACATGATCGGCACGCGACATACCCCTTACAAATCCTTACGGGGTTAAAGGTAGCACGCGAGCGACGGCCGGCGAGTGGCTGCATTAACGGAGCGTTATTGGGCACATAGTCAAAACGGCGTCGGACTTTCGAACGACACCCGGGCTCCGCCGTAAGGGTGGCGGAAGGCAATGCGGCCGGCGTGGAGCTGCAGGCGGTCGGCGGCTGCAAGGACTTTGGGCGGCGCGTAGAACGGGTCGCCGAGGATCGGGTGGCCGAGAGCCGCAAGATGGACGCGAAGCTGATGGCTGCGGCCAGTAACCGGTGTCAACGCAAGGCGGGTGGCCTCCCTCTCCCGTACCTCGACGCGCCAGTCAGTCTGCGAAGGCTTGCCGCGCGCAAAGCAGACTATCTGCCGCGGCCGGTTCGGCCAGTCCGCGATCAGCGGCAGGTCGATCCGGCCGAACTCGCCGCAGATCGCGCCATCAACGCGGGCGACGTAGCCCTTCCGGACCTGGCGGCGTTCGAACTGCCAGTTCAGGTGGCGTTGCGCGAGCGGCGAGCGGGCGAAGACGATGATGCCCGACGTGTCGCGGTCGAGGCGGTGGACGAGCAGCGCGCCGGGCCAGCCGTCGCGGGCGCGGATCTCGACGCAATCGGCCGGGCCGGGCGGCTTGGCGGGCACCGAGAGCAGGCCCGACGGCTTGTCGAAGACGAGGAGCGCGTCGTCCTCGTGGATCAGCGGCAGGTCGAAGGCGGCGGGTCCGTCCATTGCGGCCGCTTAGCACTGGCCGAGCGCCGGCGCTAGGGTCTCGCCGGACGACCGCGGGCGGCGTAGGCTGCGTCAAGGACAACAAGGAGGAGGCGTCAGATGTACCGCAACATTCTCGTGCCCGTCGATTTCGGCCATGGCGACGTCGGCGCCCGCATCCTGAGGCTGGCGCGGGAGTTCGCCGGACCGGATGGGCGGGTCACGCTGCTGCACGTGGTCGACGCGCTGCCGGCCTATGTCGTGGCCCAGATCCCAGAGGGGACGCTGGAGGCCGCTCATGCGGAGGCGCGGGCGGACCTGGAGGCGCTGGCGCGCGACGTGGATCCGGAGGCGGCGGTGGCGCTGCGGGCAGGCAGTCCGGCGACGACCATTCTGGCCGAGGCGAAAGACATCGGGGCGGATGCGATCCTGGTCGGGTCGCACCGGCCGGGAATGGGCGACTACTTCATCGGGTCGACCGCCGGGCGGGTGCTGCGGCATGCGCAGTGCTCGGTCATCGTGGATCGAAGCTGAGCCAGCGGATCGCGGTCGCACGATGCGACCACGGTCAAGCCTTTGTAACAAAACGCGTATCCGGGAATCTCCCCGGCGATCGAGGGCGCAGGGCTGCGACTGCGTTGATTATGCCGGGGTATGGCAGGTCGGCGACCAGGATCGCCGCGGGCTCGGTCTGGGCGAAGATCTCGGGGAGATCGAGCGTCGGATAGTCGTCCGATGGTCGTGGTCGGCGATCATCACCGGTCGTGGGTCGGGTCCTCGATCGCGACCGACTGCGTGTAGTCGGACAAACCTTGTCGTCCTTCCGGCTCTGGGCGACGCCGAGCGGGATGTCTGAGGCGTGCAGGAGATGGGCGACTGCCTGCGCCGCCTCCGGCCCGGTCTCGGGCGGGGCCACGGCCTGCCGCAGGAATGCGGCGCGGATGAAGCGCGCCGGCGGCGTGCAGTCGCCCGGCCCACCGAGCAGACCGCCGCCCGGGCCGGCGCCACTCGTAGGTCGGGGCATTGGTCAGCAGCCGGCGACGTTGTCGTGCATCTGCAACTCGCCCCAAACGTATGCGACGATCAGGCCGTCGCCGGAGCGTTCGGTAAAGACCGTGTACAGCGTCGGCGGGGTCGGGCCGCTCGGCCGCGAAGGGTCGTGCCAGGGCCGCGACGGGCTGGCGGCGGCGAGAACGGCGAGGCCGAGGCGCGGCGGCGGCGATGAGGCGTAGGCAGGTCTCCGTTGGCTTGATAGTCGCGCGGCGATCAGCGCCGCAGCGCGGCTATGGCCTCCAAAAGTCCAGCAGTCGAGCCATCCTTGCCCTCGGCGCTCGACTTTCCTTCCACCAGAGGTTGCAGAGCGGACGCAAGCTCCTTGCCAAGCTCGACGCCCCACTGGTCGAAGCTGTTGATGCCCCAGATCGCGCCCTCGACGAAGACTCGGTGCTCGTAGAGGGCGATGATCTTCCCCAGCGTGGCCGGATCGAGCAGGTCGTAGATCAGCGTCGTCGACGGACGGTCGCCGATGAACACCTTGTGCGGCGCCAGCGCCGGGTCGCTCACGGTCTTCCCGGCGGCGGCGAGGTCGCGGCCGAGCATCAGCGCCTCGGACTGGGCGAGGCAGTTCGCCAGCAGCAGGTCGTGGTGATGGCGCAGCTCCGGCTCGTGGCCGTTCGCGGCGACGAGGAACTCGCAGGGGATCACGTTCGTGCCCTGGTGGATCAGCTGGTAGAACGCATGCTGGCCGTTCGTGCCGGGCTCGCCCCAGACGATCGGGCCGGAGGCGCGGCCGAGCGGCGATCCGTCGAGCGCGACGCCCTTGCCGTTCGATTCCATGTCGAGTTGCTGCAGGTAGGCGGGCAGCCGCGACAGGCGCTGGTCGTAGGGCAGCACCGCGCGCGACGGGTAGCCCATCACGTTGCGGTTCCAGACGCCGACCAGCCCGAGCAGCACCGGCAGGTTCTCGGGCAGCGGCGCCTCGACGAAATGGCGGTCCATCGCGTGCGCGCCGTCGAGGAATTCGGCGAAGCGCTCGGGGCCGATCGCGATCATCAGCGGCAGGCCGACCGCGCCCCAGACCGAATAGCGCCCGCCGACCCAGTCCCAGAAGCCGAAGACCCGGTCCGGGTCGATCCCGAAGGCCCCGGTCTTGTCGAGCGCGGTCGAGACGGCGGCGAAGTGATCGTCGGCCGCGTCGCCGAGCGTTCCGCGCAACCATTGCTGCGCGGTGCGCGCATTGGTCATCGTCTCGATGGTGGTGAAGGTCTTCGAGGCGACGATGACCAGCGTCGTCCGCGGATCGAGCCGGGCCAGCACGTCGTGCACATGCGCGCCGTCGACGTTCGAGACGAAATGCGTGCCGCGGCCCGTCGGCATAGGGCGCGAGCGCCAGCGTCGCCATCGCCGGGCCGAGATCGGAGCCGCCGATGCCGATGTTGACGACGTCGGTGAAGCGCCCGCCCGCGCCCGCCGATGGCGCCCGAGCGGATGCCCTTCGCGAAGTCCGCCATGCGGGCGAGAACGGCGTTGACCTCGGGCATCACGTCCTTGCCGTCGACCATCACGGGCGTATTCGCGCGGTTGCGCAGCGCGGTGTGCAGGACCGCCCTGCCCTCGGTCACGTTGATCGGCTCGCCGGCGAACATCGCGTCGCGCCTTGCGGGCACGCCGGCGGCCTCGGCGAGCTGGATCAGCAGCGTCAGCGCATGGGCGTCGAGGTTGGTCTTGGAGAAGTCGAGCAGCATGTCGCCGAGACTGGCGGAGAACTCGCGGAACCGGTCCGGGTTGCGCTCGAACAGCGTGATGATGCGCCGGTCCTTCGCCGCGGCGCCGGCCTCGGCCAGCTGCGTCCAGATCGCGTCGGTCTTCATCGTCATCCCCGTTTCAACTGGCTCGCGTTCACGCGCGAGCGTCTCGATCTCGTCCCATTTGCCCTCGCTGCATCATCGCCGGGCTCGCGACCCACGAGCCGCCGACGCAGAGCACGTTCGGCAGCTTCAGGTAGTCGGGCGCGTTCTGCGGCGTCACGCCGCCGGTCGGGCAGTAGCTCATCTGCGGCAGCGGGCCGGAGAACGCCTTGAGCGCCGGCGCGCCGCCATTGGCCTCGGCCGGGAAGAACTTCGCGACGTCGTAGCCGCGCGCGAGCAGGCGCATCGCCTCGGAGATCGTCGCGGTGCCGCCGAGCAGCGGCAGGCCCTCGGACTCGCAGGCGGCGAGGAGTTCCTCGGTGACGCCCGGCGAGACGCCGAAGGTGGCGCCGGCGGCCTTGGCGGCCGTCACGTCGGCGGGCTTGAGCAGCGTGCCGGCGCCGACGATGCCGCCGGGGACCTGCGTCATCGCGCGGATCGCGTCGAGCGCGGCGGGCGTGCGCAGCGTGACCTCGAGCACCGGCAGGCCGCCGGCGACCAGCGCCTTCGCCAGCGGCGCCGCGTGGGCCGCGTCGTCGACGACGATCACCGGGATCACCGGGGCGAGGCCGCAGATCTCGCGGGCGAAGGCCGAGGCGTCCTGCGGGGTCATCGCGTGGTCTCCATGGTCAGGCTCGAGGCGCCGGTCTCGGCCGGGCCGACGTTGCGGCGGAAGGTGGCGAAGAGCTCGCGGCCGATGCCGAACTCGTTGTGGGCGAGGTCGGGCCGGGCGAGCTGGCGGTCGAGCGCCGCCGGGGTCAGCACGTCGAGCGTGCCGGCGATCGCGTCGACGCGGACGACGTCGCCGTCGGCGAGGCGCGCGAGCGGGCCGCCGTCGAGAGCCTCGGGGCTGACGTGGATCGCCGAGGGCACCTTGCCGGAGGCGCCGGACATGCGGCCGTCGGTGACGAGCGCGACCTTCAGGCCCTTGTCCTGCAGCACGGCGAGGATCGGGGTCAGCGAGTGCAGCTCCGGCATGCCGTTGGCCTTGGGGCCCTGGAAGCGGACGACGACGACGGTGTCGGAGACGAACTCGCCGGCGCGGAACGCGTGCTTGACCTCCTCCTGGTCCTGGAAGACCCGCGCGGGCGCCTCGATGACCTGGCGCTCGATCGCGACGGCGGAGACCTTCATCACGCCGGTGCCGAGGTTGCCGGCGAGGCGCCTGGTGCCGCCGGTCCGCGCGAAGGGATCGGAGGCCGGGCGCAGGATCTTGTCGTTCAGGCTGTGGCTTGCGCCGTCCTCCCAGACCAGCGCGCCGTCGATCAGCTTCGGCTCCTGCGCATAGCGGGCGAGGCCGTCGCCGGCGATTGTGCGGGTGTCGGGGTGCAGCAGGCCCGCGCCGAGCAGCTCGCCGATCATGTAGCCGAGCCCGCCTGCGGCGTGGAAGTGGTTCACGTCCGCGAGGCCGTTGGGGTAGACGCGGGCCATCAGCGGGGTGACGTCGGAGAGCTCGGCGAAATCCTCCCAGTCGAGCACGACGCCGGCGGCGCGGGCCATCGCGATCAGGTGGATCAGGAGGTTGGTCGAGCCGCCCGTCGCGTTCAGCCCGACGATGCCGTTGACGAAGGCGCGCTCGTCGAGCACGTCGGCGACGGGCGTGTATTCGTTGCCGAGCGCCGAGATCGCGAGCGCGCGGCGGGCGCCCTCGATCGTCAGCGCCTCGCGCAACGGGGTGTTCGGGTTGACGAAGCTGGAGCCGGGCAGGTGCAGGCCCATGAACTCCATCAGCATCTGGTTGGTGTTCGCGGTGCCGTAGAACGTGCAGGTGCCCGGCCCGTGGTACGAGGCCATCTCGGCGGCCATCAGCGCGTCGCGGCCGACCTCGCCGGAGGCGAATTGCTGGCGGATCTTCGACTTCTCGTCGTTCGGGATGCCGCTCGGCATCGGGCCCGCGGGCAGGAACACCGCCGGCAGGTGGCCGAAGGTCGCGGCGGCGATGACGAGGCCGGGCACGATCTTGTCGCAGACGCCGAGATAGACGGTCGAGTCGAAGACGTTGTGGCTGAGGGCGACGCCGGCGGCCATCGCGATCACGTCGCGCGAGAAAAGCGACAGCTCCATGCCGGGCTGCCCTTGCGTCACGCCGTCGCACATCGCCGGCACGCCGCCTGCGACCTGCGCGGTGCCGCCGGCGGCGCGCGCGGCCTGGCGGATCAGTTCCGGGTACGTCTCGAACGGCTGATGCGCGGACAGCATGTCGTTGTAGGCGGTGACGATGCCGAGGTTGCCGGCGGTATCGCCGACGAGCTCCGCCTTGTCGGCGTCGGGCATCGCCGCATAGGCGTGCGCCTGGTTGCCGCAACTGAGATGCGCGCGCTTCGGCCCGGCATCGCGGGCGCGAGCGACCCGCTCCAGATACGGGCCGCGCAGCGGTCCGGACCGTTCGATGATACGGTCGGTGACGCGGGCGACGGTGGCGTTCAGGCTCATCGGCTTCCTCCCTGCGGTCGGTTGCGGCCGGTTGCGGGCCACGGGCGCGGCGCGCGGCCGGTCAATCGGCGTAGTGCACGGTCACCGGACAGGGCGCGGTCAGGACCGCGCGCACCGGCGCCGCCTCGGCCGGACCGTCGGCCAGCGCCCTGTCGAGCGCCGCGCGCTTGTCGGCGCCGGTGATCAGGACGTGGATCACGTCCGCCCCTCGCAGCGCCGCCGCGCTGAGGCTGAGACGCGATTCCGGCTGGTCTGCGGGCTCGAGGCGCACCAGCGGCGGCGCGTCTTCGGCCAGCGCCGAGGCGAGCCCGGGCGCGCCCGGAAAGAGCGAGGCGGTGTGCATGTCCGCGCCCATGCCGAGCACCAGCACGTCGATCGGCAGCACGCCGCGCACCCGGTCCTCCATCGCCTCCAGCACGAATTCGAGATGGCTCGCATATGGATGCAGATGCACCAGATGCGCGTGCCGCGCCGCGCCGATCATCAGCGTCTCGCGGATCAGCCGGCCGTTCGAGCGCTCGCTGGTCTCGGGAACCATGCGCTCGTCGTTCGGCAGCACGTCGATGTCCGCCCAAGGCAGATCCGACTCCGACAGCGACTTGAAGAAAGGCGCGGGCGTCGTGCCGCCGGGCACGCTCAAGGTCACGCGGCGGCGGCTCCCCGTCGGCGCATGCTGCTTTGACGCATGCGCCGCGCGAAGCTGGTCGGCCACGAGTTCGGCGAGGCTGCGCATCAGCGTGTCGCGGTCGGGATAATCCTGGAAGGCGACCTCGATCATGGCGCAATCTCCCGCCACAGATGACCGTCTGCCGAGGTCAGCTTGTAGGCGTCGACCGGGCCGCCGCTGCCCGGCTCGTACTGCGCGAGCCGAGCGCCGCTGTCGGCCCAGGCGTCGATGATCGGGTCGGTCCAGGCCCAGGCAGCCTCGACCTCGTCGCCGCGCATGAACAAGGTCTGGTCGCCGCGGATCACGTCCATGATCAGCCGCTCGTAGGCCTCCGGCATCTCGCCGCTCTCGCCGAGCGCCTTGGCGAAGGTCATGTCGAGCGGCACCTCGGTCAGCCGCATGCCGCCGGGGCCGGGATCCTTGATCGTCATGCGCAGCGTGATGCCCTCGTCCGGCTGCAGCCGAATGATCAGGGCATTGCCGCGAAGCCCCTCGACTTTCGGAAAGATCGAGTGCGGCACGTCGCGGAACACGACGGCGATCTCGCTCAGCCGCGAGGCCAGCTTCTTGCCGGTGCGCAGATAGAACGGCGTACCCGCCCAGCGCCAGTTCGAGATGTGCACGCGCAGCGCCACGAAGCTCTCGGTGCGGCTCTGCGGGTTCTTCACGTCCTCGAGATAGCTCGTCCCGCCGCCGTTGGCGCGGTACTGGCCGCGCACCGTGTCCGACAGCGTCAGCGGATCAAGCGAGCGGATCACCTTGAGCTTTTCGTCGCGGACGGCGTTCGGCTCGAAATGCGCGGGCGGCTCCATCGCCGTCAGGCACAGCAGCTGCATGATGTGGTTCTGCACCATGTCCCGCATCGCGCCGGACTTGTCGTAGTACTCGCCGCGCCCCGCGACGCCGAGGTTCTCGGCCACCGTGATCTGGACGTGATCGACGTAGCGCGCGTTCCAAAGCGGCTCGAACAGCGCGTTCGCAAAGCGGATCGCCATCAGGTTCTGGACCGTTTCCTTGCCCAGATAATGGTCGATCCGGTAGATCTGCTCTTCCGAGAAGTGCCGGGACAGCTCCTCGTTCAGCGCGCGCGCCGAGGCGAGGTCGTGGCCAAGCGGCTTCTCGACGACGATGCGGCTCGACGGCGTGGCGACGCCCGCGTCCGACAGCTTGCTGGCGATCGTCCCGAACAGGCCGGGCGCGACCGACAGGTAGAAGGCCCGGATCGAGTTCGGCTTGTCGTTCAGCTTCTCGGCCAGCGTGCTCCAGCCGTCCTCGCCGGTCGCGTCGATGGCGACGTAGTCGATCATGGCCAGGAATTCATCGAGCAGCTCTGGCCGGAGCAGGCGCGGCTCGACGAACTCCTTCAGCGCGTCGGCGACCTGCTGGGCGAATTCCTCCCGCGACATCTTGCTGCGCGCCGCGCCGATGACGCGGGAGCCGTCCGGCATCTGGTGCACCGCCATCCGCCGGAACAGGCTCGGCAGGATCTTGCGCCTGGCGAGGTCGCCGGTGGCGCCGAAGATCACCAGGTCGAACGGCTGGACGGGGATGACGGTTGAAACCATTAACGCAACCTCATGAGGCCCGGCGGCCCCTCAAATGACGACTTCGGCTGCGCGCGGCAGATCGGCGCCGCGGCGCGAACAGGTTATCGCGGCCGCGAAGGCAGCGTAGCGAACGGTCGCGTGGAGTCCAGCGGCGTCGAGCGCGTCGAGGCCGGCCTTCGGGCCGCCCGGGTCGGCGCAGAGCCGCGCGATCAGCGCCGCCTGGAACGTGTCGCCCGCGCCGACCGTGTCGATGACGGTGACCTGGGGGGGCTCTGCCGTGGCGACGAGGCCGCTGGCGGTCCAGGCGTTCGCCGCCTCGCCGCCGCCGGTAACGACGACGAGCCGGACGCCACGGCCGATCGCGTCGGCGGCGAAGGACTCGGCGCTGGCGCCGGGGCGGAGCAACTCCAGGTCCTCGGCGCTGATCTTGACCAGGTCGGCAAGCGGCCAGAGCGCGTCGAGGCGGGCGCGCCAGACGTCCATGTCGGGCTCGATCGTCGGGCGGATGTTCGGGTCGAGCGAGATGAAGCGGTCGCTCTCCGCCTTCGCGAGCGCGGCGAAGGCTTCCGCGACCGGCTCCACGGCCAGCGAGTAGGAGCCGAAGTGCAGCCCCGAGACCTCGGCGCCGAGCGCAGGCAGGTCATCCGGCGCGACGCCGGTATCGGCCGAGCCGTTGCCGTAGAACTGGTACTCCGGCACGCCGGCGGCATCGAGGCCGACAAGGCTGATCGTCGTCGGGCGCGAGGTCGGGACCGCGTAGCGCGTCGACACGCCTTCCTGCGCCAGGACCCGGCTCAGGCGGCGGCCGAGCATGTCGTCGGAGAGGCCGGTCAGCAGCCCGGCGTCGCAGCCGAGCCGCGACAGGCCGAGCGCCACGTTGAACGGCGAGCCGCCGGCGCGCGCCGCGAAGGCAGCGGCGCCCGGTCCGTCCTCGCCGTCGAGAAAGAAATCGAACAGCGCCTCGCCGCAGACCAGAAACATCGCAAGTTCTCCGCTCGGTTCGCGCAGGCATCAATTCGTAACGCCGCCTGAATTATCCGATCGCGCCGCCCGACGCAAGCGGGAACCCGGCCTCACCGATAGAGGAACGACTGGCCATCGGAATCGAACAGGTGCAGCTTCGACGGGTCCGCACCCAGCCGGAGCGTCTCTCCGCGCCGGATTTGCTGGATGCCGGGCATCTTGCAGATGATCGCATCCGCCCCTCCCTGCGGCGCAAAGTACAGCAACGTCGTCTCGCCGAGCGCCTCGACGATCTCGACCTTGCCGTGGAACACGCTCTCCCCGTCGGTTGGCGCCATGTCCTCGGGCCGAACGCCGAGGCTGACGGTCTTGCCCATGTCCTTGGCGTGGCTCGGGACCGCGACATGCGCGCGGTCGCCGCCAGCGAGTTCGACCTCGGTGGTCTCGCCCGTTCCCACCACCTTGGCCTCGAACACGTTCATCGCCGGCGAGCCGATGAAGCGGGCGACGAAGGTGTTCGCGGGCTTCTCGTAAAGCGTCAGCGGCGAGCCGACCTGCTCGATGTTGCCGCCATGCAGCACGACGATGCGGCTGGCCAGCGTCATCGCCTCGACCTGGTCGTGGGTGACGTAGATCATCGTCGAGTTCGGCAGCCGTTCCTTCAGCTGGGCGATCTCGATCCTGGTCGCGACGCGCAGCGCGGCGTCGAGGTTCGACAGCGGCTCGTCGAACAGGAACACCTTGGGGTCGCGCACGATCGCGCGGCCGATCGCGACGCGCTGGCGCTGGCCGCCCGAGAGCGCCTTCGGCAGGCGGTCGAGGTACGGGGTCAGCTGCAGGAGCTTGGCCGCGTTGTCGATCGCGGCGTCGATCTCGGCCTTGGGCTTCTTCGCGATCTTCATGCCGAAGGCCATGTTGTCGCGCACCGTCATGTGCGGATAGAGCGCGTAGGACTGGAACACCATCGCGATGCCGCGCTGGGACGGCGGCACGTCGTTCATGCGCTGGCCGTCGATCTGCAGCGTGCCGCCGGTGATCTTCTCGAGCCCGGCGATCATCCGGAGCAGCGTCGACTTGCCGCAGCCGGACGGGCCGACGAAGACGATCAGCTCGCCCGTCTGGATGTCGAGGTCGATGTGGCGCAGCACCTCGATCGGGCCGTAGGACTTCGCGACATCCGTCAGCGTGAGCGACGCCATGGGTTCCTCCGTTTCATTCTTCTATGTTGCCGCGCCGCGGTTCCGGTCATCGCCGCGCCGCCGCTACTTGACGGAGCCGGCCAGAAGGCCGCGCACCAGATATCGCTGCATGCTGAAGAACACGACCAGAGGCACCGCGATCGAGACGAAGGCCGCGGTCGCGAGGATCGCCCAGTCGCCGCCGCGCGAGCCGAGCAGGTCGTCGGCGATCTTGACCGTCATCACCTGGTACTGCGCGCCGCTCGGCAGGAAGACCTTGGCCACCAGCAGGTCGTTCCAGGTCCAGAGGAACTGGAAGATCGCGAACGACGCCAGCGCCGGGAAGCTGAGCGGCAGCACGATCTTGGTGAAGACCTCGAAGTCGGTCGCGCCGTCGACCTTCGCGCTCTCGATGATGTCGCGCGGCAGCCCGACCATGTAGTTGCGCAACAGGTAGATCGCGAGCGGCATGCCGAAGGCGGTGTGCGCGAGCCAGATCCCGAGGAAGCTCTGCCCGATCCCGATCCAGGTGTGGAAGCCCAACATCGGCACCAGCGCCAGTTGCAACGGCACGACCAGCAGGCCGACGACAGCGGCGATCAGCAGGCCGCGCCCCGGAAAGTCCATCCAGGCCAGCGCGTAGGCGGCGAAGGCCGCGATCAGGATCGGGATGATCGTCGCCGGAATGGTCACGGTCAGCGTGTTGATGAAGGCCCGGTCCATGCCGTCCGAGGTCAGGACGGTCCGGTAGTTGTCGAGCGTGAACTGCGGCGGCGTCGCCGCCTCGAAGTAGATGCGCGGGCCGTTGCCGCTGATCTCCTCGGGCGCGGTGAAGCGGTAGCTGCCGTCGGCGTCGACCATCAGCGTCTCGCCGTCGTCGAGCGCGGCCTCGACGCCGGGCTCGAACTCGCCAGGCGCCACGCCGCGCGTCCCGAAACCGGTGACCCGGCCCGCGCCGCTGCCGAAGGCGCCCTGCACTTCGGGATCGTCGAAGATGTTGCCGTCGATGACCCAGATGTCGCCTTCCTGGCGCGCGGCGTCCGCGTCGCCGCGTCCGCGGAAGGCCAGCTCCACCGAGAATGGCGCCAGCCACCAGCCGGTCGCCGAGATCTGGTCGCGCTCGCGGAACGAGGACACCAGCAGGCCGACCGTCGGGATCAGCCACAGGATCACCAGCACCACGACGGAGATCTGCGCGGCCCAGGCGACCCCGGCCTTTTCTCCCGCAACGTCGCTCATCTCGTCCCCTCCCCGCCGCCGCTCACCGGAATTCCTTGCGCGCCTGGCGGATGTTCCAGACCATGACCGGCAGCACGATGATCATGATGATGAAGGCCACGGCCGTGGCCCGCCCGTCGTCGCGGAACATGTAGGCCATCATGTAGCTCGGCAGGATCTGCGTGCCGAAGTTGCCGCCCGTCGTCGCGTAGACGATGTCGAAGATCTTCAGCGTGGCGATCGTGATCGTGGTCCAGACCACGACGATCGTGCCCATGATCTGCGGCACCTTGATCTTGAAGAAGATCTGGAACGGGTTGGCGCCGTCGAGCACCGCGGCCTCGACCGTCTCCTCGGGGATGCCGCGCAGAGCCGCCGACAGGATCACCATCGCGAAGCCGGTCTGGATCCAGATCAGGATCACCATCAGGAAGAAGTTGTTCCAGAACGGCACCTGCAGCGGGTCGATCGGCTGGCTCGCCCCGAGCGCGTCGCGGATCGCGTTGATCAGCCCGATGTCGGCGTTGTTGGCGTAGACGAACTTCCAGATCAGCGAGGCGCCGACGAAGCTGATCGCCATCGGCATGAAGATCAGCGACTTGGCGATGTTGCCCCAGGCGAGCCGGTCGGTCAGCTGCGCGACCAGCAGGCCGAAGAACGTAGACGCGGCGGGCACGACCAGCACCCAGAGGAGGTTGTTGATCAGGCTGGTCTGAAACTCGGCGTCGGCGAACAGCGAGCCGTAGTTGCCAAAGCCGATGAAGTCGTTGCCCTGCCGGTTGTAGAGCGAGCGGACGAACGAGCCTACCACCGGATAGGCGAGGTAGAGACCCAGCGCGAGCATCGCGGGCGCCAGGAAAAGCCAGGGCCGGACCTGGTTCGCGCGGTTGATGTTCCGCCCGATGTTCGGGCCGCGGGCCGGAAACAGCACCTTATCGAGCAGCATGTTCGACAGGTAGTAGTAGCCGATGCAACCGCCGACGCCGACGATGATCGTGACAAGCCCTTGCAGAACCGGATTCATCGCGCTGCCCTCCGATCGCCTGGTTTCATCCGCCCGCGAGGCTCAGGGACACGCGGGCGGCCGGTGCGGTTTCGGTCAGCGGATCGCGTTCCAGCGGTCCTGGATCGCGGCCGCCGCGGTCGCGGCGTCGGCGCCGGTCGTGTAGTCGACCATGCCGGTCCAGAACGCGCCTGCGCCGATCTCGCCCGGCATCAGGTCCGAGCCGTCGAAGCGGAACGTGGTCGCGTTCAGCAGGATCTCGCCAAGCGCGCGCGTCGTGTCCGATCCGTAGGCGTCGAGGTTCACCGACTTGAACGGCGTCAGGAACCCGGACTGGGCCATCCAGATCTCGTGCGCGATCGGCGTCTCGAGCCAGTCGATGAAGACATGCGCGGCCTCGCTGTCCTGGGTGATCGCGAACATCGTGCCCGCGCCCAGCACCGGCTGGCCGAGGTCCTTTTCCGCGTAGGCCGGGAAGTAGAAGAAGTCTACGTCTGTCCCGACCTCGGTGCCCTCGGGGAAGAACGTCGGGATGAACGAGGCCTGGCGGTGCATGTAGCACTCGGGCGGGAACTCGAAGAGGCCGCGCGGGCTGTCGCGGAAGTCGGTGGTGGCGACGTTCTGAGATCCGCCCTGAACGAAGTCGTCGTTCTTGGCAAACCAGCCGTAATCCTCGATGGCGGTGATCACCTGCGGGTCGTCGAACGGGATCTCGTTCGCGACCCACTGGTCGTAGACCTCGGGCGGGTTGTTGCGCAGCATCATGTCCTCGACCCAGTCGGTCGCGGGCCAGCCGGTCGCCGCGCCCGATCCGAGGCCGATGCACCAGGGCGTGCCGCCGTCCTCTACGATCTGCTCGGTCAGGGCCTTCAGATCCTCCATCGTCTCGGGGATGTCGTAGCCGGCCTCGTCGAACTGCTCGGGCACGTACCAGACCAGCGATTTCAGGTCGATCTTGTAGAAAAGCCCGTAAAGGTGCTCCTCGCCGTCCGGGCCGGGAAAGGTCGCGAGATCGACCCAGCTGTCGCCGGCCGCGTAATTCTCGCGCAGCCAGTCCGCGTGTTTCGGATCGAGCGGGGTCAGCGCGCCGCGCGAGGCCATGTCGGCGGCGAGGCCCGGCTGCGGGAAGACCGCGATGTTGGGCGCCGATCCGGCCTGGGCCGAGATCACGATGTCCTGCTCGAAGCTCTCCGACCCCGAGTAATTGACGTCCGCGCCGGTCGCGGCCTCGAAGTAGGCGACCATGTTCTGCATCAGGTCGTTGTCGGGTCCGGTCCAGGGGCCGCTGATCGTCAGCGTCTGGCCGCTGAGGTCGTGCGCCGCCGCGAACTCGTCGTAGCTCGCCCAATTGAAGCGGTCGTCCTCGCCCGGCGCGAACAGCAGGTCCTGTGCGCCGGCCGATCCGGCTGTCAGCGCGATGACGGCTGCTCCGGCCCAATAGGATACTCGCATTCCCGTATTCCCTCCCAGTCTCGAGGCCGCCCCGCGGCCCGTTCGCCCAATACGCCGCGTCGGGTTGGCCCCAGCTTCAAAGCGCTTTGAATTCCGTCGACCGTGGGCGTGTCGAACGGTTGTGTCAAGGGTCTCAGGTTTGCGCGATCATTA
Organism: uncultured Alphaproteobacteria bacterium; assembly: GCA_963829385.1. Lineage (GTDB taxonomy): Bacteria > Pseudomonadota > Alphaproteobacteria > Rhodobacterales > Rhodobacteraceae > Amaricoccus. Next base: position 310,769 of record CAWHHV010000006.1, on the reverse strand, counting down.
CAAGATTGCAAGTGGCGAACGCTTGGGCGTAACGTCAAAGCGGTTTGGAGACCGGCGTGCGCAATGAACCTCAGGGAACTGGCCGGGCTGCTGGATCTGTCGACCACCACGGTCAGCCGCGCTCTGAACGGTTATCCGGAGGTGAGCGAACAGACGCGCGCGCGCGTGCTCGCCGCCGCGCGGGAGCACGGCTACGTCGCGAATCAGATGGCGCAGCGGCTGGCCACCGGCCGGTCGATGGCGATCGGCTACGTGGTGCCGCTGACGCCGCACCAGATCATCAACCCGATGTTCGCGGACTTCATCCACGGCGCCGGCGAGACCTATTCCGCCGCCGGCTACGACATGCTGGTGTCGATCACGCCCGAAGCCGCCGAGGCGCAGGCCTACATGTCGATGGCGCGCCACCGCAAGGTCGACGGCGTGATGCTCCACAGCGCGCTGCGCGACGACCCGCGCATTGGACTCCTCGACGGGCTCGGCCTGCCATTCCTGTCGCACGGGCGCAACGAGCGGCCCGACGACGCCTATTGCTGGCTCGACATCAACAACCGCCGCTCGTTCCGGCAGGCGACCGGGCTGCTGCTCGACCTCGGGCACCGGCGGATCGCGCTGATCAACGGGCTGGAGGCGCAGACCTTCGCCTGGCGGCGGCGCCTGGGCTACGAGGATGCGCTGGCGGAGCGGGGCATCGCGCCCGACCCGGCGCTGATCCGCGCGGGCGAGATGATCGAGCCCTTCGGCCATGCGGCGATGCGCGAGATGAGCGGGTTCGACGATCCGCCGACCGCGTTCCTCGTGTCGGCGATGACGATCGCGCTCGGGGTGCAGCGCGGCGTGCGCGAACTGGGGCTGACGCCGGGGCGCGACATCTCCATCGTCACCCACGACGACGATCTGTCGTTCCTGCCGAACGGCGGGGCGACGCCGCTGTTCACCGCGACGCGCTCGTCGATCCGGGCCGCCGGGCGACGCGCGGCCGAGATGCTGATCGCGCAGATCGTCGACCCCGGAACCGCGCCGCGCAGCGAGCTCTGGGAGGCCGAGCTGGTGATCGGCGCCTCGACCGGACCAAACCCCAGGGAGGGGCGATCATGAGCGACGACCTGCGCTTCGGCTTTCACCGCGGCGACTTTCCCGACGGCTTCGTCTTCGGCGCGGCCACCGCCGCCTACCAGATCGAGGGCTCGCGCTTCGGCGGCGCCGGCCCCTGCCACTGGGACACCTTCGCCGCCACCCCGGGCAACGTCGTCAACGCCGAGGACGGATCGACCGCCTGCGACCACTACCACCGCTGGGAGGCCGATCTCGACCTGATGCGCGACGCGGGCTTCGACGCCTACCGCTTCTCGATGTCCTGGGCGCGCGTGCTGCCCGAGGGGCGCGGCGCGCCGAACGCAGAGGGCCTCGACTTCTACGACCGGCTGGTCGACGGGATGCTCGCGCGCGGCATCGCGCCCTATGCGACGCTCTACCACTGGGAGATGCCGGCGGCGCTGGCCGACCTCGGCGGCTGGCGCAACCGCGACGTCGCCGGCTGGTTCGCCGACTACGCCGAGCTGATCATGGGCCGGGTCGGCGACCGGGTGCAGGCGGTCGCGACGATCAACGAGCCCTGGTGCGTCGCCTGGCTCAGCCATTTCCTCGGCCACCACGCGCCGGGCCTGCGCGACATCCGCGCAGCGTCCCGCGCGATGCACCACGTGCTGCTCGCGCATGGCCGGGCGATCGAGGTCCTGCGCGGCATGGGCCAGAAGAACCTCGGGCTGGTGACGAACTTCGAATACACGGAGCCCGCCGACGCCTCGCCCGAGGCGGCGCGCGCCGCCGCGACCTACGACGCGATCTACAACCGCTGGTTCGTCGGCGCCGTCTTCGGCCGCGCCTACCCGGCCGAGGCGCTGGAAGGCATGGAGCCGCACCTGCCGGCGAACTGGCAGGACGACTTCGACGTGATCGCGGCCCCCGTCGACTGGCTCGGCGTCAACTACTACACCCGCAAGCTGATCGGCCCGGCGCCCGGCCCCTGGCCGTCGCTGGCGGAGGTTCCGGGGCCGCTGCCGAAGACCGACATGGACTGGGAGATCTGCCCCGAGGGCCTCTACCGCATCCTGACCTGGCTGAAGACGGTCACGCCCGAGGGCCTGCCGATCTTCGTCACCGAGAACGGCATGGCCGACGCCGCCCCGACCGACGACGCGGCCCGGATCGCGTTCCTCGACGACCATTTCGCCGCCGCGCGCCGCGCGATCGCCGAGGGCGTGCCGCTGAAGGGCTATTTCGTCTGGTCGCTGCTCGACAACTACGAATGGGCCTTCGGCTACGACAAGCGGTTCGGCCTGACCCATGTCGACTTCGACACGCTTCAACGCCGCCCGAAGGCCAGTCTGGCGGCGTTCCGCGCATCCCTCTCGTTCTGACGATACCGTCGGCCCGACGCGGAACCGGCCTGCCCGGGCGGGCGTTTCATCTCCAGTGATCAATTCGATCCTCAGGAGGAGAAATCCCATGCCGGACAATGCCATCGCGCCAGACAACATCCGCGCGACGACCGTGAAGGGCACCGATGTCTACAACGGCGAAGGCGAGCATATCGGGCATATCGACGACATCGTCATCGGAAAGGTAAACGGTCATGCCGAGTACGCGATCATGTCCTTCGGAGGCTTTCTCGGGATCGGCGAGAAATACCATCCGCTGCCCTGGCAGAGCCTGCACTTCGACACCAACCTCGGCGGCTACGTCGTCAACGTGTCCCGCGACCAGCTCGAGAGCGCCCCGAGCTACGCCGCCGCCGACGAGCCCGACTGGAACGACCCGGCGTACGGCCGCGAACTCCGCGGGTACTACGGCTATCCGCTGGTCTGACGATCTGACGGTCTGATGATCTGAAGAAGCAGGCGGACCTGTCTGGTCCGCTTGCGAGAGATTTTGACCCCCCGCAAACGGGCGCTATCCGTCCGACAAATTGCTGCTAGAACTGCTCCGGATAATCAGTCCGGGATGTTCTCTGGATGCCTTTTGAAACATCGGATCGCCCGGGCAATTTTGTTCTGCCTGATCCTCGGCTCTCTGGCCCTCGCTGCAGTCAATGCGTGGTCCGTTTACGCCAGCCCGACCGGTCAGCTTCTGGTTCTTGCCGCCGACGACGTTGTTTCGGCGAAATTCGAGCGCCTGATGGCGCGAGAGGCGACGACCGAAAGCCTCGGCGTCCGGATGACGGAAGTCCTGCAAGCGGAGCCGCACGACTGGGCCGCCATCGAGGCCCTCGATACTCTGTCGATCGAGATCAACGCCCCTCTGCCCGAGGACGTCGCCGCCGAGCTTGCCGCCGCGCGCTCGGAGGAGAGGAACCTGTGGGCGCGGACGTGGCAATGCGCCCGGTGCGCCTGGAATCCGAACTATTGCGATCTCAGCGCAGTCGCGCTCTGCCAGGTTGTCGTGTCCGTCAGCCCGTTCGGCGATCCCGTGGCGATCGTGCGTGAGGGAATGCACTACGCGTCCGGCGACCCCGTCGACGAGATCGAGCTGGGCCTGTCGATCGTGGGGCTCGCGGCGACGGCCGCCACCGTTCCGACCGGAGGTGCCGCATTGAGCGTCAAGGGCGGGGCCGGTCTGGCGAAGACGGCCTATCGACTCGGCGCCCTGTCCGAACCCGTTTTGCGGAGCGGAAAGGCGGCGCTGCGCGAGGGCATTGACTGGTCAAGGATCGGGACGGTCCGGCCAGGATCGTTCAGCGAGGACATGGTCAGGATCGTCGACAAAAGAGCCTTGCAGCCGGTCACGGAGTTCCTGAGCAGCGTTGACGAGATGAGCCAGTCGGTCGGCGTCTCCGGCGCGCTGTTCCTGACCAAGCACGTCGACGACGCCGCCGAGGCCCGGCAGATGGCGAAGGTGGCGAAGGTCGGCGGAAACCGGACGCAGGGCGCGCTCGTCCTTTTCGGCAAGAGGCTGCTCCGGATCACCACGCGCTACGCCGACGAAGTCTGGGCGATGATCAGCGGCGTCCTCGGGTTCTTCGCGGCGGTCGCAGCACTGGCCTTCGGCTTGGTCAAGACCGTCACGCTGCGCGTACTGCGCAGGATGGCGCGCTGACTCACCAAGCCTGCCGATAGATCTCCAACGCATCCGCCTCGGTAACGGGCCTCGGGTTGTTCCCGAGCAGCCGCGTCTGGTTCATCGCGTCGGCGGCGAGCCGCGGCAGCGCGTCCTCGGGCACGCCGGAGTCTCGCAGGCGCGGCGGCAGGCCGCAGCGCAGCGCGAGGTCGGCCAGCGCGTCGCAGAAGGCGCTGGCGCGGGCCTGGCCTTCGAGCGCCGCCAGCTCCGGAAACGCGGCCGGCGCGATCTCCGCATAGACCCCGGGCGCCGACTGCATGTTGAAGCGCAGCACATGCGGCAGGACCAGCGCGTTCGACAGCCCGTGCGGGATGTGGAAATGCCCGCCGAGCGGATAGGCCAGCGCATGCACGGCCGCGACCGGGGAATTCGCGAAGGCCTGCCCCGCGAGCAACGAGCCCAGCGCCATCGCGGCCCGCGCCTCGGCGTTCGCGCCGTCATGGACCGCCGTCTCCAGCGCCCCGCCCATCAGCGCCAGCGCCTCGCGGGCCAGCGCGCGCGAGACCGGGTTGTTGTTCGGACTGATCGACGCATAGGCCTCGATCGCGTGCACCATCGCGTCGATGCCGGTCGCCGCGGTCACGTGCGGCGGCAGGCCGTAGGTCAGCTCCGGATCGACCAGCGCCGCGTCGGGCAGCAGGACCGGCGAGACGACGCCCATCTTCTCGGCGGCGCCGGTCGTGACGATCGAGATCGGCGTGACCTCGGACCCGGTGCCCGCGGTCGTCGGGATCAGCAGCAGCGGCAGACGCGGACCCCGGACCTTGCCGATGCCGTAGATGTCGCCGAGCCGCTCGCGCCCTGGCGCCAGCACCGCAACAAGCTTGGCCACGTCCAGCGACGAACCTCCGCCGAGGCCGATCACCCCGGTCGCGCCGGCATCGCGCGCGGCCTGGGTCGCGGCGAGGACGATCGCCTCGGGCGGGTCGGCCACGACCGCGTCGAAACGGTCGACCGAGACGCCGCCGTCGCGCAGGATCGCCTCGGCCCGCGCGACGATGCCGGTCGCGACCATGCCCGCGATCGGTGACGAGCAGGATCCGCTCGCCCAGCCCGGCGGCGATCGCGCCGAGTTCGGCCAGCTTGCCCGCGCCGAACTGGATGCGCGGCGTGGTGTTGAACGCGAAGCCCTGCATCGGCCCCTCCCCTTTTGCGCGATCTGGCGGCGGGGCCGGGCGAAAGTCCAGCCCCGTCAGGCCTTCGCGCCGGCGCCGCAGGCGAGTTCGTCGAGGATCGGGCAGTCGGGCCGCGCGTCGCCGTGGCAGGTCTCGACCAGCCGGCCCAGCGTCGCGCGCATCGCCCGCAATTCCTCGATCTTCCGGTCGATCCGCTCCAGATGGTGCGCGGCCAGCGCCTTCACGTCGGCGCTGGCCCGCTCGCGGTCGTCGTAGAGACCGACCAGCATCCGACAATCCTCGATCGAGAAGCCGAGCGACCGCGCCCTGCCCAGGAACGCCAGCGTGTGCAGGTGCCTGCCGGAAAAGCGCCGATAGCCGTTGCCGCCGCGCTCCGGCCGGATCAGGCCGATCTCCTCGTAGTAGCGGATCGTCTTGGCCGGCAATCCGCTGCGCTCCGCCACGTCTCCGATGTTCATGCTCCCGCCCCTTGACCTTCCAGTTGATGGAAGGAGCATATAGAGACCCGAGGCAGATTCGGGGAGAGCCGCCATGTCCTGTTGTTCCGAAAATGATGCGCCCGCCGAGGGCGCGGCCGTCACGCGCGATCCGGTCTGCGGCATGCTCGTCGACCCGGAGGCGGGCAAGCCGCGGCACGAGCACGCGGGCCATGTCCATCACTTCTGCTCCGAAGGCTGCCGCGCGAAGTTCGCCGCCGATCCCGATGCCTGGCTGACCGCCGTGGACCCCGTTTGCGGCATGAACGTCGACCGGTCGGCCGCGCGGCACATGACGCGCCATGCCGGCGACAGGCACTATTTCTGCTCGGCCGGGTGCCTCGCGAAATTCGAGGCCGAGCCGGATAGGTATCTCGGCGACCGGCCCGAGCCCGAGCCGATGCCGGAAGGCACGATCTACACCTGCCCGATGCACCCCGAGATCCAGCAGGTCGGCCCGGGCACCTGCCCGATCTGCGGCATGGCGCTGGAGCCGAGCGGCATTCCCGCCGCTGAAGCCGGACCTAACCCGGAGCTGATCGACTTCCGCCGCCGCTTCGCGGTCGGCGCAGCGCTGACCGTGCCGCTGGTCGTCATCGCGATGGGCCCGATGCTCGGCCTGCCGGTCGAGGCCTGGCTCGGCGCCAGGGTCGCGCGCTGGCTCGAGCTGATCCTCGCCACGCCGGTCGTCCTCTGGTGCGGCTGGCCGTTCCTCGAGCGCGGCTGGCGGTCGTTCCGGACCTGGAACCTCAACATGTTCAGCCTGATCGCGGTCGGCGTCGCGGCGGCGTACCTGTTCAGCGTCGTCGCGGTGCTGGCGCCGGGCCTGTTCCCGGCCGGGTTCCGCGACCACCATAGCGGGCAGGTCGGCGTCTACTTCGAGGCGGCGGCGGTGATCGTCGTGCTGGTCCTGCTCGGGCAGATCCTCGAACTCGGCGCGCGCGAGCGCACCGGGTCGGCGATCCGCGAGCTGATGGGCCTCGCGCCAAAGACCGCCCGCATCCTGCGCGAGGACGGGACCGAGGAGGAGATCGCGCTCGACGCGGTGCGCGTCGGAGACCGGCTGCGCGTGCGGCCGGGCGAGAAGGTGCCGGTCGACGGCGAGGTGTCCGAGGGCCGCTCGTCGATCGACGAGAGCATGCTGACCGGCGAGCCGATCGCGGTCGAGAAGACCGCCGGCGACGCGGTGACCGGCGCCACGATCAACGGGACCGGCAGCCTGATCATAGTCGCGCAGCGGGTCGGGTCCGAGACGACGCTGAGCCGCATCGTCGCGATGGTCGCCGAGGCGCAGCGCTCGCGCGCGCCGATCCAGAAGGTCGCCGACCGGGTCGCGGGCTGGTTCGTGCCGACGGTCGTCGGGGTCGCGGTGATCGCCTTCGCCGCCTGGTCGATCTGGGGGCCGTCGCCGGCGCTCGCCTATGCGCTGATCTCGGCGATCTCGGTGCTGATCATCGCCTGCCCCTGCGCGCTCGGGCTCGCCACGCCGGTCTCGATCATGACCGCGACCGGGCGCGGCGCGAAGGCGGGCGTTCTGATCAAGGACGCGGCCGCCCTTGAGGCCTTCGCCGCAGTCGACACGCTGGTGCTCGACAAGACCGGCACGCTGACCGAGGGCCGCCCGGCGCTGACCGCCGTCTTGGCCGAGGCCGGCCAGGACGAGGCCGAGGTGCTGCGGCTCGCGGCCAGCCTCGAGCGCGGTTCCGAGCATCCGCTGGCCGAGGCGATCGTGTCCGGCGCCGAGGCGCGCGGGCTGACGCTGGCGCCCTCGACCGAGTTCGAGGCGCTGACCGGCATGGGCGTGCGGGGGCGCGTCGAGGGCCGAGACGTCGCGCTCGGCAACGCGCGGCTGCTCGACACGCTCGGGATCGCGACCGGCGACGCGGCGGCCGAGGCCGACGCCCGCCGCGACCGGGGCGAGACGGTCATGTTCGTCGCCGTCGACGGCGCGGTCGCGGGACTGGTCGCGGTCGCCGACCCGGTCAAGGAGACGACGCCGTCGGCGTTGGCCGCGCTGCACGCGCTCGGCCTGCGCATCGTGATGGCGACCGGCGACACCGAACGAACGGCGCGCGCCGTGGCAGGGGCGCTCGGCATCGACGAGATCCGGGCGGACAGTTCGCCCGAGGACAAGGCGACGCTGATCCGCGAGTTGCAGGCTCAGGGCGCGAAGGTCGCGATGGCCGGCGACGGCGTCAACGACGCGCCCGCGCTGGCGCAGGCCGATGTCGGCGTCGCGATGGGCGCCGGCGCCGACGTCGCGATCGAGAGCGCCGGCATCACGCTGGTCGGCGGCGACCTGAACGGCATTCTGCGCGCGCGCAGGCTCGCGCTCGCGACGATGCGCAACATCCGGCAGAACCTGTTCTTCGCGCTGGTCTACAACGCCGCGGGCGTGCCGGTGGCCGCGGGCATCCTCTACCCGTTCCTCGGCCTGCTGATCTCGCCGATGTTCGCCGCGGCGGCGATGAGCCTGTCCTCGGTCTCGGTGATCGGCAACGCGCTGAGGCTGCGGGCCGTGAAGCTCGACGGATGATCGGTCAGGTGAAGGTCATCCACAGCGCCATCGCGATCATCATCAGGTTCTCGGTCAGCGACACGAACCCGAGCGGCACGTTACTCGACCCACCGACGCAGGCGCATTTCAACTCCCGCTTGTCGACATAAACAGCCTTGAACACCGAAACCGCGCCGACGGTTCCGATGATCAGCGCGACCGGCGCGGCGATCCAGATCAGCGCGCCGGCGATCATCAGAACGCCCGCCAGCGTCTCACCGAACGGATAGACGTAGCCGTAGCGCACCCAGCGCCGGGCGAGCAGGTCGTAGTTCAGGAACATCGTCGAGAAGCTCTCGACGTCCTGCAGCTTCTGTACGCCGAGCAGGCACATCGCGATCGCGATGAACCACTCGAGCGGCGCGGACAGTCAGGACCGTCCCGAACGCCGCCCAGCTGACGGCAAGCGCCATCAGCAGCGACACGCCGAAGATCGCGATCACCGGCTGGTAGCTGGTCGCGTCCGCATCCGGCACGTCGTCGCCCAGGTATTCGCGGACCGCGTCATAGCCCCCGATGCGCTCGCCGGCGATGAAGACCTGCGGCGTCGTCTCGACGTCGTGCCGCTTCTGGAACGCCTCGGTCTCGCCGCGGGTGCGCAGAGGATGATCCTCGACATCGAACCCCTCGCGCTCCAGCCGCGCCTTCGCCTTCAGCCCGTAGGGGCAGATGTGATCCGGCATCACCATCCTGTGGATCTCGGCAATCCTGCCGTCGCCCTGCGCCATCCCGCTCCTCCGTTCCGCCTGGGCTCTCGCGCCGCGACTCGCGCGGCGCATTTGTTCAACGCCCGGCCTGGGGGGATCGGTTCCCGACGCCCGACGTCGGAAATCCCGACGCGGCCGCGCGCCGGCCTTTCCATCGGCGCCGATTTCCATACAGTGACGCCACGTTCGGATGGGTCACGTTCAATCGGGAGACGACCACAAGCATGGGGCGGATCATCACTTTCGCGCAGCAGAAGGGCGGGGCCGGCAAGACCACCGTGCTCGCGCATCTCGCCGCCGCCTGGTCCGAGGCCGGCCTCGGCGTCGCGCTGATCGACCTCGACCCGCAGCGCTCGCTGACCCGCTGGGCCGGACTGCGCGCCGATCCGCGCCTCGACCTGATCGAGAGCCGCGACTACCGCGCCAGCGCCGACATGAAGTCGGCGGCGCGCACGCACGACATGGTGCTGGTCGACTGCCCCGGCGCCGCGTCGAACCTGCTCGACGCCGCGGTGCGCGAGAGCGACCTCGTGATCGCGCCCTGCCAGCCGTCGGTGATGGACGTCTGGGCCTGCGCCAGCGTGATCGAGACGGCGGCCAAGCAGAAGACGCCGGTGCGCATCGTGCTGAACCGGATGCCGCCGCGCTTCAGCACGATCGAAGAGGTGCTCGAGGCGTTCGGACCGGCGCGCGACAAGCTGCTCGAGACCCGCCTCGGCAACCGCGTCGCGTTCTCGCAGGCGGTGCTGACCGGCCGAACGGCGCCGGAGCTCAACCGCCGCTCGGCCGCCGCCGACGAGATCACGGCGCTGAAGACCGAGATCGAGGGCCTGCTCGGTCCGGCGTAGCAGCCGGCGCCAAGCCGTCACGCCCGGGCGCCTCCCGTCGCTCCGGGCCGTGCCTTCCCTCCGGCGTCGCCCGAACCCGCAGCGCCCGCGCGGTTCCTTGACAGCGCCCGCGCCATTTCGGATGCAGAGGCTGGCGTGGGCGCCAGGCCCGCACAACATCGACGGGGGTACAGCACCGATGAAGAAGGTCTACGACACGGCGGCCGAAGCGCTTGACGGCGTGCTGGCCGACGGGATCACGATCGCGGCCGGCGGCTTCGGCCTCTGCGGCATTCCCGAGAACCTGATCGCTGCGATCCGGGACTCCGGCGTCAAGGACCTGGTCGTCGCCTCGAACAACTGCGGCGTCGACGATTTCGGCCTCGGCATCCTGCTGCAGACCCGGCAGATCCGGAAGATGATCTCGTCCTATGTCGGCGAGAACGCCGAGTTCATGCGCCAGTACCTGTCGGGCGAGCTGGAGCTCGAGTTCAATCCGCAGGGCACGCTGGCCGAGCGGATGCGCGCCGGCGGCTGCGGCATCCCGGGCTTCTACACCAGGACCGGCGTCGGCACCGTCATTGCCGAGGGCAAGGAGCACAAGGATTTCGACGGCGAAACCTATATCCTCGAGCGCGCGATCGTCGCCGACATCTCGATCGTCAAGGCCTGGAAGGCCGACGACACCGGCAACCTGATGTTCCGCAAGACCGCGCGCAACTTCAACCCCCCCGCCGCGATGTGCGGCCGCGTCTGCATCGCCGAGGTCGAGGAGATCGTGCCCCGCGGCGAGATGGATCCCGACTGCATCCACCTGCCCGGCATCTACGTGCACCGGCTGATCCAGGGCCAGTTCGAGAAGCGCATCGAGCAGCGCACGCTCCGCGCCGCCTGACGCCGCGATTGGGAGGAACCGCAGGTCTGGAGCGCCTTCACCGACTCCTACGCAAGCACGCTTAAGCGTGCCCGCATTCGGCTTCTACGTCAGCCGGACGACATTGTCGCGGCATCGGCGCTGACGCTCGCCGACGGCCACATGAACGCCGAGTTCGGCGGGCTGATTCTGGACGCCTTCTTCCGGGGCGTCGGCGCAAGGGCCGCGAACGTCGCAGCGGCCCGCGGCACGAAGCGCAAGGCTGTGTCGCGACGCGGGCGCAGCGCGCGCGCCCTCGGCAAGTCTCAGGCGCCCGAAGCGCATCCGGCTCCGGCGCCGGCCGCAACCTCGCCCTATGCCGGTCTCGCGCCGCGCGCCTTCTGGCGCACGGGCGTCTCCGAGCGCGCGCCGCTCGATCCGGGCAACGTCTATCATCCGCGCTTTCCGATCTCCCGAAACGCCCGCATCGCCACGGCCGGCAGCGGCTTTGCCCAGCATGTCGGCCGGGCGGTGCGCGGCGCGGGTTTCGACGTGCGATCGCCCATCTCGACGGGCGCTCGGGAGTCCGCGTCAACGTCGATGTCGAGGCCTTCACCGTGCCGATGGAAACCGCCGTGCGCACCGGGCTCATCGTCTCGGAGGCGCTGATCAACGCGCTGCAACACGATTTCGTTGCCGCGACGAGGGCCTGCTCGAGACCCGCGTGCACGAGGCTGCGGACGGCGGCATCCGGGTTCCGGTCGTCGACGACGGCGTCGGCGCGCCGCCGGGCGTCGATCTCGGCGCAGGCGCGGGCTCGGCAGCCGCCTCGTGCCGCGGCGAGTACTGAATGGCCCGCCGCGCCGCCACGGGGCTCGGAACGTGGACTGGGAAGGAAGCGCATCCACGCTGTCCGGGCGCGTTCGGCAGGCGCAAGCGAGCCCTGCGGCCAGGTCAACCCGGGGCATCGGAGTTGCGCTGCGCCCTCAGCCCAAGGAGAGAGCCGCCAGCGGTCCTTAGCATGTGGCAACGACCTGCGCGGCCTCTTGGCGCGGGGTCCTCGGCGCTATCCCATGGCGGTGAGGAGCAATGCGGCGAGGAGCGCGGCGTGGAGCGCCATGAATGCCAAGGGGACCCGCTTCTCGATGGTAGCGAATGGCTTGCGGACGAGCTTCCTGTAGACCGCCTGCTCGCGGGTGAATGGGGCGAATGGAAGGTCCGCCTCCATCTCGTGCAGCACGGCGAACTTGGCCTTGTTGAGCTCGGCGAACGACGCGAGAAGCGCTGCCCAGGCGAGGCACACCAGCACGCCCGCGACGGGGATCGCCATCATCCAGGGCGCGGCGTCGCCGAAGGCGGCCGGGATATCGGCGTCGTAGAGCAGGCCGTAGAGCGCGGCGATGGCGCTGTTGACGCTTAGAAGCCATGCGTTCGCCGCGGCCCTCCGGTCGCTCACCTTCTCGGCGGTGGCGAGATAGAGCCTGTAGAGCTCGAACGCGCGCGGGTCCGGCGCGGCGGCGGGATCGCGCGTCGGATCGGCCCCGCGAACCGGGACAGGCTCGCTCATTCGCCGGGTACGGGCGCGCCGGGAGAAAGGAAGGGCACCAGGCGGATGCGGAACTCGCGCGAGCCGTCGGGATTGATGAAGGACGCGGAGATCAGCGGATAGAGCCAGCTGCTGCGGTCGCGCAGGTCGAGAAACGGGGACCATTCGAGCGAAGGCCCCTTGTTGGTGCAGATCTTGTAGACCTCCTCGGCGAGGACGCAGTCCCAAGGCTTGTTCTCGGCTATTCCCAGCCCCTCATCGGCAATGGACTTCCGGACGTCGAGCCAGTTCTTGCGGAGGTTCACGAGCGGCACGCGGACCTTCTCCTCCCACGTGTAGTCGAAGACCTTGCTCCCGCCCTCCTCGGAATGGATGACTATGGCCTTGTCTAGAAAGAAGGCGACCGGCGCGGAGGGTGGCCCGGAGACGTGGGCGAACGCTTGGGGCGCGCTCTCGACCATCGACACGAATTCCCCGGCGTCGGCCTTGCTGAGTTCGATCGCGATCGAGGGCCAGCGCGGAACCTCGCGGCGTTCGCCCGGTGGGAATTTCGACACAAGTTCGTCGTGGAGATCCTCGGCGTCCTTGAAGACGAGGCGCAGGATCGGACCTTCGTCGCCAGGAGCGAGCAGCGGGCCGCGCCCGCCCGGAAAGAAGTCAGCGCTCGTGCAGAAATCCCGCAGGAACTGCTTGATGCTCTCGACTTCATTGGCGCGCACGACCAGACGCCCGGCAAACAGCGACGGCGCGTCGTCGACGGTGGTGAAGACGATGATGCGGGTGCCCTGCGCGCTGCGGGGATCGACCGCGAGGCCGGCCTCCCAGGTGCACCACGAGTAGTCCTTGCTGCGGCCAGTGTAGACGAAGACGAAAACCTCCGTGCGCATCAATTGCTCAGCAATCTCGTCTGCGATCAGCTCCCCGTGACGCGCGCCCTTGAAGTCAGGATGGTCGGAAAGGTAAATCTCGAGCTTCTCCGACGCCAACTCCTTCATGCGCCGGGCGAGCGCCACGGCGATGCCCTGATCCTCCCGCTTGTGGCTGATAAAGACGACCCGTGGGCGGTTCGTGGCCAGTTTCCGGGCCTCGTGCGGCTTGGTGTCTACGGCGTCCGGCATGGCTGTTGCACTCCGAATGCGACCGACGGTCCGGCCGAGATTCAAATCGAATAATCGTCGTGCTATCTGCAGTTGCATAGTGCCGTCCGATCGCCGCCCTCGCAACCCCCCTTCTGGCGGCCGGGGCGCCATGCGCCGGTCCGCTGCAGGGCCTTGGCCAAGTCCTCGGTTGTGGTCTAATGGTCTGCGCGACGCCACCCACGCAGGAGACCCCGCCCATGCCCTGGGACCGCAATCAGATGGCCGCACGCGCCGCGCAGGAGCTCGAGGACGGCATGTACGTCAACCTCGGCATCGGCATCCCGACGCTGGTCGCGAACTACATCCCCGAGGGCGTCGACGTGACGCTGCAATCGGAGAACGGCATGCTCGGCATCGGGCCGTTCCCGACCGAGAACGAGGTCGACGCCGACCTGATCAACGCGGGCAAGCAGACGGTCACTGAGCTCGCCCGCACCAGCTATTTCGACAGCGCCGCCTCGTTCGGCATGATCCGCGGCGGCAAGATCGCGATGGCGATCCTCGGCGCGATGGAAGTGGCCGAGAACGGCGACCTCGCGAACTGGATGATCCCGGGCAAGCTCGTCAAGGGCATGGGCGGCGCGATGGACCTGGTCGCCGGCGTCAAGCGCGTCGTCGTGATCATGGACCACACGAACAAGGCCGGCGAATCGAAGCTGCTGAAGACATGCACGCTGCCGCTGACCGGGACCGGCGTCGTCGACCGGATCATCACCGGGCTCGGCGTCTTCGACGTCGTGCCGGGCGGGCTGAAGATCGTCGAGCTCGCCGACGGCGTAACCGAGGCGGACGTGCGCGCCGCCACCGAGGCGACGCTGGTGAACTGACGGCCGAGCCCCGGAGCCGCATTGCCGGCCCCTGTTCAGATACGACGGCCGGTCGGCGATCCTCCGCCGGCATCCGCGTCCGAGGGCTCCATCTCGCTTGCGTGACATGCTAGCATGCGCAGGCGAGACGGAAGGCGACGTGGGGAGCCACCTGACCATGGCGCAACAACGGCCGATAGACGGGCCGCGGCCCCCGGCTGCGACGCCCTACGATCCCGTGGATTGGGAACGCCGCCTTGAGGACGCGCGGCGCGCGCGCGCCGCTGCGCTGGCCGAGCGGACGCGGACCGCCGCCGAAGAGTCTCCGCCGTCGACCGCCGCGCCGGCCCCGCAGGCGCTTCAAGCCCCTCCCCGGCTCGTGCGCGCCGGGCAGCCGATCCCCCGGCCGAGACAACGCTCCGCGCTGCGCTCCGCGGCTCCCGGCTTCGTCGCGCTCTGCCTCGTCGCCCTCGGCGGCGCTTTGGCGCTGAGCTGGAACGCGCCCGACCGGCCTTCTTCCGTCCCGGCGGAGATTGTCGAGGCGGCCCCCAAGGCGCAGCCTGCCGCGCCCGCCCCAATTGCTCCGCCCGCCCCCGAGCCCGAGGCGGCGCCAGCCCCGCCGGCCGCCGAACCCGCGCCGACCGTCGCGACGGCCCCCGCCCCGGTCGCGATGCCCGCCCCCCAGCCCGAGGCGGCGCAGGCCGCGCCGGCCGCCGAGCCCGCGCCGACCGTTGCGACGGCCCCCGCCCCGGTCGCGCCGCCCGCCCCCCAGCCCGAGGCGGCGCAGGCCGCGCCGGCCGCCGAGCCCGCGCCGACCGTTGCGACGGCCCCCGCCCCGGTCGCGATGCCCGCCCCCCAGCCCGAGGCGGCGCAGGCCGCGCCGGCCGCCGAGCCCGCGCCGACCGTCGCGACGGCCCCCGCCCCGGTCGCGCCGCCCGCCCCCCAGCCCGAGGCGGCGCAGGTTGCGGGGAACGACGACAGTGATTCTGCATCCGCGACCGAGTCCGGGGTCCCGGCCATGGTTCCCGCCGGCGTTTCGGTTCTGGTGATCGCGCCGTCCGGGGCTTCCTCCGCCGAGGCCGGCAGGATGCGCGAACGCGTCGCCGCCGCGGGTTTCGAGGTCCTTGGCGGCGCGTCGCGCGCGACGATCTCCAGCGCGCATGTAAGACGATTCCACGCCGAGGACGCGGAAGCCGCGGCGGCGGTCGCGGCGCTTGCCGGCGGCGATACGCCGCTCGAAGTGCGCGATTTCGCGCACATGTCGGGACGGCCCGCGCCCGGGCGGATCGAGATTCTGGCTTGCCAGCGAGGGCAGCGCGCCCGGGCCGACGCCCTCCGCGGCGCGTCCCTCCGCGCCAGGCCCGTCTGCGCCTGCTCCCGCTCAAGCGGCGCCGTCGACCCTCGCACGGCCCGTTCCGGCCGCTCCTTCCAGCGACGCCAGCAATCCGCAGGGCCTGAGCGTGCAGGATCTGGTCGGCGCCGCCCGGGCGACGCGCAGCGGGGCGCCGATCGCCGAATTCGACCGGACGTTCAACCAGCTGGACGGAGAATCCGGCGCGCGGCTATCGGAATAAGATCAGTCCGCCGACATATCTGCGCGATTCCGGCCACATGCGGCCAATTGTTGAATTTGGGGATTCGCGAAACGCCTTCGTCATGTTAATCATGTCCGAAAGTCCTTCCTGAGCAGCAGGCCGGCCTCCAAGGACCGGCGGCGGAGGTAAGTCGTTTGACGGGCACCGGGCAGCCACCGAATGCGCTTGCATCGGCGATCGCCGCTTCGCCGCACGCTTCGTCGTCGCTCTCGGACCCGGTCGCGCTCGAAGACCGGCTGCGGGCGGCGCGCGCACGACGCGCCGCCGCGATCGCCAGCCGCCAGCTCGGCGTGCGGCAGCCCTGCTCCACCGCGCTCGGCCGGCCGGCGGCCGCCCCGCCGCCCGAGCCGCCGGCCCCCGACCTGCCGGCGGGGCTCCACGCCGACGAACTGCGCGCGGCGCTCGCAAGATCGGCCGCGCGTCCCGCATCCGCGCCGCCCGCTCCTCGCGAAGCGACCCGCGCCGCCAGGCGGACCTCGACCCCGGCGCGCCTTGCGTCCGGGCTGTTCGACCCTCGGCCGGGGCTCCCTTCGCCACGGGCGCTGACGATGCTCTCCGTGGCCGCGGCCGGCCTGATCTTCGGCATGGCGGCGGCGTCCCTCTGGGGCGGGCGACCGCCGGGCCGGCCCCCGGTCGCGGCTGTGGGCCCGGCCGCAGCGACGCTGGCCAAAGCCGGCGGCGTTGGGGCCGACTTCCTGCCCGCCGCCGGGCGGCTCGGCCCGACCGCGCCGACGCCGGACCCGGTCCGCGACGCCGCGGCGGATGATCCCGCCCCCGAGCCAGCCGCCGCGGCCGAGCCCATCGGCCCGCCACCCCCGTCCCGACCCCAGACCGTCGTGCTGCGCAGCGCCCCCGGCGCCGATCCCGCGACGCGCGACGCGGCCGCCGCGGCGTTGCGGACCGCCGGCTTCGGCCGGATCGGCGTGCTGCCGCCCCCGGCCCCGTTCGAGCGCGCCAGCATCCGCTACTACAGCCCCGCCGACGCCGGCGCCGCCGCCGCCGCCGCTGCGGCGCTCGGCGACGACCTCCCCGCCGCCGGGATCCGCGACTACACGGGCGCCCCCAGCCGCATGGGTCCCGGCCGGATCGAGGTCTGGATCGCCCCCGCGCCCGGCGTCGCGGACCTCCCCGATCCCCCCGACGCGGAGCAGCCCGCTCCGGTCGTCGAGGCCGACCTGATTCGCTCGCTCGTCGACATCGTCGCCTCGGAACGCGCCGCGGCCCAGCCCGCCGGGACCGCCGAGCCCTGACCCCGTCCCGGCCACTTGACGGCCATCGGACGGCGCAGCATACCCGCGCGATGACCGATATCAGCCGCATCCGCAACTTCTCCATCGTCGCCCATATCGACCACGGGAAATCCACCCTGGCCGACCGGCTGATCCAGTCCACCGGGACCGTGACGGACCGCGAGATGAAGGAGCAGCTGCTCAACTCGATGGACATCGAGCGCGAGCGCGGCATCACGATCAAGGCCCAGACCGTCCGCATCGACTACCGCGCGAAGGACGGCGAGACCTACGTGCTGAACCTGATCGACACGCCCGGCCATGTCGACTTCGCCTACGAGGTCTCCCGCTCGATGCGCGCGGTCGAGGGCTCGCTGCTCGTCGTCGACGCGTCCCAGGGCGTCGAGGCCCAGACGCTCGCCAACGTCTACCAGGCGATCGACGCCGGCCACGAGATCGTCCCCGTCCTGAACAAGATCGACCTCCCCGCCGCCGAGCCCGACCCGCGTCAAGGAGCAGATCGAGGACGTCATCGGCATCGACGCCCAGCACGCGATCGAGATCTCCGCGAAGACCGGCCTCGGCATCCCCGACGTGCTCGAGGCGATCGTCACCCGCCTGCCGCCGCCGAAGGGCGACCCGAACGCGCCGCTGAAGGCGATGCTGGTCGACAGCTGGTACGACGCCTATCTCGGCGTCGTCGTGCTGGTGCGCATCTACGACGGCATCCTGCGGAAGGGCGACCGCATCCGGATGATGCAGACCGGCGCGCTCTACCCGGTCGACCGCGTCGGCGTGTTCCGCCCCGGCATGACGCAGTTCGACGCGCTCGGCCCCGGCGAGATCGGCTTCCTGACCGCGTCGATCAAGCAGGTCCGCGACACCCGCGTCGGCGACACGATCACGACCGAGCGCAAGGGCTGCGCCACGGCGCTGCCCGGCTTCAAGCCCGCCCAGCCGGTCGTCTTCTGCGGCCTCTTCCCGGTCGACGCCGCCGACTTCGAGGATCTGCGCCAGGCGATCGAGAAGCTCCAGCTCAACGACGCGAGCTTCTCCTCCGAGATGGAGACCTCCGCCGCCCTCGGCTTCGGCTTTCGCTGCGGCTTTCTCGGCCTCCTCCACCTCGAGGTGATCCGCGACCGGCTCGAGCGCGAATACGACCTCGACCTGATCACGACCGCGCCCTCCGTCATCTACCACGTCTACATGACCGACGGCGCGACGCTGGAGCTGCACAACCCCGCCGACATGCCGGACCCGGTCCGCGTCGACCACATCGAGGAGCCGCGCATCAAGGCGACGATCCTCGTGCCCGACGAATACCTCGGCGACGTGCTGAAGCTCTGCCAGGACCGCCGCGGCGTGCAGCTCGACCTGACCTACGCGGGCTCCCGCGCGATGGTCGTCTACGACCTGCCGCTGAACGAGGTCGTCTTCGACTTCTACGACCGGCTGAAATCCGTGACCAAGGGCTACGCGTCCTTCGACTACCAGGTGACCGGCTACCAGGAGGACTTCCTCGTCAAGATGCAGGTCCTCGTCAACGACGAGCCGGTCGACGCGCTCTCGACGATGGTCCACCGCGACCGCGCCGAGATGCGGGGCCGCGCGATGGTCGAGAAGCTGAAGGAGCTGATCCCCCAGCACCTGTTCAAGATCCCGATCCAGGCCGCGATCGGCGGCCGCATCATCGCCCGCGAGACGATCTCGGCGCTCCGCAAGGACGTGACCGCCAAGTGCTACGGCGGCGACGTGTCGCGCAAGCGCAAGCTGCTCGACAAGCAGAAGGCCGGCAAGAAGAAGATGCGCCAGTTCGGGCGGGTGGACATCCCGCAGGAAGCGTTCATCAATGCGTTGAAGATGGACGGATAGCAATATGGGCTTGCCGGATATCAAGGAGTTTGTTGCGCGGGTTCAAGCCGACCGTGATCGCGAGTCAATCGTAAGAGACTACTTCGTTATCGGCTCAGAGCTAACGAAGATGAAGCGGCGCTTCAAAAGCGTGAAGGAATTTGGTCTCGCAATAAGAAATACACCGATGGCTGAATTACCTGCATCAGATCGCTCGGACGCGATTTGGCTTTATCAGAACTGGCATCTGGTTCTAGATTGGCTGCGGGACGAGAATGGAACATATTCAAAAGACCCATTTTTAGAATTGAGCTTGCGAAAAAGCGCTCATCCCTCCTACATACGCCGGCAAATCCGTGATTGGAGGAAGCCCTTTTCAATAGAGTAAGCCTTATTGGCGAGTGATATGCACCAGAGGTGGCTTCGTACTGAAGCGATCTTGTGGTCTAGATCACTCATGCCTGAGAGCGTACCACGTTCCGATCGAGAAAACGAGAAGGAGCCGCCGGTGCCAAACGACCCCCTATTCGGGCCAAGGCTAAAGGTCGAAAGGGCCGAACGCCACATCAAGGAAATCGAGCTGGGGATCGAGGCCTTTATCGACCGCAACCCATACGCCGTGGTCCCCTACGACGACCCGCAAAGCGGAGATCAGGTCTGGCGCGTTCATGTCAGGGAACCAGTCCCGGCCTGCATTAGCGCCATGCTCGGCGACGCGGTCCACAACCTGCGGGCGGCCTTTGACCTTATCGCCTGTCAGATTGTGAGCATTGGATCGGGCACCCTCGCCCAAGTGTATTTCCCCATCAACGGAAACGCCGAGTTCGTTTAAGTCCAAGGGCTTGGCTAAGATAAAGGCCGCGCCCCAGCACGCTATAGAGGTTGTCCGCAGGCTCCAGCCATACCAGGGAGGGCACAACAAGGTACTGTGGGCCATCCACAACCTCGACATCCTCGACAAGCACCGAACGATCATTCCTGTAGGGGCCGCTTACAGAAGCATGGGCATTCCTTACCCTAGCGCCATAAGGAACACTGTCAGGTCCCTTGGGATGGAACTCCCAACCGGCCCCATGATCCACCTCAATCCCGCCGACAGGCAATTCCCCCTGAAAGATGGCGCGGAGGTCTACAGGGTCACGGCTGGGGCCAGAGAGCCTGACGGTGAGCACAATCCTGAGTTCAGATTTGAGATAGCGTTCGGAGAGGGCGAGGAAATCCAGGGTGATCCGATTGTTCCCACGCTCGATCAGTTTGTCCAATTCACGCGCGACGCGATCGAGCTTTTCGGGAAGGAGGTTTTCTGGGATCAACAGCAAAGAAACGAACGCTGAGCGTGTTCGGATCTACCAGGATATTAGCAACACTTATCCTTCTTCTTATCAAGCTCTCGACCCGTGATGCTTCAGATGTTTATTCGTAAAAATCTTCAACCCACAAATGAGCGGGATGGCAAACTGCGGGCCCCGCATGATCTCAACTGCCGCCGAGGCAAGCGTAGCCGCCGCGGCCTCTCACGCAGCGGCCGGCCCCCAGGAGAAGGCCCGCCACATCCGCGGGCTCAGCGCGATCAGGATGATCCCGATCGAGAACAGGCACCAGATCGCCGGCATCTCGTTGGGGTTGTCCGTGAGCAGCCGCGCGGCGATGGGACCGATCAGCGCGTGGAACAACGTGAACTTCCAGGCCCCGTAGACCAGCGGCAGGACGAACGCCGCCAGCAGGTAGCTCGGCCAGCTCGCGAGGGTGCCCCAGCGCGCGACCGCCTCATTGAAGAGCCCGTTCCGCGGGATGTCCCAGGCGAGGTGCCAGGTCCCCGTCACAGTGCAGACCGGCGCTCCGCACAGCGGCGTGCCGGGCGCGCAGGCGCCGGCGAAGGGGAGCGGCGCCAGTTGCAGCAGCATGACCGCCGCCGCCGCTCCCGCGAGCAGCAGCGCCGGCCAGCGCCAGCGCGCCCGCACGGCCTCCGGCGCCAGCTCCAGCGTGAAGGCGTTGATGAAGAGCGGCTGGAACGCGATGTGCAGGACCGAAAGCCACGTCGCGGTCTGGTTCGCCGGATTGGCGCATTGGTCGATCGTCATGACCCCGACGAGCTGCAACGCCTCCATCAGCGTGAAGTAGCCGAGCGTCAGCGGGATCGCCGGCGGGCTGCCCCTGCGGACGGCGACGACGGTCGCCACGGTCCCGAGCGCGACCATTCCGCCCGATGCCGCCAGACTGAAGCACATGCGCCGTCCCCCTTGCGGCCACCCTCGCCCGCCGCAACGCCGGCCGCCTTGAGCAGGATCAATGCGCCCGCGCCTGCGCTACCGAGCCCGCCTCCGGGCGCCGCCGTCCGGACCGGCGAGATCTCCGCCCCTCAGCCACGGCCCCGAGGCTACTTCGCCCGCCGCTTCGCCGTGCTGCGCTTCTTCGCCGGGGCGCCCGGCGTCATCGCCTTGGTCGCCTCCCGGACCATCGCGCTCTGCTGGCGCTTCGCCTCGGCCGTCCAGAAGCCGCGCACCGGCCCCGCCGCCCGGTTCGCGGCGCTGAGCCACATGCTCATGAAAGGGTTCTTCATCCTCGGATCTCCTTGTCTCGGAGACCCCCAACACCGCGGCGCCGTATTGGTTGCCGCGCGAGCCCCGATCGGCAACCTCGGCCCCGCCGCCCGGTTCCGCACGCCCGGCGCAACCGGCATCGTCCTTCGGTCGTACGCGGGGGCGCCGCTACCGTGCGAATCCCATCAGGATCCCGACCCGGTCGCGCCCGAGGTCGATCCGGCAGGCCCGGATCGCCCCGCCCGTGCCCGAGCCGCCGCCCCAGGTTGCGCCGACAAATTCGCAATGCGCATCCCGGAACGCCGACCACGCCGCCTGCCCGGCCTCCAGGGCCGGGGCCGCCGCCGGGCGGCCGGTCTCGTCGTCCAGCGCCTGAGCCGCGGCCGTCGCGAAGCCCAGCGCCTGCGTCACCGTCTGGTCGACGCGCGCCTCGGTCGCCGCCAGGCAGTCCCCGATCTCGACCTGGCTCGACGCGTCCAGCCCGCATTCCAGCGCCGGATCGGCCGAAGCCGCCCCGGCCAGCAGCCCTGCCGCCAGAGCCGTCGCCGCCCCGATCGCGCGCTTCATCGCCTCAGCCTCCCTGTCCCCATCCGCAGCCAGATCCGGAAAATCATTTGAAATCAGGCTTTTAATCCCGGTCGCATCGTGGGACCGCTTCAGCCGCCCCCGCGGACGAACCCGGCGAACCCCTCGAGGTACTTCCGCAGCATCTCGCCCAACTCCTCGTTGACCATCCGGCCGTCCTCGAAGACCTGCCCCGCCCGGCTGACCAGCATCCGCCCCGGATAGAGCCGGCACCCCAGCGTCCGCAGCACCGGCAGCCACGCCGACTGGCTCAGGATCGTCCCGAACCCGCCCGGCGACGCCCCGATCAGCCCCACCGGCCGCCCCCCGAACACCGCCTTGATGTCCTTCGCCGGCCGCGACATCCAGTCGATCGCGTTCTTGAAGACGCCCGGAATGGAGTTGTTGTACTCTGGCGTGACCAGCAGCAGCCCGTCCGCCGCAACCACCGCCGCCTTCAGCCGCGCCACCGCCTCCGGTATCCCCTCCGCCGCCTCGACGTCCCCGTCATAAAGCGGCACGCCCCGGATGCTCTCGACCGCCACCGCGACGCCCTCCGGCGCCCGCTCCGCCGCCGCCCGCAACAGCGCCGCGTTCAGCGACCCCGCCCGCAGGCTGCCTGCAATCCCGATGATCCTGACCATCATCCCTCGCCCCGCTGCGTCGCCCCGGCCGATCCTCGCCCGCCGGACCCGGCGCGGCAACCCCGCTCAGCGCAGCCCGGTCTCTTCCAGCAGCCCCTTGCGCTTCGCCTCGTAGTAATACCCGCGCGAGTACCAAGCGACGGTGCGGTCCGGATCGCCATCTGCGACCAGATAGGCGCCCCGCAGATACTTGACGCCGTATTCGAGGTTGGTCCGCGCATCGAGAAGCCCGGCCGGTTCGCCGTCGTATCCCATCGTTCGGGCGGTTTGCGGCAGGATCTGCATCAACCCATAATACGGCCCGTTTCGCGCCTCCGGGTTGTGCGTGCTTTCCCGCACCACGACCCGCTGCACGAGATCAGGGGGAACGCCGTGGCGCCGCGCCGTGTCCTCGATCAGCCGGCGAAGCTCCGGCGTCTCGTTCGGATGCAACTGCCGCGCAGACATGTTCCGGCTCTCCGGCGGCGCGGAACTGCAAGCGGAGATGGCGGCGAACATCGCGAGGAAGACGGCGAAGCGGGGCAGGCGGATCGACATGGGGCGGCTTCTCCGGCTTCCGACGCCCCCACATGTCCCGGAGGAGCCGAATCCGTCAAGCCCGGCGACCGCCGCATGAGCCGAATTCCGCTGGATCAGCCGAGATCAATCTCGCCCTCGACGACATGCTCCATGTCGTGCCCCTCGATGCGAAGCACGGTGCGAACCTTGAGCTTGCCAGTGGTGTCGCCATGAGCACGGACATGCTTCTCGATCGCCTGCTGCGAGGTCACTCCGACCTCCTTCAGGTACTTGCGCATCGACATGTTGAAGGTGTCATCGTTCATGGTTGGGCCTCTGCACGTTATCTGCCATCAGAAAGTCGGTGCGCCGGTCTCGACAAGACCGACGCGGAGGTTCGGGTAGCGCATCGGGCCGACTTCGGCGTAGCCGTAAGTCCAGCCGAGGCCCCAGACGACCCGCTCGGCGGCGTTGCCGCCATCGTCGGCCCAAGCGTAGGACGGAGCGACCGCCGCGACGCCGGCAAGCGTGCCGGACCGGCATTCCGCCTTCAGCGCCGGCGCGTCCGGGCCGAGATCGGGCAGGACGAACCGGCCGGGCGTCGTCAGCGTCGCCTCGAAGCCGCCTCCCGACACACGGCAGGCCGCCCCGGCCACCTCGACGGATGCGCCATCGGGCCCCTGAACGTAGGTGCGCACGGCAAGGCCGGTCAGACCTCGTCCCGGCGGGGTCACCTCCTCCTGGGATGCGAACGCGCGCGTGATGGGGAGGCCTCTTCCGCCGCCGTCGACGCCGAGCGAATATCCGGCAAGATCGCCGCTCGCGCACCCCGTCAGCGCGACCAGCGCCGTCGCCGCAATCCATCCGCGCATGCCCGCCTCCAAGTTTCGCCTCCATCCCACGATAGCGGCCGGGCAGAGTCCTGTCGACGGGGTCACTCGAGCACGATCTCAACCGCAGGGTAGCGGACGGACACCGTGTCTGGCCCGCCGCCCCAGCCGCCGTTCCAGAACCCCCCGACCGAAACATAGCTGCCCCCGCCGGTGCCGACCCCGACCCCCACTGCCGGCCATCCGCCGATCCCGTTCTGCGATCGCAGCATCGGCTGCGCGACGCGGACGCCGCGTAGCCCGCCCGCCTCGCAGACGATCCGGACGGGCTGACTGGCCGAGCCGAAGCTCGGAACGGCCAGTTCGGCGGGCGCGGAGAAGGAGGCGGTGAAGCTCGATCCCTCCGCCACACAGGACGCCGAGACCGGAGTGGCGACGGAGCCATCCCGCGCGGCGACGACGGTGACGGGGATCCTGGCCTCGCCGGCAGCCGCGACGGCTGCGCCGGGCGCGAGTTCGGCCCGTGCGAGCGGCAGTCCCGCCGGATCCTGCGACGTTGGCGCGCAGGCCGCCAGGGCGGCAAGCCCGGCGAAAGTCAGAATGATGCGCATTTGGTTGATCCTCCTGCCGGACAATGTGCGCCGGAACGCTTCGTTCCCGCCGCAGTGGTCGGTCAGGACACGGCCTTGCGCAGGTTCCAGGCTACGTAGGCGAGCGCCGCGCCGGCGGCGAGCAGGTAGACGCCGACCAGCGTGCCGAGCAGCCAGTGCGCAGCCGAGCCGAGATTGGCGGCCAGGATCATCGCGACGACGATGCCGACGATGCCGCTGCCGAGCAGCCAGTGCCAGTCCTTCATCGGCCGGATCATCAGCGCGAACACGATCCGCGACACGCCCTCGATCACGAAGAACACGACCAGAAGCAAGGCGACCGCGAGCAGGCCCGCCTCCGGGCGCGAGACCAGCAGGAAGCCGACGACAATGCCGAGCACGACCGATACCAACTGGAGCCAGAAATACGGCACCTTCGTCGCGCCGATCAGGCCGATGCCCTGAACGATGCCGCTGAGGATCAGGAGCCAGCCGATCAGGACCAGGATGCCGGCGCCGAAGATCAGCGGAAAGATCAGCGACAGCAGGCCCGCAAGAGCGAGCAGGCCGCCCTGGACGAGGAAAAGCAACGACCGGCGGCGCATGCTGTCGCGCACGGCCTCCCGCAGGACGGCCGAAGCCTCGTTCACAGTGATGGCCATCGCCTTGTCTCCCGTCGTGCGCCAGGTTGCCGCGAGTTCTTGCCCGAGGCCCGCGGATCTGTCCATAGCGCCAGGTGTTTCCGGGTCTCCGATCCACGCGTGACAACGGGTTCAACTCGCTGACACAGTGGCGATTTCCGGCCGGCGCCCCGGGCAGAGGCGGCTCAGTGCATCATCACGTTGATGTCGCGGTAGACGAAGCGCGGGAACGACGACCGGCCGCCCCAGGAATCCCAACCCCACGGGCCGCCGCCGTAGAAGCCGCCCCACGGGCCGGGGCCGCCCCAGTCGCCGGGCGCCCTGACCCAGAGGACGGAGATCTCCTTCTCGGCCGCGCCGCGCCATTCGCCCGCGGCGCAGGAGACGACGATGGTCGGCGATTGCGGGCCGAAGCTCGGGACGACGAGCCGCGCTGGCGTCACCAGGCGGGCGGAGTACAGGATCGTCCCGACGTCGCAGACCGCGCCGCCGATCTCGCGGGTCTCGCCGTCCGGCCCCGCGGCGAAGGCGCGAACGACCGTGTCGGCCTGGCCCTGGACGTCGTTGAACCGCGCGCCGGGCACCATCACGGTCGGCCCGAGCGGCGGACCGCTCTGCACGCAGCCTGCGAGCGCTGCGAACGCCAGCGCCGCGAGCGCGCCGCGCAGGGTCCTACTCCGCCGCATGCGCGCGCCGCGGCCAACCGCCGGCTGCAAAGGCTTCGAGCAGCTCGGCGCGCCGCGACGCGGCTGCCTCGGCAGAGACTGCCTTCACGTGCCCGAACCCGCGGATCTGCATCGGCAGCACCGCAAGCTCGATCGCGATGTCCTTGGTCTGTCCAGACATTTCGCGTTGGACCCTGTCCATGTCCGCCTCGTATTGCGCGATCAGGTCGCGCTCCATCCTGCGCTCGTCGGTGCGGCCGAACGGGTCGAGCGGCGTGCCGCGCAGTCCCTTGAAACGCGCGAGCAGCTTCATCGCTCCCAGCATCCAGGGGCCGAACTCCGACTTCACGGGGCGGCCTTGTGCATCCTTGCGGCCGAAGATCGGCGGCGCGAGGTGGAAGCGCATTTCGCGCACGTCGTCGAACCCGGCGGAGACCGCCGATTCCAGCGTCTCGGCATGCAGGCGCGCGACCTCGTACTCGTCCTTGTAGGCGAGAAGCTTGTGGTAGCCTCGTGCGACGGCCTCTCCGAACTCGGGATCGACGGCGCGCGCGGCGGCGACCCGGTCGCGGTAGCGCCGGGCCAGCCGGCGGTTCTGGTAGGCCTGCAGATGCGCGGCGCGCCGTTCGATCACGGCGTCCGCGCCCTCGGCCTCCGGCGCCGCCTCGGGCGCCGTCGCGGCGGCGGCCTCGGGCGGCGCGGCGATCGCCCAGCGGCCGAGCTGGAACGCGGCCTTGTTGCCGTCGACGCCGGCGCCGTTGATCTCGATCGCGCGCATCAGCGCCGCCTCGGACAGCGGCACCAGTCCCGCCTGCCAGGCGGCGCCGAGCATCAGCACGTTCGCATAGATCGCGTCGCCGAGCAGCCTTTCCGCCATCCGGGTCGCGTCGAGCATCGCGAGCCCGTCCGCCCCGAGCCGCGCACGCAGCGCCAGCGTCAGCCGGTCGGTCGGCAGGTGGAAGTCGCGGTTGCGGGTGAAGTCGCCGGTGACGATCTCGTGCGCGTTGACGACCGCGCGCGTGCGGCCGCGCGTGGTCAGGCCCAGCGTCTTCGCCCCCGCCGCCACGACCAGGTCGCCGCCGATCAGCGCATCGGCCTCGCCGACCGCGACGCGGATCGCGGTGATGTCGTCGGGCGTCTCGGCGATCCGGCAATGGATCGAGACGGCGCCGCCCTTCTGCGCGAGGCCCGCCATCTCCATCACGCCCGCGGCCTTGCCCTCGAGATGCGCCGCCATCGCGAGCAGCGCGCCGACAGTGACGACGCCGGTGCCGCCAACCCCGGTGATGACGGTGTTCCACGACCGTCCGATCGGCGGGAGGACCGGCGCGGGCAGGTCGGGCAGCGCGATCTCGGCCGGCGCCGCCTTCCTCACCTTCGCGCCCTCGAGCGTGACGAAGCTCGGGCAGAAGCCCTTGAGGCAGGAGAAGTCCTTGTTGCAGCTCGACTGGTCGATCGCGCGCTTGCGGCCGAACTCGGTCTCGAGCGGCACGATGGACACGCAGTTCGACTGCACGCCGCAATCGCCGCAGCCCTCGCAGACGGCCGGGTTGATGAACACGCGCCGGTCGGGGTCCGGGAAGCGTGCCGCGCTTGCGACGGCGGCGCTTTTCTGCGGCGCAGGTCTGGATGTAGAGGATCGCAGAAACGCCCTCGACGGCCTGCATCTCGCGCTGCACCGCGTCGAGATCGTCGCGCGGCCGCATCGGCATGCCGGAGGGGAACGCCTTCAGGTCGACGTCTTCCTTGGGGTCGTAGACGCCGACGACGGTCTTCACGCCCATCGCCGTCAGCTCGCGCGCGATCTGCGGCGCGGTCAGCCCGCCCTCGTTCGGCTGGCCGCCGGTCATCGCGACCGCGTCGTTGTAGAGGATCTTGTAGGTGATGTTGACGCCTGCCGCGAGCGCGGCGCGGATCGCGAGGCTGCCGGAGTGGTTGTAGGTGCCGTCGCCGAGGTTCTGGAAGACGTGCGGCCGCGTCGAAAACGGCGCCTCGCCGATCCAGTTCGCGCCCTCGGCCCCCATATGGGTGAAGCCCTCGGTCTCGCGGTCCATCCACTGCACCATGTAGTGGCAGCCGATGCCGGCATAGGCGCGGGCGCCGTCGGGCAGCCGGGTCGAGGTGTTGTGCGGGCAGCCAGAGCAGAACCAGGGCTTGCGCGCCGCGATCTCCTCGGCGTTGTCGGCGCGGACCGCCTCGGCGAGCAGGCGGCGGCGGGCGCCGAGCGCCTCTGTCTCGACCCCGTCCTCGGCGAGGATGTCGCCAAGCGTGCGCGCTACCTTGACCGGATCGAGCGCTCCCTTGACGGTGAAGACTGTCTCGCCGCGCTCGTTCTTCCAGCCGGTGACGCGGCGGCCGCGCCGGTCGTCGAAGATCGCCTCCTTGATCTGGACCTCGATCAGCTTGCGCTTTTCCTCGACGACGATGATGTGCTCCAGATCCTGCGCCCATTCGCGGAAGCTCGCCATGTCGAGCGGCCAGACCATGCCGACCTTCCAGGTCGTGATCCCGAGCCGGCGGCATTCGGCGTCGTCGAGGCCCAGCAACTCCAGCGCGTGCGCCGTGTCGAGCCAGGACTTTCCGGCCGAGACGATGCCGATCCGTGCCGTACCGTCGCCGTGCAGGCGCTTGTCGATCCGGTTGGCGCGGGCGAAGGCCTCGGCTGCGAAGCGCTTGTGGTCGTGGAGCCGGGCTTCCTGCGCGACCGGCGTGTCGTGCAGCCGGATGTTGAGCCCGCCCTCGGGCATCGCGAAGTCGGTCGGGATCGCGACCTGCGAGCCGGTGCGGGTCGCCGTCGACGACGGCGGTGACCTCGATCGTGTCCTTCACGCATTTCAGCCCGACCCAGCAGCCGGAATAGCGCGACAGCGCCCAGCCGAGGATGCCGTAGTCGAGGATCTCCTGCACGCCTGCGGGCGAGAGGATCGGCATCATCGCGTCGACCAGCGCGAACTCGGAATGGTGCAGCACGGTCGAGCTCTCGCCGGTGTGGTCGTCGCCCATGCAGACGAGCACGCCGCCCTTCTCCGCGCTTCCGGCCATGTTGGCGTGGCGGAAGACGTCGCCGCACCGATCGACGCCGGGCCCCTTGCCGTACCAGAGGCCGAAGACGCCCTCGACGCGGCCCTCGCCGCGCAGCGCCGCCTGCTGGGCGCCCCAGAGCGCAGTGGCGGCGAGATCCTCGTTCAGGCCGGGCTCGAACTTGATGTCGGCGGCCGAGAGCTGCTTCGCCGCGCCCATCATCGCCAGATCGACGCCGCCGAGCGGCGAGCCGCGATAGCCCGAGACGTAGCCGGCGGTGTCGAGGCCGGCGGCGGCGTCCCGCGCCTTCTGCATCAGCGCGACGCGGACCAGCGCCTGGATGCCGCCAAGCAGGACCGTTCGCTTGCCGAGATCGTAGCGATCCGCGAGCGAGACATCGTGCAACGCCATGGCGGGCTCCCTCCTTGCCTGACGATGCAGTATGAGATCGAACCCATGGTGAATGAAGAAAAATCAGCGTGACCGCAGGCGGCCGGCGCCGAAAGCACGAAACGTTCGCGCCAGCCGCTTGCGGCGGCAGCATTGCAATTCCTACGTGCCATTCGGGCAATCTGTGATACTGCCCGCGACGGGCATCAAGGACCGAGAGGAGCCGTGCGACTGCGCGGCCGCGGGGCGCGACATGGATTGGGACAAGCTGCGAATCTTCCATGCCGTCGCGGAAGCGGGCAGCCTGACGCATGCCGGCGACGCGCTGCACCTGAGCCAGTCCGCCGTCAGCCGGCAGATCCGGGCGCTGGAGGAGAGCCTCGATACGACGCTGTTCCGGCGGCACGCGCGCGGCCTGATCCTGACCGAGCAGGGGGAACTGCTGTTCGAGGCGACGCGCTCGATGGCGCGGCGGCTGGAATCAACGGCCGCGCGGATCCGCGACAGCGAGGACGAGGTCTACGGCGACCTGCGCGTGACGACGACGACCGGCTTCGGGACGCTGTGGCTGACCCCGCGCCTGCCGCGCCTGTTCGAGCGCTACCCCAACCTCCGCCTCGAACTAATGCTGGAAGAGCGAATCCTCGATCTGCCGATGCGCGAAGCGGACCTGGCGATCCGGATGAAGGAGCCGAGTCAGGCAGACCTGATCCGGCGGCGACTGATGGAGGTGCGGATCCGCTTCTATGTCAGCCGGGACTATGCCGAACGCTCAGGCGTGCCGCAGACGCTCGAAGACATCGCGGCGCACCGGCTCGTGGTCCAGAGCCCGACCTCGCACCAGGTTCGCGCAGGCATGGAGTTCGTGCAGCCGTTCCTTGCCCAGGCGGCGAGCACCTTCACCGTAAACAACTATTTCGGGATCCTGCAGGGCGTGCTCCGGGGCATCGGCGTCGGATCGCTCCCCGACTACGTCACGCAGGAGTTTCCCAGCCTTGTCCAGGTCATGCCGGACCTCGAAAGCGCGCCGATCCCGGTCTATCTGGCTTACGTGCAGGAGTTGCGCCAGAACAAGCGGGTCAGCGCCTTCCGAGACTTCGTGCTCGAGGAGATCAACGCGCAGAAACGCACGCTCGCGCCGGAGGCAAATTGACCGCCGCTGGACTTATGCGTTGCAGATATGCCAGCCATGCACAATCATCAGGCGCCGCGCCTTGTCGGACCCCGATCACCGCGTTATATTGCCCCTCGAAGTCGACGGTCCCTGCGGCAGTCTTCTTCAACCTCCCTGTTGGACTTGGGCCGAGCAATAGCTCGGCCTTTTTTTTGCTCGCGACAGGCGTGCGCGATTGTCGTCTTTCGCTTTCAGGCCCGAGCCTCTAAAAGGCGCCTTGGTCCAGATCGGGAGGATGCCGATGTCCGTTGTCGCCGATGTTCAAGAGCCGGAGATCACGCCCGGCCTCATCGCAGCGCATGGATTGAAGCCCGACGAATATGAGCGGATCCTCACGTTGATCGGACGGACTCCGTCGCTGACGGAGCTCGGCGTCTTCTCGGCGATGTGGAACGAGCACTGCTCTTACAAGTCCTCCAAGCGCTGGCTGCGCACGCTGCCGACGGCAGGTCCGCAGGTGATCCAGGGGCCCGGCGAGAACGCGGGGGTCGTCGACATCGGCGGCGGCCAGGCTCTGGTCTTCAAGATGGAGAGCCATAACCACCCGTCCTACATCGAACCCTACCAGGGGGCCGCGACGGGAGTGGGGGGCATCCTGCGTGACGTCTTCACAATGGGCGCCCGCCCGATCGCGGCGATGAATGCGCTGAGCTTCGGCGACCCCTCCCATCCGAAGACGCGCAGCCTCGTCCACGGCGTCGTCGCCGGCATCGGCGGCTATGGCAACGCCTTCGGCGTGCCGACCATCGGCGGGGAATTGCGCTTTCACGCGGCCTACAACGGCAACTGCCTGGTCAACGCCTTCGCGGCCGGTCTCGCGGACGCGAACTCGATCTTCTACTCCGCTGCCAGCGGCGTCGGGATGCCGGTCGTCTATCTCGGCGCCAAGACCGGCCGCGACGGCGTCGGCGGCGCGACGATGGCCAGCGCCGAGTTCGACGACACGATCGAGGAGAAGCGCCCGACCGTGCAGGTCGGCGACCCCTTCACCGAGAAGCGGCTGATGGAGGCCTGCCTCGAGCTGATGGCGACCGGGGCGGTGATCTCGATCCAGGACATGGGCGCGGCGGGCCTGACCTGCTCGGCGGTCGAGATGGGCGACAAGGGCGATCTCGGCATTCGGCTGGACCTGGAAAAGGTGCCGGTGCGCGAAGAGGCGATGACCGCCTACGAGATGATGCTGAGCGAAAGCCAGGAGCGCATGCTGATGGTGCTGCGGCCGGAGAAGGAGGCGGAGGCCCGCGCGGTCTTCGACAAGTGGGACCTGGACTTCGCGGTCGTCGGCGAGACGATCCCCGAGGACCGGTTCCTGATCCTGCTGAACGGCGCGGTGATGGCCGACCTGCCGCTGAAGGCGCTCTCGGGATCGGCGCCGGAATACGACCGGCCGTGGGTCGAGACGCCCGAGGCCGAGCCTATGGGGCCGCTGCCGGACGACATCGACATCGCGGCGGCCCTGCGGACGCTCGTAGGCAGCCCGAACCACGCCAGCCGCGAATGGGTCTGGCGGCAGTACGACCACATGGTTATGGCCGACACGGTGACGGTTCCCGGCTCGGACGCCGGCGTGGTGCGCGTGCACGACACGGAAAAGGCGATCGCCTTCACGTCAGACGTCAACCCGCGCTACTGCCGAGCCAATCCGTACCGCGGCGGCATGCAGGCGGTTGCGGAGGCGTTCCGCAATCTGTGCGCGACGGGCGCGCGGCCGCTCGCGGCGACCGACAACCTGAACTTCGGCAATCCCGAGCGCCCCGAGACGATGGGCCAGCTCGTCGGCTGCATCAAGGGCATCGGCGTGGCCTGCTCGGCGCTCGACATGCCGATCGTGTCTGGCAATGTCAGTCTCTACAACGAGACCGACGGACGCGCGATCCTGCCAACGCCGACGATTGGCGGGGTCGGCCTGCTGACCTCGCTCGACCAGCGGATCGGCATGGCGCCGCGGGCAGAGGACCGGCTGATGCTGATCGGCGCGTGCCGAGGCCACCTCGGCCAGTCCGCTCTGCTTGCCGAGGTTCTCGGCCGCGAGGACGGCGACGCGCCGCCGGTGGATCTGGTCGCCGAGCGCGCGGCGGGCGAATTCCTGCGTTCCGCCAAGGCGGCCGGACTTGTTTCGGCCGCGCACGACCTGTCGGACGGCGGGCTCGGGCTGGCGGCGGCGGAGATGGCGATGGCGGCGGGGTTGGGCGTAGAGATCGTCTCCGAAGCCGAGATGGAGCCGGTCGCCTGGTTCTTCGGCGAGGATCAGGCCCGGTACCTCGTCGCCTGCGCCGCGGATCAGGCATCGGCGCTGGGCGCCGCCGCCGCCGCCGCCGGCGTGCCGATCCGGCCGGTCGGCCGCGTCCACGGCGCGCAGGTGCGGCTCGGCGCGGCGAGCGTGCCGGTGTCGGAATTGACCGAGTTGCATCGGGGCGCGCTGGGGAAACTGCTGGACTGACCCTTGCGGCGGTCCGGGGGGGTAGCTAGATTCGGGCTCGAAGAACGGCGCCGGAGGGCACTGCATGGCCATGGAAGCAGCCGAGATCGAACGTCTCATCCGCGACGCCTTTCCGGGCGCGCAGGTCGAGATCACCGATCTCGCCGGAGACGGCGCGCACTACGCGGCGACCGTGGTCGCGGACGAGTTCCGCGGGCTGAACCGCGTCCGGCAGCACCAGCTCGTCTATGCGGCGCTGAAGGGCAGGATGGATGGGTCGCACGGCGAGCTGCACGCGCTCGCGCTGACGACAAGGGCGCCGGAATGACAGGAAACACCATGAACGACATGAGCAACCCAGCCCACGCGGCGATCAAAGCCGACGTCGATGCGAACGACGTCGTCCTCTTCATGAAGGGCACCGCGTCGATGCCGCAATGCGGCTTCTCGAGTCGCGTCGCCGGCGTGCTGAACTACCTCGGCGTCGCCTTCAAGGACGTCAATGTCCTGGCCGATGAGGAGGTCCGCAACGGCATCAAGTCCTTTTCCGACTGGCCGACGATCCCGCAGCTCTACGTGAAGGGCGAGTTCGTCGGCGGCTGCGACATCATCACCGAGATGACGCTGTCGGGCGAACTGGACGCGCTTTTCGCCGCCAAGGGCGTCGCGTTCGACAAGGACGCCGCCGAGAAGATCCGGGCCGCCAACGCCTGAGGCTTCGTCGGCGTCGAACAGCGGGCGCCCTTGGCGCCGCGCCAAGGTCCGACGGTCAAGGAAATCAGCCGACCGGCCCCTGCGCGGCGTCGGCCAGGGATTCGACTTCCTCGAGAAGGCTCGCGAGCAGCGTCACCGCGGCGTCCTTCTCCTCGCGAAGCCTCGCCAATTCGGCTGGATTGATCCGGTGCGTCGCCTCGGTCTCCAGCTTCAGCGCGTTCGCGGCCAGCATCGCGGACTTCGCCTCGGCGATGCGGGTGCGCTCCTCGGCGGCGCGCACCTTGTCCTCGAGCGCGGCGTAGCGGTCCTCGAGCGCCGTCATGTTGTCGGCGAGCATCAACCCGGCCAGCAGCAGCATCCGCTTCTCGGTCGTGCGGCCCGCCGCCTCGGAGACGCGGGTCGCCTCGTCGTCCAGCAGCTTGGCGGCGCGCGCCAGCGACGGCTCCTGCCCCGCCTCGCAGGCGACTTCGAAGATGCGGCCGCCGATCTCGATCGTCAGTTCCGGCATGTCAGGATTCCTCGGATTTGGGGCCAACCCCAAGTGGACGCATGAATTCGGACGGGCGCACGAGCGGCTTGAAGCGCTCGACCATCCCCAGGAGCGTGTCGAGTTCGCGCGAGCGGATCGCAAAGACCTGCTCCAGCCGGGCCTGCAGTTCGGCGCGCGCGGCCTCGCTTTCGGCGAGCTGCGCACGCAGCGCCGCGATCACGGCCGCGTCGTCCTGCGGTTGCGGCGACGCGGGGACCGGGACCAGTCTCGGCCCGGACGCCTGTCTCTCTTTCGCCCGCACATGGCCGTCGGGACCGGTCGAGACGTCGAAGAACAGCCCTCCGATCTCGATGTTCGACGTCATGCGCATCAGACCTCTTCAATGAGAGGCTTCAGCTGGGCGATCAGTTCGTCGAGCGCGGCAACGTCCTTGTCCCGCTTCTCGCGCAGGCGCTCCAGCTCGTCCGCAAGCTCCGAATTCTCGGCCTCGAGCGCCTTCACGCGCTCGGTCAGTCGGGCGAGCTCCGGGTCGGGCCCGTCGGCATCGGCCCGAACCTGCAGCGCGTTCCTGAGGCGGTCGACGGCGCGGGCGATGCGCTCGTCAAGGTGGCTGGTCTCGCTCATCGAACGGGCTCTCCAGTTGATCGGATCCGTTCTATTCAGCCCCCCCGGACATTGCAATCGCTGCTGAGGCGGGTCGGCGCACAATGCTGGCGGACCGGCGACGCGCCGCGCGGTGACGATTACCGCCTTGACCGTAAGGGCGGGGCTGGTATTTGGTTCAGCGGATTTTCCGGCCCCCGCCCGAGGCGGGTCGCAGCCGCAGAAAGGACCCCTTCCCGTGAACGTCTCCGAACTCCGCCAGCGCCATCCCGAACACTGGAAGCGCGCCGCTGCGCTGCGCGTCCTCGCGATGGACGCGGTCGAGGCCGCGCAGTCCGGCCACCCGGGACTGCCGATGGGAATGGCGGACGTTGCGACCGTGCTGTTCGAGAAGCACCTGAAGTTCGACGCCAGCGCGCCGTCCTGGCCGGACCGCGACCGGTTCGTGCTGTCGGCCGGCCACGGGTCGATGCTGCTCTACGGGCTGCTGTTCCTGACCCGCTATCCCGGCATGACGATGGACGAGATCCGCCGCTTCCGCCAGCTCGGCTCCAAGACCGAGGGCCATCCCGAGTACCATCCCGGCAACGGGATCGAGACGACGACTGGCCCGCTCGGCCAGGGCCTCGCCACGTCGGTCGGCATGGCGATCGCGGAGGAAAGCATGGCCGCGCGCTTCGGGCGCAAGGTGGTCGACCACCGGACCTGGGTCATCGCGGGCGACGGCTGCCTGATGGAGGGCATCAGCCAGGAGGCGCTGACGCTGGCTGGCCGGCAGAAGCTCGACCGTCTGACCGTTCTCTGGGACGACAACGGCATCTCGATCGACGGCAAGGTCTCGATGGCCGACAGCACCGACCAGCTCGAGCGGTTCGCCGCGTCCGGCTGGTCGGTCCACCGCTGCGACGGGCACGACCCCGACGACATCGACCGGGCCCTGACCGAGGCGGCCGCGAGCCCCCTGCCCGCCTTCGTCGCGTGCAAGACCCATATCGGGTTCGGCGCGCCCACGAAGCAGGACACGAAGGCCGCGCACGGTTCGCCGCTCGGCAAGGACGAGATCGCCAAGGTGCGCGAGGCCTATGGCTGGGACCTGCCCCCGTTCGAGATTCCGCAGGACATCAGCGACGCCTGGGCCGCGATCGGCCGCCGCGGCGGCGCGGACCGCACGGCATGGCAAGAGGGCTTCGGCAAACTGTCGGGCGCCAAGCAGGCCGAGTTCGAACGCGTCACCGCCGGGGATCCGCCGAAGAAGCTGATCTCCGCGCTGACCGCCTATCGCAAGGCGCAGTCCGAGGCGGCGCCCAAGGTCGCGACGCGCAAGGCGTCGGAGATGGCGCTCGAGGTCGTCAATGCCGTGATGCCCGAGACGATCGGCGGCTCGGCAGACCTGACCGGCTCGAACAACACGCTGACCAAGGACCTCGGCGTCTTCGACGTCGACAACCGCGCGGGCCGCTACGTGCATTACGGCATCCGCGAGCACGCCATGGCGGCGGCGATGAACGGCCTGGCGCTGCATGGCGGCGTACAGCCCTACGGCGGCACTTTCCTCGTCTTCTCCGACTACGCGCGCGGCGCGATACGGCTGTCGTGCCTGATGGGCACGCGGGTCGTCTACGTCCTGACGCACGACTCGATCGGCCTCGGCGAGGACGGCCCGACGCACCAGCCGGTCGAGCACTTGGCGATGCTGCGCGCGACGCCGAACCTGAACGTGCTGCGGCCGGCCGACGTGGTCGAGACGGCCGAGGCCTGGGAGATCGCGTTGACCGCGAACGCCCGGCCCTCGGTGCTGGCGCTGACGCGGCAGAACCTGCCGACGCTGCGCACGACGCATACGCGCGCGAACCAGAGCGCGCGCGGCGCCTATGTTCTGGCCGAGGCCGAGGGCAAGCGGCAGGCGATCCTGATGGCGACCGGCTCCGAGGTCGAGATCGCGATGGCCGCCCGCGACAAGCTGCAAGCCAAGGGCATCGGCACGCGCGTCGTCTCGATGCCGTGCTGGGAGCTGTTTTCCGAGCAGGACGAGGCCTACCGGCGCAAGGTGCTGCCGCGCGGCCCGGTCCGGGTCGCGGTCGAGGCGGCCGTCGACTTCGGCTGGGACCGCTGGCTGTCGTCGGAGCGCGGCGACGCGCGCAAGGCGGCCTTCGTCGGCATGAAGGGCTTCGGCGCCTCCGGACCGATCGACGCGCTCTATGCGCATTTCGGCATCACCGCCGACGCCGTCGCGGAGGCGGCAGAGGGTCTGCTGTAAGGCGCCGCTGCCGGCTTGGATGTAAGGGGGGACGACGACGGATGGCCTGGAAGACGCTCGACGACATCGATCTGGCCGGAAAGGTCGTCCTGACCCGCGTCGACATCAACGTCCCCGTCGAGAGCGGCCGCGTCACCGACGCGACGCGGATCGAGCGGATCGCGCCCACGATCAGGGACATCCTGGCGAAGGGCGGCAAGCCGGTCCTGCTCGCGCATTTCGACCGCCCGAAGGGCAAGGTCGTGCCGGAGATGAGCCTGCGCGTGGTCCTGCCCGCCCTCGAGGCCGCGCTCGGCGTTCCGGTCGTCTTCGGCGACGACTGCGTCGGCGACGCGGCCGAGGCGGCGATCGCGGCCATTCCCGAGGGCGGCGTGGTCCTTGCTGGAGAACACGCGCTTCCACAAGGGCGAGGAGGCGAACGATCCGGATTTCGCCGCAGCGCTGGCGGGCTTGGGCGACGTCTACTGCAACGACGCCTTCTCGGCCGCGCACCGGGCGCATGCCTCGACCGAGGGCGTCGCGCATCTGCTGCCCGCCTGCGCGGGCCGGCTGATGCAGGCCGAACTGGGCGCGCTGGAAAAGGCGCTGGCCCATCCCGAGCATCCGGTCGTCGCGGTCGTCGGCGGCGCCAAGGTCTCGACCAAGCTGGAGCTGCTCGGCAACCTGATCGGCAAGGTCGACGCGATCATCATCGGCGGCGGCATGGCCAACACGTTCCTCGCCGCCGAGGGCAAGGACGTCGGCAAGTCGCTGGCCGAGCACGACATGCTCGACACCGCCCGCGAGATCGCGGCGCGCGCCGAGGCGGCGGGCTGCGAACTGGTGCTGCCGGCCGACGTCGTCGTCGCCCGCGAGTTCAAGGCCGGCGCCGAAGACCGAGATCGTGCCGGCCGACGCCTGCCCGCCCGACGCGATGATCCTCGACGCAGGTCCCGCGCCGCGATCGCGCGGATCGCGACCGTCCTCGGCGGCGCCCGCACGCTGGTCTGGAACGGGCCGCTCGGCGCCTTCGAGATCCCGCCGTTCAACGCCGCGACCGACGCGGCCGCGCGGCGGGCGGCGGACGCTGACGCGCGCGGGCAAGCTCCTGTCGGTCGCCGGCGGCGGCGACACCGTCTCGGCGCTGAACGCCAGCGGCGCGGCGGCCGAGTTTCAGCTACGTCTCGACCGCGGGCGGCGCCTTCCTCGAATGGCTGGAAGGCAAGACGCTGCCGGGCGTCGCGGCCCTCGAGAAGTAACCGGAGTTTCCCCTTAGAAAGGACCGACGATGAAGGCCACCCGAATAGTCCGCCAGATCATCAGCAACTACGAGAGCGACAACCCGGGCGTGAAGGGCAACCTCTGCCGGATGCTGATGGAAGGCAAGCTGGGCGGCACCGGCAAGATGATCATCCTGCCGGTCGACCAGGGCTTCGAGCACGGCCCCGCGCGCAGCTTCGCGCAGAACCCCGCCGCGTATGATCCGCACTACCTCTACCAGCTGGCGATCGACGCGGGCCTCAATGCCTACGCGGCGCCGCTCGGGATGCTGGAGGCCGGCGCCGACACCTTCGCCGGCCAGATCCCGACGATCCTGAAGGCGAACTCCGCCAACTCGCTGATGTCGGACACGGCCGGCAAGAACCAGGCGGTGACGGCCTCGGTCGACGACGCGCTGCGCCTCGGCTGCGCTGCGATCGGCTTCACGATCTATCCCGGCTCCGACAGCCAGCTCGACATGTTCGAGGAGATCGTCGAGTTGCGGCGCGAGGCCGCGTCCGTCGGCATCCCGACGGTGATCTGGTCGTACCCGCGCGGCGAGGCGGTCACGAAGGACGGCGAGACCGCGATCGACGTCGCGGCCTACGCGGCGCAGATCGCGGCGCTGATCGGCGCCCACATCATCAAGATCAAGCTCTCGACCGACCACCTGATGCTGCCGGAGGCGAAGAAGGTCTACGAGAGCACGAAGGTCGACGTCTCGAGCCAGGCGAAGCGCGTCGCGCACTGCATGGACGCGTCGTTCCACGGGCGCCGGATCGTGGTGTTCTCGGGCGGGGCGTCCAAGGGCGCGGACGCAGTCTTCGAGGACGCGCGCGCGATCCGCGACGGCGGCGGCAACGGCTCGATCATCGGCCGCAACAGCTTCCAGCGCTCGCGCGAGGATGCGCTGGACCTGCTGGCCAAGCTGGTCGACATCTACAAGGGCCGCGCCTGATCCGCGCGGGCGTCTGATCGCGGACATCCGGTGAACGCCGAGCCATGGGTCCAGCGTTCATCGTGCGAGGGCTGCTCTCCCCCGAAAACGGGGGATTCCCAGCGCGTTGATTTTCTGCCAGACTCGTCTCCGAGCAGGCAGAACAACGGCCGGAGAGCATGGCTGGATACCCGACGGATACCGAAGCGCGGCGCGGCGGCCTTGGCGGCGTCGTGTTCTCGATCGTGGTAATCGCGCTGATGGGCTACCTGACCTTCGCGGCGCTGCAGGGCGAACACGGGCTGTTCCGGCTGTTCCAGATCGAGGTCCAGGAAAAGCGCCTGCAGCAGCAACTCGACAGTCTGCGCGTCGAGCGCGAAGCCATCGCGAACAAGACCGAGCGGCTGTCCAGCGACAGCCTCGACGTGGATCTGCTCGACGAGCAGGCTCGCAAGGTCCTGGGGTTGGGCCGCCCGGACGAGATCCTGATCCGGTAGAGTTGTGGGCACACGTGCCCTTCCGGTCAACATCCTGAAAAACCATGGTATTTCCGGCCACGTTAACGCGCCGGCAACGAACGATCAAGGGCGCGCAGCGCAGGTGGGACAACATCCGCTAGCCCGACCCGAACGTCATTCAAGGGCTTTCCTCCGAACTCCCGTCCGCTATACTTGCAAAGTAGTTTGACGCTAAACCAATACACCGGTTCCGGGGGAGGGATCAAAGATGGCGACAGCGCGACGCGCATCCAGCGCGAAGAAGCCGAACGCATCCAAGGACGATCTCATCCACTACTACAAGGAGATGCTGCTGATCCGGCGCTTCGAGGAGAAGGCGGGCCAGCTTTACGGCATGGGCCTGATCGGCGGGTTCTGCCATCTCTACATCGGCCAGGAGGCCGTCGTCGTGGGCCTCGAGGCCACGGCGAAGGACGGCGACCAGCGGGTGACGACCTACCGCGACCACGGCCACATGCTCGCCTGCGGCATGGACCCGAAGGGCGTGATGGCGGAGCTGACCGGGCGCGAGGGGGGCTACTCGAAGGGCAAGGGCGGCTCCATGCACATGTTCTCCAAGGAGAAGGACTTCTACGGCGGCCACGGCATCGTCGGCGCGAACGTCCCGATCGGAGCCGGCCTCGCCTTCGCCAACAAGTACCGCGGCAACGACAACGTCGCCTTCGCCTATTTCGGCGATGGCGCTGCGAACCAGGGCCAGGTCTACGAGACATTCAACATGGCGAGCCTGTGGAAGCTGCCGGTGATCTTCGTCATCGAGAACAACCAGTACGCGATGGGCACGTCGCTCAAGCGCGCGTCCTCGTCGCCGGCGCTCTACACCCGCGGCGCGGCCTTCGGCATCGACGGCGAGGCGGTCGACGGCATGGACGTGCTGGCGGTCAAGGCGGCCGGGGAGAAGGCGGTCGCCCATTGCCGCGCCGGCGAGGGCCCGTACATCCTGGAGATGAACACCTATCGCTACCGCGGCCATTCGATGTCCGACCCCGCCAAGTACCGGACCCGCGAGGAAGTGCAGAAGATGCGCGAGGAGCGCGACCCGATCGACCACGTGCGCGACATGCTGATGAGCGGCGACCTGGCGAGCGAAGAGGATCTCAAGGAGATCGACAAGCAGATCAAGGGCGTGATCAACGAGGCGGCGCAGTTCGCCCAGGACAGCCCGGAGCCGGCCGAGGCCGAGCTCTGGACCAACGTATACGCCTGAGGGGGACGCTTTAGATGGCTACGCAGATTCTGATGCCGGCGCTTTCCCCGACGATGGAGGAAGGCACGCTGGCCAAGTGGCTGGTAAAAGAGGGCGACGAGGTCACCTCCGGCCAGATCCTCGCCGAGATCGAGACCGACAAGGCGACGATGGAGTTCGAGGCCGTCGACGAGGGCACGGTCGGCAAGATCCTGGTCGCCGAGGGCACCGAGGGGGTCAAGGTCAACAC
Source organism: uncultured Alphaproteobacteria bacterium (assembly GCA_963829385.1). Lineage (GTDB taxonomy): Bacteria > Pseudomonadota > Alphaproteobacteria > Rhodobacterales > Rhodobacteraceae > Amaricoccus. The sequence continues at coordinate 269,761 of CAWHHV010000006.1, read as the reverse complement.
GCCGATCGCGGTGCTGATCGAGGAAGGCGAGGACGCCTCCGCGATCGAGGGGGAGGCGCCCAAAGCCGATGCGAAAGCGCCGCAGGCCGGGGAAAAGCCCGCCGACCCGCCGGCCGAGCCGAAGAAGGAGGTCGGCGTCGGCCCCGCGGGTCAGCCGAAATCCGTGCCCGACGAGCCCGAGGCCGAGCCGGAGATCCCGGAAGGCACGGCGATGAAGACCCAGACCATGCGCGAGGCGCTGCGAGACGCGATGGCCGAGGAGATGCGCCGCAGCGAAGACGTGTTCCTGATGGGCGAGGAGGTCGGCGAGTACCAGGGCGCCTACAAGATCAGCCAGGGCCTGCTCGACGAGTTCGGGCCGAAGCGCGTCGTCGACACGCCGATCACCGAGCACGGCTTCACCGGGCTCGCGGTCGGCGCGGCCTTCGCGGGCCTGCGCCCGATCGTCGAGTTCATGACCTTCAACTTCGCGCTGCAGGCGATCGACCAGATCGTCAACTCGGCGGCGAAGACGCTCTACATGTCCGGCGGCCAGATGGGCTGCCCGATCGTCTTCCGCGGCCCGAACGGCGCGGCGGCGCGCGTGGCGGCGCAGCACAGCCACGATTTCGCGGCGCTCTACGCCAACATCCCCGGCCTGAAGGTGGTGATGCCCTACAGCGCGGCCGATGCGAAGGGCCTGCTGAAATCGGCGATCCGCGACCCGAACCCGGTGATCTTCCTCGAGAACGAGATCCTCTACGGCCGCAGCTTCGAGGTGCCGGATCTCGAGGACTTCACGGTGCCGATCGGCAAGGCCCGGATCGCGCGCAAGGGCACGGACGTGACCATCGTCACCTTCGGCATCGGCATGACCTATGCGCTGAAGGCCGCCGAGGAACTGGCCAAGGACGGGATCGAGGCCGAGATCGTCGACCTGCGCTCGCTCAGGCCGATGGACACGGCGACGGTCATCAAGTCGGTGAAGAAGACCAACCGCTGCGTGACGGTCGAGGAAGGGTTCCCGGTGGGCTCGATCGGCAACCACATCTCGGCGGTGCTGATGCAGGAGGCGTTCGACTATCTGGACGCGCCGGTGATCAACTGCGCCGGCAAGGACGTGCCGATGCCGTATGCGGCGAACCTCGAGAAGTTCGCGCTGATCACCGTTCCCGAAGTGATCGAGGCGGTCAAGGCCGTCACTTACCGCTGAGGAGCCGGCCATGCCCATCAACATCCTGATGCCCGCGCTGTCGCCGACCATGGAGGAAGGCACGCTGTCGAAATGGCTGCTCAAGGAGGGGGACGCCGTCTCCGCCGGGGCGATCATGGCGGAGATCGAGACCGACAAGGCGACGATGGAGTTCGAGGCCGTCGAGGAAGGCGTGCTCGGCAAGATCGTCGTGCCCGAGGGGACCGAGGGCGTGAAGGTCAACGACGTGATCGCGATCCTGCTCGAGGAAGGCGAGAGCGTCGACGACATCGGCAGCGGGCCGGAGGGAGGCGCCCCTGCGCCGGCCAAGGCCGAGACGCCGAAGCCCGCGAGCGCGACGCCGCCGGCCGAGGCCAAGGGTGGCGACGCCGAAGCGATGCCCGCGGGGCTGAAGGGTTACGGCGCGTCCCAAGGCCAGCCGGTCGAGCCGGAGCCGAAGGCGGAGTCCGGGGGCGAGCGGGTGTTCGCCTCGCCGCTGGCGCGGCGGATCGCCGGCGAGAAGGGACTGGACCTCGGCGCGATCAAGGGCTCCGGCCCGCACGGGCGGATCGTCAAGGCGGACGTCGAGGCGGCCAAGCCGGGGACGAAGCCCGCCTCCGAGGCGGTCGCGGCGCCGGCAGCGGCCGCGGCGCCGATCGCCGCGCCGGCCGGCGCAGCGTCGGGGCACGCCGAGGCGGTCCGGAAGATGTACGCGGACCGCGAGTTCGAGGAGGTCAAGCTCGACGGGATGCGCAAGACGATCGCGGCGCGCCTCTCCGAGGCCAAGTCGACGATCCCGCATTTCTACCTGCGCCGCGACATCGAGCTCGACGCGCTGCTGAAGTTCCGCAGCCAGCTGAACAAGGAGCTCGAGGCGCGCGGCGTCAAGCTCAGCGTCAACGACTTCATCATCAAGGCCTGCGCGCTGGCGCTGCAGGCGGTGCCGGACTGCAACGCGGTCTGGGCCGGCGACCGGGTGCTGAAGCTGAAGCCGTCGGACGTGGCCGTCGCGGTCGCGATCGAGGGGGGACTGTTCACGCCGGTGCTGCGCGACGCCGACAAGAAGACGCTGTCGGCGTTGTCGGCCGAGATGAAGGACCTCGCCGCACGGGCGCGCAGCCGGAAGCTGGCGCCGCACGAGTATCAGGGCGGAACCTTCGCGATCTCGAATCTCGGCATGATGGGGGTCGACAACTTCGACGCCGTGATCAACCCGCCGCATGCGTCGATCCTCGCGGTCGGCGCCGGCGTCGCGAAGCCGGTGGTCCGGGACGGCGAAATCGTCGTGGCGACGGTCATGTCGACGACGCTGTCGGTGGACCACAGGGTCATCGACGGCGCGCTGGGCGCCCAGTTCCTGGCGGCGGTCAAGGCGAACCTGGAGAACCCGCTCGGCATGCTGGCCTGAGCGAAGCGCCCTGTCGTCGGACGGGGCGCAGGCTCCGGGTCGGGCGTTCGCGGCTTCGATGTGGAGCCGCGCGGCGGGAGCCCGGGGCCGGTCGCCGCCGCCGGGCCGGGAAGTCGCCCAGTGCCCTGGCGGCGCCGCGTCGCTGTTCATCCGGATCCGCGCCAGCCGCGGCCGGCGCGCAGCGCGCTGCCGTGGCGGCGGTCGGCAACGCCACATCGCTGCGCCGCCGCCAAGTCAGCCGTCGCGCGCCGCGTCCATCGCGTCCCGCATCCGGGCGATCGCCGCTTCGAGCCCGGTGAAGATCGCCTCGCCGATCAGGAAATGGCCGATGTTCAGTTCGCGCACCTCGCTCAGCGCGGCGATCGGGGCCACGTTGTCGTAGGTCAGACCGTGGCCGGCATGGACCTCGAGGCCGAGGTCGTGCGCGAAGGCCGCCATGTCGCGCAGCCGCTCGAGCTCGGCGTCGCGCGCGGCGATGTCGCCGGCGAGGCCGTGCTCGCAATAGGCGCCGGTGTGGAGCTCGATCACCGGCGCCCCGATCCTGTGCGCAGCCTCCACCTGGCGGCGGTCGGCGGCGATGAACAGCGAGACGCGGCTGCCGGCCTCGCGCAGCGGCGCTATGAAGTCGGCCATCCGGGCCTCGTCGCGCGCGACCTCGAGGCCGCCCTCGGTCGTTCGCTCCTCGCGCCGCTCCGGCACGACGCAGACCGCATGCGGCCGGCAGCGCAGCGCGATCGCCTGCATCTCGGGCGTCGCCGCCATCTCCAGGTTCAGCGGCAGCCTGAGGTTCGCCATCAGCGCCTCGACGTCGGCGTCCATGATGTGGCGGCGGTCCTCGCGCAGATGCGCAGTGATGCCGTCGGCGCCGGCCGCTTCGGCCAGCAGGGCCGCGCGCAGCGGATCCGGATATGGACCGCCGCGCGCGTTGCGCAGCGTGGCGACGTGATCGATATTGACGCCGAGCCGCTGGCGGCCCGGCCTTTCGGGAACTGGGGTCATCGTCGGGATCCGGGCGTGAGGAAGCAGATGGCCCGCGAGTATAGGCGCGCTATTCCGCGGCGTCAGCCTCGGTCTGGGTCGAATCCTTCGCCTCGGCGCGCGACTTGGCGCGGTTCGCCATCCGGATCCGACGCGCCGCCTGGTATGCGGCGATGAGCGGGCGCACGAGAAAGTACGCCACCGTCGCGACCGCCAGCCCGGGCAGCAGCCCGCCGACGAAATATGGCCAGATCACGTCCTGCAGAAATGCCTGCATCTTGTGCCAGTCCGGCGCGCCGTATCCGAGAAGGCTGAGGACGCCCTCCCACAGCCCGTCGAAGAACTGCTTGAACGCGTTGACGATCCTGCCGAAGTCGCGTCCGGTGCCGCCGTAGCCGAGGATGCGCCGCCCGAGCGCCATCGATATCGAGGCGATGAATGGAAAGGTCAGCGGATTGCCGACCACGGTGCCGATCAGCGAGGCCAGGATGTTGGAGCGCAGGACCCAGGCGAGTCCGGCCGCATAGAAGAAATGCAGGCCGAAGAACGGGCTGAACGACACGAAGGCGCCGCAGGCGAAGCCGAGAGCGATCCGGTGCGGCGTGTCGGGAATGCGCCGGACACGGTGGCCCATGTACTCGAACGCCCGCCGCCAGCCCCGGCGCGGATACACGAAGTCGCGCGCGCGGTCGATGAACGGCGGCCTGTCGCGTCGCCGGAAGATCATGCGCCCGGGTAGCCCCGCCGTGGAACGGCCTGTGCCGGGCGACCCGTCACCGCCTGTCCGCCGCCGAGGACTGGCGGTAGCGGCGCACCTGCGCCACGTCGGAATCGGCGTCGATCGCGGTCAGCACGTTCGACAGGTGCTCCATGTCGCGCACCTCGATGTCGACGACCGTGCGGTAGAAGTCCGGCTTGCGCTCGGTGAAGGCGATGTCGGTTATGTTCGCGCGCTGCTCGCCGATCAGCGTGCAGATCCGTCCCAACACGCCAGAATCGTTGGCCATCGTGATCTCGATCCGGGCGACATGGGCGCGCGGCAGGCCGCCATCCGCCCAGCGCAGGTCGACCCAGCGATCCGGCTCGTCCTCGAAGCCGACCAGTTCGCCGCAGTCGATCGCGTGGATCATCACGCCGCGGCCGCGAACCGCGATGCCGACGATGCGCTCGCCCGGGATCGGGTTGCAGCAATGCGCGGGCCGCGCCTCTTGCCCCGAGCCGAGGCCGATGACGACCGGCGTCGTCTTGTCCTCGGGGCCGGCGGGCTGGCCCGCATCGCGCACCAACTCGGGATAGAGCGCGGTGACGAGATCCCGTCCGGTCAGCTCCGCTCCGCCGAGGCGCGCCAGCACCTCCTCGGCGTCCTCGAGGCCGAGCCGCCGGGCGGCCGTGTCCAGCGCCTTGTCCGTCGCCTTCTTGCCGACGCGCTCGAGCGCGACGCGGGCAATCTCGCGGCCGAGCCGCACCAGGGTCGCGCGCTGCTCCTCGCGCAGGCTGCGCCGGATCGCCGACTTGGCCCGGCCGGTGACGACCATGTCCTCCCAGGACGCCTGGGGGCGCTGGCCCTCGGCGCGGATGATCACGACGCTCTGGCCGTTGCGCAGCTTGGTCCAGAGCGGCACCCGCCGTCCGTCGACCTTGGCCCCGACCGTGGAGTTGCCGATCCGCGTGTGGATGGCATAGGCGAAGTCGATCGGCGTAGCGCCCCGCGGCAGCTTGACCACGTCGCCCTTGGGCGTGAAGCAGAACACCTGATCGGTGAACATCTCGAGCTTCATGTGCTCGAGGAAGTCCGAACCGTCCTCGGCCTCGTCGAGCCGCTCGGTCACGCCGTTCAGCCAGCGGAACGGATCGACCGCGAACGGGTTCTCGAAGCGCTGTCCGTCCTTGTAGGACCAGTGCGCGGCGACGCCCGTCTCCGCGACCGCGTGCATCTCGTTGGTGCGGATCTGCACCTCGACGCGCTTGCCGTCGCGGCCCGAGACCGTCGTGTGGATCGAGCGGTAGCCGTTGGACTTCGGCTGGCTGATGTAGTCCTTGAACCGCCCCGGCACCGCCCGCCAACGCTGGTGCACGGCGCCGAGCGCCGTGTAGCAGTCCTCGACCGAGCGCGTGATGATGCGAAAGCCGTAGATGTCGGAGAGCCGCGAGAAGCCTTCCTTCTTCTCCTCCATCTTGCGCCAGACCGAATAGGGCTTCTTCTCCCGCCCGAACACCTCGGCCCGGACCCCCGCCCCCGCCAGCGCGAGGCGGATGTCCTCGGTGATCTTCGGGATCACGTCGCCGGTCTCGTTCCTGAGCGTGACGAAGCGGCGGATGATCGACGAGCGCGCCTCGGGATTGAGGATGCGGAACGCGATGTCCTCGAGTTCGTCGCGCATCCACTGCATGCCCATCCGGCCGGCGAGCGGCGCGAAGATGTCCATCGTCTCGCGCGCCTTGCGGAGCTGCTTCTCCGGCTTCAGCGCGCGGATCGTGCGCATGTTGTGCAGCCGGTCGGCGAGCTTGACCAGCAGCACCCGCAGGTCCTTCGACATCGCCATCAGCAGCTTGCGGAAGTTCTCCGCCTGGGCGTTCTCGACCGAGCCGAGTTCGAGGTTGGTCAGCTTGGTGACGCCGTCGACCAGCTGCGCGATCTCGTCGCCGAAGCGCAGCGAGATCTCCATGTAGGTCGAGCCGGTGTCCTCGATCACGTCGTGCAGCAGCGCGGTGATGATCGACGCGTCGTCGAGCCGTTGTTCGGCCAGCAGGATCGCGACCGCGACCGGATGCGAGAAATAGGGCTCGCCGGACGTGCGGAACTGCCCGTCATGCATCCGGATCCCGTATTCGTAGGCGGCGGCGATCAGGCCGGAGTTGGAGCGGGGATTATAGGCCCGCACCAGCGCGGTCAGCGTCTCAACCGGGACGACGCCGTTCCGGTCCGCGCGAACGACCGGCGATGCCTCCGCGGCGGGAAGCGGCGGCGACGTCACGACGGCGCCCTTCTACCGCGCGCCGCAGCGATTTGGATGCGCTCCACCGTGATCATCCCCGCATTCCCGACCCCCTGTAGTGAGGCTAGTCCCGGCCCGCCGCGCACGCAAGCCGCCGGACCGGCGCTTGACGACGGATCGGAACGGGTACAGTACGCGGTCGCGCGAGGCATTCTGATCGCCGGCTGATCGGTGGAGTCCGAGCTAGCGCCGTTTCCTCAATGCGGGATTAACCGGGTCGAGCAGCGGACGCGGGCTCAGCTTTCGCCCTGCGCTTCCATCAGCGCGCGCAGGAGGCGCTCCTCGGACATGTCGTCCTCGGCCGGGGCGTCATTGCCGACCAGCAGGGTCATCACGTCCTCCTCCGGCTCGTCGACCTCGATCTGGCGCTGGAAGCTCTCGATCGCGCTCTCGCGCAGGCGATCGGAGGTAAGCGTCTCCTCGGCGATCTCGCGGAGCGCGACGACCGGATTCTTGTCGTTGTCGCGCTCCACCGTCAGAGGCGAGCCCGAGGCGAGGGCGCGGGCGCGGTGCGCGGCGAGCATGACCAGCTCGAACCGGTTCGGGACCTTGTCGACGCAATCTTCGACCGTCACGCGGGCCATGGCGAACCTCCTGTTGATCCGGGGAGCGTGAGAAAGCGCAGCAGATAGCGCGCCGCGCGCGAAAGCGCAAGGCCGCAAGGTCGCTCGATCCAAGAGATTGCGGTTCAAATCCCGGCGCGAATGATGCTTATGCTGCGCCAGAGGGCAGACGTCAAAGGAACCTGAAACATGATCGTGAGGCATCTCGGCGTGCTGGCGCTGTGCTTCGCCGCAGCATGGCCGTCTCTGGCGACTGCGCAGGACGCTGGCCAGGCGGCGCGCGTGCAGGCTGCGCTCGAGGCATGGGTCTCCGAACGCGCCGAGCCGGAGGGCGTCACCGGCGCTGCCGCCTATGTCAGTCTGGGCGAGGACGGTCCGGCGATCGAGGCTTTCGCCGGACGGACCGGGCGCGGCGACGACGCCCCCCCGGTCGACCAGGCGACGCTGTTCCAGATGGGCAGCACCTCCAAGTCCTTCACGGTCGCGGTGATCCTGAAGCTGGAAGCTGAGAGCAAGCTGTCGCTCGACGACCTGGTCGGAGCCTGGCTGCCGCAGTATCCGGCATGGGCCGACGTGACGATCCGCGAATTGCTGAACATGACGAGCGGCATCCCGAACTATTCGGAGACCGAGGAGCTGTCGCGGATCTGGATCGAGGAGCCGCAGCGCACGCTGACCGCCGCGGAGCTGGTCCAGCTTGCCTACCCGTCCGGAACCGACGCCGATCTGCCGGCGACGACCGGATACGCGTACTCGAACACGAACTATGTTCTGGCGGGCATGATCGCCGCGCAGGCGGCCGGCAAGCCGCTCCGCGATCTGGTGCACGAGATGCTGCTCACGCCGCTGGGGCTCGACTCGACGTTCTTCGAGGTCGAGGGCTACCCCCCCGACGTGATTTCGCGGCTTGCGCACGGCTATTTCGAGAACCCCGCCTGCACGGACTTCCAGCCTCCCGACTGCGCCGGGTCGTGGAACCTGCCGCTGGTCGGGCGCGACGTGCGCGGGGACAGCACGTCCTGGGCCCAGGCGGCGGGCGGCGCGATCTCGAACGCGCGCGACACGACCCGCTGGATACGCGCCGTCTTCGCCGGGCGCGTCGTTCCGCCGGAGCAGCAGGAGGAATGGCTGTCGCTGGTCTCCACCCGGACCGGCGAGCCGCTCGACGAGGTCTCGGAGGAGAACCCGCAGGGATTCGCGCTCGGGCTCGTCCGCGGCTGGATCAACGGGTCCGGCGCGAACTGGTTCTATCAGGGCACGACGCTCGGCTACCGCACGCTCTATGTCTGGTTCGAGGACGAGGATATCCTGATCACCGTCCAGACCAACAGCCAGCCTGCCGACGGGGCGAACGCGCTGAGCGACGCGGTGGCGGCCATCCACGGGGCGCTGCAGCCCCCGGCTCCCTGACCCGGCCGCCCTGCCCGGCCCACCCGGACTGGCCGGGGGCGGCCCGCATCCCTCATTACGGATCGAGCGGCGCGACCTCGTCCAGCGCGCCGGGCGGCAGCGCCGCCAGCATCTCGACCACGGTTTCGCCCAGAACCGGATGACGCCAATCCGGCGCCACGTCGGCGAGCGGACGCAGCACGAAGCCGCGCTGGTGCAGCCGCGGATGCGGCAGGATCAGCCCGGCCGGCGCCTCCCGCGCCTGGCTGTCGGAGTCGAGGCGGATCCATTCGAGAACGGTCGCGCGGTCGGGCGCCACGAAATCGCCGCAGGCCAGAAGGTCCAAGTCGCAGGCGCGCGGCGCCCAGCGGCGGCGCCGGTCCCGGCCGAGGTCGCGCTCGATCTCGTGCAGGATCGCCAGCAAGCTGTCGGGTGAGAGATCGGCTGTCAGCCGAGCCGCTCCATTGACGAAGTCGGGTCCGGAGCCGGGCGGGAACGCCGCGGTCCGGTACCATCGGCTGCGCGCGACGACAACGACGCCGCGCCTGCCCAATTCCGAAAGCGCGGCCTCAAGCGTTTCACGCGCGCCGCCAACCGGCGAGTTGAGATTGGCGCCCAGAGCGATCAGGAAGATTTTGGTATACAACGGCTCCGATTCCACGGCGAATTGTCTTTCGATCTGCTGCGCCGGGGCCTATAAGTCTTCCTTGCCCGATGCAACAGACCCCGCTGTTGCTCTAGGCCGTACCAAAGGGATCGAGAATGTTCTACCGCGACGAGAGACTGGCTCTGTTCATAGACGGAGCCAACCTGTACGCGGCCGCCCGCGCTCTGGGCTTCGATATCGACTACAAGTTGCTCCGGAGCGAATTTGTGCGCCGGGGAAAGTTGCTGCGGGCGTTCTATTACACGGCGATGCTGGACACGGACGAGTATTCTCCTATCCGGCCGCTCGTTGACTGGCTAAATTACAACGGCTTTGCGATGGTCACCAAGCCGGCCAAGGAGTTCACGGACTCGACCGGCCGGCGCAAGATCAAGGGCAACATGGACATCGAGCTCGCGGTCGACGCGATGGAGATGGCGCCGCATGTAGACCATGTCGTCCTGTTCTCCGGCGACGGCGATTTCCGGCGGCTGGTGGAATTGCTGCAGCGGCAGGGCGTCCGCGTGTCGGTCGTCTCGACGATACGCTCCTCGCCGCCGATGATCGCCGACGACCTGCGCCGGCAATGCGACAACTTCATCGAGCTCGAGGAACTGCGCGACGTGATCGGGCGGCCGCCCCGCGAACAGTCCGCCCGCCAGCAGAGCGTGTCCGAAGAAACCGAGTGAGCCCGGCCCGACCCGCAGCGTCGGCGGCCGCGCAGCATCGACCCGAGCCGCCCTCCGATTGTGCGCTGTGCCCGCGGCTGGCCGAGTACCGCGCCCGCGTCGCCGACATCCATCCCGACTGGCGCAACGCGCCGGTCCCGAGCTTCGGCGCGGTCGACGCGCGTCTGATGATACTCGGCCTCGCCCCGGGGGTGTCCGGCGCCAACCGGACCGGGCGGCCCTTTACCGGCGATCATGCGGGCGACCTTCTCTACGCGACGCTGGCGCGCTTCGGCTTCGCCAACGACCGGTTCGCCGCCGACCCGGCGGACGGGCTGGAGCTCTCCGACTGCCTGGTGACGAACGCGGTGCGCTGCGTGCCGCCGCAGAACCGTCCGACGCCCGCCGAGATCACCACCTGCCGCAGGTTCCTGCTGGACCGGATTGCCGCGCTGCCGCGGCTGCGCGTCGTCGTCTGCCTCGGACGGATCGCGCATGAGACGCTGCTGCGCGCCCTCGGGCTCAGGTTGGCCGCACATCCGTTCGCCCATGGCGCGCGGCACGATCTCGGCGACGTGGCGGTCTTCGACAGCTATCACTGCTCGCGGTACAACACGAACACGCGGAGGCTGACGCCCGAGATGTTCGAGGCTGTCTTCGCCGAAGTTCGCGCCGAGATCGACGCCGCGGTCTGAACGGGCGGCTCAGCGGCCGGGCTCGATCGGGATCAGGACCTCGTTCCGGCGGTAGGGAGGCAGCGTCCAGGGCGGGTTGTAGCCCGCGGTCTCGGCCGTGCCGACCGGCTCGAAGTCCTTCGCCGCGAGCCAGGCCCTCAGGCGCGCTTCCTCGGCCGGCGCGCGTCCGTTCAGCGAGCCCGAATAGCGCGCCACGGCGACGCGGCGCGGCGGGATCGTCGCGAGCGTCACGCGCGGATCGGAGGGCGTGGGCGCGGATTCCGGCGTGAGCGCGTCCGGCAGGACGAAGGCCATCTCGCGCCCGCCCTCGCCGCCCTGCAGCACGGGCGCAGTCATGTCGATTTTGGCTCCGCCGGACGGGCCGGCCTCCAGCACCGGCGCCGTCATCTCGATCTTGCGGCTGCCGCCGTTCTCGCCGGAGATGTACGCGAACAGGCGCCCGAAGGCGGCTCTCGAGCCGTCCTCCATCGTCGTCTTCGCGACGACCAGTTCGCCGTAGTCGCGGATCTCGAACGGCGCCTCCGCGACGACGACAGCATAATCGGGCTCCGGCGCCGCCTCGCTTCCGAAGACCGAGCAGGCAGCGAGGGACGCGACGCCGGCGAAGCTTGCGATGGCCTTGGCTGCACGGGACAAGATCGGGTCCTCCTTCAGCCGGCAAGATGATGGCCGTTCCCCGGGAAAGCAAGCGGACGGCGGGCAGGGCCGCCATACGCGCCCTTTTTTTTGGGCTGCGCACGCCGGCCGGCTTGCCTATATGGGAGCGAGGAAGCGAGTTCAGCCGCAGGCGGAGAAGATGTCCGAGCACCAAGCCCTGACCCTGTACCTGGCCGCGCCGCGCGGGTTCTGCGCGGGCGTGGACCGGGCGATCAAGATCGTCGAGCTGGCGCTGGCGAAATGGGGCGCGCCGGTCTACGTGCGCCACGAGATCGTGCACAACCGCTACGTCGTCGACGGACTGCGCGCCAAGGGCGCCGTCTTCGTCGAGGAGCTCGACGAATGCCCGCCGGACAGGCCGGTGATCTTCTCGGCGCATGGCGTGCCGAAGGCGGTGCCGGCCGAGGCCGAGGCCCGGCGCATGGTCTTCGTCGATGCGACCTGCCCGCTGGTCTCCAAGGTGCATGTCGAGGCCGAACGCCATCACGCGGCCGGGCTGCAGATGGTGATGATCGGCCATGCCGGGCATCCGGAGACGATCGGCACGATGGGCCAGCTGCCCGAGGGCGAGGTTCTGCTGGTCGAGACCGTCGCCGACGTGGCCGGCATCGCGCCGCGCGACCCGGAGCGGCTCGCCTTCATCACCCAGACCACGCTCTCGGTCGACGACACCGCCGGCATCGTCGCGGCGCTGCGCGCGCGGTTCCCCGCGATCATCGGTCCGCGCAAGGAAGACATCTGCTACGCGACCACTAACCGCCAGGAGGCAGTCAAGGCGATGGCGCCGAAGATCGACGCGCTGCTGGTGATCGGCGCGCCGAACTCGTCGAACTCGCTGCGGCTGGTCGAGGTCGGCAAGCGCGCGGGCTGCGCCTATTCCCAGCTCGTGCAGGGCGCCGACGACATCGACTGGCGCGCGCTCGACGGCGCGCGTTCGGTCGGCGTGACCGCCGGCGCCAGCGCGCCGGAAGAGCTCGTGCGCGCGGTCGTCGACGCGTTCAAGGCGCGTTTCGACGTGACAGAGGCGCTGGTCGAGACCGCGCAGGAGCGCGTCGAGTTCAAGGTGCCCCGCGTGCTGCGCGAGGCGGCCGCATGAACCGCGTCCCGTTCTCGGCCTGGGCGCTCGGGCTCGCGGGCCTGATCCCGTTCGTCTACGGCGTCCTGATGATCTTCGCGGCCGAAGGCGCGCTGCCGACATTCGGCGTCGTGCCGGAGACGCCTGCGGGCGGCGTGCAGATGCTCGAGACCTTCGGCGCGGTGATCCTCGGGTTCATGGGCGGCTGCCTGTGGGGCTTCGCCTCGATGCGCCCCCAGGGCCCGTCGCTTCTGCTGCTGGCCGGCTCGGCGGTCCCGGCGGCGCTGGCGTTTTTCGCCGTGCGGGACACGCCGGCGCTGTCCTGCATCTGGCTCGCCGTCGGCTTCGCGGCGCTGCAGGCGATCGACGTCGCCTACCATCGCGCCGGGATCGCGCCGGCCTACTGGCTGACGCTGCGCCTGCCGCTGACCGCGATCGTGATCCTGTGCCTGCTCGCGGGCGCGCTCTATGGCTGAGCTCTTCGCCTATACCGACGGCGCCTGCTCGGGCAATCCCGGCCCCGGCGGCTGGGGCGCGGTCCTGATCGCGCGCGACGGCGACCGGGTGCTGCGCGAGCGCGAGCTTTCGGGCGGCGAGGCCGCGACGACGAACAACCGGATGGAGCTGATGGCCGCGATCGCGACGCTCGAGGCGCTGGAGCGCCCGGCCAGCCTGACCATCGTCACCGACAGCGCCTACCTGCGCGACGGTGTCACCAAGTGGATCCACGGCTGGAAGCGGAACGGCTGGCGCACCGCCGCCCGCCAGCCGGTCAAGAACGAGGACCTGTGGCGGCGCCTCGACATCGCCCGCGACCGTCACGAGGTGAGCTGGGACTGGATCAAGGGCCATGCCGGCCATCCGGAGAACGAGCGCGCGGATGAACTCGCCCGCGCCGGAATGGCTCCGTTCAAGCCCGCGCGGCGCCCGGCGGCCGTATGAACCCGCTTCCGGCATGAACCTGCTTCAGGCGCTCGACTTCGGCGCCGTGTTCGTGTTCGCGCTCACCGGCGCGCTGACCGCCAGCCGGGCCCAGCTCGACATCATCGGCTTCGCCTTCCTCGCCTGCCTGACCGGCGTCGGCGGCGGCACGGTGCGCGATCTGCTGCTCGACCGCGATCCGGTGTTCTGGATGAGCGAGCCGCGCTACCTCGGCGTCGCCTGCCTCGCGGCCCTGGGCGTGTTCTTCGGCGCGCACCTGCTCGAATCGCGGATGCGCGCGCTGCTGTGGCTCGACGCGGTCGCCCTCAGCCTCGCGGTGCCAGCCGGCATCGCGGCGGCGCGCGGCGTCGAGGCGGACTGGCCGGTGATCCTGATCATGGGCGTCGTCACGGGCTGCCTCGGCGGCCTGATGCGCGACGTCGTCGCCAACGAGCTTCCGTTCGTGCTGCGCCAGGGCGAGCTCTACGCGACCGCCGCCTTCGCGGGCTCCATCGCGAGCCTGCTCGTGATGCAGGCGACCGGATCCGCCCCGCTGGCGCTGGCCGCCTGCATCGGCGCGACCTTCGCGCTGCGCGCCGGCAGCCTCGTCCTCGGCTGGCGGCTCCCGGTCTACCGCAGCCGCCCGCCGCGGGCCTGACGCCGGCGCTTGCAGCGGCCCGCACGCGGTGAGACAGTCCAGCCGAATCCCGCTCCGGAAGGACCCTGCCCGCATGGCCAACGCATACGACACCGGCCGCCTGAACCTGCCCTTCGTCGGCATCGCGACCTTCGGCAAGCGCCCTTACGTCGCCGACTGGAGCGCGATCGACGCCGACGTGGCCGTCCTCGGCGCGCCCTTCGACTTCGGCGCGCAGTACCGCGCCGGCGCCCGGTTCGGCCCGCGCGCGGTGCGCGAGGCCTCGACGCTGTTCTCGTTCGGCCATGCCGGCGCCTACGACCACGAGGACGACGCGACCTACCTGCCCGAGGCGGTGCGGATCGTCGACATCGGCGACGCCGACATCGTCCATACCGACACGGTCCAGAGTCACGCGAACATCGCAACCGGCGTGCGCGCGATCCTCGACGCCGGCGCGCTGCCTGTCGTGATCGGCGGCGACCATTCGATCAACATCCCCAGCATCGACGCCTATCAGGGGCGCGGCCCGATCCACGTCCTGCAGATCGACGCGCATCTCGACTTCGTCGACGAGCGCCACGGCGTGCGCTTCGGCCACGGCAACCCGATGCGCCGCGCCGCCGAGAAGGACCTACGTGACCGGGCTGACCCAGGTCGGCATCCGCAACGTGTCCTCGACCGCGAAGGACGGCTACGACGCCGCCCGCGCGATGGGCTCGGACATCCTGTCCGTCCGCCAGGCCCGCAAGCTCGGGCCCGAGGCCGTGATCGCGCGCATCCCCGAGGGCGCGCGCGTCTACGTCACGATCGACATCGACGGCTTCTGCCCGTCGATCGCGCCCGGCACCGGCACGCCGTCGCATGGCGGCTTTCTCTATTACGACGTGCTCGAGATGCTGCAGGCGCTGGCGAAGCGCCACGAGGTGGTCGGCATCGACCTCGTCGAGGTTGCGCCCGATTACGACCACACCGGCGGGACCGCGATCCTCGCGGCGCAGGTCCTCCTGAACCTGCTCGGCTTCGTCTTCCACGCCCGCGCCCAGCGCGCGGGCGGCTGATCAGCACAGCGTCGCGTCGAGCCAGTCGAGCGTGCGCCGGTTCAGCGCCGAGCGGTTCATCATCTCGCAATGATCCCCGGCCCCTTCGGCCGCGGTGAACGTGATCAGCGTCTTCGGGCAGCTCAGCGCGTCCAGCACCTGGCCCGCGCTGCCGCTGCGCGCCGCGTCCTCCTCGGCCGCGGTCAGCAAAACCGGACAGCCGATGTCCTGAACGCGGCCCTCGAGCGTGAACGCCGCGGCCGAGACCAGGTAGTCGCGCAGCGTCGAGACGCCGTGGACCCAGAAGCCGCGCTGCCGGAACGTCCAGCGCAACTGCGGCGACGCGGCGATCGCCGCCTCCAGCCCGCCCAGCAGCGCGGCGTCGCCGTCGCGCGCGGCCGCGGCGACGTCGCCCTTCAGGCCCAGCTTCGCGGCCAGCGCCCCGAAGCCCGCGACCATGCTCCAGAGCCCCGGGTCGGCGATCACCGCCGCCAGCCGCCTCTCGCCGGTCGCGGCCCGCAGCGCGAGGTGCCCGCCGAGGCTCCAGCCGCTGAGCGCGATCCGCTCCGGATCGACCTGCGGCAGGCTCAGCGCATGGTCGACGACGGGCCGGATCACGGTCTCCCAGTCGGGCCGAAGCGGCACGCCCTGCCGGATCAGCATGTCGCCCTGCCCCGGCCCGTCGAAGAACAGGCAGTGATACCCGCGCCGCGTCGCGGCCACGACGGACGCGAAGTACATGTCCGTCACCGTGCCGTCGTAGCCGTTGGTCAGGATCAGCAGCGGCCCCTTCCGTCCGGTCCGGCCGACGGCGGGCGCGAAATAGGCGGGCATCGTCGCGCCGTCGAGGGGCACGTCGACCCGCACGACCGGCTCCGGCCCGAGGCCGAGGCCCGTCTCGAACGCCGCGATCTGCCGGGCGAAGGCGTCCGCCAGCCGCGGATCGACCGGCGCGCCGAACAGCGGATGGTACGACGCTCCGTAGGAGACAGCCGCGCGCAGGAACAGGTCGCGCGCGCTGGCAATGCGCCCGCCCGCCAGCGCCGCCTCCGCCTCGGCGGCCTGACGGTCGCCGGCCGCGACCCAGGCGTCGTGGAACGCGCCGTCGTCGCCGTCGCCCACCGCCTCGGCCACCGCGCGGACCTCGCCGAAATCGGCGCCGCCGGCCGGGATGTAGCCGAGCGGCCAGGTCCCGAACTCGTCGTGCAGGTCGTTCCTGAACAGCAGTCCCACAGCATCCTCCTCGCGCCGGCGCCTCTGGCCAGCGGACAAGTTATTGTCTAGGTCAGGCGCGACCGTCCACGGAAATTCCCATGTCCCGCATCCTGATCACCTCCGCCCTGCCCTACATCAACGGCGTAAAGCATCTCGGCAACCTGGTCGGCAGCCAGCTTCCGGCCGATGTGTACGCCCGATACGCCCGCGCGCGCGGCCACGAGGTGATGTTCATCTGCGCGACCGACGAGCACGGCACGCCGGCCGAACTCGCCGCCGCCAAGGCCGGCGAGCCGGTCGCCGACTATTGCGCGCGGATGTGGCAGGTCCAGAAGGACCTCGCCGACGGGTTCCGGCTCAGCTTCGACCATTTCGGCCGGTCGTCGAGCGGCCGCAACCACCGGCTGACCCAGCACTTCGCCGGCCGCCTCGCCGATGCCGGGCTGATCTCGGAGGTCTCGGAAAAGCAGGTCTACTCCTTCGCCGACAAGCGCTTCCTGCCCGACCGCTACATCGTCGGCACCTGCCCGAACTGCGGCTATCCGCGCGCCCGCGGCGACCAGTGCGAGAACTGCACCAAGCAGCTCGACCCGACCGACCTGATCGAGCCGCGCTCGGCGATCTCCGGCTCGACCGAGCTCGAGGTGCGCGAGACCAAGCATCTCTACCTGCGCCAGAGCGCGCTGCGCGACCGGCTGCGGGCCTGGATCGACGCCAAGGTCGACTGGCCGATCCTGACCACGTCCATCGCGCACAAGTGGCTCGACGACGGCGAGGGCTTGCAGGACCGCGGCATCACCCGCGACCTCGACTGGGGCATCCCGGTGCGGCGCGGCGACGCGCCCTGGCCCGGCATGGAGGGCAAGGTCTTCTATGTCTGGTTCGACGCGCCGATCGAGTACATCGCCGCGACCGCGGAATGGGCCGACGCGCACGGCCTCGGCGACGACGCCTGGCAGCGCTGGTGGCGCGCGGACCTCGGCGCGGACGACGTGCGCTACGTCGAGTTCATGGGCAAGGACAACGTCCCCTTCCACACGCTGAGCTTCCCCGCGACGCTGCTCGGCGCGAACTTCGACGGCGCCGAGCCGTGGAAGCTCGTCGACTACATCAAGTCGTTCAACTACCTGAACTACGAGGGCGGCAAGTTCTCGACCTCCGAGGGCCGCGGCGTCTTCATGGACCAGGCGCTCGAGATCCTGCCCTCGGACTACTGGCGCTGGTGGCTGCTGTCGAACGTTCCCGAAGGCTCGGATTCGAACTTCACCTGGGAGGCGTTCCAGGCCGGCGTGAACAAGGATCTCGCCGACGTGCTCGGCAACTTCGTCAGCCGCGTCACCAAGTTCGCGAACGCGCGCTTCGGCGGCGTTGTGCCCGAGGGCGGCGAATATGGGCCGGCCGAGGCCGCCGCGACCGCCGAGATCGAGCGCCGGCTGCGCGCCTACGAGGCGCAGCTCGACGCGATCGAGCTGCGCAAGGCCGCGCAGGAGCTGCGCGCGATCTGGGTCGTCGGCAACGAGTACCTGCAGGCCGCAGCGCCCTGGACGCAGATCAAGACCGATCCCGAGCGGGCCGCGGCGATCACCCGCTTCGCGCTGAACCTGATGCGGCTCTACGCGGCGATCAGCGCGCCTTTCGTGCCCGACGCCTCGGCGACCATCCTGCGCGCGCTCGGCCTCGACGCCGCGGACTGGCCCGGCGCGGCCGAGGCGGCGCTGCGCGCGCTGGCTCCCGGCGCGCCCTTCAACGTGCCGGACGTGCTCTTCGCCAAGATCGACGACGCCCGCCGCGCCGAACTAGAGGCCCGCTTCGCCGGAGCCGCCTGAGCGCTCGCGAGAATGCGGGTTGCCTGACCGGCCGGCACTCCGTAGCCTTTTCCCATCGTCGCGGTCGGCATCGTCCGCGGGTCACACAATGGAGGCGCTGCGGGCAACGCCCCGACAGCGCCCGCTGTCAGGGAGACGATTCATGACCAGAATGCTCAAACCCGTCATCGCCGCCGCGCTCGCGCTCGGCCTCGCCTCGGGCGCGACCGCCCAGGAAGACCGCGAGGGCTGGCCCGCGGATCTGACCATCGGCACCGCCAGCCAGGGCGGCACCTACTTCATCTACGGCAACGGCCTTGCCGGGTTCATCAGCGAGAGCCTCGGCATCAACGCGTCGGGCGAGGTCACCGGCGGCCCGGTTCAGAACGTGACGCTGGTCGAGACCGGCGACCACCTGATGGGCCTCGTCACCATGGGCCCGGCGCTCGAGGCGATGCAGGGCAAGAGCGAACTCGCGCCCGGCCTCGAGCACACGTCGATCCGCGCGCTGTTCCCGATGTACCAGACGCCGTTCCAGGTCGTCACGCTCGCGAACAGCGGGCATCTCGTCGGTCTCCGACCTCGACGGCAAGCGCGTCGGCGTCGGCCCCGCCGGCGGCACGCCCGGCACCTACTGGCCGCGCTTCTTCGAGACGCTCGGCGTCGCTCCGGAAGTCAGCTACGCCGGCGCCGCCGACGCGGCCAGCCAGCTCAAGGACGGGCTGATCGACGCCTTCGCCTTCGCGGCCGGCGTGCCGATCTCGGCCTTTGCCCAGCTCGCCGCCGAAAACGACGTGGTGATGTTCGGCTTCACCCCGGAGGAGCAGGCGACGATCCTCGAAGGACACCCGGAGATGGCCGCGCTGACGATCCCGGCCGGCACTTATGCCGGGCACGACTACGACCAGCCGACGGTCGCGATGTGGAACTTCGCGATCGCCCAGGCGAGCATGCCCGACAGCCTCGCCTACGAGATCACCAAGCTCGCGCTCGAGAACCCGGACCGGATGCAGAGCATCCATGCCGCCGCCTCCGAGACCCGGCCCGAGAACTGGGACAAGAACTCGGTCATCCCGTTCCATCCGGGCGCCGTGCGCTACTATGAGGAGAACGGCATCGAGATCCCCGCGGACCTGCAGGGCTGAGCGTGCCCGCTGCGGCCGCCGGCGCATCGGCGGCCGCGACCACGGCAGGGGAAGGGCGATGAGCGACGCGACAGGGCCGGCGCCGGACGTCTCGCTGATCGAGCGCGAGGCCGCTGCAGCCGACGTCGAGCCGACGGCGATCAACCAGCGTGTCTTCCTCGGCGGCCGCGGCCAGGCCGTTGCGGTGCTGTGCATCGCCTACACCGCGTTCCACATCCTGGTGATGAATTTCTATCCGCTCGAGACCTGGACCTACCGGCTGATCCACGTCGCCGGCGGGCTCTTCCTCGGCTTCCTGCTCTTCGCCGCGCGCGAGGTCGACCGCGCCCCGGAAACCGCCGCGCCCGCGCATGGCCTCGCGAGCCGCGCGCTGCTCGCCGCGGCCGGCGCCGGCGTGCTCTGGGGCCTCGCCTGCGTGCTCGGCATCTGGGGCGGCGGGCTCTTCGCCGGCGCGGCCCAGCCCCCGGCCTGGCTGATCACGGCCTTCGGCCTGCCGCTCGTCGGCGGAACCTGCCTCGCGCTGATCCATTCCTGGATCTTCGTCGACCGCCGCCCCGCCCGGGCGAACCCCGCCGACCTGCTGCTCGGGCTCGCTGCGATCACGGTCGCGCTCTACATCATCTGGTTTGCGCCGCAGCTGCGCCTGCGCGCCGGCACCGCGCTCGCGCTCGACGCCGACATGTGGGCCGCGCTTACCGGCGTGATCCTGATCCTCGAGATCACGCGGCGCCTTGCCGGGCTCGCGCTCGTCGTGATCGCCGGGATCTTCATCCTCTACTCGTTCGTCGGCCCCTGGCTGCCGGGCTTTCTCGAACATCGCGGCTATGCGCCGAAGCGGTTCTTCACCTATGTCTACACCGATCAGGGCATCCTCGGCCCGACCATCGCGATCTCGTCGACCTACATCATCCTGTTCGTCACCTTCGCCGCCTTCCTTCAGGCGTCGAAGGTCGGCGAGTACTTCGTCAACTTCGCCTTCGCCGCCGCCGGCCAGTCGCGCGGCGGCCCGGCCAAGGTCGCGGTCTTCGCCTCCGGGCTGATGGGCATGATCAACGGCACCTCGGCGGGCAACGTCGTCGCCACCGGCTCGCTGACCATCCCGCTGATGAAGCGCGTCGGCTACCGGCCGCAGACCGCCGCCGCGGTCGAGGCGGCCGCCTCGTCGGGCGGGCAGATCATGCCGCCGATCATGGGCGCGGGCGCCTTCATCATGGCCGAGATCACCGGCATCGCCTATCTCGACATCGTCTGGGCCGCGCTGATCCCCGCGCTGCTCTACTTCGCCTCGGTCTTCTTCAACGTCGACCTCGAGGCGCAGAAGCTCGGCATGAAGGGCCTGCCCCGCTCCGAGCTGCCGCAATTCGCCCGGCTGCTGCGCCAAGTCTACCTGTTCCTGCCCATCGTCGTTCTGATCTACGCGCTGTTCTCCGGCTACTCGGTGATCCGCGCCGGCACGCTCGGCATGGTCGCGGCCGTCGTCGTCAGCTGGCTGACCCCGCATGCGATGGGCGTGCGCGCGATCCTCTACGGGCTCGAGATCGCCGGGCGGATGGTGCTGCAGCTGGTTGCGGTCTGCGCCGCGGCCGGCATCATCGTCGGCGTCATCGCGCTGACCGGCGTCGGCACGCGCTTCTCGGCCGTCCTGCTCGCGCTCGCCGACCAGAGCCAGCTCGCCGCGCTGTTCTTCGCGATGTGCGTGTCGATCATCCTCGGCATGGGCATGCCGACCACGGCGGCCTACGCGGTCGCGGCCAGCGTCATCGCGCCGGGCCTGATCCAGCTCGGCGTGCCCGTGCTGACCGCGCATTTCTTCATCTTCTACTTCGCGGTCATGTCTGCGATCACGCCGCCGGTCGCGCTGGCGGCCTATGCCGGCGCCGCGCTCGCGCGCTCGGACCCGATGAAGACCAGCGTCGAGAGCTTCAAGATCGGTCTCGCGGCCTTCGTGGTCCCGTACATGTTCTTCTATTCCTCGGCGATGCTGATGCAGGGCGACTGGCCGACGATCCTGCACGTCGCCGTCTCGGCCGCGCTCGGCGTCTACCTGCTGTCCTGCTCGGTGCAGGGCTGGTTCTTCGGCCGGGCCAATATCGCGGTGCGCGTCTGCCTGTTCCTGGCGGCGCTCGGCATGATCAAGGGCGGCTGGGCCTCCGACGCGATCGGTCTCGGCATTGCCGGCGCGCTCTACCTGTTCCAGAAACGCTTCGTCACCGCCGACACGCTGGCGCGCGGACGGGACTGACCAAAGGGGAGAGAAACGAGAATGTATCACGGACAGGTCGAGGGAACCGGCTACGAGGTTCGCGATCCCAGCTTTTCCGCCTGCCTGACCGGGCATGGCCGGGTGGACCGGCTCTGGTCGGGCGCGCGCTGGTGCGAGGGCCCGGCCTGGTTCGCCGCCGGGCGCTACCTGATCTGGTCGGACATCCCGAACGACCGGATGCTGCGCTGGGACGAGACCGACGGCTCGGTCTCGGTGTTCCGCGCGCCGGCGATGAACTCGAACGGCAACACCGTCGACCGCCAGGGCCGGCTCGTCACCTGCGAGCATCGCGGCCGGCGCGTCAGCCGCACCGAGCACGACGGCTCGATCACGATCCTTGCCGACAGCCACGCCGGCAAGCCTCTGAACTCGCCGAACGACGCGGTCGTCCAGTCCGATGGCTCGATCTGGTTCACCGACCCGCCCTACGGGATCCTGACCGACTACGAGGGCGACAAGTCCCCGGTCGAACAGGCGGCGAGCCACGTGTTCCGCATCGACGGCGCGACCGGCGCGCTGAGCGTCGTCGCCGACGACTTCGACAAGCCGAACGGGCTCGCGTTCTCGCCCGACGAGAAGCGGCTCTACATCGCCGACACGGGGCGGTCGCACGATCCGGACGGGCCTGCGCATATCCGCGTGTTCGACGTGTCCGATGGCGGGACGCTCTCTGGCGGCGAGGTCTTCGCCGAATGCGAGGCCGGGCTCTTCGACGGCTTCCGCGTCGATCAGGACGGCCGGATCTGGACCTCGGCCGGCGACGGCGTGCACTGCTACACGCCCGACGGCGCGCTGATCGGCAAGATCCTGATCCCCGAGATGGTCGCCAATGTCTGCTTCGGCGGGCCGAAGCTGAACCGCCTGTTCATCTGCGGCACCACGTCGCTCTACGCCTGCTACCTGTCGGTGAGCGGGGTCAAGACCTACTAGCCGGCGCTCTGGCGCCCCTCGCGCGCCGCAAGCGCGAACCATCGCGCCGCAGCCGCGTTGGCAACCCGAGCCGCACCAGGGCGGCGCGGCGCGCGGGGGCATGACCGATGGGATCAGACTGGCCGACCGCGGCGCTGCTCGCGGGCTTCGCCGCCGCCGCGGCGGTCATCTTCGTCTCCGGCCTGCGGATGACAGGGCTCGCGGACCGGCTCGCCGACCGCACCGGCCTCGGCGAGGCGCTGGTCGGCGGCGTGCTGCTGGGCGCGGCGACCTCTCTGAGCGGCACGATCGTCTCGGTCACCGCGGCGCTCGACGGGCGTGCGTCGCTCGCCTTCTCCAACAGCATCGGCGGCATCGCGGCGCAGACCGTATTCCTCGCGGTGGCCGACCTCTTCTGGCGGCGCACCAACCTCGAGCACGCGGCCGCCGATCTCGCCAACGTCTTCCAGGGCGTCGTGCTGATGGTGCTGCTGACGCTGCCGCTGGTGGCGCTGACGACCCCCGAGGTCACGTTCTGGGCGATGAGCCCCGTCTCCTTCGCGATCCCGGTCGTCTATGCTGCGGGCCTGGTCGCGAGCCGCTCGGTGCGCGAGGCGCCGATGTGGAAACCGGTCGCGACCAACGAGACCCGCACCGACGCGCCCGAGGAAGAGGACGCCGACGATCGCGCGATGTCCACGCCCCGGCTCTTCGCGCTCTTCCTCGGGATCATGGCCGTGATGGGCGTCGCCGGCTGGACCATCGCGCAGATGTCCTTCGCGCTGATCGACCGGCTGACGCTGTCGCAGACGCTGGTCGGCGCGCTCGCGACGGCGGTGGCGACGTCGCTGCCGGAACTGGTCACCACGGTCGCCGCGGTCCGCGCCGGGTCGCTGCAGCTGGCGGTCGGCGGCATCATCGGCGGCAACACCTTCGACACGCTGTTCCTGCCGCTGGCGGACGCCGCCTACCGCGACGGCTCGCTCTACGCAGGCATCGGGACCGCCGACTACTTCTGGCTGGTAGTGGCGCTGCTGATGACCGGGGTGCTGGTCGGCGGCATGATCCTGCGCGAGCGCCGAGGGCCCGCGCTGATCGGAAGCGACGGGACGCTGCTGCTCGTGATCTACGGCGGCGCGATCGCCATCCAGGTCTTCGCCCCGGCGGGCTGAGGAGCGGCCTCGGGCGCTTGCGGCCGCGGCGACCGTGCGGCGAGAGCGCTCGGCGGGCCGGCGTCGCGCCCGCAGACGGGACGGGACGCGACCTCGGGCGTTCTCAGCCGATGCGGCCCGAGATGTAGTCCTCGGTCTGCTTCTTCTTCGGGTTCGAGAAGATCTCCTCGGTCGCGCCGTACTCGATCAGCTTGCCGAGGTGGAAGAACGCCGTCCGCTGGCTGACGCGCGCCGCCTGCTGCATCGAATGCGTGACGATGACGATCGTGTAGTTGGTCCGCAGTTCGTCGATCAGCTCCTCGATGATCGCGGTCGCGATCGGGTCGAGCGCCGAGCACGGCTCGTCCATCAGCATCACTTCCGGCCGGGTCGCGATCGCGCGGGCGATGCAGAGGCGCTGCTGCTGGCCGCCCGACAGGCCGGTGCCCGGCTCGGCGAGGCGGTCCTTGACCTCGTTCCAAAGCCCCGCCTTGCGCAGGCTGCTGTGCACCAGCTCGTCGAGCTCGGCCTTCGACCGGGTCATGCCGTGGATCTTCGGCCCGTAGGCGACGTTCTCGTAGATCGACTTCGGGAACGGGTTCGGCTTCTGGAACACCATTCCGACCCGCGCGCGCAGCTCGACCACGTCGATGCGCGGGTCGTAGATGTTCATCTCGTCGAGCTTGATGTCCCCGTCCACGCGGCAGATCGGGATGGTGTCGTTCATACGGTTGAGGCAGCGCAGGAACGTCGACTTGCCGCAGCCCGACGGGCCGATGAACGACGTCACCTGATTGGCGGGAATGTCGACGTCGACGTCGAACAAAGCCTGCTTGTCTCCGTAGTGCACGTTCACGCCGCGCGCTGCGACCTTGGCCCGCGGCGCCGCCGGCTTCTCCTCGACCCTCATCGGCTTGCCCATGGTTTCGGCGACCAGTGTCGGCATGTCCATGTTCCCCTCGACGGTCACCATTTCCGCTCCAGGCGCTGGCGCAGGATGATGGCGACCGTGTTCATCATAAGCAGAAAGACGAGGAGCACAATGATCGCGCCCGACGCCCGCTCGACGAAGGCGGGATCCGCCCTCTGCGTGAAGTTGTAGACCTGCACCGGCAACGCGGTCGCCGGATCGAACAGACCGTCCGGCAGCGGTCCCGGGAAGTCCCGCACGAAGGCGACCATGCCGATCAGCAGCAAGGGCGCCGTCTCGCCGAGCGCCTGCGCCAGGCCGATGATCGTGCCGGTCAGGATGCCCGGCATCGCCAGCGGCAGCACGTGGTGGAAGATCGCCTGCATCTTCGAGGCGCCGACGCCGAGCGCCGCTTCCTTGATCGAGGGCGGCACCGACTTCAGCGCGGCGCGGGTCGAGATGATGATCGTCGGCAGCGTCATCAGCGTCAGCACCAGGCCGCCGACGATGGGCGCGGACATCGGCAGATGCATGAAGTTGATGAAGAACGCGAGGCCGAGGATGCCGAACACGATCGACGGCACCGCCGCCAGGTTCGAGATGTTGACCTCGATCATGTCGGTCAGCCAGTTCTTGCGCGCGAACTCCTCGAGATAGATCGAGGCGGCGACCCCGATCGGCAGCGACAGGACGAGCACGATCAGCATCATGTAGGCAGAGCCGATCAGCGCGACGCCGAGGCCGGCCGCTTCGGGGCGGTTCTCCGAGGCGTCCGGGCTGGTGATGAATGCCCAGTTGAACCGGCGGTCGATCACGCCGAGCCGCACGAGCTCGTCCGTGACGTTCAGCTGCGCCGGATCGAGCCGCACGTCGCCCTCGGAGCTCTCGCGGGTAATGTTGCCCTTCACGTACTGGTCGATGCGCGCGTTCGTCAGGAACTCGAACTCGACCGTCTCGCCGATCTCGTCCGGGTTGTTGAGGACGAAGTTGCGCAACTGCGCGGTCGCCGCCTCGGAAACCATGCCGGCCAGCAGTTGCGGCGTGATGCCCGGCGCCGGGCCGGCGCTGAGCTCCTCGGCGAGATCGGCCAGCGACGCCTGGATCAGCGGCGTATAGGCGAAGGTCAGCACCGAGCGAAGCTGCTCGGGATCGCGCGAACCGGACGGGTCCAGCGCCTCCGGGTCAAGATAGATCTCGGCGCGGATGAAAGTCTGCGTGAAGGCCGGCAGGCCGCGGCTCAGCACCGAAGTCAGCAGGATCACCAGCGCCGCGACGGCGATACCGATTGCGACGATCCCGTAGATGCGGAACCGCTTCTCGGCTGCGTAGCGGCGCCGGGTCAGCGCCGCGCGCGCGGACGGATCCACATGGACGGGGGTCAGGGGCGCGGTCGCGTCGGTCATTCGTATTGCTCCCGGTAGCGACGGACGATGACAAGGGCGATGACGTTCATGCCGAGCGTCAGCACGAACAGCGTGATGCCCAGCGCGAAGGCGACCAGCGTCTCCGGCGAATTGAAGTCGGTGTCGCCGGTCAGCTGGCTGACGATCTTGACCGTCACCGTCGTCATCGCCTCGAACGGATTCATGGACAGGCGCGCCGCGGCGCCGGCGCCCAGGACGACGATCATCGTCTCGCCGATCGCGCGCGAGGCCGCGAGCAGGATCGCGCCGACGATGCCAGGCAGCGCCGCCGGAATGATCACGCGCCGGATCGTCTCGGACTGGGTGGCGCCCAGACCGAGCGACCCTTCGCGCATCGCGAGCGGCACCGCGTTGATGATGTCGTCCGACAGCGACGAGACGAACGGGATCAGCATGATCCCCATGACGAGGCCGGCCGTCATCACCGAGGCCGACGAACTGCCGAGCCCGGTGGGCTGCGCGAAGTAGTCGCGCAGGATCGGCCCGACCGTGATCAGCGCGAAAAGGCCGTAGACGATGGTCGGAATGCCGGCGAGGACCTCGATCACCGGCTTCACCACCTTGCGCAGGCGCGGCGTCGCGTACTGCGTCAGGTAGATCGCGGTGAACAGCCCGATCGGAACCGCGACAGCCAGCGCGATGAAGCTGACATAAAGCGTGCCCCAGAGCAGCGGCAGCATGCCGAGCTCGCTGTCGCCCTGGAAGGCCGGCGACCATGTCGCGCCGAAGAAGAACTCGGTCCAGCTGTACTGGCTGAAGAACCGCGCCGTCTCGAAGACCAGCGACAGCACGATCGCCACCGTCGTGAAGATCGCGATCAGCGACGCGAGCACCAGCAGGCCGAGCACCATGCCCTCGACGAGGTTGCGCGCGCGGAACTCCGGCGTGATCCGCTGGAACACCAGCACGAACACGGCGACCGCGACCAGCAGCGACGCCACGAACACGATCCGCTGGTCGCCGATCCCCGGCAGGAACGTCGCGGCGAAATTGAGCAGGACGAAGGCGGCGACGCCGGCGAGGAATGCGCCGAGGCCTACCGCCAGGCCGTGATAGGACATCCTGGAATGCAGATTTGGCGTGTCGCCCCCGACTGCGGTCGACGCGCGCCACCGGCCGGCCAGAAATCCCGCGATCGCGAGGATCGCGAGGATCAGAAATAGCAAACCGCCGGTCATGGATTGGCGCCTCTCGGGAATGCAGAAGGCGCGCCTCCGCCCCGGGGGACGGAGGCGCCGGAGGACGCGTCGATTACATCGAGTGGTCCATCGTCTCTTCGTTGGAGACGTGCGCCTGCGTCTGGGCCAGCTCCGGATCGGAGACGAGGCCATAGGCCGAGAGCGGGCCGTTCGGACCGGCGACCGCGTCGGAGACGAAGAACTCGGCGTATTCCTTCAAACCCGGAACCTCGCCGATATGCGCCTTCTTCACGTAGAAGAACAGCGGACGCGAAACCGGATACTCGCCCGAAGCGACGGTCTCGGTGGACGGCGCGACGCCGCCCATGGTCGCGACCTTCAGCACGTTGGTGTTGTTCTCGTAGAACGAGAGGCCGAACACGCCGATGCCGTTCGGATCGCTCTGGATGCGGGCAAGAGTCTCGGTATAGTCGCCGTCGATGTCGACCGAAGCGCCGTCGGTGCGCAGCGACACGCACGCGCCGTGGGCCGCGTCCTCGTCTCCGCCGTTGATCTTCATGATCGCCTGCATCGCGCCCGAGTCTTCGCAGCCCTGAAGGATGACCTTTTCCTCGAACACCTCGCGGGTGCCGTGCTTGGTGCCGGGCACGAAGGCCAGGATCGGCGCGTCGGGCAGGCTGTCGTCCACGTCCGACCAGGATGCGTTCGGGTTCGCGACCATCGCGCCGTCGACCGGAAGCTCGGCGGCCAGCGCGTTGTACCACTGGCCCGGCGTGAAGGCGTCGAACGCCGGGCCATCGGTCTTCGACGCGAAGACGATGCCATCGTAGCCGAACTGAACCTCGATGATGTCGGTCACGCCGTTCGCCGCGCAGGTCTCGATCTCGCTGTCACGAATCGAGCGCGACGCGTTGGCGATGTCGATGGTCTCGAGACCGACGCCCTGGCAGAACTGCTGCAGCCCGGCCGAGGAGCCGCCAGAGGCGACGACCGGAGTCGGATAGTCGAAGTTCTCGCCGAAGGCTTCTGCCACGATCGACGCGTAGGGGAGAACGGTGGACGATCCGGCGATCTGGATCTGGTCGCGCGACTGCGCCTGGACCGAGCCGCCGAACGTCGCCAGAGCGACGGCCGCGGCGCCTGCGAATAGGGCCGATTTCATATGAGCTTCCTCTCGATGCTGTGCTCCGGAGCGGGGACGCTCGGTCCCCCGCCAATTCCCGCGCACACTAGAGGCGGCTGTTAACTTTTGTGTCTCACAAATGTGACTTTTTTGGGACGGGCTTGTCCGCTGGAAAGACAGGGGTTTCGGCGCAACCCGCGTCGCCGGCGTCATCGGCCGCCTCCGGATTGTCACGCAGCACCACGTCCCAGATCAGCGCCTCGAGCCGGTCGAGCTCGATCGGCTTCGTGACGAATCCGTCCATCCCCACGGCCCGCGCCATCTCGCGGTTCTCCAGCATCGCGTCGGCCGAAAGACCGATGATCGGCAGCCGCCGGCGCCCGGCCCCCTGTTCGCGGCGGCGCAGCTCCCGCGTCGCCTCCAGGCCGTCGAGCACCGGCATCTCGATGTCCATCAGCGCGATGTCGTAGCGGTTGCGCTCCCAGGCCGACAGCGCCTCGGCGCCGTGGTTTGCGATGTCGAAGGTCATGCCGAGCTTCTGCAGGAACAGCGACAGCACGAACTGGTTGGTCGCGTTGTCCTCGACCACCAGCACGTGCGGCGCCGCGATGTCGGGCCGCCGGCGCCGCTCCTCGCGCTCGGCCGGACGCGCAGGCTTCTCGGTCCGCGCCAGCGGCAGCGTCACGCGGAACACCGAGCCGCGGCCCAGCCGGCTCTCTGCGGCGATCTCGCCGTCCATCATGTCGCAGAGCAGCCGCGCGATCGCGAGGCCGAGGCCGGTGCCGCCGAACCGGCGCGTCGTCGAACTGTCGGCCTGCACGAACGGCCGGAACAGCCGGCTGATCGCTTCCGAGGACATGCCGATGCCGGTGTCGCGAACCGAGATCTCGACCAGGTCGCCGCGGCGCTGACGCAGGGCCACGCACACGACGCCCGAATTGGTGAACTTGATCGCGTTCGAGACCAGGTTGACGAGAACCTGCCGGACCCGGACCGGATCGCCGATGCGCCACGGCGCCGCCGCGTCGACCTCCGCCTCCAGGTCGAGGCCCTTCTTCGACGCGCTGGCCGAGAACAGCGCGATCACGTCCCGCACCAGCGCCGCGATGTCGAACGTCGTCTGCTCCAGCTCGATCTGGCCGGCCTCGATCTTCGAGATGTCGAGCACGTCGTTGAGGATGTCCATCAGCAGGCGGCCCGACGCGATCATCACGTCGAGCATCTGGCGCTGGCGAGCGGTCAGTTCGGTCTCGGCCAGCAGCGCGGCAAGGCCCAGCACGCCGTTCATCGGCGTGCGGATCTCGTGGCTCATCGTCGCGAGAAAGTCGCTCTTGGCGCTGTTGGCGCGTTCGGCGGCCTTGGTCTGCTCCTGCAGCGCCTCCGCGAGCGAACGCGCCTCGGCCAGCAGGCCCGAGCGCATCTCGGCGGCCAGCAGCATGTCGAGCGTCCCGTCGGTCGGCGAGAAGTCCGAGAATTGCAGCGCCATCGTGTCGCCGACACGGTCGAGGTCGGGAATGTGGCCGAACAGCAGCCAGACGCAGTCGTCCCGCCGCAGCGCGAGGCCGCGCAGCCGGATCGGTCGGCCGTCGGAGAACCGCACGATGATCGGTCGCGCCCGCGCCATCAGGCCGCGCATGTCGGTGATGTTCGACGGCCGCTCGACCCGGAAGCGGTCGAAGAATGCCTGGCCGATCAGGTCTCCGTCGCTATGGCCGAGGATGGAGGGGCCGGCCTCGACGATGGCGCCGGTCGGGTCCAGCCGCAGATGCGCGGGATAGAGCTCCGCCAGCTCGGCCGTGGTCAGCGCAAGACGGGCCGCGCCGGCGGCGCCCGCGGTCATGCCGCAGCGGTCTCGCGGGTCAGAACGAACAGCGCGCCGCCTGTTTCGAGCTGGTACTCGACGCGTACCGGCTCGCCCAGGCGCTCGGCGACCGCGGTCAGGATGCCCTGGACGAAGGGCGCGAGGCCCGCGCGCTCCGAGCGATAGATGACGTGGATCTGCTCCGGGCCGCTCTCGACGACCTCGAAGCTGGGGAGCGCGGCGCGCGGCATGTTGGACTTGATCGACGCGTGCATGCGGTCGAGGTTCGCGATGAAGGTCTCCAGGTCCTGCCCCGCCATCTGCAGGGCCCGTCCATAGGCCGAGGCGCCGGCAAAATCGACCCAGAACCGGCCGAACAGATGGAAGGTCTCGCACATCCCGCGGCCGAGGCGGTCCGAGATCACCTGAACCAGTCGCATCGTGTCGTCGTCGGAATAGTACTCGACGCCGATGAAATGCCGGCCCGACAGACCCTCGGCCGCGAGCAGCGCCTCCCATTCCCGGTGACCGAGTTCCGAGATGGCCAGTTCCCGCGCCGCCTGATGGATCATGCCGTACATCTCGAACTCCGTCTCTGGCGCCGGATCGCGCCACGGGGCCTGTGCGTGCCGATGCCACCGTCCTAACCGTCGGCGGCTTTGTCGATCCTTAATGAATCACCGGATAGTATTTGAATGGTTAAACAGTGGTAAAATATCTGCCGGGACAACCGGTACATCGCGAGGAATAACCCAATGAAGAGGTCGTCGGCGCTTCAGACGCAATACTTGTCGCAAACCGAACCGTCCGGCCCTTCGGAATCAGCTGCGTCGGAAGGCGTCGAGCGCCTGTCCCAGGTCGACGTGATCATCGTCAAGGACAGCTGGAACAAGTTCATCGCCTTCGACGAGATGCTGACGGAGATGTTCTTCGAGCGACTCCTGCTCGACGAGCCTGAACTGGCGGACCAGTTCGGGCCAGCGCTCGACCAGGCGCCGTCCGAGTTCCTCGCGCTGTTCGACCGCGCCGTTCGCGCGCTCGACCCCTCCACCGAGCGCACGCTGCGCGAGGCCTATCACGTGGCGCCCGGCGCCGGGGCCTCCGCCTGCGGCGGCCTGGCTGAACTCGGCGCCTTCTTCGCGACCTACGGCGTCACGCCGGCGCAATGGCGCGCCGCCGGCCAGACCTTCGTCTGGGCAATGGGCAAGGCCCCCTACCTCGAGGACTTCGAGCGCGAAAACCTGGCGCGCGGGGACGAATCCGCGCTCGCGCGCTTCTTCGCGCTGCACGTCGCCGCGCCGATGATCGCCCATGCCGAGGCCGAGGAACGCGCGCTGGCGCCCGAAATCGTCGCGGAAATGCGCGACGGCGCCGAGATGATGTTGGCGCATCCGCAGGACGCCGGGATCTTCTTCTATCAGACGCTGTTCCGCACCCATCCGGACGTGCTGCGCCACTTTCGCACCGCCGACATGGACATGCTGTCGCGCCACCTGATCGAGACGGTCGTGTTCCTCAGCCGCGCTGTGACGCGGCCGCAGAGCCTGCGCGGGGAGCTGCGCAATCTCGCGCAGGTCCACCTGTCGAACGCGATTCCGACGGCCGACTACCCGAACCTTGCCGGCCCGCTGCTCGAGACGCTCGGCGCATTCGGGATGCCGCTGAACGACCGGATGCGGCGCGGATGGCAAGTCATGTTCGGCCGGGTGATCCGGATCATCTCCGAGCCGATGGCACAGCAGGAGCGCATGATCTCGGCCGCGCGCGATTTCATCAACCAGGTCGCCCGCGAGCTCGACTGGCCGGACGCGCGGATCCACAAGCGCTGGTCGGAGATCACGCACGAAATCCGCGCCACCGGCGCCTATACGCACACGTTCGAGGAGATCGAGTACGGCGCCAAGCTCGCGTGGCGCAACGCGCCCAAGTGCATCGGCCGGATCAGCTGGAAGAACCTGATCGTGCGCGACCGACGCCACGTCACCGACCCGGACGAGATGTTCGCCGAATGCGTCGAGCACCTGCGCGCCGCGACCAACGGCGGCAACATCGAGATCGTGCTGACGCTGTTCCGCCCGACGCGGCCGGGCGAGCGCTGGGGTCCGCGGATCTGGAACAGCCAGTTGATCCGCTATGCGGGTTACCCGATGCCCGACGGCTCCGTGCTCGGCGACCGGGCCAACCTCGACCTGACCGCTGCGATCCGCCGCCTCGGCTGGGAGCCGCCGGCCGAGCCGACCGACTTCGACATCCTGCCGCTGGTCATCGACGCGCCGGGCCACGAGCCGCGCCTCTACGAACTCGATCCCCGCGAGGTTCTCGAGGTGCCGATCTCGCACCCGAGCGTCCCGGCAATGGCGGAGCTTGGCCTCAGGTGGTGCGCGGTCCCCGCGATCGCGAACTTCCGCCTCGACATCGGCGGCATCGACTACGGCTGCCTGCCGTTCAACGGCTGGTTCATGGGCACGGAGATCGCCCGCAATCTCTGGGAGGAAAAGCGCTACAACCGCGCGGAGGCCATCGCCGCGGCGCTCGGGCTCGACACGTCGAGCGAGGCCACGCTGTGGCGCGACCGGGCGTTCCTCGAGCTGAACGCGGCGATCGTGCACAGCTTCCAGAAGGCCCGCGTCACGCTGGTCGACCACCAGACAGCGTCGCGCCAGTTCATGATCCACGACTTGCGCGAGAAGAAGGCCGGGCGCGAATGTCCGGCGCAGTGGTCCTGGATCGCGCCGGCCGCGGGCGGCTCGACGACGCCTGTCTGGCACCACGAGACGCGCGATTTCCACCTGCGCCCCTGCTAC
This sequence comes from uncultured Alphaproteobacteria bacterium, assembly GCA_963829385.1. Classification (GTDB taxonomy): domain Bacteria; phylum Pseudomonadota; class Alphaproteobacteria; order Rhodobacterales; family Rhodobacteraceae; genus Amaricoccus. The sequence goes on along the minus strand of CAWHHV010000006.1, from coordinate 237,228 downwards.
GCCTACGCGGCCGACCGTTGGGCGATCAACGACAGCGACATCGGCCAGAAGCGCGCCGCCGCGGTCGAGGTCGAGACCCGCACGCGCCGGCCGCTGATCCTGTTCGCGTCCGAGACCGGCACCGCCGAGGGCTACGCGCGCCAGGCCGGGCGCCGGCTCGCGAGCCTCGCGCCCGTCGTCATGCCGATGGACGAGATCGATGTGGCGGCGCTGCCGCGCGAATTGCTGGTGCTGGCGATCGCCTCGACTTGCCGGGACGGCGACGCGCCGGGCAACGGCCAGGCGCTGCTCGACTGGCTGCGCGCCTGCCGGCCCGGCGCGCTGAGCGGGGTCCGCTTCGGAGTGCTCGGCATCGGCAACCGCATCTACCCGCAGTTCTGCGCCGCGGCCCAGGCCTTCGACGCGGCGCTGGAGCGCGCGGGCGCGACCCGGATCGCCAAGCTCGAGACGGCCGACGAGATCGCCGGCCAGTCGGACACGGTCCGCCAGTGGCTGGAGATGTTCGCGAAGCTCTGGTCCGCCGACAGCCACGCCGCGCGCGCACGGCGCGCCGTCGTCGAGATCATCCCGCCGGCGCGCGTCCCGGCCCGCGATCCGGCGCATCTCGGAACGGTCGCCTTCAACGACGAGATGCTCTCGGCAAACGCCGGCCCCGACCGCTCGACGCGCCACATCGGCCTCGACCTTTCCGCCCGCGTCGTCGACTATCAGGTCGGCGACCACATCGCGGTGCTGCCGGTCAACCCCGACCGGCTGGTGGACGGGATCTGCGGCCATCTCGGTCTGCCGCGCGACGCGTGGTTCCGCATTCTCGGCGCCTCGGTCGAAACGCTCGACCGCTACCGCGACGGCTATCCGGTCGAGCGGCTGCTGGCAGAGGACCTCGATCTCGGCATGCCCGAAGCGCCGGAGGAGCTGCTGACGGCCATGCGCGCGATCAGCCGCGACCCGGACGACCAGATGCAGCTCGACCGCTGGCTGGAGACGCTCGGCCGCGACGACGCCGATCCTGAGCGCCGGACGCTGCGGGAATGGCTGCGCGAGACCTACCACTCGCTGCTCGACCTCTTCGACGCGTTCCCGCAGGCGACACCGCCGATCGACGTTCTGATCGAACTGCTGCCGCGGCAACGCCCGCGCATGTACTCGATCGCCTCGAGCCCGCGCTTCCATCCGCGTCAGGCCCGGATCATGGCCGGCGTGCTGACGACGCCCAGCCGCGATGGCCGGCCGCGCGCGGGGTTGTGCTCGCACTACCTCGCCGGGCTCGCGCCGGGCGCGGAGGTGCGCCTGTCGATCAAGGCGGCGCCGCGGCGGCTGCCCGACGGATTCGACGGGCCGCTGCTGCTGGTCGGCGCCGGGACCGGCCTCGCGCCGCTCCACGGCATCCTGCAGGATCGCGCCGCGCGAGACGTCAAGGCGCGGCCGGACGCGCCCGCCGCGCTCTATGTCGGCTTTCGCAGCGAGGCCGAGTTCCTGCAGCGCGCCGACCTGACCGCATGGCGCAGCACGGGGCTCCTGTCCCGGCTGGTCGTCGCCTTCTCGCGCAAGGGACCGGCCAAGGCCTATGTCCAGGACGCGCTCGACGGCGACGGCGGCATCGTCTGGGACATCCTGCGCCGGCCGGATGGGCATGTGATGATCTGCGGCGACGCGAAGATGGCCCAGGACGTCGAGGAGCGGATGCTGCAGATCGCCCAGCGCGAGGGCGACCTCGGCTACGCGGGCGCGCTGGCGCTGCTGCAGGCGATGAAGCGCGAGGGGCGCTTCATCGAGGATGTCTGGGGCGTCCAGCTCAACCGGGACGTCGCGATGCCCGAGGTCGTGCGCGCCCGCTACGACCGTGGCGCCGGCTGGCTCGCGCGGTTGCAGCGCGTGCTGGTCGGCCGCCGCGCGGAGGCGGGCTCCATCGAGCGCTACTGAGGGTCGAGGCCGCGGATCGCCGCGGCCACGGCCTGGCCGAGCTTGGCGTGCTCGCCGGCGTCGAAGTGGACGCCGTCGATCGGGCTCACCGTCCAGACGCCGCCCGCGTCGAGGAACGCCGCTCCGTGCCGCTCCGCCGCCTCGGCGTAATGGGCGGCCAGCCCCGCGCGCGCCGGCCCGCCCGCGAAGACCTCCGCGAGACTGCCCTCCTCGGTCACCGGCGCGGGCGCGATCAGCAGGATCCGGGGCGCGCCCCCCTCCGGCCCGCACTCGCTGGTCCGGATCGCCTTCAGCAGCCGCTCGATCGAGGTGGCGATCTGGACCGGCGGCACCTGGAAGCGCGGCTTAAGGTCGTTGGTGCCGAGCATCAGCACGACGATGTCGATCGGCCCGTGGCTCTCCAGGATCGCCGGCAGCACCGCGAGCCCGTTCTTGTACTCGCCCTCGACCGGGTCGGGATGCACGGTGGTCCGTCCCGGCAGCCCCTCCTCGATTACGTGCCACTGTGCCCCGAGCTCCGCCGCCAGCACGCCCGGCCAGCGTTCCGCCCGGCCGAGCCGCCTTCCCTCCTGCAGCGACGTCATCGGCGCCGTTCCATGGGTGTTGCTGTCGCCGTAGCAGAGGATAACGCGCTCGCTCACAGTCTTTCTCCCGTCTGCGGATCGAAGAGATGGGCCCGTTCGGCCCGCGGCCGCAATCGCACCTCCTGGCCGGGGCGCAGGTCATGGCGGTCGTGGAAGACCGCCACGATCTCGCCGCCGGCGAAGCGGAAATAGACCAGCGTCTCGGCCCCGGTCGGCTCGGCGATCGCCACGGTCGCCGCGAACCCGTCCTCGGCGAGGTCCAGGTGCTCGGGCCGGATGCCGTAGACCACGCGCCGGCCGTCCTCCGGCGCCGGCCCCGCCACAGGCAGCAGCACGCCAGCGACCTCGACCCCGCCCGCGCGGGCGACGCCCTCGACGAGGTTCATCGACGGCGAGCCGATGAACTCCGCGACGAAGCGGTTCGCCGGCCGGTCGTAGACGTCCAGCGGCGCGCCGACCTGCTCGATGCGCCCGGCCTGCATGACCACGATCTTGTCGGCCATCGTCATCGCCTCGATCTGGTCGTGCGTGACGAAGACCGTCGTCGTCTTCAACCGCAGGTGCAGCTCCTTGATCTCGGCGCGCATCTGCACGCGCAGCTTCGCGTCCAGGTTCGACAGCGGCTCGTCGAACAGGAAGACCTGCGGATCGCGCACGATCGCCCGGCCCATCGCGACGCGCTGGCGCTGCCCGCCCGACAGCTGGCGCGGATAGCGGTCGAGATAGGGCTCCAGCGACAGGATCTCGGCCGCCCGCTTCACGCGCTCCTCGACCGAGGCCCGGTCGATCCCGCGCAGCTTCAGCGCGAACCCCATGTTCGCGCGCACGGTCTTGTGCGGATAGAGCGCGTAGGACTGGAACACCATCGCGATGTCGCGCTCGGCCGGCGGGAGGTTGTTCACGACCCGATCGCCGATCCGCACATCGCCGCCGGTCACGCTCTCGAGCCCCGCGATCATCCGGAGCAGCGTGGACTTGCCGCAGCCCGAGGGTCCGACCAGGACCGCGAACTCGCCGTCCTCGATCGCCACGTCGACGCCATGGATGATCTGGACGCCGCCGAAGGACTTGCGAAGATCGCTGATCGTGACGCCGGCCATGCGCGCTCCCCCGGTCGCCGTCCGACGGCGCTTGCCCGTCGATGCGTAGCGCAGGGCCGCGCTGCCTGTCCATCGCCAAGGCAGGCGCCGGCGACGGCGGGCATCCCGGTGCCGTGCGAGCGCCCCAACTCCGTTGACAGGTCCGGAGCCTCCTCCATAGTTGCAGGCGCTTGACGCGCGCCCCTGTCGGACACGAACACGGCCGGCCGGGGGCAGCCGGAAGAAGCGAGCGCGTCGTTTCAGATCCAGGGAGGATCACCGAATGAGAGTCGACATCCACGACCGCCTGATGACGCTTCAGGCCAGCCGGCGGCGCGTGCTGCGCGGCGCGGCCAGCGCCGCGGCGCTCGCTGTGGCCTCGGGCGGCGCGCTTGGCGCGCTGACCCGGCCCGCCCGCGCGCAGGACAGCCTGCGCGCCGAGATCCTGAAGATCCCCGGCGTCGGCATGGGCTCGCCCACCGACGCCGACTGGCAGAAGGTCGGCGAGATGTGCCTCGGCGGCACCCGCGACACCGTTGCCGAGGGCGAGTTCGAGGGCGTCGAGCTGACCTTCATGGGGCTCAACAACCAGAACCTGCACAACTTCCTGTTCCGCGGCTTCCTGAAGCCCTGGGAGGACTACACCGGCGCGAAGATCCAGTGGATCGACCTCGCCCAGGCCGACTACAACGCGCGGCTGCAGCAGGCGATCGCCACCGGCACCGTCGACTTCGACGTGATCGAGATGGGCGCGCCGTTCGAGGGCGACGTCTGCGGCAAGGGCCTCGCCTCCGAGATGCCCGACTGGGTCGCCGAGCTGATCGAAATGGACGACTATGTCGGCTACCTGAAGGCGCCGGTCGGCACCTGGGACGGCAAGACCTACCGCATCTCGATCGACGGCGATTGCCACACCTTCAGCTACCGCACCGACATCTTCTCCGACCCCGACCTCGCTCAGGCCTGGAAGGACGCCGGCAACGAGAGCGACTGGGGCGTGCCCGTCACCTGGCAGGAGGTCCAGGCGGCGACGAAGTTCCTGAACGGCAAGACCGACCCGACCTTCGGCCTCCCCGCGCACGGCTACCTGGACCCGCTGAAGGGCTGGGGCGGCTTCGGCTTCTACTTCCTCGAGAGCCGCGCGACCGCCTACGCCAAGCACCCAGACGATCCGGCCTGGCTGTTCGATCCCGACACGATGAAGCCGCGCGTCAACAACCCCGCCTTCGTGCGCGCGATCCAGGACGTGATGGACGTGATGCCCGACCAGCCGGCCGACCAGATCAACGCCGACCCCGGCACGACCGCCTTCCAGCAGTTCCTCGCCGGCACCGGCTCGATGCTGTCGTGGTGGGGCGACGTCGGCTCCTCGGCCCGGACCTCGGACGGCTCGATCGTCGGCGACGTCGTCGGCTTCTCGATCCTGCCCGGCTCGGACGACGTCTACAATTCCGCGACCGGGAACTGGGACACGCTGCAGGGCCCGAACTACGCGCCGAACATGGCCTATATCGGCTGGGGCGTCTACGTGATGGCCCGCGTCGACGGCGACGAGAAGAAGAAGAAGGCCGCCTGGTCGGCGGCGGCGCATCTGGGCGGCCGGGACATCTCGCTGTGGATGGCGGCCTATCCGTCCGGCTTCCAGCCCTACCGCGAATCCCATTTCGACTATGACGAATGGGAGGCGGCCGGCTACGACCGGGCCTATATCGAGAACTATCTCGGCTCGAACCGCGACAGCTACAACCACCCGAACGCGGCGATCGAGCCGCGCATCCCCGGCATCTTCCAGTACTACTCGATCGCCGAGGACGAGCTCGCCAAGGGCTATGCCGGCCAGTACGGCTCGGCCCAGGAGACCGCCGACGCCATCGCCGCCGCCTGGGAGCGCCTGACCGACCAGCTCGGCCGCGAGAACCAGATCGCGCTCTACAAGGCGAGCCTCGGCATGAGCTGAGGAGCGCCGCCCGGCCCGGCCGCCGCCGGATCGGGCGATCCCGTCCGCCGTTGATGTCGGCGGCGCTCCGGGGCAGGACTGGCGCAGCACGCGCCAAAGCCAGGGAGGCCGCCCGATGCGCATCGCCAATCTCGGAAACCTCCGGATCCACTACGCGGAGGACGGCGACCCGCACGGGCTGCCGGTCGTCTTCGCGAATTCGCTCGGGACCGACCTGCGCGTCTGGGACCCGCTGCTGCCGCATCTGCCGGCGGGCCTGCGCATCCTGCGCTACGACATGCGCGGGCATGGCCTCAGCGACGCGCCGGAGGGCGACTACTTCATGGGCGACCTCGTCGGCGACGCAGGCCGGCTGATGGACGCGCTCGGCTACGGCGGCGCGGTCTTCGTCGGCCTCTCCATCGGCGGCGTCGTCGCGCAGGGGCTCGCGGCGGAACGCCCCGACCTGTTGCGCGCGCTGGTCCTCAGCAACACCGCCGCCAAGATCGGCGCGCCGGAGATCTGGGACGCGCGCATCGCCGACGTCCGGCAGGGCGGCGTCGCCGCGCTGGCCGACGCGACGCTGGAGCGCTGGTTCACGCGCCGCTTCCACGCCGAGCGCGCGGACGAGCTGGCGGGCTGGCGGCACATGCTGACGCGCACGCCGATCGACGGCTACCTCGGCTGCTGCGCAGCGCTGGCCGAGACCGACCTGCGCGACAGCACCGCCCGCCTCAGCCTGCCGACGCTGGTCGTCGCCGGCTCCGACGACGGCTCGACCCCGCCCGACCTCGTGCGCGAGACCGCCGACAGCATCGCCGGCGCCCGCTTCGAGCTGATCCGCGGCGCCGGCCACATTCCTTGCGTCGAGAAGCCCGAGGTCATGGCCGGCATCCTCGCCGACTTCCTGCGCGACAACGGCCTGATCCCGCCGGCTTAGCGGATTTTACTAACGATTGATGTTTGTTAGGCGATGGATTTCATACGGCGTCTCAGGATCCCCGAGCTTCTGCCGCTTCGAAATCCGCGCCTATCCGCCGCTCCTGTAGCGGGGCGAGGCGGCCATTCCGGCGCCTGCGACCATGGACCTCATCATCATTGACGCGCCTCTGCGCTCCAGACTAACATGTTGGTGACAGCATGGTGATGGAATGATGGCGAAACGCATCTTCGGACTTTCGGCGGCGCTGGTCTCGCCCTTCGACGCGTCGGGCGCGCCCGATCTCCCCCGGCTCGCGCGGCACGCGGAGTGGGTGATCGCGAACGGCTGCGACAGCCTGACGCTGTTCGGCACGACCGGCGAGGGTTTCTCGATCGGGCTGGCCGAGCGCGCGGCGATGCTCGGAGCGGTGCTCGCCGGCGGGATGGACCCGGCCGAGCGGCTCTACGCCGCCGTCGCCGACAGCACGATGGACGGCGCTGCGGCGCAGGCCCGGCTCGCGCTCGAGCATGGCGCGCGCGGCCTGCTGTTCACGCCGCCCTTCTACTTCAAGAACGTCCCCGACGACGGCCTCTTCGCCTGGTTCGCCCGCACCTTCGACAAGATCGGCCCCGACCTGCGCGGCGTCATCCTCTACCACATTCCCGGCCAGACCGCGGCGCCGCTGTCGGTCGCGCTGATCTCGCGGCTGCGCGCGGCCTTCCCGCAGGCCATCGCCGGCATCAAGGACTCGTCCGGCGACTGGGCCAACGCCGAGGCCTGCCTCGCGGCGCATGGCGACCTCTCGGTGCTGGTCGGCGACGAGCGCCTGCTCGCGCGCGCGATGAAGGCCGGCGCCGAGGGCTCGATCTGCGGGCTCGCGAACTTCGCGCCCGGCATGTTGCGCGCGGTGATCCACGACGGCCGCGACGACCCGCGCGTCGGCGCGGCGGTCGAGCGCATTGTCGCCCGCCCGGTCCTGCCGGCGATCAAGGCGCTGGTCGCCCATCGCCACGGCGACCCGGCCTATGCGCGGATGCGCCCGCCGCTGACCGACCTCGATGCGGCCGAGGCCCGCGCTCTGGCGGACGAGATGGACGCGATCCTCGCCGAGACCGCGCCGGCATGACCGGCCCCGGCACGACGGCGCGCTCATGATCGCCCCGGCCGACCGCGTGGAGACGCCGAACCTGCGCGACCAGGCCTACGAGGGCTATACCCGCAGCCTGCTGAACCGCGAGATCGCGCCCGGCCAGTTCATCACCCAGCGCGAGCTGGTCGCGATCACCGGCTTCCCGCTCGGCGCGATCCGCGAACTGGTGCCGCGGCTCGAGGCCGAGGGGCTGATCCGCACCGTGCCGCATCGCGGCATGCAGACGCCGCAGGTCGACCTCAACCTGGTGCGCAACGCCTTCCAGCTCCGCCTGTTCCTCGAGGAGCCGGCGGTGCGCATTTTTGCGGCCGAGGCCGATCCGGCCGAGGTCGCGCGGCTGCGCGCCGAGCACGAGCGCATCCTCGCCCGCCACGAGGCCGGCGACGAGACCGACCTGATGGAGGACGCGGAGGCCGTCGACCTGACGCTGCACGAGGCGGTCATCGGCTGCCTCGGCAACGCGATCGTCGAGAACGCCTACCGGGTCAACTGGATCAAGATCAAGCTGATCCGCCTGTCCGAGACCCGGCTCTACGTGCCGATGATCCCCTCGGTCATCGGCGAGCACCTCGCGATCATCGAGGCCGTCGAGCGGCGCGACCCGGACGCGGCCGCGCGCGCGATGGCCCGCCACATTGAAACGGCCCGGCAACGGGCCGTGAAGCTCTGACCAGAACGGCCGGGCGAACCAACGCCTGGCGCACCGACACCAAGCGACCCCTCGGGAGGAACCGACCATGATCGACGCCAAGACGACCCGCCGCCGCGTTCTCGCCGGCGCCGCCGCGCTCGGCGGCGCGCTCGCCGCGCCCGCGATCCTGCGCGCGCAGGGCACCGTGATCCGCTGGGGCGAGATGCTGCCCGCGACGCACCCGCAGGTGCTGATGATCGACCGCATCGCCGAAACGGCCCGCGACGCCTCGGAGGGCCGCATCGACATCCAGAGCTTCCCGAATGGCCAGCTCGGCTCGGGCAAGGACATGATGGACATGGTCGTCTCCGGCGCGCTGGCCATGACCACCGACGGCGCCGCCGCGCTCGGCGCGCTGCTGCCGCGTCTCTCGGTGCTCGAGGCGCCCTATCTGTGGACCGACCCGGCCCAGCTCGAGAAGGTCCCCGGCTCGGAGGTCTTCTCCGAGCTGAACGAGGAAATGGTCGCCCAGCGCGGCATGCGCATGCTCGGCGTCACCTACTACGGCAAGCGCCACGTGACGACCGGCGACACGCCGATCCACGACGTCTCCGAGTTCGCCGGCTTCAAGCTGCGCGTGCCGCCCGTCGACACGTTCCGCGCGATGGTCGAGGCCTGGGGTGGCCAGGCGACGCCGATCAACTTCAACGAGCTCTACCTCGCGCTGAGCCAGGGCGCCGTCGACGGCCAGGAGAACCCGCTGCCGACGATCGCCTCCGCGAAGCTCTACGAGGTGCAGTCCTACCTGATCCTGACAGGGCACATCATCACGCCGCGCATCGTCATCGCGAACGAGGCCTGGCTCGCGGCGCTCGACCCGGCCGACCGCACGATTCTCGAGGCCGCGATCGCCGAGGCCATCCCGCTGCAGAACCAGGAGGTGATCGACCAGGAGGCGGCCCTGCTCGACACGCTGGCCGCCGAGGGCATGACCGTGATCGAGCCCGACGTCGAGAGCTTCCGCAAGCCGGTGCTCGAGACGCTGCCGGCGATGTTCGTCGACGTCTGGGGCGAGGGAACCTGGGAAGCGCTGGCCGCGCTCTGACCGCCGCGCGCCTGCCTCAAGCGCCGCCGGCACGTCGCCGGCGGCCCCCCGCCTGCCGGAGATCCCGCCCATGCTCGCCCGCCTCGCCCGGATCAGCGACGGCCTGCTCTACGCCGCCGCCGTGGCGCTCGTGCTGGCCATGCTCGGCGCGGTCTTCGCCGGCGTCGTGTTCCGCTTCCTGAACCGCCCGCTCGCCTGGTCGGACGAGCTCGGCCAGTACCTGCTGGTCTGGACCGGCTTCGTCGGCTGGATCATCGCCGGCAACCGCGGCAGCCACATCCGCGTCACCGCGCTGATCGGCCGGCTCGGCGGCTGGCCGCGCCGCATCGCCGAGGCGGCGATCCACGTCGCGGTCGCCCTGTTCGGCGTCGTGCTGATGACGCGCAGCTTCGGCCTGATCGGGCGCAACCTCGACGTGATGTGGGTCAGCCTGCCGCTGTCGGTGGCGCTGGTCTACCTGCCGATCCCGATCGCGGGCTTCGCGGTCGTCGCCCAGTCCGCGCTCGGCGTCGTCCGCAGCCTGCGCGGCGACATACCGGGCGCCGCCCGATGACCACGACGATGTTCGAGATCCTCGCGGTCTGGCTGGTCGCGATCCTCGTCGGCGTGCCGATCTACGCGGCCCTCGGCCTCGCCGCGGTCGCCTTCGTGGCGCTGGCCGGGATGCCCGCCGACATCGTGCCGCAGAAGATCGCGCAGTCGATCAACTCGTTCCCGCTGCTCGCGGCGCCGCTGTTCATCCTGATGGGCAACATCATGAACTCGGCCGGGATCACCGACCGGATCTTCGCCTTCGCGACCGCCTGCGTCGGCTGGATCCGCGGCGGCCTCTGCCATGCCAACATCCTTGCCAGCGTGATCTTCGCCGGCATGTCGGGCTCGGCCGTGGCGGACGCGGGCGGCGTCGGCGCGCTCGAGATCCGGGCGATGAAGCGGGCCGGCTACGACCCCGAGACCGCGGCCGCGATCACCGCCGCCTCGGCGACGATCGGCCCGATCATCCCGCCCTCGCTGCCGATGGTGATCTACGGCGTCTCGGCCGACGTCTCGATCGGCGGGCTGTTCCTGGCGGGCGTCGTGCCGGGCCTCCTGATGGCGCTGATGCTCGCGGGCATGGTCAGCGTGGTCGCGCGACGCCGGAACATGCCGCGCAGCCCCTTCCCGGGCCTCGGCGACATCTGGCGCGCCTATCGCCGCGCGCACTGGGCGCTGATGACGCCGGTGATCCTGTTCGGCGGCATGATGGCCGGGATCATGACCCCGACCGAGGCCGCGGCCGTCGCCACCGTCTACGCGCTGTTCCTCGGGCTGGTCATCTACCGCGAGTTCGACCTGCGCGAGCTGCCGCGCCTGATCGTCGACACCGTCGAGACCACCGGCATGGTGCTGGCGCTGGTGATGACGGCGGCGGCGCTCGCTTGGTGCCTGTCGATCGCGCGCGTGCCGCAGACGCTGACGCCGCTGATCGTCGAGCACATCGGCGAGCCGCTGCTGTTCCTGCTCGCGGTCAACGTGCTGCTGCTGGTGGTCGGCTGCTTCATGGAGGCGCTGGCGGCGATGCTGATCCTGATCCCGATCCTGACGCCGGTCGCGATGCAGCTCGGCATCAACCCGGTCCAGTTCGGCGTGATCTTCGTCCTGAACCTGATGATCGGCACGATCACGCCTCCGGTCGGCGTCGTGCTCTTCATCACCTCGCGCATCGCCGGGATCAGCTTCGAGGCGATGTCGCGCGCGATCGTTCCCTGGCTGCTGCCGCTCTTCGGCGTGCTGCTCGCGCTGTCGCTGTTTCCGGCGCTGACCACCGCGCTGCCCGAGGCCGTATTCGGGCGCTGAGTCGGACCCATCTCGGACCGGCGTCAGCGACGCACCGCGTCGCGCCGGTCCGTCGGCCGAAGCGCGCGAGCGCGCAGGCCGAGAGGGTGGTCGCCCGGACCGTCGCTCTCCAATCCCCGCGCGCCTGCCTGGGCGGGTGCGTCGGAGACGCGCCTGCCAAGGGGCAGGCAGGCGCGCGCGGATTTGTCGACGGACAAATCCGCGAAGGCACTCGTTGCGCCCCAACCCCTACTGGAATTGTCAGGATTGACATGACTGACTCTTTCAATCAGCTATTATCCCAGCCGAGTCCCCGCCAAGATCCAGGGAGTTGACGTGAGAATCTCGTCCTTTCCAGAAACGAATGCGCCCCGCGGCGCGGCGCCGGTCGGCTACCTGCGCGACCTGCTGCCCCTCGAACTGACCGCCGTCCTCTACGCGCGCTGCTGGTGCGAGGGCGCCGCCTCGCGCGCCCGGCTCGAGGGCGACTTCCGCCAGGTTCTCGGCCCCGAAGACGCCGTCGAGGCGCTCGCGACCTTCGACGCGCTGATGGAGATCACGATTACCCGCGCGCGCCGCCCGCTGATGCGCCACGGCCTCGCCTGCCAGTGCTTCGGCGGCGACGAATGCGCGCTCGCCAACATGATCGCCGCAGCGGCCGAACAGGACCGCGATGAGGCGATGCTCTTCGCCAGCATCCTGATGTCCGGCGCCGCCGCCTTCGAGGCGGTCTGTCTCGCGGGCCTGCTCGGCCGCGCCTTCCTGCGCATCGCCCGCGCCGCAACCGACAGCGGCGCGGCGATCCACCGCCCCTCGCCCTCCGCACTGCGCCACTGAAAGGAATATCCATGTCCGCCAGGACCATGGCGATCGTTCTCGCCACGACGACGCTGACCGCCCTGCCCGCCTTCGCCGTGGAGAAATCCGCCGTCCTCGAGACCTACGCGAACATCGCCGAAGCCGGCTACGGCGACAGCCACTCCGCCGCCGTGACGTTGCAGGACGCGGTCTCGGCCCTGATCGAGACGCCCTCCGCCGAAGCGCTGCAGGCCGCCCGCGCCGCCTGGCTGGCCGCGCGCGTGCCCTACCAGCAGACGGAGGTCTTCCGCTTCGGCAATCCGATCGTCGATGACTGGGAGGGCAAGGTGAACGCCTGGCCGCTGGACGAGGGCCTGATCGACTATGTCGACGCCACGTATGGCGGCGCGACCGACGAGAACGAACACGCGGTCCTGAACGTGATCGCGAACCCGACCTTCACGCTTTCGGGAGCCGAGATCGACGCGACCGCGATCACGCCCGCGCTGCTCGAGGACGACCTGCAGGAGGCCGACGAGGTCGAAAGCAACGTCGCGACCGGGTATCATGCGATCGAGTTCCTGCTCTGGGGCCAGGACCTGAACGGCACGGAGCACGGCGCAGGCGCGCGGCCCTGGACCGACTACGCGTCCGGCGACGCCTGCACCGGCGGCAATTGCGACCGCCGCGCGCAGTACCTGGTCACCGCGACCGACCTGCTGGTCTCGGACCTCGAAGGGATGGCCTCGGCCTGGGCGAAGGACGGCGCCGCCCGCGCGGCGCTGATGGAGGACGAGACCGCGGGCGTCGGCGCGATCCTGACCGGCATGGGCAGCCTCGCCTATGGCGAGCAGGCCGGCGAGCGCATGAAGCTCGGCGTGATGCTGAACGACCCCGAGGAGGAGCATGACTGCTTCTCGGACAACACGCATAACAGCCACTACTACGACGGCTTGGGCATGCGGAACGTCTATCTCGGCGAATACGTCCGCATCGACGGCTCGGTCGTCTCCGGCCCCTCGGTCTCCGATCTCGTCGCCGAAGCGGATCCGGAAGTCGATGCCGGCCTGCGCGCCGATCTCGACGCGACGATGGCAGCGCTCGGCCGGATCAAGACCGCGGCGGAGGCCGGGCTCAGCTACGACCAGATGCTCGCGCGCGACAACGCGGCCGGCGAGGCGCTGATCCTCGGCGCCGTCGACGCGCTGGTCGCGCAGACACGCGGCGTCGAACGCGCGGTCGCGGCGCTCGACCTCGACCAGGTCGCCTTCGAGGGATCGGACAGCCTCGACAATCCCGACGCGGTCTTCCAGTAGAGCCGCCGAGGAAGGTCGCCCCCATGCATCCCGCAGCCAGAAACGGCGGCGGGCCGGTCCGGCGGGCGCATGATGCGCCCGCCCTCCGGCTTGCCGTCCTAGCCCTCGGAGCCCTGATCGCCGCCGGCAGTGCCGCCGTCGCGGCCGATCCGGTCGATCTGAACCGCCCCTATCTCGACGTCGTTCCGCGCACCGCCGAGGAGGCCGCGCGCATCGCGGCCGTCACCCGCCCGACCGACGACTTCGACGCGGCCGAGCCCTTCGAGGCCAAGCCGGGCGGCGCTGCGACGACCCGCGCCCGGACGGATTCCAACGCCTTCTCGCAATCCTCGGCCAACATGCCGTTCGAGCGCGAACTGGACTTCAAGGTCGGCAACGGCCTCTTCCGCAAGCTCTGGGTCTCGTCGCCCTCCTCGACGCTGGCCTCGGACGGGCTCGGCCCCCTCTACAACGCCCGCTCCTGCCAGCTCTGCCACCTGAAGGACGGCCGCGGCCACCCGCCCGGACCCGGCGAGGACAACGCGACGTCGATGTTCCTGCGCGTCTCCGTGCCCGCGCCGGCGGACGCGCCAATCGACGAGATCGAGGCCTTCCTGCTCTCCACGGGCGAGACCCCGACCCGCGTCCAGCCCGACCCGACCTATGGCGGCCAGTTGCAGGACTTCGCGACGCGGGGTCATCCGGCCGAATACCGGCTCGGCATCGCCTACGCTGAGACCCCGGTCCCGCTCGCAGGCGGCGAAACCGCGACGCTGCTCGACCCGACCTACACCGCCGAGGACCTCGGCTACGGCCCGCTCGCGCCCGGCGCGATGCTGTCGCCGCGCGTCGCGCCGCAGATGATCGGGCTCGGCCTCCTCGAGGCGATCCCCGCCGCCGACATCCTCGCCAACGCCGATCCGGACGACGCCGACGGCGACGGCATATCCGGCCGCGCCCAGGTCGTCTGGTCCTTCGAGACCGGCCGGCCGATGCTCGGCCGCTTCGGCCTGAAGGCCGGCGCGCCGACGATCCGCGAGCAGTCGGCCGCCGCCTTCGCCGGCGACATCGGCATCTCGACCCCGGTCTTCGCCGATCCCTGGGGCGACTGTACGCAAGCCGAGGCCGCCTGCCGCGCCGGCCCGCACGGCGACGGCGACGCCCGCGGGACCGAGATCGACGCCGAGGGCCTCGACCTCGTCACCTTCTACGCGCGCAACCTCGCCGTTCCGGCCCGCCGCAACGTCGACGACGCGCAGGTCCTGCGCGGCAAGCGCCAGTTCCACGCCGCCGGCTGCCAGGCCTGCCATACGCCGAAATTCGTCACCGACCGGCTCGCGGACCAGCCCGAGCAGAGCTTCCAGCTGATCTGGCCCTATAGTGACCTCTTGCTGCACGACATGGGCGAGGGCCTCGCCGACGACCGGCCCGAGGGGCTGGCGAGCGGCCGGGAATGGCGCACCGCGCCGCTCTGGGGCATCGGCTTGACCGGGCTGGTCAACGGGCATACCCGGTTCCTGCACGACGGCCGCGCGCGCAACCTGCTGGAGGCGATCCTCTGGCACGGCGGCGAGGCGCAGCCCGCCCGGGACCAGGTCGCCGCGATGCAGAAACCCGACCGCGACGCGCTGATCCGCTTTCTGGAGAGCCTCTGATGCGCAAGACCGCCCTGATTGCAGCACTGGCCCTGTCGATGGCCTCGCCCGCCGCCGCGGACGTGGCCGGAGCCGTAGACAGCCTGATCCTACCCGGCTACCGGGCCTTCGCCGAGACCTCGAAACGCCTCGCCAGCGCCGCCGAGGCCGATTGCACCGCGCCGGCGTTGCAGGGCGACTACCAGCGCGCCTTCGACGCCTGGCTCGGCGTCCAGCACATCCGCTTCGGCCCGGTCGAAGATCAGGGCCGCGGCCTCGCGATCGCCTTCTGGCCCGATCCGCGCGGCCTGACCGAAAGCACGCTGCGCGGGCTGATCGCCGCCGAGGATCCGGTCGTCGAGACGCCGGACGGGTTCGCCCAGGTCTCGGTCGCCGCGCGCGGGCTCTTCGCGCTCGACCTGCTGCTCTACGACCCCGACCTGTCCGACTACGAGCCTGACAGCTATTCCTGCACGCTGGTCACGGCGATCGCGGCAGACCTCTCCCGGATGGCGACGGCGATCCTCGCCGACTGGCAGCACGACTACGCCCATGCGCTGCGCGTCCCCTCGGCGAGCGGCGCGTTCCGCTCCGAGCGCGAGGCGGCGCAGGCGCTCTTCACCGCGCTGATGACCGGGCTCGAGTTCGACGCCGACCAGCGTCTCGGCCGTCCGCTCGGCACGTTCGACCGCCCAAGGCCGACGCGCGCCGAGGCCTGGCGCTCGGGCCGGTCGCTGCGCAACGTCACGCTGTCGCTGGAGGCGCTGCGCGATCTCGCCGAGATGTTGCCCGAGACGGCGCCGCATCAGAGCCTCGACGCTTTCGCGCTGGCGCTGCGCGAGGCCGGCCGGCTCGACGATCCCGTCTTCGCCGGCGTCTCCGAGCCGCAGGACCGTATACGCGTCGAGAGCCTGCAACAACGCATCGACGCGGTGCGCGACGTCGCTCGGGCCGAGATCGGCCCGAGCCTCGGCGTCGCGGCCGGGTTCAACTCGGCGGACGGAGACTGACGACATGGCGACACGACGCGCGTTCCTCGCAAGCTTTCTCGCCGCCTCGGCGCTCCCGACGCTGACCTGGGCCGACGCCGGCAACCCTGCCTTCCTCGCCGCGGCGCAGGAGGCGGACGGCGGCTATGCGCTGTTCGGCCTCGACGCGCGCGGCGCCGACCTCTTCCGCATCGCGCTGCCCGACCGCGGCCATGCGGCGGCCGCGCACCCGACCGCGCCCGAGGCCGTGGCCTTCGCGCGCCGTCCCGGGACCTTCGCGCTGGTCTTCGACTGCACGACCGGCGCGGTGCTGCGGCGGCTTGAGGCCCCAGCGGGCGCACATTTCTACGGCCACGGCGCCTTCGTCGCGGGCGGCGACGTGCTCTGCACCACCGAGAACCGGATCGAGACCGGCGAGGGCCGGATCGGCCTCTGGTCGCGCGCCGAGGGCTACCGGCGGATCGGCGAGGCCAAGAGCGGCGGCATCGGGCCGCATGACGTCAAAACCCTCGCCGACGGCGCGACGCTTGCGGTCGCGAACGGCGGCATCCGCACCGATCCCGCCTATCAGCGCGAGAAGCTGAACCTCGACACGATGCGCCCGAACCTGACCTATCTCGATGTCGAAGCCGGCATCATCGAGCAGGTCGAGCTCGACCCGGAGCTGCACCACGACTCGATCCGCCACCTCGCGCTGGGGCCGGACGGGCTCGTCGCCTTCGCGATGCAGTGGGAGGGCGACACGGCCGAGGCGCCGCCGCTCCTCGGCCTGCACAGGCGCGGGGCCGCGCCGATCCTGGCCGAAGCCGATCTTGCCGAGCAGATCGCGATGGTCGGCTACGCCGGCTCGATCGCGATGGACCGAGCCGGCGCGCAGGTCGCGATCACCTCGCCGCGCGGCGGCCGGATCCACGTCTTCGGCGCCGGGGACGGCGCGTTCCTTGGCGCGATCCGCCGCGCCGACGTCTGCGGCATCGGACCCGCCGCGCACGGCTTCGTCGCGACCGACGGGATGGGCGGCGTCTCGGCGCTCGACGGCGACGCCCTCGCGACGCTCGCAACCCCGATGCGCGCCTGGGACAACCACCTGATCGCGATCTGAGAAGTCCTGCCGGACCGATCCAGCAGACCCGCAGGATTTGTCCGTCGACAAATCCTGCCGCGCCTGCCCGCCCGGGGCAGGCGCGTTTCCGCGCCAGCCGGGCAGGCGCGGCAGGATTACAACCGGCAGTCCCGGCCTATTGCCCCTCGCCCTCCGCTTCCGCTCCGGACGACGGACCGGGCGAGGCTCCCCCGGAGCCTCGCTTCTCCGGTCCGGAAAGGCGCCACATGATCCCGGCGCGCTTTCCCGCAAGCGCCCAGCCTGCTAGTCTCCACGCCGTCAGAAAAGGAAAGGCCGGTGCGGTTGGCCCGGTCCCCGCCATCGCGGGTCCTGGCCGCCGCGCTCGCGACGCGCCCCATGGCCTTGAACGCCGGCGCATGTCGCGCCGGGGACAAAAGGGTTATGGACATGCAACAGCAAATCTCCGTCATCACGCTCGGCGTTGCCGATCTGACCGTCTCGCGCCGCTTCTACGGGACGGGCTTCGGCTGGACGCCGGTGTTCGAGAACGACCAGATCGCCTTCTACCAGATGAACGGCTTCATCCTCGGGACCTTCCTGCGGGACGCGCTGGCCGAGGACATGAACCGGGCCGGCGCCGGACCCGGCGCCTTCGCGCTCGCGCACAACGTGGCCGAGCGGGACGACGTCGCGCCGGTGATGGACCGCCTGATCGAGGCCGGCGGGCGCCTGCTGCGCGCGGCCGACGCGCCGCCCCATGGCGGCTTTCGCGGCTACGTCGCCGATCCCGACGACCACGCCTGGGAGATCGCCTGGAACCCGGCCTGGCCGATCGACGCCGAAGGCCACGTGACTTTCGGCGTCTGACTAACGACTTCGTTATCGCAACTATTTCAAATACTTACCGACGGTCGCATCGTGCGACCGCCGTCAGGCCCCGGCCGGCGCCCTCGTCCGGTAGCCCAGCGGCCGACCCATCGTCAGCCCGTTCACCTTCTCGACGATCGACGTCGCGTCGATCCCGAAATGGCGGTACAAATCCCCGATCGTCCCGGTCTGGCCGAAATGCTCGACCCCGAGCGGGATGGTCCGCCGCCCCGAGACCGCGCCCAGCCAGGCCAGCGTCGCCGGGTGGCCGTCGATCACCGTGACCAGCGCCGCGTGCGCCGGCAGGTCGTCCATCAGCCGCTCGACATGCGAGACCGCCGCCGCGTTCCCCCGCGCCCGCGCCCGCTGCGCCGCCGTCCAGCCCGCGTTCAGCCGGTCGGCCGAGGTCACGGCCAGCACGCCGACGTCGCGCCGCCCCTCGGCGATGATCCCGGCCGCCTCGATCGCCTCGGACGCGACCGCGCCCTGGTAGGCGATCACCACGTCGCAGCCCGGCCCGGGCCGGCGCAGCCAGTAGCCGCCGTCGATCGCGCCCTGCCGCCAGCTCTCGTCGCCGGGCGCCCGCCCCGGCTGCTCGAGCGGCCGCGTCGTCAGGCGCAGGTAGACCGAGCCTCCGGTCTCGTCGCGCAGCCAGGTCCGCTCGTCCGGGTCGCCCTCGCCGTCGCGCTGCAGGTAGTCGAACGACCATTCCATGATCGCGGCCAGTTCGTCGACGAAGGCCGGCTCGAACGCGGCCAGCCCGTCCTGGCTGATCCCGACCAGCGGCGTGCCGATCGACTGGTGCGCGCCGCCCTCGGGCGCCAGCGTCACGCCTGACGGCGTGCCGACGATGATGAAGCGCGCGTCCTGGTAGCAGGCGTAGTTCAACGCGTCCAAGCCGCGGTTCACGAAGGGGTCGTAGACGGTCCCGATCGGGATCAGCCGACGCCCGAACAGCGAATGCGACAGCCCCGCCGCGCCGAGCAGCAGGAACAGGTTCATCTCGGCGATGCCGAGCTCGATATGCTGGCCCTCCGGCGCGAACTCCCAGCGGCTGGTCGACGGGATGTTGTGCGCCCGGAACGCGTCCGCCCGCGCCGCCCGCGCGAAGAGCTTGCGGCGGTTGACCCAAGGCCCGAGGCTCGTCGTGCCGGTCACGTCGGGCGAGGTCGTGACGATCCGCGCGGCGAGGTCGCTCTCGCCCTTGGCCAGATCGTCGAGGATCTTGCCGAAGGCGATCTGCGTCGAGATCTCGCGCTCGCTCGTGAGCGTGATCGCGGGCGCCGCGAGGCGGGCGTCGTCGTAGCGCCGCGCCCCGGCGGCGAAGAACGGGACACGGGCGAGGAAGTCGCGCAAGGCGTCCGGGTCGGAAACCGTGGCGAAGGGCTCCCATTCCTGGCCCTCGGGCACCCCCATGCGCTTCTGCCAGGCCGCCATCTGCGCGGTCGTCATCAGCCCGCCGTGGTTGTCCTTGTGGCCGGCGATCGGCGTGCCCCAGCCCTTGACCGTGTAGGCGAGGAAGCAGACCGGCCGGTCGTGGTCGATCGACGCGAAGACCTCGGCCATCGTCTCGACGCAGTTGCCGCCGAGGTTCTCCATCAGCCGCGCCAATTCGTCGTCGCTGCGCCGGTCGATCAGCGCCGAGACGTCGCCCTGGTCGCCGAGATCCTCCATCAGCCGCTCGCGCCAGACCGCGCCGCCGCGATAGGTCAGCGCCGCGTATTCCGAGTTCGGGCAGCGGTCGATCCAGTCGCGCAGCGCGGCGCCCCCCGGCTCGTCGAAGGCCGCGCGCTGCAGCACGCCGTACTTGACCTTGACCACGTCCCAGCCGAACGCGTCGAAGATCTTCTCGATGCGCTGGAACAGGTTCTCGTGCACGATCCCGTCGAGCGACTGGCGGTTGTAGTCGATGACCCACCAGACGTTGCGCAGGTCGTTCTTCCAACCCTCCTGCAGACACTCGTAGACGTTGCCCTCGTCGAGTTCCGCGTCGCCGACCAGCGCGATCATCCGCCCCAGCGGCCTGTCGCCGGCCCAGGGCTTGGCCGCGACGTAGTCCTGCACGATCGAGGCGAAGGAGGTGATCGCGACCCCGAGGCCCAACCGAGCCGGTCGAGAAGTCCACGTCGTCGATGTCCTTGGTGCGCGACGGATAGGACTGCACGCCGCCGAGCCCGCGGAAATTCGCGCATCTTCTCCAGCGTCTGATTGCCCATCAGGTACTGGATCGCGTGGAAGACCGGCGAGGCGTGCGGCTTGACCGCGACCCGGTCCTGCGGCCGCAGCGCCGAGAAGTAGAGCGCCGTCATGATCGAGACCATCGAGGCCGACGACGCCTGGTGGCCGCCGGTCTTGATCGCGTCCGCCTTGGGGCGCAGGTGATTCGCGTTGTGGATCATCCAGTGCGACAGCCAGAGCACGCGCGATTCGATGGTCTTCAGGGGGTCGGTCATGGGTGCTCCGGCGGCTGTGGCTTCGTCCATCTTGGACGCATCGCGCGCTCTTGCCAAACTGATCCGTTCGGATGCGCGGCCGGCGCCGACCCAGCCCGCCTCAGAGCATCGCGCGCAGCGTCTCGCGGTTGCGCTTGACGGCCGCCGACGGATCGCGCGCGGCCTCGGCGGATTCCTCCTCGATCACCAGCCAGCCGGTGAATCCGGGCGCCGCGCGCAGGATCTCGAAGACTTCGGGCGTGTCGCAGACGCCCGCGCCGAGCATCGCCCAGTCGCCGGTCGCGTCCACGTCCTTCAGGTGCAGGTGGCGGATCCGGTCGCAGTGCGCGCGCAGCGTGTCGGCCATGTCCTGGCCGGCACGCAGCATGTGGCCGGTGTCCGGGATCCAGCCGACGCCCGGATCGAGCGCCGCGAAGAGCCGGTCGTAGTCGGCGCGGTCGAAGAGCAGCGTGCCTGCATGCGAGCTCGGATGCACGGCGACCTCAACCCCGGCCTGCCGGCCGATTTCGGCCGCGCGGTTGTAGAACTCGGCGCAAACATCAAAGGCCTCGGCGCGCGCGACGCCGCCGACCCGCGTCGCCGATCCCAGCGCTATCAGCGCGCCGGAAAAGCGCGCGACATGATCCGCCCATCGCCGACAGGTCTCCAGATCGTCATCAAGCGCCTCGCGGCGGGTGAAGCCGCTGGGGGATGCGACGGCGAGGGCAACGAGGTCGAGCCCGTTGCGCGACAGCGCTTCGGCAAAGCGCGCCGCATCCCGGCCGTAGTCGCCGATCATGTTGTCGGTGATCTCGATGCCCGCATAGCCGCCGGCGGCAATAGCGGCCAGCAGGTCGTCCGGCCCGCCGCCCCAGCCGTCGCCGAGCATCTCCCACGTATAGGTCTGACAGCCGATCCTCGGCGCTCGGATCTCGATCACGTCTTCCTCCCCCTCGGGCTGCGGGCGGCCCCGCGGCCCCACCGATCCGTCGTAGAGCGGAACGTCGGAAATGCCCATCTCCGCCGCGCGCGATGGCGGCGCGAAGCGGCCAGGCCGGAGACGCGGCGGCGTCAGCCCGACTGGCGCCGGCGGGGCGCATCCATCGACAGGGGCGGCGGATGGGCGACGGCGCGGCCCGCGACCTCCAGCGCGCGGGCTGCGGCGAGGCCGGTATTTTCGCGCCATGGCCGCGCGACGATCTGCACGCCGAGCGGCAGCGCCCCCGACTCGAACACCGGCGCGGTCACGACCGGCAGCCCTATGCAGGAGAAAGGCTGCGCCAGCAGTCCGAGCGCCGGGCGCAGCAGCACCTCGCGGCCGGAGAGGCCGAGCCGGCGCTCGCCGCGCGGCGGCGCCGGGCACGGCGTCGCGGGGGCGACCAGAAGGTCCACGTGGCGAAACGCAGCCAGCGCCCGCTCGAGCCACCAGCGGCGCACGCGCTGCGCCCGGATGACCCAGGCGGCCGGCAGCAGCGCCCCGGCCAAGAAGCGGTCGCGCGTGTCAGGATCGAAGTCGCCGGCGCGGGTCCGCAGCCGGTCGAGATGGAACGCCGCGCTTTCGGAATTGGTGATCAGGTAGGCGGCCGCCCGGCCGGCCTCCGCCTCGTCCAGCGTGATCGGCAGAAGCCGGGCCCCCTGCTCCGCGAGGCCGGCCGCCGCGGCGTCGAGCGCCGCCCGCGCCTCCGGCCCGGCGTTGGCCGCGAACCATCCGCCGAGAACGCCGACGCGAAGCCCTTGCGCGCCGCTGTCGAGGCCGGGCGCGGCCGGGGCTTTCGAACGGTCGGCGCAGGCGTGATCGGCCGGATCGGGTCCCTGCATCGCATCGTAGGCGCAGGTCAGAATCCGCCACGTCGCGGGCGAACAGGCCGAGGTGATCAAGGCTGTCGACGAAGGGAAAGGTTCCGGCGCGGGTCAGCCGCCCATAGGTCGGCTTCAGGCTGAACACGCCGCACAGCGCCGCCGGCACGCGCAGCGATCCATTGGTGTCCGATCCGAGAGAGACCGGCGCGACTCCGGCCGCTGTCGCGGCGCCGCTGCCCGATGACGATCCGCCGCTCATCCGGTCCGGATCGTGTGGGTTGCGGCAGGCGCCGTCATGCGCGTTTTCACCAGTAAAATCATAAGCATATTCGCCCATATTCAGAGCGCCTACGAGGACCCCGCCCGCGGCGTTCATCCGCCGGACGAGCTCGGCGTCGGCGGATGCAGGCGGCCGGTCCCGGTTGATCCGGGAACCGGCGCGCGTCGGAAGGCCGATGATGTCGAACAGGTTCTTGACCGCGAAGGGCACCCCGGCCAGCGGCCCGACCGGGCGACCGGCATCGAGATCCGCGTCGATCGCCGCGGCCTCGGCCAGCGCGCGCGCGGCCGTCACCTCGGTATAGGCGTTGATCTCCGGATCGGTCGCGGCGATCCGGGCCAGCGTCGTGCGGGCGACGGCGGTGGCCGTAACTTCGCCGTCGCGCACGGCGGCGGCGATCGTCGCGGCCGTGGCGAAGGCGTCGAGAGCCCCGGTCACCGGCCCTCCCCGCCGGGCGGCATGAACACCGGCGCGAGGTCCGGACTGTCGCCGAGGTCGACGGTCTCCAGCGTTCCGGCCATCTCGGCGGCGAGCGCGAGGAACCGCGCGACGCCGGGGCGGTGCGACTCGGCGATGGTCAGGCCGACCAGCGTCGAGGCTGCGTCGATATGGGCGTCGAAGCTGTCCGGCACCGGCTCACTCCGCCGGCTGCGCGAGGACGGCTTCCGGCTCGACGTCCGTCACCCAGTCGAGCCGGGCGCAGGCGACGAGGAAGCCGGCGACCAACGCATAGGCGACCGCGACCATCGGCGTCACGCCGATGCCGACCGCGGGTCCGTGCATGAAGCCGAAGAAGGTCAGCACCGCGCCGGCACCGGCAAAGGCGGCGGCGTACTCGAACCTGCGCTCGATGATGAAGACCCCGATCGCCGCCAGCACCAGCCCGGTCAGGATCGCGCCCGAGCCGAGGATCGCGAGCCCCTCGTAGAGCACCCCGTTCGTCGCCATGCCCGCGACCAGCTCCGGCGACATCGTGACGCCGGCCGCGCCAAGCGCCCCGTCGATCAGCGTCTTGGCCCAGGCCGCGAGATGCGGCACCAGGCCCAGCACGATGGCCGGCGCATGGGTCAGCGGCGTGGTCTGGAACGCCTGAGCGCCGATCAGCATGCCGATGTAGAGCAGGATCGGCGCGATCGCGACGACCGGGACCAAGTTCAGGAACACCGCAAGGATGCCGAACCAAGCCAGCGCCAGCACGAAGACGCCGGTCCCGACCGAATAGCCGATCCGCCCGCCCATCGACTTCCAGCCCGGATGGCCGATGTAGACCGCGTTCGCGAAGGGCGAGCCGAGCAGCGTGCCGATCAGGCTGATCGCGCCCTCCGCGGTGATGGCCTCCGTGGTCGAGTACGTGTCGCCCGCGGCCTCGGCGCTTTCGACGTTGTCCATCGCCTCGACGAGGTCGTAGACGCCGAACGGGATCGCGGTGACCAGGATGAAGCCGAGGAACTCGAAGCCCGAGAACACGTGGTCGATCGCCGGGATCGGCACCGAGAACCCGAAGCTCGCGAAGCTCGACGCGAGGTTCTCGCCCGACATGCCGCCCACGCCCGGAAAGCCGAGCGCCGTCGCGCCCCAGGCGATCGCCATGCCGACGATGATCGCGACCAGCCCGGCCGGCAGCCCGCGCGGGTAGCGCACGCCGCCGAACCAGCTCGCCAGCACGATCGCGAGGCAGATCAGCCCGATGATCGAGGTCATGTAGATCTCCATCGCCGGCCGCATCGAGATGAACGCGATCGACACGCCCGCCAGCGTGCCGAGCAGTGCGGCCCGCGGCGTGATCCGACGGATCCACGGCGCGATCCACGCGCCGCCGAGCAGGATGAAGCCCTGCAGGAACACCCAGGCGAGACCCGCCTCCCACGCCTTCACCGGATCGCCGGTCTGGCCGAGAATCGGCAGCATGATCACGAAGACGACGATGAACATGTGCGGCACGGATGGCCCCGAAGGCAGCGCGCAGACATCCGCGCGCCCCTCCTTCTTCGCGAGCTTCCAGCCCATCCACGCGTAGTACATGTTGCCGAGGAACAGCATCAGGCCGACGGCCGGAAGGATCCGCCCGAAGGTCAGCTCGTCGGGCAGGCCGACGACGAACTTCAGGAGGCCCGTCATCACCAGCATGTTGACGAGCACGTTGGTGCCGAGGCCGAACAGGGCGTTCCAGTCGCCAGGCGTCCAGAGGCTCGGAGTGTCTGTCTGCGTCTGCATCTGAGGTTCTCCCGTCAGGCGGCGCGCGCGGCGGCGCGCAGGGCGTCGGTGAAGGCGTCGGAATGGCTGACCCAGCCGAAGATGCCGCCCTGGGCCTTGATCATCTCGAGACCCACGCGGTGGAACTCGGGGAAATACGACGCGCAGGCGTCGGCCAGCGCGACGCAGCGATAGCCGCGGTCGTTGCCCTCGCGGATCGTCGTGTGCACGCAGACCTCGGTAGTCACGCCGCAGACGATCAGCGTGTCGATGCCGCCATTGCGCAGGATCTGCTCGAGATCCGTCGCGTGGAACGCGCCCTTCCCCGGCTTGTCGAGCACGATCTCGCCCGGCGCGGGAGCCAGCGCGTCGACGATGTCGTGGCCCGGCTCGCCGCGCACGAGGATCCGCCCCATCGGTCCGGGATCGCCGATCCGCCTCGACGGCGCTCCGCGCATCACCTTCGCGGGCGGCGCGTCGGCGAGGTCGGGCCGGTGGCCCTCGCGCGTGTGGATCACCAGCATGCCCGCGCCGCGCGCCGCGCTCAGCGCGGCGGCGCAGGGAACGACGGCGGCCTGCAGCAGGCTGACGTCGTTGCCGAGCGTCTCGCCGAAGCCGCCGGGCTCCAGGAAGTCGCGCTGCATGTCGATGACGACGAGGGCGGTGCGATGCGGGTCGAGCGACAGGGGGCCGGGCTCGGCGGCGAGCGTGGTCTTCGGCATGCGGCTCACTCCTTGGGGCCTAGGCGCCGCGGGCGCGCGGCTGCTAAGCCGGGCCGGCGTGCAGGCAGTGGTTCTGGCAGCGGTAAGGCAGGCGTATGGCAGGCGAATTCGACGAGGCGGGCGTGGCCGCCGAAATCCGGGCGGAGTTCGAGGCTTACGAGGCGGCGCTGGTCGCGAACGACACGGCGGCGCTGGCGCTGTTTTTCCGGGACGATCCGCGCACGCTGCGCATGACGACGGAGGGCGGGCTCTACGGCCATGCGGAGATCGCGGCCTTTCGCCGCGCGCGCGACGTCAGCGACCTCGCCCGCGATCTGCTGCGGGTCGAGATCGTCGCGCTCGGGTCCGACGTCGGCGTGGCGACGGCCGAGTACCGCCGCCGCGGCTCCGGGCGGCGCGGCGCGCAGACCCAGGTCTGGATGCGCGACCCCGAGGGCTGGCGCATCGTCGCGGCGCATGTCTCGATCGGGGCCTGATGCGTGGCTCACGCAGTCGCCTCCGCGCTTGCGGCCAGCACCGCGCGCCAGCCGCCGAGGCCGGTGACGTCGTCGGCCCCCGCGACGCCGGCCGCCTCGACGAGAAAACCGAACGGCGCGGTCCCGTCCGCCAGCGCCACGCGTCCGAACCCGAGCGGCGCCGGCACGCCGGCGACGAAGCCGCCGAGCGCCGCGCGCGGCAGGGCCCAGACCTCGAGCGAAACCGCTCCGCCCCGCCCGGTCGCGCGCAAGAGGCCGGGGCGCCGCGGCGGCCCGCCGGGCAGCGCGTAGAGCCGGTAGTCGGGCGTCGTCTCGGCCGCGCGCAGGAACCGCCCGCCGAGGCGGGTCAGTTCTCCGTTCAGCGGCAGGCCCGACATGTGCGCGCCGCAGACCGCGATCTCCATCTCGCCTTCGCCCGGTCCGGTCGCCGGCGCCGGCGCGGCCGGCCGCCGCCATCCGGTCGCGCCGAGGCTGCGCGACCCCCAGGCCTCGATCCGCTGGCCGAGGCTCGCGAGCAGCCCGTCGCGCCCCGCGGCCGCAATCAGCGTGACGCCGCCCGGCCGCCCGTCGACCCGCGCCGGCGTCGGAACCGCCAGCGCGCAGAGGCCGAGCAGGTTCACGAAATTGGTGTAGGTCCCGAGCAGCGCGTTCGGCCCGAGCGGGTCCGCGCGCGCCTCCGACACGGTCACGAAGCGCGGGATCGATGGCACGCAGACGAGGTCGACCGCCGCCAGCGTCGGCTCGACCCGCCGCGCGAGGTCGGCCAGCCGGTAACGGCCGCGGAACGCGTCCGTCGCCGAAAAGTTCTTCGCCCCGGAGATGATCCCCCGCACCGTCGGCTCGATCGCCTCGGGATCGGCGGCGAGCAGCCCCTCGACCACCGCATGCCGCTCGGCGACCCAGGGCCCCTGGTAGAGCAGCGCCGCGATCTCGTAGAGCGGCGCGAAGTCGATCTCGACGAGGCGGGCGCCGAGGTCGTTCAGCCGCGCGCGGGCCTCGCGGAACGACGCGCCCTGCGCAAGGTCGCCGTCGAAGCGGATCGAGCCGGGGCTGGGGACGCCGATCGTCAGGCGCGGCGGCGGCGCGCCAAGCCGCGCGACGGGAACCGCGCGCGAGAACGGATCGCGCGGATCGAACCCGGCCGCGGCCTCAAAGGCCGCGTAGGCGTCCGCGACGCTCAGCGCGAAGACAGAGGCCGTGTCGAGCGTGCGGCAGGCCGGGACGATGCCGCGCGCGGACAGCGCGCCGAGCGACGGCTTCAGCCCGACGATGTTGTTCAGCGCGGCCGGGACGCGCCCGGACCCGGCCGTGTCGGTGCCGAGCGCGAAGGCGACGAGCCCCGCTGCGACCGCGACCGCCGAGCCGGAAGACGAGCCGCCCGGCACGATCGCGGGATCGAGCGCGTTCCGCGGCGCCGGAAACGGCGTGCGCAGGCCGACGAGGCCGGTCGCAAACTGGTCGAGATTGGTCTTGCCGACCGGGATCGCGCCGGCCGCGCGCAGCCGGGCGACGATCTCCGCGTCGACCTCCGCGTCGTAGGCGAAGGCCGGGCAGGCCGCCGTGGTCGGCCAGCCGGCCACGTCGATGTTGTCCTTGACCGCGAAGGGCAGGCCCCACAGAGGGCGCGCCGGGTCGAAGCCGCCGAGCGCCCGAGCCTCCGCCATCAGCTCGGCGGCCGAAGGCAGATGCAGGAAGACGCCGGGATCGGCGTGGACGTCGATGCGTCGAACGACCTCGGCCATGACCCGCGCCGGCGCCAGCCCGTCCGCATAGGCGGCGCGCAACGCGGCGAAGTCGAACGGCAGGTTCTCGATCGGCGTCATCCCGGTCCTTCGCTTTGCTCGGTGCGGAAAAGCTTGCGGTGGCAAAGCGGTGACTTCTACTGCTATTAATTCAGAGGTCCGCTGCATTTCTTGCAGCGCTCCCGGGATCGCGTCGCGCTGGCGAAAGTTTCCGATTGATGAACGTCACGAGGATTACCATTACGAATCAGATATTTGATCCTCCGGGCACGCGTGCTCGGACCGTACCCGGACCCGCCCGATGAGGCACCTGCAGACGCTGCTCCTGATCCAGGCCGTCGCCCGCGCCGGCTCGATCCGCAAGGCGGCCGAGGATCTGAACATCACCGGCTCGGCGCTGAAC
The DNA here is from genome assembly GCA_963829385.1 of uncultured Alphaproteobacteria bacterium. Lineage (GTDB taxonomy): Bacteria > Pseudomonadota > Alphaproteobacteria > Rhodobacterales > Rhodobacteraceae > Amaricoccus. The sequence goes on along the minus strand of CAWHHV010000006.1, from coordinate 209,389 downwards.
CGGCGGATCCAGTCCTTCGAGGCCGAGTTCGGCGCGCAGATCTTCGAGCGCCTGCCGCGCGGGGTGCGGCTGAACCCGGCGGGCGAGCTGCTGATGCAGCACATCCGCGCCCAGAGCGGCGACCTCGAGCGCGTCCGCGCCCAGATCGCCGACCTCGCCGGCCAGCGGCGCGGCCACATCTCGATCGCCTGCTCGCAGGCGCTGAACCCGATCTTCCTGCCGCGCGAGATCGCCCGCTACCGCGCCGAGCACCCTGCGGTGACATTCTCGGTCCGGGTGCGCGACCGCGCCGCCGCCGAACGCGAGCTCTCGACGTTCTCCAGCGATCTCGCGCTGGTCTTTGAGCCGGTCTACCTGTCGGATTTCGAGGTGATCAAGGCGATCCCGCAGCCGGTCTGCGCAGTAATGGCCGCGGACCACCCGCTTGCAGCCCGGCCCGAGCCGCTGCGGCTGCGCGACTGCCTCGCCGGGCAGCACGTCATCCCGTCCGCAGAGTACGGCGTGCGCCACCTGCTGGAGATGGCGACGCATGGCCGCTCGCGCCGGCTGAACCCGGCGGTCGAGGCCGACAGCTTCGAGATGATGCGCGAATACGTGCTGTTCGAGGCGGCCGTCGGCTTTCAGGTCCCGATCGGCCTGCTCCCCGCCCGCGACGCCCGGCTCGCAGTGCGCGAGATCGACCGCCGCGACCTGAGGTCCGGGCTGCTGCTGCTCGGCCAGATGCGCGGCCGCACGCTGCCCGTCGCCTCGGCCAAGTTCGCGCTGCAACTGGCCGCGGCGCTCGAAACGATCGAGGCCGCGTGATCAGCCCGCGCCGACGCCGGGCACGTCCTTCAGGCGATGCCGCCGGAACTGGGCGCTCGCGCAGGACCGGCTCGGGCGCGCAAGCCCTCGGCGGCCGGCGCCCGCCCCTCGGCCTGTCCCGGCGGATCGGGGCAGACCGGCAGCGAGCGTCAGATGTCGTCGACCGCGGTGAAGCCCTCGAACTCGGGGCGGCCGGCATAGAGGTCCTTGTTCCCGCCCGCATCTCGATGCGCGGCGCGAAACTGCTCCGAAGTGGTCCAGGCGCGGAATGCGGCCTCGTCCGACCACACGGTGTGCGAAGCGTAGAGCTGATGATCCTCTCGAATCGGCCCCTTCAGCAGATGGAACGAGACGAAGCCGTCCATTTCGTCGAGGCGGGACTGACGGTTGCGCCAGATGGACTCGAAGTCCTCCTCGCGGCCCAGGGTTACGCGAAATCGGTTCATGGCGACGAACAATGGCTCTCTCCTGTCGAACGGCGAATATCGGCAGGATCTTGGCGCTCCCGCCCTGCTGGCTCAAGCCGTTCTGACAGATCGTGTATGCATGTCCAGTTTCGGGCGGTCGCCGCGTGTGCTCGCGCGAGCTGCGACGCCCGCGCCGACCTGACGACAGGCTTGACGCGCGGCGCCGGTCTTCGAGCCCTTGCCGGTCAGGCGATTCGGGCGTCGAGCAGCCGGCGACACAGCGCATCCACTGCCGCGTGCAGCGCCAGCGTGAAGAGCGCCAGCACGATCAGCGCGGCGAACATCAGGTCGATCTTCGCCCGGCCGTTTGCGAGCAGCATCAGGTAGCCGAGGCCGCGGGACGCGCCGACCCATTCGCCGATGATGGCGCCGATCGGCGCATAGACCGCGGCAAGCCGCAGGCCGGAGGCGAAGCCGGGCAGCGCCGCCGGGATCCGGATGCGCCACATGGTCCGCGCCCGTCCCGCGCTCATCACCCGGGCAAGCCCGAGCCAGTCCGGGGGCGTGCGCATCAGCGCGTCGAAGAACGCAGAAGTCACCGGGAAGTAGATGATCAGCAGCGCCATCGCGACCTTCGACCACAGCCCGTAGCCGAGCCACAGCGTCAGGATCGGGGCCAGCGCGAAGACGGGGACCGCCTGGCTGAACACCAGCATCGGCCGGATCAGCGCGCGCGCGAGCGGCGATGCGGCGAGCAAGATCGCAGAGACGAAGCCGAGGACGGCGCCGAGCCCGAGGCCGATCAGCACCTCGGCGATCGTCACCAGCGCGTTCTCCGCGATCAGCGCGCGGCTGGTCCAGAGCGCGGTCGCCACCCGAAGCGGACCGGGAAGGATGAACGGCGGCAGGGCCGCCAGAGTCACGACCGCCTGCCAGATCAGGAGCGCGAGGGCGGCGACGCCGATGGCCCGAAGCGCGCCGCTCATTGCATCTCCAGCAGCAGCCGCAGCAGCCGCGCCTGCGCTTCCAGCGTATCCGGCGCATCGGCGCGGCGCGGCGGCGGAGTGTCGGGCGGCGGGATGTCCCGAACGCCCGAATTGGACATCAGCAGGATCCGGTGGCCGAGGCGCACGGCCTCTGCCGCATCGTGCGTGATGTGCAGCACGGTTCGCCCCGCCAGCAGGCTCCGCGGCCAGATCCTGCATCCGGATCCGCGTCTGCGCGTCGAGCGCCGAGAACGGCTCGTCGAGCAGGACGACCGGCCGGTCCTCCATCAGCGTGCGGGCGAGCGCCGCGCGCTGCCGCTGACCGCCCGACAGCGCCGAGGGCTTGCGCTGCGCGTGCTCGCCGAGGCCGGCGAGGCCGAGCACCCGGCCGGCGCGCCACGCGTCTGCCGCTTCGCCCCGCAGCCGCGCGCCGAGCATGACGTTGTCGCCGATGTCGAGCCAAGGCATCAGCAGGTCGCTCTGCGCCATCATCGCGACCCTGCCTTCGAGCGCCATCCGGTCGCCGGCGCCGAACGTCCCCTCGAAGCTGACCCCGTCGCCCAGCCCGGCGAAGAGGCGCAGCACCGTCGACTTGCCGACGCCCGACGGGCCGAGGAGGCAGGTCCAGCGCCCCGCGTCCGCGTCGAGCGCGAGCGGGCCGAAGATCGGCGCGCCGTCGATCCGGGCCGTTCCCGACAGGTGGAGGGCGGGCGCCGGGCTCACGCGCCGAGGCTCATGTCCCAGAAGCCGACCTCCAGCCGGGTTGCCGTCGCGAAGCGGCGGCAGAGCCGCGGCCATCGCGGGCTCGCTTCCGGCTCCGTTCCGATGCGGCTCGCCACCACCGCATCGATCAGCGCGCCGACCTCGCGGCAGGTCGCTTGGTAGCCGTCGCCGCCATAGGCGCCGATCCACTCGGAATAGGCCGATCCGACTGGCGCGGCCGCGAGACGCGCGCCGATCTCCCCATAGCCGAGCACGCACGGGGCCAGCGCCGCGAGCAGGTCGAGAAGATCGCCCGAGTGGCCGGCATCGAGCACGTAGCGCGTGTAGGCGAGGTTCGCGGGATGCTCCTCCGCCGCAAGTAGATCCGCCTCGCCGAGGCCCTCGGACGCACAGGCCGCGACGTGCAGGCGCATCTCCTCGTCGATCAGCGCATGCACGGTGCGGCTGCAGGCGCGCATCTCCTCCAGCGTTTCCGCCTTCGTCACGCCCAGCGCCCAGGCGCGCGCGAAGTGCACGAGAAACAGGTAATCCTGGATCATGTACCGAAGGAACGCCGCCCTCGGCAGCGTCCCGTCGCGCAAGCCCTCGACGAAGGCGTGTCGCGTGTAGGCCGGCCATGCGGCGCCCGAGGCGTCGCGCCAGAGGGCGAAGGCGCGTCCGTAGCTCACGGCAGGTCGCCGAGGTCGACGGCCAGGTCCTCGACCGGGCGCTGTCCTTCGACCAGCCCGGCTTCGCTCAGGAACGCCTCGAAGCGGGCATATCTGCCGCCGTCGAGCGCCGAGGGGCGCAGCGCGAAGCGCGGGATCGTGTCGGTCCAGGCCATCTCGTTCAGCTCGTCGCGCAGTTCTGGCGACGTCCCGGCGAAGATCGCCCAGCTCTCTTCTGGATAATTGACAATGAACTGCGTCGCCTTCTCGGTCGCGGCGAGGAAGCGGCGCAGGACATCCGCGTCCATCGTCTCGGGGTTCGCGACGTAGATCAGTTCGTCGTAGGTCGGCACGCCTTCCTCCTCGGGATAGAAGCACCGGCCCTTCAGGCCCTCGATCTCCATCTGGTTCAGCTCGAAATTGCGGAAGGCGCCGATCACCGCGTCGACTTGGCCGGACATCAGCGCCGGCGACAGCGACCAGTTCACGTTGACCAGCTCGATGTCGTCGATGCTCATCCCGTGCTCCGCGAGCATCACGCCGAGAACGGCTTCCTCCACCCCGGCCACGGAAAACCCGACCTTGCGCCCCTTCAGGTCCGGGATCGACTGCACGAGCCCGCCCTCCAGCGTCAGCAGGCAGTTCAGCGGCGTCGCGATCAGCGTGCCGACCCGGATCAGCGGCATGTCCTCGGCGACCTGCAGATGCAGTTGCGGCTGGTACGAGATCGCGATGTCGGCCCGGCCGGCCGCGACCATCTTCGGCGGATCGGACGGATCGGCCGGCGCGATGACCTCGACCTCCAGGTCCCTGCTCGGCGAAGTAGCCCTGCTCCTCGGCGATCACGATCGGCCCGTGATCGGGATTGACGAACCAGTCGAGCATCAGGGTCACCTGATCCTGCGCGACTGCCGGCGCTGCCGTCGCCAGCGCGACCAAGAATGCTGTGGCTTTCACGTCCTGACTCCATTCGGGTCGCCGAGGGCGACGAGTGCGATCTCTCCGGTCCAGACGGCAGCGAGCCGCTCGGCCGCGCGCCAGGACCGCAGTCCCGTACGGCAGCAGAGCACGGCGCGCTGTCCGGAGGCGGGCCGGGGGCCGTCGGGACCGAACGTCTCGACCGGCAGGCGGCGCGCAAACTCTCGCACCAGCGGGGCCTCGTCCTCGGCGCGCAGGTCGACGACGAAATCCGCAGCCGCGATCTCGGACGGCGCGAGGAACCGTGGCTGGCGGTCAGGCTCGGGCGCGGCGTCGAAGCGGAACCCGCCGAAGCGGAAGCGGCGCGCATCGACGGTGACGACGCGCGCCATCGGCGAGGGCTCGAGGCCGGCTATCAGCGCCAGCGCCATCTGCGCCTGCACCGCTCCGACGATCCCGACGGCCGGGCCCATCACGCCGTCCTCGGCGCAGCTGCCGACGCGCTGCGGCAAGTCCGGAAAGACCGCCCGCAGCGAGGACCCGCCGCCGCAGAAGCCTCCGGCATAGCCGTCGAAACCGACGACCGACGCGCTGATCAACGGCAGGCGGGTCTCATGGCAGGCGTCGGACAGAATGTAGCTCGCCGCGAAACTGTCCGCGCAGTCCAGCACCAGGTCCACATCGGCGCAGAGGTCCGTTGCATTGTCCGGTCCCAGCGCGCCCACGACGGCCTCGATCGCGACCTCGGGATTCAACGCGGCAATCTGGTCGGCCGCCGCGTCGACCTTGGCCCGGCCCACATCGGCCATCCGGAAGAGGGTCTGGCGGTGAAGGTTTCCCTCCTCGACGCGGTCGGGGTCGATCAACCGGACCAAGCCCAGCCCCGCTCCGGCGAGATACTGCAGCACCGGCGCGGCCAGCCCGCCGACGCCCACGACCAGCGCGCGCGCAGCGGCGACGCGTTCCTGGCCTGGCAGCCCGAACTCCGGAACCGCGATCTGGCGCTCGAAGCGGCTCATCGCGTCGCCTCCACCCAGGCGCGCAGCCGCGCCTCCGGCTCGGCGTTCAGCGTGATGTCGGTGACGACCGCGACGACGTCGGCTCCTCCGGCGAGGGCGCCCTTGGCCCGCTCGACGCTCATGCCGCCGATGGCCACGAGGGGAATGTCGCCGATCCGCCGCTTCCAGTCGCCGAGGCGGTCCAGCCCCTGCGGCTGCCAGATCATCTGCTTCAGGATCGTCGGATAGACCGGCCCCAGTGCGACATAGTCCGGCGCGAGATCCAGCGCCCGCTCCAGCTCCGCGTGCGAGTGCGTGCTGACGCCAAGCCGCAGGCCGTTGCGCCGGATCGCGTCGACGTCGGCTTCGTCCAGGTCCTCCTGGCCAAGGTGGACCCAGTCGCAGCCAAGGTCGATCGCGAGCCGCCAGTGGTCGTTGACGACCAGCACGGCGCCGGCCGCCCGGCACAAGTCCCGCGCCCGGGCGATCTCGGCGCGCAGGTCAGCCTCCGCCCGTTCCTTCACCCGAAGCTGGACCAGACGCAGGCCGTGCGGCAGCATGCGCTCGATCCAGTCGGCGCTGTCGAAGATCGGATAGAAGCGATCGAGCGTCATTGCAGGAACGCCTTTCCGATCAGCGGCGTCGACGGCGCCGCCATGTCGCGTGGCTCCATCGCGTCGGCCTCGAACGCGAGACGCCCCGCCTCGACCGCCCGGGCAAAGGCTTCCGCCATCGCCGGCGGATCGCCGGCCTTCGCCACGGCCGTGTTCAGGAGCACGGCGTCGAATCCCATCTCCATCGCCATCGCCGCATGGCTCGGCAGGCCGAGCCCGGCGTCGACGACCATCGTCACGTCCGGGAACTGCGCCCGCAGCGTGCGCAACCCGTAGACGTTGGTCAGGCCGAGCCCGGTGCCGATCGGCGCGCCCCAGGGCATCAGCACCTCGCAGCCTGCGCCGAGCAGCCGGTCCGCCAGCACCACGTCCTCGGTCGTGTAGGGGAACACCTGGAAGCCGTCGTCGCTGAGGATGCGGGCCGCCTCGACCAGCCCGAACGGATCGGGCTGCAACGTGTCGGCGTGGCCGATGACCTCGAGCTTGATCCAGGTCGTGTCGAACAGCTCCCGCGCCATGTGGGCCGTCGTGACCGCCTCGCGCGCCGAATGGCACCCCGCCGTGTTCGGCAGGACTCGGACGCCGAGCGCCTCGACAAGGTCCCAGAATGCCTTGCCGCCTCGCTCGCCTCCGGCCTCGCGCCGGACCGAGACCGTCGCGACGCCCGCTCCGGATCGGCGGAAGGCGCGTTCGAGCGCGGCCGGGGACGGATACTGCGCGGTGCCGAGCATCAGCCGCGACGCGAGTTCGACGCCGTAGAAGCCGCGCATCGCTCAGCCTCCCTGCCGGGGCGTGACGATCTCGAGCCGGTCGCCCGGCTCGAGCGGAGCGTCGCTCCGCGACCCCGCCGGCACGAAGACCTCGTTGACGGCCGTCGCGACCCGCTCGTCGCCGTAGCCAAGCTCTTCGAGGATCGCGGGCAGGCATGCGTCGCGCACCTCGACGGTCTCACCGTTCACGATGATCTTCATGGAACAACTCCGGTATGCTGTCGTCGCAGACATGGTCCGCCGCCATCTGCGCCAAGGCGGGCGCAAGCAGAAAACCGTGGCGGAACAGGCCGTTGACGTGGATGGATGTGCCGACGCGGCTGATGCGCGGCAGGTTGTCGGGAAACGCCGGCCGGGCATCGACGCCGACCTCGACCAGTTCGGCCTCGCCGAACGCCGGGTCCAGCGCATATGCGGCCGAGAGCAGTTCAAGCACCGAGCGCACCGATGCGCCGCGGCGGTCGCCGCTCTCGATCTGCGTCGCGCCGATCATGTAGCCGTCCTCGCCGCGCGGGACGACGTAGAGCGGGTGGCGCGGATGCAGCAGCCGAACGGGCCGACGGAGCCGGACGTCCGGCGCGCGCAGGATCGCCATCTCGCCCTTGACGCCGCGCAGGTCCGGCAAGACGTCCCGCGCCGCCAGGCCGCGGCACTCGACGACCGGCCCGTCGCCGCCGGCGCGCACGCCGTCGACGAAGGCGACGCCCCGCTCCGCCAGGCGCGCCCGCAGGCCCGCCAGTGTCGAGCGGGGGTCGAGATGCGCCTCGTCGGGAAAGAACAACGCGCGGTCAAACCTATCTGTGAGCTGTGGCTCCAGGCGCCCGAGATCGTCCCGTCCGATCATGCGATGACCGCCGGTCCGTCTGGCGAAGGCGTCGAGCTCCCGGCGATCGCGGCCGAGGGCCACGACCAGCGAGCCGCTGCGCTCGACGCAGGCGCCGGCGTTCTCCCACCAGTCCGCGGCGGTGCGGCCGAGCCTCGTCACCGGCTCCTCGGCGACGACGGCCTCGCACATCGGCGCCAGCATCCCGCCGGCCCACCACGAGCAGGCGTGCGGCCCGGGCGCGCCGTTCCGGTCGAACACGGTGACGGCCACGCCGCGGCGGCTCAACTCGCTCGCGACGCACAGACCAGCGACGCCGGCGCCGATCACGCGCGCCTGGGCGGTCATCGCCAGATCTCGTGGAAGTGGTGCACGGGCCCGTGGCCTTTCCCCACGCCAAGCCGGTCGGCGGCGACGATCGCGCCCTGGAGCCAGCCATGGGCGCGGCGGACGGCCGCCTCCAGCGCCGCGCCCTTCGCAAGCTCCGCCGCGATCGCCGAAGAGAACGAGCAGCCGGTGCCATGCGTGTTGCCGGTGTCGACCCGGCGCGCCTCGAGGCGCAGCGCGTCGTCCGGCGTGACGAGCAGATCGGTGCAGATTAGCCCCGAGCCATGGCCGCCCTTGATGAGGACGGCGCGTGCGCCCAGCGCGATCAGCGCCCGGCCCTGCGCCTCCGCTTCCGCCGGATCGGTCGCCACCGGGCCGCCGAGCAGCCGCGCGGCCTCCGGCAGATTTGGCGTCAGCAGATCGGCGCGCGGCAGAAGGCGCTTCAGCAGAACGCCGATGGCGTCGTCCGAGAGGAGCGCATCACCGGACTTCGCCACCATGACGGGATCGAGGACGACGGGCGCTGCGAAATTCCTCAGCGCATCTGCCACCGCGCCGGTGATCCCGGCATCGCCAAGCATGCCGATCTTGATCGCGTCGATCTCGATGTCGCAGAGCACCGCCTCGATCTGCGCCGTGACGGACTCTGGAGCGACCATCGAGACGCCAAGGACGCCGCGCGTGTTCTGCGCGGTGACCGCGGTGATCGCGCTCGCGCCGTAGACCCCAAGCGCCGAGAAGGCCTTCAGGTCAGCCTGGACGCCGGCGCCCCCGCCGCTATCCGAGCCTGCGATCGTCAGAGCGGAAGCCGCTCGCTGCATGTCTCGTTCCCTCCCGGAGCAGGGGAAGGACGGATCAAGCGCTTTGCCTTGACGACCCAATCCGTTCCCTACGCCGGTGCTAGCCGGATCAGGTTCGATGGGTTGGCTCGCAGCCTCTCAGCCCAGGGGGCACCCCAACGGAGTGATTGGAGCGTACCGATCTCCTGGCGAAAGGCAAGGGCCGGCGCACCAAACGGCGCCGGCGTTTTTCAGCCCTGCGCGGACTTCTCCGACCGGGCCTGAAGGACAACCACGCGGACATCCCCGAACAGCGTCTCCGGCGCGAGATCCGGATAGGACCGGCCGCTGACAACGTCGACATACGGCCCCGTCATGCCATCCGGGACGGAAAAGGCAGACTCCGCAAGTTGCGACGGCGCGGTGACCGAAGGGTGGAGCGCGGCGGCGACGACGAGTGTGTCGGGCCCCTCTCGGCGCGCAAAGGCGCAGAGCCCCGATGCCGCCGGGCCGGTCGCGAGCATCGGCTCGTAGCTGCCGCGCTCGAACAGGTCGGGCTTGTCGCGCCGCAGATGCAGCAGCGTCGAGATCGCGCGCAGCTTCAGCGCCGCTCCGGACGCCTGCGCGCCCGGCTCCCGGACCTTCGCCAGCAGCGCTTCGCGCAGATCGAAATCGACGCGGCGACGATTGTCCGGATCGACCAGGCTCTGGTCCCAGAGCTCGGCGCCCTGGTACAGGTCCGGCACGCCGGGCACGGTCAGCTTCAGCACCGTCTGGATCAGGCTCGACGTGGCGCCCTCGGACGCAACCGCACTCTCGAACGACCGGAACGCCGGCAGGAACGCGCCGTCCGGATCCAGCGCCCGGCTGGCCAAGCGCTTCAGCGCCGCCTCGTACTCTGCATTGCCAAAGACCCAGCGCGTGTTCACGCCGGCCTCGCGAGCGGACTTCACCATTCCTTCCTGAACGCGGGAGGTGAGGTCGCGCATTGCCTCGGGCGGGAGTGGCTGGTCGGGCGGAAGGTCGGCCGGCCAGGCGCCGAGCAGAAGCTGCAGGAAGAAGTACGCTTCGTTCGGGTCGACGGTCGGCTCGTCGCGCATCAGGCGCGTGCCCGCATTGCGCACGAAGTCGCTCCAGGCGCTCGCGTGGCAGGTCAGAGCGCCGATCCGGGCGCGTGCGTCCTCGCCCCGCTTGGTGTCATGGGTCGAGGTCGCCAGAAGACCGCGCGGATAGTGCGCCAGGCGCTCCGTGTTGGCTCGGTGAAACGTCTCGACGTCCACGGTCTCGGCGCCCGCGTCGCCTCCCACTTCGTTGAGCGCGATGAGGCGGTTGAAGCGGTAGAGCGCCGCATCCTCCAAACCCTTGGCCATCACCGGGCCGCTGAATTGCTGGAACCGCATCGCCAGGTCGACGACATCGTCCCGCTCCGCCGCAAAATCTGAGCCAGCATCCGCTGCGAGGACGGCGGCGAGAAAGTCGAATACGCCCGGATCGATCCGGGGCGCCCGCCTCCGGGCCTCGTCGAGCGCATGTTGCAGCCGAATCTGGCCGGAACCATCGAGACCGTCGTCATCGGCATAGGTCCTGTAGACCTCCAGGGCCGCGGTGACTTGCGCAAGCCCGGTACGCAGCGCGCCGCGGCCCAGATCCCGCCGCCGCGGACTGCGCGCGGCAAGCCGAAGCAGCCGGGTCACGAGCGCGTCGAGTTCGGCCGCCATCGCGCCGTACATCACCTCTAGCTTCGCCGCGTGCGCGACCTCGCCGGGAGGATCGGTTTGGCCGGTGAACTCGACATAGGTCGTCGCGATCGTCGCAGCGCCCAGCCGGGTCCGCCAGAAGACCGATCAGGAGATTGGCGAACTCATAGCCCGTGGTGCCATCGGTCCGCCAGGACGATGGCAGTTCCTCGTCGGAAGCCAGGATCTTTTCGACATGAAGCGAGAAGGGACGCCCGACGCGCTCGCGCAGGCGGATCGTGTAGGCCTTCGGATCGCGCAGGCCGTCGATATGGTCGATGCGAACCCCGCTGATCAGACTCTCCTCCAGCAGCGACAGGATAAGGCGGTGGGTCGCCTCGAACACGTCGAGGCGCTCGACGCGAACCCCGGCCAGGTCGCTGATCGTGAAGAACCGCCTGTAGTTGATCGCATCGCTGTCGAGGTTGAACTTGGCGGCTCGCCAGTTCTGGCCGTCGATCAGCGCGTCGAGACGAGACCACGAGGACGGATCGCCGGCGGCTCCCGCATAGGCGGCAAGGGCGGAACGGATCCCCCCTTCGGGCGCGGCCGAAAGTTCCTCCCTGAGACGAGGCCATATCGGATCTGCCGGGCCGCGTCCTGCGGCGGCTTCGAAGTCTGCGCCGATTGCATCCAGCCCTCCTTCGCGCAGGATGGACCCATACTGGCGCGGGCAGATCGGCAGCTTGTGCGTGTCGTGCGCCCAGACCGCAAAGGCCCCCTCCGCCCTGTCGTAGCGGAGTTCAAGACCGCCATCGGCCAGCACGTCGCCGTAGGAGGCCCCAAGAAACGGCACGAGCACCTTGCCTACCAGCCCCGGATATGATGAGCGCCAGTCGATGTCGAACCAGGCGGCGAACGGGCTCTCCTGGCCCCATTCAAGCACGTCGAGCCAGAACCGGTTCGACGCGCCGCCGATTCCCATGTGGTTCGGAACGATGTCGAGGATCAGGCCGAGGCCGTTGTCGCGGAAGACTCGGGCCATCGCGCGAAAGCTGTTCTCGTCGCCAAGCTCGGGGTTGAGCGTGTTGGGATCGGTGACGTCGTAGCCGTGGGTGCTGCCGGGTCGGGCGGCAAAGACCGGAGAAGCGTAGACATGGCTGACGCCGAGATCGGCGAGGTATGGCGCTATTCGGGCGGCATCCGCGAAGCCGAACGACGCATTGAACTGGAGCCTGTAGGTTGCGCGCAGGTTCATGTCGCGTCTCCTGGTCGCTCTGATCGCACGACGGAGAAGACCTTGCGCCAGAGAGGTTGTTCCGGAAGGTCCGTGACATCGACGGACAGACGCAGTTGCCAGTTGGGGTACTGATCGACCGTGCCCGGCAGGTTGACGGGCGAGCGCTCGCCGACGAGATCGTCGAGACGGACCGCAAACAGGCGCGATGGCGTCCGGGCCATCCGCCTGTGCGCCGCCGCGACGATCCGGTCGGACGCCACGTCCAGATCGTCGTGATCTTCGCGGGCTGCGTCCCGCTCAAGCAGGCCAGCCGACACCGAGATCCTCGAGAAGGCTGCGCCGCTCGATCTCGCGCTCGGCAGCCTGCGCCGCGGCGGCTTCGGACTGGATCAGCCCGTGCCGAGCGCGAAGCGTCACGTCATCGCCGCGCCACCAGCCCTGAAAGGTCGGGAGGTCGTGGGTGGACAGGCAGACCAACGCGTTGACCGGGTAGGCTTCGGGCGCAATGAACCTGTCGCCGTCGCGCTCGAAGAGCAGGATACGATACGAGAGGATGCCGGCCGCGTCCATGACGGCGCGGAACCCTTCGGGCACGTTTCCGAGATCCTCGCCGATGATGACAGTCCGGTTGGCGTGGCTGACATCCGCAAGCGCGGTCAGCATTGCGGTGATCGGGTATCGAACGTAGGCGCCGTCCGCCGGCGTCTGGCCCGCGGGCATCAGAAAAAGCTGCCACAGCGCCATTGCGTGGTCGATCCGGAGCGCCCCGGCCTGACGCGTGGCGCCGTCGATCAGCGCATGGAACGGCTCGGCGTTCGTCTCCGCCATCGCAACGGGAGACAGCGGCGCCAGTTGCCAGTCCTGGCCGGCGGCGCTGAAGTAGTCTGGCGGCGCCCCGACATGGACCCCCGGGACCAGCAACGTGACGGTTCGACCAGACACTCGATCCGTCCGGGGCCTCGCCCACTGCAAAGTCCAGATAGAGGCCGAGCCGCATGCCGGCGCGCAGCGCGGCGTCCCGAGCCTCGTGAAGCTGGCGGTCGGCCAGCCATTGCAGCCATGCATGAAAGCCGATCTCGTCCGAATGGCGCTCGGCAAAGGAAGCGACGGCAGTGCTTTCCGGATCCTGCAGCTCCTGCGGCCATGCGGTCCAGCCGCTTCCCCTGCCCTCGGCGGTCATGCGCGCTGAGATCGCCTCGAAACAGGCGTGCCGCTCCAGCGCCTGGCCGCCAGCCTCGCGAAACCTGGCGAATTCCTGCACGTCCCCGCGAGCGGTCTGCCAGAGCCGTCGCAGCGCCCCAAGCTTCAGTGCGGCGACGGCTTCGTAGTCGACGAACCCGCCGGCGCGCGCCGCGGCGAGCGCTTCGACCGGCGCCCATTTCATGTCGAAATAGGGCAGCGCGTCGACGGCGATGTAGAGCGGGTTCAGAAAGCGGCGGTTGGACGGTGAAAACGGACTTCGGCGATCGGGATTCCGCCAGAAACATGGCGTGCAGCGGATTGAGGCCGATGAAGTCCGCGCCCTCGGCGGCTGCCAGCCGCGCGATGCCTGCAAGGTCGGCAAAGTCTCCGATCCCCCAGTTGCGGCCTGAGCGGAGCTGGTAGAGTTGCAGCGCCAGGCCCCAGCCGCGCCCGCGCTCGAGCCAGTCCGGCAGGTAGCAAGCTACCCCATGCGGGGCTGCGAGCACCGGCTCGGGATCGGCCGGCGCGGCAGCGAGGCTCCGCCTCTGCGCCTCCTCGGTGTCGGCGGCGACTCCGAAGGCGGTCAGGATGGCCTTGATCGTCTCGGCCGGCGGCGAGAACTCTCGACCGTCGATCGTGTTGTAGCGACGCTGGACGGCGTAACGCGCCGCCAGTTCCTCAAGCAGCGTCATCGATGGTCATCCAGGGCCACGACAACGGAAGACGGCGGGAGCGCAGACGCTTCGGTCCCGAAGAGGAGGCGACCAGGCGCGGTCGGCGCCGCCGCAGGTTCGTCGCCCAGGTTCGCCCGCAGTCGCAGGTCGGCCCCGTCGAGCCGCCAGTCCACTGCGATGAGGCCGCCGTCTGCGGCCAGGACGCGTCCGCCGTTTCCCGGCGCCCGGGCAAGACGCGGCACGATCTCGCGCTGACGGATGGCGAGGAGGTCGGCGACGAAGCCGCGCCATTCCTGGCCCTCCGGCGCCTCTAGCGCGGACCAGTTGATCTTCGATGCCTCGAAGGTCGAAAGTTCGTTCGGATCGGGGATCCGCGCCCGGCTGTCGGCGTCTTCGAACGCCACGAAGTGCCGGAACTCGCGGCGACGGCCCTCGCGCACGGCATCGGCAAGCTCGCCGTGGAAATCGGTGAAGAACGCGAAGGGACGGGTTTCCCCCCATTCCTCGCCCATGAAGAGGAGCGGAATGTGCGGAGAGAGCAGCAGTATTGCCGTCAGCGCCCGCACGGTCGCGCGTGGCGCGAGGTCGACGAGTCGCTCGCCAAAGGCGCGGTTGCCGATCTGGTCATGGTTCTGCAGGAAATCCACAAAAGCGACCGGCGGCAGATGCCCGCTCGGGACGCCGCGCGTCGCGCCGTCTGCGTGGCGGGACGGGCCGCCCTGATAGACATAGCCCTCCGCCAGAGCGCGGGCGAATTTCGACCAGTGATCTTCGGCGAAGTCCGCGTAGTAGCCTTCCGTCTCGCCGGTGGCCAGGGCATGAGCTACGTTGTGGAAATCGTCGTTCCACTCTGCAGTGTATAGAGACGCGCGGCCATCGGGCGCGCGCTCATGCAGATGCACGATGTTGCGGTTGTCCTCGGTCGTCAGATGGATCGGCCGGTCCGGAAACGTCGACCGCACCTCCCTCGCCAGATCCACGAGAAGCTCGGTTGGCGAGTCCGGGTCGTGAATATGGTCGACGGCGTCGAGACGCAGCCCGTCGAACCGGAATTCGTCAAGCCAGTAGAGCGCGTTCTCGATGAAGAACCGCCGCACCGGCTGGCGCTCATAGGCGATTGCGGCTCCCCAGGGGGTATGGCGCTCCGGGTGGAAAAACTCGGGCGCATAGATGTGCAGGTAGTTCCCGTCCGGTCCAAGGTGGTTGTAGACGACATCGAGCAGAACCATCAAACCGGCGCCGTGCGCGGCATCGACCAGTGCCTTCAGGTCCTCCGGACTGCCATAGGCATTGTGCGGCGCGTACGGGAGCACGCCGTCATATCCCCAGCCGCGGCTTCCGCCGAAGTGGGCGACCGGCATGATCTCGATCGCCGTGACGCCGGTGTCGGCAAGATGCTGGAGACGGTCGATGGCCGCGCGGAACGTCCCCTCAGGCGTGAACGCGCCGATGTGGATCTCGTAGATCACCGCCTCTTCCCACGAACGCCCTGCCCAGCCTTCGTTCTGCCAAGCGTAGGCCTCTGGGGCTATCAGTCGGGATGCGTCGTGCACGCCATCTGCCTGCGCGCGCGAAGCGGGGTCGGGCACGACCATGCCGTCGTCGAGAACGAACGCGTATTCCGCTCCTGCCGCGGCCTCAGGAGCGTGCGCCTCGAACCAGCCCTCCGCATCGCGGTCCATAGGATGATCGCCATCGGCGAGACGCAGCCGCACGTTCTGGTGGGCAGGCGCCCAGAACCGGAACCGGGCGCCATCCCCAACGAGTGTCGGGCCCCATGTCCACATCATCGCGCACCAGCCTCGAACGCGAGAAGCGAGCGCGCGGGAACCTCGATCGGGCTGGAAGTCGGCCGGGCGCCGCCGCAGACGCCCGCTTCGGTGTCCACCAGCAGGCGCCACTCGACGCCGGCAATGTGATCCGGCAACTGGAAGTCGATCGCCTCGAAGTGACTGTTCAGCAACATGAGCACCTGGTTCTGCTTGTCGTGAAGATGCAGACCGACGATCCTGTCTTCGGTGTTGTGCCAGTCCTCGTCCTGCATCGCCTCGCCGTCCGCCCGCAGCCACAGCGTCCTCGCGGCGCCTGCCGTGTCGTTGTGGTCGTGCAGGAAGTCCGGTTGCCGGAACAGCGGCTGTCTCCGCCGGACCGCGATCAGGTCCTGAACGAAGCGGCAGAACTTCGCATCGCGCTGGTCCACGTCGTTGAGCTTCAGCCAGTTCATCTCGTTGTCCTGGCAGTAGGCGTTGTTGTTGCCGCCCTGGCTCCGCCCCACTTCGTCGCCCATCAGGATCATCGGAGTGCCCTGTGACAGCAGGACGGTCGCCATCATCGCGCGGCGCAGCTGGTCGCGCAGGTCGAGGATCTCCGGATCGTCCGTGGGGCCTTCGACGCCGCAGTTCCAACTGCGGTTGTCCGAATGGCCGTCGCGATTGTCCTCGCCGTTCGCCTCGTTGTGCTTGTCGTTGTAGGAGACGGTGTCCTTCAACGTGAACCCGTCGTGGGCGGTCACGAAGTTGACGCTCGACCAAGGCCGACGGCCACGGCGGTCGAAAAACTCGGCCGAGCCGAGGAGCCGGGAAGCAAGCGCCGGCAAAGTGGCGGAATTGCCCTTCCAGTAGGAGCGGACCGTGTCGCGGTACTGATCGTTCCACTCCGCCCAGCCCGGAGGGAAGTTCCCGAGCTGGTAGCCCTCCGGCCCCGTGTCCCACGGCTCGGCGATCAGCTTAACCCGCCCGAGCACTGGGTCCTGACGGACGGCGTCGAGGAAAACGGCGTTTGAGTTGAACGTGTCGCGGTCGCGCCCGAGCGAGCTTGCGAGGTCGAAGCGGAAGCCGTCGACATGACAGGCCTCGACCCAGTAGCGCAGGCTGTCCATCACCATCTTAAGCACGCTGGCGTTCTTCAAGTTGACCGTGTTGCCGCACCCCGTCGTGTCGTAATAGTACCGCGGGTCGTCGCCGAGTATGTAGTAGGACGCGTTGTCGATGCCTCGGAACGACAGCGTCGGACCCATCTGGTTGCCTTCGGCGGTGTGGTTGTAGACGACATCGAGAATCACCTCGATCCCGGCCTCATGCAACCGGCGCACCATCAGCTTGAACTCGTGCACGTTGCTGCCCGGAGACAGGTAACGCGGCGCCGGGGCGAAGAAGCCCACCGTGTTGTAGCCCCAGTAGTTCGACAGCCCCTTTTCGATCAGGTAGCGGTCGTCGAAGAACGCCTGGATCGGCATCAGTTCGATCGACGTGACGCCGAGCTTCACAAGATGGTCGATGACCCGCGGGTCGGCGAGGCCGCCGAAGGTGCCGCGCATGCGTTCGGGCAGGTCCGTGTTGAGCGCGGTCATGCCCTTCACGTGGGCCTCGTAGACGATCTGTTCCGAAGCCGACCGCTTCGGGCGTATGTCGGGTCCCCAAGTGACCGCCGGATCGACGACGACGCATTTCGGCATCACGAACGCAGAGTCGCGCCGGTCAAACGACAGGTCCTGTGCGCGGCTTCCGATGCGGTACCCGAACACCGCGTCGTGCCAACGCATCTCGCCGTGCAGCGCCAGCGCATAGGGGTCCAGCAACAGCTTGTTCGGGTTGAAGCGGTGACCATGTCGCGGCTCGTAGGGACCGTGCACCCGGTAGCCGTAGAGTTGTCCCGGCCGCACCTCCGGAAGGTAGCCGTGCCAGACCTCATCGGTGTACTCGGGCAGCGCGATCCGCGCCACCTCCCGCCTGCCCCGGTCGTCGAACAGGCAGAGTTCGACCTTCGTCGCGTTGGCCGAGAACAGGGCAAAGTTCGTCCCCGATCCATCCCAGGTCGAGCCGAGCGGGAACGGGCTGCCTTCGCTGAGCGCGTAGCCGTGCTTACTCATGGGCGCCAGACGCCTGCGGCTACACGACGGCGCCCGTCCAAAATGGCTGAGCCTGTGCTCAGCTTACACAACTGCATACTCGGTCCCCTCACCGTTCAAGAAGCGCGCGCGCTCAATCAGCCAACGACATTTTGCTCAGCCGAATGGCCAAGCATCATCCGGCGTTGTTCAGCAAGTCCACGACGCCTTTCAAAGGAACGCGCAGCCACGTCGGTCGGTTGCCGAACTCATAGCCGATTTCGTAGATCCCCTTTTGCAGAAGGAAGAGATCGAGCAGCGCCTCCCACAGGCGATCGTCCTCGACTGCGGTCGCCGACACCTTTGCGTGAAGCCGATAGGCTTCAAGGAAACCATCAATCGTCTCCCGCCTCCACTGCTCGGCCAGTTCCTCCGCCCGGTCGTCGGCAATGGCGAATGCCTGGCGGTGCCGGTCGAGAGCCATGGAGGCTGCATAGTCGAACGACCGCACCATCCCGGCCACATCCCGCAGCGGGGATGTCTTCACACGCCGCTCGGAAAGGCTTCGCCCAGGCTCGCCCTCGAAGTCGATGATCGCGATGTCGCTCTGGGCGATGAGAACCTGTCCCAGATGATAGTCGCCGTGAATTCGCGACCGCCCCCCCGACGGCGCCATCTTCGCAACCCGCTCGATCCGCTTTTTCAGCTTGCTCCGGGCGGCGATCAACGTCCGGGCGTGCTCGACGGCATCCTCCGGCAACGTCCTTACGGCCGCATCGAGCCGGTCGATCAGGGCGTCGGCCTCACGCGCGACCTCGTCAGACCATTGCTGGAGGTGGCTGCTCTCCAGCGGCTCGACCGCGAACGCCGGATCATCGGTGGCGACCGCAAAGGCCGTGTGCAGTTCGGCCGTGCGCTGACCGAGCAGCGCCCCGATCCCGAGCGGAAAGGCGAAGCCCTCCGCCTCGGGTTCAGACTCCGCGGCCGCAGAGCGCAACTGGATCTGGTCGAGCTGGCGCTGCAGTCCCTCGACAACGCTGTTCCAGGCGTCGCCCTGGTTCGCGATGAACGCGAACGCCGCCGCAAGCGTGGTCGTCTCGCCGTCCTGGATGTCGATCGATCCGTAGTAGGCCGGCGTGTGCGGGTAGCCGGCAACCTCCGTGAGGAAACGGCCGACCTCGACGTCAGGCTGCTCGCCGGCGCGCAGCCGACGGTAGACCTTGAGGATCACCTTGTCGCCGAATGCGATGGAGACATTGCTTTGCTCCACGCCCAACGGCCGCGGCTCGCCGATGTCCGGTATCGCGGAGAACGCCTCCGTCGCGCGAAAGCGCACCTTGCCCGCTTGCCCGTCGATCTCGCGGTTCTGCCGCATGTCCTCGAGAAGCCGTAGCGCAAAGCTTTCGTCGTAAGCGCCGTCGATCAAGGCCCCCACGCGCGGCCCACGGCGGATCTTGGCGAGCGTATAAGACAGCTTCGGGGCGCCCGGTCGCAGGTTCTCGTCGCCCCAGCGCGCCGAAATCGGCAGGAAGTAGCGCTGCGTGTCCTTGCCGAGCGTGACATCCACCGCGACGAGCGCGTACTCGCCCGCCGCGATCTCGCCGAGCAGGGCAAGCTCCACCTTGTCGATGCGAACGTCCTTCGCGCCGAACCAGCGCTGCAGCGGCAGGAACTGGGGCAGAACGTCGTTCTCGAGCTGGGTCCGCTCCCGACCGGTGAGCGCCGTCTCCAGACGACCGTCGCGGGAGGTCAGCGTGATGAACTCGGGCAGGACCTCCGGCATCTTTTCGTGCCAGCTGGGCGCCTGCTCCTCGTCGGTCAGCAGGAACCAGTAGAAGCCGTATGCCGGCAGCGACAGCATGTAGGGTAGATCGCCGATCGGCGGGAACGCCGAGCGGCCGGTCAGCTCGATCGGAACCATCCCGCGGAAACGCGCAAGGTCGAGCTCCACCGCCTGCGCCGAGTCCGCGAGATTGGCCACGCAAAGGATCTTGTCGCCGTCATGTTCGCGCAGATACGCGAGGATCTTTCGGTTCCGTGGGTAGATCAGCGTCATCGCCCCGCGTCCGAACGCCTCGTGCTGCTTCCGGACCGCGACCATTCGGCGCATCCAGTTCAGCAACGACGAGGAATTGCCGGCCTGCGCCTCGACGTTGATCGCGTGGTAGCCGTAGACCGGGTCGATGATGGCCGGCAGGTAGAGCTGCTGCGGATTGGCGCGGCTGAAGCCTGCGTTGCGGTCCGCTGACCACTGCATCGGTGTACGCACCCCATCCCGGTCGCCCAGGTAGTAGTTGTCCCCCATGCCGATCTCGTCGCCGTAATAGACGATCGGCGTGCCCGGCATCGACAGCAGCATCGAGTTCAGCAGTTCGATCTTGCGCCGGTCGTTCTTCATCAGCGGCGCCAGACGCCGACGGATGCCGAGATTGATCCGCGCGCGCGAATCCTCCGCATAGGTTCGCCACAGGTAGTCGCGCTCGTCCTCGGTCACCATCTCAAGCGTCAGCTCGTCATGGTTGCGCAGGAAGATGCCCCACTGGCACCCGTCCGGGATGTCGGGCGTCTGCCGGATGATGTCGGTGATCGGGTGCCGGTCCGCCTGCGCCAGCGCCATGTACATGCGCGGCATCAGCGGGAAGTGGAAGCCCATGTGGCACTCGTCGCCCTCGCCGAAATACGGACGCGTGTCCTCGGGCCACTGGTTCGCCTCGGCGAGCAGCATCCGGTCCGGATAGTGCTTGTCCAGCTCCGCGCGGATCTTCTTCAGAACGACGTGGGTCTCGGGCAGGTTCTCGTTGTTCGTCCCCTCCCGCTCGACAAGATAGGGAATGGCGTCCAGCCGGAGGCCGTCGACTCCCATGTCGAGCCACATCCGCATCACCTTCAGCACCTCTTCGAGAACCCGGGGGTTGTCGAAGTTCAAGTCCGGCTGATGCGAATAGAATCGGTGCCAGAAGTACGCGTTCGCAACCGGATCCCAGGTCCAGTTGGATTTTTCAGTGTCGATGAAGATGATGCGTGTCTCAGGATACTTATCGTCCCTGTCTGACCACACGTACATGTCGCGCGCCGCGCTGCCCGGCTTCGCGCGGCGCGCCTTCTGGAACCACGGATGCTGGTCGGACGTGTGGTTGATCACGAGCTCGGTTATCACCCGGAGGCCGCGGCGATGCGCCTCGGCGACGAACGCCTTGAAGTCGCGCATATTCCCGTAGGACGGGTTGATCGACCGGTAGTCGGCGATGTCGTAACCGTCGTCCCGCAGCGGAGACGGATAGAACGGCAGCGTCCAAATCGCGGTGACGCCAAGGTCCTGGATGTAGTCGAGGCGCTGCATCAGGCCGGCGAAGTCGCCCATGCCGTCGCCGTTGGCGTCCTGATAAGCCTTCACATGCAATTGGTAGATGATCGCGTCACGATACCAGTCCGGCTGACTGCGATCGACGCCGACGGCCATGGTCCCGCTCGATGTCTCCGGAGCGCGCGATCCGCGGCTGCGGCCCTTTGAGGACTGTTCCATCAGCGATGTACTCCAGTGGCGGCCAGCTGCCAGATTGCATAGGGCCGGGTCGAGGGCTCGAGTTCGAGGAACTGAGTCTTGCCGTGCCAGACGAAGGAGTTCCCGTTCAGCAGGTCCCGGACCTCGATAGCGGCGTCGTCGGGCAGTCCGAACTCCCAGAACGGCACCTCGAAACCGAAGGCCTGCGTGTTGTGGGGATCGAGATTGACGTGGAACAGCAGGAAGTCCGACAAATCTTGGGTCCGCTTGCCGTAGGCAAGAACCGCGTCGCTGGACGCGTTGTAGAACTCCAGGCTGAGAAAGTCGCGCAGCGCCGGGTGTTCCCTCCGCAGGTGGTTGATCCGCCGGATGTCGTCCTTGATGTGACCGGGCGCATCGAAGTCCCAGGCGCGGATTTCGAACTTCTCCGAGTTCAGGTACTCCTCCTTGCCCGGAATCGCCGCGGCGTCACATACTTCGAAGCCGTTGTATATGCCATAGTTTCCGCCGAGCGTTGCGGCAAGCACGAGGCGGGTCCGGAACGCGGCCCGCCCGCCATGCTGAAGAAAGATCGGGTTGATGTCCGGGGTGTTGGCGAAGAAGTTCGGCCGCATATACTCGCGGCACTCCTCCTGGGTCAGCTCCGTCAGATAATCCGTGAGCTCCTGCTTCTGATTGCGCCAGGTGAAGTATGAATACGACTGCGCGTAGCCGAGCTTCGCCAAGCGTTTCATGACCTTGGGCCGCGTGAAGGCCTCGGCGAGGAAGATCGCGTCCGGGTGTTGCGCCCGCACCTCGTCGATCACCCACTCCCAGAACGGGAATGGCTTCGTATGGGGATTGTCGACGCGGAACATCTTCACGCCATGGCTGCACCAGTGCAGGAACATGTCCCGCATCGCAAACCAGATCGACGGGATCGCCTCCCTGTAGAAATGGAAGTTGACTATGTCCTCGTACTTCTTCGGAGGGTTCTCCGCGAACTTGATCGTCCCGTCGGGTCGCCAGTCGAACCACTCGGGATATTCCTTGATCCACGGATGATCCGGCGACGCGTTCAGCGCGATGTCGAGCGCGATCTCGAGGCCATGCTCGCGCGCGGCGTCCACCAGCCGGTCGAAGTCCTCGATTGTGCCGAGGTCGGGATGGATGTCGAGATGCCCGCCCTCCTCGGCGCCGATCGCATACGGGCTTCCGGGGTCGTCCGGCCCGGCCTGAAGCGTGTTGTTCCTGCCCTTGCGGTTCGTCCGCCCGATCGGATGGATCGGCGGAAAGTACAGAACGTCGAAACCGAGATCCCGCACATAAGGCAGACGCGCGATGACGTCGTCGAAGGTGCCGTGCACCGCCGCGTCGCCGGACTGGGAGCGTGGCATCAACTCGTACCAGGCGCTGAAGGCCGCAGCCTCCCGGTCCGCGAACACCCGGATCGTCTTGTACCGGGTCAGATTGGTCCGTGGCGTCGTGCGGCGCATGATTTCCGCGAGACCGGCGTCGCCGAGCAGCGCAAATCGCTCCCGATGATCACTGTGGGACCGGTCCCGCTTCAGCGCGTCCTTCAGCGCCGCCCTGTCGCCGGCAGATCCGCGACCGTCGCGACCGGCCGCCGCCTCGATCAGCTGGCGGCCCTCTTCGAGCTCCAGCTCGATATCGACGTCCGCAGCCAGTTTCTTGGCGGTATCCTTCCGCCAGGTCGCGAAAAGGTCTCGCCACGCTTGAATGCTGCATTCGTAGAAGGCATTCTCGGGGAACACGACGGAGACCGTCCAGCGGTCGTTCCCGACGAACGTCATCATGGTCTCGTCGGAGCTGTCGCCTCCCGCACGACTGACGACTAGGCAGGCGTCGATGCTGTCGTGGCCGTCCGAAAATACGTCAACGCTGATCGCGTGGGGACGCCCCGCCACCGCCTTCGCCGGGAAGCGTCCGCCGTCGATCTCGATGCTGACGCCCTCGATCGCAAGGCGTTCTTCCGCCAGTTCCGCGAGACGCACGGCCGACGCCTTGTCCGCCGCCGACGCCTTTGACCTCCGGCTCTCCCTGCGCGGGACTGCCTTTTTCTTCTCAGCGTCACTCAATGTATGCCCCCCACTGCCACGGCGCCGTCCTTCGGGCCTAGCCCGTCCGCCACTGCATTACAACAGGCTGAGCCGAGGGGCGTTCCCCGGTTTCCGGGGGGATGCTGGTCAAGGGGGCGTCTCCGACAGCGGGATCCGGTGGAGCGCCGGTCGCGGCGGCGCGTCCCGGCCCGGAACCCTTCTTCGCCCGCGCTCGGACCGCGGCTTCGGGTCTCAGGCCTCCAGACCAGCCTTCTACGTCCAGCCGCCGTCGACGACGAAGGCCTGCCCGGTGCACATCCGGCTGTCGTCGGACGCCAGCCAGGTCGCCATGTGTGCGATGTCCACAGGCTGTAGCAGGTCGGGCAGGCACTGCATGCGCCGGATCAGGGCGAGCTCGTCATCCCCCACCCAATGGGTCAGCTGCCGCTCCGTCATCACCCATCCCGGAACGATGCAGTTCACCCTGATCCGGTCCGGACCCAAGTCCCGCGCGAGGGCCCGCGTAAGCCCCTCGATCCCGGCCTTGGCCATTGCATAGAGCGGCAGCCCCCCGAAGCCGGCGCGCCAGGTAATCGACCCGGTGTTGATGATGGCGCCGCCGCCTTTCGCCTTCATGCCGGGCACGACAGCCTGAGCCGCGAACACCAGGTGGCGTAGGTTCACGGCGACACGGTCGTCGAAGTACCGCTCATCGACGTCGATGAGATCGTGGCGCGTGTCGCTTGCCGCGTTGTTGACCAGGATGTCGATGTCGCCGAGGCGCATGCGCGCGTCGTCAACGGCGGCTCGCAGCGCCGACACGTCCGACAGATCGGCCTCGAGAAAGATCGGCGCGCCATCGTCGGCGAGGCGCGCGACCAGCGCCCTCGCACGCTCGACGTCGACGTCGATGAACGCGACCTGCGCGCCCTGTGCCAGGAACGCCTGCACGTGAGCCGCTCCGATCCCGGAGCCGCCGCCGGTCACGAGAACGACCTTGTCCTCGAGACTGGGATGAATCGAATCCTTTGGCATCAACTTGCTCCGCGTCGTTCGTTCAGGCTGCCAGCCTCCGCTGGCAGCCGCGGGCCGGCGGCTACCGAGACCGCGCGCGCCGCTGAAGCTGCCCGTCGACGATGACGCCGATCAGGATCACCGCGCCCATGACGGCGAAGTTCAGCGAACTCGGGATGCCCAGCATGTTCACGAGGTTCTGCAGCACCTGCAGCAGCACGACGCCAAGCGCGATGCCGATGATCGACCCCTCGCCGCCGCGCAGCGAGCACCCGCCCAGCACCGCGGCCGCGATCGCGTAGAGCTCGTAGAAATTGCCGTGCGCCGACGGCGAGACCGATTGCGTATAGAAAACGAAGAACACGGTCGAGATGCCCGTCAGCAGGCCGGTGATCGCGTAGGTCGCGACGATGACGGCCTTGGTCGGGATGCCGGAATACCGTGCGGCCTCCTCGTTCTTGCCCACGGCATAGATGTAGCGGCCGAGCACCGACTTGTGCAGCAGCACCGCCATCACCAGCGCGACGAGGATGAAGAAGATGAACGTGTGCGGGATGCCCGCGGTGCGCCCCGAGGTCAGCCATTCCAGCGTCTCGTAGCCGCCGGCATAGCCGAAGCCCTCTGTCGAGTCGTTCGTATAGTAGCGCGCGATGCCCCGGTAGAGCAGCAGGCCGCACAGCGTGACGACGAAGGGCTGCAGGTCCAGGCGGGAAATCAGAAGGCCGTGAATGGACCCCAAGGCCGCGCCGCCGAGAACGACTATGATGAACACCACCGGCCATGGCAGCTCGTAGTTCACCAGAAGGTCAAGGAAGATCACGCCCAGCAGCGCCAGCATCGATCCCACCGACAACTCGATGCCGCCGGTCACTATGACGATGCCCAGACCCATCGCCAGCAGGCCGAACAGCCCGATCTGGTTGGCGAGGTTGATCAGGTTGATCGTCGAGATGAACTGCGGGTTGATCGCGGCGGTGACGGTTCCGGTGACCAGGATGAGCAGAAACAGACCCAGTTCTTTTCTAAGCATTCTCGACCGCTCGATCCTCTAGCGTCCTGCCGACGGCAAGAAGCATGACGTTGTGTTCGGTGAAGTCCTGCCGGTCGAGAAAGCCGCTGATGCGTCCTTCGTGCATGACGGCGATGCGGTCGCTGACGCCGATGACCTCTTCCATGTCGCTCGAGATCATCAGGATCGCGACGCCGGTGTCCGCGAGCGCGCGCATGATCGCGTAGATCTCGCTCTTGGCCCCGACGTCGATGCCGCGCGTCGGCTCGTCGAAGATCACCGCGTTCGGCCGCATCGACAGCCACTTGCCCAGCACGACCTTCTGCTGGTTACCGCCCGAGAGGTTGACCGCAAGGGCGGCCGCAGACGGCGCCTTGATCGACAGCGACGCGCATTGCTGGTCCGCGACACGCCGCTCCGCCGCGCGGTCGGTTAGACCGTGCGGCGAGTACCGCCAGAGGTCGGCCAGCGTGATGTTCTGGTCGATGGGCAGGTCGAGCAGCAATCCCGCGCGCTTGCGATCCTCGGGAGCAAGATAGATGCCACGCGCGATCGCATCCCCCGGAACGTTCGCGTCGACCGGCGCGCCGTCGAGCGTGACATGCCCCGAAAGCGGAGGATCGATTCCGAAGATCGCATGCGCGAGTTCGGTTCGGCCGGACCCGATCAGCCCGGCCAGCCCAACGATCTCGCCGCGCCGGATCTCGAGGGAGACCTCCTTGTCGGGATGCGCAGACGTCACCAGCCGGTCGACGACGACGCCGCCTTCGCGCGGAGCGGCCTTGGGCGGGATGTAGACCGACTTCAGGTCGCGGCCGATCATCAGGCGGATCATTGCGTCGTGCGTGATTCCCTCGCCCGTCAGGTCGCCGACACGTTGACCGTCACGCAACGCGACCACACGGTCGGCGCAGGCCTTCACCTCGTCGAGGCGGTGAGAGATGTAGATGACGCTGACGCCGTGCGCGCGCAGGTCGGCGATCACCTCGAGCAGGCGATCGGTCTCCTTCAGCGTCAGGCTCGACGTCGGCTCGTCCATGATGATGACGCGCGCGTTGATCGACAGGGCCTTGGCGATCTCCACCATCTGGCGCTGGGCGATCGACAGCCCACTGAGCGGTTCCGAGGGCCGGACGTCGAGCCCGAGCCGGGCGAGGATCGGCGCCACCTTCGCGTTGAGCGTGCGGGTGTCGATCAGGTTCAGCGGCCCGCCGAAGCGCGGCTCGCGGCCGATATAGACGTTTGCGCCCACGCTCAGGTTCTCAAAAAGGTTGAGCTCCTGGTGCACGAAGGCGATGCCGGCCTCGGTCGCGGCCGGCACCGTCAGGCGGTCATGCGCGACGTCTTCGAGGATGATGGACCCCGCGGTCGGCGCCACGACGCCGCCGAGGATCTTCATCAAGGTAGACTTGCCAGCCCCGTTTTCGCCGATCAGCCCCAGGACCTCGCCCTTGCGCAGGGCCACGCTCACGTCATCGAGCGCGGTGACGCCCGGATACGTCTTGGTGACGGATTTCAGCTCCAGCAGGGTCTCGGCCATGACGGCAATCCTCGGAAATCCGCCGGGACGAGAACGTCCCGGCGGCAGATCTGGTCAGTGAACGCGGATGCCGGTCAGCCGCCGAGGGTCGCCTTCACCTGCTCCACGAAGGCGTCAACGTTGGACGCATCAATCACCTGGGTCGGCACGATGTCGAGCTTGTTCTCCGGCACCACCGAGGTGTCGCCGTCGATGTACTTGGCCATCTTGATGATCGACTGGTAGCCGAACTCGTAGGGCTGCTGCACGACGGTGCCAAGAATGTCGCCTTCCTGGATACCCTTCAGCGTCTGCTGGTCCTCGTCGAATCCGACGATCTTCACCTGGCCTTCCTTGCCGGCAGCCTTCACCGCGTTGTAGATCTGCGGCGTGTTGTAGGCCCACAGCCCGACGAGCAGGTCGATGTCCGGGTACTTCGACAGCGTGTCCTCGGCGTTGGCCTTCGCCTTGGTCTGGTCGCCGCCGTCGGTGCGGATGTCGATGATCTCGATGCCGGAGCCCTCGATCGCCTCCTTGATGCCCTGGCTGCGTTCGCGAGCGTTGGCCGCGTCCATCGTGCCGACGAAAAGCATCGCCGTGCCGCCGTCCGGCAGAGCCTTCTTCATCAGCTCGCCCGCCTGCCGGCCCGCCGCGACGTTGTCGGTGCCGATATACATGACGCGGTTCGAGTCCGGGGCGTCGGCATCATGCGTGAACAGCACCGCCTTGGACGCGACCTCGTTCAGGATCGCGGTGGAATTGTCCGGGTTCACCGGGCTGATCGCGACGCCGGCGACGCCCTTGGCCAGCAGATCCTCGAGGATCTTCTTCTGCGCCGCGGCCGACATCTCGCCGGGGATGTAGAACTCGACCTGATAGCCTTCGAGTTCCGCATCCGCCTTCTCGGTGCCGACGCGCGCGAACTTCCAGAAATCGGCCGGGACGTTCACGACGAAGGCAAGCGTCTTGACGTCCTGCGCCTGGGCCGGCGCGAAGCCGGCCACCGCGGCGATGGTCGCGACCCCTGCGGCCAGCATCATGCGACGGCTGCCGGCTCCGGCGCGCGCCACCATTCTTCCAAGATCGAACATTCCATCTTCCTCCATGTTGCGCATGCGCTATGGCGTACGCGTTCTAGTTTTTTGGTACGGGGATGTCGGCAACGCGATGAAATCTGCACTCTTCTGTACCGTCGCCGCGAGCCCCCCCTTCGGGCCTTCGGTACCGCGGAGCCGGCAATGGCCAGCCTGACGCTTTCGGCCGCGGTTCATCGTCGCGTCGGACAGAAGCTACAACGCGGATTTCGCTGGCTCAAGCGTCTTGATGCGCCAGCGCACGCTGTCCGGGCGGCCCGTGGTAGGCGGCTCCAAACGGCCGAATCAACCGGCGGTTCCAGATAGGGCGTTGTGGGGCATGGCGGTCTTGGCTACCATTTGCCCTTGCGCGGGCTTGTGCTCCCGCACGCAAGAACGAGGCGACGGGTCAACCCGCGCAGGCTTGGGGAGGCGAGCTTGGCTCAGCCACAAGACCGACGAGCAAGGGCGCCGTTTGCGCGGCGACGACGACGGACGTCCGTTTGGCGCAGGCAAGGACACAGGTGATCGAATGACGAAAAGGAGCGGCCGCAAATGAAAGTGCGTGCGACAGTGCACCGGGACTTCCGGATCGGCGCCATCGACGACCGCCTTTACTCGGCCTTCATCGAGCATATGGGCCGCGCGATCTACAGCGGCATCTACGAGCCCGGTCACCCGCAGGCGGACGAGGATGGCTTCCGCAAGGACGTGCTCGAACTGGTCAAGGCGCTGAAGATTCCGGCGATCCGCTATCCGGGCGGCAACTTCGTCTCCGCCTACAACTGGGAGGACGGCATCGGGCCGAAGGACCAGCGTCCGGTGCGGCTGGATCTGGCCTGGCGGTCGAAGGAGACCAACCAGGTCGGCATCAACGAATTCGCGAAATGGGCGAAGAAGGCCGGCATCGAGATGATGCTCGCGGTCAACCTCGGCTCGCGGGATCTCGACGCGGCGCGGGCCTTCGCCGAATACTGCAACCACCCGTCCGGCACCCACTGGAGCGACCTGCGTCGCAGCCACGGCGTCGAGGACCCGTACGACGTGAAGATGTGGTGCCTCGGCAACGAGATGGACGGCCCCTGGCAGATCGGCCACAAGACCGCGACCGAGTACGGCCGGCTCGCCAACGAGACGGCGAAGGCGGTCAAGCCGCTCGGGCGCAACGTCGAGACCATCGTCTGCGGCAGCTCGAACGACGCGATGCCAACCTATCCCGAATGGGAGCGCGAGGTGCTCGAGGAGTGCTACGAGAATGTCGAGTACATCTCGCTGCACAAGTACTTCGGAAATTCCAGCCGCAACACGCTGAACTACTTCGGAAAGGTCGAGGAGACCGGGCGCTACATCCAGGCGATCGGCGGCGTCATCGATTTCGTCAAGGCGAAGAAGCGCGCGAAGAACGACGTCCATATCTGCTTCGACGAGTGGAACGTCTGGTACCACAACCGCGAGGACGACTCCAAGAAGTGGCGGACCTGGGACTGGCCCGAGGCCCCGCCCCTGCTGGAGGAGAACTACAACCTCGAGGACGCGCTGTTCATCGGCTGCCTGTTGAACGAGTTCATCCGGCGCAGCGACCGGGTGCGGATCGCCTGCGTCGCGCAGCTGGTCAACGTCATCGCCCCGATCCGGGCCGAGGCCGGCGGGCATGCGTGGAAGACGACGATCTACTATCCCTACCAGTTCGCCTCGCTCTACGGTCGCGGGACCGCGCTCGACGTGGCGGTGGACGCGCCGACCTACGACTGCGACGTGGCCAATGACGTCAGCTATCTCGACGTCTCGGCGGTCGAGAACGGCGACGGCATGGTCACGGTCTTCCTCGTCAACCGGCACCTGACCGAGGCGATGGACCTCGACATGCCGCTGACCGGCTACGACAAGCTCGTGCTCGCCAAGCACATCGTGGTCGGCGGCGAGGGCGACGACCTCCGGGCGGCGAACACGCCGGACGATCCGGACCGGATCGCCCCGCGCGATGGCAGCGGCCTCGGCGTCGAGGACGGGCGGGTCAGGGGAAGCCTGCCGCCGCTGTCCTACCACGTCGTGCGGCTTAGGGCGGGCTGAGGCGGTGTCCGGGGTCGCTCTCGCCGGGGTCGAGAAGGCGTTCGGCGATGTCCGCGTGATCCACGGCGTCTCGATGCGGATCGAGCGGGGCGAGTTCGCGGTCTTCGTCGGCCCGTCGGGCTGCGGCAAGTCGACGCTGCTGCGGATGATCGCGGGCCTCGAGGAGACCACCGGCGGCCGCATCGAGATCGAGGACCGCGACGTGACGCGGATCGAGCCGGCGGACCGTGGCGTCGCGATGGTGTTCCAGTCCTACGCGCTGTACCCGCACCTGACGGTCTTCGAGAACATGGCCTTCTCGATGCGCCTCGCGCGCCGCCCCAAGGCCGAGGTCGAGGCGAAGGTCGCGGAATCCGCCCGCATCCTGCAACTCGAGGATCACCTGCAGAAGAAGCCGGCCCAGCTCTCGGGCGGCCAGCGCCAGCGCGTGGCGATCGGCCGCGCCATCGTGCGCCAGCCCAAGGTCTTCCTGTTCGACGAGCCGCTGTCGAACCTCGATGCCGAACTGCGCGTGCAGATGCGGCTGGAACTCGCGCGCCTGCACAAGCAGATCGGCGCGACGATGATCTATGTCACGCACGACCAGGTCGAGGCGATGACGCTGGCCGACAAGATCTTCGTTCTGAAGGGCGGCGTGATCCAGCAGTCGGGGCCGCCGCTCGAGCTCTACGACGATCCGGACAACCGCTTCGTCGCCGGGTTCATCGGCTCGCCGAGCATGAATTTCCTGTCCGGCGTCGTCGAGGCCGCAACCGCGCAGGGCATCTCGATCCGGCCGGACGGGCATGACGGCGCGGCGATCGAGGCGCGCCTCGAAGGGGCGCGGCCCGCGGCGGGGTCGAAGGTCGTGCTCGGCGTGCGGCCCGAGCATTTCGAGATCGCCGACGCGGAGACGCCAGGCGCGCTGCCGATCTCGGTCGAGATGGAGGAGGACCTCGGCGGCGTCTCCTATCTCCACGCCCGCACCGTCGGCGGCAAGCCGCTGGTGCTGGAGCGGCGCGGCAACCGCGAAAGCTTCGAGGGGCGCCGCGTGCACGCGACGGCCATGCCGGACCGCGTACTCGTGTTCGACGAGGCCGGCGCCCGGCTCAGATAAGACAACAAGACAACAAGGAGGAGGAAACGACATGAAGAAACTGATGAGGACGATGCTGGCGGCCACCGCGCTCGCGACGATGGCGACCGGCGTCGCCCGGGCCGCGGAGGAAGTCGTCTGGTGGGACTTCCTGAGCGGCGGCGACGGCGTCCGGATGAAGGCGCTGATCAGCGACTTCAACGCCGAGCACCCGGACATCCAGATCAACGCCACCACGCTCGAATGGGGCGTGCCATTCTACACCAAGGTCCGCACTTCGTCGGCGGTCGGCCAGGGCCCGGACGTGATGACCTATCACCTGTCGCGCCTGCCGATCGCGCTCGACGAGGGCGTGCTGTCGCCGATCACCGACGAGGACCTCGCCGCGGCGGGCCTCTCGGAATCCGACTTCTTCCCGGCCTCCATCGAGGCGGCGACGGCCGACGGCCAGCTCTGGGCGGTGCCCTTCGACATCCACGCGGTCGTGCTCTACTACAACAAGACGCTGCTCGAGGGGACGCCCTACCTCGACGCCGACGGCAACCTGACCGGCATCACGAATCTCGATGAATTCAACGCGGCGCTCCAGGCGATGAAGGACAAGGGCGTCGAGGCGCCGCTCTCCTTTGCGACCGGCGACGACGGCGGGACCTGGCGCGTGTTCTACACGCTGTTCCGCCAGCAGGGCGGCACGCTGATCGAGAACGGCGAGATCCTGCCCGGCGACAACGCCGACAAGGCCGCGCGCGCGATCGAGATCATGACGGACTGGCGCAACGAGGGTCTGACGCCCGAGCAGGCCGAGTACCCGGCCTCGGTCGCGCTGTTCACGGCCGGCGACGCCGCGTTCATGTGGAACGGCGTCTGGGAAGTCCCGACGATGACGGACCTCCATGCGAAGGGCTCGCTCGGCGACTGGGGCGCCGTCGAGATCCCGACCCTCCTCGACCAGCCGGCGACCTGGGCCGACAGCCACGCCTTCGCGATACCGACCGGCCGCGACATGACGCCGGAGAAGCGCCAGGCGGTGATGGAGGCGATCGGCTGGATGGAGAAGCACGCGATCCGCTGGGCGGACGCCGGCCACATCCCGGCCTACATGCCGGTCGCGACCAGCGACGAGTACAAGTCGATGGAGCCGAACGCGACCTATGCGTCGCTTGCCGAGCACGCCGCCTACGATCCGCGCTCGGAGATCGCCGGCGTCGCCTCGCCAGTCTATGACACCGCGATCAACATCATCGCGCCGGCGACGCACGGATTCATGTCGCCCGACGACGCCGTGCAGCAGATCAAGGACGCGCTCCAGCCGCTGCTGAGCAACTGACGCAAACGCCGGCGGCCCGCCTCGGCCGCCGGCTCCTCGAAGGAGCGATCCGCATGGCCATGATCGGCAACCGGCGCAAGAACCTGATCGCCGCCTATGCGCTGGTGGCTCCGTTCGTGATCGTATTCGCGCTGTTCTTCGTCTACCCCGCCGTCAAGGTCGTGCAGCTGAGCTTCACCGACGCGCCGCTGATCGGAGAGGGCTCCTGGATCGGGCTCGACAACTACGTGCGGTTGCTGTCGGACAAGCTGTTCTTCACCTCCGTCAAGAACAACATCTACTTCGTCGTCCTGACCGTCATCCCGACGACGGTCATCGCGCTGGCCATCGCGCTGATGGTCAACCGGCTGAAGGGGCGGCTCCAGGCGCTGGTGCTGGTCACGTTCTTCCTGCCCTACATCCTGCCGGTCTCGGTCGTGACCGAGATGTGGCTCTGGATGCTGGACTTCCAGTACGGCGTGCTCCAGCCGGTCATCGAGTTCTTCGCCGGCAAGCCGGTCGCCGTCTTCAAGAACCCGTACTGGGTGATGCCGATGGTCGCGGTGACGACGATCTGGTGGACGAACGGCTTTAACGTCCTGCTGTTCATCGCGGGCCTGCGCAACATCCCGACCGACCTCTACGAGGCCGCGGCGCTCGACGGCGCGACGCCCCGTCAGCAGTTCCGGCGCGTGACCTGGCCTCTGCTCTGGCCGGTGACGGCGCTGGTCCTGACGCTGCAGCTGATCCTGCAGCTGAAGCTCTTCGACCAGATCTACCTGATGACCCAGGGCGGGCCGTTCAACTCGTCCTACGTGCTGCTGCTGATGATGTACCGCGAGGCGTTCCAGCTCAACAACGGCGGATACGGGGCCACGATCGGCGTCGTCCTCGTCGTCGTCATCGCGGTGATCTCGGTGCTGCAGTTCCAGTTGTTGAAGGCGAGGGGGCAGAAGTGAGCACGTCGCGCAGGATCGAGAACTGGATCATCACCATCATCACGCTGATCCTGGCGGCGATCTGGTTCTTTCCGATCTACTGGTCGATCGTGACCTCGCTGCGCACCGACGAAAGCGTCGTCGCCAATCCGGGGCTGGTTCCGGACCAGTTCGTGCTCTCGGCCTACGTGAGCGCCTTCCTGAACACGAAACTGCTGATCTGGTACCTGAATTCGATCGGCACCGCGCTGATCATCACGTTCGTCGTCATCCTGTTCGGCATGATGTGCGCCTATGCGATCTCGCAGCTGCGCTTTCCCGGGCGCGGCCTGCTCTACGGCGCCGTTCTCGCCAGCTTCATGATTCCGCTGCCGGCGCTCTACGTATCGCAGTTCGTGCTGATGAACGACCTCGGGTGGATCAACACATGGAGCGGGATCATAGCCCCGCAACTGATCGTCCCGGTCGTGATCATCGTCTACAAGCAGTTCTTCGACGCCGTGCCGAAGGAGATGCGCGAGGCGGTCGTGCTCGATGGCGGCGGCGAGTTCACGATGCTCTTCAAGATCTACCTGCCGCTGAACTGGGGCATCACCACCGCGCTGTCGATCATCGCCTTCATCACCGCCTGGAACAACTTCTGGTGGCCGTTCCTGGTCGTGACCTCCGAGGAGATGATGACGATCCCGGTCGGCATCACCCAGGTCAACGACGTCTTCGGGGTCGCCTATGCCCGGATCATGGCGGTCGCGATCCTCGCCGCCCTGCCCGTCGCGGTCGTCTACCTGATCTTCCAGCGCAAGGTCACCGAGGCGGTGATGATCTCGTCCGGCGTTAAGGGCTGACGCCCGACCGGGGCCGTCCGGCGCCGAGCCGTCAATCTTCCGGCACGTTCGCGCGAAGTTCGTCCAGCCACGGCGCCGCGGTCGCGTCGGACGGCGCGCGCCAGTCGCCACGCGGCGACAGCGCGCCGCCGGCCGAAACCTTTGGCCCGTTCGGCAGCGCCGAGCGCTTGAACTGGCTGAAGGCGAAGAACCGCTGCAGGAACACCTCGAGCCACTTGCGGATCGTCGCGAGGTCGTAGGCGCGCCGCGCTCCTTGCGGAAAGTCGATGGGCCACAGCCCCTTCTCCACGTCCGACCACGCGTGCACCGCCAGGAAAGCGACCTTGGACGGCGCGTGGCCGTAGCGCATGATGTGATGCAGAAAGAAGTCGTGCAGCTCGTACGGGCCGATCTTGGCCTCGGTGCTCTGGATCGGCTCGCCCTCCTCCGCCGGCACCAGCTCCGGCGAGATTTCTGTGGCGAGGATCGCCTCCAGCACGTCGCCGGTCGCCGCGTCGAACTGCCCGGCGCCGACCGTCCAGCGGATCAGGTACTGGATCAGCGTCTTCGGCACGCCGGAGTTGACCGCGTAGTGGCTCATCTGGTCGCCGACGCCGTAGGTGCACCAGCCCAGCGCCATCTCCGACAGATCGCCGGTGCCGATGACGAAGCCGCTGCGCTGGTTGGCGAGCCGGAACAGGTAGTCGGTCCGCAGCCCCGCCTGCACGTTCTCGAACGCGATGTCGTAGACCGGCTCGCCGTCGGCGAAGGCGTGCCCCATGTCGCGCAGCATCTGCAGCGCTGTTGGGCGAATGTCGATCTCCTCCGCCGTTACGCCGAGCGCGCGCATCAGCTTCCACGCGTTGCCCTTCGTCTCCTCGCCGGTCGCGAACCCCGGCATCGTGAAGCCGAGGATCGTCGAGCGCGGCAGGCCGAGCACGTCGCAGACCTTGGCGGCGACGATCAGCGCATGGGTGGAGTCGAGCCCGCCCGAGACCCCGATCACCATGTGCGAGCCGCGCGTCGCCTCGAAGCGCCGCCGCAGCCCGTCCACCTGGATGTTGAAGGCCTCGTAGCAATCCTGGTCGAGATGCGTCTTGCGGTTCGGCACGTAGGGAAACCGCCGGATCGGACGGATCAGCCCCACGTCCTCGAAGCCCGGCCTGTGCTCGAAGGCGACGCGGCGAAACGGAGGCGAAGCCCGCGCGACCTCCTCGGCCATGTCGTTGAACGTCTGCATCCGCATGCGCTCGCCCAGGATCCGGCCCGTGTCCACGTCCGCGATGCAGAGCTGCGGCTCCAGCGAGAACCGATCCGACTCAGCAAGCAGGTCGCCGAGCTCGTAGATCACCCCCTGCCCGTCCCAGGCGAGGTCCGTCGTGCTCTCCCCCGGTCCCGCCGCCGAATACGCATAGGCCGCGACCGCGCGCGAGGACTGCGAGCGGCACAGCATGTGGCGCTCGTCCGACTTGCCGATCGTGATGTTCGACGCCGAGAGGTTGGCCAGGATCGTCGCCCCTGCCAGCGCCCCGGCCGACGACGGCGGAACCGCCGCCCAGAAGTCCTCGCAGATCTCCATGTGAAAGACGAACCCGTCCAGATCGCTCGCCTCGAAGATCAGGTCGGGTCCGAACGGGACCAGCTCACCGCCCACCGCGATCGTCTGCCCGAGCATGTCGCGACCATGCGCGAACCATCGCTTCTCGTAGTATTCCCGGTAGTTCGGCAGGAAGCTCTTCGGCACGACCCCGAGCAGCCGCCCGCGCGAAAGCGCCAGCGCGCAATTGTAGAGCCGTCCCGCCCGGCGCAGGGGCGCCCCGATCAGCAGGACCGGCGCCAGATCGGCGCTCGCCGCGACGATCTCCCCCACCGCGGCCTCCACCGCGTCGAGCAGCGCCGTCTGCAGCAGCAGGTCGTCGATCGCATAGGACGACACGCAGAGTTCCGGAAATACCGCGAGATCCACACCCGCCGCGTCGGCCCTCCGCGCTTCCTTTAGGATCGCGTCGCGGTTGAACCCGACGTCCGCCGGCCGCACGCCCGGCGTGATCGCCGCGACGCGGACGAAGCCGTGGCGATGCATCGCCCTGAAGCGCGCGGCGCCATTCCGGTCGTTCATTCGCCCATCCTCCCTCAGCGCCCGGCCGTCCACAACTCGACGATGTCCTCGGCGAGGCCGACCTCCACATGCCGCGAGTACCGCCTGCCGAACAGATCAAGCATGGAATCGTGGCTCTTGTCGCTACTGCTGCAGATCGCGTCCTGCACCAGCACCGTCCGATAGCCAAGGTCGATCGCGCCGAGCAGGGTCGCCAGCACGCACATGTCGGTCTCGCCGCCGCTGATCACCAGCGTGTCGCAGCCGCGCGCGCGCAGCAGCGTATGCAGGTCCGGCGTCCACCACGGCGAATAGACCGGCTTGTCGATCACCTGCGCCGGCGGCGCAAAACGGGCGAGCTCCGGCATCAGCTCGATCATGTCCGCGCCCAGCGCCTCCAGCGTCATGGATGCCCAGCGCGCGTAGTAGCGCCGCCAAGCCCCCTGTCCGTCGCCGGGGCGCCGCGCCGGAATGAACCGCGTGAAGATCGTGCGCTCCGGCCCGAGGTCGCACAGCCGGACGATCCGAGGCATTACCCGCTCCATCCAGTCCAGCGACCACTCGGTTCCCGGCCCGAACAGCCGCTGCATGTCGACGCAGACATGGACCGCGGATGCAGGTAACGCCTCGTCGCGTAGAGTTGGCCTTGCCACGCCAACCTCCGTCTGTCTGGCCGGGCGGCGCGGTCCGCGTCAGCGACGGACCAGCTTGTTGAACCTGTTGTCCGGCTCGTCCTCGTAGAGGAAGGCGAGCCTGCTCTCCTCGAACTTGTCGAAGAACTCCTCCCAGGTGATCTCCTCGAGGTTCTCCTCAGGCTCACCGAAGTCGAGCCGGAGCAGGCCCGGATCCGCGTCGTCGCCAGTGCCCGTCACCCGCGACGGTCGGCCGCCCCGTTTCTCCGCCCATTCCTGGATGATCGCATGATCGGTCGTCGTCTCGGCCATTCTCGCCTCCGTGATGACTGCTGCAGCCGGAACGTTCCGCCCACGGCGCCGGTTCCACGAAGCGCCCTCTCTTCGGAACGACGCGGCGCCGGCCGGGTTGCACGCTCATGACGCCTGATCCGATGGAGATTCCGATGACCACCGACCCGCAGACCGCCCAACCGACGCCGCCCCAACCGAAGCAGCAGCAGGACATGCCCGGCGACACCGACCGGATGTCGCCCGCCCCCGATCACGGCGAGAAGACCTACGAGGGCCACGGCCGCCTCGCCGGACGGGCCGCGATCATCACCGGCGGCGATTCCGGCATAGGCCGCGCGGTCGCGATCGCCTTCGCGCGCGAAGGCGCCGACGTCCTGATCGCTTATCTCGGCGAGGAGGAGGACGACGCCCGTGAGACGGCCCGCTGGATCGAGGACGCGGGCCGGACAGCATGCCTCGTTCCCGGCGACATCGGCGAGGAGGCGCATTGCAAGGCGCTGGTCGACCGCGCGATGGCCGAGTTCGGCCGTATCGACATCCTCGTCAACAACGCCGCCCATCAGGCCAGCATCTCCGACATCGAGGACATCGCCGCCGAGGAATGGGACCTAACGTTGCGAACCAACGTCACGGCGATGTTCCACCTCTCCAAGGCGGCCGTCCGGGTCATGAAGCCGGGCGCCGCGATCATCAACACCAGCTCCATCCAGTCCAAGTCGCCGACGCCCCAGCTGCTCGCCTACGCGACGACCAAGGGCGCCATCTCGAACTTCACC
This sequence comes from uncultured Alphaproteobacteria bacterium, assembly GCA_963829385.1. Taxonomy (GTDB): domain Bacteria; phylum Pseudomonadota; class Alphaproteobacteria; order Rhodobacterales; family Rhodobacteraceae; genus Amaricoccus. The sequence goes on along the minus strand of CAWHHV010000006.1, from coordinate 171,826 downwards.
GCGGGCCTGGCCGGGATGCTCGCCGAGCGGGGCATCCGGGTGAACGCCGTCGCGCCGGGGCCGATCTGGACGCCGCTGATCCCCTCGACGATGCCCGCTGAAAAGGTTGGCAGCTTCGGCAGCGAAACGCCGCTCGGGCGCGCGGGCCAGCCAGCGGAACTGGCAGGCGCCTACGTCCTGCTGGCGTCCGACGAGGCCAGCTACATCACCGGCGCAGTGATTCCGGTGACCGGCGGCAAGCCTATGCTGTGACGCCGCGTCCGAGGGCGGATCGGACCGCCTCTGTCGACGCTCGGGCGGGAGCGCGTTTCCGCTGCCCTCGCGCCGATCGGAAAACATCGGAACATAGGCCGTGCTCGGATGTTCTGAGTCAGGAAACCACGATCTGACTGAGGAGACCACCATGGTTACCACCATCGGAAACGAAGATAAGATCACCGGGCTCGTGACGAACCTGATCCTGCTGGAGCGCGACGCGATCGCGGCCTACGAGAGCACGATCGAGCGGCTTTCGGACCGGGCCCTTGCCCAACAGGTCGAGGCGTTCCGCCAGGATCACCTGCAGCACCTGAATGTGCTCCAGGAGATGGCCGCCGAAACCGGCGCCGACGCGCCGGCCGAGGGCGACATGAAGCAGATGCTCACGACCGGCAAGATCGCGCTCGCCGACATGATGGGCGACGGAGCCATCCTCAAGGCCATGAAGACCAACGAGGACGACACCGTCACCGCCTACGAGCGCGCCGCCGCCCACCCGGATGCGATCGAGAAGTCGCGCGCCTTCTTCGACAAGGCCTGCGCAGACGAGCGCCGGCATCGGGAGTGGTTCCAGAAGACCTCCGAAGCGCTCTGATCGCGCGTCTGCGGCGCCAGTCTTGCCTGGCGCCGCAGCGCAGAAGCTCGCCCGGCTTAGGTTGCGTGGCTGGCGCGTGCCTGCGCCGACCGCCCATCCGTCTACCTCTGCAGCAGCCAGCAAGGATACCGAACCATGACCGAATTCGACCCGACCCGTCGTGGTCTCATTGCCGGAGCCGCAATTGCGGGAGCCGCCACCGCCGCCGGCCCGAGCTTCGCTCAGGGACAGTCGAACGGCGCCGGCGAACCGCTGACCAGACAGGCCGCCGATTTTCCGAAGCCGCCGTATCCGAAGCAGGAACAGCCGTGGCCAGGCCTCGCCCAGAAGATGAACCCGCGGCCGGATCATGGCGAGGAAACCTATCAAGGAACCGGCAGGTTGACCGGCAAGCGGGCGCTGATCACCGGCGGCGACAGCGGCATCGGCCGCGCCACGGCGATCGCCTTCGCCAAGGAGGGCGCCGACGTCGCGATCGCCTATCTTCCGGCGGAAGAGCCGGACGCACAGGACGTGAAGCGCGTTGTGGAGAACGAGGGGCGCAAGTTCGCCGCCTTCCCCGGCGACCTCCGCGACAAGGACTACACGACCGGTCTTCCGGAACAGGTCGTGCAGCAGCTCGGCGGCCTCGACGTCCTCGTGAACAACGCCGGCTACCAGCAGTGGGTGCCGGGGCTGGAGGAGTTGTCGGACGAGCAGTTCGACCAGACCATGAAGACCAACCTCTATGCGATGTTCTGGTTGACCAAGGCGGCCCTGCCGCATCTCGAGCCCGGCGCCGCGATCATCAACACGTCGAGCACGGTGGCCGCATCCCCGCCCGCCATCCTGATCGACTATTCCATGACGAAGTCGGCGATCCTCTCCTTCACCACGGTGATGGCCAAGCAGCTTGCCTCGCGCGGCATTCGGGTCAACGCCGTTACGCCGGGACCGATCTGGACGCCGTTGCAGGTCGCCGGCGGACAGAAACCCGAGAACCTAGTGGAATTCGGCTCGAACACCCCCGTCGGGCGCGCCGGACAGCCGGTGGAACTGGCCCCGCTCTACGTGGCGCTCGCGGATCCGGCCTTCAGCTACTCGACCGGCCAGGTCTTCGGCGCCACCGGCGGCAGTCCCCAACCCGCCGGCTGAAGCGCGGCCAGAGCTTGCGACGCAGCCGCTGAAACCGGCGCGTCATGTAATGTTGTATTGGTCCCGCAGAGAGGACAGCCGCTGCGTTCAGCGGCTGTCCTTTCGTCGTTGGCGGCGCGCTGCCGCGTCGCAGACGCGTGAGCCCGAAAATCCGCGCCTGCCCGGAAATGCGGGAACATGCCGCGGCCTCCGCTGTTGGCAGACTGATCCAACCGCAGGAGGCATCCATGTTCTACACCGACTACAAGCTGCAGTTTCCGGTTCGCGTCGAGACGCCGGACCCCGTGTTCGCCCGGGCGCTGCAGCAGGCGATCGGCGGGATCGAGGGCGAGATCCGCGTCGCCATGCAGTACATGTTCCAGGCCTGGGGCACGAAGGGTCCGGGCTCCGCCAAGTACCGGGAGATGCTCCTGAACACCGCCGCCGAGGAACTCGGCCACATCGAGATGCTGGCCACGGCCGTCGCGATGAACCTCGAAGGCGCGCCGATCGAACTGCAGGAACAGGGCGCCTCGGACGCCGCTGTCGGATCGATCATGGGCGGCCGCAACTTCCGCCAGTTCTTGTCGGCCGGCATGAACGCGCTGCCGGTCGACGCCGACGGCGTGCCGTTCGACATGAGCCACATCTATGCGTCCGGCAACATCGCCGGAGACATGTACGCGAACATCACCGCCGAGGCGACCGGCCGCACGCTGGCGACGCGGCTCTACCACATGACCTCCGACACCGGCATGCGCGAGATGCTCGCCTACCTGATCGCCCGCGACACGATGCACCAGAACCAGTGGAAGGCCGTCATCGAGGAACTGGAGGCGGAACGCCCCCAGATGCCGGTCCCGAACTCGTTCCCGCAGGACTCCGAGAACCAGGACTTCAACTACGTCTATCTCGGCTTCACCGCCGACGGCGCCGAGCCCCCCACCGGCCGGTGGAGCGAAGGCCCCTCGGTCGACGGTCAGGGCGCGACGTTCAGCATCCGCCCGATGGAGCCGCTGGGAGAGGTTCCCCCGCCGGGCGCCGCCCGGCCCGGCGCGTACCCGCAGACCGCCCAGCTCCCGGAGGAGTGAGATGTCGGCTTCACGAAGGGTTTTCCTCGCGCTGGTTGGCGCGGGGGCCAGTGGGCTCGGCGGCGGGGCGGCGGCGGCGTCGCCGGGCGATCTGCCTCTGCTCACGACCTATGTGGCCGGCAGCGACCGCCATGCTGCGCCGGAGGTGGCCGGGCGCCTCCGCCCCGGCGACCGCGTCAGCCTGCGCCGCGAGCCCGGGAACGGCTACGACGCCCGGAGCGTTGCGATCTGCGCCCTCGGCGGCGCCGTGCTCGGATACGTGCCCCGGATCCACAACCAGCCGCTTGCTAACCTGATCGACGCGGGCTTCGCGGTGGAAGCGCGGGTCCGGCAGGTCGGCGGACCGCAATGGCGGCCGGAAATCGAAATCGACGTGACGCTTGCGTCCTAGCTGGGGCGCACGGCGACGGGCCCCCGGACGCGGACCGGCGGCCCGTCGCCGTTGCCCCCTACATCCGGCCGCGGCGCCGCCAAGTCGGCGATCACCATCGTGCGCGCCCGGTTGACCCGGCTCTTGACCGTCCCGACCGCGCAGTCGCAGACCCGCGCCGCGCTCTCGTAGCTTTCGCCAAGCACCACGACCAGGGCCAGGATGTCCCGGTAATGCGCCGGCAGCCGGTTGATCGCCGCAACGATCTCGTCGCCGCAGACGCTCCACTCCTGGGTCGCAGGCGCCGCGAGCGACAGCGGCACGCAGTCCTGCGACCCGGTGCGCGTCCGGGCGCTCTCCCGAACGGAATTATAGAACGTGTTGCGCATGATCGTGAAGAGCCAGGCCCGGAGGTTCGTCCCGGCGCGGAACTTGTCACGATGGCGGATCGCCTTCAGCAGCGTCTCCTGCACCAGGTCTTCGGCATCCGCGACGTCCTGCGTCAGCGACCGGGCGAAGGCGCGCAACTCCGGTATCCACTCGATCGTCCGCCCCGGATCGAGCGTCCGGTCGGCGGAGTCCGCACGGGCCATGTCCTGTGATCGGGCCGTCTCCGGAATCATTGCTGCCTCACCAAGCGTCTCGAGCACTAGGTCAATCCGTCCAAGCGCCGAAGGTTGCGCCGTCTGTCCCGCTCTGCCGCGACCCGCGCCGAAGCGCCGCCGCGTCACGGAGTCAGGGCGTCTGCGAGGCCGTCTCCAGCCATCGCAGCGCTACGTGCTCGGCGCGATCGAGGCCTGCCGGCGGTCTGCGGAACCTTCGCCGGATCGCGGCCACTTCCTCGCCGATCCGCCCTTCCTCCCAGCGCGTCAGGACCAGCGGATGGATGTAGCACTTGCGGCACACGGCCCGCGTGTTGCCGAGGCCCTCCGAGACCGCGTCGACGACGCTGTTGGTCACGACCGCCCGCTCGCGCTTCGTGCCGGGCAGCTCGAGTTCCGAGAACATGCGCAGCGCCCTCACGGTGCCGCCCCAGGTGCGGAAATGCTTCGACGTGAAAGGGCCGTCCGCAGCGGCGCGAATATAGGCGTTGACGTCGTTGGAGCCGACGCGTCGGCGCTCCCCGTCCTCGTCGAGATACTGGAACAGTTGCTGCCCCGGCAGGTCCTGCGTCGCCTTGACGATCCGGGCGACCCGGCGGTCGGTCACCTTCAGCCGCCACTCCTTGCCCGACTTTCCCTTGAAGCGGAACCGCAGAGCCGACCCCTCGACCTGCACGTGCCTGTCGCGAAACGTCGTCAGCCCGAAGCTGCCGTTGTCCCGCGCATAGGCCACGTTGCCGACGCGGATCATCGTGTTGTCCAGCAGCCAGACAACGGTCGCGACGACCCGCTCGCGCGCCAGCGTCCTGCGCCCCAGATCGGCGGCGACCGCCTTTCGGATCATCGGCAGCGCGCGGGCGAACTCCACGAGGTTCGCGTACTTGACCTCGTCCCGGCACGCGGTCCATCGCGCGTGGTACCGATACTGCTTGCGCCCCCGCGCGTCCTTGCCGGTGACCTGCAGATGGGCGTCCGGGTTCCGCGCGATCCAGACGTCTGTCCAGGCCGGCGGAATGACGAGCTTGCCGATCCGCTCCAGCACCTCCGGGTCGGCGACCCTCTTTCCGTCCGGCCAGACATAGTAGGCGCCCTTGCCCGCGCGGCGCTTGCGGATCCCCGGCTCTCCGTCGTTCGCATAGGACAGCGCCACATCGGCCGCAGAGCCTTCCCGATCCGCCGCAATCCGTTGCGCTGGGTTGTCCATGAGATCCGGAACGGCGATCGCCGCGCGTGGTTCCGCCGGCCGAAGGAAATCGTCGGGCCGTCCCGTCGGCGCCGGTCCGGCACTGTCACTGCCCGTCCCCCTCCGAACGCGCGGCGCGGCGGTGGAGCCGGATCAGCGGCGCGGCCGTCACACCGTGCGCGAGGATCGATCCGAAGGCCACCGCGCTGACGACATGCCAGGCGAGCGGATCCCCGATGTGGCTTCGCGCGAAGGCCGCGTAGTAGATCGCCGCGATCCCGATCGGACCGAACCAACCGACGAAGGCGGCGTCGGCGCGCCGGAGCCCGCCGCCCAGAACCGGATACAGCGCCGCGACCACCGGCGGGCGCCGCAGCAGCAGCACGAGGACCACGAGCGCCGCCAGCGGCCAGCCCAGATCGGCCCACGCGTCGAGCGGGGCGGCGATCCCGAATATCACGAACATCGGCAGCGTGAAGAGCTTGGAGACGCCCTCCTGGATCCGCTCCTCCTCGCGCTCCTCGTCGTGGCAGGCGCGCAGGTTGAAGACCAGTCCCGCGACGAAGACCGATATCAGCGCATCCATCGACAGCAGCGACGCCGCGCCCAGCGTGAACAGCGAGAAGGCCACCGTGTAGCCGAGCATCGAGATCCGCTGCACCGCCCCGCGCCGGTCGGCCGCCTCGAGCAGAACCGCCGCCAGATAGCCGACGAGCGCTCCGAGCGCCGCCGCGCCGAGCACGGCGATGAGCAGGGTATCGACGAGCCAGTCGCTCCAGGCGCTCGCGACCCCGGCCTGCATCATCAGGATCGGCAGCATGACGAACGGGAAGGCGAGCCCGTCATTGGCGCCGGATTCGAGCGACAGGACGTCGCGTATCCGCAGCGGCAGGTTGTGTTCTGCGAAGGGGCCGGAGACGATCGAGCTCGCCACGACCGGATCGGTCGGCGTGATCGCCGCTCCGATCAGCAGCGCCGGCCAGAGCGATAGGCCGAGCAGCAGCCCGAGCAGCGCCGAGGACGCCAGCCACATGCCGATCATCCCGGCCGTCAGCAGCAGGACGACAGGCCGCGCGAACTTCGTCACGCTCTCGCGCTGGATGCGGAGCGCGACGCCCATCAGGCCGATGGCGAGCGTCAGCCGGGCCGCCTGCTCCAGGATCGCGTTTTCGTCGCCCCAGCGCGCCAGGTCGAGCAAGCCGATGCCATGCGGCCCGACGACGATCCCGAGTATGGCGGCCGTCAGCGGCTCCTGCAGCGGCCCGCGTGACATCCAGTTCGAGAGGAGCGCAACGGCGACGACCAGCGCGCCGACGACGGCGAGCGACGCATCTAGCTGTTGCATCGGATTCCGCCTGGGCAATTGGGTCGAACGGACCCGGTTGATGAGGTCGCTTCCAACGTATCGCTCCTGCAGCGGCGCCGAATTGCGCCCCGTGCGCGCCCCGGCTTCGAAGAAGGCTTCCGGACCAGTTATCTTCGGCGGGCGCTTTGGCAAGCGCATCGCGGCTGCCGCGCTCCAGCCTGCCGCCGCGACATTTGGCGGATCAGGCGCCCGACGCCGCGGGCGGGACCGGCACGCGGGAACCTTACCCTGCAGCTGAAGTTGGTTCGGGACATCAAGGAGCCGCGCGCGCCGAGCGGCGCGCCGCCGCCAGACGGGACAGGCAGCGAGGAACATGACGCAAGGTCGGCGCCATCTCGCGGGATATGGATTGTCTCTGCTGACGCTCGCCGGCTGCGCCGGAGAGCAAAGCGCTCTGTCGCCGGCCAGTCCCGACGCGCGCCTGATCGCAACGCTCGCCTGGTGGATGTTCGGCTTCGCCGGCTTCATCCTGATCGTCACGCTCGGCCTGCTGCTCGTCGGCGTCGGCTTGCGCCGCGAGCGCGAGCGAGGCCCGATCTCGCGCCGCGGCTCGATCGCGCTCGTGGTAGGCTGCGGCGTGATCGCGCCCATCGTCGCGATCATCGCCGTCGCCGCCTCCGGCGTGCTGATCAGCGACGAGACCGAGGGCGCGACCGGGGTCGACGGCGCGTTGGTCGAGGTCCGCGGCCAGCGATGGTGGTGGGAGTTCCGCTACCTCGACGCGAACGGGGACACGATCGCCGTCACCGCGAACGAACTCCATCTGCCGGCCGGCAAGCGGTCGCGCCTGATCCTGACCTCCGACAACGTCATCCACAGCTTCTGGGCCCCGAACCTCCAGGGCAAGACCGATCTGATCCCGGGCCAGCGCAACATCCTCTACGCAGAACCCGAGGCGCCCGGCGCCTGGCGCGGCCAATGCGCGGAGTTCTGCGGCCTCCAGCACGCGCTGATGGGGATGATGATCATCGCCGACCCTCCCGCCGACTTCGAGGACTGGCTCGTCCGCCAGGCCCGCCCCGCCACGGCCGCGGGACCCGGCCTCGACGTGTTCCTCGCGGCGCGCTGCCAGAAGTGCCACACGATCCGGGGCGTGCCCGCGGCCGACGGCGACGAGGGCCCCGACCTCACCCACCTCGCCTCCCGCCGCACGCTCGCCGCCGCGACGCTGCCGAACTCGCGCGGCAACCTCGGCGGCTGGATCACCAGCACGCACCGGATCAAGCCCGGCGCGCTGATGCCCGCCTTCGCGCCCGCGCCCGAGGACCTGCGCGCGCTGCTCGACTTCCTGGAGGGCCTCGAGTGACCGCGCCCGCCGCCGCCCAGACCGCCGAAGGCCCGCCGGACCGCGACCTCTGGAACCGCCCCGACGCCGCCGCGCGCGCCGAGTTCGACCGCATCGAGCGCACCTGGCAGTCCCCGACAGGCTTCCTCGGCTGGTTCACGCATGTCAACCACACCAACATCGGCCGCCGCTTCGTCGTCACCGCCCTCGTCTTCTTCCTGCTCGCCGGGCTGCTCGGCCTGCTGATGCGTCTGCAACTCGCGCAGCCGCTGAACGGCGTGCTCTCCCCCGAGACCTACAACCAGGTGATGACCGTCCACGGCACCGCCATGATGTTCCTCTTCGCGATCCCGGTCATGGAGGGCATCGCGATCTACGTGGCCCCGCTGATGGTCGGCGCGCGCGACATGGCCTTCCCGCGCCTCAACGCGTTCGGCTACTACGTCTACCTGATCGGCGGCTCGATCTTCTTCGCCTCGCTGTTCTTCGGCCTCGCCCCCGACGCCGGCTGGTTCAACTACGTCCCCCTGTCGTCGAAGGAGTTCTCCGAGGGCTACGGCGTCGACATCTGGACCACGATGATCACCTTCATCGAGGTCTCTGCGCTGACCGCCGCGATCGAACTCATCGTCACGATCTTCAAGCTGCGCGCGCCCGGCATGTCGCTGAACCGGATGCCGATCTTCGTCTGGGCCGTGCTGGTCATGTCGTTCATGATCCTGTTCGCGATGCCCTCGGTCATCGTCTCCAGCGCGCTCCTGATGATGGACCGGCTCGTCGACACCCAGTTCTTCAACGCCGACGCCGGCGGCTCTCCGCTCCTCTGGCAGCACCTGTTCTGGTTCTTCGGCCACCCGGAGGTCTATATCATCTTCGTTCCGGCGCTCGGCATCGTCACCAGCATCGTCGTCACCTTCAGCCAACGCTCGGTCTTCGGCTACACCGCGCTCGTGCTCGCGCTGACCGGCGTCGGCATGGTCAGCTTCGGGCTCTGGGTCCACCACATGTACACGACGGGACTGCCGCTGATGGGCCGGTCGTTCTTCATGGCGGCCTCGGCGATGATCGCGATCCCCTCGGGCGTCCAGATCTACTGCTGGATCGTCACGCTGTGGGGCGCGCGCGTCCGCTTCGCGACGCCGATGCTCTGGATCCTCGGCTTCTTCGCGATCTTCGTCGCCGGCGGGCTGACCGGCGTCATGGTCGCCTCGGTGCCGTTCGACCGGCAGGTGCATGACACCTACTTCGTCGTCGCCCATTTCCACTACGTCCTCGTCGGCGGCGCGGTCTTCCCGCTGATGGGCGGGCTCTACTACTGGTTCCCCAAGGCGACCGGCCGGATGATGGACGAGCGCCTCGGGCGCTGGAGCGTCGGGCTCGCCTTCGTCGGCTTCAACCTGACGTTCTTCCCGATGCACCAGCTCGGCCTCGAAGGAATGCCGCGCCGCGTCTACACCTACCTGCCAGACATGGGCTGGGACCTTTTGAACGCGCTCTCCACGATCGGCGCCTTCATCCTCGCCGCCGGCTTTGCGCTGACCGTCTGGAACGCGGTCCGTAGCGCCCTGCGGGGCGCGCCCGCCGGCCCGAACCCGTGGAACGGGTGCACGCTCGAATGGGCGACCGGCTCGCCCCCCTATAACTGCAACTTTCCCCAGCAGGCGGTCATCAAGGATTCCGAGCCGCTCTGGACCTGGGCGCGCGAGCAGCGCCGGCCGGTCGTCGGCGGACTCCGGGACGACCGGCGCGAGACGCTGGTGACGACGCTGCTCGACGCGCGCCCGCAGTCGGTGATGGTGCTGCCCGGCCCGACCCCCTGGCCCTTCGTCTCGGCGCTCGCCGCGTCGATGGGGTTCATCGGACTGATCTTCAGCCCCTGGTTCTACGTGATCGGCTTCTTCGCGGCCTTCGTCACCTTCGTGTTCTGGTTCTGGCCCCGGCGGCCCTGGCGGGAGGATTGAGCTTATGAAGACGCCCATGCAGACCGTCGTCGAAGTGGACGCCCGCAGGCTGAAGCGCTTCGCGCCGCACACGCACCCGCTCTGGTGGGGCATCCTCGGCGCGGTCGCGATCGAGGCCGCGGTCGTCGCGACCCTGCTGACCAGCTACTTCTATCTCGCTGCCCAGGCGCCGGCCTGGCCGCCGGAGGGCGTCGCGCCGCCCCCGCTGTTCTGGCCGACCGTCGTGCTCGTGCTGCTGCCGCTCAGCAGCCTGACGATGTGGTGGGCCGGCAAGGGCTCGGACGCCGGGAACAAGCGCCAGCTCGCGCTCGGCGTCACCGCGAGCGTCGTCATCGCCTGCCTCGCCCTCGTTGCGCGCTCGATCCAGATGGCCCAGTTCGACGTCGGCTGGAGCGAGCACGCCTACGGCTCGATGCTCTGGACGATCACCGGCTTCCACTTCACCCATGTCGTCTCGGCGGTGGTCGGGACCGCGGTCGTCGCCTGGCTCGCCTGGGGCGGCTACTTCACGCCCCAGCGTCAGCTCGGCGTCGTCGTCGACACGCTCTACTGGTACTTCGTCGCCGGCGTCTACCTGCCGATCTACCTGGTGCTCTATTGGGCGCCGCGGATCCTCTGAGCGGAGGGGCGGATGACCGATCCTCCCGAACAGGACGACCTGATCCTCGCCCGTCAGGAGGGACGCGAGGCGCTCAGTCCGTGGCTTGGCTGGATCCTCGGACCGATGGCCTGGGCGCTGCACCAGGGCATCGGATACGCCATGACGCCGATGCTGTGCCGGATGGGAACACGCTGGCCCTACCACGCGTTGACCGTGTTCTCGGTGGCTATCTGCGTGCTGGGCGCGCTGGCGGCGTGGCATGCGCTGCGCCGGTCGCGCCATATCCGTCCCGAGCGGTCGCGCGAGCGCATGAGGATGATGGCGCTTGTCGGGCTGATGTGCTGCGCGGCGGCGATGGGCGGCATCACGGTGGAATATACCGCATCGTTCTGGATCGAGACCTGCGCGAGCATCGAAGTCGAATGAAACGCATGATCCTCCCCCTCCCGTACGTCCTGCTTTCCGGACCGGCCCTGGCCCATGGCGGAAGCGAACACGCGACCGCAGGCTGGAACGCCGACCCGTTCGTGCTGCTGCCCCTGGCGCTGGCGGCTGCGCTCTACGGCCTCGGCCTCGTGCGGCTCGGACGCGCCGCCGGCGCGTGGCGCGGGGTCGATCGGGTCCAGGCCGCGCTCTTCGCGGCTGGCCTGTCCCTCGCGGCCGTGCTCCTGCTCTCGCCGCTCGACGCGGTCGCCGAACGGAAGCTTTCGGCGCACATGATCCAGCACTTCGGACTGATGCTCGCCGCCGCGCCGCTACTGGTGCTCGGAGAACCCGGCCTCGCGTTCCTTTGGGCGCTGCCGCGGCACGCGCGCGGTCGGATCGGCGCGCTGGGCCACAGCCCGGTCGGGGGCCTGTGGCGGCGGCTGACCCACCCTCTCGGCGCCTGGTGCGTCTACTTCCTCGCGTTGTGGCTGTGGCATGCGCCGCCGCTGCACGAGGCGGCGCTGCGCAGCGACACCATCCACACGCTCCAGCACCTGAGCTTCGTCGGCGCGGCCCTTCTGTTCTGGACGGCCGTGCTGAACGGCCCGCGCGGCGAGGGCCGCGCGACCGCGTTCCTCGCGATCTTCACGACCGCCGTCCATTCCTGCGCGCTCGCCGCGTTGATCACGACCTCGTCGGTCCTGTGGTATCCGGCCTATGGCGCGGACTCGGCCGCGCTGCACGACCAGCAGCTCGCCGGTCTCATCATGTGGGGGCCGTGCTGCGCCGTCCTGATCGGCTCGGCGATCGCGCTGCTCGCCCGCCTGCTCGACGACCTTGCGCGCCGGGCCGATGCGGGACGCCCGTCGTGATCCGGGCGGCCGCCCTGCTGGCGGCGCTGCTCGCGCCGCTGCCGGCGGCGGCGCAGGACGCGGACGCGCGGGCGCGGGACCTGATGCGGGCGCATGGCTGCCCCGCCTGCCATGTCGTGCCCGGCCTCGTCGGCCCGGGCGGCGTGACCGGGCCGCCGCTGACCGGCATGTACCGGCAGGTCTACGTGGCCGGCGTGGCCCCGAACACGCTGGGCGCGCTCACGCGTTTCCTGCTGGACCCGCAGGCCATCGATCCCCGCTCCGCGATGCCCGACACCGGCCTCACGCCGGACGAGGCGGAGACGATCGCCGCCTTCCTCTATCGCGCGACGGCGACCCAATGAGTGCGTCCCAAGCCTCATCCAGCCTGTGGATAACTCTGCCATCAGATATTTTTTGCCCCTATAACAATAACTTGACCCAGGTCGCATCGTGAGACGCCTTCCCCGCATCCGGACCATCATCGCCATCGCCGCGGCAACTCTCGCCCTCTCGGGCGCCGGCGTCTTCCTGTTCGGCGGCTTCCACGACCTGACCGCCATCCGCCAGCATCCGCGCTGGGTCTTCTGGGGCGTCGCCAAGGTCCGCGACGCCGTCGTCGCCTTCGACGCCCGCGACGTGGTCCTCCCCGACGGCTTCGAGCCTCGCGCCGACCCATCCGCCGCCGCCCTCTACCAGCGCCACTGCGTCCAGTGCCACGGCGCCCCCGGCGTCGCCCCCGCCCCCTTCGCGCTGGCGATGCTCCCCGCGCCCTCCAACCTCCCCGCCGCCGCCCGCCTCCGCCCCGCGGAGGAGATCTACTGGTTCATCCGCAACGGCCTCAAGATGAGCGGCATGCCGGCCTGGCAAGGCAAGCTCGACCCCGACGAACTCTGGCGCCTGACCGCCTTCGTCGAGGCGCTCCCCCTGCTCTCCCCCGCCGACTACCGCGCCCTCGCCCGCCTTCCCGCCCCGCCTTCCGGCGTTCCAACCGGCGTCGCCTACGATCCCGACCGCGCCGACCCCGAAGCCGGCCGCGTGGCGATGGAGCTCTACGCCTGCCGGACCTGTCACGTGATCCCCGGCATCGTCGGCAAGCCCGAGTTGCTGGTCGGCCCGCCGCTCGATGAGGCCGGCGCCCGCCGCTACATCGCCGGCGTGCTGCCCAACATCCCGACGAACATGACGCGCTGGATCATGGCCCCTCATTCCATCGATCCGCTTTCCGCCATGCCTGACCTCGGAGTTCCGGAACCCCTGGCGAAGGACATGGCGGCCTACATCTACAGCCTCTCTTCGGCGCCCGACCAGCAGAGCCAGTAGCGCCCGCCCCGCTGCTCCGGCTCCATGCGCGGCCCGCCCACCGGACCAACCATCGCGAGAAGCCCGGCCCTTCAAGGCCCTGCGAAGCGCAAGATTTCGAGAACAGCCAAGAGCGCAGAAAACGGATCTGCCGGGATGTTCCACCGGTACCGGGCCAACGGCGCCTAGCGAGACGGCAGCGTCGTCGATGGGTGGGCCCGCCGAGCCAGCGGCTCCGCTCTCGTCAATGTTTATACTGGCGCGTCGCGGATCGAAATGTCCGCGCCCCGTTCGACTTGCGCGGTCGCCAAGACGGGTTCCGCTGCCACGCAAACAAAGTATAAGTCGTCGACCCGGGCCTATCGCGTCTGCTGCGGATCCTGGGCCTGCAACTGGCCGGATGCTGAATGATAAATCGTCTCCTCATGAACCTCGAGTCTCGTGCGGAGCTGTCAGCCTCGGAGCGCGGCGCGCTCAACGAAATGATCCGGACCACAAGGCTTTTTCCGGCGAAGACCGATATAGTATCCGAAGGAGATACGCCGAAGTTCAGCTGCCTGATGCTGTCGGGCCTGTCCGCGCGCTATAACATGGTCGGTGACGGAAAACGTCAGATCAGCGCCGTTCACATTCCGGGCGACTTCGTGGATCTTCACAGCTTGCTGATCAACCAGATGGACCACAGCGTGGGAGCCCTGATCGATTGCGAAGTGGCGCTGGTGCCCCACGAAGTGCTACGGGAATCAACTGTCACGCACCCCAGACTGATGCGACTGCTTTGGCTGCTCACAATTGTTGACGGAGCGATATTCAGACAGGGACTAGTCGCAGCCGCGCGCCTCCCGGCCGAAAGCCAGATCGCGAGGTTCCTCTGCGAAATCTACGTCAGACTGAGCACGGTAGGCCTGACGGACGGCAGGGAATTCGACCTGCCGATCACGCAGGCGGATCTCAGCGACGCTATGGGCCTGTCCCAGGTGCACGTGAACAAATGTCTTCAGAAGATGCGGCGGGAAGGCCTGATGGCATGGCAGGGATCGCGAATGGCACTGCTGGACTGGAAGCGTCTGGAGGCGATGGCGGAATTTGACAGCACATACCTGAACCTCGACCGCCGGCCCCGATAAGACAGGATTGCGCCCCATGGCTGCGGCGCTTCAAACGCGTACGGGAGTGGCCATCGGTTGAACGGGCCCCCTTTGCAGTCATTGCGCCAAGGCGTCGATCTCGGCCGCGTCCCCCTCCCGGAGGCCCAACCTCTCCCGTAGCCGATCCAGGTAAATGCGGTTTGCAGGGATGGCGCCGTCCACCGCCATCGGGGAGGCCAGGTAGAATGCTTGCGCTGTGTCCTGATCCCTCACCTGCGCCAGGAGCGCGTCCAAGTGTCGGGGTTCTGCGAGTTCTCGTTCAAGCGCTTGCCGGTCGGTCGCGTCCGCCCCGGCTGCATTGGCCTCGCGCAGGATCCGCGCACGCTCGTCGTCGGAAATCGCCCCATCCGCGTTGGCGGCGGCGACCATCCCGCGAACCAGCAAACAGCGCCTTTTCGTCGCTGAACGTCTCTGCCGCCTGTTCGTCCTCGGAAGTGAACGCAGTCACCTCGTCGTGCGCCGGCAGGGCGTCGACGGGCGCCTCTCGCTGTCCGCTGAGCAACGTGGTCACCGAATTTACGATGCCCCCAAGTGATCCAGCCAATCCGTCGCCGGCCGGGGACGAGCCGGCGGCGTCGTCTCCCGAACGGTCGCCATCCGCGATCGGGGAGGCAGCGGGTCCGCGTGCGCTCGCCTGGTGGTCCTGATAGGCCCGATACGCCATGTAACCGAGCGTAGCCAAGCCGGCCTTGCGTCCGAAGCTCCCGCGGCGCCCTCCCAGGATGCTTGTCGTGGCCAAGGCGCCGAGGCCCCCGCCCCCGATGCCGCCCCGGGTTCCGCGACCCGCCATCCGGCTGGCCAGCATCATTCCAAGAATGCGCGCTTCATGCTCATCGCATGCTCCTCCACGTTGCACCTGAGAACGTCACGCCCAGCCATCTCGTTCCATGTCATCGGAGAGGCCGTTGCGCGCAGGGAGCGTGGGCGCAGACGCGCGTTGCCGCAGAGCGGGAGCCTGCCATCGAAAGATGAATTCCCGGGCTGATTGCCGGCAACGCCGACGCTCGTGCAAGGTCCGGGCTAGAGCATTTTCGCGCCTGAGAGGATCGATAGGGGTTCCGATCAGCCGATCTCGTGATTCAAGCTGCATGCTGGAGGGAGGCGTTCACCGCCTACGCCGAGACGCTCCTCGCGCCGACGCTCCGCCCCGGAGACATCGTCATCATGGACAACCTGCCGGCCCACAAGGTCAGCGGAGCACGCGCGGCTATCGAACGGGCAGGCGCGATGCTGTTGTTCCTTCCGCCGTACTCCCCGGATTTCAATCCCATCGAACTGGCCATCGCCAAGACCAAGGCGCTCCTGCGCAAGGCTGCGGCGCGGACGGTCGAGGCCCTCGACGCCGCGATCGCCGCGGCGCTGGACGCAATCACTCCCGACAAATCGCAAACTGCTTCACCAACTCGGGCTACGAGCCAGAATGATCCGAAAATGCTCTAGAACGCCCCGTGCATGCCGACCCGGTGGGCGCCGATACGCTGCGGAGACGAAGCGCCGTCCACGACGCGACGCAGCATGCTCGATGAGGAAAGGATCGCATAGCTTTCGCCGGATCCGAGTTCGTCGATGCAGGCCCCGTCCGTCAGCCGAAGCCACGCCGCCGCGAGGACTGGGGCCGGTTCGGCCTTCGACCGCTCTGTGCGTGCGTCCAGCCAGGCGCGATGCCGGGCGAGCGCCACGGGATCGTCAAGCAGCGTCACGAGGTCCGGTGGCGCGCCGGGAGCCGCGCGGAGCCGCGCCGTCGCGTGAGCTGCCGATCGCGCGATCTGTGGCATGATGCGCTCTTCCGGGGTCGACAGGATCCTTCGGCGCCGCATCCAGTCTCCGATAGCGTTGGAGCCCAGCAGGGCTCCCAGCGGGGCCGCGATTAGCATGCTCAGCAACGCCGGGCTCATCCAGGCGAGAAGCGACCAGGAGATCGCGCCCGCAGACAGCGTCAGTATCAGACCCACCAGAATGTGCCGAAAATGGAAACGCAGAAGCATCCTCCAATCGAGCCGGTCCGCATCCCGCGCCTGCGCATTCCACCCGCTGTCGCGCCCAAGCAATATCTCGAACACGGCGCGCGTCTGAGTCAGCATGAGTATCGGCGCGGTCATCGCCGAGAGCAGGGCTTCCGTAAGAAAGTCCTGCAGCATATATCGGCGCTGACCGCTTGCGGCAGGCTCTGCGAGAAAGCGCGCCAGACCGATCAGCTTCGGAATATAGAGGAGGACGAGGCAAAGACCGAACAGCGTGATCGCGCGCTGCGGGTCGATCTGCGGCCAGGTTGGAAACAGCGCCCATCCGTGCGGAAAATAATCTGGCGGCACCAGATTGGCATAGAGCGCCAGCGCCATGCCCGCGAGCAGGAACAGCAGCCAGAGGGGCGACGCAAGATAGGCGAGCGCGCCGCCGGCCATGTGCAGTCGGCTTACCGGGTGCAGTCCCGCCGTGCCCAGCAGCGCCAGATGCTGGATATTGCCCTGAGCCCAGCGCCGGTCACGTGTCACCATCTCGATCAGATTGGGGGGACTACGCTCGAAGCTGCCTCCGAGGTCGGCGGCCAGGTGCACGCCCCAGCCCGCGCGCCGAAGCAGCGCCGCCTCGACAAAGTCGTGGCTCAGGATCATGCCGCCGAACGGCTGCTTGCCAGGGAGGGTCGGCAAGCCCGCGGATGCCGCGATGGCCTCGGTGCGCATGATCGCGTTATGGCCCCAGTAGTTGCCCGCGTCGCCGATCCAGTTTGCGAGGCCGCGCGAGAGCGTCGGGCCGTAGACACGGCCGGCGAATTGCTGAAGCCGGGCAAGAGGGGTGCGAGCTTCTATCAGCGTGGGCGCGGTCTGGATCAGACCGGCGGAGGGATCGGCTTCCAGTCGTCGGGTCAACTCGAGGATCGTCGCCGCCGACATCAGGCTGTCAGCGTCGAGCACGAGCATGTGGGGGTAGGCCCCGCCCCAGCGCTCGATCCAGTCGGTGATGTTGCCCACCTTGCGGTCCCGGTTCACCGAGCGGTGGCGATAGAAGAGACGCGCCTCTAGGTCGCCGGCCTCGCGCGCATGTGCGACGATCGCCTGCTCGGCGAGCCAAACGTCCACCCGGTTGGTGTCGCTCAGCACAAACAGGTCATAGGCCTCGGCCGCCCCAGCTGCTGCCAGGTCCTCCAGGATCGCGACGCCGGCGCCCACCACCGCCGCAGGATCCTCGTTATATGTTGGAAGGAGGATCGCGGTTCGCCCGCGGAGCGGCTGGTCTGTTTCAGCCTGCCGCCGTTCGGGCGGGAAGAGCCCGAGCAGGCCGGACGCCGTGTTGCTGCCAATCCAGGCGATGTTGATGATGAAGAGCCCGAGCATCACCGCCTCAAGCGCCACCAGACCGCCGACCGCCAGGACCTGGTGCATCTGGACCGCGAACCAGACCGTGATGGCGATGCTGCCGAGCAGAAGCGCCGCGCGCATGACGCTCGCCCGCAGGTCCGGCGGCAGGCGGCGCGCGGCTCGCCGATCAAACCGGCGCAAATCCTGCTTTGGCATCGCCAGCGACGCTTCCGGCGGAACTGGCGGGGCCGAACCCATGGCGCTGCTGTCCGACTTCAACTGGTCCATCGATAGAGCCAAACCTCACCCGCAGGCGCGCCATCGCGCAGCAGATCGACCCGCAGATCAGCTTCTTCGGCGGCCGGTTCAAGGTCGAAACTCACGCGCAGGCCGCCAATGACCGGGTGTTCCCGGACCTCGGCCTCCGACACCACTCCCGACGACGTTCGGACCTCGGCGGTCAGTCCCTGCAGCCCGATCGGCTCTGATCGGCTCGTGTCCGAATAGTCGATCACGAAGCTGCGCTGCCCGGGGTCCGGCCCCTGCCCGGTCAGCGTCCGCGTCACCTGCAGCAGGCCGGACGTGGCGGGCGCGTCCCATCCCCAGGTGAGCCTGTAGGTGAGCGTCATCTCCGCGCCCGCCGCTATCGCTTCCTCGGGACGCCAGAAGGCGACGATGTTGTCGTTGATCTCGCGGTCGCTTGGAATTTCCACCAGTACGACGCTGCCGGGGCCCCAGTCGCCGATCGGCTCCACCCATAGGCTCGGCCGGCGCTCGAACCGAGCATCAAGATCCTCGTACTCGGAAAAGCGCTTCTCGCGCTGAACGAGCCCGAACCCTCGTAGGCCAGAATCGGCGAAGGCGCTGACCTGAAGCAGCCGGGGGTTCTGGAGCGGACGCCAGAGCCGCTCGTCCTTCCCGTTCCAGATCGCGAGACCGTCCGAGTTGTGCGCCGCGCGACGCAACACGTCGAGGGAATGGTCGCCATCCGGGCCGAACAGGTACATCGACGTGAGCGGCGCGAGGCCGAGCTGGTTCACCTCCGCGCGCGCGAATAGCGTCGCCTCCACGTCGATGACCGTTGCGTCGCCCGGCCGTATCGTGAACCTGTACGCGCCCGTCATGCTCTCGCTGTCCAGCAGCGCATGTACGACCATGCGCCCGTCAGCGGGCTCCTCTATCCAGAAGGAACGGAAGAACGGAAACTGCTCGCCGCCCTGTTCGCCGGTCCGGATCGCGAGCCCCCTCGCCTGCAACCCGAAAACCTGCCCGCGCGAAATAGCCTGGAAGTAGCTTGCACCGGCAAAGACGATGAACGGCTCGAGCTCTTCTTCGGGTCCGAACGTCGTATGACCGCGAAAGCCGGCAAACTCCAGAGGCGCGTCCGGGGGAATGCCGTCAAGCTCAGGATAGCTGAAACTATCGGAGGAAAACGCAATCTTGTACGCGATCTCCTCGCGCACCACGAAGAGTTGGACCGGCTCGCGGTAAATGAACCCGGAATGAAGCGGCTCGACGGCGAATCCAGTGGGCGGGTCGACGAACAGCCAGGTCTCCGGCGACGCGCCAATGTGGCGATACTCCGAGGAGGTCAGCTCGAGCAGTTCATTCGGCACCGGAGGCTCCGGGGACGCAAAATCCGCGGCGGCAAGGCTTCGCGCAAGATCAATCACCGTCGCCCGGCCGAACCGCGGCTGTTCCTGCGCTAGGGCCCGCACCCCCGATAACGATGCTGCCGCCAACGACGCGCCGATCCCCCTGAAAACCGCCCGTCGATGCAAGGCAGCTCCGATCACCCAGACCATCCTTTTCCCGGCCCCTTGTCACAGCAATTGTCGAGGCAAAGTCATTTGCGCCGGGACAAAGTCAATGAGCATTCTCGTGTTTATCGCAACGCGCCCGAGGATGCCTAGGATCGAGTTCGATCCGCAAAGAGCTCCACCTGTCCCTTGAGCAGAAACGCGCCCTGGAGGCGCTACATGCACCGGAATCGCGCATTTTGTAGACACGGTGGGCAGACGATCGTCAAGTTTTCGTGCGGTTCTGCTGGCGCCATCGCCGACCGAGCGGAGAACCGCCGGCGGCGATGGCGAAGGTAGCAAGCTCAAGCCGGTGATCCGTGGGCCCCTTCTACGCGCCACCACTCGATGCGCCGCCGGACCTGACCTTGTTTTCGAGACCCGCCGTGTCTTCGCCCTCCGGGTCCGGAACCCGCGGGTCGAGCGGGTAGTCGTTGTAGTCGTCGTGGTTGCGTCGCCGGGGAACCTCCCTGCCCGGATCGGCGCCGCCGGGCAGGGCCGGGTCCACGTGGCCGCGGTTTCCCATGAACCCGGAGCGGCGGGCATCGGACGGACGGGGTCGCTCGCGGCGCTCGGCGTCGTCTCGGTGATCCGTCGTCATGATGCGTGTCCCTCATGACGGCCAGGCTTCAGGACCACCTTGGTCCAGTCGTTCTGCTGGCCATGGAAATTCGCGTAGCCTTCCGGCGCCTGCTCCAGTGGCAAGCGGTGGCTGATCAGGAAGGTCGTATCTATCTCGCCCTCGCCGATGCGACGGAGCAGTTCCTCGGTGTAGCGCTGGACGTGGGTCTGGCCTGTCCGCAGCTGCAGCCCCTTCTCCATCAGCGCCCCCAGCGGGAACTTGTCGACGAAGCCGCCGTAGACCCCCGGCATGGAGATGCGGCCGCCCTTGCGGCAAGCCATGATTGCCTCCCGCAACGCGTGGCCGCGGTCGGCGCCGAAGCCGATCTTCTGCTTGACCGCATCCAGGGCGTTGTCGATGGCGAAGCCGTGGCTCTCCATGCCCACAGCGTCGATCACGGCGTCCGGACCGAGGCCGCCGGTCATGTCCATCAGCGCCTCGAGCACGGCCGTCTGCTCGAAGTCGATCACATCGGCGCCGAGGGAACGCGCCAGTTCAAGCCGGCGCGGATAGTGATCGATGCCAATGACGCGGGCGCCCATGATCCGCGCGCTCTGGATTGCGAAGAGGCCAACGGGTCCGCACCCCCAGACGACAACGGTGTCGCCCGGTTCGATCTCTGCGTTCTCGGCCGCCATCCAGCCGGTCGGCAGAATGTCCGACAGGAACAGAACCTGATCGTCTTCCAATCCGTCTGGAACGACGATGGGACCGACATCCGAGAAGGGGACACGCACGTATTCGGCCTGTCCCCCGGGATATCCCCCCGTCAGGTGCGAGTATCCGAACAGAGCGCTGACCGCGTGGCCGTAAAGAAGCTCTGTGGCGTCCTGCTTTTCGACCGGGTTGGAATTGTCGCATGCAGAATAGAGCTTCTTTTCGCAAAAGAAGCATTTCCCGCAAGAAATCGTGAAAGGCACAACGACTCGCTGACCCTTTGTGAGCGAGCTGTCCGGCCCCGTTTCCACCACGCGTCCCATGAACTCGTGACCGAGGATATCGCCGGAAGAAAGCCCTGGAATGACTGCGTCATAGAGGTGAAGGTCCGATCCGCAGATGGCGGTCGACGTGACCTCGATGATTGCATCGCGAGGATTGACGATCTCGGGATCAGGAACTGTGTCTACACGGACGTCATGTTTTCCGTGCCAGGTGAGCGCACGCATCGGTTACTCCTCAGGATTGGACGCGATTGTCGGAGGTGGCGATCTCGCCCGTCTCCATCAGCATCTTGAACCGCTTGAGCTCGTGTCTGCCCTGAATCTCGGGCTCTCGTCGGAAAAGCTTCGCGATCCACCGGCCGACCTCGCCCGCCGGCGGCTCATAGACGATCCTCGCCTCCACGATCGTGCCCCGACCGCCCGGCGCATCATGAAAGGTGATTCGTCCATCCGCCCGGATCGCGGAGTCCGGCAGGCTGCGCCACGCGATCAGTTCGTCCGGCCGATCCTCCACGATCTCCGAGTCCAGCCGCGCTGAGAAGCCCGGAGCGGACAGGGTCCAGGCGGACCGGTTGCCGTCCGGCTTCTCGACCTTCTCCACGTTGCTCATGAACTTCGGCAAGTTGTCGAAGTTGCGCCAGAACTCATAGAGTTCGTGTCTCGGCCGGTTGATCGTGACCGACCGCGCCACGCGAGCGAGGTCGTCCGGATGTGTCCGCCGCGCATGGGCCGGCGCATCGTCCGGGTGTTCCGCGATCCGGCCGATCTGGCGGTCGCGCCGTCGCCCCGCCAGGACGTTCGCTCCGAGCAACAGAGCGCCCGCGGCCAGAGCGACCGCCATGCCTGGCCCAACTCCCAGCCGGGCCGGCCCCGCTTCCCGGTACTCGTATGGAAGCTGATGATCGGAGTAATAGTCAGGCTCGTCTACGGTGTGGCTGCGCATGATGCGGTCCCGGTGGGTTTGCGGTGTCTCCGCACCCAACAGCCGCCGCGCCGGAGAGTTCCCGCATCATCGCTATCCTGGGGACGCACGGACCCCGGACCGTCGCGCCGAACGGCGACCCATTGCCGGGCGAGCCGCGTCATCGGCCGGCCGCGCGAACGGCTCCGCGCCACGAGGGTCACGCCGATTCGTGGGCGCTGGCCTCCAGCAGGGTCAGCGTATACGGATCTGCCGCCCGACGGGATGCGATGTCGGCGCGGTCCAGCTGTTCAACTGCCGCACCGTTGCGCATGACCAGCAGCCGATCGCACATGTGGTCGATCACCGCCAGATCGTGGCTCACCATCAGGAAGGTCAGGCCCTTCTCCGACCGAAGCCGCGCCAGCAGGTTCAGGACCTCCGCCTGGACCGATGCATCGAGAGCCGAGGTCGGCTCGTCGAGCAGCAGGATCTCCGGTTCGAGCATCAACGCACGCGCGATGGCGACCCGCTGACGCTGCCCGCCCGAAAGCTGGTGCGGGTAGCGGAAGCGGAACCTCGCGTCGAGGCCGACGTCGTCGAGCGCCGCAACCACCCGCGCGTCGCGTCCGCTGATCCCGTGAATGGCCAACGGCTCGGCCAGCGATGCATCTACGGTCCGCTTCGGATGAAGCGACGCGTAAGGATCCTGGAACACCATCTGCACACGCCGCGCGAAGCTCAGGCCGCGGCGTGGCGACGCCCGCTTGCCATCGATGCGGATCTCGCCGCCGGAGATCGGCGCAAGGCCGCAAATCGCCCGGAGGATCGTCGATTTTCCAGACCCAGACTCGCCGACGAGCCCGAACGACTCCCGATCGAAGACGGTGAAACTGACGTCCCGCACCGCCCTCACCTCGCGACGTCGTTGCGCGAAGCTTACCGACAGATTGTCGATCTCGATTGTCGGCATGGACTCAGTCCGCCCACGCAGCGTCGCGGGCGAGCACCGGCAGCGGTTGCCGCCCGCCGCCGATCTTTGGCAGGCAATTGAGAAGACCTCGTGTGTAGGGGTGGCGGGCGGCGTTCAGGTTGCCGGCCGCCAGTTCCTCCATCACCTTGCCGCGATACATGACAAGCACCCGGTCGCAGAACCGGGAGACGAGTTGAAGGTCGTGCGAAATGAAGAGGAGGCCAAGGCCCCGATCGCGGACCAGGCGGTCGAGGATCCCCAGCACCTCGGCCTGCACGGTGACGTCGAGCGCGGAAGTCGGCTCGTCGGCGATCAGGAGGTCGGGATCGGGGATCAGCATCATGGCTATCATAACCCGCTGGCCCATGCCGCCGGACAACTCGTGCGGGTAGGCGTCGAGCACCCGTTCGGGATCGCGTATCTGCACCGCCTCGAGCATCTCGATCGCCTTTGCGGTTGCCGCCGCCCGGCCGAGCCCGTCACGTCGGCGCAGCCCCTCGGTCAACTGATCGCCCACGCGCATGACGGGGTTCAGGGAAAACTTCGGATCCTGCATGACCATCGCGATCCGCTGTCCGCGCAGCGCCCGCATCTGGCGTCCGGACGCGCGCAGCAAATCGATCCCGTCGAAGGTCAGCTGCCGGGCGCGAACCTCGGCGCCGGGGATCAACCGAAGGATGGCGCGCCCGGTCATCGTCTTGCCAGAACCCGACTCGCCGACGATCGCCAGCCGTTCGCGCCCGAGGCTGAACGACACTCCCCGCACCGCCTCGACCGGCCCTGCTTCGGTCCGAAAGGTAACGTGGAGGTCCTCCACAGTGAGCAGGCTCATCCGCGTCCTCCGTTGCGCGGATCGAGAATGTCGCGCAGGCCGTCCCCAAGCAGGTTGAAACCGAGCGAGACGATGAAGATCGCAAGCCCCGGCATCGTCGCGACCCACCATTGGTCGAACAGAAACTTCCGCCCCGAGGAGATCATCAGGCCCCATTCCGGAAGCGGCGGCTGCGCTCCGAGCCCGAGGAAGCCGAGACCCGCCGCCGTCAGGATGATCCCGGCCATGTCGAGCGTCACCCGGATGATGACTGAAGGCACACACATCGGCGCCACGTGGCTGAGCAGAATCCGGGCGCCGCTCGCGCCCTGAAGTCGTGCTGCGGCGATATAGTCCGAGTTCCGGACGGTCAGCGTTTCCGCCCGCGCCACCCTCGCATAGGGCGGCCATGCGGTCAGCGCGATGGCGAGGACGGCGTTTCCGATCCCCGGCCCGAGAGCGGCAACAAATGCGAGCGCGAGGATCAGTCGCGGAAACGCGAGGAAGATGTCGGTGAGCCGCATCAGCACGCGGTCGGCCCAACCGCCGTAGTAGCCCGCCACCGTGCCCACCAGCAGCCCGAACAACGGCGCCGTCACGGTGACCAGCAGCACGATATAGAGCGTGATGCGCGCCCCGTAGACCAGTCGGCTCCAGATGTCGCGGCCGAACTCGTCGGTTCCGAGCCAGAAGCCGGGCGTTCCGGGAGGCAGCAGACGTCGGGAAAGATCCTGCGCGATCGGATCGTGGGTCGCGAGAAGCGGCGCCGCGGCCGCCATCAGCACGAGCGCGACGACGATGCAGAGCCCGACCAAGGCGAGCGGATTGCGCGCGAGGCGCAGCCACCCGCGGTAGATCTGGCCGAGCCGCGCCTGCCGCCGCGATGCCGGGCTCGGATCGAGCAGCCACTCACGTGAGAGAGCGCTCACGTGCGCGCCCTCGGGTCGAGGAGGCGATACACCAGGTCCGACACCATGTTGAGCAGCACGAAGACCGCTCCGACGACGATCGTGCCGCCCATCACCGCCGCCATGTCGGCCGAGAACAGCGCATTGGTGATATAGAGCCCGAGGCCCGGCCAAGCGAACACCGTCTCCGTCAGAACGGAGCCTTCCAGCAGCGCGGCGTAGGAGAGCGCGATCACGGTGATCAGCGGCACCGAGACGTTGCGCAGCGCGTGGACCCAGACGACACGCCACTCCGGCATCCCCTTGACCCGCGCCGTGGTGACGTACTCCTGCGACAGCTGCTCCAGCATGAAGGACCGGGTCATCCGGCTGATGTAGGCCATCGAATATGCGCCGAGAACCAGCGCCGGCAGCACGAGATGACGCAACGCATTCCCGAACACGTCCCACGCGCCCGCAAGCGCCGAGTTTATCAGGATCGACCTCGTCACCGGCGAGACTTCGAGTTCGTAGACCAGCTCGTAGGACGTATCCAATCGTCCTGGCCCTCCGACCCACTGAAGTTTGCCATAGAAGACCAGCAGCCCCATCAGGCCGAGCCAGAAAACCGGCATCGAATAGCCCACGAGACCGACAAGGCGGACCACCTGATCGGCCAGCGTTCCTGGCCGCGTCGCCGCGAGGACCCCGGCCGGTATGCCAAGCATGACCCCGAACAGAGTGGCGATCGTCGCGAGCTCCAGCGTCGCTGGAAAGACCCGCGCGACGTCATTGATCACCGGCTGACCGGTCAGCAACGACGTGCCGAAGTCGCCCGTAGCGGCGTCGCGGACATAGATTGCGAACTGCGCCCAGAGCGGCTCGTTGAGGCCGAGCGCCTCTTTCGCCGCCTCGTACTGCGCCTGGGTCGCTCGTTCGCCGATGATCGACAGCACCGGGTCGATCGGCATCACCCGTCCGATCACGAAGGTCACGGCAAGAAGGCCGAGCAGCGTCACGGCGAGGGTCAGAACGAAGCCGCCCGCTCCGCGTGCGACATCCGTCGCCCGCTCAAGGTGCCCCGGTCCCGAAATGTCCTCCTGATGCGCCATCAGCTCGTCCGGCTGGTCCTCGCGGACCGGCCGGAGCAACCCGTCAGTTCTTTGTCGTCGTGTAGAACGCGGCGGAGCTGATCGATCCGCCTGCCGAGAAGCCCTCGACGTTCGAGCGCATCGCGACCTGCTCGATCTGCTGGAACAGCGGCGCGAAGGGCGAGACCTGCTGGTGGATCCGCTGGATCTCCTCGTACATCTCCGCGCGCTTGTCGCCGTCCTGCTCGAGCACGCGCGGCGTTCGTCATGTCGTTGGTCTCGGTCGCGGGCCAGGCGTTGCGCCACGCGAGGATGCCGGTGTTGTTGCCTTCGTCGGAGTTGTCCGGGTTGCGGGCGAAGGTGTCGGCGTTGGTGTGCGGATCGGGATAGTCCGGCCCCCAGGCTTCCATGATGAATTCATGGTTGCGCGCGCGATACTCGCCGAGGATCTCCGCGCCCGTGCCGACGCGAAGCTCGAGGTTGATGCCGGCCTGCGCCATGGTGTTCTGAAGGGACTGAGCGATCTCCAGACGCTCTTGGTCGTTCCGGACGTAGAGCTGGGCGTCGATCTGGTCGACCCCCGCCTCCTCGAGCAGCCCCTTCGCCTTCTCGACATCGAGGCTGTAGGGCACGTCGTCGATCGCTCCCAGGAAACCTGCCGGCAGGAATGCCTGGTGGACGACATTCGCCCCCTTCAGAAAGCTATCGGCCATCCCCTGATAATCGATCAGGTACTTTACCGCTTCGATCACCTTCGGGTCGTTCAGCGGCTCCACCTTCTGGTTCAGCGCGAGGTAATAGATGCGGCCACGCTGCTCATCGACGACATTGATATCGGGGTTGCCCTCGACGCCCGCCACGTCGACCGGCGTCAGCTTGCGCGCAATGTCGATGTCGCCGTTCTCGAGCAGGAGCCGCTGCGTCGCGGGCTCGGCCACGTGGCGCACGAAGACTCGCGCCAGCGGCGGAGCGCCCCGCCATCCGTTCGGTTCGGCTTCAAGGATGTAGTTGTCCGACGGCTTGTAGGAACGGAGACTGTAGGAGCCGGAGCCGGCGGAGTTCGTCTTCAGCCACTGGTAGCCCAGATCGCCGTCAACCTCGTGCGCCAGAACCTCCTGCTTGTCGACGATCGACGCGACGATCGAGGTCAGGCAATTGAAGAAGAACGTCGGCGCGTAGGGTTTGTCGGTGACGATCACCAGCGTGGACTCATCCGTCGCCTTGATCTTCTCCGCGACGTTCTCGGGCGTGAAGCCGAACTGGGTCAGAATGAAGGCCGGCGTCTTGTCGAGGATGACGGCGCGCTGCAACGACCACGCGGCGTCCTCGGCCGTCACCGGATTTCCCGAGTGGAAGGTCGCGCCCTGCCGGATCTTGAAGGTGTAGGTCAGACCGTCCTCACCGACCTCCCAACTCTCGGCGAGCCCCGGGATCAGCGGCCCGAGGTTCATCGGATCGAGTTCGATCAGCGAGTCGTACACGTTGTTGAGCAGGTCGTTGCCGGAGAACTCGAATGACTCCGCCGGATCAAGGGAAACGATGTCGTCGATCTTGTCGGCGACGACGAGCGTATCGGGGGGCGTCTCGGCCCAGACGAGACCGCCGGAACCGGCGCTGAGGCCGACCGCCAGCACTGCCACGGCCGTCAAGGTTTTGCTCGCGTGCATCTACTTGTGCTCCCACTGGACGAGAGGGCGCTCCGCCCGGAATGCCCTTGGAGACGAGTTTGACAGTGACGGAGCGCCATTGTCCAGAGAACTGCGTCCCCCGGACCGGAGGGGCCAGAGAGGCTACCAAATGATCCGCGCCTCAGTGACTGCGCGACATGCACCGTCTCGGGCCGCGGAATGCGCCTTGAACCCGCCCGTTCTTCAGCGACGTAAGGCGTCCAGCCGGAGAAGGTGATCGGACCTCAGGGAGCGGCGCATCCAGATCGTCGCAATCCACAGGCGACGACGCGCCCTCGCCTTCTTTTCGATCGACGACAAGGACGGCGACCGCCTGAACGGGAACCCCGCGACGGGCGGCGCGTTTGCGCACATGCCGCGCACGTTCTGGAAAGGCTACCTGAAGCTGTCGCTCGTCACCTGCCCGGTGACGATGGAGCCGGCGCGCACCGCTGGCGACACGATGCGCTTCCATACGGTCAACCGCGAGACCGGAAGTCGGGTCGAAAGCCAGTACGTCGACGCCGACACCGAAGAGCCCGTCGCCGACGAGGACCAGGCGAAGGGGTACGACATCGGCGGAGAGCGCCTTGTAATCATTGAGGATGACGAGTTCGAGGCTGTGGCGCTGGAGAGCACGCGGACCATCGACATCGCGAGGTTCGTGCCGCGCGAGGACGTGGGCTGGATCTGGCTCGACCGGCCGCACCTGCTGAAGCCGGCGGACAAGGTCGGCGAGGAGGCCTTTGCGGTGATCCGGGAGGCGATGACGGCGACGAAGACCGCGGCGATGTCGCGGCTGGTGCTCTACCGGCGTGAACACGCGGTGGCGCTGATGCCGCGCGGGCGCGGGATCGTGCTGTGGACGCTGCGCTACGGCGACGAGGTCCGGCCGGCGGATGACTATTTTCCGAAGCAGATCAAGGCGGAAGCCAAGCTGACGCGGCTCGTTACCGAGCTGATCGGGTCGCGGTCCGAGGGCTGGAGCGACCGGTTCCTCGAGGACACGGTGCAGGAGCGGATGAAGAAGATCGTCGCGGGCAAGAAGCCGCGCGGCGGCAAGGCCGCGGCGGCCGTGCCGGAGAGCCCGGAGGCGACCGAGGGCAACGTGGTCTCGATCATGGATGCGCTGAAGCGCAGTCTGGCGGCGGGCAAGGCCAAGGGCTGAGGCAGGGCGGAAGCCGAGCGATTCCAGCGGCTTCTCCGGGCTGGAAAGTGGCTGGAATCAGGCTGGAAACGGGCTTGCCAATTCGGACCCGGCAGAGGGTCTCGGTTCGGCATGCATCAAGGACCGCGGCGACTGAGCGTTCAAGCCC
The DNA here is from genome assembly GCA_963829385.1 of uncultured Alphaproteobacteria bacterium. Lineage (GTDB taxonomy): Bacteria > Pseudomonadota > Alphaproteobacteria > Rhodobacterales > Rhodobacteraceae > Amaricoccus. The sequence continues at coordinate 143,370 of CAWHHV010000006.1, read as the reverse complement.
AAGGTACGCCGCGTCGATGGGTCGTCGAGCGACCATTCGCGTCGCTCCGGCGAGGTTGAGCGCGGCTTATGACACGGCGTCTCGCAGGATGCTGTGAGACGCATGAACCTACGGAACAGGCGCTCAGGCAGGCCGGGCGCCCGTCCCTCCGGGTTCGTCACATCGCCGGGCTGAAGACATAGCGCAGGCCGACGAGCAGGTCGAAGGTCTCGAACTCGCCGTCGAAGTTGTCCCCGCCCGGACCGTCGAACTTGCCCGAACTCGGTCTGGAACCAGCGACCCTCGGCGTAGAGGCTGACATTGGGGTTCAGTTCGTAGCCGACGCCGCCGATCAACTGGTAGGCAAGCAACGTGTCGGCGTCGTATTTCTGGCCGGGGACGCTCGTCTCCACATTGGCCCCGCCGATGCCGCCGCCGAGATAGGGCTGGATCGCCCCGGTCGCGCCCATGCCGTCGAACACGTAGAGCGCGTTGAACATGAAGGCGTTGGCGGAGGTGTCGCCGTTCGCCCTGCTGCTTGCGTCATCGTCGTCACGGTCCGTGATGGCGACGTCGGCGCTGCGGTAGGCGTATTCGATCTCCATCGAGATGTTCGGCGTGAAGGCCGCGCCGACCGCGGCGCCCAGGGTATACCCGGTGTCGTAGTCGAAGCTGGGGCGGGCGATCCGTTCGCCGCCCTCCTTGAGGGTGACGTCGAGGTTCGACGGCCAGGTCGCGCCTCCGAAACCCTTGACGTAGATCTCTCCCAGCGAAAACGCCTGAGCAGACGCCATCCCGGCGCCCCCCGCCAGCGCGGCGATCGCCAGTGCTGCAGCCAACGGCGCCTGTTTCATGGGCTTCGATCTTTCTCTGTTCATTGACCACGCTCAATTTACATCAGGCGCGACCAAAGTGTAGCCGATTCGTCGGGACGCGGCCGACCGGAACAGAGTGACCTCGGATCGTCGATCAGGACGCGACCTTCGGCAGCGGCGCTTCGGCGGCGCGGAAGTCGGCCCAGGGATCGGGCGTGTTGGCGACATGGGCGGGGCCGTTCGCGACCGTGAAATGGGCGGGGCCGATCGCGGGGCCGAGGTCCTCCCAGCCGAGCGGCATCGAGACCGGCGCGCCGGCGCGGGCGCGGGCGCCATAGGCGACGATCGCGGTGTTGTTGCGGCCGTTGCGCAGGTAGTCGAGCAGGATGCGGCCGGTGCGCCTGGCCTTGGTGATCGTCGCGACGTAGCGGTCGGGGTCGTCTTCGGCCATCGACCGGGCCATCGCGGCGGCGAAGCCCTTGACCTCGGTCCAGCCGGCGGCCTCGGTCGGCTTCAGCGGGGCCACGACATGCAGGCCCTTGCCGCCCGAGGTCTTGACGAAGCTGGCGAGGCCCGCGTCCTCGAAGCGGGCGCGGACGTCGCGGGCGGCGTCGATCACCGCGTCCCAGCCCACGCCGTCGCCCGGATCGAGGTCCATGACGATCTGGTCGGGATGCTCGAGGTCGTCGAGCGCCGACTGCCAGGTGTGGATCTCGAGCGCCCCGCCCTGGACGAACCCGATCAGGCCGGGCAGGCCGTCGGCGGCGATCAGCGGCGTCTCGTCGTCGTCGTCGAGCGGGTCCTGGAAGGTCAGGATCTCGCGGCTGAGGCCCTTCCAGGCGTGCTTCTGGAAGAAGCACTGGCCCTCGATCCCGCCGGGGCAGCGCAGCAGCGCCACCGGCCGGTTGACCAGATGCGGCGCCATGCGCGGCCAGACCTCGGCGTAGTAGTCGGCGAGGCCCTGCTTGGTGACGCCGGCGTCCGGCCAGTAGATGCGGTCGGGATGCGTCAGGCGCACCTGCGGCTTCGGGGCCGCGGCGCGCGGCTCGGGCGGCGCCTCGCGCGTGATCTCGCGCGCGGGCTTGTCCTCGCGCAGGCCGCGGAAGGCGGCGTGGCGCAGGATGCCGTCGGCGGTCCAGGCGCGGAACTCGACCTCGGCGACCAGCTCGGGCTTCACCCAGAGCACGCCCCGCGCGGCGTCGGCCGGGACCTTCTCGGCGAAGGGCGGCGTCTTGCGGCCGAGCCGTCCGAGCCGGGTCGCGAGGTCGCGCGCGACGTCGCGGCTGAACCCGGTGCCGACGCGGCCGGCATAGACGAGCTTGCCGTCCTGGTGGAAGCCGAGCGCCAGCGAGCCGACCATGTCCTTCGCCACGGTGGAAGGCACGTAGCCCGCGACGACGAACTCCTGCCGGTTCGAGCATTTCGACTTGATCCAGGCGCGGCTGCGGCCGGCCGGATAGGCGGCGTCGCGCTGCTTGGAGACCAGCCCCTCGAGGCTGAGCCGGCAGGCGTGCCGCAGCATCACCTCGCCGTCCTCGTCGAAGTGCTCGCTGAAGCGCAGCGGATCGGGCGCGTCCTTCAGCAGCGCCGCCAGCCGGTCCTTGCGCGCGACGAGCGGCTCGGCGCGCAGGTCCGCGCCGTCGAGGTAGAGCGCGTCGAACAGGTAGTAGCGGAAGCGGTCGCTGCGGTTCGCGGACAGATCCGCCTGCAGCGCGGAGAAGTCGGAGGCCCCGCCTGCCCCCTCGACGGCCAGCTCGCCGTCGAGGATCGCCGTGCTGGCGGGGAGCGCTGTGAGCGCTTGGGCGACCTCCGCGCCGAACCGGTCGGTCCAGTCCTGGCCGCTGCGGGTCAGCAGCTTCGCCTTGCCGCCGCGGATCTGCGCCTGCAGCCGGTAGCCGTCGAACTTGATCTCGTGGACCCATGTCGCGCCCCGCGGCGCCTTCGGCTTCAGCGTCGCGAGCGCTGGCGGGACGAAGCCCGGGAACGGGTCGGCGGCCTTGCTGGCGCGCGGCTTCGCCCTCGCCTTGGCCGCCGGCTTCTTCGCGGGCTTCTTCGGCGGCTTGCCGGCGGCGATGTCCTCGACGGTGCGCCCGGAGATCACCGAGGCCGGCTGCTCCTCGAGGATGTCGGGGTCGGTCGCGCTGCGCGCGGCGTCGTCGCCGCCCTTGATCAAGAGCCAGTTCTCGCGCTTCTCGCCGCGCTTCGCGCCCATGCGGACCAGGTGCCAGCGGCCCTTGAGCTTGGCGCCGTCCAGCGTGAAGTCGAGCCGGCCCTTCTTCAGCCCGCGCGCCGGGTCGCCCTCCGGCTCCCAGCGGCCGCGGTCCCAGACGATGACCTCGCCGCCGCCGTACTGGCCCTTCGCGATCTGGCCCTCGAAGTCGGCGTAGTCGAGCGGATGGTCCTCGACATGCACGGCGAGGCGCTTGTCGCCGGGCACGAGGCTCGGGCCGCGGGTGACGGCCCAGCTCGCGAGCACGTCGCCGATCTCGAGGCGCAGGTCGTAGTGCAGCCGGCGCGCCGCGTGTTTCTGCACGACGAAGGCGTCGCCCTGGCCGCGGCGGTCGCTGCCGGCGGGCTCGCCGGTGGCGGCGAAGTCGCGCTTGCCGCGGTAGGTCTCGAGCGCCATGTCAGCCGGCCCTGCGCCGGGGAGCGGCGCGCTTTGCGGGGGCCTTCGTCTTCGCCTTCTTCGCGGCGGCGCTCTTGCGCAGCGCCTCCATCAGGTCGACGGGCTTCGCGGCCTCGGGCGGCTTCGGCTTCGGGATCGCCCTGCCCTCGGCCTTGGCCTTCACCAGCGCCGCGAGCGCGTCGTCGTAGCGGTCCTCGAAGCGCTCTGGCTGGAAGCGGCCGCGCTTGGTGTCGATGATGTGCCGCGCGAGGTCGAGCATCTCCTTGTCGAGCTTCAGCTCGGGGATGTCGTCGAAGGCCTTCGCGGCGTCGCGGACCTCGTGGTCGAACTCGAGCGTGCTGGCGACGAGGCCGGGCCCCTGCGCGCGGATCAGCACCGGGCGCAGGCGGCGGAAGAGAACGGTTCGGGCGATCATGGCGGCCTTGCGCCGCGCGAGCCCGGCGCGGATCACCGCGAACGCGGCCTCGGCCGCGTCGCCGTCCGGGGTCAGGTAGTAGGGGCGGTCGAAGTAGAGCGTGTCGATGTCGCCGCAGGCGATAAAGGCCTCGACGCGGAGGGTCTTGTCGCTGTCCGGCACGGCCTCGGCCAGCTCCTCCTTGTCGAGCACGACGGTCTTGCCGCGGTCGGTCTCGTAGCCCTTGGCCTGGTCGTCGCGCTCGACCGGCTCGCCGGTCTCGGCGTCGACGAAGACGCGGCGGACGCGGTGGCCTGTGGCGCGGTTGACGACGTGGAAGCTGACGCGCTCGGAGCTCGAGGCCGCCGCGTGCAGCGCGACCGGGCAGACGACTTCGCCGACCTCGAGACGGCCTTTCCAGACTGCGCGTGACGCCATCGTCCCGATCTCGCTCCATGCCCCTCGACTATCGGTCGCGGATGATGAACCGATCCCACATCTGAAACTGCAACGCGTTCGGGCGTCGTGAGTTCAGGTGGAGGACAGATTATTCAACGCATCGTGTCGGAGGTTCACGAAGTCCAGGCTATTTCCGGCCACGATGCCAAGCACGCGCTGCCCGAGTTGCACCAGGCCGGCGGCCGTTCCGCCCATCACGGCGCCTGCGGCTTCAGCTGGCTTCTACAGAAAAGCGTCCTAGATGTGCTGGATACGTGCAGTCAATCCCCCCGACTGCGCAAGTTTGTCAAGGTGAAAGAACTCCAATGTCCGAAGAGCAGCTGATCGATCGATCCGAGATCCTCGCCCTCACCGTGCAGATCGTCACGGCCCAGTTGTCGAACAACGCGACGGAACGCGAGAGCGTCCCGGATCTCATCCAGTCCGTGTTCGACAGGCTGACCGCCGTGGCCAGTGACGAACCGGCGCGGACCGAACTGTCGCCGGCAGTGCCCGTCAAGAGGTCGGTTACCGACGACTACATCGTCTGCCTCGAGGACGGCAGGAAGCTGAAGATGCTGAAGCGGCACCTGATGACCTCCTACGGCATGACCCCGGATGCCTACCGTGCGCGCTGGGGCCTGAAGCCCGACTACCCGATGGTGGCGCCGAACTACGCGAAGAAGCGTCAGGAGCTCGCCAGGCTGACGGGACTGGGCCGGAAACCGCAATCCCCGGAAGCGGCGCCCGCGTCCGATGCGCCGAAGGCGAAGCGGACGCGCTCCAGGGCCGCGGCCTGAGGGAGCAGGTCTGACCAAGGCCCTGCCCGTAGGCGGGGCCACGACCGTGACGGATGCGGGCCCTGGTCCATCCTGTGAGACGGGCCGCCTCCATTCATCCCCGGCAAATCGCGATGCGTTCCGCTTGGAGCCATATCAGACACAGATCGTGGTCGCAGCGACCGGAATGAACGTCCAGACCGCAGCGACGAGGGCCGCCGCGGCGAGCGTGACGCTGACGCGCCTCACGAATGGCGACCGGGACCCGTAGCTGCTGGAACGCGCAGCGGCCAGAAGGGCCACCTGCAGCGCCACGGCCGCCAGCGCGGCCAAGGCGAGGACCAGGCGGCCGTCGTTCGCATCACCCGAGTAGCGAACGGAGCATACGACGCCCTCGATGCCGTAGATCGCGCTGAACGACGCCAGCCAGAGCGTGAGAGGGAGGGCGATCCTCAGCAGTTCCCTCACGACAGCGCCCCAGGCAGGTAGAGCGCTCCCAGACCGGTGATCGCCACGAGGGCGAGGTAGCCCGCCCAGAGCCGGACGATCCGGATTTCGCCCGGTCGCCGCTGCGCAAGAAAACCCCGAGCCCGGCGGATCATCAGGAAGAACGTCATCCAGACCAGAAGCGCTGCGTGAAACAGGACGTAGCCGGCGACGAGCCACAGCGTCGCGTCATAGGCATGAGCAGTAGGATCGGGACGGTGTGACAGCGGGATGGCTGCGGCGCCGGCGACGGCGAGGCCACCCGCAAGGGTCAGCGCGAGCCCAACGTAGGGCGAGCGTCCGCGCGCGACGCCGCGCTCGGCGAGGCGAAGCCCCAGCGGCGCGAGCGCTGCGCCCGCCGCTCCGAGCGCCAGCCCCAGAGGGTCGAGCGCGAGGTAGGCCGGCGGCGGCCAGTTCGGCGCAATCGTCCAGAGGAAGGCGTAGCCGAAAAGCAGGGAGCCGAAGAAGGTCGCATTGGCCAGAAGCAGGAAGGTCGATCCCCACCAGCCCGGCGGTTCGGCGGCCTCGGCTGCAGGGTGGAGCGCCAGACCTAGCCCGACGTCGATCAGGCGAGCATCCGTGCGCGCTCCGAGGGACCAGGCCCAGCGCGTCGCGAGCGCGGCCGTAACGAGCGCGGCGATCGGCACGAGCCAGTAGAACTTCGTCAGCATCCCGAGGAAGACGCCCCCGGTGACCGCCGCCATCATGACCGGCAGAGACGTGTTGCCCGGATAGGTCACGACATGATCCGGCCGGCCGCTCGCGACGTCGACGGTGAGCGTCTCGCGCCGGCCGCGCGGCATGCCGAGATAGCCCTCGCCGCAGGCGATCCGGGTGGGCAGGCCGGGATCGTCGCGCAGCGGAGTCCGGCTCGATATTTCGGGCAGGCTCGCAAAGGTGTAGGCGGGCGGAGGCGTCGGCATCGCCCATTCGAGGGTGCCGGCGTTCCAGGGGTTGCGCGTCCCCCGGACGGCGACGACGGCGTTCACGGCGACGTCCAGGATCACCAGCCCGAAGCCGATCGCCATGACAAAGGCGCCGATCGAGGAGATCAGGTTGATGGCTTCCCAACCCTGGCCCTCGTCGTAGCTGTAGATCCGCCTGCGCATCCCGAGCAGCCCGACCCAGTGCACCGCGAGGAACGTGACGTGGAAGCCGATCGCGATCAGCCAGAACGCGGCCTCGCCGAGCCTGAAGAAGCGCCGGCGCCCCGTGACGTGCGGGAGCCAGTAGTAGAGCGCTGCGAGCATTGGGAACACGAAGCCGCCGACGAGCACGTAGTGCAGATGGGCGACGATGAAGTGGGTGTCGTGGACCTGCCAGTCGAACGGCACGATCGCCACCATGACGCCCGTCAGGCCGCCGATGACGAAGGTTGCGAAGAACGCGAGAATCCAGCGCATCGGCAGGTGCAGCTCCGGCTTGCCTTTCCACAGCGTGCCGATCCAAGCGAAGATCTGGATGCTGGTCGGCACCGCCACGAGCGTGGAGGCGGCCGAGAAGAAGGCGAGGCCCATGTGCGGTATGCCGGTCGCGAACATGTGGTGGACCCAGAGGCCGAAGCTCAGCACGCCGAGCGATACCGCCGAGGCGACGATCCAGCCATAGCCGAGGATCTCGGTGCGCGCCATGACGGGCAGGATGGTCGAGATCACGCCCGCGGCCGGCAGGAAGATGATGTAGACCTCGGGATGGCCGAACAGCCAGAACAGATGTTGCCACAGGATGCTGTCGCCGCCTTCCGCAGCCTGGAAGAAGGGCATGCCGAAGGCGCGCTCCAGCTCCAGCATGATCGAGCCCAGGATCAGCGGCGGAAACCCGGTGAGGATCATGACCGCGACGACGAGCGCGTACCAGGCGTAGATCGGCATTTGCCCGAGCGTCATGCCGGGCGCGCGAAAGCGCAGGACAGTCACGGTGATCTCGACCGCCGCCGCGATGGCGGAGATCTCGACGAACGTGATCCCGATAAGCCAGAAATCGGGGTTGATCCCGGGCGAGCCCAGGGTGGAGGAGAGCGGCGGATACATGAACCAGCCGCTGTCTGGCGCGATCCCCGCGACGAGCGCGAAGATCAGCATCGACCCGCCGAAGACATAGCACCAGAAGCCGTAGGCGGTCAGGCGCGGGAAGGCGAGATCCCGGGTCCCGAGGAGCTTGGGCAGGAGGTAGATCGTCAGTCCTTCGAACAGCGGGATTGCGAACAGGAACATCATGATGGTCCCGTGCATCGTGAAGACCTGGTTGTAGATCTCGGGGCCCATGAACGCCGACCTCGGCGTCGCGAGCTGTGCCCGGATCAGCATGGCGAGGATGCCGCCGATCAGGAAGAAGACCGCCGCCGCCGCGAGGAACATGCGCCCGAGGTCGTTGTGGTTGACTGTGGTGAACCAGCCCTTCCAGCCCGGCTCCGAGGCCCAGATGCGCGTGAGCGCGCGATGACGTTGAAGCGCGTTCATCGGGCGCCGCCTGCGAGGAACCGGCTCCAGCCGTCTTCGTCGTGCGCGATCACGACGAACCGGTGATCCGTGTAGCCGGCGCCGTTGAACTCGGAACTGACGCCGGCGTATTCGCCGGGCGCCGCCGCCTCGATCCGCAGGACGTTCGCGCGACCGGGTATCGCGTCGAGCTTGCCGGCGAGGCGCGGCACCCAGAAGCTGTGGATCACGTCTGCGGAGGTCACGGTGACGTCGACAGGCCGGCCCGCGGGGATGTGGAGGACGCCCTCCGTCCGGCGACCCGGCGCGCTGTCATAGGTGAAGCCCCAGTCCCACTGGCGGCCTTCCGCGGCGACGGCGATCACGTCCGGCCCCGGGCGGGGCAGCAGCCGCTCGCCGATGACCAGACCGTAGCCGAACAGCGCCACGAGGATCGCCGACGCGAAGCCGATGCCCATTCCATGGATCCAGAAGCGCTCGTGACGCTCGGCCGCATCGCCCGCCGGCCTGCGATTGCGCCGGAAGGCGAGCGCGACGAGCGCCATGACGAACAGGAAGATCATCGTCGCGCCGACGAGCATGACCCACCACAAGCCGGCGATCGCGTCTGCCGCAGGGCCGGCCGGATCCACGGCCGACAGCTCCTTTGCGCAACCGCCGATCAGGGTTAGCGTTGTGGTTCCGACAACGAAACGGCGGGAACGGAGACGATGGCGGAACGCATTGTCAAAAGCGAGACCGACGAGTTGACGGACCCGATCCGGCAGAACCCGGCCTTCGAGAACACGGAGTTGATCGTTGGCCTGTGGGGGCATCCCCTCCACGCGATGACGGTCGCCTTTCCTGTCGCTCTGACGTTCTGCGCGTTCGGAGCGGACGTGCTCTACTGGTTGTCGAGCGACCCCTTCTGGGCCTACGCGGCGGTCTGGGCGGCGGGAACCGCATTCCTGTTTGGCCTGCTCGCGGCAGCAACCGGAAGCGCCGAGCTTCTTCTGGTGCCGGGCATCCGGATACGCGCGGCCGCCTGGACGCATGCTGTGATCGCGGTCCTGCTGCTCTCGCTGCTTGGCGCGAACTGGGGATATCGCCTGTTGGGATACGAGGCGGCGATACTGCCCTATGGCATCCTCCTGTCGGGCTTCAACGTCATCGTGGTATCCGGAACAGGTTGGCATGGAGGCAAGCTCGTGTTCGACTATCGCCTGGGAACGTCGAAAGGCAGCTGAATGCCTCTCGGCTCCAGCAGCCAGGCCGGCAATGGAACCTGGGCCAGGTCGGGCTTGCCGAGGACCAGCGTCAGGATGACGCCAATGGGCACGACCAGGACCAGAACCGGGATCGTCGGATCGGGCGGTCTGTGAGCGCCATCCGCCTCCGCGACAGCGACGAGCACGTGACCCACCCAGGCGTGAAACGCCACGAGAAGCGCCACGAAGACCAGCTTGGCGAAGAGCCACGGCACGAACAGCTCCCGCAGAAAGATCAGAGCCGTCCCGGTCGCGATGGCGATCAGCGCCATCGGCGTGATGCAATAGGCGTAGCCGTAGTGCGTCGCGCGCCGGATCCGGTCGTAGTCGGTCTGGCTGACGGCCCGGTCGTGCCGCGCGAGCATCAGCGGGAGGGCGAATAGCCCCGCGCACCAGATCAGGAGCGCCGTGATGTGGAGCGCCTTGAAATGCGGCGCGAGGGGCTCGAGCCACGGGATCATGCCAACCGCCGCAGACCGCGCCAGGCCCTGCGGGCCAGAGCCGCGCCGCAGGCAAGATAGGGCAAGCTCGCCGGCACCCACATGATCAGCCCCCCAAGCTGCTGATCGGCAACGGGCCGGAGACCCCAGGCCAGCGGCGCCACGGCATGGATCGCATAGAGCGGCGTTGGCGCGAAGGTGAGGAGCGCGCCGAGCAGCGCCATCTGCATGTAGCCGGCGATGATCAGAAGGACCGGGCCGCCATGCGTCGCGCCTTCATCGAGCGCGGCGCGCCAGAACATGATCGCCGAGCCGAGCAGCGAGAGCTGCATGCCCCAGTAGACTACCAGGTTGGACATGGCGAGATCGTAGGCGACGGGAATGTGCCAGCCCCAGAGGATCCCGGTCGAGCAGACGAAAGCGAGCGCCGGCGCCACGGGCCTGCGCGCCGGCCAGGCGACCGCGATAAGCGGAGCCGCGACCGCCACGAGCAGGACGTGGTGGACCGCCCGCGCCGAAAACAGCGCCGCGGACAGCGCGCAGAGCGGCGATACGAACGCCACCGCCAGCGTGGCGACGGCGAGCGCGCCCGTCAGCCTGCGTCCCGCCGCCAGCATCGTCAGCGTCAGGGCCGCAAGGACGACGGGATCGAGATTCCAGCGCAACCACAGCTCCGGCGGCGCGGGGGCGGGTCCGCAGTAGAGCCCGCTCAGGAAGTCAATCGGCATCGCAGCGACTCCGTCTCCGCGTTTCGGACCGTCAGGCCAGGATGCGCACCGGAACGCCCTTGGCGGCCGGCGTCTGCGACAGCTCGTCGAAGTATCCCAGAGGGATCAAGGGATTCGCCTCCGGATAATAGGCGGCGACGCAGGCGTTCGGCAGATCGTATGCAGTGACCTTCAGTCCGTGCAGCACCCGCTCGACCCCATCGTCGATGACGCACTCGACCCCGACCACCTGTCCCTCGCGAAGTCCGCGCCGCTCCATCTCATCCGGATTGACGAGCAGGATGTTGCGCGGCCCCTCGAGCCCGCGAAGCCGGTCCCGAAAGCCATAGATGGTCGTGTTGAACTGGTCGTTGGAGCGAAGGGTGATCAGCGTGAACTCCTGGCCCTCGGGCGCCTGGCCGAGCGCGCTCAGCGTCTCCGGCGCGCTGAACTCCGCCTTGCCGCTCTCTGTCTCCCACTTTCCCTCCCGGACCGGATTGCCCCGGTAAAAGCCGCCTGGGGTGAAGATCCGCGCGTTGAAGTCGGAGAACTTGTCGGGGTAGGTCTGCTCGATGAGGTCGCGGATCAGCGCGTAGTCGTCGGTCCAGTCCTCCCACCTCACCTTCTCGTTGGGCGGGAGCGTCGCCGCGGCGAGGCCGGCGACGATGGCGATCTCCGACTTCAGGTCCGGCGAAGCCGGCCGCCGGCGGCCCATCGAGCCGTGGATCATGCTCAGGCTGTCCTCCATCGTCACGGCCTGCGGGCCCGAAGCCTGCTGGTCCTGCTCCGCGCGGACGAGACAGGGCAGGAGCCAGGCCGAGTTCCCCACGAGCACGTGCGACCGGTTGAGCTTGGTCGCGATCTGGACGTTCAGGCTGAGCTGCGGCCACGCGCTGTCTGTCCGTCCCTGATCCGGAATGGCCCTGGCGAAGTTGCCGCCGAGCGAGACGAAGGCCTTGATGTCGCCGCTCAGCACGCCTTCCGCCGCCTTGACGGTCGTCAGTCCCTCCTCGCGCGGCGCGACGAACCCGAACAGCGCCTCCAGCTTGTCGAGCGGCACCAGCTTCGGCTTCTCGCTGATCCCGACCGTGCGCTGGCCCTGGACGTTCGAGTGGCCGCGAACCGGCGAGATGCCGGCGCCTTCCCGCCCGATGTTGCCGCGCAGGAACAGCAGATTGGCGAGCATCCCGATGTTGAGCCAGCCATGGACGTGCTGGGTCAGCCCCATGCCGTAGATGCCGATCGTGCGCTCGGCCGCAACGTAGATCTCCGCGACCTCCTCGAGATCGCGCCGCGCCAGCCCAGAGACGCGCTCGATCTCCTCCCAAGAAATCCCGTCCAGCGCGGCTTCCAGCGCATCGAGACCCGTGGTGTTCGCGTGGACGAACTCCCAGTCGACGACGCCCCCGCGGCTCTGCTCAAGCATCAGGACGTGCTTGCAAAGCCCTGCCAGGGCTGCGATATCTCCGCCTGGCCGTACCTGAAGATACTTGCCCGAGATCTGCGTCGGCGCGGTGACCGTCATCTGCGTCGGCCGCTGCGGGTTCGCGAACTCGACCAGGCCGCGCTCGCGGATCGGGTTGAAGGTGACGATCCGGCCGCCGCGCTCGACCAGCGCCTGGAGCTGGTGCAGGAAGCGCGGGCTGTTCGAGCCGGTGTTCTGGCCGAAGAACAGCAGCAGGTCGCAATGGTCGAAGTCCGACAGCACGCAGGTTCCGACCGACGACCCGATGACCTTCTTCAGCCCGACGCTTGTGGTCTCGTGGCACATGTTCGAACTGTCGGGAAGGTTGTTGTGCCCGTAGAGCCGGGCGAAGAGCTGGTACAGATAGGCGGCCTCCAGGCTCGCCTTGCCCGACGTGTAGAATACCGCCGATTGCGGAGCGAGCCCGCGCAGCTTTGCGCCGATCGCCGCAAAGGCCTCCTCCCAGCTGCACGGAACGTAGTGATCCGTGTCCGGGTCGTACCGCATCGGGTGGGTCAGGCGACCGGCCTTCTCCAGGTCATGGTCCGACCAGTCGCGAAGCTCGCTGACGCTGTGGCGCGCGAAGAACTCCGGCGTGCAGCGATCGGAGGTGAGATCCCAGATCGTCGCCTTGGCCCCGTTCTCGCAGAACTCGAAAGGGTGCGGGTTCGCCGGCTTCGTCCAGGCGCAGGAGGTGCACATGTGGCCGCCCGGCTTGTTCTGGCGCAGCAGCGTGCGGACGGCTCCCGGCGTAGGGCGCTGGTCGGCGAGCGTCTCGACGATTCCGCGGACCGACCCCCATCCGCCGGAGGCGTTGTCGTAATACGGCGTGTCGTCGCGCTGGCGGGTGGTGACTCGGTCGGCCATTCGGCCCTCCTTCATGGACTTCGATGCGATGGGATCGTGTGACGCCTGGGCCGGCGGTTCCGGCATGAGCCCTTCAGCGCGCTCCCGCCGGAACCCGACCCCGCACCGACCGGCGTCTGCCGCGAACGACGTGCGGATGTCGCATCGCCCCGGTCTCGCCTCTGCGCCGCAGGCCAGACATCACTCCCGGCGCGGGCGTCGGGCGAGGCAGATCGGCGCCGAGCGTGTTGGTGCCATAAGCCGTCTGCATCAGCAGGAAGCCGGCGAAGGCCGTGAAGACGCAGCGAGGCCGGCCATTCGCAAACGGCGCAGCCGGGCGTCCGAACCGCCGCAAGCCTCTCGAAATCCGCTTCGGCCGATGTCGCCGCGGCCCCCGTCGAGCCGAGCGGCGTCCCCGGCACGCCGCTTGTTTCGGCGCGGCCAACAAGCCCGACGTGCGAGCATCCGACTGCGCCACCCGGGAGGGACGGAAGCTTCAAGAACAGGTATGTGTTCCCCATGCATTGTGAACATTCAGGGCGGAAAGTTGTTCCGGGCCGGGAGCCTCCTTGTCGGATATCGCGGAAGTCTCCGCGAAGCCGCCGTCGCTCTTTTCGTCGGCATGTCGCGCGGCGAACGACCGGGTTTCGCGAGAGATCGAGGTCGTGATGTCGACCGAGGCCGGGATCCGCTCTTCGAAAAGAGTTCCTCCGGGCCGTGAGGAAGGCAACGCGATAAGCAAATCGCTCGACGTCATCACAATCGGCAGGTCGTCGGTCGATCTCTATGGCGACCAGATCGGCGGGCGGCTCGAGGACATGGGCTCGTCCTCGAAATACATCGGCGGCTCGCCCACGAACATCGCCTGCGGAAACGCGCGGCTGGGCCTGAAATCCGCCGTCATCACCGGCGTGGGCGACGAGCACATGGGCCGCTTCATCATCGAGCAGCTTGCCCGCGAGGGCGTGAACACCGAGGGCGTGAAGGTCGACGCCGAACGGCTCACGGCCGCTGGTCCTGCTCGGCATCCGCGATCAGACGCAGTTCCCCCTGATCTTCTACCGCGAGCGCTGCGCCGAGATGGGTCTGACCGAGGCCGACGTCGACGAGGCGTTCATCCGGCGCGCGCGGGCCGTCGTCGCCACGGGCACGCACCTGTCGCACCCGCAGGTGGAAGCCGCCACGATCAGGGCGCTCAGGATCGCGCGCGAGGCCGGGATCCGGACGGCGCTCGACATCGACTACCGCCCGAACCTCTGGGGCGTCGCGGGGCATGGCGCGGGCGAGAGCCGGTTGCGTGGCCTCGCAGAAGGTGACCGCCAAGCTGCAGCAGAGCCTGCACTACTTCGACCTGATCGTCGGCACGGAGGAGGAGTTCCACATCGCTGGCGTCTCGACCGACACGGTCGAGGCGCGCCGGACAAAGGCGCCGCCTTCAAGGAACTTTGTCTCAAGGCGGCCCCCCAGGTCCAGGGCGGCAAGCCCGACTATGGGATCCTCTGCGACTGCCGGATCGGGCGCGACGCGCTGCACGCGGCCGCGGGCACGGGGCTCTGGACCGGGCGACCGGTCGAATGGCCGGGCTCGCGCCCCCTGACTCTGGAGCCGCAAGTCGGCGTGGCCTATGGGGCCTTCGCGAATGGCCGCGCGATCATGTGGTCAAGCGCCTGTGCTTCTGTCACCCCGACGACGACCCGGATACCTGGGCGGCGCAGGAAGCGACGGTCAGCCGGCTGTTCCATGCCGCGCGGCGCAACGGGCTGGAGCTGCTGCTCGAGGTGATCCCGTCGAAGGTCGGGCCGGTGGGCGACGACACGTCCGCGCGCATCATCCAGCGCTTCTACGATATCGGCGTGTTCCCCGACTGGTGGAAGCTCGAACCCTTCAGGTCCGAAGCGGCCTGGGAAGAGGCGGTCGCGGCGATCGAGCGCAACGACGCGAACACGCGCGGCATCGTCGTTCTGGGGCTCGACGCGCCAGAGGCGGAGCTCGCCGCAAGCTTCGAACTCGCCGCCCGTCAGCCGCTGGTCAAGAGGGTCGCCGTCGGTCGCACGATCTTCGGTCAGGCGGCGCGCGACTGGCTTGCCGGCCGTATCGGCGACGACGAGGCCGTCGCCATCATGGCGGACAACTACGCGCGCCTCTGCCGCATCTGGGACGAGGCCCGTCCCGGCATCAAGGAGGCGGTGGAAGCATGACCGCGGCGAGACGCCGCGCGGCCGTTCGCCGGCGCGACGTCGGGCGCCCAGGATCGGCGGCGCCGACGGACTTCAAGCCGCCCGCCGACGACAACGCATCGCTCCAACTGACTTTCATCAGAGCGCCCAACGAAGGACGAGAAACATGGCAGATCTCCTGCGAAAGCCCTTTGGCGCGCGTGGCAAGGTCCACGAGATCACGCCGCAATCGGCGGGTTGGCGTTATGTCGGCTTCTCGCTCTACCGCCTCCGCCCTGGCGACGCCGCGGCGGAGAAGACCGGCGCGCGTGAAGTCATCCTCGTCATCGTCGAGGGCAAGGCGCGGATCCACGGCGCCGGGCAGGATTGGGGCGTGCTTGGCGCGCGGATGAGCGTCTTCGAGAAGACGCCGCCCCACTGCCTTTACCTGCCTGGCGGCTCCGAGTGGCAGGCGACGGCCGAGACCGACTGCGTGCTCGCCGTCTGCTCCGCTCCCGGCCGCGGCCGTTATGCGGCGCGGCGCATCGGACCGGACGGCATCGCGCTGACGCGCGGGGCAAGGACGCCAACGAACGCCACATCAACAACATCGCGATGGAGGACCAGGACTTCGCCGACAGCCTGCTGGTGACCGAGGTGTTCACCCTCGCGGGTCACTGGTCGTCCTATCCCTCCCACCGGCACGACGAGGACGACTTCCCGCGCATCACCTATCTGGAGGAGACCTACTATCACCGCCTGAACCCCGCCTCGGGCTTCGGCGTCCAGCGTGTCTACACCGATGACCGCCTTGTGGACCAGACGATGGCGGTCGCGGACGGCGACGTCGTCCTGGTTCCTCGCGGACACCATCCCTGCGGCGCGCCCTACGGGTTCGAGATGTACTTATCTCAACGTCATGGCAGGTCCGCTGCGCAAGTGGCGCTTTGTGCCCGCGCCCGAAGTAGCCTGGATCCTGGAGCGCGATGCGGCGCGAAGCGGCGCTGAACATGGACCTCGCTTGCCGATCCTGGGGCTGCCCGCCCCTGAAGGGGCTTGACGCTTGTCATTCGCACTTGCAACAACGGCTCCATCGGCGCGCCGGCCGGACCGGCGCCGGAGGGGAATGCATCCTGGCCCAGCGCAAGATCCCGTCGCCGCGCATCCCGGCACGCCGCCGCCGCCTCGCCCGCACGGCCTTCGCCCTGCGCGGCGCGATCCCGGCGTGCGGTAGGCCCGGCGCCCTCGGGTCGGCGCCGGCGCCGAGTTCCGAGGCCTCCTGACCATGGAGGCGCCCATGCCCGCGACCAGCAAATACGAACGACTGATCGCAGCCGGCCGCGACGGCGCGCCCGCCGTGACGATCGTCGCCCATCCCTGCGACGAGACCTCGCTGCGCGGCGCGATGGAAGCCGCGGCCGAGCAGCTGATCGAGCCGGTGCTCGTCGGGCCGGCCGCCAGGATCGTCGCCGTCGCGGCGGAGCACGGCATCGACATCGCCGGCCGCGAGATCGTGGACGCCCCGCACAGCCATGCCGCCGCCGCCCAGGCCGTCGCGCTGATCCGGGAGGGCAAGGGCGAGCTGCTGATGAAGGGGAGCCTGCACACCGACGAGCTGATGAAGGAAGTCGCGTCCTCCGCTGCCGGGCTGCGGACCGAGCGGCGCATCAGCCACGTCTTCGTCATGGACGTGCCCGGCCACCCGCAGACGCTGTTCGTCACCGACGCGGCGATCAACATCTTCCCCGACCTCGACGCCAAGCGCGATATCGTCCAGAACGCGATCGACCTCTGGGCGGGCATCGGCCTCGGCACGCCGCGGGTCGCGATCCTGTCGGCCGTCGAGACGGTGACGACCAAGATCCCGTCCACGATCGACGCCGCCGCCCTGTGCAAGATGGCCGATCGCGGCCAGATCACCGGCGGCCTGCTCGAGGGCCCGCTTGCCTTCGACAACGCGATCGACCCCGAGGCCGCGCGGATCAAGGGCATCGGCGGCCCGGTCGCCGGCCGGGCCGAAATCCTCGTCGTCCCCGACCTCGAGGCCGGCAACATGCTGGCGAAGAACCTGACCTTCCTCGCCCATGCCGACGCCGCCGGCATCGTGCTCGGGGCGCGGGTCCCGATCATCCTGACCTCGCGCGCCGACAGCGTCCGGACCCGCCTCGCGTCCTGCGCTGTGGCGGCGATCTACGCAAATGCGCGGCGCCGGATCATCGCCGTCCCCGCCGCCTGATGGACGCGATCCTCGTCGTCAACGCCGGCTCGTCGAGCCTGAAGTTCCAGGTCTTCGGCCCAGCCGGCGGCGGGCTCGAATCCCGGGCGCGCGGCCAGGTCGACGGCATCGGCGCGCGGCCGCGCCTGCGGGTGACCGACGGCGCCGGCGCCGTGCTCGTCGACCGCACCCATGCGCCGTCCGAGGTCCCCGACCTTCCCGCGGCCATCGCCGAGGCCCGCGCCTGGCTGCGCGGGCTGGAGGGGCTGGAGATCCGCGCCATCGGGCACCGCGTCGTCCATGGCGGGCCGGAGTTCGACCGTCCGGTGCTGGTTGACGCAGCGATCCTCGCGCGGCTCGCCCGGTACCAGGCGCTGGCGCCGCTGCACCAGCCGAACAACCTCGCGCCGATCCGCCTCGCGATGGCGATCGACCCCGGCGCGCCGCAGGTCGCCTGCTTCGACACCGCTTTCCACCGCGGCCATGCGCCGCATACCGACTGCTACGCGCTGCCGCGCGCGCTCTACGACGAGGGCATCCGCCGCTACGGCTTCCATGGCCTGAGCTACGAGTACATTGCCGAGCGCCTTCGGCACGTCGCCCCCGAGGTCGCTGCCGGCCGC
Source organism: uncultured Alphaproteobacteria bacterium (assembly GCA_963829385.1). Classification (GTDB taxonomy): domain Bacteria; phylum Pseudomonadota; class Alphaproteobacteria; order Rhodobacterales; family Rhodobacteraceae; genus Amaricoccus. Next base: position 125,716 of record CAWHHV010000006.1, on the reverse strand, counting down.
GTCATCGTGGCCCATCTCGGCAGCGGCGCCTCTATGTGCGCGCTGCAGGGCGGGCGCAGCATCCAGACGACGATGGGCTTTACCGCGCTCGACGGGCTGCCGATGGGAACGCGCCCCGGCCAGCTCGATCCCGGCGTCGTGCTGCACCTGATCGCGGAGAAGGGGATGACCGCGCCCGAGGTCACGCGCCTGCTCTACAACGAATCCGGCCTCAAGGGCCTCTCCGGCGTCTCGAACGACATGCGCGACCTTCTCGCCAGCGACGCCCCGGGCGCCGCCTTCGCCATCGACCACTTCGTCCATCGCTGCGCGCTGCATGCGGGCGCGCTCGCCGCCGCCCTCGGCGGCCTCGACGCCTTCGTGTTCACCGCCGGCATCGGCGAGCACGCGCCGGAAATCCGCGCCCGCATCGCCGGGCACCTCGCCTGGCTCGGCGCCGAACTCGACGCGACCGCGAACGACGCGGGCGCCGTCCGCATCTCGACCGCCGGAAGCCGCGTCGACCTGCTCGTTGTCCCGACCAACGAGGAGCTGATGATCGCGCGCCACACCCTCGCCTTGCTGCAAGCCGCCGAGTGACCCGCCGCTCGTCAGGGCCGGGCCGCTCGAGGGCAAGAAAGCATGATCGCCCTCACGCCAGTATTGCGGTCAATGCCGTCAGCAGCTCCCGTTCGTCGTAGGGCTTCCTCAGGAACGGGGCTTCGCGGAGAACGCCGTCCCGCATATCGACGTCGCTGTAGCCGCTGACGAGGATGAAGGGGATGTTTTGCGTAGCGAGCTCCGTCGCAAGCGGAAGGGACGACACGCCGCTCAGGTTCATGTCGAGCGTCGCGGCGTCAGGTCGTTCCTGCGAAAGGAGTTCGAGCGCCTGGTCGATGCTCGGAACGGGACCGACGACCGCGGCTCCCCATCCTTCCAGGATCTGCTCGAGATCCATGGCGAGCAGCATCTCGTCCTCGACGATCAGTATGCGCCGGCCTGCGAGAGACGTCATGTTCGGCGACCTCCTGGCTCACACCCGTCACTCCTTAGGAAACGCGATGCTCACCTTCAAACCCGAAGGGTCGAACAGAAGTTCCGCCGTGCCGCCAAGTTCGTAGGCGCAGGATCGTTCGATCAGCTTCGTGCCGAACCCCTTGGTCATGTCGGGCGGCACGCCCGGCCCGTCCCGCTCCTGCCACGTCAGCTGGATCCGGGGCGCGTCTTCGGACCGCTCGACGCGCCATTCCACCGAAAGACGGCCCTCGGGCGTGGAAAGCGCGCCGTATTTCGAGGCGTTCGTCGCCAGCTCGTGCAGGATCAGCGCGATGCCGAGCCCCTGCTTCGGCGTGAGGCGGATCGGGGGTCCCTCGATCTCGATGTCCCGCCCGTCGCCGGTGCCGTAGGGCGACAGCGTCTCCTCGACGAGCGTCTGGAGATCGGCGGATTGCCAGTTCGTCTCGAGAAGCTGGTCATGGGCGCGGGCGAGGGCCTGGATGCGGCCCAAGAACCCGTCCCGGTACTGCTCGACCGTCAGGTCCTGCGCTCCGGGCTGCCGGGCGAGCGCCTGCACCACGGCCAGCGTGTTCTTGACCCGGTGGCTGAGCTCTCTCGTCAGCAGCTCCTGCTGCTGCTCGGCCTTTTTCCGGCCTGCGATGTCGCGGAACAGGGTGCCGACCTTGAGATGCGGCCCGTCTCCGTTCTCGATCGGAAAGGCGTAGACCTCATAGAATCGGCCAAGCGCTTCCGCCGGCGCTTCGAACCGTTCGGCCTTGCCGGTCGCCGCAATTTCGGCGTAGCGCTCGAACCAGTGCTCCTCGTGCTCTGGAATGAGCTCGCGCGCCGACTTGCCGATCACGTCCTTGAGCCCTGTCTGGCGCTCGAACGCCGCGTTGACGTCGATGAATCGGTAATCGGCTTTCGTGCCTTCACCCTCCGGCACGATCTCTATGATGCCGAAACCCTCGTCTATGGAGTTGAACAGGGTATGGTAGCGCTGGCGGCTCTCGATCAGTTCCCGCTCCATCTCGCGGCGGGCGGTGACGTCGACGAAGGTCAGCACCACGCCCTCGATCCGGTCCTCGACCGTGCGGTACGGCCTGACCCGCATCATGAACCACCGCCCATCGCGACTCTGCACCTCGCTTTCGGCCGGAGAGAGGTCGCGCAGCACGCGCCGCGCGTCCTCGTCCACGCCGCCGTACCGGAGCCTGTGGGTGAAATCGGTGATCTGCCGTCCGACGTCCATGTCGGTGATGTTGAAGAGATTGGCCATCGGCGGGGTGAACATGCGGATGCGCAGCTTCGCATCGAGGAACAGCGTTCCGATCTCGGTCGCCGAGGTCAGGTTCCGCAGGTCGCTGTGCGCGGTCGAAATGCTCTCGAGCTTGCTCTTCAGCTCCGAGTTCACGGTCCGGAGCTCCTCGTTCATCGACTGAAGCTCCTCCTTCGACGTCTCGAGCTCCTCCGAGGTCGATCGGTACTCCTCGTTGATCGACTGCAATTCCTCGTTCGCCGCCCGCAGATCCTCCATCGCCAGTTCATGCTCTGCGCGGCTGGCGACCAGCGCCTCCTGCGCCGAATTCAGTTCCGCATGGACCCGTCGAAGCTCGCCGGGATCCGCGCCCGCGCCGTCGGCGGCCGGGGGCGTTTCCTCCGGCATCGGACCGGCGTCCAGAAACAGCACGAGCGCGCGCGCGCCGCCACTCTCGGGGCCGCCGATCGGCAGGACGTGGAGCGCGATCGCTCGGGCGCCGTCGTCGAAGGACACGGCCGTGCGGTGGGTCATGCTCGGCAGCTTCGCGTCGATCGCCCGGTCGAGCGCCACCTTCAGATCGAGGCGCAGCTCCGCCCGCACGACCGCGGGAAGCCGCGCCGAGAAGGCGCCGCCCGAATGCTGGATATAGCGCCCGGCGCCCTGCGACAGATGAACGATCTGCAGCGCGTCGTCCACGAGGACGCTCGGCGGCGCGTATTGTTCCAGCGCCGCCGCGTGCAACTCCGAAAGCGAAGGATGACGGCCGTGATCATGTCTCGGTCGCCGGCCCAATGGAGCCGGGAACCCGTCGGAAGGGCCGTGCGGCAGGGCCGGCATCTGGCGGTGCGGCCGCAGGCGCGACGTGTAGATGCGCGCCTCGCGGTCCAGATGGGCAAACAGGTCGGGGCAGGAATCGGCGGTCTCGGCGGAGCCAAGGAACAGGTGCCCCGCCGGCCGCAGCCCGTAGTGGAAGACGTTGAGAAGCTGCTCCTGAAGGCTGCGCTCCAGGTAGATCATCAGGTTGCGGCACGAAATCAGATCGAGCCGCATGAACGGAGGGTCCTTCAGCACGCTGTGCGACGCAAAGAGGACGACCTCGCGCAGATTCTTGCGGACGTGATAATGCGTGCCCTCGTCGACGAAGAACCGCTGCAGGCGCTCCTGGCTGACGTCGGCCTCGATCGAACGCGGATAGCGCCCCTCGCGCGCCGTGCCGAGCGCGCCCTCGTCGAGGTCGCTGGCGAAGACCTGTATGGCGACGCTCTGCTTGCGCCGCTGAGCCTCCTCGAGGAGAATGATAGCGAGGCTGTAGGCCTCCTCGCCGGTGGCGCAGCCGACGCACCAGGCCCGGATGCCCTCCGGCTCGGCCTGATCGATAAGCGGCCCGACGACCTCGGAGGCAAGCGCCTCGAAGGCTTCCTCGTCGCGGAAGAACTGCGTGACGGAGATCAGAAGGTCGTCGAAAAGCTCATGCGCCTCCTCGGGCGTCTCCTGCACATACTCCGCGTATTCCGCAAGGCTGGTCACCCGGCAGACCTGCATCCGCCGCAGGACCCTGCGCATGACGGTCGCCCGCTTGTAGCTGGAAAAGTCGTGCCCCGTCCGCGCCCGAAGGAAGCCCACGATTCGCCTGAGATCGTTGACCGCGTCGCCCTCGTCCAGCGAACGCACCGCGTCCTTGCTGCGCGCCACCTCGGCGATGCGCTCGGCCAGCTGCTTGACCGGGCCGATGAAGCTGACGACGCCGGTCGCGATCGTGTTCTTCGGCATCGCGCCGAACTCGGCCTCGGTGGGGTCCTGCGCCAGCACCACGCCGCCCGCCTCGTGCACCGCCCGGACGCCGTTGGAGCCGTCGGCGCCCGAGCCGCTGAGGATGACGGCCATCCCGTCGCCCCGCGCGGCGGCCACCGAGCGAAAGAACATGTCGACGGGCGCCCGGTGCCCCCTCGGCGCCGTGAACTCCCGGGCGGCTACGTTGTTTCCCTCGATCACCAGTTCGCGGTCCGGCGAGATCACGTAGACGCAGTTCGCCGTGAGCTTCGGCCCGTCGGTGACCTGGTGGACGGGCATCTTCGTGCAGGTCGCCAGGATCTCCGCCAGCGCGCTGGGATGCTCCGGCGACAGATGGACGATGACGACATAGGCGAGACCCAGGTCGTCGGGAAGCCGCTTGAAGAGCTCGGTCAGCGCGCGAACGCCGCCCGCCGAGGCGCCGATCGCGCAGACCGGCACCCCGTCCTTCTGCGCCGCAACCACGTCCTGATCCGCGTCCAAAATGATTGCTCCGACAACAAGATGTTGGCATTTAATCACGCCGGCCCGCCGGCCGCATCCCCATTTCGCTCCGGGTTCATCGGAGCCTGCGACGAAGCCGGCCGCCGGAGCGGCTCGGACACGTTTCTGCCTCCAGGCGGGCGGCGCGGGCGGCGACCGCCCGGCGCGACGATGCGCGTCGTGGCGCGATCTGCGGGCGCGACGTGGCGTTGCGCAGCGGCGCTAAGGCGCGCGCATCGGCTTCGTGGTCCATCGAGGGCCCGGCAGGGCGGGGTTTCCGAGATTGAGCCAAGGCCTGGTTTGGGATTGCCGGACCCCGCGGAACCGCGCAGCCGGCTCCTGCCTTTGCCCCGCGCGGGCGAGACGCCCGCACCTGTCCCTCGACGCCGCGACCGGAGGTTCGCGCCGCAGCGGCACGGATGGCTGTCGTCTCATATTACTTCATAAAAACAACGTGTTTAACTTAGGTCGCATCGTGAGACCGTCATTCCGCCGCCTCGGCCAGCAACTCCAGCGCCTGCGCATGGACCCTGCGGTCGCCCGCCGCAATGATCCGGCCGCCATGATGCGCCGGCCCGCCCCGCCAGTCGGTGACGATCCCGCCCGCCGCCTCGATCACCCCCTGCGGACCCTGCACGTCGTAGGGATGAAGGCCCGCCTCGATCACCAGGTCGATCTGCCCCGCCGCGACCAGCGCATACGCGTAGCAGTCGAGCCCGTACCGCGTCAGCCGGACCCGGTCCCGCACCGCCTCAAAGCCTGCCCGCTCGGCGGGGGTTCCGACTTCGGGAAAGGTCGAGAACAGTACCGCGTCCGCCAGCCGCGCACAGGCCCGGACGCCAAGAGGGGTCTCGACCCCGCCCCGCCGCAGCACCGCCCGGCCGAAGCCGCCGATGAACCTCTCGCCGGTAAAGGGCTGGTCGATCACGCCCAGCACCGGCCCCGCGCCAGCGTCGAGCCCGATCAGCACGCCCCAACTCGGCACGCCGCACAGGAAAGCGCGGGTGCCATCGATCGGATCGAGCACCCAGGTCAGGCCGGAAGCTCCCGGGGTTTGCCCGAACTCTTCGCCCAGCACCGCATCTTCAGGCCGGTCCCGGGCCAGCAGCGCGCGCATGGCCGCCTCTGCCTCGCGATCGGCCTGCGTCACCGGATCGAACCCCGCGACAGCCTTGTTGTCGGCGATCAACGAAGGACTGCGGAACAGCGGCAGCGCCCGCGCCGCGCCTACGTCGGCGAGACGCATCGCGGTGCGCCAGCACGACTCCCGTTGGTCGACCGTCAACCCTGCATCGCGCTCCATCGAGACTTCTCCCTTTCAGCGGGAGAAGTCCCGGATAGATGCGCCCGCGTCAAGGATCCGGACGTGTTCCGGCTCCCTTCAGTCAGGCAACGTCGCTGAGCACGCGCGCCAGGTCGAACAGCCGGCGGCGCTGCGCCTCCGGGATCGAATAGTAGGACCGCACCAGTTCCAGCGCTTCCTTGTCGGCGAGCAGGTCGCCCCGCTGCGATCCGCGCGGCGCCGCGGCTGCTGCGTCGACTCCGGCCGCGTCGTCGTCGAAGCCCTCGAAGAAGAAGCTGATCGACACGTCGAGCGCCTGCGCGATGTCCCAGAGCCGCGACGCGGAGATACGGTTCATCCCCGTCTCGTACTTCTGGATCTGCTGGAACTTGATCCCCACGATGTCGCCGAGCTGCTGTTGAGTCATTCCGACCATCCAGCGCCGGTGGCGAACGCGCTTGCCGACATGCACGTCAACGGGGTGTCTCATCTATGGCTCCATTTTTTTCCGCGTCATCGCGGGCCCTGAGCACTATCATGCAGGTTTCATGCCAACACGTAGGACGCGACGCGATGCAGCTATATCAAGCACAATCTGGGGTTTTTCCAGTCTCACGCAGGTTGCAACGCCACAACCACGAGACGAGCGAGTCCTCTAGGCGCAGGACGCTAATCAACCAAGCCGTGAACTGCGAACGCAATTGCAAATTGCGAATCCAAAATCGCAATCAGGAAACGGCCTGCCGAGACTGGCGCTTGCGATCGTTCGGGTCGAGAAAACGCTTGCGCAGCCTGATGTTCTTGGGCGTCACCTCGACCAGCTCGTCGTCCTCAATGTAGGCTATCGCCTGTTCGAGGCTCATCCGGACCGGCGGCGTCAGCCGCACCGCCTCATCCGTCCCGGAGGCCCGGACGTTGGTCAGCTTCTTGCCCTTCAGCGGATTCACCTCCAGATCATTGTCACGGCTGTGCTCGCCGAGGATCATCCCCTGATAGACCTGCTCGCCAGAGCCGATGAAGAACCGCCCGCGATCCTCCAGGTTGAAGATCGCATAGGGCACCGATACGCCGTCCTCGATCGAGATCAGGACGCCGTTGCGGCGGCCGGGGATCGACCCCCGGTAAGGCGACCAGCCGTGGAAGACCCGGTTCAGCACGCCCGTGCCGCGGGTGTCGGTCAGGAATTCGCCGTGGTATCCGATCAGGCCGCGCGACGGCACGTGCGCCACGATCCGCGTCTTGCCGCCCGCGCCGGTGCGCATCTCGACCAGCTCGCCCTTGCGCTGGCTCAGCTTGTCGACGACGACGCCGGAGTAGTCCTCGTCGACGTCGACGGTGACCTCCTCGATCGGCTCGAGGCGCTGGCCGCCTTCCTCGCGGAACAGGACCTGCGGGCGCGACACGCTGAGCTCGAAGCCCTCGCGGCGCATGTTCTCGATCAGCACGCCCATCTGAAGCTCGCCCCGACCGGCGACCTCGAAGGCGTCGCCGCCCGGCGTGTCCGAGACGCGGATCGCGACGTTGGTCTCGGCCTCGCGCATCAGGCGCTCGCGGATCACGCGGGACTGGACCTTGTCGCCCTCGCGCCCCGCGAGAGGCGCGTCGTTGATGCCGAAGGTGACCGAGATCGTCGGCGGGTCAATCGGCTGCGCGGGGATCGCGTCCGTGACGGCGAGATCGGCGATGGTGTCTGCGACGGTCGCCTTCGACATGCCGGCGAGGCTGACGATATCGCCGGCTTCGGCCTCGTCGACCGGCGTGCGGGTCAGGCCGCGGAACGCCAGCACCTTGGAGACGCGGAACCGCTCGATCTCGCGGCCGTCGCGGGCCATCGCCTTCACGGTCTGGCCGGTGCGCACGCGGCCCGATTCGATCCGACCGGTCAGCAGGCGGCCGATGAAGGGATCGGCCGCGAGCGTCGTCGCCAGCATCGAGAAGTCCTCGCCGGCGCGGGCCAGCTGGGCGGGCGCCGGGACGTGGTCGAGGATCATCTGGAACAGCGCGTCGAGGTCCTTGCGCGGGCCTTCCAGGCTCGCGTCGGCCCAGCCGGCGCGGCCGGATGCGTAGAGGACCGGGAAGTCGAGCTGGTCCTCGTCGGCATCGAGCGTCACGAAGAGGTCGAACACCTCGTTCAGCGCCCGGTCGGGCTCGGCGTCGGGCTTGTCGACCTTGTTCAGGACGACGATCGGACGCAGTCCGAGGCGCAAGGCCTTGGCCAGCACGAACTTCGTCTGCGGCATCGGCCCCTCGGCCGCGTCGACCAGCAGGACGACGCCGTCGACCATGCTGAGGATGCGCTCGACCTCGCCGCCGAAATCGGCGTGGCCGGGCGTGTCGACGATGTTGATGCGGTGGCCGCGCCACTCGACCGAGGTCGCCTTCGCGAGGATCGTGATCCCGCGCTCGCGCTCGAGGTCGTTCGAGTCCATCGCGCGCTCGACCGTCGCCTGGTTCTCGCGAAACGAGCCCGATTGTTTCAGCAACTGGTCGACGAGCGTGGTCTTGCCGTGGTCGACATGCGCGATGATCGCGATGTTGCGCAGGTCCATGGGTACATTCTCCGGAAATCTGCGCCCGCCCTTAGGCGGCGCAGCCCGAAAAGGCAACCGGCGTCAGTCGTCGATGCCGCCGCGTCAGCATGTGCAGGATCCAGCTGATCAGCAGCGCGAGCAGCGCGGTCAGCACTGCGATGGGCCAGAGCCCCAGCCCGGCCGAGAGGCCGATCGCCGCGGCGACCCACATCACCGCGCCGGTGGTTAGCCCCTTCACCGAGCCGCGGCTCAACACGATCGTGCCGGCGGCGAGAAACGCCACGCCCGACGTCGCGGCCTCGACGAGGCGGATCGGATCGAGGCGGATCGCATCGCTCTGGTCGTCGAAGGCGGCGATTAGTTCGAGCGTCAGGATCGCGTATACGGCCGCGGCGAGACCGATCAGCATGTGCGTGCGCAGCCCCGCCGAATGACCGCCGAGTTCCCGTTCGAAGCCGATCAGGCCGCACAACAGCGCTGCTCCGAAAAGGCGCGCCGCTATGATGCCGAGCGGCAGGCTGAGACCGCCGAAGAACTCATCGTGCAGCATGTTTCCCCGACTGCGCAACGCAGCGGCCATGGCTCGGGTTCCCGACCGGCGGATTTGCAGCTAAAGCTGCGACGCGGGAAAGAAGCGGAGGAGCAAGCCGTGCGGGCGATGCAAGTGACGACGCTTGGCGCTCCCATCGAACTGCGTGATGTCGCCCGGCCGGAGCCGGGACCGGGGGCGGCCTTGCTGCGGGTGCGCGCCTGCGGGTTGAACTTTGCCGACACGCTGCTGGCTGCCGGCAGATACCAAGAGAGGCCGGAGCCGCCCTTCACGCCCGGCATGGAGATCTGCGGAACGGTCGAGGCGCTGGGGCCTGGCGCCGAGGGGCTGTCCGTAGGCGATCGCGTCGCCTGCTACGCGGGGACTGGCGGGCTGGCGGAATATGTCACGGCGCCGGCTGTGCGCTGCGCCCGGGTCCCCGACGCGATGCCCGACGAAGATGTTGCGGGTTTCCTCGTCGCCTACGGCACGTCCGAAGTAGCTCTGCACCACTGCGCGCGGCTTCACGCCGGGGAGACGCTGCTCGTGACCGGCGCGGCGGGCGGCGTGGGGCTGACGGCGGTGGAGCTTGGCAAGCTGATGGGCGCACGGGTCATCGCGTCGGCGCGTGGAGAGGCCAAGCTGGCGGCCGCACGCAGGGCCGGAGCGCATATCGCGATTGATGCCGCGGCCGACCTGAGGGCGGAGGTGAAGGCGGCCGGCGGCGCCGACGTTGTCTATGACACCGTCGGCGGCGCAACTTTCGACGCGGCGCTGCGCGCGGCGCGTCCGATGGGGCGCATCCTGCCCATCGGCTTCGCTGGCGGCGTCGTGCCGCAGATCCCGGCCAACATCCTGCTGGTCAAGAACCTGACGGTGATCGGTCTCTACTGGGGCGCCTACGCGAGCCTGCGCCCGGACGTGATGCGCGAGAGCTTGGCGCGCCTCTTCGCGTGGTACGAGGATGGTCGGCTGAAACCGCATGTCAGCCATGTGCTGCCGCTGGAGGAGGCTGAGGCCGGGTTGGACCTGCTGCGGTCTCGCGCCGCCACGGGCAAGGTCGTGATCCGGATCGGCTGACGCGAGGGCTCCCGCCGGCCAGCGGCGTCCGCGCGCCCGGCGCCGATGCGTAGAGCCCCCTCCCGGAAAGCGCATCTCCGGCACACTTGCCGCACCTGCTAGTCTAAATCATGTAGCCATTTGCCGACTCCGACCGCATAGTCGCGCTTCGCATGTCCGATCCTCCCGAACCTTGGACCTGAACGCCTCAGATGCAACGCTACCGCTTTGTTCTGTTCCGTCCCGTCCAGTTCATCCCGGTCCTCTTCGGGATATCCGTCTTGACGTTCGTGCTCGTGCGCATGATCCCCGGAGACCCGGCCCGCATCCTGCTGGGGACGCGGGCGACGCCGACGGCGCTTGAGCCAACATCCGGGCGCAGTACGGGCTCGATGAGCCGATCTGGCTGCAATACGTCTACTTCCTGAAGAACCTCGCCGCCGGCGAGATGGGCCGGTCGACGCTCTACAAGGTCGACGTGCTGAAGCTGATCGCGACCCGGATCGAGCCGACGCTGGCGCTGGTCGCGACGGGCGTGATCCTGTCGCTTCTGATCGCCGTGCCCTTCGCCGCGATCTCGGCGCGGCGGCAGGGGCGGCTCGCCGATCATGCGGTCCGTCTGGTCTCGACGGCCGGGATCGGCTTCCCGCCCTTCTGGCTCGGCCTGATGCTGATGATCCTGTTCTCGGTCCGGCTCGACTGGCTGCCGGTGTCCGGTTACGGCGAGACGCTCGGCGAGAAGGCGAGCCACCTGATCCTGCCGGGCCTGACGATCGCGCTGTCGCTGTCGGCGGTGCTGACGCGCAGCCTGCGCGCCGGCATGGTCGCGGGGCTGCAATCCGACATCGCGACCGCAGCGCGCGCGCGCGGCATGCCGGAGGGCGTCGTGTTCTGGCGCCATGTGGTTCCGAACGCGCTGGTCCCGACGGTCAACCTGCTCGCGGTCAACATCGGCTGGCTGATCGGCGGCACCGTCATCGTCGAGACCGTCTTCGCGCTGCCGGGCATGGGCCAGTTGCTGGTGCGCGGCATCTTCACCCGCGACTACATGGTCGTGCAGGGCGTCGCGATGACGTTCGCGGTCGCGACGGTGCTGGTGAATTTCGCCGCGGACATCGTCACGGTGGCGCTCGACCCGCGGGTGAAGCTCTGATGCGCTGGTCCGCCGCGCGCGCGCTGACCCCGCGCTGGAGCGCCCGGTTCGGCCGGCAGCCGATGCTGGCGGCGGGGCTCGGGATCATCGGCCTGTTCGTGGCGCTCGCGATCCTCGCGCCGCTGGTCGCGCCCTACGACCCGATCCTGCAGGACGCGACCGCGCGCCTTCAGGCGCCGTCGCTGGCGCATCCGCTCGGCACCGACAATTTCGGGCGCGACGTGCTGTCGCGCGTGATCTGGGGCGCGCGGATCGACCTGCAGATCGCGGTGATCGGCGTGCTGTTCCCGTTCCTGATCGGGACCGTGATCGGAACCGTCGCCGGGTTCTTCGGGGGGATCGTCGACGCGATCTTCATGCGGATCATCGACGTCATCCTGGCCTTTCCGTTCCTGGTCCTGATGCTGTCGATCATCGCGATCCTGGGACCGGGGCTGACGAGTTTCTACATCGCGATGGCGATCGTCGGCTGGGTCAGCTACGCGCGGCTGATCCGGGCGCAGATCCTGGTGCTGAAGACGCAGGACTTCGCGGTGGCGGCGGCGAGCCTCGGCTTTTCGAAGGCGCGGATCATGTTCCGCCACCTGCTGCCGAACGCTTTGGCGGGCTCGCTGGTCTTCGTCATGTCCGACGCGGTGCTGGTCCTGCTGAACGGGGCCGCGATCAGCTATCTCGGGCTCGGCGTACAGCCGCCGACCGCGGAATGGGGCATCATGGTCGCCGAAGGCCAGGGGTTCATCTCGCAGGCCTGGTGGATGACGCTGTACCCGGGCCTCGCCATCGTCACGCTGGCCTTCGGCTTCTCGATGCTCGGAGACGCGCTCGCCGACATCCTGGGCGTCAACGAATGAGCGCCCTCCTTGCGATCCGCAACCTCTCCGTCACGTTCCGGGACGGCGTCGAGGAGCGGCCGCTGCTGACCGGGATCGATCTGGACCTGAATCGGGGCGAAATCCTGGGCCTCGTCGGCGAGAGCGGCTCCGGCAAGAGCCTGCTCTGCCGGGCGGTGATCGGCCTGCTCCCGTCGTCGAAGCTTCAGGTGACGGGCGGCGCGGCGCTGCTCGACGGCCGCCCGATCGGCGGGCGCAGCGCAGCCGAGATGCTGGATGTCCGCGGCGGCCGGATCGGGATGATCTTCCAGAACCCGACCAGCCATCTCGACCCGGTCATGCGCATCGGCGACCAGATCCGCGAGGGCTTGCGCCGGCATCGCGGATTGTCCGGGCCGGCGGCGAAGGCGGAGGCCATAGCGCTGCTCGACCAGGTCGGCTTTCCCGACCCGCCCCGCAGCTTTGCGGGCTTCGCGCACGAGTTCTCGGGCGGAATGCGGCAACGGGCGATGATCGCGATCGCGCTCGCCTGCGATCCCGACATCCTGATCGCCGACGAGCCGACGACGGCGCTGGACGTGACGATCCAGGCGCAGATCCTGCGCCTGCTGATGTCGTTGCGCGAAAGCCGGGGGCTCGCGATCGTGCTGATCAGCCACGACCTCGGCGTCGTCGCCCAGACCTGCGACCGCATCGCGGTGATGAAGGACGGAAGGCTGGTCGAGCAGGGCGAAAAGCGCAGGCTGCTGTCGGCGCCGCAGCATCCGTACACCCGCGAACTGATCGCAGCGCATCCGTCGCTGCCCGACGAGACGCCGCCGCCCGCGCACGACCACGAACGGACGGCGAAGCCGCTGATCGAGGTCGACGATCTCGTGGTCTCCTTCCCGGTCCCCGGCAGGCTGTTCCGCCGCGCGCGCAGCTTCGATGCGGTCAAGGGCGTCGACCTGCGGATCTGGCCCGGCGAGACGGTCGGCATCGTCGGCGAAAGCGGCTCGGGAAAGAGCACGCTGGCGCGCGCGATCCTGGGGCTGACGCCGGTCGCGTCGGGCAACGTCGCCTTCGACGGCTCGGTGCTGGGCCTGCATCCGGCCGCAACGCTGCGCCTGCTGCGCACGGAAGCCGCGATGGTGTTCCAGGATCCCTTCAACGCGCTGAACCCGCGCCTGACCGTCGGGCAGACGCTGGCCGAGGTGCTGCGGGTCCAGGGCCGGGTTCCGCCGGCGCGGATCGAGGCGCGGATCGAGGAACTGCTCGACATGGTCGGGCTCGAGCGCAGCTTCGCCGCGCGGCGCCCGCGCAGCCTGTCGGGCGGCCAGTGCCAGCGGGCCGGCATCGCGCGGGCCCTTGCGGTGGAGCCGCGCGCGATCATCGCCGACGAGTGCGTCGCCGCCCTCGACGTGACGATCCAGGCGCAGATCATCGACCTCTTCCGCGACCTGACCGCGCGCACCGGGCTGACGCTGGTCTTCATCGCCCATGACCTCGCGATCGTGCGCAACCTCTGCGAGCGCGTCGTCGTCATGCACCACGGCCGCATCGTCGAGGAAGGCCGCACGGCCGACGTCTTCGCGCGACCGCGCGATCCCTACACGGCGGCGCTGATCGCCGCGATCCCGGACATCGATCCGTCCCGCCCGATCGGCGGCCGGCCGATGCCCGCCGCCCCGCAATTCAGAGCGAACCAACAGGAGAGTGCAGCACAATGATCGCGAAACTGACACGCGTGGGCCTCGTCGCCCTCGCAGCATCGACCGCGCTGGCCTCGATCGCCGAGGCCGCAGGCGTTCTGACCATCGGGCGGCGCGAGGATTCGAGCACGTTCGATCCGATCAACACCGCGCAGAACATCGACTTCTGGGTGTTCATGAACGTCTATGACGTGCTGGTGCGCGTCGACAAGTCCGGCGCCGAGCTGGTGCCCGGACTGGCCGAAAGCTGGGAGGTTTCGGACGACGGCCTGACCTACACGTTCCATCTGCGCGACGCGAAGTTCTCGGATGGCTCGCCGATCACGTCGGAGGACGCGAAGTTCTCGCTGGAGCGCGTCCGCGACGACGAGCTGTCGCTGTGGTCGGACGGCTACAAGGTCATCGCCGACATGCAGACGCCGGACGACAGGACGCTGGTGATCACGCTGTCCGAACCCTCTGCGCCGTTCCTGTCGACGCTCGCGATGCCGGCGACCTCGGTGATCTCGAAGGCCGCTTTCGAGGAAATGGGGCAGGAAGCCTACGCCGAGAACCCGGTGGCCTCCGGCGCCTTCACGGTCGCGGAATGGCGGCGTGGCGACCGGGTGATCCTGGCCAAGAACCCCGAGTTCTGGCAGGCCGACAGCGTCAGCCTCGACGGCGTCGAGTGGATCTCGGTGCCCGACGACAACACCCGGATCCTGAACGTGCAGGCCGGACAGCTCGACGCGGCGATCTTCGTGCCGTTCTCGCGCGTCGCCGAGCTTCAGGCGGATCCGGAGCTGAACGTGCTGATCGAGCCCTCGACGCGCGAGGATCACCTGCTGCTGAACCACGAGCACGCCCCGCTCGACGACGCGCGCGTGCGCGAGGCGCTGGACTACGCGATCGACAAGCAGGCGATCATCGACGCGATCACCTTCGGCCAGGGCGAGGTCGCGAACAGCTACATTCCCCGCGGCGCGCTCTACCACAGCGAGGAGAACGGCGCGCGGCCGCACGATCCCGAGAAGGCCAAGGCGCTGCTCGAGGAGGCCGGGCAAAGCGGCCTGTCCCTCGACTACCTGGTCAACGCCGGCAACGAGGTCGACGAGCAGATCGCGGTGCTGCTGCAGCAGCAACTGGCGGACGTCGGCGTCACCGTGAACCTGACCAAGATGGATCCGAGCCAGACCTGGGACATGCTCGTCGACGGCGACTACGACGTCTCGGTCATGTACTGGACCAACGACATCCTGGACCCGGACCAGAAGACGACCTTCGTTCTCGGTCACGACGTCAACATGAACTACATGACGCGGTACCAGAACGAGGAGGTGGCGCAGCTGGTCGCGGACGCCCGGCTCGAACTCGATCCGGCAAAGCGAGAGGCGATGTACGCCGAGATCCAGTCGCTGGCCAAGGCAGACGTGCACTGGATCGACCTCTACTACAGCCCGTTCATCAACGTGACGCGCAGCAATGTCGAGAACTTCGACCAGAACCCGCTCGGGCGGTTCTTCCTCGAGGACACTGTGAAGACCGAATGAGCCCGGCATGGGGCGCGCAGGTCGCGCCCCATGACCGCATTCACTGCGACTTGCGATAGCGGATCCCGCGCGCGAGCCAGCAGCCGAGGCTCGCGCCCGCCACCGAGCCTTCCGCGTCCCGCTCGACGCGGAAGGTCCAGTCGCCGGGCGCCGGCGCGTCCATCGAGCGGCGCGTGGCGAGGATCCACGTGTCGGCCCCTGCCGGCTGCATCCGCTCCATCGGTCCCTGCCCCAGCATGCCGTCGAAGCCCGCATAGACGCCGCCGTCCCGGGCCTCGACCAGCATCGACGCGTCGAGTTCGGAGGACGAGTAGCGGCCCGCGATCTCCGTCCCGTCGGCGGACGCCGTGACGGGAAGCGGCGTCAGGGACAGCGTGCGGTTCTCGGCGTCCCGGCGCATCGTCAGCCCCGCACCGTCCCGTTCGATCCGCACGCCGGGACCGGCGAGGCTGCCGTCCGCCTGCGCCGTCAATCGATCGGGGAAGGTCGCGTAGCGCAGCGTCGCGCCGGTCGCGTCCGACGCCAGGCGGGCGAGAAGGCCCGTCTCGTCGCAGATCCACTGACCGTCCCAGCCCCGCGGCATCTGCGCAGGCGCAGGCGCGTGGTGGCCGAGCGCCGCCATGACCAGACCCGCCGCGGCGCCGTGGAAGTCCGCCTCGTGGTTGAAGATCACGACGACCGACAAGCGCTCGGCGGCCGCGTGCATGCGCTGGGCGCGAAACCCGCGCAGCGCGCCCGCGTGACCGGTCACCGGGACGCCGGCGACCTTCTCGTGCACGAGCCCGTAGCCGTAGGACGCGGGCGCTCCATCGGCGAAGGCCGGGGCGACCGAGAGCCGTTGGTAGAGCGAATCCGGGTCCTCCCGCGTCGCGTCGATCCAGCGCTCGTAGGCCAGCATGTCCTCGAGCGAGGCCGAGATGCCGGCGTCGCCGATCCAGAAGATGCCGTTGTCGGCGGGAAAGTATCCGGCGTCGTCGTTGCCCTCGTAGCCGACGACATCATCCGCCGGCCAGCGCGTGTCGGACGTGAGGACGGCCGTCTCCATGCCTGCCGGACCCCAGATCGTGTCCCGGTAGAGCTGGTCGAGCGGCTTCCTGGTCTCGCTCTCGATGATCTCGGAAACAATGCGGAAGTTGCAGTTGCAATAGGAGTAGCTGGTTCCCGGCTCGAAATGCCCTGTCTGCATACGCGCGATCAGCGGCAGTGCGTCTTCGCGCGCAAACGTCTGGTCCGCATGAGCGCCGTGCAGCACCGTCAGGGCCCAGTAGTCGCGCAGGCCAGACTGGTTGTCGCAAAGCTGCCGGATGGTCGGCAGTCGGCCCTCGAAGGCCGGCAGATACGACGCCACGCGTGAGTCAAGACGGGCGGGGTCATTGATCCTACCCAGGAGCACGCCGCAGGTGAACTGCTTCGAGATCGAGCAGATCGGTAGCCGCGTCGAGACCGTCATCGGCCTGCGGAACGCCAGGTTCGCGTAGCCCCAGGCGCGAGCCGCGATCACCTCTCCCTCAAGAACCGCGCCCGCCACGCCGCCGGGACCCGGGTACAGGTCCGGAAGCGCGTCGAGGGCCTTCTCGAGCTTGTCGCGGTGGATTGCGCTCATCCGATCTCATCCAGTTCGTTTCAGAAGCCGAGGCCGAGGCAGCCCGCCGGGAGGACGTTAGATTGACCCGCGACCTTCGGCCAGCCCATTCACGGCTGGCCCGGGGCGGCCGCGTCGATCCGGTCTCCCTGGCCCTGGAAGGCCCTGCGACATGACGCCGTCAGCCGAAGCGCATCGCCGAGAACGGGCTCGCGTCGACAACCGTCGCCTCGCCGGTCATCATCTCCGCGATCAGACGACCGGTGACCGGGCCGAGGGTCAGGCCCTGGTGGCCGTGGCCGAAGGCGAACCATAGGCCGGGACGTCCTGGCGCGGGACCGATCACTGGCAGCATGTCGGCGGTGCAGGGTCGGGAGCCCACCCAGGGCGCGGGATCGAGCCGCTCTCCGAGCGGGAACATCCGACGCGCGACCGCCTCGGCGCGGCCGAGCTGGACCGGCGTCGGGTCGGCGTCGATCATGGCGAGCTCGGCCCCAGTCGTCAGCCGAATGCCGTGGCACATCGGGGCGAGGAGGTAGCCGGTCTCAAGATCGGCGAACCAGTTGTTCAGCGGTCGATCCGGATCGCTGCCGTAATGCATGTGGTAGCCGCGCTTGACGAAGAGCGGCATTCGGTAGCCCATCGACCGCACGAGGTCGCCGCTCCAGGGGCCGGTTGCGAGCACGACCTCGGCGGCGTCGATCGGCCCGGCGCCGGCGAGCGGCACGCGCCAGGAAGCTCCGACGCGTTCCGGCGTGCCCGCGCCGGCGCGAAGGACGCGACCGCCGAGCCTCTCGAAGCTGGCCGCGTAGGCGGCGACCAGCGCGGAGGGGTCGCGCACGGTCCAGGGATCGCTCCAGTGGATCGCCCCGACCATCGGCTCGGTCAGGTGCGGCTCGATCCGCTTGACGTCCTCCGCATTCAGCAAACGGTAGCCGACGCCATGCTGGCGGGCCACGGCCGCCGCCATCGCGCGGTCGGCGGCGAAGGCGGCCTCGGTGCGATAGGCGTCGTACCAGCCATCCTTCCGGATCAGGGCGTCCGCGCTCGCCAAGTCAACCAGGCGCGCGTGCTCGGTGACGCTGTGCTCGATCAGCGTCGCATAGGCCCGCGCGATCCGCTGGTAGCGGGATGGCGCGGAATTCCACCAGTAGCGCGCCAGCGTCGGCGCGGTGCGCGCAAGCGCTCCGGCATGGTACCTAATGTCGGCGCCACGCATGAGCAGGACCGAGACCAGCTTGCCCGGGTTTCGCGGGAACGCGTAGGGCCAGACCGCCTCGCGCTGGATGATGCCGGCGTTGCCGAAGGACGTGCCGCCCCCGGGCGGACCGTAATCGACGAGCGTGACTGCCCGGCCGCGCAGCGCGAGGTGCGCCGCGACGGACACGCCGACGAACCCTGCTCCTATGACGATGACGTCTCTCACGCCGCTTCTCTGCGTCCCCCGCCGCCGATCCACGCGAGGACATTGATCACGACGTTCATGGTCTCGCGGACGTTGTCGTAGGGTTCACGCATCTTGACCACTGGACCGGGCCCGCGCCGCATTGGCGGTCATCGAGATAGACGCGGTTCTTCGGATTTGGCAAGTCGTGACGCCGTCGCCTCGTCTGGGCGCAGTCGCGAGGCGCTTGGGAAGGAATACGAGCGTGTCGCGCGGCGCATTGCGCCCGGACGCTGAGGCAGGTCCCGGGCAACAACCGCGACCTCCGGTACGAGCAACCGAGGTCACAATGGCCGGGAACGGAGGCTGGCCGCTCGAGCGGCGGTCCGGCTCTTGCGGATTCCGCGATTGCTGCAGGACAGGGCTCGGTCGTCGTTCGCTACTCGGCGGCAATGCGATCGCAGATGCCGTAGCCCTGGCGCACGAACTCGGCCAGGCGGCGGGCGAGCTGCGTCCGCGGACCGTCGGTCATGTACATGTTCACAAAGTACTCGGGCAGTTCCGGCAGTCCCCCGCCGTGGCGGATCGCCTCGCAATGCACGGGCACAGAGCTTTGCAGTTGGACGCACACCGCGAGGTCCGCCGAGACGCTCGCATCCACCGCCAAAAACGATTCCGCGTCAACCGCGAGCTCCCACGGCAGTCCCGCTTGCTCGAGCGCCTGGATCGCGGGGCGCTTGAAGAGGCAACGGGTCACCGAGGCGAACCGAACTGGCCGGGCCCGCCAGATCTGCCCGCTCTGCGCTCCGACCCAGACCAGCGGCTGATGCGCCAGGGTCTCGCCGCCCGCATCAAGGCCCGCCTCGGTAGTCAGGATGAGATCCATCTCGCCGCGGGCCAACTGGTCCTTCAGACGCGAAGTGAAGCTCGAATGCAGTTGCACCCGAACCCGCGGAAACTCGGCGGCGAAGCGGTGCATCGCGCGTGGCACATGCGGGTATATGACGTCGTGCGGCACGCCGAAGCTGATCTCGCCCTCAAAAGCCTGGTTGGTCAGCCGACCCCAGGCCTCGTCGTTGAGCGCCAGCATCCTGCGGGCAAAGCCCGCCAGTTGCTCGCCCTGCGCCGTCAGCGCGACGCCTCGGCCGGTCCGGTCGATCAGCGGCTGGCCCGTGCTCTCCTCCAGGCGCTTCAGCTGCATGGACACCGCCGACTGGGTCAGGTTCAGCTGCGCCGCCGCCCGGGTCACGCCGCCCGCGTCTGCGACCGTCACGAACGAGCGGAGGGCGGTCAGATCGAGGTTCCGTGGCATATCATGTTCCGTGATGCGATCCGTAACGATCATTCGTTTTCCTTATGCCACATACGACCCTATGCATCAAGAGAGGTGATGAGGACGCCACCGCGTTTCAGCAGATATGATGGAGGAAACGATGCCTGCCGTTGTCCGGACCCACAGCGAAAGCTGCGCCGATCTGCCCCGCCTTGCTCCGCGCCTGCGCGCCGCGCTGTCCCGCCTGCTGGCGCTCGACATGCTGTTTCGCGAGCGCCGCATGATGGCGAGCCTCGACCCTCGCATGCTGCGCGACATCGGCGTGACACGAGCCGATGTCGACCAGGCGCTCAACCGTCCGCACGAGCATCTGCGATCAATCCTCGTGCGCAGCCTGCACGAGCTCTAGTGCAGCCGGGCCAATCGCATCGACCACGGCGGCGACGCCTTCGGCGTTCGGATGCACGCCGTCCGGCTGTAACAGCGCACGCGCGGCCGACAAGTCCCGGCCGTCGCCGAGGCCGGCGAGGAAGTTCGGGTACAGCGCGGCGCCGTGCGCCTCGGCCAGTTCGGGATACATTGCGTCGAAGGCTGCCTGGTATTCCGGCCCGTAGTTCGCGGGAGCCGGAAGGCCTGCGAGAAGAGCCGGCAGGCCGCGCTCCTCGATCCGGCTCAGAATGCCGTCGAGGTTGCGGCGGCTCTCGGCCGGGTCCAGGCCCCGGAGCAGGTCGTTGCCCCCCAGCGCCACGATCACCGCGTCCACGTCGTCGGTCAGCGTCCAGTCGACGCGCGCAAGGCCGCCGGCGGTAGTGTCGCCAGAAACGCCCGCGTTGATCACGATGACGTCAGGCGCGCCGTTCGCCCGCAGCCATGCCTGCAATTGCGGCACAAAGCCGTCCTGTTCGGGAAGGCCATATCCCTGCGTGAGCGAATCGCCGAGCGCGGCCACGGTCACGGGCTCTTCCGCCGCCGCCGGCGCGCCGAAAGCGACCGCGGCCGCGACCAGCAGGTTGCCGATGCCCGTCCCGGTCCCATATGCGGTCGGTATCCGTCGTCGCGTCGAGGTTTTCCCGTTCATGTCGTCTCCCGTTATCTCGCTAACAGATGTGGAGCTTACGCTTCGAGGCAATGCCGGGCCCGTCAAGATCCTGCGCGGGGTTTCGCTGGAGGTCCGACGCGGCGAGACACTTGGGCTTGTCGGTCCCTCCGGGTCGGGAAAGTCGTCGCTCCTGATGCTGATGGGCGGCCTGGAGGCCGCCACCGCGGGGCGGGTCGCTGTTCTGGACCAAGACCTGACGGAAATGGGCGAAGACGCGCTGGCCCGGTTCCGGCGCTCGCACATGGGCGTAGTGTTCCAGTCCTTTCACCTGATCCCGACGATGACCGCACTGGAGAACGTTGCGACCCCGCTCGAACTGGCCGGGGATCGAGACGCCTTTTCGAAGGCTCAGGCCGAGTTGCGGGCGGTTGGGTTGGAGACGCGGCTCGACCACTACCCATCGCAGTTGTCCGGCGGAGAGCAGCAGCGCGTGGCGCTGGCGCGCGCTTTTGCCCCGCGCCCCAAGATCCTGCTCGCCGACGAGCCTACCGGGAACCTGGACGGGGCGACCGGCGCCGCGGTGGTCGAACTGCTGTTCGGATTGCGCGACCGCAGCGGCGCCACGCTGGTCCTGGTCACGCACGCCGCCGACCTGGCCGCGCGCTGCGACCGGGTGGTGCGGCTGAGCGACGGCCGGCTCGAAGCGATGGCGGAGGCCGCCGCGTGACGCTGCCGATCTCGCTGCGGATCGCGCTGCGCGAGCTTCGCGGCGGACTGGCCGGATTCGGCATCTTCCTTGCGTGCCTCGCGCTCGGCGTGGCCGCGATTGCGGCGGTGGGCTCGGTCCGAGCGGCGATCGAAGCCGGGCTGGAACGCGAGGCCGCCAGCCTGCTCGGAGGCGACGCCGAGGTCGAGTTCGCCTATCGCTTTGCAACCGACGCCGAGCGCAACTGGCTCGAGACCGTGTCGGACGAAATGTCCGAAATCGTTGATTTCCGCTCGATGCTGGCCGTGCCGAAATCCGACGCCGATCCGGAACGGGCGCTGGTTCAGGTCAAGGGCGTCGACGACAAGTACCCGCTCTACGGCTCGGTCGAACTCGCCGGCGGCGGATCGCTGTCCGAGGCGCTGGGCATGCAGGACGGGATGCCGGGCATCGCGGTCCATGGGGTGCTGATGGATCGGCTCGGGCTGAACACCGGCGACGTGACGCGGCTGGGAACGCAGGAGTTTCGTGTCGGCGCGCGGCTGGAACTGGAGCCGGACGGCGGCGCTTCCAGTTTTGCGCTGGGACCGCCGGTCATCGTGTCGCTCGACGCGCTCGGGGGCAGCGGCCTGCTGAGCGAGGGCTCGCTGTTCGAAAGCGCCTACCGGCTGCGCCTGCCGCTCGATGCCGACCTCCCCGCGCTGCGCGATGCCGGGCAGGAACGCTTCGCCGACAGCGGGCTGCAGTGGCGCGACCGTCGCAACGGCGCGCCTGGGATCGCGCGGTTCGTCGACCGCCTGGGGGCATTCCTGGTCCTGCTCGGGCTGGCTGGGCTGGCCGTCGGCGGCGTCGGCGTCGCGGCGGCGGTGCGCGCCTATCTGGAGCGCAAGACAGAGACGATCGCGACGCTGAAGACGCTGGGCGCGACCGGCCGGACAATCTTCGCGACCTACCTGATCCAGATCGGCCTGCTGTCGCTGCTCGGTGTTGCAATCGGATTGGCAATCGGAGCGGCGCTTCCGATGATCGCTGCGCCGCTGATCGAGTCGCGCCTGCCGGTGCCGGCGGAGTTCGGGCTCTACGCCCGACCGCTGGCCGAGGCGGCTGCGTACGGGTTGTTAACCGCTCTGATCTTCACGCTGTGGCCGCTGGCGCGGGCGCGCGACGTCAAGGCGGCAGGCCTGTTCCGCGACGTAGCGAGCGTCGATCGGCGCCTGCCGCGCTTGACCTATATCGCCGTGATCGCCACCCTTGCCATCGGGCTTGTGGCGCTGGCGGCGGCTCTTTCCGACGCGACCGAACTGGCCTTGTGGACCGCCGGCGGGGTCTTTGGCGCGCTGGGGGCTCTGGCGTTGGCGGCGCAGGGGGTCCGGTCGGTGGCGCGGCGGCTGGCGCGCAGTCGCGCGGCGCGCGGGCGTCCTGCGCTGCGGCTGGCGCTGGGGGCGGTAGGCGGACCTTCGGCGGAGACCGCTTCCGTTGTCATGTCGCTGGGTCTTGGGCTGGCGGTTCTAGCGGCGGTCGGCCAGGTCGACTGGAACCTGCGCAACCTGATAACCGAGGATCTGCCCGAGCGTGCGCCATCGTATTTCTTCGTGGACATCCAGAACGCCCAGCTCGAAGGCTTTCGCGAGGTTGCACAGAACGAGCCGGGCGTGACAGAGGTCGAGACCGCTCCGATGCTGCGCGGCATCATCACCAGGATCAACGGCCGGCCCGCGCGTGAGGTCGTCGGCGCGCACTGGGCGCTGAGCGGCGATCGCGGCGTGACCTACGCGGCGACGCCGCCGGAGGGAACGGTGATCACCGAGGGCGACTGGTGGCCCGCGGATTATTCCGGTCCGCCGCTGATGAGCTTCGCCGCCGAGGAAGGCGCCGAGATGGGACTGAAACTCGGCGACGAGATGACGGTGAACATCCTTGGCCGGGATCTGACGGCGACGATCTCGAGCTTTCGCGAAGTCGCCTTCGAAAACATGGGGATCAACTTCCTGATCCTGCTGGACCCGGCCGCCATG
This sequence comes from uncultured Alphaproteobacteria bacterium, assembly GCA_963829385.1. Lineage (GTDB taxonomy): Bacteria > Pseudomonadota > Alphaproteobacteria > Rhodobacterales > Rhodobacteraceae > Amaricoccus. The sequence continues at coordinate 102,603 of CAWHHV010000006.1, read as the reverse complement.
GCCGGCGCGCCGCACACGCATATCGCGACCGTCTACGGCGATGCGGCCTCGGAGGCGCCGCTGCTGCGCGCGGTGGCCGGCGCCTGGCCGAACGTGACCGCGATCCGGGTGCGCGAGGCGGTGGAGCGCGTCGCAGAGGCTCTCGACGGGATATCGGCCGCGACGCGCTGGGGCGCAGGCGTAACGCTGGCGACCGGCATCGTGGTGCTGATCGGCGCAGCTGCGGCCGGCGAGCGCCGGCGCACATACGAGGCCGCAGTCCTGAAGACGCTGGGCGCCACGCGCGCCAGGATCCTCTGGAGCTTCGCGCTGCGCGCTGCGCTGACTGGGTTCGCGGCCGGCCTCGTGGCGCTGGCCGCAGGCGCCGCCGGCGGCTGGGCGGTTACGGTCTTCGTCATGGAGGGGACCTTCCGCTTCGAGCCGCTCTCGGCGATCGCGATTGTCGCCGGCGGCGCGCTGGCAAGCCTCGCGGCCGGCATCGCCTATGCGCTGCGGCCGCTCGCAGCCCGCCCTGCGCAAGTCCTGCGCGCGCGGGATTGACGCTCGAATCGTTTGCGTGCAGCGACCCGGAACCGGATCGTTTCCGCCAATGAAATCTTCGTGGGCATTTGTCGGTATCGTCAAGCTATGTCTTGAATTGAAGGGCGCATTCCCCAATATCTGAAGCACAGGGCCGTGGGGCGACCTTTCGGCCGCCCTTTGAGCATGGAGGAAACCGATTAATGGCTGAGTTCAATACGGCACGTCATATGGGCGCAGGAGCCACTGCGGTTCCGTTCGACGAAGGTCTTCGCAGCCATATGAACAAGATCTACGGACTGATGTCCGTAGCGATGGTGATCACCGGCATCGTCGCCTGGCTGGTCGGATCCGATCTTTCGCGGGTGATGAACCAGCAGCCGACGGCGATCCTGCCGGAAGGCCTGATCCTGGCTCTCTTCAATTCGCCGCTGCGCTACGTCGTGATGTTCGCGCCGCTGGCCTTCGTGTTCGGCTTTGCGGCCGGCATCAACCGCATGTCGGAATCGACTGCGCAGATCGTGTTCTGGGGCTTCGCCGCCACGATGGGCCTGTCGATATCGTGGATCTTCGCCGCGTTCACCGGCATGTCGATCGCGCAGGTCTTCTTCGTGACCGCGATCGCGTTCGCGGGCCTGAGCCTCTGGGGCTACACGACCAAGCGCGACATCTCGGGCTGGGGCTCGTTCCTGTTCATGGGCCTGATCGGCATCATCGTCGCGTCGATCATCAACATCTTCCTCGCCTCCCCGGCGATGATGTTCGCCATCTCGTCGATCGGCGTCCTGATCTTCGCCGGCCTGACGGCCTACGACACGCAGCGTCTGAAGTCCGAGTACGTGCAGCTGGCCAATGCGCAGGGCGAAGCCTACCTCGGCAAGGCGGCGATCATGGGCGCGCTCTCGCTGTACCTGAACTTCCTGAACATGTTCATGATGCTGCTGCAGCTTTTCGGCCAGCGTCAGTAATCACGAACGACCGACCCTCACGGGCAAAGGCTCTGGGGCTGGCGGCTACGCCGGCCCCTTTTTCGTTGCTGCAGGCGGGGTCGTCGCGTAGGCCCGGTTCTTGGGGGCATCCGCTCGAACTGGCCTCTTTTCAGGCATTGCCTCCTCGAACCCTGCCGCTACCTCGTGCGTCAGGCGCCGGAGGAAATCGTGTCGGCACAGGCCAAAACGCTCAAGGATCTCGCTGGCGAGCTCGGCATATCGGTCGCCACTGCGTCCCGGGCCCTTGCCGGACACGAACGGATCGCGCTGAAGACGCGCGAACGCGTTGCAGCAGCGGCGCGCGACATGGGGTACGTCCCGAACCGTGCGGCCCGGGCGCTCGTGTCCGGTCGGTCCGGCTTTGCGGCGCTGGCGCTGCCACTGCGTTCTCACGTGATCGACGACTGGTTTTTGGGCGACTTCGTCTCTGGCTTGACGAGCGGACTTGGCCGCGCAGGCGTCGACCTACTGCTGGCGGCCGTGCCCGAGGGAAAGCCTGAGATCGAAGTGATCCGAAGCATCGTCGAAACCCGGCGCGCCGATGGGATCGTGCTGGCGCGGATCACGGAAGAGGATCCGCGTATCGCCTACCTGATGGATCGCGGCTTCCCGTTCGTCGCGCACGGCCGGGTGCGCGAGGAGACCCGCGCCTATGCCTGGGTGGACACGGACGGGCACAGCGCGTTCGGCGAGGTCTTCGACCTGCTCTATGACCTCGGACACCGACAGTTCGGACTGGTCACCATCGACGAACCTCTGACCTTCCGGCGCCACCGCGCCGCCGGCCTGATGGCGGCGATCGCTCGGCGCGCAGACCCGGCGGTGCGCCTCCAGACCGCGTCGTCGCCGCGCTACGATTATCCGGCGCGCCATGCGGCGATCCGGAGCATGCTGACGGGGCCGGACCGGCCGACGGCGGTGCTCGGCCTGTTCGACGGCCCGGCACTCGCCGTGCTGCAGGAAGCGGCGGCGCTTGGCCTCTCCACGCCGGCCGATCTGTCGGTGGTCGGCTTTGACGACACGTCGGCCGCCACGCTAGCGCCGCCCGGCCTGACCACGTTTCGCGCCGGCGTGCATGACAGCGCCGAAGCCGTCGCGGAGATGCTGGTCCGGGCGGTCGCGGCCCCGGATTTGCCCCCCGAGACCAGGCTCGTCCGCCCGAACCTGATACTGCGCGGCAGCCACGGCCCCGCGCCAGGCAAGAAGAACACGACCTGACGGAGACGCGAAGGGTCCGGAGTTCCGCAAACTCTGTCTGGTCCGGCGCACCCCTAGCCGCTCAACTGGACCGAAGCCAAGCGCGAGCAGGCGCCCGCCGGGATGTGATCCGGGAGCCAGTGACCGCGTTTCCTGTCAGACAAGGCGCCGGAAAGCTGCCGGGTCGCGGCGTTGCTGCTGTCGACTTCGATCCGGAACGCCAGGCTGGAGGATGATCCTGTCGATCGTCTCGGCGCACCGGCCCGGCAGTCGGGGTGCGGCTTGCCGGAACGGACGCCTAGCGGAGCTCGCCACCCTCGTTCTGCCTCTTGCTCAGAGCCAGGCAACTAGGATCGGCAAGCGTCGCGCCCGTTGCCGGACTTAGAGCTTCGCAGTGCGCGACGCGCGTGGCAGCGTCACACGCGCAACCTGAAGCATCGCGGCGACCGGCATTTCCGACGGACGCGCGCAAAGCGCCTTGACGGTTCGCAGATTTCTCCAAAAGATCAAAATCTAAGGTCTTGAATAAGGGGCGTCATGTCCGCGCTTCGCAGAGGAGCGGCGACGTGACGTAGCGGTTCAGCTTGCCCGAGTGGGTTGTCAGGTTCGTTCGTTGGATCGAAGCGGTCAATCGCATCGTCGGCCGCGCCGCGATGTATCTGGTCGTAGGGATGATCGGCGTGCTTCTGTACTCGGCGGTGATGCGCACCGGCTTCAACCGACCGCCGATGTGGACTGTCGAGGTAGCGCAGTTTCTGCTCGTAGCATACTACCTGCTAGGCGGCGCCTATTCGATGCAGCTCGATGCCCATGTGCGCATGGACCTGATCTACGGGCGCTGGAGCCCGCGCAAGCGCGCCTTTACCGACACGATCACCTCGGTCGCGCTCGTCACCTACCTAGTCGTGCTGCTGATGGGCGGCCTGTCCTCGACCACCTATGCGCTCGAGTACGGCCAGCGGGCGTCGTCGGCCTGGCGGCCGTTGCTGGCGCCGATCAAGATCGTGATGACCTTCGGCATCTTCCTGATGCTGCTGCAGACCATCGTGATCTTCCTGCGCGACCTCGCCCGGGTCCGCGGCAGGGACATCGCGTGAGCTCCGAGCTGATCGCCCTGACGATGTTCGCCAGCATGATCGTCATGCTTCTGACCGGGCAACGCGTCTTTGCAGCGATCGGCTTCGTCGCGACGGTCTCGGCGCTGCTTCTCTGGGGCGACGGCGCGACCGAGATGCCGTTCAACGCGGCCTTCATCCTGATGAACTGGTACCCGCTGCTGACGCTGCCGCTGTTCATCTACATGGGCTACATGCTCAGCGAGAGCGGCATCGCGTCGGATCTCTACCGCGCCTTTCACGTCTGGATGGGCGGCCTGCCCGGCGGGCTCGCGCTCGGCACGATCGCGCTGATGGTGGTGATCTCGGCTATGAACGGCCTCAGCGTCGCCGGCATGGCGATCGGGGCCACGATCGCAATGCCGGAACTGCTGCGTCGCGGCTACGACAAGATCATGGTGACCGGCGTGATCCAGGCCGGCTCCTCCCTCGGCATCCTGGTGCCGCCCTCGGTCGTGCTGGTGCTCTACGGCATGATCGCGCGCCAGCCGGTCGGCCAGCTCTGGCTCGCGGGCGTGTTTCCGGGCCTGCTGATCGCGGCGATGTTCATGGCCTATGTCTGGATCCGCTGCCGGATGAACCCGTCGCTGGGCCCGCCCCTGCCGCCGGAGGAGCGCAACATGCAGCTCGGCGAGAAGCTGGCGCTGCTGCGCGCGGGGCTGCTGCCGCTCTTCATCTTCTTCTCGATGACCGGGCTCTTCCTGCTGGGCGTGACCAGCCTCGTCGAGTTCGAGCGCGGTCGGAGCGGTCGCCGCGACCATCGCCGCCGCGATCCGCCGCAGGCTGACGTTCCGGGTCTTCGAGGACACGGTGCGCCAGACGCTGGCGATCTCGGCGATGTTCCTCTGGATCATCATGGCCGCGCTCTGCTTCGGCGCGGTCTTCGACGGGCTGGGCGCAGGGCGCGCGCTGGCGCGGACCTTCGTCGAGGGCTGGGGTCTCGGCCCCTGGGAAGTGCTGATCATGATGCAGATCAGCTACCTCGTGATGGGCATGTTCCTCGACGACACCGCGATGCTGGTGATCGTGGCGCCGCTCTACGTGCCGCTGGTCATCGCGCTCGGCTTCGATCCGATCTGGTACGGCGTCCTCTACACGATCACCTGCCAGGTCGCCTACATGACGCCGCCCTTCGGCTACAACCTGTTCCTGATGCGCGCGATGGCGCCGCCCGAGATCGGGCTGGGCGACATCTACCGCTCGGTGGTCCCCTTCGTCGCGATCCTGATCGTCGGGCTCGCGGTGATCACCGCATACCCGCCGATCGCGACCTGGCTGCCGAACTGGTTCTACGCACGTTGAATTTCCGCACCAAGAAACGGCCATCAACAACGGAGAGGTAAGACCATGACCAAGAGACGCGATTTCCTGAAGCGCGCGGGCCTTGCATCGGCCGGCGCGGTCGGCGCGAGCAGCCTCGCCGCGCCCTACGTCAAGGCGCAGTCGCCGATCACCTGGCGGCTGCAGACATATGCTGGCCCCGCGCTGGCCGAGCACGTCATCAAGCCGTCGATCGACGCGTTCAACGCGGCGGCCGAGGGCGAGATGGTGATCGAGCTCTACTTCTCCGATCAGCTGGTGCCGCAGGGCGAGCTTTTTCGCGCGGTCCAGCAGGGCACCATCGACGCCTGCCAGTCCGACGACGACAGCATGGGCTCGCCGGCCGACGTCGCGATCTTCGGCGCCTATTTCCCGTTCGCGACCCGCTACAGTCTCGACGTGCCGGCGCTGTTCGAGAACTACGGCCTGAATGGCATCTGGGAGGAGAGCTATGCCGGGACCGGGGTCAAGTGGCTCGGCGCCGGCGCCTGGGACCCGTGCAACTTCGCGACCAAGGAGCCGATCCGCAGCCTGGACGACCTGAAGGGCAAGCGCGTCTTTACCTTCCCGACAGGCGGGCGCTTCCTGTCGCGCTTCGGCGTCGTGCCGGTCACGCTGCCCTGGGAGGACATCGAGGTCGCGATGCAGACCGGCGAGCTCGACGGCATCGCCTGGTCGGGGATCACCGAGGTCTACACGGTCGGCTGGGCCGAGGTGACGAGCTACTACCTGACCAACAACATCTCCGGCGCCTGGATCGGCAGCTACTTCGCCAACGAGGAGAAGTGGAACGAGCTCAGCCCCCGTCTGCAGACGCTGTTCCGGCTCGCGATGGACAATTCCAACATGTACCGCCAGCAGTGGTACTGGTGGGGCGAAGCGCATTACCGTACAACCGGCGGCAAGCTGGAGCTGACCTCGATCCCCGAAGCGGAATGGGCGCAGGTCGAGGACGAGGCGCGCAAGTTCTGGGACGAGATCGCCGAGGAAGGCGAGCGTCAGGCCAGGGTCGTGCAGATCTTCAAGGACTATTCGAAGACGATGATCGAGGCGGGTCCGCCCTACCGCTCGACCTGAGCGCTGGCGCCCCGGCATCCGCCGCGGCGCCTCAGTCCCAGAACGGCTTTGCCTCGGCAAAGGCCTTCCAGCGCGAGCAGAGCGCCGGGCGGTCCTCGCCGACGCGCATCGCCAGCACGCCCATCACCCATCCGGCCGCACGCTGCGCGTCCGGATCGCTGCGCCCCGGAGCAGTGGCGCCGCCCAGCGCCTCGGCGGCCATCGTCGCGTCGTTCAGGCTGCCGAACGTGTCCTGCATCTGCTTCAGCGCCTTCAGGTACGCGTCGAAGCGCTTGCCGTCGTACATTGGCGCGAACGCCTCGACTGTATAGCGCAGCTTCTTCAGGTTCTTGCGGAGATCGTGAAGCGCCTCGGCGTCGAGCGCCTCGATCTTGCGGCCCTGCTTCATGACCTTGGCGTGTCGCTTGGCCAGCAGGCCGGGCGCGACCGAGGCGACCGGCGCCGCCAGCCTCGCGGTCTGCGAGTAGTCGCTCCGCGCCAGCCACCCGCGGGTCTCGATCAGCTCAAGCAGCGCGAACACGAAGCTTGTGCTTTCCGCCCCCGCGAGCTTCGCGCGGACCTCGGTGCGCGCCTCCGCCCGGCGCGCCTCCAGCACGGCGTTCAGCGCCGCGCGAGCCGCGGGGTCGAGCCCTTCATCGGCAGCGTCCGCCACCACCTCGTCGATCAGCACGTCCGCATCGCGCAACCCGCCGACCACGCGTCCCATCTCGCGTGCAGCCTCGGAGACAGGCGCGATCGCCGCCTCGCCGAGCGACGGCGCGAAGATCGTGAAGGCGGAGCGCAGCCGGCGCAGCCCGACGCGCAGCTGATGCGGGCCCTCGACTGCATTGCTGACCGCCACGACCGCCATGTTTGCCGAGATCTGCGCGAAGCAGTCGCGGAACACGTCGCGCGCCACGGTCTCGACCGTCGCCTCGGCGCCGTAGTCGAGCTTTCCGGAGTTGCGCACCTCCGGCCCGGCCGGCGGCATCTCGCCGCGCGCCAGCCGGTAGCCGAGCGCCGCCTTGTTGGCCGTCGCAAAGACCACCGGCCCTTCCGGAAACAGCTTCTGCGCAAGGTCGAAGAGCGCGCCGACGCCGCCCTCGATCAGCTCCAGCTCCGCCTCGAGGATGGGCGTGCGCGCCTCGCCCGCAACGACCTCGCCGCGATCGAGCGCCAACTCGACCAGCGCGCCGTCGGCGAGTCGCAACCGCTCGATCATGCGCTGGACCTGCGTCTCGAAGACCGGCGCCAGCGGCGCGTCGCCGGTCGTCTCGGCGATCGTGGCGAAGACGCCGGTCGGGTCCGGACCGTCGAGAACCAGCCGCCCGCCCGGCGCCGGGATCTCGACCTCGTCCTGCGAGTAGAACCCCGCCCCGCCCGCCGAGCGCTTGCTCTTGACCGTCTGAACCCAGGTCCGGCCGACCTTGCGCAGACGCAGCGCGATGCCCGCCTTCGACAGCGCGTGGTCTTCGGTGTCGACATAGATCGAGACCAGCTTCTCGTTGCGCCGCGGCGTCTCGCGCAGGGCGGTCAGCGCCGGATCGCGCCGCAGTCGCGCGGCGTCGGTCGCATCGAGCGTGATCTTCAGTTCCGTCTCGGTCATCGGCTCTTCCCGCCAGGGGGTTCGCGGCGCGGAACCGTTGTTCGCGGCCCCCTGTTCATGCTACCTTCATGTCAGCGAAGCAGCGTAGTATCTTGTTCTTCAAGCTTGCGGAACCCGATGGCGACGACAGAAGACGATCTTTCCGTTTCTTGCGCAAGTCAGCAGCCACTCCGCCCTGCCCGCTCGGCCGCCCCTGCAGTCATCGTTAACCGTTTCACGCTAGGCTGCGTCGCAAGACCGCCCGTTCCGCCGCGCAACATGAGGTAAGCATGGCCCGACGCGTTCTCCGGACATCGACCATCGCCCGGACCTTCGGGCCGCCGCCGTCCCGCCCGCTTCGGAGCCGCCGCCCATGAACAACGCCGCACTCGCTGTTGCAACTGAGTTTGTCCGCTACGGGATCGAGAAGACCGGAATTCCGCTGACCGACAGCCTCGAGGCGTACCTGTCGATCACCTTCGTGCGATTCATGGGCCGTCAGGTTCGCGTCGACATGCTGACCGTCCGCGTCACCCGCGCAATGGACGCCAGCGCGCCCCGGGACGGGCTGCGGGAACTCGCCGACGAATGCCTGATCGCCTGTGCCCTGTTCGAGGACCGGCTGCGGCGCAACGGCGCGGTCCGGCACTATGTCGGCCTCGGCCAGATGACCTATGACGCGGCCGACATGACCGAACAGGCCTACGGCTTCATCCACATGCGCGACGTCATCGGCGCGGCGGCCGGCCACGCCAGCTCGGATGACGGCCGTGTCCTGCTCGACCGCGCGCGGGCCGGAAGCGTCACGGCGCGGGCCGAGCTCGACAGCCAGAACGTCGTCGTCGGACCCTGGGGCGCCGATCCGAAGGGCGGCCTGCTCTGGCGCTGAGCCTCAGCCGCCCGCCCGCGGCGGGGTCTGGGCTTCGGCCGGCGTGGTCGAGGGCGCCGGCCGCGCCGACGAGACCCCGCCAGCATGCGGCTGGCCCTGCGCCGAGGCCGCTGCCTTTTCCTTCGCCGCCGCGGCCGCCTGCGCCCGGTCGATGCTGTTGATCTGCCCCATGATGCTGACCAGCACCGAGACCGTCCATCCGACGCTGAACACGCCCGCCATCGCGATGATCGGACCGACCATCCGCCAGTGCTCCTGCGGACGCAGATCGCCGCTGCCCAGCGTCGTGTAACTTTCCATCACGAAGAAGTAGCTGTTGCTCAGCTCGTCCATTGCCCCGAGCCAGTAGAGCGGCACCGCGAAGATCAGCATCTCCAGCATGTGAAGCGCGGCGAGCAGTCCGATGACGAAGGCCAGCATCACGTCGATCCGCCAGCGCGGGGTTCGCAGCGTGACCCGCGACCAGCCCCGGTTGAATCGGATCGTGATCAGCCGCAGGCCGAACCCGTGCAGGAGAAGCGTCGCGACCAGCATCGCCATGCCGGCCGGGACCTCCATCAGCATCGGCGAGCGCGTCAGCGGCGCGAGTTGATCCAGTTGGTCCACTTGTTCCCACCCCGGAAGCGACCCGACAACCGATGCGAAGGGCCGCCCTTCGTGTCAAGGCCCGCTGCCGGCGCCAGTCAGTCCGGCAGCGGCGGCGGCGGCGGCCGCCGGCTGATCTGGACCGCGAGGATACCAGCCATGACGATGCCAACGCCGATCAGGTCTCGCAGGGTCACGACCTCTCCCAGCACGAGCGCGGCGACGGCGATGCCGAAGAAGGGGTTCAGGAAGTGGAACGTCGCGGCCCGGGTCGCGCCGATCCGCCGCACGAGGACGAACCAGATCATCGTTGCGGCCAGGCCTGGCACGAAGATCGTGTAGACGAAGGCCAGCGCCAGCGGCCAGGGCGCGCTCCAGTCGACGATCCAGGTCTCGAAGACCGCAGCAACCGGAAGCAGCAGGACGCTGCCGACCAGCATCTGCAGCCCGACGATCAGCCACAGGTCGCCGCCCGCCGATGCGCCGCGCACGGTCAGGGTCGCCACGCTGAGCGCCAGCACGCCGCCGAGACAGAGCGCGACGCCGACCGGGTCGGCGCCGGCGCCGAGACGAGCCGTCATTATGACCATCACGCCGCCCACGCCCGCGACAAGCCCCGCCCCGGCCAGCGGCGTCAGCCGTTCGCCGTAGAGCGCCCAGGCCAGCGCGGCGACGATCAGCGGCAGCAGGCTCGCGATGATCACCGCGACGCTGGCCTCGACCGTGCGCATCGCGAGGAAGTTCAGGCCCAGATAGAGCGCGTTTTGGCACAGGCCGAACACGCAGATCGCCAGCCATTGCGACCGACCGCGCGGCCAGCGCTGGCCCATTGCCCAGCCGATCCCGAGCGCGATGACGCCCGAGATCAGGAACCTCAGCGACAGCGACAGGAACGGCGGCGCGTGGGCCACGATGATCCGGGCCGAGGTGAAAGCGGAGCTCCACATCGCGACGAAGGTCAGCCCGAGGCCGAGCGCGCGCCAGTCCAATTCCGACCCCCTGAAAAGCAACAGGTCGCGCATCGCGCGACCCGCAGGCCTCTCCCCTGTCGCGACATCCGCCCTCAGGCGTTGATCACGTCCTTCAGCTGCTTGGCGATCGTGACCTTGGCCACGCGGTCGGCCGGCTTGGTCATGCGCTCGCCCGTCGACGGGTTGCGGACCTCGCGCTCGGGGCGGGCGCGACAGGCGAACTTGCCGAGGCCGGGCAGGTTCACCGCGCCGCCCGCGGCGACTTCCTTGGTGACGATATCGGTCAGCGCCTCGAGCGCGCGATTGGCGGCGGCCTTGTCCAGGCCTGTGTTCTCGGCAAGCGCAGAAACGAGCTGCGTCTTCGTCATCGGCTTCTGTGTCATTGGCGTTCCCTGGTATAAGATTTCAGCCGCTGGTCGCGGGAGGCTCACGCCAGCGTGCCGGGCACTTAATCCGCTCGTCCTGACAAACTCAATCACTCAATCCAGCACAGAGGTCTTTTTTTGTTGAGTTCGCCACATCCGATGCGCGAGTGACGCTAATCGGCCACACGCATATCGGAGATGCCCCACGCGTTCAGAGAAAGGCTGTCTCGTCGAAGCTGCGCAGCTTGCGGGAATGCACACGCTCGAGCGGCATCCTGCTCAGCGTCTCCATCGCCCGGATGCCGATCAGCAGATGCTGCGCGACCTGTCGCTTGTAGAACGCAGTCGCCATCCCGGGCAGTTTCAGCTCGCCGTGCAGCGGCTTGTCGGAGACGCAGAGCAGCGTGCCGTAGGGCACCCGAAAACGGAATCCGTTGGCAGCGATCGTCGCGCTCTCCATGTCGAGCGCGATCGCCCGCGCCTGGCTGAGCCGCGCCACCGGGCCGGACTGGTCGCGCAGCTCCCAGTTCCTGTTGTCGATCGTGGCGACCGTGCCGGTGCGCATGATTCGCTTCAGGTCGAAGCCGGTCAGCCCGGTCACCTCGGCGACGGCGCCCTCCAGCGCGACCTGGACCTCGGCCAGCGCCGGGATCGGCACCCAGATCGGCAGGTCGTCGTCGAGCACGTGATCCTCGCGCATGTAGCCGTGCGCCAGCACGTAGTCGCCGAGCGACTGCGAGTTGCGCAGGCCGGCGCAGTGTCCGAGCATCAGCCAGACATGCGGCCGCAGCACTGCGATATGGTCGGTGATCGTCTTGGCGTTCGAGGGTCCCACTCCGATATTGACCATCGATATGCCGGAGTTGTTTTCGCGGATCAGGTGATAGGCCGGCATCTGCGGCTGCTTCGCCATCGGCGGTCCGGACGGACCGTCGCGTGTGGTAACGACGTTCCCCGGCTCCACCAGCGCCGCGTATCCCGACTCCCGATCCGCCAGCGCCTCGCGGGCGTGCAGGACGAATTCGTCCATGTAGAACTGGTAGTTCGTGAACAGGACGTGGTTCTGGAAGTGAGTCGGACTGGTCGCCGTGTAGTGCGCGAGCCGCGCCAGAGAGTAGTCGATGCGCTGGGCGGTGAAAGGCGCCAGCGGCCGGGCCCCATCCGGACCAGGCCGCGGATGGCCGTTGACGATATGATCGTCGGTTGTGTTCAGGTCGGGGACGTCGAAGACGTCGCGCAACGGTCGGTGCAGCGTTTCTGCAATCGAGCCCTCGACGTGCGAATCCTCGCGCATCGCGAAATGCAGCGGGATAGCCGTATCGGAGGCGCCGACGCGGACCGGCATTCCGTGGTTCTGGATCAGCAGCTCGAGCTGCTGCGTCAGGTAGCCCTCGAACAGGTCCGGCCGGGTGATCGTCGTCGCATAGGTGCCCGGCTCCGTCACGTGACCGAAGGACAGGCGGGAGTCGACCTTGGCGAAGCTCCCCGTCGTTATGCTGACCATCGGGTAGTACGCGCGGTACCGGCCCTCCGGGACTCCGCCCGCCATCACCTGCGCGAACCGCTCGCGCAGAAAGGCGGTTGCGCTGGCGTAGCGCGCCTGCAGATCGGCCACCGCCTCGCCGGCGTTCGTGTAAAGCCGGTCGGGCTCGTCGGGCAGATCGACGATTGGGAGTTCGGCGAACGGGTGCTTGATGCGCTGCACGGGGGGGCGGGTCCTCTCAGCCGGGCAGGAACAGATCGACGCGCTCGAACCGCTCGACGTCTATCAGTCCGAGATCGGAGATACGCAACGAAGGAATCACCACGAGCGCCAGCAGCGAATGCTGCATGTAGGCGTTGTTGAGCCGACAGCCGCAGTCCTCCATGGCGGCGACGACGCCCTGGGCGCAATCGGCGACCTGCTCGGCCGCAGCGTCCGACATCAGGCCGGCGATTGGCAGCCCCACATGCGCCAACTCGATTCCCTCGCGCCAGACCGTCACCCCGCCGCCCAGCGCGCGCAGCCGGTTCGCCGCAAGCGCCATCTCCGCCTTCGAGGTGCCCACGACGATCATGTGGTGGCTGTCATGCGCCACCGTCGAGGCGACCGCGCAGGGCGCGTCGTAGCCGAAGCCCGAGACGAAGGCATTGACGACGCCTCCCGTCGCCCGGTGCCGCTCGACCAGCGCGATCTGGCAGACGTCGGAGGCGAAATCGCCCTCGACCAGACCGTCCCGCACGGCGAGATCCGCCTCGAGCGCTCGGGTCGGAGCCTGGTTCTCGACCACGCCGATCACGCGCGCCCGCACGCGGTTGGCCTGTGCCGGGGCCGGAATGTCGAAATCGTCCGGATCGAGGTCGCGTTTCATGTTGACGCTGCGCCGGGCGTCGTCCGGCCAGCGGAAGTCGGGCTCCGGCGCGACGCAGACCCCATTCTCGGCGACGACGACTCCGCGCGCGATCACGGTCTCGATCGGCAGCGTCGCGAGATCGCTCGTCAGGATGCAGTCGGCGCGCCGCCCGGGCGCGATCGAGCCGAGTTCGCGCTCCAGGCCGAAATGCGTCGCGGTGTTGATCGTCGCCATCTGGAGCGCGATCAGCGGGTCGAGCCCGCAGTCGATCGCGTGGCGCACGACCCGGTTCATGTGCCCGTCATGGACCAGCGTGCCGGAGTGGCAGTCGTCGGTGCAGAGGATGAAATTGCGCGGGTCCAGCCCCCTCTCGGTGACGGCCGTGATCTGCGCCTTCACGTCGTACCAGGCAGACCCCAGCCGCAGCATCGCGCGCATCCCCTGCCGGACGCGCATGATCGCGTCCTCCTCGCGGGTGCCCTCGTGATCGTCGGCCGGCCCGCCGGCCGCATAGGCGGGAAAGTCCGTCAGGTCCGGCGAGGCGATAGTGCCCGCCCACGGTCTTGCCCGCGGCCTGCGTCGCCGCGATCTCCGCCAGCATCTTTGCGTCGCCATGGACGACGCCCGGATAGTTCATCATCTCGCCGAGGCCGACGACGCCCGGCCAGGTCATCGCCTCGGCCACGTCCTCGGGCGTGATTTCCGCGCCCGGCGTCTCCAGCCCCGGCGCCGAGGGCGCGCAGGACGGCATCTCGACGAAGACGTTGATCGGCTGCGCCAGCGCCTCGTCGTGCATCAGACGCACGCCGCGCAGGCCCAGCACGTTCGCGACCTCGTGCGGATCGGTGAACATCGTCGTCGTGCCATGCGGCGTCACCGCGCGGACGAACTGCGTGATCGTCAGCATCCCGCTCTCGACATGCATGTGCCCGTCGCAGAGGCCCGGGATCAGGTAACGGCCTTCGGCGTCGATCACGACCGTGTCCGGCCCGATCATCGCGGTTGCATCGGGTCCGCAGCTCGCGAAGCGGCCGGCCTTGATCGCGATGTCACTGCCGGGAAGCGTCTCGCGCGAATGCACGTTCACCCAGATGCAGTTGCGTATCACCATATCTGCGGGGGTCCGGCGGGCGGCCACGCTGATCAGGTCGGCGGCCACTTGCGGCCAGGCGGGAAAGGCGGGAAAGGCGGGCTCCGTCATGGCCCCAGATCCCATGGCGCGATCCGCGCATCAAGAACTTTCTCCACCCCGTCCGGAGACGACGAAGATCGCAGCGCAGCGCTCGGTGCCCGCATCGCGGTAGCTGTGCGGCAGGCCGGAATCGAAATAGACCGAGTCGCCCTCGTCGAGCGAAACCGGCGGCTCTTCGCCGATCTCGATCGCGAGGCGCCCGGCCAGCACGTAGACCAGTTCTGCGCCGTCATGCGCATGCGGCTCGGTCGGACCCGCCGCGCCGGTGAACTCGGCGAGATAGGCCTCCATCCGGCGGTCATGGACCGGAAAGTCGAGGCTCTCGAAGTAATAGCGCGGCGGCTGTCCGTCCGTCGCGTCAGGCATCCGCATCCGGTCAGACTTGCGCACAACCGCCACCAGCGGCGCCGGGCTTTCGACGAAGAAGTGTTCGAGGCCGATCCCGAACACCATCGCGATGCGCAGCAGCGTTGGCAGCGTCGGCACCAGTTGCCCCCGCTCTATCCGCGACAGCAGCGCGGGCGAGAGGCCAGTATGCGCAGCCAGCTCCGCCAGTCGCAGCTTCTTGCCGTTGCGCAACGCCCGGACCTTGTCGCCGATCCGGTAGTGCCCGAGACCCTCTGCCAGCGTTTCCGAGACCATCCGGTCCTCCGATCCTCGCGCCGCTCCCTCGCCGCGACGCTACTTTAACATCATTAAAACAGTTTTGCGCATCACGCAAATGTGTGTTTCGGCTGGCGCGATTCTCCCGTATCTCAGCGCCCGGAGCGCATGACAGCGCCCGTGCATCAAGCTGGAGAAGATCGCCATGAAACTGACGAACATCGCCGCCGCAGCCGCCATTTCCGCCTCAGTCTTCGCCGTCGGGAGCGCCCACGCCGCCGATGCCGACATCGTCGACACCGCCGTCGCCGCCGGACAGTTCACGACCCTCGCCGCCGCGCTCGAGGCCGCCGGCCTCGTCGACACGCTGAAGGGTCCGGGCCCGTTCACGGTCTTCGCGCCGACGGACGAAGCCTTCGCCAAGCTGCCCGAGGGCACGGTCGAGACGCTCCTGATGCCGGAGAACAAGGACCAGCTCGTGGCCGTTCTCACCTACCACGTGGTCCCCGCGGAATTCCCCGCCGCCGAGGTCGTCAAGTACGAACAGGCCGACACCGTGAACGGCGCGCGGATCGATATCGACGCCGGCGCCAATGGCGTGATGGTCAACACGGCCAACGTAACCGCAACCGACATCATGGCGACCAACGGGGTGATCCACGTCATCGACGCAGTACTGCTGCCGCCGACCGAGTGATCATTCCACGCAACCGCTGAAACAACGGGGCCCGGCGCATCGCGCGCCGGGCCCTCCTCGTCAAACGGCGCGCCGAGGCGCGCCGTTTCGCTTGCCGTCGCCAGCGGTCGGTCAGCTGGTCGACTTCGCGAAGTCCGGGTAGGCCTCCATGCCGAGCTCGTCGATGTCGAGGCCGTTCATCTCCGCCTCCCGCGACGCCCGTATGCCCCCGGCGGCCTTCAGGATCAGCCAGACCACCGTCGATGCGACGGAGACGAACACGCCGACCACCACGATGCCCACCAGCTGGCCCGTCAGCGTCGCGTCCGGATTGGTGAACACCACCGCGATCGTGCCCCAGATGCCGCCGAACAGGTGCACCGGGATCGCGCCGACGACATCGTCGATTTTCAGCTTGTCGAGCAGCGGCACAGCGAAGACCACGATGACCGCGCCGATGGCGCCAATGATCACTGCCGCGCCGATCGATGGGTAGAGCGGCTCTGCTGTGATCGCGACCAGACCGCCGAGCGCGCCGTTCAGCACCATCGTCAGATCCGGCTTGCCGTAGAGGACCTGGGTCAGCACCAGCGCCGCGATCGAGCCGCCGGCCGCGGCCATGTTGGTGTTGACGAAGATCCGGCTGACATCGGCGATATCGGCCACCGTGCCCATCGCGAGTTGCGACGCGCCGTTGAAGCCGAACCAGCCGAGCCACAGGATGAAGACGCCGAGCGTGGCGATCGACAGGTTCGAGCCCGGGAACGGATGCACGCGCCCGTCGGCCGAGTACTTGCCGATGCGCGGGCCGAGGATCAGCGCGCCCGCGAGCGCCGCCCAGCCCCCGACCGAGTGCACGACGGTCGAGCCGGCGAAGTCGAGGAAGCCCCAGTCGGCGTCGAGGAAGCCGCCGCCCCACTTCCAGCTCGCCTGGATCGGGTAGATGAACGCGGTCAGCACGACCGTGAACATCAGGAACGGCCACAGCTTGATGCGCTCGGCCAGCGCGCCGGACACGATCGACGCGGTCGTCGCGCAGAACATGACCTGGAAGAAGAAGTCCGAGCCCGTCGTCGCATAGGTGAGGTCCGCGGCGTCGGCCGGATCGAGGGCCACCGGCTCCAGCGACGCGATGCTGAAGGCGCCGACGATGTTCTGAACCGTCCATGCGTCGCCCGGATACATCAGGTTGTAGCCGACGATGTAGTAGCACAGGCACGCGATGCTGAAGAGCGCGAGGTTCTTGATCAGCTGCATGACCACGTTCTTGTTGCGAACGAGTCCGGCCTCGAGCATCGCGAAGCCCGCGGCCATCCAGAAGACCAGGAAGCCGCCGATCAGCATCAGCAGCGAGTTCAGGATGTAGACCGTGTGAAGGCCTGCCTCGGCAGGGATGGCGGCGATCGCCTCCTCGGCGACCTCTGCGTCCTGTGCGAGCGCCGGAAGGGCAAGCGCAACTGCCGCCAGCGCAGCGGCTCCGCCAAGCTTTGCTAGGTTCGTCATGTTCTCTTTTGTCCCAATGTTTTTCATTTCGCCCTCAGAGCGCCTCGTCGCCGACTTCGCCGGTGCGCACGCGCAGCGCCTGCTCGACATTCAGAACGAAGATCTTTCCATCGCCGATCTTCCCGGTCTTCGCAGTGGTCGCCAGCGTGTCGATCACCTGAGCCGCTGCTGAGTCCGGCACGACCAGCTCGATCTTGACCTTGGGCACGAAGTTCACGACGTACTCGGCGCCGCGGTAGATCTCGGTGTGACCGGATTGGCGCCCGTAGCCCTTCACTTCGGACACCATCAGACCCTGGACGCCGACGCCGGTCAGCGCCTCGCGGACCTCCTCGAGCTTGAAGGGTTTGATGACCGCAACGATCAGTTTCATGTAGGCCTCGCTGTCTTTGGCCGCGATGCACGCGACAAAAGCCTACATGCAATCTTCATGCCAACATAATCGCTGCATAGCATCCATTTGATTTCATTTAGCTTCAACCGAAGGTCCTGGCGACGCAGAAGCGCAGGCGCCCCCTGCGTGGCCACTGAAGCGGGCTTCCAGGGCGGACTGCTTAAATTATAGGCGCCCGTTGAACAGTCACGGTCCGGCGAGCCAATCCCGAAGAAACTGGAACTCCGGCGCGATCCGACGTAACTTGACGCAAATACGAGCAGGCAAAAGAAACGAGGGCGATCCACAGGTGGCCAGAACCATGGCCCGCACGGGCAAGCGGCGCCCGAGGGCGCGACCGCGCGCGAGCCTCGCCAAGCGCGCGCTGCGAGGCTTTTTCGGCGGCGCGCTACGTATGGCGTGGTGGCTTGGACTCCGTGCGGGGATCCTCGCCGCGCTGGCGCTTGCCGGCGCGACAGCATGGTACGCGTCCCGCCTGCCCCCGCTCGACGCGCTGCTCGACGGACGCGAAGGCGGCTCTGTCACGATGACCGACGCCGCGGGCGAAGTCTTCGCCTGGCGCGGCGAACAGTTCCGCGTCACCAGAGCCGACGAGGTCAGCCCGCATTTGGTCAACGCGATCATCGCGACCGAGGATCGCCGGTTCTACTGGCATTTCGGCGTCGACCTGCAGGGCACGGCACGGGCGCTGCTGGTCAACCTGCGGGCCGGCCAGACGGTGCAGGGCGGGTCCAGCCTTACCCAGCAGGTCGCCAAGCTGATCTGGTTCGACAACACCCGCACGCTCGAGCGCAAGATCAAGGAGGTGCCGGCCGCCCTCGCGCTCGAATGGAAGTTCTCCAAGAACGAGATCCTCTCCATCTACCTGAACCGCGCCTATCTCGGCGCCGGCGCTACCGGCTTCGAGGCGGCCAGCCAGCGCTACTTCGGCAAGTCCGCCGCCGAGGTCACACCCGCCGAGGCGGCGATGCTCGCAGGCCTGCTGCGCGCGCCGTCCCGCTTCGCGCCGACCTCCGACCTCGCGCTCGCGCAGGAGCGCGCCGCGACCATCGTCGGCCTGATGGAGGACCAGGGCTACCTGAGCCCCGAACAGGCCGCCGAGGCCCGCGCCAACCCGGCCCGGCTGTCCTCCGCGGCCGAGGCGCGCATCGGCGGCGCCTTCGCCGACTGGGTCATGTCCTCCGGCCCTGACTTCCTGACCCGCAACACCACCGAGGACGTCGTCGCGATGACGACGTTCGATCCGCGCATCCAGCGCGCGGCCGAGGCCGGCATGAACGCCGTGTTCGAGACCAAGCTCAAGGCAGGATCCAAGGCGCAGGCGGCGGTCGTCGTGATGTCTCGCGACGGCGCGGTGCGCGCGATGGTCGGCGGGCGCGACGCCGCAGGGGATGGCGGCTTCAACCGCGCGACCCAGGCGCTGCGCCAGACCGGCTCGCTGTTCAAGACCTTCGTCTACGCCGCGGCACTCGAGAACGGCGCCAGCCCCTACGACATGGTGCTCGACGCGCCGCTGACGCTGAACGTCCCCGGCTCCGGCGCTTGGACGCCACAGAACTACACCCGCGACTACCGGGGCGACATCACGCTGGCCGAAGCCTTCGCGCATTCCATCAATACCTCGGCGGTCCGGGTCTCCGAACAGGCCGGGCGCGCCCGCGTCCAGGCCATCGCCCGCGATCTGGGCATCACCGCGCCGATCGCAGACGGGCCCGCGATCGCGCTCGGCGCCTCGGAGGCGTCGCTGCTCGAGATCACTGGCGCCTATGCGGCTATTCTGAACGGC
The DNA here is from genome assembly GCA_963829385.1 of uncultured Alphaproteobacteria bacterium. Taxonomy (GTDB): domain Bacteria; phylum Pseudomonadota; class Alphaproteobacteria; order Rhodobacterales; family Rhodobacteraceae; genus Amaricoccus. The sequence continues at coordinate 83,525 of CAWHHV010000006.1, read as the reverse complement.
GGGTTCCGCGCCCGGCCCTACGGCATGCGCGAGCTGCGGATGAAGTCGGACGGGACGACGCTGATGCGCGGCGGCTCGGGCCCGCCGCTCCAGGTGCTGAGCGAGCGCACCGCCGGCGAACTGATGTGGATGATGTCGCGCGTCGTCGAGGAAGGCACCGGCGGCCGCGCCCGCCTGCCCGACCGGCCCGCGGCCGGCAAGACCGGCACGACCTCCGCCGCCCGAGACGCCTGGTTCATCGGCTTTACCGCCGACTACGTGACCGGCGTCTGGATGGGCTACGACGACAACACGCCCTTGACCGGGACGACCGGCGGCGGCCTTCCGGCCGAGATCTGGCGCGAGGTCATGGTGCGCGTCGACGAGGGCGTGCCGCCAAGCCCGCTGCCGCTGCGCATCCCGCAGCGTCCCGCCGCGCCGGCGGCGATTGCCAGCCTGCCCGGCCAGGGCGGCCTGCCGAACCCGGTCCGGGCCGCCGAGACCGTTGTCCGCTCTGTCTTCAACAGCGTCGTGAACGGCCTGTTCGGCAACTGACCGGGACCAGCGGCGAGAAGACCGGCCGGAGCCTCTCTCCTCCCTCGGCCCGCCCCCGGGCGCGAGCGCGAGCGCAACAGGCGTTGATACCTGTTGCGCGGAAGTTAACGTGGCCAACTTATATGTTCCGAATCAGCCAGTTGCCGGATCCGGGCACTGTGCCCGGATCGGCTCCGGCGCGGGATCAGGCCGTCGCGCGCATCCGGGCGATAAGGCGGTCCAGGTTGCCGCCATCGGCCTCCAGCATCGCGCCGACCTCGGCCCGCTCGTTGGTCAGCATCGAGACGCCCTCGATGATCAGGTTGACCACCTTCGGGCTGCCGCCGCGCTCGCTGACCTGCCATTCGACGACGAAACCTTCGCGGCCCGGCCGGCTGATCACCGTCTCGACCAGCACGCCGCTGCGGCCGCCGTCGCGGGTCCGGCTGATCTGGATCTTCGCGTTCTTGTAGTCGGTGAACTGCCGGCCGTACTTGCGGGCCAGGTAGGTCTGGAACGCCCCGACGAATGCCTGCTTCTGCGCCTGCGACGCGCTGCGCCACGGCGGCCCCAGCACGCTGGCCGCGACCACCGGCATGTCGCCGTAGCGCGCAAGCAGCGCCTCGAAGTCGTTGATCAGCGCGCCCTCGGACTTGCCCGAGCGCAGCAGCCCGATCAGCGTCTCGCTGAGCTGCGCAACCAGCGCCTGCGCCCGCTCCGCCTCGCCCGCCGCGAAGGCCCGCGACATGGGCAGCGCGGCCGCAGCCAGCGCCGCCAGCGCGCCGAGGCAGAAGGCGCGCCGCGTCGGCCGGATCAGGGTCTCAGAAGTCGGCATAGGGGTCCTCCAGCACGTCCAGTTCGGTGCCACCCTGAAGGCGGGCCCGCATGTTCTGCAAATAACTTATCCGTTGGGATGTGTAGCTGTCTTCGCTCTCGTAGAGGATCGACTGAAGCGCCGGATCGAGCTTGTAGCGATCATGCAGCAGGTCGGTCGTGCGCACGCCCACCAGCGCCAGCGACGACGCGCCGCCGGTCACGTAGAAAACCGGGTCGGTGAACGCATCGATGGCCCAGCCGGCCCAGTCGCGCTCGGTGCCGGGCCCGCCCACCGGGATCTCCAGATAGGGCCCCGCCGGCACGCCCCAGACATGCAGCGTCTCGTCGGTGTTGGTCTCGCGGTACGGCAGCCCCATCTCCGCCGCGGGGTCGAGCAGGCCGCCGAAGCCGAACACCGTATTGATCGCAAAGCGCATCGAGTTCTCGAGCACATGCACCGGGCGTCCCTGCAGCGCGTACTGGATCGTTCCCGCCGGCAGCCGCGAATGGTTGACGAAGTTCGTCACGCCGTTGCGCGCCGGCTCGGGCACATAGGTCCCGTAGGCGCGCGCGGTGGGGCCGAAGGCGGCCTTGTCCAGCGTCTTGTTCAGCTCGTGCGCCGGCCGGTTCGTTTCCTCGTTCGGATCGTTCTCCAGCGGCGCGAAGGGGGCCGGCCCGGCGCAGGCCGCGAGCGTGAGCGCCAGCAGGCCCGCAAGGGCGGCGCGGGAGAGTCTCGATGCCAAGGCTTTCAGTTCTCCGGTCCTGCGATCCTGCGCTCTTCTCTATACGGGTTGCCCGCAAGGCGCCACTGCCGGGAATCCCTGTTCGCGAGCCGCGCCGCCGCGTATAAGCGCACGAGCCTGAAATATGACGGAGCCTGCCCATGTCCAGCATCGACCGCCGCCTTTCCGACCTCGGCGTCGCCCTGCCCGATCCGCCGACTCCGGCGGCGAACTACGTGCCCTTCGTGGTCTCGGGCGGCCTGATCTACGTCTCGGGACAGATCAGCCAGGGACCGGACGGCCTGATCCTCGGCAAGCTCGGCCGCGAGCTGGACGTCGCCGAAGGCGCAGCCGCCGCGAAGGCCTGCGCGCTGGCGCTGATCGCGCAGGCCCGGCGCGCCTGCGACGGCGATCTCGACCGGGTCGCGCGCGTCGTCAAGCTGACCGCGTTCGTCAACTGCACGCCTGACTTCACCGACCAGCCCAAGGTCGTGAACGGCGCGTCGGATTTCCTCGTCGAGGTCTTCGGCGACAAGGGCCGGCATGCGCGCTCTGCCGTCGGCGCGCCGTCGCTGCCGCTCGGGGTCGCCGTCGAGATAGAGGGGATCTTTGCGCTTGCCTGACCTCGACCCGGGTTTCCTGCGCCTGCCGCTTGCGCATCGCGGCCTGCACGACCGCGCGGCGCGGCGGGTGGAGAACAGCCGCGCCGCCGTCGACGCGGCGGCGCGCGTCGGCTACGGCGTCGAGATCGACATCCAGGCCTCTTCGGACGGCGAGGCGATGGTGTTCCACGACGAAGCGCTGAACCGCCTGACCGGCGCGCCGGGCCTCGTCTCGGACCACGCCGCCTCGACGCTCGCCGAGGTGCGACTGACCGACAGCGACGAGACGGTCCCGACGCTGGCCGAGATCCTGCGCGTCCTCGCCGGGCGGACCCCGCTCCTGATCGAGATCAAGGACCAGACCGGCGCTCTCGGTCCCGAGGTCGGCCCGCTGGAGGCGCGCGTCGCCGCCCTGCTCGCCGGCTATTCCGGGCCGATGGCGGTCATGTCGTTCAACCCGCACTCGGTGGCGGCGATGGCCGAGGCCGCGCCCGCGGTTCCGCGCGGGCTGACGTCCTGCGGCTTCGGCGCCTCGGACTGGTCGCTGCCCGACTACCGTCGCGCCGAGCTGGCCGGGCTGCCCGACGCAGGCAGGGTCAGCGCGTCCTTTGTCTCGCACGACAAGTCTGACCTTGCCAACCCGGCGGTGGCCCGCCTGAAGGCAGGCGGCCTTCCGATCCTGACCTGGACCGTGCGCAGCCGCCAGGAGGAAGAGGCCGCGCGGCGGGTTGCAGACAACATCACCTTCGAGGGATACCGGCCAATGATCCCAGACACCGATTGACGGCGCGCCTGCAGCCCCCATCTTGGCTCCCGAGGAGCACCTGAGATGGATGGAAGCGAGCGTATCGAGGTCAGCGTGCTGGGCGGTCTCGTCGAGATCGCCCCGGCCGAGTGGGATGCCTGCGCTCTGGCGCTGGACGCGCTTCCGGCCGACCCGTTCACGACCCACCGGTTCCTGAGCGCGCTCGAGGATTCCGGCTCCGTCGGCCCCGCCGCCGGCTGGACGCCGCGCCACCTCGTCGCGCGCCGGAACGGCCTCGTCATCGCGGTGATGCCGCTCTACGCCAAGTCCCACAGCCAAGGCGAGTACATCTTCGACCACAACTGGGCGCATGCCTTCGAGAGCGCCGGCGGACGCTACTACCCGAAGCTTCAGGGCGCGGTCCCGTTCACGCCGGCGACCGGACGCAGGCTGCTGACCCGACCGGGGTTCGAGGACATCGGCCGCGCGGCGCTGATCGAGGCGACGATCCGGATGGCCAGCCAGAACGACGTCTCGTCGGTCCACATCACCTTCTGCACTGCCGAGGAGCGCGCGTGGGGCGAGGAGATCGGCCTTCTTGGCCGCACGACTCAGCAGTTCCACTGGATGAACCAAGGCTACGGCGACTTCGCGGACTTTCTCGGCGACCTGTCGTCGCGCAAGCGCAAGACGATCCGCAAGGAGCGCGCCCAGGCGCAGGGCTTCGGCGGCGACATCGTGCTTCTGACCGGAGACGCCATCGAGCCCGAGCACTGGGACGCGTTCTGGCGGTTCTACCAGGACACCGGCGCGCGCAAGTGGGGCCGGCCTTATCTGACCCGCGCCTTCTTCGACGCGGCGCAGCAGAGCCTGCGGCAGGACGTGCTGCTGGCGCTCGCGCGGCGACAGGGGCGCTGGGTCGCGGGGGCGCTGAACTTCATCGGCGCCGACACGCTCTACGGTCGCTATTGGGGCTGTCTCGAGGAGCATCCCTGCCTGCATTTCGAGTTGTGCTATTACCAGGCGATCGACTGGGCGATCGTGCACGGCAAGGCCCGGGTCGAGGCCGGCGCGCAGGGAGAGCACAAGCTGGCGCGTGGATACCTGCCGGTCGAGACGCACTCGCTGCACTGGATCGCCGATCCCGGCTTCAAACGCGCGGTGGCCCAGTATCTGAAGGCCGAGCGACGCGCCGTCGACCAGGAAATCGAGGTCCTGACCGCCTATGGCCCGTTCCGGAGAGGAGACCCCGATGGCCGAGAAGCTGACTGACGCCGAACGGGCCGAAAGCCTGCAGCCGCTGCTCGACGCCGGCTGGCGGATGGTCGACGGCCGCGACGCAATCACCCGCTCGTTCCGGTTCCGGAACTTCGTCGAGGCGTTCGGCTGGATGACCCGCGTTGCGCTCTGGGCTGAAAAGTTGAACCACCATCCCGAATGGTCGAACGTCTACCGCGACGTGGAGGCCACGCTCAGCACGCATGACGCGGGGGGGCTGACGGCGCTAGACGTGAAGCTCGCGCAGAAGATGGACGCTCTCGCCAAAGCCTGACCACCCGAGGATGGAGACCGAAGATGACGGCCGGACTGGTTCTTTACACGAACCCGCAGTCGCGCGGGCGCATCGTGCGCTGGATGCTCGAGGAGGTCGCCGCGCCCTATCGCGCCGAGATCGTCGACTACGGGCCGGCGATGAAATCGCCGGAGTACCGAAGGCTGAACCCGATGGGCAAGGTGCCGACCCTGGTGCACGGCGACCGTGTCGTCACCGAGTGCGCGGCGATCTGCGCCTATCTCGCCGACGCCTTTCCGCAATCCGAACTGGCGCCGCCGCCGGGCGATCGCGCGGACTACTATCGCTGGATGTTCTTTGGCGCCGGGCCGTTCGAAGCAGCCGTGACCAATCAGGCGCTCGCCGTTCACGTGCCTGAAGAAAAACGCGGCTTCGTCGGCTACGGCAGCCTTGAAGAAGTGCTCGATGCGCTCGACCTGAGACTGCAGAAGTCGCCGTTCCTGGCAGGCGATCGGTTCACGGCGGCGGACGTCTATGCGGGATCGCAGATCGGCTTCGGTCTCCAGTTCGGCACGATTCCGACGCGCCCGTCCTTTGCCAGCTATGTCTCCAGGATCACGATGCGACCCGCTGCAGTCCGCGCTCGAGAACTCGACGACGCGGCCGCCGCCGCCCGCGCCTGACCTGTTCGACCCTGCCGGCGGAAGCATCGCCTCCGCCGGCGACCCGAAGCGACCGACGCGCAGCCACCAAGACGGCGGCCGCGCCGTCCGCACATCTGGCCAACCGTTGTCGCTACTGGAGCGGCTCAGCCGAAAGGCGTTCTATTTGTTCCTTGAGGTGGAGCTTCTTCACCTTGAGTTGCTTGATGTTCAGGTCATCGGAACCCGGATAGCGCTGTTCCTCTTCGATCATGGAAGAAAGGGTCTGGTGCTTCCTGCGCAGCTCGTTCAGGTGGGAGCTCATGGTCATGCGTGCCTCCTTCTCAGGGAATCAACCTCCGGATTAGAACACGGATCACGAATTCTGTCACGCCACGCGCGACCGGAGCGGCGACGCCTTGCCGAAGGCGATCGGCTCCACCCGCGACAACGTGACCAGTCCGCCGGCTGCGATCGCGCCCAGGCCGAGCATTCCGGACAGGCCGACGGTCTCGCCGAACCAGAAATACCCCACAGCCAGCGCGGTGATCATGTTGAAATACAAAAAAGGAGCCAGAACAGTGGCTTCCGCACGCTGATAGGCTGCGACGGTCAGCATGTGGCAGGCGGCCGAGATCCCGCCCAGCGCCAGCGCGCTGAGCGCGAGACCGAGACTCGGCGCCGGCGCGCCGCCGGCCAGCGCGAAAGGCGCAAGCAGCGCGGCCCCCAACAGGCATTGTACCGCGAGAGTGGAAAGCGGATCGGTTTTTTCACTCGCGCCGCGAGTTGCGGACAGATAGGCGCCAAGCAAGGCGCCTCCGAGCAGCGCGAAGAGGCTCCCCGCGTCGAGCCCCGTCTCGGGCTTCATCAGGACCGCCGCCCCCATAACCGCCAGGGCCGAGCCTGCGAGGCGCGCGGCCGTGGGCCGTTCGCCCCAGATCAGGATGCCGAGCGCGCCCGAGACGATCGGCGCGATCAGGAACCCGCCGACCGCCTTCGCCATCGGCGCCATGCCGAGCGCGGCGATCAGCGACGTCATCGCGCCCATGATCAGCACTGTCCGGAAGACCTGCCCGACGCGGTCGCCGGCCGGTATCTCGATGCGCCGCCCTGTCAGACGTGCGAGCGCCAGGGCGATCAGGCCGGCGGACAGATACCGCAGGAACGCGATCATCATCGGCGAGTGGTCGGCCGACAAGGTCTTGGCGACGCCGTCGACGGCGGGCGTCATCAGCATGGCTAGGACAAGAAACGTGACGCCGCCGCGCATGCCGATCTCCCGATGATCAAGTAAATCGCAATCATGGTTAACAATCCAGGATTGTATATTTCGCTTTCCTAGCATCTTAGCCAGAGCCGATCAACAACCCGCATCCACCTCGCAGCACGTTCTGAGCAAACTCGGTATAGCTTTCAGCATCGCGATCATGAGCGCCGCCCTCATGCAGCGTGAACGGCGGATGCAACGTCAGGGCGGCTCTCGCCCCCTTGCGGGCTCGCACCAGGATCCGCTCGGCCGGCCGGCCAGCGCGTGCCGACAGCGGCAGGACCTCGATGGCGCCGGCCGGACCCTGCAAAGCAGCCAGGACCTGCGGGAGCCGCGCGGTCAGGTGGACCAGAGCGAGAACGCCGCCCGGCGCGAGCCGGCGCAGCCCGGCCGCGACCCATTCGTCCAGCCCGGCCTCGCGTTCCCGCAACGCCTGGTCTCGTCCGGCATCGGCCGCCGGACTGGCGGCGTCGCGCCGATGGAACGGGGGATTGCACAGGACGAGATCGAAGCTCAACGCCCGCAGCTCCGGCGGCGGCCGGCGCAGGTCGCCCTCGTGGACCTGCATCGCAATGCCGTTTTCGTCCGCATTGCGTCGCGCCAGGGCGGCATAGGCCGCCTGAAGTTCGAGCCCATGCAAATCGAGGGCAGGCACGCGCGCGGCCAGGCACAGGGCGGCGGTCGCGCAGCCGCAGCCGAGGTCCAGCGCCCTCTGTCCCGGCAGGGCCGGACAGAATGCCGCCAGCAACACCGGGTCGATCGCGGCGCGATAGCCGCGCCGAGGCTGCCGCAAATGCAGCCGCCCCCCGAGAAACGCATCGCGCGTCAGGTCCCCGTCGTCGAACAGCGTCACCGCACGATACCGTCCACGTCGTTGTCGGCGAGAACTGCGCGCGCGCGAAACGCGTCGCGGTCGGCGACCATCAGGCGTCGCGGAAACAACCCGATACCGCCTTCGAGCACGCTCATATGGACGTCCATAACGAAGCAGTCTATACCCTCGGCGCGCAACAGGGCGGTCGAGAATGCGATAGCCGTCGGGTCCGTCGAGCGCAGGATTTCCTTCATGGTCAGGACCCTAGCGGCCCGCCGGAACCAGGTCGAGAGGCGAGCGGAATGAACACCACCCTGCGCACGGATCCTCCAATGGAACGCCTGCAGCAAGCGCTCGGCGATGACATGGCCGGCGTCCGCACGCTGATCCGCGCGCGCATGGCCAGCGAGCACGCGCCGCGCATCCCGGAGGTCACCGCGCATCTGGTCGAGGCCGGCGGCAAGCGGCTGCGCCCGTTGCTGACGCTGGCCTCCGCGCGGCTCTGCGGGTACGAGGGCGAGGATCACCTGAAGCTCGCCGCGACGGTCGAGTTCATCCACACCGCGACGCTGCTGCACGACGACGTCGTCGACGAGAGCGCGCGGCGCCGCGGTCGGCCGACCGCGAACCTGCTCTGGGACAACAAGTCGAGCGTTCTGGTCGGAGACTACCTGTTTGCGCGCTCGTTCCAGCTGATGGTCGAGACCGGCAACCTGCGGGCGCTGACGATCCTGTCGAACGCAGCCGCGGTGATCGCCGAGGGCGAGGTTCTGCAACTGACGACGGCGGCGCGGCTCGACGTGTCGGAGGCGACCTACATGCAGGTCATCCGCGGCAAGACCGCGGCGCTGTTCGCCGCGGCGACGGAAGTCGGCGGCGTGATCTCGCGCGCGCCCGAAGCCTGGATCGTCGCGTTGCGGGACTACGGCGACGCGCTGGGGATCAGCTTCCAGATCGCAGACGATCTGCTCGACTACGGCGGGGTCAGCGCCGGCCTCGGCAAGAACGTCGGCGACGACTTCCGCGAGCGGAAGATGTCGCTGCCGCTGATCCGCGCGGTCGCCGAGTCCGATGCGCCGGAGCGCGACTTCTGGACGCGCGTCATTGTGAAGGGCGACCAGCAGGACGGCGACCTGGACCGGGCGATCGAGATCATGACCCGGCGCGGCAGCCTCCAGAGCGCGCGGCAGACCGCCTTCGACCACGCGACGCGGGCGCGGGAAGCGCTCAAGCCGCTGCCGGACGTCGCCCTCCGCCGGACGCTGAGCGACTTGGCCGATTTCGTCGTCGCGCGGCTGGCCTGACGCTCCGCTCACGCGCGACCATCGCCGCGCGGGGCGTCGTCGCGGGTCAGTCCGACGGCGCGGCGACGATCCACCAGGCAGGCTCGGCGCGGCGCAGCGCATCGGCTGCCGCGAAGGCTTGCGCGGGATTGTCGAACAGGCCGAAACAGGTGGCGCCGGAGCCCGACATGCGCGCCAGCGCGCATCCGTCTCGGGACCACAGCGCGGCAAGCGCCGCATCCACCGGCGGCGCGATCGCCTGGGCCGGCGGCTCGAGGTCGTTGCGCTGGCCAGCCAGCCAGAAGAACAGGTCGGCAGCGCCGGCAAAGGCGGCCGGAGGCTCGTTCATCGGCGCATTGTCGCGCGAGGCGAGGCCTCCGAAGACCGCGCCCGTCGCAACGGGCACGCCCGGATTGACCAGCACGATCCAGAACGGCGGCAGGTCCAGCGGAGCCAGATCCTCGCCGATCCCGCGCATCCGCGCCGGGCGCGCGGCGACGCAGGCCGGCACATCGGCGCCGAGCGCGAGCACGTCCGCCGCAGCCGGCAAGCCCACGCCCCAAAGCCGACCCAGCAGCCGCAGCGCAGCCGCGGCGTCAGCCGAACCGCCGCCCAGTCCGGCCGCGACCGGCAAGGCCTTGGTCAGCCGCATCGCCGCCCCGCGCCCCGGCGGACGGATCAGCGCCGCGGCCCGCAGCGCCAGGTTGTCGGCGCCGGTTCCAAGCCCGTGCGCGAAGGGCCCGGTTAGGCTCAGGGACAGGCCCGCGGCAGTCTCGGCCTCGATCCGGTCGCCGATCCGGGGAAACACAACCAGACTGTCGAGCAGGTGATAGCCGTCTGCGCGCCGCCCGGTCACGTGAAGCGCGAGATTGACCTTGGCCCGAGCGATTTCGATGTCGGCGCCGGCGGCGACGGGCGCGCTCAGAGGTCTTCCTGCCGGCTCTCGGCGGCCTGCTCGCCGGCGCGTTCGTCCGCATGCACAGCATCGAGTCCGCGCTCGATCTTGTCGCGCACGCGGTCCATGTCGAGATCCTCGGACGGTCCGAAGGACAGCGCCCGGCGCCACTGGAACTCGGCCTCGCGCTTGCGGCCGACCATCCACAGCACATCGCCGAGGTGGTCGTTCACGACCGGATCGACCGGTTCGAGTTCGACCGCGCGCAGCATGTGCGGCACCGCCTCCTCGTAGCGCCCGAGCCGGTACAGCACCCATCCCAGGCTGTCGGTGATGTAGCCGTCGTCCGGCTGCGCGGCGACTGCGCGCTCGATCATGTCAAGCGCCTCGGCGAGATTGCGCCGCTGCTCGACCAGGCTGTAGCCGAGATAGTTCAGCACGCTCGGATCGCCCGGATTGAGCTCCAGCGCCTTGCGGAAATCGGCCTCCGATTCCAGCCAGGACCCGGCGCGCTCGTAGGAGATCCCGCGCGAATAGAACAGGCCCCAATGGGCCGGCTGCGGCTCGCCGATCGACTCGATCGCGCGGCTGTAGGCGGCGGCGGCCTCCTCGTAGCGCTCGGCCATCCGCAGGTGGTCGCCGAGCGCGGCCTGGACCTCGACCAGTTCGGGTCGCTGTCCGGCAAGCGCGGTGAGCGTGTCGATCGCGGCCGCGGCGTCGCCCGCGGCCTTCTGAATGTTGGCCCGCCGTATCTCGGTCGTAACGAACCACGGGCTGTCCGCAGGAACTTCCGCCAGCGCCGCGTTCGCCAGCGCGTACTGCTCCTCGCGCGCCAGTATCTCCGCGGCGATCAGCGAGGCTTCCGTCAGGTCCGGGCGGATGTTCAGCGCGAGTTGCGCATAGACCAGCGCCAGGCGCTCGCTGTCGGGCGTGTTCAGCCCCTCGGCCATCGTCAGGAAGGCCTCCGCCGCGCCGTCCTCGGCTCGGGCGACATGGGTGAACGGCACCTCCTCGCCCGCGACCAGTCGGTCGCGCAGGTCGATCAGGCTCGCCTCCGGATAGCCGCTCTCGATCGCCCCGTCGAGCAGCGCGATCGCCTCGTCGGTGCGGTCGATCTGCGCGAGGATCTGGGCATGCACGACCAGCGCGCCGCGGCTCAGGTGCAGCGGACCGGTTTCTTCCTCGCCGGACATGATCGCCTCGGCGGACATGAAGTCGCCGGCCAGCGCCAGCGCCAGCGCCTTGTGGTACTGGCCGTAGGCGGCCAGCGCATCGTTGCGGTCCAGCGCGTCGAAGCGCGCCTGCGCCTCGGTGAAATCGTCGCGGCCCGCGGCGATCCAGCCGGAGATCAGTCCGACCAGAAGCTGGTTCGCGTCCGGCCCGGCCTGCGCCGCGATGTCCTCGGCGGCGGCGAAATCGCCGTCGGCCAGCGCCTCGGACAGCAGGATCAGGATCGCGACCGGGCTGCCCGGCGCCGCGGCCAGCATCCGCTCGGCGATCTCGCGCGCCCCGTCGACATCCCCCATCGCCACGCGAGCCACGGCGGCGTTCTGCATCAGGATCTCGTTCTCGGGGTCGAGGAACAGCGCGCGCCGATAGTACTCGGCCGCGACCGGATAGTCGTTGCGCAGGTCGGCCTGCACCGCGGCCAGATAGGCGCCCGACAATCCGGGAGCGGCCGCCACGGAAGGCGCCGCGGTCGATGCGGCGGCAAGCGCTATTGCGAGCGTCAGCGCCAAGGCTTGCAAGGCTTTTGCAGGGCGGTCGATCAACGGCACGGACTCCACGGTCGCTGGCGAGGACGCGACACTAGGCTTCCCGCTTCCCGGTTGCAATTGGGAGGCCGGCCCGGACGGTCACATGTTCGGGTAATTCGGCCCGTCTCCGCCCTGCGGCGTGACCCATACGATGTTCTGGCTCGGATCCTTGATGTCGCATGTCTTGCAGTGCACGCAGTTCTGGAAATTGATCACGAAGCGCGGATTCTCGCCGGCCGCGTCGCGCACGACCTCGTAGACCCCGGCCGGGCAATAGCGCTGCGCCGGCTCGTCGTAGCGCGGCAGGTTGATGTCGATCGGGATGTCCGGATCCTTCAGCGTCAGGTGCGACGGCTGGTTCTCGTCGTGGTTCGTGAAGGAAAAGGCGACGTTGGTCAGCCGGTCGAAGCTGAGCACGCCGTCAGGCTTCGGATAGTCGATCTTCTCGAAGCGCTTCGAGCGCCCAGTCGCCTTCGCGTCGGTCTTCTCGTGCGACAGGCTGCCGAACGGCGACAGGCCGGTCAGCGAGGCGATCCACATGTCGGCGCCGCCGAGCAGCAGCGAGGCCGACAGCCCCATGCGCGACCAGATCGGCTTCACGTTGCGCACCGGCTTCAGGTCGTCGGCGATCGGGCCGCCGCGGACCGTCGCCTCGTAGGCGGAAAGTTCGTCGCCGGCCCGCCCGGCCGCGATCGCCGCCCGTGCGGCCTCGGCGGCGGCGATCCCCGACAGCATCGCGTTGTGATTGCCCTTGATGCGCGGGACGTTGACCATGCCCGCCGCGCAGCCGAGCAGCGCGCCGCCCGGGAAGACGAGCTTCGGCATCGACTGCCAGCCGCCCTCCGAGATCGCCCGCGCGCCGTAGGCGACCCGCTTGCCGCCCGCCAGCAGTTCGGCGACCAGCGGATGATGCTTGAAGCGCTGGAACTCCATGTACGGGTTCAGGTACGGGTTCTCGTAGTTCAGGTGCGCGACGAAGCCGAGATAGACTTGGTTGTCCTCCGCATGGTACATGAACGAGCCGCCGCCGGCGTTCTTGCCGAGCGGCCACCCCATCGTGTGGGTGACCTGCCCCGGACGGTGCTTCGCCGGGTCGATCTCCCAGATCTCCTTCATGCCGAGCCCGTACTTCTGCGGCTCGTGGCCGGCGGCGAGGTCGAAGCGCTCGATCATCTGCTTCGACAGCGATCCCCGCACGCCCTCGCCGAGCAGCACGTACTTGCCGAGCAGGTTCATGCCCGGCTCGTAGTTCGGGCCGGGCCGGCGGTCCTTGTCGAGGCCGAATTCTCCGGCGACGACGCCGGCGAGCCGTCCGTCCTCGCCCCAGACCGGGGCCGAAGCCGCCATGCCGGGGAAGATCTCGACGCCCAGGCCCTCGGCCTGCTCGGCCAGCCAGCGGCAGACATTGCCCATCGAGACGATGTAGCAGCCGTGGTTCTTCATCAGGCCCGGCATCGGCCAGTTCGGGACGCGGACCTGGCCGCCCTCGCCGAGCAGGTAGAAGCGGTCCTCGCTGACCTTTGTGCGGATCGGCGCGCCCCCTTCGCGCCAGTCCGGGATCAGCGCGTCGAGCCCGACCGGATCGAGCACCGCGCCCGACAGGATGTGCGCGCCGACTTCCGAGCCCTTCTCGAGCACGACGACCGAAAGCTCCGGGTCGAGCTGCTTCAGCCGGATCGCTGCCGAAAGGCCCGCAGGGCCCGCGCCGACGATCACCGCGTCGTACTCCATCGCCTCGCGCTCGATCGCGCCGGCGGCTTCGGAGATGGGTTCGGACATCGGTGACACCTTGACTTGCGAACGCTGCCTGACGGGCGTCGACCTCGGCCGTCGCCCGGCAGACGGGTATCATCAAGCCGCGCCCGAGGGCAATCCGGGGGCCTGAAGTCCGGCGGGTTTTTGATCAGCTCCGGCCGTCAGATGGAGGCGAAGCGAGCCGGAATGACCCCGCTGCCGCGCCAGGACCGCTTGAAGTGCGGCCCGGGCGTTCATATGGTTAGCGCCTGAGGCGGAGGATCCGCCCTGCAGGCCGGCGCCGGCAGCGTCGGCCTTTGTTGCATTTTCGCGCGGCCACCGGAGAGCCGCCGGACGACGGAGGATCGAATGGAGAAGTTCCCGGTCACGGCGAAGGGGTTCGCCAAGCTGGACGCCGAGTTGAAACGGCTGAAGTCCGAGGACCGGCCGGCCGTCATCCGCGCCATCGCCGAGGCGCGCGAGCACGGCGATCTTTCCGAGAACGCGGAGTACCACGCCGCACGCGAGCGCCAGAGCTTCATCGAAGGCCGGATCAAGGAGCTCGAATCCCAGATCGGCCGGTCCGAGGTCATCGACGTCAGCCGCCTGTCCGGATCGGTCAAGTTCGGCGCGACCGTCGTGCTGCTCGACGAGGACACCGACGAGGAAAAGACCTACCAGATCGTCGGCGAGGCCGAGGCCGCCATCGAGCAGGGCCTGCTTAACATGAACGCGCCGCTGGCGCGGGCCCTGATCGGCAAGGAGCAGGGCGACAGCGTCGAGGTCCGCACGCCCGGCGGGGTCCGGTCCTACGAGATCCGCACTGTCTCGTTCGGTTGACCGGTCGCCCGGGGGCGACGCGGAGATGACGCCGGCGGGCGACGCCCGCAGCCTGCTCGGCGCGGCCCGGTCCCGCTTCGCCGCCTTGCCGCGCCCGCGCCGGATCGCCGCGCTGGCAAGCGCGCTTTGGACCGTGCTGGTTGCGGCCTACGCGATCGGCTTCCTCGGCGGCGCTTCGCAGGCGCGCGGCACGGTCGCGCTCGACGCGCTGTTCTTCCTGGTGACGCTGGTCCTGCCGCTGATCCTGATCTGGATCGCGGCGTTCCTGGCCGAGGAACTCGCCCGCCAGCGCAACGCGATCGCGGCGCTGGTCGATCTGGCCGCGCCGCTGACGGACGCGCTGCGCGAGACGGCGGCGCGGCTGGAACACGCGGCGCCGGCGCCCGATGCGTCGTCCGGCCTCGCGCTGGACCGGCTTCTCGACGGCCAGGACCGGATTGCCGCGGCGCTTGCCGCGCTCGAGGCGTCGCCAGCGCCTGCGCCCCCGCCCGGAGCGGCGCCCCAACCGCGGCCGGCGCGGATTGCGGAGCCCCGCCAGACGTCGCCGCAGGCTCGCTCCCCCGGACCGCCAGCGCCCGGCCGGCTCGATCTACCGCGCCCGTGCCCCAGCCCGACCTGCCGCTGCTCGCCGAGCCCGAGGCGGAAGCGCCGCTCGGCTGGGACGACCTGATCCGCGCCCTCAACTTTCCGCGCGACGCCGACGACCGCGACGGCTTCCGCGCCCTGCGACTTGCGCTTCGCCAGCACGGGCTTGCACAGATGCTGCAGGCGGCCGAGGACATGCTGACCCTGCTCGCGCAGGAAGACATCCATATGGAAGATCTGCGGGTCACGCCGCTTGACCCCGCCGCTTGGCGGCGGTTCCTGGGCGGCGCACGCGGCGCGGACCTTGCGGGCATGGGCGGCGTCGCGGACGACGCGGCGCTGCAGACCGCCAGACGGATGATGCGCCAGGATCCGATCTTCCGCGACGCAGCGCTCTTCTTTCAGCGCCGTTTCGACGCCGCGCTCGGCGGCGTGGCCGAGGGCTCCGACGACGGCGAGATCGCGCAGATCGCGCAGACCCGCTCGGGCCGCGCTTTCCAGTTGCTTGCCGGCGCCAGCGGCTCGTTCGACTGATCCCTTCTCCCGAACCGGAAACGGCTGCGCCAGCGTGACGCCCCCGCGCGCCGCGGGCGCCAGGTCGCCGCCGCGCGACCTCGACGCGGCGCCCGGTCCGACCGGCCCGCCGGGCGGAGCGGCGTCGCAGCCATGCAGAGCCGTTCCCCCCGCCAGGATCTGCCGGGAGGGCCGGAGATGCCGGCTACTCGCCGGGCGAGGTCTCGAGTGCGGCGCAGGGATCGTCGCGCTCCGGCGGCGGCGCCAGCAGGATCGCATCATAGGCCTCCGGATCCTCCGGCGGCGACTCGAACTGCCCCAGCGACACGAGCCGCGCGTCGGGTTCGGCCAGCGCGACCATGGCCGGCATGCCCCTTCGCTTGTCCGCATGGCCACTGCCGGTGATCACAACGACCTGTTCGCCGCCGGTGATGATCCGCGCCCACAGCGTCGCATCCGCGATCCCGGCGTCGCGGAAACGCTGCGCCTCGACCATCCCCGGCAACATGCCGGGCGGCAGCATCAGGCAATGCGCCTCGGCCTGAAGGTCCTCGCGGCGCGCCTGCTCGTCGTCGGGCAGCGGCACGTCGAGCCCGTAGATCGTCGCGTCCGGACCAAAGACATCGGCCGCGCCCTCGGTCATCGCGCGGCTGACATCTTCCGCCGGTTGCCCGGCGCCGAAAATCTGCGCGTCCGGGGCGGCGTCCAGAATGTCGGCGTAGCGATCGAAATCCGGCCAGCCGCTCGCCTCCCACTCCAGCGCCTCGGCCAGCGCGGTCCGGTCCGCCCCCGCGGCCCTCATTTCGTTAAGCTCGGCCTCACGGTCCTGCGGGATCATCTCGAACGCGAGCGCGCCCGGCTGCAAAGCGGCGACGATCTCGGCCTGGATTCGGTGATGGTCGGGGTTGTCGTGGATCTCGCCCAGCACCACGATGTCGGCGTCGCGCGCGATCGAGATGAATTGCTCGAGCGCCGTCCGGTCGGAATCCTCCTCCGACGCGGCGGGCCGGACGGACAGGATCGACGCCAGCAGCAGCGCCGCAGACACGAGCCCGGGGCCGCCGCGCATCAGGTCTCTCCTTACCCGCAATTCCCCCCTGAGTATGGCATGCCCGCTCGGGCGGGTCACGCGGGTTCCGGTGTCAAGCAGAGGCCAGCGCCTCGGCCGCTGCGCCATTCACGCTTTCCAGCCGTCTGCGCAACTTGCTTAGGGCCTGCGCCTCGAGTTGGCGGATCCGCTCCTTGGACAACCCCAGTTCCTGCCCGAGGCTCTCCAACGTACGCGGATCGTCCTTCAGCTTGCGCTCGACGATTATCATGCGCTCGCGCGCGTTCAGGGCGCCGAGGGCCTCGGCCAGCCAGCCCCGGACCCGGGCCGTGTCCGCGCGCCGGGCGACGGTCTCGGCCGCCTGGGGGGCGTCATCGCGCAGGCTCTCGACCCATTCGCGCCCCTCCTCGCCCGCCTGCTGCGCGTTAAGCGAGAAATCGGAGCCGGCGAGGCGGGCGTCCATCATCTCCACGTCGCGCAGCGGAACGCCGATTTCTTCCGCGATCATCTCGCGCAGGCGCTGCCCGTCTACGGCCTCCCCGCTGGCGCCGGCTTCCCGCTCCAGCTTTGCCCGGACCCGGCGCAGGTTGAAGAACAGCGCCTTTTGCGACGATGTCGAGCCGGTGCGGACCATCGACCAGTTGCGCATCACGTAGTCCTGGATCGACGCCTTGATCCACCAGACGGCGTAGGTTGAGAACCGCACGCCGCGGTCCGGGTCGAACTTCTCGGCCGCCTTCATCAGCCCGACGCCGGCTTCCTGGATCAGGTCGGGCATTGGCGCACCGTAGCGGCGGTACTTGGCCGCCATCGAGATGGCCAGCCGCATGTAGGCGTTGATCAGGCGGTGCAGCGCCTTTTCGTCGCCCTCGTCCCGCCAGGCGCGCGCCAGGCGAAGCTCGGTTTCCACATCCAGCATCTCGGCGCCCATGGCGCGTTTGGTAACCGTCCGCGCAGCGTCGTCGAATGGCATCTTCGTGTCCTCCGAGAGCTCTGCCGGGACCACGCCCGCGTGCAACTGATGTAATGGCCTACCCGCGCTAGGCCGATTTGGATCACTTTCAACGCGACACCGGGGGATTGGTTGCCGTCGCCGATGAAGCTGCCCCGGCAGCAGGCGCGTTAACGCGCCGCTAACGGCTGCGCGACAACTCTCGGCGCGGTTCGGGAAGGGGCCAGAATGGTAGCGCGCGCCTATACGGTCGCATTCCAGGGAGTCGATGCGCGGCTCGTCGAGGTGCAATGCGCCATCGCCGCCGGCCTGCCCGCGTTCAACCTGGTCGGCCTGCCCGACAAGGCGGTCTCCGAGGCCAAGGAGCGCGTGCGCGCCGCGATGACCGCGATGGGCCTCGCGCTGCCGGCCAAGCGCATCACCGTCAACCTGTCGCCGGCCGACCTGCCGAAGGAGGGCTCGCATTTCGACCTGCCGATCGCGCTCGCGGTGCTGGCCGCGATGGACGCGCTGCCGCGCGACGCGGTCGCCGGAAACGTCGCGCTGGGCGAGCTGTCGCTCGACGGCTCGCTGATCCCGGTCATCGGCGCGCTGCCCGCGGCGGTCGCCGCCGCCGAGGCCGAGTGCGGGCTGGTCTGCCCGGCCGCCTGCGGCGCCGAGGCTGCCTGGGTCGGCGCGGTGCAGGTGATCGCCGCGCCCTCGCTGCTGGCGCTGGTCAACCACTTCACCGGCCGCGCGCCGATCGAGCCCGCGAAGCCCGGAGCCGTCGCGGCCGCGGCCTCCGCCCGCGACCTCTCCGACGTCAAGGGCCAGGAAAAGGCCAAGCGCGCGCTCGAGATCGCCGCGGCCGGGCGGCACCACATGCTGCTGATCGGCCCGCCCGGATCGGGCAAGTCGATGCTGGCCGCGCGCCTGCCGGGCATCCTGCCGCCGCTGGAGCCGTCCGAGGCGCTCGAGACCTCGATGATCCATTCGCTCGCGGGCCTGCTCGACGAGGGCGGCATCTCCCGCGCGCGGCCGTTCCGCACGCCGCACCACACCGCCTCGATGGCCGCGATCGTCGGCGGCGGCAAGGGCGCGAAGCCCGGCGAGATCAGCCTCGCCCATCACGGCGTGCTGTTCCTCGACGAGTTCCCGGAGTTTCCCCGCCCGGTGCTGGAGACGCTGCGCCAGCCGATCGAGACCGGCGACGTCGTCGTCGCCCGCGCCAACGCGCATATCCGCTATCCATGCCGCTTCCTGCTGGTCGCCGCCGCGAACCCCTGCCGCTGCGGCTACCTCGCAGACCCCGCCCGCGCCTGCGCGCGCTCGCCCGATTGCGGCGCCGACTACCTCGGCCGCATCTCCGGGCCGCTGATGGACCGCTTCGACCTCCGCATCGAGGTGCCGCCGGTCTCGGTCGAGGACCTCGCGCTGCCGCAGCCGACCGAGACCAGCGCGACCGTCGCCGCGCGCGTCGCGACGGCCCGCGCCGCCCAGCGAGCGCGCTACGCGGACCTGCCCGACGTGACGGTCAATGCCGACGCAGAGGGCGACCTGCTCGAGGCGGTCGCAGCGCCGACCGACGCTGCGCAAAAGCTGCTCGAGGACGTCGCGCGCAGGTTCGGCCTCAGCGCCCGCGGCTATCACCGCGTGATCCGCGTCGCCCGCACCATCGCCGACCTCGAGGGCTCCGGGCCGATCGAGAAGCGCCACGTCGCCGAAGCGGCCGGCTACCGCCTCGGCTTCTGAGCGCCCCCGCGGCGCTGCGCGACCTCCCTCAGGGCAGCCGGCTGACCACGATCAGGCACTCGCAGCGCGCGCCCGAGCGATTGGCGACGGCCCGCTCCCCGCCGGCGCCCGCCGGCCAGCACACCGCGTCGCCCGCGCGCAGCGCCTGCGCGCCGTCCGTCGCCGCCCACCGTCGCCTCCCCGTCGAGCACGATCAGGAACGCATCCTGAACCCCGAGCCGCTCCCGCCCCCCGGACCGCGCCCCCGGCGCCAGCGTTTCCGCGAACGCCGCGATCTGCTTCAGGCCGCCCGCGTCGGAACAAAGCCGCGACCTCTACCCCGGCGCCCGAGGCGACCCCGGCCTCCCCCGCGCGGACGATCCGCTGCAGGCGCGCGCCCGGAGCCGGCGGGTCCGTCCAGTCCGCCGGCAGGTCCAGCAACTCCGCCGGCAGGTCGCCGCCCTTGATCCGGACCCCGTCGGCGTCGACGATCTCCCAGGTCGTGTCGCCATTGACCTGCCGCCGGCCGGTCCCGGCATAGGCGCAGACGTCGCGCGCGATCCGGGCGCCGGCGATGACGTAGCCGCAATCCGCGCCCGAGCGGTTCTCGACATGATGGGCGTTCCGAACGCCCGCGCGCCAGACGGCGGCGTCGCCGGGACGCAGATCCTGCGCGCCGTCGTCGTCGACCATGGTGGCGATCCCCTCGGTCACGTAGAGGAACTCGTCCTCGGCCGAATGCCAGTGCCCTTCGCCGGTCGAGGCCCCGGGCGCGAGCCGCTGCAGATACGCGCCGAACTGCGTCAGCCCGCCCCGCTGCGAGATGCGGTCCGTCTCGATCCCGTCCTCCGCGCCGACGCGCCCGCCGGACGCCGTCCCGGCGCGAACGATCATCGCGGGTCCGGCCACCCCGCCGCCGCGATCAATCCGGCATCTCGTAGCTGGCGCGGATCGAGCCGTACCAGGCGGCAAGGTCGTGGATGTCCGCGTCGCTCAGGCTCTCGGCCATGATCGTCATCTGCGGATCCTCGCGCCGCCCCTCGCGAAAGTCCTGCAACTGCTTGACAAGATAGGTCTCGCTCTGGCCGCCGATGTTCGGGACCGTGGGATTCGTGCCGACGCCGTCGAGCCCGTGGCAGACCCGGCACGGCCCGGCCAGCTCGCGGCCCCGCGCCGCATCGGCGGCCGCGGCCGGCACGGCCTGCGAGGCCAGCCAGGCCGCGAGGCAGGCGCCGAGCGCCCGCGACAGGGTAGTCATTCTGTGAAACCTCTCTGCAGGAAAGGGGCGCCGCGCGGGCGGCGCCCCGCCGCGCTCACTCGCCGGTATAGGCGATGCGCCAGATCGCGCCGGCGAAATCGTCGGAGACCAGCATCGAGCCGTCCGGCAGGAACGCGATATCCATCGGCCGCCCGCGATACTCCCCGGTGTCCTCGTCGAGCCAGCCATCGGCGAAGACCTCGGTCCCGGCCGCATTCCCCTCCTCGTCGAGCGCGGTGAACATCACCCGCGCGCCAATCGGGACAGTCCGGTTCCACGACCCGTGCTGCGCGCTGAAGATGCCGCCGCGATACTTCTCCGGGAACGAGTTCCCGGTGTAGAACCGCATGCCGAGATCGGCCGCATGCGCCTCCATCTCGACCTGCGGCGGCACGAACTCGACGCCCTCGGGCCGCGGCACGTCCTTGTAGTCCGGGATTTCGACCGAGGATCCGCCCAGCCACGGATAGCCGAAATGCTGGCCCGCCGCGGTCTGACGGTTCAGCTCGCCCGGCGGGATGTCGTCGCCCATGCCGTCGGTCTGGTTGTCGGTGAACCACAGGTCGCCGTTCGCCGGGTTGAAGTCGTGCCCGACCGAGTTGCGGATGCCGCGGGTGAACACCTCGCGGCCGGTGCCGTCCTGGTTCATCCGGATCATGCCGCCGATTCCGGCCTCGTCGTACATCTCCAGCTTGTCCCGCGGCTGGACGTTGTGCGGCTGCCCGAGCGACACGTAGAGCTTGCCGTCCGGCCCGACCCGGCAGACGCGCGCCGTGTGGTTGAAGCTCTCTTCCTCGGCGGGGATCAGCTCGCCCTGCTTGACGACCTCGCCGACCGCCACGTCCGGCCCCTCGAAGAAGAACTCCGCCGCCGGGAACTGCAGGATCCGGTTGCGCTCGGCGATGTAGAGGAACCCGTCCGGCGAGAAGCACGGCCCGTTCGGGATGTCGAAGGTCAGCGACGGCGCGAAGTCCATCACCTGGTCGGCGACCCGGTCACGGTCGCGGTCGACGACGGACCAGACCTTGTCCTTGCGGGTGCCGACGAAGGTCACCGTTCCCTGCGGCGCGACGGCCATCGACCGCGCGTCCGGCACGACCGCGTAGAGGCTGACCTCGAATCCGTCGGGAACGTCGATATGCGGCACGATCTCGCGCAGCGACTCGGCGGAGTTGCCGGTCTGGTCGATCGTCGTGAAAGTGGCGTCGGTCTTCTGCATCCCCTGAAGCGTCTTCAGGTTGTCCTGCGCGAGCGCAGGCGCGGCCAGCGCGGTCGACAGCAAAAGCCCCGCCATGATCGGCGTCTTGGACATTTCTCTCCCCTTTTCATGTTGGCGGCTGCAGGCGCGCCGCGACACAATCGTTACCCGCGAGCGGCCGGTCATGCAATTGTCGCGATCGGCTGGCGGAGACGTCTTGAACTTGCTGCGCCGCCACGCGGGCGTCAGCCTTTCGGGCGCGGCAGCGTCGCCGCCAGGAACTCGGCCGCGCGGTCCAGCGCCGCGTCCGCCTCCGGCAGCACGCCCTGGTAGAGCTGCCACACATGCGGCACGCGGCGCTGCTCGTCATGCTCGACCTCCGCGCCGTCAGCGCGCAGCCGCGCCGCCATCGCGCGCGCGTCGTCGCGCAGCACCTCGACGCGGCTCGACTGGATCAGGACCGGCGGCGCGCCGGCGAAGCGGCCGAAGACCGGCGAGGCGCGGGGATCGCGCGGATCCGCGCCGTCGAGATAGAGGTCCCGAATGTCGGCAAAACGCCTCGCCGGGATCAGCGCGTCGCGCCGCGCCAGCGTCCGCAGGCTCTCCGCCGAGCAGGTCATGTCGGCCCAGGGGCTGAAGGCCAGCGCCGCGCCCGGTCGGACGCCCTCGGCCAGCAGCAGCTGCAGCAGCGCGAAGGCCAGCCCGCCGCCGGCGCTGTCGCCGCCGAGCACGATCCGTGCCGGCGCGACGCCTTCCCCGACCAGCGCGTCCCAGGCCGCGCGCGCGTCCTGCAGCGCCGCCGGAAACGGATGCTCGGGCGCCAGCCGGTAGTCCGGCAGCACCGCGCGGGCGCCGGCCCTTGCGGCCAGCGCGGCCAGCATCGCCGCATGCGTGCGCGGCGAGCCGAGGCAATAGGCGCCGCCGTGCAGCCACAGGATGACCGGACCCTCGGCCGGCCCCGCGATGCGGAGCGCCGATACGCGGCCGAGCGGCGCGTCGACGAGGCGTGCGCCGGCGGGCATCGGCAGCTTCCGCGCCTCGGCCTCCATCCGGGCGCGCGCCCGGCCGAAGTCGGTCTCGCGCGCGAGGTAGGGCTTCTCGCGCAACCGCAGGACGAGGTTGATCGCGAGCAGACGCCAGCTCATCCGGCGACCGCGGTCAGCCCGCCCTCGACGCAGTCGCGCCCTCTGCCCGGCGGCGCTCGATCGCCTCCCAGATCGTCGCCGTCGCGTTGATCCCGTCGAAGCGCTCCAGTTCCTGCAGTCCGGTCGGCGAGGTCACGTTGATCTCGGTCAGCCAGCCGCCGATCACGTCGATGCCGACGAAGACCTGGCCCTTCTCGCGCAGCAGCGGTCCGATCGCCGCGCAGATCTCGCGCTCGCGCGCCGTCAGTCGCGCAGGGGCCGGCTTGCCGCCCGCATGCATGTTCGAACGCGTCTCGCCCTCGGCCGGCATCCGGTTGATCGCGCCGACCGGCTCGCCGTCGACGAGGATGATCCGCTTGTCGCCCGCGCTCACGTCCGCGAGGAACTTCTGCGCGATCAGCGGCTCCCGGTTGATCCCGGCGAAGACCTCCCAGAGCGCGGCGAAGTTGCGGTCGTTCGCATCGAGCCGGAACACGCCTGCGCCGCCATTGCCGTAGAGCGGCTTCAGGATGATGTCGCCGTGCCGGGCCTTGAACGCGCGCAGCGTCCCCAGATCGCGCGCGATCGTCGTCGGCGGCGTCAGGTCGGGGAACTGCAGCACCAGCAGCTTCTCGGGGAAGTTGCGCACCCAGAACGGGTCGTTGACGACCAGCGTGCCGGGGCTCAGCATGTCGAGCAGATGCGTCGTCGTGATGTAGCCCATGTCGAACGGCGGGTCCTGGCGCAGCCAGACCACGTCGAGGTCCGCAAGGTCGACCTCTGCCTCGTCGCCGAGCGTGAAGTGATCGCCCCGGACGCGGCGCACCTCCACCGGCCAGCCGCGCGCCACGACCCGGCCCGCGTCGAAGGCGATCCGGTCCGGCGTGTAGTAGAACAGCCGGTGCCCGCGCGCCTGCGCCTCCTCCATGATGCGGAAGGTCGAGTCCGCGTCGATGTTGACGCCCTGGATCGGATCCATCTGGACGGCGACGTTCAGGCCCATGAGGCGCTCTCCCGCTGGCTCGTGCGGGCGCAGTCATGAACGAGCGGTCGCCCGGGCGCAAGCGGTTGCCCTACGCCCGTGAGGACGGTCGCGCGGACGCCCGTTCTGACGCCCGCGCGCGCCATGCCGTCCGAGCGCGGATTACCAGCCGTCGAAGCTGCGCGCGTTCTCGATGCGCTCGGTCCGGCCGCCGCGGTCGACCAGCGCCAGATCGAAGCGGCACGGCGTCGCGCCGTCGGTGTGCTCGGCGAGATAACGCGCCGCGGCCGCGCCGATCCGCGCCCATTGCCGCGGCGTCACCGCCCCCGCGTCGAGCCGCCGCCGCGCCTTGACCTCGACGAATACGATCTCGCCCGGCAGGTCGACCACGAGGTCGATCTCGCCCTCCGGGCAGCGCCAGCGCGTCGCGCGCACCCGGCCGCCCGCCGCGCGGTAGCTCCGCGCGACCGCCTCTTCGGCGGCAATGCCGGACAGGTGGCTCGTCGCGGCGCGGACCGGCGCATCCAAAGGAACTCGGCGCCGACCGTTCGACCGGGATGAAAAGCAGTGTACATAACAGGAACGCTACCCCATCTTCGCCCCCGTCCAGAAGGGCCTTCCGCCAACAGCGTTAATCTCCGTCCGCCTTCGCGAGATCCAGCGCGCGCGCATAGACCTCGCGCCGCGGCATCCCGAGCGTCCGCCGCGACCTGCGCCGCCGCATCCTTGACCGAGCCGACCGCCAGCGCCGCCCGAAGCGCGGCGTCGACATCCGCGGCCTCGGGCGCGCGCGCGATCGGCGGTCCGATGACGACGACGATCTCGCCTTTCGGCGGGCGACTGGCCGCCAAGCTCCGCGGCCAGCGCGCCCAGCGTCCCGCGACGCACCTCCTCGAAGCGCTTGGTCAGCTCCCGGCAGACCGCCGCCGGCCGGTCCGCGCCCAGCGTCGCCGCCATCGCGGCGAGGCTCGCGGCCAGCCGGCGCGGGCTCTCGTAGAAGACCAGCGTCGCCGGCACGGCGGCCAGCTCGCCGAGGCTGCGCCGCCGCGCCGCGTCCTTCGGCGGCAGGAAGCCCGCGAACAGGAACCGGTCGCTCGGCAGGCCCGCCACCGACAGCGCCGCCAGCAGCGCCGAGGCCCCCGGCGCCGCGCGCACCGCGTGACCCGGCCGCGATCGCCTCGACCGCCAGCCGGTAGCCCGGATCGGCGACCAGCGGGGTGCCCGCGTCCGAGACCAGCGCCACCGAGCGCCCCTCGGCCAGCGCCGCCAGCAGGCGCGGCCGCTGCGCCGCGCCGTTGTGGTCGTGATAGGGCAGGATCGTGCGCGGATCGCGCCGGACGCCGTGGATGTCCAGCAGCTTGCGCGCCTGGCGGGTGTCCTCGGCCGCGACGAGATCCGCGGCGCCCAGCACGTCGAGCGCGCGCAGCGTCACGTCGCGCGCCGCTCCGATCGGGGTCGCCACCAGGTAGAGGCCCGGATCGCGAGCGCGCGCGCCGCCAGCCGTCAAGCCGCACTTGCCGTCGTCGCTATCCATTGCAGTTTACTTTCCGAGGACCAAAACGTAGCTTCCGGCCAACCGGACAAGGTGCCGATGAAGGCGAAAAACAAGGGTAGGTGCGCGCGATGACGCTATCAACAGGGAACTTCGGCCGCCGGGCCTTCGCCCGATTCGCGGCGGCCGCCGCACTTGCCGCCCTCGCCGCCTGCACGAACGTGCTGCCGGCCGCCGTGTCGGACGGCGGCGATCGACGTCGACGTCAACCAGCCGGTCCGCGTCGCGCTGCTCGTGCCGCTCGGCGCCGCCGATCCCGGCCTGCAGCGCATCGGCAACGACCTCGTCAACGCGGCCCGGCTCGCGCAGGCCGACCTGCGCAACGCCGAGATCGACCTGCAGGTCTACGAGACCGGCGGCAGCCTCGCCGGCGGCCAGGCCGCGGCGACCCGCGCGGTCGCCGAGGGGCGAAGATCATCATCGGCCCGCTGCTCAGCACCGCGACGGCCGGGGCCGACCCGGTCGCGCGCAACGCGGGCGTCTCGATGCTGACGTTCTCGAACAACCCGTCGGTCGCGGCGCCCGGCGTCTACCTTCTCGGCGTCACGCCCGGCGCCTCCGCGAGCGCGCTCGCGCGGTACGGCCTCGGCCAGGGCCTCAGCGACTTCGGCATCCTCTACGTCGAGGGCGAGACGGCTGGCGTCATCCGCGACAGCGTCGTCGCCGCGGTCAACAGCGCCGGAGGCCGCGTCGTCTCGAGCCAGGCCTACCCGTATTCGCAGCAGGGCGTGCAGAGCACCGTCGCTGTCCTGTCCGTCGCGCTTCAGAATGCAGGCGCCGACGCGGTATTCCTGACCGAACGCTCGACCGGCCGGGCCTGGTCGCGGACGGCCTTCGCGCCAACGGGCTGACCGCCGACCGCGCGCTGCTGATGGGCCTGCAGCCCTGGGGCCAGGACGCCGAGACGCTGTCGCGCGGCAGCCTGCAAGGCGCGGTCTACGCGGCGCCCGACCCGTCGCTGCTCGCGGCCTTCGAAGGGCGCTACGTCAACGCCTATGGCGAGGTCCCGCACGAACTGGCGGTGCTCGCCTATGACGGCGTCAACGCCGTCGGCGCGATGATCGCCGAGGCGCGCGCCCGCGGCGGCAGCCCTTTCTCGCCGGCGCGCATCACCCAGGCCGACGGATTCGCCGGCGCCAATGGACCGTTCCGCTTCACGCCCGACGGCCTCAGCCAGCGCAACCTCGCCATCGTGCAGCTGCGCGGCGGCACGGCCGTTGTCGTCTCCCGCGCGGCGCGCAGCTTTGACCGCCTTGCCAACTGACCAGAGGCCCCTTCGTCCCGCATCGCCGGCCTGGAATGGACTGACGACGTCCCCCGACGCGATCCTCGACGTGGCCGCCACGCGCGCGGCGATCGACAAGGCCGCCGCCACGGCGCCGGATCGGTCGACCGCGCGGACGCTCGGCGTGCAGGAGCTTCGCGCGGCCAACTCCGCCGGCCGCGCCGCGATCGCCGAGGCGGTCGCGGCCGCGCCGACCGAGGCCAACCGCGCGATTCACGACTACGCGTGGCTGACCGACCAGATCGTCACGATGACGCTCGACCTCGCGTATCGCTGGCTGCACCCGCTCGCGAACCCCACCGCGACCGAGCGGCTCGCGACCGTCGCCGTCGGCGGCTACGGCCGCGGCGAGATGGCGCCCTTCTCCGACATCGACCTCTTGTTCCTGACGCCCTACAAGCAGACCGCCTGGGGCGAAAGCCTGATCGAGAGCGTGCTCTACTGCCTGTGGGACCTGCGACTGAAGGTCGGCCATTCGGTGCGCACCGTCGACGACTGCCTGCGGCTGGCGCGCAGCGACATCACGATCCGCACCGCGCTGCTCGAACACCGCTATGTCTGGGGCGACCGCGCGATGGCCGAGACGCTGGACGCGCGGCTGTGGTCCGACCTCTTTGACGGCTCCGGGCCGGAATTCGTCGAGGCCAAGCTCGCCGAACGCGCAGAACGCCATGCCCGCCAGGGCGCTTCGCGCTACCTGCTCGAGCCCAACGTCAAGGAGGGCAAGGGCGGGCTGCGCGACCTGCAGACGCTGTACTGGATCGCGAAGTACCTGCACCACGTCGACGAGCCGTCGGACCTCGTCGGCCTCGGCGTGTTCACCCGCGGCGAGTACCGCGTCTTTGCCGAAGCGGAAGCATTCCTGTGGATGACGCGCGTGCACCTGCACCTGCTGACGAGCCGCGCCACCGAGCACCTGACCTTCGACACCCAGGTCGAGATCGCGGCCAAGCTCGACTACAAGTCGACCCGCGGCCAGCGCCCGGTCGAACGTTTCATGCAGCGCTACTTCATCCATGCCAAGAACGTCGGCGACCTGACCCGCATCTTTCTCGCCGGGCTCGAGGCGCGCCACGTCAAGCAGCGCCCGCCGCTCGGCCAGCGTCTGCGCAACGTCTTCGCGTTCGGCAAGGATCCGGCCAGGGCCGGCTACCGGCTCAAGCACGGGCGGCTCGACATCGCCGACCCGGAGGCGTTCCTGCGAGACCCGGTCAACTTCCTGCGCCTGTTCGACGAGGGCCTCGAGGCCGGCATCCCGATCCACCCGGACGCGCTGCGCCTCGTCGCCGCCAATCTCGGCCTGATCGACGATGCGGTCCGAGCGGACCCGGAAGCGAACCGGCTCTTCCTCGGCATGCTGACCGCGCGGCAGAACCCCGAACGCGCGCTGAGGCTGATGAACGAGGTGGGCCTTCTCGGCGCCTTCATCCCCGCGGTCGGCCGGGTCGTGGCGATGATGCAGTTCAACATGTACCACCACTACACGGTGGACGAGCACACGATCCAGACGATCTCCACGCTCAGCCAGATCGAGCGCGGCGAACTGGAGGCCGAACTGCCGGTCGCCTCGGAGATCTGCCGCAAGGGGATCAACCGCCGCGCGCTCTACGTCGCGCTGCTGATCCACGACCTCGGCAAGGGCTCGGGCCGCGCCCACTCCGAGGTCGGCGGCGAGATCGCGGCCGAGCTCTGCCCTCGGCTCGGGCTCGGCGACGACGACTGCGAACTGGTGGAATGGCTGGTCCGAAACCACCTGGTCATGTCCGACGTCGCGCAGAAACGCGACCTCGCCGACCCGCGCACGGTCCGCGACTTCGCCAACATCGTGCAGAGCCCGTCGCGGCTCAAGCTGCTGACCGTGCTGACCGTCTGCGACATCCGCGGCGTCGGGCCGGGCGTCTGGAACAACTGGAAGGCGATGCTGCTCCGCGCGCTCTACGGCGAGACGCTCGAGCGCCTGACCGGCGGCAGCCAGGCCGCGAGCCGCCCCGAGCGCGCCGCCGCCGCGCGCGAGGCGCTGACCGAGGCGCTGCCGGACTGGACGCCGGACGAGATCGAGGCCGAGACGGCGCGGCACTACCCGCCCTACTGGCTCGGCTTCGACGCGCGCACCCACGCGATCTTCGCGCGACTGATCCGCCAGCTCGGCCGCGGGCGAGGAGCCGGCGATGGCCTTCGAGCTCGACTTCGAGCGCGACGCGACCCAGGCCTGCTTCGTCGATGTCCGACCATCCGGGCATCTTCGCCCGCCTCGCCGGCGCGCTGGCGCTCGCGGGCGCCAACACCGTCGACGCCCGCACCTACACGTCGACCGACGGCATCGCCACCGCCGCCTTCTGGCTGCAGGACAAGGACGGCAAGCCCTACGAGCGCTCCCGGCTCAGCCGGCTGCGAACCTCCGTCACCCGCACGCTGCGTGGCGAGCTCATCGCCGGCCACGCGCTGCGCGACAAGGACCGGATCAAGCGGCGCGAGCGCGACTTCCTGATCCCGACCCGGATCAGCTTCGACAACCTCGGCTCGGACATCTACACGATCGTCGAAGTCGAGACCCGCGACCGGCCCGGCCTGCTCTTCGACCTCGCCCGCACGCTCAGCGCCGCCAACGTGTCGATCTCGTCGGCGATCATCGCGACCTACGGCAAGCAGGCGGTCGACGTCTTCTACGTCAAGGACCTGTTCGGGCTGAAGATCCACGCCGAGAGCAAGCAGCGCACGCTCGAGACGCGGCTGCGCGCGGCGATCACGCCGATGCCCGACCCCGCCGACCTGCCGCAGCGCCCGGCGCAGCCCGCGCCCGCCAAGCCCGCCCGTCCCGCCAAGCCCGCGCCCGGCAAGCCCGCCCCTGGCAAGTCCGTGAAGCCCGCCGCGGCGAAGGCAGCCGCCAAACCCGCCGCCCGCCCCGACCCAGGCAAGCCCGCGCCCGCCAAGCCCGTCCGGACGGCAAGATCCAGACCCGTCAAGCCCGCGCCCCCGGGCGATCCGAAAGGCTCGAAGAAGCCGTGAACCGCCCGATCCGGCTGCTGCCGGCCCTGCTGACGGTAGGGTCCTGGACCATGCTCAGCCGCGTGCTCGGCCTCGCGCGCGACGTGCTGATGGCGGCGCTGCTCGGCGCGGGCCCGGTCGCGCAGGCGTTCCTGATCGCGTTCTCGCTGCCGAACATGTTCCGCCGCTTCTTCGCCGAGGGCGCGTTCAACCTCGCCTTCGTGCCGATGTTCGCCAAGAAGCTCGAAGCCGCCGGCGACGCGAACGACTTCGCCCGCGACGCGTTCTCCGGCCTCGCGAGCGTGCTGATCGTCTTCACGCTGGTCGGCCAGCTCGCGATGCCCTGGCTCGTGCTCGCGATGGCCTCGGGCTTTCTCGGCGACGAGCGCTTCGACCTCGCCGTCGTCTACGGGCGCATCGCGTTTCCCTACATCCTGTTCATCTCGCTGACCGCGCTCCTGTCGGGCGTGCTGAACGCGACCGGCCGCTTCGCGCTGGCCGCCGCCGCGCCGATCCTGATGAACCTGGTGATGATCGCGTTCCTGCTGGCCGGCTGGCTCTCGGGCGGCGACATCGGCGCCTGGCAGATCTGGTCGGTGCCCTTCGCCGGCATCGCCCAGCTCGCGCTGGTCTGGATCGGGGCGCGGCGCGCCGGCCTTTCGATCGGCCTGCGCCGGCCGCGGCTGACGCCCGAGATGCGCCGGCTCGCCCGCGTGATGGGCCCGGCGGTGCTCGCCGGCGGCGTCGTCCAGATCAACCTTCTGGTCGGCCGGCAGGTCGGCTCGTTCTTCGACGGCGCCGTCGCCTGGCTCAGCTACGCCGACCGGCTCTACCAGTTGCCGCTCGGCGTCGTCGGCGCCGCGATCGGCGTCGTGCTGCTGCCGGACCTCTCGCGCCGCCTCGGCGCCGGCGACGGGCCGGGCGGGCGCGACGCGGTCAACCGGGCCGCCGAGTTCACGCTGGCGCTGACGCTGCCCGCGGCCGTCGCGCTGATGCTGATCCCGGGCGCGATCGTCTCGGTGCTGTTCGAGCGCGGCGCCTTCGGGCCGGCGGACGCCGCCGCGACCGCGCTCGCCGTCGGCATCTACGGCGCCGGCCTGCCGGCCTTCGTACTGCAGAAGGTCGTCTCGCCGCTCTACTACGCGCGCCACGACACCCGCACGCCGTTCCGCTTCGCCGTCCATGCGATGATCGTCAACGCCGTCGTCGCGCTCGGCCTCGCGCCGCTGATCGGTTTCTCCGCCGCCGCGATCGGCACCACCGTCGCCGGCTGGATCATGCTGCTGCAGCTCTGGCGCGGCGCGCGCGCGATGGGCGAAGCCGCCGAGCCCGACGCCCGCCTGCGCCGCGCCCTGCCCCGGATCGCCGGCGCCTGCGTCGTCATGGGCGCCGTGCTGATCGCCGGGCGCTGGCTGCTCGACCCGTGGTTCGCCTCGGCCGCCCTGCGCTATCCGGCGCTGGCGATGCTCGTCGCTCGCCGGCATGGCCGCCTACGCGGCCGCCGTGCTCGCCCTCGGCGGCCTGCGCCGCGCCGACATCCGCGCGGCGTTGCGCCGGGGCGGGGGCTGATGCGAGCCGAAGTGCGAGGACTGTTGTGCTTCTAGACGGAGCCAGCGGCTTACCGAAGCTTCTCGTCAGGCTTGTATGGAAGCTTCTTAAGACGTCGATCCAGCTCGGCGCTATCGAACACGCGGGCTTCGACACCATCGCCAGACCTCGGTTCGGCTTGCCACTGCTGCATCCTGGGGGCCAAGACCTGCAATGCCAGCGAACTCACAGCCACCACATCCATGCCGCCAGAAATGAATGGTACAGCGGGTGAAACGGCCTCCCGCACCAAACCGTTGTAGGAGGCTTGGCCTCCGCCGCCCTTGTGAGCGCTCGCCTTGGCATTTCTCCAAACAATAATGCAGCGCGGACCGACAGAGCCATCCGACGTCATCTCGTGGACCTGAAAACAAAGCTCGGCAAGTCGGTCACAGACAGCAGACGGGGATATTCTTGTTTCGTTGTAAGCGCTGACAAGGCTGATGAGCGGCCTCAGCCGATGCCGAAGCGTCGCAATGTGCAAAGAGCCTGACCCTGCTGCGACAATAGGCAAGGTGATTTGTAGCGGCGCAGCAGCGCCGCCCATGATGTGCCGTGCATTTCGGAAGTAATAGCCGTCTCGGGATCCCGCTAGCTCGATCGTATAGACCCGGTGCTGCCCCTCGGCGAACGCGGAGACCAAGAAGCCGTGCTGGCGTTGCCGCACGTTTCTCACCTGCGAGAAGTGAGGTAAGAATTCCCGCTTCATCGCATCGGCAATAATACGGAGCGACCCTTCAAGTGGAAGGCTTCTCCCTCTTAAGACGTTGCTTATCCATTGCGATGGCTGGTTGCCCAGCGCCGTCGCTCCCAATCCCGCGTACGACAGGATTGCTTGCCCATCCACAGTTTCAAGCGCTGCAACCTTGACGGCATCATCCTTCGGTTTCTGATTTGTCGCGGAGAGACGGCGATCCGACACTACCCAGATCGACCCGGAAGTCTGCAGGCTCAGCACAAATGTCATCGCCTACCTCCGTTGCTTCAGGCAACCTCGCCGACGCGGCTGCCGTGCCCGCCCTCGGCGGCCTGCGCCGCACCGACATCCGCGCGGCGCTGCGCCGCGGCGGCGGCGGTTGACCCCGCGCCCTTTCGCCCGGCCGGAGACCTCACCAATAGGGCGGATGCTCGGGCAGCCGTTCGCCGCAGGCGCAGAGGCTTCCGTCCCGGGCGTTTCGGGTCATCTTTCCGCAGGAGCCGCAGCGCATCCAGAACCCGTTGTCGCGGTCGAGCGACCAGACGCTCGTATTGGCCGACGACGCCAGCGACCCGTCGATCAGGTCGCGCATCGCCGTCGCATGCGCCCCTTCCCGCATGACCCTGCGCGGCGCGTCGGCATCGACCCAGGCCGAGATCGTCACCATCCGATCGCCGATCCTCGCCGCGGTCGCGCCGATGAAGCCCTCCATGCCCAGCATGTCGACCATCGCCGCGCTGCTGCCGGCGCGGACCTTCTCGGCGGCCTTGTCATCCAGCGCGTGGAGACAGGTGATCGAGAAGGCGCCGGGCGCGTCGCGCCGGCCCGTCGATGCCTCGACCGAGGTCCCGAGCCGGAACGGCCCGATCGCGCGCGGCTGCACGATGACGTCCAGCCCCAGCTGGCGCGGGATCGCGCCGCCGTCGAAGTACCCGGTGACGGAGGCGACATGATCGCCGTCGATCCTGAAGAAATCCGCGCCGCGGAGCTCGACCTTGCGTCCGGTCGGCGGCAGGCCGTTCATCGGGCCCGAATTCGTGCCGCGCATGATCCACTCCGCGGCGGCGGTGTCCGGGCCGGCCTCGGCCCTGCGCAGGATCTCGAACGACAGATCCGGAAAGGCGCCCCACAGCCCGGCCAGATAGGCGCGCAGGGCGGCGCCTCCGATCGGCCCCGCCGTCGTCGGGTCCTCGTAGGCGCCGTCGCTCCCCAGCGACGCCAGAACCGCGTCCGCGTCCCGCTCGCTCCATCCGTCGAAATAGGCAGCGACCTGATCAGACATCCCGTTACCCCCCGGCGACCGATGCGACCTCGCGCAACATACCACGCGGCGCGGCGTTTCGAGACAGTCGCTTCCCGCATCGGCCCGCGCCCCTGCCGGCGGGCTCCCGTGCCGCGCGCCACGGGCCAATTCTGGATTGTTCTGCGTTTTGAACGGCTTGATCCCGGTCGCATCGTGAGACCGGTCCCGCCCGTCACCCCCCGCGCAGCCAGTCCCGCCCCCGCCGCAGCCGCTCGGCCCCGCCCGGTCCCACCAGATAGGCGAGCCCGAACCCGGCCAGGAACCCGCCGATCTCGGCCGACCATTCCGGCCCCCCGGCCCCGAATCCGACCCGGAACAGCACCTGCATCGCCGCCAGCACGCCCACCAGCCGGAACGCCGCGATCCGCCCCCTTCGGTCGGTCGCCTCGACCAGCAGCCCTTGCGTGAACGCGCCGATCAGCCCGTAGACGGCCGGGAACAGCCCGACCAGCGGCGACCGTCCCGGCGCGACCAGCGTGAAGGCGAGCGCCCCCGCGACCACGCCCGCCGCCATCACCGCGACCAGCCCGGCAGGCCGCACCCGCCGCGCGACCGCCTGCCCCAGCGCCAGCAGCAACGCCACGGCAAAGACCGTGTGCATCAGCCCCAGATGCACGAACGGATAGGTCGCGAACCGCGCCAGAACGCCCGCCTCCGGCCGCCGCGCGACCAGCATCCGCTCCCACAGCGGCTCGAAGAACCCGAACGCCCGCACCGCCTCCAGCCGCCAGCCCAGCGCCTCCGGCCCGCCGACGAGCCCCGCCGCGCCCAGCTGGATCACCGCCTCGGCCGCGACCGCGGCCAGCGCAACCGCGGCCACCGGCGGCGGCAGCGGCTGGAACGGTCCGGTCATGGGGCCTCCCTCGGTTGACGCGATGCGCGCCCGGGGGCATTAAGCGCCTCCGTCGCGCATCTCAAGCGCAAGCCCAAGCAGCGGAGCCCGCCGCACATGTCCGAGCCACAGTTCGCGCCGCGGGTCTTCTCCGGCATCCAGCCCTCGGGCAACCTGACGCTCGGCAACTACCTCGGCGCGCTGCGCCGCTTCGCCGAGACCCAGGACCGCGGCGTGCAGTCGATCTACTGCATGGTCGACCTGCACGCGATCACTGTCTGGCAGGACCCGGCGAAGCTGCGCGCCAGCACGCTGGAGCTCGCCGCCGCCTTCATCGCCTGCGGCATCGACCCCGAGCGCTCGATCCTGTTTAACCAGTCCCAGGTGCCTGGCCACGCCCAGCTCGCCTGGATCTTCAACTGCGTCGCCCGCCTCGGCTGGCTGAACCGGATGACCCAGTTCAAGGACAAGGCCGGAAAGGACCGCGAGGCCGCCTCGATCGGGCTCTACGCCTATCCTGCGCTGATGGCCGCCGACATCCTCGTCTACCACGCGACCCACGTCCCGGTCGGCGAGGACCAGAAGCAGCATGTCGAGCTGACCCGCGACATCGCGGCCAAGTTCAACCACGACTTCGGGACCGAGTTCTTCCCGCTGCCCGAGCCGGTCATCGAGGGCGCGGCGACCCGCGTCATGTCGCTGCGCGACGGCACGAAGAAGATGTCGAAGTCCGACCCATCTGACCAGAGCCGGATCAACCTGACCGACGACGCCGACGCGATCGCCTCGAAGATCCGCCGCGCGCGGACAGACCCCGACCCACTGCCCGAGACGCTGGCCGAGCTCGCCGACCGCCCCGAGGCCCGCAACCTCGTCAACATCTACGCGGCCCTCGCCGGCGTCGCGCCGGAGAAGGTCGTCGAGGACTACGCCGGCCGGCCCTTCTCGGAATTCAAGCCGGCGCTCGCCGACCTCGCGGTCGCCCATCTCGCGCCGATCAGCGCCCGGATGTCGCAACTGACCGCTGACCCCGCCGAGATTGAGCGCATCCTCGGCCGCGGGGCCGAGCGGGCAACCGAGATCGCGGCTCCGATTATTGAGCGAACCTACGACATCGTTGGGCTGGTCCGCGCCAGGTGCGGCGGTCCGTCACCCGACACTTGAGCGCAAGTTACGTGACACTTGTCCTCTTCGGAGCAGTCGGTGTGTTAGGATGGGCAATCTGGATCGGCCTCGGCGCGATGCCGGGAACCGTATTGTGCCTTCTCGACGAGGTTCATGAGAAAGGGGTCCAGCGTCACCAGGTCTGCGCCATTCATTCGCAGTCATGAGGTCCAGAGAATAGCGACCCGGAGACAACGCTTCGGGACATCCTACGCCGCGCTCCCGTGCTCAGCCCCTCGCATGACACTCGGGAACAAGAAGTATCCGGCTGCAACCGGATCGGGAAATGCTGCCGCGGCGGAGAAATCCGCGCCCGGTACATCGAGTGCCGCTCCGGCGCGGAGGCGTTGCAGGCCTGCAAGAATGCGCGCCATTCAAGGGCCCGAAGATGATGTTGTGGCGCCAGTTGCCCAACTTCGCGCGACCACTCTTGGCGCGTATGCGGCCCTCGGTTGGCGCCCTAAAGATGATCCAAGTGTTCTTCTGCCGCAGAATGGTGTTTTTTGCCGCGCAGGATCGGTCGCCGTTTCGCGCAGGGGACGGTGTCGGACCACTTGCCCGAACGGAATAGAAGGATCCCGACGCTTGCGCGTTTCTGGTAGAAGACCACCACCGGCTGGCCGAGGCGCTTTCCGATGGTCTCTCTCGTCGCGGATTCAGTGTCGATATCGCTTCCTCGATCGACGTGGCGCGCGACACGGTCGGTCAGTCCGTCTATGATTTGGCGTTGCTCGATCTTGGCTTGCCGGATGGCAGCGGTCTGACGCTGCTTCGGGAGTGGCGGGCGACGATCGACATGCCCGTGATCGTGCTGACGGCGCGGGGCGCTCTGGGAGATCGAATCGAGGGCCTCGACGGCGGCGCCGACGACTATTTCGTCAAGCCGGTCGAAATCCCGGAACTCATCGCGCGATGCCGTGCGGTGCTGAGACGGCCCGGCAGCCGGCTCAGCGTGATGCTCGAAGCGGGCGCGCTGCGCCTCGATACCGTTCATCGCGAGGTCACGCTCGACGGTTTCAGCCTGCCCCTCGGCCGGCGCGAAATCGGGACGCTCGAAATCATGATGCGCCGCAAGAACCGTGTCGTGTCGCGCCGGGCGATGGAGGAGGCGCTGTACAACCAGGATGCCGAAATCACGCACAATGCCATCGACGCGGCCGTCTCGCGGCTGCGACGCGCGCTCGAAACGGCGCAGGCGGATGTTCGGATACAGACGGTCCGTGGGATCGGATGGCTCCTCCAGGACGAGACAGGCTCATGAGCGCTGCATCGGCGAGAACCAGCCTTTCCACGCGGCTCACGCGCCGGATGCTGTGGATCGCCGCCGCCGTGCTGTTGTCGAACATCACGTTCGTCGCCTATTACGATGCGGCCGACAGGGAGGCTTTGCTCTCCGATGTCTTGGGTTGGCACATCGCCGATCTCGATCGCGCCGTTACAGAGGCCCCGACCACACCGCCCGTGATCCGCGATGCCGTGTCCTCCATCTACGTCGAGCATCCTGATGCCTATGGCTATGTCGTGGTCGACCCCGGTGGACGCATCGTCGATGCGCAAAATCAGAAGCTGTTACCGTCTGGCCTGCTGGCCGCCCCGGTCGCCGCATCGGACTGGGTTGCGCGGCAGCCCGGGATCGAGTCGACGGAGGCCGTCGCGTCCCACCTCGTCAAGCGCGACGATGGCGCCTACCGCGTCTTCTTTGTGATCGCCGACGACCCCGCCGATCTGATCGGATACGAAATCTGGGACGAGTTCCTGGGCCATGTCTGGCTGCCCGTCTTGCCGACGCTGCTCCTGCTGATCGCAGGCACGCTCTTCGTGATCCGGCGCGACCTGGCGCCGGTGGCCGCAGGTGCGCAATGGGCACGAGGTCTGAGGCCAGGGTTTCAGTCGGAGCCGTTCAACGACGACCGGGCGCCCTCCGACATCGCGGATCTGACAGATACCGTGAACCGGGCCGTCGCACGGCTGAACACAGAGCTCGAGCGCGAAAAGCATCGTGCGGCCGAGGCCGCCCATGCGCTGCGGACGCCCGTCGCGGTGCTGGTTGCCCAACTCGACGGATTGCCCGACGGCCCCGCGTTCGACCGGCTGCGTGAGGACGTCTCGACGCTCTCGCGGACGGTAACGCAGTTCCTGGTTGCGGCCGGCGCCGATCGACTCGAACTCCACGACGCGGCCAACGTGGACCTGAACCATATTGCCGAAGACACGGTGGCGCGGCTGACGCCCTACGCGATGGTCCGGGACTGTGAGATCGCCTTTCTCAGTTCGGATGCGCCGGTCCCGGTGCGCGGCGCGGGCGACGCGATCGACCTGGCGCTGACCAATCTGATCGAGAATGCGATTCATCACGGTCGCGGTGCGCCGATCGAGGTTCAGGTCGGGCCGGGGCCGCAAATCGTTGTCAGCGACCGGGGCCCCGGCCTGCCCGACGATCACAATGGGCGGCTGTTCGAGCCGTTCTGGCGGTCGTCCGATGCGGAAAAGGGCGGCGCTGGCCTCGGGCTGTCCATCGTCCAGCGGATCCAGCGGGCGCATGACGGCCGGGTCGATGCCGCGAACCGGGTCGGCGGCGGCGCGTGTTCACGCTGTTCTACCCGGTCACGACGCCAACCTAGGGGCATTTCGTCCCGCCAGAGACTCGTCAGGGAACCTTCGTAAATGCGATTCTGCCAAGCGGTGCCTTGGGGATCTCCCGAGGCGACGCCATGGAAAAGGCAATAGCGCAATCGCACAACCACGGACGAGGGCGGTCTCGTCCAGATCGTGGCCCCCACGGGCGGGGTGCTCGTGTCGCTTCCTGTGCAGGAAGGGATGACGGTGATGGCCGGCGCGCCGCTGGCCGTGCTTTCCGGCGAACGGCGCAGCGCGGCCCTCGGCGCTATCCAGGACGAGGTCGTCAGGGCCTTGCGGATCCGGCGCGACGGTCTGATCGGCGAACTCGAGGAACATGCAGCCCTGTTCAACCAGCAGGCGACAGCTCACGAGGCCCGGTTGGCGGCCTTGCGCGACGAGGCGGCGGAGCTGGAAGCCGAGGCGGTATTGCCGCAATCGCGCGTCTCGCTTGCGGCAGCGGAGCTCGATCGCCAACGGGACATGCCCGAGAGGGCGCTGACGACCGAGGCTTCCTTTCATGCAGCCGAGAACGCCCATCTGGAGGAATCCCTGACGCTGCAGCGCCTGCAGAGGGAACGCACCGCGCTGACCCGGACTCGGCGCGAGATCGAAGCGCCGCGGCCAAGGCCTCGGCGGTTGTCGACGAGCTCCGCCGCCAGCGTATGGGGCGCGCGGCGGACCTCGTCGACGCGCACGTCGCGGAAACGCTGACCTACTACGCCTTCCCGGACTGCCACTGGATCAGGATCCGCACCAACAACCCGCTCGAGCGCATCATGCGCGAGATCCGGCGACGAACCCGCGTCGTCGGAGCCTTCCCCGATGGTCAGTCTTGTCTGAACCTCGCCGCGGCGCGGCTTCGACACATCGCCGGCGCCCAGTGGTCAACCCGGAAGTACATGAACATGGCGCCGCTCCGCGCGGCGGAAAACGAAGCCTACGGGGCCGTCGCGACGTGAGCGAATGTGCGAAAGAGTCTGGACGCTACCGGTGTGCAACAATCCCGCCAGAGTTCCCAGAGCCGCCACCGAGGCAACAGGAGCCGCCCATACCTGCCAGCGTTGACCAGCGACCCGATCGAACATCCAGACCGGAACCTCCAGCCGTCGATCGGACACGACACAAGCCAGACTACAGCGAAACGCCGCCCAGCCTGGCTTCTCGATCACCTCGTGAACGTGAACCGATCGACCCGCCTAAGGGTGCCATGGGTAAAGAACCTCGCGCTCCTCGGTCCCGTGGGCGTTCTGTGATCGAGTTGTTCAACACCGCAAGGCCCCACTCGTCGCTTGACGAGAAAAACGCCCGATCAGGCCTACTTCAACCTGTCGACGCCAGAAGTGGCGGCGGCATAAACGAGGCGAAAAAACACTTGGACAACGCCCGGAACCCGTTCAGATCAACCGAGCCACCTCTGAACCTCCCGACATGGGACGTCGTCGCTGACGATGACGGCGGCCCTGCCGCGGCGGGCGACGAGCGCGTCCAGTTCGCGCACCAGGCGCGCCGGCCTACGATCGAGTTGTCGACCACCAGGGCGATCGCCTCCCGGGCGAAGTCGTCGATGATCGCCAGGATGCGGAAGCGGCGACCCAGTCGAGAGCGTCGCTGACGAAGTCGAGGCTCCAGCGCTGGTTCGGCCCTTCCGGCAGCGCCAGCGGCGCCCGGGTTCCGGTCGCGCGCTTGCGGCCCCGACGCCGGCGCACGACCAGTCCCTCCTCGGAGTAGAGCCAGTAGAGCTTCTTTCGGTTCATGTGGCTGCCTCCCCGTGCGAGGAGGATGCTGAGCCGCCGATAGCCGAAGCGACGCCGTTCGGCCGCCACACCGTCGAAGCCGTCGCATGGGAGACCCTCAAATGGGTGGAATGGTTCAACCATCGACGCCTTCTCGGACCGATCGGCCATATCCCGCCCGCCGAGGCCGTTGGGGGGCCCGACCTTGCAGGATGGCGCTTCCACGATGCGATTGGCTCAATGGCCTGCTCTTTAGTTCGTGCCATTGTTCGGATCGCGTTGCGCCGACCCACTGCGGTGCTCCATGCCCGCCATCGCGAGCACAAGAATGACGACTATGCCTTGGACCATGCTTTGCGCGCCGAGTGGAAGGCCCATTATCTGCATTGTTGTCACCATGAGGATCAGCAGAACGCTCGCGAACATCGTGCCCGCCGCAGTCGAGGAACCGCCGAAGATCAGCGTGCCGCCAATGACTACAGTGGCGATCGATTGCAGCAGATAGCTCTGACCCATTTCCAGAAAGGCGCCGCCGACCTGGGCCCCGAGCAGGATCCCAGTCAGGGACGCGAGAACCGCGGAGATGAAGAAGGCGCTGGCCTCGACGCGGCCCACGCGCACGCCAGCCAGACGCGCGGCGGCTCGGTTCTGGCCGGTGGCCGACAAATGCTGCCCGTAGACCGAATGCCGCAGGACCACAGCAGAAAGCACGACTGTCGCAAAGGCGATCGCGGTCATGATTGGGAGACCCGCGATCTTCGCGCTGGCGACATATCTGAGCGCGGGGCTGACGGCGAACCCTGGGGCGGCGCGATTGGCCAGAAGCGCCGCTTTCGACAGGACGAATCCCGACGACAGCGTGGCGATGATCGCAGGTATCCCAACGACAACGACAAGAAAAGCGTTGATGGCACCAATGGCCAGCCCCAACGCCACCGCAGCAGGAATTCCGACGATGAGGTTGGCGTCATCGCCGCGGATCACGATCAATGCGACGAATGCGCTCAGCGTCAACGTAGCTGGGATTGAAAGGTCGATGTTTCCGCGGCCGGTAGAGACCACGAACATCTGCCCCAGGCTGATCAATGTCAGAAAAGACGCGGACAGGACGATGCCGGACAGGCTGGACAGGCTGAACCTGCCGGTGAAGACTGAGAGCACCATCCAGACGGCCGCTACTGCAACGGCTGACCAGACCCAGCGATTGCGCCGGGTCCAAGAGTAGAATGGCCGACCGAGCATTACGCCCTCCCCTCCCACGAAGCGAGACTTCTGAGGGCAAGAATACCGATCAGAATAATTCCTTGAGTCGCTATATAAAGATCGCTGTTCACCCCGAGCATCCCCAAAAGGGCGCCGATAAGAGAGAGCGTGACGGCGCCGGCCACCACGCCGACGGGCGAAATGACGCCTCCGATCAGTAGAGAACCTCCCATGACTGCGGCCGCCACGCTGTAGAGCGTGAAGGACCCGCCGGCGTTGATGTCGCTGGCCGTGTTGATTGCCGTCAGCGACAGACCGGCTGCGCACGCGAAAAGTCCTGCGATCAGGTAGCGGATCGTGGCGTAGCGCGTCACCGACCATCCCGATCGGACGGCCGAGGCCGGGTTGTTCCCGAAGGCTCGCAGGACGACCCCGAGCGGCGAGCGATCGACGACGAGTTCGACGAGGCCGACTATCCCGATAAGGATCATCGACTTCGGAATGCCGCCGAAGGACCAGGTGACGACGGCGCGAAGCCACTCCGGGCTGGCCCCGCCCGGAGTTGGCTGGATGGTCAAACCAATTCCCAGCCAGACAAAAGAAGCCCCGAGGGTGACGACAATGGCCGGGATCCTCCTGATCTGGATGAGGGCGCCCATTGACGCGTAGGCGGCGATCGCGAGCAGGATGGCGCCGAAACCCAGCGTCGGCGCATCGACCAGAAGCGTTGCCGCGAGCACGCTGATCAGGCCAGCGAAGGCGCCGACGCTCAGGTCTATCTCGCTGCCGCCGATGATGAACATCTGGGCCATGGCTACGAGCACCAGCGAGAACGCCGGCATCAGCAACAGGTCCATGCCGAACGGCGAAGCCACGAGCGGATTGAGCCAAATCATCGTCGCGAGCACGACAGCCAGCCCGACATACGGCGCCGCGGCGACGGCGCGCTCCAACCACATCAGCGAGTTGCGAGCAGGCCCCCTATCCCGAGCCTTGTCGGCCGCGTTCAGGAACGAAGCCCCGACGATCGCCTCCTCGGTGATCTCCGCGCCCACCAGTTCTCTCACGATCCGGCCGCTCGAGAATACGAGCACCCTGCCGGACGCGAGAAGCTCGGCGTCCTCGGTCGTGTACCAGACAAGCGTGCTACCAGCCTTGGCGGCCGCGTCGCACAGTCTGTAGAAGTCCTGCTTCGTCGCGACATCCACGCCCCGCGTCGGGTCGTCAAGAAGCAGGACCGGCGTGTCCGCCGCGAGCGCCCGCGCCACGAGGGCCTTCTGCTGGTTGCCGCCGCTGAGCTCCAGGATGTTTGCGTCGAAACGCTGAGGCGTCGAGGCCCAGGCGGGAAGCGTGCACCGCCGCTTCGCTGCGTTCACGCTGATCAGAGACGAGGGAGGCCCAAGCGCGTTTCGCCGTTCGGCCAATACTGATGTTCGCCAGCACGTTCCACTGAGGAAACACTCCCTCCTTCTGGCGGTCCCCTGCGATGAAGCTGGCGGTGGCCGACCGTGTGACGCCGGCGTTGCGGCCGCGCGGCGCGAAAACCGCGCGCAGGAGTTCGCGCTGTCCGTTGCCTTCCAGACCTGCCAATCCGACGATCTCGCCGCGCCCGATCTCCACGTCGCGGCCGAGCGGAGCCGTCAGATCCCCCGTCAGGCGCAGGACGGCGCAGCCAGACATCCCCCCGACGATCTGCTGACCATGGTATTTCATGTCGACGTTCCCGCCCATCAGGCCGACGAGGCGACCGATCGTAGCGTCGGCGGCCTTTCCGCGCCAAGCAAGCCGGCCGTTCCGCAGCACGACCACGTCGGTCGCGATGTCGATGATGTCCTCCAGCTTGTGGCTTATGAAGATGAAAGCGACGCCTTCGGACGCCATTCGTCGGATGAAGGACCGCAATTGCGCCGCCCGCCTCTGGTCCAGCGACGACGTCGGCTCGTCCAGGATGATAAGGCGCACGTCCGGATCAGAGACAGCGCGCGCGATCTCGACCATCTGGCGCTCGCTGATCGACAGACGCCCCACGT
This sequence comes from uncultured Alphaproteobacteria bacterium, assembly GCA_963829385.1. GTDB lineage: Bacteria > Pseudomonadota > Alphaproteobacteria > Rhodobacterales > Rhodobacteraceae > Amaricoccus. The sequence continues at coordinate 41,023 of CAWHHV010000006.1, read as the reverse complement.
TCTCGTCGACGCCGATCCCAGCTTCGGGAAATACGCCGCCGAGCGCCCTGAGGGCGCGATCCCGAAACCTCCCCCGCCACCCGGGGAACGGGCGCGCGTTGTCCGACGCCTCCAGAAAGAAGTTCTCCGCAACCGACAGGTTCGTGCAGAGCGATAGCTCTTGGTGAACCATCCGCACGCCATGAGCATGCGCCGCTGCGGCATCATAAAGCGACGGATCGACCCGCTCGCCAGCAAAGGAGATCGAACCTCCCGTCGGCGTCACTTCGCCTGACAGGATCTTCATCAGGGTCGACTTGCCCGCGCCGTTGCCGCCGACGAGCCCGACGACCTCACCGGGATTGACTGTGAAGTCGATCCGGTCGTTGGCGCGGGTGATCCCGTAATCCTTGCTGATGCCGAAAAGGACGACCGCGCCGCCCCTTCGCTGGACAGAGCTAGGCTGCTGGCCGTCCCTGTTCTCCGTAGCAGCAGATTGGGAAGTCACGATTACCCTTGCCACTTACCCGGCCGATGCGAAAAAGCCGGATGTTCGAAAATACGCGGCCGGCAAGCATGTCTGGCCGGACCCTTCAGAGCTGCGAGCGACGCTCTAGTTGCCGCTCAGGAGATTTTTCTCGACCCATTCCGGCGAGTAGGACGGGCTGATGATGCGGCCGCTCGGTAGATCGCTGTATGCCTCCAGATTCGACGCATCCACCGTCGCCACCGGCATGATCATCACCTTCGGCGCCTCTGCGCCGTTCAGCATGGCGAGACCGAGCCAGAACACCGCGCCGCCAATGCCGGGCGTTGTGTTCATCGAAACCGTCTTGTAGCCGCTGCGCTTGTTCTCCTCGACCCACCATTTGACGAAGTCGGTGCCGCCGCCGCCCTCGATCACCGGCATCGCGCCTTCGTACTCGCCGCCGTACTGCTGAAAGGCTTGGGCGATGCCCACGTCATCCGAACCGCCCTGCGCCAGTACGGCGTCGATCTTCGGGAGGCTGGGCAATACGTTGGTGATCGCCGCCTGCGCCACCGACGCCGTCGCCTGCCCGACCACCACGGCCGCCACGTTGATTTCCGGGTATTCCTGCAGGACTTCGTTCTGGGCAGCGAACATCGCCTCGTCGGGAGCCGACCCGGCGACCCCGCGCACCTGGATGATGTTGCCCTTGCCGCCGATCAGGTCGAGCGCCGCGCGGGCCTGCGCCATCTTGTAGCCCTTGAAGTCGAAGTTGAGCTGGTGGTTGCAGGGCGCCGAGGCGACGGAGTCGAAGGATACCACGATGATCCCGGCGGAGCAGGCCTGTTCGATCATTCCGTTCACCGCAGTCTTCGATGCCGCGTTTAAGGCGATCATGTCGACGCCGCGCAGGATCAGTTCCGCCATGGCGCTGTTCTGCGCGGCGACGGACCCGTCACCGTTCATGACGACGAATTCGGAGATCATACCAGCGGCCTTGGCTTCGTTAGCCGCCTCTTCGAAAGCCTCGACCATCTGATGGCGCCAAGTGTTCCCGAAATAGGCGTTGGACAGCGCTATGACCCGATCGCCTTCCTGCGCGTTAGAGCCGCCAACAGGTGCGATCGAACCGAGGGCCCCGGCCACCAGCGCTACGACTGAAAGTCTCAGTCCCATTTTTTCCTCCCGGTTTGTTGTCATCCTCAACTCCTCGGAGGCCATGAAAGAAATCGCTAGGCGCAGCGGATCAGCAAAGTCACCGCTGATGGCACATTCTGGGTAAACGGATCATCCCGCTGACCGTCCCTCACTTCCGAGCGGACGCTTCAGCCAGCGTGCCAGCGGCGCAACCGTCAGGCCCTGCGCGATGATCGAGAACACGACCACGAAATAGGTCGCGGCCAATATCGTGGACTTCCACTCGCTTGCCGGAAGCGACAGGGCCAAGGCCACGGAGATGCCGCCCTTCAGGCCGCCCCAGGTCATGATCGGGATCACGTCGCGCTCCTGCCGTCGTACCGCGCGCAGCAGCAGCACCGGCACCGCTACCCCCACCAGTCGCGCCAGCAGCGAAAGCGCAATCGACAGCAAGCCCGCCCAGATCATGTCGAGGTCGAGCGTCAGCGTGAACACCTCGATGCCGATCAGGAGGAACAGGACCGCGTTGAGGATCTCGTCGATGATCTCCCAGAACTTGTCGAGGTACTCCTGGGTGAGCGCCCCCATCCCGTACTGCTTGCCGACGTCGCCGATGAAGAGACCGGCCACCACCGCCATTATTGGCCCCGACACCCCGATGGTCACCGCCAACTCGTAGCCGCCCAGCGCCAGCCCCAGCGAGATCAGCACCTCAAGCGCATAATCGTCGATGCGCCGGATCAGCAGGAAGGTCAGCCACCCGAGCGCCGCCCCGAGCAGCGCGCCGCCCACCGCCTCGCGCAGGAACAGCGCCGCCACCGCCTGCCAGCCCTCGGCGTGTTGCTGTCCAGACAGGGGAAACGCCAGCCCGACTAGAAGCAGGAACACGACGTAGCCGACGCCATCGTTGAACAGGCTCTCCCCTGCGATCTGAATTTCCAACGACTTGCGGAGCTTCGCCTCGCGTAGCACTCCCAGCACCGCCACCGGATCGGTGGGCGAGATCAGGGCCCCGAACACCATCGCCACCAGGAGCGGAAAGCCGGTGATCCAAGCGAACCCGAAGCCGGCAATGGCAGTCGAGATCAGCACCCCCACCAATGTGATCATCGCCACCGGCAGGGCCTGCTCGCGAAGCAAATCAGCCCTCACATGCAGCGCGCCCGCAAAAAGCAAGAGCCCCAGCATCCAGTGCAGCAGCGCCTCTGGAAATTCGATGTTCAGGACCGCCCCCGCACCAAGTCGGCGATGCCGATGCCCGGCGCAAGCCGGTCGAGCGTCATGACCGCGAGCGACGCCGCCAGCGCTACCACGAGGATGCCGATCGACGCGGGCAGTTTCAGAACGAAATAGTTCACCGACCCGAAAACGCCGGCCAGCACCACGAGGAGCGCGGTAATCTGGAGGATAGTCATCTGTCGCCTCTTCACCCCCCATGGCTTCCTATTGGCGTCGGAGCGGCGCCGTAAAGCGCATCGCACGTCGATGCGAGCCAGTGCTCCGGCGCAAGATAGTGCCCAAGGCCGGCTGCGTCGAAGCCGGCGAGCAGGGACTCGGTGCGGAATGCAGCCCATCATCGCGGTGCGGAAGGACCGGCCACCGTGAGCGGCAGCGGTCGTTCGCGGCGCTCCAGTGTTGCATCATCTGAATAGTCCGGAACAATCGACTGCCGGTTAACCCCACGAGGCAGCGACCCGTGAACCCCATGGCAGCGACGAAGTCGTCGTCTCTGCGGAAGACGAGGCTGCCATGTCGGCCGCTAGTATCAGTACGGGGTCGGGGATGATGTTCAGCTTCAGCTTCAGGTGGGCCGCATCTCGAGCAATCAGACGAGCCAATCCTCATCCCGCACCGGCTGGGCCTGGACTAGGGTCTCGCCATTGAGGGCGAGCCGGCCGCCCCGTCGCGGCGCGGCAACGTCTTGACCCGTACATCGAAACGTGGGGTCTCCGACCAGAGCCGAGCCTCACCGAAGTCGGCAATGGCGCCGTTCATGGTGGCGATGACGCGGACTGGCAACGCCCCCGTTCGCCGGGTCATATCGCGCCTCGCGCGCGATGTTCGGATCCGCGAAGACCTCGCCTGCCGCTTGCGGGATTGTCGCCAGGCGCAGCGAGCTGCGCTCCACCTGCCGTTCACAGCGCAGGTCCTGTCGATCGGCTTGCATCCCGTTTCCGGGGTGATCGGCTTCCAAAACGGGCTCAACTCAATCTCGGTGCAGCTGGTCGGCCTGAGAGATATTCTCCGGCTCCGTGTTGAGGGTGCGAAGAATGGGTCGAAGTCGATTGCAGACGGCATTGTTGCCACGGGGACTGATCATCGAGCAGTGCGGATAGATGACGGCGAAGTGGCGGCGGTTGCTCACTCGCGGGATATCGGTTCGGCGTGCCCAGGCTGTGGCGAGCTTTCGCGGCGGGTTCACAGCCGTTACGTGCGATCGCTTGCCGACCTGCCGGCCCATAGCCGTCGCGTCCGGATCGCCCTCACCGTGCGACGGTTCCGGTGCGGGAACAACGTCTGCTCCAGGGTGATCTTCGCCGAGCGGTTTGACGACGACATCGTCCACCATCTCGGCCTGGCGCTCGGCGGCCGTCCTGGTAAGGGGCTCGCCCGGCGTTTGCTGATGCCGGTGAGCAAGGACACGCTGCTACGAACCGTCAGGGCACGGGCGTCGGAGGCGCGGCCAGCATCGCGAGTGATCGGCATTGACGGCTGGGCGTGGAAGCGCGGGCACCGCTACGGCAGCATCGTCTGCGATCTGGAGCGGCGCGAGATCGTCGATGTACTTCCCGACCGCGAAGCCGAAACCGTCGAGGCGTGGCTTGCGGATAATCCCGAAGTCGAGATCGTGTCGCGGGATCGCGGGGGCGGCTATGGCCGGGCCGTCGCCCGCGCGGCGCCGGATGTGGTCCAGGTCGCCGATCGCTGGCACCTGATGGAGACAGCCAGCCAGGCATTCCTCGGCGTGGTGCGGCGGTCGATGACCCCGATCCGCCACGAAAAGGGACCCCTCTGGCGACGGGGTTCACAGTGCTCCCGAGGGTATCGGGAGCCGAGATTGGGATGCTGGTTGTGGAGACGATCGCCAAGATCCGCCGGGCGCATTTCGTTCAGGGGAAGCCGATCAAGCAGATCTGCCGTGAGCTGAAGCTGTCGCGGAAGGTGGTGCGGAAGGTTCTGCGGTCCGAGGAGGCTGAGTTCGAGTACAAGCGCAGCGTTCAGCCGCATCCGAAGCTCGGGCCCTGGCGCGAGGAGCTCGCGCGTCTCCTCGCCGCGAATGCTGCGCGCGGCGGGCGCGAGCGGGTGACGCTGCTGCGGATTTTCGAGGATCTGCGTGGCCTGGGCTACGAGGGCGGCTATGACGCTGTCCGGCGATACGCGGAGGCCTGGCGCCGCGAGGGTGGCGCCGGGACGGCGGCGGCCTTCGTGCCGCTGAGCTTCGATCCGGGCGAGGCCTACCAGTTCGACTGGAGCCACGAGGTCGTGCTGATCGACGGCGTCACGGTGACGATCAAGGTCGCCCACATGCGTCTCTGCCACAGCCGTATGCCGTTCGTGCGGGCCTATCCGCGCGAGACCCAGGAGATGGTGTTCGACGCGCATGACCACGCGTTCGCCTTCTACAAGGGCGCCTGTACGCGCGGCATCTACGACAACATGAAGACGGCGGTGGACGCGATCTTCCTGGGCAAGGAGCGCGCCTACAACCGCCGCTTCCAGCAGATGTGCAGCCACTACCTGGTCGATCCGGTCGCCTGCACGCCGGCCTCGGGCTGGGAGAAGGGTCAGGTCGAGAACCAGGTCGGCACGATCCGCGAGCGGCTGTTCTCGCCGCGGGTTCGGGTCAGGAGCATGGAGGAGCTCAACGACTGGCTGGTCCATCAGTGCGTCGCCCGCGCCAAGATCCAGCTCCATCCGGAGAGGGACCTGTCGGCAATCTTGTGCGGGAGGTCATGATGATATGGTGAGAGAGGATCCCGGTCATGGCCATCGAGAAAGACATTCTGGGCCAGCTTCTGGCGGGTCGTGTCCCGCAGGAGGTTTTCAGCCGCGACGGTCTTGTCGACGAGCTGAAGAAGGCGCTTTGGGAGCGCATCCTGAACACCGGGCTCGACGAGCACCTGGGCGGCGAGCGCCAGGACGGCCGTTCGAACCGGCGCAACGGCAGCTCACCGAAGACGATGCCGACCGGCGCCTCGAAGGTGACGCTCGACATCCCCCGCGACCGGACGGGCGCGTTCGAGCCGAAGCTGATCGCGAGGCGCCAGCGGCGCTTCCCGGATTTCGACGAGAAGATCGTGTCGATGTACGCCCGCGGCCTGAGCGTGCGCGAGATCCGCGGCCATCTCGAGGAGATCTGCGGGATAGACGTGTCGCCGGGATGACCACCCCGGAACACACCGCCGACACGGCGCGGAAATTCCACCACGACCTCGGACGCTGCCGCACTCCAGTGCGCGCATCACCGTCCCGGCCAGCGGCGCCAGTCACCAGCCGCACTTGCAAGCCTGACAAAAGCACGCACTCGATCACATGTCCCAAAGATCAGGAATTCTTTGCAACCGAGAGACATCCACAAAAGAGGATTCGGGTTGCGCCCCGGCCGGCACCACCGGCCATAGCGGATCCTGCCCCAATGGACTATGTCGTGAGTGCGAAGATTTGGCGGCCCATGCTCGTCCGCGCCCGTCAACTGTCCTGTGACGATCGGGGCATGCCGCGCTCGCCGGGGCGGGCGCCAGCCGGGCCAGCGCCCGTGCGACGGCCAATACGGCGTTCAAGGCGCACCAACCAGTCGAAGATTAGCACGGCGAACAGACCGACAATCAGCCCGCCCTGCAGGACGAAAGCGGTGTTGTTCGTCAGCAAGCCGGCGATAATGACCTCCCCAAGCGTCCGCGCCGCCACCGTCGAGCCGATCGTCGCTGTGCCCAGCCCGATGACCACCGAAAGCCGAATTCCCGCCAGTATGACCGGCGCGGCCAGCGGAAGCTCCACCTCCCAAAGCCGTCGGAAACGTCCCATCCCCATGCCTCGCGCTGCCTCCAGTGTACGCGGGGACACGGTCGACAGCGCCGTCACGGCATTCTCGAATATTGGCAGCAGGCCGTAAAGGAACAGCGCCATTAGGGTGGGCCACATTCCGAAGCCCAGCATCGGCACGGCGAGCGCCAGAACGGCAACCGGGGGAAATGTCTGACCCACATTGGCGATGGTGCGCGACAGCGGGCGAAACGCCGCCCCCGCCGGCCGCGTGACGAAAACAGCCAGAGCTATGGCGACGAACGCCGCGAGCGACGATGCCGCCGCGACCAGCCACAGGTGGCTGAGCGATAGGGACAGCAGAGATGCCCGGTCGTAGATCACCGGACCTCCTTCGGGCGCGAAGGGCGCGAAGACCGGGGCGAAGGCGTGCGGCCGCACAACGAGCGCGACAAGAAGCAACCACGGCCCAATCCGAGCAACGCTTCCCGTCGTCATGCCCTCTGTTCCAGCCGGCTGCGGATAGCATCGAGCGTGATGCGTCCCGTCCGAACCCCATCCCGCTCCACGGGCACCGAGTCGCGCCCGGTCCAGAGGCAGGCCGACAGCGCGTCGCGGAGGCTTGCCGTCTCCGCTATCGCGGCGCCTTCGGCCGGACCGGGCTCGACCAGACCGTGTACCGGGATCAGAGAGAGGAGCCGCATCGGCCGCTCGGCGTCCCCCACCATCTCGGCCACGAAGGCGTTCGCCGGCCGGGCTACGATCTCTTCCGGCCGGCCGTGCTGCACCAAGCGTCCGCCGTGCATGATCCCGACGCGGTTGCCCAGCCGGATCGCCTCCTGCATGTCATGTGTGACCAGGACGATGGTGGATCCGAGCTTGTGCTGGATCTCGCGGAGCTCCTCCTGCGCCCGTCCCCTGATGATCGGGTCGAGGGCCCCGAAAGGCTCATCCATCAGCAGGAGGTCCGGACGCGATGCCAGCGCGCGCGCGACGCCGACCCGCTGCTGCTGCCCGCCTGACAACTCGCCCGGGAAGCGGTCGCGGAATGCCGCCGGATCCAGGCCGAAGAGCATCAGGAGTTCGTCGACGCGACCCGCGATCCTGTCCTTTGGCCAGCCGAGAAGCCTCGGCACCGCCGCGATGTTGCGGGCGACGGTCTGGTGCGGGAACAGACCATGACCCTGGATGGCGTACCCGATGCGGCGGCGGAGGAGATGCGCGGGGATGTCGCGTGTCGCCTCTCCATTGATCCGCACCTCACCCGAGCTGGGCTCGACCAGCCGGTTGATCATGCGGAGCAGAGTTGTTTTTCCAGAGCCGGACGTGCCTACGATAACAGTGATCGTTCCCGTCTCGACAGTCATCGACACTTCCCGCACGACCGTCGTGCCGTCATAGACCTTCGTGATCCGGTCGATCTCGATCATGCGTCTGCCCTTGGCGTTCGGCGGGCGAAGTCCACCAGGATGTCCATGAGGATGGCTGACGCAAGTGCGAGAACGACGGTCGGCAGCGCGCCCAACAGGATAAGGTCGGTGGCCGCCTGGTTCAGCCCCTGGAAAACAAAGGCTCCGAACCCGCCCCCGCCGATCAGGCCCGCGATGACGGCGAGCCCGACGTTCTGCACCAAGACGATCCTGAGCCCGGCGAGGAGGACTGGCAGCGCCAGCGGCAGCTCGATGCTCCAGAGCCTCTGCCGGTCAGTCATGCCCATCCCCCGTGCGGCCTCAACCGCCGCCGGCGGCGTGCCGTCAAGACCGGCGACCGTGTTGGCGACGACAGGCAGGAGTGAATAGAGCAGCAGCGCCAGGAAGGCCGGCGCGAAGCCGATGCCAGCGACGCCGATCTCGCGCGCACCCGGCACCGTCGCTGCGACCCATGCCAGCGCCGGGATCATGATCCCGAACATCGCGAGCGACGGGATGGTCTGCAAGAAACTCAGGACCGGGATCGTCACCGACCGCATCCGCAGACGCCGATGGCAGAGGATGCCCAGCGGGAAACCGATGAGCGACGCGGCGGCGAGAGAGCCTAGCGCCAGAGCAACGTGGCGGCCCGCGGCCGACCAGAACGCGTCCACGCGGCTGCGGTACTCCTCCATGATCGACAAATCAGACAACGTGCCGGATGCCAGCAGCAATGCCAGCGCCGTTAGGAACAGCGCCAGGAGGGCCAGTCGAAGACCTGGACCGAGGCGCAGATTGGAGAGAGCATCGGCCATCAGCATCATGAAGACGAGCAGCAGGCACCAGAAGCCCGGGGCCGGCGAGACGCGCGCCAAGTCTCCTGCGTCGACAAGCAGCGCCTCTGCGCCCCGCGACAGCAGAAAAACGAGACCCGCCATGCCGATGAGGCTCCCGCCAAGCTGCAGCCAAGGCCGCGCCCGCCCAAGGCCCAGAGCCAGTCCCCCCAGCATCGCCGCAAGAGAAAGGGCGACGGCAGGCATGCTTGCCGCCTCCCAGATCTGCGCCCCCTCCCCCGCAACAATCCGGTTCGCGCGGAGCGTCGCGAAAGGCAGAGCCAGCGCCGCCAGGCCTAGTACGGCAAAGAGAACTCCCGGCGGCGAAAGCCCGCGGAACCGTCCTGCGGCAGACTGGCCCGGCGTGATCAGTCCAGCACCCCGGTTTGCGTGAGGTAGTCACGCGCGACCGCCTCCGCAGGTTCGCCGCCTACTTGGATGCGGCCGTTCAGCTTCTGCAGGGTGACCATGTCGAGCCCCGAGAAGATCGGGTTCAGCACCTCCGGGATCGACGGATGCTCCTCAAGCACTTCGGCGCGGATTACGGGCGCCGGCTCGTAGACCGGCTGCACGCCCTGGTCATCCTCCATGACGACAAGGCCTGTGGCCCCCACGCCCCCGTCGGTCCCATAGACCATCGCCGCATTTACGCCCGATGTGCCGCGCGCCGCCGCCTGGATCGTCGCGGCGGTGTCACCGCCTGAAAGGATGACCGTCTGGTCCTCGCCAAGGTCAAAGCCATAGGTCTGCTCCATCGCCGGCAGCACCGCGGGCGAGGAGACGAATTCCGTGGAGGCGGCCAGCTTCACCTCTCCGCCTGAAGAGACCCACTCGCCAAAGCCGCTCATCGTGGAGAGCCCGTTTTCCTCGGCGACAGGACCGGTGACGGCGATCGCCCAGGTGTTGTTGGCTGGCGCGGCATCGAGCCAGACAACATCGTTGGCTTCGTCGTCGAGCTCCTTCGCCCGCTGATGCGCAGCCGCGGCGTCCTTCCACACGTCGCCGTCGGCCTCGTTGAAGAAAAAGGCGGCATTGCCGGTATATTCCGGATAGATGTCGATCTGGCCGGCCAGCAGCGCCTCGCGAACCACCTGCGTGCCGCCGAGCTGGAGACGTCGCTCCACGGGCAGCCCAGCGTCCTCTAGCGCAAGCGCGATCATGTTGCCCAGTAGACCGCCCTCGGTGTCGATCTTGGACGAGACGGTGATTTCCTGCGCAGAGGCTGCGAGGCCGGCGGCGAGGCCGGCGGCGGTGAGAAGCGTGGTGCGAATGTACAATGCTTCAGCTCCTGAAGATGACGTGGCTCGAAGTATAGACGCCTGCGCTCGCTCGAGGTTCCATGCTCATCCGCCTCGCCCTCGACTTCAAGGGCGCGTTGACCCGGCGCGCATCAAAGCCATGCTTCGCTGCAACAGCGTCAAGATCACCATTTCAAATCGGCTGAGCTGCATGCGGGCTGCCGATCTTCCGGTGAGAGCGCCGGCATTGCCGTGAGCCCTTACATCGCGCCCAGCGCCGCGAGCAGGATTTCGTCGCTGCGCCGGGTCGTCTCTTCGTCGCGCAACATCGTGTAGCCGGTCGGATCAGTCCAGAGCGCGATCAGCCCGAGCCGGCTTGCACGTCCGGTCATGCGCATGCCGCTGCGCTCGTCGCGCACCTCAGCGTCACGGCCGATGCGGAAGCGCAGCCGGCGGAGGTTGAACGGGAAGAACCGCTTCTTCTCGTCCGAGCCATCCCATTGGTGGTAGATGCCGTCGAAAACCTTCACCTGGCTCTCCGAGCCGCCCCGGCGCAGATCCGCGGCGATCTTGTGCGCGCGCGCCATCAGGACGTTTCGGTCGCGACCGCCGAGCATATGCGTCACCGGTGCCCCGGTGGTCGCAGGATTCTCGAGCCGCGGAATGCTGCAGCCGTAGTAGGACACATGCGTGCGGAATCGCGGCCCCTGAGGCAGGTAGATCTGCGCAAGCTGCTCGTAGGCCGCAAGCGCCGTGATCATGCCGCCGTAGGAAAAGCCGATCACGCCGATCCGCTCCGGGTCGACGTCGGGCCGGTCCGCGAGATGGCGTAGGCCGGCGAACGCGTCGCCGAGCATCATAGCTTCGCTGACACGGATCGCACGCACGAGGTCGCCACGGGTGCCGACGCCGCGCGTGGCGAAGCTGTCGAGGACAAGCGCCGCATAGCCGTGGTCGGAGAGGAGGCGCCCGTAGCGGCGTTCGCGCGCGCCCTTCGGACCGCCAAGACCGTCGAGGATCACTACACCGGGCCACGGCCCCTCCTTCGCAGGCAGGTGGAGTTCGGCGTGGAGCCGGACCGTCTCAACCTTCACAGGGTCAAGCATGTCGCGCAGCAGCAGCGGATTTGGGCTCTGGATTGCTAGAAGTTCCATGGCATTACTCTCGCTCGGGGCCGCCCGCGGCGGGGCGCTCGCTGGCAAGTTGCATCAGGTCAGCAAGGAGGCCCTGATCCGTAATCACGCGCGGCACCTTGTTCTGGCCGCCTAGCTTGCCGCGGCGGCGCATCCATTCGGCAAAGGCGCCAGACCTCACCACGAGCGCTTCGGGCGGGGCCATGCCGATGTCGCCGATGCGATGCGCCTCGTAGTCCAGGTTCGCCGCCGCGAGCAGACGATCTATGTCGGCGGCGACGGACCCTGCGTCAGGCGCGCGACCGCCCTCGAACTCGATGACGAACACGTGTCGGCCGCGCCTCTCGTCGCGGTGCGGGAAGAGAGGCCCGACCGAGTACTCACGGACCTGCGCTCCCTGCGACTCCGCGGCCCCGAGCACCGCCGCCTCAATCTCCTCTCCAGTCAGGTGCTCGCCGAAGGCCGACAGGAAATACGACGTGCGGCCCGTGACCAACAGGCGCGGCGGGTCGAGGTCAACGAGCCGCACGGTGTCGCCGAGGACGTAGGACCAGAGCCCTGCGTTGCTTGTAACCGCAAGCGCGTAGTCTCGCCCGACCTCGGCAGTGCCTATCCAGCGCCGATCTGGCGCCGGCTCATCCAGAGCCTCGACCGGCACCAACTCGAAGAACAGGCCATTGTCAATCGACATGCGCAAGCCCTCGTCCTGACCCTGGTCGGCTAGCGCAATGAAGCCCTCGCTCGCCGGGTAGACCTCGCGCAACTCGGCGCGGCTGCCTTCGAGCCACTCCGCGAAGATGCTACGATATGGCGCGAAGGCTAGGCCGCCATGCACGATCAGCTCGAGGTCCGGGTAGATCTCGGCCAGCCGCCGCTTCCCCGTCAGCGCCGTCAGACGCTCGAAGAACAACAGCAGCCAGCTCGGCGTGCCGGCGATCGTGCGGATCGGCTCGCACAGCGACGCGCGTGCCAGGATCTCCATCTTGCGCTCCCAGTCGGCCTCGCGCGCCAGCGCCATTGGAGGGAAGATGTAGGGCGCCGCCCAAGCCGGTGCCTCGCGCCGGGCAATGCCGGTCAGATCGCCGCTCCGAATGCCGGACGCAAGTTCACTCAATTCGACCGTGCCGCCAAGCATGAAGTTCTTGCCGCTGAGCACTCGGCTCGAGGGGCGACAGGCAAGATGATGCGCCATCAGGTCGAGCCCGGCAGCCCGGTTGGCGCGCGCCATCTCCCGGCTGACGGGGATGTGCTTCGTCCGGCCAGTAGATGTGCCCGAGCTTGCTGCGAGGTATGGAATCGGCCCCGGCCAGGTCTGGCCCGCGATCTGCGGGAAGGGCTCCTTCCAATAGCCGGACCAAAAGTCCTCGTAGCGGCGCAGTGGGACCCGCGCCTGGTACTCCTCGACCGAGTCGATGTCGGCGAATTCGTGCTCGCGCCCGAACCGGGTGTCGCGGCCGCGCGCCAGTAGGCGCGCAAGCGTACGGCGTTGAGTTTCGGCAGGGTCGAGCCGGGCGAGCCGGCGGAGCCGGGCCCGGCCGTAGACGCGCAGCAGCGGAGTCGCGTCCAGCATCATCTCAGGCCTTCCGCTTTCGGGGCGATAGAACCGTGACGTGCGGGTGCTCCACCCTCACCGTCTCGGTCCGCAGCGGCACGCGGATGAATCTGCCGGAGCGCCAGAGCGACAGATGGTCGGCAAAGGTAGTCGAGCCAAGCCAACCATCCTGTCCGCCCAGCAGCACGAAATAATTCGCGTCGAGATCCGAGAGGTCAAACACGTGCCGCGCCTGCGCTCCGAATTTCACCGCATGGCGGCCTCGCACGACATCGTGACGCGTCTTCATCAAGGTCTCGTTGCTTCCGCCCACCGGCTGATCCTGCGCCAGGTACCGGCGGCCGATCAGGGGCAGGTGCATCAGCGGATGGCCGAGCCGCAGACGGTGTATCTCGCCCCATCTCCCAAACCGGCGAAACTTGGGCGCGGCCTCCCGCGCCGCACGGGCGACGATGGTTGCAAGAGCCGTGGGTTGAAGACGGCCGAGTTGGCGGTCAAGGAATTCGAGCGCCGCCCAGCTTGCGCCAAAGATAGAATTCGACCGGCGCGCTGGGAGATGCCGGACTATACGCGCTACGACCAGCTCGAAGGCCAGCGCGCCGGCAGAATCCTCTGTATACCGTCCGTCCCACTCGCGGAGCGCCGCGGCCACGGGGACGTCATCGGGCAGGTGCGGCACGATTCGCGCCCGAATCCGCACCGCGCCGCTTGAGCCGACGTCCTGCTGCAGCCGGCTGATGTCTTCAAGCCTGAACTCCCGGGCGGCGCCCAGCACCTCGCGAAGCCGGTCGACCCGATCGTCGGGCGAAAAGAAACGCCCGACGACGATGTCCGCCGCAGGCGGCGCCTCATTCGCCGAAACGATATAGCCTTCGGCAGGATCAATTGCCTGTGGCAGCTGGTCGGGACCCATCGTCGCGCGCCAATGGTCGAGAGCTTGGGCCTCGGACACGATGTCGACCGAAGCTTCCTGAGGCCGCCGCGGCAGCGTCGCTGCTGTCATCCGGCCGATCCTGCCACTGGCGTCGGCGTAGACGAGCGTCAACCCCGGGATTGCGTACCCCGCCAGCGCGGCGCGGAACATGTCCCAGTCGCGCGCCCTTGCGACGTCGAGAAGCGCTTTCACCTCGTCGCTCGGTCGATGTCCCATCCAGTGCAGCGCCAGCGGCTCGCGCGCGTCGATGAGCGCCGCGTCCGAGATCACCGGACCGAACGCGCTGTCGCGAATGCGGATGTCCCGTGCGCGGCGCGACCGCAGCGCCACCCTCTCAAAGCGCGACCGGATGTCGGCCCGACCCTGATCGCGAAGTTTGACAAGCTCGCTGCTTGCGGCGTGAAGGTTGGTGCCGCCCCAGGCGATATGCGGATTGCGGCCGAGACCGAGCATCGGCACCGCAGGCACCATGAGGCCGACCGCATGGTATCCCGGCGAGCGCAGTCCGACCGCGAGCCATAGGTTGGGAAGCTGGATCCCCAGATGTGGGTCGCCTGCAAGCAGCGGCTTTCCGGTCGCGGTGCGATCTCCTGCAAGCGCATAGGCGTTGCTGCCCGGTCGACCGAAACGGTCGAAAACTCCGCCGAGCCCGGTGAGGCCGGGCTCTGGCAGCGCGTCGCCGCCGATCAGCCGCGACCACGCGCTTTCCCAGCCTGGACGACCGCGCAGCTTCATGAGGCGCAGCCAGACCTTCCAAGTGAAGTCCGTTGAGGCCAGCCGCATTACCGCCATCAGTTCGTTTATAGACCAAGGCGTCGGGCGCAGGCCGATCAGCCCGAGGTCTGGCGGCAATTCCCGCTGTCCGGCGATCTGATGATTGATCCCATCGAGGAACCGCTCCGCCCAGCGCCGCGCCTCGGGGTGCATGGCTCCGAATGCCGTCTGACCGGCTCGGACGAAGTCGATGGTTCGCATCGCTTGATCCAGGCCGGCAGCCGGAGATCCCAGCACCTCCGCGAGCCGTCCGGTGGCGATGCGCCGCATCATTTCGATCTGCGCGGCCCGCAGATGCGCGTGCACGATACCGAGCGCCGCGGCGAGGTCGCCATCGATCTCGGCCTCGATGACCGGGATTTGCCTTGTGCTCCAACGAATATGCACCGTTCGCTCGACAGGGGCATCTATTGAAGCCAGCATCGCCAGCCTCTCGGGCAGACTGCGCTTCACCGGTCGACCAAGCGCAGCGGCGCGAATCCAGAGACCTGATCCAAATCGCATTGCATCCCAGGCCACCGCGAGTCGGCCCGGCAGTCCCAGATCTAGCGGCTGATCACCCGTAGCTCCGCTAGCGGCACATTGCGTCATTGCAGCAATCCTCGCACCGATTCCGATTTCCGAACCCCAAGCCGCGAGGCGTTCAGTCTTTCGCGGCTTCCGGCACGTCCGCCCTCGAACTTCTCCTCGAAGGCCAGTGACGCGGTCACCTACTGATCTCGGGCAGCCGCCGCGGTGCGCGTTTCATCAGCAGCAGACACAGTGCCAACTTATCTGACTGCCTAACGTTCGCAGAACTCACGGGAATGTGATTGCCCGCTGCGCTGCGCAACGGCTGATGATCCTGGTCGCTTCGCGCTTCCATCCTCCGATCATAGCTGCTGGCGCGCGTATCCTCCGGCTCTCACAAAGCTCGCGCATCCGGCGTCGCTCAGTCGGGCCACCTCGTGTCGAGCATTCGAGTTTAGAGCATTTTCGCGCCTGAGAGGATCGATTGGGATTCCCAATCAGCCGATCTCGTGATTCAAGCTGCATGCTTGGAGGGAGGCCAGCATGCATGGCTCAGTATCTGTCCGAGGAGCTTCGCATCCGGATCATTCGCGCCGTCGAGGGCGGCATGTCGCGCAACGCGGCCGCGCGTCGGTTTGGCGTCAGCATCGCGAGCGCGGTGCGCTGGATGGACGCGTATCTGCACGGCGGCCGGACGGCCGCGAAGCCGCGCGGAGGCGACCGGCGGTCGGGTCGGATCGAGGCGCAGGCCGACCTGCTGCTCGGCGCCATCGAGGAGAGGCCTGACATCACCCTCGCCGAGTTGCGCGAGCGGCCGATCAAGGAATGCGGCGAGGCTTTCGCGATCAGCACGATCCACGACTTCTACCGCCGCCGCGGCGTGACGTATAAACAAAGACCGCGCACGCCAGCGAGCAGGAGCGCGAGGATGCGAAGGCGCGCCGCGAGGCCTGGTTCGACCTGCAACCGGAACTGGACCCCGCGAAGCTGGTGTTTCTCGACGAGACCGGGGCGACGACAAAGATGGCCCGCCTGTGCGGACGCAGCCCGCGTGGCCAGCGCTGCCGGGCCGCCGTGCCCCATGGTCACTGGAAGACGACGACCCTCGTCGCGGCGCTGCGCCTCGATGGCTTGGCCGCGCCCATGGTCATCGAAGGCGCGATGAACGGCGAGGCGTTCACCGCCTACGCCGAGACGCTCCTCGCGCCGACGCTCCGCCCCGGAGACATCGTCATCATGGACAACCTGCCGGCCCACAAGGTCAGCGGAGCACGCGCGGATATCGAACGGGAAGGCGCGATGCTGTTGTTCCTTCCGCCGTACTCCCCCGATTTCAATCCCATCGAACTGGCCATCGCCAAGACCAAGGCGCTCCTGCGCAAGGCTGCGGCGCGGACGGTCGAGGCCCTCGACGCCTTCGTCCAGATGATCCCCAATCCGACCCTCGTCGATTTGGATTGCTTGGAACTTCGGCTTCGTCTCGCGCTTCGCACCCTTTCCGGGCCCTTCTCAGCTATTCTGAAGGAGCCGCACATGGCATGCGCGAAAAGCTGTGAACGTTGTCCCAGCACTGCCCGCCCGTCGGACGGCGAACTCTGAATGATGCTGGCCCGCGCCGCCCGAGGAAGGCGCACGACGGCGCTGAGCGATTCCCGGGTGGGCGGCAAGCAAGGTGCCGTGCTGACGATCCGCAACATGCAGGGGCTCTCGCGGTGCACGTTCATCGCTTTGGCGTTGCTGGTCGCGCTCCTCACTGGCGCCGCGATGCAACTGCGGTGGTTCGCGCCCAACCTTTAGAGCGTCGCCGTGCCGACCTGAATCGCCGGAAGGGATTTCCAAGTTGGTCGGATCTGATTCTCTGTTGCTACGGCAGATATCGGGGCGGCGGGATGGGCAGACCACTTTCGATGGATTTGAAGACGCGAGCGCTCGCGGCGATCGATGGCGGCATGAGCCGTCGCGCGGCGGCGGGACGCTTCGGCGTGTAGGTTTCGTCAGTTATCAGATGGAATGCGGCGCGACGCGGAACGGGCGGCTTCGCGCCCAAACCGCAGGGCGGCGACACCCGGTCGCGCCGGATCGAGGCGCGGCACGCGGTCGTCATGGCAGCGCTCGAGGCGGAGCGCGACCAGAGCCTCGAAGAGCTCCGCGTCCGCCTGGCCGAGTGCGGCATTGCGGCGTCGACTTCGGCGCTCTCACGGTTCTTCCAGCGCCATGGCCTGACGGGTAAAGAAAGACCGCGCACGCCGTCGAGCAGGACCGGCCCGACGTCGTGAAGCAGCGCCGCGACTGGTTCGACAGCCAGCCTGATCTTGAACCGGAACGCTGGTCTTCATCGACGAGACCTGGACGGCGACGAACATGGCCCGCTCGCACGGGCGCTGCGCGCGAGGCGCGCGGCTGCGCATGGCGGTTCCGCACGGCCACCGCAAGACGACGACCCTCGCCGCCGGTCTCCGCCTCGACGGCATCGTCGCGCCCACGGTGCTCGACGGCCCGATCAACGGCACGTTCGAGGCTTATGTCGCTCAGATCCTGCTCTCGACCCTGCGGCCCGGCGACGTGGTGATCATGGACAACCTCTCCAGTCACAAGCGCGCCTCAGTCCGGGCGATGATCGAGGCGAAGGGTGCGAGGCTGAGATTTCTCCCGCCCTACAGCCCGGATTTCAATCCCATCGACATGGCCTTCTCGAAGCTCAAGGCACTGCTGCGAAAGGCCGCCGAGCGCACCGTCGCCGGTCTCTGGGCGGCCATCGGCCGCTTCGTCGATGTCTTCACCCCGCAGGAATGCGCCAATTAATTCGCTGCCGCCGGATATGACGCAGATTGATTGGGCGACGATGTAATCGGGCGGCAGAGTTCTGGTCGAGACAGCCGCGAAACTCTCAATGTCGTCATTGCGCGGTGGTGAGGGCCGAGGATCCGACGGCTCCGTAGCCGGTCACGCCGAGTTGGCCGAGCGCGCGCACGAGTTCCAGTTTCAGAATTTCCATTGCGCGCTGGGCGCCGACTGCCCCGCCAGCCCCGACGCCATAGGCAAGGGCCCGGCCCGTCAAGACGAAATCTGCGCCGAGCGCCTTGGCGCGCAGGAAGTCTGCGCCGCGACGCACGCCGCTGTCGATAATGACATGGATGCTGCCGTTGAGGGCCGAGGCGATGGCCGGCAAGGCTTCGATCGTCGGCGGCCCGAAGGCAACCTGCCGCCCCCCATGGTTCGAGACGACGATGCCGTCGCAACCGATCTCGGCGCATTGAACCGCGTCCCGGGCGTGGAGGATGCCCTTCACCAGCAGAACCCCTTTCCAGCGGTCGCGCAGGCGCCCGAGATGCTCCCAAGTGAAGCGTGGCGTTATCAGCGTCCTCTGGACGTCGGCGTAGGACGTGGCGCCCTGAAGCAGATCCGCGTAGTTGGCGATGTTGGGCTTGCCATGCCGCAGCGTGGCCAGCGACCAACGCGGGTTGGCGATCAGCTCGACGAGGACCTCCGGCGTGATCCGGAACGGCACGCTCAGCTGATTGCGGATGTCGCGGTCGCGCTTGCCGGCGGCCGGGACGTCGGCGGTCACGATCATCACCCGGTAGCCTGCGGCCTCGGCGCGGGCGATCAGGTTTTCCGTCACCATGTCGTCGCCGGACACATAGAGCTGGAACCAGCCGTTCCCGTCCGCGGCTTCGGCCAGACGCTCCAGCGTCGTCGACGCGGCCGAACTGGCCACGTAGGGGATGTTCTCCCGCGCGCAGAGACGCGCCAGGATCAGGTCGGCGTCGGGCCAGAACGCGTTGAGCATCCCGATCGGCGCCATGCCGAATGGCGCGTCGAAGGTTCGGCCAAACAGCGTCACGCGGGTGTCGGTGACGGAAACATCGACCATGTAGCGCGGCGTGAGCTGCACCTCCTCGAACGCCTCGATGTTGCGCCTGAGGTTGCGTTCCGATTCCGCGCCGCCATCGACGAGATCGAAGGCGAAGCGGGGGATGCGGCGCTTCGCCATACGCCGCAGATCGTCGATCGAGGCGGCGCGATCGAGCCCCATCAGATCGACCACCCGCCGTCGATCGCAAAGGTCTGGCCCGTGGTGAAGGCGGACAGGTCGCTCGCGAGATGGCACACCATCGCGGCGATTTCCTCGGGCGTGCCGAAGCGGCCCATCGGCTGTCGCGCCGTGAAGGCGGTCCGCGCCTTGTCGAAGTCGCCGGTGGCCGCGAGCCGCTCCTGCAGCGAGGGGCTGTCGATGGTGCCGGGACAGATCGCGTTGCAGCGGACGCCTTGCCCGACGAAGTCGATGGCGACCGCCTTGGTCAGGCCGATGATCGCGGCCTTCGAAGCCCCGTAGGCGAAGCGCCGCGGCGCGCCCTTCAGGCTGGAGACGACCGAGGCGATGTTGACGATGGAGCCCGAGCCCTGCTCGAGCATCGCGGGCAGCGCCGCCCGGATCAGACGGAACATGGCCTTGGCGTTCAGGTCGAACGACCGATCCCAGTCCGTTTCGCTGCAGTCGAGGATCGTGCCGTCATGGACCCAACCTGCGCAATTTACGAGAACATTGATCGGCGGCAGGGATTCGACCAGCGCCTCCACGGCTGAGGCGTCAAGGACGTCGAGACGTTCGCCGCGAATGCGATCCGAACCGGCGGCGAGCCGCTCGACGGCCGTCGAGTCTGATGTCCGTCGCGATGACCGAAGCCCCGAGCCGGGCCAGCGCCTCGGCGGAGGCGCGTCCGATTCCCTGGCCCGCAGCGGTGACGAGGGCGGTTCTTCCTTCAAATAACCGTTCCATGGTTCCGTCCTCTTTCAACGGGCCAGCCAGCCGCCATCCACCGTCACTACGCTGCCATGGCAGTAGGCGGCGGCGTCAGACGCGAGAAA
This sequence comes from uncultured Alphaproteobacteria bacterium, assembly GCA_963829385.1. GTDB lineage: Bacteria > Pseudomonadota > Alphaproteobacteria > Rhodobacterales > Rhodobacteraceae > Amaricoccus. The sequence goes on along the minus strand of CAWHHV010000006.1, from coordinate 21,203 downwards.
GACGGCGGCGCCGGCGATCTCGGACGGTTGGGCGAAGCGGCCCGCGGGGATGCGTTCCAGCAGGGCCTTCGAACGCGCCGGATCGTCCCTCAGCGCCTGGGTGTTGTCCGTGGCAGTGTAGCCCGGCGCGATAGCGTTGACGTTGACGCCGTGCGGTGCCCATTCGTTGCAGAGCGCGCGGGTCAGCCCGATCACCGCGTGCTTGCTCGCCGTGTAGGCGGGCACCCGGAGACCGCCCTGCGATCCCAGCACCGAGGACACGATCAAGATCTTTCCCGCGCCTCGTCCGATCATCAGCCTTCCGGCAGCCTGAGACAGCAGCCATACCGAATCCAGGTTTACCGACAGGACGCGCCGCCAGTCTTCGAAACGCGCATCCGTCGAGGCGTCCCTGTGGATGACGCCGGCGTTGTTGACGAGGACGTCGAGGCCGCCCAGTTCGTCCTGCGCGAACCGCGTGATGTCGGCAGCAGCGGCCTCGTCCATTGCGGCGAAGTCGGCCTGGACGGCGGCGGCCTTGCGCCCGAGACCCCGGATCCGGGACAGAGTTTCGCCAGGCTCGTGGCTCCGATAGGTCAACGCGACGTCGGCTCCGGCGGCGGCGAGGCCCAGGGCGATCCCCTCGCCGATGCCGGTTGCCCCGCCGGTGACCAGGGCCCTGCGGCCGGACAGGTCGAACGGGTTGGCCATGATCAGTATCGGTTCGCGATCGGCAGGTCCTCCGCCGGGAACAGCGAGATCACCTCGACGCCGGTATCGGTCACGACCACCTCTTCCTCGATCCGCGCGGCGGAGTAGCCGTCGGCGGCCGGGCAGTAGGTCTCGAGCGCGAAGACCATGCCGGTCTGGATCTCCATCGGGTGATCGAGGCTGACCGCGCGGCTGATTATCGGGCGCTCGTGCAGCGCGAGCCCGAGCCCATGGCCGAACTGAAGGCCGAAGGCCGCATCCTCGTCCGGAAAGCCGAATTCCGCAGCCTTGGGCCAGACCTCGGCGACCTTGTCGGTGCTCACGCCCGGCTTGATCATCTCGATCGACGCGTCGATCCATTCGCGCGCCTTAACGTAGGCGTCATTCTGCGCCGGCGTGGCGCGGCCGATGTTGAAGGTCCGGTAGTAGCAGGTGCGGTAGCCCTGATAAGACTGCAGGATGTCGAAGAAGGCCTGGTCTCCTGGCCGGAAGTAGCGGTCGGTGAAGTTGTGCGGATGCGGGTTGCAGCGCTCGCCCGAGATCGCGTTGATCGCCTCGACGTCGTCGCTGCCCATCTCGTAGAGCATCTTGTTCGACAGCGCGACGATGTCGTTCTCGCGGATGCCTGGCTTCAGCTCCTCGTAGATCATGTGATAGACGCCATCGACCATCGAGGCGGCCTGGGTCAGAAGCTGGATCTCGTCCCAGTTCTTGATCTCGCGCGCCGCCAGCATGATCTGCTGGCCGTCGACCACGTGCAGCCCTTCCTCCTTCAGCGCGTGGAACATCGCCGTTTCGGCATAGTCGAGGCCTACTGGCATTTCGGCCATGCCGGCATCCCGGATCAGGCCCGCGATCTGCTTGGCGTATTTCTTCATCAGCCCAAACTCAGGCGGGATCGTGCCGCGCATCCCGACGACACCGGCAAGGCAATGCTCAGGCTCCAGCCAGTCGGAATACCGCTTGTGGTGCATTGCGGCGGACCCGAAATCCCAGACATAGGGGCTGTCGTCGCCGGTCAGCAGGCAGAAGCGGCACATCTTGTCCCGCTCCCATTCGCCGATCTTGGTGGCGCTGACGTAGCGGATGTTGTTCACGTCGAACAGAAGCAGCGTGCCGGCGTTCGAGGCCTGGAGCGCCTGCCGAGTTCGGGCCAGGCGATAGCGGCGCAGGCGGTCATGGTCGATCCGGCGTTCGAAATCGACCGAGGTGTGGCCCCATGCCGGAATTCGGCCTTCCCATCTCCAGTGGGTTTCGAGATCCTGCGGCGTCAGCAGGTTCGGCATCAGTGCGCGAGACATGTCGTCCTCCTCCGGATGCGGCCGAGCCCATCCGTTTCTTATTTGTCGAATGGGAGATTAGGTGGGCTACTGGATGCACCAGCCGCCATCGATGTGGATCATCTGGCCGGTCATGTAGTCGCTGTCGGAGCTGGCCAGGAACGCGGCGGTGCCCTTCACGTCGTCGGGATAGGACACGCGCTTGATCTGCAGGGCGTCGCGGACGATGTCCTCGTAGGCTTGGCCCTCGCGTTTCTTGAAGCCGATGTCGACGAGGTCCTTGTCGAGCTGCTCCCAGAGCGGCGTGACCACGACGCCCGGCGCATAGCCGTTCACCGTGATCCCGTGTTCGGAGAGTCCGATCGCGCCGCAGTGGGTCAGCGCGAGGCAGCCGTATTTCGAGGCGCAGTAGACGGTCACGTCCACCAGCGGCTTGCGGGACGCGATGGAGCCCACGTTGATCAGCTTGTACGGGTAGTCCTGTTTGCCCTGCGCGATCATCTGGCGCGCGGTCTCCTGCATGCCGAGCCACATTGCCTTGGTGTTCACGTTCATGATCAGATCCCAATTGTCCTCATCGATATCCATGAAGAACCGAGGCTTGTTCAGCCCGGCGTTGAAGAGCCCGACATTGATCATCCCGAAGGCGTCGACCGTGGCCTTGACCGCGGCGGCGTTGTCCTCGCGTCGGGTAACGTCCATCTTCACCGCAATCGCCTTGCCGTTGTCGCGTTGATTGATGGCGTCCGCCATCTTCTGCGCCTCGGCCTCGTCGAGATCGCCAAGACAGACATTGGCGCCCAGCTCGGCGAAATGTTCGGCATTGGCCGCTCCCATGCCGCGGGCCGCGCCGGTGATCAGGATGTTCTTGCCCTTCAGGCGTTCGGGATCCATCGATGTCTCCTCCTTGGGTCAGTCCTGCGCGCGCAACGCGCGCTCGGCCCTTTGCTGGACCTGTCTGAGCGCCGCGCGCGGGGTCACTAGGCCGCGCAGCATGTCGTGAAGCTCCTCGCCGCAGATCGTGATGATGTCGGAGATGCTCGGAATCGGCGGCCGCGGCCAGAACTGCAGCTCGTCGCGCCATGACATGCCGTCCACCGCTTCGAAGATCGGCGAGAGGCGGCGCACTTCGGGGTCGGCTCCGACCGAATATCGCGGAGCCGTGCGCGAGCCATGCTGCACGTAGAGCTTTTGCGCCTCGGGAGCTGTGAAGGCGATCAGCGCCTCAACCGTGGCGTCGCGCCGTTCCGGAGCAAGATTGGCGGGGATGCCCAGGACGTAGCCGCCCACCGGGGCGATGGGCGCGCCGCCCGGCCCGGCCGGGTGGGGCAGGTAACCGGTATTGCCATGCGCGACGCTGTCGGGGTTGCTTTCGAAATACGGCGCCAGCAGCGTATACCCATAGGCCATCGCGACCTCGCCACGGGCATAGGGGCGAATGCGTTCGTACCACGACATCGAGAGGATGTTGGGCGGCGAGTATTCCAGCAGCGCGAGCAGGTATTCGGCGGCCTCCAAGGCGGCGGTGCTGTCGAACATTGGGCGCAGGCTGCCAAGGTCCACGAGCCCGGCGAGAGCCGTCGCGTCGAAGCCGCCCGCCATGCGCGGAAGGTCGATGATCGGCTGACCGAAATCGGCGCAGCTCATGATGAAGGAGTGGCCAAGGGCTGTACCGCGAGCGGCGTTCCAGGCGATGCCAAAGACGCCGCTGGATGGATTGTGGAAATGGCGCGCGCAGGTCAGAACGTCGTCGGTGGTTTTCGGCGGCGCCAGGCCGGCGTCCCGGAAGAGGTCGGTGCGATAGAACATCAGTTCGGGTGTGGTCTGGCTCGGCACGCCGTAGGGTCGCCCCGCCCAATGCGCGGCTTGCCATCCTGCGGTGTGGAAGTCGCCGGGATCGAGCCTGTCCACGTCCATGATCGTGTCGAGGGGAGCAAGGATGCCGCGCGTGGCGAACTCGCCGATCCACGGCAGATCCACTGCAATTATGTCGTAAAGCGACGTGCGGCGTTCGGCGTTGCGCAACGCTTCCAGCCGCAGCCGGTCGATGGAGAAGGCGCGCTGGTGGATCTCCGTACCCAGAACCTGTTCGAACTGCCGCTTGAGGTCCTTCATGACCATGAAGGTCGGGTCGCCGTGCGCCAGCCCCCGGAACCCGCCGGGCAGGGCCAACGGTTCAGGCAGCACCTGGGGCGGCTGTAGGGCCCGCCCGTCGAGATAGCTGTTGCCGAAGTAGTAGTCGCTGCTCTCAGCGTCGTCGGAGCCGCCGCCGAACCGTTCGCGGCTGAGTCGCCGGACGCGGTCGGCCAGCCGGTCGAACTGCGCTAGAAGCGTGGCCGAGGGATGGAGCGAGAAGCTGCGCCCCGTCCGCGTCCGGGGCCTCTGTTCGATGAGACCCGCCGCCTGCATCTCGCGCAGCTTGCGCACGCCGGTCGCATACGGGACGCCGGACGCGCCTATCAGCGAGGAGGCAGTGACCATCCGCCCCTCGCCGTGATGCCGGACGAGGTGAACGGCCATGCCCAAGTAGGGGTTTGGGGCCGACAGGTCGAAGGCAGTGTCGATCTCGAACGCCAGCGCGTCCAGGTATTCGGCCACGTTCTGAAGGTCGCCGCGCGCCGTGCCAGAAGCCGCGGTCCCGCCCGGACTGGCGGCGTTTTCGTGCGCCGGCATGTGGGCAAAATCCTTCACGGCGGTCCTTTCTCGTTTGTCCGATTTGACATCTCTGCGATGCGGCATGACGTCGCCCTCAAGCTTGGCCGCGTTTCCCGGCGTTGCGGCACCGAAAGTATATCCACTATGAACTTCAAAAAGTCGAATTCGGACAAAGTTCGAGGTGCCCCGCTCGGCCGCGCATATGCATATCCATTATGCGCCATACCGCCCGAGAATGAGGCGGCGACAGGCGAAGGCTCAACTGGGAGGAAGTCACCAATGATGAAGCTGCATGCCAGATTCACGGGCGCCACGGCGCTGGTCGCGCTCGGCGCCGCCGGCGCAGTGTCGGCGCAGGATTACACGATCGGAATAACGCAGAACAATGTCGGCGTGGACAGCTATCAGACGACGTACGAGCAGGCATTCATCGACGCCGCCGCCGCCAGTTCGAACATCGAGACGGTGGTCTTGGACGCCGGAGGCGATGTGGCGCGGCAGATCGCGCAGATGGAGCAGTTGATCCAGCAGCAGGTGGACGCCATCATCATCTGGCCGACCAACGGAGAAGCGGTGATTCCGGCGGTGCGCCAGGCATTCCAGGCCGAGATTCCGGTGATCGTGACCAATTCGAACATAGCCGAACAGGGATTCGACTTCGTCGCGTCGTTCTCCGGTCCGAACAACGTCCAGCAGGGCGCGAGCGCAGCAGAAATCATGTGCGACAAGTTCACGGAAATGGGCATCGAGGACGAGGCGCGGATCGTCGAGATCACCGGCCAGCCAGGCTATACGACGGCGATCGAGCGGTCGGACGGGTTCACGCAGCGCCTGCCGGAGGTCTGCCCCAACGTGACGCTGGTCGAAAGCCAGCCGGGCGATTGGAACCGCGAGAAGGCTCAGCAGGTCATGGAGGCGTTCCTCGTCAAGTACGACGACATCGACGGCGTTTATTCCGGCGACGACAACATGGGCGTGGGCGCGCTGAACGCCGCCCGGGCGGCGGGCCGGGCCGACGGCATCACATTCGTGGGCGCGACCAACTTTGCCGTCGGCTATGAGGCAATGGAGCGCGGCGAATACTGGGGGTCGATCTATCAGTCCCCGGTGGACGACGCCCAGGCGGCGCTGCAAACCGCTATCGACGTGCTCGATGGCAAGGAAGTGCCGTTCCTGAACTACTTTGAGACGCCGAAGATCACCCAGGACAACATGGGCGAGTACTCCAAGCCGGTTTTCTGATCTGACGGACGTGACTCGGCGTGCGGCGGCGCGGACAGCCCGTGCCGCCGGACCGGAACTTCGGAATAGGAAGCCGGGCCGCGGAACTCGTGCCGCAACATATCTCGTGACCCCGCCGGGCAGCCGATCAATCGGAGCGTCCGGGCCTCGCGATGGAGGAATCGTTCGAGGAAATAGCGAAGGGGGCGGATCGCAGATGCCGGCGGGACAAGCCGGCTATTCGGGGAGGAAAATGGGTTGTCTCAGATCCGCATGAAATCAATAGGCGAGCTTCTTGCCCGTCAGGGCATTCTGGTGGCGTTCGCCGTTTTCATAATCGTATTCGCCATCGCCAATCCGCGGTTCATCGCGATAGACAACGTGATGGGGGTGGTGCGGTCATCGGCCATCCTCGGGGTAATCGCGCTCGGCGTCACGTTCGTGGTGATCTCGGGCAATCTCGACCTGTCGGTCGGCTCGATGATGTCGTTCTCGACCATCGTCGTTCTGGACCTGCATGACCGTATTGGCGCGGCTCCGGCGATCCCGGTCATGTTCGCCATGACGCTGGCGCTGGGGGCATTGATCGGGTTTCTCGTCGGCTACCTGAAGCTCAACTCGCTCATCGTGACGCTGGGGATGCTTTCGGCGATCCAAGGCCTTACGCTGATCTATTCCGGCGGGCAAAACATGGATATCGACGACAAGGCGAACACGTGGTTTGCATTGTTCGGCCGCGGCGACGTGCTCGGCATTCCGGTGCCGATCCTGGTTTTTCTGGGACTCGCGGTGATCCTGGGAATCGTGCTGGCCAAGACGCCGTTCGGCCGCAAGGTCTATGCCGTTGGCGGCAACGGCACGGCGGCGGCGTTCTCGGGAATTCCCAGGGCACGGGTCGTGTTCTTCTGCTACCTGATGTCCGCGTTCTGCGTCGGGGTGGCGGGCCTCCTGCAGGCAGGCCGGTCACTGGGCAGCCAGAACACGGTTGGCCAGGGCATGGAGCTCGAGGTGCTCGCCGCCGTGATCCTTGGCGGCGCGTCGTTGCTCGGCGGGTCCGGGACGATGCTCAAGACGGTGGTCGGCGTGCTGATACTCGGCTTCATCCAGAATGGACTGCTGCTGGTCGGGCTGGCCTTCTATGTCCAGTATGTCGTCACCTGGATCATCATCATCCTTGCCGTCTGGCTGGATATCGCCGCAAAGCGCGGTCGTATCTGGTCGCCGATCGCCTGAGGGAGGAAAAGATGGCAACCGATACATCCGTGTTGAACGAAGCTGCGAATGGCGAGGGTATGGCCGAATCGCGAAAGCGCATGATCGCGCAAAGCGCGATCTGGGCCTTCATTCTGCTGGAGCTCGCCTTCTTCTCGATCGTCGGCCAGTTTCTCTCGACGTCGCGCACGGCCTTCCTGAGCGTGGAGAACATGCTGTTGGTTCTTCAGCAATCGGTGCCTCTCGGCATCATAGCGCTCGGGATGACGGTGATCATTATCAACGGCAATATTGACCTGAGCGTGGGCGCGATCTTTGCCCTGGCCGGGGTGGTGATGCTCGATTCGATGACATGGCCGATCCTCGAACCGCTGGGGGATGTGGCGGTGATCCCGGTGGCATGGGGGCTCGCGCTCCTGACCGGCGCGGCGCTGGGCGCGATCAACGGCCTGATCGTCTGGAAGACTGGCGTGGACGCCTTCATCGTTACGCTGGGCGCGATGCTGGGCTTTCGCGGTCTGGTGTTCATGTACAATGGCGAACAGCCGACGTCGCATCTCAACTGGACGCTGGTCGACTTCATGGAGTTCGACCTAGCGGGAATAGGCGCGCCCACGATCTTTCTCGCGGTCGCGGCAGTGCTGGTCTGGTGGCTCCTCAGCCGCACGGTCCACGGACGCAACGCATTCGCCATCGGCGACAACCGCGAGGCGGCCGTCAATGCGGGCATCAAGGTTGGCCCGCACATGTTGGCCAACTTCATCCTGATCGGGGTGCTGGCCGCCTTCAGCGGCGTTGTGTTCTATTCCGGCTCGGGATCGGTGAACCCCAATGACGGAATGCTCTACGAGTTGTGGGTCATCACAGCCGTCGTTCTGGGCGGCACCAAGCTTTCGGGCGGAAAGGGGTCCATCCTTGGCACGATCGGCGGGGTCATCGCGATCCAGCTTCTGCGGACCGGGCTGGGCTACATCGGCGCCGACACAGCGATGGTGAATCTGGCGATCGGCGTGATCCTGATCGCGGTTCTGTACCTGGATCGCACGCTCAATCGGAAAGGCAGCGGGGAGTTGAGGATATGACCGGACCAACCCCTGCACTGCGTCTCGAGGGAATCGTCAAGACCTTTCCCGGCGTGCGCGCGCTGGACGGCGTGTCGCTGACCGTGATGCCTGGCGAGGTCCATGCGCTGATGGGCGAGAACGGCGCCGGAAAGTCCACCCTGATGAAGGTCCTGGGCGGGCTGCACCAGCCCAACGAGGGCACGATCTATATCAGCGAGCGGCCGACGGTGATGACCAACCCCCTGCACGCTAAGGGGATGGGCGTTGTGTTCATTCATCAGGAACTTAGCCTCGCCGACGAGCTGAGCGTGGCCGAGAACGTCTATCTCGGAGAACTGCCGCGACGAAGCTTCGGCCGGGTCGACTGGACCACGCTCTACGAGCGGACGGAAATTATCCTGAAGCGTCTGAAGGTCGGCTTCGGGCCGAAAACGCTGGTGGGCGATCTGTCCATCGCGAACAAGCAGATGGTCGAGATCGCGCGGGCCCTGACCGTCGACGCCAAGGCAGTGATCTTCGACGAGCCGACCGCCTCGCTGACCGATGCCGAGAAGGTCGTGCTGTTCGAGGTGATCGACGATCTGCGCAGCCAGGGGGTCGGAATCGTCTATATCTCTCACCGCATGGAGGAGATCTTCAAGATTTCAGACCGGATCAGCGTGCTGCGCGACGGCCAGTACAACGGCACGCTGGAGACGCGCGAGACCGACGAGGACGCGGTGACGCAGTTGATGATCGGGCGCAGCATCGACATGTCGCGCGACATTCAGGCGGCCGAACTGGGCGATGTCGCGCTGGAGGTGCGCGGCCTGTCCTGCGGCAAGCTGTTCCAAGATGTGAACTTCGCGGTACGGCGCGGCGAGGTGGTCGGCTTCTATGGCCTCGTCGGCGCGGGGCGCACCGAGATCGCCGAGACGCTGTTCGGGCTACGCACGCCTTCGGCGGGCGCCATCCTGCTCGATGGCGCGGAGGTGCACATCGCCTCGCCGGTCGATGCGATCGCGAGAGGGATCTCGCTGGTCCCCGAGGACCGCAAGGGGCAGGGGCTGGTGCTTGGCATGAACTGTCGAGACAATATTACCTTGCCTCAGGTCGGCGATCTGACGGCCGGTCCGTTCATCGCCAACGGCGCCGAAATTGCGATCTTCGACCAGTACCGCGACAAGCTCGACATCCGGACGCCGGGCTGGCGGCAGCTTGTCGGCAACCTGTCGGGCGGCAACCAGCAGAAGATCGTGATCGGCAAGTGGCTATCGATGCATCCCAACGTCCTGATCGTTGACGAACCCACGCGCGGCATTGATGTTGGTTCGAAATCCGAGATCCATAAGCTGGTGCGCGATCTGGCAGCGCAAGGCTACGCGGTGATCGTGATCAGCTCCGAAATGCCCGAGGTGCTGCGCGTATCTGATCGGGTCATCGCAATGTTCCAAGGCCGGATCATGCGGACCTTCACCGCCGGGGAAGTGACCGAGGACAACCTCGTGCAAGCGATATCGGGTCTACATGAGAAGGTTGCCTGATACGTACCGGGTTGCCAGTCTGAACCGACTCTATCTCGGTTCCGGTCGGGAGCCTTTTGCGGATCTCGTCCGGTTCGGCCGGAAGTTTTTTTCGAAGTCGTCGATGGCCGGCCCGTTCTGCGCGTAGTGGCGCGGGCGGGCCGGGATCTTCCGGTAGCCAAGAGCACGCAGCTCGCGGCCCACCGTGGTCTCGCTGAGCGAGATGCCGCTCGCCATTGTCCTCGGACCAATGGCGGACAATGGCTCGCCCTCCCATATCCATTGCGCGAGATCGGCCAGCCGCCACCGCACCACCTCATGGATGGCGGATCGGCCCGCGCCGACGATGGCGGCAAGAGCCTGACGCTGGGCATCGTCAAGCTTGGACGCGTTGCCCGGCGCCTTGCCGTCGATCAGCCCGGCAGGCCCCCGGGCGTTGAAGCGCAGCACCCGGTCGCGGATCGTCTGCAGACCGACCCCGCCGACCCGCGCCGCATCAGCGGCGGGACCCCCCGTCGCGGATCTCCGCGAGCGCGAGAAGCCGGCGCGCCTGCGCCGCGTCCTTCGTGCCCTTCGCCAGCCGTCGAAGAGCAGGCCCGTCGAAATCATCTCGCAGCAACACCGCAGCAGCCATGGCGAACCTCCCTCTGGTTCGCTCCATGAATTCAGACTTTAACGGCTTTGGGAATCCCCGGCGTAAGTCCGCATCAGCGTGCGCTGGTATCAGGCGTTTTGGGCGTGCGAGTTTGTGGAGTTCCTGGTCTTGTGCTTGCCACAATGGCGGTCTGCGAACCGGTTGCATCGGGCGCCGCGGCGCAGGCGATAGAGTACGGCAGTTTTCGCTTCGACCCGCGACTTGCGAACGTTCTGTTCCTCGTCGGAGAGATCAACGCCGGAGACAGCTTCGAGATGCGCCGGGCGATGAGGGACAACAACATCCGGCTCGTCGTGACTGCCAGCGGCGGTGGGAACCTGTACGAGGGGCTGCAACTGGCGGCGGTTCTCGACGACAAGGGCATCGCGACGTTTCTGCCGTCCGGCCTCAGCTGCGAAATCCTCCTGCGCGAACGTCTTCTTCGGCGGCGCGATTCGACGCGTCGATGGCGACCTCGGCGTTCATCAGTTCTACGTTGACGCTGAAGGCGCGACAGCGCCTGAGCGGGCAGACATAACAACGGCTGCTACCCTCTACACGACGTCGGACATCATCGGGATGATGAACGTCCTTGAGACGCCGCCCTTTGTCTACGAGAGGATGCTTTCGACCACCGACATCTATTATTTCTCCGAACCCGAGAAGGCGCTGCTGGAGCGCGGCGCGGCGGATGTCGAAATCGCCGGAACAATGCAAGAGGCCGACGCGTTCGTCGCCGCCCATTCCGATATCGTGGAGCGCCGTCGTTTGGTTCCGCCGGCGGAAGCTCAGGACGCGGCGATCGCCCCTGACGCACGGCCTCGGGACGCGGCTCCGGCTGCGCCGGTCGGCGTCGACCATCTGGAGGATCTGGACTTCTTCGGGGCCGACCTGATTCCGACCGGGGTGCGCGACGTGAGCCTGTCCGGCTGCGGACGGATCCGCCGCGACGACACACGATGCGCCGCCTATAGCTATATGGTCGAGACGCGCTGGTGCTGGCCAAAATCCGGGGTCGAGAACGTGTCCGCGGCACGCGGCGTTGTAAGCGGTGTCCTCGACTACGCCGGCGTCGATCCGCAGATATTTGACAGGCCGTTCCGCGAAGGAACCGGGATCGACCTTGTCGGCTTCGACATCCTGCCGGACGGACTTCGCAACACGTCGCTGGCCCAATGCCGGCGCAGCTGCGAAGCCGATGGCGACTGTGTCGCCTTCTCCTGGGTCGCGCACAAGAACTGGTGCTTTCCGAAAGATGCGGTCGGCGCGCGTAGGCCCGCAATCGGAACCATCTCGGGCGTCCGCAGATGATCAGATCAGCCGCGACCTGAACGCCACCACGCGCTCGACCTGCTGTGCGGCGAGGGCCTGATCGACGCCCGGACCGGCCCATCGCAGCGTAGAGCCGACGGCTCGCACGGTTTCGATCGGGTCGGCGCCACGGTGGTTGGCGTAGATTTGCAGGCTGTTTCCGGCGTTGACCGCCGCAATCGCCGCTCGTCCGGTCGAGATCCGGCTCGAGACGGCGTGCATCTGCATGTCATCGGTGAGGACGGGTCCCTCGAACCCGATCGTGCCGCGGATCTCGCCGATGTTCCGTCGCGAGAGCGAGGCGGGAGCGCCCGCCCGGTCAGAAAAGCGTGGATGCGGTAGCGTCCAAACTCTTTCGCACATTCGCTCACGCCACGACGGCCCCGTAGGCTTCGTTCTGCGCCGCGCGGAGCGGCGCCATGTTCATGTACTTCCGGGTCGACCACTGGGCGCCGGCGATGTGCCGGAGCCGCGCCGCGGCGAGGTTGAGGCAGGACTGGCCGTCGGGGAAGGCGCCGACGACGCGGGTTCGTCGCCGGATCTCGCGCATGATGCGCTCGAGCGGGTTGTTGGTGCGGATCCTGATCCAGTGGCAGTCCGGGAAGGCATGGTAGGTCAGCGTTTCCGCGACGTGCGCGTCGACGAGGTCCGCCGCGCGCCCCATACGCTGGCGGCGGAGCTCGTCGACAACCGCCGAGGCCTTGGCCGCGGCGGTTGCGCGGGTCTCCTGGGCGTGGATCGCCTCGAGCATGTGGCTGACCTCGCGGACCTTTGTCGCCGGCACGTGGCTGAAGACGTTGCGGTAGAAATGCACGACGCGGCGCTGCCACCGGGCGTCCGGCAGGTGCTCCGCGAGGCTTTCGACGAGGCCGCGACAGGCGTCCGAGACGATCAGCTCCACGCCCCGAAGCCCGCGGTCCACGAGGCGCCGCAGGAACGCCGACCAGCCGGACTTGTCCTCCTTGGCGCCCTCGCAGATGCCGGGGATTTCGCGGCAACCCTCGGCGTTGACGCCGATCGCCACCAGCAGCGAGACGTTGCGCACCTCCCCGGCCCAGGTGCGCTTCATCACGATGCCGTCCAGAAAGACGTACGGATGCGCGCCCTCGATCGGCCGGTTCCGCCAGGCCTCGATCTTGGCGCAGACCTTCTTGTTGAGATTGGAGACCGTGCTCGGGCTGACCCGCGTGCCCCAGAGCGCCTCGGCGATGTCCTCGACCCGGCGCACCGAGACGCCGGCAAGGTACATCTCCATCGGCGCCTCCTCGACCGAGCTCTCCCGGCGGCGGTAGCGCTCGATGATCGCCGTCTCGAAGGTCTGCCGCCGCAGCTTCGGGATCTTCAGGCTGACCTGGCCGGCGCGCGTTTCCAGCGATCGCTCGTAGCTGCCGGCGCGCGTATCCTTCCGCGCCTCGCTGCGCTCGTAGCGTCCGGCGCCGCATAACCGGTCCGCCCCGGCGTCGAGCATGGCGTTCAGCGCCTCCTCGACCGTCCCGCGCACCATCTCGCCGAGGCGATCCCTGATCCGAGCCTCATCGACCTGGATCACCTGTCCCATCGACTTCGCCTCCGGCTTCTCGTCCATCCCAAGCTCCTTTCAACGATCCTGAAGGGAGCCGCCTCGCCCGGCAATGTGCGAAAGATCCTGTACGTTATCGCGCATCGATGACGCCCGTGGAAAGAACGAGGCTTGGCGCAGGTTCTACAATAAGACCGCCCCCACATCGCGATCGGCTACAACTCTTCGATCTCGCTGCAAAACGTCGCTGGCGCGTCCGGCCCGCCAGCGTGAAATTGCCCGAGAATTCCCGAGCCGGGCGTCCTAACGTTGGGGCAGTTGCAGAAGCCCGGACTTTCCAGCCCCGGCTGGCCCCAGGTTAGGTGCAGAGCACTCGCGCATCCTTTGCAAAGCGAACTGGCCGAACTCGGGGGTCCTGTCACGTGTAGCTGAGCGCTGTCGCCTTGCCGCGGAAGATGACGTAGGAAAGCACCGTGTAGCCGGCGATTACCGGAAGCACGAAAAGTGCACCCAGCAGGATGATGATCAGGCTCTCGGGTGCGGACGCCGCTTCATATATAGTCAGGCGATCCGGCACGATGTAGGGCGCGAAGGAATAGGCGAGACCCACGAAGGCCAGCGCGAAGAGAACGACGGTCGTCGCAAATGGCAGCCAGGACCACGCATCCGCGTCGATGTAAGGACGGTGCAGAGCGAATATGAGCAACGCGACCAGCAACACGCTCATCAGCGGCACTGGAGCAAGCAACACGAACTCTGGGAAACTGAACCACTTCTCGAATATCCGGTCCGACGCCAGCGGGGTAGCAAGCGAGGCTGCGAGAAGGCCGACAGCGAGCCCCCAGACGCCCCGACGTGCCCACACGATCACCTTTCTCTGAAGCGTACCTTCGGTCTTTCTGAGAAGCCAGGTGGAGCCGATGAATCCGTAGGCTACGGCGAGCCCGATGGCGGTCAGCACCGCGAAGAACTGTGCAGCGAAACCTTCCACAAAGCCAAGAATGTAACGTCCCAGCATGTATCCTTGCGACAGGGCAGTCATCAACGAGCCGGTAAAAAATGCCATATCCCAGATATGTTTCTGATCTGCCGGCGCCTTGGCGCGAAATTCGAAGGCAACGCCGCGCAGTATGAGGCCGAGTAGCATTACGAAGACCGGCAGATAAAGGGTCGACAGGATGATCCCGTGCGCGGTCGGAAATGCGACGAGAAGCAGCCCGATCGCCAGCACCAGCCAGGTCTCGTTCGCATCCCAGAATGGACCGATCGAGGCGATCATCCGGTCGCGTTCGTCCGGTTTGGCCAGAGGCGACAGAAGTCCTACGCCCAGATCGAAGCCGTCCAGTATGACGTAGAGGAGGATGGATAGCCCGAGCAGGGCTGCAAAGGCGTTGGGAAGCCAGATCGCAGGGTCGCCGAAAAGGGTCAGCACGAACAAACTCCAGGTAGGCGCCCCCCGCATGCGCGAGGGGCGCGAGGATTGTCAGGCCGTCAGAGCGATGACGGGCGCGGTTTTGATGCGCCCCGGGTCCGAGACCAGGCGACCGGGAAGGGCAGCCCCGCGGGCGGCCCGGCGCGCGAGGTGGAAGATCGCTCCGACATAGGCCAGCGTGAGCGAGGCATAGAGGGCGAGGTAGATCAGCAGCGTTGACAGCACCATGCCCGGGGCGATGTCGGCGACAGCGTCCTTGGTCGAGAGAACGCCAGTCACCAGCCAGGGCTGCCTGCCGATCTCGGTGACATACCAGCCCGCCAGCGTGGCCAGCCAGCCCGCGAAGGTCATCGCGATCAGCGCCAAGACCAGCGGCTTCGGCAATCCTTCGAGACCGCGGCGCGTCATGATCCAGCCACCCGTCGCGTCCGATTGTCGGCGCGCCATGAGCGCCAGCGCGCTCCAACTCACGACCAGCATGGCCAGGCCGGTGCCGACCATCACGCGAAAGCCCCAGAAAACCGGCGCCACGCGGGGATGCAACACTTCTCCATCCTCGGTGACGAAGTCGTTGAGCCCCGGCACGACGCCGTCGGCGCGATGGGTCAGGATGATCGAGGCGAGGTTTGGAATCCCGATCTCGGCTCGGTTCTCCCGCGCCTCCTCATCGGGCAGCGCGAAAAGCAGCAGCGGCACGTTCGAACCGGTTTCCCAGTTACCCTCCATCGCGGCCACCTTGGCAGGCTGATGTTCGAGCGTGTTCAAGCCGTGCATATCGCCAGCGTAGATCTGCAGCGGGATCAGCAGCGCGCCCAGCACGATGCCAAACCGAAGGGTGCGGCGCACCTCGCCCGAACGGTCGCCGATGAACCAGCGAAAGGCCGAGAAACCGGCAATCATGAAGGCCACGGTCAGACCGCTGGCCAGCAGCATATGGCTCAGCCGATATGGCATTGACGGGTTGAAGACGATCGCTATCCAGTCGGTCGCGTGGATGACACCGTCACGCAATTCATAGCCGGCAGGGGTATGCATCCAGCTGTTCAACACGATAATCCAGAAGGCCGACATCGTCGTACCGAATGCAACGAGGAACGTGGCGAGCGTGTGCACCCAGCCCGGTACCTTCCGGAACCCGAACAGCATGATGCCGAGGAAGACGGCTTCCAGAAAGAAGGCGGTCAGCACCTCATAGGCCAGCAAGGGCCCCGCGACATTACCGACCGTTTCCATGAAGCCGGGCCAGTTGGTCCCGAACTGGAACGACATCGTGATTCCCGACACGACGCCCAAAGCGAAGGTCAGGGCGAAGACCTTGACCCAGAAACGGTAGGCATCCATCCACGCCTCGTCACCGGTACGGTTGAAACGAAGCTTGAAGAACAGGAGCGCCCAGCCGAGCGCGATGGTGATGGTGGGAAACAGGATGTGGAACGAGATGTTGGCCGCGAACTGGATCCGCGAAAGGATGAGGGTGTCCAACATGGTTCAGGTTTCCTTTCTGTTCTTGCGGGTCCGCGACAGCGGAATGATCCTGTCAGTCGCGGAGATCAGCTTCGAGAGCTTCGCGCCGGCCTTGATCAGCCCGACGAGCCGCTCGGTCTCGATCCGTTCCATTTCGTCGTAGAACTGCGTCAAGGTCTCGATCAGCTCGCGCAGTTCTGCGATGCGCCGGTTCGCGTGGGTATCGCCGCCGTCCGCCTCGAGCGACAGTTCGCGCAGCTTCGTCAGCGTCGGGTCGATCTCACGCTTCTTGCGTTCCGCGATCAGGGTGCGGACGATCTTCCAGAGATCCTCAGGCGCCTCGAAATGTTCGCGCCGGTCGCCTTCGAATTCACGCCGACGCACGAGACTCCAGGACTGAAGCTCCTTCAGGCCCATAGACACGTTCGAGCGTGAGAAGCCCAAAGCGTCGCACATGTCGTCTGCGCAGAGCGGTTCCGACGACAGGAACAGTAGGGCGTAAATCTGTCCAACCGTGCGGTTGATTCCCCAACGCGAGCCCATCTCGCCGAAGTGTACGATGAACTCCTTTTCGATATGTCCTTGCCGCATTCGAGCCTCCGTTTTCACGGTTTTCAGTAATTTTTGAAAGTCATATAGATGCCGGCGGTAATGTTTAAAGGGGCGCATTGTCGCACGTCGGTGGCGTTTTCCCGACGAACTACCCTCTGGTCGCGGTCCCCCAGCGCATTGCCCGCGCCAGGTCCGAAAGGGCGCGCAGTCTGGTCGACAGGCGACACGACAATGCAAGCCGGTCGTGAAGCCGTTTTGTCCGCTGAGTCGACCTCCCAAGGGTCAGATTGCTGCGCGGCGCACGAACGGCAGCTTCGAAGAGCCTCCCATACGAACGGTTCAGGCAAGAGCGGCCCGCGCGTCCGGCCGGCTCGTTGTGGAAGACATGCGATACTTCGGACGCCATGACGGAAACAGCAGGATTGGAGAACCACATGACGGATTTCGAGACAAGGCTTCTTTCGGTGGACCGCGACGCGGTCGCGCCGGACGGATCGGAAGTGAGCATATTTCCTGAGTTGAAAGGCGGCGGCATGGCTCATTTCAGCTTCGGCCCGGGTCGGTCCTGGCACGGATAGCGTTGATCGCACGCCACGTCGGCTGAGATTGACGGCGCCCCCTCCCCCGCCGAGGCTGGTCGAAACGCCTGACTTCGAGAAGTTGAGACGTAAGCCCGGCATGAGCTTCACGGATTTTCTGAAGCGCATGGTCATCCAATCCTCCGACAATTTAAGGCATGATGGTACATCCAACCCGCTGATTTCAAAATGGTATCGCGGCATCGGCGCGGAAGCCGCTGTCACTATCATTGGGTAGCGCAAGCGAACAGCTACGCATGTCACGGATGTACTGTTGAGTATAGCCGGCTGAGGGCCGCCCTATCCGTTCCCCTCTTGCTCCTGATCAAGGAGACGCACCGCCTCCCGGGCCGTCAGTCCGTGGATCACCGTCGAGGCGAAGATCGTGAAGGCGACGAGCGCGCAGATCGCGCCCTCGTTGACGAACTCGACATAGGTGGCGGCGTAGCCGAGATAGTAGAGCGACCCGATGCCACGGACGCCGTAGAACGCGATGACCGACCTCTCGCGCCAGGCTTGCGCGGTTCCCAGAAGTCCGGCGACGCCCGCGACCGGGCGGATCACCAGGAGCAGGCCGAAGCCGACGGCGGCGTGCTGCCAGTCCAGGTACTGCCAGAGGCCGGGCATCACCCCGCCGAGCAGGACAAGTAGAACCGTGGTGCCGGCGCTCTCGACGGCCTCGCTGAACAGGTGCAGCCGGCGGTGCAGCGCGTGCTTCTCCTCGGCGCGCCGCACCACGACGCCGGCGACGAACGCGGCGACGAACCCGTAGCCTTCGGCGAGCTCCACCACCCCGTAGCACAGCAGCACGCCGGCCAGCGCCAGCACGCCCGGCCCCGTTTCCGCCAGCGTGTTCCATGACGGGAACACGAACAGGACCCGCCCGATCGCCCAGCCGACGGCCGCGCCCAGGACCGCTCCGACGCCGACGCGGTAGATCACGTCCCACGCCAGCCACGTCAGCGACGCTTCGGCGCCGAAGCCGCCCTCCGCGACGTGGAGCGCGAGGTAGACGAACGGGAACGCCAGCCCGTCGTTGAGGCCCGCTTCCGTCGTCAGCGCAAAGCGCACCGGGTGCTCCCGGCCCTCGAGCGGCGGGCCGACCTGCACGTCCCCGGCCAGCACCGGATCGGTCGGAGCGAGCACAGCCCCGAGAAGCATTGCTCCCGCAAGGGTCATGCCGGTCATCGCCCAGCCCAGCCCCGCCACCGCAAGGATCCTGAGCGGCATCGTGATCGCCAGCAGGCCCGCGGTGGGGCGCCAGCTCCGCCAGCCGCCGCGATCGTCGATCCGGAGCCCGGCAGCGAACAGCACGATGATCACAACGATCTCGGCGGTCACCTCCTACATTTCGGGGTTCAACGTCGGGTCGAGGCCGGAGAAGATGCCCGGAAACATCAGCGAGCCGAGCATGCCGAACAGGATCAGGAGCGCCGACGACGATGGCGGCCGGACGAAGATCAGCCGCGGCAGCCAGTAGGCCATCAAGAGGCTGGCGCCGATCGTCGCGAAGAGAATGTGGGTCGGCTCAAGGCCGAAGGCGACGATGTCCATGAGCAGGAACCTGCAGCAGTTCGTTGCGTTCCACGTTTTGCTCTCCAGCCGCAACGCTTGTAATGCGCCCGCAGGCGCCATCGCCTGCAGCCGGTCGAGCGCATCCCGCGCGCCCCGATACGGGAGACGACGATGACCAAGCTTTCCGACACCCAAGCCCTGATCCTGAGCGCCGCCGCACAGCGCGACGACCGAATCGCCCTGCCGCTGCCCGAGAGCCTGCGGGGTGGCGCCGCCGCCAAGGTGGTCGGCGCAATGCTCGCCAAGGGCTTCCTCGAAGAGGTCGACGCCGACACGCGCAAGGGCGAGTCCATGTGGCGCGAGACCGGCGACGGCCACGGCGTCACGCTGGTCGCCACCGACGCAGGCCTCGCCGCCATCGGGATCGAGCCCGAGGACGCGAACGCCGCACCCACGGGCCCCGACGACGCGCCGAGCGACGCGCCTGCGACGGATACCGCCACCCAGCCCGACCCGGCGCCCAAAAGCGCGCACACCGCGCACGGGCACGAAGCAGGCGACGCTCATCGAGATGCTCCGCGCGGAAGGCGGCGCGACCATCGACGAGATCATGGCCGCGATAGGCTGGCAGTCGCACACGGTGCGCGGCGCGATGGCCGGGCGCTGAAGAAGAAACTCGGGCTCGAGGTAACCTCGGTGAAGGTCGAGAACCGGGGGCGCGTGTACAAACTTCCTGCCGCCTGAGGCACCGGACCCCGACGAGTTGCTGACCGCCGTCCCCACGGGGCGGCGGTCGATCACTTGGCGCTCCGCATCCGGATCGGGGGCGAAGCTCAGCGTCATGGTGGGCAAGGTTCCTCGGTCGGGTGGATACCGGTGGCTTCCGGACTCCGGATGCCGGGCCGGACTCCACACGGGGTCCAGCGGCTACCAGCGGTGTCCGGTCGGAAGGCCAGCGTTCATTGGTGTTTGCGCGGGGCTTGCATGGCTCCGGCTTCTGGGTGGCTTCCCAAAAATCCGGCCCTGTCGCTGGCGATGTCCCGCGCTTCGCCCGCCAGCATACGAATATCGCCAGGAAGGAACCGCAAACTCAATGGGTTAGCCCATTGGACCCCGGCCGGACCTTGTCCTGGACCCCGGAAGCCAGCGGCGCGGCGTCTGCCTGCGCGCTCCTCTCCCGAGTAAGCTCACCTTTGCCGGCGCATTTCTCGATGACATTGTCGCAAAGTCTGACCTTTTGGCGAATGTGCAAGCCTACCACAATGTTCTGACAGAGTGCATTTCGCTTTGCCGTACCGCGCATGGCCTCGGCCATGAAGTTCCCGCGGAGAAAGTTATCGAGATTTTGATTCCACCGGTCGAGCTGAACAATTTCGCCAAAGAAATTTATCACTGTCAGAAGGAAGAGGACTTCCTCAAACTTATCGCTCCTAAGACTCTGACAGATTATCAGGCAATGATGATATTCACTCGCTTGGTGAACCTGTTCGTGCACGAGATGGGGATTTCGGAAGCGAACAAAAGGCGATTCAAGAAGGGTGCTTACCTGTTTATTGATGAACTGGACGACTTGGAACGAGCCAGTGTCAAGGAAGCGAGAGAGGTCAATGATATTTTGCGCCACATCTATGACAACTGCCCAAACTGCTTCTGTATGGTTATCGCACTTTCGGCGGAAATCTCCCAGCTAGCGGTTCTGTTCTTTGACTACATCCTGAGCCGCATTCACAGGCAGATCGAACTGGTCGTTCTCGATAAGGATGACGCCGTTTCATTCGTACGCGAAATCCTAAATAGTAACCGTGTTGATCCGGACGGCGAAGGCGGGTTCTTTCCATTTGAAGAAGCAGCGATTGAGACAATCGCATCCCAGCTTACGGAGATCACGCCGCGCAAGATCGTGACCACCATGCAGCAGGTAATTGAAGAAGTGCGCCTTGCTGACCATGACCCGGCTGATGGAGCTGTGTCGGTGGATTTCCTCGACGACAATGAAACCGTCGAAGAAGTCCTCGGCGAGGGCGGTGTGGCATAGGCTGTAAGTAGATGTGGGTCCGGCTAAGTCCTGTTGGCGCGGTTTCAGGGGACGACGACATGCGCTGATAGGGTTCAGCGCCCAAGTGCTGACAGCTTCCAATCGGTGCTCGCTATCAAACACCGTTGGCTTTCGCCGCCCCGTTCGCCGCAATGGCGACTGCTTGCAACCTATGCCGCCGCGCCGATCGCCCATTGCACCTTCCGCGCAACCGCCCAATCCGCAAGCACGACGGCTATCTTAAGCTGGATGAGGGTCTTCGTTGGGTCACGCAAGAAGCGACTGTTTGATCGCCCACGAGCTCCGCTACGTTGCTGTGCCACATGACGGCGCGGTGTTCTTCGAACCCCGCAACAAGGTGATGTCAACTGGGGCGGACGCAGAGGCCGACGAAGGCTATGGACAGAGACCTTCCTACCCCGGTCGCGGGAGAAGCAAACGCGACCCAAATCCAAACAATTCCGCAAAAATGAGTTTTCCTTCGCCGAAACAGGTGTTTATCGGAAATTCACCAGAACAGCGTAGTCATTAGGTCTAGA
>CAWHHV010000005.1:0-151410 GCA_963829385.1 uncultured Alphaproteobacteria bacterium | reverse complement strand
GCGCCATCTTGGGGTTGCAGGCGCCGAGAATACGATAGGCCGGCATCTCGACGTCGAGCTTCTTTTCATCGTCGCTTGACGTCGATCTCTGTCAGGACGCCGAAGCCGTGGTCCGCGAGGGCGGCTCGGGTGCGGGATGAATGTCGTCCAGTGTGGCCCCCTTGAACATACGGGTGATCGTGTAGCTGACTGAACCGGAATCCTTGGCTCGGGGCTTGCGAGACGCTGACTTTGTGCGGCGGCGCTGAAATCGGCCTTGCGCGGCCAAATCAGAGATGTCGTTCTACAATCCACGCCTGCGTATCTGCGCAGCATGCTATAGTGTTTTGCCGCTGCCGTCTTGATGCAGATCAGGGCTTAGGCGCCATTTTTCCCATATGATTACGTACTTAGTGGTGGCCGCAGTCGATGCCATGCCGAGGGAGTCAAAGGATGAAATTCAGGAACAGGGCGATTGTCCCGAGCATGGCAGGCGCACTCTGCCTCGCCGCGAGTTCGGCGATGGCACAGGTCGGGGAAATCCCGGATCGAAACAGCCTTTATTATCATGGCTATGACATGATGTGGGGCGGCAGCCAGTGGGGAGGCTTCGGGATGGTCCTTGGGCCGATCTTCATGATTCTGATCGTCGTCGGGATCGTTGCCGGGATCATATATCTCCTGCGCCTGTTCGGCGTGGCCGGACCCGCCGCCAGCAGCCATGCCGCGCATGATCGTGCCTTGGCGCTTCTGAAGGAGCGCTATGCGAAGGGCGAGATCGACTCGACCGAGTTCTCCGAGCGCAAAAAGCTGCTGGCAGACTGATCCCCGGCGCATCGTGTCCTTTGAGGACACGCGAGGCTCTGGTCGCGCCTACAGGCAGCTGCGATGGTTTCAGTCTCGTGTTCCGTCATACCCCACTGCCAAAGAAGGGTTTGCCATGGCGACGCTTCCAGCCAAACCTTGAAAGATCAGAATGAAGAGACGCCAGTTCCTGACTTCGACCTCCGCAGCGATCCTGTCCGCTGGCGTCCTTTCGCAAACGTCAGTCCGACACGCCTTTGCGCAGGGACAAACGCCGCAACCGCGGCTCGCCATGCCACCGCTTCTCGATACGCGGGACACGGGGCGGTTGGCGCTGACGGCCACGTCGGGGAGCACTGCCTTTGCCGGGGGGCCCGGCACACCGACCGCCGGTTCAATCAGGCGTATCTGGGTCCGACCATCCTGGTGCAGAACGGCGAGCTGGCCGCCGAAGTGCAGAATGCTCTTGATGAACCTATCAGCACGCACTGGCACGGCCTTCTGGTGCCCGGAGAGTATGATGGCGGTCCGCATCTCGCAATTGCGCCCGGTGCCACATGGCGACCGGAGATGTCCATTGCGCAGGACCCGGCAACGGCCTGGTATCACTCGCATATCCATGAGCAAACCGCGGAACAGGTCTATTTTGGACTGGCGGGGGTCATCCATGTGACGGACGGGCAGGACGACGCGCGGGTCTGCCGTCCACATATGGCATCGACGATCTGACGCTCGTCTTGCAGGACCGCCGGTTCGACGGCGCCGGGCGCATGGTCTACGACCCTTCCATGATGGACATAATGCACGGGTTTGCCGGGAACCGGATGCTCGTGAATGGTCAGGCGGGCGCGACTGCGGTGGTGCCCGAGGGGATCGTCCGCTTGCGTCTGCTCAACGGCTCGAACGCCCGCATCTACACACTGTTCATCGACGACACGCGGCCCATGCACTTGGTGGCAACCGACGGCGGCTTTCTGCCGGCACCCGTCGCGCTTGATGTGCTGCGTCTGGCACCCGGCGAACGGGCCGAGGTGCTTGTCGACTTCTCGTCAAGCAGCGCGCCTGTGCTCATGAGCGATCCTGCCCAGGCCTATGGTGTCCTGCAGTTCGCCACCGACAGCACGCTGGCCGCGCGGATCACCCGGCTACCGGACCAGTTGGATTGCGCGCCCGAAGATCTGTCGGGAGCCGAGATCGCGACGCGGCAGGTCTCGCTCGAAATGGGCATGGGCGGCATGATGATGGCTGGCGGTGGCTTTGCCATTAATGGGCGCCCCTACGACATGCGCCGGATCGATTTTGAAATAGCCCTCGGATCGGTCGAGCGCTGGCAGATCCGCAGCACGATGGTCGCGCATCCGTTTCACGTCCACGGCGTACGCTTCCGGGTGGTCAGCGAGAACGGCGGCCCCCCGCGGCCCGAGAACACCGGCTGGAAAGACACCGTGCTGGTGCCCGGCGAGGCCGAGATCCTCGCCCGGTTCGACCAGCCCGCCAGCCGCGAGACGCCGTTCATGTTTCACTGCCATATCCTTGAACATGAGGATGCCGGCATGATGGGGCAATTCACCGTCACCTGAGCGAAGATCGTGCAGCGCGCTGGAGACCCGGAAGGGACGCTGACGCCAACACATCACACTGGAATTGCTCCAAGGACGACAGCAGCTTCGGTTCGCGATCTTTTCCAGCGTGATCGTATAAGAAGCTTCACGATGCAATTACAGCATCAGCGGAGAAGCAATTGTCCCGTCAATGACACGTGGGTAAACCCAACCTCAATGGAATGCTGAACATGCAAGACTTCGATGCAACTTTGACCGCGCTGGAAAATGGTTTCGCCGAACTGTTTCCCGCCGTCGATGCCGCCCGTTTCCTCACCGGAATTCTCTGACCGATGCGCGCGGCAAAGCCCTCTTGCTTTTTGCAGTCGGTAGGCCGGACATGAGCAGCCTGCTCCCCTCTATCGCATCGCTTGGGCTGTGGGGCTATTGGGTCATCGGCTTGATGGCGTTCGGTGAGGCGTTTGTCCTGACAAGCGTATTTTCCCCCGGCACGGTCGTCGTCGTTTTGGGCGGGGCTCTGGCCGCGCAGGGGATCTACGACATCTTCGACATGATGTGGTTCGTCGCCATCGGCACCATCATCGGGTCGCAGGCGAGTTTCTGGCTGGGCACGAAGGGGGAGGCGCTGTTCGGCAAGGGCCACGCAGTCCTGTCAGCGGCACATCTTGAACGCGGCCAGCGGTTCTTTGCGAAATATGGTGGCGCCAGTATCGTGATCGGGCATTTCCTTGGCCCGTTGCGCCCGATCGCGCCGGTTGTCGCCGGTCTTTCCGGGATGGGCGGTCGCCGGTTCCTGATGTGGAATGTCGCCGGAGGAGCGGCCTACGCGATCGCCATGGTCAGCGTCGGCTACTTCTTCGGCGCGGCCTTCACCGTCATCGGGCCGACGACCACGCGCGTCGGCCTCTTCGCGGGCGCTGTCGTCGTCATACTTGCGCTTCTGTGGTTCCTGATCTCGCGGCTGCGGCGGGGATGGCCCTTCGCGGTCTCCATCCTGCGTTCGGTCGGAACGGCGATCCGGGACAATCCAGAAGCCCGCGCCGTTGTCGCGCGCCACCCGAAGCTGTTTCGATTTCTTGCCTCCCGAGTGTCGTTGACGACCTTCCGGGGCCTGCCCACGACGCTGCTGGGGCTCGCATTCCTGTATTTTGTCGGCGTCTATACCGAACTGACCTTGGAGGTCGCAGGTCGCGGACCGATCGTCGAGGCGGATACCCGTCTGTCCAATCTGCTTTATGCGTTCCGTGACGACGCATTGGTCCGCTTCTTCAGCATCGTGACTGCACTGGGCCAATGGCGCGCCATCGCGGTCATGACGATCGCCGCGACCGCATTGATGTGGGTCTGGGACAGGCGGGCCTACGTTCCAGCCCTCTGGCTTGTGCTGGCGGGCAACCAGATCACCGTCACGGTGCTCAAGCTGATATTTGCCCGCGCCAGATCGGACTACGCCGTCTATGCGGAGAGCAGCTATTCTTTTCCCAGCGGCCACAGCGCGGCCATTGCCGCGTTCGGCATCTTTGTGACCTACGTTCTTGTCCGCGAGCGTATCGGGCGCGACATTTTCTGGGTGCTGCTCTGCGCCAGCATCGTCTTCCTGGTGGGGCTGAGCCGCATCTATCTGGACGAACACTTCCTGAGCGACGTCCTTAACGGGTATGTCGTGGGTGTTCTCTGGGCGATTGCCGGCATCTTCGCGGTCGAGCACTGGGGCCGCGCCGGGCGCGGTGCGGTCGGAACCTCCTCTGCAAACCCCCGGCTTCGCTGGATCAGCGCCGGTATCGTAGCGGTCTCTGCCGTGGCCCTGTGGCTTGTCGTCGTGGACTACGCCCAGACTCTCCGTCTGATGGCGCCAAGGGCGGGCCTCCAGCTGGATACGTCCATCGAGCAGGCCCTGAAGGATGGCGTGCTGCCGGCCCGAACCGAAAGCATCATCGGCACCCCCCAGGAGCCTGTCAGCATCATTCTTTCTGCACCGGATGACGCGGCACTGCTGGATATCATGGCTGCGGCCGGGTGGCAGGTTTCGGACCCGCCTTCGATCCGCACGCTGTCGCGCGCGGCGGTGGCGGCATGGCTGGACGGGCCCTATGACACGGCTCCGATCACCCCGATCTTCTGGGATGGCTGGCCACAGGATTTCGGGTTCGAGCGATCCGTTCCGGCCGAAGGTCTGCGTCAACGCCATCATGCCCGCTTCTGGCGTGTGCCGAGCCGGGACGCCGGAGGGCCGCAGGTCTATGTCGGCACCGCAAGCTTCGACACCGGGATCAAGTGGGGGCTGACGCACCGCATCGCTCCGGATGTAGATGCCGAGCGTGATCTCCTGACAGCCGACCTCCTGCGCACCGAAAGGGTCCGGCAGGATGGATGGGCAGACCTTGTCGCACCATTACTTGGGCAGAACGTCGTCGGTGATCCGTTCTTTACGGATGGCCGTGCAGCGGTTTTGTCTGCGCCCGCAGCCCAGAGCGATCCAGAGGAAAATCGCTTATATGAGAAAGGGTTAGAGACGGCGGGTCCTTATCCCTAGTCGATCCATCATCGCTGCAAGGGGGCATTCTCGACCTGGAGAAGGTTGGATGTGAGGCCCATCCCCTCCGCCACTTGCCCTCGCGAAATCGTTCTCCCGAACTGACTGCCGCCGGATTTTCTCGTTGTTTTCGAGGGTTATGCGGGATGGGCTGAGCACCGGCCCCGGCGCCAAGTGGCCCGGAAGCGGTCTCTCATGGTCGATATTCTCCGGACCTCTCGACTGTGCGGATTTGGTGCAAAGCTTGTAATGGCTTGAAATCGCCCAGGTATCTTCCGGACAGACCTAAACTGTCAATCGGCTCACAATTCTTGGACGCCGATCCCCACGCTCTGGAGTGCGCCCCTGCGCCTGGACAGTTTCAGGCGGCGTCTTTGACCGTCTGGCGGGCGTTGTGGTCCTCGAACTGGCTGGGGCTCAGGTATCCCAGCGATGAATGCAGGCGCTTGGCGTTGTAGACGTCGTCGATGAAGCGGGGCAGATCGACGGCGACGTCGTCGTAGGTTTCGTACTCGTTGAGATACACCGCCTCGACCTTGAGCGTCTTCATGAAGCTCTCGGCCTTCGGGTTGTCGTAAGGATTTCCACGCCGGCTCATCGAGCCGATGAAGCCATGCTCGGACACCAGCGCCCTGTGCGCCTTCGCGGCGTACTGCGACCCGCGGTCCGTGTGCATGACGCAGCCGGGCAGCGGGCGCCGCAGGGCGATGGCGCGCTCGAAGGCGGCGACCGCGAGGCGGGCGTCGATGCGGCGACCGATGGCATAGCCGACCACGCGCCGCGACCGGGCGTCCAGGACAATGGACACATAGACGAAGCCAGCGGCGATGGCGACGAAGGTGCTGTCGCCGACCCAGAGCTGATCCGGCCCATGGGTCTCGAAGCCCCGGGCGACCAGCGGATAGATCGGTCCGTCATGGTCGCTGTCGGTGGTTTTCGTGAAGCGCCGCCGTCGTCGCGAATTGAGATCGTGCAGCTTCGTCAGCCGCCTGACCTTCTTGCCGTTCACGGCCCAGCCCCGGTGGCGCAGCTCGGCGCCGACGCGGCGATAGCCATAGCATTCCCAGGCGTCGGCGATGGCGCGCATCTCCGCGACCAGCGCCGCATCGGCGTCCGCAGGATCCGGCGCGGCGTCATAGCTCGACCGTGCGACGCCCATCAGTTCGCATCCTCTTTGGACGGAGACGCTGCGGGGCCGGCGATCACGGATGTAGGCGCGCTTGTCGGCGAGGGTCCGCAGAAGCCCCCCCTTTGACGAAGGCCAGTTCCAGCGCCTGCTTGCCGACGAGCCGCTCCAGCGCCGCGATGCGCGCCTCGTAGGTCGCCAGCAGTTCGGCGGCCGCGACATCGTCGTTGAACTCGCCGGCCTCGGCCTTTGCGATCCACACCCGGATCAGGTTGCGACACACATCGTGGCGCTTGGAGAGGCCGTGAAGCGTCTCCCCGGCGTTGTACTCGGCCACGACCTGGCGCTTCAGATCCATACTGTGGCTGCGGTGGCGTCTCGGCATCGGCCTTCTCCCTCGGATAGGCCCGAGCCGGTCAAATCATACGCGAAAATCTGTCCAGTCCGAGGGGCGCACTCCAGAGCGGCTTGGAATTTTGACCCCTCTCGCAACGGGAAGAGGAAGGCCTGATCCGGCGCAGCGGTCGGGGTGGCGGAGACGGATCAGGCATTTCTGGGCCTCACCCACCACTGCGACATTGTCGAGACCGGCAACGAGAGCTGGCGCTTCAAGAACCGCGTCTGACTCCACCCACACCCGACACGGGCCTGACGCGCCTGCGCCGTCGCACAGCTCCGGCGCGTCAGGCCCTCACCGCCAGAGAGGTCCCGCTTCAACGCCGATAGGGGGTCCCGTTTCAGTGCTGGTTGACACGCCGGGAGAAGCCAGCGCGAGGGTTGCGGCGACGGCAGTTGCAATGAGCTTGCCTTTCATGGCCGCGCCTCCCCCGGAATAACGTCCGTCACCGCGCCTTCACGGGTGAACATCGTCTTGCGGTTCAGCCAGACCACGACAACGGCCACCCCGACGAGGATGCGGGTGTCCCGGGGCTGCGCGTCGGACCAGAACGGTATGATCAGTTGCCAGTGGAACAGCATCGGCAGAAGCAGGCTGCCTCGCGACGCGTTGAAGATCGGCGTCACGAGGATGGCAAGGGTGACGTTTCCGATGAAGAAGGGCAGGAAGGACCAGTTCTCGTAGACGACACCCGCCAGATAGAAGGCGGGCAGGTGCCAGACGCCCCAGGCCGCCCCGATGATTGCCGCGGCCCAGAAAGGGGCCACATGGCGCTGCAGAAGCGGCTGCGCGCCCCCCGCCAGCCGAATTCCTCCAGCGGACCGAGAAACAGCATCATGAACATCATGCCGACCATGGCGCCTACGCCTTCGGGGGAATGGGGGCAAGGAGCGGCCCGCCCTTGATCAGCGACCCGGCCATGAACACGACGGGGATGCCGATCAGAATGAAGGCCCACCAGACCGGGGCGCAGCGCCAGTACAAGAGGCGCGAGAAGAAGGCGCGCAGGCCCCGCAACCCGCCAAACGCCAGCACCAGAAGGATGCCCGCGATGCCGGGCGCCCAGGTGGCGAGGAAGTAGAGCGGGTGGTTGCCGCTGATCTCGCCGAAGGTCGCGGCAGCCCGTTCAGGGAAATAGATGTAGCTGCCGATCACACTCCAGGTGATGCCGAAGGTGAGCAGGGCGAAGAACAGGAGCGCGTAGGACGGCATAATCGACTGCGGTCTGCTCACGAAGGAAGACATGTGTGAGTCCTCTCGAAATGGGATCTTTGAGAATTGAATGCAGCATCGTCCAAATCGCCCGCGTGTTCCCTGATCGAGATCAACCGGGAAGATGTCAGGCAAACACGGAAGGGGAGCGCATGGTCTCTGTGCCAGCGAGATGTGCCGCTTGCTGAACCGCGCCGTCGGCGGTGCGACCTGGTCCAAGCACCTCGACGGCGCTGCCTTCGACATCGCCATGGCGAACCACGATCCGGTGGCCTTCGAGGCAACGGCGCGGGAGGTGGGTTTCCTCGGCTTCGGTTTCCACCCGCGCTCGGGGTTCATCCATGTCGACCTCGGCCCCGCCCGTCAGTGGGGCGAGCGGTTCCCGGTCCGGGCAAACTGCCTCCGCCCAAAAACCGCCACCAGCGCGCGAGGTGTTGGCCGACAGCCGCACCATGAAGGGCGGCGGCGCGGCCGGAGTTGCGAAGCTGGGCGCGGCCGGGGTGGAGGTGGCCCAGCAGGTGCTGGCGGAGACCCAGTCCGCCATCCTGCCGCTGGTGCCGTATCTCGATACGCTCCGATGGGTGTTCATCTTCGTGGCACTCAGGGGCATCGCGGTCACGATCTATGCCCGCCTCGACGACTGGAAGCGGGGGCTGCGGTGATCGCCGCGTTCGTCGCCACGCTCGCCGGATCGTCATGGGCGCGCACGGCGCTCCACTACGGCGTATCCGCGCACAAGGGACCGAACTGCCGCAGGCGCTGAAATGGCAGATGGCGCGCGCCGACGAGGAATACGATGCCGCCCTCGTCGAGGCGCGGCGCATCACTGTGGACGCGGCGCGGATCGCCTGGGAGGCCTTCCCGATGGCCGTGCCGACCGAGGAGGTCGAGCGCCGCTGCCGGCGTGCGCTGATGGAGGCCTGGGTCGGGCGCGAGACCGCGAGCTTCCGCCTGCCGCCGTCGCGCCTCGCGCTAGTTCCGGGCGACGTGGTGCAACTTGCCCACGACGGCCGTGAGCTGGAGTTCCGGCTCGTCTCGGTCTCCGACGCCGAGGCGCGGGGTGTCGAGGCGGTGCGTCAGGACCGCGCCGTCTACGACCTGCCGCCCGGCGAGCCGCGGCCGCCGTCGCTGGCCCGGGCCGTGGTGTTCGGCGCACCGGAGATTGCGCTTCTCGACCTGCCGCAGCTGCGCGAGGACCAGCCCGCGCATCGTCCCCTGATCGCCGCCCATGCCCGCCCGTGGCCGGGGGCGACGGCGATCTGGCGCAGCCCGAAGGAGGACGGCTTCGAGCTTCTTACCACGTTCGGAAGCCGAGCGCGCATGGGCATGCTGGTCAGCGACTTCTACGCAGGACCCACCTCACGCTTCGACCGCGGCAACGCGCTCGTCGTCGATCTGGTCTCCGGCACGCTGGAGAGCGTGACCGATCTGGCGCTGTTCGCAGGGGCGAATGCGCTGGCGGTCGAGAGCGGCCCTGGGGTCTGGGAGATCGTGCAGGCGGCGAATGCCGAGTTGCTCGCCTCGGGTTAGCGCATCGGACCGGCGGCGGTGCCCTTCACCGACGAGACCTATGTCGCCGCCAGCTTCACGCCCGAGGGCGCGGGCCTGCGGCCGTTCTCGGTGGTCCATGTCGAGCAGCCGTGGCGCAAGGCGCGCAGTCCCGGCGATCTGCCGATCCGCTGGACCCGCCGCTCACGGGCGCTTGTCGCCGAAAGCTGGACTGCGCCGGAGGTGCCGCTCGCCGAGGAGAGCGAGGCGTACGAGGTCGAGATCCTCTAAGAGCCTGACCCAAAAGTTCCGGTAGCGCGCGATCCGGCGGGCCATGGGCTTGATCGTCGCGATCTGGAAGAGGGCTTTGACGGTCTCGGCGGCGCGCTCGACGTCTCGGGCGAGGCGTCGGTTGATGCAGGCCCAGGCGAAGGTGCGCTCGATGACCCAGCGCATTGGCTGGACGACGAAGCCGGGGTCGGTGCGCTTGATGATCTCGACCGGGCGCGGGGCGGCCGCGGCGACGCGGGGCCCCTGGTATCCGCCGTCCGCGAAGATGCGTTCGAGGAACGGGAAGCGGCGGGTGATCCGGTCGAGGGCGATCGCCGCGCCGTCGCGATCCTGCAGACTGGCGGAGTGAACCTCGATGCGCAGCATCAGGCCGAGGGTGTCCGTGACGAGATGCCGCTTGCGGCCCTTTACCCGCTTTCCGGCGTCGTATCCGACCATTCCGCGAGCTTCCGCGATGGTTTTCACGCTCTGGCTGTCGATGATGGCCGCAGTCGGGCTCTCGTCGCGGCCCTCAAGGTCCCGGGTCCGGCGGTAGAGCACGTCGTGGATGTGCGCCCAGACCCCGGCTGCCATCCAGGCCCGGAAGTAGCCGTAGACGGTGCTGCGTGGCGGGAAGTCCCGCGGCAGCATCCGCCACTGGCAGCCGGCCTGCAGCAGGTAGAAGATAGCGTTCACCACCCGCCGCAGGCAAGTCGTCCGCGGTCGCCCGCCTGTCCGCGATGGCGGGAGCAACGGCGCGATCAGCGCCCATTCCCGATCCGTCACATCGCTTGCATAACTTCCGCTCGGGCGCACATAGTCGCCCCGGGTGGCCGCCGTCCACGCCATCCGATCCTCCGTCGTCTCTTGCCAGAAACCACGGTGAATCAGGCAGGCGGCGCCCGCTCAACCCCTTCTCGGACAGGCTCTAAGGGGCGGTGGTGAAGCGCCGGCTGAGCACCGGCACGACCAGCGCCACCTATACATCCGCCCAGCAGATCGCCGACTGGGGTGGGTTGCTCGGGCCGGGCGATAGCCTCGCCATCCGCATCTTCCAGCTCTCCGCGCTCGTCGGGCGAGGGGCCGGGCAGACCAGCACCCTGACATTCTGACGTGCGCAAGCCCCGCCGATGAACGGCGGGCCAAGCCGCAAGCGTC
The DNA here is from genome assembly GCA_963829385.1 of uncultured Alphaproteobacteria bacterium. Classification (GTDB taxonomy): domain Bacteria; phylum Pseudomonadota; class Alphaproteobacteria; order Rhodobacterales; family Rhodobacteraceae; genus Amaricoccus. Next base: position 140,881 of record CAWHHV010000005.1, on the reverse strand, counting down.
AGGCCGCTGCCTTCGCGCGGGACCGCTTCGCCTTCGGCGCGGGCGCGGGTTCGACAACGACGATGCGCGGCTTGCGTCCCAGCCCGATCTTGACGGCGAGTTCCTGACGCTTCTTTGCGTAGGCCGGCGCCACCATCGGGTAGTCGGCCTTCAGCCCCCACTTCGCCCGGTACGCTTCCGGCGTCATCCCATAGGACGTCATCAGGTGCCGTTTCAGCATCTTCAGCTTTTTGCCGTCTTCGAGACAGATGATGTAGTCGTCGGTGATCGACTTCTTGATCGGGACTGCCGGAGCCAGCTCGGTCGGAGCCGGCTCATCGCTTGCCAGCGCGCTCAGCTTGTCGAAGACCGACTGGATGAGATCCGGGACGCTCTCCGGCCCCATGGAGTTGTTCGCCATATGCGCCGACACGATCTCGGTCGTGAGCGCGAGGATCTCGGATCGGTCGATGGTTTGCTCTTCGGACATTGGCTTCTTTCGGTTCGGAGTGAATTGAGGCGAAGTCACGAAACGGCGTGTCGTCGCGGGTCCTCTTGATCTATTCCATTCAGTTGGGGACGCAACCGAATACTGAACACGCTCGTCAACAAGTAGTTCCGCCTTCAGCGGCCGAACGCAGCCGGCCACAACGGACGCAGGCCCACACGCGGGATGCGTTGGGCCGGCTCAAGTACAAAGACCCGCTGCCGCTGACGAGATTGGCCGCGCTTTCTTCCAGCGCCGCGACCGAACCGGCCGACCGACCCAATGCCCACGCCTCCATGCAGGAAAACACGATGCACGCCACCCATCTGCAGCTGCCGTATCTCGCTGCGGCGCAGGCGGGTCAATTCTGTCGGCTTGATCCAGCGCAAGTACGCCGCGCCGGTTCCATGGAATCTATGTCACAAAATCGTCACGATTCCTAGTTTGGAAACACGAACCGTGATGGCCGTGACGGGGATCGGGGGACGCATGAATGAAAACGCGTGGAACGTGCGCAGGCTTGAAGAGGGCCTGCTGGTCAATCGAGCCGAGCTTTTCAGGCTGGGAACGGCGATCCTTTTCATCGTTCTGATCATGCTTTTCGCGTTGTCGCGCGGGCCGGTCGGGCCGAGCGGGGTCCTTCTGGTGGCGGCCGCCATGATCGGCGGTTACATGGCGCTCAACATCGGCGCCAACGACGTTGCGAACACAGCGGGAGCGCTCCGCAAGGACGAGCGCAAGGGCCTCCAGAAGATCCAGCGCATCGAACTTGTGAAGCGGACGCTGCTTCTGCGCATCGCCGCGGCCTGGGTGATCACGGTTCCAGCCGCGGCGCTTCTGTCGGCGATGATCTTCTTCATGCTTCGCGGCGCCCTTCTCCCATGACGGCGGCTCCGGTCCTCTGCGCAGTCGATTTCTCGAAGGATTCCGAGGCCGCCCTGCTTTGGGCAGCGCGGTATGCAGAGCGCGAGGACGCCCGACTGGTCGTGCTGCATGTCGTCCATGATCCGGCGTCGAGCCCCGGCTTCTACCGAAAGACCGAGGACGGATGGCCGCGCCCGATCGAAGAGGTGGCGCAGGAGATGTTCGGAGAGTTCCTCGACCACGTGCGGGAGCGGAATCCCGAGCCGGTCGGGCTCGGGCGGATCGAGACGATGCTCCGGAGGGGTCTGCCGGCGGGCCGGATCACCGAGGCGGTCGAGGAGGTCGGCGCCGGTCTCGTGGTGGTCGGCAGCCGTGGCCGGACCGGGCTACCGCACATCTTGCTGGGATCTGTCGCCCAGCGTGTCGCCCAGATCGCGTCGGCCCCCGTCACAATCGTCAAGGCGCCGGAGACTGCGGGAACATGACCGGAGAGCTTGACAAGTTCGCACTCATTACGGGGCTATTCGGCGGGCTCGCGCTGTTCCTCTTCGGCATGGACCTGATGACCGCAGCGCTCAAGCGGGTGGCAGGAAACCGGCTGAAGGATCTGCTCGGCAAGGTCACCGGCAACCGCTTCATGGGCGCTGGGTTGGGCGCGATCGTGACCGGGCTGGTGAACTCTTCCTCGGTGACGACGGTGATTGTGGTCGGGTTCATCTCGGCGGGTCTGATGTCGATGGCGCAGAGCGTCAGCGTCATCATGGGCGCCAATATCGGCAGCACGATGACGGCACAGATCCTCGCATTCAACGTGACGCGTTTTGCGCTGCCGACGATCACGCTGGGCTTCCTCGTCTCATTCCTCTCGAAACGCCAGGACCGGCAGGATTACGGGCGGATGTTGCTCGGGCTCGGGCTCGTCTTCTACGGCATGGGTCTGATGAGCGCGGCGATGACGCCACTCCGGAGCAACGAGGCCTTTCTCGATTTTATCGCGACACTGGAGAATCCGTTTTTGGCGGTCGTGACCGGCATGGTGTTCACGGCGATCATCCAGTCCTCGGCCGCCACGACCGGCATCGTGATCGTCCTCGCCGGGCAAGGGATCATGACGCTCGAGACGGCGATCGCGGTGGCGATGGGCGCCAATATCGGCACCTGCGCCACGGCGGGGCTGGCCGCGATCGGCAAACCGCGCGAGGCGGTGCGGGCGGCGGTCGTGCACGTGCTCTTCAACGTCGCGGGCGTACTGGTCTGGATCTTCTTCATTGACAGGATGGCAGAGGTCGCGATGGCAATCTCGCCCGAGGACGATGTGCCACGACAGGTCGCAAACGCGCATACCATCTTCAATGTGGCGAACACGATGCTGTTCATCGGCTTCACCGCGCAGATCGCACGGTTCGTCGAATGGCTGGTGCCGGACAGGCCCTTCGCGCGCGAGGCGCTGCTGACGCCAAGGTATCTCGACAAGGAGCTCGTTTCGACGCCGGCCTTCGCGATCGCGAACGCACGGCGAGAGATCGGTCGGCTCGGGGAATACGTCGCCGCCATGCTGAGGAAATCACTTGCGGCCAGTCTTTCGGGTTCGGAGACGGAACTGACCGCCCTCGCCGCGATGGACGTGCCGGTGGACCATCTGCATCGGGCAATCCTCGGTTATCTCGGCGAGGTTTCGAAGTCACGCCTGTCCGATGAACAGTCGCGCGATCTGATGCAACTCGTCGGTGTCGCGAACGATCTGGAGCACATCGCCGACGTCGTCGCTTCGGACATGGTGACCTCGACGCGCAAGCGCATGGACGAGCACGCTGGCATCAGCCCCTACACAGCCAAACGGCTCACGGACTATCACGGCGAGGTGGCTCGGGCGCTGGAGGGCGCGGTAGAGGCTGTCGTCGCGGAGAACGTCGAGACCGCTACCGCGGTGCGCAACATGAAGCACGATGTTCTGGAGATGTCACGCTACATCAGCCGCACGCGGTTCGAGCGGCTCAAGAGCGGCGACGGTGGCATCGGGAGGTACGTGCGAGAGGTCGAACTGCTCGAATTGCTCGACGGGATCTTCAAGACCGGACGCCGCATCGCCCGAAGTCAGATCGAGCGGGAGGAACCAGATACTACCACGGCGGCTTGATGTGCCCTGTCTTGGAGCTGCCGCGCTTTCGGCAAGGCCGATATGGCCCACCCAAACGCCGACCTCCCCCGCCCCAGGGTTTCTTGAGACATCGCAGACGGCTTATTTGAGGCCGATGGAGGTGTTGAGATGGGTGACGATGAGCGCGGAGGAGCCGCGGGCGCGGAGACCTCGGATATCGGAGCGGTCGCGGCTCCGGTCCGAGAGCGGCGCCTGACGGCAGGTCGCAAGCGGGACGCGGTGCTGCGGCTACTGCGGGGCGAGCCGCTGGAGATCGTGGCGCGCGAACTGGCGGTGACGGCTGCGGATCTGAGCGGCTGGCGCGTTGCTTTTCTCGATGCCGGGGCGGCCAGCCTGAAGTCGCGGGCGCGGGACGATCGGGACGAGACGATCGATCGGCTGCGGACCAAGGTCGGCGAGCTGACCATGGACACCGAGCTGCTCTACGCGAAGATCGAGCGGCTGGAAGCTGGGGGCGGCGGCATCCCTTTTGCGGCGCGGAGGTCGAAGCGATGAGCGCCGTCATCTCGATCTCCACGCGCCGCCGCTACGGTGTCGCCGGGGTCTGCCGCGCCTGGGGCGTCGCGCGGGCGGGGGTCTATCGCCGCCGCGGCGCAGCGGAAGCGCCGGCCGCGCCACGGCGCAGGCCGGGACCGCAGGGGCCGATGTCCGACGCCGCGCTGGTCGAGGCGATCCGGCAGGTGCTCGTCGACAGCCCGTTCCACGGCGAGGGCTGCCGGAAGGTCTGGGCGCGGCTGCGCCATGCGGGCCTGCGCACCTCGAAGGAGCGGGTGCGCCGCCTGATGCGGGAGAACGGCTTGGCGGCGTCGACCCGCACGGGCCGTCCCCGCGGCCCGCGCAACCATGACGGCACGATCATCCCGAAGACCGTCGACACGATGTGGGGGACCGACATGACCGCTGCCTTCACTGTCGAGCACGGCCAGGTCGCCGTGTTCGTCGCGGTCGACCACTGCTCGGCGGAGTGCGTCGGCATCCACGCCGCTCTCCACGGCACCCGCCATGAGGCGCTCGAGCCCGTCCGGCAGGGCGTGACCGAGCGCTTTGGCGGGGTAGAGAAGGAGGCGGCTGCTGGCCTCAGCATCCGCCACGACCACGGGAGCCAGTACATGTCCCGCGACGTCCAGAAGGAGATCGCCTGGCTCGGGGCGGCGTCCTCCCCGGCCTTCGTCCGGGCGCCCGAAGGCAACGGCTGCGGCCGAGCGGTTCATCCGGACGCTGAAGGAGAACCTGCTCTGGGTCAGGACCTTCCCGACCGTCGAGGACCTCCGCCTCGCCCTGATCGACTTCAGGCAGACCTAAAACGAATGCTGGCTGATCGAGCGCCACGGACACCGCTCGCCAGCCCAGTTCCGACGCGACCAGATGGACACAATGCCCTTGGCCGCATAATCGCAATCGGGTGTCTCAAGATCCGAGGGCGGTACAGTCGCCTGCAGAGCAGAATTGGATGCACGAGCGGGGATTGGCCGAAAAGGCCGCTCTGCCGCCAAACCAAACGGAGGACCTAGCCGAGACTCTCCTTTAACCGTTTGATTTCACGCAGAAATGGCGCTTCCGCCAATAGCAGGCATAAAATCGGCGACTGCGTGGTAGGCCCGGCAGGATTCGAACCTGCAACCAAAGCGTTATGAGCGCTCTGCTCTGACCGTTGAGCTACAGGCCCGCTGCGACCGTGCTACTCCCGGCGCGCGGCAGGGGTCAAGCGCATGTTCCCATCGGCGCGGAGTTGCGCTAGACGCGGCGGCAGGAGCCCCAGCCGGAGATTTGCGCTCGATGACCGACAGACGACAGGGGCTCAGCTACGCCGACGCGGGCGTCGACATCGCGGCCGGCAACGCGCTGGTCGAGCGGATCAAGCCGGCCGCGGCGCGCACGCGGCGCGCCGGCGTCATGGACGGGCTCGGCGGCTTCGGCGCGATGTTCGACCTGCGGGCGGCGGGGTATTCCGACCCGATCCTCGTCGCCGCGACCGACGGGGTCGGCACCAAGCTGAAGCTCGCGATCGACACCGGGCGGCTGTCGACGGTCGGGATCGACCTCGTCGCGATGTGCGTGAACGACCTGATCTGCCAGGGCGCCGAGCCGCTGTTCTTCCTCGACTACTTCGCGACCGGGCGGCTCGACGTCGACGCCGCCGCCGCGCTGATCGAGGGCATCTCCGAGGGCTGCGCCCGCGCGGGCGCGGCGCTGGTCGGGGGCGAGACCGCCGAGATGCCGGGCCTCTACGCGCAGGGCGACTTCGACCTCGCCGGCTTCGCGGTCGGCGCGATGGAGCGCGGGCAGGGCCTGCCTGCCGGCGTCGCCGAGGGCGACGTGCTGCTCGGGCTCGCCTCGTCGGGCGTGCACTCGAACGGCTACAGCCTCGTGCGCCGGATCGTCGCGGACGCCGGCCTCGGCTGGGGCGACCCGAGCCCGTTCGGGCCCGGCACGCTGGGCGATGCGCTGCTGGCGCCGACCGAGATCTACGTACGACCGGCGCTGGCCGCGATCCGCGCGGGCGGCGTGCACGCGCTCGCCCACATCACCGGCGGCGGTCTGACCGAGAACCTGCCGCGGGTGCTGCCCGAGGGGCTCGGCGCCGAGATCGACCTCGGCGCGCTCGCGCCGCCGGCCGTGTTCGGCTGGCTGCAGGCCCAGGGCGGCGTCGCCGAGGCCGAGATGCTGCGCACGTTCAACTGCGGCGTCGGCCTCGTCGTCGTCGCGAGCCCCGACCGCGCCGAGGCGCTGTCCGAGGCGCTGGCGCGGGAAGGCGCATCCGCGGCGCGGATCGGCCGCGTCGTCCGCGGCGCCGGCGTCGCCTATACCGGCCGGCTGTGACCCGCAGGCGCGTCGCGATCCTGATCTCGGGCGGCGGGTCGAACATGCAGGCGCTCGCGCGCGACATGGCCGACCCGGCGCATCCCGCGGCGCCCTGCCTCGTGCTCTCGAACCGGGCCGACGCGGGCGGGCTCGGGCGCGCGCGCGACCTCGGCATCCCGACCGTCGCCGTGCCGCACCGCGACCACGCGGACCGCGAGGGCTTCGAGGCCGCGATGCAGGCGGAGCTGATCGCGCGCCGGCGCCGAGATGATCTGCTTTGCGGGCTTCATGCGCGTGCTGACGCCGGGCTTCATCGCGCGCTGGCAGGGGCGGATGCTGAACATCCACCCGTCGCTGCTGCCGCTCTTTCCCGGCCTCGACACCCATGCCCGCGCGCTCGCCGCCGGCATGGCCGTACATGGCTGCACCGTCCACGAGGTCACGCCGGAGCTCGATTCCGGGCCGATCCTGGGGCAGGGCGTCGTCCCGGTCGCGGCCGGCGACACGCCCGCAGACGCTCGCCGCGCGGCTGCTGCCGGTCGAGCACCGGCTCTATCCGGCGGTGCTGCGCCGCTTCGTCGCCGGCGACCGCACGCCGGTCGCGATCCTCGACTGACGCCGCCGCCGCGTGGCTCGGCCGCCCTCCGCGCTGCGCAACCTCGGGCCGAAGTCGGACGCGGCCTTCGCGCGGGCCGGCATCGCCACGGCGGAGGAGCTGGTCGCGCTCGGGCCGGAGGAGGCCTATGCGCGGCTGCTCGCGACCGGCGTCCGGCCGCATTTCGCGATGTTCTGGGCGTTGAGCTTCGCGATCCAGGACCGGCCCTGGTCCGATCTCGGCGCCGCGGAGAAGGCCGAGATGCGCGCCCGGTTCGACGCCGTCGTGGCCCGGGTCGCCGCCGCGCGCCCGTCGGTGCACGCGGCAAGCCATGCGATCGAGGCGATCCTCGACCGGTTCGGCGTCGGTCAGCCGACGATCTCGAGACCCGAGAAGAAGTAGGCGATCTCTTCGGCGGCCGTGTCGGGGCCGTCCGAGCCGTGCACCGAGTTCTCGCCGATCGACAGCGCGAACTCCTTGCGGATCGTGCCCTCGGCGGCGTCGGCCGGGTTGGTCGCGCCCATGACTTCGCGGTTCTTCATCACCGCGTCCTCGCCCTCGAGCACCTGGGCCACGATCGGGGCCGACGACATGAACTCGGTCAGCTCGCCGAAGAACGGACGCTCGCTGTGGACCGCGTAGAACGCCTGCGCCTGGGCCAGCGACAGATGGATGCGCTTCTGCGCGACGATGCGCAGGCCCGCGGCCTCGAGCTTGGCGTTGATCGCGCCGGTCAGGTTGCGCCGGGTGGCGTCGGGTTTGATGATCGAGAACGTACGCTGAATGGCCATGCCATCACCTCTTGGAAAACCGGCGCCACCGAGGCCGCCGCTTGCGTCCGGGCGGATAGCATGGCGCCCGCGGGCTTGGGAAGGCCCAACAGCCGCCGGCTTCGGCCTTTGCAGCCGGGGCCGCGGCGCAGCAGATGTCCGACAAGCCCTTGTTTTGGCGTCACGCTCCCTTTGCGGCAGGCGCCGGCAGCTCCAGCTTCTGCGCGATGCGATCAAGCTGCGCCGGGATCTCGGGGTGCAGCTCCACCCCGTCGCGCAGGCCCGCCGCGCGCCGCGCCAGCGCCGCCTGGCCCGGGACGCGCACCGGGCGGGCGGCGTCCGCCGGCGGCGAGGCGAGGCTCGCCGCGCGCAGGAAATCGGCCTCTGCGACGAAGGCGTCGAGCCCGCCGAACGCCGCGGGGTCGAGCACCTGCACCATCACCGACGCGCCCCATTTCCCGACAGAGGGCCGCGCCCGGCCGTAGCCGCTCAGCCCGCTCGTCATCGCCTCGACCCAGAGCCCCAGCGCGTAGCCCTTGTGGCCCGCGTCGAGCCCGCCGAGCGGCAGCACCGTGCCGCCCTGGCTCGCGACGGCCGGATCGTCGGTCGGACGGCCGTCGCGGTCGATCAGCCATTGGCCGGGCAGCTTCTCGCCCGCGCGCGCATACCGGTTGACGACGCCGTTCGCCGTCACCGACATCGAGACGTCGAGGATCACCGGGCCGTCGGTCGTGGGCCAGGTCGCCGCGATCGGGTTCGGCGTCATCACCGGGGCCGTGCCGCCAAAGGGCGCGACCGAGGCGCCGTTGGGGTCCGACGTCATGATGACGCCGACGAGGCCCGCCTCCGCGATCGGCGCGAGGTAGGCCGCGAGGGCCGCGATGTGGTGGCTCTGCTGGATCGAGACCGTCGCCACGCCGTAGATGCGCGCCCGCTCGGAAGCGAGTTCCAGCGCCTTGACCGTGATCCAGACGCCGGGCAGGCGCTTCGCGTTCCAAGCGATCGCGGCGCCCCGGTCCGACATCACCTCAGGCTCGCCCGAGGCCGCCATCTCGCCCGCCAGCAGTTCCTCGGCATAGGGCGCCAGCAGCGCGAGCCCGTGCGTTGAATGTCCGAGCAGGTCGCCCTCGACCAGGATGCCGGCGACGACGCCCGCGCGGTCCGGAGCGAGCCCCGCGCGCTCGAGGACGCGGGAGGCGAAGGCGGTGAGGTTGCTGGCATCGTATCGTGTCATGGCGGGGGGCCTCCGTCTGTCGTCTGCGCTCGGGCTTCGGCGCCGGACGCTTAGCCTTCCCGCGCGCCCGATGTCGAGACCGTGCGCCGCGCCGCCTCGGTTGACAGCGCCCGGCGCGCAGGCCACATGGCGGCCATGCTGTCGATCAAGAACGTCACCTTCTCCCTCGAGGGCCGCAAGCTCTTCGACGACACGACCGCGCTGATCCCGGCGGGGCACAAGGTCGGATTCGTCGGGCGCAACGGCGCGGGCAAGACCACGCTGTTCCGGCTGATCCGGGGCGAGCTGACGCTCGACGGCGGCGAGATCGAGATCCCCCGGCGCGCCCGCATCGGCGGCGTCGCCCAGGAGGCGCCCGCGACCCGCGACAGCCTGATCGACACGGTGCTGGAGGCCGACGCCGAGCGCGCGGCGCTGATGGCCGAGGCCGAGACCGCGGCCGACGGCAAGCGCATCGCCGAGATCCAGACCCGCCTCGTCGACATCGACGCCCATTCCGCCGAGGCCCGCGCCGCGTCGATCCTGAACGGGCTCGGCTTCGACGCGGCCGCGCAGGCGCGCGCCTGCGCCGATTTCTCTGGCGGCTGGCGGATGCGCGTGGCGCTCGCGGGCGTGCTGTTCTCGCGTCCCGACGTGCTGCTGCTCGACGAGCCGACGAACTACCTCGACCTCGAGGGCGCGATCTGGCTCGAGACATTCCTCGCGCGCTACCCGCACACGGTGCTGGTGATCAGCCACGACCGCGACCTGTTGAACCGGTCGGTCGGCGCGATCCTGCATCTCGACCGGCAGAAGCTGACGCTCTACCAGGGCGCCTACGACACGTTCGAACTCGACGCGCCGGGCCCGGCTCGAGCAGCTCGTCTCGGAGAAGAAGAAGCAGGACGCCGCGCGAGCCCACATGCAGTCCTTCGTCGACCGCTTCAAGGCCAAGGCCTCGAAGGCGCGCCAGGCGCAGTCGCGCATCAAGGCGCTCGAGCGGATGAAGCCGATCGCCGCGATCGTCGAGGACAGCGTCGCGGCCTTCAACTTCCCGACGCCCGAGGAGCTGTCGCCGCCGATCATCCGGCTCGAGGACGTCTCGGTCGGCTACGGCGCCAGGCCGGTCCTCTCCGGGCTCGACCTGCGCATCGACCAGGACGACCGGATCGCGCTCCTCGGCGCGAACGGGCAGGGCAAGTCGACGCTGTCGAAGCTGCTCGCTGACCGGCTCGCGCCGATGTCGGGCCGCAAGATTTCGTCCTCCAAGCTGCGCGTCGGCTACTTCGCCCAGCACCAGGTCGACGAGCTGCATCTCGACGAGACGCCGATCCAGCACATCCACCGCCTGCGCCCCGACGAGGCTCCGGCCAAGATCCGCGCGCGCCTCGCCGCCGGCGGCATCGGCGCCGACATCGCCGGCAACGAGGTCGGCCGGCTGTCGGGCGGCCAGAAGGCCCGGCTCAGCCTGCTGATCGCGACGATCGACGCGCCGCACCTGATCATCCTCGACGAGCCGACCAACCACCTCGACATCGAGAGCCGCGAGGCGCTGGTCGAGGCGCTGACCGCCTACGAGGGCGCGGTGATCCTGGTCAGCCACGACGCGCACCTGGTCGAACTGGTCGCCGACCGGCTGTGGCTGGTGAAGGACGGCGCCGTGCGCGCCTACGACGACGACATGGAGGCCTATCGCCGGATGCTGCTGTCCGAGCGCGGCGGCGCCAGCCCGCGCACGCGCGAGGCCGAGCCGGAGGCAAAGCCGAAGCCGAAGCCCGCGCCCCGGTCGCAGTCGGCGCCGCTGAAGGCCGAGGTCGCGAAATGCGAGGCGCGCGTCGCCAAGCTCGAGGAGATGCGCGACCAGATCGACGAGCGCCTCGCGAACCCGCTCCTCTACAAGCTCGGCGAGACCGACAAGATCGAGACGCTGAACCGCAAGCGCGCCGAGGTCGTCGACGGGCTCGCGCGGGCCGAGGCGCTGTGGATGACCGCGCTGGAAAGGCTCGAAGCGGTCGAGGGCAGGCTGCGCGCATGACCGCGACGCAGGCGGCGCTGGCTTTCGTGTCGCTGTTCGTGATCGTCGATCCCGTCGCCCTTGCCCCGGTCTTCGGCGCGCTGACGCGCGGCATGACGCCCGCCCGCGTGCGGCGGACCGCCATCGTCGCGACGCTGACGGGCTTCGCGCTGATCGCCGCCGCCGGCGTGGTGGGCGACGCGGCGCTCGGCGCGTTCGGGGCCGAGAAGGCGCTGGTCCATGTCGTCGTCGCGGGCGCGCTGCTGGTCATGGGGCTCGCGATGCTGTCCGGGCGCGGCGGCATCGGCGCGGTCGCAGGCAGCGCCGGCCGGGACCCGGCGCTGTTTCCGCTGGCCGTGCCGCTGATCGCCGGGCCGGGCGCGCTCGGCGTCATGGCGGTGCTGAACGGCAAGTACGCGACCCATGCCGCCGCCCGGATCGAGCTCTACGCGGTGCTCGCCGCCGTCGCGGTCGTCACCTGCGCCGCCTTCCTCGCCTCCGCGCCGATCACGCGCCGGCTCGGCGACCGCGGCGTGCGGCTGATCACGCGCGCGCTCGGCCTCGCGCTGATCGCGGTCGCGGGCCGGTTCCTGTTCGAGGGCCTGCGCGACTACGGGCTGATCGGGGGAGCCGCCGCGCGATGACCCCGGATCTCGCGATCACCGCCTTCGTCACGCTCTTCGTCATCATCGACCCGATCGGGCTGACGCCGCTTTTCATCGCGCTGACCCGCGGCGTCGACGACCGCGCCCGCCGCCGGATGGGCCTGCGCGCGGTGCTGATCGCCCTCGGTCTGCTGGCGCTCTTCGGCTTTGCCGGCGAGGCGCTGCTCGGCGCGGTCGGCATCGGGATGCCGGCCTTCCGCATCGCCGGCGGCCTGCTCCTGTTCCTGACCGCCGTCGACATGCTGTTCGAACGGCGCCAGCCGCGCCGCGAGAAGACCGCGCACCTGGACGACGCGCTGCCGGACCCGACGGTGTTCCCGCTCGCGACGCCGCTGATCGCGGGCCCAGGCGCGCTCGCGACGATGATCCTGCTGGTCGGCCAGCACCCCGGCGACTACGCGGCGCAGGCCACGGTCTACGGGACGATGATCGCGGTGCTCGCGATCACCTACCTGCTGTTTCTCGCGGGCGGGCTGCTCGAGCGCCTGCTGGGCCCGACCGGCATCAACGTCGTGACGCGGCTGCTTGGCATGCTGCTCGCGGCGCTCGCCGTGCAGTTCGTGCTCGAGGGCCTGCGCGATTTCGGCTTCGGGGCCTGACGCGATGTGGCCCGACAACCCCGACGACGTGGCGCGGCTCTTCTACCTCGTCCTGCTGCTGACCGGGCTGCTCGGCGTCTTCGCGATCGGCAGCGGCCGCCGGCTCGGCGCGTCGCTGCAGCAACTGCTGATCTGGGCGCTGATCTTCGCGATGGTCGTCATCGCCTACGGCTTTCGCGACACGCTGCGATCGGGCCTGTTTCCGTCGTCGGCGGTGCAGATCGCCGAAGGCGTCATCGAGCTCGGCCGCGGCTCGGACGGGCATTTCCACGCGACGCTCGACGTCAACGGGACGCCGGTGCGCTTCATCGTCGACACCGGCGCCTCGGACGTGGTGCTGGCGCGGCGCGACGCCGAGGAGATCGGCATCGACATGGACGCGCTGCGCTTCACCGGCCGCGCGATGACCGCGAACGGGCCGGTCTCGACCGCCTCCGTGCGCCTCGGCAGCGTCGCGCTCGGCAACCTCGTCGAGACCAACATATCCGCCAGCGTCACCGGCGGCGCGCTCGACTTCTCGCTGCTCGGCATGAGCTATCTCGACCGCTTCCAGCGCATCGAGATCGAGGGCGACCGGATGCGCCTCACCTACTGAGAGCGGGTTTCCGAACAGGATCAACGGCCTGCCCCTCACGCGCAACCTGACGCATGAGGGAAGGGACCGGGTTCCCGGCCGTTACTCGGCCGCCTGCCGGACGGCGTTGAGCCAGCCCCAGACCCGGACCGGGGTCAGCGGCATGTCGACGTGGTGGACGCCCGCGTCCCACACCGCGTCAAGCGCCGCGTTCGTGACCGCGCCGAGCGCCCCGACCGTGCCGGCCTCGCCGCAGCCCTTCATGCCGATCTCGTTCGCCGTCGACGGCACCAGTTCGGTGTGGAACGCGATGTCCGGCATGTCGTCGGCGCGCGGCATCGCGTAGTCCATGAACGAGCCCGACAGCAGCTGGCCCTCCTCGGAATAGACGACGTGCTCGGTCACCGCCTGGCCGATGCCCTGGGCGATGCCGCCATGGACCTGGCCCTCGGCCAGCATCGGGTTCGCGAGGAACCCGAAGTCGTCGACGACCGTGTACTTGACGACCTCGAGCACGCCGGTGTCCGGGTCGATCTCGACCTCGGCGAAATGCGCGCCGTTCGGGTACGAGCGGCCCGGCACCTCGAAGCTGCGCCGCGTGGTCAGGAGCTCGACCTTGCCCTTCTCGCGCGCGACGTCGGCGAGCGCGATCAGGTCGATGCTGCGGTCGGTGCCGGCGACGCGGTAGGCGCCGTCCTCCCAGACGAGGTCGGCGGCCGAGACCTCGAGCTCCTCCTCGGCCAGCGGCCGGAACGCCTCGACCACGACCTCGGCGGTCTTCAGGATCGAGTTGCCCTGCATCGTCACCGAGCGCGAGCCGCCGGTGCCGCCGCCGGTCGGGATCCGGTCGCTGTCGCCCTGCACGAAGCGGATCTTCTCGAACGGGATGCCGGAGCTCTGGTGCAGGAACTGCGCGAACACCGTCTCGTGGCCCTGGCCGTTCGACTGGGTGCCGACCGCGAGATCGACCATGCCGTCCTCGGCGAAGGCGATCGTCGTGCCCTCGTTCTGGTCGCCGAGGATCGACTCGATGTAGTAGGCGAGCCCGATCCCGCGCAGCTTGCCCGCCCTTCGCGCTCTCGGCCTTGCGCGCGGCGAAGCCCGCGACGTCGGCCTCGGCGATCGCCCGGTCGAGCACGCGGTTGAAGTCGCCGACATCGTAGAGCTCGCCCGCGACGGTCTTGTACGGGAAGGCCTCGCGCGGGATGAAGTTCCGGCGCCGCAGCTCGATCGGGTCCATCCCGAACTCGCGCGCCGCGTTGTCCATCAGCCGCTCGATCGCATAGATCGCCTCGGGCCGTCCGGCGCCGCGATAGGCGTCGACCGGCGTCGTGTTGGTGAAGACGCCGAGCACGTTGAAGAACGCCGTCTGCACGTCGTAGACGCCCGGCAGCACCTTCAGCGCGCAGTCGGTCGCGATCAGCTGGCCGAAGGGCGAGTTGTAGGCGCCGAGGTTCGACGTGCAGACCACGCGGATCGCGCGTCAGCTTGTAGTCGGCGTCGAACGCCGCCTCGGCGATCGTCACGTGGTCGCGCCCGCCATTGTCGGTCAGCATCGCCTCGCCGCGCGTCGACATCCAGCGCACCGGCCGGCCGAGCTCGCGCGCCGCGAAGGCCACGGCGAAGTACTCGGGGTAGTTGAACCCCTTGATGCCGAAGCCGCCGCCGACGTCCGGCGTCGTCGCGCGCACCTGCTCCGGCGTCGAGGCCGAACTTCGACGCGAGCTCGGCCTTCAGCGGCCAGACGCCCTGGCCGGAATAGCGAGACGTGCAGCTTCCCGCCGGTCCATTCGGCGAAGCAGCCGCGCGGCTCCATCGACATGCCCATCACGCGGTTGTCGATCAGCTCCAGCCGGGACGTGTGCGCGGCGCCGTCGAAGGCCGCCGCGGTCGCGGCCTCGTCGCCATGCGCCCAGTCATAGGCGAGGTTGTCGGGCGCTTCCTCGTGGATCGCCGGGCCGCCCGTCGCCGTCGCCACATGCGCCGGCAGGTCGTCGAAGTCGCAGACGATCGCGTCGACCGCGTCGAGCGCCGCCGCCCGCGTCTCCGCGACCACGACCGCGATCGCCTCGCCGGCGTAGCAGACCCTGTCGCGCGCGAGGATCGGCCGCAGCGGACCCGCGCCCTTGGTGCCGTCGCGGTTGTCGATGACCTCGAAGTCCATCTTGTTCGGCATCTTGCCGTCGAAATCGGCAGCCGTGATCACCGCCAGCACGCCGGGCATCGCCCGCGCGTCCGCCACGTCGAGGTTGGTGATCCGGCCATGCGCGACCGGGCTGCGAAAGAAGGCGGCATGCGCCGAACCCTCGGGAGTGTCGTCGTCGATGTAGCTGCCCGTGCCTTTCAGGAAGCGGGCATCCTCCTTGCGCCGGACGGGCTGGCTCACTCCAAACTTCATCGTCATCTTCCTCCGCGTGTTCCTTGCGCCGGACCATAGCGTTTTCCCCGCCTTGGTCCAGCGAGTCGCGATATATCGGCCGGCCGCTCGGCGGGCCGGCGCTCCGGCGTCCGCGCGGCGGTCTTTCCCTTCGTCCGGGCAGGCGCTAAGAGGATGCCCGCCTTTCCGCATCCGCCAGCCTTGGGACCCGGTCCATGACGATGGAAAAGACCTTCGACGCGCATTCCGAGGAGGCCCGGATCTCGGCGCTGTGGCAGGAGGCCGGCGCTTTCGCCGCCGGCGCGAACGCGAAGCCGGGCGCGGAGGCGTTCTCGATCCTGCTGCCGCCGCCGAACGTCACCGGCTCGCTGCACATGGGCCACGCGTTCAACCACACGCTGATGGACATCCTGACCCGCTGGCGGCGGATGCAGGGCCGCGACGTGCTGTGGCAGCCGGGCCTCGACCATGCCGGCATCGCGACGCAGATGGTCGTCGAGCGCGAGCTGGCGAAGGCGGGCAATCCCGGCCGCCGCGAGCTCGGCCGCGAGGCCTTCGCGGCGAAGGTCTGGGACTGGAAGGGCCAGTCCGGCGGCGCGATCCTCGAGCAGTCGCGCCGGCTCGGCGACAGCTTCGACCTGAGCCGCAACGCCTTCACGATGTCGGGCGCGCCGGGCGCGCCGGCGGGCGAGGAGGGCAACTTCCACGACGCGGTCCTGCGCGCCTTCGTCACGCTCTACGAGCGCGGGCTGATCTACCGCGGCAAGCGGCTGGTGAACTGGGACCCGCATTTCGAGACCGCGATCAGCGACCTCGAGGTCGAGCAGGTCGAGACCAAGCGGCAGCCTCTGGCGCCTGCGCTACCCGCTCGAGGGCGGCCGCACCTACCGCCACCCGGTCGCCTGGGACGAGGACGGCAAGCCCGTCGACTGGGAGGACCGCGACTACCTCGTCGTCGCGACGACCCGCCCCGAGACGATGCTCGGGGACACCGGCGTCGCCGTCCATCCCGACGACCCGCGCTACGCGGACCTGATCGGCGCGACCGTGCGCCTGCCGCTGGTCGGCCGCTCGATCAGGATCGTCGCCGACGCCTACGCCGACCCCGAGAAGGGCACCGGCGCCGTCAAGATCACGCCCGCGCACGACTTCAACGACTGGGACGTCGGCAAGCGCACCGGCCTCGCGACGATCAACGTGATGGACGCGCGCGCCCGGATCGCGCTGAAGGACAACGCCGCGTTCTGGGACGGCGTCGACGGCGAAGCCGCGCTAACCGACCCTGACGGCGTCGAGGCGCTCGCCGACCTCGACGGGCTCGACCGCTACGAGGCGCGCGAGCTGATCGTCACGCTCGCGCGCGAGCAGGGCTGGCTCGACGGCATCGACGACGAGACCCACATGGTCCCGCACGGCGACCGCTCGAAGGTCGCGATCGAGCCGTTCCT
Source organism: uncultured Alphaproteobacteria bacterium (assembly GCA_963829385.1). Lineage (GTDB taxonomy): Bacteria > Pseudomonadota > Alphaproteobacteria > Rhodobacterales > Rhodobacteraceae > Amaricoccus. Next base: position 124,336 of record CAWHHV010000005.1, on the reverse strand, counting down.
GACCGACCAGTGGTTCGCCGACGCCGGCAAGCTGGCGGTCCCCGCGCTCGCCGCCGTCCGCGAGGGCCGCACCCGCATCCTGCCCGAGCAGCACGAGAAGACCTACTTCCACTGGCTCGAGAACATCGAGCCCTGGTGCATCTCGCGCCAGCTCTGGTGGGGCCACCAGATCCCGGTGTGGTACGGCGACTGGGTCTGCGCGAACGGCGACATGCCGCACGAGACCGGCGACGCGCCGCCCGACGAGCCGGGCCTGCTCAACGAGCAAGGCCGCTGGCTGCGCGCGTTCTGCGGCGCCGGCGCGGATGCGGTGCGCGAGGAGGCCGAGGCCTGGTACCGCGCGCGCATCGGCAAGCGCGTCATCGTGCTCTTCGAGGGCGAGGACGACGAGGTCGCCGGCGAGTTTCCCGAGGAAGACGACACGGTCTATCTCACGCTCCGCCGTGACCCCGACGTGCTCGACACCTGGTTCTCCTCCGGCATCTGGCCGATCGGCACGCTCGGCTGGCCCGAGGCGACGCCGGATCTCGCGCGCTACTACCCGACCTCCGTCCTCGTCACCGGCTTCGACATCCTGTTCTTCTGGGTCGCCCGGATGATGATGATGCAGCTCGAACTCGTCGGCGAGGTCCCGTTCCGAGACGTCTACATCCATGCCCTCGTCCGCGACGAGAAGGGCAAGAAGATGTCGAAGTCGCTCGGCAACGTCCTCGACCCGATCGAGCTGATCGACGAGTACGGCGCCGACGCGGTCCGCTTCACGCTGGCCTCGATGGCGGCGATGGGGCGCGACCTGAAGCTGTCGAAGGACCGGATCGCGGGCTACCGCAACTTCGGCACCAAGCTCTGGAACGCCGCGCGCTTCGCCGAGATGAACGACTGCCGCCCGGACCCGGACTTCGACCCGGCCGCGGTCCGGCACACCGCGAACCGCTGGATCGTCGGCGAGACCGGACGCCTCCGGGCCGACCTCGATGCGGCGCTCGACGCCTACCGCTTCAACGACGCGGCCGGCGCGCTCTACGCGCATGTCTGGGGCAAGGTCTGCGACTGGTACGTCGAGCTCGCGAAGCCGCTGTTCGACGACCCGGACGCCGCCGCCGAGACCCGCGCGACGATGGCCTGGGTGCTCGACCAGTGCCTGATCCTGCTGCATCCGTTCATGCCCTTCGTCACCGAGGCGCTGTGGGGCCAGATCGCGACCCGCGACCGCCTGCTCGTCCATGCGGACTGGCCGACATACGGGGCCGAACTCGTCCACTCGCAGGCCGATGCCGAAATGGGCTGGGTCATCGCGCTGATCGAGGAGGTCCGCTCGGTGCGCGCAGGCATGCACGTGCCGGCCGGCGCGCGCGTGCCGCTGGTCGAGCTGTCGCTGTCCGCCGACCAGGCGGCGGCGCTGGAGCGCAACCGCGCGCTGGCGGCGCGCCTGGCGCGGATCGAGCGCTTCGAGACGGCGTCCGAGGCCCCGAAAGGCGCGGTCACGCTCAGCGTCGGCGGCGCGACCTTCTGCCTGCCGCTCGCGGGCGTCATCGACATCGACGCCGAGCGCGGGCGGCTGAAGAAGGCGCTGGCCAAGCTCGAGGGCGAGGCCAAGGGCCTGCGGTCCAAGCTCGGCAACCCGGCCTTCGTCGCGAAGGCGCCCGAGGAGGTCGTCGACGAGAACCGCGCGCGGCTCGAGGAGACCGAGGCCGAGATCGCGGTGATGCAGGCGGCCGCCGACCGGCTCGCGGCGCTCTGACGGGACGGGGAGGGCGCGCGATGCGGACCTGTCGATGCGGCTGACCCCGCTCGCGGCGAGCCTGCCCGCCTCCGTGCCCTTCGTCGGCCCCGAGGCGCAGGAGCGCGCGCGTGGCGCGCTCTTCCGCGCGCGGCTCGGCGCCAACGAGAGCGTGTTCGGCCCGTCGCCGGCGGCCATCGCGGCGATGCGGGACGCGGCGGCCGAGGTCTGGGCCTACGGCGATCCGGAGGCGCACGACCTGCGCGCGGCGATCGCCGCCCATCACGGCGTCGCGCCCGCGAACGTGGTGGTCGGCGAGGGGATCGACGGGCTGCTCGGATACCTGGTCCGGCTGCTGGTCGGGCAGGGCGACCCGGTCGTCACCTCCGCCGGCGCCTATCCGACGTTCAACTACCACGTCGCGGGCTTCGGCGGCGTCGATCCGGGCCGTGCCCTACCGCGACGACGCCGAGGACCCGGCGGCGCTGCTGGCCGAGGCGCGGGCGACCGGCGCGCGGCTCGTCTACCTCGCCAACCCGGACAACCCGATGGGAAGCTGGCGCGGCGCGGACGAGGTGTCCGAGCTGATCGCTGGCCTGCCTGAGGACGCGGTGCTCTGTCTCGACGAGGCCTATGCGGATTTCGCGCCGGCCGATGCGATCCCGGCGCTCGACGTGAGCGAGCCGCGGGTGATCCGGATGCGGACCTTCTCGAAGGCCTACGGGCTGGCCGGGCTCCGGGTCGGCTATGCGCTCGGCGAGGCCGGGCTGATCGCCGCCTTCGACCGGGTGCGCAACCATTTCGGCGTCGGCCGGATCGCGCAGGCGGGCGCGCTGGCGGCGCTGGGGGATCAGGCCTGGCTGGGCGAGGTCCGGGCCGAGGTCGCGGCCGCGCGGGATCGGATCGGCGCGATTGCTGCCGCGTCCGGGCTGCGCGCACTGCCCTCGGCGACCAACTTCGTCGCAATCGATTGCGGCCGAGACGGGGCCCATGCGCGAGCCGTGGTGCGCGAACTGATCGCGCGGGGCGTCTTCGTGCGGATGCCCTTCGTCGCGCCGCAGGACCGCTGCATTCGCGTCACCGCCGGGCGCGAGACCGACCTGGACATTCTGGCCGAGACGCTGCCCGAGGCGCTGAGGGCGGCCGGCTGACGCGCCGGCGCGTCCGGGGCGGGCGTCAGCGCGGCGCGAGGTCCGCGATCAGGCCGTTCGCGGCATGGACCATCGCCTCGAAGCCGCCGACGTTGAACTGGTTGATCGCCATGAACACGCCGACGTCGCGAGCGGGCGCGATGACCATGAAGCTGAACACGCCCTGCAGGCCGCCTGACTTGTAGAGACGCATCGGCGCGTCGCCGTCGGGCATCACCGCGACCCAGCCGAGCGTCATCGCGTCCATCTGGCCGCCAAGATCGACGCCGCTGACCGGCGACATCCCGTCGCGGTACAGCCAGGCGGCATGGTCGATCGCACGCCATTCCGCGTCCGTCGCATCGACGCGGTCGAGATGCCACTGCATGAACTTCAGCATGTCGGCGGCGGTCGAATAGAGGCCGCCCGCACATTCGATCGTCTCCGGCGTCGGAGCCCAGGGCATCGCCGTCCCGTCGAAGAAATGGCCCTGCATCGCGCGCGCCTCGTCGCCTTCCGCGAGCGTGAACTTCGTGTCGTTCATGCCGCGCGGGGCGAGGACGCGCTCGGACAACTGTTCGGCAAAGGGCTTGCCGCCGCTATGGGCGAGCGCCGCTCCCAGCAGGTCGAAGCCCCAGTTCGAATAGAAGACGCCCGTGCCCGGCGGATACAGGTACGGATCGTCCTTCAGCGCCGAGGCCTGCAGTTCGGGCGTGTTGCCGGCGAAGGGGTCGTCCGGCGTGCCGCCGGTCTGGCCCGGAACCTCGCGCGGCAAGCCCGAGGACTGGGTGACGAGGTCGACCAGCCGCAGCGTGCGCCCGTCCTTCTGCGGCACGGCGAACTCCGGCCCCAGATGCTCCTGCAGCGGATCGGTCAGCGCCAGCGCGCCCTCGGCGACGCGGCTTCCGAGCAGATCGCCGCAAAACGTCTTGGAGATCGACCCGATCCGCATCAGCGTGTCGGGCTGCGGCGCGCGCCCCGAGCCCCTGACCGTCTCGCCGAAGCCCGCGAAGGCGGTCTCGCCGCCGCGGGCGGCCGCCACGACCATGCCGGGCGCGCCGGAACTGAGGAAGGCGATCGCGCCGTTGAACTCGACCGCCTCCGTCAGCAGGCGGTCCTCGGCCCGCGCCGGCGCCAGGGCGAGGCCCCATGCGGCGGCGAGGGCGAGCAGCGGCAGAGGCGATGCGGGCATGATGGCGTTCCTGGCGAGGAGGGGAGCGCGACTGTGCGCGCAGCCGCCGATTCCCGCAACGGATCTCGCCGGACATGCTGCGGGCCGACCCGAGAGCCGGCCCGCTAAGGTCGGGACGCGCGGCCCCTAGGGCCGCGGCGTCAGTCCGGTCAGTTCAGCGCGCCGTCCTTGTCCAGGTCGGCGGCCGAGAAGTCCTTCTGCGCCTGCGCGTCCATCTCGGCCGGGGTCACGGCGCCGGTGCGGTCGGCGTCGAGCGCGTCGAACTGCTCGCGCGTCAGCAAGGCTTCGGCCTCGGTCCAGGTCACGACGCCGTCCGCGTCCTTGTCGAGCGTCGCGTGCGCCTTCTGCATCGCTGACCGGAACTCGGACTCGCTGACCGCGCCGTTTGCGTCGGTGTCGACGGCGGTCAGATGCCCGGTCGTCAGCGACGTGTCGGCCGGCGCGTCCTGCGCGGTAGCCAGCGTGGCGGTCAGCACGAGCGCGCTGGCGGCCAGAAAGATCTTGCGCATCGGTATCCTCCTCAACCGCAGGTCAGGCGCGAGCCGGCGGCTCCGCCGATTGCCGCGCCAGCGCCGATCGCGATGGTCTGGCCGGTGCCGGCGCCGATCAGCGATCCGGCGAGGCCGCCCAGGACCGCGCCGCTGACGGTGCCCGCCGCGCAGCCCATCTCGTGCTGCTGCTGCGGCGTCGGCGACGCGCAGGCCGTCAGCGCGAGCGCCGCTCCGGCGATCAGAACGAATGCTGGTCTCATTGTCCCTCGTTTCCTTCTCTTGCTTCTTCTTCGCCTTCATCCGCCCCGAATGCGCCGCCGCCGACGGCGGCCGGCGATGTCGGTCGCCGACCCCCGTCCGGCAACCCGTATCAGGCGTGGTCTCATGCCTCCTGGGCGACCTGCCCGGCCAGCGCCTCGCGCAGCCGCTCCTCGCGGTCGTGGTCGAGCGAGGTCTGCAGGATGCGCCCGCCGACGCCCTTGATGCCTTCGAGCACCTTGTCGCCGGTGACCTTCTTGACCAGCACGAACAGGATCGCCTCGCCCGGCTGGATGTCGGCCGCGGCCAGGCCCTTCATGAACCTGTCGTTGACGCCGACATCGGTCAGCGCGCCGGCGATGGCGCCGCCCGCGGCGCCGGCGGCGACGCCGACCAGCGGGTTCAGGAACAGCACGCCGATCAGCAGGCCCCAGAAGCTGCCGCCGGCCGCGCCGGCCGCGGTCATGTTCATCAGCTGGTTCAGCTTGACCTTGCCGTCGGAGGTCTTGACCGCGATGCAGGCGTCGCCGATATCGATCAGGTATTCCTTGGTCATCGAGAGGATCTTGTTGCGGACCTCCTCGGCCTTCTCTTCGGATTCGAAGACTATAGCGATCAGATCGGCCATTGCCTGAGTTCCCTTCTGGCTGAAATCCTGTCGACGTCCAAGCTCGCGCGTCGCCGGCATTAACCGCGCGGCGCGCAGACCTGTCAATCGACTTGCCGCGGCTCCCGGTCCGGGCGGATCGGCCACGCCGGCCGGTCTAGACGAGCGCGCGCATCCCCGTTGAATCCGCGGCCCCGTCGGCCTCGGCGCCGGCCCGCGTGGCCTGCGCGACGAACCGCGCGGCGGAAGCGGCGCCCGGCCCGTGCGCGACGCCGAGCGCATCGAGCCCGGCCTCGGCGGTCGCGAGCGCGCCCAGCAGCATCGGCGGGTTCAGGTGGCCCATATGCGCGATCCGGAACAGATCCGCGTCCGGCGCGGTCCGGCCGGACAGGCCGATGCCGAGCGTCAGGCCGGCCTCGTCCTCGCACCAGCGGCGCAGCCGGTTCGCGTGGCCGGGCGTGCGGATCGTTGTAACCGCGTGCGAGCGCAGCGCCGGATCGGCGATGTTCGGCTCCATCGCGCCGTCCGGCCCGCCCCAGGCATCGACCGCGGCCCAGACCGCGCCGGCGAAGACGCCGTGACGCGCCCAGACGCGCTCCAGCCCCTCCTCGGCGATCATGTCGAGCGCCTCGCGCAGGCCGTAGAGGTGGTGCGTCGGAGGCGTGCCGCAGAAGAGCTGGTAGTAGATCTCCGGCCGGGTGCGCGGCCCCCAGTCCCAGTAGGCCGAGCGCGCCTCGACGCGGGCGGCCTCGGCCTTCGGCCCGTGCCAGGTGAAGGCGAGGCCCGGCGGCGTCATCAGGCCCTTCTGGCAAGCCGAGACCATCACGTCGACGCCCCAGGCGTCCATCTCGAAACGGTCGCAGGCGAGGCTCGCGATGCAGTCGACGACCAGCAGCGCCGGATGGCCGGCGGCGTCGAGCGCGGCGCGGATTTCGGGGATGTCGTTCCGGACCGACGAGGCGGTGTCGGTCTGAACGGTCAGCACCGCCTTGATCGCGTGGCCGCGGTCCGCGCGCAGCCGGTCGGCGATCCGGTCCGGGTCCGCCGCCGCGCGAAAGCCGAAGTCCAGCACCTCGACGTCGACGCCGGCCTTGCGCGCCATCTCGGCCCAGCCGAGCCCGAACCGGCCGGTCGCCAGCACAAGCGCCTTGTCGCCGGGCGCGAGGATGTTGGCGATCACCGCCTCCCAGCCGGCGTGCCCGTTGCCGATGTAGATCGCCACCTCGCCGGAGGTGCGCGCCACCCGCTTCAGGTCGTCGATGACGCCGTGGGTCAGCTCGATCAGGTCGCCCTCGTAGATGTTCGGCGCCGGGCGGTGCATCGCGCGCAGCACGCGGTCGGGCGACATCGAGGGGCCGGGAATCGCCAGAAGGTCGCGGCCTCGGGACAGGGACATCGGTCGGGCTCCAGGCAGGGTCAGGCGCGGATCGGCAGGGAGAATCGTCTTTTTCGCGCCGCGGCTGCATGCTAGTGCGGGCGGCCCGCAGCCCGCCACCGGAAAGCGATGTCACGCAAGCGAAAGCCCGAACCCGGACCCGTCTCCAGGGAGCCATTCCTGCGGCTGTGGCGGGAATGGCTGTCCAAGGAGCGCGGCCTCTACATGCTGGGGCTCTTGCTGATGGCGCTGACGGCGGCCGCGACGGCGGCCTACGCCAAGCTGATGCAGCTGGTCGTCGCCGCGTTCGAGAATGCCCAGTACTCGGTCATGTACTGGGGGCCGCTCGCGGTGATCTGCCTGACGCTGGTCTCGGCGATCACCGACTACATGCGCCAGACCACGGTGCAGCGCGCGGTCATCCGCACCGAAACCGACCTGCAGAAGGCGATGTTCGCGCGCCTCGTCGGTACCGACCTCGCGCAGCTGCGCTCCGAAGCGCCGGCCGGGATGGCGGCGCGGTTCTCGTCGGACATCGGCCTCGTCAGCCGGTCGGTGAAGTCGATCATGGGCGGCATCACCTCGGTCTTCACGATGATCGGCGCCTTCGCGATGATGCTGACGATCGACTGGCCGCTGACGCTCGGCATGCTCGCGGTCTTCGCGCTTGCGCTGGCGCCTGTGACGATCATCGGCCAGCGGCTGAAGCGGCTGTCGCGGCGCACGCAGAATCAGGTCGCGGCGATGACATCGAGCGTGACCGAGGGGCTCGCCGGCATCCGGATGGCCCGGACCTACCAGCTCGAGGAGCCGCTGGCCGAGAACGCGGGCAACGTCTTCGAGGGCCTGTTCGGCCTCAAGGTCAAGGTGAACCGCTGGCAGGCGCGCATCTCGCCGCTGATGGAGATCCTCGGCGGGCTTGCGATCGCGATCCTGCTCTTCGTCGTCGGCTGGAGGATGAAGCTCGGCACGATCTCGCTGGCGGACTTCACCGGCCTCCTGACCGGGCTCGGCGTCGCGGTCTCCCCGGCGCGCAAGCTCGGCTCGACCTACGCCGCCGCGGCCCAGGGCGGCGCCGCGCTCGACCGCATCTTCATGCTCTTCGATACGCAGAACCAGATCGTCGACGGGCCGCGGACCATGGGCCGGGCCGTCGGCCGCATCGGCTTCGAGGACGTGAACTTCACCTATCCGGATGGGCACGTCGCGCTCGAGGAGGTGAATTTCATCGTGCAGCCGGGCACGCGCGTCGCCTTCGTCGGCCGCTCGGGAGCCGGCAAGTCCACCGTGTTCAACCTGCTGCCGCGGCTCTACGATCCGTCCTCGGGCACGATCTCGATCGACGGCGTGCCGATCCGCGAGTTGACGCTGCAGTCCCTGCGGGACCAGATCGCCGTCGTCAGTCAGGACTCGGTTCTGCTGACCGGCACCGTCGCCGAGAACATCGGCTTCGGCCGCCGCGACGCGGATCGGGCCGCGATCGAGCAGGCAGCGCGCGACGCCGCGGCCGACGACTTCATCCGCGCGCTGCCCAGGGGCTACGACACGCGGATCATCCCGTCCGAGGCCTCGTTCTCGGGCGGCGAGCGCCAACGCCTGTCGATCGCGCGCGCGATCCTGCGCGACGCGCCGATCCTGCTGCTCGACGAGCCGACCTCCGCCCTCGACGCAGAGAGCGAGGCGACGATCCGCGCCGCGCTCGACCGGCTCGAGAGCGGCCGCACGACGCTGGTCATCGCGCACAGGCTGTCGACGATCCTCGACTTCGGACGAGATCTTCGTGATGGACCGCGGCCGGATCGTCGACCGCGGCTCCCACGCCGACCTGATGCGCCGCGGCGGCCTTTACGCCGACCTATACCAGCTCCAGTTCGCCGGAACCGAGGAGGACCGGGAGGTCTTCACGTGAGCCGCCGCCGTGCCGCGGCCGGCGTCTGCTGGTGCGACAGAAGTTTCCAGACGCCGCCGTCGCGGACATAGGCGCTGGAGCAGTAGGCGACGTAAGGCGGCGACCCCGCGCGCTCCGCCTCCGCCCTGTAGGCCAGCACGACCGTCTCGCCGGCCTTCGCCTGGGATGTCTCGCCGAACGCGACCGACCGCCAGCGCGGCGCCTGGCGCAGCGCGTCGAGAACCTCCGCGCCCGCAAGGATCCCCGTCGGCGGCGGAAAGATCATGCGCGCCTCGGCCATCATCCTCTTCGCGTAGAAGTCGGGGCCATCGAGCCAGAAGCGCCGCTCGACCGGCCAGAGCTTGTCGAAATCCGTCATCCTTGCCTCCCGATGAAACAAGCCGCTTGCGGGGGTCCGGTTCCCGCGCCGCCGCTCTTCAATCCGGCGGCGCGCGACGCTATGTGTGCTGAATGGATCACGCATCGACGACCACCACCGGCCTTGCCGCCCCCGACCGCGCGGCGCTGCGCGTGTCGGGGCAGGGCGTGCGCGACTTCCTGCAGGGCCTCGTCAGCAACGACGTGCGCCGGCTGGACGCAGGCGCGGTCTACGCGGCGCTGCTGACGCCGCAGGGCAAGTACCTGTTCGACTTCTTCCTCGTCGCCGACGGCGAGGACGTGCTCGTCGACGTCAAGGCCGACCGCGCCACTGCGCTCGCGCAACGGCTGAACATGTACAAGCTCCGCGCGCCCATCGCGGTCGCGCCCGCGGGCCTCGAGGTAGCGCTCGGCCTCGGACCCGCGCCCGAGGGCCCGCTGGTCTTCGCCGACCCGCGCGCGCCGGGCCTCGGCTGGCGCGCCTATGCGCCGGACGCGGCCGCGCTCGTCGCCGGCCTCGCGCCGCTCGACCCGGACCGGCTGACCGCGCTTCGCGTCGCGCACGGCGCGCCCGAGACCGGCGTCGAGCTGATCCCCGACGACAGCTACATCCTCGAGATGGGCTTCGAGACGCTGAACGGCGTCGACTTCCGCAAGGGCTGCTATGTCGGCCAGGAGGTCACGGCGCGGATGAAGCACAAGACCGAACTGCGCAAGGGCCTCGCCCGCGTCAGCGTCGACGGCGACGCGCCGCCGCCGGGGACCGAGATCACCGCCGGCGACCGCCCGGCCGGCGCGCTCTACACGGTGGCGGGCGGCGAGGGCCTCGCCTATCTGCGCTTCGACCGGGCGCAGGGCGAGATGCGCGCCGGCGACGCCCGGATCACGCTTCGCGCAGGATCTTCGTGAGCGGCTCGAACACGGCTGTGTTGGCCGCGACCAGCCCGCCCGCGTCAAGCAGGTCAGCGCCCTCGACGAAGGGTCCGACCCAGCCGCCGGCCTCGCGCACCAGCACGATCCCGGCCGCGATGTCCCAGGGCCGGAGCCCCTGCTGCCAGAATCCGTCGACGCGCCCGCTCGCAACATAGGCGAGATCGAGCGCCGCCGAGCCCAGCCTCCGCGTCCCGGCCGCCACGGCGCCGACCGCGGCCATCTGGCGCAGCACCGGGGCGGGATCCTTCCGCGCCGCCACCGGCACGCCGGTCGCGAACAGCATCTCGATCATCTCGCGCCGCCCGGAGACCCGGATGCGCCGGTCGTTCATGTAGGCGCCCGCGCCCTTTTCCGCGACGAACATCTCGTCCTTCGACGGATCGTAGATCACGCCTGCGACGATCTCGCCCTTGTGCTCGAGCGCGATCGAGATCGACCAGTGCGGGAGGCCGTGCAGGAAGTTGAGCGTGCCGTCGAGCGGATCGACGATCCAGCGCCGGGTCGGGTCCGCGCCCTTGACCTCGTCGCTCTCCTCGCCGACCCAGCCGTAGTTCGGCCGCGCCTCGGTCAGATCCTCGCGGATCAGCTGCTCGGCGCGGATGTCGGCGCGGCTGACGAAGTCGCCCGGCCCCTTCGAGGAGACCTGCAGGTTCTCGACCTCGCCGAAATCGCGCAGCAGAGACCGCGCCGCCTTGCGGGCGGCCTTGATCATGACGTTCACGTTGGCCGACGCCTGGCTCATTCCCGCCATCCCCTGAATTTGTCCGGGCCGCTATACCGGACCGATGCGGGCAGGGAAAGGCCAGCCGGGGCGGGCGGTCAGCGCATCATCACCATCGAGCGGTAGACGCTCTGCAGCATCGGGAACTCGGACCCCTCGATCACGCCATCGCCGTTCGTGTCGGCCTTGTCGAAGATCACCTGGTCCAGTCCCGGCATCTGGACGCGAGCCTCGGCGTAGGTCAGGCCGCCCGGCGAATTGGCCTGCGACTGCAGCGCGCCGAAATTGACCGCGTTGGCGGCGCTGGCGGCCAAGAGCGCGGCGGCGAGGGCGAGGGGAACGGCGAACGGGCGCATCAGTCGGTACTCCTTGCAGGCGCATCGGGTTCACTCAGAGCCTGTCCGAGAAGGGTGCTGAGAGAGGTTGAGCGGCCGCCGATCGGACGGCGTTCATGGAGGCCACCCGGGGCGACTATGCGCGCCCAAGCGGGAGCTATGCAAGCGACGTTACGGATCGGGGGCGGGCGCTGATCGCCCGATCGCAAGCTGCAGGGTGGGTCAGGCTCTAAGCCGCCGCCTCAAACCGACGCAACCGAGAATTGCGATTCCGCCGACAAGCAGACCCATCGGCGCGGGAATCGGAACCGGGGCAACACGAACCGAATGGATAGCAAGCCGGGAGTACACGTCGCCATCCAGGCTGCTGTCGCTCAAGTTGAAGAAAACCTCCCCAAAGGGCCTCCTAGCCTGATGCTGAAATGGCGTCTCCATGTTCGTCGGAAAGAACGACGTTCCGATTTTCTGGGCACTTGCGGACAACTGGCCGAACTTGCCCGGGATGGAGAACACACTGCCGTGCTGCAATGCTTCCCCGGTGGCAGATGCACCACCCTCGTATTTCGCACTGACTTGCAACGTATGACCATTCATGGTCAGGCTGGACGACCGCATTGGCGAAGGCGAGCCCCAATAAGAGCCACCAGAAATGGAATCGTAGCCGGGCTCCGTGGTCCTGATCGCTCCTGGGGTCTCCGTGTCGAAGATGTATCTCGCGGTGAAGTGCAGCCCGTTAAGAGCACCGCGCTCAGTGCCCGCGCCGAACAGGTTCGCGTGATCCCAACTGTCGGAAACGGCGCCCCGATACGTTGCCGTCATGGTCGCCGCGGAGGCCGTACCGACCACAAGCATCAGGAAGAACAAGCCGGCAGAGAGTGTGCTCAGTCGCATTGGCCTTGCCCTCAGAGCAGCTACAACTTGACACTTGCGCGTCCCCGCCTCGAAATCAACTACTGTCGACCGGGACGTTGTGCGGAGGCAAAGCATCCGCGGGCCGCAGCCACGAACGACTGGGAGCCAGACCGAAAAGTATCCGCACGCTTTTAGTGGCATGCGAGGGCGGCAAGGTCGGCGATACCTCCCGGACGCAGCGGCGCCCATAGCGGTCGCCGTTGGAACGCCAAGCGGCCTGTCCTGCGGCGGCCTGATCTCGTTGCAGGACCTTTGAGCCAGGCGCTTAGGCGGCGGCGGACTTCGTTCGAAGCGCGCGGCCCGCTATCAGCCGCCGGGCCCGAGCCGCACCATGGCCTTGATCGGCAGGTGGTCGGAGGCGCGCCGCGCCAGTGGTGAATCGTGCGCGACGACTCGCTCGAGGATGCGGTTCGGCCGGGCGATGATCCGGTCCAGCGGCAGGACCGGGAAATAGGACGGAAAGCTCGGCGCGCTCGCCTCGAGCGGGCCGAAATGCGGCGCGAAGCCGGTCAGCGACGAGCGCTTGCCGCGGCGCCACTCGTTGAGGTCGCCCATCAGGATGGTCGGGCGCTGCGTGTTCTCGGCGGCGTGCGCCATCAGGCGCGCGACCTGCAGCCGGCGCGACTGGCGCAGCAGGCCGAGATGCGCGGCCACGACGCGCACCGAGGCGCCGTCCGCCTCGAAGTCGAGGTCGGCCACCAGCGCGCCGCGCGGCTCCAGCCCCGGCAGGACCACCTGGTGCAGGTGGCGAAGCAGGCCCCGCCGCACCAGAACCAGGTTCCCGTGCCAGCCGCTGCCGGAATGGCTGTTCTCGACCGGAACCGGCACGAGTCCGGTCGCGCGTTCGATCGCGGCGAGATCGAGCAGGGCGGCGCGATCCCCGAACCGGCGGTCGGCTTCCTGCAGCGCGATCACGTCGGCGCCGATCTCGCCGATGACGGCGGCGACGCGGTCCGGATCGAAGCGGCGGTCGGTGCCGACGCATTTGTGGACGTTGTAGGAGGCGAAGAGCAGGCTCCTCGTCGGTTCGTCCATTCCTGTCATCTCCGCTGCGCCCGGGCGCCGCTGCCTGCGCCGCGCGCGCAGCATAGGCGGCCGCGGACGCGGGTCAACGCGCCGTCGGGGCGCGCGGGCGCTCGGGGCGCAGATAGTCGGTGTGGCTGACGAGCCCGAATTCCCGCGTCCAGACGTGAAGCTGGAACGCAGGCTCCTGATACAGCATCTCAACCGGCGCCGTGCGCGAAAAGCGCAGCGGCACCTGATAGGCGACGCCGGGGCAGATCGACGCGACCGCGCCGCCGAACCCGACCGAGACCGGCCGATGCACGTGCCCGCAGACCACGCGCAGCACGCGGCCGTGGCGGGCGACGATCCCGGCCAGCCGGTCGCCGTTCTCGCAGGCGATCGAATCCATGAAGCCGATCCCGGTCGCGAAGGGCGGGTGATGCATGAAGATCACCGTCTCGCGTTCCGGCGCCTCCGCCAGTCGTTCCTCCAGCCATTCGAGCCGGTCCTCGCAGAGCAGGCCGCGCGATTCGTGCGGACCGGCCAGCGTGTCCAGGCCGATCAGCCGCAGCGGCATGTCTTCGATCGTGAAGTGCAGGAACGGCAGCGCCCCGATCTCGACCGGGCCGTCCGAGAGCGCGTCCGCGAACGGCTCGCGCAGGTCATGGTTGCCCGGGATCGCCGCCAGGCGCAGTTCGGCGCCGTCGAGGATGTCGCGCACCCGCGCGTACTGGTCGGGCAGCCCGTCCTCGGTCAGGTCGCCGGTGAAGAGCACGATGTCGGGGCGCGGGTTCTGCGCTTCCAGCGCGGCAAGCGTGCGCCGCAGCGCCGGCTCCGGGTCATAGTCGCCGAACAGCTTCTCGCCGGGCAGCGTCATGTGGGCGTCGGTGATCTGGGCGATAATCATGCCCCGAGGATAAGCGGCGCGCGCGATACGCGTAAGACGGGAATTGATCGACGTGAACAATCGTTACCGGAACATGACCGTTGGACAGAAATTGCTTCCCGACAATGGCTTGAACAGGCGGGCACGCGTGCCCGCCCCTCCAATCGCGTCCGGTCAGCCGAGGAAAACCTCCGCCAGCGGCGGGAAGCCGTTGAAGCCGACGCTGGAATAGCTCGACGTGTAGGCGCCGGTGCAGAGGATCCGCATCCGGTCGCCGTCGCGCAGTCCGACCGGCAGCTGGACCGGCCGCTTCTCGTAGAGCACGTCCGCGCTGTCGCAGGACGGCCCCGCCAGGATGCATGGGCCGGTGTCGGCGTCGGGTCCGTGCCGGGTCTCGAACTGGTAGCGGATCGCCTCGTCCATCGTCTCGGCGAGGCCCGAGAACTTGCCGATGTCGAGGAAGACCCAGCGTGCGAGGTCGTCCTGGTCCTTCTTCGAGACCAGCAGCACCTCGGCGCAGATCACGCCGGCCTCGGCCACCAGGCCGCGGCCCGGCTCGGCCATCACCGCGACGTCGTCGCCGAATCGCGCCCGCACCATCCGCATCACCTCGGCCGCGTAATCCTCGGTCCGGGGCAGGGGATCGCCGTAAAACGCCGGAAAACCGCCGCCGATGTTCAGGATGCGCAGCGCATGGCCCTGCTCGCACGCTTCGGTCCACAGCGCCAGCGCCGCATCGAGCGCGCCCGCCCACATCTGCGGCTCGCGCGTCTGGCTGCCGGCGTGAAACGAGATGCCCGCGACGTCGAGGCCCAGGAAGCGGCCGTAATGCATCAGCCGCAGCGCCTCGCGCGGCGCGCAGCCGAACTTGCGCGTCAGCGGCCAGTCCGCCTGCGAGCTCTCCACCAGCATGCGGATGATCACCCGCGCGCCCGGCGCGTTCTCGGCGATCTTGACCAGCTCCGCCTCGCTGTCCGCCGCGAACTGCCGCACGCCGACGTTGTGCGCATGCGCGATGTCCGCCGCGCGCTTGATCGTGTTGCCGAACGCGACATGCGCGGCCGGCACGCCCAGCGACAGGCACAGGTCGATCTCGCCGCGCGAGGCCGCGTCGAAACGTGCGCCCAGCGCGGCCAGCGCCTTGATGACGGCCGGGGCGGGGTTCGCCTTGACCGCGTAGTGGATCGACGTGTCGCCCAAGCCCGCCTCCAGCGCGCGGTACTTGGCGCGCATCACGTCGAGGTCGAACACCATCGTCGGACAGTCGAACTCGGTCGCGCGGATATAGCCGTCCTGGCGCGCGCTGACGGAGGTGGTTCCCGGGTGAGGATCGGAAAGGGTGCGGGGGCGCCCAGGCGGGCGGTCACGTTCAACATGGTCATCTCCGTCAGACCCGGGGGGGTTGAGGCCCCGTCGTTTCCAAAAGAGACGTTACCGTCGCTACTTGAGTTCGCGTTTGTATCGCGCCCGAGCAGAGGTGCGTGCGTTGGCGTCAGAGTTGCGCATATGACGGCTCGACCTGTCGCAATCAAGAAAAATCGGGACCGCACGCAACAATTTTTTCCTCGTGCGGCGCGCATGGCCGATTCGGTTAATGCTTCGTTGCCTCAAGGCGATACGTCGCGAAAATAAACCTTCTCACTGAGCGGCTGTCACCCGTCGAGCCAGAGCGGGTTCGACCAGGCGCGCCGGCCTTCCGCGTCGCGCAGGATCAGCCGCCGCCAGCCGCCGCGCCCGGCTTCGAGCGGCAGCCGCGCCTCCGTCAGGCCCCGCCCCAGCGCGTGCCGCCGCCAGGTGCCCGGTCCGGCGAGGATGATCGAGACGGCGGGCGAGCAGGCGATCTCCAGCGCGTCGCCGTCGCGGATGACGGCCTCGATGCGCGGGCCCTGGCTCGCGTAGTAGGCGCCGCCCTTCAGCGCCGCCAGCAGCGCCTCGGGTTCGTTCTCGGCGGCGCGCACCATGACCCAGCCGGCGAAGGCGTCGCTGCCGCTCCAGTGGCTGTCGTCCGACGCGATCGCGCCGAGGCGGCGGCCCGCATGCAGCAGCGCATCGAGCAGCACCAGCCCGTCGCCGCGATCGACCTCGACGGCCGCCTTGTGGTTGTAGACTTCGACCGCGTGCGCGCAGTCGATCGAGAGCCCGTCCTCGGGCGTCAGCGCCAGCCAGTGCGGATGCGCGAGCGCGATGAAGGCGCCGGCCTCGGCGGCGCGGCGCGCGAGGTCCGGTCCGGTCTCGTCCGGGGCGGGCGGCGCGAAGTCCGCCGGCAGCCCGGCCGCGACGATGTGCCAGAGCTCGCCGCGCGCCGTCGCCGGCGCATGCAGCTCCGCCCCGAGCAGCGTCGTGAACCCGTCGCCGCGGAAGGCGCGCGTATCGGTCACGGGGAAGCCGTAGGGTGCGAGGAAGTGGTCGGAGATCGCGACGAAGTCGTAGCCGGCCGCGCGGTAGGCCGCACAGGCGTCTTCCGGCGAGAGCAGGCCGTCCGAGCCGGTCGAGTGTCCGTGCAGGTTGCCGCGCCAGAACCGGCCGGACCCCGAGAAGGCCTCGAGCATCGCTTGCGTCTCCGTTGCTCCGAAGCGTCCCCTGGCCGCCGCGCCTGCGGCCTGTCGAACGACTGTTTCGTGTCGGACCCGCCGGGCGGTCCGGGAGCGCCCGCAAGAAAAAGCCGCCCGCGGCGGGGCCGGGGCGGCGATGGCTTGCGGCGGTCGGGGCGATCAGGCGGCGGCGGCCGTTTGCGCCTTCGCGATGTCGCGCTTCAGCTTCAGCGCGCGCGGCGACAGCTCGTCGTCGGCTGCCTTGGCGAGGAAGGCGTCGAGCCCGCCCCGGTGGTCGACGCTGCGCAGCGCGGCGGCAGATATCTTGAAACGCACGGTCTGACCGAGCGTCTCGCTGCTCAGCGAAACGGTGTTCAGGTTCGGCAGGAACCGGCGCTTGGACTTGTTGTTCGCGTGGCTGACGTTGTTGCCCGTCATCACGCCCTTGCCGGTCAGTTCACAACGACGAGACATCTGTTAGGTCCTTGCAGGCGGTGGGCCGGCGAAAGCCGACCGATGAGAATTCGAGGGCCGGGCACTAGCCCATGCGTCGGCCGGCGTCAAGCGCCGACGGCCGGAAGGACCATGTCGAGCAGCTCCTCCGCCGCCGCGTCGGGCGCGAGCCTGCCCTCCGCCACGGCTTCCGCGAGGGTAGCGCGCCGCGCCGCGAGGCCGGGCGCTGCGGCCATGCGGGCGAGGAGCCCGGTCTCGATCGCGTCGGCGAACCAACGCTCGGCCTGGCGGCGGCGGCGCGCGGCGAAGGCGCCGCTCTGCTGGCGCGCCTCCGCCAGCTTTTCGATCGAGGCCCAGGCCGGCTCCAGGCCCGCGCCGGTCAGCGCCGAGACGCAGGCGGCCGACGGATAGCCGTCCGGATCCCCGGGCCGCGGCCGCATCAGCCGCAGCGCGCCCGCGTAGTCGGCGCAGGTTCGACGCGCCTGCGCGGCGAGATCCCCATCGGCCTTGTTGACCAGGATCACGTCCGCCAGCTCCATGATGCCGCGCTTGACGCCCTGCAGCTCGTCGCCGCCGCCCGGCGCCAGCAGCAGCACGAAGACGTCGGTCATCTCGGCGACCAGCGTCTCCGACTGCCCGACGCCGACGGTCTCGACCAGGATCACGTCGGCGCCCCAGGCCTCGGCGACGAGGATCGTCTCGCGCGTGCGCCGGCCGACGCCGCCGAGCGCGGTCTGACTGGGCGAGGGGCGGATGAAGGCCTGCCGAGCGCGCGCCAGCCGCTCCATCCGGGTCTTGTCGCCGAGGATCGAGCCGCCGGTACGCGCCGAGGACGGATCGACGGCCAGCACCGCGAGCCGCAGGCCCTGCGCGACCAGCATCAGCCCCAGCGCCTCGACGAAGCTCGACTTGCCGACGCCGGGCGTGCCGGTCAGCCCGACGCGCAGCGCCGGGCGCGGGCGAGGGCGCAACGCGCCGAGCAGGGCCCGCGCGGCGGCGCGGTGGTCGGCGCGTGTCGATTCGACCAGCGTGATCGCCCGGGCCAGCGCCCGCCGGTCGCCGGCGGCCAGGGCGTCGGCGAGCGCGTGCGGATCGGCGCTGATTGCGTCTCTCACGATTCTGTCACTGCCCGGCGCACGTTGTCCCTTGGCCCGGAGACCGGTTCTTGGCATACCCCTGACCGATCGCCGCGCGCAAGGCGCGGGGCCCGGTCGGAGCATCGTTCGGGCGAATCGCCCACGAGCAGCGGATCCGCCGCGGCCAGGCAGCACATCAGGCAGAAGAAGGGTCGCAGGCATGGCCTTCCCCCGCAGCATCCGCGCCGTCGCCGTCGCCTGGGCGGCCGGCGTCATCGCCGCAGGCCCGGCCGCACAGGCCCGCGCCGACACCAAGGTCTTCGACCTGACGGTGTCGGGCATACCGGTCGGCACGGTCACGATCGCCGGCGAACAGAGCGGCGACAGCTACGTGGCGCAGACGGAGATCAAGCCGACCTCCTTCGTCGGATTGCTCACCGATTATGCGTTCGCGGGCCAGGCCAGCGGACGGATCAACGGCGCGGGCGAGGTCGAGCCGGTGCGCTTCACCGCCGAGTCCACGTCGCCGCGCGCGACGCGCGTCACGGTCGTCGAATGGGAGGGCGAGACCCCGGTCAAGGTCTCGGTCGAGCCGCCGCGCAAGCACCAGCCCGATCCGTCGCACGTGATCGGCGCCATCGACCCGGTCTCCGCCGGCTATGCGCTGCTGCGCGACGCGGCGCCGGACGAGATCTGCAACTCCAGCATCGACGTGTTCGACGGCTCGCGCCGCTCCCGGCTGACGGTGGCGGGCCCGCAGAGCAACGGCGAGGCGCTGGTCTGCAACGGTCTCTATGCACGCGTCGAGGGCGAGGCGCATTCGATCTCGAGCCAGAAGGAATACCCGTTCCGCCTGGTCTACGGGCCGAGCGGCGACGGCGCTGTCCGCCTCGAGCGGATCGAGACGCAGACCCGCTTCGGCGGCGCGGTGCTGGCCCGGCGCGGCTGAGGCAGCAGGTCCCCGCGGCGCCCCCGTGTCCCTGCCGCCGCCCGTGCTCCTCCCGATCGAGCCGGTCCTGCCGGATCTCTGGGCGGCGCTCGCCGAGCGCGGGCTCGCGGTGCTGCAGGCCCCGCCCGGCGCCGGCAAGACGACCCGGGTTCCGCTCTACCTGCTCGAGCGCGGCCAGGCCGGTCGGATCGTCATGCTCGAGCCGCGCCGCGTCGCCGCGCGCGCCGCCGCCGAGCGGCTTGCGGCAGGCCTGGGCGAGGCGGTCGGCGGCGCGGTCGGCTACCGCATCCGCGGCGAGAGCGTGCCCGGCGCCCGGATCGAGGTCGTCACCGAGGGCGTGCTGACCCGGATGCTGCAATCGGCGCCCGACCTGCCCGGCGTCGGCTGCGTGATCTTCGACGAGTTCCACGAGCGCGGCCTGCAGGCCGATCTCGGCCTCGCGCTCGCGCTCGAGGCCCGCTCCGCGCTGCGCCCCGACCTCGCGCTGATCGCGATGTCCGCGACGCTCGACGCGGCCCCGGTCGCGGCGCTGATGGGCGGCGCGCCGCTGGTCACCGCCGAGGGCCGCGCGCATCCGGTCGAGACGATCTGGCTCGACCGCCCCTGGTCCCCCGGCCCCGGCGGGCCGCGCTTCGAGGCCGCCGTCGCCGACCTCGTCCGCGCGGCGCTGGCCGCGACCGCGGGCGGCGTCCTCGTCTTCCTGCCCGGCCAGGCCGAGATCGGCCGCGTCGCCGCGGCGCTCGCGCGCGACCTGCCTCCCGACGCGCTGCTGCAACCGCTGCATGGCGGCCTGCCGCTCGCCGACCAGCGCGCGGCGCTGGCCCCGGCGCCCGAGGGCCGGCGCAAGCTCGTGCTCGCGACCTCGATCGCCGAGACCTCGCTGACGATCCCGGACGTGCGCGTCGTCGTCGACGGCGGCCGCGCGCGCCGGTCGCGCTTCGATCCGGCTTCGGGCATGGCGCGCCTCGTCACCGAGCGCGTCACCCGCGCCGAGGCCGAGCAGCGCCGGGGCCGCGCAGGCCGCGTCGCGCCCGGCTGGTGCTTCCGGCTCTGGACCCGCGGCGAGGAGGGGGCGATGGCCGCCCATGCGCCGCCCGAGATCGCCAGCGCCGATCTGACGGGCCTCGCGCTCGAGCTCGCGCTCTGGGGCGACCCGACCGGCGCCGGCCTCGCCTTCCTGACCCCGCCGCCCGCGCCGGCGCTGGCCGAGGCGCGCGCGCTGCTGGCCGCGCTCGGCGCGCTCGACGCCTCCGGCGCCGTCACCGCGCATGGCCGGGCGCTTGCGCGCCTGCCGCTGCACCCGCGCCTCGGCCACATGCTGCTGACGGCGGCCGGGCAGGGCGCAAGCGCGCTCGCCGCCGACCTCGCGGCGCTGCTGCAGGCCCGCGACCCGCTGCGCGGAACCGGCGGCCGCCCGCCGGTCGACATGGGCCTCCGGCTGGCCGCCCTGCGCGACCCGAAGGCCGCCGAGGCAGAGAACCCGGTCAGCGTCGACCGAGGCGCCGTCGCGGCGCTGTGGGCCGAGGCGCGGCGCCTGCGCGCGCTGGCGCCGAAGGCCGCCGGCGACGGGCTCTCGCCCCGGCGCCGCGCTGTCGCTCGCCTATCCCGACCGGATCGGCCGGCGCCGGACGGGCGACGCGCCACGCTACCTGCTCTCGGGCGGCAAGGGCGCGACGCTGCCGCCCGGCGACCCGCTCGCCTCCGCGCCCTGGATCGTCGCAGCCGACCTCGACGGCGACCCGCGCGAGGCGACGGCCCGGATCGCGGCCCCGGTCGCCGAGTCCGACCTGCGCGCGCTGCACGGGGATGCGCTGCGGCGCGAGACGACCTGCGCCTGGTCGCGACGCGCCCGCGCGGTCGAGGCCCGCGACCGGCTGATGCTCGGCGCGCTCGCGCTCGAGGACCGCCCCTGGACCGACGCGCCGCCCGACGCGCGGGACGCAGCCGCGCTCGATGGCCTGCGCGACCTCGGGCTCGACGCGCTGGCCTGGACGCCCGCGCTGCGCCGCCTCGCGGGGCGCGTCGAATGGCTGCGCGCCCAGGGCGAGGACCTGCCGGACCTCTCCGACGCGGGCCTCCTCGCCGATCTCGAGGCCTGGCTCGCGCCCTTCCTCGGCGGCGCGACGCGCGCGGACCAGTTCGGCCGGATCGACCTCGGCGCGGCGCTCGACGCGCGGCTCGGCCATGACGGCCGCCGCCGGCTGGATGCGCTGGCCCCGGCCGCGATCACGGCCCCCACCGGCACGCGCCTGCCCGTCGACTATTCCGGCGCCGCCCCGTCGATCTCGGTCCGGCTGCAGGAGATGTTCGGGACCGGCACGCATCCGACGGTGGGGCCGCGCCGCGTGCCGCTGGCGGTGGAGCTCCTGTCGCCAGCTCAGCGCCCGGTGCAGGTGACGTCGGACCTGCCGGGCTTCTGGACCGGATCCTACCCGGAGGTGCGGCGCGAGATGCGCGGCCGCTACCCGCGCCATCCCTGGCCCGAGGACCCGACCGCCGCGCAGCCAACCCGGCGCGCGAAGCCGCGCGGAACCTGACGCGCGGCGACCGGGGCCGCGAACCAGACGACGGCTCGCGCGTTGATCCGGCAGAAGAAACGGGGAATCCCCTACGTGTTCATCGAACCCTTCGTGATCGTCCGCGACGAGGTGACCCGCATCGCGGTCGCCGCAATCGCGCTGATCCCGAATCTGATCACCGCGGCGGTGATCCTGTTGCTGACGTGGCTCCTGGCCGCCGTGCTCGCGCGGTCGGTGCGTAAGTTCGCCGGCCGCAAGCGGCGCCCGTCACTGCGCCAGGCGCTGGAGTTGCTGACGCGCATCGGCGTGTGGACAACGGGGATCCTGCTGACCGCGACCGTGCTGTTCCCCGACCTGACGCCGACCAAGATGCTCGCGGGCCTCGGCCTCGGCACCATCGCCATCGGCCTCGCGTTCCAGGACACGTTCGAGAACTTTCTCGCCGGGATCCTGATCTTGCTGCGCGAACCGATGCGGATCGGCGACGACATCGACTGCGAGGGCATTGCCGGCCGCGTCGAGGAGATCTCGGTGCGCGACACCTACATCCGCCAGCGATCGGGCGAATTGATCCTCGTGCCGAACGCGTTCCTTTTCAAGAACCCGCTGAAGGTGCTGACCGACCGTCCCGAGCGCCGGATCTCGCTGAGCGTTGGCGTGGCCTATGGCGAGGACGTCGCGACGGCCCACGGCGTGATCTCAGATGCGGTCGGCGCTTGCGCCAGTCCGGTCGAAGGCCGGCCCATCGAGGTCTTCGCCAGCGCGTTCGGCGAATCCTCGATCGACTTCGTCGTGCGCTGGTGGATTGCCTCGCCCCCGCCGGACGAGATCCGCTCGCGCGCCGAGATCGTGACCGCGATCAAGTCCGCGCTCGATGCGGCGGGAATCGAGATCCCGTTCCCGTACCGCACGCTGACGTTCAAGGATCCGCTGCAGCTGCGCCCGGAGCAGCCGGCGAAAGCCGCCGAATAGGAGAGCCTGTACCGCAGAACTCGCATTGGCGTCATCCGGACGTCACGCACCCAGCCGAGAAACGAACCGGCCCCGCCTTGCCGCCGCTTCTCGCGGGTGGTCTAGTGGGGCGCCATTCCAGGCCAAGACACATCCTTGGGGGAGGAGCACTGCAAATGAACGCGCCGCTCAGAGAGCCGACCTTTCGCGAATCCGTCGACCTGATGTTCAACCGCGCTGTGGCGCTGATGGACCTGTCGCCGGGGCTGGAGCAGAAGATTCGCGTCTGCAATTCGACCTATACGGTGCGCTTCGGCGTGCGGCTCCGGGGCGGGATCCATACCTTCACCGGCTACCGCGCCGTGCATTCCGAGCACATGGAGCCGGTCAAGGGCGGCATCCGCTACTCGCTCGGCGTCAGCCAGGACGAGGTCGAGGCGCTCGCCGCGTTGATGACCTACAAGTGCGCGCTGGTCGAGACGCCGTTCGGCGGCTCCAAGGGCGGGCTCTGCATCAACCCGCGCGAGTGGGACGAGCACGAGATGGAGCTGATCACGCGCCGCTTCGCCTACGAACTGATCAAGCGCGACCTGATCAACCCCAGCCAGAACGTGCCCGCCCCCGACATGGGCACCGGCGAGCGCGAGATGGCCTGGATCGTCGACCAGTACCGCCGGATGAACACGACCGACATCAACGCCTCGGCCTGCGTGACCGGCAAGCCGCTGAACGCCGGCGGCATCCAGGGCCGCGTCGAGGCGACCGGCCGCGGCGTCCAGTACGCGCTGCGCGAGTTCTTCCGCTACCCGGAAGACGTGAAGAAGGCGAGGCTCTCCGGCTCCCTCGACGGCAAGCGGGTGATCGTCCAGGGGCTCGGCAACGTCGGATTCCATGCGGCGAAGTTCCTGTCCGAGGAGGACGGCTGCAAGATCGTCGGCGTCATCGAGCGCGACGGCGCGATCCTCAACCCGAACGGCATCCCGATCGAGTTCCTCAGGACGCACATCTCGGCCAATGACGGCGTCAAGGGCTTTCCGCGCGGGACCTATGTCGAGGACGGCGACTTTGTGCTCGAGGCCGAGTGCGACATCCTGATCCCGGCCGCGCTGGAATTGGTGATCAACCGCGGCAATGCCGGGCGGATCAAGGCGCCGCTGATCATCGAAGCGGCGAACGGCCCGATCACGGCCGGCGCCGACGAGGTGCTGCGCGCGAAGGGCACGGTGATCATCCCGGACCTCTATGCGAACGCCGGCGGCGTGACGGTCAGCTACTTCGAATGGGTGAAGAACCTCAGCCACATCCGCTTCGGCCGGATGCAGCGCCGCCAGGAAGAAGCCGAGCACATGATGCTGGTCAACGAGCTGGAGCGGCTGCTGCAATCGGCGGGCGTCGACATGAAGCTGTCGGACCGGTTCAAGTC
This sequence comes from uncultured Alphaproteobacteria bacterium, assembly GCA_963829385.1. Taxonomy (GTDB): domain Bacteria; phylum Pseudomonadota; class Alphaproteobacteria; order Rhodobacterales; family Rhodobacteraceae; genus Amaricoccus. Next base: position 100,603 of record CAWHHV010000005.1, on the reverse strand, counting down.
CGACTACAGCCGCGGCGCGGGCGAGCTCGAGCTGGTGCGCTCCGGCCTCGACGACACGATGCGCGCCGCCTACCAGTCGATGCGCGAGGTCTGGCACGGCCGCAAGGACGTCGACGACCTGCGCATGTCCGCCTACCTCGTCTCGATCGGCCGGGTCGCGGCCAGCTACCGCTCGAAGGGCCTCTGAGCAGCTTCCATGGCCATCGAGACCTTCGCTGGCACGGAGGCTCCGGCCGCCGAGCTTGAACGTCTTGTCGCCTCATTGCTCGCCGCCGGCCACGGCCGCTCGATGCCGCCAATGAGCGGCCCGGTAAGCGCCGATCCCGGGTCGGCCACTTCTTCCTCATCCTGCCGCCCACGGCCTTCCAGGCGCTGTCCGTCTTCGAAGCCCGCCTCAGCGCGCCGCTCGCCGACCTGCGCGCGCAGCCGGCGCAACCGGGCGCGCGCGTGACGGCGCCCGGCGACCCGGAGAAGGCCGAGGCCGTGCGCCGCCTCGGCGTCGCGATGCCGCGGCCCGCTAGAGCGCCACGGGCCGCCGGCGGTCTGCGCTGATGTAGCTCTGGATTTGCCGCACGATCTGGTCGGCATGCGCGCTCGCGAGCCGGTCCGCGAGATCGACGTCGCGCGCCGCGATGGCCGCGATCATCTGCTCGTGCTCGTCCGAATAGCGCGGCGGCAGCGCGTCCCCGAACGACGAGTAGTAGAGCCGCAGGATCCGCCGCCCCTCGTCGAGCAGCCGCCCGAACAGCGCCGCGTAGTAAGGGTTCCGCCCGGCCGCGGCGATCGCCATGTGCAGCTCGCGGTTCGCCGCGATCATCGCCAGCGCGTCGCGCGCCGCCACCGCCGCGGCGAAGTCCGCCTGATGCGCGCGCATCGCCTCGAGGTCGCCGGAGCCATGGAACTCCGCCGCGAGCCGTGTCGTCATCCGGTACATCAGCGTCAGCGCGTCGAAGAACGCCGGCAGGTTCGCGAAGTCGATCTGCGACACGATCGCCGAGCGGTTCGGCAGCGCCGTCACCAGCCCGTCGGCGATCAGCCGCACCAGCGCCTCGCGGACCGGGGTGCGCGACAGGCCGAAGCGCGCGCTGAGCCGCGCCTCGTCGATCGCATGGCCGGGCGCCATCTCGAGGCTGACGATCTCGCGCCGCAGCGTCTCGTAGACGTGCGTCACCCCCGACCCGCGCGCCGCCTTCGGCTCGGCCGCCCCTAGCTCCTCCGCCATGCCAACCCCCTCGACCCCTCAGAACCCGACGATCCGGTCCGGCAGCCACGTCACCACCGCCGGGAACGCCGCCACGATCGCGAGCGTCACGATCTGCAGCAGGATGAACGGAACCACGCCGCGGCACATCTGGCCATAAGTCATGTCCGGCGGCGCGATCGACTTCAGGTAGAAGATCGACGAGGCCATCGGCGGCGTCAGGTAGCCGGTCTGGATCACGATCAGCACCATCGTCGCGAACCAGATCGGATCGATGCCGGCCGAGCGGATGAACGGCGTGAAGAGCGGCACGCAGATCAGCACGTTCGCCGTCCAGTCGAGCACGAAGCCGAGCAGGAACACGACCGCGAAGGAAGAACGCGATCATCGCCGCCGGGCCGAAGCCCATGCCCTCGACGAAGCCGCGGATCAGCCGCGGCCCGCCGTTCGCCGCGAAGACGCCCATGAACATCGTGCCGGCCGCGACGATCAGCAGGATCATCGCCGAGATCCGCACGGTGATCCTCAGCGACTCGCGCAGCATCGCGACGCTGAACCGCCCGTAGGCGACCGACAGCACGAAGGCGCCGACCGCCCCGACCGAAGCGGCCTCGGTCGGCGAGGCGACGCCGCCGAGCAGCGAGCCCAGCACCGCGAAGATCAGCGCGAAGACCGGCAGCAGCGACGTGACGGTCAGCCACAGCTTCGCGCCGAGCGGCATGTCGGGCTCACGCGACGCCGTCCGCGGCGGCGGGCGCAGCATGCCCTGGACCAGCAGATAGGCGAGGAACAGCCCGACCATGATCAGGCCGGGAAACATCATGCCCGCCAGCAGCTTGCCGACCGACATCTGCGCGAGCGACGCATACATGACCGCGATCACCGACGGCGGGATCATCGTGCCGAGCGAGCCGCCGGCGCAGATCGTGCCGGCGATCAGCCGGTTGTCGTAGGCCGCGCGCTGCATCGCCGGGATCGCCATCATGCCGATCATCACCTCGACGGCGCCGACGACGCCGGCTGCGGCGGCGAAGACCGCGCCCATCGCGATCGTCGCGATCGCGAGCCCGCCGGGCAGACGGCCTAGCCACAGGTTCATCACGTTGAAGAGCCGCTCCGCGATTCCCGAGCGCTCGAGGATCGCACCCATCAGGATGAACATCGGGATCGCCGACAGGATGAAGTTCGTCGCCGCCGAATAGAGCCCGCCATAGAGCTGGTCGAAGGCATGGCCGCCGAAGGCGACGAGCCCGGCGCCGACCGCGACCAGCGTCAGCGAGAAGGCGATCGGCAGTCCCAGCAGGACCAGCGCGAACAGCGCCGGGAACATCAGGCCGGCGGTCAGCATCGCGTCACGACTCCAGGTGGAAGTCGGGGTCGGGCGCGCGGCCCGCCAGCGCGCGCAGGCCCTCGACGGCAAGCTGCAGCGCCAGTGCGGCCAGGCCGATGGTCAGAAGCGTGTAGAACGGCCACATCAGCGGCGCCCAGGGGCTGACCGTCTCTACCTCGCCGGTCGCAAAGGCGCGCCAGGCCCGTCCGCCGGCCACCGAGGCCAACGCGCCGAAGCTCGGCGCCAGCAGGAACAGGAACGCGACGCCATCGATCCGGTGCGCGATCCGCTCGGGCAGGCGGGAATAGAACACGTCGATGCGCACATGCGCGTCGTCGCGCAGGGCCTGCGCCGCGCCGAGCACGAACAAGACGCCGGTGCTCATGTAGGCGATGTCGAAGGCCCAGAGAGTGGGCGCGCCGAAGACGTAGCGCGCCGCCACTTCGTAGATCATCGCGAGGACCAGGAGCAGCGTCACCGCCTCGGCGACGCGCGACAGCGCCGCCGAGATCCGGTCCATGGAACGGCACAGACGCTGCAGCACCGTCTCAGTCTTCGTTGCGGATCAGGTAGTCGCTCTCGGCGGCCCAGCGGCTTTCGAAGGCGAAGTAGTCCTCGAGCACGGCGGCCATCTGGTCGCGGCCTTCAGCGGCCTCGGCCTCGGCCTTCTTCGAGATCCAGTCGCGCCCGGCTTCGGACAACTCTTCGATGAAGGCCGGATCCAGCGAGATCACCTCGTTGCGGCCGCCGCGATAGGTCTCCATCGCCTTCATGTCGTTGTCGTAGAAGTTGTAGAGGCCCTGCATCGTCGTCAGTTCGGCCGCGGCTTCGACCAGCGGCTTCAGTTCGTCGGCCAGCCCGTCCCAGGTTTCCTGTTTCAGCACGACTTCCCACAGGAAGGTCGGCTGGTGCACGCCGGGCACGATGATGAACTCCGCCGCCTCGTGGAAGCCCTCGGGCAGGTTGGCCGAAGGCGGCGCCCATTCGATCGCATCGACGCCCTTGCGCTCCAGCAGCGTGTAGATCTCGCCCGGCGGAACCACGGTCGGCACGGCGCCGAAATAGTCGGCCATCACCTCGGCCCAAGGGCCCGAGGTCCGGTATTTCAGACCCTTCAGGTCCTCGGCCGAGCGGATCGGCACGTTCGAATGGGCCATGATCTCTGACGAGCCGATGCCGACGATCAGGCTCTTGAAGCCCTCGCCAGCGCGTAACTCCGACAGCGCCTCCTGGCCGCCGCCCTCGTAGATCCAGGTCGTGTAGGCCTCGGGGCCCATGCCGCCGGGAAAGCCCGCGAAGATCGCATTGATCGGGTTCGCGTTGACGAGGTAGCTCGGCGTGGAATGGCCTGCCTCGACGATGCCGTCGCGCACGCCGTCATAGACCTGCAGCGCGGGCACCAGCACGCCGGCGCCGAAAGGCTCGATCGCGACGCGGCCCTCGGTCAGCAGGTCGACGTTGTCGGCGAAGCGCTCGAGGAAGTTCACGTAGAAGGGCGAGCCCTCGGGAACCGAGGTCGGCACGCGCCAGGTCACGTCCTGCGCCGAGGCGGGCAGGGCGGCCGCCGCCATCGCGAGCGGCGCCGCAAGTGCCAGAAGCTTCAGTCCGGTGGGTTTCGTCATGTCGGATGTCTCCCTGTCGGAAAGTGGATGAATCGCCCCCGCGCCCGTTCTCCCGGCGAGCGTCCGGAGGCATGGCGGTCGATCCGGAGGGCGTTCCTCCGTGGATCGCCGTTACGGAAGCACGTCTATAATCAACATGTTGCTCGCGGTCGCATCGTGGGACCGGTTCTAGAACCCGTACTTCGAAAGGTCCGGCCGAGCCTTGATCCCGCGCTCGATGACCTTGCGCACCGCCGCCTCCTCGTCGCCCACCAGCGCCAGCCGCGGCGCCCGTGTCGTCGGGTTCGTGCCCCGGACCGTCGCCTCGCAGAGCTTGATCTTCTGGACGAACTTGGGCCCGATATCGAGCGCCAGCAGCGGCAGGAACCAGCGATAGATCTCCATCGCCTCGTCAATCCGCCGCTCCTGGACAAGCTTGTAGATCGCGATCGTCTCGCGCGGGAAGGCCACGACCAGCCCCGCAATCCAGCCCGAGCAGCCGAGGATCAGGCTCTCCAGCGCTAGGTTGTCGACGCCGGTCAGCAGCTGGTAGCGATCCCCCAGCGCGTCGGTCGTCTCGTTGATCCGCCGCGTGTCGCCGCTCGATTCCTTGATCGCGACGAACTTCGGCTCGTCCGCCATCTCGGCCAGATCCGCGATCGTCAGGTCCACCGTATAGGCGACCGGATTGTTGTAGATAATGATCGGCAGCTCCGTCGCCGCCGCCACCGCCCGGAAATGGGCGATCGTCTCGCGGCTGTCCGACAGGTAGCGCATCGCCGGCAGGACCATGAACCCCTCGATCCCAATCCCGGCCGAAGCCTTTGCCAGCGCGATCGCGGCGCGGGTCGAATCTTCGGCGATGGTCATCAGGATCGGCTTGCGCCCCGCCGCCTCGGCGACCGCCGCCTCGCCGATCGCGAGCTTCTCCTCGGCGGTCAGCGTGCTCGCCTCGCCGAGCGAGCCGCAGACGATCACCCCATCGACGCCCGCCTCGATCTGGAACGCGACGTCCGCGCGCACCGCCGCTAGGTCGACCTCCTGCGCGTCGGTCATCTTGGTCGTGATCGCGGGGAATATCCCGCGGAAATCGCTCTTCTGCATCTGGATTCCCTATCGGAAGCTTGACTGGCTCGAAACGACTTAACGCAGTGGATATTGTTTGTCGACAAGAAAGATTCTGTGACCGGGCTCATGGCGACGCCCAGCGCGCCCCATGGGATCGCGAGGTCGCCGGGATTGGCCCGAGCGACAGGCTCAGGGCGGCAGTTGTTCGCCCCAGATGTCGGAGAGCGCATGGCCTTGCGGATAGGGGTCCGCAGGGTCGATCCCGACGCGGTGGAGCCCGTGGACGAAGCCGCGCCCCGAGATCCGCGTCAGCGTCGACGTGCGTCCGGCCACCTCGCCGAGGCCGCGGAGTTCGGCTCCGAACCGGCTCCCGATGATCGACAGGACCTCGGCCCTGTCGCCGACGGCGATCTCGCCGCGGGAATGGCGCACCGCCATGCGGGCGGTGTTGCCGGTGCCGCAGGGCGAGCGGTCGATCCGGGCGCCGCCCATCACGGTCGCGCCGACCAGATCGCCGGCGTCTGTGCGGTCAACGAACATCGGATACGAGATCCCCTCGATCGACGGGATCTCGGGATGGCGGATCGTCAGGGCCCGGTCCAGCTCCTGGTGGATGCGGGCGCCGGCCTCGACGAGGGCGCGGGCCTGGTCGGGCACGATACGAAGGCCGAGCTGGCGCGGGTCGATCAGCGCATAGAAGACGCCGCCGAAGGCGACGTCGAGCGTGACCGGACCGAGGCCGTGGACTTCGACGACGAGATCCAGCGCCTCGACGAAACCCGGCGTCATGTCGAGGCTGACCCTGAGGCAGCGGCCGTCGCGGCATTCGGCCGTCGCGCGGACGATGCCGGCAGGGGTCTCCAGCCGGACGACGGTCTCCGGCTCGACCATCGGGAGGATCCCGGTCTCGAGCAGGACCGTGGTCACGCAGATCGCGTTCGATCCCGACATCGCATGCGCACGGTCGGCTTGCAGGATCAGGAAGGCGGCGTCGGCGTCCGCCGAGGAGGGCGGGAACAGCAGGTTCGTGCTCATCGCCGGGTAGCCGCGCGGCTCGAACACGAGGAAGCGCCGCAGGCTGTCGTCGACGTTGTTGATGTGATTCATCCGGTCGAGCACCGTCGCCCCGGGCAGGTCCAGCACGGCGCCGGTGACGACGCGGCCAACCTCGCCCTCGGCATGGCATTCGACCATCTCGATCGTTCGCGACCAACGCATCGACGCCCCTCCGCCAGAAGCCGGCGACAGGGCCGGCCCCGCCGTTCCTATCAGGCGCAGCGGCGGCAGGCGAGAGGGAGGCGCAGGCGGGGCACGCGTGCCCGGCAGGTCAACACATTGAAATGTAACGCAAGACGGCTCCGTATAAACGGGTTCTTAACGCTGGTAGACTGCGCTCGCGGCCTACTGGCGCGCGGCCTGGCGGGCCGCCGTGCGCGGGACCAGCGCGCGCATCAGGTCTGGCATGTCGAGCGTGCCGACCGGCTTGCCCTGCCGGACGACGCGGTAGCGCCGGTCCACCGCGCCCTCCGCCAACGCGATGACGCTCTCGAGATCGTCGTTCGCGTCGATCTCGCCGGCGAACGCGCCCTCCGCCGGTCCCTTCGTCATGATCGAGCGGACCCGCAGGACGCGCGCGCGGTTGATGTCGCTGACGAAATCCTCGATGTAAGGGTCTGCCGGATTGAGAAGAATGTGCTGAGGCTCGCCCTGCTGCACGACGGCGCCGTCGTTCAGGATCACCAGATGGTCCGCGAGCTTCAGCGCTTCGTCGAGATCGTGGGTGATGAAGACGATGGTCTTGTGCAATTCGGCCTGAAGCTCGAGCAGCAGATCCTGCATGTCGGTGCGGATCAGCGGGTCCAGCGCCGAGAACGCCTCGTCCATCAGCATGATCGGCGAGTTCGATGCCAGCGCCCGCGCGATGCCGACGCGCTGCTGCATGCCGCCCGAAAGCTGGGCAGGATACTGGCCGCCCTGGCCTGCGAGGCCGACGCGATCGAGCCAGCGGGTCGCCTCGCCCTCGTAGTCCGCCCGCGCCACGCCGCGCGTCGCCAGCGCCATGCCGGCGTTGTCGAGAACGGTCCGGTGCGGCAGCAGCGCGAACTTCTGGAACACCATCGACATCTTCTCGCGGCGGAGCCCGCGCAGCTTCGCCGCGTTCCAGCCGAGGATGTTCTCGCCGTCCAGCAGGACCTCGCCGGCGGTCGGCTCGATCAGCCGGTTCAGGTGCCGGATCAGCGTGGACTTGCCCGAACCGGACAGGCCCATGATCACCGTGATCTCGCCTTCGCCCATGTCGACGTTGATGTCGTTCAGGCCAAGCACATGCCCGGTCGTCTCCAGCAGGTCGGCCTTGCTCATGCCCGCCTTCACCTGCGCCAGCGCCGTCTGCGGATCGGTTCCGAACACCTTGTAGAGATGGCGGATCGAGATTCTCGCCTCGCTCATCTGCGGCTCCCTCACCGATGCGCCGTGCTGACGTCGATCCGCGCCAGCGCCGCCTTGGTGACGCGGTCCAGCATGATCGCGAGCAGGACGATGCCGAGCCCCGCGATCAGCCCGATGCCAAGCTCGAGATTGCGGATGCCGCGCAGCACCAGCACGCCGAGCCCCGGCGCCGAGACCAGCGACGCGATCACGACCATCGCCAGGCTCATCATGATCGTCTGGTTCACGCCGGCCATGATGTTCGGCAAGCGCGAGCGGGATCTGCACGCCGAATAGCTTCTGCCGCGCCGTCATGCCGAATGCGTCGGCCGCCTCGATCACGTCGCGGTCCACGAGCCGGATGCCGAGGTCGGTCAGCCGGATCACCGGCACGATCGCGTAGAGGATGATCGCGATGCCGTAGAGCTTCGGCTCCGTTACGGAAAACAGGAAGATCAGCGGGATCAGATAGACGAAGGGCGGCAGCGTCTGCAGCATGTCGAGGATCGGGATCACCGTGCGCTGCATCCGGTCGCTGCGCGACATGGCGATGCCGATCGGCACGCCGAAAAGCACGCAGATGAAGGCGCAGACGAAGATGATGGCGAGCGTCTCCATCGCGGCGTCGTAGTGGTCGATGAAGGCGAGCGAGCCGATCACGAGGGCGACGAATCCGACCAGCTTCATCGACCGGGACACCAGCCAGCAGATCAGCAGCAGCGCCGGCATCATGATCCACCACGGCGTCTCGGTCATCACCCAGAGCATGTTGCGCAGCATCCAGCTGAGCGGCTGGGTCAGCGGGTCGAGAACGACGCGCAGCACGTCGCGGATGTCGAGAAAGCCGCGTTCGAGGCCCACGGTCAGGTCGCGCGACTGCGGGATCGCGGGACATGCCTCGTGCAGCGCGTCCAGGGACGGGAACGGGAGGTCCCACAACGACGCTTCGGGGCCGCGTCCGGACTGGGCCAGCAGGTCGGCCATCGACATCGGCCCGTCGGCCTTGTCCGCGTCGCACCAGCCGCGCAGCCCGAGCGCGTCGAAAGACGCCGTCATATGTCGCCATCAGAATGCCGGGTCCAGCAGCGGCCCGCTCCGTCGGTTATCGTCGGCAGGAATGACGAGGGACGGAGCCGTCGAGCGGCTCCGTCCCTCGAGATGCGCATCCGGATGCGATCAGCCCTGGTTGAGCAGATCGGACAGGTTCTCGCGCGCGGAGTCGTTGATCCAGCCCGACCAAACATCGGGGTAGGAGGTCAGGAAATGCACCGCGGTCTCCTCGGCGGAGGCGGTGTTCTCGTCCTGCCAGGCCAGCAGTCCGCTCATCGTGTCGGTCTTGAACTGCATGTTCCGGAAGAACTCGGTGACCTCCGGATTCTCCTTGGCGAACCCGGTCGTGACCGAGGTCAGGATCGGCGCGGAAGGGAAGTCCGAGACCTGCGGCTCGGGCGTGTCGGCGTTCTGCAGCGCGGCGAAAGCCGTCTCGTCATAGTCGCCGAGGCTGACGCGGGTCATGTCGTACTTGCCCATCGGCACGGTCGGGCCCCAGTAGTAGCCGAACCACGGCTCGCCATCGGTCGCCGCGGCGCCGAGCGACGTCGCGAGCGTCTCGCCAGAGCCGTGGTTGAAGACCTCGATGCCATGGCCCTCGAGGTCGAGCGCGCGGGCGAGGTTGTCGGAGACCACGCGGCAGCCCCAGCCGTCGGGGCAGTTGTTGAAGCGCCCGCCGACCAGTTCGGGGTTCTCCAGCACGCCCTCGATCGTCGTCAGTTCGGGATGCTCCTCGGCCAGCGCGGTCGGGATCCACCAGCCCTCGATGCCGCCCGGATCGAGCACGCTCGCCAGTCGCTCCATCGTGCCGCCTTCCTCGAGCCGGGTATAGGCTTCGCCGGCCGAGTTCAGCCACAGGTTGGTCACGACGTCGGGCTCGCCGTTCTCGGACACCGAGGTGATCGCCGGGATCGTGTCGGAGTTGACCAGGCTGACCGTGCAGCCGTAGCCCTGTTCGAGCAGGAACTTCGCGACGTTCGTGGTCACTTCGGCGGCGGCCCAGTCCCATCTGGGCGATCGATACGTCGCCGCACTGGCCGGCGGCGTCGTCCTGGGCCTGTGCGGCCATCGGGGCGAGGGCGGCGGTCGCGCCCGCAAACGCGAGCAGGGTCAGCTTTCGCATGAGAATCTCCAATCGTGACGTTTCGGATTTGATTTGACGCAACCGGCCCGGATCGCGCTCGACGACAGCCGCAACACGTACAGCAAGACGCACTTGCGCCGAGCGGCCTGCCGATCCGGACCTTCGGCGAGGACCCGGAGGCCCGTACGCCGCCAGATGCGCCGGATGGGCCGGGAGAATATCCGGGTCTCTCGCTACCATCAGGGCCTAACTAGCAGGCGATGCGCCGAAAGACAACGCGCCCCTGTCGCGGGCCGCTGCGCGAGAACTTCGCGGAAGCGAGCCGGGCCTGGGCGGATTATCGGCGATCATCTCGCGCAGTACTATCTATGGATGATTCGGTATTACACGAAGCCCCACGGCGAACGGCGCCGTACTCTGGTCGGCGACACGTTTTACGACCAACGTAGCGCAAGGCGGCTCGGCCGCGCTCGTCCCACAGCGCCATCGGCCTCCGCTATCGCCCATGGGCGGCGCCAGGGCTGCCGTATCTCTGCTGATGGCCGAGCATGCGAATCGTTCCTAGCTTCGCACGCCGCGCGCGCGTCGCTCCGACGGCCCGGTCTGCCGGATTGGTGGAGGGGGCTGGATTCGAACCAGCGTAGGGTTACCCCGACGGATTTACAGTCCGTTGCATTTGACCGCTCTGCCACCCCTCCAGCGGATGCCTGCGGCGCCGCGGTGATTAGGACAGCCCGCGCAGGGCGTCAACGGCAAACAACCGGCAGCACGGCTCCCGAGCCTCGCCGCGCCGCGCCATCGCGGCTTGCGCGGGGCGCGGCGGCGTGGCTTAAGTCCTTCGCGAGTGCGCAGGGGGATGGGCGTTTGGGCAGGAAGCCGGACTGGGCGATCGCCAGGGAAAAGGCGCGCGCGGCGCTCGGGGGCGAGACCGTCTGGCTCTTCGGCCTGCACGCGGTGCGCGACGCGCTCGCCAATCCCGCCCGGCGCAAGCGGCGGCTGATCGTCACGCGGAACGCGGCCGACCGGATGGCGGAGGCCATCGTGGCGTCGGGCGTCGAGCCGGAAGTGATGGACGCGCGCAAGTTCGCCGCCCCGATCGATGCGCAATCGGTGCACCAGGGCGCGGCGCTCGAGGTCGAGCCGCTCGACTGGGGGTCGGTCTCGGAGCGCTGCGCGCCCGGCGCGCAGGCGCCGGTGGTCGTGCTGCTCGACCGGGTCACCGACCCGCACAATGTCGGCGCCGTGCTGCGATCCGCCGAGGTGTTCGGAGCGCGCGCGGTGGTGGCTCCGGCCCGACATTCCGCGCCCGAGACCGGCGCGCTCGCGAAGGCCGCCTCCGGGGCGCTGGAACGGCAGCCGTATCTCAGAATTCCGAACCTTGCCAACGCGATCGGCGCCTTGAAGGAGATGGGATATGCGGTCGTCGGCCTCGACGGGGCGGCGGACGCCTCGCTGGAGCAGGCGCTGGGCGACGTTGCCGGCCGGCCGCTGGCGCTGGCGCTGGGCGCCGAGGGACCGGGCCTGCGCGAGTTGACGCTGAAGCTCTGCGACCGAAGGTCGCGCATCGTGGCGGCCGGCGGTTTCGGCTCGCTGAACGTGTCGAACGCCGCCGCCGTCGCGCTTTACGCAGCGTCGCGGCAGCGCTCGGCAGGCGACTGACAAGATGATCACATTTGTTTCATCGCCCTTTCCGGACCGGGTGGCGGACCCCATATGCGTGAGGAAGCAGATGGATTGGAACTGCCCTGCTTCATCTCACTGTCCCTCGTTCCGACTTCGCGCCCGGATATTCTTCCGGGCGCTTTTTTGCGTGGCCTTCGAGAGGGTTGCCGGATGATCCGCAGGCACGGAGACCAGGAGCTGCGGTCGTTGCTGGCCGGCGTCCGGACCATCGCGATCGTCGGCGTGTCCAAGAACCAGATCCGGCCCTCGTTCTACGTCGCGCGCTACCTGAAGCTGAAGGGGTTCCGGGTTCTGCCCGTCAACCCCGCCTATGCGGGCGAGACGCTTCTGGACGAGATCGTTCATCCTGATCTCTCCAGCATCCCGGCGTCGGTCGGCGAGGTGCACATGGTCGACATCTTCCGCCGTTCGGCGCTGGCGGGACCAGTGGTCGACGAGGCGCTGGCGCATCTGACGGACCGCGGGCTGCGGGCGATCTGGATGCAGATCGGCGTGATCGACGAGGCGGCGGCGGCCAGGGCCGAGGCGGCCGGTCTGACCGTGGTCATGGATCGCTGCCCGAAGATCGAGTACCAGCGGCTGAACGGAGAATTGCGCATGGGCGGCTTCGCGACCGGCATGGTGTCGTCGAAACTGTAGCCGCAGCGCGCCGGCGCTAGAGCCGCTCGCCGGCGTCGAGGCGCGCCAGCACCGCTGCGGCCGCCGCGCGGCTCTCGTCCTGCTTCTCGGCGCTCAGCCGGTCCCAGCTGCGGTACATCTGCGCCATGCGCGGGTTCCGCTCGAACCGGTCGCGGTGGCGCAGCAGGAAGTCCCAGTAGAGCGGATTGAACGGGCAGGCGTCCGCGCCGCCGCGCGCCTTCACGTTGTAGCGGCAGCCGCGGCAATAATCCGACATGCGGTCGATATAGGCGCCCGAGGCGGCGTAGGGCTTCGACGCGACGACGCCGCCATCGGCGAACTGGCTCATGCCGATGACGTTCGGGGCCTCGACCCATTCATAGGCGTCGGCGTAGATCGCGAGATACCATTCATGCACCTCGTGCGGGTCGATCCCGGCCAGCAGCGCGAAGTTGCCGGTCACCATCAGCCGCTGGATGTGGTGCGCATAGGCGTCCTCCAGCGACTGCGTCACCGCGTCGCGGACACAGGCCATGCCGGTCTCGCCGTCCCAGTAGAAGCCGGGCAGGGCGCGGCTGGCGCCGAGCGCGTTCCTGCGCGTGTAGTCGGGGCCTTCCAGGTCGTAGACGCCGCGCATGAACTCGCGCCAGCCGAGGATCTGGCGGATGTATCCCTCGACCGCGTTGATCGGCGCACGCCCGGCGCGCCATTCCGCCTCGGCGCGCCGGCAGAGGTCGAGCGGGTCCAGCAGGCCCGCGTTCAGGTACATCGACAGCACCGAGTGATGGAGGTGCCGCTCGCCCTCCAGCATCGCGTCCTGGAAGTCGCCGAAGCCCTTGAGGATCTCGGCCATGAAGTGCGCCGCCGCGGCCTCGGCGCCGGCCCGGTCGGTCGCGAACCAGAACGGGCGCAGGCGGCCGAAGCCGTCGGGAAAGCGGGTCTCGATCATCGCGAGCACGCCCTCGGTGACGGCGTCGGGCTCATGGCGCAGCGGCGCGGGCATGAAGAGGTCGCGCGCGGCGGGCTTGCGGTTGTCGTGGTCGAAGTTCCAGCGGCCGCCTGCCGGCGCGTCGCCGTCCATCAGCAGGCCAGTCCGGCGGCGCATCTCCCGGTAGAAGTGCTCCATCCGCAGCGTCTTGCGCCCCTCGGCCCAAGCGGCGAAGTCCTGCGCCGCGCAGAGAAAGCGGTCGTCGGGTAGCGTCTCGATCGTCAGCGGGCAGGCGTCGAGCGCGGCGCGCAGCCGCCACTCGCCGCAGCGCGTGGCGATGACGCCGTCTGCCCCGAACTCGGCGTGGCGGCGGATCAACTCGCCGCAGATCGAGCGCGATGCCGCGTCGTCGTCGAGCCGGGCGTAGGCGACGCGCCAGCCGTCCGCCTCGAGTTCCAAGGCGAATTTCCGCATTGCGGAGAACAGAAACGCCATCTTCTTCACGTGATGGTTCACGTAGGTCGCCTCGTCGGCGACCTCGGCCATCACGACGATGTCGCGCTCGCGATCGGCGGCGCGCAAGCGCCGAAAGCGACGGCGTGAGCTGGTCGCCGAGAACGAGGACGAGGCGCGGCGTCACCACGGGATCGTCCGGCCGTCCCAGGCGAAAAAGCCGCCGCTGTCCTCGGGGCCGAGGCCGTCCAGGACGCCGAGCAGGTTGGATGCGGCCGTATCCGGCGTCACGGTCGGGTTGCGCCCGACATAACGTTCGGTGAGCGGCGTCGCGACGGTGCCCGGGTGGAGCGCTGCGACCACGGCTTCCGGGCGCTTGCGCGCGATCTCGATCGCGGACGTGCGGACGATCTGGTTCAGCGCGGCCTTCGCGGCGCGGTAGGCGATCCAGCCGCCCAGCCGGTTGTCGCCGATCGAGCCGACGCGGGCGGAGAGCGTCGCGAAGACGCAGCGGCCGGTCTCGGGCAGCAACGGCGTCAAGTGCTTGAAGAGAAGCGCCGGGCCGATCGCGTTGACCGCGAACTGCGCGGCCATCGCGCCGGGGTCGATCTGGGAGAGCGCCTTCTCCGGACCGCGGCCGTCGATCTCCAGCGCGCCGGTGGCGTCGAGGATGAAGTCGAACGGCCCGGTCAGCGCTGCGGCTGCACGCGCGATGCTGGCCTCGTCCGTGAGATCGAGGCCGGTCTCGCGCCGCGACAGGCCGGTGACGTCTTCGCCGCGGGCGCGGAGCGCCGCGACGAGCGCCGCGCCGATCCCTCCGGAACTGCCGACCACCAGGGATGCCATGCGTCGCTCCTTCGGCGTGCGATATGGGACCGGGATCGGGCCGCGTCCAGAAATTAACGGGTTTATCTCCCGGCTCACGCTGGTATATTGCGGCCCATGGTCGATGCGCCGCGGATCATCGGAACAGGCGGAAACGAGGCTGGGCGCGCGCCGGCCCGTCGCCTGCTGCTAGGCCGCCTCTGAGCGCGCCAGGGTTCGGCGCGCGCGCTCAGGGGTAGCCGGGACCGCGCCGCAAGAAACTCCTTCGCTTCAGGACGACAGCCATGACCGACATTCCTTCCGGCGACGACCGGGTTCTCATATTCGACACCACCTTGCGCGACGGCGAGCAGTCGCCCGGCGCCACGATGACGCTCGAGGAAAAGCTGCAGATCGCGCAGCTGCTCGACGAAATGGGCGTCGACATCATCGAGGCCGGCTTTCCGATCGCCTCCGACGGCGATTTCGAGGCGGTCAGCAAGATCGCTGCGGTTGCGTCCAGCGCGGTGATCTGCGGGCTGGCGCGCGCGAGCTTCAAGGACATCGACCGCTGCTGGGAGGCGGTGCGGCACGCGAAGCGGCCGCGCATCCATACGTTCATCGGCACCTCGCCATTGCACCGGGCGATCCCGAACCTCGACATGGACCAGATGGCCGAGCGGATCCACGACACCGTGACGCATGCGCGCAACCTCTGCGACAACGTGCAGTGGTCGCCGATGGACGCGACGCGGACCGAGCACGACTACCTGTGCCGCGTGGTCGAGATCGCGATCAAGGCGGGCGCGACGACGATCAACATCCCCGACACGGTCGGCTACACCGCGCCGCGCGAGAGCGCGGAGCTGATCCGGATGCTTGTCGAGCGGGTGCCGGGCGCAGACGGGATCGTGTTCGCGACGCA
The DNA here is from genome assembly GCA_963829385.1 of uncultured Alphaproteobacteria bacterium. GTDB lineage: Bacteria > Pseudomonadota > Alphaproteobacteria > Rhodobacterales > Rhodobacteraceae > Amaricoccus. The sequence continues at coordinate 85,431 of CAWHHV010000005.1, read as the reverse complement.
TTGCCACAACGACCTCGGCATGGCGACGGCGAACGCGCTGGCGGCGGTCGAGGCGGGCGCGCGGCAGATCGAGTGCACGATCAACGGCCTTGGCGAGCGCGCGGGCAACACCGCGCTCGAAGAGGTGGTGATGGCGATGAAGGTGCGCCGGGACATCATGCCCTACCGGACCGGCATCGACACGACGAAGATCATGCAGATCTCGCGGCTCGTCGCGACGGTGTCGGGCTTTCCGGTGCAGTTCAACAAGGCGATCGTCGGCAAGAACGCCTTCGCGCATGAAAGCGGCATCCATCAGGACGGGATGCTGAAGAACGCCGAGACCTTCGAGATCATGCGGCCCGAGGACGTCGGGCTGAACGCGACGAGCCTCGTGATGGGCAAGCACTCGGGGCGCGCGGCGCTGCGGGCGAAGCTGGCCGAGCTCGGGTTCCAGCTTGCGGACAACCAGCTCGCCGACGTCTTCGTGCGCTTCAAGGCGCTGGCGGACCGCAAGAAGGAGGTCTGGGACGAGGACCTGATCGCGCTGGTGCAGGACCAGGGCACCAACGCCGCGAACGACCGCATTCAGGTCCGGCGGCTGCGGGTGGTCTGCGGGACCGAGGCTCCGCAGACGGCGGAGCTGACTCTCGCGATCGACGGGGTCGAGCACCATGTCGAGGCGAGCGGCGACGGACCGGTGGACGCGGTGTTCCGCGCGGTCCGGGACCTGGTCCCGAACGGCGCGAGCCTGTCGTTGTACCAGGTCCACGCCGTGACCGAGGGCACCGATGCTCAGGCGACGGTCAGCGTGCGGCTGGAGGAGGACGGCAAGATCGTCACCGGCCAGGCGGCGGACACCGACACCGTCGTCGCCTCGGCGCGCGCCTACGTCAACGCCCTGAACAAGCTGCTGGTGCGCCGGCTCAAGACCGCGCCGGACGCCGCCAGCGCCTGAGGCGCCCGGGCGGCGTCTGGCCGCCGTCCGGGCCTCGGGCCGTCCACCGGCTTCCGGAACGGCCCGACCCGCGCCGGGCTCAGAGGTTGTCGAGGCCGTTCGCGCCGACGGCGCCGTTGTCCATGATGCCGCCGCCGTCCATCAGGCCGCCGTCATCGCCGATGCCGCCGTCGAGCGGGGCGTCGCCGTCGCCGTCCCCGTAGAGCTCGGCGTCGCGCACGTCATCGTCGAAGACCTCGACATCCCCGAGGTTGTCGCCGGCGTCGTCGAATTCCGGGTCGTCGAACAGCCCGGAGGCGCCGTCGCCGCCCGACCTCGGCGCCGCGCCGTCGCCCTCTGCGAGCGGGGTCTCGGCGTCGAGGGATTCCTCTCCCAGCAGCCCGCCCTCGTCGCCGCTCCCGGCCTCGATGTCTCCGAACCCCGGGGACTCGATCGCCTCGAACTGGTCCTGCGTCGGGATGGCTTCGCCGTCCTCCAGCCAGTCGCCGGCGTTCTGATCCTGGGCGAGCGCGGGCGTCGCCGCCAGGGATGCCAGCAGCGCGGCGAGCGAGACGAGTTTTGGTGCATGATGGGCCATGTATCTTGTCCTCCTGAGCATAGGGCATGCGCCCCTGCGATGGGCGGGGCGTGCGCCCCTCGGGGGACCAACAACCGAGGCGTCGACCTGTTGCAAAGTTTCTGGCCGATGCGCGACATCGGCGTGGGAAACTGCGAGGAACCATGCCGGGGGCCTGCCGGTTCACAATCGAGACTTTGCGAGAGGAGGATGCCATGTCGGAACGCGCCGTGCCGAACCATTCCTACATCGAGGCGAGCCGCGTGAAGGGAACCGCCGTCTACAACCGGGACGGCGAGCGTCTCGGGACCGTCGAGGACATCGTGCTGACCAAGGTGGGCGGCGAGGCCGTCTTCGCGGTCCTGTCCTTCGGCGGCTTCCTCGGAATGGGCGACCACCACTATCCGATCCGCTGGTCGCTGCTCGATTACGACACGCATCTCGGCGGCTACGTCGTCAATTTGACGCGCTCGGAAATCGAGGGATCGCCGCGCTACGCGCCGGGCGCGGAGGTCGACTGGGGCGATCCGGTCTGGGGCGTGCGGACCAACGAGGACGAGCGTCCGCCGGTGATGGACCCGGTCGAGGGCGAGCGGCGCCGCTAGGCGCCGCCGGAAGCGAACGCGCCTGTCAGGCGGCCGGATCGACCGGCAGCACGTCGACCGCCTGCTCGGTCGTCTGCGCGCCGGAGATGCGCAGCACGCCGAGCACCGGGGAGACGTCCCCGTAGTCGCGGCCGCGCGCGATCTCGATGTGGTTTGAGCCGACGATCGTGGCGTTGGTCGGGTCGAACTCGATCCAGCCGGTCTCCCAGCCGCACCAGGCCCGGATCCAGGCGTGCATCGCATCCGCGCCCTCGAGGCGGGGCCGCCCCGGCGGCGGCGTGGTGCGCAGGAAGCCGGACACGTATCCGGCCGGAATGCCGACGCCGCGCAGCGCCGCGATCATGATCTGCGCGTAGTCCTGGCAGACGCCGTGACGGCGCCGGAATGCGTCCGCCGGCGCCGTGTCCACCTTGGTCGCCTCGGGATCGTAGGTCATCTGCTCGTGCAGCGCGACGCCGACGGCTTCGACGGCGCGCATCGCGGTCGAGCCTGGGACGACCGCCTCCCGCGCGAAGGCGACCGCCTCCGGCACGCGGTCGATGCGCGGGCTCGGCGCGATGAAGTGGTGCGGCGACTCGGGCCCGAGGCCGCGGCACTCGGCGATCTCCCGCGCGAGGCCCGGCAGATCCGGCGACAGGTCGAGCGACGGCGCCAGCGCGATCCGCTCGATCCGCGCGGAGACGCGGAACGCGATCTCGTCATGGGCCTCGCGGAACACGATCTCGGCGGCCTCGTTCCCGAAGAAGTCGCGGAAATCCGTGCGCTCGGAGGGCTCGGGGCTGACTTCCAGCCAGGAGCTGATGCGGCGCTGCGCGCCCGGAAGGTCGCCCGGCGCCAGGCGCAACAGGTGCCTGCCGGCAATCGCCGGGCTCTCGTAGGAATAGGTGATGGTCAGGCCAACGTCGTAGAGCATCGGGCGGTCACCGCAGGTAGGTGTCGTAGATCAGGTCGGACAGCATCGAGATCTCGTCGCGCAGCGCGCCCAGCGTCTCGCAGTCGAGCGTGTCGGGGGTCATGATCGCGAGTTCGGTGTGGACGCGCAGGATCGCGCGCGACAGCGTCGACATCTGGCCGTTGGTCGTCGCGCCGGGAAGCATCGCGACATGGTTCTTGACCTCGGTCAGCTGGTAGAGGACCGAGCGCGGGTTCATCGCGTCGAGCGCGAGCAGGTCGACCACGGTCGCGCGGTTGGTCTCCACCGCATAGCGGCGGCGATGGCTCATCACGCTGTCGCCGATCTCGACGACGAGGTCGAGCGCGCCGTCCGGCGCGTCGGGATCGGCCAGCGACTGCAGGTTGCGCGCGGTCGCCAGCGCCCGCTCCAGCGACCGGCCGATCGTCAGGAACCGCCAGCCGGTGAAGCGGTACATGTTCTCGTGCACGAGGCCAGAAAAACCGGTGATCTTGCGCAGCAGCACGCCCATCGCATGCGCGTTGTCGCCGCCGGGGCTGACGGTGTCGGCCATGCGCCCGGCGGTGCGCGCGAGGTCGTTCAGCGCCATCCAGCCGTCGTTCGAGAAGCGGTCGCGCACGTTGCTGGCGCTGTAGATCGCCGAGGAGAGGATGCTGCGCAGGCCGTCGGGGACGCCCTCCTCGGGATCGATGTCCATGGCCTCGAGCGCGGCGGCCAGATGCACGATCAGCGGCGCCGCGCGGTCCTCGGTCTCGGCCAGCCGGACGTGCAGCGCGCGCAGGAGCCTCATCGCGCCCTCGGCGCGCTCGACGTAGCGGCCGAGCCAGTAGAGGTTGTCGGCGGCCCGGCTCGGCAGCGCGTTCGGCTGCACGCGGGCGAAGGCGTCGCCCTTCGGCGCGGCGATCATCGTCACCGGCTCGACCGGCGTCTCGGAGACGACCCAGACGTCGGCGGCGCCGCCGCCACGCTGCATGTTGATCGCGGTCGGATCCGCGGTCTTGCCGATCCGGGCGAAGCCGCCCGGCATCACGTGCCAGCCGGCTGGCGAGCGGGCGAGGAACACGCGCAGGCTCATCGGGCGCGGCGCGAGGCGGCCCTCGACCAGCGCCGGCGTCGTCGACAGCGTCACCGCCTCCTGTCCGACGAGACGCGCGCCCTCGCTCTCGAGCCACGCATCGACGTTCTCGCGGGCCTGGCCGCGGAACTGGCCGCCATGCACGGTCGCCTCGTCGATGTCGAAGGGCAGGCGGGTCGAGAAGGCCGAGCCGATCATCATCCGGCCGGTCTCGGCGCGCACATGCGCGCGCTCGGCCGCGCCGCCGCACCACCAGGTCGCGATGTTCGGCAGGATCAGCTTCTCGCCGAGCAGCGCGGTCGCGATCCGGGGAAGGAACGCGAGCAGCGCGCGGATCTCGAGCACGCCCGAGCCGAGCGCGTTGACCATCGTGACCGACCCCTGCCGCGCGGCGCCGACGAGGCCGGGCGTGCCGATGCGCGAGCCGGCGTCGAGCTCAAGCGGATCGGCGAAGTTCGCGTCCATGCGCCGCCACAGCACCTGGACCGGTCGCAATCCGGCGACGGTGCGGACCATGACGCGGCCTTGATCGACGGTCAGATCCTCGCCCTGGAGCAGCGCGAAGCCGAGGTAGCGCGCGATGTAGGCGTGTTCGAAGTAGGTCTCGTTCAGCGGACCTGGCGTCAGGATCGACACGCGTGATCCGGGCTCGTCGGAAAGCCTGTTCAGCGCGTCGCGGAACGTGCGGAAGAACCCTGCGAGCCGCTCGACCCGCGCCTCGCCGTAGAAGTCCGAGAAGACGCGCGCGGCGGCGACACGGTTCTCCAGCGCAAAGCCGGAGCCGGACGGCGCCTGGGTCCGGTCGCCGATCACCCACCAGGCGCCGTCGGGGCCGCGGCCGATCTCGAAGGCGAGGAAGTGCAGGAAGTTGCCGCCGCGCGGACGCAGGCCGACCAGCGGGCGCAGCCATTCGCGGCTGGCCGCGATCAGTTCGGCCGGCAGGTGGCCCTCGGCGACCAGCCGGTTCGGGCCGTAGACGTCGGCGGCGACCGCCTCGAGCAGGTGCGCGCGCTGGACCAGGCCCTCGGCGATCCGGTCCCATTCGGAGGCGCGCAGGATCACCGGCACATGCGAAAGCGGCCAGGCGCGCTCGGTCGAGCCGCTATCGCCGTACTGGCGGAAGAAGACGCCGGCGTCGCGCAGGTACTGGTCGCCGCGGGCGAAGCGGCTCGCGATGTCCTCGGGCCCGAGCTTCGCGAAGTGGCTGATGAAGGGCAGCCAGACCGGCCGGATCCGCCCCTCGGCGTCCAGCAGTTCGTCGGCCACGCCCGGCGGCGGGCTGTAGCCGGCGAGGAGCCGGGCGATCGCGTCGTCGCCGGGGGGCAGGCTGCGCGCCTCCATCGGGGTCAGAGGCCCGGCTTCCGGCGCAGGTCGAGCGTCATCGGGAACTCGCGGTGCGGAACCTCCAGCGGCGGCGCGTAGGCGCCCGGCGTGTGGCCCTGCGGCTCGAAGCGCGCGAGCCGGCGCGCCTCCGCCTCGTTGCCGTTGACCGGGAACGTGTCGTAGCTGCGCCCGCCCGGATGAGCGACGTGGTAGATGCAGCCGCCGAGCGCCCGGCCGGTCCAGCGGTCGAAGATGTCGAAGGTCAGCGGCGCGTTGACCGGCAGGACGGGGTGCAGCGCGAGCGACGGCTGCCAGGCCTTGTAGCGCACGCCGGCGACCGAGACGCCGTTCGCCTGCGTCGGTTGCAGCGGCGTCTGGCGGCCGTTGCAGGCGACGACGTAGCGGTCCGGATCGGCGGCGGAGAGCTTGACCTGCAGCCGTTCGACCGAGCTGTCGGTGTAGCGCACGGTGCCGCCGATCGCGCCGGTCTCGCCGAGCACGTGCCAGGGCTCCAGCGCCTGCCGGATCTCCAGATGCACGCCCTCGTACTCGACCTCGCCGCAGAACGGGAAGCGGAACTCGCACTGCGCCTCGAACCAGTCGGGCCGCATCCGGAAGCCGTGGCCGCTGAGCTCGCGCAGCACCTCGGTGAAGTCCTCCCAGACGAAATGCGGCAGCATGAAGCGGTCGTGCAGCACCGTGCCCCAGCGCACCAGCTCGCCCTTCAGCGGGTCGGCCCAGTACTTCGCGATCAGCGCGCGGATCAGCAGTTGCTGGGCCAGCGACATCCGCGGATCGGGCGGCATCTCGAAGCCGCGGAACTCGACGAGGCCGAGCCGGCCGGTCGGCCCGTCCGGCGAGTAGAGCTTGTCGATGCAGATCTCGGCGCGATGCGTGTTGCCGGTAACGTCGACCAGCAGGTTGCGCAGCAGCCGGTCGACGAGCCAGGCCGCGGGCGGCGGGCCGTCGGCGGGCGCCGGCATCTGCTGCAGCGCCATCTCGAGCTCGTAGAGCCCGTCATGCCGGCCCTCGTCGATGCGCGGCGCCTGGCTGGTCGGGCCGATGAAGAGGCCCGAGAACAGGTAGGACATCGACGGATGCCGCTGCCAGTGCAGGATCAGCGAACGCAACAGGTCCGGCCGGCGCAGGAACGGGCTGTCGAGCGTCGTCGCCCCGCCGACGACGACATGGTTGCCGCCGCCGGTGCCGGCGTGCTTGCCGTCGATCATGAACTTGTCGGCGCCGAGGCGGCACTGGCGCGCCTCCTCGTAGACGGTCGAGGTGATCGCGACGCAGTCGTCCCACGAGGTCGCCGGGTGGATGTTGACCTCGATCACGCCCGGATCGGGCGCGACGCGGATCACGTTCAGCCGCGGGTCGTGCGGCGGCGCGTAGCCCTCGATATGGACCGGCAGGCCCATCTTCCGCGCCGAGGCCTCGGCGGCGGCGACGAGCTCCAGATAATCCTCGACGCGCTCGACCGGCGGCATGAAGACGCAAAGCCGCCCGTCGCGCGGCTCGACGCTGAGCGCGGTGCGCACCGAGCCGTCGAGCTCGCCGATCTCCTGCTCGATCCGGTCCTGCCCGGCCTCGGACGCGGTGAAGGACGCGACCGCCTGGTCGCGGGCCTGCGGCTCGGGCGCCGGCGCCGGCTCGAACCCGGGCAGGTCGCCGCGCGGCTCGGTCGGGTCCATCGGGTGCGTGTACGGATACTGCGACGGCGGCACGTAGGGCAGGGCGCTGAGCGGGATCCGGTAGCCGACCGGACTGTCGCCGGGCACGAGGAACAGATGCCCGCGGCGCAGCTTCCACTTCTCCGAGCGCCAGGTCCGGCCGGCCGCCTTCGACTGCCAGCGCTGGATCGGCAGCACGTAGCCGGTCGGCTTGCTGAGGCCGCGCCCGAAGACGGTGGCCATCCGGTGCCGCTCCTCGGGGTCGTCGATCTTGCTGTTCTCGGGCGTCACGTTTTCGGGCAGGTTGCCTTCCTTCAGGATCCAGGTCGCGGGATCCTCGAAGGCCGGCGTCACCATCTCGGGCTCGACGCCGAGGGTCGCGGCGATGTTCGCGAGCAGCTGCTCCGCCTCGGCCGGGCCGCCCTTCGTCTGCGCGCCCTCCTCCGCGATCAGGTCGGGATCGGACCAGATCGGCTTCTCGTCGCGCCGCCAGTAGAGCGAGAAGGTCCAGCGCGGCAGCGTCTCGCCGGGGTACCACTTGCCCTGGCCGTAATGCAGGAAACCGCCGGGCGCGAAGCGCTCCCGCAGCCGGCGGATCAGCTTGTCGGCGAGCGCGCGCTTGGTCGGGCCGACGGCGGCGGTGTTCCACTCGGCCGCCTCGAAGTCGTCGATCGAGACGAAGGTCGGCTCGCCGCCCATCGTCAGGCGCACGTCGCCCTCGGCCAGCGCCGCGTCGACCTTGCGCCCGAGCGCGTCGAGATCGGCCCAGGCCTCCTCGGAGAAGGGCTTGGTGATGCGCGGGTGCTCGGCGACGCGCGAGACCTTCATGTCGAAACCGAAATCGACCTCGGCATAGCTCGCCATGCCGGCGATCGGCGACGCGTTGCGGAAATGCGGCGTCGCGGCGAGCGGGATGTGGCTCTCGCCGGTCAGGAGGCCGCTCGTCGGGTCGAGCCCGATCCAGCCGGCGCCGGGCAGGTAGACTTCCGCCCAGGCGTGCAGGTCGGTGAAGTCGTGGTCGGTGCCGGCGGGGCCGTCGAGCGACACGAGGTCCGGCTTCAGCTGGATCAGGTAGCCCGAGACGAAGCGCGCGGCGAAGCCGAGGTTGCGCAGGATCTGGACCAGCAGCCAGCTCGTGTCGCGGCACGAGCCCTTGCCGGTCTCGAAGGTCTGCTCGGGCGTCTGCACGCCGGGCTCGAGCCGGATCACGTAGCCGATCTCGGCGGCGAGCCGCGCGTTCAGGCCGACGGCGAAGTCGACGGTGCGCGTGCGCTCGCGCGGGATCGTGTCGAGGAAGGCCTGCAACCGGGGGCCGACCGGCTCGGGCTGGCGGTAGATGACGAGGTCGGCCTGAATGTCCTCGGGATACTCGAACGGCCACATCTCCGCGTCGTCCTCGACGAAGAAGTCGAACGGGTTGTAGACCGTCATGTCGGCGACGAGATCGACCTCGATCTTGAACTCGGTGACCGGCTCGGGGAACACGAAGCGCGACAGCCAGTTGCCGTAGGGATCCTGCTGGTGGTTCACGAAATGGCCGGCCGGACTGACGCGCAGGCTGTGGGAGATAACCCTTGTGCGGGAATGCGGCGCCGGTCGCAGGCGGATGACCTGCGGGCCCAGCGTGACCGGGCGATCGTAGCGGTAATGCGTCAGATGATAGATGCTGGCCTTGATCGACATACGTCCCCACGTCCTGCGTTCACGAAGCAGGCCGAACGTTCCACAGATCGCTGCTGCGCACCATGCGTTTGTTTGTCCCGGCCCCGCCTTGCCTCGCTAGCCCGGATATGCAAATTGGCAAGGCGATGACCGGGAGTTACCTTGCAGAGCCATGAATTCGCGGCGCATTCGATTCTGACGGGGATCGCGCGCCAATGACCCCGATCACCGATACCGACACGCTGGCCCGGTTCGTGCGCGACTGCGCGGACGCGCCTTATGTCACCGTCGACACCGAATTCCTGCGCGAGCGCACGTATTATGCCCAGCTCTGCCTGGTGCAGCTGGCCCGGCCCGGCAGGGGCCCGGAGACGGCCGTCCTGATCGATACGCTTGCCGAGGGCCTGGCGCTGGAGCCGCTCTACGAACTCTTTCGCGCGCCCGGCCCGGTCAAGGTGTTCCATGCGGCGCGGCAGGATCTGGAGATCTTCGAGACGACGGCGGGCGTGATCCCGCAGCCGTTCTTCGACACGCAGGTCGCCGCGATGGTCTGTGGCTACGGCGACCAGGTCGGCTACGAGACGCTGGTGCGCCAGATCGCGCGGGCCTCTATCGACAAGTCCTCGCGCTTCACCGACTGGGCGCGGCGGCCGCTGACCGACGCGCAGATGACCTATGCGCTGGCCGACGTCACGCACCTGCGCAAGATATACGAGGTGCTGTCGAAGCGGCTGGAGGAGACCGGGCGCGGTCCCTGGGTCGAGGAAGAGCTGTCGGTCCTGCTCGATCCGGGCACCTACCGCGTCGATCCCGAACACGCGTGGATGCGGCTGAAGACCCGCTCGACGGCGCCGAAGTTCCTCGGCGCGCTGAAGGAGCTGGCGCGCTTCCGCGAGGAGGCCGCGCAGGGCCGGAACGTGCCGCGCGCGCGCATCCTGAAGGACGATGCGCTCTTGGAGCTGGCCGCGAACCGGCCGCGCACGCTTGAAGACCTGTCGCGCTCGCGCCTGCTGCTGCGCGAGGCGCGCAGGGGCGATGTCGCGGAAGGGATCCTGGCCGCGATCGCCGCCGCGGACGCGCTGCCGGCCTCGGACCTGCCGCAGGTCGTCGAGAACGGGCAGCGCAAGCCGGGCAGCGAGGCGCTCGCCGATCTGCTCCGGGTGCTGCTGAAGGCGCAGGCCGAGTCTTCGGGGGTCGCCCAGCGGCTGATCGCCTCGAGCGCCGATCTGGATGCGATCGCCGGCAGCGACGACCCGGACGTGCCGGCGATGCGCGGCTGGCGCCGCGAACTGTTCGGCGACGACGCGCTGCGCCTGAAGCGCGGCGAGATCGCGCTGTCCGCGGACGGCTCGAACGTGCGCGTCGTGCCGGTGACCGAACCCGCGAGCGACTGACGCAGGACCGGCCTGCGAGGCCGGGAACGCCGCGACGACTGTCGATTTAGGATTATCTTGCGGGATCAAGCACTTGTTTCAGGTCGCATCGTGCGACCGGGCAGGCGCGCGCGCCCGACCGTCTCAGCGCTCGGTGAACTTCAGCTCGATGCGGCGGTTGCGGGCCAGCGCCTCGGGACTCGAGCCCTCGTCGATCGGCTGGTACTCGCCGAAGCCCGCCGCGACCAGCCGGTCGGCCGGGATTCCCTCCTCCTCGGTCATGTAGCGCACGACCGACAACGCGCGGGCCTGGCTCAGCTCCCAGTTGTCGCGGAACTGCCCGCCGGAGCTGACCGGGGTGCTGTCGGTATGCCCGTCGACGCGCAGCACCCAGTCGATCTCGGGCGGGATGTCGTCGGCGATCTCGCGGATCACGCCTGCGACGCGCGCGACCTGGGCCTGGCCCTCGGGACCGAGGAACGCCGAGCCCGGCGCGAACAGCACCTCCGACGGGAACACGAACCGGTCGCCGACGACCTGCACGCCCTCCCGCTCGCCGAGAATGTCGCGCATCCGGCCGAAGAACTCGGAGCGGTAGCGCTCGAGATCGAGCGCCTCGGCGGCCACGCGCTCGCGCTCGCGCGCCTCCAGATCGGCCCGCGCGCGCTCCTCGACCGCGACGCGGGCGAGCGCAGCGTTCAGGTTGGCACCGAGGTTCTCGATCCGGACCTGCGCCTCGGCGTCGCGCTCGGAGGCGGAGTTGAGCAGGCCCTGCAGCGCGTTCAGCTGGCGGCGCAACTCGGCGGTCTGCTGGTTCAGGAGCGCTACCTCGCGCTGCGCCTCGGCGGAAACCTCTTCCTCGTCGGCGAGCAGGGCGCGGGCCTGCGCCAGTTCGGCGGCGCGGCGCTCGGCGTCGGTCAGCGCGGCCCCGCGATCCTCGGCCAGCTCGTCGCGCGCGGCCTCGGCGGCGGCGAGCAGCGTCAGCGTGTCCTCTGCGCGCTGGCGTTCGGCCTCAAGGCTCAGCGTCAGCGCGGTCAGCTCGGCCTGGGAGTTCTGCAGCCGCTCCCGCAGCGCCTCCGCCGCGGCGGCCTCCGCCAGCCGCGCCGCCTCCGCGGCGTCGAGCTCCTCGCCCGCCGCCGTCAGCGCTGCCCCGGTCTCGGCGGCCTCCGCGCGCAGCGAGGCGGTCAGCGCCTCGAGCGCTTCGGCGCGGGCGGCCGCCAGCCGCGCCGCCTCCTGCTCCGCGTCGACCTGCTCGCGGCTGATCGCCAGCGCCGCCTCGAGCGCCTCGTTCGCGCTCATCCGCTCGGCGCTCTCGCTCTCGGCGGCCTGGCGCGCGGCCTCGGTCGCAGCGAGGTCCTCGTCGAGCGCGAGATTGCGCGCGATCAGGCTTGCGACCTGCGCCTCGAAGTCGGCGATCTCGGCCTCGGCCTGCGCCCGCTGGTCGGTCAGCGTGGCGATCAGCGTCTCGCGCGTGTCGGCTTCGGAACGCGCGAGGCCGAGTGCGTCGGCGAGATTGGCGACTTGGACCGACAGCGCGTCAAGCTCGCGACCCTGGCCGGTGATCGTGTCGCGCAGCACGAACTGCACGATCATGAAGATCGACAGCACGAAGAACAGCACCAGGATCAGCGCGGTCATCGCGTCGACGAAGCCGGGCCAGATCGAGGCGGCGAACCGGTTGTTGCCGCGTCGCGAAGACAGCGCCATCGCCTAGCCCCTCCGCGCCGCCAGCCCGCGCAGCGCATCGGCAAGGGCGGCGATGTCCTGGCGCATCTCGGAGACGAGATCCTGGCGGCCGGCGGCCATGTCCTCGAGGATGCGCAGCACCTGGGTGTCGATCGAGCGCAGCCGGGCGCGGGTCTCGGCGTCGAGCCGGCCGGTCTCCTCGTCGCGCGACGTCAGCAGCGTGGCGACATGCTCCTGCGCCGCCACCATGCGTTCCATCAGCGCGCGTTCCTCGGCGTGCCGTTCGGGGGCGGCGATCATCTGCGTCAGCGCTGCGATGCGCGCGTCGGTCTCTGCGGCGCGCTGCGTCGAGGCCTCGATGATCTCGCGCAGGCTGTCGATCTGCATCGCGCTCGCCTCGATCACAGCGAGGAGGTTGTTCGCGGTCAGCGGCTCGTCGGGGTCGATGCCGGCGACGCCGAGCTTGGTGATCGAGGAAAGCCATTCCTCCAGCTCGCGGTAGAACCGGTTCTGACCGTGGCTGGAGAACAGTTCCAGCAGGCCCACGACGAGAGAGCCGGACAGCCCGAGCAGCGAGGAGGCAAACGCGGTGCCCATCCCCGAAAGCTGGCCCTCGAGCCCGCTCATCAGGTTGTCGAACACATCGATCGCGCTCTGGCCTTCCTGGGGCGCGAGGCTGCGGATCGTGTCGACGACGGCCGGGACGACGGTGGCCAGCCCGTAGAAGGTGCCGAGAAGGCCTAGGAAGATCAGCAGGTTTATCAGGTAGCGTGTCAGGTCGCGCTGTTCGTCGAGGCGGGTCGCGACAGAATCCAGTATCGAGCGGGTCGAGGACGACGACAGCGCCCGGCGCGCGGCGCGTTCTGACAGCAGGGACGCCAGCGGCGCGAGCAGGCGCGGCGCTTTGGTAAGCTCGTGACCCGGCCGGTCGGCGGCGAAGCCCTCGATCCAGCTGACCGACGCGATCAGCGTGATCACCTGCCAGAAACACGCGGCGACGCCGACAAGGAACACGACGGCGATGAATCCGTTCAGGTAAGGCGAGGCGAGGAAGATGCCCGAGACGGACGGATAGACCAGGATCCCTCCGGCGATGGTCAGGCCGAGCAGGATCAGCATCATCACGACCTGGCGGACCGGCTGCGAGAACTGCGGCTCCGTCCTTCGATCCTGCATCATGGGGATTGGCGTTCCTCTGGTCATGGCCGGCGCGCACGGTCTTTTGCTGGTCGGGCGACCTTACTTCGGCGAGGCGCGCTTTCCAACGGCCTTTCGTTGCTGCACAATTCGTCTTGAACGGCGGCGGGAGGGCCCCGAATGGAGACGATCGTCGCAGGAGGCCCGAATCCGGGCGAGCTGGCGCCATGGATCTGGACGGCGCTGGCGCTGGGGCTGGGACTGGCGGGCGCGCGGTGGCGCTCGGCGCTCGTGCTGAGCGTGGCGCTGGCGGCGCTGGGATGCGCGGCGCTGGCCTGGGCGGTGCCAGCGGCGACGACGGCGGCGCTGGTGGCGGCGTTCGGCATCGCGACGCTTCTGCTGGCGCTGGTCTGGCGGCTGCGGGCGCGGCCGGGCGAGGCGGAGGTCGGCGCGGCGCTGGTCGGGCGCGAGGCCCGGGCGGTCGGGTTCAGCTTCCACGAGGGGCGCGTCACGATCGACGGGGTCGACTGGCCAGCGCGGCTCGACGGCGGCGACCGGCCTCCCGTCGAGGGCGAGCGGCTGGTCGTGATCGCGTCGGACGGGCGGGTGGTCTGGGTGCGGCGGCGCTGAGGCGTCCGCCGTCAGGCGAGGCGGCGGACGCGTTCGGCGAGGTCGAGCATCTCGGCGTCCTCGAGGCCGAGCGCGCTGAGGCTCTCGACGGTGTTCATCAGGTACTCGGCGTTTGGACCCATCGGGCCGGCCGACCGAGCGATGACCTCGGCCTGCGCATCGAGGCTGAGCCCGCCGCGATACTGCGCATGCGCGCGGTTGACGACGTAGCAGACAGCGTCGACCTGAGGCCCGTCGCGCAGGACGATGGGCAGGATCGTCTCGTCGTAGGCGTAGGAGATCAGCTCGCGCTCGCGCAGGTAGGCGATGACCGCGTCGGCCTGCGCGGCCTCGACGCGGTAGGCGACGCCGGTGCAATGGGCGCCAGGGGCCGCGTCGAGCGCGAGCACGAGGCCAGGCGCCTCGGGCGTGCCGCGGTAGCGGATCGAGGCCATGCAGAACGCGCGGCGGTAGCCGTCGAGCCGGGCAAGGCGGCGTTCGGCAAAGTCGAAGCCGGGTCGCCAGATCAGCGATCCGTAGGCGAAGACCCAGGCGTCCTGCGGCTCGGTCCGTTGGTTCGGCATGTCCATTCCGTCCTGCGCCCCCTGTTCCCGGGCGGGGGCTTGCGGTAAGCAGCGTTTCGGTCGGCGAGGGGTAGTCCATGCGCATCATGTTGGCAATCTTGGCGCTGGCGGCGCTGGCCTGGACCGGATGGTGGTTCTTCGTCGCCTACGCCAAGGAGCGCGCGATCGAGGGCTGGCTGGCCGAGCGGCGGGCTGAGGGCTGGGTTGCGGAGGCCAGCGCGGTCGACGTGGCCGGGTTCCCGTACCGGGTCGACACGACGGTGTCGGTGCTGCATCTCGCGAACCCGGACGTCGGCTGGGCCTGGAGCGCGCCGGAGTTCCAGTTCCTGACGCTCGCCTACCAGCCGAACCACCTAATCGCGTTCTGGCCGCAGGAACAGAGCTTCTCGACGCCGCTCGGCACGACGCGGATCACGTCCGAGACGATGCAGGGATCGGTCGTGGTCGAGCCGAACCTGCAGCTGGCGCTGCGGCGCGCGACGGTCGAGCTGGACGACCTGACGCTGGCGGACGATCTGGGCTGGAGCCTCGGCGTCGACGCGGGGCTGGTTTCGGCGCGGCAGTCCGAGGATGCAAGCGCGCCGCCCTTCACCTACGACCTCGCGCTGTCGGCGGAGGGGATGTCTTTGCCCGAGCAATGGGGCGTGGACCGCGCGGGCGTGCTGTCGGAGGTGATCGAGCAGGTCCGGTTCGACGGCGCGGCGACCTTCGACCGCGCCTTGGACCGCCCTGCCGTCGAGGGCGAGCCGCCGGCGCTCGAGGCGCTCGAGATCCGCGACGTGTCGCTGAACTGGGGGCGGCTCGACCTGCGCGGGCAGGGGGCGCTTCGCGTCGACGGCGCGGGGTTCGCCGAAGGCCGGATCAACCTGCGCGCGCGCAACTGGGAGGACATGCTCGACATGGCGCAGTCCTCGGGCGCGCTGAACGGAAGCGTCGCCAGCGCATTGCGCGCTGGCCTCGGCCTGCTGGCGCGGCTCGGCGGCGACAGTCGCACGCTAGACGCGCCGCTGGAGTTCGCAGGCGGCGTGATGCGGCTGGGACCGGTCCCGATCGGTCCCGCTCCGCGGCTGGGGATGGTCCGGTGATCCCGTCGCAGCGCCATCTCTTCGACATTCCGCGCGACGTCGCCTACCTGAACTGCGCGTACATGTCGCCCCTGCCGCACGAGGCCGTCGCGGCGGGGCAGGCGGCGCTGGCGCGCAAGGCGCGCCCGTGGTCGATCCGGCCGGCGGACTTCTTTTCGGAGACCGAGCGCGCCCGCGACCTGTTCGCCCGGCTGATCGGATGCGACGCCGAGGGCGTTGCCCTGGTCCCGGCGGCGAGCTATGGCCTCGCGACCGCCTGCCGCAACCTGCCGCTGGGCGCAGGCCGGACCATCGTCATCGCCGAGGACCAGTTCCCGTCGAACGTGAACCCGTGGCGGGCGCGCGCCGCAGAGGTCGGGGCAGAGGTCGTGATCGCCCGCGCCATCGGCGGCGACCTCACTGCGGGTTTCCTCGACGCGATCGACGCGCGCACCGCGATCGTCGCCTGCGGGCAGTGCCGCTGGACCGACGGCGCGCTGATCGACCTCGTGCGGGTCGGCGAAGCTGCGCGCGCGGCGGGCGCTGCGCTGGCGCTCGACCTGACGCAATCGGCGGGCGCGTCGCCGTTCGACATGGATGCGGTGCAGCCGGACTTCCTGGTCGCCGCCGCCTATAAGTGGCTGATGGGCCCCTATGCCGTCGGGTTTCTCCATGTCGCGCCCCGGCGCCGGGAGGGGCGGCCGCTCGAGGAGCATTGGCTGGGCCGGAGCGGGTCCGAGGACTTCACGCGGCTGGTGGAGCCCTCGACCGGCTACCGCCCCGGCGCCCGGCGCTTCGACATGGGCGAGGCGCCGAACTTCGGCCTGCTGCCCGCCGCCTGTGTCGCGCTGGAGCGGCTGATCGACTGGGATCCGGCAGCGATCCAGGCGACGCTGCGCGCGAAGACCGAGGCGATCGCGCGGCGCGCGGCGGACCTCGGTCTGACCGCGTCCGATCCGGCGCTGCGGGCCGGGCATTTCCTCGGCCTCGGGTTTCCGGAAGGTCCGCCTGCAGGTCTCCCCGAGAAGCTCGCCGCCGCCGGCGTGCATGTCAGCCTGCGCGGCGCGTCGCTGCGGGTTACGCCGCATCTCTACAACGACGACGAAGACGCCGACCGGCTGCTGGCCGCGCTGGCTGCGGCGCTCTGAGCCCGGCCTTGCTCCGCGCCGCGCGAGCGATCATTCTTCGCCACGTTCCGTTCAACCGCTGGAAGGCCCGCCGATGCGCCCGATCCTGCCCAAGAGCCTGATCCTCGTCGTCCTGCTGGCGCTCGCGCCGGCCGACGCGCGAGCCGACCTGCCGGACCTCGGCGGCCGCGAGGTCGTCGTCGTCACCGAGAACGCCTACCCGCCGCTGCAGTTCGTGGCGCCCGGAACCGGAGACGCGATCGGCTGGGAATACGACGCGATGGCCGAGATCGCGCGGCGGCTCGACATGTCGGTGAGCTACCAGAACACGAGCTGGGACGCGATGATCCCGGCGGTCGCGGAAGGCCAGTACGACATCGGCATGACGGGGATCACGATCAGGGACGACCGCGCGCAGGTTGTCGACTTCTCCGACCCCTACATGCGCTCGGAGATGTTCATGCTGGTGCGCGCCGACGAGGACCGCTTCGACGACGCCGAGAGTTTCATGACCTTCGAGCAGGGGCTGGTCGGCGCGCAGGCCGGCACGACGCCGTTCTACGTCGCGGTCTACGACCTGCTCGACGGAAACGAGGCGAACCCGCGCGTCAAGCTGTTCGAGACCTTCGGGGCCAGCGTGCAGGCGCTGCGGTCCGGCGACGTCGACCTCGTGCTGACCGACGGGACCGCCGGCAACGGCTATGTCGCGGCCAACCCCGAGGCGTTCAAGCTGGTCGGCGAGCCGATGGGGTCGGAGGATTTCGGCTTCATCTTTCCGAAGGACTCCGATCTGGTCGCTCCGATCAACGCCGCGATCGCCGAGATGAAGGCGGACGGCACGCTAGAGGCGCTGAACGTGAAGTGGTTCCTCGACTACAAGATGGGCGAGTAGGGCCGCGTCTTGACGGAAAAGAAGGGCGGCGGCGCCGAATTCCCGTGGTGGCTGCTGGCCGCCGCGCTGATCGGCGGCGCCTTCGCCGTCGCGATCTTCCGCGACCCGGTCTACGCGCAGATCGCGGCGACGCTGTGGAAGGGCGTCGGCGTGACGATCCGGGTGACGGGGATCGCCTTTGCGCTGGCGTCGGCCGCGGGGCTGCTGCTGGCGGTCGCGCTGCTGTCGGGCTCGACCGTGCTGCGCCAGGCGGCGCGGTTCTACGTCGAGATCGTGCGCGGCGTGCCGATCCTGGTGCTGCTCTTCTACATCGCCTTCGTCGGCGCGCCGGCGCTGGTCGCGGGCTGGAACGCGCTCGCGGCGCCGCTGGGGCTGGAGCCGATGCTGACGCGGGACCTGTCGCTGATGTGGCGGGCGATCCTCGCGCTGGCGATCGGGTACTCGGCGTTTCTGGCGGAGGTGTTCCGCGCCGGCATCCAGTCGGTCGATCCCGGCCAGATCGAGGCGGCCAAGGCGCTGGGGCTCGGCGGCTGGCAGCGCTTCCGGCTCATTGTGTTCCCGCAGGCGATCCGGACGATCCTGCCGCCGCTCGGCAACGACTTCGTGGCGCTGGTCAAGGACAGCGCGCTGGTGTCGGTGCTCGGCGTGACCGACATCACGCAGCTTGGCAAGATCTACGCGGCGGGCTCGTTCCGGTTCTTCGAGACCTACAACGTTGTCGCGTTCTTCTACCTCGCGATGACGATCGGCCTGTCGCTGGCGCTGCGCGCGCTCGAGCGGCGGCTGCGAAGCCGGTCCGGCTAGGTCGCGCGTCGCACAACGTATCAGCGAGGCGCCAGCAATTTTGCTCGTAAAAGCGGCATTCAAGCGAGCCGTCAACCAAGACGCGAAGTGATTGTTGACAGCGGGGCGCATTGCAACAGGTGATGGGCATGTTCAGCGGAGGTTGGTCATGTTGCGTGGCGTGATCCTCGGGACATTGCTCCTGGGCATGGCGGCCGGTCACGTCCCGGCGCAGGAGCCTGGATTGGATGCGCGGGCCGAAGCAATCCGGTCGGCGATTACGAATCAGATCGAGGCGATGGAGGCGGATGATTTCGAGGCCGCCTTCGCCTATGCTTCGCCCGCCATTCGTCGGGCGATCCGCTCGACCGCAGCGTTCCGGCGCATGGTGGTGCGCGGCTATCCGATGGTCTGGAAGCCGGCGCGAGTCCGGTTCGCCGGCATCGAGGAGCGTGGCGGTGAAGCGGTGCAGAGCGTGATCGTGATCGACAGGCAAGGCGCGCTCCACGTGCTCGACTATGCTATGGTGCCGGGAGAAGATGGCTGGCGCATAAATGGGGTCACCGTTCGTCGCTCCGGCGACGCCGGCGCCTGAGCGCCTCGCGGCGCGGCGCAATGGTTAACCAGGCGTTAACCGGCTTGTGCCAGGGTGCGGCCTCGGCCGAACGCCCGGCCGGACGTCACGCACAGGATCCACATGACCGCAGTTGTCGCAGCAGCGCGCGATCTTACGCCTCCGCCTTTCGTCGATGGCCTCTGCGACTGGTCGCGGGGTGATGGCACTCCGCCTTCGCCCAGCTACGAGGCCAGCGACACCGCCCGGATCATGCGCGACGATCCCGACTTCGGGACCTGTCTTGAAATCCGCAAGGTGGAGCCGGTGCAACGGTTGCGTTACCGAGGTGAGCTTCCCATCAGGTTCGGGGCCGCGATCCAAGTGCGGGCGCGGCTGAAGGCGCTGCGCGGGCCGCTGCCGTCGGCGCGGATCGCTGCGTGGCCGGGCGGTCTCGGCGGACGCGGCTTTCCTGATCTGCCGCGGTCGGGCCCGCTGTCGGACCTGCCATCTCACGGCGTTGCCGTAGAATTGCGCGCGGTGATCGGCCGGCGGCTTGAGGATGGCCCAGACCTCTTGTGGGATCAACACGCGCTCTACGGCCATGTGGGGCTCGATCTGGTGGGCCCTTGCGGCGGCGTCGTGCTGATCGAGAACTTGCAGGTATGCGAGATCCTTAGCAGTTCGGCTGCGGCCCTGCCGGGGTTCGAGCGGCTCTGAGTCTGAGGGCGCGTTGCGAGATTGAAGCGCGGGGCCGGTTCCAGATAGGATAGGGCGACCGCCCCCTGGGCGGCGCTACCCGGGGAGAGGCCGATGCCGACCATATCGAGCGACGCGGATCTGCAGACGGTTATCACCACCTTCGAGATGACGCCAGGGACCTGCCAGGACCTGCTCGACCTGCTGAACGACGCCTACGAGAACTTCATCCGTCACCAGCCCGGCTTCATCTCGGCCGGTCTGCACGTCAACGACGCGCAGACCCGGATCGCCAACTATTCGCAGTGGAGCCGGCGCGAGGACTACCAGGCGATGCTGCGCTCGACCGAGATGCGCGCGCGCAATCGCGAGATCACCACGCTCTGCCGAAGCTTCGAGCCGGTGATGTATGAGGTGGCGCAAGTATATTCCTGAGCGCCGGAGGTCTCTTCTGGCCCGGTTCCGAGAAGCACGATGCCGGGTCCGGCACGTCTCGGGCGTGCAAACCGGCGAGACGGATCATCGGCGAAATGGAACGTCGGGCCGGGACCGACGATCGCCTGCGTGCAGAGGCGGTTTTCTTCCAAAGCTTGCCCTGACCTGGCGTCCTGCGCTGGCGGTCTCTGGCGCTTTCGCAGCGGCGACCTCGTAGCGGCCACTCAACGCATTCATACGCGCTTCATGCTCCGCACCGAAAGTCTGCATGTCCATGAGGCCGAATTCCGATGCGCCGGCTCCGGCTGGGAGGCGCGTCGAGCGCGCTCCCGGCCGAGTCGAGGACTCAGCCGTTCCAGGTCCGGACGGGGCCGCTGTCCATGTGGACGAAGTTCGAGCGTCCGTAGAGCCCGACGCCTCCGCCGTTCTTGGCTCGCGCCGCCTTGTAGATGTTCGACGTGCTGCGACTCTTCAATCGGACATCGGCAGCCATCGCCTTCATATGGTAGCTGTTGGAGGCCGCGCCCCGCAGCATCCGGTTCGTAGCCGGCGTGCGGTAGCCGGAGATCACGAGGTAGGGCTCCTCCGTGTCCATCATCTTGAGCGTCGAGGCGAGGATGTCGACGTTGCGCGGATCGTACTTGCGCACCTCGTTCTGGCGCCAGTCGCGCATGAAGAAACTGATCTCGGTTATGGCCTCGGGGATGTAGCGGCCGTTGGCGTAGTAGACGGTGTCGACCGACTCCCCCGTCCGCTGGCTGTACATACGGATGCGTCGGACGTCGCCGGCGCCGCGCAGGAAGAAGGGGGCCTTGGCGTAGACTGGCGCCGCGGCGACCGTCGCGATGCCCGCGAACGCGCCGATCAGCGCCCTTCTGGAGGGGCGGAACTCTGAATCCATGGTGTTTACTGCCTCGATTTGCCTGATCCCGGGAGCATCGTTCGCTCGTGCCCCCTGTCCGTCATTGATGACATGGAAGCCGCGTATCACAAAGAAATGCTTGGCCTGCGGGAGAACTTTCGGCGGATTTCCGCCGATCTGGAATCGTTAACGCTGATTGTGATCGAGCGGGCAACCCTGACCATCATGGCGTTGCTTGTTTCGGGACCATCTACGGAGTAATGTTCGCCAAAAACCAGAGCAGTCAAGCGAGGCAGGCATGCGGTCGAACCGCAAAATTTCGACTATTATCGCGCTCGCGTTCGCGGGCTTCTGCATAGCCGGGCCCGCGGCGCCCACGGGCGGGTCCGGCGTCGTCGGGCTGTCGGCGCCGGCGTCTGCGCTCCAGGACGGCCTGATCCGCGCCGCCGGCGGTCTCGACGCGGAAACGCGCGACGATATTCTTGGCTTCTATGCAGCTCGGGGCTTCGAGCCGTACTGGACCGGGTCGGATCATGCACGCGGCGCGGCGCTGCTCGCCGCTGTCGAGAGCGCGGACGGGCAGGGCCTTCCGGCGAGTCGCTACGATCCGTCGGCGCTGCGCGAAGCGCTCGCGGCGGGCGCGGCAGATCCGGATTTGCTCGGCGAGGGCGAAATACTCGCGATGCGCGTATACCTTCGCTACGGGCGCGACCTCACATCGGGCTTGCTGACGCCGAACCAGGTCGATGAGGAGATCAACATCACTCCGCGGCGTCCGTCCCCTGACAGCCTTATGGCGCGCCTGGGGTCCGGATCGATAGAGCAAGCTCTGGCGGATCTCGCGCCCGCTTCCCCCGAATACACGGCGCTGATCGCGGAGAAGGCGCGGCTGGCGTTGGAAGCGGATGCGGACTGGGGTCCGGAAGTGCCGGAAGGCGGAACGTTGCGGCTTGGCGATTCAGGCCTGCGGGTCGCGGCATTGCGCGGCCGCCTCGGCGCCCGTGGTTATGCTGCGCCGGCCCGCGGGGCGCCGGAGGTGTTCGACGCAGGGCTGGAAAAGGCTCTGAATGCATTCCAGACCGATGCCGGCCTCGAGGCCGACGGGCTGGCCGGGCAGCGTTCGTTGCAGGCGCTGAACGCCGGGCCGGAGGCGCGGATGCGCCAGGTGCTGGTCAACCTCGAGCGGCTACGATGGACGAACAGCGATCGCGGGACGCGCTACATCGTCGCCAACATTCCGGACTACTCGGTTCGGGTAGTCGAGGAGGGCCGAACGGCATTCCGCTCGCGGACCATCGTCGGCGCGGTTGCGACGCAGACTCCGGAGTTCTCCGAGAACATGACCTACATGGTCGTGAATCCGACTTGGCACATTCCCGACAGCATCGCCGGGCGCGTGTACCTGCCCAAGCTGCGGGCCGACCCGCAAACACTGGCGAAGAACGGCATGCGGCTCTATACGCGCAGCGGAACCGAAATAGATCCTGGCCTTGTCGACTTCACACAGGTGTCTGTCGGAAATTTCCCTTTTCGCATCAAGCAGAACCCGAGTGCGGCAAATGCGTTGGGCGAAGTAAAATTCATGTTTCCCAACCAGTTCGCAATCTATCTGCACGACACGCCGAACCGGTCCCTGTTCAACAACTCCGTGCGAGCGCTTTCAAACGGCTGCGTGCGCGTGGAAAACCCCGCAGAACTCGCCGCGCTGCTGCTCGAGGGGCAGGTCGACGATCCTGCCGCGTCGTTCGCGAACTGGGTCGCTGGCAAGTCCGAACGTCGGGTGAACCTCGACCGGCCGATCCCGGTTCACCTGACGTACCGTACGGTCTTCGTCGACGACGCAGGCGACATCCAGTACCGCTTCGACGTCTACGGTCGCGACGCGAAGGTATTTGATTCACTCGCGGCGCTGGGAGTGACATTGCCGGCTGCGCAGGGCTGATCCGTCGGCTATGGCTGGGCGGGCGCGCCGGCCGCAGGGAGAGGGTGCACGTGATCAGTCTTTCTCACTTGGGCGCTGCGCTTGGCGCCGAGGTCGTCGGGCGAGGCGACCTGAAGCTGAGCGGCGCGGCCGAGCCTGCCTCGGCCGGCCCAGGCGATATCGCGTTGGCGATGCAGCCGGCCTTTGCCGAATCCATTGCCAAGGGCGGGGCTCGCGCCGCCATCCTGTGGCCGGACGCGGATTGGCGGGCGCTTGGTCTCGAAGGGGCGATCCTGGCGCCGAGGCCCCGCTACGTGCTGGCAGGCGTCACGCGGGTATTCGACAGGCCGCCGGAAATTGCGCCGGGCGCGCATCCGAGCGCGGTGATCGACCCCAGCGCCGAGGTCGGGGAGGGGGCCGCGATCGGTCCGTTCGTGGTGATCGGCGCGCGGGTGAAGCTCGGGCCGCGGGCCCGCATCCTGTCGCATGCGAGCATCGCCGAGGATGCCCGGATTGGCTCGGACGCGTTGATCCACGCCGGAGCGCGCATCGGCGCGCGTGTCATGATCGGCGACCGCTTCATCGCTCAGCCGAACGCAGCGATCGGCGGCGACGGGTTCTCGTACGTCACGCCGCGGCCGGGCGTCGTCGACGAGGCGCGCGGCACGGGAGTCATTTCGGCTGAGGAGCGGAGCGCTTATGTCAGGATCAACTCGCTTGGCGCGGTTCGGATTGGCGACGACGTTGAGGTCGGCGCGAACGCGTGCATTGACCGGGGAACGATCTCCGACACCACGATCGGCGATGGCACCAAGATCGACAACCTGGTGATGGTCGGCCACAATGTTCAGGTGGGACGCGGCTGCCTGCTGTGCGGTCACACCGGGATTGCAGGCTCGGCCTCGATCGGCGACGGAAGCGTGCTGGGTGGGCGAGCCTCGGTGGCTGATCACTCGGTGATCGGCCGGAGCGTCGTCGTCACCGGCAATGCCGCGGTCTCGGGCCATATACCGGACGGGCGGATCATGATGGGCTACCCGGCAGTCCGGCGCGACGAATTCATTGCGATGTTCAAGGCGCTGCGCCGGCTCCCGCGCACGCTGGCCCGGCTCGACGGTGCGCAGAAACGGGTTTCCAATTCCGGCGCGACCGATTAGACCGACGCAGGTTTTTTCGGGGTAGGCATGGCCGACAGCGTTCAGGAAAGGGTAGTCGCGATACTCGCCGAGCAGGCCGTGCTGGAGCCTGCGGAAGTGAGGCTCGATGCGACGTTGGCGGATCTGGGCATCAGATTCCCTCGGTCTGGTCGAGACGGTATTCGCGATCGAAGAGGCCTTCGACATCCAGGTTCCATTTAATGCGAACGAGCCGGAAAAGTCCGAGTTCGACATCAGCACTGTCAGGACGATGGCGCAGGCGGTGGAAGACTTGATCGCGGCGCAGAAGTAACGCAACGATGCGGCGTGTCGTCATCACGGGCCACGGCGCGATCAATGCGCTGGGCCACACCGCCGCGGAGACCCGCGCCTCGATGCGCGAGGGCAGGTCCGGGATCGGAGATCTCGAGTTTCAGGACGTTGGGCGGCTGTCGATCACGATCGGCGGCCAGATCCGAGGCTACCGCGCCGAGGACCACTTCGGCCGGCAGGAGCTGACGCTCTACGACAAGTTCACCCAGTTCGCGCTGCTCGCGGCGGGCGAGGCGATGGCGGAGTCTGGGCTCGAGATCGACGAGCAGCTGTCCGAGCAGGCAGGCGTTGTGCTTGGCACCGCCGGCGGCGGGCTGCAGACCCAGGATGAGAACTACCGCTCGGTCTACGAGGCGGGCAAGAACCGCGTACATCCGTTCGTGGTGCCGCGGCTGATGAACAACGCCGCCGCCAGCCACGTCTCGATGACGCACAACCTGCAGGGGCCGACCTACACGGTCGCGACCGCTTGCGCATCCTCGAACCATGCGATGGGACAGGCGCTGAACCTCATCCGTGCGGGACAGGCCAAGGTCGTGCTGACCGGCGGCTCGGAGTCGATGCTGTGCTTCGGCGGGATCAAGGCCTGGGAAGGGTTGCGCGTGATGTCGAAGGAAGGCTGTCGGCCGTTCTGCGCGACCCGCAACGGCATGGTTCAGGGCGAAGGCGCGGCGGTCTTCGTCTTCGAGGACTTCGATCATGCCCGGGCGCGCGGGGCCAGGATCCTCGCGGAGGTGACCGGTTTCGCGATGACGTCTGACGCCTCGGACATCGTGATGCCGAACATCACGGGCGCGACGCGGGCGATGCGCGGCGCGTTGCGCGACGCCGGCCTGAACGCGGGCGACATCGGCTACATCAACGCGCACGGCACCGGCACGACGGCGAACGACCGGACCGAATGCGCGGCTGTGCGCGCCGTGTTCGGTCCGCATTCAGAAGCGCTGATGATCTCGTCGACAAAGTCGATGCACGGACACCTGATCGGCGGCACCGGCGCGGTCGAGCTGATCGCTTGCCTGATGGCGCTGGAAGAGGGGGTGATCGCGCCGACGATCAATTTCCGTGAGCGCGATCCGGAATGCGACCTCGACATCGTTCCGAACGAGGCGCGCCAAGCGAGGGTGCGTGCGGTGATGAGCAACGCCTTTGCCTTCGGCGGGCTGAACGCGGTCATCATCCTGACCGCGTTCGCCTGAGCGTAAAAAAGCGCCGGCCGGCCGGTTTCGCCGGCGCGCCGTCATTCCGTGGGCGGCGCAGGCGGCGCAGTGGGGACCGTCAGCGAATCGAATGCAGCCGTGAACCCCGAGAGCGACAGCGTCAGCGAGACCGGATTGTCGGGGTCCGCAATCGACCGCACGGTCATGTTGACGGCGCGGCCACGCTTCATCGCGTCGATCTCGGGTTGGCGCAGGCCGAGGCGGACCACGCAGCCTTCCTGCACACACCACTCGAACGGAAGGGTCGCCTGTTCGCCGGAATCGATCTGGAAGCCCAGGCCGGCAGGCAGCAGCGTGCCGAGCGGCGTGTTCAGGATCGCCAGTGCCGGCGCGTCGGCGCCCGCCGGCAGCTTGAGCACCCGAACCAGCAGGACCGGATTGCCCTGCGGGTCGTTGGCGACCTGCTGCATCTCGCAGTTCGTTGTGCCGGCAAGGCAACCGATCTCCCAGTCGCCCTGCTGGGTCACGCTGATCTCGGGTTGCTGTGGTGCGACGGGATTCGCCTCGGCCGCCGGAGAGCCGGCGTCGCCGCCGGCGGTCTCGGGCGCAGCCGCCGCCGGAGCGGCGGGCGCATCCGCGGCCGGAGCCTCGCCGCCAGCCGGCGCGTCGACCGCGGGCGCCTCCGGGGTGCTCGTGTCGGCAGCCGGTTCCTGTGCGGCAGGCGCGTCCTGTGCCGCCAGTTGCGTTGCGAGCGCCAAGCCGATGGCAGTGGCGGCGTAAAGGAAATACCGGGTGGATTGCATGATCTGCTCGTATTGTCCTTGATCAACGGAAGCCGCAATTGTCACTGTTGAAGTTGCCTGTCAACGCCGTACACGCGGCACGGGGCGGGATCGTCTGAAAGTGAAAAGGACGCCCTCGGCGTCCTTTTCCCCGCTTTCGCGATTTCCCTGTCGGACTGGCCGAGCCTTGTGCCGGGACGCTACGCCCGAGCAGAAAGCACGTCAAGCCGTCGCCGCAAGTCTCGCATAAAATTGCGCGAATGTATGTGGAAGGTTCTTGAGGCGACTTTGCTTGGCGGTCCGTTCGGCGCCAGCAGGCCGATGACTCGATTGCACTCCGTAGGGGGGTAGTCGATAACCGTACGCGACAGATCACTGAAGGGAGCAGGGTCCGGCATGGCGGACAGCATCTTTGTCGGGGGCGCGGGCGAAGGCTACGCCGAGGCGCGCCGCCTGCTGCTCGGATACGCAAACCGCCACGGCTTGATCACCGGCGCTACCGGGACCGGCAAGACCGTCACGCTGCAGATCCTGGTCGAGGGTTTTTCAGCGTCCGGCGTGCCTTGCTTCGTCGCCGACGTGAAGGGCGACGTCTCGGGCCTGAGCCGGCCGGGCGACTCCGAGGGCAAGGCGCACGACGCGCTGCAGGGGCGCGCCGCGCAGATCGGCCTTGCGGACTACGTCTACCGGAGCTTCCCTTGCGTGTTCTGGGACCTGTTCGGCCAGAGCGGCCACCCTGTTCGGGCGACGATCAGCGAAATGGGACCGCTGATGCTGGCCAACATCCTCGAACTGTCGGATGCGCAGGAAGGCGTGCTGAACGTCGCGTTCAAGGTCGCCGACGACCAGGGACTGGCGCTGCTGGACCTGAAGGACCTGCAGGCCATGCTGGTCTGGTTGGCCGACAACGCCAAGGAGATCGGCAAGACCTACGGCAACGTCGCGCCGGCCAGCGTCGGGGCAATCCAGCGTGCGTTGCTGATTCTCGAAAATCAGGGCGCCGCGCAATTCTTCGGGGAGCCGGCGCTGAAGTTGACCGACATGATCGCGGTTGACGCGGACGGGGGCCGGGTCAACGTGCTGATGGCAGACAGGCTGATCCAGTCGCCGCGGCTCTATGCGATGTTCCTGCTGTGGCTGATGTCCGAGTTGTTCGAAGAACTTCCCGAGCTCGGCGACCCCGAAAAGCCGGTCGCGGCGTTCTTCTTCGACGAGGCGCATCTGCTGTTCGACGGCGCCACCAGGGCGCTTGTCGAGAAGGTCGCCCAAGTTGTCCGGCTGATCCGTTCAAAGGGCGTCGGCGTCTACTTCATCACCCAGAACCCGGATGACGTGCCGGCCGAGGTGCTGAGCCAGCTCGGCAACCGCGTTCAGCACGCGTTGCGCGCCTTCACGCCGCGTGACGCCAGGGCGCTGAAGCTTGCGGCCGAGACCTTCCGTCCCAACCCGGCCTTCGACACCGAGACCGCGATCCGCGAGGTCGGAACCGGCGAGGCGGTGGTCTCGCTGCTAGAGGCCAAGGGCGTGCCTGCGATGGTCAGCCGCACGCTTATCCGCCCGCCCGCGTCCCGGATGGGTCCGATCACCGCTGCCGAGCGGGCCCAGAGCATCAGCGCGTCGCCGCTGGCCAAGGTCTACGACAAAGCCGTCGACCGCGAGTCCGCACACGAGATGCTGGCGGCGCGGGCCGACCAGGCGGCGAGGGAGGCCGCCATGGCCGAGGAACTGCTGGCGCAGGCCAAGGAAGCGAAGGCGGAGCAGCGACAGGCGGGAACCGGGCGGCGCTATGACGGGGCAAGGTCCTCCGGCAGCGCGAGCCAGGCGGGATTTGGCGAGGCCTTTGCGCGGACAGTCGTCAAGCAGCTCGGCACGCGTCAGGGCCAGGCGATGGTGCGCGGCATCCTCGGCGGTCTCTTCAAGGCGCGTTGAGCGGGACTTGCATCATGCCCGGCGGCTCGCGGATAGTCGCACCCGACCGGCGCGCGGGAAAATGACGATCGCCGGACATCACAAGGGGGAGACTGGGGTGCTCAAGGGCATTGATCCGTTATTGAACGCTGAGGTTCTGGGCGTGCTGCGCGCGATGGGGCATGGCGACGACCTGATCCTGGTGGACACGAACTTTCCGGCCGAGAGCGTCGCCGCCATGACCGGGTACGGCCAGCTGTTGCGGATCGACCATCCGGCTGCGCGCGTCGCCAGGGCAGTGCTGTCGGTCTATCCGCTCGACAGTTTCGTCGACGATGCGGCGGCGCGGATGGAGGTGGTCGGCGACCCGGACGAGATCCTGCCGGTCGCGTCCGAGGTCCAGGCCGAGATCGACGCGGCCGAGGGCAAATCCTGGCCGATGATCAGCATCGAGCGCTATGCGTTCTACGAGCGGGCGAAATCCGCCTATGCGGTGATCCAGACCGGCGAGCGCCGCTTCTACGGCTGCTTCGCGCTGCGCAAGGGCGTGATCCCGCCGGAGGCCTGATCGGATGGCGCAGAAACCGGTTGTCATCCTCGGCGTCTTCGTCGCGGATACCGCCTACCGCGCCGAGCGCCAGCCGCGGATCGGAGAGACCATCCTCGGCCATAGCTTCGTGCTCGGGCCGGGCGGAAAGGGGTCGAACCAGGCGGTCGCCGCGGCTCGGCTTGGTGCGGACGTGCACTTCATCAGCCGGCTCGGCGCCGATCCCTTTGGCGATATGGCGATGGCGACCTGGGCCGAGGCGGGGGTCCAGCCCGCGGTCACGCGCGATCCGGACAGCTATACCGGGGCCGCCTACATCTTCATCGAGGCCGGAACCGGGAACAACGCGATCATCATCGCGCCGGGCGCCGCGAACGAGATCTCGCCTGCCGACATCGACGCGCAAGCCGACCTGATCGCCGGCGCCGGCGTCTTCGTCACCCAGCTGGAGCAGCCGCTGCCGGCGGCGGCGCGGGCGCTGCTGATCGCGCATCGAGCCGGGGTTCCGACGATCCTGAACCCGGCGCCGGCCCAGCCGCTCGGCAACGACCTGCTCGCGCTCTGCGCGTACGTGACGCCGAACGAGACGGAGACCGAGGAACTGACCGGCCTTCCAGTGGGGTCGGTCGACGAGGCGCGCGCGGCGGCAGACGTCTTTCTGAATTGCGGCGTCGGAGCCGCGGTCATCACGCTGGGCAAAAAGGGCGCGCTCTACCATGACGCCCAGCGCTCGGTGCATGTGCCGGCGGTCAGCGCCGGCGCGGTGGTCGAGACGACGGGCGCCGGCGACGGCTTCAACGGCGGTTTAGCGACGGCGCTGGCGCGCGGCTGGGATCCGGTCGATGCGGTGCGATTCGGCTGCGCGGTCGCGGGCATCTCGGTGACGCGTCCCGGGACGGCGCCGTCGATGCCGACGCTGGCCGAGGTCGAGGCACTGCTGGCGCGGTGATCCGGACCTTCGTCGCACTTCCGCTGCCCGACGTCGTCGTCGCGGCCCTGGTCGCGGCACAGGCGGGCCTGCCGGGCGGCCGGCCGGTCGAGCCGCAGAACCTGCACCTGACGCTGGCGTTCCTCGGCGAGCTGCACGAGCCGGTCGTCGAGGACGTGCACTACGCGCTGCAGGCGATCCGGCTGCCGGCCTTCGAACTGCGCCTCGCCGGCCTCGGCCTCTTCGGCAACGGCAAGCTGCGGGTGCTGCACGCGCAGGTCGAGGCGGGGCCGGGCCTCGGCAAGCTGCGCGACAAGGTCCTGCAGGCCGCGCGCTCGGCCGGGCTCGAGATGGAGCGTACGCGTTACCGGCCGCACGTGACGCTGGCGCGGTTCAACGCAGGCCTGACCGGCGAGGAATCCGACCGGATGCGCGTCTTCGCGGCGCGCGGCGCCGGGTTTCGCGCCGGGCCCTTCGACGCGCGGTCGTTCGACCTGATGCGCTCGTGGCTCGGGCGGAGCGGGCCGGTCTACGAGACGCTGGCCGCCTATCCGCTGCATCCGGGGATGACCTGAGCCCGGCCGCGCCTTATGTGCTCCCTCGGGAGCCGGCGGCAGGCCGGCGCGATCGAGACAGGACACCGGACCGTGACGCAGCAACTGACCGACGAAGGACGCAGGATCATCGAGGACGCCGCCAGCCGCCATGGCGTGAGCCCGGAGGCCGCGAGGACCATGCTGTTTGCGCTGGTCGCGGGGCAGGGCAGCCAGGCGCAGTTCAACATTCCCGAACTGGGCGGCATGGGCCAGTGGTCGCGCGGCGGCATGACCATGGTCGGCGACATGTTCAACACCGGGCTGAAGGCGCGGGTCGACGCGCTGTGCTCGGATCTCAGCGGGCTGATCGGCGGCGGGTCGGTCTTCGCGTCGCCGTCGCAGTCGCAGTCCCAGTCGGGCGGGGCGGCGGGCGGATCGGGCGTGAGCCTGTTCGTCGCGGGCTCCGGCGCGTCGGGGAACTGGTGGCCGGGCGACCTTGGCCCTGCGTCCTCGACCGGCGCGCAGAACGACCTGCGCTACGCGGTCTTTCCCGGCGCGCGCCGGGTCGCGATCGAGCACGGCGGCAAGGTGACGATCTACGACACCGGCGACCACGGCATCGGCGGGGTCTCGCAGCAGCAATCGGGCGACCGGACGCTGACCTTCACCAGCCAGCACGGAACCGTCCGCCTGTCCGACCTGCCGGTCGTCGGCGAC
The DNA here is from genome assembly GCA_963829385.1 of uncultured Alphaproteobacteria bacterium. Lineage (GTDB taxonomy): Bacteria > Pseudomonadota > Alphaproteobacteria > Rhodobacterales > Rhodobacteraceae > Amaricoccus. Next base: position 54,915 of record CAWHHV010000005.1, on the reverse strand, counting down.
CCTGCGCCCGAATTCGGACAGGGCAGGCAGGAGCCGGAGCCGCGCGCGCCGGAGAAGGCCGCGGCGGAGATGCCAGCGCCGGCCCAGCAGGGCGAACCGGCGCCGGGCGGCGCGCCAGCGGCCGCGGCCCAGCCCGCGCCGTCGGCGCGGAGCGGCGATGACGTGTTCGCGCTGCTCGAGCGGCTCTCCGATCTACGCCGGAAGGATATCATCTCGGAGGCGGAGTTCGAGGCCAAGAAGGCGGAGCTCCTGTCGCGGATCTGACGCGGGCGCGCTGGACACGCGGCGCTGGACCTGGTTCGCCCAAGTCCGGTCCCGGCCCGGTCGGATTAAGCCGTTGTTAGGGTTGACCGCCCTCTTATCGCAGCCCTGTACCCCGCGTTCAGGAGTTCCGCGATGATGACGCCACCCTTCCCGGCGGAGATGCCGCCCGAGGTCGAGGCCCGGTTCGCCGCCGGCTTTCGCCGCAAGTGCCTGTTCGCGGTGACGATCCTGTTGGTCGAGGACAGCCGCAGCGCTTCCGAGGCGATCCGGCTGATGGCCGCCGAGAGCGGCGCGCGCGTGCGCCGGGCCGACAGCCTGCACGCGGCCGGCCGGCATCTGGCGATCTACCGGCCCAGCGTCGTCCTCGTGGATCTCGGCCTGCCGGACGGCGACGGCATGGCGCTGGTCCGGCAGCTCTGCTCCGCGACGCCGAGGTTCGACGGGGTGATCGCGCTCAGCGGCCATGACCGCTCCAACTGGCAGGACGAGGCGTTGGCCTCGGGCGCGGCTGCCTGCCTGCAGAAGCCGATCGCCTCGCTTGCCGCTTTCCAGGAGGTCATCCTCAGCGTGCTGCCGGACGCGTCGAGCCGCAGCCCCGACGCCCGCGACATCGCGCTGGCGGGGCAGGCCTCGGTGCTGTCTGCCTTCGACGATGACTTGCGCCGGGCCCGCGCGCTGCTGATCGGCGCGATCGCCACCGAGGATCCCGACACGGTTGCCTACTGCGCGCAGTTCCTCGGATCGGTCGCCGGCATGCTGGGCGACACGACGTTGACTCGCGCCGCCGCGCAGCCCGGAGACGGCAAGGCATTGCTCAACGCGGTCGAGTCGCGCCTCGAGGCCGCCGCCTCGCTGCGCGGCGTCGCCTGACGGTCCGGCGTCGCCGGTCCGGAGGATGGCCACCGCAGCAGAAGGGGATGCGACCCGAAAGCTTGCGTGAGCTTCAGGCGCGGATGCCGTGGGGCGGGTCCAGATGGGTCCCGAGCGCGGCCCAGGCCGGCAGCTTGTCGGCATGCCCCATCGCCGCATGCGCCGGGCTCGACGACGGCAGGTCGATCAGCGCCGGCCCGGGCGACGCGCCCAGCACCGCGTGCCCGATCTTCGCCGCGGTCCGCCCGTTGAACGCCACCGCCCGCAGCGCCGGCAGGCGCCCGACCAGCGCCGCGAGATCGTAGGCCTCGACCGCGCGGATCGCCGCATCGAGGCTTCCCCTGCGCTCGGCGGACGCGATCGCGTCCGCGAGCCCGATCCCCGACGCCTGCAGCGCCGCCAGCCGGTCCGGGTAGGCGAGCGCGACGAGGTCGGTCCCGATCACCGCGCCGACTAGACGCCAGAACCCGTTCCGCGGATGCCCGTAGTATTCCGCCCGCGCGAGCGAAGCCCGGCCGGGCAGCGAGCCGACGATCAGCACCCGCGTGGCTGGCCCAGCAATTGGCGCGAAGGCCGCCGAGCGGGGCTCAGTGGTCCCCGAAGACGCGGGCAAAGATCGTGTCGACATGCTTGGTGTGGTGGCCGAGGTCCATCAGCGCGCCGATCTCGTCCGCGCTCAGCGCGGCGCGGACCTCGGCGTCGGCCAGCAGCTCCTCCTGGAAATCCTTGCCCTGTTCCCAGACCTTCATCGCGTTGCGTTGAACCAGCCGGTAGGCGTCCTCGCGGCTGACGCCCTTCTGGGTCAGGGCCAGAAGCACGCGCTGCGAGTGGATCAGGCCGCGGAACTTGTTCATGTTCCGCATCATCGTGTCGGGGTAGACGAGCAGCTTGTCGACGACGCCGGTCAGCCGCGCCAGCGCGAAGTCGAGCGTGACCGTGGCGTCCGGCCCGATCGCGCGCTCGACCGACGAATGCGAGATGTCCCGCTCGTGCCAGAGCGCGACGTTCTCCATCGCCGGGATGACCGCCATCCGGACCAGCCGGGCGAGGCCGGTCAGGTTCTCGGTCAGGATCGGGTTGCGCTTGTGCGGCATCGCCGACGAGCCCTTCTGGCCGGGCGAGAAGTATTCCTCCGCCTCGAGGACCTCGGTGCGCTGCAGGTGGCGGATCTCGATGGCCAGCCGCTCGATCGAGCTCGCGATCACGCCGAGCGTCGCGAAGAACATCGCGTGCCGGTCGCGGGGGATGACCTGCGTCGAGACCGGCTCGGGCGTCAGGCCGAGCTTCAGCGCGACATGCGCCTCGACCGAGGGGTCGATGTTGGCGAAGGTGCCGACGGCGCCCGAGATCGCGCAGGTCGCGACCTCGGCCCGCGCGGCCTCGAGGCGGGCGCGGTTGCGGGAGAACTCGGCATAGGCCTGCGCGAGCTTGACGCCGAAGGTCGTCGGCTCGGCATGGATGCCGTGGCTGCGGCCCATCGTCACCGTGTCCTTGTACTCGTAGGCGCGGCGCTTCAGCGCGGCGAGCAGCGCGTCGAGGTCAGCGAGCAGGATGTCGGCGGCACGGGTCAACTGCACGTTGAGGCAGGTGTCGAGCACGTCCGACGATGTCATGCCCTGGTGCACGAACCGGGCCTCGTCGCCGACATGCTCGGCGAGATGCGTCAGGAATGCGATCACGTCGTGCCTGGTGACCGCCTCGATCTCGTCGATCCGGACCACGTCGAACTCGACGTCGCGGGCTTTCCAGACCGCCTCCGCCGCCGCCTTCGGGATCACGCCGAGCTCGGCCTGGGCGTCGGCGGCGTGGGCCTCGATCTCGAACCAGATGCGAAAGCGGGTCTCGGGCGACCAGATCGCGACCATGTCGGGGCGGGAATAGCGCGGGATCATCGGCGGCCTTTCGCGGGTTCCGGAGGATTGCCGGTCTGATAGACTGCGCCTTGGCGCATCACAAGCCGACGACACTGGAGGATAACGGACGCGGATGGAGCTCGGCGCGGCGCAACTGGCGGCCTTCGCGGGAGAGTGGACGGTGGAGCGGCGGATTGCAGACGCGCTTGGCGGACGGCCGGGCCGTTTCGCGGGGCGCGCAAGGTTCGAGCCGGACGGCGACGACGGGATGATCTACGACGAGGAGGGGGTGCTCAGTCTCGGCGAAGGCCCCGGCTTCGCTGCGGCCCGGCGCTACCTCTGGCGCGCGGACCCAAAAGGCATTGCGGTGAGCTTTGCAGACGGGCGGTTCTTTCATCGCATTGCCGCCGGCGTGGTCAGGCCGCAAGCCGTTCATGACTGCCCGCCGGACGTCTATGCCGGGATCTACGATTTTGCCGGCTGGCCGGTCTGGCGGGTCGAATGGCGGGTCCTCGGGCCGCGCAAGGACTACGGGATCAGCACCGTTTTCCGTCGCGAGATCCTGGGATCCGACCGCGCAACTTGAGCCGGTTCCCGGCCCACTCCGGCAGTCTCGAGGCCCGGAGACGCGGGTGGTGCGAGGGAGCGGCCGATGCTGCCGGATTTGGCAAGATGCTTCGCCGGAAAGGCGCTCTGTCCGGACCACGTCGCCTGGTCTCGGCCAGGCAGCCTTTGCTGGACAGCCATCCGGTTTTGCGGCAAGACGGCACCGGGCATATTCTACATCGGAGACCGCCATGGCGACGGCCGCATCGAGCGCAGTTCTGACCGAAACCTTCTGGAACGCCGAAGGACAGGCGGTCTGGGTCAAGCGGGCGGTTCTCGTGGCGCTCGGCGTCGCGATCCACATCGCAGCCTCGAAAATTCAGGTGCCGATCTGGCCTTCGCCGGTGCCCGTCACGATGGGCTCGTTCGCAGTTCTGATGCTTGGCGCGGCCTACGGCCCGGGCTTGGGGCTGGCCGCGATCTTGGTCTATATGGCGATAGGCGCTTTCGGCTGGGATGTCTTTGCTGGCTCGACAGCCGAGTTGAACGGCGTCAGCTACATGATGGGCAGCACCGGCGGCTACCTTGCGGGCTGGGTTCTGGCGACGCTGGCGCTCGGATACGCCGCGCGGCGTGGATGGGACCGCAGTATCGGCGCGATGGCGGTCGCAATGGCGGCCGGGACCGCGCTGATCTACATCCCGGGCGTCCTGTGGCTGGGCGTGCTTTATGGCTGGGACCAGCCGTTGCTGGCCTGGGGTCTCTATCCTTTCCTGATCGGCGACGCGCTGAAGCTTGCGCTGGCCGCGTTGATCGTGCCGGCGCTGTGGAAGTTCGTCGGAGACGCCCGCGCCTGATCGCGTCGGAGAAGCGAAAGCGTTACCAACTGCAGTGGCGGCCGTTCGGCCGGTAGGCTTTCAGATACCAGCCTCATTTTGAGGTGCAGACTCGGACGGCGCGGCCAAGCCGCGGCGGCGGGAGGTCGATCGACTTGGGAGCGCGACCGACCGAGCGCCATGGGCTGGCTCACGACAGCGTCAGGCAGGTCGCGCGGCAGAATTGGCAGGGCGTTTTCCGTCTGGCGTCGCTTGTGGGCAATGAAGGCGAACGTTCGGCGGCAGCTCCGAGGCCGGAGCGAAGCTACATGGAGTGGGCGCTTGCGGGCGCGCCTATGCCTGGTCGAGCGTCATTCGGCTGCTGACGGCTCAAGGAATCGCACGGCGCCGATATGGGGCAGGTTGCGGTTTCGCTGCGCGTAGTCGATGCCGTAGCCGACCACAAACCGGTCCTCGATCTGGAAGCCGGTCCATTTCGCCCGTATGTCGACCTCGCGGCGCGAGGGCTTGTCGAGCAGAGCGCAGACCTCGAGCCGGGCCGGGCGGCGCGTTGCGAGGATCGCGAGCACGTGGCTCAGCGTAAAGCCGGTGTCGACGATGTCCTCGACCACCAGAACGTCGCGACCCTCGATCTCGCCGCGCAGGTCCTTCAGGATTCGCACCTCGCGGCTCGACTCGGTGGAGTTGCCGTAGGAGGACACTTCGAGGAAGTCGACTTCCACCGGCAGGTCCAGTTCGCGCACCAGATCGGCGATGAACACGAACGAACCGCGCAAGAGGCCGACGACGATGAGCTTGTCGCTTCCCGCATAGAATTCCGAAATCTCGCGCGCCAGCGCCTCCACCCGCGCGGCGATAGCCTTCGCCGAGATCATCTCGTCGATCACGTAGGTCTGTCCCGGCATTCACTCTCGCTCATCGCATTGCGCTTGCGCGCGGCGGCATCCTATGGTCATCCGCGCCCGGCCACAATCCGCAACCCCGAGCCTGACCGGAGGGCGCATGCCTACCCATGCCGAGAAACGTGTCGTCGCCTACAGCGCCGAGCAGATGTTCGACCTGATCGCCGACGTCGATCGTTATCCGGAGTTCCTGCCCTGGGTAGCGGCGGCGCGGATCCGGAGCCGGACGCCGCTGCCCGAGGGGGAGGCAGGCGAGGTGGTCGAGGCGGACCTCGTCGTGTCGTTCAAGCTCTTTCGCGAGAAGTTCGGCAGCCGGGTCACGATGCGGCCGGACGTGCGGGAGATCGACGTCGAGTACCTGCAGGGGCCGTTCAAGTACCTGCGCAACCACTGGAAGTTCAGGCCGCTGGAGGACGGACGCTCGGAGATCGACTTCTTCGTCGATTTCGAGTTCCGCTCAATGCTGCTGCAGAAGGTGATCGGCCTGGTTTTTAACGAGGCGATGCAACGGATCGTGCGGGCTTTCGAGCGGAGGGCGCAGGAGCTTTACGGGTCGCACGTTGCGACCTAGGCCAAGCTACTGAAGATAAATAATAATCCGGATCCGCGGCTCGTCGCCTTGGGGCTGGGGTGGTCACAGGCGGCGGTGAAGCCCGCGGATCGGGCGCCTTGCGCCGCGGGCTCAACGGCGCAGCGGGCGTGAGGTCGACGCGGCGCATGGGTCCGGCCGGCGGCGGCCCGGCAGGGCCGGCGGCGGGCGGAGGAGGGGTCAGCCGGCGGCGAGGGCCCCGAGGCCGAGGTCGAGCGCGGTCTCGACGCTGCGCTGGCGGACGATCGCGCGGCCGAGCGGGCCGAAGTCACGGCGCAGCGTGCGGACGCCCGCATCGCTGGCGACCGCGAACCAGACCAGTCCTTCGGGTTTCGCCTCCGAGCCGCCGGGGCCGGCGACGCCGGTGATCGCAAGCGCAAGGCCGGCGCGCGAGCGCGCGCGCGCGCCGGCGGCCATGGCGCGGGCGACCGGCTCCGACACGGCGCCGTGCTCGGCGAGCATCGCTTCGTCCACGCCGAGCATCTCGGTCTTGGCCGCGTAGGAGTAGGTGAGAAAGCCGCGGTCGAACACGTCCGACGCGCCGGGGATGTCGGTCAGCGCCGCGGCGACGAGGCCGCCGGTGCAGCTTTCGGCGGTCGCGATCATCAGGCCGCGCGCGCGGGCGGCGTCGAGCAGGGCGCGGGCGCGGGTCTCGGCGATCATCGCATCAGCCAGCCATGCGCGACCGCGGCCGCGGCGGCGACGACCAGCGCCGCGAGCAGGCCCGCGATCACGTCGTCGAGCATGACGCCGGCCGGCCCCTTGCGGCGGTCGGCCCAGCCGATCGGTCCCGGCTTGTAGATGTCGAGCAGCCGGAAGACGACGAAGGCGCCGACCCAGCCCGGCCAAGGAAAGACATGGGCGGCGACGCCCGCGTGCCAGAGGCCGAGCGACAGCGGCCAGAGCGCCAGCCACTGGCCGGTCACCTCGTCGATGACGATCTCGCGCGGGTCGAGGTCGTCCTTGTCGAGGATCTCGACCTGCGTCGCCCAGAAGCCGAGCGCGCAGGCGACCAGCGTCGCGAGCGCGAGCAACGGGAAGCCGCCGAGCCAGTGCAGCCCGTAGCCGGTCGCGATCGCGGCGAGCGAGCCATAGGTGCCCGCCGGGCCGGGCAAGAGGCCGACATAGCCGAAGGTCGCGATCGCCTGGGTCGTCCGCAGCCTCATGGCCGCACCAGCGTCGCGGTGGCCATCGCCGCGATGCCCTCGCCGCGGCCGGTGAAGCCGAGGCGCTCGGACGTCGTCGCCTTGACCGAGACGCGCTCGACGGCGAGGCCGGTGATGCGGGCGAGTTCCGCGCGCATGGCGGCCGCGTGCGGGCCGATCTTCGGCGCCTCGCAGATCAGCGTGCAGTCGAGATGCGTGACCGCGAAGCCGCCGGCGCCGGCGCGCTCCATCGCCTTGGCGAGGAAGATCTCGGAGGCCGCGCCCTTCCAGCGCGGGTCCGAGGGCGGGAACCACTGGCCGATGTCGCCCTCGGCCAGCGCGCCGAAGATCGCGTCGGTCAGCGCGTGCATGCCGACGTCCGAGTCGGAATGGCCGATCAGGCCCTGGCCGAACGGGATGCGAACGCCGCAGAGCGTCACGTGGTCGCCGGGGCAGAGCGCGTGCACGTCGAAACCGTTGCCGGTGCGGATGTCCAATCGCGTCTCCCTCGCGCGGCGGGCCGTCGTCAGGTCGGCCTCGGTGGTGATCTTGGCGTTGGCCTCGTCGCCCGGCGTCAGCGCCACCTCGAGCCCGGCGGCGCGGGCCACGGCGACGTCGTCGGCGGCGTCGCCGCGATGCGCGCGATGCGCGGCGAGGATGTCGGGATAGCGGAACCCCTGCGGCGTCTGGGCGCGCCACAACGCCGCGCGCTCGACCGGCGCCTGCGCCTGCCCGTCCTCGGCCCGCCACAGCGCGTCGACGACCGGCAGGACCGGAAAGGCGGCCGGCGCCGCATCGAGCGCCGCGAGCACGCCGTCGATGACGGAACCCGGCAGGTTTGGCCGCGCCGCGTCATGGATCAGCACGCGGTCGGGCGCGGCCCCGGCCAGCGACTCGAGGCCGGCGAGCACCGAGGCCGGCCGCGTGTCGCCGCCGGCGACCGGGGGCAGGAGGGCGGCGTCGTCGAGGCCGGCGACGGACTCCGCATAGAGGTTTGCGTCGTCGGGGTGGATCACCACGCGCACGACGTCGACGCCCGGGTGGCCGAGCAACGCGCGCACCGCGAGGCCCAGTACCGTCGAGTCGCCGAGCGTGCGGTATTGCTTGGGAATTCCGCCCCCGAGGCGGCTTCCGCGCCCGGCTGCGACGATCAGGCCGGCAGTTCGCATCCTCATTCCCGCGACCCCTTTCGGCGGCGTTATAGAAGCCGGACCGGGCGCGCCACAAGAGCGGCCGGTCCACAGGGGCGGGCCCCGTGCCGACTCGGGCAAGATCGCCCGTGCCGGCCTTCAGGTCGATACGTCGTCGATCAGCGGGTTGGGCTTGGCGAACCGCTCGAGGTCGGACTGATCGCCAATCGTGATGCGGCTGGCGTTGACCCTGACGCCATAGGGCTGAAGGCCCTTGAAGGCGCGGCTGAGGTTTTCCGGCGTCATGCCCAGCACCGAGGCCAGGCGGCGCTTTTCGAAGTCGAGCTCGAAGGCGGCGCCGCCGCCGGCATGTCTCTGCTGCCGGAGCAGGTAGTTCGCCAGCCGTTCGAGCGAGGTCCTGAGCTTGAGGTCCTTCTGCGCCTTGATGACCGAGCGATAGCATTGCGCAAGCTCCGTCACGATCGCGCGGGCGAAGTCGCTGTCGGCGTCGAAGATAGCGCGCACGTCCTGGCTGGGGATGAGCGCGATCCGGCTTTTCTCGAGCGTGCGGGCCGACATCAGGTAGGGCGCGTCCTTGATGGTCGCGGCAAGAATGAACGTCGAGACGGGACGGACGGTCGCCATGCTGGTGTCCCTGCCGTTCCAGGCGGAGAACAGATCGACGGAGCCGGAAAGGACGATGTGAAGAAAATCGCTGGGCTCGCCTTCGGTAATCAATTCGATCTGCGCCGGAAAATTCTGAACGTAGGCGCCGCGCATCAAGCGACTTGAAATGATCGTCCGCCATCTGCGAAAAGAGATCCAGCTTGCGGATGTCCCGGTATTCCGAATCGGGCATGATGTTCCTCGTGTCGCTGCATCGTTTGATCAATTATCAGCGGTTGAATTGATAAATGTCAATCAATCGATTGACCTTGTGCGGCTTGCGTAATTGATCCATCAACGTCAGCCGACATGATATATTTCTGTCAAGCCATTTATTTCGTTACATATTTCTCGCGTCCTTCGTGATCTAGATCAAGTCATCCGGGCCGCTCTGGCCGTCAGGTCTGGCGGCGAACCCCACGCCGGGGTGACACGCAATTCCTCGCCGGAGACCCCGCCATGCAGACCGTCGCCACAGCCTCGCGCGCCGATCAGACGCGCGCCTTGAGCCTGAGCACGATCGCCTTCACCGCCTGTTTCGCGGTCTGGACGATCTTTTCGATCATCGGCGTCGCCATCAAGGCCGAGCTCGGCCTGAACGACACGCAGTTCGGCCTGCTGGTCGCCACGCCCATCCTGACCGGCTCCATCACCCGCCTGTTCCTGGGCGTCTGGACCGAGAAGTACGGCGGGCGGCTGGTGTTCTCCAGCCAGATGATCCTGACCGCTCTGGCGACCTGGGCGCTGACGCTGGCGGACAGCTACATCATGTATCTGGTCGCGGCGCTTGGCATCGGGCTGGCGGGCGGCTCCTTCATCATCGGCGTCGCCTATGTCAGCCGCTGGTACGACGCGGGCCGCCAGGGCACGGCGCTTGGCATCTTCGGGGCCGGGCAATGTCGGCGCGGCGGTCACCAAGTTCGTCGCTCCCTTCGTCATGGTCGCCTACGGCTGGCACGGCGTCGCCTATGTCTGGGCGGCTGGCGCTTGCCATCATCGGCGTCCTGTTCTTCCTGCTGGCCAAGGACGACCCCGAACTGGTCGAACGGCGCCGGACGGGGGCCAAGGCGCCCTCGCTCGCGCAGCAGTTCGCGCCGCTGAGGAACCTGCAGGTCTGGCGCTTCTCGCTCTACTACTTCTTCGTCTTCGGCGCCTTCGTCGGCGCTGGCGCTGTGGATGCCGCACTACCTGATCGACGTCTACGGCATCGACGTGCGCTTCGCGGGCATGGCGGCGGCCTCGTTCAGCCTGTCGGCCTCGCTGTTCCGCGCCTATGGCGGGCATCTCTCCGACAAGTTCGGCGCGCGGACGGTCATGTACTGGACCTTCGGCTTCTCGCTGCTGTTCCTGTTCATGCTGTCCTACCCGCCCACCGATTACGTCATCCAGGGCAAGGACGGCCCGATCGCCTTCTCGACCCAGATGGGGCTCTGGCCCTTCATCGCCACGCTGTTCGGGCTCGGCTTCTTCATGAGCCTCGGCAAGGCGGCGGTGTTCAAGCACATCCCGGTCTACTACCCGAGCCATGTCGGCGCTGTCGGAGGCCTTGTCGGCATGATCGGCGGCCTTGGCGGCTTTGTCCTGCCGATCGGCTTCGGCGCGCTGCTCGACCTGACCGGGTATCTACACCTCCTGCTTTGCGCTCCTCTTCGCGCTGGTCGCGATCGCGCTGACCTGGATGCACCTGTCGGTGCGCGCGATGGAGCGGGCCGCGCATGGCGAGGCGCTCGACCGCTGCCGCAACTGCCGGAGATGCAGGATGTCCATCACCCCGAGCGGACGGTCATGCCGCGGGTCCTGCGAGGACTGGCGGCCCGAGGACGCGCGAGTTCTGGGAGGAGAAGGGGCGGGCCGTGGCGCGCCGCAACCTCTGGATCTCGATCCCGGCGCTGCTTCTGGCCTTCTCGGTCTGGATGGTCTGGTCGGTGGTCGTGGCGCGTCTGCCCGCCATCGGGTTCGACTTCGCGCCGGGCCAGCTGTTCTGGCTGGCCGCCCTGCCGGGCCTGTCGGGGGCGACGCTGCGGATCTTCTACAGCTTCATGGTGCCGATCTTCGGCGGGCGGCTGTGGACGACGCTCTCGACCGCGTCGCTGCTGCTGCCGGCCATGGGCATCGGCTACGCGGTGCAGAACCCCGAGACCCCGTACCTGATCTTCCTCGTGCTGGCGCTGCTGTGCGGGTTCGGCGGCGGCAACTTCGCCTCGTCCATGGCCAACATCGGCTACTTCTTCCCGAAGGCGGAGAAGGGCAACGCGCTTGCGCTGAACGCGGGGCTGGGCAATCTCGGCGTGTCGGTAATGCAGTTCCTCGTGCCCATCGTCATCACCGCGGGCGTGTTCGGGGCGCTTGGCGGGCAGCCGCAGACCATGTCCGACGGCGGACAGCTCTGGATGCAGAACGCAGGCTTCGTCTGGGTGCCCTTCATCGTCGCCGCGACGATCGCGGCCTGGCTCGGCATGAACGACATCGCCGACGCGCGGGCGAGCTTTGCCGATCAGGCGGTGATCTTCGGCCGCAAGCACAACTGGCTGATGTGCATCCTCTATACCGGCACCTTCGGCAGCTTCATCGGCTATTCGGCTGGCTTCCCGTTGCTGACGAGGCTGGCCTTCCCCGACGTCAACGCGCTCAACTACGTGTTCCTCGGGCCGCTGGTGGGCGCGCTGCAGCCGCGCCGGAACCGGCTGGATCAGCGACCGCTTCGGCGGCGGGCGGGTGACGCTTCTGGACCTTCGTCGCGATGATCGCGGCCACGTTCGGCGTGATCTCCTTCCTCGGGCTCGGCTCGTTCATCGGTTTCTTCGCCTGCTTCATGGCGCTGTTCTTCCTGACCGGGGTCGGCAACGCCTCCACCTTCCAGATGATCCCCGTGATCATGGGCCGCGAGGTGCCGCGCCTGATGCCGCATCTGGGCGTCGAGGAGCGCAAGCGGCAGATCGCGATGGAGTCCGGCGCGATCGTGGCCTTCACCTCGGCCATCGCAGCCTACGGCGCCTTCTTCATCCCCAAGGCCTACGGCACGTCCATCGCGATGACCGGGTCCGCCGTGGGCGCGCTCTGGGCCTTCCTGATCTTCTACGTGCTCTGCGTCGTGATCACCTGGGCCGTCTACACGCGCCCCGGCGGCCTGCTGCACGACATCGAACACGGGCGCGGCGCCGCATGGCCGCCGCCGCCCAGCCCGCGGAATGACCCGACCGAATTCCCGGGCGGCGCGGCCGCCGCCCGGAACACAGACACCCGAAAGGACAGCCCGATGAGCCATCTGCTCGACAGACTGAACTTCTTCCAGAGCAAGGAGCTGGAACAATTCTCCGACGGTTGGGGCCAGACCACCCGCGAGAACCGCGACTGGGAGGACACCTACAGAAACCGCTGGCGGCACGACAAGATCGTCCGCTCGACCCACGGGGTGAACTGCACCGGGTCCTGTTCGTGGAAGATCTACGTCAAGTCCGGCATCGTCACCTGGGAGACGCAGCAGACCGACTATCCGCGCACCCGCGCCGGCCTGCCCAACCACGAGCCGCGCGGCTGTGCGCGCGGCGCTTCCTACAGCTGGTATCTCTATTCCGCCAATCGCGTGAAGAACCCGCTGATCCGGGGCAGCCTGATGCGGGCCTGGCGCAAGATGCGCGAGACGATGACGCCGGTCGCGGCCTGGGCGGCGATCCAGACACGACCCGGTCATGCGCGCCTCCTACACGAGGACGCGCGGCAAGGGCGGGTTCGTGCGCGCCACCTGGGACGAGGCGACCGAGATCGTCGCGGCCGCGAACGCCTATACCGCGAAGACCTACGGACCCGACCGCGTCTTCGGCTTCTCGCCGATCCCGGCCATGTCGATGGTCAGCTATGCGGCCGGCTCGCGCTACCTGAGCCTGCTGGGCGGCACCTGCATGTCGTTCTACGACTGGTACTGCGACCTGCCGCCGGCCAGCCCGCAGACCTGGGGCGAGCAGACCGACGTGCCGGAATCGGCCGACTGGTACAACGCGGGCTTCCTGATGCTGTGGGGCTCGAACGTGCCGCAGACCCGGACGCCCGACGCGCATTTCTATACCGAGGTCCGCTATCGCGGCACCAAGTCCGCCGTGGTCAGCCCGGACTATTCCGAGGCGGCCAAGTTCGGCGACATCTGGCTGAACCCGCAGGCCGGCACCGACGCGGCGCTGGCAATGGCGATGGGGCATGTCATCCTGCGCGAGTACCACCTCGACCGGCAGGCCGAGTATTTCGAGGACTACGCCCGCAGATACACCGACATGCCGATGCTGGTGCGGCTCGACGAACAGGACGGGCGTCTGGTCCCCGGCCGGATGCTGCGGGCGGACGACTTCGACGACAAGCTCGGCGAGACCAACAACCCGGACTGGAAGACCGTCGCCTACGACGCCGCGTCCGGCCGCATCGTGGTCCCGAACGGCTCGATCGGGTTCCGTTGGGGCGAAGAGGGCCGATGGAACCTCGAGGAGCAGTCGAAGGGCGCCGAGACCCAACTGCGCCTGAGCCAGATCCTCGACGTCGACCACGACGAGGTCGTGGGCGTCGACTTCCCCTACTTCGGCGGCGCCGCGACCGGCGATTTCGTCAAGTGCGATCATCCCGATGTGCTGACGCGGAACATCCCCGTCCGGCGCGTCGCCTTGGCCGATGGCAGCGAGACGCTGGCCGCCACGGTCTTCGACCTCTTCTGCGCGAATTACGGCCTCGACCGGGGCCTGGGCGGCGACTGGGCGTCGAAGGACTTCGACGAAGACAGCCCCTATACGCCCGCATGGGCCGAGAAGATCACCGGCGTGTCGCGCGAGAAGATCATCGCGGTGGCCCGTCAGTTCGCGGGGAACGCGGAGAAGACCAAGGGCAAGTCCATGGTCATCCTCGGGGCCGGCCTGAACCACTGGTACCACATGGACATGGCCTATCGCGGCATCATCAACATGCTGGTGATGTGCGGCTGCATCGGCCAGGAGGGCGGCGGCTGGTCGCACTACGTGGGCCAGGAGAAGCTGCGCCCGCAGACCGGCTGGCAGCCGCTGGCCTTCGCGCTGGACTGGAGCCGCCCGCCGCGGCACATGAACTCGACGTCCTGCTGGTATGCCCACACCGACCAGTGGCGCTACGAGACGCTGCGCGCCGGCGAGATCCTGTCTCCCACCGCGCCCAAGGGCGACTGGGACGTCTCGCCTGATCGACTACAACATCCGCGCCGAGCGCATGGGCTGGCTGCCCTCCGCGCCGCAGCTGAAGACCAACCCGCTGGAGGTGTCGAAGGCCGCGCGGGCGGCGGGCAAGGACATCCGGGACTACGTCGCCGAGCAGCTCAAGTCCGGCGACCTGCAGATGTCCTGCGAGGATCCGGACGCGCCCGAGAACTGGCCGCGCAACCTGTTCGTCTGGCGCTCGAACCTGCTGGGCTCGTCCGGCAAGGGGCACGAGTACTTCCTCAAGCACCTGCTCGGCACCGACCACGGCGTGATGGGCAAGGATCTGGGCGAGGAAGGCGGCGTGATGCCGAAGGAGGCGGTCTGGCAGGACGAGGCGCCCGAGGGCAAGCTCGACCTGCTGGTCTGACCATCGACTTCCGCATGTCCACCACCGGCCGTCTATTCCGACATCGTGCTGCCGACGGCCAGCTGGTACGAAAAGGACGACCTCAACACCTCGGACATGCACCCGTTCATCCATCCGCTGCAGGCGGCGGTGGACCCGGCCTACGAGAGCAAGTCGGACTGGGAGATCTTCAAGTCGATCGCCCGCAAGTTCTCGCGAGGTCGCGCCCGAGGTGCTGGGGGTGGAGACGGACATCGTCCAGCTGCCGCTGCTGCACGACACGCCCCGGCGAACTGGCGCAGTCCCATGTGAAGGACTGGAAGAAGGGCGAATGCGACCTGATCCCCGGCAAGACCGCGCCGAACTACATCGCGGTCGAGCGGGATTATCCGAACCTCTACAAGAAGTTCACCTCGGTCGGGCCGCTGCTGGAGAAGCTGGGCAACGGCGGCAAGGGCATCAACTGGGACACCAAGGTCGAGGTCGGGCACCTGCGCGACCTGAACGGCGTGGTGCAGGACGAGGGGGTGTCGAAAGGGCATGCCAAGCTGGAGACCGCCATCGACGCGGCCGAGATGATCCTGATGCTCGCGCCCGAGACCAACGGCGAAGTGGCCGTCAAGGCCTGGGAGGAGCTGGAAAAGCCGACCGGCCGCCACCACGCCCATCTGGCCGAGGGGGCGCATCACACCAAGATCCGCTTCCGCGACATCGCCGCCCAGCCGCGCAAGATCATCTCGTCGCCGACCTGGTCGGGGATCGAGAGCGAGGAGGTCTGCTACAACGCGGGCTACACCAACGTCCACGAGCTGATCCCGTGGCGCACGCTGACCGGCCGCCAGCAGCTGTACCAGGACCACCTGTGGATGCGCGCCTTCGGCGAGGGCTTCGTCGGCTACCGCCCGCCGGTGGATCTGAAGACCATCACCAAGGCCGTCAACAACGACGCGGCCGAGGGCAGCCCGCACGTGGTGCTGAACTTCATCACGCCGCACCAGAAATGGGGCATCCATTCGACCTATACCGACAACCTGCTGATGCTGACGCTGAACCGGGGCGGGCCGGTCGTGTGGATGTCCGAGCTGGACGCGCAGAAGGCGGGGCTCGTCGATAACGACTGGGTCGAGGCCTACAACGTCAACGGCGCGCTGACGGCGCGGGTGGTGGTGAGCCAGCGGATCAAGCAGGGGACGCTGTTCATGTACCACGCGCAGGAAAAGATCGTGAACACGCCTGGCTCCGAGAAGACCGGCCATCGCGGCGGCATCCACAATTCCGTCACCCGCGCGACGCTGAAACCGACGCACATGATCGGCGGCTATGCGCAGCTGTCCTACGGGTTCAACTACTACGGCACCGTGGGCAGCAACCGCGACGAGTTCGTGATCGTGCGGAAGATGAAGAAGATCGACTGGCTGGACGAACCCGCGTCCCGGCCCGCAAGCGGCAACCTGGAGGCAGCGGAATGAGAGTTCGCGCGCAAATCGGCAAGGTCCTGAACCTCGACAAGTGCATCGGGTGTCACACCTGCTCAGTCACCTGCAAGAACGTCTGGACCAGCCGCGACGGCGTCGAATACGCCTGGTTCAACAACGTCGAGACCAAGCCCGGCACCGGCTATCCCACCGACTGGGAGAACCAGAAGCGCTGGAACGGCGGCTGGGAGCGGTCGGCCAGCGGCAAGCCTGCATCCCAAGCAGGGCAGCAAGTGGCGGATCCTGGCGAACATCTTCGCCAACCCTTCGATGCCCGAGATCGACGACTACTACGAGCCGTTCGATTTCGACTACGACCACCTGAAATCGGCGCCCGACATGAACGCCTTCCCCACCGCGCGCCCCCGGTCGAAGATCACCGGCGAGCGGATGGAGAAGATCGAGAAGGGCCCGAACTGGGAAGAGATCCTGGGCGGCGAATTCTCGAAGCGGTCCGCAGGACTACAACTTCGAGAACGTGCAGAAGGAAATCTATGGAGAGTATGAAAATACCTTCATGATGTATCTGCCGCGGCTCTGCGAGCATTGCCTCAATCCCACCTGCTCGGCCTCCTGCCCGTCGGGCGCGATCTATAAGCGCGAGGAGGACGGCATCGTCCTGATCGACCAGGAAAAATGCCGGGGCTGGCGGATGTGCATCTCGGGCTGTCCCTACAAGAAGGTCTATTACAACTGGGACACCGGCAAATCCGAGAAATGCACCTTCTGCTATCCGCGCATCGAAAGCGGGCAGCCGACGGTCTGTTCGGAAACCTGCGTCGGGCGCATCCGCTATCTGGGCGTGATCCTCTATGACGCCGACAAGATCGAGGCGGCGGCCAGTGCGGAGCGCGAGACCGATCTCTACGGCGCGCAACTCGACGTGTTCCTCGACCCCAACGACCCCGAGGTGATCGCCGCGGCCCGCCGCGACGGCGTGCCCGAGGACTGGATCGAGGCCGCCAAGGTCAGCCCGATCTGGAAGATGGCGATGGACTGGAAGGTCGCCTTCCCGCTGCATCCCGAATACCGGACGCTGCCGATGGTGTGGTACATCCCGCCGCTGTCGCCGATCCAGAACGCGGCCCAGGCCGGCCAGATCGCGATGAGCGACCAGATGCCCGACGTGCGCAGTCCTTGCGCATCCCGGTGCAAGTACCTCGCCAACATGCTGACGGCGGGCGACGAGGAGCCCATCGTTCATGCGCTGGAACGCATGTCGGCGATGCGGCTCTACATGCGCGCGCTGAGCGTGGACGGCGTGCGCGACGAGGGCGATCGCCGCCCGCGTCGGCATGTCGGGCCGGATGATCGAGGACATGTACAAGATCATGGCGATCGCCGACTACGAGGATCGTTTCGCGATCCCCACGGCGCACCGCGAACAGAACGAAGCATGGCGCCGACATTCGCGGCGGCTGCGGGTTCACCGACGGCAACGGATGTTCCACCGGCGAGACGGGCAAGACCACGCCTGTTCGGCGGCAAGAAGAAATCCTTTGCCCTTCCGACGGAGACATTCTGATGATGGACCGCACACTCAAGGCGCTGTCGCTGACGCTGAGCTATCCGACGGCGGAGCTTCAGGCCGCCATGCCCGAGATCGGGGAGGTCTCTGGCCGCCGATCCGCGGCATCGCACCCGGACACGCGGG
The DNA here is from genome assembly GCA_963829385.1 of uncultured Alphaproteobacteria bacterium. Classification (GTDB taxonomy): domain Bacteria; phylum Pseudomonadota; class Alphaproteobacteria; order Rhodobacterales; family Rhodobacteraceae; genus Amaricoccus. The sequence goes on along the minus strand of CAWHHV010000005.1, from coordinate 37,432 downwards.
CCGCGTTGCAGGCGCTTGACCGACGGGCTTGGGCAGGGCGACCTCTACGACCTGCAGGAGAGCTATGTGATGCTCTTCGACCGGTCGCGCACGCTGTCGCTGAACCTGTTCGAGCATGTCCACGGCGAAAGCCGCGACAGGGGCGGCGCGATGGTCAGCCTGATCGAGACCTACCGGGAGGGCGGGTTCGAGCCCGCCACCTCGGAACTGCCCGACCACCTGCCGGTGCTGCTGGAATTCCTCGCCGACGCGTCCATCGTCCGAGGCGCGGGAAACCCTGGCGGATGCGGCGCATATCCTCGACGCTCTGGCGCCCGGCTTGTCCGGCGCGAAAGCGGGTATGCCGCCGCGTTCGCAGCTCTTTCGCAGCTTGCCGGTGCGCAGGCCGACGCCGAGGCGGTGGCCGAGATGCTGGCCCAGCCCGACGACGACCCGACCGACCTCGCAGCGCTCGATGCGGTCTGGGAGGAGACCGAGGTCACCTTCGGCCCCGACCCGAACGCCGGCTGCCCGCAGGTCCGCGACATGCTGGCCCTGATGGACAAACCGCCCAGCGACTCCGCAACCACCAACTGAACAGGAGCGCATGACATGTTCGGCGACTTCGACATCGACTTCGTCATCTTCGGGATCATGCCCTATGCGGCGCTGACGGTATTCCTGTGTCGGGTCCATCGCGCGATACGAGCGCGACCCGTTCACCTGGAAAAGCTCGTCCAGCCAGCTGCTGCGCCGCAAGCAGCTGATCTGGGGCTCGATCCTGTTCCATGTCGGCATCCTGACGGTGTTCTTCGGCCATCTCGATCGGCCTGTTCACGCCGGTCTGGGTGCTGGATGCGCTCGGCGATTCCCTATGGTTGAAGCAGTGGATGGCCGTCATCGATCGGCGGCCCGGCCGGGCATCGCGGCCCTGATCGGCGCGACGATGCTTCTGCACCGGCGGCTGGTCGATCCGCGCATCCGGGTCACGTCCAGCTTTGCGGACATCGTGCATCATGGTGCTGATCTGGCTGCAGCTGGCGATCGGCCTGCTGACGATCACCCAGACGCTGCAACACATGGACGGCGCCGAGATGGTCCGCTTCATGACCTGGTCGCAAAGCGTCCTGACCTGGAACATCAACGCCTGGAGCACGGTGGTCGACGTGCACTGGCTTTACAAGCTGCACATCTTCCTCGGCCTGATCGATCACGCTGCTCTTCCCGTTCACGCGGCTGGTGCACATGTCTGGTCGGGGTTCGCGCGCCCTTCCGCTACCTGCTGGCGCGGCCGGGCTACCAGATCGTGCGCTCGCGCCGCCGCCGTCCGCTGGAGGAGCGCCGCCGCGCCTATGATGCGCGGCAGGCCAAGCCCGGCCCTGCACGAGCCACGCACACCGGCGGAGTGAGCGCGATGAACATGGCCCTGTTTCCCGACGTCGTCGTGAACGGCGAAACCGATTCCCTCGGCGGCGATCGCCGCCGAGGCCCAGAACCACGCCGCGCCCAAGGACAAGCCCGGCATCGCCTGGCGCAAGGCGGCGCAGGCGCTGGCGATCCGCGCCCTGCTGTTGCAGGAGGCGCGGCGCGCGAAGCATGGCGCCCGATTCCGCTGGAACTGGCCCCGGGCCGCGTTCGAGACCGAGGACGAAGCCCTGATCCGCGCCCTTCTGGACGAGGCGCTGACGATCGCGCCCGTGACCGAAGAGGCGGTTCGCGCCGAATGGGCCAAGGATCCCGATCGCTACCGGTCCGCGCCGCTGTGGGATGTCTCGCATATCCTGTGCGCCTGCGACCCGCGTGACGAGGCAGAGCGCGCCTGGCGGCCGAGGCGCGGGCCGAGGCCGTGCTGGCCAGGCTCGACGGCGACGCCAAGGGCTTCGCCGCCGCCGCCCGCGAAAGCGATTGCGGCTCGAAGGCCTCGGGCGGGCATCTGGGCCAGCTTGGTCCGGGCGACACCGTGCCCGAATTCGAGGCGGCGCTGCGCGAGCCTGCCGAAGGCGGCATCAGCGCAGCCCCGTTGCTTTCGCGGCACGGCTGGCACATCATCCGCCTGAACGCCATGGCGCCGGGGCAGGTGCTGCCCTACGAGACCGTGCGGCCCAAGATCGCGCAGGCGCTGGAAAAGGCCGCCTGGGCGCGCGCTTCCAGGCGATTCATCGAGGGGCTCGCCGACCGGGCGCAGATCGCGGGCACGAGCCTTGCGCCGATCTGACGCCGGCGGCCGGCGGCCGGAGCCGCGGCGCGTGAGGGCCGCGCCGGGCGCTTGCTCGCCAGGACTTCGGCCGCGCCGGGCCCCCGGCGGCGGCGTCGCGGCGTTTGACGCTCGACGCGGCGACCTGTCGGCGATACGAGGACGCGCAGCCGGATGGCCGGCGCACGCGTCGGTCCGGCCTGGCGCGAGCGTATGGGCGCCGGCGCGTGGGCCGGAGCAAGGGGAAGTCGCCCAACGGATGGAAGATGCTGGAGCCGATGGTTAACCCGCGACCGCACAGGCTGTCCGTCGCGCCGATGATGGACTGGACGGATCGCCATTGCCGGCGGTTTCACCGCCAGTTCACGCGGCGGGCGCTGCTCTATACCGAGATGATCACGGCGGCCGCGGTGATGCATGGCCCGCGCGCGAGGTTGCTCGCGCATGACGCGGCGGAGCATCCGCTGGCGCTGCAGCTCGGCGGGTCGGAGCCGGCGGCGCTGGCCGAGGCGACGGCGGCGGCGCGGGATCTGGGATTCGCCGAGATCAACCTGAACGTCGGCTGCCCGTCGGACCGCGTGCAATCCGGATGCTTCGGCGCGGCGCTGATGCGGACCCCGGAGCTGGTGGCCGACTGCGTCGCCGCGATGATCGACGCGGCCGGGCCGGTTCCGGTGTCGGTGAAGTGCCGGATCGGCGTCGACGATCAGGACCCGGAGGCGGTGTTGCCGGCGTTCCTGCGGACGGTTTCGGAGGCCGGGGTCCGGTCGTTCGCGGTGCATGCCCGCAAGGCGTGGCTGCAGGGACTGAGCCCGAAGGAGAACCGCGAGGTTCCGCCGCTCGATTACGGGTTGGTCTTCCGGATGAAGGCCGCGTTCCCCGAGCTGACCATCGCGCTGAACGGCGGCGTGAGCGGGATCGACGCGGCGCTGGACGCGCTCGGGCGCGGGGTCGACGGCGTGATGATCGGGCGGGCCGCCTACCACGCGCCGGCGCTGCTCGGGGAGGTCGACCGGCGGGTGTTCGGCGCGGATGGACCGGACGTGACCGCCGAGGCGGCGGTGCGGGCGATGCTGCCCTATATCGAGGCGGAGCGGACGGCGGGCACGCCGCTGAACGCGATCACCCGGCACATGCTCGGCGCGTTCCAGGGCAGGCCGGGCGCGCGGGCCTGGCGGCGGACGCTGTCGGAGGGCGCGCATCGTCCCGGCGCGGGGCCGGATCTGGTCGAACGCGCGCTGGCCGGCGATCGCGGAACGCGTCCGAGGCCGCCTGAGCGCGCCAGCGGGCACAGTGCGCGTTCCGAGCCAAGCCTCTGAAGTAAAATGCAAACCCGCACCACGTTAAGTCCTCGGTAACCGTCGTCAACCGCCCGGCGTTGATCGCTTGTGCGCCGGTCTCGAGCCACTCGGCGACGAAGCCCTCGACCGAACGGAAGCACATCAGGTCGAAGACCTGCGGCTCGACCGCCCAGAAAGCGACGGCGACCTGTCCGAGCCGGGTTCGGCGGAAGTCGCCCGGTCCGAAGGCGGCGGGATCGAGATCGACCGGCGCGCCCCGCGCCAGCAGGTCGCGCGCGCCCGGGCCGTCGAGCCGGAACAGCGCGCGCGCGTCCGAGACGTCGACCACGAGGCTGTGCACGCCCTCGAGCGCCAAGGCGAGCGCGGCCCGCGCATCGGCGACGCGGTTTGGCGGCACGAACAGCATCAGCTCGTCCGGCGACATCCAGGCGACGGCGGCCTCGGGCGCGGTCGTGATCCGGCGCCGGTCGGGCAGGGCGCAACCGCTCGCCTGCCGGACGGCTTCGGCCAGCGCGGGTTCGGAAAGCGCGCAGCGCACCGTGATCATGCCGGACGACGGGGGGCGGAGGACCTGGACGCGCGGATCAGACATCGAGCCGGTCTCCGTCAGGATCGAAGAAGCGCGGGTCGACGACGCGCGCCGCGACCGACCGGCCGCCCTCGAGCGGGAAGGCCAGCGTCTCGCCCATCCGGCGCGCGCCGCCGGCGATCAGCGCCATGGCGATCGAGCGTCCCAGGGTGGGCGAGAAATAGCTCGACGTCACGTGCCCGAGCGTCGGGGTCGGGCCGCGCTCGCGCAGCGGGCCGTCGACCGCATGGGCGCCGTCGGGCAGCACCTCGGCCGGATCCTCGGTCAGCAGGCCCACGAGCTGCTTGCGATCGTCGCGGACCAGGTCGGCGCGGGCCTGGGCGCGCTTGCCGATGAAGTCGGCCTTCTTCCTCGAAACCGCCCAGCCGAGGCCGAGGTCCTGCGGCGTCACCGTGCCGTCGGTCTCGTCGCCGATCATGATGTAGCCCTTTTCCGCGCGCAGCACGTGCAGCGCCTCGGTGCCATAGGGCTGGACGTCGAAGGCGGCGCCGGCGGCGAGGCACGCGTCCCAGAATTCGCGGCCGCGCCCGGCCGGCACGGCGACCTCGAAGCTGAGTTCGCCCGAGAACGAGATCCGGAAGACCCGCGCCGGGATGCCCGCGAGCGCGCCCTCGGCCCAGCCCATGAACGGCAGCGCCTCGCGCGACAGGTCGATGTCGCCGTCGAGCGCCTGCAGCAGGTCGCGCGCCCGCGGCCCGACGATCGCGACCTGCGCGAACTGCTCGGTCAGGTTCGCGACCCAGACGTCGAGGTCGTGCCATTCGGTCTGCAGCCATTCCTCGAGCCAGGCATGGACCCGTTCGGCGCCGCCGGTCGTCGTGTGGCAGAGGAACGCGTCCGGGCCGAGCCGGGCGACGACGCCGTCGTCGAACAGGAAGCCGTTGTCGGTGCACATCAGTCCGTAGCGGCAGCGCCCCGGCTTCAGGCTCGACATGACGCCGGTATAGACGAGGTCGAGGAAGCGGCCCGCGTCCGGGCCCGTGACCAGGATCTTGCCCAGCGTCGAGGCGTCGAGCAGGCCGGCGCCGCCCCGCACCGCGCGCACCTCGCGGCGCACGGCGGCGTCGACGGTCTCGCGGGGCCGGAGGTAGGCGTAGGGGCGGCGCCAGTCGCCGACCGGCTCCCAATGCGCGCCGTTCGCCGCGTGCCACGCGTCGATCGGGGTCTTGCGCGTCGGCTTGAACAGCGGGCCGCGCGCCTCGCCGGCCAGCGCGCCGAGCGTGACCGGCGCGTAGGGCGGCCGGAACGTGGTGGTGCCGACCTCGGGGATCGGCCGGCCCAGCGCGCGGGCGAGGATCGCGAGGCCGGGGATGTTCGACAGCTTCCCCTGGTCGGTCGCCATGCCGAGCGTCGTGTAGCGCTTGGCGTGCTCGACCGACGCGTAGCCCTCGCGCGCGGCGAGCTCGACGTCCGACGCCTTCACGTCGTTCTGGAAGTCGAGGAAGGCCTTCGCGCGCAGGGCGGGGCTCGCGCGTTCCGGCATCATCCAGACCGGCAGGATCGCGGCCTCGTCGGGCGCATGCGCCGGGGGCGCGGCCTCGTCGCCGGGGCTCCGCCCCACCTCCTCGGCCGCCTGGCGCCCCGCCCGATGGCCGCTCTCGAGGACCGCATCCAGCGCGAGGGCGCCAGCAGCCGACCCCGCCGGCAGCACGAAGGCGGCGCCGTCGGCGCCGCGGGGCGGGCGGTCCGGGTCGGGCGCGAAATGTGCTGCCTCGGCGTTCCAGCGCACGGCGCCGCCGGGCTGGGACCACAGGTGCACGACCGGCGACCAGCCGCCCGACATCGCCAGCGCGTCGCAGGCGATCCGGTCGCCGTCGCCGCTGCCGTCCCCGGCGTGGTCGCAGACCGAGATCGCCTCGATCCGCTGGCCGCCGAGCGCGCGCGCGATGGCGGCGCCGGTCCGCACCGCGATCCCGGCGGCGCGGACCGAAGCGGGCAGGGCGGCGTCGACATGGGGCCGGACGTCGACGACGATCGGAACCGCGACGCCGGCCCGGTGCAGCGCGAGGGCGGTGCGGTAGGCGTCGTCGTTGTTGGTGACCAGCGCGACCCGGCGTCCGGGCGTCACCGCCCAGAGCGCGAGGTAGTCGCGGACGGCTGAGGCCAGCATCACGCCGGGCAGGTCGTTGCCGGCGAAGGGCAGCGGGCGCTCGATCGCGCCGGCGGCGGTGACGATGCGGCGCGCGCGGATGCGCCAGATCCGCTCGCGGACCTGGGGGGTCCCGAGCTTCTGCCAGGCGAGCGCGTAGCCGTGGTCGGCGACCGAGGCGAGCATCGTGCGGTCGAGCAGCGTCACGTTCGGCAGCGCCGCGAGCTCCGCACGGGTCGCGGCGATCCAGTCCGCGGCGGGTCGGCCGGCGATCTCGCCGCCGTCGACGGCGGTCCGGCCGCCCCAGAAGGGCGCCTGCTCGACGACGATCACGCGGGCGCCTGCGCGCGCGGCGGCCCGCGCGGCGGCGAGGCCGGCGACGCCGCCGCCGGCGACCAGCACGTCCGCAAACGCGTAGCGATAGTCGTATGCGTCGGGATCGGGCGCGGTCGGGGCTGCGCCGAGGCCGGCGGAGCGGCGGATCAGCGGCTCGAACAGGTGCTTCCAGGCGGCGCGCGGCTGCAGGAACGTCTTGTAGTAGAAGCCGGCCGGCAGCAGCGCCGAGGCGCGCCAGGCGACCGCGCCGACATCGCGCTCGAGGCTCGGCCAGTGGTTCTGGCTGCGGACTTCGAGGCCGTCGGTCAGTTCGGCGACCGTCGCGCGCGCGTTGGGCTCGAAGGCGCCGCCGCTGCCGAGGCCGACGAGGGCGTTCGGCTCCTCGACGCCGCTCGCGACGACGCCGCGGGGGCGGTGGTACTTGAAGCTGCGGCCCATCAGCGTCACGCCGTTCGCGAGCAGCGCCGAGGCGACGGTGTCCCCGGCGAAGCCGGTCAGCTTGCGGCCGTTCCAGGTGAACGAGACCGGGCGCGCGCGATCGATCCGCAGGCCGCCCTCGGGCAGGCGCGCGCTCATGGCTGCGGCTCCCAGCCGGGACGCCGGGCGCGGATTGCGGCGAGGATCTCCTCGGTCGGCCCGGCGGCCTGGGCGGAGTAGCTGCCGAAGACCTCCAGAGTCGCGGTGTCGCGCGCGACATGCAGCCACTTGCCGCAGCCGTAGGCGTGCCGCCAGCGCTCGAAGTGCACGCCGCGCGGGTTCCGGCGCTCGAACAGGTAGTCGGCGAAGGCGGCGTCGTCGGAGCCGGGCCCGAGGCGCTTCAGATGGGCCTCGCCGCCGGGGGCGAACTCGGTTTCCTCGGCAGAGACGCCACAGCAGGGGCAGGTCAGAATCAGCATGAGATCCCTTTCGGGCCGCAAATGTTCTCTATGTGTTCTTTTTCGGCGGAAATCGTGGTAGGCTGTCGTCCGGACAAGCGGGCGAGGGGGACAGGATGCGTCACGGAAACTGGGAGCCGTTCCTCAGGGCGGAACTGGAGGGAACGCTGCGCCGGGCTGAACGCGCGGCGGAGGCGGCGCTGGGCGCGGAGCTGGCGTTGATCCGGCGCCTGACGCCTGGCGACGCGCACGAGGAGATCCGGCCGGCGGAGGTTCGGGCCGACGCCGGGCTGCGCGACGCGCGGGAGGCATTTCGCGCACGCCACCGGGAGTTGGTGACGCTGCGCGACGAATGCGCGGGGTTCGAGCAAGACCTTGGGATGATCGGGCGCGGCGCGCATCAGTGAGCCACCGCCGCGGCGACGCTTTCGTCGATCATCCGGCCCTCGCGGAACCGCTCGAGGCCGAACGGGCGCGCGAGCGGGCCGGGATAGCCGCGCGCGAGCATCTCGGCGGTCGCCCAGCCTGATCCCGGGATCGCCTTGAAGCCGCCGGTGCCCCAGCCGCAGTTGAGGAAGACGCCCTCGACCGGCGCAGGGCCGATGATCGGCGAGCGGTCGCCGGTCATGTCGACGATGCCGCCCCACTGGCGCAGCATCTTCAGCCGGCTCAGCGCGGGCGCGAGTTCGATCAGCGCGCGCAGCGTCTCCTCGATGTGCTGGAAGCTGCCGCGCTGCGTGTAGTTGTTGAACCCGTCCGCGCCGCCGCCGATCACCATCTCGCCCTTGTCGGACTGCGAGACGTAGCCGTGCACGGTGTTGGCCATGATCACGCAGTCGAGCATCGGCTTGATCGGCTCGGAGACCAGCGCCTGCAGCGCGACGCTCTCGATCGGCAGCCGGAAGCCCGCCATCTCGGCCAGCACGCCGGACGAGCCCGCGACGACCAAGCAGAGCTTGCGGCAGGCGATCGGGCCGCGGGAAGTCTGAACGCCGGTCACGCCGCCGGCGTCGCGGTCGATGCCGGTCACCGCGCAGTTCTGCAGGATGTGGACGCCGAGGTCGCTGGCCGCGCGCGCATAGCCCCAGGCGACCGCGTCGTGGCGCGCGGTGCCGCCGCGCGGCTGCCAGAGCCCGCCGAGCACCGGATAGCGCGGCCCGTCGAGGTTCAGCATCGGGGCAATCGCGGCGATGCGCTTGCGGTCGACAAGTTCGCTTTCGATGCCGGCGAGCCGGTTCGCATGCGCGGTCCGCATCCACGCGCGATGCTCGTGCTCGGTCTGCGCGAGCATCAGCACGCCGCGCGGCGAGAACATGATGTTGAAGTTCAGCTCCTGGCTCAGCGTCTCGTAGAGACTGCGCGCCTTCTCGTAGATCGCCGCCGATGACGGCTGCAGGTAGTTCGAGCGGATGATCGTCGTGTTGCGACCGGTATTGCCGCCGCCGAGCCACCCCTTCTCCAGCACCGCCACGTCGGTGATTCCGTGGTTCTTCGCGAGGTAGTATGCGGTTGCAAGCCCGTGGCCGCCGGCGCCGACGATGACGACCTGGTAGCCGGCGCGCGGCTCGGGCGCGCCCCAGGCGCGGCCCCAGCCGGAATGATGGCGCAACGCCTCTCGGGCGAGGGCGAAGACGGAATAGCGGCGCATCGGCGCAAGCTCCGCGTCTGGACCGGAACGGTCGGCTTCTGCGCCCTCTTGCACGATCGCGGCGACCCGGCCAATGCCGCAATCGGCGCCCGGCTGGCCATTCGCGACATCCTGTGCATCCGCCGGCGCCAAGGGCGCCTGTTCACGACATCTTGCGGCGGCAGGAATCCGCCGTTGTGCGGCGCAGGCGCGGGCACTAGGGTCCTGCGCGTTCAAGCGAGGCACGAATGCAGGCGAACCTGGTCTTCTGGATGATCGCGAGCGGGCTGGCGTTCGGAATAGCCGCGCTCGTGCTCGCGCCGCTGCTAAGCGGCTCCGCGCGGGGGGGGCGGAGATCCAGCTACGATCTGCAGGTTTACCGCGACCAGCTGCGCGCGATCGACGCCGACGTGGCGCGCGGCGTCCTGAGCGAGGACGAGGCGGCGACAGTGCGGACAGAGGTGTCGCGCCGCCTGCTCGCGACGGCCGATGCGGAAGCCGCCGAGGCCGAAGCCGTAACGGCGCCGGCGCGGGTTTCGCGCCCGGCGGCCATAGCAATCGGCCTCGCGCTCGCGCTTGGCGGAATCGGCTTCTACGCCGCCCTCGGCGCGCCGGGGCGGCCCGACCTGCCGCTGTCGCCGAGGCTGGCGCAACTGGCTGCAGAGCGCGCCGACCGGCCGAGCCAGGCCGAGGTGGAAGCGATCGCCGCGTCCGGCCGCGACGTGGAGCCGCAGGCCGCCGCAGAGGCCTCGGCCGAGGACCTGGAACTGATCGAGCACCTGCGCGCGGTCATGGCCAAGCGGCCGGACGACCCGGAAGGCCAGCGGCTGCTGGCGCGATCCGAAAGCGCGCTCGGAAACTGGGCTGCGGCTCGGGTCGCGCAGGAGCGGATGGTCCAGTTGCTGGGACCGCGGGTAGGCGCGCAGGAAATCACCGAACTGGCCGAGTACATGATACTCGCAGCAAATGGCTACGTGTCGCCCGAAGCCGAGAGCCGCCTGACGCAGGCGCTGGCGATCCAGCCCGACAATCCGATCGCGCGATACTATTCGGGGCTGTCGCTGCTGCAGGGCGGGCGTCCCGACCTGACCTACCGGCTCTGGTCGCGCCTGCTGTCCGAAGGGCCGCCGGACGCGCCGTGGATCGAGTCGATCTCCGCGCAGATCGACGAGGTGGCGATGCTGGCGGGTCAGGCGGCGCCGGAAGGGCCGTCGCGCGCCGACGTGGCGGCGGCGCAGGCGATGACCGACGCCGACCGCGCGGCCATGATCTCGGGCATGGTGGAGCAGCTGTCCGAGCGGCTGGCGGCCGAGGGCGGCCGGCCCGAGGACTGGGCGCAGCTGATCCGGTCTCTGGGCGTGCTGGGGCGGACCGACGAGGCGGAGGCGATCTGGCGCGAGGCGCACGAGACCTTCGCCGCGGATCCGGATGCCCTCGGCCTGTTGCGTGAGACTGCCCGCGAAGCAGGCGTCGCGGAATGAGCGCGCCGTTCGACGACATCGGGGCCTTCGCCACGACCTTGCCTGCCGGCCTTGCGCTGATGGGGCTCGATCTCGGGACGACGACGATTGGCGTCGCCGTGTCGGACACGACGCGGCGGATCGCGACGCCGCTGCAGACGATCCGCCGAAGCAAGTTCACGCTCGACGCCGAGGCCCTGCTGAGGCTGGTGGCGGACCGGCGGATCGCCGGCATCGTCCTCGGGCTGCCGCGCAACATGGACGGCACCGAGGGGCCGCGGGCGCAGGCGACGCGGGCCTTCGCGCGCAACCTGTCGCGACTGACGCCGCTGCCGATCGCGTTCTGGGACGAGCGGCTGTCGACGGTCGCGGCCGAGCGGGCGCTGCTCGAGGCGGACGCGTCGCGGCGGCGACGGGCCGAGGTCATCGATCACGTCGCCGCGAGCTACATCCTGCAGGGCCTGCTGGACCGGCTGTCGCACATGTTGCCGGCGCGGCCATGAGCGGGGACGCGCCCTGGTCGCGCGCCGAGGTCGAGAGCCCTTGCGTCAATGTCTGCGTGATCCATCCCGAAGCGCGGCTTTGCATCGGCTGTCGCCGGAGCATCGACGAGATCGCCGCCTGGAGCCGGATGACGCCGGACGAGCGGCGCGCGGTCATCGCGGACCTGCCCGCCAGGACCGGGCGCCTCGACGGAACGCGGCGCGGCGGTCGGGCGGGGCGGCTCGCGCGCCGGAACCGCGACTGAGCCGCGGCGTCGCGCGCGCAAGGCGGAGTGTTTCCCGGCGATCGTCGCGCGCGGACTGCCGCGAGGGAAGAAGCGATGCGGCTTGACGCGCCTCGCGCGTCGTCTAGGCTTCCGGCGATAAATCATTGATCCGATCCGACAGGGAACCTCACGATGAAGAGAATGTTCGCGGCGACGCTGCTCTGCATGGCGGCCTCGCCGGCGCTTGCGCTCAACGTCTGCGTCGAGGGCGCGTACCCTCCGTTCTCGCAGACCTCCTCCGACGGGTCGATCACCGGGTTCGACATCGACATCGCCAACGCCCTCTGCGCGGAAATGGGCGAGACCTGCACGCTGGTGAAGACCGACTGGGACGGCATCATCCCGGCGCTGCTGGAGAAGAAGTGCGACATGATCGTCGCCTCGATGTCGATCACGCCGGAGCGCCAGGAGGTAATAGACTTCAGCGCCAAGTACTACCAGAGCCCGGCTATGTTCATTGCGGCCGAGGATGCGGGTTTCGAGGACTCGGCCGAGGGCATGGCGGGCAAGGTCGTGGGCGTCCAGCGCGGCACGATCCATCACGACTTCATGGAGAAGATGTACCCCGACACGCAGCTGACGCTCTACACGAGCCAGGACGAGGCTTATCTGGATTTGACCTCGGGCCGGGTGGATGCGGTGATGGGCGATAGCGTCGCGATGGACGAAGGGTTCCTGAAGACCGAGCAGGGCGAGGGCTATGCGTTCTTCGGCGAGGCGCATGCCGACCCCGCGATCCACGGCAACGGCGCGGGCATCGGCGTGCGCAAGGAGGACGCCGAGCTGCGCGACCGCCTGAGCGCGGCGATCGACGCGATCCGCGCCAGCGGCGCCTATGACGCGATCGCGGAGCAGTACTTCACGTTCGACATCTACGGCGGCTCCGGCAGCTGACGCTGCCGGTCCGGGCGTGGACAAGCTCCTCGAGTATGCGCCGCTGCTCGCGCGGGGCGCGCTCGTCACGGTCGCGCTGGCGCTGGCGGCGCTGGCGGTAGCGACGGCGATCGGCGGCGTCGCCGCCGCTGCCAGGATCGCCGGCGGAGGCATCGCGCGCAGCGCGGTGCTGATCTATACGAGCATCGTGCGCGGCGTGCCGGATTTGGTGATGATCCTGCTGGTCTATTTCGGCGGCCAGCGCGTGCTGAACTTCGCGCTCGGACTTTTCGGCGTCGAGACGGTGTCGCTGTCGCCGTTCTGGGCCGGCGTGATCGCGATCGGCTTCATTTACGGCGCCTATCTCACGGAGACCTTCCGCGGCGCCTACCAGACGATCCCCCGCGGCCAGATCGAGGCCGGCCTGGCGCTCGGCCTGCGCGGCCTGCCGCTGGTCAGCCGGGTGATCGTGCCGCAGGTGATCCGCTTCGCGCTGCCCGGCTACGGCAACGTCTGGCAGGTCCTGGTCAAGTCGACGGCCGTCGTCTCGGTGATCGGGCTCAACGACCTGGTCGGTCTCGCCAACGACGCAGGCAAGACCACGCGCGAGCCGTTCGTGTTCCTGTCGGCGGTGATGCTGGTCTATCTCGCGATCACCTTCGTCTCCACCAACGCGCTGGCCGCGATGGAGCGGCGCTACGCGCTGGTCGGTCACCATGCGCGTTGATCTCGTCCTCGAGAACTGGCAGCTCTTCGCCTCCGGCGTCTGGATGACCCTCCAGCTGACGGCGCTGTCGCTGATGATCGGCTTCGCGATCGCGCTGCCCGCCGGCATCGCGCGGGCGCGGCGCAGGCCGATCGTCTCGCCGATCATCAACGCCTTCGTCTACGTGTTCCGGGGCACGCCCCTGATCGTGCAGACGTTCCTGATCTACTTCGGTCTGTCGCAGTTCGAATGGATCCGGGACAGCTGGGCCTGGTCCTACCTGCGCGATCCGTGGTGGTGCGCGCTGATCGCGTTCTCGTTGAACTCGGCGGCCTATGCCACGGAGATCATTCGCGGAGCGGTCGAGAACACGCCGCGGGGCGAGCTCGAGGCGGCCGCGGCGCTCGGCCTGTCGCCGCGGCTCGTCGACTGGCTGGTGCTGATCCCGTCGGCGCTGCGCCGGGCGCTGCCGCAGTATGGCAACGAGGTCGTGTTCATGCTGCACGGCTCCGCGGTCGCCAGCGTCATCACGCTGCAGGACATCCTCGGCGCCGGCCGGACGTTGAACGCGCGGTACTATCTGGCCTATGAGGGCTTCCTGACGGCGGCGCTGCTCTACATGGCGATCACCTTCCTGATCGTCATGGCGTTCCGTCAGCTCGAGGGCCGCTATCTGCGTCACCTCAGCCTGTCGCGCTGAAGGAACAATCGATGAATGCCGAAGAACGACCGGTCGTCCGGCTGCGCCCGAAGGTCGCGGTCCAGCCGCTGCGCTTCGGCGCGCCCTGGGTCTACGCCGACCAGCTCGTGCTCGACCGCCGGACGAAGGCGATCCCGGCGGGCAGCCTGGTCGAGCTCCAGGACGCCGAGCGCCGACCCCTCGGGCTGGCGGCGTTCAACGCAGGCTCCAAGATCGCGGCGCGGATGCTCAATGCCGATCCGGCGGCCGAAGTCGGCCTCGACTGGTTCGCGGCGCGGATCGGCCGGGCGCTCGCGCTGCGCGAGACGCTGTTCGACGCGCCGTTCTACCGCCTCATCCACGCCGAGGCGGATGGCATGCCGGGCGTGATCATCGACCGCTTCGGCGATGCGATCGCGGTCCAGCCGAACGCGGCCTGGGCCGATCTGCGTTTCGAGACGCTGGCCGAGGCGCTGCGCAATGCGACCGGCGCCACGACCGTCGTCCGGAACGCCGGCGGACGGGCGCGGGCGCTCGAGGGGCTGTCGGAGGAGATGTCCGTGATCGGACCGGAGCCGACGGCGCCGATCGAGGTGCCGATGAACGGCGCCGTCTATCTCGCGGACCTGATGGGCGGGCAGAAGACCGGGCTCTTCTACGACCAGCGGCCGAACCATGCGTTCGCGGCCCGCCTTGCGCGCGGGCGCCGCGTTCTCGACGTCTTCGCGCATGTCGGCGGGTTCGGTCTGGCGGCGCTGGCCGCCGGGGCCACGTCGGCGCTGGCGGTCGACGGCTCGGCGGCGGCGCTGGAACTGGCCGCCGGAGGGGCGCGGGCGTCCGGCGTCGCCGACCGGTTCGAGACCCGCAAGGGCGACGCCTTCGACGTGATGGCCGCGCTGGCGGCGGAGGACGCGCGGTTCGGCGTCGTCGTCTGCGACCCGCCGTCCTTCGCGCCGAACCGGGCGGCGCTGGAGGCGGGGCTGCGGGCCTATGAGCGGACCGCGCGCCTTGGCGCGACCCTTGGTCGAGCCGGACGGGTTCCTCGTCCTCTGCTCGTGCAGCCATGCCGCCGATCTTGCGCGGTTCCGCGAGGCGTCGCTGCGCGGGATCGGTCGGGCCGGGCGCTCCGCGCAGATCCTGCACACGGGCTTCGCCGGGCCCGACCATCCGGTGCATCCGCACCTGGCCGAGAGCGCCTACCTGAAGGCGCTGTTCCTGCGGCTGGGGCCGTGAGCGGGCCCGAGCGGGTCCTGATCGACGCCAACGTCCTCTTCCCCAGCGTGTTGCGCGAGGTCGTGCTCGGCGCGGCGGCGGCGGGCGGGCTCGCGCCGCTCTGGTCGGCGCGCATCCTCGAGGAATGGGCGCGGGCGACCCGCAGGCTGCCCGAAGGCGCGGAGGCCGCGGCGCGGGCCGAGATCGCGCGCCTGCGCGCGTGTCTGGCCGGATGCCGAGGTCTGCGGCTGACCCTGACCTGGAGGCTTCGCTGAGCCTGCCCGATCCCGACGACCGGCATGTGCTGGCCGCGGCGATCGCCGGCGGCGCACAGGCGCTGATGACGCGCAACCGCGGCGATTTTCCCGGCCGCGTGCTGGCGCGGCACGGGATCGTGCTGCGCGATCCGGACGGTTACCTCTGCGAACTCGCCGAGGGCGGTCTCGATCTCGCGGCGATTGCAGGTTCGGTTCAGGCGCGCGCCGAGGCCGTGTCGGGCCGGCGGCCGGCGCTGCGGGCGATGCTGAAGCGCGCGGGCCTGCCGCAGCTCGGCAAGCGACTCGACCCGGTCAGCTGAACATCTGGCGCAGGTCCACCGTGCTGTGCCGGCCGATGTCGTCCCAGTGCCGTTCGAGGAACGTGTCCATCGCCGCGCGGCCCGCCGCCTTCAGTTGCAGCAGCAGGCCGCGGTCGGGCGTCAGCTTCGTCGCGACCCCCAGCATCTGCATCAGCGCGTCGTCCTGCACCGAGTGGATGTGGATGTCCTTCATCGCGCCCGGCGCAACGGCGCCGCTCTCGATCAGCCGGTGGACGAAGTCGATCGCGCGCAGTTCGCGCAACAGCGACGAGTTGAAGCTGATCTCGTTGATCCTGTTCAGGATCTCCGCCGAGGTGAACGGAAGCTCCTCGCGGCGGAGCGGGTTGATGTGGACGACGATCGTGTCGGTGCAGTCGGTCGCGTAGAACAGCGGGAACAGCGCGGGATTGCCCATGTAGCCGCCGTCCCAGTACGCCTCGAGCCTGCCGCTCGCCGGGTCCGCGATCTGGATCGCCTGATAGAGCGTCGGCAGGCAGGCCGAGGCGAGGATCGCGTCGGGCGTGATCTCGTCGCCCTCGAAGACCTTGATCTTGCCCGAGCGCACGTTGGTCGCGCAGATGAACAGCCTGGGCCAGGCGCTGGCGCAGACGGCGTCGTAGTTCAGCATCTCGGTGACGACCGAGCGCATCGGGTGGTAGTTGAACGGGTTGAACTGGTAGGGCGACAGCGCCCGCGTCACGGCTTCGGCCCCTGCGGTAACCGGGCTCAGTTCGAGCATGCGGGCGGTCAGCGCGGGCGACGGCGCAACCGAGAGCAGCCAGTCGAGCAACCCGTCGGGCAGGTAGCCGTCCAGTCCCGCCACGCGCAGCCAGAACCGGTCGAGGCTCGCCCGGGCCCCGTCGAGACCGCCCGCGACCAGACCCGACTTCAACGCAGCCGCGTTCATCGCGCCGGCGGAGGTGGCGGAGATGCCCTCGATCGCCAGCGTCTCCTCCTCGAGCAGGCGGTCGAGCGCTCCCCAGGTGAAGGCCCCATGCGCGCCGCCGCCCTGCAGCGCCAGGTTGATCTTCCTGGCCGAGCGCTGGCGCCTGCGCCGAGCCGGAGACGCCGGAGTCGGTCGGGTCATGCCTGCCCCTTTCGGCTGTGCTCGGTGAGGAGAGTATCCCGAGGCTGCGACGCGACAAAGGGAATGGCGGCCTGCGCGGCCGAGCAGGTCAAAAAAAGACGCCCTCACAAGGAGGGCGCCAAGTCGTTGAGGCAGGTTTCATACAGGCAAGAAACCTATCGAGCAGTGGAACCCTTATACAAAATCAATGCCCTATCTCCAAGCCAAAAATCATGCTGCAGGCCACGTCGCGGGCGGTTTAGGATGTCCGCGGACAATCGAAAACCGGGATGTGACCGATATGACACGCACGATCCGGGTGGCGCGGATGGCGGCGCTGGCCGCAGCCCTTGCCCCCGCGCTTGCGCTCGCCGAGCCCCAGCACGCCATAGCTATGTATGGCGAGCCGGCTCTTCCACCCGATTTTGTGGCGTTACCCTATGCCAATCCGGAAGCGCCGAAGGGCGGCGCGATCGTCTTCGGCGAGACGGGCGGTTTTGACAGCCTCAATCCGTACATCCTGCGCGGGCGCGCGCCCTGGGGCGTCCAGAGCCATGTGTTCGAGACGCTTATGGGACGGAACTGGGATGAGCCTTTCGCGCTGTATGGTCTTCTGGCCGAATCGATTGAGGTCGGACCCGACCGTGAATGGGTCGAGTTCACGCTGCGCCCGGAGGCGCGGTTCTCCGACGGCAGCCCTGTCACGGTCGAGGACGTGATTTGGTCGATGGAGACCCTGAACGAGAAAGGTCTTCCAAGGTACTCGAACTCATTTCAAAAAGTCGAGAGCATTGCCCAGACTGGCGAGAGGTCGGTCCGTATCGATTTCAGCGAGGCGGACGCGGAATTGCCGCTGATCCTCGGGCTCCGGCCGATCCTGAAGAAGGCGGACTGGGAGGGCGTTGCATTCGACGCGAGCAGCCTGCGCGTGCCCGTCGGGTCAGGGCCGTACACGATCGGCGCCTTCGAGCCCGACCGGTACGTGACCTTCGTGCGCAACCCGGACTACTGGGGGCAGGATCTGCCGTTCAATCAAGGCCAGCATAATCTCGATACGATCCGCTACGAGTATTTCCTTGACAGCGGCGTTCTGTTCCAGGCGTTCACCGCCGGGGAGTTGTCGATCTACCGCGAGCCGGATCCGCAACGCTGGGCCAGCGACTATGATTTTGCAGCCGTGCGATCCGGCGCGGTCGTGAAGGCCGAGATCCCGCACCAGCGCCCGTCCGGAATGGAGGGTTTCGTCTTCAATACGCGCCGGCCGATCTTCTCCGACGTGCGGGTGCGGGACGCGCTGATCCATGCGTTCAATTACGAGTTCGTCAACCAGACGTTGAACGGCGGCGTCTACCCGCGACGCAGCAGCTACTTTGCCAATTCGGATCTGGCGATGGAGGAAGGGCCGGCGGAGGGCTCGGCGCGCGCGCTGCTCGAGCCCTTCGTGGACAGCCTGCCTCCGGACGCGCTAGACGCCTACGCGCTGCCCGGCTCGGACGGCAGCCCGCGCAATCGCCCGAACATGCGTAAGGCGACCGCGCTGCTGGAGCAGGCGGGCTGGAGCAATGCCGGCGGCACGCTGCGCAACGCCGAGGGCGCACCGTTCGCCTTCACGATCCTGCTGTCGAGCAGCCCGACCGACATCAAGATGTCCGGCGCCCAGGCCGAAGCGGTCGCCAACATCTACGCGGACGCGTTGCGCCAGATCGGCGTGCAGGCGCAGGTGCAGGTCGTAGACCAGGCGCAGTACACCGAGCGCCGCAACGCCTACGACTACGACATGATCCTCGCCGGCTGGAACATGTCGCTGAGCCCCGGTAACGAGCAGACGCTCTACTGGGGCGCCGCCGGCGTGGAAACGCCGGGCACGCGCAACTATGCCGGGATCTCGACGCCTGCGGTCGAGGCGATGATTGCGGCGATGGTCAACGCGCCCGACGAGGCCGGGCACCGGGCGGCGGTGCAGGCGCTCGACCGGGTGCTGACCACCGGGCGCTACGTCGTGCCGCTGTGGTACTCCGATGTCAGCCGGATCGCGCACGTGAAGGAGCTGCATTACCCGGACGCGCTCCCGGTCTATGGCGACTGGATCGGCTGGCTGCCGGAGGTCTGGTGGCGCGCGCCGTGATCTTCAGCAGGCGTTATCCTCAGCAGGCGGGCACGTTGACCGCGAGCCCGCCGAGCGAGGTTTCCTTGTAGCGCGCGTCCATGTCGCGTCCGGTCTGGCGCATCGTCTCGATGCAGGCGTCGAGCGAAACCAGGTGCCGGCCGTTGCCGCGCAGCGCGAGGCTGGCCGCCGAGACCGCCTTGATCGCGCCGAGGCCGTTGCGCTCGATGCAGGGCGCCTGGACTAGCCCCGCGATCGGGTCGCAGGTCATGCCGAGATGGTGCTCGAGCGCGATCTCGGCCGCGTTCTCGACCTGCTCCGGGGTTCCGCCCAAGGCCGCGCACAGCCCGGCCGCGGCCATCGCGGCGGCCGATCCGACCTCGCCCTGGCAGCCGACCTCGGCGCCCGAGATCGAGGCGTTGGTCTTGATGAGCCCGCCGACCGCCGCGGCGGTCAGCAGGAAGTCGGGCACGAGTTCGGGCGACGCGCCCGGCACGTGGTCGAGCAGGTAGCGAATCGTCGCCGGCACCACGCCGGCCGCGCCATTGGTCGGCGCGGTCACGACCTGGTGGCCGGCGGCGTTTTCCTCGTTGACGGCAATCGCATAGGTCGCAATCCAGTCGTTGATCATGTGCGGCGCCATCAGGTTCCGGCCGCGCTCGTCGACGAGCCGCCGATGGATCTCGCCGGCGCGGCGCCGGACCTTGAGACCGCCCGGCAGTTCGCCCGGCGCCGCGGCGAGGCCGCGGTCAATGCAGTCGGTCATCACGTCCCAGATGCGGGCGAGCCCGTCGACGAGCGCGCGGGGCTCCCGCGTCGCGCGTTCGTTCGCCCGCATCATGTCCGCGATGGAGAGGCCGCTGTCGCGCGCCATCGCCAGCATCTCGGCGGCGGTCCCGAACGGGTAGGGCGGCCCGCTTGCGGCGGCAGGGCCGCGCGGCCGGTCCAATTCGCGCGGGGTCAGCACGAAGCCGCCGCCGACCGAGTAATATGTCTCGCGCGCGTTCAGGTTCCCGTCCGCGTCCCAGGCCGACAGCGCCAGCCCGTTCGCATGGCCGGGCAGGGGCGGGCCGTAGTCGAAGACGAGATCGGCGGCCGGATCGAAGCCGAGCGGCGGCAGTCCCGGCGGCTCGATCACCCGGCGCGCGGCGAGGTCGGCCAGCGCCGCCTCGGCGCGGGCGGCGTCGAAGGCGTCGGGCGTGAAGCCGGCGAGGCCCAGCATCACCGCGCGGTCGGTCGCGTGCCCCTTGCCGGTGAAGGCGAGGCTTCCGTGCAGCCTTGCGCCGAGCCGCGCCGCCGGACCCGATCCCGGAACCCGTTCCGACCCGTCGCGCAGCAGGTCGAGAAACCGCGCGGCCGCCAGCATCGGTCCCATCGTGTGGCTCGACGACGGGCCGACGCCGATCTTGAAGATGTCGAATACGCTGAGGAACATCGCGGCGGGCCCTCCTTGCGCGCCGACTCGATCACGCGGCCGGTCCGGCCGCAAGGGGCGCCGTCGTCCCGCCGCCGCCCGCACGGTCAAATTGGCTTTCGGTCAGCGCGCGTTTCGGCCTATATGGCGCCGACCCCGCACCCCAGCCAGTGAGACGCTCCGATGCCCCAATCCGACGCCGACCTCGCCAAACGCGCCGCCGCGGGCGCTGCGCTCGAACGGGTGCGGCCAGGCATGCGGCTCGGCCTCGGCTCGGGATCGACGGCGGCGTGGTTCGTCCGGCTGCTCGCCGAGCGCGTGGCCTCCGGTCTCGATGTCCGCTGCGTCGCGACGTCGAGCGCCACGACCGCGCTCGCGACGGAGCTCGGCGTGCCGCTCGTCGCGCTCGACGCGCTCGGCGCGCTGGACCTGACAGTGGACGGCGCCGACGAGATCGATCCCGACCTGACGCTGATCAAGGGCGGCGGCGGGGCGCTGCTCCAGGAGAAGATCGTCGCGGCGGCCTCGGCCGAGTTCGTCATCGTCGCCGACGCGCACAAGCGGATCACGACGCTTGGCGCCTTCCCGCTTCCGGTGGAGGTGGTGCGCTTCGGCTGGTCGGTGACGCAGAAGGCGATCGAGACGCTGCTCGAGCGCGCCCGCGTCGACGGGCGGGTCTGCTCGATCCGCAAGGATGGCGACGCGCCCTTCGTCACCGACGAGGGCCACTACATCATCGACCTGCATCTGGGGCGCATCCGCAACGCGCAGGTGCTCGCCGAAGGCCTGGTCGCGATCCCCGGCGTCGTCGAGCACGGGCTCTTCATCGGCATGGCGGATCGCGCGCTGATCGGCCAGCCGGACGGGCGCGTCGACGAGATCCTGCCCGCCGGGCCGTCCCGCGCCGATTTCGTCGACGAGACCATGCGCAGCATGGACGCGTGAGGCCTCTGCGATGAGCGAGACCTTCGACTTCGACCTCTTCGTCATCGGCGGCGGCTCGGGCGGCGTGCGCGCGGCTCGGATCGCGGCCCAGCACGGCGCCCGCGTCGGCCTCGCCGAAGAATACCGCTACGGCGGGACCTGCGTCATCCGCGGCTGCGTGCCGAAGAAGCTGATGTTCTACGCGTCGGCGTTCAGCGAGTCCTTCGAGGACGCAGACGGCTACGGCTGGAGCCTCGGCTCGGCGAGCTTCGACTGGACGCATTTCGTCGCCGGCAAGGACGCCCAAATCGCGCATCTGGAGTCGATCTACCACGGCAACCTGCGCCGCGCCGGCGTGTCGCCGTTCGCGTCGCGCGCCGTCCTTGTCGATGCGCACCGGGTCCGTCTCGCGACCGGCGCGGAATACTCGGCCAAGCACATCCTGATCGCGACCGGCGGCAAGCCCAGCATGCCCGAGTTTCCGGGTGCGGATCTCGCGATCAGCTCCAACGAGATCTTCGACCTCGAGCGCCAGCCGAAGAACATGGTCATCATCGGCGGCGGCTACGTCGCCTGCGAGTTCGCCGGCATCATGAACGGACTCGGCACGACGGTCACGCAACTCTATCGTGGCGACCAGATTCTGCGCGGCTTCGACGAGGACGCCCGCGACCATGTCGCCGATGCGATGCGCGAGCGCGGCGTCGTGCTCGAGATCCAGCGCGACGTCGCCTCGATCGAGCGCGCCGGCGACTGCCTGCGCGTGACGGCCGACAACGGCGAGGTCCATGTCGTAGACGCGGTGCTGGCGGCGACGGGCCGGACGCCGAACACCGAGGGCCTCGGGCTCGAGGCGCTCGGGGTCAGGCTCGGCCCGCGCGGCCATGTCGAGGTCGACGCGTGGTCGCAGACGGCGGTGCCGTCGATCTTCGCGGTCGGCGACGTGTCGAGCGACCTCGCGCTGACGCCGGTGGCGATCCGCGACGGCCACGCCTTCGCCGACACGGTGTTCGGCGCCAATCCGGTCCGGCGCGATCACGAACTGGTCGCGACGGCGATCTTCACCCAGCCGGAGGTCGGCGTCATCGGCCTGACGGAGACAGAAGCCCGAAGGGCCGGGCCCGTCGATACTTACCGCACGCTGTTCATGCCGATGGGCAACGTGATGGCGGGGCGCAACGAGCGGATGCTGATGAAGCTCGTCGTCGACGCCGAGAACCGCCGCGTGCTCGGCTGCCACATCGTCGGACACGCGGCGGCGGAAATGATCCAGCTTGCCGCCGTCGCAATCAAGATGGGCGCGACCAAGGAAGACTTCGACCGGGCGATGCCCGTCCACCCGACCGCCGCCGAAGAGCTGGTCACAATGAGGCAACCCGTTGCCGGAATGTCTTGAACTGGCGCCGTTCATGGTCACTTGTGTCACCGAACCGCCGAGCCCCGACTGAGGAGATATCGACCCGATGCCATACAGCAACAACGGCGGCCCATGGGGATCCGGCGGCAAAGGCGGCGGCCGTGGCCCGTGGGGCGGCGGCAACAAGGGCAGCGGAGGCGGCGGCAATGGCGGCGGCGGTGGTGGCGGGCCCGGAGGCCAGCCCCCGATCCCCGACATCGACGAGATCGTCCGCAAGGGGCAGGAGCAGCTCAAGATCCTGATGGGCGGCGGCCGGACCGGCGGCGGTCGCGGCGGCTCGGGCGGCGGCGGCGGGTTCGGACGCCGGGGCGCCCTGCTGATCGTCGCGGCGCTGGTCGGCCTGTGGATCCTGATGTCCTTCTACACCGTCCGGCCTGAGGAACAGTCCGTCGAACTGACCTTCGGCGCCTGCTCGGGCGAGTGCATCGGCGAGCCGGGCCTCAACTTCGCCGCCTGGCCGGTCGTCACGCACGAGATCGTGCAGGTCACCGGCGAGCGGACCGAGGAGATCGGCTCCGGCACGCTGCGCGGCGCGAGCGAGGGGCTGATGCTGACGGGCGACGAGAACATCGTCGACATCACGTTCCAGGTTGTCTGGAACGTCCGCGACCCGGCCCAGTTCCTGTTCAACCTCAGCGATCCTCGCGCCACGATCCAGGCAGTCGCGGATTCCGCGATGCGCGAGGTCGTGTCGCGCTCGGACCTGTCGCCGATCCTCAGCCGCGACCGCGGCGTCATCAGCCAGGAGGTGCAGGACCTGATCCAGAGCACGCTCAACGACTATAATTCCGGCGTGAACATCGTACGCGTGAACTTCCTAAAGGCGGACCCGCCTCAGCAGGTCATCGACGCGTTCCGCGAGGTCCAGGCCGCACGCCAGGAACGCTCGACGCTGCAGAACCGCGCCGACGCCTATGCTAACGAAAAGCTGGCCGGCGCACGCGGGCAGTCGGCGCAGACGCTGCAGGAGGCCGAAGGGTATCGCGCCCAGGTCGTCAACGCGGCGCAGGGCGAGGGAAGCCGGTTCAACGCCGTGCTCGAGGAATACCTGAAAGCGCCCGACGTGACGCGCAAGCGCCTCTATCTGGAGACCATGGAGAACGTGCTCGGCAACGTCGAGATGTTCCTCGTCGACACGCCGAACGCCGGGCAGGGCGGGGGCGTCGTGCCCTACCTGCCGCTGAACGAACTGCGCCGAAATGCCAGTCAGGGAGACGTCCAATGAACCGCCGCCTGCCGCTTCTGCTCGGCGTCGTCCTCGCGCTGCTTTTCGTCGCCTTCAACACGTTCTTCATCGTCGATGAGCGCGAGAAGGCGATGGTCCTGCAATTCGGCCAGGTCAAGGCCATCAAGGAGACACCGGGTCTCGGCGTGAAGATCCCGTTCATCCAGAACGTCGTGTTCTACGACAGCCGCATCCAAGGCATCGAGACCGCCTCGCTGGAGGTGACGCCGCTCGACGACCGTCGCCTGATCGTCGACGCGTTCGCGCGCTGGCGGATCGCCGATGTCGGGCAGTTCCGCCGCGCCGTCGGCGCCGGCGGCATGCCGGTCGCGTCGCAGCGGCTCGAGTCGATCCTGAACTCGAACGTACGCGAGGTGCTGGGCTCGGTGCGCTCGGAGGCCGTGCTGTCGGCGGACCGCGTCGGGCTGATGAACTCGATCCGCGACCAGGCGATCGAGGAGGCGCGGGCGCTCGGGGTCGACGTGATCGACGTGCGCCTGAAGCGCGCGGACCTGCCCGAGCAGAACCTCGCCGCGACCTTCGACCGGATGCAGGCCGAGCGCCAGCGCGAGGCGGCGGACGAGCGGGCCCGCGGTCAGGAAGCGGCGCAGCGCGTGCGTGCCCAAGCCGACCGCACGGCGATCGAGATCACGTCGGAGGCCGATCGCGACGCAAACATCATCCGAGGCGAGGCCGATGCCGAGCGCAACTCGATCCTGGCCAACGCCTATGGCGCCGACGAGGAGTTCTTCGCGTTCATCCGGTCGATGCAGGCCTATGCCAACTCGCTCGCCGGCGAGAACACGACGATGATGATCGAGCCGGAGAGCGAGTTCTTCAACTACCTCCGTTCGCCGGAATCCTCCGGATTTGGCGCGGTCCGGCCCGGTAGGAACGGAGCGGGCGGCGCTGCGCCCGACGCGGGCCCGGCATCGAGCGGCAATGCCGAGCCGGCCGATGCGGCGCCGGCGTCAAGCAGCAATGCCGGGCTCAATGATTGACGACCTGCTCCTCGGCCTCGGCTTCGTCGCCGTGGTCGAGGGCCTGGCGCTCGCGCTATTGCCGGGCCGCGTCGAGCAGATGCTGGAGCTTGCGCGCGCGGTCGGACCGGATCGCCTGCGCACGGCCGGAACCGCGGCGATCGCAGTCGGCGTGGGCTTGGTGTGGCTGGCGCGCAACTGACACGAGATTTCACGCGCGCGTTATGGCACAAAGGCGTGACTTGCACGGAGCGCGCCGCGGCAGCATGTCCGTCTCACAGGCGCTGCGGCCCGAGCTTCGTGCACCGGGAGCCGCAGCTCAGCTAAGGAGGCAGACTTGAACATTTCGAACGCAGCGGCCGCTCTGGAGCGCCGGTCCGGCCGGGATCGGGCGGGCCTCTGGCCGGCCGGAATCGCGCTGGCTGCAGGGATGGCCATGGCCATTTCCACCGCCGCGCCGACCTACGCCCAGGCGCTGGACGATCAGGCTTCGGACGCCGAGGTCTCGGGCAACCTGACGCCGACCGAGGAAGCGCCGGTCGTCAACATGATCCCGGACAACTTCGCCGACCTCGCCGAAAGGCTGAGCCCGGCAGTCGTCAACATCACGACGACGACGAACATCGCCCAGGTCGACCGCGGCCCGGCGCCGGTGCTGCCCGAAGGCTCGCCCTTCGAGGAGTTCTTCCGCGACTTCATGGACCGCCAGCCCGGACAGGGCCGACCCGACCCGCGCCAGCGCCGCGCGAACGCGCTCGGATCGGGCTTCATCATCTCGGCCGACGGCTACATCGTGACGAACAACCACGTCATCGAGCAGGCGGACGAGATCAGCATCGAGCTCTTCGACGGCGGCAACCTGAACGCGACGCTGGTCGGGCGCGACCCGCGCACCGACATCGCGCTCCTGAAGGTCGAGAGCGACGAGCCGCTGCCCTATGTCGAGTTCGGCGACAGCGACGCGTCGCGGGTCGGCGAATGGGTGCTGGCGATCGGCAACCCGCTGGGCCAGGGCTTCTCGGTCTCGTCGGGCATCGTCTCGGCGCGCGGCCGGACGCTGCAGGGCAGCTACGACGACTTCATCCAGACCGACGCGGCGATCAACCGCGGCAACTCCGGCGGGCCGCTGTTCAACATGAACGGCGAGGTGATCGGCGTGAACACGGCGATCCTGTCGCCGACGGGCGGCTCGATCGGCATCGGCTTCGCGATGTCTTCGGCCGTCGTCGAGCGGGTGGTCGCGCAGCTTCAGGACTTCGGCGAGACCCGCCGCGGCTGGCTCGGGGTGCGCATCCAGAACGTCGACGAGGACATGGCCGAGGCGCTCGGCCTTCCCGGCGCCGAGGGCGCGCTGGTCACCGACGTGCCGGAGGGCCCGGCGGCCGAGGCGGGCTTCCGGTCGGGCGATGTTGTCATGTCGTTCGACGGCGAGGCGATCGAGGACACGCGCGAGCTGGTTCGCATCGTCGCGGAAACCGAGATCGGCAAGGACGTCGAGGTCGAGGTGTTCCGCGACGGCGAGACCGAGACGCTGAACGTTGAGATCGGCCTGCTCGAGGAACCGACGCTGGCCTCGGCTTCAGCGCCCCAGGGCGGCGATCAGGCGCCGCAGGGCGAGGAGACGGTGCTCGGCCTCTCGGTCGCGCCGCTGACGGATGAGCAGCGCGAGGAGTTCGGGCTCGGGTCCGACGTGCGTGGCCTTCTGGTGATGTCGGTCGAGGACGACAGCGACGCCTACGCCAAGGGCCTGCGCGAGGGCGACGTGATCACCGAGGTCGGCCAGGAGCCGGTGACGAGCCCGCGCGAGATGCGCGACCGCATCGAGGCCGCCGAACAGGCCGGGCGCAACTCGATCCTGCTGCTGGTCCGGCGCGACGGCGCCCCGCGCTTCGTCGCGGTGAACCTCAGCAACTGACGACCCGGCTTCGCGCCGCGAAGCCGACCCACCTCCGGACCGAGCCCGCGCGGGAGCCCGCGCGGGCTTTTTCATGTTCGTACGACGCGCAAGGCCAGGCGGCCTTGAATAGTAAGCACGCTTATAATATGTGCCACTTATGAAACCGCAGGGCATCGACCGCTTGGGCTTCCTCATCCACGACGTCGCGCGTCTGCTGCGCCGGCGCTTCGAGGCGCGCAGCGGCGAGGTCAGCCTGTCCGCCGCTCAATGGCGGCTGCTGTTCCGCGTCGCCAAGGACGAGGGCCTTCCCCAGGCGCGACTGGCGGAGCTGCTCGAGATCGAGCCGATCAGCGTCTCGCGCATGGTCGACCGCATGGTCGAGGCCGGATGGGTCGAGCGCCGCGCCGGCGCCGGGGACCGCCGGGTCCGCACCGTGCATCCGACGCAGCGCGCCCGCGCGGTCTACGAGACGGTGCTCGGCATGGCGGACGAGGTCTACGCGGAGGCGCTGGCGGGGATCGAGCCGGAACGACGGGCCGACCTGATCGCGATGCTGGAACGGATGACGGAGAACCTCGCGGAATGCGGGCGCGGCTCCGAGGCGAAGGGCGAGGACGGGGCCGCAAGGCCCGGTCTGAATACAGAGGCGAGCAGGCGATGAACGCAATGACGAAACCCGAACAGGACCTTGCCGGAGCCGGATCCGCGTCGGAGCCGGAGGCCTTGCCGCGCCGCCGCTGGCGGCGCTTGGCGCTGATGCTGGTCCTGCCGCTCGCGCTGGTGGCGGGCGGGGGCTATTTCTGGCTGACGGGCGGTCGCTACCAGAGCACCGACAATGCCTACCTGCAGCATCCGAACGTCCAGATCGCCGCCGAGGAATCCGGGCGGGTGATCGAGGTCAACGCTCACGAGAACGCGCTGGTCTCCGCCGGCGACGTGCTCTTTCGCATCGATCCCGAACCCTACCGGATCGCGCTGCAGAAGGCAGACGCTTCGCTGGCCGCCGCTCGGATCGAGGTCGAACAGCTGCGCGCCCGCTTCAGCGCCGCCGAGGCCGACCAGGCCGCCGCGCGCAGCGACGTCGACTACCTGACGCTCCAGTTCGACCGCCAGCAGGCGCTCGCGGATCGCGGCGTCGCCGCCGCCGCGACGCTGGACGCAGCGCAGCGCGACCTGCGCACTGCCCGCGACCGGCTGAACGCGGCCGGCCAGGCCGCCGCCGGCGCGCGGGCGGCCCTCGACGGGGATCCCGGGATCGACGTCAACGACCATCCGGCGGTGCAAGCGGCGGCCGCGGCCCGGGCAGACGCGGCCTGGGCGCTGGAGCACACGACTGTCCGGGCGCCGGCCAATGGCCGCATCGCCCAGGCGTCGTCCTTCAAGGACGGCCAGTTCGTCAGCGCCGGCACGCCGCTGTTCGCGCTGGTCGAGACGCAGGAAAGCTGGGTCGAGGCGAACTTCAAGGAGACGCAGCTCACCCATCTCGAGCCGGGCCAGACCGCCGAGATCGTGTTTGACACCTTCCCGGACCGGCCTGTCGCCGCGACGGTCGAGAGCATCGGCGCCGGCACCGGCGCGGAGTTCTCGTTGCTTCCGGCGCAGAACGCGACCGGCAACTGGGTCAAGGTGACCCAGCGCATTCCGGTGCGGCTGAAGCTGGAACCGGAGGCGGCCGAGCTCGGCCTGCGCCTCGGCATGAGCGCCAGCGTCGAGGTGGACACCCGCGTCGAACGCAGCCTCGCCGGCCTCCTCAGTGGAAGCGCCGCGCTCGCGGCGGCGAACTGAGGCGCAGGGTCCGGTCATGGCGCAAGCAGCGGAAGCTCCGGCGGCGGCGGGCGAGGGCGTGGCGAGTCGCGGCCTGATCACCGTCTTCATCATGCTCGCCACGGTGATGCAGGTGCTCGACACCACGATCGCCAACGTGGCGCTGCCCTCGATGACCGGCGACCTCGGCGCGTCGCCGGGCACGATCAACTGGGTCCTCACCTCCTACATCGTCGCGGCGGCGATCATGACGCCGGTCACCGGCTGGCTGTCGGACCGGCTCGGTCGGCGCGAGCTGTTCCTGATCGCGATCGTCGGCTTCACCATCGCCTCGATGCTCTGCGGCATGGCCTGGAGCCTCGAGAGCATGGTCGCGTTCCGGCTGGTCCAGGGCATTTTCGGCGCGGCGATCGTGCCGCTGTCGCAGACCTTCCTGCTCGACATCAACCCCAAGGAAAACCACGGTCAAGCCATGGCGATCTGGGGCGCGGGCATCATGGTCGGGCCGATCATCGGGCCGACGCTGGGCGGCTGGCTGACCGAGAGCTTCGACTGGCGCTGGGTCTTCTTCATCAACCTTCCCGTCGGCATCGCCGCCGTGCTCGGGCTCGCGGCCTACCTGCCGCGCGTCGCGCGCCGGCTGCGCGGCTTCGACTGGTTCGGATTCGCGATGCTGTCGCTCGGCGTCGGCGCGCTGCAGCTGATGCTCGACCGCGGCGGCGAGGTCGACTGGTTCTCCGCACCCGAGATCTGGATCGAGCTCGGCCTGGCGCTGACCGGGTTCTGGGTCTTCACCGTGCATCTGGCGACCGGCGAGGACACGTTCATCGACCGCCGGATCTTCTCGGACCGCAACTTCGTCCTCGGCCTCGTCTTCATCTTCATCGTCGGCATCATCCTGCTCGCGAGCCTCGCGCTGCTGCCGCCGATGCTGTCGCGCATCTTCGGCTACTCGACGATCCTGACCGGGCTCGTGATGGCGCCGCGCGGCGTCGGCACGATGATCTCGATGCTGGTCGTCGGCCGGCTGGTGCGGCTGGTCGACGCGCGCCTGCTGGTGCTGGCGGGCCTCGGGCTGACCGCGTGGTCGCTCCACATGATGACCGGCTTCTCGCCGCAGATGGACAGTCGGCTGATCATCGTCTCGGGCATCGTGCAGGGGCTCGGCCTCGGGCTCGTCTTCGTGCCGCTCTCGACGGTCGCCTTCGCGACGCTGGATCCGAAGTTCCGCACCGACGGCACCAGCCTCTTCAGCCTGACGCGCAACATCGGCTCCAGCATCGGCATCTCTGTCGTGACCGTGCTCTTGAGCCACAACATCCAGATCAATCACGCCGAACTCGGCGCCGGGGTCACCTCCTACACCCCCGCGCTGAACCAGATCGCTCCGAGCGCGGCGGGCGGCGATTCGGCGGCGCTGGCGCTCGTCGACGCGCTGGTCGGCCAGCAGGCGCTGATGATCTCCTACGTGGACGACTTCAAGTTCATGATGCTGGTGACGCTGATCGCGATCCCGCTGACCGTGCTGCTGCGAAAGCCCGTTTCCGCTCCCCGCCGCTAATCCAGACGACGACTTCCTTCTTCCCCCGGTTGCCTTGGGTCTGTCGTCATGGCTTTATCACGTTGGGTGTGCAAGCTCGGAAGTTGAAAGCTCCAGGCCTGCGGCCTCACGAAGCAGACTGGGGGAAGACATGTTCATCAGCATATTTCGAGGCGCTGCGGCGCCTTGCCGCGTGATCGCGGCAGCTGCGCTGGCTGCTGCCGCGATCGCGACGGCGCCGGCAAGCGCACAGGACGAGGGCGACTGGATCGACACCTGGTCGGCCAGTCCGCAGCCGGTCTGGGAGGCGGATTTCTTCGCGCCTGTCGGCATCCCGCGGGCGCTGCGGGACCAGACGATCCGGCAGATCGCTCGGATCAGCCTCGGGGGCGCGCAGGTCCGGGTCGAGATCTCGAACGAATACGGCGACGCCCCGCTCGAGATCGGCGCGGCGCATGTGGCGCTCGCGGGCGAGGACGGCGCGATCCAGCCCGACAGCGACCGCGCGCTGACCTTCGGCGGACAGAGCGCCGTCACGGTGCCGCCCGGCGCGCCGATCTGGAGCGACCCGGTCGATCTCGCGGTCGACGACCTCGGCCTCGTCGCGGTCAGCCTCTACTTTCCCGGCATCACGCCGACGACGACCTGGCACAATGACGGTCGCCGGACGGCCTACATCTCCGGCCCCGGCAACCACGTCTCGGAGGAAAGCTTCGACGCGGCCGCCACGACGCCGTCCCGGATCTTTCTCAGCGGCATCGCGGTCGACGCCGAGCCGGACGAGCGCGCGGTCGTGCTGTTCGGCGACTCGATCACCGATGGCGATTCGTCGACAACGGACGCCGATAACCGCTGGCCCGACGTGCTGGCCGAGCGCCTGGTCGCCGCAGATGCCGGCGTGGCCGTTCTGAACGAGGGCATCTCCGGCGCGCGGATCCTGCGCGACCGGATGGGCGACAACGCGCTGGCGCGCTTCGACCGCGACGTGCTCGGCCATCCGCACGTCGAGACCGTGGTGCTGATGATGGGCATCAACGACGTCGGCTGGCCCGACACGCTGCTGGTGCCGGAAGGCGAGCCCGCGCCCTCGGCCGAGGACGTGATCGTCGGCTACGAGCAGCTGATCGACCGGGCGCACCGCCACGGGATCCGCATCATCGGCGCGACGCTGACGCCGTTCGAGAACACGTTCCAGGGCGGCCCGCTGGAGGGCTACTACACGCCGGAAAAGGAGGAGAAGCGGGTGGCGATCAACGAGTTCATCCGCTCGGGCGCCTTCGACGGCGTGATCGACTTCGATGCGGTGGTGCAGGACCCGGAGAACCCGAAGGCGGTCAAGGCCGAGTTCGACTCCGGCGACCACCTGCATCCGAACGACGCCG
This sequence comes from uncultured Alphaproteobacteria bacterium, assembly GCA_963829385.1. GTDB lineage: Bacteria > Pseudomonadota > Alphaproteobacteria > Rhodobacterales > Rhodobacteraceae > Amaricoccus. The sequence goes on along the minus strand of CAWHHV010000005.1, from coordinate 6,453 downwards.
GCTACGAGGCGATGGCGCAGTCGGTCGACCTCGGCCTGCTCGGCGTCGCTCAGTAGGCCGGCCCGCCCAGGGAGACGATCTCGTCGAGCAGGGCCGAGATGTCCTCGATCTGCTCGGCGACCACATGCACGACGTCGCCGTCGCGCTGCAGCCGGCCCCCGATCCGCAGGCAGCGCCCGGCGATCACCGCGCGGCGGAAGCGCTCGAAGACCTTGGCCCAGACGACGATGTTGGCCACGCCGGTCTCGTCCTCGATCGTCAGGAAGATCACGCCCTTGGCGGTGCCGGGCCGCTGGCGGCAGGTCACCAGCCCGGCGGTCGCCACGCGCGCGCCGTTCGGCGGCAGGTCGAGCTCCGCCGCCGTCAGGCAGGCCGGCGGCCGTCGCCACGCATCGGGACGGCCATTGCCGGGAACATAGGCCTTCTCGGAACGTCGCATGAGAACGAATATAGAACATTTGCCAGGCGGCGCCAAGCCGGCAAAGGGGCTGGCAGCCGGAGCGAACCCGCATTAGATAGCGAACGAGCGAGTTTCCGAAGGAAAACGACCACGATGGCGCGCATAACCTACATCGAGTTCAACGGCACCCCGCATGAGGTCGACGTACCCAACGGACTGACGGTGATGGAAGGCGCGCGCGACAACAACATCCCCGGCATCGAGGCCGATTGCGGCGGCGCCTGCGCCTGCTCGACCTGCCATGTCTATGTCGACGACGCCTGGGTCGGTCGCCTGCCGCCGAAGGAGGAGATGGAGCAGGACATGCTCGACTTCGCCTACGAGCCGAACCCGGTGAATTCGCGCCTGACCTGCCAGCTCAAGGTCAGCGACGAGATCGACGGCTTGGTCGTGCGGATGCCCGAGCGCCAGATCTGACGCGCTTTGTCGCATGGCGATGGCGGTTAATCCACGTCAAGGCGTTTTCCCTTCGGCGCTTTAGTCTCATTGCGCGATCCGGTGAGGAGATCGCGCTCGGGCGGAGCGGAACGATAGGATCGGCCGTCAGGTGGCGTCGCAGGCGTCACAGCACAACGTGAAGATCGAGAACATCAGCGGGCTGACAGACACCAGCTCTCGCAGATAGCGCTCTACTTCGGCACGACCGAATCGCAGTCGCCACCGCGCGGCGATCGAGGCGCTGCTCTCACACAAGGAGCCCTGCGTCGGCAACGCCCGATGCGCGCGACCGTCGCGGATCAGCTCGCCAAGCACGGCGTCACGAACGTCGACGCCGACCTGCTGGCGGGCTCGCAGCTTGCCGTCCTGCAGGCCGCGCCGGAGACGGAGATCGACGCGCAAGTTCAACGGGTCCTTTCCGAGGACGCGCCGATGACCGGAAACGACCAACTCCGGTTCGAGGCCGGGCAATGCGTGGGCCAGTTCAATGCCGACGTGAACCTCGAGGCGCTGACCCCGGAAGAACTGGTGCAATTCCAGCTGATCGGCGGCGGATCGGCAAGCGCCGACGACAAGCGCCGTCAGATCGAGCAGCTCGCCGGGCAATAGCGACCGACGCGGCCCGGCGCCCGCAGCGCCGGGCCGACCCGTCCGGGCAAGGCCGCGGTCTTGCGGGTCTGCAACTGGCCCCGTCTCGCGGCGACGCCCGGCGGCGGGCCTGACCGGCCTTCCGCCCAAAGCCGCAATTCCGGTCGATCTTCAGGCAATTCCGGAAAGTGCTCTCCGCACCAGCCCACTGGACCGGGACGGCGAGTTCGGGTGGAGATCCATGCTATAACGAGGTCTGCGCGCAAGCCGGCCCGCACCGCCCGGGGCGCGAGGTCGCGGCGGTTCCGAGACCCAAGCTGGAGGAAGCCCCACATGGCGCAAGCCGTTCACCCCGTCGACGAGATGTTGCCGCCGCCGCAATTGTTCACGCTCGGCCTGCAGCACGTGCTGGTCATGTATGCCGGCGCGATCGCCGTGCCGCTGATCGTCGGGCGCGCGCTGCAACTGGCGCCCGAGGACGTCGCCTTCCTGATCTCGGCCGACCTCTTCGTCTGCGGCGTCGTCTCGATCCTGCAATCCTGGGGCGCGACGCGCTGGTTCGGCATCAAGCTGCCGGTGATGATGGGCGTGACCTTCGCCAGCGTCGGCCCGATGGTGTCGATCGCCATCGCCAATCCCGGCCCCGAGGGCGCGCGCCTGATCTTTGGCGCGATCATCGGCGCCGGCTTCATCGCGATCCTGCTGGCGCCGCTGATGAGCCGGCTGCTGCGCTTCTTCCCGCCGGTGGTGACGGGCACGATCATCCTGGTGATCGGCGTGTCGCTGATGCGCATCGGCATCAACTGGATCTTCGGCCTGCCGGTCGGCCCGACCGCGCCGCGGATCGTCGATCCCGAGCACGCGGCCTGGCTCGCGTCGCTGGTCGATCTCGGCGACGCGGTGCCGCCGGCGCCCGCGGGCCTCGCGCTGGCGCCGAAGATGGACAACCCGGCCTATGCGCCGCTGTCGAACATCTTCATCTCGCTGATCGTCCTCGGCATCGTCGTCGGCGTCGCGCGGTTTGCGAAGGGCTTCCTGTCGAACGTCGCGGTGCTGATCGGCATCGTCGCGGGCGCCGTGCTGGCCGCCGCGCTCGGCATGATGCATTTCGACAAGGTCGCGACCGCGTCCTGGTTCGCGCCGATCGCGCCGTTCCACTTCGGCATGCCGCTGTTCGATCCGATCCTGATCCTGACGATGACGCTGGTGATGATCGTCGTGATGATCGAATCGACCGGCATGTTCCTCGCGCTCAGCGACATGACCGGCAAGAAGATCGACCAGGGCCAGCTCTCCGCCGGCCTGCGCATGGACGGCCTCGGCACAATCCTCGGCGGCGTCTTCAACACCTTCCCCTACACGTCGTTCAGCCAGAACGTCGGGCTGGTCGGCGTGACCGGCATCCGGTCGCGCTGGGTCTGCGTCGCGGGCGGCGCGATCATGATCGTGCTCGGCCTGATCCCGAAGATGGGCGCGCTGGTCGAGGCGCTGCCGACCGTGGTGCTGGGCGGCGCCGGGCTGGTGATGTTCGGCATGGTCGCGGCGACCGGCGTGCGCATCCTCAGCCGCGTCGACTTCACGACGAACCGCAACAACCTCTTCATCGTAGCGATCGCGATCGGCTTCGGGATGATCCCGCTGGTGGCGCCCGACTTCAAGATGTGGATGCCGCACGCGATCCACCCGCTGATCGACAGCGGCATCCTGCTCGCGGCGATGGCCGCGGTGGCGCTGAACGCGCTCTTCAACGGGGCGCGCGGCGGCGCCGAGGAAGCACGGGCGGCGGCGCTGGTCGGCGGCGACCACTGATCCCGGGCTCCGGCGCGGCTTGCGAGGCCCGAGCGATCGCGGCCCCGCTGACGGTTCAGGTCTCGTCCGCCTCGGGTTCGACGCGAAAGCTCAGCGGATAGCCCTCGCTGCGCGCGGCCTCCATGCCCTGTTCCGCCTTGGTCTCGGCCACGTCGCGCGTGTAGACTGCGACGACGCAGACGCCCCGGGTATGGGCCAGCATCATCACCCGGATGGCCTGGTCCGTCGACAGGCGGAACACGCTCCGCAGCACCGCCACGACAAAGTCGCGGGGCGTGAAGTCGTCGTTCACGAGCAGCACACGGTAGAGCGGCGGCCGCGCGGGCCGGGTGCGCATGTCGGTCCTCGGGACGGTGACGAGGTCGGGCATTGGCGGTCTCGGTTGGATGCGCGGACGCGAGCATGGCAGACGGTCGCATGATCGGCCGCAATCGGCGCTTCGTCCAGTCCGTCCGCTTGCCGCGGCGCCGGTCGGCCTCTACTTTTGCGGCATGGCCTGGGAAATGCCGAACCACCGGGGGCCGAATTCGCGCTGGTCGGAGCCGCAGGATGCGGATCGCCTCGCGGCGCTGCACGCAGCCTCGTGGCGCTACGCCTATGCCGGGGTTATCCCCGAGCCGGGGCTGTCGCGCATGATCTCGCGGCGCGGTCCGTCCTGGTGGCGCAAGATGCACGAGTCGGGCGCGCGGGCGCTGGTGGCGACGCTCGGCGACGACGTGGTCGGCTATGCGCTCGCCGGGCGATGCCGGGCCGGACCAGGCGGCGAAGTGCAGGAGATCTACGTCCGGCCCGACTGCCAGGGCGCCGGCTTCGGCGCCCGGCTGTTCGAGGCTTCCAGACGCGAATTGAAGCTGCGCGGGATGACAGCGATAACGGTCTGGTGCCTGGCGGAGAACACGATTGGCCTCGGCTTCTACCGCGCGCTCGGAGGGCGGGAATCCGGCCGCAGCATCCAGAACGTCGCCGGCGCTCGGTTGCAAAAGGTGCGCTTTATCTGGCCGTGACCGACGCGGCGGGGATCCACTTCCACGACTCCGCGGTCTTCGGGCGGATTTGGGGGTGACCTCGGGCCGTGGGTTCGCGAGGACAGCCGGGCGGACGGAGCGGACGTTGATGATTGCATGAACGATGTCCGAAATCGCGATTCCGAACGTTCTGAATCGCGTATTCGGGCGATCTGCATGTCGCCATCCTCCATGTGCAAGGCGTTGCGGCAACAAGCCCAACTCCAACAGCCATGCACAAAGGCGCACCAGACATGTCGACCCGTCCAACCCTTGCTCTTCTTCTGACCACCCAGGCCGCGCTGCTCCTCACGTCGCTCGGAGCAAGCGCCCAGAGCGCAGATCAGCGCACGAACTCGGAAATCAGCTCTGCCGTTCAGACGGAAACGGGGCTGCAAATACCTGCCGGCGCGTACGGGATTGCCCGGATAGATGCCCCGCGCGAGGCGACGCTGCTACGGTTGAGGGGCGTCATGGGAAGTGGCGTCGTGCTCCTGAGGAGCGACGACGGTCAGGAATGCCTGACCCTCCCGGTCCGTTTCGTCGCAGGCGATTTCGGAGGCGAAGGCATCTCGGCCAACGCATCTGAACCAATTAGTCTGATCATCCGATCCCCGCGGGTCTCCGGAGCGCTGGCGGCCGGCCACGACGTGGTGAGCGACGCGTATCGCATCAGCACCCTGATGGACGACCCCGATGCGGACATCGTCATTCAGAGCGGATTGAGTGAAAGTCACGGCTTCGTTCTCAATCCTGGAAGCTCCGTCGTCGCCGACATGTTTGGCGCGGCGGCAAGCAGCATCGCTTGCTCCGAGCCATAGGTCCCGTGGAGTTGGGCAGTTGCCGTCAGGTGGCTGCCCGTTCGGCGCGAAACTGGGACGGGGTCTGCCCGGTGATCCGGCGAAATTCCGTATTGAAGCTCGATTTGCTGACAAAGCCCGCTTCGAACATCACTTCGGTGACGGGCAGCTCGGTTTTAAGCAGGGCGCCTTGGGCGCGACGAATGCGAAAACCGTTGATGTAGCGAGAAAAATTGTCGCCCGTCGCTCGGTTTATGGCGTTGGAGACATCGCGCACAGGAACGGACAGCCGCCGCGCGACCCGCGCAAGCGTCAGGTTGCTGTCCGTGTAGAGGCCCGTGTCGTTCATCAGCGCATTTAGCGCCGCCAGCATCGCCCGATCCTCGTCGGTCGGTCTCTCGACCTTGGTGGCATCGCCCCTTGTGAGCCGAAGCAACATCGGTGCGCCGACGAGAGCGACGACAAGGATGAATGCCGTGAAGACGCCAGACACTCCGGTCAGGAATGTCAGGATATATGCGTCGCCTGCGAACAGGCTGGCGGCCACGATCGAAAGATCGGTCGCGACCATCATCCCAAGCAGGACGATAGTGGCCTTGATCGCCGAGCGAACGATCGTCAATGCGTGTGGCGCGACATGGACGAAGTCATCCGCGTCACGCTGCAGAAGTCGTGCGATCAAAAAGAGGTAGACGCTGTTGATCCCGAGGACAAAAATGTCCGCCGAGACCGGGAGGTTTGACAGTATGACCAACTGCGCGACCACGACCGGCGCCCCACTCAAAGCGAGTGTCCTGCGCCATTTCGACCCCAGGTCCTGGGTCAGCGCCGACAAACCGAGATAGGCCGATGGCGCAACCATCACGGCCACCAACGGCTGAACCCGAGAGGCCCAGGGCGCGTCAAAGGAAAGTCGGAGCCCGAGCAGCAGGCCGATGGTCGCCACGGTCAGAAGAAAAATGCACAGGAAAAGGCGCGCTGGAAGCGGTGTGCGGGTATCCTGCGCCAATGCAAAGGCTGCAATTGTGGTCAGGACACTTACGAGCCAAACCAAGGGCAGAGTGATCATTGGTCTTCCCGCCGGACAAAAGAACCCTGATCGCTGCCATATCATCGTTCCTTCGACAAACCACGCCGGGTCGACGACGCTGATGGCGCTCAGCCGTCATCTGATGGCTTTTCGTTTCGGCTCGATCAGGAGCGCCTGAACCGAAACAGGCGCCTGTTCCCGAAACCACGCGGCGTTCTCGCGACGGGTCTGATGGTCAGCCTGCCGTCGGGGAGGCGCCTAGCGGGTCAGCCGCATTCTGTGCAGGCGGGCGCAGAGGGTGAACTTGCAGCCGTCCGCGGTTGC
>CAWHHV010000004.1:0-428888 GCA_963829385.1 uncultured Alphaproteobacteria bacterium | reverse complement strand
GAGCGCATCATGCGCGAGATCCGGCGACGAACCCGCGTCGTCGGCGCTTCCCCGACGGCCAATCCTGCCTCAACCTCGCCGCGGCGCGGCTCCGACACATCGCCGGCGCCCAGTGATCGACCCGGAAGTACATGAACATGGCGCCGCTCCGCGCGGCGCAGAACGAAGCCTACGGGGCCGTCGTGGCGTGAGCGAATGTGCGAAAGAGTTCTGGACGCTACCCGAGCGACACGTAGGTCGCGGAATTCTAGCCCTTGCCGTCCCTGATCCCGGTCGATCCGTTCACCATCAGGCGGCCGTTCATCCGGGCGGTCGCGTCGGCTTTGACCTTGTCGAACAGCGAGCGTGTCGCGGTCGGATCGTGGACTTGGCCGGGTCGCCAAGGCGGCCCTTGATCCGAACTCGGCGCGTGGCGGCCCTCGATCAATGTGGGATAGCTCCTCGCTATCGAGACCATAGCGAACCGGGATTTCCTCCCGGCGGCGCACTGGCCGAAAATCTCACGGACCGGATCAATGCTGATCGCGGTCATCAACATCACACTGGGGAACAAGATCATGAAAGCTACCATCACCGCTCTCGCCCTAGCCGCCAGCCTGTTTGGCGGAAACGCACAGGCGCAGGACATGTCCACGACCATGGAAGTCGGGCTGTCGATGCTTGAGCTGGCCGCCCAGCACGAGCTGCAGCACTACGGCTTCGGCGACCAGGACGTCATGGGTCTCACCCTTAGCCAGATCGCTAGCATCAACGCGGTGGCGACGAGCAGCGACTACAGCGACAACGAGCGCAAGCAACACATCGGGGTCGTCCTGGCCAAGTAAGAAGCCAGGATGCGACTGGGGCAGCCGGGCGGCCTGGAGCCGGCCGGCCTTCCCCGCCGAGCCGCGCCTGAACGCTCGGCGCTGCCCCCGGGTCTCGACTGCCCCGGCGATCGAGATCCGACAGCCTTAAGAGACTTCGATCCTTTCGCGACGCTCCGGTTCGACGGCGCGGCGGCAGCCCACCGCAGGCCGGTTGGACCGTTCTACGGCGTTTCTTCCAATATGGAGTTCGAAAGTGAAAACGAAACTCCATGCAACACTGCTCGCATCGACGCTGGCATCAAACGCCTTTGCCGCCGAGGTCAAAGGCTAATCTGTATAAAATGCTGAACGACGAGACGCCCGTCCGTACCGCGCTCCGCGAAGCCAACTCGACACTGCATCTCGGCCCGAAGCCGATCCCGCGGAGCCTCGACTGCGGCCCTGGCGCCTGAACGATGTTTGGCATGGCGTAGCCGACCCTGGCGGCCGTTCTCGCCTTCACGGTCGGCTACGCGGCCCAGCGCGCCAGCATCGCCGGTCAGGGTCTCGCTCCTGAAGCCGCTCGGTTAGGCTTGCCTCGACGATATCCCGGTAGCTCCCGAACGAACCGTCGCGTCGCCAGCGCGCGACCAGCCACTCAACGTCCAGCGGCCGCCGTGCCATGCCCGAAAGGTTGCCGGTATCGATGGCGTCGAGAAGGCGTCGACACATTCGAACTCCGCGCGCCCGCCCGTAGCGGGCGACCTGTTCCTGGGCGAGCCCGCTCATGACAACCAGGAGCGGTTGTTCCGGGGCGCTGGCTTTCTCGTCCTCCCGCTCCTCGTCGGCGACGTACTCTCGCTCGAGAATCCGCTGCAACGCCGCTTCCCGCGTGATCGCCGGGGGCGGCCCGGAGGCCTTCGCCGGAATGGGGAGCATGTCCCCGAAGGTGGCGAGGTCGTGGCGCGCTTCCCAGTCGGTAAAGCGGCTCGAGAGGAGAATACGCGCACGTCCCTCAAGGCCGTCGATGGCGTCGGCCACCTTGCGGAGCGCCGTGCGCAGCCTGATGCCGTCGAGCTTGGCCTCGTCGACGGAATCGAGGAGCAGCCACGCGGGGCGCTCGGAGACGCGCCATGCCGTGAACCGCGTCCGGTCGGCGGATCCGAGGGCTCCTTCGAAACCCTCCCGGGCGACGTCCTGGACAGTTGCCAGGAACGCATCCTTTCCGGCCCGTTGGAGGCACGCCGCCCTAAGCGCGAACTCGTCGCTCTTGCCGCTGCCCGCTTCCGCCAGCACCACCACGCGGCGCCGCGCCAAAAGGTCATCCCAAGCCAACTCGCCCCGGTGGAACGAATAGGCCTCGAGGTCGGCGCGCTCGTCGACGATCTGTGAGAAGGTCGGGTGAAGCTCGATGAAGTCTGGCATCTGATCCGCCGTATGCCTCGCCGAGCAGGGGCAGCAGGTCAATTGAAAGTCAACTCCGCACGTTGATCCGCGCCGGGTTCCCCGAGGCCGGCCGGCTTGAGTATTGCGCCGCGGATCGCCAGCTTGGCGTGGTACCGCTCCTCGGCTTCGGCTGGCGGGGCATGACCGCGATGGGCGCGAGCGGGCACCGGGTGTCGAACCGGCCGACAAGTTCGAGGGTGGCTTCTTCGAAGGCCTCGCGGCAGCGCCAAGGTCCGAGGCGATGGATAACGGATAACTGCGTGGGGTTCTGCAGAGCGACTGGCGAGATGGCAGCGAGGTGTATCTAATGACCGCTTTGGGCCGCGGAAAGCTCAGTTAGCGCAAGCTTGAAAGACCGCTCTCCGCCCGGAACGACCGACGCCGGCCAACAAAGTCCGCCTTCCTGTCGAACAGCACGCCATGGGGCTCGGTGAGAATTGTAGGAACTCTACGGCTGATCCGCGGACATATACGCCGAATCGGGTGGAAATTCGCCAAACATAGCAACGCCCTGCCGGGGCAGGTCCGGTAGGGCGTTTTCTGCATGTTCTAAGGGGCGGAATGCGTCAAAGGTTGCGCCCGGCCCTTGCGGATACGAGGTCGATCCTGTACCGCCCTCGGATTCTTGAGACACCCGATTGCGATTATGCGGCCAAGGGCATTGTGTCCATCTGGTCGCGTCGGAACTGGGCTGGCGAGCGGTGTCCGTGGCGCTCGATCAGCCAGCATTCGTTGTAGGTCTGCCTGAAGTCGATCAGGGCGAGGCGGAGGTCCTCGACGGTCGGGAAGGTCCTGTCCCAGAGCAGGTTCTCCTTCAGCGTCCGGATGAACCGCTCGGCGCAGCCGTTGCCTTCGGGCGCCCGGACGAAGGCCGGGGAGGACGCCGCCCCGAGCCAGGCGATCTCCTTCTGGACGTCGCGGGACATGTACTGGCTCCCGTGGTCGTGGCGGATGCTGAGGCCAGCAGCCGCCTCCTTCTCTACCCCGCCAAAGCGCTCGGTCACGCCCTGCCGGACGGGCTCGAGCGCCTCATGGCGGGTGCCGTGGAGAGCGGCGTGGATGCCGACGCACTCCGCCGAGCAGTGGTCGACCGCGACGAACACGGCGACCTGGCCGTGCTCGACAGTGAAGGCAGCGGTCATGTCGGTCCCCCACATCGTGTCGACGGTCTTCGGGATGATCGTGCCGTCATGGTTGCGCGGGCCGCGGGGACGGCCCGTGCGGGTCGACGCCGCCAAGCCGTTCTCCCGCATCAGGCGGCGCACCCGCTCCTTCGAGGTGCGCAGGCCCGCATGGCGCAGCCGCGCCCAGACCTTCCGGCAGCCCTCGCCGTGGAACGGGCTGTCGACGAGCACCTGCCGGATCGCCTCGACCAGCGCGGCGTCGGGCATCGGCCCCTGCGGTCCCGGCCTGCGCCGTGGCGCGGCCGGCGCTTCCGCTGCGCCGCGGCGGCGATAGACCCCCGCCCGCGCGACGCCCCAGGCGCGGCAGACCCCGGCGACACCGTAGCGGCGGCGCGTGGAGATCGAGATGACGGCGCTCATCGCTTCGACCTCCGCGCCGCAAAAGGGATGCCGCCGCCCCCAGCTTCCAGCCGCTCGATCTTCGCGTAGAGCAGCTCGGTGTCCATGGTCAGCTCGCCGACCTTGGTCCGCAGCCGATCGATCGTCTCGTCCCGATCGTCCCGCGCCCGCGACTTCAGGCTGGCCGCCCCGGCATCGAGAAAAGCAACGCGCCAGCCGCTCAGATCCGCAGCCGTCACCGCCAGTTCGCGCGCCACGATCTCCAGCGGCTCGCCCCGCAGTAGCCGCAGCACCGCGTCCCGCTTGCGACCTGCCGTCAGGCGCCGCTCTCGGACCGGAGCCGCGACCGCTCCGATATCCGAGGTCTCCGCGCCCGCGGCTCCTCCGCGCTCATCGTCACCCATCTCAACACCTCCATCGGCCTCAAATAAGCCGTCTGCGATGTCTCAAGAAACCCTGGGGCGGGGGAGTCCCCAAGAACGGGCCGTCAGGTCCTGCGGAACGGAAAGGCGGGAGGTAGTATGGCGCAGGCACGCATCACGAATGAGTGGGTCCTGGACCGGTTTGATGACATCTATCCGGCGTATAGGTTCGCGTTCGCGCGGCTCCTTGTGAAGTTGCGGCGGGACTTCGGTGGCGATCTCGACGCGATGCTGGTGCTCCTGACGCTGTCGCTCGGAACGGATCGCGACGGATGGGAAGACGCCCTGCGCAGCGACTTCGCGCCTTTTCCCCAAACGCGGCTGACGAACACGCAATCGATCGCGCTCGCCTCCGGCATCCCCCGGGAGACGGTGCGTCGGAAGCTGGAGGCCATGCGGACGGGCGGCTGGATCGTACGGGACGAAGCGGGCAATTGGACGCCGACGCCGCGCGCAGCGACTGATCTGCGGGAAAGTTCGCGGGAGACGATCGGCTTCCTTCGCGCAGTGGTCGCGGCGGCCCTCTCTGCCGCAAAGACCGGCGCGTGCGACGTTCAACTTCGGGGCGGGACGGCAGCGCTTCACCCTCGCGAACGGTTTCTGATCGCCAACACGGCGGCGAACGGCTGGGATCGCGCCGCGCTCCAGGCGAACGCGCACTGGGCTTCCGAACTTCTGGTCCTCGGCGAGGTCGCCTACAACCAGACGAAGCTGCAGGCGTTCTACCTCGATCCGGACGAGCTTTCGATCCTCGACACCGACACGAAGATCGTGGGCCTGAACCTCGAGGGCTCGCCGGTCCGCGGACTGACGCTCGGCGCAACCTACCTGACCGTCCCGGACTCGACGCAGGCATACTTCGGCCCGGCCGGAGCGGTGGCGGGAAGACGTTGCGGTAGAAATGCACGATGCGGCGCTGCCACCGGGCGTCCGGCAGGTGCTCCGCGAGGCTTTCGACGAGGCCGCGACAGGCGTCCGAGACGATCAGCTCCACGCCCCGAAGCCCGCGGTCCACGAGGCGCCGCAGGAACGCCGACCAGCCGGACTTGCCCTCCTTGGCGCCCTCGCAGATGCCGGGGATTTCGCGGCAACCCTCGGCGTTGACGCCGATCGCCACCAGCAGCGAGACGTTGCGCACCTCGCCGGCCCAGGTCCGTTTCATCACGATGCCGTCCAGAAAGACGTACGGATGCGCGCCCTCGATCGGCCGGTTCCGCCAGGCCTCGATCTTGGCGTAGACCTTCTTGTTGAGATTGGAGACCGTGCTCGGGCTGACCCGCGTGCCCCAGAGCGCCTCGGCGATGTCCTCGACCCGGCGCACCGAGACGCCGGCAAGGTACATCTCCATCGGCGCCTCCTCGACCGGATCTCCCGGCGGCGTAGCGCTCGATGATCGCCGTCTCGAAGGTCTGCCGCCGCAGCTTCGGGATCTTCAGGCTGACCTGGCCGGCGCGCGTTTCCAGCGATCGCTCGTAGCTGCCCGGCGCGCGTATCCTTCCGCGCCTCGCTGCGCTCGTAGCGTCCGGCGCCGCATAACCGGTCCGCCCCGGCGTCGAGCATGGCGTTCAGCGCCTCCTCGACCTCCTGCGCACCATCTCGCCGAGGTGATCCCTGATCCGAGCCTCATCGACCTGGATCACCTGTCCCATCGGCCTCGCCTCCGGCTTCTCATCCATCCCAAGCTCCTTTCAACGATCCTGAAGGGAGCTGCCTCGCCCGGCAATGTGCGAAAGATCCTGTACGTTGTCGTCGCTCGCGGCAACGCTCACGCCGCAGACCCTGATGTCGTTGGAGCCAGGCGATACCGTCGAATTGCAGGAGTGCTTGCGCGTCGCCGACCGCAACTTCGCCGCCGACCAGACCACAGACACCCGTCGAGTTTCCCGCGGCCCGGTGGACCGGCGCAGCCCGACGCAGAAGAAGCTCGAAGACCGCGCCTTCCGGGTCCGGAGTCATGTTCTGGCGCCCGAGCGCGGCTTCCCGAACCGGCTGCTCGGCATGCACCGCTGGCTCGACGCCGAGATCGGCCGGGGCAACTTCGCCGCGCACGGCGCCACTGCGGGCCAGACTCAGGTTACTGCACTCGAAACAAGCCCTCGCGGCTGATGATGATACGGTGCGAGAGTCTGTTCGCGAACCTGCCGAACAAGCGCTGGCAAGCCGTCTACGTGCTCGGATCGAAGTAATATTCTCGCACTAGGAGACGCGGGCCGCAGGCAAAGCGCGGGCTCGCGGCTGCAGCGGGTCGAGCCGCTTCGGCCCGTCCGCCACCGCGATCGCCTGCTCGCCGAACCATGCCTTTCTTGTGGCCTCTCTGACCAGCGCCCCGACGCCGGGCGAATGGCGTCGTCCGCGCACGCTTACAAGGTTCACCTCGCGCCAGAACTCCGGCTCCACGACGGGAACGCCCACCACCCCTGGATGCTTGACCGCGTTTGCCGGCATGAAGCCGAATCCCAGGCCCGCCGCGATCATCGCCAGCGTCCAGTCGTCGCGCTCACTCCAGTAGGTTGGCGTGCAGGTGACCCCCTGTTCGTGGAGGATGCGATCGGCATAGCCGGCGAACTCGCAATTCACTCGATGTATGTAGGGCTCTTCGTTCATTTCCCGGACCGGAAACCCCTGACTCTGCGGCAAGCCGATGGCTGAGCGAAACCGCGATCACCATCTGCTCGCGAAACAATGGGACGACATGCGTCCGCTCGTCGGGTTGTTCGCCCGGCAGCGCATAGATTGCCACATCGAGATCGCCCGCCATCATCCGATTGCGCAGCTCGGGGGCGCTGGCATCGTTCAGCTTCACCTCGATGTTCTGATACCTTGTGCGGAGGTTGCCGATCATGTCGATGATCCCAACGGGCGAGATCGTGCTCATGATGCCGAGGCTCAGCGGAACGCGCTTCATGCGCACGAAGTCCGTCGAGACCTGCTTGGTCGTCTGCAGCCCCTCGTACACGGCCTCGAGGTGCGGCCGGACCATCCGGCCGAGCTCCGTGAGATGCGTCCGTCGGTGCTCCCGGTGGAAAAGCAGCCCGCCGAGTTCCGCCTCGAGCAGCTGAATCGCCCTCGACAGCGAGGGCTGGGCGACGTTGCACCGTTCCGAGGCGCGGGTGAAATTGAGCTCTTCGGCGACCGCCAGAAAATAGCGAATCTGGTGTATCTCCATTTAAGCCACCCTTCCCCGTTGGAGCTCCGATAAAAGAAGTGACCCAGCATTCATTCGTGCGCTCATGGGAGTGGCTCGTCAACACTTGCGCCGGAACAGGTGGATAGCCATGCAGAGGGGGGCCACCGCAGGCAGCCTGAAGCAGCCGCTTTCTGAGAAATCCTTCGGCTTTCTGCGCCGCCAAGCCAGCCACGCGGGTCCGAGCCTGGTTGGTGGGATCTCCATGTCGTGGGCCCTTGCAAGAGGGGTGCGGCGATGCGCGGGACGGCGGCGCGCGCATCGCAACGACGATCGTCTTGGAGGGTGGCGCGGGGGCGCATTGCAGGTTCCCTCCGGGGCAGCTGTGGCAGTATTGCTTTAGCCACTTGTTTGGTAGGCCCTTTCGTTCAACCCTGATATCCGGCAAAGCCGAGAGCCATGCTTTCAGGATATGAAAGGTCGGGGGCGGGCAGAAACACAGCATTGACCCGGACGCAAGTGTCAACCCGTCGCCTGCTGGAGAGCCGCTCTGAGGCGAGGCGCGGCGAAATCGAGAAGGGCGCGCAGCTTCAGCGGCAGTTGTCCCTGGGCGGCATAGACCAGACTTACGGGCCAGGCCGGAGGCTCGAACGCCGAAAGCACCGCCTGCAGGCGACCCGCGCGCCGCGCGGCTGCGATCTGGTAGGAAAGCGCCCGGGTAATGCCGAGGTCGGCGACCGCAGCGTCGATCGCGGCCTCGGCGGTATTGACTACCAGGCGCGGACGGATCGCCACCAGCCGATCGCGCCCCGCCTCGCTGAACAACCAGCCATCAATCGAGGTCAGGATATCGAAGGCGACGCAATCATGTTCCGGCAGGGCATCCGGCATCTCGGGCACACCGCGCCGTGCAAGGTATTCCGGGCTTGCACAGGTGACACGCCGCACTTCCCCCAACCTGATGGCGACGTGGCTGCTGTCCGGCAGGTTGCCGATCCTCAGCGCGACGTCGATGTGATCGTCGAGGAGATGGGCAATCCGGTCGGCCTGGATCAGCCGCACGTCGATTTCCGGGTAAGCTTTCAGGAACGCCGTAACCACCGGCAGCACATGCAGACGGCCAAATACCACCGGCGCCGCAATCACCAGCCCGCCCCGCGGCGTTCGGTATTCGCCGGCCGCTGTGCGCTCCGCTTCATCAACCTGCTCGAGGATCCGCTGGGAGGCGGCAACATATCCGCGCCCGGCATCTGTCAGGCCGAGCTGCCGGCTTGACCGGATCAGCAGCCGCGCGCCGAGGTGGTCCTCAAGCTCCGAGAGTTTGCGGCTGACGGTCGGCAGCGGCATTCCAAGCTTCCTCCCGCCGCCAGACAGCGAGCCGGCCTCGACGGTGGCAAGAAACACAGTCATGGCGGCGAGTCGGTCCAAGAGGTTCCACAGAACGGAAGGTTGGCTTTCGATAATGCCGGATACTCAACCACAGTGAAAGGAGGCATTTCTCTATGGTCCAGCCATTCCCGCTCGGACCGAACCCGGAGACCCCCGATGACCCGCCTCGCCATCCCCGCCACGATCGCCGATGCCCCCGCCGCCAGCCAGCCGCTGCTGCAGGCCGTGGAAAAGCAGCTCGGCATGGCTCCGAACCTGTTCCGCCTGATCGCCAACAGCCCGTCTGCTCTGGAAGGCTACCTCGCTCTCTCGGGCGCCCTTGCCAAGGGCAGCCTACCAGCGGCGACCCGCGAACGTATCGCGCTGGCCGTCGCCGAGGTGAACGGCTGCGGCTACTGCCTGGCCGCGCACAGCTACATCGGCGCGAACATGGTCAAGCTCGATCCGGCCGAGATCGCCGCCAACCGCCGCGGCCATTCGAACGACCCCAAGGCCGATGCCGCGGTGCGCTTTGCCGCCAGCGTCGTGAAAGCTCGGGGTCATGTGAGCGATGACGAGGTCAAGGCGGTCAAGCTCGCCGGCTACTCGGATGCGCAGGTGGTCGAGATCGTCGTGCATGTCGCGGTGAACACGCTGACCAACTACGCCAACGAGGTGGCGCAAACCGTCGTCGATTTTCCCGCCACCGAGGCGCTCGTCGCCTGACGACAGCGCGGGCTCGCCCGAGCGGCGGGCCCGCGCCCGATCCCCATTCCGGAGAATCGCTATGTCCCGTCCGCCGCTTCCTCCCTTCACCGCCGAGACCGCCGTGCAAAAGGCGCGGCTGGCCGAGGACGCCTGGAACAGCCGCGATCCCGCACGCGTGGCGCTCGCCTATACGCCCGACAGCCGTTGGCGGAACCGGGCCGAGTTCCCGAGCGGCCGCGCGGCGATCGAGGCGTTCCTCACCGCCAAGTGGGCGCGCGAGCGTGAGTATCGTCTGATCAAGGAGGTCTGGACCTTCGCCGGCAACCGTATCGCCGTGAGGTTCGCCTATGAATGGCAGGGCGCCGACGGGACGTGGTCTCGCAGCTACGGCAACGAGAACTGGGAGTTCGACGCCGAAGGACTAATGCAGCTCCGCATCGCCAGCATCAACGATCTGCCGATCACTGAAATCGACCGCAAGTTCCACTGGCCGCTCGGGCGACGTCCCGACGACCACCCCGGCCTCACCGATCTCGGCCTCTAGCGAGGATTGAATGGACATTTCCTATTCCAGCGATGTCGCCTTCACCCCCACCGTGAAGGCCATCCAGACCCGCAAGGGCTCGCGCCGCGCCTACGCCAACCAAGAACAGTCATGCGGCTGGCGCACGGAAGTCACGCGCGACTTCAAGACGTTCATTGAAGCGCAGACAAGTGTTTTCCTCGCGACCGCGAATGCCGAGGGACAGCCCTACATCCAGCATCGTGGCGGCCCTTCGGGATTCCTGAAGGTGATCGATGCGCATACGCTCGGCTTCGTCGACTATGCCGGCAACCGGCAGTTCATCACCTCAGGCAATCTCGCGGACAACCCCAAGGCTTATCTTTTCCTGATCGACTACGCCGAGCGTCGCCGGATCAAGATCTGGGGAACGGCGAGGGTCGTCGAGGGTGATGAGACGCTCGTCGCGGAGCTCATGCCGCCGAACTACAAGGCGCGCGCCGAACAGGTGATCCTGTTCACCATCACGGCGTGGGACTCGAACTGTCCCCAGCACATTCCCCAGCGATTTGAAGCGGCGGACGTTGCAGCCGCTTTTGCCGTTAAGGATGAACAGATTGCCGCTCTGAAAGCCGAGTTGGCTTTGCTCAAGACAGGCCGGAACGAGGCTTCCTGAACCAAAAGGGGACGGGATGAATGCCCAACCCTGCCACCGGCGAGAACGGGCGGCCAAAACCGTGCCGCCAAAGGGGAGGCTAGAGGATTGTACTGAACTCGCCCTTCAGTTCGTTGCAAGTCCTTAGGTTATATACAAAAATGGTGACTTCCTGATGCGTCAGACAGTGCTTCGACTGGCGTTTTCGGAGCCCCTCCGGTATGGGCAAAATGGGGTGTATGGAACTCCCGAATTTTCGTTCCCGTTTAGATACTTAGCGGGATTTTCGAGCAACAAAAGCGAGATGGTGCTGCCGGAGAGATTTGAACTCTCGGCCTCTCCCTTACCAAGGGAGTGCTCTACCCCTGAGCTACGGCAGCCTGCTTGGAGCGGTTGCTCTTTTAGCCGAAACGCCGGGTCGCGCAAGCGCAATCTGGACCGGTCGCGGGCCTTGCGCTAGAGAGGCCGGATGAAACAGGAACCGGCGGCGGAGCGACGGACAAGGCCAGAGGTCGATGTCCAAGATGACAGGAACGCGCGCAAGGCTGCGGCGCTGCGCGCAAACCTCGACCGACGCAAGGCCCAGCAGAGGGCCCGCGCGGCCGACGGCGCGATCCCGAGACCGAGCAACAAGGATAACTCCGATCATGGATAGCATCCTCGTCCGCGGCGGGCGGCGGCTCAGCGGTCGCATCCCGATCTCCGGTGCGAAGAACGCCTGCCTGGCGCTGATGCCGGCGGCGCTCCTGACCGATGAGCCGCTGACGCTGACAAATGCGCCGCGGCTTTCGGATATCCGGACAATGACAGCGCTTCTCGAATCGCTCGGCTGCGAGGTAGCCAGTCTGCAGGCGGGCCGGGTGCTGGTAGTCGGCGCGCAGCAGATCGCCAGTCACCGCGCAGACTACGATATCGTCCGCAAGATGCGCGCCTCGATCCTCGTGCTGGGACCCATGCTGGCGCGCGACGGCGAGGCGGTCGTGTCGCTGCCGGGCGGGTGCGCGATCGGCGCGCGGCCGGTCGACCTGCATCTTGCCGGCCTCGCAGCGCTCGGGGCCGATCTCCACCTGCGGGACGGCTACGTGCACGCCGCAGCTCCGAACGGGCTCCGGGGCGCGCGCTTCGAGTTTCCGCTGGTCTCGGTCGGCGCGACCGAAAACCTGCTGATGGCCGCCACGCTGGCGAAGGGCACGACCGTCTTGAGCAACGCCGCGCGCGAGCCGGAGATCGTCGACCTCGCGCGCTGCCTCCGCGCGATGGGAGCGCAGATCGACGGCGAGGACACCGGCACGATCACGATCCAGGGCGTCGACCGCCTGCACGGCGCGACACATCCGGTCGTCGCCGATCGGATCGAACTCGGCACCTACATGCTCGCCCCCGCGATCACGGGCGGCGAGGTCGAACTAATCGGCGGCCGACGCGACCTGGTGTCTGCCTTTGCGGACAAGCTCGAGGCGGCGGGCGTTTCCATCGAGGAGACCGCGCAGGGGTTGACGGTCAGCCGTCATAACGGCCGCATCGGCCCGGTCGACGTGACGACGGCGCCCTTCCCCGGCTTTCCGACCGACCTGCAGGCGCAGATGATGGCGCTGCTGACGCTCGCCGACGGGGTCAGCCATCTCGAGGAGCGGATTTTCGAGAACCGCTTCATGCACGCGCCTGAGCTCGCGCGCATGGGTGCCAGGATCGAGGTCCATGGCGGCGCCGCGACCGTGACCGGGGTCGACAAGCTCCGCGGCGCCCCGGTCATGGCGACCGACCTGCGCGCCAGCGTCAGCCTGATTCTGGCCGGCCTTGCGGCGGAGGGAGAGACTCGGGTGGCGCGCGTCTACCACCTTGATCGCGGCTACGAGCGCGTCGAAGAAAAACTGTCGGCCTGTGGCGCCCAGATCGAACGCGTCACGGAACGCGCCGCGTAGTCGGGACGCCAGGCATGAGCAACGACAAGCAGGACGCCCGCTTCGAGGAAGGAGCCCAAACCGCGCTGCGGTTGCGAGCAGAATTCGCCGGAGGACCTCACCGTCATCTCAGCCCTGGTCCAGGACGGGCTGGCGCCGGTCTCCGAAGTCGCCTGGATGCCCGGACGCCGCCGTTTCACTTTGCTGATCAATCGCTTTCGATGGGAGGACAAGCCCGCTGCCGAACGACAGGGTCGGCCATTCGAGCGCGTCCAGTCGCTGCTTTGCATCGCCAATGCGAAAGCCGTCCGCGCCCAAGGCCCTGATCCGCGCGACCGGGAAACCCTGCTCTCGCTGCTCGACCTGAAGTTCGATCCGGGCGAGGACGGCAGTGGCACGCTGCGCCTCACGTTGGCCGGCGACGGCGAAATCGCCGTCGATGTCGAATGCCTTGACGTCACGCTGGGCGACGTCACGCGCCCGTACGTAGCCCCGTCCGGCAAGGCGCCCGATCACGGGGGCTGAGCCGCTTCCGGGCCCATCGCGCATTGGCGCGCGGACAAATCAGGCGCTTGTCGTTGGCGAATTCGCTGCGAGCTCGCCCCTGTCATGCGCCCAACCGGCGCTGAGGCGCTTGAGACGGGCGGCCGGGCCAGCTATTCCGCCTGAGCAAGGAGACCCGAATGCCCGTCTTTCTGTGCACGGCCGATCCCGAGTTCCAGGCCGCCTTCGCCACGCTGATGGCCGCAAAGCGCGAGGCGGACGCGAACGTGGACGCGGACGTCGCCCGGATCATCGCGGACGTCCGCGACCGCGGAGACGCGGCGCTGGTCGAGATGACGGCGCGCTGGGACCGGCTGGACCTGACGCCGGAGACGCTCGCCTTCTCGGCCGACGAGATCGACGCCGCCGTAGGTCGCGTGGACCCGGCCGACTGCGCCGCGCTGGAGCTGGCGGCGGATCGCATCCGCGCCTACCACGCGCGCCAGCGTGCCCGAGGACGCTCGCTGGACCGATCCGACCGGCGCCGAGCTGGGCTGGCGCTGGACGGCGGTCGAGGCGGCCGGCCTCTACGTGCCGGGAGGCCTCGCCTCGTACCCGTCCTCGGTGCTGATGAACGCGATCCCCGCGCAGGTCGCGGGCGTCGAGCGCCTTTCCATCTGCGCGCCGACCCCGGGCGGGGTCGTCAATCCGCTGGTGCTGCTGGCGGCGCGGCTGGCGGGCGTCGACACGGTCTACCGCATCGGCGGCGCACAGGCGATCGCGGCGCTCGCCTACGGCACCGAGTCCATCGCCAGGGTCGACAAGATCACCGGCCCTGGCAACGCCTGGGTCGCTGCCGCAAAGCGCCGTGTCTTCGGCCAGGTCGGCATCGACATGATCGCCGGCCCGTCGGAGATCCTCGTCATCGCCGACGCCGACAACGACCCCGACTGGATCGCGCTCGACCTGATGAGCCAAGCCGAGCACGACACGGCGGCGCAGGCGATCCTGATTACCGACGACGCCAGTTTCGGCAGCGCGGTCGCAGCCGCCGTCGCGCGCCGGCTCGAGACCCTCGAGCGGCGCGAGATCGCCGGCCCGAGCTGGCGCGACTACGGCGCCGTCATCGTTGTGCGCGACTGGGAAGAGGCGGCGATCCTGTCCGACCGGATCGCGCCCGAGCATCTGGAGCTTTGTCTGGCGGAGGCCGAGACGATGGCGGGCCGCGTTCGCCACGCCGGCGCGATCTTCATCGGAGCGCTGACGCCCGAGGCGATCGGCGACTATGTCGGCGGACCGAACCACGTGCTGCCGACCGCCCGCTCGGCCCGCTTCGCCTCGGGCCTCGGAGTGATCGATTTTCTCAAGCGCACGACGCTCGCGCGCATGACGCCCGGAGCGCTCGCCGCCATCGGACCCGCCGCCGAACGGCTCGCCCGCTCCGAGGGACTTCAGGCGCACGGTCTCTCCGTGCGCGTCCGGCTCGACCGACTGAACGAGGAGGCTGACCATGGCCGTTGACGAGACGAGCCCTGACCGGCTGGTCGCGGTTGTGCTGGACGAGACCGGCCTTGCCCCGCCGACGCCCGAGATCGAGCAGGAGCGTCGGGTGGCGATCTTCGACCTCCTCGAGGAGAACCTCTTCAGGCTGCCGCAACGCGACGGCCGCTCCGCGCCGAGCGGTCCCTACCGGCTGACCCTCTCGATCCGCGAGCGTCGCCTGGTTTTCGACGTCGCGACCGATGCTAGCGAGCCCTGCGGCGAGTTCCACCTGTCTCTGACGCCGTTCCGCCAGGTGGTGAAGGACTACTTCCAGATCTGCGGCGCATACTTCGACGCGGTCAAGCGCCTGCCGCCAGCCCAGATCGAGGCGATCGACATGGGCCGGCGCGGCATCCACAACGAGGGCTCGCGCATCCTGCTCGAACGGCTCGAGGGCAAGGTCGAGACCGACATGGCGACAGCGCGGCGCCTGTTCACCCTGATCTGCGTGCTGCATTTCAAGGGCTGACTTCGCGTGACCGACACCTCAGCGGCGAACCCCACGGCGGTGCTGTTCTGCTGCGACTACAACGCCGTGCGCTCGCCGATGGCGGAGGGCATCATGAAGAAGTTCTACGGCGCGCGGATTTACGTCCAGTCGGCCGGCGTCAAGAATGAACTTGAGGTGGATGGCTTTTCCGTTGCGGTCTGCTCCGAAATCGGGGTTCACCTCGACAAGCACCGGGTCCGCAGCTTCAATCAGATGGAGGAATGGGGGGACCGGATCGACGCCTACGACCTCATCATTGCGCTTTCTCCGGCCGCTCAGCGGCAGGCTCAGGAATATACGCGGTACCATGCGCTGGAGGTTGAATACTGGCCGATCTTCGACCCCACGGGCCTTGGCGAGAATCGTGAGGACAAGCTACGCGCGTACCGCCAAGCTCGAGACCAGATCATGGCCCGGATCCTCGCCCGTTTCGGCGCGCCCGACGCGGTCGATCTCGAGCGAGACTGAAAGTTCAGAATCAGACCAAGAGATCACCGCGTACTCTCTGCACGCGGCGTTCCGCGACGGCCGCCTCGTGCCCTTTAGGCCAGGAAGAACACGATCAGCACCACGACCAGCGGGGCGCCGAGAAGCCAGACCAGGATTGCCGGAAACATTTGCCTCTCCCTACTTGAGAATGTTGCGGAACGCGAGGTTGCGGTCACGATGGTCGCCGCCGGCGACGGCCGCGAAATAGGCCGCTGCCGCAGCGATCAGCATAGTAGCTGCGATGATGAAAGCTCCGATCACCCCGGCGATGCGCGCCTGATTGGCCGCGTCGATGGCCGCCTGCTGCGCTTGCTCGAACTGCGCAAGCGCAGCATCGACCTGTTCGGCGACCTGATCGGGCTGTACACCCGTTCGCTGGGCAACAAGGTCCCGGAGATACTCGCGGTCGGCATCGGTCACTTCGCCCTCAGCGAGGCTGCGGGTAAGAACGGTCGCTACCTCTCCGGTGATGTCCGGCGCGTCCGCCGGAGCTGGCCCCCGCTGAACGAGGTTGGCGAAATAGTCGATCTGACCCCCGATCGCGCCCGAGATCGTCTCGGTCGCCGTTCCGGCGGCGGAGGTCGCGGTCCGCGCGATGCCGGTCACGCCGCTCGAGGCAAGGATCGCGGCAAGGATCGCTCCGACTGCCCAGACGATCAGGCCATGCGCGCCGTCGCGCGTATCCAACTCATCCGGCGTGGCGTCGTATGTCCGCCGACGGAGGCGACCGGCAAGGTAAGCGCCAGCGACATTACTGGACAGGATGACCCATACGAACCAGACGCCCGTCGCGATGGTGAACCAGCGCATCGAGGCTCCTTCACCCGGCTCGGGCGACGCTATGGATAGGCCCAGACCCGCGCCGAACGCGATGAGAACCAGCCCGATCGCCACGGCGAGGACAGCGCCAGCTGCAATCGCTGGCCAGTCCACGTAGCCGGCCGAGTCTGTGGCCGCTGCGTGCGGTGTCGGCTGCGCCATGATCAGGCCAGACCGACGAAGGAGAGAACCGCCAGAACGACGACCACGAGGCCGACAAGATAGATGATGCTGTGCATGACTTTCCCCAGTGCGAGTTATCTGCAGCCTTGGTGCAGGGCCGACTTCAAAGAACGTGCCTATTGGTCTTTGGTTCCGGGGCCTTGGCCCGGCGGCGGCTGCTCGCGGGGCGAATGTGCTTGAATTCAGGCCGGATTGGGATCATTTACCGGCCGCGGACGTGCCGAGGCATTGCCCGTGCTGCTGCAATTGCTTTCGGAGACGACATGGCCAAGGAAGAGCTTCTCGAGTTCCCAGGGGTCGTGACCGAGCTTCTGCCCAACGCGACTTTCCGGGTAGAGCTTGAGAACGGCCATGTGATTATTGCCCATACTGCCGGCAAGATGCGCAAGAACCGCATCCGCGTGCTGGCTGGAGACAAGGTTCAGGTGGAAATGACCCCCTATGACCTGTCCAAGGGACGCATCAACTATCGCTTCAAGTAATGCGCCTGCGCGCCCGCGGCTGATCCTCGCCTCGGCAAGTCCGCGTCGGCTCGATCTGCTGGCGCAGGTCGGCGTCACGCCCGACGATGTACGGCCGGCCGACATCGATGAGAAGCCGCTTCCGCGCGAATTGCCGCGGGCCTGTGCGCTGCGCCTCGCCCGCGGCAAGGCGCAGGCGGCGGCGCTTGGCGAAGGCGAGATAGCGCTGGCCGCCGACACGGTGGTGGCGCTCGGTCGCCGCA
Organism: uncultured Alphaproteobacteria bacterium; assembly: GCA_963829385.1. GTDB lineage: Bacteria > Pseudomonadota > Alphaproteobacteria > Rhodobacterales > Rhodobacteraceae > Amaricoccus. Next base: position 411,724 of record CAWHHV010000004.1, on the reverse strand, counting down.
TGCTCGGCAAGCCTTTGGACGCCGACGAGGCGGCGGCGTTTCTCCGCATGCTCTCCGGTCGCCGGCATCGGGTCATCACGGGCATCGCGGTGTCGGGCGGCGGGCGGTTGCGCAGTCGCGCCGTGGAGACCGTGGTTCGCTTCCGCCGCCTCTCCGAACCTGAGATCGCCCGATACGTGGTCCGCGGCGAATGGCGTGGAAAGGCCGGCGGCTACGCGATCCAGGGCGCTGCGGCAGCCTTCTCGCCATGGATCTCGGGCTCCTACGGCGCCGTGGTGGGCCTGCCCCTCCCCGAGACGCTGGCCTTGCTGGTCGCCGCGGGCTGGCGCTCGTGAAGGGCCGATCAATCCTGATCGAACCGCGCGACATCGGCGGCGCGGCGGCAGCTCTGGTCGTGGATGGCCGTCTCGAGGACCTCGCCATCGACCCAGATCCGGCCGATCCGTCGCCGCAACTGGAGGCAATCCACCTTGCCGTAGCCGGCCGACCGATGAAGGGCCTGGGCGGCGGGATCGTCGACCTCGGTGGCGGAGCCTCGGGCTTCTTGCGCCTGACGCCTCCTCCGGCGCCAGGCACTTCCCTGCTGGTTCAGGTGGATGGCTGGGCGGAGCCCGGCAAGGCAGTCCCGGTCACCGCACGCATCGCGCTGCGCAGCCGTCTCGCGGTTCTGACGCCGGGCGCTCCCGGCCTGAACGTGTCCCGAGCCATTCCAAAGGGCGCGCTCCGCGACGCCCTTGCCGGCTGCGCCGCCGACGCGATGCGCGGCGCTCCCGAAAGCTTGGGCCTGATCCTGCGGTCGCGCGCCGCCGAAGCGGACGCAGAGGCTCTGAGGGCCGACATCGCGGGCCTGCGCGCAAACTGGAGCCGCGTCTCGGCCGCCGCCGTCGGTCTGCCGGGTTGCGTCGCCGCAGCTCCCGGCGCAGCCGGGATCGCACGGCGCGACTGGGTCGACCCCGACGACACTATCCTCGAAGACCGCAACGCGCTTGCCGACGCGGGCGTCTGGGAAGAGGTCGCGGGCCTCGCCGATCCGATCGTAAGGCTGTCTTCCGGCATGATGGCGGTCGAGGCGACCCGCGCTTTGGTCGCCGTCGACGTCAACACGGCCGGCGACCCGTCGCCCGCGGCTGCTCTGAAGGCGAACCTGGCGGCGGCGCGGGAACTGCCGCGCCAACTCAGGCTGCGCGGGCTCGGCGGTCAGGTTACGGTCGATTTTGCACCGCTCGCCAAACGTGACCGGCCCAGGGTCGAGTCCGTGCTGCGTTCGGCGCTCCGCGCGGACAGCGTGCCGACCAGCCTCGCCGGCTGGACCCGGCTCGGGAACTTCGAACTGCTTCGCAAGCGCGACCGCCGGCCTCTGGCCGGACTTCCACGCCGAGACTGACGCGCCTTCCGCCTAGTCCGACGCATAGCCGTCGAACAGACGGGCGACCCGGCGCGCCAGCATCGGGTCGTCGTCATCGGGCAGGATCAGCCCGCCGTCCGGAGCCCTGATCACGACAGCGAATCGCTCGGTCGCCGCGGCGACCGCCCTGTCCAGCACGCGAGCGAAGTCTCCGAACTCCGACCGCAGCCGGTCCATGTCGATTCGGAGATCGCACAGCAGCATCTCGATCGCCCGCTTGCGCACCCGGTCCTCCAGCCCAAGCGCCACGCCCCTGTCCGCGGCCCCGTGCGCGGCGCGCGCCAAGTACGCGCCGGTGCCGGAGACGTTCTGCACATACCCCTGCACAAACCGCGAGATAGACCCCGCGCCGAGACCGATCACCGCGTCCGGTTCGCCGTCGGCGGCGCCGTGCACGCCGGGACTTGCCTCTCGCGCCGCAGTGCATAGAGCGGCGTCGGCCTGCGCAAAGCCTCCCACGCCACTGCGGACGTAGCCCGCTGAGCGCAACTCGCGGGCTGCGGCCGAGAACTGGTCCCTCCGCGCAAGCGCGTCCGGCAGATCGGCCTCCGATATCGCCCGCTGGCGCTTGGCCATCCGGGGCACGTGGGCATAGGCGATCAGCGCGATGCGATCTGGTCGCAGACGCGTCAATTCGCCGCAGGTCGCGACGATGCTGTCGCGCGTCTGACGCGGCAGACCGTAGAGCAGATCGACCGCAATGGAGACGCCCCGCCCCCGCAGCGCCGCGAAAGTCGTCGTCACGCGTTCACGGTCCTGATCCCGCCCGATGGCACGCTGCACCTGCGGATCGAAGTCCTGCAGACCGATCCGGGCCCACGTTAATCCGGCTTCGGCCAACGCCGCGAACTTCGCCGTCTCCACCCCATGCGGCTCGATTTCGACCTCGAAATCGAGCGCCGGCGCAACCGGCAACGCCCTCCGGATCCGCGAGTTGAGCGCCGCGATCCCCTCCGGCCGCAGGATAGTCGGCGTGCCGCCGCGCCATTGCATTCGGTCGACGCAGACGCCGGCCGGCAGCAAGCGCCCCAGGCGCTCGATCTCGGCCTCCAGAGCCGCGAGGTACGCTAGGACAGGCTCCTGGGTTCGCACCGCCTGTGTTCGGCAAATGCAGAACCGGCACAGCCGTTCGCAATACGGCACATGAAGCGAAAGAGCGAGGCGCGCCCCCGGTATCAGATCGCCGCACCAGGACCGGAACGCAGCGTCTCCGACGTCCGACCGGAACTGCGAGACCGTGGGATAACATCCGTATCGCGGCGCATAGGGCTCCGTCTGGGCTCGGATCGGGCTGGGGCTGGCGTCCATCCATCGACAATCCGTCTGCCCGCTCCGGTGCTCCTTGATCGAGATCAAGCACGGGCGTAATGTGGAAGCAGGTCGGGAGAATAGCGATGATCACAACGATGCTGGCGCGAAAGCCAAGCGATGTGCCATGCGAGGACTGCCCGATCCGCCACCGCGCCGTGTGCTCGCAGTGCGATCCACAGGATCTGGATCAGCTGGAACGGATCAAGTCCTACCGGAACTATGCCGCCGGCGAGACCATTGCCTGGGCGGGCGAGACTGCGTCGATGGTCGGCAGCGTCGTGTCGGGCGTCGCGATGCTTTCTAGCACCATGACGGATGGGCGCCGCCAGATGGTCGGCCTTCTGCTGCCGTCCGACTTCCTCGGCCGGCCCGGTCGCGACTGCTATGCCTACGACGTCGTCGCGGCAACGGACGTCCTGCTCTGCGTCTTCCAGAAGAAGGAGTTCGAGCGCATGGCCGAGCGTACGCCCAACATCGGGCGACGCCTGCTCGAGATGACGCTGGACGAACTCGATTCGGCGCGCGAATGGATGCTCCTGCTCGGCCGCAAGACAGCGCGCGAGAAGATCGCCAGCCTGTTCGTCATCATGGGCCGGCGCAACGCCGCGATGAACCGGAGCGCGCCGCAGGATGGGCTGAGCTTTCCGCTCTACATCACGCGCGAGGCGATGGCGGACTATCTCGGACTGACGATCGAGACGGTCAGCCGCCAGATTTCGTCGCTGCGCAAGGACGGGGTGATCGAGCTGCTGGACGGGCGAAGCGTGAGCGTGCCTGATTTCCTGAAGCTTATCGACGAATCGGGCGACGATTCCGACGGCGGCGTGCTGGCGTGACGGGGCCGATCCGGCGGGCTCAGCGCGGCGACGAATCCATCATCTCTTCCATCATCTCGATCTGTATGCGCTGGATCTCCGCAAGCCGCTCCCACTGGCGGCCCAGCTGGTGGTCCATCTTCTCGTGCAGATGACGGATCTCCAGTTCGGCCTTCAGGTTAACCTTGTAGTCGTTCTCCGACCGCAGCCGGTCGATTGCCTCCTGCCGGCGCTGGCTCATCATGATGACCGGCGCCTGCAGAGCGGCGATGCAGGACAGCGCCAGGTTCAGCAGGATGAACGGGTAAGGATCGAAACGCCCGAACATCAGGCCGGTGACGTTCAGCGCGATCCAAACAGCCAGCACGACGACGAAGCCCGAGATGAATGTCCAGGAGCCGCCGAAGACCGCCACTCTGTCCGCGGCGCGGTCGCCGAAGCTCTTCCGCTCCTCGTATATCTGCGCGACCGGCTCGGCCACCGGCGCGCTGGTCTCCAGGCTGGCAAGCACCTCGCAGTCGAGATCGCTGAGTTCTCCGCGTTCGTCCTGCAGCAGCCGCTCGACCTGCAGGCGCCGATAGCGCGCCCTGTCCGCCCGGCAGATCAACGCGTCCTCGGGCGCCTCCGGAAAATCCAGCCGCACAAGGCGCGCGACGCCCGGGCTGATCTCCTCTATCATCCGCAATTCCGCCGGTTCGCGGCTCCGGCCGCAGACCAGGCAGCTTCGCTGGTCGTCCGCGTCCATCATGAATCGCTCCCGAAACGGTCAGCACCCGCTGGCCTCGCGCGGGCCGGCGCAGAGCAGGAACCTGGACCGGGAGCCTGCCCACCCGTCCGCTCCTGTCTTGATGTGGATCAATGAGCGCGCCGCGAGAACAACGCAAGGATGCCGACAACGCAGAGAGAAGCCGCGCCCGGGCTGCGCCGGAGCGGGGATGGGTCGAGGGCAACATGCTGGATGGTTTCAAGATCGCTACGGCCGGCATTCTAGCCGTCTTTTTCGCAATGGCGGCCAATTTCGGCCATGATCCGGCCTACACGGTTCATGCGGTTCTGCTGATGGTTCTCTCTGCCGGCGCCTTCATCTGGGCGATCCGGACGGCGGGGCAACCAAAGAACGCGCTGGCCGAGACCGGATACATGGACGAGGTGGTCCGCTACGGCGTGATCGCCACCGCGCTCTGGGGCGTGGTCGGCTTCCTGATGGGCGTGATCATCGCCTGGCAGCTGACCTACCCCGAGCTGAACCTCGGACTGCCCTGGACCAGCTTCGGCCGGCTCCGCCCCCTGCACACCTCGGCGGTGATCTTCGCCTTCGGCGGCAATGCCTTGATCGCGACAAGCTTCTACGTCGTCCAGCGCACCTGCGCGACGCGGCTCTGGGGCGGAAACGCCGGCTGGTTCGTGTTCTGGGGCTACAACCTCTTCATCGTGCTCGCCGCGACCGGCTACGTCCTCGGCTCGACCCAGTCAAAGGAATACGCCGAGCCGGAATGGTACGTGGACCTGTGGCTGACCATCGTCTGGGTCGTCTACCTCGCGGTGTTCCTCGGCACGATCGTCAAGCGCAAGGAGCCGCACATCTACGTGGCGAACTGGTTCTACCTCGCCTTCATCTTGACCGTGGCGATGCTCCATGTCGTCAACAACGTGACCGTCCCCGTTTCGATCTGGGGCTCGCAGTCGGTCGTGATGTGGCCGGGCGTCCAGGGCGCAATGGTGCAGTGGTGGTACGGCCACAACGCCGTCGGCTTCTTCCTGACCGCGGGTTTTCTCGGCATGATGTACTACTTCATCCCCAAGCAGGCCGACCGGCCGATCTACAGCTACAAGCTGTCGATCATCCACTTCTGGTCGCTGATCTTCCTCTACATCTGGGCCGGTCCGCACCACCTGCACTACACCGCCCTGCCCGACTGGGCGCAGATCCTCGGCATGGTGTTCTCGATCATCCTGTGGATGCCGTCCTGGGGCGGCATGATCAACGGCCTGATGACGCTGCAGGGCGCCTGGGACAAGCTGCGCACCGATCCGATCCTGCGGATGCTGGTCGTCTCGGTCGGCTTCTACGGCATGTCGACCTTCGAGGGCCCGATGATGTCGATCCGCGCGGTCAACTCGCTCAGCCACTACACCGACTGGACGATCGGTCACGTGCATTCCGGGGCGCTTGGCTGGAACGGCATGATCACGTTCGGCGCGCTCTACTACCTGACGCCGCGCCTGTGGCATCGCGAGCGGCTCTACTCGCTGTCGCTGGTCTCCTGGCACTTCTGGCTCGCGACGATCGGCATCGTGCTCTACGCGTCGTCGATGTGGGTCGCGGGCATCATGCAGGGCCTGATGTGGCGCGAAGTCGACGTCGCTGGGCTTTCTGGTGAATTCCTTCGCCGACACGGTCGCGGCCATGCATCCGATGTACATCATCCGCGCGCTGGGCGGCGTGCTCTATCTGACCGGGGCTCTGATCATGGTATTCAACCTGTGGAAGACCATCGCCGGGACAGGGCAGACAGAGACGGCCCGAGCCGTCGCTGCCGAGTAAGGGGATCCGACCGATGGCCGACAACGAGAACGACCAGATCCGCGATCCCGAGAAGGACCCGAAAGTCTCGACCGTCAGCGATTTCCCTGAGGAGATCCCGAACGAGCTGCCGCACCACAGCTGGATTTTCCGAAATCACGGGATGGTCGAGCGCAACGCTTTCCTGCTGCTGGTGCTGAGCTTCTTCGTCGTCGCGATCGGGGGCATCGTGCAGATCGTGCCGCTGTTCTATCTCGACAACACAATCGAGAAGGTCGAGGGGATGCGGCCCTACTCGCCGCTCGAATTGACCGGGCGCGACATCTATGTACGCGAAGGGTGCTACCTCTGCCACAGCCAGATGATCCGGACGATGCGCGACGAACAGGAGCGCTACGGACACTACTCGCTGGCGGCGGAATCGATGTACGACCATCCGTTCCAGTGGGGCTCCAAGCGCACCGGACCCGATCTCGCCCGCGTCGGGGGCCGCTATTCCGATGCTTGGCATGTCGCGCATTTCAACAACCCGCGCGACCTGGTGCCCGTCTCGATCATGCCAGCCTACCCGTGGCTGGCCCAGACCCCGGTGAACTCCGATCGCATCGCCTCGGTGATGGAGGCGCAGCGGATGGCCGGCGTTCCCTACACCGACGAGATGATCGAGGCGGCCCGCGCAGACTTCCGCGCACAGGCCGATCCGGACGCAGGCGACGTTGACGGGCTTATGGATCGCTATCCCAAGGCGGTCGCGCGCAACTTCGACGGCGAACCCGGCGTCAGCGAGGTCGACGCCGTCATCGCCTACCTGCAGATGCTCGGCACGCTCGTGGATTTCTCCACGTTCACGCCCGACGCGAGCCGCTGAGGAGTCGGCCGATGGAAAGCTACGGCTTCCTGCGCAGGCTCGCGGACAGTTGGGGCCTGCTTGCGATGGCCCTGTTCTTCGTGGGGCTGCTGTTCTGGGTGTTCCGGCCAGGATCGGGCAAGCAGCAGAGCGACGCCGCGCGGCAGATCTTCCGCAACGAGGACAAACCGAAGGACGAAGAAAATGGCCACTAAGCGGGAAGTCGACGCGGCCACGCAAACCGAGACCACCGGCCACGAATGGGACGGGATTCGGGAACTGGACACGCCGATGCCGCGCTGGTGGCTGTGGACCTTCTACGGCACGGTGATCTGGGGCGTGATCTACGTGATCCTGTTCCCGGCCTGGCCGATGGTCACCGGCGCGACGCCAGGTCTGCTCGGATATTCGAGCCGCGAGCAGGTCGCTGCGGACGTGGACGCCGCCCGCGCGGCCAACGCCGCGCTCGACGCCCGGCTGAACGAGGTCGCGCTGACCGACATCGCCGACGATCCGGAACTGCTCCAGTTCGCGATCGCCGGCGGCGGGGCGGTGTTCCGCAACAACTGCGGCCAGTGCCACGGCGCCGGCGGCCAGGGCGCGGTAGGCGGCTTTCCCAACCTGCTCGACGATGACTGGCTCTGGGGCGGCACGATCGACGAGATCCACCAGACCATCCTGCACGGCATCCGGTACGATCCGGATCCCGAGACCCGCTTCAGCCAGATGCCGGCCTTCGGCGACGTTCTGTCGGCCGAGGAGATCGACGGGCTCGTTCAGTACGTGCAGTCGCTGTCGGGCGGCGAACAGGACGCCGCAGCCGCGGCCGCCGCCCAGCAAACCTTCATCGACAACTGCTCGGCCTGCCACGGTGAGGACGGAGCCGGCATGGTCGAGATGGGCGCGCCGAGTCTCGCCGACGGGATCTGGCTCTATGGCGGCGACATGGCGTCGATCCGCGAATCCATCACCAATGCGCGCTACGGGATCATGCCGTCGTTCTCGCTGAACGACCGGCTGCGGCCCGAGGACATCCGCAAGGTCGCGACCTACGTGCACAGCCTCGGCGGCGGGCAGTAGCCCGCCGGCGCCGTCAGGTCGGAGTGGGCACGCGCGCCCACCTCGACAACCAGTTGGCGAACCTGGACATTTCGGTTGCCATCAACCTGCCGTTAACACGTCGCGACTGCCTTCCGGCCTCAGTTTCGGCATGACAAAGCCGCGTCAGTCGAGCCGCGCGCCAGTCTTGTGGAGCGCTTGCGTGACCTGATGACGCGTCAGACCGATGTCGGCAAGCAGGTGATCGTCGAGGCGGGCCATGTGAACGACCGAACGCCGCTGGGCGCGGAGCAATGCGGCGCGGCGGACCCGCGTCCAGACGAGCCGCATCAGGGCCGCGAGCGGGCGTCGCGGCAGGAATGCCGTCGTGCATGCGTCGCGTTCGATGATGGACATGACCTTGCCTCCTTCCGGCGACCCGGACCGTACCCGCGGATGATCCGCAAGTTTCGCTGACTGGAGCGCTGTGGTTGCGCATCGGCCGGGACACCTGTTTTATTGACGATCCGCGACCTGGATGCGACACAGCAATTTCGCCGGACTGTAAGCTGGAGTTACAGATGAACTGGCTGGACCTGCCTCCCCTCGGGGCGCTGCGCGCCTTTGCCGCGCTGGCGGAGCGTGGCAGCTTCTCGGCGGCCGGCGCCGCGCTGAACGTCAGCCATGCGGCCGTCAGCCAGCAGGTGCGCGCGCTCGAGGAGCGGCTCGGCGCGACGCTGGTGCAGCGGGGCGGGCGCCAGGCCGCGCTGACAGCCGAGGGCGCGCGCCTCGGCGGGGCGCTGGGCGAGGCGTTCTCGGCGATGGGCGCGGCGGTCGACGAACTGACCCAGGCCGACGCCGACCGGCCGCTGCACATCACGCTGACGCCGGCCTTCGCCGCCGCCTGGCTGATGCCGCGCCTGTCGGAATTTCAGCACCGCCATCCGGGAACCGAACTGATCCTGAACCCGACGCCGGACCTGCTTCCGCTGGAGCCCGGCGGCGTCGACATCGCGATCCGGCATGGCCGCGGCGGCTGGCCGGGCGTCGAGGCGGAACTGCTGATCGCGTCGGGCTTCGTCATCGTCGCCGCGCCCTCGCTGGTCGCGGGGCGAAGCGTGTCGACTCCGTCCGACATCCTCGACCTGCCCTGGCTGCAGGAGATCGGCAACTCCGAGATCGCGAACTGGCTGACGCGGCACGGAGTCGTGGCGGAGCGCCGCGTCGCGGTCACGCACCTGCCGGGCCATCTGTCGCTCGAGGCGCTTCGCGGCGGCGTCGGCGTCTCGGTCGCGGCGCGTGTCCTGATAGAATCCGACATCGCGGCGGGCCGGCTGGTCGTGCTCTTCGAGGAAATCGCGCCCGGCGAAGGCTACTACGTCTGCACCCGGCCGGGCGTGCGGCGCCCGCCCGTGCGCGCCTTCATCGCCTGGTTGCGGCGCAGCATCGACGCCGCGGCTGCTTGATCCGGATCAAGGCCATCGCGTCTTGCGACCCATAGGTATAGTCTCGGCCCGAGAGCAAGGAGCCTTCGATCCGTGTCCCAGACTACCGCAGAACCCCCTCCCCTCTACGCCGCGCGAGAGCCGATCTTCCCACGCCGCGTCTATGGCAAGTTCCGGACGCTGAAATGGTGGATTCTCGGCTTCACGCTGGCGATCTACTACATAACCCCATGGATTCGCTGGGATCGGGGGCCGAACCTGCCCGACCAGGCGGTGCTGATCGATCTTGCCAACCGCAGGTTCTACTTTTTCTTCATCGAGATCTGGCCGCAGGAATTCTACTTCGTGGCGGGCCTGCTGATCATGGCCGGGCTCGGCCTGTTCCTGTTCACGGCGGCGCTCGGGCGAGTCTGGTGCGGCTATGCCTGCCCCCAGACCGTGTGGACGGACCTGTTCATCCTGGTCGAACGCTGGATCGAGGGCGATCGTAACGCACGTGTGAAGCTCTGGAACGCGCCCTGGACGGCCGACAAGATCCGCAAGCGCGCGGTCAAGTGGACGGCCTGGCTGCTGATCGCGGTCGCGACCGGCGGCGCCTGGATCTTCTACTTCGCCGACGCGCCGACGCTGCTGCGCCAGTTCGTCACATTCGACGCGCCGCCGGTCGCCTACATCACCGTCGGCATCCTGACCGCGACGACCTTCGTCTTCGGCGGCTTCATGCGCGAGCAGATCTGCATCTATGCCTGCCCCTGGCCGCGCATTCAGGCGGCGATGACCGACGAGGCGACGCTGACGGTCGCCTATCGCGACTGGCGCGGCGAGCCGCGCGGCAAGCACCGCAAGTCGGCCGAGGCCGCGTCGCTCGGCGACTGCATCGACTGTTCGGCCTGCGTCAACGTCTGCCCGACCGGAGTCGACATCCGGGAGGGCCAGCAGCTCGGCTGCATCACCTGCGCGCTCTGCATCGACGCCTGCGACGACGTGATGGCGAAGATCGGCAAGCCGCGCGGCCTGATCGACTACATCACGCTTGAGGACGGCGAACGCGAGCGCGCCGGCGGAACGCCTGCCCCGATCTGGCGCCGCGTGCTCCGGCCGCGCATCCTGCTCTACTTCGTGCTCTGGGCCGGCATCGGCCTCGGCATGCTCTATGCGCTCGGAACCCGCATCGACGTCTCGTTCTCGATCGAGAAAGTGCGCAACCCGGTCAATGTCGTGCTGTCGGACGGATCGGTGCGGAATGCCTACGAGCTGCGCCTGCGCAACATGTCGGGCTATGACCGCGACTTCGCGCTCTCCGTCGCCGCGGACACGCCGCTGGCCATGGAGCTGCAGGGCCTCGACGGTCTCACCGTCACGGTGCCGGCCGACGAGACGTTCCGTCAGCGCGCCTACCTGACGAGCCCGGCGGGCAGCGCCGCCAGCACGGGCGGCCTGACGCCGGCCCAGATCGTCGTGCGCGACGCCGGCTCCGGGACCGAGGTCCGCGAGGACACCGTATTCGCGGGGACCGGCGAATGAGCACGCAGCCGCAGCGCGAGCCGCGCCTGACCGGCGGCATTGTCCTAGCGGTCGCCCTGGGCGCGTTCGGGGTGATCCTCGCGGTCAACCTGACGCTCGCCTGGTTCGCGGTCGGCACCTTCTCGGGCCTCGTCGTCGACAACAGCTATGTCGCGAGCCAGAGCTTCGACCACGACCGGCGCGCGCAGGAGGCGCTCGGCTGGAGGCTGGCGCTGGCGCCCGAGGGCGACCAGATGCGCGTGGACTTCGCCGACGCGACCGGCCGCGTCGTGCGTCCGGACGCGCTTGCCGTCGTCGTCGGCCGCCCGACCTCGGCGCGGTCTGACCGGACGCTCGACCTGCACCGGACGCCGACGGGCTATGTCGCCGAGGCGGCGCTGGAGCCGGGCAACTGGATGGTCATCATCGACGCGTCGGCCGCGGACGGGACGGCCTACCATCGCCGCGAGAACATCGTCGTGCCAAAGACGCCATGAGCGACGTGGCCTATCCGGTCGCCTGCCCCGCCTGTGTCGCGCTGCCGCCGCGCGAGACAGGCGCAGGCTCGACCGGCCGGCCGGTCGGGGCGCTGCGCCGTTTCGATCTGTCGCTGCCGGCGATTCATTGCGCCGCCTGCATCGCCGGCGTCGAGCGTTGCCTCGAATCCGAGCCCGGCGTCGCCGCCGCTCGCGTCAACCTGACGCTGAAACGCGTGGCCGTCACCGCCGAGGACGCGCCCGGCGCCGAGGCGCGGCTGGTCGCGGCCCTCGGCCGCGCCGGCTTCGAGGCCCGCCCGCTCGACAGCGCGGCGCTCGAGGCGACCCGCACCGACGCCGCCGGCCGTGCGCTCCTGGCCCGGATCGCCGTGGCCGGCTTTGCGCTGATGAACGTGATGCTGCTGTCGGTCGCGGTCTGGTCCGGCGCCTCCGACACGACGCGCGACCTGATGCACTGGATCTCGGCCGCGATCGCGCTGCCCGCCGTCGCCTTCTCGGCCCAGCCGTTCTTCGCCAACGCGCTGGCGGCGGTCCGGGCCGGCCGGCTCGACATGGACGTGCCGATCTCGACCGCGATCCTGCTCGCGCTCGGCGTCTCGCTCTGGGAGACGATGCAGTCCGGCGCCCATGCGTTCTTCGACGCGGCGCTGATGCTGACCTTCTTCCTCCTGATCGGCCGCTACCTCGCGCACCTGACCCGCGCCTCGGCCCGCTCGGCGGCCGCCGAGATCGCGGCGCTCGAGGTCCATGTCGCCGAACGGGTGCGGCCGGACGGCGTGCGCGAGACCGTCCCCGTCGACGCGGTGCGCGCCGGCGACCTCATCGCCGTGCCCGCGGGCGGTCGCGTGCCGGTCGACGGCTCCGTGACGGAGGGCCGCTCCGAGCTCGACGCCTCGATGCTGACCGGCGAGACGATGCCCGAGGCCGTGGCCCCCGGCGCCGCGGTCCGCGCCGGCATGCTGAACCTGTCCGGCCCGATCCTCGTGCGCGCCGAGGCGCTGGGCGAGGACACGCTGCTGCGCCAGATCGCGCGCCTCGTCGAGGCGGCCGAGCGCAGCCGCAGCCGCTATGCGACGCTCGCCGACCGCGCGTCGCAGTACTACAGCCACATCGTCAACGGCCTCGCGATCGCGGCGCTGCTGGTCTGGGGCCTCGGGGCCGGCGACTGGCGGCTTGCGATCAACATCGCCGCCGCCGTGCTGATCATCACCTGTCCCTGCGCGCTCGGCCTCGCCGTGCCGGCCGTGTTGACCGCCGTCTCGGGACGGCTGTTCCGCCTCGGCGTGCTCCTGAAGAACGGCGAGGCGGTCGAGAAGCTCGGCGAGATCGACGCGGTCGTCTTCGACAAGACCGGGACGCTGACCACCGGCCGGCCGGTCCTGACCAACGCCGCGGAGATCGCGCCCGCCGACCTCGCCGCCGCCGCCGCGCTGGCCCAGGGCAGCGCGCATCCGCTGTCGCGCGCCATCGCGGCCGCCGCCGTCGCGGCCGGCGCTGCGCCGGCGCCGGTCACCGACATCGCCGAGCATCCCGGGGCTCGGCTCCGAAGGGCGGCTCCATGGCGCCGCGGTCCGGCTCGGCCGCGCCGAATGGGTCGGCGGCCCGGCGCGACCAGACCACGACGGCCGCCTGGCTGCGCATCGGCGACGGCGCGCCGGTCGCGTTCGCCTTCCGCGACGAGCCGCGCGCCGACGCGGCCGCAGACGGTCGCCCGCTTCCGCGCCGCCGGGCTGCCGGTCACGCTGCTGTCCGGCGACGCCGAGGCGCCGGTCGCGCGCGATGGCCGAGGCGCTCGGCATCGAGACCTGGATCGCGCGCGCGACGCCGGCGGAAAAGGTCGCCCATCTCGACGCGCTGCGCGTCCAAGGCCGCAAGGCCCTGATGGTCGGCGACGGCCTGAACGACGCCGCCGCGCTTGCGGCAGCCCATGTGTCGATCTCGCCGGCATCGGCGGTCGATGCGAGCCGCAGCGCCGCCGACATGATCCTGCTCGGCGACGAGATCGGCCGGGTCCACGACGCCTGGACGCTGGCCCGCATCTCGCGGCGCCGCATCTTCGAGAACTTCGCGATGTCCTTCGGCTACAACATCGTCACGGTGCCGATCGCCTTCCTCGGCTTCGTCACGCCGCTGATCGCGGCCATCGCGATGTCCGCGAGCTCCATCGTCGTCGCGCTGAACGCAATGCGGCTCGGGCGCGTCGCGAAATGAACATCCTGACCGTCCTGATCCCGGTCTCGCTGATCCTCGGCCTCGTCGGCCTCGTCGCTTTCTTCTGGGCGCTGCGCGCGAACCAGTTCGACGACCCCAAGGGACATGCGGCGCGCATCCTGTCCGACCGCTACGACGACGCGCCGGCGGACGAGAAAGACGACCGACGTTCCTGAGCCGCGCGGCAGCGGCGTTCGGTCCGCGCGAAGCCGCGGGCGACGCGGCCCGCCCCCCCCCGTGCGAGAGAGGAGGCGCCCATGATCAAGATGCTGTCCGGGGTCTGGGCGCTGCTGCTCGGCATCGTGCTGATCATGCTGGGCAACGGCATGCATTTCACGCTGATCGGCCTGCGCGGAGCGATCGAGGGGTTTTCGGCCGCGGAGCTGGCCATCGTCACCTCCGGCTATTTCATGGGTTTCCTGTCGGGCGCGCGTTTCACCCCGCTGCTGATCCGGCGGGTCGGGCATGTGCGCGTCTTCGCGGCGCTGGGCAGCTTCATGTCGGCCGGACTGATCTCGTTTCCGCTGCTCGCCGAGCCCTGGGCCTGGACGTTGCTGCGGCTGCTCGTGGGCTTCTGCATGTCCGGCATCTACGTCGCGGCGGAGAGCTGGCTGAACGCCGCCGCCACCAACGAGACGCGCGGGAAGGTGCTGTCGGCGTACATGATCGCCCAGACGCTGGGGATCATCGGCGCGCAGGGCCTGCTGACGCTGGGCGATGCCGGGACATCCGCGCTCTTCATCGGCGCCTCGATCCTCGTCTCGATCTCCTTCTCGCCGATCCTTCTGTCCGTGGCCACGGTCCCGGCGGTCGACGTCGCGCGCCCGATGCCGTTGCGCGACCTCTTCGCCGGCTCGCCGCTCGGCGCCGTGGGGATCTTCCTGCTCGGCAGCGTCTACGCGACGCAGTCTGGCATGGGCGCGGTCTTCGGCGCCCAGATCGGGCTGACGGCGGGGCAGATTGCGCTGTTCATCGCGATGCTGTTCGCCGGAGCCTTGGCGCTGCAATACCCGATCGGCTGGCTTTCGGACCGAATGGACCGACGCAAGCTGATCTTCGGGGCGTCCTGCATCGGGGCGGCGTCCTGCGCGCTCGGCTGGGTCGCCGGCAGCGGCCTGTGGTCCTTGATGACCGCCGCATTTCTGGCCGGCGGCATGACGACGCCGCTCTACGCGCTGTTTCTCGCCTATACCAACGACGCCCTCTCGGCCGAGGACATGCCGTCCGCCTCCGGAGGGCTCGTCTTCACCTTCGGCCTTGGCGCGATAGCGGGTCCGCTGGCCACCGGCTGGGCGATGCAGGCGCTCGACCCCTTCGCGTTCTGGCTGGTCCTCGCCGCGACCTTCGCCGCCATTGCGCTCTATGCGCTCTACCGCATGACGCAGCGCGCCACCGTCCCGGTGGACGAGACCGAAAGCTACCTCGGCGTCCTGCCCACCGCCTCGCTCGTCGCGGTGGAGGCGGCGGGCGCCTGGGCCGCCGAGAACGCCCAGGCCGAGCGCGCGGCCGACGCTCCGGGCTGACCGCGCGCGCATCCGCCCCGAGGCGATGGCCGGGCGTGCGCGGCGGGCCCCAGCTTCGGGCATCCTCCGTACTTCGGCGTAGCGCGCGTCACGTCACCGCCGCACGCTCACGATAGCGCGGAGCGTCCCAGATCCGTCCCGCCAGCACCTCCTCGAGCATCCGCGCGGCCCGGACCACGTCCACGTGCCGGATATAGAACGGCGCGAAGCCGAACCGCATCACGTCGGGCGCCCGGAAGTCGCCGACGACGCCCCGCGCGATCAGCGACTGCACGACGGCATAGCCCTCCGGATGCGTCAGCGATACCTGGCTGCCGCGCGCCCCCGCGTCCCGCGGGCTCAGGAGCCCGACGCCGAACCGCCCCAGCGTCGCCTCCGCCAGTCCCGCGAACCGCTCGGTCAGCGCGATGCTCTTCGCCCGTATGTCGGCGATCCGGTGCTCGGCGAACATCTCCAGCCCGGCCTTCATCGCCCGGAACGACAGGATCGGCTGGGTCCCGCAGAGGAACTTTCGGATCCCCGGATCGGCGTCGTAGCCCGGCTCGAAGGCGAAGGGCCGCGCGTGCCCCCACCAGCCCGACAGCGGCTGCCGGATCGCGGCGTGATGGCGCCGCGCGGCGAAGACGAAGGCCGGCGCCCCCGGCCCGCCGTTCAGGTACTTGTAGCTGCAGCCGACCGCCATGTCGGCGCCGCCGGCGTTCAGCCCCACCTCGACGACGCCGGCGCTGTGGCAGAGGTCCCAGATCGCCAGCGCGCCGACCGAATGCGCCTTCGCCGTCAGGACCTCGAGGTCGCGCAGCCGCCCGGTGCGGTAGTCGACCTGGTTCGCCAGCACGACCGCCGTGTCCGCGTCGATCAGGTCGATCAGGTCCGGCCCGCCGGCTTCCTCCAGCCGCAGCCGCGTCCCGGGACGCGCCGCGACGACGCCCTGGGCAACGTAGAGGTCGGTCGGAAAGCCGCCGCCCTCGGCGACGATCAACCCCGCGGTCGGGCCGCATCGCGAGCGCCGCCTGCAGGGTCTTGTGTATGTTCAGCGACGTCGTGTCGCAGACGACGATCTCGCCGGCGTCTGCCCCGACGATCGGCGCGACCAGGTCGCCATAGGCGGTCGGCATCTCGAACCAGGCGGCCTTGTTCCAGCTCGCGATCAGGTCGCGCGCCCATTCCTCGCTTGCCGCCGTCGCCAGGTCCTCGAGCGCCGCGCGCGGAGCCGGTCCCAGCGAGTTGCCGTCGAGATAGATGACGCCCGGCGGCAGCACGAAGCGCGCGCGGGCGGAGGCGAGCGGATCGGCAGCGTCGGCCGCCTCGGCGTCGGCAAGCGCCTCGGCCCAGAATGCGTCGTCGGTCATGGCCGCCTCCCCCCGTGTCGAGGCTGCGACCGTGGCGCCTTCGCCGTCCGGCATCAAGCGCGCGCGAACGTCCGGAATCCGCTTGACGCCCCCGTTGGGCATCTCTACATCGCTCCCCAGCCGATGCGCCTGATGGCGCTACGGCGATGCGCGGTTGTAGCTCAGTCGGTTAGAGTGCCGGCCTGTCACGCCGGAGGTCGCGGGTTCGAGCCCCGTCAACCGCGCCACCTTTCCCATGCCTCGGCAGGTCCCAAGCCGCGCAAAGGTCTTTCGCGCGGAGAGCCTTGGCGGTCGTACCTGCCGCGATCGACCGGATCGGCGCGAGGCGGGCTTCGACCACGCGACCCGCGTCGACCGTCCAGACCGCTCAGAGGTCCATCCGCACGTAGCGGTCCCGCATCTCGCGCGGCGAGACCCCGTAGGCCTCGCGGAACCGGTGATAGAACTGGCTCGTCGAGGTGAACCCGGACGCCTCGACGACGGCGGGAATCGCCATCGTGCTCTCGACGAGCAGCGCCCGCGCCCGCATCAGCCGCATCCGCGCGAGGAACTGGCGCGGCGGGATGTGCATGACCCGGCTAAACAGGGTGATCGCGTAGTTCTCGTGGAGGCCGGTCACGGCGGTGATGTCGGCGTTCCTTACCGGCTGGCCGAGGTTCTCGAGGATGAAGCGGATCATCTCGACCACGTGGCCGATATGGGTCGAGGTGAGCCCGCGCTCGGCGTTCCAGTCGATCCGCGGCGGCACCAGATATTCCAGCGGCCCGGTCAGCAGCCGGCGGAACAGGGCGTTCAGCTCCATTTTCACCACTTCCACCCGCTCGAAGTTGCCGGATCGGTAGTCGCGGTACCAGCGCCCGATCGCCGTCTCGTCGCAGAGCCCGGGCGCGACCGCTACGATCGCCCCCGAGAACAGCGCGACCTGCAGGCGGCCGACGAAGGACATCAGAAGGAAGGCGTCGATCGGGAGATAGATGTTGCTGAGCACCGGCTCGACCCCCTCCCGAGGCTCGACGGCGACGAGCTGGTGCGGGACGCCGGCCCAGAAACAGGCGGTCGTTCCCGCCGGCACCCGCACCGGCTGGCCGTTGAAGTCGTAGAGCATGCAGGCGGTGCAGAGGTTGAGCTCGATATGGCCGTGCCAGTGCGCCGCCTCCATCAGCTTCGGCCGAAACTGCCGAATTCCGAAGCGTCCGAAGGCGCGCGTCCGCGAATAGAAGCGCCGCTCGTGGCGCGCCAGCCCCGCCTGCCTTTCGCCGTCCCGATCGTCCATACCGCCCCTCGAATCTTGAGAGAACCGGAAGAGATTATCCCGAACCGACATTGCGACGCGAGCCCCCGGCGTGACACGCTGCTCTCGTCCCGACAATCGCAGCCGTGGCTGCCGGGGCAAGGCGCAAGCTTCAACAAGCGGGCCCGGCCGAACGGGCACCTGGAGGAAAGATGATCCACAGAACGCGGCACGCCGCCCTTGCGGCGCTGTTGATCGGCGTCTCGTCCCTGGCCGTCCAGGCCCAGGACGCGGCGCCAGCCCCGCTCCCCGCCCCGCCCGATTTCCCGGCGCAAGGCAAGCCCACGCTCGTCGATCGCGCCGACATCCTCGGCTACGAGGCGCTGCCCTCCTACTCCGAGCCCGAGTGGGTGACGAGGCAGTTCGTCGACGCCGGCAAGCTGCCGCCCGTCGCCGAGCGCCTTCCCGACGAGCCGCTGGTCTACAGGACCGCCAACATGCCCGACGGCGTCGGCGTCTATGGCGACGTGATGCGCCACGTCATCGGCGGCCGCCCCGAGGGCTGGAACTACATGGCCGGCCAGAACCAGGGCTGGGGCGGTATAGATATCGGCATGTACGAGTGCCTGACGCGCACCGGCCCGCTGTTCCAGATCGCGCCCGACGACCTGGAGCCGCTGCCGAACCTCGCCCGGAGCTGGGAGTGGTCGGAGGACGGCAAGGCGCTGACGATCCGCCTGATCGAGGGGGCGAAGTGGTCAGACGGCGCGCCCTTCAGCGCCGACGACGTGATGTTCTACTGGGACGACCACGTGATGGACCCGGAGCTGACCCCGCTCAACGGCGCGTCGCCCGAGACCTTCGGCGTCGGAACGAAACTCGAGAAAATCGACGACTCCACCGTGAAGTTCACAACCGAGACCCCGTTCCCTCAGGGCCTTGTCTACGCGCTCGCCTACGGCACCTTCTGCCCCGGTCCGAGCCACATCATGAAGCCGGAACACCCGAAATATTCGGACAACACATACGATGAGTACACGAACGCTTTCCCGCCGACCTTCATGAACTTCCCCGTCATGGGCGCCTGGACCCCGGTCGAGTACCGGCCGGACGACATCATCGTCCTGCGCCGCAACCCGTACTACTGGAAGGTCGACGAGGAGGGGCGCCAGCTACCGTATCTCGACGAGCTCACCTACCGCCTGTCGACCTGGGCCGACCGCGACGTGCAGGCGGTGGCGGGAACCGGCGACTTCTCCAACCTCGAGCAGCCCGAGAACTTCGTCGAATCGCTGAAGCGGGCGGCGCAGGACACCGCTCCCGCCCGCCTCGAGTTCGGGCCGCGGATCATCGGCTATTCGATGTACCCGAACTACTCGGCCAACGGCTGGGGCACGCCCGACGAGCGCGGACAGGCGGTGCGCGAGCTCAACCGCAACCTCGACTTCCGCAAGGCGATCACCTCGGCGATCGACCGCCAACGGCTCGGCAACTCGCTCGTCAAGGGGCCGTTCACGGCGATCTATCCCGGCGGCCTGATGGCCGACGCGGCCTATTATGACGCCGAGAGCACCGTGTACTATCCGTATTCGGTCGAGGCGGCGAAGGCCTCGCTCGCCAAGGCCGGGCTCTCGGACACCGACGGCAACGGCTTCGTCAACTTCCCCGAAGGCACCGCCAGCGGTCAGGACGTCCAGATCGTGCTGCTCGCAACCGGCGACTACCAGACCGACAAGACCATCGCCGAGGCAGTGGTCGCGATGCTAGGCGACATCGGCATCAAGGTCGTGCTGAACTCGCAGACCGGCAACAACCGGGACGCCGAGGAACAGTCGGGCCGCTTCGACTGGTCGCTCCGCCGCAACGAGTCCGAGCTCGTCACGGTGGTGCAGAACACCTCGCGCCTGGCGCCGGTGGGACCGCGGACCGCGCGGATGCACATGGCCAACGACGCGGGCGAACTCGACCTCCTGCCTGTCGAGGAGCAGCTCGTGGACACGATCGGCGCCTTCGTCGCCAGCCGCGACGGCGACGAGCGCGAGGCCCTGATGCAGGAGTACCAGAAGACCTTCACCGAGAACGTCTACGCGGTGGGCCTTACCCAATATCCGGGCGCCCTGGTCATCAACAAGCGCTTCGCCAACGTGCCGCCGGGCACGCCGATCATGATGTACAACTGGGCGGAGGACAGCGTCATGCGCGAGCGCCTCTGGGTGCCTGCGGACCAGCAGAGCTCGGCGGAGCTTCATCCGGAGACGCTCCCGGGCGAGCCGGGCGGCGCGGGGCCGGTCTCCGAGTGACGCGGGCGGCGCCGCGGCAGCCTGGCCGCGGCGCCTCTCTCTCCATCCGAGGCGAGCGCCGCCGTCGGCGGCCTCGCCAGATCAAGCGAGGGTCAGATGGTCCGATTCCTGCTCGTGCGGATTCTCCAGGCCGTTCCGGTGCTGCTGGTGATGAGCATGATCACCTTCATCATCATCAACGCGCCGCCCGGAGACTACGGCGACTACATCCGCACCCAGATGATCACGCAAGGCAACGCCAGCTTCGCCGCGGCGGACGCCGCCGCCGAGCGCTACCGCGAGGCGAACGGGCTGAACGACCCGCTGGTCGTCCAGTACTTCCGCTGGATCGCCGGCATCGTCACCCGCGGCGACTTCGGCTGGTCGTACTTCTACAACCGGCCGGTTTCGGAGGTGGTCGGCGAGCGGCTGCCGCGCACGATCGCGCTCGCGCTGACCTGCCACCTGCTCGCCTCGGTCTTCGGCATCGGCTTCGGCATCCTTGCGGCGACGCGGCAGTATTCCTGGATCGACACGGTCCTGTCGTTCTTCTCCTTCCTCGGGATGACGATCCCGCGCTTCCTGCTCGCGCTGATCATCCTCTACGTCCTCGCCTTCAAGCTCGACGTGCAGGAAATCGGCAGCTTCTATTCCGCCCAGTACGGCGGCGCGCCGTGGAGCTGGGGCAAGTTCGTGAACCTGGTCCAGCACGTCTGGCCGGTGGTGTTCGTCGCGACGCTCGGCGGGCTCGCCTACAACATGCGGGTGATGCGGGGAAACCTGCTCGACACGCTGAACGCGCAATACGTCGAGACCGCCCGCGCCAAGGGCCTGTCCGAAGGGGCGGTGGTCATGAAGCATGCGGTGCCGAACGCGCTCCATCCCCTGGTCGCGTATCAGGGGGTCGTCCTGCCCTACATGCTGACCGGCGAGATCGAGGTCGCGATCGTCTTTTCGCTCGCGACGATCGGTCCGGCCATCGTCTCCTCGATGTCGATCGGCGACGTCAACGTCACCGCGACGCTGCTCCTCGTGCTCGGCGCAACGCTGATCGTCGGGAACATCATCGCCGACCTGCTGCTCGTCGCGCTCGATCCGCGCATCCGGGTGGGGGAGGACGCGTGATGCGGCCCCGCGCCCGGATCGACGCCCTGCGGCGGCGCGGCTGCCTGCGCGCCCTTGTCTCCCGCGGGACCGCTGCGGCATCGCCGGATCCGGCGACCGGCCGCGGCAGCGCCTGCGCGGGGACACGATCGGCGCGTCCGCTCGCCCGCCGGTCGAGCCGCGACGGCCGCGTCCCGACGTCCGCACGCGCGCAGACGCAGGAGGCGCGCCGATGACCTCCCGCCACCTTCCGCCGATCGAGGACCCGCTCGTCCCCGAGCGCAGCATCAGCGACCAGATCGCCCCCGAGGTCGGCGAGCGGGCGCCCGTCCCTGTCCCCGAGGAGGAGGAGGCCGACGCCCGCATCTCGACGGTCTCGACCGAGAGCCAGAGCTACTTCAGCCTCGTCTGGCGGCGGCTCCGCCGCTCGGTCCCCGGAATGATCGGCCTCGTCATGGTCGGCGCGCTCTTCGTCGTGTCCTTCTTCGCCAGCTTCTTCGCGCCGGTGGATCCGAACGCATCGGCGACGGCCTTCGCGCCCCCGGACACGATCAGCTGGCATGTCCCAAACCAGGGCTGGCGGCTGACCCCGGTCGCCTTCCCGGTCACCGAGACCGACGAGCTCGATCCGATCACCTTCCAGCCCCTCATCGGGCCGGACTACGCGAACCCGCGGCCGATCCGCTTCTTCGTGCCGGGCTGGGAGTACGAACTGTTCGGGCTGATCCCGGCCAGCCGGCACTTCATCGGGCTCGAGGACGGCACGCCGCTCCACATCCTCGGCACCGACAAGCTTGGCCGGGACATCTTTTCCCGCGGGATCGTCGGCAGCCAGATCTCGCTGGCGATCGCGCTGTCCTCGATCGCGCTGATCACCATCGTCGGCACGTTGACCGGCATCGCCTCGGGATACATCGGCGGCAGGTTCGACCTGTGGTTCCAGCGCTTCGTCGAGATCATCCTCGCCTTCCCGCAGCTTCCCTTCTACCTGACGCTCGCGACGCTGATCCCGGTGACGGCGCCGTCCGGCCTGTTCCTCACCTTCGTCGTCCTCGTGATCGTCGGTCTCGGCTGGGCGCAACTCTCTCGCGAGATCCGCTCCAAGACCATGGCCCTCGCCCGCGTCGACTACGTGCGCGCCGCGATGGCGGTCGGCGCCAGCGACGGGCGGATCATCACCCGGCACATCCTGCCGAACGTGAGCAGCCACGTCATCGTCGCGATCACCCTCGGCATCCCGACGATCGTGCTGCTGGAGAGCTTCCTCGGCTTCCTCGGCTTCGCGGTAAAGCCGCCGCTGATCTCCTGGGGCCTGATGCTGCAGGACGCCGGCACCTTTTCCGTGATCGGCTCGTATCCCTGGATCCTGTCGCCGGTCGGCTTCGTGCTGCTCACCGTCTTCGCCTTCAACGCGCTCGGCGACGGCCTGCGCGACGCGATCGACCCGTATTGAGGGCGCTGTCATGAACGCACCGACGAAATCCTTCGGCGACATCGTCATCGACGCGAGCCGGATCGGCGTCAGCTTCAAGGTCGACGGCGGCACGATAGAGGCGGTGCGCGACGTCTCCTTCCAGCTCCGCAAGGGGCAGACGATCGCGCTGGTCGGCGAGAGCGGCTCCGGCAAGAGCGTCACCGCCCGCGCGGTGATGCGCCTCCTGTCGAAGCGGGCCCGCGTCGCCGACGCGACGCGGATCGCCTATGCGGGCGAGGACATGGCGCACATGTCGCCGGCGAAGATGCGCTCGCTCCGCGGCAACCGCATCTCGATGATCTTCCAGGAGCCGATGTCGAGCCTCAATCCGGTCTACACGATCGGCAGCCAGATCTGCGAAGGGCTCCGCCTGCACCAGAAGCTCGGCCGCGGCGCGGCGATGACGCGCGCCCGCGAGCTGCTCGAAGAGGTCCGGATCCCCGATCCGGAGGCGCGGCTCCGGCAATACCCGCACCAGCTCTCCGGCGGCCAGCGCCAGCGCGTGATGATCGCGATGGCGCTGGCAAACCGCCCCGACGTCCTTGTCGCCGACGAGCCGACGACCGCGCTCGACGTCACGGTGCAGGCCCAGATCCTGCACCTGATCGACGACCTGAAGGCCCGCTACGGGATGGGCGTCGTGCTGATCACGCACGACCTGACCGTGGTGCGGCAGTTCGCCGACCATGTCTACGTGATGCAGCACGGCCAGGTCCGCGAGGACGGACCGACCGAGCGCATCTTCACGGCCCCTCGGCACCCCTATACCCGGCGCCTGCTCTCGTCGGAGCCGAAGGGAACAGCCAATCCGTGCGACGACGGCGCCGAGACCGTCCTGCGGGGCGACGATATCCGCGTGACCTACACGCTGCGCCGCGGCGGCGCGTTCCGCGGATCGACCTATGCGCTCCAGGCCGTCGACGGCCTCTCGCTCGATCTCAGGCGCGGCGAGACGCTCGGCATCGTCGGCGAATCCGGCTCGGGCAAGACCACGTTCGGCATGGCGCTGATGCGCATCGGCAAGCTGACCGGCGGGCGCGTCGTCTTCCTCGGCCAGGACATCGAGGCGTACAGCCGGGCCCAGATGAAGCCGCTGCGCTCCAGGATGCAGATCGTCTTCCAGGATCCTTTCGCCTCGCTCAACCCCCGGATGTCGGTGCGCCAGCTGATCGAGGAGGGCCTGATCGTCAACGGCATCGGCTCCGGCGCGAAGGATCGCTTCCGGCGCGTCCAGGCGGCGCTCCGCGACGCCGGCCTCCCCGACACGATCACCTCGCGCTTCCCGCACGAGTTCTCCGGCGGCCAGCGCCAGCGCCTGGCCATCGCCCGCGCCATCGCGCTCGAGCCGGAGTTCATCCTTCTTGACGAGCCGACATCCGCGCTCGACCTCTCGGTGCAGGCCCAGATCATCGAGCTCCTCCGCCGCCTCCAGCGTGATCGGGGCCTTTCCTACCTCTTCATCAGCCACGACCTGAAGGTCGTCCAGGCGCTGTGCCACCGCGTCATCGTCATGCAGAACGGCCACATCGTCGAGCAAGGCCCCGTCGGGGACGTGCTGGTGAACCCGCAGACCGACTACACCCGCCGCCTTGTCCGCGCGGCCTTCGACATCGCAGTTACGTGAGGCAGACATGACC
The DNA here is from genome assembly GCA_963829385.1 of uncultured Alphaproteobacteria bacterium. GTDB lineage: Bacteria > Pseudomonadota > Alphaproteobacteria > Rhodobacterales > Rhodobacteraceae > Amaricoccus. The sequence continues at coordinate 387,531 of CAWHHV010000004.1, read as the reverse complement.
ACGATCACCTTCATCGGCGCCGGCTCGACCACCTTCGCCAAGAACATCGCAGGCGACATCCTCCGGCGCCCGGCGCTGGCCGACGCCGAGATCCGGCTGATGGACATCAACCCGCAGCGGCTGGAGGAATCCGAGATCATCGTCGGCAAGCTCGCCCAGACCCTCGGCGGCGCTGCCACCGTCAGGACCTACCGCGACCAGCGCGCCGCGCTCGACGGCGCCGACTTCGTCGTCTGTTGCTTCCAGGTCGGGGGCTACGACCCCTGCACGATCACCGACTTCGAGGTGCCGAAGAAGTTCGGCCTGCGCCAGACCATCGCCGACACGCTCGGCATCGGCGGCATCATGCGCGGCCTGCGCACCGTCCCGCATCTGTGGTCGATCTGCGAGGACCTGCGCGCGGTCGCCCCCGACGCGATCATGCTGCAGTACGTCAACCCGATGGCGATCAACACCTGGGCCATCGCCGCCAGGTACCCGGACATCCGCCAGGTCGGCCTCTGCCATTCCGTCCAGGGCACTGCAATGGAGCTCGCCCGGGACCTCGACATCCCGGTCGGCGAGCTCCGCTACAAGGCCGCCGGCATAAACCACATGGCCTTCTACCTCCACTTCGAGCGCCGCCAGCCCGACGGCTCCTACGAAGACCTCTATCCGGCGCTGTTCGAGGGCTACCGCGCGGGACGCATCCCGAAGCCGTCGCACTGGAACGCGCGCTGCCCGAACAAGGTGCGCTACGAGATGATGACGCGCCTCGGCTACTTCGTGACCGAAAGCTCGGAGCATTTCGCCGAATACACGCCTTGGTTCATCAAGCGCGACCGCCCCGATCTCATCGAGAAGTTCGGCATCCCGCTCGACGAATACCCCAAGCGCTGCGTCGAGCAGATCGCGCGCTGGGAAAAGCAGGCGGCCGCCTACAGGAGCGCCGACGCCATCGAGGTCGAGGACAGCAAGGAATACGCCAGCGCCATCGTCAACTCGGTCGTCACCGGAGAACCCTCGGTGATCTACGGCAACTTCGGCAACCGCGGTTACATCCCGCAGCTGCCCGACGGCTGCGCGGTCGAGGTCCCGACCCTCGTAGACGCCAACGGCCTGCAGCCGACCTTGGTGCGGGACATCCCGCCCCAGCTCATCGCGTTGATGCGCACCAACATCAACGTGCAGGAACTGACGGTCCAGGCGCTGCTCACCGAGAGCCGCGAGCACATCTACCACGCGGCCATGCTCGACCCCCACACCGCGGCCGAACTCGACCTCGACCAGATCTGGGCGCTGACCGACGACCTCCTCGCCGCGCACGGCGACTGGATGCCGGCCTTCGCCCGCGTCGACCGCCGCAGGGCCGGGTGATGCCGCTGGGCTGGCCCGCGCGCATCGCGATCGTCGGCGGGGGCACCGCCGGCTGGCTGGCGGCGCTCGTCCTCGGCGACGCCGCGCGCCGCGCCGGCCGCGCCTGCGCGATCACCGTGGTCGAAAGCTCGAAGATCGGCGCCATCGGCGTCGGCGAGGGCACGACCGCCGTTTTCCGCACGATGCTCCAGCACCTCGGCATCGACGAGAGGCGCTTTCTCGCCGAGACCGATGCAGCGATCAAGTACGGCATCCGCCACCGCGACTGGCGCCGCCTCGGCCACGAGTACGACGCTCCGATCGACGACCCTCACATGGTCTCGGGCGGCGGCCGGGCCGGGACCTTTCTCGACCAGCACCAGATCGCCCATGGCCGCCCGGTCGCCGAGACCCACCTGTTCGGATGCCTGATGACCAGGCGGAAGGGCCCTTTCGCCGTCCGTGGCGGCAAGCGGGTCCCCCTCGGCCCCTTCCACCACGCCTACCATTTCGACCAGGCCGAGGTCGGCCGGTTCCTGCGCCGGCAGGCGCCGCGCGTCGCCGTCATCGACGACCAGGTCACGGACGTCCGCCTGACCGAGACCGGCGCGATCGCCGGCCTCGGTCTCGAGGGCGGCGGCGAGGTCGCGGCCGATCTCTACCTCGACTGCACCGGGTTCCGCCGCCGCCTGATCACCGCGCTGGGCGCGCGTTGGCGGTCCTGCGCCGACGTCCTCCCCGTCAACCGCGCGATGCCGTTCTGGATCGACCTGAAACCCGGCGAAGAGATCGACCCCTTCACCCTCGCCTGGGCGCAGGACGCGGGCTGGCTGTGGAAAATCCCGACCGCCCGCCGCTACGGCTGCGGCTACGTCTATTCCGACGCCCACCTGACCCCCGAGGCGGCGCAGGCCGAGATCGAGGCCAAGCTCGGCCACGCAATCGAGCCGCGCAACGACATCCGGATCGAGGCCGGCCGCCTGGACCGTCCATGGATCGGCAACTGCGTCGCCCTCGGCCTCGCCTCCGCCTTCCTCGAACCGCTCGAGGCGACCTCTATCCACGGCTCCGTGGTGCAGCTGATGTGGCTGGCCGAGCTCCTCCGCAGGCCCGCCCCCCGTAACCCGCAGCGCTTCAACGAATGGACGGCGCGGCAGGTCGATGATTTCCGCGACTTCATCCGCCTGCACTACGTCTCCGAGCGCCGCGACACGCCGTTCTGGCGGGACGTCGCCGCGACCCACCCCGCGTCCGTCGGCCGCAGCCTTGCGCTCTGGGCGCGCAAGACCCCCGGCCCGGAGGACTTCGCGCCGTTCCCGATGGGCCTGCCCCATACCGGCCACAACCTGCATGTCGCGGTCCTCGACGGCCTCGGCCTGCTCCGGCCCGACGTGGCGAAGGCCGAACTCGCCGCCCGCCCCGCCCTGCGCGCCCACGCGCGCAAGACCGTCCCCGACCTGATCCGCGAGTACCGCATCGCCGCGGGCAAGGCCGAGGGACACCGCGCATTCCTGCAATCGCTTCGCGAAGAGGTCCCCGCATGAGTTTCAAGATCGCCATCATCGGCGCCGGCAGCGTCGGCTTCACCAAGAAGCTGGTGTCCGACATCCTCAAGGCGCCCGAGTTCGCAGGCATCGAGATCGCGCTGACCGACATCAACGACCACAACCTCGACATGATCGCCCAGATCATCCGCAAGATCGTCGCGGTCAACGACCTGCCGGCGAAGGTCACCGCGACCACCGACCGCCGCGCGGCGCTGACCGGCGCGCGCTACGTCATGAACTGCGTCCGCATCGGCGGCCTCGAAGCCTTTGCCGACGATATCCGCATCCCGCTGAAATACGGCGTCGACCAATGCGTCGGCGACACCATCTGCGCTGGCGGCATCATGTACGGTCAGCGCGGCATCGTCGCGATGCTCGACTTCTGCCGGGACATCCGCGAGGTCGCCGAACCCGACGCGCTGCTGCTGAACTACGCAAACCCGATGGCGATGATGACCTGGGCCGCGATCGAGCACGGCGGCGTGCGCACCGTCGGCCTCTGCCACGGCGTCCAGAACGGCCACCGCCAGATCGCCCGCGCGCTCGGGGCGTCCTTCGAGGACGTCGAGATCGTCTGCTCGGGCATCAACCATCAGACCTGGTACCTCGACATCCGCGTGAAGGGTCGGCCGGTCGGCTTCGACGAACTCCTCGCGGGCTTCGAGCGGCACCCGGTCTTCTCGCGCCAGGAAAAGGTCCGCATCGATGTGCTGAAGCGGTTTGGCTACTACTCGACCGAATCGAACGGCCATCTCTCCGAGTACCTGCCCTGGTACCGGAAGCGGCCGGACGAGATCATGAACTGGATCGACCTCTCCGACTGGATCCACGGCGAGACCGGCGGCTATCTCCGCTACACGACCGAGAACCGCAACTGGTTCGAATCCGACTTCCCGAAGTTCCTCGAGGCGGCGGCCAGGCCCCTGTCCGAGCACGAGCGCACCGACGAGCACGCAAGCCACATCCTCGAGGCGCTCGAGACGGGCCGCCCGTATCGCGGACATTTCAACGTCCGGAACGGCGGCGTCATCACCAACCTGCCGGACGATTGCATCGTCGAGAGCCCCGGCTTCGTCGACCGCTTCGGCATCAACATGGCGGAGGGCGTGACCCTGCCGCTGGCCTGCGCCGCCACCTGCTCCGCGAGCGTCCACGTCCAGCGCATGGCCGTCCAGGCGGCGGTGACCGGCGACGTGACCCTGCTCAAGCAGGCGGTCCTCCACGACCCGCTCGTCGGCGCGATCTGCACGCCCGAGGAGGTGTGGCAAATGGTCGACGAGCTGCTCGTGGCCCAGGCGCGCTGGCTGCCGCAATACAGCGCGGAGATCCCGGCAGCGGTCGAGCGGCTGAAATCGCCGAAGATCGCCACCCGGGACTGGGAGGGCTCTGCCCGCCGGGCGGTCCGCACGGTGGAGGAGCTGCGATCGGGCGCCCTGGCCGCGGCATCGGCCGGGCTCGGCGGCAAGATCATGGGGTAGGCCGGGCGGCGAGCAAGCGGTCGGAACCGGGCCTTGCGCCCGGTGAGGCGGGCGGCCCTCCGGTCCGGGGCCGCAGCAACGATGGAGCGCGTGCGGCGCGTCTGCCGGGGCGCAAGCCGAGCCCGCGCGCGGCGCCTCCGGCCCGGGCGCAGGGCGGTCCGCGACGGGCGGCGTTCAGCAAGGGGATGCAGATGGGTGAGATCCGTTGGGGCATAATCGGTCCCGGCAAGATTGCCGAGAACTACGCCAGGGGGCTGGCCGAGTGCGACAGCGGCAGCCTCGTCGCGATCGCCAGCCGATCCGCCGACCGCCTCGCGGACTTCGGCGACAGGTTCGGCGTTCCCGCCGCCAAGCGCTACGGCAGCTACGAGGCGTTGTGCGCGGATCCGGATGTCGATGCGATCCACATCGCGACGCCGCATCCGTTCCACGCGCAACAGGCGATCCTTGCGCTGCGGGCCGGCAAGCCTGTCTCGCTGGAAAAGCCGATGGCGCTGAACGCGGCCGAGGCCGAGGCGATCGTCGAGGTCGCCCGGCAGGAGGGCGTGTTCTTCCGCGAGGCCTACATGTATCTGCACCACCCGCAGATCACGCGCCTGGTCGAGCTGCTGCGGGACGGCTCCCTCGGCGCCGTGCGCCACGTCCGCGCAGTTCTCGGATTCGCCGCGCCGTTCGATCCGGGCTCGCGGCTCTACGCCTACGCCATGGCCGGCGGCGGCATTCTGGATGTCGGCGGCTACCCGATCTCGGCCGCCCGGATGATCGCCGGCATCGGCGACGGCGGCTTCGCCGATCCGGTCATGGTCAAGGGCATCGCCACGCTCGGAGAGACCGGCGTCGACGAGGTCGCTCACGGCCTTCTCGGCTTCGCGAACGGCGTCACGGCCGAGATCGCCTGCGCCGTGGCGCTGCCGCTGGGCCAGGCGCTGGAGGTGACCTGCGAGCACGGGAGCGTCTCCCTGGCCAGTCCCTGGATGCCGGGACGCGACAAGGGCCCGTCGGATGCGACGATCCACGTCACGCGCGGCGGGACGACCGAGAGCATCGGGATCCGCGATCCGCGGATGCTGTTCGCCTTCGAGGCAGAGGCCGCCAGTCGGGCCATCCTGGACGGCCGGACCGAGCCGACCTTCCCGGCGATGACCCATGCGGGCTCGATCGGCAACGCCGCGGCGCAGGACGCCTGGCGGCGCGAGGCCGGTTACCAGACCTTCGACGAGCGGCCGGAGACCGTGCGCCGGCTGTACGGCGTTCTCCCCGCGGGCCTGCCGAAGGTGCCGGCGACCCGGATCGAGGGCGTCGAGCTGCCGGTGAGCAGGTTGATCATGGGCTGCGACAACCGCGCGACCCTCGCCGAGGGCGCGATTGTCTGGGATGCCTGGATGGAGGCCGGCGGCGCCGCCTTCGACACCGCCCATGTCTACGGCCGCGGCCTGCACGAGACGATTCTGGGCGACTGGATCCGCTCCCGCGGCGTGGCCGACCGGATCACGGTGATCGTGAAGGGCGCCCATTCCCCGTATTGCGTGCCCGGGGCGATCGGGGCCGAGCTCGCGATCTCGCTCGGCAGGCTCCAGCTCGACCGGGCGCCGATCTACGTCATGCACCGCGACAATCCGGACGTGCCGGTCGGCGAGTTCGTCGAGGCTGTCGCCGAGGAGCGCGCGGCAGGCCGCATCGGCATCTGGGGCGGGTCGAACTGGACGCCGGCGCGGTTCGCCGAGGCCGTGGACTATGCCGAGGCGAGCGGGCTGGAGCCGCCACGGGTGCTGAACAACAACCTGTCCCTCGCGGTGATGGAACGCCCGGTCTGGCCCGGCTGCATCAGCTCCAATTCCGCCGCGACGCTCGCTTTCCTGCGGGATCGGCAGGTGATCCATGTCAGCTGGTCCAGCCAGGCCCGCGGTTTCTTCTTGCCCGAGGACCTGAGGCGCCGTCTGCCGCCGGATTCCGGCCCCGACGCCTGTTTCGGCAGCCCTGCGAACGAGACCCGCCGCGCCCGCGCCGAAGAGCTGGCGGCGCGACTTGGCGTGACCGCGCACAACGTCGCCACGGCCTGGGTGCTGGCGCAGGGCTTTCCGTCCTTTGCGCTGATCGGACCGCGGAGCCCCGGCGAGATCGCCTCGACGCTGCCCGCGCTGACGCTCGCCCTGTCGCCGGATGAAGTCGCCTGGCTGAACCTCGAGGAGACCGGGCGGCAGCCGTGACGGCGTCCTCATCGGCTCCGGCCCGGACCTGAGGACGCTCCGAAGCCCGCGCCGCCGCGGCGGCCGACCGCTGCCCCCCGCGCTGTCCCTTCGAGGCCGATGGCGCGGGCGCCGGGTTCGTGCTAGCCCTCCGGGCGATGACGAGCGTGTCATCGGGGGCGACCGTGCCCCAGGAGGGGAGGGAACTGATGAGCTTCGGAAATATCCTGGGGCAGATGATGCAGGGCGGACTCGGCGGTCAGGCGACGAGCAAGCGGGTGAACTCGAGCGCCCAGAACCTCGGCGCCGGCGGCGGCCCGATCGACGGCATCCTCAGCCAGATCCAGGGCGCTCTCGGCGGCGCAGGCGGGACGACCGGAAGCGGCGGCGGCGGGCTCGGCGGCCTCGCCGAGATGGCGAAAGGCTTCCTGACCAAGGAACAGGCCGGCGGCATGACGGGCGGCCAGATCGGCGGCATCGGCGCCGTGGCCGGCGCGCTGCTCGGCGGCGGCGTCGGCGGAGCCGCCCGCGGCGGCGCGCTCGCCATGCTGGGCACGCTCGCCGTCGCCGCGCTGAAGAACGCGCAGTCGGCCAAGGCCGGCGGCGCGGCCGCCCCGACGATCGAGCCCCACGAGGTCGCGGCGCTGACCGGACCGGAGGCCGAAAAGACGCTGGTGCGCGCCATGATCTCGGCGGCGAAGGCGGACGGCCACATCGACCAGGCCGAGATGCAGAAGATCGTCGGCAAGATCAGCGGCGAAGGCGTGACCGACGCCGAGAAGGCCTTCGTGATGAGCGAGCTGTCCGCTCCCGTCGACATCGACGCGCTGGCCGCCGAGGCGACGAGCCCGGTCATGGCCGCGGAGATCTACGCAGCCTCCCTCTTCGCGATCGATGTCGATTCGGATGCCGAGCGGGACTACCTGCGCCGGCTGGCCCAGGCCCTGCATCTCGACGCGGCCACCGTCGCCCAGCTGCACCAGATGACCGACGCGCCCGCGGCCTGATCCGCCGCAGCGCCTGAACGGAAAACGGGGCCGGCGCTTCATGGCGCCGGCCCCGCCGGATCTCAGCAGAGGATCCCGGAGATCACATCCCGAGAAGCTGGTTGATCTCGTCGACCTTCTCGTTGTCGTCGTTGGTGCCGTTCAGGATGGTCTGGATCTGCAGCACCTGATCCTCGGTCAGAACGAGGCCCTCGGTATCCATGCCGAGCTCCGCCATGCCGGTCATCACCGCGTCGGCGGTCTGCTCCTGGGCGACGGCCGGAACGCCGGCTACGAGCGCAAGCGACAGCATGGCGGCGGAGGCGGCGGCAAACAGACGGGTCATATGTTCAACTCCCTTTGGACATGATCGGTCTGATCCCGACCGGGACAAACCTTACCGGATAGCGATTGAAAAGCGAAATGGTTCCAGACCCATCCGCGTTTGACAAATCGGCCCCTGGTCTCCACCTCACAGACGATGACACAACCCCCGATCCGCCCCGAAACCACCCATGCCGCCCTGGGATCCGCGTTCTTCGACGTCGTGCGGCCAGCGAGCTTCCCGATGGCCCGGCTGCGCTTCCGAAACGACCGCTGGGCCGACAGGATCGGCCTGGCGGGACTGCAGGACGCCGAGTGGATCCGCCGATTCGCGCGTTTCGAGCCGATCGACGGGAGCTTCCCCGAGCCCTTGGCGCTGCGCTATCACGGCCACCAGTTCCGCGCCTACAATCCCGATCTCGGCGACGGGCGCGGCTTTCTCTACGCCCAGCTCCGTGACCTCGCCGACGGCCGGCTGCTCGATCTCGGCACCAAGGGCTCCGGCCAGACGCCCTGGTCGCGGATGGGCGACGGCAGGCTGACGCTGAAGGGCGGCGTGCGCGAGATCCTCGCGACCGAGATGCTCGAGGCCCTCGGCGTCTACACGTCGAAGACCTTCTCGCTGATCGAAACCGGCGAGGACCTGACCCGCGGCGACGAGCCATCGCCGACACGCTCCTCGGTGCTGGTCCGGCTCAGCCACAGCCACGTCCGCATCGGCACGTTCCAACGGCTCGCTGCGCACGGGCAGCTGGACGAGATGCGCCGGCTGGTCGATCACTGCATCGCCGCCTACTGGCCGGACGCGGCCGGCGCGGGGGACCCTGCCGTCGGCCTTTTCGACGCGATGGTAGGGGCTTGCGCGCGGCTTGGCGCGGAATGGCTGACCGCTGGCTTCGTGCACGGCGTGCTGAACACCGACAACATCAACGTCACCGGCGAGAGCTTCGACTACGGTCCCTGGCGCTTTCTCGATCGGTTCGACCCCGCCTTCACCGCCGCCTATTTCGACCAGACGGGCCTCTACGCCTTCGCGCGCCAGCCCGAGGCGCTGAACTGGAACCTCGCGCGGCTCGGCGAATGCCTGATCCAGATCTCGTCCCGCGAGGCGATCGAGCCGGTCTTCAACGGCTTTGCCGACCGGTTCCAGCGCGCGTTCACGCGGCGCACCTTTGGCCGATTGGGCTTGGCGCCCGACCCCGTCGCCGCCCATCCGGCGACGCAAGCTTTCTGGGAGGCGATGCAGGAGACGCGGCCGCCGTTCCAGCAGGCATTCCACGACCTGCTTGGCGGCGGCCTGCCCGAGCGGCTGCGCGCCAGCCCGATCCGCCCGGTCTACGAAACCGCCGTCTGGGCCGAGGTCATCGAGGCGATGCGGGCGATGCCGCAGGCGCCGGGTCTCGCGGCGGCGCTGGCCCACCCGGTCGCCGCAGATCCCGCGCCGGAGACGATGACCATCGAGGAGGTCGAGGCGATCTGGTCGGCTATCGATGGCGCCGACGACTGGGGCCCGCTCCGGGACAAGGTCGAACGTCTGCGCCGGACAGGCGCGTTCTCCGCGGCGCTCGGCCTGCTGCGCGGCGATCTCGGCCGGCCCGGACACGGGCCGATCGAGGACTGATAACCCTGCAGCGACGGGCGCCGGCGCGCCCATGGGCGGAACGTCGCCGCGCAGGGCGTCGCAGAGGGACCTTGCACGGCTGTGGCAAGCTGCGGCAATCTCCGCCGTCCTTTCCGCGAAACGCAGATGATCCTCCGAGGCCATACCGCGATCCCGACGCTTTTCCGGCTTGCCGCGGCGCTGCTCGCGCTGGCGGTGCTGGCCCCGGGCGGCGCGCAGGCGCGAGACGTCGAAGCCGGCGCCTTCGTCACGTCGATCTCGAAGATCGAGTCCGACGAGGGCTCGTTCCGCATCGCGTTCTACGTCTGGTTCAACGATCCTGCCGGGGAATTCGACATCGGGCGAGATCTGGAGGTGATTGCCCGCGAAGTCGTCATCGACGAGATCGGGACGGAACCGCGCCCCCAAGGCGGAACCTACACCTTCGCCCGCATCAAGGCGCTGGTGGATCAGCCGATGGATTTCCGGAATTACCCGTTCGACCGGCAGATCCTGCGGCTGCGGATGGAGGGGGCCGTCGACAGCAGCGAGCTGCGCTTTACGCCCGACGTTGTGGACACGGGTCTGTCGGACGACATCGTCCTGCTCGGCTGGACCGTCGGCGAGGCCACGATGGCGGTGTCGGAACGAACATACGACACCGGCTGGGGCTACTGGGCCGGCAGGGACGACAGCTTTTCCCAGCTGGTGCTGGCCGTCGAGGTGACGCGGCACCGCTCGGTCGTGCTGATCGACGACTTCCTCGGCTTCACGTTCGCCTTCCTGCTGACGTCGCTGTCGTACCTCGTCTCCTGCACCGAGCTCGGCCTCCGGGTCGGCATGACGACCGGGTCGCTGTTCGCCGCGGTCATCAACCTGTACCGTCTCGACGACGCCGCAGGTTTCAAGCCCGGGCTCGGGCTGGTCGACCGGCTGGCGTTCCTGATCTTCGGCGCAATCATCGTGTCGCTGCTGATCGCGATCGCCGCGCACCGGATCTCGAAGACCGACTCCGAACGGGCGGATCGGCTCGATACGCGGCTCGGCGGCGCCGTGATGGCGATGTTCCTGGCGGCGATCGTTTGGACAGTGCATTCCGCGATGGCCTGAGGGCGCATGCCGCGACGCGGGCTCAGGCCCGCCGGCGATCCAGCACATCCGCCCAGTCCGGGTGGCGCCGGAACTGGGCGGCGGCGAACGGGCACAGCGGCAGGATGCGGAAGTCGTTCGCGCGGGCGTCCTCGACCGCGCGCAGAACCAGCGCCTGTCCCACGCCGCGCCCGCGCAGGCTGTCGTCCACCTCGGTATGATCGATGATGATCAGCCTGGGATTGACCCGCGAAAAGGTCATCTCGGCCGCCCCGACGTCGTCGTGGAAGACATAGCGCCCCTTCGAGCCCCCGTCCTCCAGCTTGATCTGCGCCGTCTCGATCGCCATGCGCTTCTCCCACCGACCGCTCGCCCACGACAGCCTGCGAACAGCGCGGCCGCGTCCGCGCACAACATGGCGCGCCGGCGCGCTCGCGCCAGTCTGCGTCGCCGCTAGAACCGGAACCGGGCGCCGCCGAAGATCGCCTGGCCGTCCTCGTAGCTCGCGAAGTTGTCGGAGTAGTCGTAGTTGCGGACGGTCAGCCAGAACTCGGTGTTCCACGAATCGACGTTCTGCACCAGCGACAGGCCGTAGGACTTGCTGTCCGAGCTGGTTATGTCGCCGCCGATCTGGTCGCCATCCTCGCTGACGACCGCCGCGCCGTCCGAGTCGAACAGCAGCACGTCGCCGGTCTGGAAGACGTCGTAGCCTCTGTAGTAATCGGCAGCGACCGCGGTGTCGCCCCAGCCAACGTATTTGCGCAGCAGGCCGAGCTTGCCGTACCAGTACGAGCCAGAGTTGTCGCCCTCGTCCTGGACGCCCGCGGCAAAGGTGCCGTTGACGCCGGTGGGGGTATGGATTGCCGACACCGACCCCGCCCAGACCGCATCGTCTTCGTTGTTGCCGTAGTACCCGACGCCCGCCTCCAGGTCGAAGGCCTCGAACGAGTTCGCGTAGTAGATCGCGACATCGTACTGCCGGACGTCGCGCTTGTCGCTGTCGCCGGACAACAGGTTCTGGCCATAGGCGAGCGCGAGGCTGAAGCCGTTGAACGATGGCGTGTCGTACCGGAAGCGAACCAGCCGGCCGCCGTCGTAGTTGTCGAAGGCGTCGCCGATCTGGGGGTTGCCCGCGAAGGACAGGCTTCGGTCGGAATAGCGGATGATCTGCGCCCTGGCCGAGTCCGCGACGTTGGAATAGCCGATGACGCCCGTGCCCGACAGATCGATCTCCGTGACGCCGTCGGTCGCCATGCTGCCCTGCCCGGCCCAGAACTTGCCGTAGCGGTCATGCTCGAGCGTGAAGTCGATCTTGCGGATGTTGTCGTTGCTCCAGTCGTAGGCGCCGGACGGCGGACTGTCGTCGATGATGTTGATGTCGCCTGTAGAATAGGGCGCGTAGGCGAACTCGTTGACGTTCTGGAACGTCCAGTCCCCGATCTCCTGCGTGAAACGCAGCCCGAAGCGGGTGTTCGAGTTGTCGTTGTCGATGAAGTCGTAGCTCTCGCGGTCCACGCCGTCGTCGTAGCTCAGGAAGCCCTTGTTGATCTGACCGTAGAACCGCAACGTGGCGCCGTTCGGGAACTCGGCCTCCACCGGCGGAAGACCCTGCGCCGCGACCCCGCCGCCCGATGCGATCAGCGCGGCGGCGAAAAGGAGATGCCGGGGTCGCATGGCAGGCTCCGTCGAGACTGTCCCGTGGGCGCGCCGAAAGCATCGCACCGGCGGCGGAAGGCGGCAACCCTTGCTGACAGGAAAACGGGGCGGCGTATCGCCGCCCCGTTCGAGCGGATCAGTGCGCCGCGAGCGGCGACGACGCCTCGCCGGACGGCGTGGGCGACGCCCCCTTGGCCGCCTCCGCGGCCTCGTCCCACTCGATCGCTTCCGGCATCCGGATCAGGGCCACCTTCAGCACGTCCATCACGTTCGAGACCGGGATCAGGTCGAGCCCGTTCTTCACGTTGTCCGGGATCTCGCGCAGATCCTTGACGTTCTCGGACGGGATCAGCACCGTCTTCACCCCGCCGCGCAGCGCCGCCAGCAGCTTCTCCTTCAGCCCGCCGATCGGCAACACGTTGCCGCGCAGCGTCACCTCGCCGGTCATCGCCACCTCGCGACGGACCGGAATGCCGGTCAGCACCGAAACGATCGCCGTCACCATCGCGATGCCCGCCGACGGCCCGTCCTTCGGGGTCGCCCCTTCCGGAACGTGGACGTGGATGTCCACCGTCTCGAACATCGGCGGCTTCAGGCCAAGGTCCGGCGCCTTCGAGCGCACGAAGGACGACGCCGCGTCGATCGACTCCTTCATCACGTCGCCGAGCGTGCCGGTGGTCTTCATCCGGCCCTTGCCCGGCAGCCGCAGCGCCTCGATCGACAGCAGATCGCCGCCGACCTCGGTCCAGGCGAGCCCGGTCGAGACGCCGACGCTGTCCTCCTCCTCGGCGAGGCCGAACTTGAACCGCTTGACGCCGAGGAAGTCCTCGAGGTTCTCGGGCGTCACGACGACCTTCGCCGCGTTGCCCTTGACGATCTCCGTCACCGCCTTGCGGCACAGCTTGGCGATCTCGCGCTCAAGGTTCCGCACGCCGGCTTCGCGCGTGTAGTAGCGCACGATGTCGCGCAGGCCCTCGTCGGTCAGCTCGAACTCGCCCCGCTTCAGGCCGTGGCCCTTCTCCTGCTTGGCGACCAGGTGCCCCTTGGCGATCTCGACCTTCTCGTCCTCGGTGTAGCCCGAGATCGAGATGATCTCCATGCGATCGAGCAGCGGACGCGGCATGTTGTAGGTGTTCGCCGTCGTGATGAACATCACGTTCGAGAGGTCGTACTCCACCTCCAGGTAGTGGTCGGCGAAGGTCGCGTTCTGCTCCGGGTCGAGCACCTCCAGCATCGCGCTGGCGGGATCGCCGCGGAAGTCCTGGCCCATCTTGTCGATCTCGTCGAGCAGGATCAGCGGGTTCGTGGTCTTGGCCTTCTTCATCGACTGGATGATCTTGCCCGGCATCGAGCCGATATAGGTCCGCCGGTGCCCGCGGATCTCCGCCTCGTCCCGGACGCCGCCGAGCGAGATGCGGATGAACTCGCGGCCCGTGGCGCGCGCCACCGACTTGCCGAGGCTGGTCTTGCCGACGCCCGGCGGACCGACGAGGCACAGGATCGGCCCCCGCAGCTTGTTCGAGCGCGACTGCACCGCCAGGAACTCGGTGATCCGCTCCTTGACCTTCTCCAGCCCGTAATGGTCGTCGTCGAGCACCTTCTGGGCATGGCCGAGATCCTTGCGGATCTTGGACTTCTTGCCCCACGGGATCGACAGCATCCACTCGAGGTAGTTGCGCACCACGGTCGCCTCGGCCGACATCGGCGACATCGAGCGCAGCTTCTTCAGCTCGCCGATCGCCTTGTCGCGCGCTTCCTTCGAGAGCTTGGTCTTGGCGATGCGCTCCTCGAACTCGGCCGCGTCGTCCTGGCCTTCGCCCTCGCCGCCCAGCTCGCGCTGGATCGCCTTCATCTGCTCGTTCAGGTAGTATTCGCGCTGGGTGCGCTCCATCTGCGTCTTCACGCGGCTCTTGATCTTCTTCTCGACCTTCAGCACCGACATCTCGCCCTGCATCAGGCCGTAGATCGCCTCGAGCCGCTCGCCGACGTCGGACTGCTCCAGCAGCTTCTGCTTCTCCTCGAGCTTGACGCCGAGATGGCCGGCGATCGTGTCGGCGAGCTTGGCCGCGCTCATCGAATCGCTGACCGAAGAGACGGCCTCCTCGGGGATGTTGCGGTTCAGCTTCGCATAGCGCTCGAATTCCTCAGCGACGGCCCGGCTCAACGCCTTGATCGCGTCGGGATCGGATTCCGTCTCGGCAATCGGCGCGGCCTCGGCCTCGAAATAGGCCTCGTTGTCGATGAAGCGCTCGATGCTGACGCGCATCTTGCCCTCGACCAGCACCTTGACGGTGCCGTCCGGCAGCTTCAGCAACTGCAGCACGTTGGCGAGCACGCCGATGCCATAGATGCTCTCGGCGGTCGGCTCGTCCTCCGAGGCGTCCATCTGGCTCGACAGCAGGATCTGCTTGTCGTCCTTCATCACCGCTTCCAGCGCGCGCACGCTCTTCTCGCGACCGACGAACAGCGGAACGATCATGTGCGGGAACACCACGATGTCGCGCAGCGGAAGGACGGGGAAGATCTGACTGCTCTGGTCTGTCATCAGTTTGTCCTTTTGTCCTGGCAAGCCACAGGGCCCCGGCCGATCCGGCGATCCTGCGACTTCCTTTGGCAAGGAAATGGTCCGCTTCGGGCGGATTTTCAACCGAAGCCCAATCTGCGCGCTCGGCCGCTCCAGCGCAAGCCTCGGACAAGCGCCGTCGCAAGCGGCTCCGCCGGTTGCCCGGATCTTGTGCTATTGGTTCGCGGGACGCCGCGACAGACCACGGCGCCGATGGGCAGGAGGCCGACAGCGATGGAAAAGTCCCTGACACGCGCACGTCAATCCGGTCTGAGCGCCGATGAAACCGCCGCCCTTCAAGCGGCCTTCGCGGCGGCGCTCGATTATCGCAAGACCTTGCCCCAGGCCCCGGCCCGTCCGACGATCGACGTCGATACCGCCGTCGCGCGCTTCCGCGCGCCGCTTGCCGAGACCGGCGCGCCCGGCGCGGAGGTGATCCGCCGCATCGTCGCCGACGCCGAGGGCGCGTTGCACCAGATGGCGGCGCCCAGCTTCTTCGGCTATGTCCTCGGAGGCTCGCATCCGATCGGCGTCGCCGCCGACATGCTGGTCTCGGCCTGGGGCCAGAACGCGGGCTCGTCGTTCGAGACGCCGGCGGTCACCGGCATGGAGCGCGCGGTCTGCGGTTGGGTCATCGACCTGCTTGGCCTCCCCGCCGACAGCGGGGCCGGCATCGTCACCGGCGGCAGCGTCGCCAACATGGTCGGGGTCATGGCCGGGCGACACGCGCTGCTGGCCGCCCGGGGCTGGGACGTCGAGCGCGACGGGTTGTTCGGCGCGCCCGAGATCCCGGTGCTGATCGGCGCCGACGCGCATTCCGCGTCCTTCGCGGCCTTGCGCTATGCCGGGTTCGGCGCCGGCCGCGCGATCCGGGTCGCGACCGACGACCAGGGCCGCATCGACCCGTCCGCCTTTCGCGCCGCGCTCGACGCCTGCCCCGCGCCCCCGCTGGTGATCCTTCAGGCCGGGCAGATCAACACCGGCGGCTTCGATCCCTTTGCCGAGCTGATACCGCCCGCCCGCGCGCGCGGCGCCTGGGTCCATGTCGACGGCGCCTTCGGCCTCTGGCTCGCCGCCGTACCCGAACTGGCCCCCCGCCTCCGGGGCGTCGGCGCGGCCGACAGCTGGGCGGTCGACCTGCACAAGTGGCTGAACGCGCCCTTCGACGCAGGCATGGTCATCGTGCGCGACCGCGCAGCGCTGGTCGCCGCGATGTCGGCGCGCGGCAGCTATCTTGCGGCCGAGACGGCTCATTGGGAGCCGAGCGATTCCACGCCCGAACTGTCGCGCCGGGCCCGAGGCGTGCCCAGCTACGCGATCCTGCGCCATCTCGGCCGCTCCGGCGTCCGCGAGATGGTCGCGCGCCACTGCCGGCTCGCGCGCCGGATCGCCGCGCGCCTCTCGGCGGAGCCGGGCCTCGTCGTGCTGAACGAGATCCACGGCAACCAGGTCGCCGTCGCTTGCGGCGCGCCCGGCCCCGAGGGCGACGCGCAAACCGCGCGCACGCTCGCCCGCGTGCAGCAGGCGTCCCGCGCCTACCCCACGCACGGCGACTGGGCCGGCCGGCGCATCATCCGCGTCTCGGTGATCGGCTATGCGATGCAGGACGAGCACGCCGACGTGGTCGCCGACGAGATCATCGCCGCCTGGCGGCAGGTCCGGGCAGCGCCCTGAGACCCTGCGCCGAGGGTTTTAATTCGGTTAACGCAGCGCATTTTTCTTATGTTTTACAATAACTTGATCTCAGGTCTCATCGTGGGACCGGAGCGGCTCAAGGTCTCCCGCCGCCCGCCTTGCCTCGAACTCCGCCGAAAAGGCCCCCAGCCGCCCCTCCGCGATCGCTTCGCGCAGCCCGGCCATCAGCTCCTGATAATAATGCAGGTTGTGCCAGGTCAGCAGCATCGCCGCGATGATCTCGCCCGTCCGAACCACATGATGCAGATAACCCCGTGAATAACCCCGACACGCCGGACAGCCGCAATCCGGGTCCAGCGGCCGCGGGTCCTCGGCATGGCGCGCGTTCTTCAGGTTCACCGCCCCGCGCCGAGTAAACGCCTGCCCCGTCCGCCCCGACCGCGACGGCAGCACGCAGTCGAACATGTCGACCCCGCGCATCACCGCGCCGACGATGTCGTCGGGCTTGCCCACCCCCATCAGGTAGCGCGGCCGGTCGTCGGGCAGCATGCTTGGCGCATGGTCGAGCACGCCGAACATCGCCGCCTGCCCCTCGCCGACCGCAAGCCCGCCGATCGCATAGCCGTCGAACCCGATCGCCGTCAGCGCCTCCGCCGACTCCGCCCGCAGCTCCACGTTCACCCCGCCCTGCTGTATCCCGAACAGCGCATGTCCCGGCCGGTCGCCGAAAGCATCCCGCGACCGCTGCGCCCAGCGCATCGACAAGCGCATCGACTTCGCCACCGCCTCGTCGGTCGCCGGCAGCGCCGGGCATTCGTCGAAGGCCATCACGATGTCCGAGCCGAGCAGGCGCTGGATCTCCATGCTGGTCTCGGGGCTGAGCAGGTGCTTCTTGCCGTCGACATGGCTGCGGAAGGTCACGCCCTCCTCGGTCAGCTTGCGCAGGTCGGCAAGGCTCATCACCTGGAAGCCGCCGGAGTCGGTGAGGATCGGCCGGTCCCAGTTCATGAAGCGGTGCAGCCCGCCCAGCCGCGCGACCCGCTCGGCGCCCGGGCCTCAGCATCAGGTGATAGGTGTTGCCGAGCAGGATGTCCGCGCCGGTCTCGCGAACCGATCCCGGCAGCATCGCCTTGACCGTGGCGGCCGTGCCAACGGGCATGAAGGCGGGCGTGCGGATTTCGCCGCGCGGCATGCGCAGCACGCCGGTGCGGGCCCGACCATCCTGAGCTGCGATCTGGAACTCGATTCGAGACATTGCGCAGCCTTATTCGAGCGGCGCGCCGAGCACAAAGGTCGGGGCCGCGTCTTTACGCTCCGGCCCCAATCCTTATATGATCGCTCGGGAATGGGAGAGCGATACATGAACGCCGAATCCGACGCGCCGATGGAAGGGACGCCTCTGATCAAGCCTTCGACGACCGACCATCCGTTCTATGATGCCGTCGTCGAGGCCTGCCGGACCGTGCACGATCCCGAGATCCCGGTGAACATCTACGACCTCGGACTCGTCTACACGATCGAGATCAGCGCGGAGAACGACGTCAAGGTCGCGATGAGCCTGACCGCGCCGGGTTGCCCGGTCGCGGGAGAGATGCCGGGCTGGGTCGCAGAGGCGATCAGGCCGATCCCCGGGGTTCGCCACGTCGATGTCGAGCTGGTCTGGGATCCGCAATGGGGCATGGACATGATGTCCGACGAGGCGCGGCTCGAACTGGGGTTCATGTAACGAGGCTTGCTTGCGGCCTGTCCGCCGGTCATGGTCCTGTCGGTTGACGACCGCCGGGACCCGCCGATGCCGGATATAGATCTTGCCGTTCTGACCGGCGACATCATTCGATCCACGAAGCTGTCGCCGCAGTCGCTCGACGCAGCGATGGCGGCGCTGGCGCGGGGAGCCGAGACCATGTCCGGCTGGCGCGGCGCTCGTTCCGCGCGGTTCACCCGCTTTCGTGGCGACGGCTGGCAGTGCGTGGCCCCGTCGCCGGCGCTGGCGCTTCGGGCCGGGCTGTTCCTGCGCGCGCATCTGCGGGCCCTTCCCGGCTCGGTCGACACGCGTATCTCGGTCGGGCGGGGATCCGGCGCGCTGCCCGACGGCGGCGATCTCGCCGCGGCGGGCGGACCGGCCTTCGAGCTGTCGGGCCGCGGGCTCGACGCGATGGCGCGGCCCGAACAGTTTTACATCGCCTGGGCGGACCCGCCAGTGGGCGCCGCGCTCACCGAAGCGGTCTTCGTGCTGGCCGACGAGATCTCGCGGCTCTGGACCGAACGGCAGGCGGAAACGCTGATCGAGACGCTGGCGCCCGGCGACGCGGCTCAGCGCGAGATCGCCGACCGCCGCGGCGTCAGCCAGCAGGCGATCGCCAAGCGGCTGAGCGCAGGCGGCGACTGGGCGTTGCAGCGCGCGCTGGTCGCAGTCGAGGCGGAGCAGGGCATTTGACAACTTTTAGAGGTTGTATTTGGCTTTACAACCCTGAAGCGTTGTAACGAAGGAAGCCGATGCTCAAGACCGCACTTGCCCTCGTTCTCGCTCACCTGATCACCGATTTCCTGCTGCAGAGCGACTGGATGATCCGGCACAAGACGCGCCCGCAGGTTCTTGTCCTGCATGTCCTGATTGTCGCATCCCTGAGCTGGGCGCTGCTCGGCCTGCCGCCGGCGCCGGGGCTGATCGCGCTCATCGCCGCCACTCACCTCGTCATCGATGCGGCCAAGCTGCGCTGGGGCGGAGGCGGCTTCCGACCGTTCGCGATCGACCAAGGCGCACATCTGGCGGCCATCGCGGCCGGCGCCGCGCTCTGGCCGGGGGTTTGGGACGCCGGCTTCTGGCCCCAGGCCGCGGCGCAAATACCCGAGCTCGCACGGGCGCCCGAGACGATGGCGCTGGCGGCGGGAGCCATAGCCGCCGTGCCCGCGGGCGTCTACGCGGTCGCGACGCTGATGACCGGCGTTCCCACGCCTTCCGCGGGTTCGCTTCCAAAGGGCGGCCGGCTGATCGGCAAGCTCGAGCGGCTCGTGATCCTGATGCTGATCCTGGCGGGCCAGCCCGACGGAATCGGCTTCCTGATCGCGGCCAAATCGATCCTGCGCTTCAACGAACTGACGGGAACCGCCGACCGCCACGTATCGGAGTACGTGATCATCGGCACGCTTGCGAGTTTTGCCTGGGCCATCGCCTGCGGCTACGCGACCCGTGGGGCGCTGGATGCGCTGCTACAAGCGGCGCCCTCTTGAGCCGACCCCGGCGACGCCTTACCTTGAACCCGGAACAAGAGTAGAGGCGGATCGCAATGTTCGGCATTCCCGGCAAACCTCCGGTGACGCTGACCCCCAAGGCCGAGGCGCAGGTCGCGCGGCTGATGGACGGCGGCGCGCAGGGTCTGCGCATCGGCGTCAAGAAGGGCGGCTGCGCCGGCATGGAGTACACGATGGAATTCGCCAGCGAGATCAGTCCGCACGACGAAGTGGTCGAGCAGAACGGGGCGCGGGTCATGATCGCCCCGATGGCTCAGATGTTCCTGTTCGGAACCGAGATCGACTACGAGAGCGGATTGCTGGAATCCGGGTTCCGGTTCAACAATCCCAACGTGACCGAAGCCTGCGGCTGCGGCGAATCGATCAAGTTCGCCGAAAACTGAAGGCATCCCGGACTTGCCAGCGCGGCCGGCAGGCCGGCTATGATCCGCCCGAGCACTCGCGCGGACGGAACGGATGCGGCAGATCATCACCTTCGTTCTCAGTAATTTCACGCTGAGCTTCTTCGTGTTGGGCCTCCTGGCCGCATCGATCGACCTGGCGTGGCGTCGGCGACCGTGGCCGTCGGACGCGGTTGTCGAGGCGTTGTTTACGTGGTTCCTGTTCTTCTCGATCGGCGTCTCGATGCTCTACAACTTCGTCATGCATGTCTTCTTCGGCGAAACGGCGGCGCGATTCATCGGTTGGGCCGACAGCCCGTTTCAGGCGGAGGTCGGTTATGCGAGCCTCGGTTTCGCTGCGGTCGGCTTCCTCGCCTTCCGGGGAGCGCGGCAGACCCGACTGGCCGCCGTGCTTGGCCCCGCTCTGTTCCTGTGGGGCGCCGCGATCGGCCATGCGCTGGCCATGGCCCGCACCCAGAACTTCGCGCCCGGCAATGCCGGGGTGATCTTCTGGACCGACATTCTGCTGCCTGTCGTCGGTCTTGGACTGTGGGAGCTGTCGCGGCGGGACCGGCCAGCGCGCTGAAGATTTCGGTCCGCGGCCGCCTTTCCCTCGTCGGCGCACGCTGCTAGCAGAAGGGGACGCAAAACAGGAAAACGCCGATGCCGCGCATGCTCGTAGCTGGAAACTGGAAGATGAACGGTCTCCGAGCCGCGCACGCGACGCTGGACGCGCTGGCCGCAGCCGTGCCGGAACCGGCGTGCGACGTGCTGATCTGCCCGCCCGCGACGCTGATCGCGCGCCTGGCGGGGCGTGGCGTTCCCCTCGGGGGCCAGGATTGCCATGCCGCCGCATCTGGCGCCCATACGGGCGACATCTCGGCGGAGATGCTGACGGACGCCGGCGCCGAGGCGGTGATTGTCGGCCATTCCGAACGCCGCGCCGACCACGGGGAAGGCGACGCCGACGTCGCCGCGAAGGCGGAAGCGGCATGGCGCGCCGGGCTGACGGCTATCGTCTGCATCGGCGAGACCGAGGCCCAACGCAACGCCGGACGGGCGCTGGAGGTCGTCGGCGCGCAGTTGGCCGGGTCGGTTCCCGAAGGCGCGACGGCATACAATCTGGTCGTCGCATATGAGCCCGTCTGGGCGATCGGCGCCGGGCGAACGCCGACGACCGAGCAGATCGCCGAGGTGCACAACTTCATGCGCGCCCACTTGACCGATCGCTTTGGGGCGGAGGTCGCGGCGGGGGTCCGGCTGCTCTATGGCGGCTCCGTAAAGGCAGGCAACGCAACGGAAATCTTCGGCGTCGCGAATGTCGACGGGGCGCTGGTCGGCGGCGCCTCCCTCAAGGCCGAGGACTTCGTTCCGATCATCGAAGCCGCGTCAGCCTCCACTGCCGGAGGCTGACGCAACGGCTGCGGCTGCGGCTCCGGACGATTGGGAGAACAGGGCCGGGAAGGTGGGTTCGTCAGTCCTGGTCCTGGTCCCGGTCGGCTTCGTCGTATTCATCGCCGCCGCCCTTTTCAGATCCTCGTGCGGACAGAAAAATTCCGAAGTTCTCGAGCGCCGGAACATGGTCGCAGAACACGCGGATCGTGACGAGCAGCGGCGTAGCGACCAGCATGCCGACTCCCGACCAGAGCCAGGCCCAGAACGTCACGGACAGGAATACGACGACGGTGTTCAGTTGCAGGTTCCGGCCGACGAAGATCGGGGTGATGATCTGGCCCTCGATAGAGGTCAGGGCAAGGTAGACGCCGGCCGCTATGAAAGCGTCCGAAGCCGTCGGAAGACTGACGAGCCCGACCAGCCCTGCCATCGCGACGCCTGCGAGGGCGCCGACGTAGGGGATGTAGTTCAGCAGGAAGCCCAGCACCCCGAGCAGCACGGGATTCGGCATTCCGAGCCACCACATGCCGATCCCGATCGCGACGCCAAGGCAGGCATTGATCAGCGTTATCGTGAAGAGGTACCGCGACAGCTTACGCTCGATGTCGCGCGCGATGCGCATCGACCGCTTCTTGTCGCCGAAGCGCGGCATCGCATGAACGATCTTTTCGTAGATCATGTCGCCCGAGGCGAGCAGGAAGAACATCAGCAGCACCGTGAACAGGACCTGAGCCAGCATCGCCGGGGCAATGCCTGCGATACTGGCGCCGAAGCCCGGGCCCGCGACGACGACGCGCTCCGCTTCTTCGGCGGCGCCCGCAGTGGCCAGTTCGTCCAGGCGGCTTGCCGCGTCCTGGACCTGTGAGGCGAGGCCGCGAAGATCGCGCAGTTTCCATTCGATTTCGCGTCCGATCGCCTGAGCGTCGGAGACCCATTCCTGAGCCGGTCCGGCGAGCGCCAGCATGGCGAGGCCGAACGCCATCAGCAGCGTGCCGGTAATGACGAAGGCGGCCGCGCCCGATCCCAGTCCCAGCCGCTCCAGCGCGCGCCGCACCGGACTGAAAACAAGCGCCAGCAGGAACCCCAGCACAGTGGGCATCAGGAAGTCGCGGGCATAGGCAAAACCGGCGACCGAGAGCATCAGGAAGATCCCGATCACGGCCCAGCGGGGCCCGAAGCCTGCCAGGGCGGGCGCAGCGCTCGCCTCCGTTGCGAGCGGCTCAGTCTGCTCCGCCGCGGATAAACGCTGCTGATCCATGCTTGCCCCTCCCAAGGCCAAGCGAAGCTAGCGCAGCCGGGCCAAAAGGAAAGGTGGGCTGACGCGCCACGAGCTATCCGACCGGACGACCGTCCGAGTGGCGATCAGAACCATAGTGCATCGCCAGCCTTTCGAGCGCGATCTTCAGCACGACCTTGCCGGACCGAGCTGACCAACCGAGCCGCTTTTCCGCAGTCTCCAAGCCCTCGAGAAAACAGCAGATGCGGAACACTATGTCGGATAGGCCGGGCCCAAGGGCCTCGAGCGCCTTGGCGACGCGTGTCCGCGCTCCCTGAGACCCCTCGCCAGCGCCCCCGGCCGCCATCTGGCCGCGCGCCCCGGCCGTCAGAAAGCGCTCCCAGTTCTGGGCGACGCGGGGGCCCATCTGGGCCAGTTCGAAATCCTCGCGCAGCCGCTCCCCGGCCTCGATGAGTTCGGGGGTCAGATAAGCGGCGCCGCCCTTGTCGCGCTTTCGGCCGAGCACGGAGAGAGGGCTTTCGGCGAGGTTGAAGCGCAGCCGACGCGCGCCCGAGCCGTCTTCGGCCATGACCTCCCGCTCGGCAAAGAAGCGGTGTTGTTCCTGGAACGGCGTCGAAGCTTCAGCGAAGCCTGCGCGTTCGCCCCGACCGATGCGCTCCTCGGTCAAAAACCGCTTCAGCGCCGCGCGTCCGACAGCGGTGATCGTATAGCAGGCGATCTTGCCAGCCTTGTGGCAAGCGATCCATTCCTGCAGCGCAAAGGCATGTGCAACGTCACGGTCGACCACGGCGATCCGGTTCTGCTTGCCCGGCACGACCTCGCGCAGCACCACTGCTTTCTCCATGGTCGGCGCCACGGCGAGGAACGCGCCCTTTTCGCACAACCTGCGCAGAATACGGCGCGCCTCGCGGTTGATACGGCCAGACGCGTCCTCGCGGGTGGGGATCGGCTGGGCAGCCTGATGGTCCATGGACAAGCACTCCTGATTAGCATGTTCATCATCGCATTCGTCCGGCTTGCGCCGGCACCCGAGTTGCTCGAGCGCCTCGTCGACAAGCGGGTCGTCGCGCCACGCCTCGACCTTTCGGACCTGACGCAGGATGGTTGAAGCCGCACAGCCCTTGGCGCGCGCCAGCGCCCGGATCGATAGGCCGCCGGAAATATGGGCCAGGTACGTAAGGGCATGGTCCGGGATCCAGTCGAGAGGCGCGGGATCCTCGGGGCTCCCTGTCTGCGTCGATACGGCTCGGGCAACGGACGCTTTCGGCAATGGCCGGACCCCCAAACTTGGACGTTTTTCGCAAAACTCGTCCTAAAGTTGATTCATGAAGGGAAGCTTAACGGCGACACATATCGTTTTATTTCATATATTTAATTGATTTCTCAGCGTGCGATACATCCGAAAGTTGTGCAACACCGTACTCGGTATGCGCATGATCGACCTGCGAAGCCGAAGCTTGAAGGGACAGACAATGACTGAATTCGCGGCAATCCTCAGCGACCTCCGCCGGCCCAAGATCCTGATCCGCGCCGCCCGCTCGGGCGTCTCCGATTACCGCCGCGACCGCGATCTCAAGCGTCTGGTCCATGATCGCGGACAGACGCATCAGGACACGCTCACGCCGCTACTTGCGGAGGAAAACCGGCTTGAAGAGGTTCGCACCAGCGGCGGCGCAACCTACAACATCCAGCGTCACGTCGCCGTGCTGACCGCGATCCTCGCCGAAGCGCGCTGTGGCGCCGCACCCGTCGTCAGCGCGGCCTGCTGAGGCGCGGAACCGTCGGTCGAGACGGCCCGACCGCAAGGCTCGCGACTGCGGCGGAAAATTCGCCTCTGCCGCAGGCAAATGTCAGCCGGCTGTTTACTCTGCCCGGCGGAGCATTAAATCATTGTCCATGGGCCGCCTTGTCGTCGCATCGAACCGGACACTAACGCCAGGCCAGCCTCGGGCTGGTGGACTGGCGGTTGCGCTCGCCGATGCTTTGGCCGAGCGCGGGGGTCTCTGGTTTGGCTGGTCAGGTGATATTGACGAGCGCGACCAGCGCGGCGTCCGGATGATCATCGACGGCCCGATCGAATTCGCGCTCGCCGATCTGACCCAGGCGGAATACGACAGCTATTACCTCGGGTACTCGAACCGCACATTATGGCCCGTTTTTCACTATCGCGTCGACCTGGCGGAGTTCGACGACGAGGCGTTCGCCGGATACGAGGCCGTAAACCGCCGGTTCGGCCGGCAGCTTGCAGCGATGACTAGACCGGGCGACGCAGTCTGGCTGCATGACTACCATTTCCTGCTGATGGGCCAGGAGATGCGGAGCTCAGGTTGGGAGGGCTCTCTGGGGTTCTTCCTTCATATCCCGTTTCCTGCGCCGGAGGTGTTCATCTCGCTCCCGCAGCATCTTCGGTTGGCGCGAGGACTGACCGCGTTCGATCTGGTGGGATTTCAGACCGACCGCGACACCGCGAACTTCAGACGCTATCTGGTCGAGTACTGCGGCGCGACGGAGATCGATCCGGACCGTCTACAGGTCTACGATCGGATCGTCGAAACCCGCACCTTTTCGATCGGCATCGATGCGGCCGAGATGGCGGCCATGACCCAAGAGCCTGAGGCGGTGGCCGCTGCGGCCCAGTTGAGCCGCATGCTCGATGGTCGGGCCTTGGTGATCGGCGTAGACAGGATGGACTATTCGAAGGGGCTTCCGCAGCGAATGGAGGCGTTCGGGCGCATGCTCGACAGTCATCCGGATATGCATGGGCAAGTCAGCTTCCTGCAGATCGCTCCGCCCTCACGCGAGTCGTTGGATGCTTATGCAGCTCTACGCGAGGAACTCGACCGGCTTGCGGGCAACATAAATGCCGAGATCGCTGATCTGAACTGGCAGCCGATCCGCTACCTCGCGCGCGGCTTCAATCGCGAGACGCTGGCCGGGCTCTACCGGCTGGCGCGGGTCGGGCTTGTGACGCCGCTTTATGACGGGATGAACCTGGTCGCCAAGGAATACGTCGCCGCACAGGATCCCGAAGATCCGGGAGTG
Organism: uncultured Alphaproteobacteria bacterium; assembly: GCA_963829385.1. Taxonomy (GTDB): domain Bacteria; phylum Pseudomonadota; class Alphaproteobacteria; order Rhodobacterales; family Rhodobacteraceae; genus Amaricoccus. The sequence continues at coordinate 361,826 of CAWHHV010000004.1, read as the reverse complement.
CTGGTCCTGTCCGAATTCGCCGGCGCTGCTGAGCAAATGCGCAGCGCTCTGCTGGTAAACCCGCACGACATCGCGGGGATGGCCGATGCAATCTACGAGGCGCTGCACATGCAACTCGACGAGCGGCGCGAGCGCTGGCGCGACCTTTACGAGGCGGTCCGGACCTATGACATCGCTTGGTGGCGAAAGGGCTTCCTCGACGCGCTTGATGCGACTGAGGCGCAACACGGCGCGGTTGCACAATGAAGCGCAGGCCGGTCCTCGGCGAGATCGAGACGCTGCGACTGGCGCCGGGGGACGCGCTGTTCCTGGACTTCGACGGCGTGCTGGCCGAGATAGGCCCCGATCCCGACGCTGTCTTCATGCCTCCCCGGACGCAGGCGGCGCTAGAGCGCCTGTCTGTACGGCTCGATGGAGCGATCGCGCTCTTGTCAGGCCGTGACCTGCGCGACCTTGCGCGGCGCTCTCCGGGAGCGGTCTGGCGCGCGGGTGGGCATGGGTTGGAGGTTGCGGCGCCTGGCGCAGAGCTGCCGCCGCCGCCTGCGCCGCCGTCGGAGGCGATCTTGTCGCCGCTGAGAGATGCGGTCGACTCGTCGCCGGGCGTCAGACTTGAACTCAAGGGTCCGGTCGCAGCTTTGCACTACCGCGCGAACCCCGATGCCGGCGCGGCCTGCATTGCCGCCGCCGAACTGGCTGCCGCGGCGGAAGATGGTCTCGTGGTCCAGGCAGGCAAGATGGTGGTCGAGGTAAAGCCAGACCGTGCGCACAAGGGACGCACGCTTCGGTTGATGTCGACGCTGCCGCCGTTCGCGGGTCGACGTCCGGTCATGTTCGGCGACGACACGACCGACGAGGACGCCTTCCGGGCCGCACAGGAACTCGGCGGCGTCGGGGTCAAGGTGGGCCCGGGCGATACCGCCGCCATTCTGCGCACCCCGGATCCGGACGCTGTCCGGGCATGGATCGACCGCGAATCTTTGTCGGGCTGATCAGCGTCAGCCGAACGCGTCTGGCTCGGAAGCTTTTCGACGGGCGACGAAGTCGTTCAGCGCTTCGACGATCCCGGGATCGGTAGCAGGCGCCTCATACTCCGACAACATTCGCCGCATACGGCGATTGGCCAGTTCCATCGAGTTCGGGAGCGCCGGCTTCGGACCAAGTCTCGAAAGGCCGGTAGTCGAAAATCTCGGTGCGCCAGAACGCGGTCTTGAAGTTGTCCTGCGTATGCTGGCAGCCGAGGAAATGCCCGCCTGGTCCAATCTCGGAGATTGCGTCCATCGCCTGCGCATTCTCGCTCAGGTCGATTCCCTCGGCCAGCGAATGCAGCACGCCAAGCTGGTCCGCGTCGAGCACAAATTTCTCGAACGAGCTGACAAGACCGCCCTCAAGCCAGCCGCAAGAGTGCAGCATGAAGTTCACTCCGCCAAGCAACGCCGCCTGCAGCGTGTTCGCCGTCTCATAGGCCGCCTGCGCGTCCGGCAGCTTGGAGCCGCAGAGCCCGCCGCCCGAGCGGAACGGCAGGTTCAGCCGCCGCGCGAGCTGTCCCGCGCCCCAAAGGATCTTCGAGGCCTCCGGCGTGCCAAAGGTCGGCGCGCCGGAACTCATGTCGATCGAGGCGACGAAGGCGCCGAAAATCACCGGGCAGCCTGGGTTGACCAACTGCGCATAGGCGATGCCGGTCATCGCCTCCGCCAGAACCTGCGTCAGCGTCCCGGCCACCGAGACAGGCGCCATTGCGCCGCCGACGATGAAGGGCGAGACGATGGTTGCCTGCCCTGCGGCCGCATAGACCTCAAGCGCGCCCATCATCGTCGCATCAAAGGCCAGCGGCGAGTTGATGTTGATCAGGCTCGTCATGTAGCAGTTCGGACCCACGTTTTCGGCCCCGAACAGGATGCGGCACATCTCGACCGAATCAGCGGCCCGCTCCGGCGCCGTGACGCTTCCCATGAAAGGCTTGTCGGTCAGCGTCATGTGCGCGAGCAGCATGTCGAGGTGGCGCTTGTTCACCGGAATGTCGGTCGGCTCGCAGACCGTGCCGCCGGAATGGTGGACCCATTTCGACATGTAGCCGAGCCGTACGAGGTCGCGAAAATCGGCCATCGTCGCGTAGCGCCTGCCGTTCTCCAAGTCCCGCACGAAGGGCGGTCCGTAGACCGGCGCGAGCACGAGGCCCTTGCCGCCGATCTCGACGTTGCGCTCCGGGTTGCGTGCGATCTGCGTGAAAAAAGGCGGCGCCGTCCGGCAAAGACTGCGCGCCAGACCGCGCGGCATGTGCACCCGGTCGCCGCGCACGTCTGCGCCGGCTTCGCTCCAGCGGTCGAGCGCGTCGGGATTGTCAGGAAATGCGACGCCGATCTCTTCGAGCACCCGGTCCGCGTTGGCCTCGATCAACGCCAGACCCTCGTCGTCGAGGATATCGTAGTTCGGGATGCGCCGGCGGATGAACGGCGCGGCCTCGATGCGCGTTGCAGCGCGCTCTGCGCGGCGCGCGGCGCCGCCGCCGGCGCGACGATGTCGCCCTGCCCCTGCCTGGTCCGATGCTGGCTGGTTCATCGCGGCCTCCCCCGGACGGCTCCCGTTTGGAGGATTATGACGCGCCCGCAGCAGAGCAATCCCGCGATTGCGCCGCCCAGAGCGCCATCCGCGACATCAGGGCGCGGGGATGAACTCCGCGTCGTCGCCGGGGGGCAGCTTGAAGCGGCCGTGCTCCCAGTCGCCCTCCCTCCAGGCCGCCTTCGCCGCCTCGATCCGCTCGCGCGAACTGGCGACGAAATTCCACCAGATGTAACGGGGGCCGCCCAGGGTCTCTCCGCCAAGCGCCATGATCCTCGCTCCTCTCGAGCCGGCGATCAGCGTGATCCGGTCGCCGGGACGGAACACCATCATCCGGTTTGCCTCGAAGCTCTGGCCCGCGACATCGACGCTGCCCGATACCACGTAGACGCCACGGTCCTCGTGATCGTCCGGCAGCGGCAGCTTCGCGCCTGGCGCGAGGTCCGCGTGGGCGTAGAACATCTCCGAGAAGGTCCGGACCGGCGCCTGCGCGCCCCAACCGGTCCCGAGCACCAGCCGCAGCGACACGCCGCTGTCGTCGATCAGCGGCAGAGCCTCCTTCGGCTGGTGCTCGAACCCGGCGTCGATGTCCTCGCTCGCCTCGGGCAGAGCGACCCAAGTCTGGATGCCGAAGAGCGAACTCGGCGCCCTGCGCGTGGCTTTGCTGGTCCGCTCGGAATGGGTGACGCCATTGCCGGCGATCATCCAGTTCACCGCGCCCGGATGAATCATCTGGTTCGAGCCCAGGCTGTCGCGGTGCTGGAACTCGCCTGTGAAAAGGTAGGTCACCGTCGCAAGCCCGATGTGCGGATGCGGGCGCACGTCGATGCCTTGGCCGGTGACGAACTCGGCCGGTCCCATCTCGTCGAAGAAGATGAACGGCCCGACCATCTGGCGCTTGGGCGCCGGCAGCGCGCGGCGCACCTCGAACCCGCCGAGATCTCGCGCACGCGGCACGATCAGCGTCTCGATCAGGTCCGCCTCGTCGGCATTCGGGCAGACGGGATCGGCAGTGGGGTTCCAGCTCATTCGGCAGCCTCCAGGTCGAGAAATCCCCCAGATTGACGCTCCCAGAGCTTCGCGTAAAGCCCTCCGCGCGTCAGCAAATCGGCGTGCGCGCCCTCTTCGGTTATCCGGCCGCCGTCCAGAACGACGATCCGGTCCATCCGCGCAATCGTTGACAGACGGTGCGCGATCGCGACGACCGTCTTGCCCTGCATCACCCCGTAGAGCGTCTCCTGGATCGCCGCCTCGACCTCGCTGTCCAGCGCGCTCGTCGCCTCGTCGAGAACGAGGATCGGCGCTCCTTTCAGGATCACGCGCGCCAGAGCAATGCGCTGGCGCTGCCCCCCCGAAAGCTTGACGCCCCGCTCACCGACATGCGCGTCGTAGCCGCGCCGCCCTTCGCCATCCTCCAGCCCCAGGATGAACTCGTGCGCCTCGGCCCGCTCGGCCGCCACAATTATGTCGGCTTCGCTCGCGTCCGGGCGGCCATAGAGGATGTTGTCGCGAACCGACCGGTGCAGCAGCGACGGATCCTGCGTGACCATGCCAATCCGACCTCGCAGGCTGTCCTGCGTCACCGTGCGCAGGTTCTGTCCGTCGACGCGGATCGCGCCGCTCTCGGGGTCGAAGAACCGCAAAAGCAGATTGACCAGCGTCGACTTGCCGGCTCCCGAGCGTCCGACCAGACCGACTTTCTCGCCGGGCTGGATCGTCAGCGACACGTCCCGCAGCCCGCCTGCGCCGCGGCCGTAGTGATGGCTGACGCGATCGAAGACGATCTCGCCCCGCGTCACCTGCAGCGGCCGCGCGTCCTGGGCATCGGCGAGCGTGATCGGCTGGGCGATCGTCTGCATCCCTTCACGTATAACGCCGATGTTCTCGAACAGTGACGACAAGGCCCACATGATCCAGCCGGTCATTGCGTTCAGTCGCAGCACCAGCGCAGAGGCCGCCGCGACGGTGCCGATGGAGGCCGCGCCTTGGCTCCAGAGCACGATTGCATACCCGATCACCGCGACGATCAGGAAGCCGTTGATCAGAGTCAGGCCGAGGTCCATCAGCGTTATGATTTGCATCTGCGCCGCGAACGTGGTTCGCGAATGTTCGATTGCCTCGCGCGCGTAGTCCTCCTCAGTCCGCGTATGCGCGAACAGCTTCACCGACTGGATGTTCGTGTAGCTGTCGACGATCCGTCCGGTGATCTGCGAGCGTGCGTCCGAGAACGCCTTGGACGCCCGCCCGACCCGCGGAACGGCCCAGATGACAAGCCATACGTATAGCCCGAGCCACGCGACCAGCGGCAGCGCAAGCCGCGGATCAGCGTCTGCGAGCAGCCAAAGCGCGCCTGCGATGTAGATCGCCGAGTAGATCACCGCGTCAAAGGTCTGGAACGCTGCCTCGTTAACCGCCGGCGCCGTCTGCATGATCCGGTTGGCGATCCGGCCGGCGAAGTCGTTCTGGAACCAGTTCAACGACTGGCGCAGGACGTGGCGGTGCGAACGCCAGCGCACCAGCGTTCCGACGTTCGGCATCAGCGACTGGTTGATCAGCGCCGCCTGCACGACCTGGATCAACGGCCGCAGGATCAGGATGAAGACGGCGACCAGCGCCAGCTCCAGCCCGTGCAGCGTCCAAACCTCGCCGGGGTCGGTCGCGCCGAGCACATCGACGAGGCGACCCGCGTACCAGATCAGCGCGATCTCGACGACCGCAACCAGCAGGATCGAGAGCGCCGCCCAGGCCATGAGCCGGCGCATCGGCCACAGATACGCCTTCAGGAACGGCCAGAGTTGATCAGGCGGCGCAACGGTCTCGGGATACGCGGCGAATGGATCGACCAGCGATTCGAAGAAGCGGAACATGAGTGGATCTCACCAAGAACGGGATGACGAGGAACAAGAGGCGGGGCCAGCGGCCCGTGACCGGACCGGCTCAGTCGAGCGGAATGATCCGGGCAGTCCCCATTCTTCGCCTCCTCACGTTCGCAACGTTCTCTAGCCTGAAGGGCATGCGCGTGTCACCCGCTTTTCGTCTGGACAGGAGCCATCGGCCAAGGCTACGTCCGTGTCGATGGAGCGCGCGAAGAACGCCACTGCAATTTCCGACCCTGAACTCGACCGGGCATCAGCTTGGTTCATCGTACTGCGCGACTTGATCTGCGCGACTTTCGAGGCGATCGAGGACGAGCAGGACGTCGGCCCGTTCGCTGGCCTGCCTCCGGGCCGCTTTGATCGCAAGGAGACGCGGCGCACGGCCGAGGGCGACGATGCCGGAGGGGGCGTCATGTCGGTGATGCGTGAGGGCCGGGTCTTCGAGAAGGTCGGAGTGAACGTCTCCACGGTCCACGGCCTGCTCGGCGCTGAGGCCCAGTCGAGCCTCACTGCGCGCAAGCACATCCCCGGGCTCGCCAATGACCCGCGTTTCTGGGCCAGCGGCATCAGCCTCGTCGCGCACATGCGTTCGCCGCTAACACCGGCTGTGCACATGAACACGCGGATGTTCTGGACGGCCGGCGGATGGTGGTTTGGCGGCGGGGCTGACCTGAACCCGATGATCGACGACGCCGAAGACACCGCATTCTTCCATGCAGCACTCTCCCGCGCCTGCGATCTACACGATCCTAGCTACTACCCCCGCTTCAAAGCGTGGGCGGACGAGTACTTCCTGATCCAGCATTGGAATGAGCCACGCGGCGTCGGGGGCATCTTTTACGACGATCTCTGCACCGGAGATTGGGAGGCGGATTTTGCGTTCACTCAGGAGGTGGGGCGGGCCTTCCTTGACAGCTTCCCGGCCCTGACGCGCCGTCACATGGGGCGGCCGTGGACAGAGGGTCAGCGCGAGATACAACTGGTGCGCCGGGGGCGATACGCGGAGTTCAACCTTATCTACGACCGGGGCACCAAATTCGGGCTCCAGACCGGACACAACCCTGAGGCAGTCCTGATGTCGCTGCCGCCAGTGGCGAAGTGGCCCTGACGGCCGCATTAACCCAAGCCGACCGCCAAACTTGATCGTGGACCGGACCGCCAGCAGGATGGCCAGATGAACGTCGTCGATCTCAAGAGGCCACGATGCCAAATACTCGCGACGCCGCTCCCGGTCCCGATGCCAGCGCCGATGAGTTGCTGCTCTTCGCGCAATCTTATCATGCGGCGGCGTCGACCCTGATGGCCTCGAAAGAAACGTTTCCGTTGGCAGCCGCGCCGGCGCGGTATTGCGCTTTGCACGCGATCGAACTGTATCTGGACGCGTTCCTGCGCATAGCGGGAGAGCCAGCCGGGCGGCTGCGACTTCATGGCCACGATCTTCGAATCCGGGCGGCGCTCGCGATCGCTCGGGGCCTGAAGATGCGACGGAAGACTGCGCTGCACTTGGTGCGACTCAGCGCGGACCGGGCATACCAAGTCGCCAGATATGGGCCGCAGCGGCCTGAACCGAAGTCCGAGACCAATCGAATGGCCGCGACGCTGGACGAAATTGCGTGCAAGGTCGGCGCGGCCGTCGGCCGTCCTCGGGAAGTTGCCGCCTGAGTGCAAGCGATGAGCCGGCTCTAGTACCGCGAGCGCCCACCGGCCGGGGATTCGGCCAAGGAGCAGGTTCCGGCCGCTCTCCCAGCCGGCGACGCGAAACAAGCGGCGCTGGCAGCAATTCCTGATGCCGAACCCCCAAGGGCGTGCTAGGGGCTGGCAGATGAACAGCCTTCCCAGTCCCGACCAGATTCTCGCCTTCCTGCGCGACAATCCGACCCAGACCGGCAAGCGCGAGATCGCCCGCGCCTTCGGGCTCAAGGGCTCCGCGAAGATCGAGCTGAAGCAATTGCTTGCGAAGATGGCGCGCGACGGCGTGCTGGAGACGCGCCGTCGTCGGGTACGCCCCAACGGCGACCTTCCGGCGGTTCTGGTACTGCGGGTCATCGGCCCGGACTCCGCTGGCGACCTTTGGGCGGAACCGGCCGACCACGAGGGAGCCGACCCGGCGCCGCGCATCCTGATCCTGGCTCGGCGCGACGACCCTGCGCTTGGCGCCGGCGACCGGCTTCTTGGCCGGATTAGCCCACTCGACGGGTCTGACGCGCCGCTTGCCGCGCGGGTGATCCGACGCATTGGAATGGGTCCAAAGAGGGTGCTGGGCGTCTTTCACGAAACCGAAGACGGCGGTCGGATCGCCGCGATCGACAAGCGCTCGGACCGGGATTGGCTGGTAATCTCCGGCGACCACGCCGCCGCCCAGAACGGAGAATTGGTTGAGGCCGAGCAGATCGGTCCGGCACGTGGGCAAGGCCTGCCCCGCGCCCGGATTATCGCCCGACTGGGGGATCCCGGCGCGCCGAGGTCGGTCTCGCTTATCGCAATCCACGAGCACGGCATTCCCGACGAGTTCCCCGAAGACGCGATTGCCGCCGCCGAGGCCGCCGAGCCGGCGCTGTTTGGCGACCGAACCGATCTGCGCCACCTACCGCTCGTCACCATTGATCCGGCCGATGCCCGGGACCACGACGACGCCGTCGCCGCCGCGGCCGATGACGATCCCGCCAACTCCGGCGGCCACATCGTCTGGGTCGCGATCGCCGACGTTGCGCACTACGTCCGCCCCGGAAGCGCGCTAGACCGCGAGGCCCGCCGGCGCGGCAACTCGGTCTACTTCCCCGACCGCGTCGTGCCGATGCTGCCCGATGCGCTGTCCGGCGGGCTGTGCTCACTGCATGAGGGCGCGGATCGACCCTGCCTGGCCGTGCGCATGACGCTCGACGCGAACGGCGCCAAGATCCGGCACGAGTTCGTCCGCGGCCTGATGCGCTCCCGCGCGTCGCTGACTTATGGCCGGGCTCAGGCGGCCGCCGACGGCGCGCCCGACGAGGGCGCCGCGCCGCTGATGGATTGCGTGATCCGCCCGCTCTGGGCTGCGCACGAGGCGGCCGCCCGCGCCCGCGACCGGCGCGCGCCGCTGAATCTTGACCTGCCGGAGCGCCGAATCGTGCTGGCCGAGACTGGCGAGGTTTTGTCCGTTGCCTTCCGCGAGCGGCTGACCGCGCACCGGGTCATCGAGGACTTCATGATCCTCGCCAACGTCGCTGCCGCCGAGGAACTCGAGGCTCGCCGCCTGCGCCTGCTCTACCGTGTGCACGAGGAGCCGAACCCAGAGAAGCTTGAAGCGCTGCGGGAGGTCGTCGAAAGCGTCGGCCTCAGCCTCGCCAAGGGACAGGCGCTGAAGACAGATCAGTTGAACCGGCTGCTTGACGGCGTCGCCGGGACCGAACATGCCGAGATGATCAACATGTCGGTGCTGCGCGCGATGACGCAGGCTTATTACACGCCCGAGAACTTCGGCCATTTCGGCCTGAACCTGCCGCGCTACGGCCATTTCACCTCCCCGATACGCCGCTATGCCGACCTGATTGTGCACCGCGCCCTAATCCGCGCCCACCGCTGGGGAGATGACGGCCTGACGCCGGCCGACGAGGACGCGCTGGCAGAGACCGGCGAGCACATCTCGATGACCGAGCGCCGGGCCATGATGGCCGAACGCGATACGACCGACCGCTACCTAGCCGCCTTTCTGGCGGACCGTATCGGATCGGAGTTCGAGGCCACGATCTCCGGCGTCGCCCGCTTTGGCCTCTTCGCCAAGCTCAATGACACCGGGGCGGACGGGCTAATCCCGATCTCCTCGCTCGGGCGAGAATATTGGTCATACGACCCCGACGGCCAGACGCTGACCGGTGAAAGGTCCCGCCGGGTGATCGGCATGGGCCAGCGCGTCATCGTGCGTCTCGCCGAGGCCGCGCCTATCACCGGCGGGCTGCTGCTAGAGTTACTCGAGGTCGAGGGAAGGCGCATGCCGACTCCGCCGCGCGCCGCAAAGAAGGCGCCGGTGCGCCCGAAACAGGAGCGCTCCCGCATCCGCCGCGCACGCCAGCGCTGATCCCGGACCGTCGGCAAGAGCAGCGCCAGAAACGTCAGAGGTGGTTCCGGAAATCTGAACAACCGGGATGAGTGGTTTTTCCGCGCCACGGCAGCATGATGCTGCGAGCGAGGAGAAGACCATGGCAAGACGACGACGCCGGAACCACAGCCCGGCATTCAAGGCGAAAGTGGCGGTGGCCGGGATCGAGGACGAGAGGACGCTGATCGAGCTGGCGCAGGATTTCGACGTCCACCCGAACCAGATCAAGCAGTCGCGCGATCAGCTGCTCGAGGGTGCGACCGGGGCATTTGGCGATGGCCTGAGGGCGGAGCCGGAACCGGTGATCGACGTGAGACCCTGCATGCCAAGATTGGAGAGCTGACGCTGGAGAACGATTTTTTTTCCGGCGCGCTCGGCAAGGCGGGCCTGTTGCCGAGCGCAAGAAAATGATTGATCCCACCGCGAAGCTGAGCGTCAGCCGCCAAGCCATCGTGCTGGGGATCAGCCGGGGCAGCGTCTACTACCAGCCGCGCCCGGTCCCGGCGAGCGATCTAAAGCTGACGCACCGGATCGACAAGCTGCACATGGATTTCCGTTTGCAGGCAGTCGGATGCTGCAGGGTTTGCTCGTCAAGGACGGCTTCAAGGTCGGGCGGTTGCATGTCGCCACGCTGATGAAGCGCATGGGCATCGAGGCGCTGTATCGAAAGCCCAACACCTCGAAACCGGCACCGGGCACGAGATCTGCCCCTATCTTGCAGAAGTCAGGACTTGATCTGACAGACGGGGTCTTGAGGCTGAGGTGAGAGCCGAGGCCGGGCGTGGAGCGGTCGGGGTGGCGGAACGCCCGGCCTCGGCGTTGGAAGACGTCGATGACCAAGGACCAGAAGATCATTCGCGCGAAGCTGGGGCCGCTGGAGCTCGCCCAGCAGCTCGGGAACGTGAGCCAGGCCTGCAAGATGATGGGCTACTCGCGGGACAGCTTCTACCGCTTCAAGGAGCTCTACGAGACCGGGGGCGAATTGGCGCTGCAGGAGCTGTCGCGGCGCAAGCCGCTCCTGGCGAACCGGACGCCGCCCGAGGTGGAGGCGCTGATCGTCGCGCTGTCGCTGGAGCTGCCGGCCTACGGTCAGGTGCGCATCGCCAACGAGCTGCGCAAGCGCGGCCATTCGCTGTCGCCGGCGGGCGTGCGCGGGGTCTGGCAGCGCCATGACCTCGAGACGATGAAGAAGCGGCTGAAGGCGCTGGAGGCCAAGGTGGCTCAGGATGGCGTCATTCTCACGGAAACCCAGCTCGCCGCGCTCGAGAAGGCCAAGGCGGACGAGGAGGCCCACGGCGAGTTCGAGAGCGAGTGCCCGGGCTATTGCGGCGCCCAGAACACCTTTTAACTGGGCAACATGAAGGGTGTAGAGCGTCAACCTCGATGTCCGCGGCCGTCAGCCATGTTGGCCGGTTCTGGCGGCTGCGGTGGTTGGATCAGGCGGAGTGCTCCTTTGTGATGATGTTGTCGGCGAGGTTGTCGCGGGTAGCTGTCGCTGCGGCGTCAGCCACTGCAGCGGTTCGATCGGCGGCGGCGCGGCGTCGGCAGCTGTCGACGTTCATCTCGAGGATGGTCGCGTGGTGGGCCAGCCTGTCGATGGCGGCGACGGTGACGGCCTGGTCGAGGAAGATGCGGTCCCAGGCGCTGAACGGTTGGTTGGCGGAGATGGCGAGGCTTCGGGTCTCGTGCGCCGGGCAATGAGCTCGAAGAGGACGGAGGTCTCGGCCTGGTCCTTCTGGGCGTAGCTGATGTCGTCGAGGATGATGAGCTCGAAGCGGTCTAGCTTGGCGAGGGCGGCCTCAAGGGCGAGATCGCGGCGGGCGGCTTGGAGCCTCTGCACGAGGTCGGTGGTGCGGGCATAGAGGACGCGGCGGCCAACCTCGACGAGGGCGTGGCCGACGGCGCAGAGAAGATGATCTTGTACCGATAGCGCAAGCGGGTAGTCGGGTCTTGCCGGCGCCGCTGTTGCCGATGGCGATGAGGTTGGCGCCGGCCTCGATCCAGTCGCCGGCGGCGAGGGCCTCGACGCGGGCGCGCGGCACACTCGGCAGAGCCTTGAAGTCGAAGGTAGCGAGCGTCTTGCCGCCGGGCAGACGGGACTCGATGAGGTGGCGGCGGATGCGGCGGGTCTCACGCTCGGCGATCTCGACCTCGGCGAGCGCTGCGAGGAAGCGGGCCGCCGGTCAGCCCTCGGTATCGGCGCGCTCGGCCAGCATGAGCCAGTGCCGGTGGAAGCTCGGGAGGCGCAGCGCCGTCAGCATGGCGGGCAGCGCGTGGACGTCGATGGCGCGGGTCGTGGTGGATGGGACGGTCATGCGCGCATCTCCGGCAGGGCGTCGAAGCTGGCGAGCTCGGTGAGCGCGACGGGCACGTCGGCTGGCAGCGCCCGATGCCGCGGCGCGAGGCGCGGCTTCAGCCGGTCGGCGTCCGGCAGACCGCCGTCGGCAAGATCCTCGGCGATCAGCACGGCGGGTTCGGCCTCGCACCCCTCGTCGTGGGCGAGCCCGAGCAAGTCGACCATGCGGCGGCAGGCGTCTCGCCGGGGCCGCGCCGCCGAAAGCGCGGCCCAGGCCTCGGCGTATTCGCTGCGGGGGAGAAAGCCCGTTGCGATAGATCGAGCCGGTGAGCGCCTGCGGCTTGCGGCGCAAGGCGTGGATGACGTGGCGGTAGTCGATGCGGTGAAGGCGCCGCCCGTCGCCGCAGCTGCGCAGGCGGGGATGGCTGACGACATGGGTTGCGCCGAGGAAGGCGTCGATCCGGTCGTCGTAGATCAGGCGCTGGCCGATCAGGCGCGACGGCGCCGAACTCCGGCGCCGTCTCCGCGCTGCGGGCTTCGGCGGCAGCCTGCGCGTCGTCACCAAGTGGGCCACCCGCCGCCGACGGGCTGAGGGACTGTCAGAAATCTTGTGCGGGAGGCACTTCCTCCTACACAGGAGTGTCAGGAACTCTGTGTATCGGGCCGCCGGTCCGGTTCCGCTCTGACCGCCTTCAGCCTTGGATCGGCTTGAAGCGATCCTCGAACATGATGTCGAACTGATTTACCGCTGTCAGCCGCCCTCTGACCGTCCGCGCCGTTTTCTCGTGACCGCGGATGGCGAGGTAGATCAGCTTCTCGGCGGCCTCCTCCGAGGGGGAACGAGCCCCGCGTCGACGCGATCACCGCCGTGTTCCCGCAGACGGTAGTCAGACCTGCATCGTGCACCTGATCCGCCACTCGCTCGAGTTCGTATCCTGGAAGGATCGCAAGGCCGTCGTGCCCGCTCTGCGGGCGATCTACAGGGCAACGGACGCCGCGGCCGGCGAGGCGGCGCTCAGCGACTTCGAGGCAGGCCCCTGGGGCCAGAAATACCCCGCCATAACCCAGAGCTGGCGGCGGGCCTGGGACCGGGTGATCCCGTTCTACGGCTTTCCCGAAAGCGTTCGCCGGATCGTCTACACGACGGATGAGATGGACAAGCGGTTTCACAGTTTCCGTGGTAGTCTGTGCGTGCGTAGGCGACCTCGTGGCGAAGCGCGACGAATCGGCTGCAAGCGTCACCGGGCCGCCCATGAATGCCTTGCTGATTTGAGGCGCCTGCGCACCGCTCAAGATCCTCGAAGAGGCCGCGCGCGAAGCCCCGGCGCAGCGCAGCGCGCGGCCGGTGGCGCCGGTTCTTGAATGCTCGGGTTCGAGCCCGCCCGGACCTCTGCGGCGTCGGAGCTACCCGGACCGTGTCGCCGGGCCGGAGGCGCCGGTCGGGGCCTTCGGCGGCCGCGCCTTCCAGCGCGACACGAACTGCTCGTAGGTTCGCTCGGCCTGCCGCGCGACTTCGGCCTCCTGCGCCCGCAGCTCCTTCACGTTGTAGGCGTAGGCCGCGCCGCGCTGGTTCCCCTTCTTCTGGGGGAGCCCGGCTCGAAGCTCCATGTCGCGCGTCTTTTTTGCGACGAGCGCCGGGCGCGCCCAGAGATAATCCTCGTGTTTCGTCAGCAGATGCCAGCAGAGCACCGTCAGCTTGCGCGCCAGCGCGACGGCGGCGACCTGATGGCCGCGCTTGGCGCGAATGCGCACGAAGAAGGCGTGCAGCGGCCCCGGCGCCTTCGCCGCCGCCCAGGCCGCCTCGACCAGCATGGCGCGGGCGTGGCTGCGGCCGATCTTGCTGATCCGGCCGTGATGAGCGGCCCCGAGTCCCGACTGGCGGACGCGCGGGTTCAGGCCAAAGTAGCTGACCAGCTTCTGCGGGCTCTTGAACCGCGCGATATCGCCAATCGCGGCCAAGATGCCGGTGGCGACGGTCAGGTTGACGCCGGTGATCGTCATAAGCCGCCGCACCGAGGCGTCGTCCATGACGCTTAGCGCGATCTCGCGGTCAAGGTCTGCCTGGTCCTCGGTCAGTCGATCGAGTTCGCGGATGTCGCGCTCGATCGCGGCCCGCTCGTCCTCCGGCACGACCTGGCGCGCCAGCCAGGCCGACCGCGCTGGTTGAACAAATCGGCGTGGGGGCACTTCGGGACCAGATGCGCGGCGAGGATCGCATGCACCTCGTTCTTCACTCGCGTGCGGTGACGCACGATCTGGTAGCGCCGCGCCACGAGCCGCCGCAACCGCTCGGTGGCGGCGTCCGGCGTCCAGATCTCGGGCAGGTAGCTGGCGGCGTAGAGGTTCGCCAGGGTTCCTGCATCCACCTTGTCGGTCTTCACGTGGGCATAGGCGATCGCTTTCACTTATAGCGGGTTGGCGATCACCACCCGCGCAACGAACGGCGACAGCGCGCGCGCCGCCGCCATGCTGTTGCCCGTCGCCTCGACCACCACCTCGTCAGTGGCGTCGAGCGTCTTGCCAAAACCCTCCAGCGCCGTGCGGGTCATGTCGACCCGTCCAGCGTGCCGAAGCACGCCTTTCTCCCATATCACCACCTCCCCGAAGGTCCGGTGGATGTCGATGCCGATCACGCGTCGCATCCGCGCCTCCCTTTCAGTCCCAACGACGGGAGCGGCGGGGCGACACGACACCTACGGATCCGCGCGCGCAGCGCAACCGGGCGAGTCGCAGAGGCGGCCATCTACTAACCCGAGCTCGAAGCTCATCGAATACATCGGCCTGCCCGCACCTTCGTGCTCCCGGAGCCTCTGTCCCGGATGCTCGCAGCATACGCCGCCAGCGCAAAAACCGACGGCCGGAACATGGGCCCCGATCACCTCATACCGGATACCAACGCCACAGAGGCCCTGAACTCGAAGCTGCGCCGCGCGGCGCGCACGCGCGGCCACTTTCCCAGTGACGATGCCGCGGCCAAGTTGCTGTACTTGGTGCTGAACCGGGCTGGCGACGACTGGAAGCGGCCGCCGCGGGAGTGGTTCGAAGCGAAGGCGCAGTTTGCCGTCATGTTCGGCGAGCCCTTCGCAGTCGTGTAGGAGGAAGTGCCTCCCGCACAAGATCCCTGACAGTCCCTCCAGCACCCGCGCCATCACCCCCCGAGGAAGACGACCACGCCTCCAACTCCAGCCTCCGGAAGGGCTACGCCCGCCCTCCGGCTGGGGCCAGAGGCCAACCTGGCTGTCGGTGCCGGACAGCATGGTTGTCGCTGATCATTCATCTATCTCGCTGCAGTCTTGGACTGGTTCACCCGCCGGGTCCTCGCATGGCGGGTATCGATTACGCTGGAGGTCGATTTCTGCATTGAAGCTGCCGAGGAGGCGCTCGCACGTCATGGCAAGCCCGAGATCTTCAACAGCGACCAGGGCAGTCAGTTCACGTCCACCGACTTCATCAAGTTCTGGCTTCCCACGAAATCAGGATCAGCATGGACGGCAAGGGAGCCTGGCGCGACAACGTCTTCGTGGAGCGTCTCTGGAGGACCATCAAATACGACGAGGTCTACCTGCGAGCCTTGAGGCGCTAGAAGCAGCGATCCTTTCGGCGAGCGGGCCGACTGACCGGGTCAGGTTCAGCGCACCGATGATCAACCCGACATGGCTGAACGCCTGAGGGAAGTTACCGAGCAGAGTGCCCTCCTTGGGATCGTATTCCTCAGCCAGAAGGCCCACGTCGTTCTGAAGGCCCCTCAGACGATCGAACAGGGCTCGTGCTTCACCGAGACGACCTAGCATCACATAGACGTCGATCAACCAGAACGAGCAGACTAAAAAAGCGCCTTCGCGGTTCCCCGCGATACCGTCGTCGGAATTGGCCACGTTGTAGCGGGAGACGAGACCATCGCGCATCAGGTTGGCCTCAACGGCGTGAACGGTTCCGCGCACGCGGGGATCGTCCGAGGGCAAGAACCCAGTCAGCGCGATCTGCAGAAGACTCGCGTCAATCGTTTTCGAACCATAAGCCTGCACGAACGACCCAAGTTCCGCATCGTAGCCGTTGGCGCAGACATCGGCATGGATCTCGTCGGCTACCGCACGCCAGCGCCGGCTGTCTTCGCCACCGCCCGTCGTGCTGTCGATCAACGCCGCCGCCCGGTCGAACGCAACCCAGGCCATCACCTTGCTGTGGACGAAGTGCCGCCGCCCGCCCCGCACTTCCCAGATGCCGTCGTCCGGTTCTCGCCACATCTTCTCTAGCAGCGGGAGAAAAGCCCCCGCGACGCCCGGCGCATGTGGGTGCGGCGTTATGCCCCCATGTGTCGCCAAGGTCAGCATCTCCGCCACCTCGCCATAGACGTCGAGCTGGAACTGTCCGGCCGCGGCGTTGCCAATCCGCACTGGTCTCGAGCCGCGGAACCCGACCAGCCAGTCAGCCTCCCACTCGACCAGAGTGCGCTCACCGGCAACGCCGTACATGATCTGCATCTGAGCAGGATCTCCGGCGACCGCGCGAAGCAGCCAATCCCGCCACGCCTTGGCCTCCTCGAAGAAGCCGAGGTCCATGAAGGCCTCCAGCGTGAACGCCGAATCCCGCAGCCAGCAGTACCGGTAGTCCCAGTTTCTTTCGCCGCCGACCCACTCCGGCAGCGAGGTCGTCGCGGCCGCGACCATGCCGCCCGTCGGCGCATAGATCAGCGCCTTCAGCGTGATCAGCGAGCGTCGCACCTCTTCTGTCCATTCCCCAACGTCGGGGCACCGCGACGAGAAATTGGTCCAGAACGCCGCCGTGTCCTCCAGGGCGGCTTCCGGTTCCGACGGCTCGAGCAGGTCGACGAATGACTGCTGATACGCCAGATTGAACGCAAGCCGCTGTCCACCAGCCACTGTGAAGCGCCCCCCGGTCCGCATGTCCTTGTTCTCGAGCGGAACGGGCGTCCTGAACTGCAAGAGGCTGGGCCCCGCGATGGCGATCATGCAGCAATCGTCGATGCGGGTGACCCACGGCACCGATCGCCCGTAGTCGAACCGCATGACGAGATCGAGGTCGAATTCGACCTCGCCTCCCAGGCCGACCACGATGCGGACCAGATCGACGCGGCCGTTGCGGGGCGGCATGAAGTCGAGAATCACGGCTCTGCCGCCCGCGGTCCTGAACTCCGTCTCCAGGATCAGCGTGCCGGGAAGATACCGGCGCCTTACCTCGTACGTGCCATCGGGCGGCGCGATCCGCCAGTGTCCGTTGGTCTCGTCGCCAAGCAGGGCCGCGAACACCGCCGGCGAGTCGAACCTCGGAAAGCAGAGCCAATCGATGGACCCGCTCTTCGAGACGAGGGCCGCCGTATGGCAATCCCCGATCATCGCGTAGTCTTCGATCCTGTTCGCCATGTCGCCTCCCTGCCCAGGCCGCGTCCACCGGGTCAGAAAGCCGCCAAACCCTGCCCCTGATCTTCGCGCCTCAGCCGAAGCAGGGCAGCGATCCGCGCCCGTCAGACGTCGAGGTCCTCTTCCTCGACAAACCGCGCGTTGTCCCGGATGTACTGAAACCTGAATTCCGGACGCTTGCCCATCAGTCGCTCGATGAGATCGTTCGTATCATTCACGTCTTCGCCGACGCGCACCCGGATCAGCATGCGAGTGGCCGGGCTCATCGTCGTTTCCTTCAACTGGCTCGGCATCATCTCCCCGAGCCCCTTGAAGCGGGAGAGCTCGATCTTTCCGCGGCCGCCGAGTCCCGTCTCCATCAGGCGCGCCTTGTGCGCTTCGTCCCGTGCATAGACGGATCTGGCGCCCTGCGTGAGCCGGTAGAGAGGCGGCACGGCCAGATAGAGCCGCCCGTCGTCGATCAGCGGCCGCGTCTGCGTGAAGAAGAACGTCATCAGCAGCGCGGCGATGTGTGCGCCGTCCACGTCGGCGTCCGTCATGATGATGATCTTCTCGTAGCGCAGGTCGTCCAGCCTGAATCTGGACCCTGTCGCCACGCCCATCGCCAGGCACAGGTCCGAGAGCTCCTGGTTCGCGGTCATCTTCGACGACGAGGCGCCGAGCACGTTCAGGATCTTGCCGCGCAACGGCAGGACCGCCTGCGTCCGGCGGTCGCGCGCCTGTTTGGCCGACCCGCCCGCGCTGTCGCCCTCGACGAGGAAAAGCTCCGACCCGTCGCGCCCCCCCGAGCAGTCGGAGAGCTTGCCCGGCAGGCGGAGCTTCTTGACCGGCGTCTTGCGCGCGGTCTCCTTCTCCGCGCGCCGCCGCTGCCGTTCTTCCGCGCGCAGCACCAGGAAATCCAGGATGGCGCCGGCGGTCTGCGGGTCCGCCGCAAGCCAAGTGTCGAACCGATCCCGAACCGCGCCCTCGACGAGGCGCGCCGCATCCTGCGTGGCGAGGCGATCCTTGGTCTGCCCGACGAACTCCGGCTCCCGGATGAACACCGAGATCAGCGCGCAGGCGCCGGCCGCGACATCCTCGCGAGTGACCAGCGCGGCCTTCCGGTTGGCGGCGAGCTCTCCGTAGGCCCTTATGCCCTTCAGGATCGCGGCCCAGAAACCCGCCTCATGCGTCCCGCCCTCCGCGGTGGGAACCGTGTTGCAGTACGAGGAGACGAACGCATCGTGCTGCGGGGTCCAGTTGACGGCCCACTCGACGGAGCCGACCGTGTCGCTGCCGAACCGCTGCGAAAACTCGACCTTTCCCGAGAAATCCCGCTCTGCGTAGGTCTGCGCGCCGCCCAGGCGCTCGGCCAGGTAGTCCGACAGGCCTCCGGGAAAGTGAAACAACGCCGATGTCGGCGTGTCGTCGCCGGCATCGAGGCATTCCTGCGCGCAGCTCCAGCGGATCTCGACGCCGGAATACAGATAGGCCTTCGACCGCGCCATCCGGAGAATGCGGGCTGGCTTGAAACGTGCGCTCGTCCCGAAGATTTGCGCGTCCGGGTGAAACGTGACGCTTGTGCCGCGCCGGTTGGCCACGGCGCCGAGGCTCTGGAGCGGCCCGACGGCGTGGCCCCGGCTGTAGTCCTGCGCCCAGAGCTGGCGGCCCCGCGCGACCTCGACGCGCATCCTGTCGGACAGCGCGTTGACGACGCTGATCCCGACGCCGTGCAGCCCGCCGCTAGTCTGGTAAGCCTTCCCCGAGAACTTCCCGCCCGCATGCAACGTGCAGAGGATGACCTCGAGCGCCGACTTGCCGGGGACCTTCGGGTGCGGATCGACCGGTATGCCGCGGCCATTGTCGCGGACCGTCACCGAGAAGCTCTTGTCGAGCTCGACCTCGATCCGGGTCGCGTGTCCGGCGACGGCCTCGTCCATCGCGTTGTCGAGCACTTCCGCGACCAGGTGGTGCAGCGCGCGATCGTCCGTGCCGCCGATGTACATGCCGGGACGCTTGCGCACCGGCTCGAGTCCCTCGAGGATCTCGATGGAATCGGCATCGTAGGTCTGGGACGATTGATCGTCGGCGAAGAGATCGGGTCCATGCGGCATGTCGCGCGCCTCGGGCCTCCGCATTATTATGGGTCTGCTCTGCTCCGTATCTCTATATCTTGGCCTTCGTGCCACGGAAAGCGGATTTCCGACGAGCCTCGGCGCCCGATGGCGACGTGACGAGACGGATGATCGCGCCTATCCTCCTGACGGACGAGAAGACGAGAGAGCCGGAAATGACGCCAATGATCGTCACATCGCTTCTGCTGGGACTCGCCACGGCAGTATCCGCCACCGAAGCCGACACCAGAGGCGCAACCGCATTGCAGGACATCGGGCAGGCAGAGTGGTCGGACCTGACGTCCGGCCGCACGCTCAGCTACTCGATCGATGGCGAGATCTGGGCGCGGGAGTACTACGACCCGAACAGCGACCGCGTCGTCCTGAAACTCAACGACGGGACCTGCATGAACGGGCGCTGGGAGTTCTCGGAGCCGCTGTTCTGCTTTCACTGGGATGAAAGCGGGACCGCCTGCTTCCGGCACGTCCGGTTCGGCGACGAGATCCTCGTGCTGGAAACGGACAACGGCGTCGAAAACGGCGCCGTTCAGGTCGTCGAAGGCATCTCGAACCTGGCGCCCGACTGCAGCGGAGACCTGACGAGCTGATCGCGCCGCCAGGACGACCTGCGCCCAGCGTCAGTCGTCGCGGTGGACCTTTTCCTTGCGCTCGTGGCGCTCCTGCGCCTCGAGACTCAGCGTCGCGATCGGCCGGGCATCGAGGCGCTTCAGGGAAATCGGCTCCCCCGTCTCCTCGCAATAACCGTAGGTGCCGTCCTCAATCCGGCGCAGCGCGGCGTCAATCTTGGACACCACCTTGCGCTGCCGGTCCCGCGTCCGTAACTCGAGCGCACGGTCGGTCTCTTCCGAGGCACGGTCCGCGATGTCGGGAATGTTCCGTGTTCCGGCTTGCATGTGCTCGATCGTTCCACGGCTCTCAGCAAGTATCGACGTCTTCCAGGAATGAAGCTTGCGCCGAAAATACTCCAGTTGGCTGGGGTTCATGAAAGGCTCGTCTTCACTAGGATGGTACTCAACATCGAACCGGTTCTCGGGCTTCATAAACGCGTAACCTCTGGTCATTGCGCAGTCCGCTCAACCAGTTGATCGGACAGCCGCCTTCACGTCGTGCGCACCCGTTATCGCCTTTCCTGCGCGATGTCACTAAAGAACATGGCCCCGGACCCTAACACGCCGAGATAATTGATCATTCGAAGGACGCTCCACCGCGGCGCCTACTCGCTCAGTCCGCGGCTCGCGCGGGTTCCGCCACGTCTCTCGGGACCATAGGTCTATGGACGACCCGTCCCGAACCGCGGTAACGCGGGTCCGGACGCCGGACCGAAACACGAGGACCCTCGCAGATATGCTTATCGCCATCGCGTTTTTTGCCGGTCTCGCCATCGGGTGGAACCAGGCGCGAAGAAAGGGCGGAGATCTCTATGACAAGCTTCAGTACTCCGCCGTGTTCTCGCTGATTTTCTCTGTTGTCACGGTCATCGCGATCATCGTCGTCGGCAATCTGACAGCCGCCCCCCAGTAGGAGGCGCCGCTATTCTGCCACAATGATCGAGGCATAGGGTCCGGGCCCGTAGCGATCCGAGGTCTGGGCGACCTCGATCCGCTCCGCACGCATCCCGTCCTCAATCTGATCCTCAAGCGAATAGGTCCAGCGCGGGGCGTCCGTGGTCACGTCCCGGATCACCGCGCCCCCGGCCATCACCCGGACCTGATAAGCCTCCCGCTCCTCCGAAAGCGGCACGTCCCGCCCCTCCCAACTGTCCCCGTCGATCCGCGCGCGACGCGCCCAGATCAGCAGAACATCTTCGCCGGCGCCGCGCCGGAGCGCCAGATGCGCGGGCCGATACGGCCGCAGGCCCACCGGGTCGGGCTTATGGACGATATGCACATAGCTCTCGTCGTCGTAGGCGCGGACGGACGGCCCGATCCGGAAGTGCCGCTCCAGGCCGCGCATGTCGGACGGCGCATCGAGCTGCGCCACTGCTGAATCGAGCAGCACGAAGTCCGTCCCTGACGGCCAGACGTCCGGCATGACGCCGTCCGTTCCCGCCTGTCCGCGCAAGAGGCCACTGAGCACGTAGTCTCCCGAGGCGTCGCGGCTCGCCTCCGCGAACTGCACGATCTCCCAGTCGCCGGCGCCGCCGAACCGCAGCGCCGCGACGTTCGCCCCGTTCAGCACCTCGCCCGCGCCGCGCCGCTGCAGCACGCCCGACTGGATCCGCACCCGGACCCTGGCCTGGGACCACAATCCCTCGACGCCGCGCGGCAGCGGATCGACCAGCTCCCCGACCGTCGCCGGCCGCATCAGCTCGCGGACGAACGCATAGCCGTAGTCGTCGGCGCTCGAGTAGACGGCCACCGGGCCGGCCCAGGGCGTCTTCACGACGGCGACGTAGGGCGCATGCGGCGACTCGTCCCCGCGCAGCAGCGGCAGATCCAGGAACTCGGCGAAGACCGGCGTCAGCGCCTGGACCGGACGCGCGCCGATGCGCTCCATCTCGTGGAGCGGCACGTCGTAGAGGTTCGGCTCGATCCGCACCGCCGTCAGCGACCGACGACCGGAATCCTCGATCTTGTCCACCCGGAACAGCTCGGTCCTCGGCCCGAGCGTGACGGCGAGGTTGTCTCCCGCAGTGATCGCCAGACGGCTCGGCGGAAGGTCGAGCTGGATCGAACTCCCGCGCGATCTGGCCCTCGCTCAGCCAGCGCTGCGCGATCCGCGCCGCCTCGCCCTGCGTCAGCACCACCGGCAGGCTGGAGCGCGCGACATGCGGCTCGGCCGCTTCCGGCGACAGCGCCTCCGCCGCCCCGGCCTGATAGTCGGCGTCGGTTCGGACGAACTCCAGCGACACGAATTCCGGCGCATCGGCGCTCGAGCTTCGCGTCGCCTCGACGACGGGCCGCCCGGACGGCGCCGCGACTCCGTCGAGGTCGAGCGGTGCGCCGATCCGTCCCTGCCGCGTGGCAAAGACCAGCTTGCCGTCGACCGAAAAGCTGTCGAACCCATAGGCCAGCATCAGCGGCTGCAGACTCTGGCGCGCGCTCTCGACCGACCCGATCGAATACCCGGTCGAGCATCCGTGCAGCGCCGTCACGTCGATCTCTTGCACGCCCGAGCGCGCGCAGACGTCGGACACGATCTCGGCCAGCGACGGCAACCCGACCCGCGTGTTCAGCCAGTGCCCGAGCTCGAAGTTGTCCCCATCGGCCCAGGTCTCCAGCCGGTCGGGAAAGTCAGGCCACGGACGGGCATCCCAGGCCCAGACATGCGCGCGCGCCATGTCGACCATCCGCCCGCACGTAGACGTCCGACGACCGGATTGTTGGCCGGATCGTTCCAGTAGCGGTACATCGCCTGCAGGTAGCGATGCTGGATGAACCGGTCCGGACTGCCGTTCGAATGGTACGGAAGCGCGCTCTCCGACGACTTCGGATCGAAGAACACGTTCGGCTGGTTCGTTCCCTTGTCGACCGCCGGGCAACCCAGCTCGGTGAACCAGATCGGCTTCGACCTCGGCTGCCATTCGGTCTCGCCAGCGGCCGGGACGCCGCCGATCCGGTTGACGTGCGGCTGCGACCACCAGTTCGCGATGTCCTTGTAGCGAAAGATCCAGTCCTGGCCGGCCAGACCGTCCTCGATCGGCAGCCGGTCCTGCCGGTCCCGCCCATCCGCGTCCGCATAGTACCAGTCGAAGCCCTCGCCGCCCGCGACGTTGCCGATCAGGTAGTCGAGGTCGTAGATCGAGCCCGCCGCCGCGTCGCGATGCGCCGATCCGTCGCGCCAGTCGGACAGCGGCATGTAGTTGTCGATGCCGACGAAATCGATCTCCGGATGCGCCCAGAGCGGGTCGAGATGAAAGATCACGTCGCCCGAGCCGTCCGCCGGCTGGTGGCCGAAATACTCGGACCAGTCCGCCGCATAGCCGATCTTCGCGTCTGGCCCGAGGACCCGGCGCACGTCATCGGCCAGCGCGCAGAGGGCCCGCACCGCCGGATAGCTCGCGGCGCCGTCCCGAACCTGGGTCAGCCCGCGCAACTCGGACCCGATGCAGAACGACGCGACTCCCCCCGCCAGCGCGCACAGATGCGCGTAGTGCAGGATGAACCGCCGGTATGACCATTCTTCCGGCCCGTCATAGAGGACAGCGCCGCCTTCGATGCGAAAGTCCTCGACGCGGGCCGCGCCGAAGAACGCCTCGACCTCCGCGGCGGCAGCGCCCGTCTTGTCGGGCGAGCCGGCGCGGCCCGGCGCCGCCGACAGCGTGATCCGCCCGCGCCACGGCACCTCGGGCTGTCCGACCGCGCCGCTCCACGGATCGAAGAGCGCGTTGCCCGCAACGATGTCCATCAGGATGAACGGATAGAACATGACCTCCTGGCCGGAGGCCCGCATATGCTCGATCGCCTGCACCACCGAGGCGTCCGCCGGCGTGCCGCCGAACAGCGGCCTGTCGTCGACGCGGCTGACCGCCCGCGCCGCGAAGCGTCCCTGCCCCGAGACGCGCCACGGCATCTGCTTGCCGTCCTTCTCCGCCTGCTCGACTTCCGGGCGCAGCGTGCAGGTCCCGCAGCGAAGGTCGTCGCCGAACCAGCTCACGACCAGCGACACCGATCCGACCGAAGGCAGTTCCGCCGCCATCTGCTCGAGGGACACGATGAAATCCGGCAGGCCGCGGTCGTTGTTGACGTTGGCGGAGGCCGTCTTGCCCTTGCCATGCGCGATGTGCACCGGCGTAGTCGCCAGCGCGTATTCGCCGGTTCCCGGAACCAGCGCGACAGCGCGCACGTCGAGCGCCGGTGGTTTCGCGATGACCTCTGCCGCCGGGCCGGCCCGCCGCAACGCCTCGAAGTTGAACTGGGGGATCCGGTTGCCAAACTGCCCGAGATCGAGGTTCTCGAACACGACATAGGCCGTGCCGCGGTAAGCCGGCGCCGCGTCGTCGCCCTCGATCGCCGCGATCAGCGGATCGGGCGCCTGCTCCTCGCCGCCGCGATGCAGCCGCCAGGTCACTCCGGTCAGGTCCATCCGCTGGCCGTCGGCCCAGATCCGGCCGATCCGCACGACCTCGCCCTCGCAGATCGCGATCGCAAGGCTGATCGAATAGCTGAACTCGCGGACCTTCTGGGACTGCCCGCCGCCGCCCTTGCCGCCGACACGCGTCGTGTCGACGGTCTCGAGGAACCGGCTCGACCAGATGACCTGGCCCGCGACGCGACACCGTCCGAAGACGCGCGGCAACGCGGCGCCCTCGCTCGCCCCCATCACGCGGAATCGCTCGACGCGGCCGGTCTCCACCGCCTCCGAGCCCATCCCGGTCAGGCGCTGGTCGATGACCGCGCCGACCGTGGCGCCGACGGCCTTGCCGATCGCGCCCGCGGCGAGGCCCGCGACCGAGCCCCCGAACGATCCGCCGATCGCGGCGCCGGCGGCAGAGAGCAGCAACGTGGCCATCATGGTCTCCTGGTCGGAAAGCGGAACACGCCGGCGATGCGGCGCGACCAGTCGGGCGTCAGCGGCGATTCGACGACGCCGTGGCCGGAATAGGCGTGGATCAGCGTCGGATGGCCCTTCGCCGCGCGCGCCAGCACGCCGACATGCTTGGCGACGGCGCCGTCGCTCATGCGCATCACGACGACGTCGCCCTCGGCCGCCTGCCCGCGCGGCGCCGCGACCAGATGCCGCGCCGCCGCCGCCAGCAGATCCTCGCGCCGGCCGGTCTCGGACCAGTCGGGCGTGTAGGGCGGCGGCGTCTCCGGCTCGTCGCCCAGCATCTCGCGCCACAGCCCCCGCAGCAGGCCGAGGCAATCGGTCCCGACGCCGCGGCAACTCGCCTGATGCTCGTAGGGCGTGCCGATCCAGGCCCGCGCGCGGCGGACCACCTCGGCGCTGCGGCCGGCGTCATCCACGCTGTCGGCTCGATCCATCATGCACCTCGCCATTGCGCGGATAGGCGGCGACCCAGTCGTCGCCCGGAATGTGCGGGAAGCCCCGGAAGTTCAGCAGGTTGTCGAACTTCGCCTGGCACGTCCCCGCCTGCTTGTCGCAGCCGGCCTCGATGCGGAGCCGGTCCCCGACGCGGACCTCGACGCCCGGCTCGCGCCACAGCGCCAGCCTGCGCCCGCCGCCCGCGAGGATCGTGTCGGCCTTGACGGAGGACGCCTCGCCGGCATTGCTCCCGCTCAGCCAGGTCAGCGCGCCCGACCGGAACCAGTCGGCGTCGAACCCGTCCAGCCCCGTGACCGTCAGGATAGCGCCCGACGCGACCGCCTCGACCTCCGCCTCGGCGCGAAAACCCGGCCGGTCCAGGTCGAATCGGCAGCTCGCGTCGCCCAAGCGCCGGTCGCAACTGCGCTTCAGCGTGCGCCCGACCGGCGCGTTCAGCCCGTCCGACAAGCCGCGCAGCTCGACCTCGAACGCGCCGTCCGCGCGCCGGATCTCGCCGAAATGCCCGACGAAGAGCAGCACCCGCAGTTCGGGCCGGCTCCAGTCCGCCAGCCAGTGCTCGACGCGAGCGCGATCGAACCGCCCCGCGCGGATGTCCTCCTCGCTGACGCCCGCGTCGCTGAGCGCGCCGATCGCCTGCGAATTGTCGACCGCGAGGCCCGTCGTCGCCTGCACCGCGCTCGCGTCCATGCCCGTGCTCGCCTTGAACACGGTCCCGTCGAACGCGAGAATCCTCGTCGTGGTCGGTGAAGCCCAGCTCGCGGCCGCCGCGCAGGCGCACGCGCCAGCACCGGCAGAGCGTCGTCGCGCCGCTGTCGAGCCGCGCCTGCAGCTCGGGATCGATCCTGCGCATCAGATCCGAACCTCCACGACCGGGATCGACGGGATCTCTCCCGCCGCAAAGCCCGTCAGGCTCGTCGCGATCCGGTCGGCGTCGAACCGCACCGGCACGTCGAACTCGAACCCGGCCGTCACCTCTGCTCCGCCCGCCGGCGGCTCCGCGAAGCGGACCAAGCCCGCGACATGATCGACCGACGCCGCGACCTCCACGCCCGCCACGCCGACCCGCACCGTGCCGTCGACCGGCTTGCGGATCGGCCGCAGGTAGGCCGCGTCGCCGGACGCATAGCGCCGGACCAGCTCGAACGCGACCCGCGCGCCGTCGCCCACTCCGATCGGCTGGTCGAACGGCCCCGGCGCCTGCGACGGCCGGCAGGACTTGAAGTCCGTCCAGTCCTTCCAGCGGAACCCGAAAAGCTGGCCGCGCCGCGCCTCGAAAAACGCGATCACCTCGGCCAGGTCGTCGAGCGAGCGCACGCCCAGCCCCGCGTCGTAGCGCCGGCGCGAATGCGCCCAGGGGCTGTTGCGTTCCTCGAATCCGTTGCGCAGCTCGACGATCTCGGTCCGCCGCTCCGGGCCGCCGCTCGACCCCGCCGACAGCGGCGCCGGAAACCGCACCTCGTGGAAGTTCATCGCTGGTCCCTCACAGGTTGCGCCGCCCGCGCTGGATCGCGCGGTTCATGTCGGCGGCGATCTGGCTCTGCGACCGCTGGAAGCCCGCCGTGTCCGGCGTCGAGATGTTCATCGTCACGTGCACCGGCCCGCCGCCGCCCGCGCCGCCGCGCACGCCGAGCTTGCCGTCGGCGCCGCGCGCCAGCGGCATGATCGCCTCCGGCCCGGCCTCGCCCATCAGGCCCATCCCGCCGCGCATCGGGAACTGCGTCGGCCCGTCGACGACGCCGCCGCGCGCGAAGGCCGCGACCCGCCCGCCGGCGAAGGCGCCGCCTTTCGCGAACGGCGACAGCCCGCCCAGCATCGCCTGCAGTCCGCCAGAGAGCGCCGAGCCGATGCCCTTCTGCACCGGCCCCAGCGCCTGGTTCAGAACCGAGCCCGACAGGCTGCGGCCAAAGCCGGCAAAGACCTCCGACAGCCGCTTGCCGTCGAAGACCAGCCCGTCGAAGGCCCCGCGAAGCGACGAGGACACCGAGCGCGACATGCCGGTCGCCTCGCGGCCCGCGTCCTTCAGGCTGCCGCCGACGCCCTCCAGCTCGCGCCGGAACGCCGCGGTCACGCCTTCCAGCCCGCCGAGACTGGTCTCCAGCCCGGCAAGCTGCGCCTCGAGCCGGCCCGCATCCGGGTCGTAGTCGGCCATCTTCACTCTCCGTTCATATCTTTCGCCGGGGCCGCGTCGGGAAACCGCGCCAGCAGGTCGGCCAGCCCTGCGCGCGTCAGCGCGGCGGGCGCGCCGTCGACGCCGGCCAGCAGGAACAGCTCGGCCGGCGTCAGGTCCCAGAACACGTCAGGCGCCAGCCCGAGCCGGACCATGCCCAGCCGCATCAGCCTCGGCCAGGCGATCGCGGTCACGCCGCCGCGTCCTCGCCGGGGATCGTAAACGTCAGCTTCAGCAGACGCGCCGCCGCCTGCGCCGCCTCGATCGGCCCGCCGTCGATGCTGCGCGCCAGCAGGTCCGCCTCGTCGATCTTCCACCCGCCGCCATTCAGCCCGGCGGTCAGCAGGCAGATCAGGTCGCGCACCCGGAACCCGCCGGTCTCGAACCGGCCGATCATCTCGATCAGCGACTCCGCCTCCAGCCGCGTCTCCAGCTCGGCCAGCGCGCCCAGCGTCAGGCGCATCACGCGCGCCTCGCCGTCGACGCTCAGGCTCACCTCGCCGCGATAGGGGTTCGCCATCAGATCGCCTCGAAGGCGACGGCGCCCGCCGAGGCCAGCGCGATCTCGTAGACCGCCTCGCCGTCATGGCTGCCGGAATACTCGATCGACGTGATCTGGAACGGCCCGGTGATCGTGCCGAAGCTCGGGATGATGACCTGGAAGTCCGGGATCTCGCCGGCGAAGAAGATCGCCCGCGCCCGCTCGTCGGTCGCCTCATCGCGGAACACGCCCGAGCCCGAGATCGCCGCCGAGCGCACGCCCGCGCCGGCCAGCAATTCGCGCCAGCGCCCGGCGCTGCCGACATTGGTGATGTCGACCGGCTCCGCGTTGAAGGCGATGCGCGTGGCGCGCAGGCCCGCGATCGCCTCGAAACCGCCGCCGCCGGTCATGTCCAGCTTGACCAACAGGTCCTTGCCTCTCTGGGCCGTCATGTCCTCGTCCTCTCAAAGAGAATTTCGCCAAGTCTTCTTGTGCGCGCACGGCCCCCTCCGTGGATTTGTCCGAAGACAAATCCGCGCGCGCCTGCCTGCCCCCGGCAGGCGCGTCTCCGACGCACCCGCCAGGCAGGCGCGCGCGGATTGGAGATGCCGGTCCAGGCGGGCCCCCTTTCGGCCTCCGCGCATCCGCGCTCCGTCCGACGGACCGGCGCGACGCTTCGCGTCGCCATTGCCGGCCCGAAGAACCCGCCGCCTCAGTCCTGGTCCACCACCGCACGAAAGCGCAGCGCCACCCGCCGCTTCTCCGGCGCGCGGCCTCGTTCGGCCCGCGCCTCGAGGAAGCGCAGCGCCACCAGCCGGCCCGCCTCCAGCGTCAGCGGCGCGTCGACCAGCGCCGCGCAGACCGCGCCGGCGATCCGCTTCACCCGGTCGAACCCGTCGCCGCCCGAATGGATCGCGATCGTGAAGTCGTGGACCGCGCCGCGGCTCGTCTTCGTGTCGTTCGGCCGCACCCGCTCCTCGCCCAGCGTCAGGTACTCGCCAGTCGCCGCCTCGGCGCCGACGCCGAGCGGCGCGTCGTGGATCGCCGCGCCGACCAGGCCCGAGACCTCCGGATCGGAGGCCAGCCGGCCATAGATCGCCGCCTGCAGGGCGGCCGCAAATTCGTAGCTCACGGCGATACGCCCTCCTCGGCATCGATCTGCAGGAAACGCCCCTCGGCGTCGTGCTCGGCGACGGTCAGGATGCGGAACACCCGAAAGCCCTCGCGCAGCCTCTGGTCCGGCCGCGGCCGCGACGGAGCGCCGACCGGCGTGCCGCGCACCAGGATGCGCCAGCGCACGACCGGCGCGACGCGCGCGGCGACGAAGTCCTCGCGGCCCGTTCGCGCGGTCATTTCCGCCCAGAGCCCACCCAGCGGTCGCCAGGAAACGATCTGCCCGCCCGATCCGTCCGGCGCGGTCTCGCGCTCTTCCAGCGTCAGGCGCCGCGTCAGGCGCGGCCCCGCGCTCACGACGCCGCCCCGATCCGGGTCGCGCGATAGGCGTCGAGCAGCACCAGCACGCCGAACGGCATCGCGCCGGCGACGCCGTTCGCGTCGCTGCGGTTCTCGTAGTAATGCGCGGCCAGCAGGAAGACGGCCTGGCGCAGATCGGCCGGAACCGCCTCCCAGTCCTCGCCATGGCCGGCGGTGAAGCGGACCTCGGCATGCCCGCCCCGCGGGATGCCGGGCAAGCCGCGGCCGGGCCGGGCGACCAGGCGCGGGCGCTGGCTGTCGCGCAACAGCGACCATTCGTCCGGATCGACGTCCGACGCGGCGCCGTCGGCGCCGACCAGCGCCACGCCCTCAATCGAGCGCACCGGCCCGATCGGCAGAACCTGGCTTGCGTCGTCGCGCCAGCGCGTGACGCTCCAGGTAAAAGCGCGCGCCAGCAGCGCCCGGCCGATCCGCGCCTCGACTGCCGCCATAGCCGCCCGCAGGTACAGCTCCAGCACCGCGTCTAGCGACCCGTCGTCGGCAAAGCCGCTGCCGAGCCGCAGGTGCGCGGCGAAGGCCCGCACCGGAGTCGCCTCGACCCGGGGCGCGCTCACTTCGGTCAGGATCATGGGTTTTCCTCAGGTTTGCCCGGGCCGCGCGCCACGCGCAGCACGATCGCCCGCGCCAGGACCCGCTCGTCGCTGGTCAGGACGCGGTTTGAGATGATGTAGACCTTGCCGCAGACGCCGCCGTCGAGGACCGCCCAGGTCCGGCACGCGTCCTGCCCCTGGCGCGCGACGACGAGCTCGCCCGGCGCGCTCGGCCGGATCGCCCAGCCGAGGTCGCGCGCCACCCGCTCGCCGGGGCCGAGATGCCCCCGTCCCCAATCCATCGTGATCGCGACGGGCGCGCCGGGCGCCTTCCGGACATATCCGCTCACGGCGACCCTCCCCCCCAGACGAAACGCGCAAGCGGCACGCCCCCGCATCGCCCGAACGGAGGGAGGAGCAGCGGCTGGAAGACGCGGAGGCGTGCCAGACCCGCCCCGGTTTCCCCGGGCGGGTCATTCGTGGCGGCGTCCGGTCCGTCAGGCCGCCGCAAACTTCAGGAGCTTGATCGCGGCGAAGTCGCTGACGTCGCCGCCGATGCGCTTGGTCGCGTAGAACAGCACGTGCGGCTTCGCCGAGAACGGGTCGCGCAGGATGCGCAGGTCCGGCCGCTCGGCCACCGTGTATCCGGCGCGGAAATCGCCGAAGGCGACCGCGAAGGCGTCCGTCGCGATGTCGGGCATGTCCTCGGCGATCAGCACCGGATAGCCCATCAGCCGCGCCGGCTCGGCGGCCGCCAGCCCGTCCGACCACAGGAAGCGCCCGTCCGCGTCCTTCATCTTGCGCACTGCGCCCGCGGTCTTCGAGTTCATCACGAAGGTCGCGTTCGCGCGGTAGCGCGCGCCCAGCGCATAGACCAGGTCGACGATCGCGTCCGCCGGATCGCTGGCCGAGAAATCCCCGCCCGAGCCGGTCGGCACGTAGCCGATCGAGCCCCAGGCCCAGACGTCGTTGTCCGCCTTCGGATAGGTCAGGAACCCGGTCGGCTTCTCGTCGCCGTCGCCGTTGACGAAGGCCGCGGCCTCGGCCCGGCTGAACTTGTCGGCGATGCGCTGCGCGAGCCAGCCCTCGACGTCGAAGGCGCTGTCGTCGAGCAGGCGCTGGCTCGCCTTCGGCAGCGCGGCCAGCTCGTGCAGCGGGATCGAGATCCGGTCGACCTGCGGCGTGCCGGTCTCGGCGGCCGAGCCGGTCTCGCTGGCCCAGCCGGCGCCGACATCGGTCTGGTCGACCAGCACGTCGAAGGCGCTCGCCTCGACCTGGACGACGCTGGCGATCGCGCGGATCGAGGCCGACGAGCGCAGCACGCCGACGATCTGCGCCGCAGTCTGCGGGTCGACCAGGTAGCCGCCATCTGCGGCCACCGCGCTCGACAGAGCCTTGCTCTCGACGCCGAGGCCACGGAGGGCGTCGTCGTCGCCCGAGCGCAGATAGGCCGCGAAGGCCTTCTTGTGCGGCGCGTCGCTCTCGGCGGCGCGGGCGAGCGGGGGGCGGTTCATCGCGATGGATTTGCGGTCGAGCATGGCCAAACGGGCTTCCTGTTCCTGGAGTTTCATCTTCATTTCGGACTGAAAGGCGCTGAATCCGCTCAGGAATTCATTCAGTGCCGCCTTGACTTCCATTTGCGGGCCCTGCCCGGCCCCGGAATGGGTCTCGAAATTCTGCATCGGTGGTTCCTTGATGAAGAGTGATCGGAGCCGAGACGGTCCGTCGCCGGACAAAACGCTGCCCGCGCCGACATCCCGCCCGATTTGTCCGTCGGCAGATCGGGCCGCGCCTGCCTGCCCGTCACGCCGTAGGCGTGCCTCCGGCACGACGCAGGCGCGCCTGCGACGCGCCCGCCAGGGCAGGCGCGTCCCGATTACAAAGGTCGGAGATGCCGGGCGCCCCTCGGCCTCCGCTTGCGCTCCGGCCGACGAACCGGGCGGCGCGCCGCTGGCGCCCCGCTGATCCGGCTCGAAGTCATCCCAGCATCCCGCGCGCCGCCCGGAACGTCTCCGCCAGCGTCGCCGCCAGGTCCGCGTCCGCGTCCGCGTCCCCGGCCTGCACCCGCGCCTGCGGCAACATCGGGAAGGTCACCAGCGACACCTCCCACAGCTCGACCTCGTGCAGCAGCCGCTGCCCGCCCGACGCCTTCTCGGCGCGCAGCGTGCGATAGCCGATCGACAGCCCGTCGATCGCGCCCGCCTGCAACAGCGCCAGCGCCTCGCGCCCGGCCTGCACCTCGGTCAGGAGCCGCCCCTTGACCAGCAGCCCGCGCGCGTCCTCGCGCACCTCGTCCCAGACGCCGATCGGCCGGCCGGGATCGTGCTGCCACAGCATCTTCACCGAGCCGCCCATCGCCGCCAGCCGCGCCAGCGAGGCCGCATAAGCGCCCTTCTGCACGACGTCGCCGCCCTGGTCCGCCGCGCCGAACAGGCTCGCATAGCCGGCGATCCGCGCGTCGTCCTCCAGCGCCAGCTCGCAGTCGAAACGGCGGAACTTGGTCTCCAGCCCCGCCGGGCCGGCATCTGCTTGCATCATCCGATCATTCCTCATTGCGTCGAGATCTGCACCAGCCCGTAGGCGATGTCGGCCATGACCAGCGACGCGGCCCCGTAGACGGCAAGCCACATCCGCTTCTCCAGCCGGTCCAGCGTGATCTCGATCTGGTTCAGCCGGCGTTCGAGCTGCGCCCAGCGCTCCTCGGCGATTCGTTCGTTGACCTCGATCCGGACCGAGGCCGCATCGAAGGGCTCGTAGAGATAGCGAGACCCGCCGCCGCGGGCGGCCGCGCGCATCATGCGCCGCTCGGGCCGGGGAGCCCGAGCATCTGCCGCTTCTCCGCGTCGGTCAGGAAATCCGCGTCTGCGATCCGGCGCCACAGCGCCTCGCGCTCCGCGGCCAGCGCCGGCACGTTGTCCTCGTCGACCCGGATCTGGAACGGCGCGCCGTACCAGGCCTTCAGCCAGCCCGACAGCGCCGCCAGCGTCTTCGCGACCATCGGCAGCACCGTCAGCCGGTAGAACGCGCGATGCGCCTCCTGATAATTCGCATAGGTGTTGTCGCCGGGCAGGCCCAGCAGCATCGGCGGCACGCCGAAGGCGAGCGCGATGTCGCGCGCGGCGGCCTCTTTCGTGCGGTGGAATTCCATGTCCGACGGCGAGAAGCCCATCGGCTTCCAGTCGAGCCCGCCCTCGAGCAGCATCGGCCGCCCGGCGTTGCGCGCGCCCTGGTGGTTGACCTCCAGCTCCTCGACCAGCCGCGCATACTGGTCGGCGGCCAGCGCGCCCTGACCGTCCGCGCCCTTGTAGATGATCGCGCCCGAGGGCCGCGCCGCGTTGTCGAGCAGCGCCTTCGACCAGGACGCGGCGGCGTTGTGCACGTCGATCGCCGCGGCCGCCGACAAGAGCGGCGTCAGCCCGTAGTGGTCGTCCTGCGGATGGAAGCTCTTCACGTGCAGCACTGGCGGGCGGTCCTGGCGCATGTCGAAGACATGCCGCTTGCCGCCGACCGAATACTCATAGCCCTCCGGCCAGCCGTCCGGGCCGGGGATCACCTTCATCCGGTCCGGGCGCAGCACGTAAAGCTCCCGCGGCCCGCCCGATGCGGTCGCGCCGGCCGCCTCCATGTAGGCGTCGCCGTTCAGCAGCAGATGCCCGAAGAAGCTCTCCATCAGATGCGCGCTGCCCTGCCCCGGGTTGGGCGCCGCCAGCAGGTCGAGGACCGGATGCGCGTCGAAGCGGCGCAGCGCGTCCTGCACGACGATCGGCACCGCGGCCGCCGCCTCGGCGATCAGCTTGACGCAGCGGAACGCGACCGGGTTGCTGACGAAGCCGACGCGGGTGAGCGTCGCCGCGTCGCGCGACGACCAGGCCGCGCGGCCCGCGCCGTGGAAGGCCAGCGCCGGCGGCGCCGCCGAGGCCTTCGCCTCCGGGGCCTCCGGTTTGGACATGCGGAAGATCTGCCAGGCCATGGTCAGCCGTCTCCTGAATTGCTGTGGGTTGCCGGCGACCAGGCGCCCGGCGCCGCCGGCTCAGAGCCGGCGCACCTGCGGCCGCTGCGTGGGCCGCCCGGACGGATCGATCATCAGGTCGGTCAGCGCCCAGACCAGCGCGTCGACCCGGTCCGGACTGCCGGGCCCCTTGAAGCCCGCCGTCGTCATCTGCCGCATCTGGTCCTCCAGCGCGCGAAAGACGCCCGCGTGCCGGACCCGGCCCTGCTCGTAGAGCGCTGCGACCGGCTCGGCGCGGGCGCTCTTGCCCTTGCTCGCATGGACGGTGCGGATCGGGATCATCGCGTCCACGTTGCGGATCAGCGCCGACACCATCTCGCCGCCCTGGTTGACCTCGGCGACCAGCCTGTCCGCGCCGTGCCGGTGATAGAGCTCCACCGCCCGCGCGGCCCAGGCCTGCGGCGACGCGCCCTGCACGCTGCCGTCGAAGATCACCTGCGCCGTCCAGGCCTGCGGCGGCCCGTCCTGCACGACGCCCGCGACGATGATGCCGCACTCGTCCGCGCCCGACCCGGAGGTCGTCGGCGGATCGATCGCGACGACGATGCGCCCCGGCTCCGCCGCCACCCCCGCACGCGCCGCCTCGATCATCGGCCAGGTCCAGAGCGCGTGCTCGACGTCCCGGACGATCTCGCCCTCCAGCTCCTGCCGGCCGAGCAGCCTGCCGCCGTAGCGCCGCTGCATCGTCTCCAGGTAGCTCGCCGGCAGGTTCACCCGGTTCGCGCTCGTCGCCGCGCGCGTCACCACGCTGTCCGGCGCCGCCAGCAACTCCGTCAGCAGCGGCACGTTGCGCGGCGTCGTCGTCACCAGCGCCCGCGGCCGCTCCCCGAGCCGCAGCCCGAACTGCAGCATGTCCCAGGCCTCCCGCCCCTTGCGCCACTTCGCGAGCTCGTCGCACCAGGCGCAGTCGAATTGCGGCCCGCGCAGGCCTTCCGGGTTGCGCGCCGAGAACAGCTGCGCCTGCGCCCCGTTCGGCCAGACCAGCCGCCGTCGCGTCGCCTGCCACTCGGGCCTTCTGTCGGGCGGGGAACAGGCGAGGATGCCCGAGTCCCCGAAAACCATCACGTCGCGCGCCTCGTCCAGCGTCTCGGCGACCAGCGCGACCCGGGAACAGCGTCCCGGGTCGCCCGGCCGTCCGCCCTCGACCTGGGCGCGGATCCATTCGGACCCGGCCCTGGTCTTGCCCGCCCCCCGGCCTCCCAGGATGACCCAGGTGCTCCAGTCTCCGTCGGGGGGCAGCTGATGTCCCGGCAGCGCCCAGTGCTCGAAGAGCCAGGGCAGGGACATCAGGGCGTTCGGTGACAGCGTATCGAGAAAGGCCTCAAGCGCCCCGCCCTCCAGCCCGGAGAGCGAGCCTGCCGAGGATCTCCGCGCGTGCGGCGTCGAGGTCGAGCATGAGCCCTCCCCCATCGGTCCAGCTTCGGCTTCGTTTGACAAGACTTGCCTCGAGATCGAGAACGGATTGCAGCGCCTTCTGGTGGGCCTTCGCCGCGTCCGCCGCCTGCGCGACATCGGCGTATCCGGCTCGCACCGCCGTGATCCGGTCTTGCAGGGCCACGGTTAGATCACGGTACAATACGAGGTTGCGCGCCAGGCGATCGCCGTCCGCGTCCTCGGGAGATGCTGAAATTGTCATAGTGATAGAGCCCTGGCTGCTCCGCCCGGGCAGAAAAAGAAACGGCAGGCCAAGGGCTCACGCCCCGCCTGCCGACCCACTTCTTCCAGCTTGCCCAAGGTATACCCTAGGCCGTGCGCTCCGTCAAGCGCTAAATCTCAGGTTGAGCACCGCGCGCCCCGACGCCTGCCTGCGCAACGCCGCCCGCGCCGGCCGCATCCTCGCGCGCGAGACATCCCCGACCCGGAGACTTGACGCCGATGACCGACCCCGCCCCGACCCTCCGCCTGATCCCGCTCGCCCGGATCGACGACGCAGCACTGCCCCGCGACCGCACCGGCC
Organism: uncultured Alphaproteobacteria bacterium; assembly: GCA_963829385.1. GTDB lineage: Bacteria > Pseudomonadota > Alphaproteobacteria > Rhodobacterales > Rhodobacteraceae > Amaricoccus. The sequence goes on along the minus strand of CAWHHV010000004.1, from coordinate 325,947 downwards.
TCGACGCCGAGCCGCTGGCCGAGCTCGAGCGCTCGATCGCCGCCTCCGGCCTGCGCCAGCCGATCGAGGTCTTCCCGCTCCCCGAGCCCCAGGGCGCGGCCCGCTTCGGCCTCCTCTCCGGCTTCCGCCGCTTCCGCGCCGTCGCAGCGCTGCACGCGGCCGAGACCGAGGCCGGCCGCCCCGCGCCCCGGTTCGCCGCGATTCCCGCCTTCATCCGCCCCGCGACGGCGCTGGCCGGCGCGCTCGCCGCGATGGTCGAGGAGAACGAGATCCGCGCCGACCTCTCGCCGTTCGAGCGCGGCCTGATCGCGGTGCGCGCCCGCAACGCCGGCGCCTGGCCCACGCTCGACGCCGCCGTCGACGGCCTCTACCCGAGCGCGACCAAGCAGAAGCGCCACCGCCTGCGGATGCTCGCGCAGGTCGCCGAGGAGATGGACGGCCAGTTCGCCGCCCCCGAGCGCATCACCCAGGCCCAGGCCTTCCGCATCGCGCGCGCCCTCTCCGCCGGCTTCGGCGACCTGATCCGCACCGCGCTCGAGGAATCCTCGCTGAAGGACCCCGCCCACCAATGGGACCTCGTCCTGCCGATCCTCGCCGAGGCCGAGGACTGGGCCCGCAGGCCCGAGCCCGCCACGCCCCGGCCGCCCCCGCCGCATCCTGCGCCCCCGCTACGCGCTGACCATCCGCCGCGAGCGCACCCGCGACGGCTGGTCCCTCCACTTCACCGGCCGCGAGGCGACGGGGCCGATGATGGATCTGGTGCTGGACGAGGTGGAGCGGATGTACTGGCTCTAGAGTAAACTGAAGGCATCGCTGAAAAATGTTTGGCCAGAAACCGAATACCCATAACATGCCACTAGAACGAAATCGTTCCAGGAATTGTATCACAATCGGATGGAGCTCTTCTTCGACGTGTGACGACAACTGCGGCAATCGCCGTCAAAACTCGCAGAACGTACTCATCAGAGAAATCAGTAATCTTATCCCCATTTTTATTGCTTCCGTTACGATGCACACAATCGTGACGCCTTGGCATCGCCGAAAAAAGCAAATCTCTATCAGTCGTATCTGTAATTAGCTCTATATCAAAAGCATCTTTGTACAGCCTGTTCGCGGCGCTAAGGTTATGGTATAAAACCTCCCTTAGCTCTTTAACTATTATTTTCTTTACAATTTCACTGTCTGATATTACTTGAAGAGCCGGAACTCTTATTTCAGTAAATTTCTGGTTTTTCTTTATTGAGATTTACAATAATTTTGGAAGTCTAATTCGATAGATCTCAAAATTTTATCTCCAAAAATGCCTCAAACGTTGATATTCCCCCGATAAAAACCAACGCTATATATTGAATTAGGGTCCTTGGAATACCTACTTATTCCAATCATTGCGCGCAACGAATTCGAAGTGTATCAATCGCGAATTTGACGCGGGATCGTCAGGAAGCGTCGTATCTGGTCCTCACGCTGGTATATTGGAGCATCCGCCGGTAAAGCTGAACGCTAGGGCAATCTTCTTGAGTATCGTCAAAATTCGGCACCGTAAGGATCTGAGCCAAACGTTACCAGAGTAGGCTTCTCTGCAACTCATTCGCAGACTATCTCAGCTGTGACCAGTAATCACCCATTATCGGACGTTGTTTTCGCGCTGCAAAATTTAGCTCTGGGCACTATCAGATTCTTGTTAAATTACCTGAGCCACATTTTGGGCAGCGCCAGTGGGCAACAGATATTAGATCCTGCATTTTATGCTCCACTGTTCGAGTGATGAAGCGAACGCGACTGAAAAGCTGGCCTGCTTCCCTGAAAATATTCATGATATTAACATCAACATTAGATCAAGGTCCCATTGCGTCGGGCCACGCTCACTCCTGCCCCGCCTCCCCCTCCGCTTCCGCCTCGGCGGCGGCCTCGGCTTCCAGCGCGCGCTGGGCCTCCAGCCGGCGCCAGGCGGCGACGTTGGCGTTGTGCTGCTCCAGGCGTCGCGGCGAAGGCGTGCCCCCCGGTCCCGTCCGCGACGAAGTAGAGGTTCTCCGTCTCCAGCGGGCGCGCCGCGGCCTCGATCGCGTCCCGCCCCGGATTGGCGATCGGCCCCGGCGGCAGCCCCTGGATCACATAGGTGTTGTAGGGCGTCGCCGCCGCCAGCTCGCTCGCCCGCAGCCCCCGCCCGAGGCTCCCCTCGCCGCGCGTGATCCCGTAGATCACCGTCGGGTCGGTCTGCAGCCGCATCCCCCGCCGCAGCCGGTTGACGAAGACCCCCGCCACCTCGCCGCGCTCCTCGGCGATGCCGGTCTCGCGCTCGATGATCGAGGCGAGGATCAGCAGCTCCTCCGGGCTCGACACCGGCAGGTCCGGGTCGCGGCCCTCCCAGGCTTCCGCGAGGATCCGCTCCTGCTCCAGCCGCATCCGGTCGATCAGCGACTGCCGCGTGTCGCCGCGCTGGTAGTCGTAGCCCGCCGGCGCGAGGCTGCCCTCGGGCGGGACCTCCGCGATCTCCCCGGTCAGGTCCTCGCGCGCCCGCAGCGCCTCGACGACCTGCCAGCTGGTCCAGCCCTCCGGCACCACGACCTGCCGCGTCACGTTGCCGCCCTGCGTTCAGCAGGCCGAGGATCTGCTCCATCGACGCGCCCGCCGGCAGTTCGTACTCGCCGAAGCGCAGGCCCTGCGTCGAGGTCGCGGTAGCGCGCCCCGATCCGGAACAGCCGCTCGTTCGAGATCGCCCCCGCCTCCGCCAGCCGGTCCGCGACCGTGCCGAGCCCCTCGCCGCGCGCCACCTCGAAGCGCAGCGGCGCCTCCAGCGGCCCGGGGCTGCGGAACGTCGACTGCGCCCAGGTGACCAGCCCGAAGACCAGCACCAGCACGACGGCCAGCAGCGTCAGCGTGTTCGCGGCGACATGGCGCATCATGGCGGCGTCAGGCGTACTGCTTGAGGATCAGCGACGCGTTCGTGCCGCCGAACCCGAACGAGTTCGACAGCGCCACCCGGATCCGCCGCGCCCGCGCCGCGTTCGGCGCGAGGTCGATCGGCGACTCCACCGACGGGTTCTCGAGGTTCAGCGTCGGCGGCGCCACCTGGTCGCGGATCGCCAGCGCCGAGAAGATCGCCTCGATCGCGCCCGCCGCCCCGAGCAGGTGCCCGGTCGAGGACTTCGTCGAGCTCATCGTCGCCTCCGCCGCGTGGTTCCCCAGCAGCCGCGCCACCGCGCCCAGCTCGATCTCGTCCCCCAGCGGCGTCGAGGTGCCATGCGCGTTCACGTAATCGACGTCGCCCGCATCCATCCCCGCCCGCTTCAGCGCCGCCGTCATCGCGCGAAAGCCGCCGTCCCCGTCCGGCGCCGGCGACGTGATGTGATAAGCGTCCCCCGACAGCCCGTAGCCCGCGACCTCGGCGTAGATCTTCGCGCCCCGCGCCTTCGCGTGCTCGAGCTCCTCCAGCACGACGATGCCCGCGCCCTCGCCCATTACGAACCCGTCGCGGTCGCGGTCATAGGGCCGGCTCGCCCGCGTCGGCTCGTCGTTGAACGCCGTCGACAGCGCCTTGCAGGCGTTGAACCCGGCGATGCCGATCTCGCAGATCGCGGCCTCGGCGCCGCCCGCGACCATGACCTCCGCGTCGCCCCACTGGATCAGCCGCGCCGCGTCCCCGATCGCATGCGCGCCGGTCGAGCAGGCGGTCACGACCGAATGGTTCGGCCCCTTGAAGCCGTACTTGATCGAGACCTGCCCCGAGCAGAGGTTGATCAGCGCGCTCGGGATGAAGAACGGCGACACCCGCCGCGGCCCGCGCTCGTGCAGCGTCACCGCGGTCGCGGCGATCGTCTCCAGCCCGCCGATGCCCGAGCCGATCATCACGCCGGTGCGCAGCCGGTCCTCCTCGCCCTCGGGCTTCCAGCCGGCGTCCGTCACCGCCTGCTCGGCCGCGACCAGCGCATAGAGGATGAAGTCGTCGATCTTGCGCGCGTCCTTCGCCGAGACCCAGTCCTCGCTGTTGAACGTGCCGTCGCTGCCGTCGCCGACCGGGATCTCGCAGGCGATCCGCGTCGCGTGTCCGCTCGCGTCGAACCGGGTGATCGGCCCCGCGCCGGACTGGCCGGCGACCAGCCGGCTCCAGCTTTCCTCGACGCCGCAGGCAAGCGGGGACACCATGCCCATTCCGGTGATCACAACGCGCCGCATGCGCAGCCTCCGCCTTCAGAACTCGTCGGCGATCCATATAGAACGCGCGCCAGTGCGGCAAGGCGCTGGCCGGAGCGAACCCGGGCGCCCCGGGGCCGCCCCGGCCGTCACGCGCCGATCCCCCGGCAGACCGGACACTCGGCCCGCGCCCGGACGGCGATGCGCCGCGTGTCGCCGTAGAGCGCGTCGAAGATCAGCAGCCGCCCGCGCAGCCCCTCGCCGGCCCGCGTGATCGCCTTGATCGCCTCCAGCGCCATCAGCGAGCCCATCACGCCCGGCAGCGCGCCGACGATGCCCGCCTCGGCGCAGCTCGGCGCGAGGCCCTCCGCGGGCGCCTCCGGGAACACGCACTGGAAGCAGGGCCCGCCGCGCGCCGGATCCCACAGGCTGATCTGCCCCTCCCACTGGCTCATCGCCGCGGCGACCAGCGGCCGGCCGGCGGCGACGGAGGCCCGGTTGACGAGGTAGCGCGTCGCGAAGTTGTCGGTCCCGTCCAGCACGAGATCGTACCCGCCGACGATCCCGGCGGCGTTCTCCGGCCCGAGCCGCGCCGGATGCGCCTCGACCGCGACATGCGGGTTCAGCCGGCCCAGCGCCGCCTCGGCGCAGCGGACCTTGGGCTGGCCCACGTCCCCGGTCGCGAACAGCGGCTGGCGCTGCAGGTTCGACAGGCTGACCACGTCGTCGTCGACGACGCCGAGCGCGCCGACCCCGGCCGCCGCGAGGTAGGTCAGCGCCGGACAGCCGAGTCCGCCTGCGCCCACGACCAGCACGCGCGCGTCTCGCAGCCTCCGCTGGCCCGGCCCGCCGACCTCGCGCAGCACGATGTGCCGGGCATAGCGCTCCAGCTCCTCCGGCTCCATCGCGCTCACAACGTCTTCTCCATCCACCGCCGACCCCGTCCCGCGCCCAGCGCCAGCACGGCGCCGGGCCGGTAGCCGGCCGCCTCCAGCAGGTCCGGCGTCTGCCAGTCCGCGACCAGCGCGCCGATCCGCGCGGCGCCCATGTCGCGCGCCGCGTCCTCGGCGGCGCCGAGCAGCGCGGACCCGATCCCGGCGCGACGGCGCTCGGCTCGCGACCCGCAGCATCTCGATCTCCGCCAGGTCGCCGCGCAGCACCAGCCGCAGATGCCCGGCCATCGTCCCGTCCGCGTCGCGCCAGCCGAAGCTGCGCCCGGCCCCCGGCGCCTCGGCCCGCAGCGCGGCGCTCGTCTCGGCCGCCAGCGCGGCGTCGGCGTCGATCCGCACCAGCCCGCGCAGCCCGCTTCCGGCGCGCGCACCCGCCAGCGCCATGTCGGTGCCGATCCGGCGGCGCAGCGCCCGGACCAGCACCGCGTAGGCCGCGACCGGCGCCAGCCCGAGGCCGATCCAGAACAGCGTCGTCGCCGAACCGGCCACGTCCTGGCGGAAAGCGTTCCCCTCGGGCAGCACCTGAGAGGCGACCAGCGCCGTCGCCGCGACCCCGAGGATCCAGCGCCAGGTTCCGGCCGGCGCGCGCATCGCCCGGGCCAGCGCCAGCGCGAACAGCGTCAGCCCGATGACCAGCAGCACCGCTCAGGCCCCGTCGCGGAGCAGCGCTTCGCCGATAGCCCGTCCGTGCGACGCCAGCGCCATCACCGCCTCCTCATCCTGCGCCGCATCTGGCGCGCCTGCGGGGCTGCGTCCAGCCCGGCGCAGGCTCGATCGGCCGCGCCGGAACCTCATTGCGGCGCGAAACGGGTCAGCCGTTCCCGTCACGCCTCTCCCCCGCGACCCCGGTCGAGCCGAAGCCGCCGGCGCCGCGCCCCGTCGCGCCCAGTGCCGAGACGACGCGCCACTCGGCCTGCGGCGCCGGCGCGACGACCATCTGCGCGATCCGCATCCCGTGCGCGATCGCGACCGGCGCGTCGGAATGGTTGACGAGGATGACGCCGACCTCGCCGCGATAATCGGCGTCGATCGTGCCGGGGCTGTTCAGGAGCGTCAGCCCCTGCTTCAGCGCGAGGCCCGAGCGCGGCCGCATCTGCACCTCCCAGCCCTCCGGGATCTCGAAGGCGAGCCCCGTCGGGACCAGCGCCCGCGCGCCGGGGCCCAGCGTCAGCCCGCCGTCCCGGTCCTCCGGCGCGAGGCTGGCGCAGATGTCCGCCCCCGCCGCCTGCGCGCTGGCATAGGCCGGCAGCGGCAGGTCCGGATCGCGGCCCGGCAGGATCATCACGCCGATCGTGGGCGCCGTCATGCCAGCGCCTCGGCGACGCGGGCGGCGAGCCGCGCGGCGACCGCGTCCTTGCTCAGGCGCGGCCAGGGGTCCGCGCCCGCTTCGGTGATCAGCGTGACCGCGTTCTCCGACCCGCCCATGATGCCGGTCGCGGGGCTCACGTCGTTGGCGAGCAGCCAGTCGCAGCCCTTGCGCAGGCGCTTCGCGGTCGCGTTCGCCAGCACGTCGTCGGTCTCGGCGGCGAAGCCCACGACCAGCTTGGGCCTCGCTTCCGTCCGCTGCGCGACGCTGCGCAGGATGTCCGGGTTCTCGCGCAGCTTCAGCGCCGGCGGCGCGCCCGAGCCGTCCTTCTTGACCTTCGACGCGCTCGGCGTCTCGGCGCGCCAGTCGGCGACGGCCGCGGCGAAGATCGCGGCGTCCGCGGGCAGCGCCGCCTCGACCGCCGCCAGCATCTCGGCCGCGGTCTCGACCTCGATCACGTCGCAGCCCGCCGGGCGCGGCGCATCGGCCGGGCCGGTCACGAAGCTGACCCGCGCGCCCAGCGCGGCCAGCGCCGACGCGATCGCCGAGCCCTGCCGGCCGGACGAGCGGTTGGCGATGTAGCGCACCGGGTCGATCGGCTCGTGCGTCGGCCCCGACGTCACCAGCACGTGCCGGCCCTTCAGCGGCCCGTCCGGCGCCGCCGCTCCCGGCAGCGTCCCCGCCAGCGCCGCGTCGATCGCATCGAGGATCGCCTGCGGCTCGGACATCCGCCCCGGCCCGTACTCGCCGCAGGCCATCTCGCCCTCGTCGGGGCCGACGACCAGCGCGCCGTCGCCGCGCAGCGTGGCCACGTTGCGGCGCACGGCCGGATGCTCCCACATCCGCACGTTCATCGCCGGCGCGTAGAGCACGCGCTTGTCGGTGGCGAGCAGCAGCGTGCTGGCGAGATCGTCGGCCATGCCGTTTGCGGCCTTCGCCATCAGGTTCGCGGTCGCCGGCGCGACGACGACCAGATCGGCGCTGCGCGACAGCTGGATATGGCCCATCTCGGCCTCGTCGGTCAGATCGAACAGGTCCGAGTAGACCTTTGCGCCCGCCAGCGCCGAAGCCGACAGCGGAGTGACGAACTCGGCCGCCGCCCCGGTCAGGACCGGCGTGACGCGGCCGCCCGCCTTCCGGATCAGCCGGATCAGCTCCAGGCTCTTGTAGGCGGCGATGCCGCCGCCGACGATCAGCAGGACGCTGCGTCCGGTGAGCATATCCCGCTCCGATGCTGCATTGCCGTGGAATGTCCCGCGGCCAGATGTAAAACCGTTGCCCCCGCCGCACAAGCCTCGGTCCGCACCCACCGGATTAAATAATCAAAATCAATTACTTGGACACGGTCGCATCGTGGGACCGGCTCTCCGGAAGCCCAACCCGGCTCCAGAATGAAGCTTGCGATCCCCGCCACGTCGTCGAGATCGAGCACCGGCGCGCGCCAGCCCCGGCAGCGGCGCGTCCGAGGCCACCGCCTCGATCGTCGGATCGCCCAGCGCGATCAGGTCCTGCGCCGTCTCCGCCCGCCGCACCTCGATCTTCGGATGCCTGTCGCGCTTGTAGCCCTCGACCAGCACCAGGTCGACCGGATCGAGCCGGCCCAGCAGATCCGCCAGCGGCGGCTCCACCCCGCCGCCCAGCTCCGTCATCAGCGCCCACCGCGCGCCCGACGCGACCAGCACCTGCCGCGCCCCCGCCATCCGGTGCCGGTGGCTGTCCTTGCCCGGTTGATCGACGTCGAACCCGTGATGCGCATGCTTGAGGGTCGACACGCTGAACCCGCGCCGCGTGATCTCCGCGACCAGCCGCTCCATCAGCGTGGTCTTGCCCGAGTTCTTCCAGCCGGTGACGCCGTAGACCCTCACCCCGCGCGCTCCGCCAGCATCGCCTCGGCGCGCGCCAGGTCCTCGGGCCGGTTGATGTTGAAGAACGGCTGCCCCGCCCCACGAAACGTCGCCTGCGCCAGCTCGTGCCGCGCGGTCCAGTCCACGACCCGGCGCATCCCGCCCAGCACGGCGTCCCGCAGATCCTCGCGCAGATTGACCGACCAGAGCCCGAAGGTCGGATGCGGCGCATGGCCGCGCTCCGCGTCCTCGGTCATCGCCACCGCCAGCGGCGCTCCCGTCGCCTCGGCCGCCGCGCACAGTTCCACGACCAGCGTCTCGGGAAAGAACGGCGTATCCGAGGCCGCGGTGACCAGCCGGTCGAAGCCCTGCTCGGCCGCCCAGTCCATCCCCGCCAGCACGCCCGCGAGCGGTCCGACGTGACCGTCGATGCTGTCGGCCAGCACCGGCAGGCCGAACCCGGCGAAGCGCCCGGGATCGCCGTTCGCGTTCAGCGCCAGTGCGTCGATCTGCGGCCGCAGCCGCTCGATGACCCGGGCGAGGACCGGGCGCCCGCCCAGCGACGCCAGGCACTTGTCGCCGCCGCCCATGCGCCGCGACAGCCCGCCCGACAGGATCACGCCCGCGACCCGCGACGTCATGTCGCGGCTGTCCTTGATGCGGCTCGGGCGGGGTTGCAGGCCATGTCGCCGGCAAGATAGACGAGGCGCACGCAAGACGACAAGGCCGCCCGACATGCCGCACCCCGCTCCCCGCCGGGCGTTTCTGAAAGGGATGCGCGACGGCATTCCGTTCCTGCTGGTGATCGCGCCGTTCGGGCTGCTCTTCGGCGTCGTCGCCGCCGAAGCCGGGTGGAGCCTGACCGAGATCGTCGCGATGAGCATCCTCGTCATCGCCGGCGCGGCGCAGTTCACCGCGCTGCAGTTGATGGAGGAGCATGCGCCGATCCTGATCGTCATCCTGACGGCGCTGGCCGTGAACCTGCGGCACGCGATGTACTCGGCCAGCCTCGCCGCGCATCTCGGGCCGACGCCGCTCTGGAAGCGCGCGCTGATCGCCTACGTGCTCGTCGACCAGACCTACGGCACCGCGATGAACCGGTATGCGAAGACGCCGGAGATGACGACGGCGGAGAAGACCGCCTATTTCCTCGGGACTGCGGCCTGCACCTGTCCGGTCTGGTACGTGGCGAGCGCGCTCGGCGCGCTGTTCGGGTCGGCGATCCCGCCCGAACTGGCGCTCGACTTCGCGGTGCCGATCACCTTCATCGCGCTGTTCGCCCCGGCGCTGCGCAGCCTGCCGCACGTCGCGGCGGCGTTCGTGTCGGTCGTCGTGGCGCTGCTCCTCGCCTGGATGCCGTTCAGCATGGGGCTGCTGATCGCGGCCCTCGTCGCGATGTCGACCGGCGCGGGCGTCGAGGCGTGGCTGGAGAAGCGCGCGTGAGCGAGATCTGGCTCGTCATCCTCGGGCTCGGGCTCGGCACGTTCCTCGTCCGCTTCTCGTTCCTCGGGCTGATCGGCGACCGGGCGCTGCCCGGCTGGGCGATGCGGCTCCTGCGCTACGTGCCGGTCGCGGTGCTGCCGGGGCTGGTCGCGCCGCTCGTCGTCTGGCCGGCGGCCACCGGCGGCGAGGCCGATCCCCCGCGCATGATCGCGGCCGTCGTAGCACTCGCGATCGGCGCGATCTGGCGCAGCGTGCTCGGCGCGATCTTCGGCGGCATGGCGGCGCTCTACCTGCTGCTCTGGATCGCGCACTGACGTGGTTTCGCCCGGGCGACGCTTCGGCTAAGCGTGAGCCGGCAATTCTCGGGAGAAGGCAACATGTCAGCACTGTTCGCGCGCCTGGTCGCCATGGTCGGCGCGGCCGCCATCCTGATGCGGCGCTGGGGCGGCACGACCGACGCGCCGGCCGTCGGCGCCGAGCCGGTCATCCCGGAGGCCCGGGCCCAGGGCATCCCGACGCTGAAGATGCCGACCGCGCGGGGCTGGGACGCGGGCCAGACGCCGCAGGCGGCGCCCGGGCTCGCCGTCAACGCCTTCGCGGCCGGGCTCAAGCATCCGCGCTGGATCGAGGTGCTGCCGAACGGCGACGTGCTGACCGCCGAGGCGCTGCAGGCGCCGATGCCGATCAAGTCCGCGTTCGACTACGCGATCTTCAGCACTATGAAGCGCGCGGCGGCGATCGGCGACAGCCCGAACCGGATCACGCTGCTGCGCGACGCCGATGGCGACGGGACGGCGGAGGTGCGCGAGACCTTCCTCGACAAGCAGAACCAGCCCTTCGGCATGGCGCTGATCGGCGACACGTTCTACGTCGGCAACACCGATGCGCTCGTCGCGTTCCCCTATGTCGAGGACGCGACGCGCATCGACGCCCCGGGCCGGCAGCTCGCCGCCTTCAAGCCCGGCGGGCACTGGACCCGCAGCCTGCTGGCGAGCCCGGACGGCAAGCGGATCTACGTCGGAGTCGGGTCGCTCAGCAACATCGCCGAGCACGGGTTCGACGCGGAGGAGGGCCGTGCGGCGATCCACGAGGTCGACCTCGAGACCGGCCGGTCGCGGATCTTCGCCTCCGGGCTGCGCAACCCGGTCGGCACCGCCTGGGAGCCGACGACGGGCGCGCTCTGGACGGTCGTCAACGAGCGCGACGGGCTCGGCGACGAGGTGCCGCCCGACTACCTGACGTCGGTCGTCGACGGCGGCTTCTACGGCTGGCCCTACTGCTACTGGGGCCGGACCGTCGACGACCGGGTGCCGCAGGACCCGGCCAGGGTCGCGACGGCGTTGCGGCCAGACTACGCGCTCGGCGGGCACACCGCTTCGCTCGGGCTCTGCTGGGTTCCGGCCGGCACGCTGCCGGGCTTCGGCGACGGCATGGCGATCGGCCAGCACGGCTCGTGGAACCGAAGCAACCTCAGCGGCTACCGCCTTGTCTTCGTGCCGTTCGAGAATGGCCGGCCGGCCGGGCCGCCGCGCGACATCCTGTCGGGCTTCCTCGCGCCCGACGAGAAGGTTTCCTACGGCCGCCCGGTCGGCGTCGCCGTCGGGCCGGATCGGCGCTCGCTTCTGCTCGCGGACGACGTCGGCGACGTGATCTGGCGGGTGACCGGCGCGGCCTGAGCGCGTCAGCCGGTCGCCAGCATCCGGCCCTCGGCGTCGGAGACGAAGGCGAGGTCGAGCAGCTTCTGGACCTCGGCCGCATGACGGAAGCTCGGCTCGCCGTTCTCGCCGCAGAGCAGCGCTATGACGAAGCGCTGCTCGTTGCGCGGGGCGGGCGGGCATTCCATCGGCCGCCAGGTCTGGGTCTCGATGTCGGGCCCGAGGCAGACCTCGAGGTCCGAATCCGTCGAGTTCGCCCAGACCTTCAGCGCGCCCTTGTCGCCGTGGATCATCAGGTCGAGGTCGTTGGCCTTGCCGGTCGCGTAGCGGCTCATGTGCACGACCCCGAGCGCGCCGTTCGAGAACTCGACGGTCATCGCGACGCTGTCGTTGACGTCGAGCTTGTAGGCGTCGATCGCGCCGCCCTCGGCCTTGTCGAAGGTGCGCATCCGCGCCTGCAGGCTGGTGATCGAGAGCCCGGTCCCGTAGGCGACGAAATCGAGGATGTGCACGCCGACGTCGCCGAGCACGCCGCGCGAGCCGTGCGCGGACGAGAGCCGCCACAGCCAGCGGTCCTCGGTGCGCCAGTCGCCCCAGTGCCGCCCGGTCAGCCAGCTCTGCAGGTAGCTCGCCTGGACGTGGCGGACTTCGCCGATCTCGCCGCTCTCGACCAGGCGGCGGGCCATCTGGATCGCGGCGGCGTTGCGGTAGGTGAAGTTGACCATGTTGATGACGCCGGCGGCTTCGGCGGCCTCGGCCATCTCCAGCGCGTCGGGATGGTTCACCGCGAGCGGCTTCTCGCAGAACACGTCCTTGCCGGCGGCAAGCAGCGGCATCGTCGTCGCCTTGTGCGCGCCGTCCGGCGTCGCGTTGATCGCGGCGTCGAACTCGCCCCAGGCGATCGCGTCGGCGAGGCTGGCGAAGGCGCAGGGGATCCGGAAGCTCTCGGCGAAGCCGCGGGCGTGCTCGGCGTCGGTGTCGACCACGCCGACCAGCTCGCAGCCGGGCAGCATCGCGAAGCGCTCGGCATGGGCGCGGGCCATCGCGCCGGCGCCGACGATGATCAGGCGCTTCGCGTTCATCGGAAGCCCTCCTCGCCCTCGGCGTGCAGCGCGCCGCCCTTCGGGGTGATCGGCTCGGGCGCCTGGTCCCAGGGAACGTTCGGCGCCGTCGCGATGTCGGGCCAGGCGATCGGGTTGTGCGCCCAGCGGACCGCGTTGCGCAGGACCTGGCGGACCTGGGGGTTGTGGTAGACCGGATAGGTCTCGTGGCCGGGACGGAAGTAGAAGATCCGCCCCGCGCCGCGCTGCCAGGTCAGGCCGGACCGGAACACCTCGCCGCCCTCGAACCACGAGATGAACACGGTCTCGAGCGGCTCGGGCACCAGGAACGGCTCGCCGTACATCTCGGCGTTCTCGATCTCGAGCCGGTCGCCGATGCCCTGGGCGATCGGGTGGGCGCGGTTGATCGACCAGAGCCGCTCGCGCTCGCCGGCCTCGCGCCAGCGGAGCGAGCAGGGGGTGCCCATCAGCCGCTTGAACGGCTTCGAGAAATGCCCAGAATGGAGCACGACAAGGCCCATGCCCTGGTGGACGCGGGAGACGACCCGCTCGACGACCGCGTCCGAGACGGCCCCATGCGCCTTGTGGCCCCACCAGAGCAGGACGTCGGTCTCGGCGAGCCGGTCCTCGGACAGACCGTGCTCGGGCTGGTCGAGGGTGGCGGTCGAGATGTCGAGGCCGCTGTCCTCGGCCAGCGCCCGCGCGACCTCGGCATGGATCCCATCGGGATAGATCCCGGCCACGGCCGGGTTTTCGCGCTCGTGGACGAATTCGTTCCAGACGACGGTTCGGATCATGGCGCCCCCTTTTCCAGCCGGGCCGGCCAGCCGCCGGCCAGACGAGAGTGCCGGGCCGGGACCGGAGGCGCAAGGGCAGGCACGCTGGGCACGCGTGCCCCGCTCTTCAATTCCTTGATTTAACGAACTTTCTGACGCCCGTTAGCTTTTCCGCAAGGATCTTCGCGGGAACTGCGGACCTTGCGCTCCCGCGCATGGCGGCGGAGCGGTCCCGCCGCCGCCTCCGGGCGCGTCATCCCGGACCCAGCAACAGCTCGATGTTGTCGAACACCGTATCGATCAGGATGCCGTCCGCGTCCGAACCGGTGACGTGCAGGCACCAGCCGTCGTTGGTGCGCTCGCGGCGGACGCGGATCCGGTGCCGCTGCGCTTCCCAGATGCGACGGGGGCGATCCAGGCGGCCGCGCTCCGGCCGCGGATCCGGAACCGACGCGTCCTCGCACTCGGCGAGGATCGGCTGGAGCAGGCGCCACTGGGCGTCGGGCTCTTTCCGGCCGGTCTCCTGCAGCGCGTGACGCATCAGAATCTGCATAGCCGCGCGAGGCGGCAGCCGCGAGGCGGAGCAGCTGGCGCAGCGACAGCGTCTCCGGGGCGGTCAGGACGCCGTCCAGTTCCTCGACAAGGTGGGGGACGGCGCGCAGGCGCTTGCGCTTGTCGCGGCTCAGGCTCCGGTAGAGCGCATCGACGGCCGCGTCGACGGTCTCGAACAGGCGGCCGTCGCGGGCCTCGACGGCGAGACGCGCCTGTTCCCACGGGGATACGTGGGCGCGGATCGCGTTCTCCTCGACCATCGCCGTCGTCGCCTCCTCGACCGAGGCTGGCTCGCGCAGGAAGGCGGGTATCTCGCCAAAGTTCCCGAGCCCCATCTCGCCAAGGGCGCGGAAGGCAGTCAGGCGGCGAAAGCCGGAGATCAGGCCCTAAACGACCGGCCCGTCCCGCTCTGCCAGCGCGAAGATCTCGACAGGCATGCGCAGCCCGTGCACAAGGATCGAGTTGCGCAGTTCCTCGAGCGCCGTGGGCTCGATCACGGCCCGGTCGCGGATCAGCGCGTCGGGGTCTATGGCGTCGAGCGAAACGAGGTAGGGCGTGGCGGGCGGGGTCTGTCGGGTCTCGGGCATCGGCCGGCTCCTGGCTGCTGTCGCGCACAGAATGGGGCCGCCGGGGCGGCGTTGCGCGGAACGGCCGGGCGGCGCCGGAAGCTGGGCGTCCCGCGGACCGGCGGGCCGTGGAGACGGCGAAAGCGGCGATGCCGCCTCAGTGCGCCGCGGTCGAGCGGGCGCCGCGAGCGCGCGGCCTGCGCGGCGCATGGGTCCGGCCGGGAACTGTCGGAGGTCTTCGGCGGAGGGTCCTGGCCGGCGCGCGTCAGCCTGGCGGCAGCGTTACCGAGGGTCGATCCTTCAGGATGTCACGGATCTGGATCAGCACCTCCTCCTGGGTCGGGCCGGCCGGGGCTTCCTCGGGCTCGGCCGTGGTGTCGACCATCGCGCGGGCGCGGTTGATGCCCTTGACCAGCAGGAACACGACCCAGGCGATGATCAGGAAGTTGATCACCGAGGTGATGAAGGCGCCGTAGCGGATCGTCGCCGCGTTCTCGCCCTCGCCGAAGCGCAGCGCCATGTCGGAAAAGTCAATGCCGCCGACGACGAGGCCGATGACCGGGTTGATCAGGTCCTCGACCATCGAGTTGACGATGGCGGTGAAGGCGGCGCCGATGATGATGCCGACGGCGAGGTCCATCACGTTGCCCCGGGCGATGAACTCACGGAATTCCTTGAACATGGTCGCTGTCCTTTCGGTCCGGCCCCGGTCGGCGCAATGGGAATCAGGCGGGCAAGGCGCCCGTCTCGACATAGGCAAGCAGCGCTACGACCTGGGCGGGGGTCTCGGCGACCGCGAGCGCGGCGGCGTCGACCTCCTTCAGCGCATGCGCATGGTCCGGACCGTGCAGGATGATCAGCGATTTGCCAAGCGCCGCGGCATAGCCGGCGTCGAAGGCCGCGTTCCACTGGCGGTACTGGTCGCCGAAGCGCACGACGACGACGTCGGCGTCGGCGATCGCCTTGCGGGTGCGGATCGCGTTCAGCTTGGCGCCCTTGTGGTCGTGCCAGACCTTGTCCGGCTCCGCCCCGAGGATCGCGACGCCGCAATCGTCGGAGGCGGCGTGGTCGGTGACCGGCGCGGAGAAGGCGACGTCGAGGCCGGCCGCGCGGGCGCCGGCCTCGATCTCGTCGCGCCAGCCGGTGTGGATCTCGCCGGAGAGGTAGACGTTCAGCATCGGGGGTTCTCCCTTCAGGCTCAGGTGCGCAGCGCGCCGCCGGTGGCCTTGGCCACGCCGGCGACGACGCGGGCCGAGACCGCCTCGATCTCGGCTTCGGTCAGCGTGGCGACGGTCGGCTGGAGCCGGACGGCGATCGCCATCGACTTCTTGCCCGGTCCCATCTGCGCCTCGGCGCGCGGCCCGGCGAAGATGTCGAACACCGAGACCTGCGTGATCAGCGCCTTGTCGGCGGCGCGCGCGGCCTTCAGCACCGCCTCGGCCTCGACGCGGGCGTCGAGCACGAAGGCGAAGTCGCGCTCCACGGCCGGCAGGTCGGAGGCGTCGAGCGCCGGGCGGGTCGAGGTCCGCGATTTCGGGAACGGGACGGCGTCGAGGTGGAGCGTGAAGGCGACGGCCGGACCGCGCAGGTCGAGCGCCGCGAGCACGCGCGGGTGGACCTCGCCGAAGACCGCGAGCGGGTTCTTCGGCCCGAGGCTGAGCACGGCCGAGCGGCCCGGGTGGAGCCAGCCCGGCGCGCTGCGCAGCACCATCAGCGACGCGGGCGCGCCGATCGCGGCCAGCGCCGCCTCGGCGTCGGTCCGCGCGTCCCAGAGGTCGACCGGCCGGCGCGCGCCGAGCGCGTCGCGCGGCGCGGTGTGCCCGACGCGGATGCCGGCCGCCTGCAGGCGCTGCTCGCCGGGCTCGCCGCCCGGGAAGACCTGGCCGACCTCGAACAGCGCGAGGTCGCCCTGCCCGCGCGCCTGGTTGCGCGCGGCGGCGCGCAGCAGGCCCGGCAGCAGGTCGGGGCGCATGTGGCTCATCTCGGAGCTGATCGGGTTCTCGAGCCGCACCGCGTCCGAGCCGCCGCCGAACAGCGTCGCCGCCGTCTCGTCGATGAAGCTGTAGGTCACGCATTCGTTGAAGCCGGCGGCGGCGATGCGCCGGCGCGCGTCGCTCTCGCGGCGCTGGATCGGCGTCAGGACCGGGGCCGCGACGCCGGGGCTGCGGGTCATCGGCGCGCCCTGCAGGTTCGACAGGCTCGCGATGCGGGCGATCTCCTCGACGAGGTCGGCCTCGCCGAGCACGTCCGGCCGCCAGGACGGCACGCCGACGTTGAGCGCCGCATCGCCGTCCGGTTCGGGCGTGAAGCCGAGCGCGGTCAGGATGCGGGCCTGCTCCGGCGCGGCAAGGTCGAGGCCGACCAGCGCCTTCAGCCGTCCGGTGTCGAGCCGGTAGCTGCGCGCGGCGTCGGGCGCGGCGCCGGCGACCTCGATCTCGGAGGCCTCGCCGCCGCAGATGTCGAGGATCAGCCGGGTCGCCAGTTCGATGCCGGGCACGGCGGAGCGTCGGGTCGACGCCGCGCTCGAAGCGGTAGCGCGCGTCCGACAGGATGCGCAGGCGCCGGCCGGTGCGCGCGGTCCGGATCGGGTCGAACCAGGCGGCCTCGAGGATGACGTTCGTCGTCGCCTCGGTGACGCCGGTGCGCTCGCCGCCCATGACGCCGCCGATGCTCTCGGGGCCGTGCGCGTCGCAGACCAGCGTCTCGGAGCCGTCGAAGGCGTAGGTCTTGCCGTCGAGCGCGACCAGCTTCTCGCCCGGGCGCGCGAGCCGGACCGTGATCGGCGCGGTCATCCGGTCGGCGTCGAAGACGTGCAGCGGCCGGGCGCGGTCGTAGGTCAGGAAGTTCGTGACGTCGACCAGCGCGGAGATGGGCCTGCAGGCCGATCGCGCGCAGCCGGTCCTGCAGCCAGCGCGGCGACGGGCCGTTCGTCACGCCGCGGATCAGGCGGGCGGCGAAGAGCGGGCAGGCCTCCGCGGCGACGTCGGGCGCGAGGTAGACGCCGACCGGGCTGGGAAAGCCGCCCGGGACCGGCTCGATCGCCGGGGTGATCAGCCGGCCGACCCCGCGCGCGGCGAGGTCGCGGGCGATGCCGGCGACGCCGAGCGCGTCGGGGCGGTTCGGGGTCACGCCGATCTCGATGACCGGGTCGATGTCGGCGATCTCGACGTAGGCCGCGCCGACCGGCGCCGCGGGGTCGAGCTCGACGATGCCGGTATGCGCGTCCGACAGCTCCATCTCGCGCTCGCTGAGCATCATGCCGAAGCTCTCGACGCCGCGGATCTTGCCGACCTTGATCACCGTGTCGATGCCGGGGATGTAGTCGCCGGGCGCCGCGACGACGACCTTGATCCCGGCCCGCGCGTTCGGCGCGCCGCAGACGATCTGCTTCTCGCCGTCGCGCGTCAGCACGCGGCAGACGCGCAGCTTGTCGGCGTCCGGATGCGGGGCCGCCTCGAGGAGCTCGCCGACGGTGAAGGCGGCGAGCCGTGCGCCGGGGTCGGTGACGCCCTCGACCTCGAGGCCGAGATCGGTCAGCGCGAACAGGATCTCGTCGAGCGTCGCGGAGGTCTCGAGATGCTCCCTGAGCCAGGCGAGGGTGAACTTCATGTGCTGGGCCGTCCCGTGTCCGAATTCGGACGCGGGTTTAGGGGATGATCGCCGTCAGGGGAAGGGGCGCCGGGATCGCGGCCGGGCGCAGGCAGCGGCCGTGCGCCGCCCCGCCGGTCAAGTCGGGCAGGCGTCGTCGCCGGCGTCGCCCACGGCCCGCCCGGCGCGTGGCCCGAACATGCGCGCGGCGAAGACCTCGGTCGCCGGATCGTGGACGAGCAGACAGCCGCGCTGGCGGAACTCGGCGCGGGCCTGCTGCAAAGCCGAGATCAGCTGCTTGCGCCGGAAGAAGTCGGTCTCGACCTGCAGCGACGCCTCGAGCGCATCGATGCTGCGCGCAAGCTCGACGCAGCGCGAGACGCCGCCAGCCGCAACGGCCACGGAAAAGCCGCCGGGCCGGGCGGCGACGTTCTTGATTGACAGAAACTCGCCCGCGTCCGCGAACGTCTGGCCGACCTGCAGCCCGCCCGGCGTGCGCAGGTAGATCTCCGTCGGACCCTGGACCTCGTAGACGACGACACCCTCGTCGGGGATTCCGGAGGAGAACGCGGCCCCCGCCTCGAACGGGTCGGTGCGCAGGCGCGCCTCGACGATGAAATGGCCGGTGCTCCCGCGCGCGCGGATCGAGATCGCGCTGACCCGGCCGGGCGGCGGGGGCTGCGGGAGCGACAGCGCATGGAGCGTGTAGGCGCCGTTGGTGTTCAGCGCGTGTTCGCGCAAAGCACCCGGATGCAGCCAGCCTATCGCGCTCTTTGTATGCGCGGAGGGATGGGTCCCGCAGGCGCATGCCATCACGTCGTAGGCGCCCGGCATCGGGTTTGTGAAGTAGAGGTCCCCGAACTCGGTGACCGCGTGCAGCACCTCCATGGCCCAGACGCCGAGCGTGTTGCGGTTGGTCATCTGCGCATCGGAGAACATTGCGACGCGCGCAAAGTTGGTCAGGCCCCGGACCGGCGCCGCATCCCACCAGGCAAAACCGCCCCGGTGCTGGCCCTGAGAATGCGGCAGCACGATGACGGCGTAGCCGAAGTCGTGCTGGGCCGGCAGCGTATTCAGCCCCGCGCCGACGGTGTCGGCGTCGGCCGCCGCCACGACCGGCAGCACGGCGCCGTCGATATGGGCGCGGCCCGAGGATGCGGCCCGGATCCAGTTCTGCAGCGAGCGGTCGAACCCGGTGGCCGGGTCGGGATCGTAGAAGGCGCGTGCGCCGACCTGCGCGGCCCAGTCCGGGCCCGGCTCCTGGTCGACCTGCTGGTTCCAGACGGGAATGAAGGCGATCCGGCGTCCGCCGGTCCAGATATCGGTCATGACGTAGCTCCCTGCTGCTGCGCGCGCCGCAGGGGGGGGGCGGCGGGCGCCGGCGTGGACGACTGTGCAAGACGGCTCGGCCGCGCTCGGACCGAGGGCCTTCGCTTTCACATCACCTCAATAATGCGAGAAAAAATGATAGAATTTCTGAAAATAAATCAGCTAATCAACAGTTTCGATTTGAGTTCAAAATACGTCAAGACGACTCCTATGGGAACCCCCTCTGGGCAGACGCGGATGCGGCTTTGCCGGCGGGAAGGTCCGGGCTAGGATCGTTCCGCTCCGGAGCCCGCGCATGAAGCCCTTCCTGATCCTGCAGCTGAGACCCGAGACCGAGGCCTCGGACGACGAATACGCGGCCTTCCTCGCGAAGGGCGGGCTGGCGGCGACAGAGACGCGGCGCGTCCGGCTGGACCGGGAGCCGGACCTGTCGGAGATCGCGCTCGACAACTTCTCGGGCGTCATCGTCGGCGGCGGGCCGGGCTGCGTGTCGGACCCCGAAGCCGCGAAGCCGCCGTCCGAGAAGGCGATCGAGGATGCCGTGATGGGGCTGATGCCGGAGATCGTCGGGCGCGACCTGCCGTTCCTCGGCTGCTGCTACGGGATCGGCATCCTCGCCCGAGCGCTGGGCGCGCCGGTCGCCCAGGACCGCTGGGGCGAGCCGGTCGGGGCGGTGGAGTGTGCGCTGACGCCGAAAGGCCGGTCCGACCCGCTGCTGGCGGGGCTGCCGGAGCGGTTCAGCGCCTTCGTCGGGCACAAGGAGGCGGTGCAGGCGCTGCCGCAGGATTGCGCGCATCTGGTCGCGTCCGACCCCTGCCCGTTCCAGATGATCCGGCGCGGACGAAACGTCTATGCGACGCAGTTCCACCCGGAGGCGGACGGCGCGGTCTTTGCGCTGCGCATCCGGGTCTATGCCGGTCGCGGCTACTTCCGGCCCGAAGAGGCGGCGCGGCTGACGGCGGATTGCCTGGCAGCGCCGGTCTTTGCGCCGGAGATGATCCTGCGCCGCTTCGTCGAGCGCTACCGCGACGCGGGGTGACGGCCTCCGGCGGCTGGCCCGGCAGCGGCGTGCGCTGGGCGGCGAATTGCCGCAACGGCGGTCGGCGCGTGGTAGTGACGTGCGTCCGGATTGCCAGCGGAGGCGCGACGAACGATGGCCAAGACCCCACATCTGAAACTGCCCTACATCGCTCCGGCGCAGGCGCAGAAGCACGTCACGGTGAACGAGAGCCTCGCGGAGCTCGACGGGCTCGTGCACTGCGCGGTCGCGGGCATGGGTCTGGAGACGCCGCCCGCCGGCGGCGGCGAGGGCGACCGCTACCTGCTGGGCGCGGCGCCGACAGGCGTCTGGGCCGGCAAGCCCGGACAGGTCGCCCAGTGGCGCAACGGCGGCTGGGTCTTCAGCGCGCCGCGCCCGGGCTGGCGAGTCTACGACCTCGCCGGGGACGCGCTTTACGTGATGAACGGCGCCGGGGCCTGGACGCCGATCGGCGGCGGCGCGCCGACGCAAATCCAGGAGGCGACGCGGGTCGGGATCGGCATGACGGCCGACGCGGCCAATCCGTTTGCGGCCCGGCTCAACGCGGCGCTCTGGACAGCGCGGACAGCGGCCGAGGGCGGCAGCGGCAACGTGATCCTCGCCGTCAACAAGGCGAGCGCGGACCGCGACGCGGGTTTCGCGCTCCAGAACAACTTCGTGACGCGGGCGATCGTCGGGCTGTTCGGCTCGAACCGGTTCCGGATCGCGGTGTCGCCGGACGGCGCCGGCTTTCGCGACGCCCTCGACATCGACGGCGCGACCGGAATCGTCGACCAGCCCCGGCTGCCGCGATTCAAGGCGCACGCGAATTTCGACGTTTACGCCGCGCAGGACGTCTGGACGAAGATCGGCGTCAATGCGGCCGAGGCGAACGAGCAGGGCGTCTTCGACCCGGCGACGAGCCTGTTCAAGGCGCCCGCGTCGGGAGCCTATGTGTTGGGCGCGTCGCTGGTGTTCCGTCAGAACGCATCGAACTCGGCGCGGATGCGCGGACGGCTGGTGCGCAACGGGACCGGACAGATCCGCGGCTCGTTCGGCGAATGCTCGAGCTCGCATGTTACGGGCGCGACCGGACTGTGGCTGCAAACTCTGGCGCAGCTCGACAAGGACGACACCGTCGAACTCCAGGGGTTCTTCCGGCAGGCGGACGGATTCTTCGCTGCGGATCAGACGACGTTCTGGGGGTTCAAGGTCGGCTGAGCGCGATGCGGCGCCCGGTATCGACGGCAAAGACCTCTCTCGACGCGGGCAGCGTCGGCGCTGTTTCGGGCTGGGGCTCCGGATCGATCAGTCCGAGCACCTGGCGCACCCGCCTGCGGGCATCGGTCCGGTCGAGATGACGAATGGCATGGGCGCGTGCGGCAGCGCCCAGCCGCCTCTGGTAGCCGGGGTCGGCGAGCAGCCGGGACATCGACTCGGCCATCCCGGCGACGTCGCCTTCGTCGACCAGCAGCCCGGTCTCGCCCTCGCGCACGTGCTCACCGATGCCGGCATGGCGCGTCGAGATCACCGCGAGCGCGGTCGACATCGCCTCGGCGATCGCGGTCGGAAAACCCTCGGTGTCGCCATCGGGCGCCACGCGGGAGTGCTGGACGAAGATGCCGGCGCGTCGCATCAGCCGTGCGGTCGCGGCGTGGTTCAGCGCGCCGTGCATCGAGACCCGGCTGCCGATGCCCAGCCGCTCGATCGTCTGGCGGCAGCGCTCGGCCAGTGGTCCGTCGCCGACCAGCTCGAGCCGCGCCTCGGGGAAGCGGTCGACGATGCGGCCGAAGGCTTCGATCGTCAGGTGCGGCGCCTTCTTCTCGACGAGTCGGCCGACCGCGATCATGCGCCCGGGCACAGGCTCGCAGGGCGGGAAGGCCTCGATCACCGCGCCGCTCGGGTTGACGTGCAGGATCTCCGGCGAGCAGCCGAGCGCGATAAGCTTTTCGGCGATGTGCCGGGACACGCAGAAGATCCCGGTCGCCTTGCCGAACATGTTCTGGTAGCGCCGGCGCACCTTGCGGAACCGCATCGCCGACGAGGCGTCGGCGCCGCGGAAGTAGACATAGAGCGGTATGCCCATCTGCGAGCAGATATCTGCGACCTGGGTTCCGGAATTCCCGAACTCAGCCAACACGCGATCGACGTCATGGGTCTTGAAGAACTCGATCACCCGCATGCGATCGGTGAACGACAGCGGCGGCCCGAAGCGGCGGCTCAGGCGCTGATACAGATCCTTGACCCAGCGATCGGCGGGCGAGAACCCCGTGAATCGCGGAGCTACGTGGCTCAGAACCGGGCAGCCGTACGTCTCGGCGCCGGTGCTGTCGCTGCAGACGAGGACCGTGTCGCCGGGCGCGAGCGTGCGCACGTGATCGGCTATGAACGTCTCCGAGACGATGCTGAAACTGGGGGCGATCAGCGCCAGGGTCATGCGCCGCCGCCACGCTGAGTTGGACAGGCCGCATGGGCGAGTTCCGACGACGCGGATCCGCAAGACATCCCCCAGCGACTCCTCAGCAGCCCCCCAGATTGGTTAACGAGGCTACACCGCGGCGCCCCGGTGTTCAAGTTCGGGCGGCGCTCGCTCAGCGGTTCATGCCGCGGTGCAGCGCCGGAATATCCAGCGCGGAGAAGCCGTAATTTCGCAACCATCTGAGGTCGCTGTCGAAGAAGGCGCGCAGATCCGGAATTCCGTATTTGAGCATCGCCATGCGATCTATTCCCATGCCGAAGGCGAAGCCCTGCCACTGGGTCGGATCCACGCCGGCCGCCGCGAGCACGTTCGGGTGGACCATGCCGGAGCCGAGCACTTCGAGCCAGTCGTCGCCCTCGCCGATCCGGAGCTGTCCGCCCTGCCACGTGCACTGGATGTCGACTTCCGCCGAGGGCTCGGTGAACGGGAAGTGCGAGGCGCGAAAGCGCGTCCTGACGCTGGTCCCGAAGAACGCGGTGAAGAATTCCTCGAGCACCCACTTCAGGTTCGCCATCGTGATGTCCCGATCGATGGCGAGGCCCTCGATCTGGTGGAACATCGGCGTGTGAGTCTGGTCGTAATCGGCGCGGTAGACCCGGCCGGGCGCGATGACTCGGCAGGGCGCGCCGTGCGCCTGCATGTGCCGGATCTGCACCGGCGACGTATGGGTGCGCAGCACGTGGGGCGGCCGGTTGTCGCCCTCGGCGCGGGCCATGTAGAACGTGTCCATCGTCTGGCGCGCCGGATGCTCGGGCGCGATGTTAAGCGCGTCGAAGTTGTGCCAGTCGTCCTCGATCTGCGGCCCCTCGGCGACGGAGAAGCCAAGATCGGCGAAGATCGCCGAGAGCTCCTCGGTGACCTGGCTGATCGGATGAATGCTGCCCTGCGGCGCCGGACGCCCTGGGAGGGTGACGTCCAGCCATTCGCCCGACAACCGGCTCTCGAGGGCTGCGTCGCCGAGCGCGGCCTTGGCGGCGGCGAGCGCCGAGCCCAGTTCGTCGCGCAGCGCGTTCAGCGCCGGACCCGCGGTCTGGCGCTCCTCCGGCGTCATCGCGCCGAGCCCGCGCAGCGCCAGCGCGACCTCGCCCTTCTTGCCGAGCGCCGCGATGCGCACCGTCTCCAGCGCCGCCTCGTCGCCGGCCGCGACGATCGCGGTCAGGTATTTGTCGCGCAGGGCGGAGACGTCGGACATCGCCGATCCCTTTCTCGAAAGCTGTTCCAGAACCGGGCGATGGCCTACCACAAGGCCGCGCGATTGCAAGGCTGGCGCCGCGCGACCGGCGCGCGGATCGTCGGATCCACGCAGGAAACGCGACCCGCGCGTTGTGCGTCCGGGCCCGAGCCTCTATCCGGGCGGGACTTGCGCAGACCGCTTCAATGCCCGGAGGAACCCCCGATGCTCGCTGCCCTGTCCAAGCCGCTGGTGCGGCTCGTCGACCGCTACCTGCCCGACCCCTACATCTTCGTCCTGATCCTGACGCTGGTCGTCTTCGTCGCCGCAGTGGCGGTCGAGGGCCAGTCGCCGATGGCGGTGATCGGCATGTGGGGGACCGGGTTCTGGGAGCTGCTGAGCTTCTCGATGCAGATGCTGCTGGTGCTCGCGACCGGCTTCATGCTCGCGAGCACGCCGCTGGTGAAGGGCATCCTCGCGCGGCTGGCGTCGATCCCGTCGAGCGCCGGCGCGGCCATCGTGCTGGTCACGGTCGTGTCGCTGATCGCGAGCTGGATCAACTGGGGCTTCGGCCTCGTCGTCGGCGCGCTCTTCGCCAAGGAGCTCGCGCGGGTCGTCCGCGTCGACTACCGGCTGCTGGTCGCCAGCGCCTATTCGGGCTTCATCGTCTGGCATGGCGGGCTCGCCGGCTCGATCCCGCTGTCGGTCGCGACGCCGGGCCATCCGTTCGAGGCGGTCACCGGCATCATCACGACCGACCAGACCATCTTCGCGGCCTTCAACCTCGCGATCGTCGCGGCGCTGTTCGTCGCGGTGCCGCTGGTGAACTGGCTGATGACGCCGAGCCCCGAGGACAGCATCTACGTCGATCCGGCGAAGCTGGTCGAGCCCGACTACGACCACGGCGAGATCACCCGGCCCTCGGACCGGCTGGAGACGAGCCGGGCGCTGTCCTGGCTGATCGGCTTCGGCGGGATCGCCTACCTCGTCCAGTACTTCGTCGGCGGCGGCGGGCTGTCGCTGAACGTCGTGAACTTCCTGTTCCTGTTCCTCGCGATCATCCTGCACGGCACGCCGCGGCGGCTGCTGGTCGCGCTGAACGAGGGCGTGCGCGGCGGCGCGGGGATCGTGATCCAGTTCCCGTTCTACGCCGGCATCATGGCGATCATGGTCGGCTCGGGGCTGGCCGCGAGCGTGTCGAACTGGCTGGTCTCGTTCGCGACCGCCGAGACGCTGCCGTTCTGGACGTTCCTGAGCGCGGGCATCGTCAACTTCTTCGTGCCCTCGGGCGGCGGGCAGTGGGCGGTGCAGGCGCCGGTGATCCTGCCGGCGGCCGAGGCGCTGGGGACGGACATGGCGCGCGCCGCGATGGCGGTGGCCTGGGGCGACGCCTGGACGAACATGATCCAGCCGTTCTGGGCGCTGCCGGTGCTGGCGATCGCCGGACTGAACGCGAAGGACATCATGGGCTTCTGCCTGATCCAGCTGGTCCTGTCGGGGATCATCATCTCGATCGGGCTGACCTGGCTCTGACCGGGCGTGACCGGCCGTCCGGAGTCCGGACGGCCGTCAGGTCTCCGATCCCGAAGGATAATCCTCAGGTCGTGATCGCGACCTTCAGCACGCCATCGCGCTGGTTGGCGAACAGATCGTAGGCCGCCTCGATGTCGTCGAGCTTGAAGCGGTGCGTGACGAGCGGGCCGAGGTCGACGCGGCCCGAGCCGATCACCTCCATCATCCGGCGCATCCGCTCCTTGCCGCCCGGGCAGAGCGCGGTCTTGATCGTGTGGTCGCCGAGGCCGGCGGCGAAGGCGTCGAGCGGGATCTTCAGGTCGCCGGAATAGACGCCGAGGCTCGACAGCGTGCCGCCCGGCCGCAGCACGCGCAGCGCGGCCTCGAACGTCGCCTGCGTGCCCAGCGCCTCGATCGCGACGTCGACGCCGCGCCCGCCGGTCATCTGCATGATCGCCTCGACCGGGTTCGTCTCCTTGAAGTTGATGACCTCGTCGGCCCCGAGCCGTCGCGACATGTCCATGCGGGCGGCGACCGCGTCGACGGTGATGATCCGGGTCGCGCCGAGCAGCTTCGCGCCGGCGGTCGCGCAGAGGCCGATCGGGCCCTGGGCGAAGACCGCCACCGTGTCGCCGATGCGGATCCCGCCGTTCTCGGCGCCGACGAAGCCGGTCGACATGATGTCGGGGCACATCAGCACCTGCTCGTCGGTCAGGTTGTCGGGCACCGGCGCGAGGTTCGCCATCGCGTCGGGCACCAGCACGTATTCGGCCTGGCATCCGTCGATCGTGTTGCCGAACTTCCAGCCGCCGATCGCCTTCCAGCCGTGGCGGGTTCCCGCGCCGTCCTGGCTGCAGAAGCCGCAGAGGCAGGCGTTCGACCAGCCCGACGGGGTGATCGCGCCGGCGATCACGCGCTGGCCCTCGGTGAAGCCGGTCACGTTTGCGCCGAGCTTCTCGATCACGCCGACCGGCTCGTGGCCGATGGTCAGGCCCTTCACGACCGGGTACTCGCCCTTGAGGATATGGACGTCGGTGCCGCAGATCGTCGTGGTCGTCACCCGGATCAATGCATCCGAGGGACCGACGTCGGGGACGGTCTTGTCCTCGAGCACGATCCGGTTCTTCTCGACGAAGACGGCGGCTTTCATCTTGCTGGCCACTGGTTTCTCCTTCCGATCACTGGGGGCCGCGCCGGGCCCTTCCGGATCAGAATGGCGCGCCGCGCAGGGCCGCGCCTTGATCGAGGTCACGGTCGGGAGCGGGATGCCTGCGTATCAGGGGGCCTGAATCGCGATCACGCCGAATCTGCGTTCGGCGCAGGCGGCGTCGAGGCAGGCCGGCGCGAACCAGACCTCGCCATTGCCGAGCATCACGCCCTGGTCGCGCACGAAGAGGGCGTCCCAGGGCTGGTCCTGAACCGCCTCTGCGACCTGGGGCGTGACGATGGCGTCGTAGTTCGCGGCGAAGGCGGCGGCGTCGGCGATCTCGACCGGCGCGGGGCCGCTGCGGACGACGATCGGAAAGATCACGTACTCGGCGGCGGCGGCGCCGTCGCCGGCTCGGACGGCCGCCTGGAAGCCTTCGACGACAAGGCGATATCCGGCCGGATCGCCGCCGAGCACGTCGCGGATGCGGTCGTCGACTTCGGAGGCGGCGAGCGGCGACATCGCGCATGCGACGGCAAGGGCGGCGAGGGCGAGCTTCATGGCGATGTTTCCCGGACGCTGAACCCTCAGCCTAGCGGCGCGCGCGCCGCCGCGCACGCCAAAACGCGACGGACCGAGAGACGCCGCCCGCCTGTCCGGCTGCCACGCGGCCGATTCGCGCGGAGCGCTGGTTCGGGTGCGACTCAGGCGCCGGCCCGGGATCGACGCCCCCGCGCCGCCGCTTCCACGGCCGCCGCCCGCCCGCGCCGCTGGCGCCCCCGTCGACATGCGGCGCGCGCGCGACGGCGGGAGCACTGGAACGCTGCGCCCCGCCCGCATCGTCGCCTGCCCCGCGCGTCGGCCGTCTTTCGCGGAAGGCGCGATTGGAACTGTTGCCGGCGGCTCGGATTGTGCATATTCGGGCCAAGAAAAAGGCAGCAGGCAGACATGGACGCAGAGCAGACCGGCGACTTGCACGTCGGCGTCATCATGGACGGCAACGGTCGCTGGGCCGAGGGCCGGGGCATGAGCCGTTTGGCGGGACATGCCCGGGGCGCGCGTCGCGTCACCGAGATCGTGCGCGCCTGCCCGGACCTCGGCGTCACCCACCTGACGCTCTACGCGTTCTCGACCGAGAACTGGCGGCGGCCGCTCGCCGAGGTCGAGGGACTGATGCGGATTTTCCGCGCCTATATCGAGCGCAAGATGCAGGGCCTCGCCGACAACGACGTGCGCGTGCGGTTCATCGGCATGCGCCACCGCGTGCCGGTCCGGCTGCAGACGCTGATGGCCGAGCTCGAGCGCCGCACCGCCCATTGCCGCGGGCTGAACCTCGCGATCGCGATCGACTACGGCGGGCGCGACGAGCTGACCCGCGCGCTGCGCGCGATCGCAGGCGACGTCGCCGCCGGCGATCTTGCGCCGCAGGCGGTCACGGCCGGCACGATCTCGGCCGCGCTCGACACGCGCGGAATGCCCGATCCGGACCTGATCATCCGCACGTCGGGCGAGCGGCGCGTGTCGAACTTCCTGCTGTGGCAGGGCGTCTATGCCGAATACGACTTCCCCGACGTCGCCTGGCCGGACTTCTCCACCGCCCATCTGGCGAAGGCGCTCGCGGGCTTCCACCGCCGCAGCCCTCGCTTCGGCGAGGCCGCGCCCGCCGCCGCCCCGCTGGTCGCCGGCGAATAGGCCCCGCGGTCGCCGTTAGTTCAGATACGCGGCCAGCGTCGTGTGCCGCAGGTGCTGCGGCGCGCTATGCCGGCCGGGCAGCACGATCTGCGGGCGTCGCCGGACTTCTCGAACTCATAGACCAGGACCGTCACCGCGTCCTCGTCCGCGTAGGCTCGGTCACGCACGTCCGCCGGCAGCATGTTCAGTCCGATGCCGCTCCAGGCCCGCAGCCATTCGACGGTGGCCGGTTCCGGCGCCGAGGCGAAGGGCTGGTCGCTGACCACGACCGCGATCACCCGGAAATATCCGACCGGCGCCGAGACCAGGGCGCGCAGGTAGCCTGTCAGCGTCCACCCCCCGGACGCGGCGGCGCCTTCCGGCGTCCAGCGCTGGGCCTCGGCGACCGGATCGCCGTCGGCGTCGATGCGCTCGAGTTGCGTGACGACGGCGAACCCGCCCGGCGCCGACAGGTAGCGCGACCCGTAGTAGCCGGCCGAGTTCAGCGCATCGGTCAGCACCCTGTCAGGTCGCCGAGCGTCGCGAGATTCGCATGCTCGCGCAGCAGCCGATCGCGCCGGAACACCGCGCTCGACGAGGCCGCGGCGGCGGCCAGGGCAGCGCCGCCGCCGCCCAGGCCGAGCTCGGCGCGGGTGACCGGCGCCGGCGTCGCCGCCAAGGCGCGCGGCATGGGCCGAAGCCCGGAGGCGACCGGCATCGCAGGCGGCGGCATGGCCGTGGCCTGCGCGGTCGGCAGCATGCTGGCCATCTCTTAGGCGCGGCGCTCAGGCCCTCCGTGTATGACCAGCCGTCGCCGGAACCGCCGCCTATCGACGGTTTCGACGCCGGAGGTCGTGCTGCGGCGCTCGATCCCGAGCTGCGCCATCGCGTCGTCGGCCTCCGTCATCTCCAGCGGCTCCGCGCGGAGCGCCTCGACGCTCAGCGTGAACCGGCCGGTCGCGCCCTCTTGATAAGTCGTCGCGATCGCCGTCCATCGGCCCGGCTGGGGCGTCGGTCGAGATCCCTGCGTCCGATCCGGAAAAGTCGTCATTCTGCGACACCGCGCCTCCCGGCGCGACCAGGATCAGGTAAGCGTCGAACTCCGTCGAGCGCAGCGTGACCTGCACCGGCGCGTCCCCGGTGACGTCGAAGGCGAAGGCGAGGTAGCGATAGCCGCCGGACTCGGGCGAGGTCGCGTCGAGCGCGCCCTCGAAGCCTTGCGCCAAAGCCGGCCCGGCCAGCGCCCAGGCCAGCCCTGCCGCCAGACCCGCAATCCGAAACGCTGCGCCCATGTCCGCCCCCCTCCTAGCCCTCCGCCGCGCCGTCCTTTTTTGCCGAATAGAACAGGACTCCCAGCGCACTGGCCGTCAGGCCCTGCACCGGGGCCAGCCACAGGTTCGACATTTCCATCAGGGCCAGCCGCTGCGCCGCCGTGACGTCCGGCCCGGCGAAGAGCGGCTGCGCCAGCAGCGAGACGAACAGCAGAAGAATGTATGCCGCCGACAGCCCCATCGTCAGCCGCAGGAAGCCGCGCGCCACCTTTGCCGTCGGGCCCGGCGCGACCAATGCCTCGGCGGCAAAGACGCTGACCATCAGCGCCAGCGTCGGCAGGAAATTCGGCAGCGCCCAGCTCCAGGCCTTCTGCGCGGCGTCGCCATAGGCGCCGCCGATCGACTGCGCGACCAGCAGCGCCATGAACAGCGCGCATCCGACGAACCAGATCAGCGCCAGCCTCCAGCGTGCGGCCTTCAGCGACATGACACCACCGCCACCCTTGCCTGCGGTCGAACGATCCCGTGAGCTATCCTACCGGAAACGGGGCGGCAGTTCAACGCGGCCGGACGGAGGCGGACCGCACCGGCGCAACGGGTCCACAGAATAAGGCAGCGATTTCAGTGTGTTGACTCAGGTCGCATCGTGCGACCGCTCCTGCGTCAGTCGCCGCGATAGGGGCGGACGTACTGTAGCGCCATGTCCCAGGGAAAGAAGATCCAGGTGTCCTGGCTCACCTCGGTGATGAAGGTGTCGACCTGCTCGCGCCCCTGCGGCTTCGCGTAGACCGTCGCGAAATGCGCCTTCGGATACATCCGCCGCACCAGCTCCAGCGTCCTGCCGGTGTCGACCAGGTCGTCGACCACCAGCACGCCCTCGCCGTCGTCGCCCATCAGCGCCGCGTCCGGCGCCTTCAGCACGACCGCCTCGGCCTGCTTCTGCCAGTCGTAGGACCTCACGCTGATCGTATCCACCATCCGGATGTCGAGCTCGCGCGCGACGATCATCGCCGGCGCCATCCCGCCGCGCGTGATCGCGACCACCGCCCGCCACGACCCGTCCTCGCCCGGCCCGTGCTTATCGAGCCGCCAGGCAAGAGCCCGGCTGTCGCGGTGGATCTGGTCCCAGCTGACGTGGAACCCCTTCTCGTGCGGCAGCCGGTCGTTCACGTCAGGCCTCCTTGCGCCCGGTGACCACGTCGATGTCGGGCGCGTCCTCGGCCTTCATGCCCACGACATGATAGCCGGAATCGACGTGATGCGTCTCGCCGGTCACGCCCGAGGACAGGTCCGACAGAAGGTACATCCCCGACTTGCCGACGTCGTCCTGCGTGACGTTGCGCCGCAGCGGCGCGTTCAGCTCGTTCCATTTCAGGATGTAGCGGAAGTCGCCGATCCCGGATGCGGCCAGCGTCTTCATCGGCCCGGCCGACAGCGCGTTGACCCGCACCCCGTCCGGCCCGAGGTCCATCGCCATGTACTTGACGCTCGCCTCCAGCGCCGCCTTCGCGACGCCCATCACATTGTAATGCGGCATGACCTTCTCGGCGCCGTAATAGGTCAGCGTCAGGCACGACCCGCCCTCGGTCATCAGCTTCGATGCGCGCTTGACCGCCGCGGTGAACGAATAGACCGAGACCAGCATCGTCTGCGTGAAGTTTGCCGCCGTCGTCGCCTCGACATAGCGACCGCGCAGCTCGGCCTTGTCCGAAAAGCCGATCGCGTGCAGCAGGAAGTCGATCTTGCCCCAGCGCTCTGCGAGCGCGGCGAAGACCGCATCCATCGACGCCTCGTCGCTGACGTCGCAAGGCAGCACGATGTCGCTGCCGACCGAGGCCGCGAGCGGGGCGACCCGCTTGCCCAGCGCCTCGCCCTGGTAGGTGAAGGCCATCTCCGCGCCCTGCGCGTGGCAGGCCTGCGCGATCGCCCAGGCGATGGACTTGTCGTTGGCGACGCCCATGACCAGCCCGCGCTTTCCGCTCATCAGTCCGGTCGTCATGTTGCCGCCCCTGCGCTCTGCCGTGGTCGGTGGGTGTAAGGGATCGCCGCCGCGGCTTCAAGAAATTGTACGTCCCCGGCCGTCGCAGCCGATCTGCTGTGGCGGGATGGCCGTCCGACGATCTGATCTGACGGCCGCCCGGTGAATTCCGGCAGGCCTGCCGCCGCAGGCAACCCTCAGAACATTTGTGCGTTGCAACATTGACTGTCGCGCAGGTTAAGCCATATACCATCCAGACAGATGGTGAAGGGATGGAAGCAGTGACTGGGATCGTTCATGAGTTGCGGCCGCGAACGCAGGACAGCGAGAAGATCACGATCAACCTCGGCTATGTCGATCTCGGCCAGGTCGAACTGCTGGTGTCGGAAGGGTTCTACGCGAACCGCACCGACTTCATCCGGACGGCGATCCGGAACCAGCTCGACCGCCACTCCGACGCGGTGCGCCAGTCGACCGCGCGGCGCGGGGTCGAACTCGGCCTGCGGCGGATCACCCGGGAGGAACTCCAGGCGGCGCGCGACGCGCGCGCGCCGCTCGACCTGCGCGTGCTCGGCATCGCGGAGATCGCCGACGACGTCGATCCGGACCTCGCCCGCGCGGCGATCGGTTCGATCTCGGTGCTCGGCGCGTTGCAGGCAAGCGCGGCCGTCAAGGCCGCGATGGCCGACCGGATAACCTGAACAAGCGTCCCCCCGGGAGACGCGCCGCACGAGGACCGAGCAGATGGGTAACGATTTCACGGCCGGAATGGCCGAAGCGATGCAGATGACGCGCGACGGGCGGGTGTCGGAGGCGACGGCGCTGATCCAGCGGCTGCTGGGCGGCGGCGCGGCCGCGGATGCCCGGCCCGAGCCGGCGTCCCAGCCGGCGTTTCCGCCCCAGGCGCCGCAGGCCGCGCCGCGCCGCGCGCCGCCGGCCGGGCCGCGGACGGGCCTGCGCGAGACGCTGCGCCGGCTCGCCGCCCGCAAGACCGCGCTCGACGCGGAGATCGTCCCCGGCGTCGGCCCGGCCGCGATTCCCGACGGCGCGCGCTACGAGGCCGGCAGCTTTCGCGATGTCCACGGCGCGCGCGACTACCGGCTCTACATTCCCGCAGCCCCCGCGCCGTCGTCGGAGGGTCGTCCGCTGCTGGTGATGCTGCACGGCTGCACGCAGACGCCGGACGACTTCGCGCGCGGCACGCGGATGAACGCCGCCGCCGAGGAAGCGGGCTGCGTCGTCCTCTACCCGGCGCAGCCGAGCTCGGCCAATCCGAACCGATGCTGGAACTGGTTCCGCCCGAGGACCAGCGCCGCGACGCCGGCGAGCCCGCGCTGATCGCCGGCATGGTGCGCTCGGTGATCGCGGCCGAGCATGTCGATCCGGCGCGCGTCTACGTCGCCGGCCTCTCGGCCGGCGGCGCCGCCGCAGCGGTGCTCGGCGCCGAATACCCGGACCTTTTCACGGCGGTCGGCGTCCATTCCGGCCTGCCGCACGGCGCGGCGCGCGACATAGGCTCGGCGCTCGCGGCGATGCGCCAGGGCGCGCGCGGCGCCGCAGCCGCGCGGCCGGTGCGGATGATCGTCTTTCACGGCGACGCCGACCGCACGGTCAGCCCCGCGAATGCCGAGGCGCTGGCGGCGCAGGCCGCGATGGGCGCGCCCGACCCGAAGGTCGAGCTCGATGCGGGCGACGCGAACGGCCGCGGCTACAGCCGGATGCGGATCGCGGCCGAGGGACGCGGGTCTGGTCGAGAGCTGGACGCTGCACGGCGCCGGGCACGCCTGGTCGGGCGGCGACGCGTCCGGCAGCCACACCGACGCACTCGGCCCCGACGCCAGCCGCGAGATGCTGCGCTTCTTCCTGCAGGGCTGACGCGCCCCATTGCCCTCGGCTGCCGGGCGCCTAGCTGCGCCCGGCAGGCAGGAGGCGGCACGATGAGCGACCAGGCGGAACGCGGCGGCATCTTCGCGGGCACGGATCCGTTCGCGCTGGCGCGGGCCTGGCTCGCCGAGGCCGAGGCGCGCGAGCCGAACGATCCCAACGCGATGGCGCTCGCCACCGTCGACGCGGACGGACTCCCCAACGTCCGCATGGTGCTCCTGAAGGACATCGAGGACGACGCCTTCGTCTTCTACACCAACTACGAGAGCCGGAAGGCCGCGCGAGATCGACGCCTCCGGCAAAGCCGCCTTCGTGATGCACTGGAAATCCCTGCGCCGCCAAAATCCGCGTCCGCGGGACCGTGACCCGCGAGGACGGCGCCCCAGGCCGACGCCTACTACCGCTCGCGCAGCCTGCCGAGCCGCCTCGGCGCCTGGGCCTCGCGCCAGAGCCGGCCGCTGAAGAGCCGCGCGTCGCTGATGGCCGAGGTCGCGAAGATCGCGGCGACCAAGGGCACCAACCCGGACCGCCCGCCGTTCTGGGGCGGCTACCGGATCGCGCCGGTCGAGATCGAGTTCTGGGCCGATGGCGCGCACCGCCTGCACGACCGCTTCCGCTGGACGCGCACCGGACCCGGCGCGCCCTGGGACGTGACGCGCCTCAATCCCTGACCGCGCCGGGACCTGTCGGGCGGAAAATTCTTGATTCAGGTCCGGTTCCGGGTGACCTTGGTCACATTCAATCGGACCTTCCCGCCGCACATTCATGCGGCTTCGGACCTCGTTCATCCGTCCGGCGCGTAACGAACAAATCCGGAGCATCCGAATGGATTCGCTCAGGCTGTGGGCCGTCCTCGCCTTCATCGTCTCGGTCAGCGTCATCGCCGACTGGCTGCTGAAGCTCGCCTCCACGCGGTCGAACTGGATCGCGAGCATGGAATTCTGCGCAGGGGCCGCGCTCTACGCGCTCAGCGCGGTCGGCTGGGTCATCGCGATGCAGCACATGCGGCTCGCCACGATCGCCGTCTCCTATTCGGTGCTGACGCTGGCGCTGCTCGCGGCGCTTGGCGCGCTGGTCTTCCGCGAGGAACTGACCGGCCGCGACTTCCTCGGCCTCGCCTTCGCCGCCGCCGCCGTCGCGCTGATGAGCCGCGCCGTCTGATCCCGGCAGGCCCGGCGCAGGCTTGCCCGGACGCCGCGACGACAGACGTTGACTTCGGGCTCGGACCGATCCGTATCACCGCAGGGGCCGGCGGCGACCGGGCCCTCCGTCCAGTCGGGAATCGCGCATGACCGATCCACTCCATGCCGAGCGGCCGCTTTCCGGAATCCGGCTCGACCACACCACCTTCGAGGACGAGGGCGAACTCGACATCGTCGCCCAGGAGGTCGCGCTCTACCTGCGGCGCGGGGACTACGCCTCGGTCAAGGGCTTCTTCGTCGTCCAGGAACTGCCCGACGTCGCGAGCCTGCTCGAGCACATGGACCCGGACGACGCGCTGGCCGCGATGCGCCAGCTCGGCCTGCAGGACCAGGCCGAGGTCTTCGGCTACCTGCGCCCCGCGGCCCAGGCGACGATGGCCGACAAGATGTCGCGCACGGAGCTCGCCAAGCTGATGGCGGCGATGAGCCACGATGACCGCGCCGACTTCTTCAAGACCCTCGACCCGCGCGCCCAGGAGGCGCTGCTGCCCGGCCTCGCCAAGGCCGAGCGCGATGACCTGCGACGGCTCGCCTCCTATCCCGAGGGGACGGTCGGCTCGATCATGACCTCGGACTACGCGACGCTGCTGCCGACGCTGACCGCGCCGCAGGCGCTGGACGCGCTGCGCCGGCAGGCCTCGGACGTCGAGACCGTCTATATCGCCTACGTCGTCGACGCCGCGCACAAGCTGCTCGGCGTCGTCTCGCTGCGCGACATCCTGACCGCGCGCACCCGCCAGACCGTGGCCGACATCATGGAGGCCGACCCGGTCACGGTCCGCGTCGACGCCGAACAGGAAGAGGCCGCGACGCTGATCGCGCGCTACGACCTGCTGGCGCTGCCGGTGGTCGACGCGGACGGCCGCATGGTCGGGATCGTCACCGCCGACGACGCGATGGACGTCGCCGAGGAAGAGGCGACCGAGGACATCTACAAGTCCTCGACGGTCGGCGACTTCGAGGGCTCGGTCAAGGACGCGCCGCTGTTCGCGCTCTACCGCGCCCGCATCGTCTGGCTGGTGCTGCTGGTCTTCGGCAACATCTTCTCCGGCGCCGGCATTCTCGGCCTTCGAGGACACGATCGCCGGCAACCTCGCGCTGCTGTTCTTCCTGCCGCTCCTGATCGGCTCGGGCGGCAATGCCGGCGCGCAATCCGCGACGCTGATGGTCCGCGCGCTCGCGACCGGCGACGTGCGCGGCTCGGACTGGACCCGGATGCTCGGGCGCGAACTGCTGATCGGCCTCGGCCTCGGCCTGACGATGGCGCTCGCCGTCTCCGGCATCGGCGTCGTGCGCGCCGGCGTCGACATCACGATCGTCGTTGCGCTCGCGATGGTGCTGATCGTGCTGATCGGCGCCGTGATCGGCGTGTCGCTGCCGTTCCTGCTGACGCGCTTCAAGCTCGACCCCGCGACCGCCTCCGGCCCGCTCGTCACCTCGATCGCCGACGTGATGGGCGTGCTGATCTACTTCGGCATCGCCGCCGCGATGCTGCCCTGACGCGCGGCTGCGCCGGGGTCGGATGATCCGAAAACTCGGGGGCACAGCCGCGCTCGGTCTCCGCGCCACCGCCGCGCGTGATCGCGCCGAGACCACGGCGCTCGCCTCGACCAGCCGCGCGAAGCCCCGGGAGAGCCGGCGACATAAGAAGAGGGCCCGCGCGGATGCGCGGACCCTCGGGGCCGGGTCAGGGCCTTTGGGGTCAGGCCGAGCGCGGCACGCGCACGTTCTCGACCAGTTCCTGGATCGCCAGCGGGGTCGGCGCCGTCATCGACGACACGACGAAGGCGACGCCGAAGTTCAGGAGCGCGCCGATCACGCCGAAGCCGAGCGGGTTGATCCCGAGGATCCAGCCGGTCGGATCATCGGCCAGAGGGTTGGTGCCTGGGATGAAGAACCAGCCCTTGAACAGGAAGATGTAGACCATCGTCGAGACCAGTCCGACCAGCATGCCGGAGATAGCGCCCTGCTTGTTGATGCGCTTGACGAAGATGCCCATCATCAGAGTCGGGAACAGCGAGGCCGCCGCGAGGCCGAAGGCCAGCGCCACCACCTGGGCCGCGAAGCCCGGGGGGTTGAGCCCGAGATAACCCGCGACCAGGATCGCGACGCCCATCGAGACGCGCGCGGCCATCAGTTCGGACTTCTCGCTGATCGTCGGCATGAACACGCCCTTCAGCAGGTCGTGGCTGACCGACGACGAGATCGCGAGCAGCAGGCCCGCCGCGGTGGAGAGCGCGGCGGCGATGCCGCCGGCGGCCACCAGCGCGGCGACCCAGTTCGGCAGCCCGGCGATCTCCGGGTTGGCGAGCACCATGATGTCGTTGTTCACGGTCAGCTCGTTGCCCGCCCAGCCGAAGGTCTCGGCCTCGGCGGCCATTTCCGGGTTCTTGTCGTTGTACCACTGGATGCGTCCGTCGCCGTTGAGGTCGTCGACGGTCAGAAGGCCGGTCTCTGCCCAGCGCCCCATCCAACCGGGCTGCTCGTCGATCGGCAGGCTGCCCTCCGGATCGCCGAGGGGAAGTCCCTCCTCGATGCCCGGCTGGACGGTGTTGGCGAGGTTGTAGACCGCCATCGCGCCGACGGCCGGCGCGACGGTGTAGAGCAGCGCGATGAAGACCAGCGCGTAACCGGCCGACGAGCGCGCGTCCGACATCTTCGGGACGGTGAAGAAGCGGACGATGACGTGCGGCAGTCCCGCGGTGCCGATCATCAGCGACAGGGTCAGCAGGAACATGTTGCCGATGCCCATCGCGACGCGATCCGTATAGGCGCCGAAGCCGAGCTCGCTGACGGTGTTGTTCAGCGCGTCCAGCATGTAGGTGTCGGTCCCCGCCAGCGTCGACCCGAGGCCGAACTGGGGCAGCATCACGCCGGTGATCTGCAGCGAGATGAAGATCGCCGGAACCGAATAGGCGAAGATCATGATCACGTACTGCGCGATCTGCGTGTAGGTGATGCCCTTCATGCCGCCGAGCACCGCGTAGACGAACACGATCGCCATGCCGACGTAGAGGCCGGTCTCGACCGAGAGCTGCAGGATGTTGGCGAAGGCGATGCCGACGCCGCGCATCTGGCCGATCACGTAGGTCAGCGAGATCACGAGGAGGCAGATCACCGCGACGGTGCGGGCGGTGGTCGAGTAGAAGCGGTCGCCGATGAACTCGGGAACCGTGAACTTGCCGAACTTGCGCAGGTAGGGCGCGAGCAGCAGCGCCATCAGCACGTAGCCGCCGGTCCAGCCCATCAGGTAGGCGCCGCCGGCGTAGCCCGCGAAGGCGATGATGCCGGCCATCGAGATGAAGGAGGCGGCCGACATCCAGTCGGCGGCGGTGGCCATTCCGTTCGCGACCGGGTGGATGCCCTTGCCGGCGACGTAGAATTCGGCGGTGGACCCGGCGCGGGCCCAGATCGCGATCGCGATGTAGACCACGAAGGTCAGACCGACCGCGATTATGCTCATCATTTGTAGCGACATGACGCGGGTCCTTACTCTTCGTTGACGTCGAATTCCCGATCCAGCCTGTTCATGCGCCAGGCGTAGTAGAAGATCAGGATGATGAAGATGTAGATGGAGCCCTGCTGGGCGAACCAGAAGCCGAGCGGGTAGCCGCCCAGCTTGATGCCGTTGAGCGCGTCGGCGAAAAGCACGCCCGCGCCGAGCGACACGATCGCCCAGATGATCAGGCACCCGGTGATGACGCGTATGTTCTTCTTCCAGTATTCGCCCCGGTCCTTGCCCTGAGCCGCCATGTCATTCTCCCTTTTGGCCTTCTTTCGCCGTTGACGTCCGATATGCGAGCTCGGAGCGGGCGCGACACAATGTTATGCGCAAACTCCGAATTTTAGTCCAATCGTTTCAACAGGCTTGTGCCGGTCAAAACCTGGCGCGCGGACCGCGACCGCCGTCCCACGCCACGCGACGCCGTCGGTATACCAAGGCATTCGACGAATCCTTGATCTGGCGCAAGTACTTTCTTGTGCGCTGCAAGAAGCGAATCAGAGCTGATAGTCGAGCGCGAGCCGTTGCTGGACGCGCCGGGCCTCGCGAAACGCCTCGCGCAGGATGCGCCGGTCGAGGTCGTTCAGGCGGTCCGGCGCGACGCGGTTCGACAGCGGCTGCCCGGCGGCGGCCTGTTCCTGATTGATGCGCATGCGCAGCAGGCGGATGTAGTCGTAGGCTTCGGTCCAGGTCGCGAGGTCGCCTTCGGGAAGCCCGCCGTCGCGGGCAGCGGCGGAGAGCCGCTCCAGCGTGTTGGTCGCCGGGATCCGGGCCGCGAGCGCGAAGATGCGCGCCGCGTCGATGAAAGGGGTGACGCCGCCGGTCTTCAGGTCAAGCGTATGCGCCTCGTCGCCCTCGCCGGAGAGGCGGAAGTCGCGGATCATGCCGAGCGGCGGCGTGTTGCGCAGCGCGTTCGCGGCCATCTGCCGGCGAAACCTGCTGTTGGCGGCGGTCTTGTCGAGGATCCAGCCGCGCAGGTCGGCGAGCGGCGTCTCCGGGCCCCAGATGCGGCGCGCATCGAAGTAGATCGACGCCGACAGCAGGTGCTCGGGCGTGCCCTGGTCGATCCAGCGGCCGAAGCGGGCGCGCCATTCGTCGAGGCTGAGGCAGCATTCGGGGTTCCGGGCCATGATGTCGCCCGGGCACAGCGTGAAGCCGCAGGCGTCGAGCGCGACGTTGATGCGGTCGGCGATCGGCAGCAGCGCGGCGCGGGCTTCGTCCGGGCTCATGCCCTGGGGCGCGTCGAACAGGATGCCGTTGTCCTGATCGGTCTTCAGCGTCTGCTCCTGCCGGCCCTCGCTGCCGAAGGCGACCCAGGTGAACGGGATCGGCGCGCCGCCGGCCTCGGCCAGCGCCAGGTCGATCACGCGCACGCCGATCTGGTCGTTCAGGAGCGTGATGATCTGGGTGATCTGGCTGACCCGCGCGCCTTGGGCCAGCATCTGGGCCACGAGCTGGTGAATGCTGCCGGCGAGCATGGCGAGGTCCGCGACCGAGGCCGCGGCGGTGATCGACTTCGACAGGTTGACGAGGCCAACGCGCTGCATCGAGAACAGGTCGCGCTCGGAAATCACGCCGACGAGCCGCCCCTCCTCGACGACGCAGATGTGCTGGATCCCGGCATGGGCCATCGCCATCGCCGCCTCGAAGGCGAAGGCCGAGCGCGGCAGCGACACCGGATCCGGCGTCATCGCCGCCGAGATCGGCGCGTCGAGCGGGACGCCGGGCAGCGCGACGCGGTTCATCAGATCCTTCAGCGTGAAGATGCCGATCGGGCGGTGATCGGGATCGGCGACGACCATCGAGCCGATCTTCAGCGCGCTCATGATCCGGAGCGCATCGCCGATCGGCGTGTCCGGGCCGACCGTCTGCGGCGGGCGCAGCCTGCGCTCGGACAGCGCGCCGTTCAGCGAAGAGTCGCCGCCGAGGTCCTGCGCGGCGGCGGCCTGGGTCTGGCGGCCGACCCGCTGCATCAGCCCGGCGAGGCGGCTGGAGCAGAACGCCTCGAAGGCGGGCGAGCGGGCGCGCAGGTCGTCGAAGGCGGCGCGGTCCATCGTCAGGCAGGTGACGTCGGTCTCGGCGCGGTGCGCGGTCCTGACCGGGCGGCGGTCGACCAGCGCGCCGACGGGGAAGCATTCGCCCTCGACCAGCTCCCAGGCGTTGCCGGAGATGCGCTCGTCCTCGCCGCCCGCCTCGTCCCGGTCCTCGCCGGCGATGCGTCCCTGGCGCAGCACGTAGAACCATTCGGCCGGTCCGGCGTCCGGGTCGGTGATCGCCTCGCCGGCATGGAACCGGATCGGCCTGAGCCGGTCGCGCAGGAAGTCGAGGTCGCCGACCGCCATCCGGTCGAACGGCGGGTGCGCCCGCAGGAAGGCCAGCATCTCGTCGTCGGCGCCTGCCATCGGCGTCACCCTCCCGTTCCGGATCCGTGGCCGACGACAGCGCCGCGGTGGCGCAGCTGGGCCGCCATGTTCGAGGCCTGCATCACCTCGCCGAAGGTCGTCAGGTCGCGCGCCTCGAGCCGGTCGACCAGCTTCAGCAGCAGCTCGGCCGTCGCGATCGTGTCGCCGAGCGCCGTGTGCCGCCCGCTGATCGCGATGCCGTAGCGTTCGCACAGCGCGTCGAGCGAATGCTCGCCCTCGCCGCCGTCGAGCATTGCGGAGACCAGCATCGTGTCGAGCACCGGGTTGTCGAAGCGCACGCCAGCGGCGGCTTCCTTCAGCGTGATGAACTTCATGTCGAAGGCGGCGTTGTGCCCGACCATGACCGCGTCGCCGACATAGGCGCGGAACGCGGGCAGCGCCTGCGCGATCGGCGGCTTGCCGGCGACATCGGCGTCGGTCAGCCCGTGGAACCGGATCGAGCCGGGCGGAATCGGGCGGCCGGGGTTCACCAGCCGCTCGAAGCCCTCGCCGGTCAGGATGCGGCCGCGCACGACGCGGACCGCGCCGATCTGGATGATCTCGTCGCCCTGGGTCGGCTGCAGGCCGGTCATCTCGCAGTCGAAGACGACGAACTCGATGTCGCGCAGCGGCGTCGCGTTCAGCGCCGCGTCGCCCTGGTGCGCCTGCATCAGGCCGAAGTCGTAGAACTCGGGCCTGGCCGGCAGACGGCGGGTCTGGGGCACGAATTGCGGCCGGCGCGGCGCCAGCAGCGGCAGGCGCAGCACCGCGTGCCCCGCCAGCGCCGCGGGGCGCGACCAGGGCTCGGAGCCGTGGCGCTCGAGCACGTCGCGCAGGCGCGGGCTCTCGATCTCGTCCGAGCAGGGCAGGTCGAGCCAGCTGTCGAGCGTGCCCGACGGCACCGGCGCGCCCTGCCAGACGATGTCGAGGTAGACGCGGCGGTCGCCCAGCATCGGCTCGACGTCGAAGCGCGTCGCGCCGGTCGCGTCGTGGATGCGGCGCAGCAGGCAATGGGTCG
The DNA here is from genome assembly GCA_963829385.1 of uncultured Alphaproteobacteria bacterium. Lineage (GTDB taxonomy): Bacteria > Pseudomonadota > Alphaproteobacteria > Rhodobacterales > Rhodobacteraceae > Amaricoccus. The sequence goes on along the minus strand of CAWHHV010000004.1, from coordinate 284,491 downwards.
CCTGGAGCAGCGACAGGCTGTCGCCGTGCAGCCAGAGCGGCACGCCGACCAGCGTCGCGGCGAGGCCCGCCTCGGCGAGGCCGGGCTCGAGCAGGCGCATCAGGTCGGTGACGTGGATGTCGGCCATCGGCCAGCGCCCGAGCGTGTGGCCGCGGATGCGCGCGCCGAGGTCGTCGATCGCGCCGGACAGCCGCTCGCTCTCGTCGAGCACGACGCGCTGGAAGCGCTCGCGGTCGGCGGCCGGCATGTCCGGGTGGGCCGCGACGGTCTCGGCGGCGGCGCGCAGGTTGCCGACCATGCCGCGCAGGTCGCGGGTCACCGCCCGGCGCAGCGCGTCGCCATGCGCGAGCAGCTTCAGCTCGCCCGAGATGTCGACCAGCGTGACGACGTAGCCGCCCGGCTCGCCGCCGCGCTCGGCCAGCAGCGCCATGCGGCCGTGGAACATGCGCGTGCGGTCGATCGAGGTGCAGACGAAGGGCGCGGAGAGCTCGGCGGGGGCGTCGGGTTCGGCGGCGTGGCGGGCCTCGAGCCGCCCGAGGCTGTGGCGCAGCGGCGCGAGCGCGATCAGGTCGCCGAGGCTGCGGCCGAGGCCGATCCGGTCGGGCGCGTCGAGCAGGTCCACGGCGGCGGCGTTGTAGAGCATGATCCGGTGCTGGCGGTTCGCGACGAAGACGCCCTCGGTCAGGCCCTGCAGGATGGTCTCGAGCCAGCTCTTCTGCGCCTCGACGCGGGCGGACTCGGCCTGCGCGGCCTTCTGCGCGTCGCGGCGGGCGGCCCGGAGCGCGGTGACCAGCATGTCGGCGGTCTCGGGCAGGTCGGCGAGCAGCGGCGCGGAGGCTGTGGCGAGGCCTGCGTCGGAGCCGCGCGATTCGGCGATCTGGCGCAGGCCGCGCGCGAGCCGGCGGGCCGGAACGGTCGCGAGCCGGATCGCGGCGAGGCCGGCGAGCCCGGCGCCGGCAGCCGCGACGCCGCCCGCGGCGAGCGCGGCCGCGTCGCGGCGCGCCGGCCAGGCGCGCGGCGCCCCAGGCGAGCGCGCCGGAGCCCAGCGCCAGCGCTGCGAAGAGCGAGCCCGGCGCGCGCCCTGCCCCGCCATCGCGCGCGGTCAGCCCCGGTCCGGCATGTATTGCCGGACCCGGTCGATCACGTCGCGCGTCGAGAACGGCTTGGTGACGTAGTCGTCGGCGCCGAGCGCGAGGCCCTTCTCGCGCTCGATCTCGCGGCCGCGCGCGGTCAGCATGATGATGCGCAGGCCCGACCATTCCGGCGTCGCGCGGACCGTCTCGCAGACCTCGTAGCCGTCGCGCCCCGGCAGCATCACGTCGAGCAGCATCACGTCGGGCAGGCCGTCGCGCAGCGCCGCCAGCGCCGCGTCGCCGTCCGGCGCGACGCGCACGTCGTAGCCCTGGCTCTTCATCAGGTATTCGAGCGACAACGCGATGTTCGGCTCGTCGTCGACAACCAGCACGGAACCCTTGGTCATGTGGCCCTCCCGGCGCGCCGCGGTCTTCGGGCCGCAGTCGCTTGCGGCGAGCCTATGCCAGGTCGGGACTTCGCGCCAGTCTCGGGATATCCGGGTTGGAAGCAGGCGCGTTCAGAGCAGACGGGCGAGCCCGAGCGGCATGATGCGCGGCGGGTTCAGCGACATCACGCGGTAGAACAGCGCGTAGAGCCAGAACGTGAAGAAGAAGAACAGCGCGCTGAGGAACGCGTTGTCGTAGCTGATCATCACGAAGGCGGTCGTCACGATCGGCAGCGTCCAGGTCACGACAGCCGTCGCGGGGTTGCGCAGCTCGATCCGGCCGCCGCGCTTGACGATCCGGCGGGCATAGCGGCGATGCGCGAGCATGTGGAAATGCACGCGGTCGGGCTGGCCGACGCTGTAGCCGACGCGGCGAGACTTGCGCCGCATCGAGGCGAGCGTCTCGATCACCGGGTAGGCGCAGATCAGGATCGCGGTCCAGGCCGAGATCTCGGGATTGCGTGTCGGGAGCAGCACGCCGAGCGTCGCGAGCAGGAAGCCGGCGAAGTAGGCGCCGCCGTCGCCGAGGAAGATGCGGCCGTAGGGGAAGTTCACGACGAAGAAGCCCGCGACCAGCGCCGCGTAGAGCAGCGCCAGCGACAGGACCAGCGTGTCGCCGACCTGGGCCGCGACCCAGGCAAAGGCGCCGAGCATGATGATCAGCGCGCCGCCCGCGAGACCGTTGAAGCCGTCGATGATGTTGATCGCGTTGGCGACGCCGCCCATCGAGAAGCCGGTGAAGAGCAGCGCCGCGATCGCGAAGGACAGGAGCAGGTCGACGCCCGGCAGGTCGACCCGGTGCATCGTGTAGCCGGTCAGCAGCGCGAAGATCACGCCGGCGCACATCGTGGCCAGAAGGCGCTGGCGCACGCCGACGCGCTTGGTGAGATCCTCGCCGAGGCCGGCGGCGAAGGCGGGGAGGCCCGACGCGCCGATCAGGCCCCAGGTTGCGAACATTTCGTCGGGCAGGAAGGGCCAGGTCGCCGCGAAGCCCGCCGCGATCGCGATGCCGCCGATCCGCGGCACCGGCTGCTTGTGGAACTTCTGCAGGCCGGCGCAGCCGTCATGGCTGAACCTCGCATGCCAGCGTTCGGTGCCGATCAGCGCGACGCAAACCGCCATGCTGACGACGAACGCAACGGCGGTCGGCAGGGCAAGGCCCATCCAATCCAACATCGGGATCTCGGTTCCCATTCCGGGACTGGCCCCCAGTCGCAGGTCTCAATGATGCCGAGTGGTTAACCGGCTTTGGCGCCGCCGCCTAGCGGCTTTCACGCCTCTGCGAGCGGGCGGCGCAAGAAGTTCCTCGAGCGTGACATTGGCGCCACGGCGGGCGTCGCCGACGAGCGCGCGCAGTCAGGCCCGGGCCGCCGCGACGCCGTCGTCGCTGCGCCGCGTCAGCGTCGCGCCGCGGTCGCTGAGCCAGGCGTTGATGCGCCAGGCGAGGCTCTGCCAGGCCGGGTCGATCGGCAGGCCGTGGCCGCGGCCGGGCAGAAGATCGGTCTCGGCGCCGTAGGCCGCGGCGATGGCCCAAAGGTCGGTGCGGGGCACGAAGGCGTCCCGGTCCCCCATCAGCGCGAGCGCCGGCGTCGCCCGCGCGGCCGGCCAGAACGGCAGGTCCCAGGTCATTCCGTCGAGGAGCGCGGCGGCGCTCTCGGGCTGCGGCGGCGCCAGCACGCTGGCGATCCAGTCCTCGGGCGTGTCCTCGGTGAACAGCGCGCGGCGCATCGTGAGCGCGCCGAGCCGGGCGCCCTGCCCGGCCTGCGCCAGCGCCAGCGCGGCCAGCACGTCGGGCGAAATGCTGGCGAGCCGCCACATCGTCGGGCCGAGGCCGAAGGGCCCGGGCGACGAGATCAGCACGGCGCCCGCCAGCCGGCCCTCGGCCGCGAGGTGCTGCGCTATGAGGCCGCCGAGCGAATGGCCGACCGCGACCGGCCGCACGCCGAGCGCGTCGGCCGCGTCGCGCGCGGCGGCGACGTAGTCGCGCAGCCGCGCGCCGGGGCGGCGAGGCCCCCCGAGACGCGGCGCCAGCACCCGGTAGCCGCGCCGCGCGAACCAGGGCGCGACGAAGCGCGTCCAGATCTCGGGGCCGTAGAATGCGCCGTGCAGGAACAGGAGCGGCGGGCGTGACATTGGGCGGCTCCTCGGTCGGTCCAGCTGACGCTCGACTAGCCGGGCGCGGCGGCGCTGTCGATGGCGCAGCGCCGCTTGGCGGGCGGGCGGGGCGCGGCTACGGTCGGCGCGCATGATCACCCTCGCCTTCCTGGCCGCAGCGGCGGCGACGTTCGGCCTGATCGAGCTGACGCCGCTCGGCCGGGCCGTGGCCTGGCGCGCGATGATCACGCCGCTCGCTTCGATCATCGGCAGCGGCTTCCTGGTCGCGGCGCCGCTGCTGGCGCGGGAGTTCGGCGGCCTGGCGATCCTGGCGATGGCCGGCCTCTGCCTGGCGGGCTGGTGGCTGGGCGGGGTCATCCGCTTCAACATTGCGCATGTGGAGCCGATGATCGCCGACGGCTCCGCGCCGCCCGAGGTGGCGGCGCTGGAGCGGGTGAGCCAGGTCGTCCTGGTCTTCGCCTATGTGATCTCGGTCGCCTACTACCTGGCGCTGCTCGGCGCGTTCGTCTCGCGCGCTTTTGGCGGCGCGCCGGATCCTGCCGCGGGGCGCGCGATCGCGACGGCGCTGCTGGCCGCGATCGGCTGGCTGGGCTGGTCCGGCGGGCTCGGCAAGGTGCTGACGGTCGAGTCGCTCGTGGTCAGCTTCAAGCTGGCGGTGATCGCGGGCCTGCTCGCGGCGCTGGCGCTGCACGACGCGCAGGCGGTCGCGGCCGGCCAATCCGTCGCCCCGCCGCGGCCGCAAGCGGGCGCCGCGTCGCTGCCGGCGCTGCTGGGCCTGCTGATCCTGGTCCAGGGATTCGAGACCTCGCGGTTTCTCGGCGAGAGCTTCGACGCGCGGACGCGCATCGTCAGCATGCGCCGGGCGCAGCTGATCGCGAGCGCGATCTATGTCGGCTTCTTCGCGCTGATGTCGCCGCTGCTGGGCGCGGCGGCCAGAGGCGCCGGCGAGACCGCAATCATCGACGTCGCGGCGCTGCTCGCGCCGCTGCTGCCGCTGGCGCTGACGCTCGGCGCGGCAGCGAGCCAGTTCAGCGCGGCGGCGGCGGACGCGATCGGCTGCGCCGGGCTGGCGGCGGGCACGACGCGGCAGATGACCTCGCGATTCGCGTTCCCGGTGATCGCGCTGGTCGCCGGGCTGGTGATCTGGGAGACCGATATCTACGGCGTGATCGCGCTGGCCAGCCGCGGCTTCGCGCTGTTCTACATGCTCCAGTGCCTGGTCGGCGCGGCGGCGACGGTCAGGCTGTCGGGCTGGTCGCCGGTCGCCTTCTGGCGGCTGGGCCTCGCGGGGCTCTGCGCGGCGGTCGCCGCGTTCGGCGCGCCCGCCGCGGCCTGAGCCGACCGGTCGAGCAGCGGGCGGATCAGCGCCATCGGGTGTGCGCGCAGGGTCAGGCGCAGCGCGGTGTAGTCGGCGACGATCTGCTGCCCGAGCGTCATCGGCGGCAGCACGACCGGGCCCTCGTCGCCGCCTTCGCCCTCGAGGCCCGCGAAGAGCGGCAGCGGCGCGTCGCCCCGGATCGCGCGCGCGGCCCAGAGCGCGGCGCGGCGGTCGAGCCCGAGCGACGCGAAGGCGTCGGCCTCGGCCAGCGCCGCCAGCGGCCGCGGCCCGATCCCGGCCCGCCGCCAGAGGCTCGCCACGTCGGGGTAGCCGTTGCCGCGCGCGGCGGCGATCCAGTCGGCGTCCTCCTGGCGCAGCGTCCGGATCATGCGAAAGCCGAGCCGGAGCGCGAGCCCGCCGCGCCCGTCCGGCTCGAGCGTGTTGTCCCAGAAGCTGGCGTTGACGCAGACCGGGCGCACGACGACGCCATGCTCGCGCGCGTCGCGCACGATCTGCGCCGGCGCGTAGAAGCCCATCGGCTGGGAGTTCAGGAGCGCGCAGGCGAAGACCGCCGGGTGGTGGCGCTTCAGCCAGGCCGAGGCGTAGACCAGCAGCGCGAAGGAGGCCGCGTGGCTCTCGGGAAAGCCGTAGGAGCCGAAGCCCTCGATCTGGTTGAAGCAGCGCTCGGCGAAGTCGGCCGGGTAACCGTTCGCCGCCATGCCGTCGAGGAAGCGCGCGCGGAACTCGCTGACGTTGCCGTGCTTCTTGAACGTCGCCAGCGAGCGGCGCAGCCGGTCGGCCTCCTCCGGGGTGAAGCCGGCGCCGATGATCGCGATCTGCATCGCCTGTTCCTGGAACAGCGGCACGCCCAGCGTCTTGCCGAGCACGTCCCCGAGCGCGTCGGAGGGGAACGAGACCTTCTCCTCGCCGCGGCGCCGGCGCAGGTACGGATGGATCATGTCGCCCTGGATCGGGCCGGGGCGGATGATCGCGACCTCGATGACGAGGTCGTAGAAGGTGCGCGGACGCATCCGCGGCAGGAAGTTCATCTGCGCGCGGCTCTCGACCTGAAAGACGCCCAGGGAGTCCGCCCGGCACAGCATGTCGTAGACGGCCGGATCCTCGGCCGGCAGCGTCGCCAGCGTGTAGCGGGTCCCGTGGCAGCCGGCGATCAGGTCGAAGGCCTTGCGGATGCAGGTCAGCATCCCGAGCGCGAGGATGTCGACCTTGAGGATGCCGAGCGCGTCGATGTCGTCCTTGTCCCAGGGGATGATCGTGCGGTCCTCCATCGCCGCGTGCTCGACCGGCGCCAGTTCGTCGAGCCGGCCCTCGGTGATGACGAAGCCGCCGACGTGCTGGCTCAGGTGGCGCGGGAAGCCCTGGATCTCGTCGACCAGCGCCAGCGTCAGCGCGAGCCGGTCGTCGGCCGGGTCGAGGCCGATCTCGGCGAGCCGCGCCGGGGTCAGCGCGCCGCCGGGGCCGCCCCAGCCCCAGACCTGCGACGACAGCGCCGCGACCGTGTCGCGGCTGAGGCCCATCGCCGCGCCGACCTCGCGGATCGCGCGCTTGGCGCGGTAGTGGATCACCGTCGCGCAGAGCCCGGCGCGGTGGCGGCCGTAGCGGGAATAGAGGTACTGGATCACCTCCTCGCGGCGCTCGTGCTCGAAGTCGACGTCGATGTCGGGCGGCTCGTCGCGCGCCTCGGAGACGAAGCGCTCGAAGACCATCGTGCCGATCTCGGGCGAGACCGAGGTGACGCCGAGCGCGAAGCAGACGACGGAGTTGGCCGCCGAGCCGCGGCCCTGGCACAGGATGTCCTTCGAGCGGGCGAAGGCGACGACATCGTGCACGGTCAGGAAATAGGGCGCGTAGTTCAGTCGGCCGATCAGCGCGAGCTCGTGGTCGGCCTGGGCGCGGACCCGGTCGGGCGGGCCGCCCGGATAGCGCCAGCGCAGGCCGTCGTCGGTCAGCCGGGCGAGGCGGGCCTGGGGATCCTCGCCGTCCCAGATCTCGCGCGGGTATTCGTAGACCAGCTCGTCGAGCGAGAACGCGCAGTCGGCGGCGATCTCGCCGGCGCGGTGCACCGCGGCCTCGTGGGCGGAAAAGAGGCGCAGCATCTCGGCCTCGGAGCGCAGCCGGCGCTCGGCGTTGGCGAGCGCCGCCCGGCCGATCGCGTCGATGCGCTTGCCGGTCCGGATGCAGGTCAGCACGTCGGTCAGCCGGCGGCGCGCGCCGTGGTGCATCAGCGGCTCGGCCGAGGCGACCAGTGGCATGCCGACGGCGGCGGCGAGCCGGGCGAGCTGGCCGAAGCGCGCGCCGTCCTGGCCGTCGAAGCGCGGCGCGGCGACCAGGGCGAGGCGGCCCGGCAGCCGGTCGGCCAACGCGCGCGCCCGACCTCGGCGCTCGGCCGCGGTGCGGCCGGGCGGCGGGTGCAGGAGCAGGCGGACGCCGGGGCCGAGCCCGTCGAGATCGGCGGCCTCGAGCCGGCACGCGCCCTTGCCGGCCCGGAGCGCGCCCTCCGACAGCGTGCGGCAGAGCCGGGCCCAGCCGGCGCGGTCGCGGGCGAGCGCGGTCAGTTCGGTCCCGTCGGTCAGCCGCAGCCGGGCGCCGGGCAGCAGGCGCGGCGGGGCGGCGCCGGTCTCGCGGGCGATCTCGCGGCATTCGAGATGGGCGCGGACCAGGCCCGCGACCGAGTTGAGGTCGGCGATCGCGAAGGCCGGCAGGCCGAGTTCGGCGGCGCGGCGCGCGTATTCCTGCGGATGGCTGCCGCCGGTCAGGAACGTGAAGTTCGACGTGGCGCAAAGTTCGGCGAAGGCCATCGCTCAGCCTCCGGGATCAAATCTCGGCGCGGACGGGAGCCTTTCGCCGGCGAATCGTGTTATGCTGCGCGTCACGGAGGATGGAGGACATCGATGCCCAGCGAAGTTCTGATCGACGATTACGCACACCGCCTCTACAGCGCCAGCGGCGACCGCGCCGAGTACGAGGCCGCGCAGAAGGCGAAGGACTGCGCCGAGCGCGGCGCGCATGACGAGGCCGAGCAGTGGCGCAAGGTGCGCGAGAAGATCCGCATGCTGCGCGGGCCGAACGCGAGCTGAGGTCGCGGGGGCGCGGCTGGCGCCGCGGGATCTTGCCGGGCGCGGCTGGCGCCGCGCGGGCGGCCGTTGCCGCCGGTATCGTGCGCGCAGATGCGCGCGGAGTCTTTTTGTCGGCGCGGGCCCGTTGGCCCGCGCTGACTGCTCTCCAGGTTAGCAAACCCGTATGAAAGCCGGGGGGCCGGAGGCCCAGGGGCCGGTCGGCGGGCGGGGTCATGCGAAGACGCCTTGCGCGAACCAGCCGCCCGTCGTCTCGGCGCCGCGGGCCTCGTAGAGCCAGAGCCGGTCGCCTTCCTCGGTCTCGACTCGCCAGTAGTCGCGCGGACCCGAGCGCCAGGCCGGATCGTCGAGCCACCATTCCGGCGCGATCCGCTCGGGGCCGAAGGCGACGCTGCGCCTGCGCGGCCGGCGGCGCCAGACGAATTCCTGCGGCGGGCTCGCCCCGTCCTGGGGCGTGACCGGTTCGGGGCCGAAGATCAGGACCGGACGGGGCGCGACGGGCTCCGGCCAGGCGCGCGCCGGCGGCGCGAAGCCCGCGGCCATGACCGTCGCGCTCTTTTCCGGGATGTGGCTGTCGGCCGGATGCAGCCGGGTCAGCGCCTCGAGGCCGAGCCGCGCGCCGAGCCGGCCGACCAGGTCGGCCAGCGCCTCGGGATCGGCCTCCGCCGCATCCGCGTCGCGCCGGGTCGCCGCCCGGGAGACGGCGAACTGGCCGCGGTGCTGGCGCGCGGTCACCGGCTCGACGCCGAGCGCCTCGAGCCGCAGCGCCTCGATGCCGAAGCCCGCGTCGATCGCGCCCGCCTGCAACGCCAGCAACGGCCGGATCGCGTCCGGCGCGTCGGCCGCGCGCGCCAGCCCGGCCTCGATCGCCTGGGCGCCGCGATCGACGCGGATCAGCGTCAGCCGCACCCGGCGCGTGCCGACCCCGGCCGCGCGCAGCCGCGCGCAGAGCGGGTCGAGCAGCCGGTCGAGCCCCGCGAGCACGTCGGCCTCGCGTCCGATCGGCTCGGGCAAGGTCAGGCGCAGCGCGAAGACCGGCTCGGGCCGCGCCGGCGCCAGCGGCTCGGGGCTGCGGCCGAGCGCCTGGTCGAGCCGGGCGAGCACGCCCGGCCCGGCGCGCCGGGCCAGCGCCGCGCGCGGCAGCGCCGCGAGATCGGCGATGCGCACGAGGCCCAGCGCCTGAAGCGCCGCGACCTCGTCGGACGTCAGGCGCAGCGCGGCCGCGGGCAGCGGTCCGATCCGCTCGAGGATCGTCCCCGGCGGCGCGATCCGGGCCGCCGCCCCGTCGCCGCCGCGCGGGACGGCGGGCGGCGGCGGCGCGCCGCCGCGCTCCCACCGGCGCTTCTGCGCGCGCGACCGGGTGGCGCGCGCCTCCTGGTCGATCGCGTCTCCGGCATGGGCGGGCCCCGCCGGCCCGGCCGCGTAGCGCGCCAGCGCCCAGGCCGCGCCCAGCGTGTCGGCGACGCCGATCCGCGGGCCGAGCCCGAGATCGGCCGCGCCGGTCTCGATCGCGGCGACGAGCCCCGCCTCGCCGCCGAACAGATGCGCGCAGCCGGTCATGTCGAGCGCCAGCCCGTCCGGCGGCTCGGTCGCGACCCAGGGGCTGAAGCGCCCGGCCCAGCGGCGCAGCGCGCCAAGAAAGGGCGCGGCGCGCAGCGGATCCTCGGACCGGGTCAGCAGGCCGGGGCAGATCGCGCGCGCGTCGCCGAGCGTCATGCCCCGGCGCAGTCCCGCGGCCTCGGCCTCGGCCGACAGGCTCGCCAGCGTCAGCAGCCCCGCCGCCTCGGCCACGACCGCAAAGGCCGCGCCGGCGAGCTGCGGCTCGACGCGCAGCGCGCGCTCGGCGGCGAGGCGGGGAAACCAGATCGACAGGACACGGCGGGCAGGCATGGCGGGCGACTCGGAGGCAAATGTTCTTCTTATGTTCTATTCCGGAACGCGCTGTGGAGTTGAGTCGCGCGGGGCCGGCGGAAGGCGCCGGGCCGCGGGCCGAACCGGCGGCCAGCAGCCACTGGACCCGGCGCGCCGGACCCGCTAACCCGCGCGGGTATTCACACGGGTGCCCTCGCCATGCCCTCCGACCGCCTCCGTCTCTTCGCCCTTCAGATGGTGTTCGCGCTGAACGGGCTCGGCCTCGCGGTCTGGTTCCCGCGCATCCCGGACGTGAAGGCGGCGCTGGGCATCGACGTGCTGACGCTGGCGCTGGCGCTGTTCGGGCTGCCGGCGGGCACGATGCTGGGCTTCCTGACCGTCAGCCGCGTCACCCGGGCGATCGGGCTGAAGGCGGCGACGACCTGGGGCGGCGCGATCTTCCTGATCAGCTTCATCGGTCCGGGCCTCGCGGGCAACGCGGTCCTGCTTGGGCTGACGCTGTTCCTGTGCGGGCTGACCATCGCCGTCATCGAGGTGGCGATGAACGCGAAGGCGAGCCAGATGGAGCGCGCGCTGAAGCGCCGCGTCATGACGCGCTGCCATGCTTTCTGGAGCTTCGGAACCGTGACCGGGGCGCTGATCGGCGGCGCCTTCGCGCAGGCGGAGATCCCGTTCCTGACCCAGCAGATGATCGTGCAGCCCGTCTTCGCCGCGGCGACCGTGGCCTTCGGGCGGATGCTGATCGCGGACGAGCCGGCGGCGGCCGAGGCGGCGCCGAGGAGTGGCTTCGCGCTGCCGTCGCTGGCGCTGCTGCTGCTCTGCGTCGTGCCGATCGGCGCGTTGCTGACCGAGGGCGCGATGATGGAATGGTCGGCGCTGCTGCTGCGCGAGCATGTCGGCGCGAGCCCCTTCGCGACGGCGGCAACGTTCTCGGCCTTTGCGCTGGCGATGGCGCTGACGCGGCTCGGCGGCGACAATCTCGCCGAGCGCTTCGGGGCGCGGCCGGTGATCCTGGTCTCGGCGCTGACGATGGGCGCCGGGATCTGCGGCTTCGCGCTGTCGCCGACGCTGTGGCTGTCGGCGCCCTTCGCGGTGCTGGTGGGCCTCGGCTGCGGCAACATCTATCCGCTGACGATGTCGATGGTGGCGCCGCTGCCGGGCCAGCCGCCGGAGAAGAACGTGGCGACGCTGGCGCTGACCGCCTTCACCGCGTTCCTGATCGGCCCGCCGTTCATCGGCCTGACCGCCAGCGCGCTCGGGCTGCCGGCGGCGCTGGCGCTGCTGGCCCCGCTCGGGGTCCTGCCGCTCGTGCTGATGCGACGCGGGACGGGAGCGCCCTCCCGCGACGCGCCCGCGCAGGATCAGCCGCAGTAGACGCGGGCGATCATGTCGTCGGAGCCGATCTCGACGTTCAGCCGCTCGGCCTGGAAGTCCATCGTCACCGCCTGGCCGGGGAAGATGATGCGCCGGTTCTCGGGCAGCGTAGCGGAGTCGAGCGCGCCGACCGAGGTGCCGACCAGCGCCTGGCGCTCGGCGGCGCCGCAGCCGTCTGCCGAAGCAACCTCGGCCATCTGCTCGCCCGGCGTGCAGGCCGCGAGCATGGCGAGAAGGGCCGCTCCGGCGGCGGCGTATATGCGTGTCATGGACATCTCCCTGTTCTGGTCCCGGTGCGGCGAGCAGCCAAGCATGCGCCGCGCCCCGGCGACAAGGGGCGGCGGGAAATCCCGCCGATCCTGCCGGAGCGAGCATCGGCGGGATTTGCCGGCGCGCCGGGGCGCGCCGCAGACGTCCGGAGACGCGCGTGTCGCGGGGCTTCGAGACCGCAAATAAACATTTCGTTCCAGATAGTTGACTGCTCGTCAGAATCGCTCAGGCCCGCCTTGCAAAAGGTTGGGGCGCCGTTTAGGTTCCGCGCCAGCTTTTATCGCCGGGGCTGGCAGGGGCCCGCCCGCGTGCGCAAGGGGGATTCGACGACATGTTCGTAACGCCAGCCTATGCCCAGGCAGCCGTCGGCGGCGGCGCTGCCGGGGGTCTGATCGGCTTCGTGCCGATCCTGCTGATCTTCGTCATCATGTACTTCCTGATGATCCGGCCGCAGCAGAAGAAGATGAAGGAACACAAGGCGATGGTCGAGGCGCTGCGGCGCGGCGACCAGGTCGTGACCTCGGGCGGCATGATCGGCAAGGTCGTCAAGGTCGGCGACAGCGAGGTCGAGGTCGAACTGGCGCCGAACGTCAAGGTCCGCGTGATGCGCAACACGATCGCGACCGTGATCAGCAAGACCGAGCCGGCCGAGGCTTGACGCCGGCGACGCCTCCGCTCGGCGGGGCGCAGGGGACTGACCCGCAATGCTGAACTTTCCGCTCTGGAAGCGCCTGGTCGTCATCGGCACCTGCCTGATCGGCCTCGTCATCGCCTTTCCGAACGCCTTCTATGACCGCGTCGAACGGTCGAACGACGCGCGCGCCACCCTTGATAGCGGAGCGGCGCCGACTCCCGATCTCGAGCACGCGGCGGAGCTATGGCCGTCCTGGCTGCCGTCCGGGCTAGTGAATCTCGGCCTCGACCTGCGCGGAGGCGCGCATGTGCTTGTCGAGGTGCGGCTGGCCGACGCCCAGGCGGACCGGCTGGAGGGCCTTTGGCCCGAGCTGCGCGACCGGTTGCGGGAACTGCGCGACCAGGTCGGCACCGTGCGCCGCCTCGACAGCCCGCCGCAGGAGCTGCGCATCCGGATCGGCGAGCCCGCGGGCATCGACGCGGCGCTGGCGGCCGTGCAGGAGGTCTCGCAACCGGTGTTCTCGATCACCGGCGCGGCATCGCGCGATTTCCTGGCCCGGGCCGATGGCGGCGACACGGTCGTCGTCACGCTGAGCGAGCCCGAGATCGCGGCTATGGACGACCGCACGATGCAGCAGAGCCTCGAGATCATCCGCCGCCGCGTCGACGAGACGGGCACGCGCGAGCCGACGATCCAGCGCCAGGGCGCGGACCGCATCCTGATCCAGGTGCCGGGCATCGGCTCGGCCGAGGAGCTGCTGGCGATCATCGGCCAGACCGCGCGGCTGAGCTTCCAGGCCGTGGTCAACCGCACGTCGGACCCGGAGGCGCGGCCGGGCCTCGACCAGGTGATCTATCCGAGCGCCGACGAGCCGGGCGTCTTCTACGTGCTGGAGCGGCGCGCAGTGGTCACCGGCGACCAGCTTGTCGACAGCCAGCCGACCTTCGACCAGAACGGCCTGCCGGCGGTGAACTTCCGCTTCAACCCGCAGGGCGGCGCGGCCTTCGGACGCTATACGGCCGAAAACATCGGCTCGCCCTTTGCGATCGTGCTCGACGACGAGGTGATCTCGGCGCCGGTGATCCAGAGCCACATCCCCGGCGGCACCGGCATCATCACCGGCCGCTTCACTCCCGAGGAGTTCGACGCGGCTCGCGATCCTGCTGCGCGCCGGCGCGCTCCCGGCCGAGATCAGCGTTCTCGAACAGCGCACGGTCGGGCCGGAGCTGGGCCAGGACTCGATCGAGGCCGGCCGGATCGCCGCAGCGATCGCGATGATCGCGGTCTGCGTGTTCATGATCGCGTCCTACGGCCTGTTCGGCGTCTTCGCGACGGTGGCGCTTGTGACGAACATCGTGCTGATCTTCGCGCTGATGACGATGATCGGGGCGACGCTGACGATGCCCGGAATCGCGGGCCTCGTGCTGACGATCGGCATGGCGGTCGATGCCAACGTGCTGATCTTCGAGCGCATCCGCGAGGAGCTGAAGACCGCGCGCGGCCCGGCCCGTGCTATCCAGCTCGGCTTCGAGAAGGCGTTCTCGTCGATCATCGACGCGAACATCACGACGCTGATCGTAGCGGTGATCCTCTACATGCTCGGCTCGGGGCCGGTGCGCGGATTCGCGGTGACGCTGGCGCTCGGCATCGCCTGCTCGGTCTTCACCGCGATCTACCTGACGCAAATGCTGATCGCCGGCTGGTACGACCGCCGGCGCCCGAAGACGGTCACGGTTTGAGAAGGGACGGATGATGCGCCTGCGCCTGGTCCCGGAAGTCACCAAGATCGACTTCATGCGCTACACGCGCTTCTGGCTGATCGTGTCGGTCCTCGGCATCGTCGGCACCTTCGTCAGCCTGGCGACGGAAGGGCTGAACTACGGCGTCGACTTCCGCGGCGGCACGCTGATCATGGCCGCCACGCCAGAGGAGCAGCCGATCGCGGACTTCCGCGACGCGCTCGGCGCTGCCGGACATCCGGAGGCCGGCGTCACGGCGATCTCGGACGACAGCGGCGCGGGCCGCAACATGGTGCTGATCCGCATCGGGATCGCCGGCGACGAGGGCGACAGCCAGCAGCCGGTCATCGAGCAGGTCCGCGCGGCGCTGACCGCCGAGTTTCCCGGCATCGAGTTCCTGCAGGTCGACAGCGTCGGCGCCAAGGTCTCGTCCGAGCTGGTCCGGTCGGGCGTGCTGGCGGTGGCCCTCTCCTTCGCGGCGATCATGGTCTACATCTGGCTTCGCTTCGAATGGCAGTTCGCGCTCGGCGCGGTCCTGTCGCTGATCCACGACGCCATCGTGACCGTCGGCGTGTTCAGCCTGATGCACTACGAGTTCAACCTGACGATCATCGCGGCGATCCTGACCGTGATCGGGTACTCGATCAACGACACCGTCGTCGTCTTCGACCGGATGCGCGAGAACCTGCGGAAGTACAAGAAGATGCCGCTGAAGGACGTGATGAACCTCGCGCTGAACGAGACGCTGAGCCGCACGGTGATGACGTCGCTGACGACGCTGATCGCGCTGTTCGCGATCTTCTGGTTCAGCGGGCCGGTCGTGCACGGCTTCGCCTTCGCGGTGATCTTCGGCGTGTTGATCGGCACCTATTCGTCGATCTACGTCGCCGGCGCCACGGTGCTGTGGCTCGGCGTCAAGCGCGACTGGTCGAAGGCCGATCCCGCGAAGGCCGGCGCGCAGTTCGGCGACCAGAGGCCCTGAGGAGATGCGCGTCACCGAGATCCGCTACGAGGGCGCGCCGCCGGTCGAGGGCTACGGCCCCGGCTTCTTCCGGATCGGCGGCGAGTTGCGCCAGGGCGCGCAGGCGCTGCTGCCCTCGGGCGTCGCGGACTGGGCCGGGCTCGACGACATCGAGCCGTTCCTGGCCGAAGCCGAGCGGATCGACGTGCTGCTGCTCGGGATGGGTCCGGACATCCGGGCGCTCGATCCCCACCTGCGCCAGCGGCTGGAATCCGCCGGGATCGGGGTGGAGATCATGGCGACGCCGCCCGCCTGCCGCACGTATAATGTTCTGCTGTCCGAGGGTCGCCTGATCGCCGCAGGTCTCCTGCCGATCGGCGGTTGACGGGCGGCGCGCCGTTCGTCGAGGACCGGCGTCGCAGAGCCTGAATGGAAAGCGGATGAGGATCTCCGGCGCATCTCCCCTGCAACGTACGCTGATCGTCGCCGGATGCGCGCTGATCCTGCCCGTGATCCTCGTGCTCGCATTCCTGATCCACGCGCAGTTCAGGGCGCGCGAGGCGGCGGTCGAGGCCGACGCTCTGGCGCTGGCGCGCGAGCTGGCGGTGATGACCGACGCGCGGTTCGCCGCGGACCTGCAGGTCATGCGCGTCCTCAGCGTTTCGCCGACGCTGGCGCGTAGCGACCTGCCCGCGCTGCGCGAGCGGGCGCAGACCATTCTGGAGACCAATCCAGGCTGGACGTCCCTGAAGCTGGTCGACGCCGACGCCGGCGCCGTCGTCGTGACCACCGATCCCGACGACAGGTCGATCCCGACGATCCCAGTCGGACTTACCTTCGCCGGGCAGATCGGCGGGGTCGTGCGCGACGGGCGCGGATGTCCCTGCGTGACTCTCTACATCCCGACGCCGCTGATGGCCGGTCACGTCCTCGTCGTGACGATCAACCCGATCGTGTTCCAGACGATGATGCTGCGCCGCCTGCCGCAAGACGTCGTCGCCGCCATCGTCGACCGCGAGGGCCGCTTCGCCGCGCGCTCGCTCGATTACGGCGACCGGGTGGGACTGCCAGCGACGGACTTCGTTCGCGCCGCGGCCGCGCGCGGCGACACGGGCTTTTACGATGGCACGACCTACGAGGGGCTGGTCAACGTTTCGGCCTTCGCCACGGCGGAGGCGTCGGGCTGGTCGGCGCATGTCGCGATCGACCGGGCGCTGATCGCCGGCCCACGCACGCTGGGCGTGGTCGCGGTGCTGGCCGGCTCGATCATCGCGCTGGCGGTGGGCGGCGTGATGATCTTCTACGCGTTCAAGGAATTCGCCCTGCGCCGCCGCGAGGAGGCGCGCATGCTGGAGCTACAGAAGGCGGAGGCGATCGGCCAGTTCACGGGAACGGTCGTGCACGACTTCAAGAACCTGCTTGCGGTGATGCAGGCCAGTCTCAACATGATCGACCGGAAGACCGCCGAGGAGGAGACCCGCGCGACGGTCCGGATGGCCCGCGAGTTGCTGGAGCGCGGCGCCCGGCTGACCAACCAGTTGCTGAGCTTTGCGCGTTCGGACGGGGCGCGTGGCGAGATCGGCGTCGTCGATCTCGACCCGCTGATCCGGCGCATCGACGACATGCTGCGCAAGCTGCTTGGCCAGCGGATCGCGCTTGACGTCAGGATCGCGCCGGACGCCCGCCTGGTCGTGGCGAACGCGGACCAGCTCGAACTGGCGCTGGTCAATCTGTCGGCGAACGCGCGCGACGCGATCGACGGGCCGGGGCGGGTGACGATCTCCACCGAACGGGTCGATGGCGCCATCCGAGTGCGCTTTGCCGATACCGGACCGGGCTTCCCGCCAGACGTGCTGCCGGACATCTTTCGCCCGTACTTCACGACCAAGCCGCCGGGCAAGGGCACCGGGCTGGGACTGGCGCAGGTCGCCGGCGCGGTCCGGCAGGCCGGCGGCGAGGTCTCGGCCGGCGCCGCTCCGGGCGGCGGCGGCGAGTTCGTGCTCACGTTGCGCGCCGCCGACGACGCGGCGCCCGACGGGCCTGCCGGCTGAAGCGCCGGTCCGGCGCGATCGGCGCGCCCGCCCTTCCCTTGCTCGGCCCGGCGCCTATACTCCGCCCGGAACGAAGCGACCCTCCCCGGGTTGAACCGGGGACGGCTACAGATGAGGAATGCCCATGGCTTTCGAACTTCCCGACCTTCCCTATGCCCACGACGCCCTCGCCGCGCACGGCATGTCGAAGGAGACCCTCGAGTTCCACCACGACATCCACCACAAGGCCTATGTCGACAACGGCAACAAGCTGATCGCCGGCACCGAGTGGGAGGGCAAGTCGGTCGAGGAGATCGTCAAGGGCACCTACCAGAAGGGCGCCGTCGCGCAGAACGGCATATTCAACAACGCCAGCCAGCATTGGAACCATGCCCAGTTCTGGGAGATGATGGGCCCGAATTCTGGCGCGATGCCGTCCGAGCTGGAAAAGGCGCTGACGGATTCGTTCGGCTCGGTCGACAAGTTCAAGGAAGAATTCTCGGCCGCCGGCGCCGGCCAGTTCGGTTCGGGCTGGGCCTGGCTGGTCAAGGACGCGGGCGGTTCTCTGAAGGTCACCAAGACCGAGAACGGCGTGAACCCGCTCTGCTTTGGCCAGACCGCGCTGCTCGGCTGCGACGTGTGGGAGCACTCCTACTACATCGACTTCCGCAACAAGCGCCCGGCCTACCTGTCCAACTTCCTCGACAAGCTGGTGAACTGGGAGAACGTCGCCTCGCGCATGTGAGGTCCGACTGACGGACGCGGGAGGGCTTCGGCTTCTCCCGCGCCGCGCCCCGGTCGCGGGACTGCGGATTGTTGCTCGAGCTTAACCTCCTGCGCCAAGTTCGAGAGCGGGTTGCCGGTCGGCTCTAGGTCGACTGGGGGCGGGATCCGCACGACGACGGCGAAGCCTGAGCCTCCCTCGACGATCTCCATCTCGCCGCCGACCTGCTGGGCCGCGGCCTTCATCAGCCGCAGTCCGATCCCGGGGCTTGCGGCAGGCGCAGGTGCTCCGCCGATTCCGTCGTCCTCGCAGCGGAATTCGATGCCGCCGCCTTTCTTGCAGCGCAGCACCACCCGCACCCGGCCCGCGCGACCGTCGGGAAACGCGTGCTTGGCGGCGTTCAGCGCGAATTCCGTGACGATGACGCCGATCTGGGACGCGAGCGCGGCCTGGCAAATGCAGGGATCCGCGTCGATCTCGACCCGCACGCTGTCGGGCAGGGATCCCGACAACATTTCGGAGACGCGATCGAAATAGGTCGAGAGATTGACCTCGTGCTCGGACGACGCCTGCGAGAGCTGCTCGTGAAGCAGCGCGATCCGGCCGATCCGGGCCTCGGCCTGCTGCAGCGCCTGAACGACGGCCGGCTCCGCGGCGCCGCGCACTTGCAGGCGCAGCGCCGCCATCACCGAGGCCAGCGAGTTCTTCACCCGATGGTCGATTTCCTGCATCAGCGTCCGCTGCAGCCGCAGCGACTGGCGCAGGTTCAGTTGCGCCATCACCTGCCGGGCCAGGATCGTCAGCGCGTCGCGCTGTGTCTCGGTCAGTCGGCGCGGCACGTGGTCGAGCACGCACAGCGTCCCGAGCGCTAAGCCCTGCGGCGTCCGGAGCGGCGCGCCGGCGTAGAAGCGCAGGCCCGGCAGTCCGGCGCAGAGCGGATTGTCCGCTGTCCGCGGATCCGCCAGCGTGTCCGGGACCTCGAGAAACTCGGCCTCGAGCAGCGCATGCAGGCAAATCGAGGAGCCGAGCGGCGTCTCGCGGACGCCAAGGCCGACCTCCGCCTTGAACCACTGCCGGTCGGCGTCGACCAGCAACACGATCGCGACCGGCATCTCGCAGATCCTGGCGGCGAGCCAGACGATATCGTCGAAGTCCTGCTCGCGCGGCGTATCGAGGACCTGATAGCTCGCCAGCGCGGCAAGCCGCTTCGGGTTCCGCGGATGCAGATCGGCCTCCAAGCTGCGCCTCCTCTCGCCAACGCGAGTTCGACCCGGCGCCCTCCGCCGGGAAGCGCCGGACTTACCAGCAGCGCCTTCGCGCGCGCAAGCGCGTTCAGTCCAGCGCCGCCACGACGGCGTCGAAGAACGCCATCGGGTCGATCGGCTCCCTGCCCAGCGGCTTCGGCTGCGCCATCGTCGCCGCGATCACGACGTTGCGGGTCGGGTTGATGTAGATATTCTGGCCCTGGATGCCGATCGCGGCATAGGCGCCGTCGGCGATGGAGTCCTCGGTCCAGCCCGGCCACCACATCAGCCCGTAGTCGATGACCGTGCCGTCATCGAGCGCCTGCGGGCGACCGGCCGCCTCGGTCCAGCCTTCGGGCAGCACCCTTTCGCCATCGATCACGCCGCCTTCGAGGAAGAACTGCCCGAAGCGGGCATAGTCGCGCAGCGTCGCCGAGATGCCGCTGCCACCGATCTCGACGCCGCCGGGCGAATCGAGCCACCAGTTCGCGTCGGCCTCCATGCCGTAGGGCGCCCAGATCTGCTCGGACAGGTATTCGGCCAGCGGCTTGCCGACCGCGCCGTAGACGATCTCGCCCAGAACCTGGGTCTCGCCGGTCGAGTAGTTGTGGATCGTGCCGGGCTCGCCCGCGCGCGGCAGCGCCGCCATCACCGCCATCGCGGCGCCGGGCTCCTGCGCGATCTGCGCGCGCAACAGGTCGCGGCGGTCCGATTCGGGGTCGGTATAGGTCTCGTTCCAGGCGACGCCCGAAGCCATCAGCAGCACGTCGTGGATGCTGACCCCGTCATAGGCGCTGCCCTTCAGGCTCGGCACGTAGTCGACGACCATGTCGTCGACGCTGCCGATATGGCCGTCCTCGATCGCGGCGCCGACCAGCGTCGAGGTGATCGACTTCGCGACCGACATCGACATCCAGCGCGTCTCGGGCGTGTTGCCGCGCTGGTAGGTCTCGTAGACGACCGCGCCGTCCTTGAGCACGATCATGCCGGTGACGTTGTCGAGGGCGAGGAAGTCGTAGAGGTCGTAGGTCGCGCCGTCGGTCTCGAGCCGGACCTTCGCCCCGAGGTCCTGGGGCGCCTGCGGCAGTTCGCGCGGCGCGTCGCCCGCCTCGATCACGCGGACCGGGAACAGCCGGTCGATGTTGCGAAAGGTGCTGACCGCAAGGTCCGGCGTCAGATGGCCGTCGTAGATCTGCTCGACCGTGCCGATCGGCTCGTCGCCATGCGGGTAATCCTGCGCCTGCGCCGCGCCGGCCGCCAGCGCAACGCCCGCCGCCGCGATTGTCATCGAGTTGCATGGTGACATCCGAGTCGCCTCCCTGGAAGTTCGGGCGACACTGGCCCGGCCGTCCCGGCGACGCAACTGCAGGTCCGACGGCCGGGCGCGCGCTCAGGCGGCGGCGCTCGTGATGTTCTGCCCCTGGCTGAACAGGTTCCCCGGATCGAAGCGGCGCTTCAGCTCCGCCAGCCGCGCAAGATTGTCGCCGAAGGCGCCGCGCAGCGTTCCCGGCTCCTCCTCGGTCAGGAAGTTCAGCAGATAGCCGCCGCTCGCATAGGGCGCCATCGCCTCGACGGCGCCGCGCGCCCAATCCTTCTGCGCGGCGTCCTCGGCCGGATCGGTCCATTGCGCCATGAACCCGACGTCGTAGTCGGGCCGCCGCTGCGCAAAGGCGCCGTCGCCCGTGCCGACGCGCCCGTCCGGCCCGGCGTAGAACTCGACGACGATGGACGAGAGCGGCGAGGTCATGCCGTCGCTGCGCGCCACGATCTCGTCGATCGCGGCGTCGCCGAGCTCCGAGACGAAGGCCGACTTCCAGTAGTTGCGGGTCCCGTCCGGAAAGGCGCCGTCGAGCAGGCGCTGCATCTGCGGGAACGGCATTTCCGCCACCGCGTCCATCATCGGCGCGCCGAAGCTGCGCAGCGGCTCCAGGACCCGCGCCCCCTCCGCGGGATCGCCGCACCAGCAGGGAACGGCCGCGATCGCCGGCGCGCCGTCGGGCGTCGTCATCAGCGCGCAGTAGACCGTCAGCTCGGCTGGCGGCGAACCGGCCATGACGTCGCGATAGCGCCGCAGCACCGCGCCCGCCTGCGCCCGCGGCCAGACCACGAGGCCGCCCAGAACCATCGAGACCGGATGCGCCCGGTACAGGAACGAGGTCACGACGCCGAAATTGCCGCCGCCGCCGCGCAGCGCCCAGAACAGGTCCGGGTTGCGCTCGGCGCTGACGATGAACACCGATCCCTCGGCGTCGACCATCTCGAATTCCAGCACGTTGTCGACGGTCGGCCCGTATTTCCGGACCAGCCAGCCGACGCCGCCGCCCAGCGTCAGCCCGCCGATCCCGGTCTTCGAGACGACGCCGAGCGGCACGGCCAGCCCGTGCAGATGGGTCTCGGCGTCGACATCCGCGAGCGTCGCGCCGCCCTGCGCGCGCACGGTGCGCGCCTCGGGATCGACGAAGACCCCGCGCATGCCGCCGAGGTCGATCACCAGCCCGCCGTCGCAGAGCGCCCGTCCGCCGACGTTGTGCCCGCCGCCGCGCACGGCGACCAGCAGGTCGTTGTCGCGCGCGAAGCGGATGGCGCGCGCGACGTCGGACACGCCGCCGCACCGCACGATCAGCCCCGGGCGCTTGTCGATCATCGCGTTCCAGATCCGCCGCGCGGACTCGTAATCCGGATCGCCCGGCGCGATGGCGCGGCCGATCAGTCCCGCCAGAAATCCCGCCACGGCCGAGGACTCGACCGCGCGGCCGCCGCGCGACGTCAGTTCGGTGTTGGTCATGAGTCACCTCCCGTTCGCCCGCCCGACTCGGGGCCGGCGCGGGCGGCACGAAGTCTATCACGAACGGGCCCGTTCGGGGCGACGACAGGCCGCGCCGATGCAAAAAGGCCCTGCCGACGCGGGGTCGGCAGGGCCTGTCGATCGGCGCGGAGGTCAGCGCCTCAGTGGACGGTGGCCGGCTTCGGCTCGGCGCCGGATTCGACGCCGACGACCAGACCCTCGGAGTCGGCGGTCACCGGGACCGTCGATCCGTCGAGGATCGCGCCCGACAGCAACCGCTCGGCCAGGGGATCCTGCAGAGCCTTCTGGATCACCCGCTTCAGCGGGCGCGCGCCGTAGACCGGGTCGTAGCCGCGATCCGCGAGCCAGGTCTGCGCCGCCTCGTCCACCTGCAGCGTGATGTTGCGCGGCGCGAGCCGCTTTTCCAGCAGCGCCAGCTGGATGTCGACGATGCCGTCCATGTTCGCGCGGCTCAGCCGGTCGAACAGCACGATCTCGTCGAGCCGGTTCAGGAACTCCGGCCGGAAATGCGCCCGCACCGCCGCCATCACCTGGTCGCGCGCGGCCTCCGAATCCGCGCCCTCCGGCAGCGTCGACAGCGCCTGACTGCCGAGGTTCGAGGTCAGGATGATCAGCGTGTTCTTGAAGTCGACCACGCGGCCCTGGCCGTCGGTCAGGCGCCCGTCGTCGAGCACCTGCAGCAGCACGTTGAACACGTCCGGATGCGCCTTCTCGACCTCGTCGAACAGCAGCACCTGGTAGGGCCTGCGCCGCACCGCCTCGGTCAGCACGCCGCCCTCGTCGTAGCCGACATAGCCCGGAGGCGCGCCGATCAGCCGGGCGACCGAGTGCTTCTCCATGAACTCCGACATGTCGATGCGCACCATCGCCTGGTCGTCGTCGAAGAGGAACGCCGCCAGCGCCTTGGTCAGCTCGGTCTTGCCGACGCCGGTCGGGCCGAGGAACAGGAACGACCCGAGCGGCCGGTTCGGATCGTTCAGCCCCGCCCGCGCGCGCCGCACCGCGTTCGACACCGCCTCGACCGCCGCGCGCTGGCCGATGACGCGGCGCCCGATCGCCTCTTCCATGCGCAAGAGCTTGTCCCGCTCGCCCTCCAGCATCCGGTCGACCGGAATGCCGGTCCAGCGCTCGACGACCTGCGCGATCTGCTCGGGCGTCACGGCCTCCTCGACCATGTCCTGCCCGCCGCGCTGCTCGGCCTCCTCGAGCTTGGCCTCGAGCTGCGGGATCATGCCGTAGGCAAGTTCGCCCGCGCGCTGCAGGTTGCCCTGCCGCTTCGCCGTCTCCAGCTCGTTGCGCGCCTGGTCGAGCTGCTCCTTGATGTCGGCCGCGCCCTTCAGCTTGTCGCGCTCGGCCATCCAGGCAGCCGTCATCTCGCGCGAGCGCTCCTCGAGCCCGCTCAACTCCTTGACCAGCTTCTCGAGCCGCTCCTGGCTCGCCGCATCGGTCTCCTTCTTCAGCGCCTCGGCCTCGATCTGCTTCATCAGGATTTCGCGGTCGAGCGCGTCCAGCGCCTCGGGCTTCGAATCCACCTGCATCCGCAGTCGGCTCGCGGCCTCGTCCATCAGGTCGATCGCCTTGTCCGGCAGGAACCGGTCGGCGATGTAGCGGTGGCTGAGCGTCGCCGCCGCGACCAGCGCGCTGTCGGTGATGCGCACGCCGTGGTGGACCTCGTATTTCTCCTTGATGCCCCGCAGGATCGAGATCGTGTCCTCGACCGTGGGCTCGGAGACCATGACCGGCTGGAAGCGCCGGGCCAGCGCCGCGTCCTTCTCGACATGCTTGCGGTACTCGTCGAGCGTGGTGGCGCCGACGCAGTGCAGCTCGCCGCGCGCGAGCGCCGGCTTCAGCAGGTTCGACGCGTCCATCGCGCCCTCGGACTTGCCGGCGCCGACCAGCGTGTGCATCTCGTCGATGAACAGGATGATCTCGCCCGCGGCGGCCTGGACTTCGGTCAGCACCGCCTTCAGCCGTTCCTCGAACTCGCCGCGATACTTCGCGCCCGCGATCAGCGAACCCATGTCGAGCGCCAGAAGCTGCTTGTCAGCAATGCTCTCGGGCACGTCGCCGTTGACAATGCGCAGCGCCAGTCCCTCCGCGATCGCGGTCTTGCCGACGCCCGGCTCGCCGATCAGCACCGGGTTGTTCTTCGTGCGCCGGCTCAGCACCTGCATCGTCCGCCGGATTTCCTCGTCGCGCCCGATGATCGGGTCGATCTTGCCCTCGCGCGCCGCCTCGGTCAGGTCGCGCGCATATTTCTTCAACGCGTCGTAGCCGCTCTCGGCGCTCGCCGTGTCGGCCTTGCGGCCCTTCCGGATGTCGTTGATCGCGGTGTTCAGCCCCTGCGCAGTCACGCCGGCCGCCTTCAGCGCCTTCTCCGCCTCGGATTTCGTAACCGCGAGCGCTGTCAGCAGCCGCTCGACCGTGACGAAGCTGTCGCCGGCCTGCTTCGCGATCTTTTCGGCCTCGGCCAGCACCTTGCCGGTCTGCGTGTCGATGTAGAGCTGGCCGTTGCCGCCCTCGACCTTCGGCTGCTTGGCGAGGCTGGCCTCGATGTTGGCATAGGCGATGCCCGGATCGCCGCCGGCCGCGCGGATCAGGTTGCCGGCCATGCCCTGGTCGTCGTCGAGCAGCGCCTTCAGCAGGTGCTCGGGCAGGAAGCGCTGGTGGCTCTCCCGCATCGCGATCGTCTGCGCGGCCTGGACGAATCCCCGGGCGCGCTCGCTGAACTTCTCGAAGTCCATCCCACGTCTCCTTGTTCAAGCGTCCCGTTGGAGCGCCCAATGCGGCGCACTCCCTGGGACCTCGATCGTCGGCCCTTCCCGTTGAAAGGCCGTTGCCGGGGATATGGCGCCTGCGACGGATGCGCTCAAGAGGGGCTGGCCCGCAACCAGCGCAGGCTCGAGGCATCATCCCTGACTGATGGTTACGCAGCCCTCGAGGCAGTCCGCGACGACACGTTCGATCCAATCGATATTCTGTGCCACTTTTGCGATCAGCGCGATCATACAGAAGAGAAACAACGGCACGATGAGGACGTATGTCCCGCATTGTGCGAAACCTATGAACATCAGGACCGCGACCAGCAGAAGCAGCAGCATCGAGAGGATCTGACAGAGGTCAACGCAACGCTGGTAATCCTGCTCGACGTCGGAATTGCCGACCAGCTTGGCCATCAGGGTCTCCTGAACGCCAAGCCGTTCCAGGGCGCCGCGAACCGCGGCGATGAGGTCCGGCGCCTCGGTCGTCTCGAATTCGGGTTGGGCGCGCAAGAACGCTCCGACCTCGGTCCGAAGTCTCTGCAAAAGAGCCACCGCCTCCGGGACGTCGCGACCGATCAAACCCGCAAACTCCGCCATCATCCGAGCAGGCACTTCCGGTGCCTTCTGGCGCTGCATGTCCCGCGCCTCGACGCGCAGGCGTTCGGCCCGCTGGATGCGGCGTGAACGGTCCTGCGAATCTCCGCTCCGGACCAGGTCCACCTGGTCGAAGAGAAGACTGACCATTGTGTCGGTAAGGGCTTTGAAGGACGGGTCGGCGACCAGAACCTCGGCTGTAAGTATTGCCATGTCACTCTCCTGTTGTCAGCGTGAGCGATCGAGCCGGGTCGCTGCTCTGATCGGCTCGGAGGGCAACTTGGTTGCCCCGGCCGCGATCCTGCGGGAGGGGGCGTGATTGGAACGTGACTTGCGCGCGCACGGCGCGGTCGCATGGTCCCCTGTTATCGACCGTGTCAGGAAAGGCGGGGAAAAACGGTCCGGTCTTGCCCATGGGTCGGAGCCGTCCCAGACGGGCGACGCGCCCGGAGAACCCCATGGCCGATCCACGCCTCATCGTCGGTCCCAACCTGCAATCGACATTGTGCGCATGCTCGGACTGGAGGTCCGTTCTCTACAAGATCGGCTCCGGCATGCTGACCACGAGCGGCCTCGCCCTCGCGACGGAACTGAAGGACAGGGCAAGCCAGGTTCCCGGGCTCCGGAGCTGACGCCGGCCTGACTTCGGCCCCCGCGTCCCGTCAGCCTGTCGGCGCGTAGCGCATGAAGGCGAAGGCCGTGCAGTCGGGCGCCCAGCACGGCACGTTGATCGTGCCCTGCCCGCCGTGAAGTTCGACCAGCGTCCGCAGGCCGCCTCCATCCGGATCCATGACCCGCAGCGCCACCTCGCGGTCGCGCGGATGCCCGAGCGTCCCCTCCGGAAAGGCGAGGTACAACACCCGGCGCCCGTCCGGCGACGGATGCGGGAACCAGTTCACGAATCGGTCGTCCGTCATCCGCGCCGGCGCCGATCCGTCGGCCCCCATGCGCCAGATCTGCGCCCGCCCGCTGCGGTCCGAGTTGAACCAGATCGCCGAGCCATCCGCCGCGTAGTCCGGACCGTCGTTGTGGCCGGCGTCCCCGGTCAGCCGCGTCTCTTCGCCGCCCGCCGCCGGGATCGTGTAGATGTCGTAGCGCCCGCCGCGGGCGCCGCAGAACGCCAGCGTCGCGCCGTCCGGCGACCAGCCGTGCCAGTAGGACGGGGCGCGCGCCGTCACCTGCGTGGGAACGCCCCCGCCGGCCGGCAGCGTATAGATCGTCGAGCCCTGCTCCGTCTCGTGGCTGATGGCGATGCTCCGATCCGTCCGGCGAGATGCCGTGATCGTTGTTGCAGGCGTCGGCGAACCCCGTCTCGACCGGCGCCAGTTCGCCCGGCCCGTCCAGGGCGACCCGGAACAGCCTTCCGTCGCCGTTGACCAGCAGGCTCGCCCCGTCCGGGTCCCAGTTCGGCGCCTCGATCAGCGCTTCCGTGCGCAGCACGACCCGCGTCCGCCCGGTCGCGACCTCGCAGATCTCCAGCGAACTGCGCCAATCCATCGCCGACGCCCTCCTGAATGTCATTTTATTTCAATCGCTTGACCAGCGTATCACGCTGACACGCCCGTCTAGCCGCGTTTCGGCGTCACCAGCTTCGCCGGCCGGGCCGCCTCGGCAGCCTTGAACAGCGAGAACGTCTGGTTCACGTAGTTCACCGCCCCGGTGATGTGCTCGAGATACCCGGCCAGCTCCGGCGTGTGCTCGGCCTCGACCAGCTGGACCGGCCGCTCCGGCCCGTCCGCCTCGAACTGCACGTAGAACAGCGGGTCGCCCCGGCGCAGGACCAGATCCTTCTCCGGCTCGTGCCACTCGAAAGCCCACATCAGCGGCCGCGGCCAGACGTTGATCGGGAACCGCCCGCCGAAGATCGTGCCCGGCAGCGGCGCCTTGCGGTAATGCGCGAAGGCGTCGAGCTGCGTCAGGTAGACCGGCTCGTCGGCGATGAAGACGTAGGGCAGCTTCAGCTGCACGGTCGGCCGGTCCGGATAGCGCCACTCGGCCTCCCCGACCAGGCTCAGCACATCGTTGAGCTTGTTCGTGCGGATCGGGCTAGCGGCGCCGGCGCGGTTGACCAGCGCCGCGCGGCCATCCTGGTCGCGCGCGAAGCCGATCGCCATGTCGAACGGGCAGCGTACCATGAAGTAGCGGCTCTCGAGATTGATCACCGCCGGACAGCGGCCGGCCGACTTCGCGTGCTTGCGGTTCACGTCGCGAAAGATCACCCGCTCCGGCGGATCGTACAGCACGCCGCCCTTGTCCGGGTCGCGCAGCCAGCCCACGACGACTGGCCCGGACCGCGGCCCCTCCTCGTCGCGCGCGACGGAAATCTCGATCTGCATGGACGCTCCTCGTTGCGGCGGCGATCCTCGCCCTCTGCCGGGCTTCGCGTCAACATCCGCGGCGCGTCTGGATTGCGGCCCTTCGCGCCGGTAAGACTGCGTTGCCTACAAAACCGGAGATCATCGCCATGCCCGCCCCCGCCGCAGACCGCCGCCTGATCGTCGGTCTCGACCTGCCCGACGCGGAGGCCGCCCGCGAGATGGTGCGCCGGATCGGCCCTGCGGTCGGGTTCTACAAGATCGGGCTCGGGATGCTGGCCGCCGGGGGGCTGGCGCTCGCGACCGACCTGCGGGAGCGCGGTCTTGGGGTCTTTCTCGACCTCAAGCTGTTTGACATCCCGAATACCGTCGAGGCCGCGGCGCGCGGCGTCGCCACGACGATCCGGCCGGATTTCCTGACGGTGCACGGCGATCCGAACGTGGTGCGGGCCGCTGCCGCCGGACGCGGCGGGACCGGCACGAGGATCCTCGCGGTGACGATCCTGACCGCCCTGGACCGTGCCGACCTCGACGCTGCGATGATCGTCCCCGGCGACATGACCGACATCGTGATCGAGCGCGCCGCCCGCGCCTTCGCGGCCGGCGCCGACGGCGTCATCGCCTCGCCGCACGAGGCCGCGCGGCTGCGGGCGCTGCCCGAGGCCGCCGGCAAGCTGATCGTCACGCCGGGGGTGCGGCCCGCCGGCTCGGCCGCCAACGACCAGAAGCGCGTCGCCTCCCCTGCCCAGGCGCTTGCCGCCGGGGCGGATCACATCGTCATTGCGCGACCTGTCGTCGCGGCGAGCGATCCTGCTGCCGCCGCCACGGCGATCCTGGCGGAAATCGCCTGAGCGACCGGACAAAAAAATGTCCTTCCCGCGTAAAGCGGAAAGGACCGGAGATTAGGAGTCCGGCACTCCCCCGTAGGGCGCGCCGCGCCGCGATCAGTTCCACCAGCCTTCGTCGACGCTGGGAAGATCCTCGAGTTCTTCTTCGGAATAGCGGGTGATCATAGCGTAACTGGCGTCATCGACCGGGAAGAGGTCGACATCGCCGACCCGCAGAAGCACATGCTTGTCCCCGATGTCGAGAAAGCCGCCGACTTCCGCGACCACGCCGATCATTTCTCCGGAGCGGTTGAGGATGATGTCCTCGATCTCGCCGATCTGGTTCCAGTCTGCGCCGACGGCGTCGTATCCGGTCCAGCCCCAGCGATAATCGTCCGGCGAGCCCCAGGACCCTTCGTCATACGCCTCGTTCGTAGTGTAGATCGTCCCGCCGGTGATGTCGCGGGTCCGAATCAGCTCAGCCCAGTCCGAGTCAGTCATCGACTCATTCATCATGGCGTCCTGCGCCAGTGCCGGCGCGGCTGCCAGCATGATCGCCGTTGCGGTCGTCGTGAGGGTCAGGCGTCGCATATCTGCCTCCTTGTTTGCTGCGTCTGGACAATCAACGGGCGTCCCCGCGACGTGTTCCAAAAAAGTCGGGGTGTGCGCTGCCGCCCCTTGCCGGACGCACGCGCCGTTCCCCGGAAGCGCGCCGACTGCTAGAGTTGGCCATGACGCCCAACGCCCTCTGCCGCGCCTGCCTGACCGCCTTCAAGGGAACGGGCCGATGCCCGTCCTGCGGATCGCCGCGGGTGCTTCGCCACGCGGAACTGAACAGCCTCGCCATCGCCCATGTCGACTGTGACGCGTTCTACGCATCGGTCGAGAAACGGGACGACCCGTCGCTGGCCGACAAACCCCTGATCGTCGGCGGCGGCAGACGCGGCGTTGTCACCACCGCCTGCTACATCGCGCGAATCCGCGGCGTCCGCTCGGCGATGCCGATGTTCAAGGCGCTGCAACTCTGCCCCGACGCGGTCGTCGTGCCGCCCCGCCTTCCCCACTACGCCGCGATCGGCCGCGAGATTCGCAATCGCATGGAGGCGCTGACCCCGCTGGTCGAGCCGCTGTCGCTCGACGAGGCCTTCCTCGACCTTCGCGGCACCGAGCGCCTTCACCGCGCGCCCGCCGCCGTCCTGATGGCCCGCTTTCAGGCTGAGATCGAGCGCGATCTCGGCCTGACCGTCTCGGTCGGTCTCAGCCATAACAAGTTCCTGGCCAAGATCGCGTCGGAGATGGACAAGCCTCGCGGCTTCAGCGTGATCGGCCAGGCGGAGACGCTGGATTTTCTTGCTCCGCGACCGGTAAGTCTGATCTGGGGCGTGGGCCCGGCGACGCTCGCCGCGCTGCACGCCGAGGGGATCCACAGCTTTGCCGACCTGCGCCGGCGCGACCGCACGACACTGATCGCACGCTTTGGATCGCACGGGGACCGGCTTTGGCATCTGGCGCAGGGCCTGGACGCGCGGTCGGTCTCGCCCGGCCAATTGCCGCGGTCGGTGTCCAACGAGACAACCTTTGCGGAGGACGTGTCCGACCTGGACGCGCTGAAGCCGGTCCTCTGGGACCTTGCCGAGGCGGTATCCGGGCGTCTGAAGGCGAGGTGTCTCGTCGCGCGAACCGTCATGCTCAAGCTGAAGCGCGCGGACCACCGCCTTCTCAGCCGCCGCCTTACGGTGGGCTCTCCGGTCAGGATGGCGGACAGCGTCTACCGCGCGGCGCTGCCGATGCTGCAGCGCGACATGACTGCGGCACCCTTTCGGCTGCTCGGAATAGGCGTATGTGATTTACATGTTTCAACCGCAGACGCTTGGGAGCCGGACCTGTTTGATCCGAATCAGTCGAAGCGTCTGGCCGCTGAACACGCCTCCGACGCTATTCGAAACCGGTTTGGGCCGCAGGCAATCGTCTTGGGACGTAGCTTTCGCTGAAATTTTACGCTTTACTGGAGAACTGGCGCTGTTTTGAACATTTTTGCCGGTTGTGCGTGAAAAAAACATTCCCACCTCCCGAATGGCGTTGACTATGCTGCGATGCGGCATAATGTGAGGGATGTGATGCGTTGCATCACGCACGCCCTACGGGCGTTTCCTCCCTAAACTTGGGCCGTGCCATGTGCACGGCCTCTTTTTTGCCGTCCCTGCGCTGCAGGCTTTTCAGATGTCTGCCAGAGGCGTTGCGCCCTAGGCAGACCCTTCGGGCCGCTTGCTGATCCAAGATGCCGCGAGAGAGGTCACTTGTGATGTCAATGAGCAGGCTTGCGGTGGCTGACCCACGACGCGCGGCGCAGGACCTTGTCGGCCGCGCGCCGCCGGCCAAACCCTGCTTCAGGGGATAGGCGGAGGCATGCGGCCCTATTCGGCCGCCATCGGCAACTCGATCCGGCCGATGCCGGTCAGGCCGGCCACGGCCGCCCCGATCGCGCGGCGAACATCTGCGAAATCCGGCAGTTTCTCGATCCGCGATTCGTCCATGTAGAGCGCCCGGTCGACCTCGATCTGCAGCGCATGGATGCCAGTCGCCGGCCGCCCGTAGCTCTGGGTGATGAAGCCTCCGGCGAAGGGCGCGTTGCGCGCGACGATGAAGCCCTCGGCCGTGAAGATGTCGGTGGCCGCGTCGACCACCCAACGCTCGCAGGCGACGCCGAACCTGTCGCCGAGCACGATGTTCGGTCGCTGCCCGCGGATCCGCGCCGAGGCGGCGAGGGCGTCGTGCGGCATCGAATGGCAGTCAAACAGCAATCCCTGCCCGAAGGCGCCGCGGCTCTGCTCGAGCAGGGCGCGCAGCTGGGCGTGGTAGGGCCGATGGTAGGCCGTGATCCGGCGCTGC
This sequence comes from uncultured Alphaproteobacteria bacterium, assembly GCA_963829385.1. GTDB lineage: Bacteria > Pseudomonadota > Alphaproteobacteria > Rhodobacterales > Rhodobacteraceae > Amaricoccus. The sequence continues at coordinate 253,403 of CAWHHV010000004.1, read as the reverse complement.
GCTTCGGCCAGCGTCATCTTGCCGTCGATGATCGGCCGGCCCTCGGCCACGACGCGCGGTATCACCCCCAGTCCGGCGGCGATCCGCGGGTTGAGGAACCTGCGGGAGGCGCCTGCGATCAGCGCGGGGTCGAGATCGTCGGGAGAGCGATTGAGATCGACGCTCGCCCGCGGAACCCGGGCCGCCAGCAGCGGGGCGCCGTGCTGGGGCGCGGCGGAAAAGAGCTCGTCGACGAACGCGTCCTCCGACGACCTCAGATGCCGGGGCGACAAACGGGAGCGACCGATTGTCGCCGGGTCGTAGTCGGAGCCGCTGTGGGGCGAGCTGAACACCGCTGGAGACGTGCGGCGGGCGGGCATCGAGAGGCTGAACAACGGCTCGCTCATGGGCATCCTTGCCTGATTTGAGCTGGACTATAGCGCTTGGACGCGAGTCGGCAAAACGTCTTGAACCCGGCGGCGCGTCGACATATAGAGCGGCACGGTCCGGGCTCCCGCATGCCCGGGCATGTGGGCGTATAGCTCAGCGGGAGAGCACTTCGTTGACATCGAAGGGGTCACTGGTTCAATCCCAGTTACGCCCACCATTCCCCCTCCGGGGGCGAGATCAGATGATGCCCCGAGAGGGGCGACCGCAACAAGGCGCAGGCTTCATCCGCGCGCCGCAGACAGGAGAGAGGCCATGAAGGTCGCCAATTCGCTTCGCTCCCTCAAGGCGCGCCACCGGGATTGCCGTGTCGTCCGCCGCAAGGGACGGGTCTATGTGATCAACAAGACCCAGCGCCGCTTCAAGGCGCGCCAGGGCTGAACCGCGCCGGCTACCGGTCGACGGAAATGGCCCCGGCGGAGCGATCCGCCGGGGTCATTCGTCTTGACGCCCGCGCAACAGCTCGGGCACGCGTGCCCATCCGGTCAAGCCGTTGATCCGGAAGAACAAATCAGGAGGCGTCAAGACCTCGGTAACGGTTTCTGACGCCACGTAACCGGTCCCGCGCCGCGCGATCGCATCTGGAGTTGCCCCAATGTTGATCCGCGTCGGCTATCAGATCGAGATCCGCGCCGAGATCGAGATGCCGCTGCTGCTGGCGCTGTCGCCGCATCCGGACGCGCCGCCTCCGGTCATGGGCAGCGGCGCCGTTCTCGCGCGGCCCGACGTGCCGATCGAGACCTACCGCGACGCGTTCGGCAACGAGATCACCCGATTGACCGCGCCGGCCGGGTCGCTGACGTTGGTCTCCGATCTGGTGGTGAACCATGACGGGCGACCGGACGACACGGACTGGAGCGCGGCACAGCAGCCGGTCGCGTCGCTGCCAAACGAGGTGCTGCGTTTCCTCGTGCCGAGCCGCTACTGCGAATCCGACACGCTGACGCCCGAGGCCTGGCGCCTGTTCGGGAACACTCCCGAAGGCTGGGGCCGGGTGCAGGCGATCTGCGACTTCGTGCACCGGCACATCACGTTCGGCTACCAGTTCGGCCGGCCCACGAAGAGCGCGGCCGACGCGTACCGCGAGGGGAACGGGGTCTGCCGCGACTTCGCTCACCTCGCAGTCGCGTTCTGCCGGGCGATGAACGTGCCCGCGCGCTATTGCAGCGGCTACCTGCCCGACATCGGCGTGCCCTATGGCGGGCCGGGCGACTTCAGCGCCTGGATTGAGGTCTGGCTCGGCGGGCGCTGGCATACTTTCGACGCGCGCTTCAATACGCCGCGTATCGGGCGCGTCCTGATGGTGCGCGGCATGGACGCGGCGGACGTCGCGATGATCACGTCCTTCGGCCGCCACGAGATCGAGCGATTCGACGTCTGGTCCGACGAACTTGCGCCGGGCCTCGACCGCGCGGGTCTCGCCGAGGTCATGCGCACCCCAGGCATGGCCGCGTCCGAGCAGCGTGCGCGCCAGGGCGGCTAGGCCCCGACACGCACGCTTCGCGTCAGCGCAGCCCGAGCGAGGCGACGATCAGCGCCTGGATCGTCGCCTGGTCGACATAGCCGGTCGCCTCGAGGCCCTGGCGACCCTGGAACTCCCGCAGCGCGCGCCGGGTCGACTGGTCGAACTCGCCGTCCGGCGCGCCTACCTCGAAGCCGATCGCGGCCAGCTGGCCCTCGATCAGCGCGCGGCTGCCACGGTTGAGCCCGAGCGCCTCCTCGGCCTGCGCGGAGGCGTCGCGGGCGCGCCGGCGATCCGGCTCGCCCTCGATCTCGGCGACGCGCGCCTGGGCGCGGCCGGCGAAGGCGCCTTCGGGGTAGGCGGCGAGATAGTCGCGGTAGGCGCGCGGCCGGTCCGCCTCGCGCGCGGCCTCCCAAGCGGCGCGGTCGGCGGCGGAGGCTTGCTCAGCGGCCTCGGCCTCGATCCGGTCGAGCGCGGCCTGCGCCTCCGCCGCGTAGACGCCCTCGGGATAGCGGGCGAGATACGCGCGCAGGTCGGCCGGAGCGCCGCCCGCGCCGGTGCTGCGCCAAAACGCGGCGTCGGCGGCCTCCTCCTCGCGCCGGGCCTCCTCGGCGGCGGCGGCAAGCTCGGCGCTGCGCGCATCGGCCAGCGCCGCGAGCAGCTGAAGCTGCTCGGCGGTCACGAAGCCCGTGCTCTCGAGGTCCTGGTCTTGCTGCCAGGCGGCGATGGCGGCGCGCGTACCGGGGCCGAAGATGCCGTCGATGCCGCGCGTGCCGTAGCCCAGCACGGTCAGGCGTTCCTGGATCCGGCGCCGCGCTGGCTGGTCGAGCGCAAGATCGTCTTCGGCGGCCTCGGCAGGCGCGACCGTCAGGGCCGGCTCGTCCTCCTCGGGAGCGGCCGAGTTCGCGGTCGGGCGGCGGCGCGGCCGCGACGCTCGACGGCGGCGCGAAGGCGGGCTCGGCAGCGCGGAATCCCAGCGCAACGACGTTCTCGGGCAGGTCCGCCAGCGCCTCGGCGGTGCTGCGCCCGCCGTCGAGCAGGCGGTTGCCGACGAGACCGACGACCGTCCCTGTCGGCGCCGCGACCAGCAGCACGCCCTGCGGCACGTCGGGCACACCAAGACCCGGCGCCAGCGCGCCGTCGCGCGGCGACTGCGGCCGGCCCGGCGCCTCGGAGCCGACGACGACGGCCGAGCGGCCGGGCCGGTCGGCCGCCATGCCGAGCAGCAGGTCGAGCGGGATCGCGCCCAGTGCGGCGTCGACGCGGCTGTCGCCGTCGAAGCCCTCGGGCAGCAGCCAGCCGTGCGCGCCGTCGGTCCGCGTTTCGCCGGTGAAGACGATCAGCAACCGGTCGGCCTCGGGCAGCCGCGCCTCGACCTCGCGCAGCGCCTCGGCGAAGGCTGCGCGGTCGGCGGCGCCGCGTATCACGATTTCGTAGCCGCGCTCGGACAGCGCCTGCGCCAGCGGGTCGAGCGCCGCCTGCGGCTGGCCCGCCCCGGTTACCAGCAGCGCCAGATCCGCGGCCGTCGCGGTCTGCGCCAGCGCGCAGAGCGCGGCGCCGGCCATCAGCCCGAGTTTCCGTTCGATCCGCATGTCCGCGATCCTCCCTAACCTTGCCTCGCGAGGCTTACGCGCCGGGGCCGGTTCGGTTCCCCCGCGGCGGGATCACGGATAGGCGCGCCGGTCCTCGATCACCTTGCCGTCGTTGGGCAGGCTGCCGGGGGCGACGATCTCGACCGCGCCGCGCAGGCGGAACACCGCGTGGACGCTGGCCGCGACCGATTCGACGTCGGCGCCGGCAGATTCGATCTGGACGAGCATCGTGTCGCGGTCGCCGTCCCGGTCGACCGAAACGCGGGCGCGGGCGATCTCCGGGTGGCGCGCGACCAGCGCCGCGACCTGCTCGGGGCGCACGAACATGCCCTTGATCTTGGTCGTCTGGTCGGCGCGGCCCAGCCAGCCGCGGATGCGCATGTTGGTCCGGCCGCAGGGGCTGGACCCCGGCAGCACGGCCGACAGGTCGCCGGTCGCGAAGCGGACCAGCGGATAGTCCGGGTTCAGCGTCGTCACGACGACCTCGCCGACCTCGCCGTCGGGGACCGGGTCGCCGGTGCCCGGGCGCACGATCTCGACGATCACGCCCTCGTCGACGATCATGCCCTCGCCGCCCGCGCTCTCATAGGCGATCAGGCCGAGATCCGCGGTCGCGTAGCATTGCAGGCAGGCGATGCCGCGATCCGCATAGCCCGCGCGCAGCGCCGGGAACAGCGCGCCCCCCGAGACCGTCGCGCGGCGGATCTTCAGCACGGTCCCGGCGGCGTCGGCGGCGTCGAGGATGGTCTTCAGGTAATCCGGCGTGCCCGCATAGACGGTGCAGCCGAGATCGCGCGCCGCTTCGACCTGCAGTTCGGTCTGCCCGGTGCCTGCCGGCAGCACCGTCGCGCCCACCGCGCGCGCGCCGCTCTCGAACATCGGCCCGGCCGGCGTCAGGTGGTAGGAGAAGCAGTTCTGCACGATGTCGCCGCGCCCGACGCCGCAGGCGTTCAGGAAGCGCCCGATCCGCCACCAGTCGCCGTCGGCGCGGCCCGGCTCGTAGATCGGGCCCGGGCTCTGGAACACGAAGTCGTGGTCGTCGGCCGGTCCGGCCGTGAAGCCGCCGAACGGCGGCGCGGCCTGCTGCGCGGCCCCGAGCTCGGACTTGCGCAGCACCGAAAGCCGGGCCAGCGCCGGACGGTCCGTCACGTCCGCCGCCGAGACGCCGCGGAGACGCGCCGCCATCCCCGGCGCGCGCAGGGCATTCGCGATCGCCTGCGGCAGTGCCGCGCGCAACGCCTCCGCGCGGGTCTCCGGATCGCGGGTCTCGTCGGGCCGGGGTCGGGCCATGCCTGTCTCCTGTCAGCTCAGCCAGCGCTTGCGGCGGCGATAGCTGCGCACGTCGCGGAAGGACTTGCGACCCTCGTCCGCCATGCCGAGGTAGAACTCCCGGACGTCCGGGTTCTCGCGCAGCGCCGCGGCCGGACCGTCCATCACGACGCGCCCCGATTCGAGGATGTAGCCGTAGCCCGCGAAGCGCAGCGCGACGTTGGTATTCTGCTCGGCCAGAAGGAAGCTGACGCCCTCCTTGACGTTCAGGTCTCGCACGATCCCGAAGATCTCCTCGACCAGCTGCGGCGCGAGGCCCATCGACGGCTCGTCGAGCAGCACCGTCTCGGGCCGGGACATCAGCGCGCGGCCGATCGCGCACATCTGCTGCTCGCCGCCGGACGCGTAGCCGGCCTGGCTGCGGCGGCGCTCGCGCAGGCGCGGGAAGTAGCCGTAGACCATCTCGAGGTCGCGCGCGATCGCCGCCTTGCCGTCGGTCCGGGTGAAGGCGCCGGTCAGGAGGTTCTCCTCGATCGTCAGGTGCTCGAAGCAGTGCCGGCCTTCCATGACCTGGATCACGCCGCGGCGCACCAGCTCGGACGGGTTCAGCGCGCCGACCGGGGCGCCGCGATAGGAGATCGAGCCCTTGGTGATCTCGCCGCGCTCCGAACGCAGCAGGTTCGAGATCGCCTTCAGCGTCGTGGTCTTGCCGGCGCCATTGCCGCCGAGCAGCGCGGTGATCCCGCCCTTCGGCACCTTAAGGCTGACGCCCTTCAGCACGAGGATCACGTGGTTGTAGATCACCTCGATGTTGTTGACCTCGAGCAGGATCTCGTCCTGCGGCGCGGCGTCGAGCACGGGCGTTCCTCCTGGTCACGGTCTCCCGGCCGCAGGGGCCGGGAGACATGGACGTTTCAGCCGGCCGGGCACTCGCGCTGCTCGGCGCCCGACTCGGCGCGGAACGCCGCGGCGTCCTCCTCGACCAGCGGCCAGATCACGTCGGCGTCCGGCGCGATGAAGTCCGAGATCTGCACCCATTCCTGCTCGGCGGCGTTCCACTGCGTGACGGCGCCGTAGCCCTCGCCGCGATGGTTCGCACACTTCACGGCAAGCTCCGGCGCGAAGCCGGTCATGCCGATCTCGGCCAGCCGCGCGTCGTCGAGCGTCAGCGCCTCCATGCCGTCGCGCATCATCTCCGGCGTGATGTCGGGCGTGCCGTGGATCTCCTGCGCGGTGCGCGCCGATTCCGCGGCCAGCATCGCCGCGAGGATGCCGCGGTTGTACTGGACCGTGCCGACCGTAGAGCCGTCGCCGGCGCTCTTTCCCGCGTCGATCACGTATTCGCGCAGGTCGTCGTAAAACGGGAAATCCTCGCCGACTCCGTTGAAGCTCAGGGCCTTGTAGCCGTCCGCGCCGGCGCCGGCGGGCAGCACGTCCGGCTCTGCCCCCGACCACCAGATGCCGATGAAGTTCTCCATCGGAAAGCCGATCGCCGCCGCCTCGGTGATCGCGACCTGAGTTCATCACGCCCCAGCCCCACATCAGCACGTAGTCCGGCCGCTCGCGGCGGATCTGCAGCCACTGGCTCTTCTGCTCCTGGCCGGGGCTGTCGACGGGGATCGCCGTCAGCGTGTAGCCGTGCTTGTCGGCCAGCGCCTCCAGCGTGCGGATCGGCTCCTTGCCATAGGCGGAATTGTGGTAGACGAGCGCGATCTTCTTGCCCTCGAGGCTGCCGCCGTTCTCGTCGAGCAGGTACTTGATGGCGACCGAGGCCGCCGTCCCAGTAGGTCGCGGGGAAGTTGAAGACCCACGGAAAGGTCGAGCCGTCCGCGGCGCTGGTCCGGCCGTAGCCGACCGTCAGCAGCGGCAGCTTGTCCTCGGTCATGCGCGGGATCAGCTGGTAGGTGATGCCGGTCGACATCGGCTGCAGCACCAGCGGCTGGCTGTCGCGCAACTGCTCGTAGCACTCGACGCCGCGGGTCGTGTCGTAGGCGGTCTCGCATTCCGGCACGACCGCCTTCACGCCGCCGATGCCGCCGTCGCGCTCGTTCAGCAGCGTGAAGTAGTCGGCGTAGCCGTCCGCGAACGGGATCCCGCCCGAGGCGTAGGGCCCGGTCCGGTAGGACAGCGACGGGAAGTTCAGCTCGGCCAGCGCCGGCCCCGCGGCCAGTCCGGCGGCGACGGCCAGGGCCGTAATTCGCAGCGTCATCATTCGGGCATCCTCCTTGCTTGTTCTTGTTGGTTCAGTGCGGGAACGGCCAGAGCCTCAGCTTTTCCTTCGCGGTGCGCCACAGTGCCGCGAGCCCGTGCGGCTCGACGGCGAGAAAGCCCATGATCAGCAGGCCGATCAGCATCAGCTCGACATGGGCCGCGAGATCGGTCGGCCAGCCGAGGCCGCCGACCATCGCGTTCTTCAGCAGGATCGGCATCAGCACCATGAAGCCCGCCCCGAGAAACGAGCCGAGGATCGAGCCGAGGCCGCCGATGATCACCATGAAGAGCACGAGGAAGGACACGCGGATGCCGAAGGCGTCCGTCACCTCGACCGCGCCGAAATAGACGGCGAAGTAGAGCGCCCCGGCGACGCCGACGAAGAACGACGATACCGCGAAGGCCGAGAGCTTGGCGATCAGCGGGTTCACCCCGATGATCTCGGCGGCGATGTCCATGTCGCGGATCGCCATCCAGGACCGCCCGATCCGCCCGCGGGTCAGGTTCTTCGCGACCAGCGCCAGCGCGATCAGGATGCCGAGGCAGAACAGGTACTTGGCCGCCGGGCTCGCCGCGGCCCCGGTCACCGACCAGCCGAAGACCGCCCGCACCGGCGCGGTGATCTGCCCGGTCGCCGAGTAGTTCATGAACCAGGGCGCCTTGTTGAAGAGCCAGACCAGGAAGAACTGCGCCGCCAGCGTCGCGACCGCGAGATAGAACCCCTTGATCCTGAGGCTCGGCAGGCCGAAGGCCGTGCCGACGACGGCGGTGATCGCGCCCGCGCCCATCACGACGACGAGGAAGTTCAGGTCGGGAAAGGCCGTCATCAGCTTGAAGGCGGCGAAGGCGCCCACAGCCATGAAGCCGCCGGTGCCGAGCGAGACCTGCCCGCAATAGCCGGTCAGGATGTTGAGCCCGAGCGCTGCGATCGACCAGATCAGGAACGGGAGCAGGATCGCGTTCGACCAGTAGCCGTCGATGAAGAGAGGCACGATGAGCAGCGCGACCGCGAGCAGCGCGTAATAGGCCCAGCGGTCGGCCCGGATCGGGAACGTCTGGGCATCGGCCGAGTATCTCGTCTTGAAGTCGCCGGCCTCGCGGTAGATCATAACCGTCCTCCCGCCCCGAACGACCAGCGCCCGTCATCCTGCGGCCGGCTTTCATACTGGCTTGCTAACCTGGAGAGCAGTCGGCGCGGGCCCGCAGGCCCGCGCCAAGCAAACAACTCGCGCGCACCTGCGCGCACTTTGTCGGCGGCAAAGGCCGCCGCGCTCCGGCGTGCGTTCCCGTGCCTGCGCCCGTCGTTCATTCCGCCGTCATCTCCCCCTGTCGCGTCACACCCGCTCGATGATCCGCTCGCCGAACAGCCCCTGCGGGCGGAACATCAGGAACGCCAGCGCAAGCACGTAGGCGAACCAGTTCTCGGTGGCCCCGCCGATCATCGGGCCGATCAGGAACTCGAACAGCTTCTCTCCGACCCCGATGATCAGCCCGCCGACGATCGCGCCCGGGATCGAAGTGAAGCCGCCGAGGATCAGCACCGGCAGCGCTTTCAGCGCGATCAGCGACAGCGAGAACTGCACGCCTGACTTCGCGCCCCACATCACGCCGGCAACCAACGCGACCAAGCCCGCGATCGACCAGGTGATGACCCAGATCGTGCGCAGCGAGATGCCGACCGACAGCGCCGCCTGGTGGTCGTCCGCTACCGCCCGCAGCGCCCGGCCGATCCGGGTATATTGCGAGAAAAGCGTCAGGCCCGCGACCAGCAGCGCCGCGATCACCGTCGCGGCCACGTCGAGTTTGTCGATGTACATTCCCCAGTAGCCCGACTCCTCGGGCGCCCATCCGGCGGTCAGGTCCTCCCACCACAGGCTGCCGCCGCTCGGCAGTCCGATGTCGACGACCTTGACGTCGGCGCCCCACATCAGGTCGCCGAGACCCTCGAGGAAGTAGGCGAGCCCGATCGTCGCCATGAACAGGATGATCGGCTCCTGGTTCACCAGGTGGCGCAGCAGCAGCCGCTCGACCAGGATCGCCAGCACGACCATCACGCCCGCGGTCGCCAGGATCGCCAGCGCCGCGGGCATCGTCCAGCCGAAGCTGTGCAGGTTCGTGCCGGCGACCGCGTTGATGAGGTGCGCGAAAGGCACCTGCCCGGTCTGGAGCCCGACCAGCGTCAGCGCCGCGAACAGCGCCATCACGCCCTGCGCGTAGTTGAAGATGCCGCTCGCCTTGAAGATCAGCACGAAGCCGAGCGCCACCAGCGAGTACATGATCCCGACCATCAGGCCATTCAGGATCACCTCGATCAGGTTCAGCAGGCCGACGCTCATCGCTCGTCCTCCCCGCCGCCGGGTCGCAAGGCGCCGGCGGTTCCCGGCAGCGCGGGCCTCGCCGCGACGTCGACGGGGTCGGGTTCGATCGGGCCCTCCTCATCGCAATAGGGGCAGAGCGCCCGCACGGCCGCCTTGCCCTCCGGGTCGAGCGCGGCGTCCGCGGCGATCGCCCGGCCGACCCGCTTGAACAGGTGGCGGAAGTACTGGATTTCTGCCGGGCTCATCGCGGCGCCGGCGTCGACGGACCGCTGCGGCCCGCCGTCGTGCGCGGCGAGGAGATGCGCCTTCAGCCGCGGCAGGTCGGCGTCGGGAACGGAGGCGAGCCGCGTCTCGTCGGCGGCGAACATCGGCAGGAACCGCCGGGAGAGCATTCCGGGGGCGAGGTCCGCCTCCCCCTCGACCTCGGCCAGGAATCGCCGCGTGCGTTCAGTCATGGCCGACCCCGAGATAGGCGTCGATCACGTCGCGGTTGCTGCGGACCTCGTCGGGCGTGCCGTCGCCGATCTTGCGGCCATAGTCGAGCACGACGACGCGGTCGGAGATGTCCATGACCACGCCCATGTCGTGCTCGATCAGCGCGATCGTCGTGCCGAACTCGTCGTTCACGTCGAGGATGAAGCGGGACATGTCCTCCTTCTCCTCGACGTTCATGCCGGCCATCGGCTCGTCGAGCAGCAGCAGCTTCGGTTCGGCGGCCAGCGCGCGGCCGAGCTCGACGCGCTTCTGCAGGCCGTAGGGCAGACGGCCGACCGGCGTCTTGCGGATGTGCTGGATCTCGAGGAAGTCGATGATCCGCTCGACCTTCTCGCGGTTCGCGACCTCCTCGGCCTCGGCCGGCCCCTTCCACAGCGCCTGCCAGAAGATGCCGCGCTTCATGTGGGTGAAGCGGCCGGTCATGATGTTGTCGAGCGTCGTCATGCCCTTGAACAGCGCGATGTTCTGGAACGTGCGCGCGATCCCCTGGTGCGCGATCGCGTGCGGTCGCATCGGGCCGCGCCGCGCGCCACGGAACCGGATTTCGCCCTCCTGCGGATGGTAGAAGCCGCTTGATCACGTTCAGCATCGACGACTTGCCGGCGCCGTTCGGGCCGATGATCGCGCGGATCTCGCCATCGCGGATGTCGAAGCTGATGTCCTTGATCGCCTCCACCCCGCCGAAACGAAGCGTGATGTTGCGAACGTCCAGCAGCACGTCGCCGATCCGCCGGGACGCGGCCGGCGGCGGCCTTGCGGTCCGGAGGGGCTCCGCGACGTTCATCGCAGCCGCGCCCCGCGCGAGATGCCGACGAAGACGAGGATGATCGCGGCCAGCACCGCCAGCGACTGGAACGACGCATCGTTCGGGATGTCGCTGGCCGGACGCCAGACATAGGCCGCCAGCACGCCGCTGCCCGCGGCGATCCCGTCCGCCCATTTCTCGCTCATCCGTCGCGCCGCGAGCAGCGTCGCCGCCAGCGCCACGACCGTGACGACGATGAGGTCCGTTCCGACATTCATGCTGCCTCCGCCTGCCTGGGCGTCTCGACGACCGTCGCGTCGCGGATCGCGAGCGTCGCCTTGATCCGGCCCTTGCGGCCGTCCTCGTAGGTGACCTCGGTCTCGGTGTAGATCTCGGACGCGCCGCCATAGAGCGCGTCGATCAGGTCCGCGTATTTTCGCTCGATGATGCGGCGGCGAACCTTGCGGGTCCGGGTCAGTTCGCCGTCGTCGGCGTCGAGTTCCTTGTGCAGGATCAGGAAGCGCCGGACCTGGCAGCCCGCGAGCATCGGATCCGCCGCGAGGCTGCGGTTCACCTCCTCGACATGGCCGAGAACCGTCTCGTAGACGCGCGGGTGCTGCGCCAGCTCCTGATAGCTCGCATAGGCGATGTTGTTGCGCTCGGCCCAGTTGCCCACCGCCGCGAGGTCGATGTTGATGAAGGCGGCGCAGCTCGGCCTGCCGTTGCCGAAGACGACCGCCTCGAGGATGTTCGGATAGAACTTCAGCTTGTTCTCGACGTATTTCGGCGCGAACAGATGCCCGTCGGCCATCCGGCCGACGTCCTTGGCGCGATCGATGATGCGCAGGTGCCCGGTCTCCGGCTCGATGAAGCCCGCGTCTCCGGTCGCGACCCAGCCCTCCGGGTCCTTGGTGGACGCGGTGCTCTCGGCGTTCCTGTAGTATTCGACGAACGATCCGGGCGAGCGGTAGAACACTTCGCCGCTGTCGGCGATCCGGATCTCGACGCCCGGCGACGGCACGCCGACGGTGTCGGCGCGCACCTCGCCGTCGGGCTGCTGGGTGATGAACACGCTGGCCTCGGTCTGGCCGTAGAGCTGCTTCAGGTTGATGCCGAGCGCGCGGTAGAACTCGAACAGCTCCGGTCCGATCGCCTCGCCGGCCGTGTAGCCGACGCGGACCCGGCTCAGCCCCAGCGCGTTCTTCAGCGGCGCGTAGACCAGAACGTCGCCGAGCGCGTAGGCGGCGCGGTCGGCCGCGCCGACCGGCTTGCCGTCGAGGATCGCCGGGCCCCACCCGCCGCGCCACGTCCATGAACCGGGCGAACATCGCCTGCTTGATGCGGCTCGCGTCCTCCATCCGGATCATCACGCTGGTCAGCAACCCCTCGAAGAACCGGGGCGGCGCGAAGAAGTAGGTCGGCCCGATCTCGCGCAGGTCGGCCTGCATCGTCTCCGGGCTCTCCGGGCAGTTCACGCAGAAGCCGGCCCAGCACGCCTGGCCCATCGAGAAGATGAAGTCGCCGACCCAGGCCATCGGCAGGTAGGCGAGCACGCTGTCGCGCTCGCTCAGCGCATCGAACTCGCAACTCGCCTTCGCGGTCGAGATGATGTTCCGGTTGGACAACACGACCCCCTTGGGCCGGCCCGTCGTGCCGGACGTGTAGAGCATGACGCAGGTCGTTTCCGGGCCCTGCGACGCGATCCGCTCCGCAGCCTCGCGCCGCACAGCCTCCGGCGCGTCCCGACCTGCCTGCTGGACGTCCCTGTAGGCGTGCAGCCGGGCATGGTCGTAGCCGCGCATCCCGCGCGGATCGAGATAGACGATGTGCTCGAGCGCGTGCAGGCCGCTCCCGATCTCCAGCACCTTGTCGACCTGCTCCTGGTCGCCGGCGACGACGAAGCGCGCGCCGCAATGCTCGAGGACATAGGCCATCTCCTCGGCCACCGCATCCTGGTAGAGCGGCACCGGCACGGCGCCGCAGACCTGCGTCGCGATCATCGCCCAGTAGAGCTGCGGCCGGTTGCGGCCGATCACCGCGACATGATCGCCGGGCGCGAGCCCGAGTTGCAGCAGGCCCCAGGCCAGCGCGGAGATCTCCGCCTCGGCCTCGGCCCAGGTCCAGACCTGCCAGATCCCGTATTCCTTCTCGCGGTACGCCGGACGCGCGCCATGGAGGCGCAGGTTGCGCGCCAGAAGCTTGGGGAACGTGTCGACATCGGTGGCCGGATGCCCTGCGGTCATCGCGCCTGATCCTCCCAGCGGCGGCAATCCGCCTTCTTCGACGCTCTTTGCGGCGCCCGGTCCGCGCGCATCGACGCCCGGCTTGGCGGCATCCTGCAATAATCGGCCTCGGCTGAACAGAGGGAACTTGAACGCTCGTTCATTTAATTCGGGCGGGAGCCTCCGGGCCGCCGGGCGCGCGGTCCGGACCGTCGTCCGCCCGTCATCCAAAAGTCTCGATTCGGTCGCGCAAGCGTCATCTTCGCCGCGCAAGAGAAAGCTCCCACAGCCGGAGCCCCCAGCATGAACACGATCCTCCTCGGATGCGCCTCCGCCGTCGCGCTCGCGGCAGCGGGCGCCGCGGCGGCGCAGACGGCCGCGCCGCAGACCTTCAACCGCATCGCCTCGTTCCCGGTCGCGCAGAACCTGCCGCCGGATGCGGATCCCGCCTCCGTGACCTCGGCCGAGATCATCTCGGCCAGCGACGACGGCATGATGCTGGCCTATTCCGACAGTCCCAGCGGCGCGATCGGCTTCATCGACATCGCCGACCCGGCCGCGCCGGTCGCGCTCGGGAGCCTCGCCTTCGGGGGAGAGCCCACCGCCGTCTCGATCCGCGGCCGGGCCGCCTTCGTCGGCATCAACACCAGCGCGAGCTACGTCGAGCCTTCGGGCCGCCTTGCGACCGTCGACATCGACACGCGCGTCGAGACCGCGTCCTGCGATCTCGGCGGCCAGCCGGATTCGGTCGCGGTCGCGCCGGACGGGTCCTTCGTCGTCGTCGCGATCGAGAACGAGCGCGACGAGGATCTCGGCGACGGCGGCCTGCCGCAGATGCCGGCCGGGTTCGTCGCGATCGTGCCGCTGACGGAGGAGGGCGCGATGGTCTGCGACGCGCTGATCCGCGCCGACATGACCGGACTCGCCGAAGTCGCGCCCGAGGATCCGGAGCCGGAATTCGTCGACGTGAACGCCAACGGCGAGATCGTCGTCACGCTGCAGGAGAACAACCACATCGCGATCCTCGGCTCCGACGGCTCGGTGCTGTCGCATTTCTCGGCCGGGACCGTGGACCTCGAAGGCATCGACGCGCGCGACGACGGGCAGCTCGTCTTCGCCGACAGCCTGGCCGGCGCGCCGCGCGAGCCGGACGCGGTCCAATGGATCGACGACGACCGGATCGCCACCGCCAACGAGGGCGACTGGCAGGGCGGGTCGCGCGGCTTCACGATCTTCGGGCGCGACGGCGCCGTGCAGTGGGACAGCGGGACGGCGTTCGAGCGGGCGGTCGTCGAGATCGGGCACTATCCGGACGGCCGCTCCGACGCGAAGGGCGTCGAGGCCGAGGGCATGGAGTTCGGCCGGTTCGGCGACACCGACTACCTGTTCATCCTGTCCGAGCGCGGATCGGTCATCGGCGTCCACGAGATGGTCGACGGCGCGCCGCAGCTGCGCCAGCTGCTGCCGTCGGGCATCTCGCCGGAGGGCGCGGTCGCGATCCCGGCGCGGGGCCTGCTCGCGACGGCGAACGAGGCCGATCTCGGCGAGGACGGCGCGGCGCGCTCGCACGTGATGCTCTACGAGCTGCAGGACGCGCCGGCGGCCTATCCGTCGATCACGTCGGCGGGCGCCGAGGAACTGATCGGCTGGGGCGCGCTGTCGGGCCTCGTCGCCGATCCCGAGACGCCGGGCCGGCTGTGGGCGGTCTCGGACAGCGTCTACGACGCGCAGCCGCGGATCTTCGAGATCGACGCTACGGAGACGCCAGCGCGGATCCTGCGCGACATCACGATCACCCGGAACGGCATGCCGGCGCAGAAGCTCGACCTCGAGGGCGTGACGCTCGACGGCGAGGGCGGGTTCTGGCTCGCCTCCGAGGGCCGCTCGGACCGGCTGATCCCGCACGCGCTCTACCACGTCGACGAGACCGGCGAGGTCCAGGACGAGATCCCGTTCCCGGCGGAGTTGATGGCCGTCGAGGAGCCGCTATGGCGCCGAGGGCGTGACGAAGGTCGGCGACGTGCTCTGGGTCGCGATACAGCGCGAATGGGGCGACGATCCGAAGGGCGAGGTCAAGCTGCTCGCCTATAACACGACGAGCGATGAGTGGGGCGCGGTGCGCTATCCGCTCGACGCGGCGCCGGAGGGCGGCTGGATCGGCGTGTCGGAGATCACCGCCCAGGGCGATGCGGTCTACGTGGTCGAGCGGGACAACCTGATCGGCGACAAGGCCCGGATCAAGCAGCTGACCCGGATCGACGCGTCAGAGATGGTCCCCGCGGCGCTGGGGGGCGAGTTGCCGGTGGTCTCGAAGACTGTGGTCCGGGACTTCATCCCCGACCTGAAGGCGTCGAACGGCTACGTGGTCGACAAGCTCGAGGGCTTCGCGATCGACGCGTCGGGCGCGGGCTGGGCCGTGACCGACAATGACGGCGTCGACGACAGCTCGGGCGAGACGCACTTCCTGAGCCTCGGCGCGATCGAAGGCATGTGAGCCGCCCCTGCGGCCTCCGGATGGGCGGGCAGACTTTCGGGGCCGCCCGCCGAGGCGTGGCAAGATCGCTGCGAGGCCGAGCCGGATGGCGGCGACCGCTCTTCCGCAGGACCGGATCCCGCCGCTCAATCGAAGGAGAGGGCGTCGTCCTGAGCGACAAGGATCGCCAGGATCGCGGCCGTCGAGAGCAGCGCGATGACCACGACGCCAGCCGCGTTCACCTGGAGAGGGGTCGCAGCCTCCGCTCCTGCGGGGAGCGCTCCTTGCGCCTGAGCCTCCGACGCGCCGTCGATCCGGGGCGTCGCGCATGCGGCAGTCAGGGACAGCGCCAGGAGCGAGGCCAGCGCCCGGGCCAGCGCAAGGGATCGAGGACGGTTCGCCACCGGCCGGTCACCCGCTCGCCAGGATCGCGGCCGAGCCCACGGCCACGATCGCGCTGTAGATCACGAACGCCGCAAGGCCGCCGAGCCCGACGCCGATCGCGACCTTGGCCTCGGTCGGCATCCCGCCGTCGTCCTCCTGTTCGATGACGGCGTCGCCGACGGACGCGCTGCCAGCCTCCGTCGGAGCGCCCGCCGTCGGCGGCGCCTGCTGCGTCGCGCAAGCAGACAAGAACGCAAGCGCAACCAAAGTCAGACGAGCCATTCCCCGTTCGCCCCCATTGCCGCACAACCTGCGGAGCTGATCCCTGGCATGGCGCAGCGCGCTGCGCCATGACCCAGATCAACCGCATCCGACCCACCCGCGGCCCCGCTGGACGCCGGGCGGGGTCAGCGGGCGGCGGTGTCGAGCCAGATCGTCACCGGGCCGTCGTTGACGAGCGCCACCTGCATGTCGGCGCCGAACACGCCGGTCGCGACCTCGAGTCCGGACGCGCGCAGCCGCTCGGCGAAATGCAGGCATAGCCGCTCGCCGTCCTCGGGCGGCGCCGCGGTCGAGAAGCCCGGGCGATTGCCGCGGGTCTCGGCGGCGAGGGTGAACTGGCTGACGACCAGAGCCGCGCCGCCCGCGTCGAGTACGGAGCGGTTCATCCGCCCCTCCGCATCGCGGAAGATGCGCAGCCGCGAGACCTTGTCGGCCAGGCGCCCGGCCTCGGCCTCCGCGTCTCCGCGCATCGCGCAGACGAACGCGAGCAGGCCCGGGCCGATCGCGCCGACCGCCTTGCCGGCAACGGAGACCCGCGCCTCGCTCACCCGCTGGATCAGCGCCCGCATCCCTGTCCTTTCGTTGCGCGACTTCCAATATCTTCAGCGCCGGGCGGCGCGGGCGCCCTGGTCGGTGGACCACGCCGGTCGGAAGCAGACTCGCCGGAAGCGGCGAATCTTCGCAGTGGACGCCGGACCGGCTGGCTCGCGAGTGCGACGCCGGTCCGGGCGGGCGCAGGATGTGAAGGCGGGGGCCGACTGCGCTCGGCTGGAGGCACTGACACGAAAAGGCCCGCCGGGCAGGCGGGCCTTCCAATGGACAAGGCCGCTATCAGGCGGCGGTGTGTTCGACCGTCCCCTCGATCGCGCCGCGGCGGGCGATCTCGATCTTGCGGGGCTTCAGCGCCTCGGGCACTTCGCGGACGAGGTCGATGTGCAGCAGGCCGTTCTCGGTCACGGCGTCCTCGGCCCGCACGTGGTCGGCAAGCTGGAAGCGGCGCTCGAACGCGCGCGTCGCGATGCCGCGGTGCAAATAGGTGGGCTTGCCCTCGCCATCGTCGTCAGCCTTGCGGCCGCTGACCACGAGCTGGCCCTCGCGGGACTCGACGGTCAACTCGTCTTCCGAGAAGCCCGCCACCGCGACGGTGATCCGGTAGGCGTTCTCGCCGGTCTTCTCGATGTTGTAGGGCGGGTAGCCGTTCTGACCCGCTTCCGCAGTCATGACCTGATCGAGCACGTTGGCGAGACGGTCGAAGCCTACGCTGGAGCGGTAGAGCGGCGTGAGATCGAAATGACGCATGGATGCATCCTCCTAGAGAAGCGATACGATTTGCCGGGCCTTCCCTCGGGGACAGGCCCTCATCTTCGGCGTCCGACCCGCGAGGCGGCTCCGGACAGCGGGTATCTGGGAATGGGCGGGCCGGGTGTCAAGACCCCGGAAACGCGGGAAAAGCGTCTAGTCGTGCAACGGGCGCCGGTCGTCGCCGCGGCGCCGGCTCAGCGCGATCGCGGCCATCACAAGGCCGACATGGCTGAACGCCTGCGGGAAGTTCCCGAGCATCTCGCCGGTGTCGGCGTCGACCTCCTCGGCCAGCAGCCCGAGGTCGTTGGCCACTGCCAGCAGGCGCTCGAACAGCGCCTCGGCCTCGGCGATCCGGCCCTGCAACGCATAGACCTCGACCAGCCAGAACGAGCAGAGCAGGAACGCGCCCTCGTGACCCTCGAGCCCGTCATGGCCGTCGGTCTGGTAGCGCAGCAGGAAGCCCTTGGCGGACAGCTCGCGCTCGACCGCGGCGACGGTGCCCGTCATCCGTGGGTCCGAGGGCGGCAGGAACCCGACCAGCGGCAGCATCAGCAGGCTCGCGTCGACTGTGTCGCCGCCGTAGTACTGCGAGAAGGCGCCGATGCGCGCGTTGTAGCCGCGCGCGCAGACGTCCGCGTGGATCTCGTCGGCGACCGCGCGCAACCGCGCCTCCTCGGCGGCGTCGCCCTTGCCGGCCTCGGCCTTCGCGGCGTGGTCGAATCCGACCCAGGCCATGACCTTGGAATAGACGAAGTGCCGCCGGTCGCCCCGGACCTCCCAGATGCCCTCGTCGGGCCGGGTCCAGGCCTCGGCGAGAAAGCCCATGACGACCTTGCGGTATTCCTCCTGGCGAGGATGCGGCGGCAGGCCGCGCCGGGTCGCCAGCGCCAGCGTGTCGGCGACCTCGCCGTAGATGTCGAGCTGGAACTGGTCTGCCGCCGCGTTGCCGACGCGCACCGGGCGCGAATCCGCGAAGCCGGGCAGCCAGTCGACCTCCCATTCGGTCAGCACCCGCTCGCCGGCGAGACCGTACATGATCTGCAGCTGGTCCGGCGATCCCGCGACCGCGCGGATCAGCCAGTCGCGCCACGCCTGGGCCTCGCGACGCAGGCCGGTCTCGAGGAAGGCCTGCAGCGTGAAGGCGCTGTCGCGCAGCCAGCAGAACCGGTAGTCCCAGTTGCGGATGCCGCCCAGCGTCTCGGGCAGCGACGTCGTCGCCGCCGCCGCGATCCCGCCGGAGGGGATGTAGGTCAGCGCCTTCAGCGTCAGCAGCGAGCGTATCACCGCGTCGCGCCAGGCCGGGCGCATCTTCGGCGGCAGCGTGATCCGGTCGGTGAAGGCGTCCCAGTAGGCCCGCGTCTCGTCCAGCGCCGCGCCGGCATCGACCGGGTGCGGCGATGTGCCGAACGAACGGCCGTGGCTGAGCGTGAAGTCGCGCACGTCGCCCTCGGAGACCTCGAAGCTTCCGACCGTGTGCAGGTCTTCGCCGTGGACCGGCGCATCGGTGCGCAGGACGAAGAGGTCCGGGCCGGCGATCGCGTGCCATTCATCCGCCGACGCCTGTTCGACCCAGGGCACTGTGCGGCCATAGTCGGCGCGGATCGCGAGGTCGAACTCCATTCTAACGGCGCCGCGCAGCCCCTCGACGCGGCGCACGATCGCCGGCGTGCCGTTCGGCATCGACATGAAATCGCGCACGCACACCGCGCCGGTCTCCGTCTCGTGCGTGGTGACGAGGATCATCGAGTGCGTCTCGTAGGCCCGGCTGACCGATGCCGGCGCGGACGGCGAGATGCACCAGCGGCCGTTCTCGCGCGTTCCGAGCAGCGCCGCGAAGCAGGCCGGCGAGTTGAGCCGCGGCCAGCACAGCCAGTCGATCGAGCCATTGCGCGACACCAGCGCGCAGGACCGGCCGTCGGCAATCAGTCCATAGTCCGCGATCTGCGGGCGTCGATCCATGCGGCTGTCCCTCCGCTCGTCCTCCGGCTTTTCGCCACCTTGTCCGGCCTGCGGCTGGCCACAAGCCGTTTCCAGCCTGCGCAGGCGGCGCAGCCGGTTCGTTGCGTCACGTTTGCACAGACGTCGCCGTCTGTGGTGAAGATTGTGCAAACGGTCGCGCCCGGAGCGACCGACGCACGGTCAATCGTCGGGCTGCGCCGCAAGCTCGGACCGGAGCGTCGCGAGCCAGGGCTCCGCGAGAACGGTCAGCGCGAAGTCGGCGCCGTCGGGCATTTCGCCCATTGCCGAGACCACGGCGACGATGCGCGCGTCGTCCCCCGAGCCTATCAGCACCGGCGCGCCGGAGACGCCGCGCTCGACCCGGCAGCCGATCACCAACACGTCGCCGATCCGGCCGACCGGCGGGCAGGAGGGGCTGATGGACGGGGCCTGCGCGCGGTCTTGCGCGTAGGAGACGATGGTCGGAACCGGCCCGTCCTGCATCAGCGCGCCCACACCGAACGATGCGGCCGCCTCCGGCTCCACCGGCGCGTCCAGCTCCAGCAGCGCGATGTCGGTCCCGAGTTCGGCCGCCTCCGGCGTCGCGCGCAGCTCGAAGCCCGGCGCGACGGCGGCGCGGCTCACGCGCCAGACGCCGGCGTTGCGGTCGAGCCGCTGCGCCGGCACGAAGCGCAGTTCGCCCAGCGGGACCGCGGCGCCGGTGCGCGGGTGATAGAGGCAATGCGCGGCGGTCAGCACCTCGCGCGGCGAGATCAGCGTCGCCGTGCAGAACCGCGACCCGGCGACGTTGAGCCTTCCGACGCCGCGAAAGGCCGAAGCCTCGGCCGCGTCGAGCATGCGGCGGTCCTCCGCCGCCGCCGCGCCCGCGCCGACCCAGAGGACGGCCAGCGCGAGCGCGGCCGCGGCGATCCGCATCTCAGGCTTCCGCCAGCGCCCGTGGCCGCGGGCCGCCGGTGGCCCAGTCGAGCAACTCCACAGTGTGCACCACCGGCGTGGACGTGCCCGAGCCGATCTGCATCATGCAGCCGATGTTGCCGGCCGCGATCACCTGCGGCGCCTTTGCCTGCAGCGTCGCGACCTTGCGCTTCTTCAGCTCCGCCGAGATCTCCGGTTGCAGCAGGTTGTAGGTGCCCGCCGAGCCGCAGCACAGATGCGCGTCCTTCGGCTCGACCACCTCGAAGCCCGCGGCCTTCAGCAGTGTCTTCGGATGCGTCTTGATCTGCTGGCCGTGCTGCAGCGAGCAGGCGGCGTGATAGGCGACCCGCATCGGCTGCGCCGCAGGGCTTGTTCAGCCCCAGCTCGACCATCACCTCCGACACGTCCCTCGCCAGCGCCGAGATCGTCGCCGCGTCCTCGGCCAGCGGCTCGGTGCGGAACATGTGGCCATAGTCCTTGACCGTCGTGCCGCAGCCGGACGTGTTGATGACGACCGCGTCCAGCCCGTCGCCGCGGACCTCCTCCATCCAGGCGCGGATGTTGCGCGCGGCGGAGGCATGGCTCTCGTCGGTCTTGCCCATGTGATGGGTCAGCGCGCCGCAGCAGCCCATGCCCTTCGCGATCACCACCTCGCAGCCATGCCGGGTCAGCAGCCGGACCGTCGCCTCGTTGATGTCGGCGTTCAGCGCCTTCTGCGCGCAGCCGGTCATCAGCGCGACGCGCATCCGCCGCTCCCCCTCGGCCGGGAAGACCTGCGGCTCGTCCATCCGGCTCCGCGGCGCGATTTCGGCCGGCGCCATCTCCAGCATCGCCCTGAGCCGCGCGTCGGGCATCAGCCGCGCGAAGGGCCGCCCCATCTTCGCCGCCATCAGCGCCAGCCGGAACCGGCCCGGATGCGGCAGGATCTTCGCGAGGCTCCAGCGCAGCGCCCGCTCGAAGGCCGGCCGCCGGTAGGTCTCCTCGATATGCGCGCGGGCATGATCGACGAGGTGCATGTAGTGCACGCCCGACGGGCAGGTCGTCATGCAGGCGAGGCAGCTCAGGCAGCGGTCGATGTGCTTGACCGTCTGCGCATCGGCCGGCCGGCCCGCCTCGAGCATGTCCTTGATCAGGTAGATGCGCCCGCGCGGGCTGTCGAGCTCGTCGCCGAGCACCTGGTAGGTCGGACAGGTCGCCGTGCAGAACCCGCAATGCACGCAGGTCCGCAGGATCTCGTTCGACCGCGCCGTATCCGGATCGCGCAGCTGCTCGGGGGTGAAGGTGGTCTGCATCTGGTGTTCCCGATCAGGCCGGCGCCAGCGCGCGCGCGGCCATCCGCCCCGGATTGAGCACGCTGGCCGGGTCGAACTTCGCGCGCAGGCCCGCCGTCAGCGCCGCGACCGGCGCAGGCTCGGGGTGGAAGACGCCCCAGCGCGTCTTCGCCGCCTCCGGCCCGTGGACCAGCGTCGCATGCCCGGCGATGCCCGCCAGCGCCGCGCGCAGGTCGAAATCCGCATCCGCCAGCGCCCAGACGAGCCCGCCCGCCCAGTCGAAGACCAGCTCCGCGCCGTCCAGCGCCGCCGCGACCCGCGGCGCGTCGGTCGGCTTCACCGACACGCGCCAGACCACGCCGTCGCGCCCGGCGAAGCCCGCGCCGTCGCGCAGGCCCGCCCAGGGCCCCGGACCTTCCTCGACGCGCGCCGCGCCATAGCCCGCGAGCGCCGCCGACAGCGCCTCGGCCCGGTGCGCGACCGAGCCCTCGAAGCCCTCGAGCCGCAGCAGCGTCGCCGGCCCGTCGCCGAAGCCCTGCGGCACATGCGCCGCGCCCGTCACCTCGTAGGGCGTCGACGTGGCCGCCGTCATCAGCGCCGAGGCGCGGGCGACGTCCAGGCCCTCGAAGACCAGCGTCGCGCGCGTCTCGGCCGCCGGCAGCACCTTGAAGCCGACCTCGGTCAGCACGCCGAGCGTGCCGTGGCTGCCGGCCATCAGCTTGACGAGGTCGAGCCCGGTCACGTTCTTCATCACCCGGCCGCCGTTCTTGACGACCGCCCCCGTCCCGTCGACGAAGCGCACGCCGATCATGCTGTCGCGGCAGGCGCCGGCCTGGATGCGGCGCGGACCCGGACGCGTTGACCGCCGCCATGCCGCCGATCGTCGGCGCGCCGTTGCCGCCGCCGAGCGCGCGGCCGTCCCAGGGCTCGAACGGCAGGCGCTGGCCCTCGGCCGCCAGCGCCGCCTCGACCTCGGCCAGCGGCGTGCCCGCGCGCGCGACGATCGTCAGCGCGCCGGGCTCGTAGAGCGTGATCCCGGTCAGCCCGGCCGTCGACAGCGGCTCGCCCGCGACCGCGTGCCCGAGCCCGCGCGTGCCGCCGCCGCGGACCTCGAGCGGCCGGCGCGCGGCGGCCGCATCTCGCACGATCTCGGCCAGTTCCTGCTCGCTGGACGGCGCCGGCGCATTCATCGCGGCCGCGCCCACTGGACGCCCGCCCGCGCAGGCGTCACGGTCGCCGCGACATGCGCCGCATCTTCTGGAACGCCATCGGTTTTGCCTGCGTCGGCCTCGGCATGATCGGCGCGCTGCTGCCGCTGCTGCCGACGACGCCGTTCCTGCTGCTCGCCGCCTTCGCGTTCAGCCAGGGCTCGCCGCGCTTCCGCCGCTGGCTCGAGGTCCACCCGAAGTTCGGCCCGACGCTGGCCCGCTGGGAGGCGCATGGCGCGATTTCGCGCCGGCACAAGGTCTACGCCGGGCTCGGCATGTCGGCGGCGCTCGTGATCGGCTTCATGGCCGGCCTGCCGCGCACGGCGCTGGCCGGCCAGGCGCTCCTGATCGCGATCGGCGCCGCCTACGTGATGACCCGCCCGGACGGCCCGAGCGGAGACTGACGCCGCCCCGGTCACGCCGCGCGCCGCGACGCGCTCGCGGCCAGCGGGAACACCTTTGCGGGGTTCAGCAGCCACGCCGGATCGAACACGTCCTTGACGCGCAGCTGCGCCTCGAGGTCCTCGGGCGCGTATTGCACCGCCATCAGGTCGCGCTTCTCGACGCCGACGCCGTGCTCGCCGGTCAGGCAGCCGCCGACCTCGACGCAGAGCCGCAGGATGTCGGCGCCCAGATCCTCGGCCTTCTCCAGATCGCCGGGCTTGTTCGCGTTGTAGAGGATCAACGGGTGCATGTTGCCGTCGCCCGCATGGAACACGTTGGCGACGCCGAGCCCGTAGCTCGCCGTCATCTCGCCGATGCGGCGCAGCACGTAAGGCAACTCGCTGACCGGAATCGTGCCGTCGAGGCAGATGTAGTCGGCGAGCTGGCCCATCGCGCCGAACGCGGCCTTGCGCCCCTTCCAGATCAGCGCGCTCTGCTCCGGCGAGCCGCTTTCGCGCAACTCCACCGGATCGTGCGTCCGCGCGATCGCGACGATCTTGCCGAGCTGTTCGGCGATCTCCGCCTCCGAGCCCTCGACCTCGACGATCAGCAGCGCCTCGACGTCCGGATAGCCGGCATGGACGAAGTCCTCGCAGGCGCGGATGCAGGGCCGGTCCATGAACTCGATCGCCACCGGCAGCACGCCGGCCTTGATGATGTCGGAGACGCAGGCGCCGGCGACCTCGGACGAGTCGAACCCGATCATCACCGGCCGCGCGCCCTCGGGCTTGCGCAGGATCCGCAAGGTCGCCTCGGTGACGACGCCGAGCTGGCCTTCCGAGCCGCAGATCACGCCGAGCAGGTCCAGCCCAGGCGCGTCCAGGTGCGCGCCGCCGATCTCGACCACGGTCCCGTCCATCAGCACCATCGTCACGCCGAGCAGGTTGTTCGTCGTCACGCCGTATTTCAGGCAATGCGCGCCGCCCGAGTTCATCGCGATGTTGCCGGCGATCGCGCAGGCGAGCTGGCTCGACGGATCGGGCGCGTAGAAGAAGTCGTCCTCCTCGACTGCGCCGGTCACGCTGAGATTGGTGCGACCGGTCTGCACGCGGATGAAGCGGTTCGCGTAGTCGGTCTCCAGCACCTCAGTCAGGCGCGAGACGCCGATCACCACCGCGTCCGCGGTCGGCAGCGAGCCGCCGGCGAGGCTGGTCCCGGCGCCGCGCGGCACGACCGGAACGCCCATCTCGTGGCAGATCCGCATCACCGCGGCGACCTCCTCGGTCGACGCCGGCAGCGTCACCGCCAGTGGCGGGCAGCGATAGGCAGTCAGCGCATCGCATTCGTAGGCGCGCAGCTCGGTCGGCTCAGAGATCACCGCCTCGCCGGGCAGCGCCGCGCTCAGCCGCGCGACGATCTCGGACTTGCGCGCGATGATCGCCGCATCCGGATCAGGCATCTGCATGGTCGCCTCCAGCCGATCTGTTTTCCGCTATCCACAACTAGGGTAGGCCCTGGCGCGGCGGATGCCAAGACATCGCGCGCCCGCTCAGCCGTAGCGCTCCGGGCCCAGCCACTGCGCGTCGCTGTAGCGGTCGCCGTGCGCCCAGCCGACCGGCAGGACCGCCTCGACACGCGCGAGATCCTCGCGCGTCAGCCTGCGCGCGCTCCCCGTCGCCAGCTCGCGCAGGTGCTGGACCGAGCGTGTGCCGGGTATCGTGATCACGCGCGGATCCTGCGCCAACGCCCAGGCGATCGCGAGGCCGGCGGCGGGCAGGCCCATGTCGGCGGCCAGCGCCTGGAACCGCGCGACCGCGGCCCGGTTCGCGTCGATGTTCGGCGCCATGAAGCGCGGATTTGCCCGCAGGAAGTCCGAGGCGGCGATCGCCGCGTCCGAGGGCGGCGCATCGGTCAGCAGGCCGCGCCCGACCGGCGAGAACGCGACCAGCGCGGCTCCGAGGTCGGCGCAGGCCTGCACCAGACCGAGCTCGGGCGCGCGCGTCTGCAGCGAGTACTCCGACTGTACGGCGGCCACCGGATGCACGGCCTCCGCGCGCCGGAGCGACGACGGCGCGATCTCCGAAAATCCGATCGACCGGGTCTTGCCGGCCTGGACCAGTTCCGCCAGCGCGCCGGTCACGTCCTCGATCGGGACGGCGGGGTCGCGGCGGTGGACGTAGAAAAGATCGACGCAGTCGATCCCGAGCCGCTTCAGGCTGCCTTCGAGCTCGCGTCGCGAGATGCGCGGGCGAGTTGTCGATCCGCCGCGCGCCCGTCTCGGGGTTGCTCGAGATCGCGGCCTTGGTCGCGATGCGGAACATGCCGTCGCGCGCTTTGCCCTGCCGCCCGAGAAAGCTGCCGACGATCTGCTCGGACCGGCCCATGCCGTAGATGTTCGCCGTGTCGATATGGTCGATGCCCAGATCGAGCGCGGCGCTCAGCACGTCGTGGGACTGCGCCTCCGTAGCTGCGCCGTAGACCCCGGCGAAGGACATCGCGCCGAGGCCGAGCGCCGACACCTCCGGTCCGCCGCGGCCGAGCGGTCGTTTTTCCATCCCCGACTCCTCCTCAATTTCCGCCCTCTTGCTGCGCGAACCCGCGCCGCCGGCGCAAGCCCCCGGCGGGCCCGGGGAGACGGGCGCGGCGTGTTTCGGCCCGCCGCCCCTGGGCGCGCAATATTGTGACTCGCGCGGCAGGCGACTGTGCTAGGCTTTGTCTGCAGGAGCGCGGAGGCGTCGTCCGCCGCGGCCCCGACAGTTGCGGGAGGGAAGCAATGAGTGAGACGATCGGGAACCCGTTATCCTGGAGCGTGAACGCAGTCGGCGACGCGGGGCGGCGCATCGGCGCGGCCGCGAATACCGTAGCGAGCGAGCATCCGGAAGCGCAGCCCCAGGTTCGGCGCATCGGCATGGAGGATTTGCGCATTGCGCTGCGCAAGGGTTGGGAGGACTTCGTCGCCTGCCGCTCGGACGTGGCGTTTCTCTGCCTGCTCTACCCGATCATCGGCATCCTGATGGCGTGGCTCGCGCTGCAGGGCAACCTGCTGCCGCTGTTTTTTCCCGTTGCGGCGGGCTTCGCGCTGGTCGGGCCGGTGGCCGGCGTCGGGCTCTACGAACTCAGCCGCCGGCGCGAGACCGGCCAGCCAGCGAACTGGGGCAATGCGCTCGGCGTGGCGGGCTCGCCGTCGTTCGGAGCGATCCTGGTGCTGGCCGCGCTGCACGGCCTGGTCCTGCTGGTCTGGGTAATGGCCGCGCACGGCATCTACGCGGCGACGATCGGGCCCGACCAGCCCGCGAGCATCGGGGACTTCCTGCGGGACGTGTTCACGACCGGGGCCGGCTGGGCGATGATCTTCGTCGGCTGCGCGGTCGGGTTCCTGTTCGCGGCCCTGGTGCTGGCGACGAGCGTCGTGTCGTTCCCGCTGCTGATCGACCGCCGGGTCGGGCTGCCGGTGGCGGTCGTGACCTCGATCCGGGTCGCGGCGACCAATCCCGGAGCGATCGCCGTCTGGGGGCTGATCGTCGCTGGATCGCTCTTGGCCGGGGCGCTGCCGCTGTTCCTCGGGCTGATCATCGTGCTGCCCGTGCTCGGGCACGCGACCTGGCACCTGTACCGCCGGGCAGTCGGGCCGTTGTAGATCCGCCGCTGCAGAAGCAGGCGCAAGGCGGCCTTTGTCGCCTCGGTCGAGCGCGCAGGCGCGCGCAGAGTCTTTTTCGCTGGCGCGGGCCCGCTGGCCCGCGCTGACTGCTCTCCAGGTTCCAAGGCCGTATGAAAGCCAGGGCGCATCCCGTCGCCGCCGTTGTCTTGCTTGCGAACCGGTCGTAAGCATCGGATGAGAACCCCATCCCGTGAGGATCAGATGACTTCGAAATTCGCCCGCCTGGCCGCGCTGGGCCTTCTGGTGGCGCTGGCCGCCTGCAACACCGTCTCCGGGTTCGGGCAGGACATGAAGGACGGCGGCGAGGCGCTGACCGGCGTGGCGCAGAACACGAAGGACAACCTCTGAGCCCGCCGGGGCCGCTCAGCGCCCCGCAGCCGCGTGCAGCCGGCGCATCAGCGCCGGCGTGTCGTCGCAGACCTCGAGGAAGTCGAGGAAGCTCCGCTCGGCGAAGCCCTGCGCGACGATGTGCTCGAGCAGGGCCGTCAGCGGGTCCCAGTAGCCGGCGACGTTGAGCAGTAGGGCCGGCTTCGCGTGCAGGCCGAGCTGGCGCCAGGTCAGCACCTCGAACAGTTCGTCGAGCGAGCCCGGCCCGCCCGGCAGCGCCACGACCGCGTCGGCGTTCATGAACATGACCTTCTTGCGCTCGTGCATCGTCTCGGTGACGACGAAGGTCGACAGATCCCGGCGTCCGGCCTCGCGCGCCAGCAGGTGCTGCGGGATCACGCCGAACGTGGCGCCGCCGGCGGCCCCGGCCGCACGCGCGACCTCGCCCATCAGCCCGACGTCGCCGGCGCCGTAGACCAGCCGGAAGCCGCCCTCGGCCAGCGCCGTCCCGAGCGCGCGCGCGGCCTCGGCATAGGCCGGGTCTCGACCGGGACGCGAGCCGCAGAAGACGCAGATGGAGGGGCGCGCGGCGTGCTGCATGGACAGGAGGGCCGTTTGTGACTAATTTGTGTTGCTGGAGCCTGTTAGCGCCGCTGTTAGCAGGTTTTCCGGCATGAGGCGAGCCGGTCTCGCACCGCCTGCGCGAAGCGCGGGGCGACCGGACGCGAGGAGCGGGCGGATCATGGAGGAGACGTCCCCGGGCGCAGGCCCGACCCAATCAATGGCAGTCCCTGGCAAGGCGCCGGGCGGCGTCCTGGCGCGCGGCGCCGTGGCGCTGGCGGTCGCGGCGGCGGTTGGCGGACTGGTCTACGGCATGCGCGAACCGGAGGGCAAGCCGGAGCGCGAAGCCGCCGCGGCGCCGGAGGCTCCCGCCGTGTCCCAACCGGAGACCGCCGCGACCGAGCCCGAGGCCGGCTCCGAGGCGGGCGCCGGCGGCGAGCCCGGCTTCGACCTCGTTCGCGTCGCGCCGGACGGCGCGGCGCTGGTCGCCGGACACGCGTCGCCGGGCGCGAAGGTGACGATCCGGGTCGATGGCGAGACCTTTGCGGAGACCGAGGCCGACGCCTCGGGCGACTTCGTGGCGCTGTTCGACGCGGCCCCCTCGACCGATCCGCAGGCGATGACGCTGGAGACCAGGACTGCCGAGGGCGGCGCCGAGGCGTCGCCGGACGTGGTGGTGCTGCTGCCGGCGCCCGACGTCGACGCGACCGCGGAGCAGACCACGCGGATCGCGCTCGCGGCGCCCGGCAAGGCGGCGACGGCGACGCAGGACGCGGAGGCGTTGACCGCCGAGGTCGCCGGAGCCGACGCCGCCGCGCCCACCGCCGAAGCGGACGCGGCGGCGGTGGCCGCGACGGCCGTGCTTCGGCGCGACGGCGTCGAGGCGACGCCGACCGGCGCCGGCGACGGGCTGACGCTTGCAAGCATCTCCTACGGCGAGACGGGCCTGATCACGCTGGCGGGACTTGGCGATGCGGGCGCGGCGTTGCGGTTCTACGTCGACGACCGCTTCGCGCAGGCGGCGGAGGTCGATCCGACCGGGCGCTGGGCGACCGAACTCGGCGACGTCGCGGCCGGCGTATACCGGCTGCGCATCGACGCGCTCGGTCCGGATGGCCGCGTCGCCAGCCGGATCGAGACGCCGTTCCAGCGCGACTTTCCCGAACCCGGCGCACGCCCCGGCACGATCACCGTGCAGCCAGGAAACAATCTCTGGACCATTGCACGCATTCACTATGGCTCCGGGGTGCTCTATACGCAGATTCATACCGCGAACCGGGAGCTGATCCGCGACCCCGAGCTGATCTACCCGGGGCAGATCTTCGTTCTGCCGGAACCCGCGCAGACCGAGTGACACGAGAAGCAACCGATGGCCGAAGCCAACCCGAACGCCGCCAAGGCGCCAGCCGACGGCTGGCGCACGATCCGCAAGGTCGGGCCCTACCTTTGGCCGAAGGCCGATCCGGCCGCGCGGCGCCGCGTGGCGCTGGCGATGATCGCGCTGCTCGTCGCCAAGCTCGCCACCGTCATCACGCCGTGGTTCTTCAAGATCGGCGTCGACAGCCTCGCGCCGGAGCCGGGCCAGGACCAGACCGGCTACCTGATCGCGATCGGCGCGGTCGGCGCGACGCTGGCCTACGGCTTCATGCGCTTTGCCGGCGTCGGCTTCGCCCAGCTGCGAGACGGCCTCTTCGCGCCGGTCGGACAGAGCGCGCTGCGCCAGATCGCGCTCGGGACCTTCCGTCACATCCACGCGCTGAGCCTGCGCTACCACATCACCCGCAAGACCGGCGGCCTCAGCCGGATCATCGAGCGCGGCGTCAAGGGCGTCGACTTCCTGCTGCGGTTCCTCCTGTTCTCGATCATCCCGTTGATCCTGGAGCTGGCGCTGGTCGCAGCGATCTTCTTCTTCGCCTTCGACGTCTGGTACCTCGCGGTCGTCGTGGTCACGATCGCGCTCTACGTCTGGTTCACGTTCAAGGTCACCGAATGGCGGGTGCAGATCCGCCGGAGGATGAATGACCGTGACACCGACGCGAACCAGAAGGCCGTCGACAGCCTCCTGAACTTCGAGACCGTCAAGTATTTCGGCGCCGAGGAGCGCGAGGCACAGCGCTACAACGCCTCGATGCTCGGCTACGAGAAGGCCGCGACCCAGACCGGCGTGTCGCTGGCCTGGCTGAACGCGGGCCAGTCGGCGATCATCACCACGGGCCTTGTCGCGGTCATGGTCATGGCGGCGTTCGGCGTGCAGTCGGGCGCGCTCACGGTCGGCGACTTCGTCATGGTCAACGCCTACATGATCCAGATCACGATGCCGCTGAACTTCCTCGGCACCGTCTATCGCGAGATCCGGCAGGCGCTGATCGACATGGACGCGATGTTCGACCTGCTCGAGCAGCCGGCCGAGATCAGCGACAAGCCGGACGCGAAGCCGCTGGTCGTGTCCGGCGGGCGGATCGCCTTCGACCATGTCGACTTCGCCTACGAGACCGAGCGCGCGATCCTGCGCGACTTCAGCCTCGTCGTCGAGCCGGGCCAGACCGTGGCGCTGGTCGGCCCGTCCGGTTCGGGCAAGTCGACGATCGGCCGGCTGCTCTTCCGCTTCTACGATCCGACCGCGGGCGCGGTCCGGATCGACGGGCAGGATCTGCGCGACGTGACGCAGGAAAGCCTGCGCGCGTCGATCGGCATGGTCCCGCAGGACACGGTGCTGTTCAACGACACGATCTACTACAACATCGCCTATGGCCGGCCCGAGGCCAGCCGGGAGGAGGTCGAGGGCGCGGCGCGGGCGGCCTCGATCCACGACTTCATCGCGGCGCTGCCCGAGGGCTACGGCACGATGGTCGGCGAGCGCGGGCTCAAGCTCTCGGGCGGCGAGAAGCAGCGCGTCGGCATCGCGCGCACGCTCCTCAAGGATCCGCCGATCCTGCTGCTCGACGAGGCGACCAGCGCGCTCGACACCGGCACCGAGCGCGACATCCAGGAGAGCCTGCGCGCGATGGGCCGCGGGCGCAGCGTCATCGTCATCGCGCACCGGCTGTCTACGGTGGTCGATGCCGACCGGATCGTCGTGCTGGAGAACGGCCGCGTCGTCGAGACCGGCGCGCACGAGGCGCTGCTGGCGGCAGACGGGCGTTATGCGCGTCTCTGGCAGCGCCAGAGCGCCGAAGCGGACGAGGCGGCCTGACGCCGCGCCGGGGATCGCCCTTGGCGCCAAGCGGGCCGGAGGATATACCCCGCCGGCCGGCAGCGGAGACACTTGCGTGAGCGAAAGCGATTCCTTCATCAGCGAAGTGACCGAGGAGGTCCGCCGCGAGCGGCTCTACCGGACCCTGCGCCGCTATGCTTGGGTGCTGATCGCGGCGATCCTGCTGATCGTCGGCGGCGCCGCCTGGCACGCCTGGAGCACCTCACGCGACCAGGCCCGCGCCGAGGCCGCCGGCGACGCGCTTCGCGCGGCCCTCGCCGTCGAGGACCCCGCGGCCCGCGCCGAGGCGCTGGCCGCGCTGCAGGTCGGGTCCGCGGCGCCGGTCGCGCGCATCGCCGAGGCCGGGGCGCTGCTCGAGGCGGGCCAGCGCGACGCGGCGGCCGAAGCGCTGGCGGCCGTCGCCGCCGACGGGGCAACGCCGGAGCCGCTGCGCTCACTCGCGGCGCTGCAGCGGGTCATGGCGCTGGGCATGGACCTCGCATCCAGCGAGCGCATCGCGACGCTGGAGGGGCTCGCGGCGGAGGGCGCGCCCTACCGGCTGCTGGCGCTGGAACAGCGCGCGCTCGCGCTGATCGAGACCGGCGACGCGGCCGGGGCGCGCGCCGACCTAGAGGAGATCGCAGCGGCGCCGACCGCGCCCGAAGGTCTGCGCGGCCGCGCCCAGCAACTGCTGGTCGCGCTCGACGGCCCGCAGCCGGACGACGCCGCCGACGCGGCCGAAGCCGGCTCCGGGGGTTGAACCCCGCGCTCGAGACGCTGATGAGGATCCCGATCATGCCGGAGATGCGCGCGCTGAAATGCCTCTGCCTGGCCGGACTGGCCGCGCTGACGCTGGCCGGCTGCCAAGACCGCGAGCCCCGCCTGCCGGGCGAGCGGATCGAGATCCGGCCGGACGCCGAGCCGATCCCGACCGAGGCGATCCGCCCGGTCGCCCTGCCGGCCCCGACCGTCAACGCCGATTGGAGCCACCGCAACGGCGCCGCGAACGGCCGCTTCGCCCATCTCGCCTTTTCCGACGCGCCCCGCCTCGTCTGGAGCAACGACATCGGCGCCGGAAGCGCGCGCCGTACACGTCTGATCTCGGCCCCGATCGTCGCCGGCGGGCTTGTCTTCACGCTCGACAGCGCGGCCCGCCTGTCGGCGGTCACCACCGGCGGGCAGATCGCCTGGGCCCGCAGCATGACGCCCGAGGGGCAGAACCCGGCCGACGGCGCCGGCGGCGGCATGTCGGTCTGGAACGGCGTGCTCTACGTGACGACCGGCTTCGGCGAGGTCATGGCGCTGAACCCGGCCACCGGCGGCGAGTACTGGCGCATCACGCTCGACGCCCCGGTGCGCGCCGCGCCGACCGTCGACGACGGCCGCGTCTACGTCGTCGCGCGCAACGACATCGCCTATGCGCTGTCGGCCGAGGACGGCCGGATCCTGTGGCGCGTCCAGGGCGCCGGCGGCCCGGGCGTCTTCGGCGGCGCCTCGCCGGCGGCGCAGGGCCAGCTCGTCGTGCTGCCGTTCATCTCGGGCGAGGTGCTCGGCGTGCTCGCGCGCAATGGCCTGCAACTCTGGGGCACCGCCGTCACCGGCGGAAGGCGCGAACTGGTGCGCAACCGGATCAGCGACATCACCGGCGACCCGGTCATCGACGGCGCGACCGTCTACGCCTCGAACCAGAGCGGCCGCACGATCTCGCTCGACAGCGAGACCGGCGAGCGGAACTGGACGATCTCGGAAGGCTCCTACAGCCCGGCCTGGCCGGTCGGCGGCTCGGTGTTCCTGCTGTCGGACCAGGGCGCGCTGGTGCGCATCGACGCGACCGACGGCGCGCTGGTCTGGCTGACCCAGCTGCCCGAATACGTGAAGGAAAACCGCCGCGAGGCCATCGCGCATTACGGCCCGATCCTCGCCGGCGGGCGGCTCTGGGTCGCGTCGTCCGACGGCCTGCTGCGCGCCTTCTCGCCGACTAACGGCGTGCTGATCCAGTCGCTCGAGATCCCCGGCGGCGCGGCCGCGGCGCCCGCGATCGCGCGCGGGGTCATGTACATCGTGACCCGCGACGGGCGGCTTCTGGCTTTCCAATAGCCTCAGGCTCGGCTAACAGGGCGACCGCGCCGCACGCGCGACGCCCGGGAGTCGGGAACCGATGTCTTTCACGCTCGCCATCGTCGGCCGCCCCAACGTGGGCAAGTCGACCCTCTTCAACCGGCTCGTCGGCCGGCGCCTCGCGCTGGTCGACGACCAGCCGGGCGTGACCCGCGACCTGCGCGAGGGCGCCGGCCGGCTCGGGCCGCTGCGCTTCGCGGTCGTCGACACCGCCGGGCTCGAGGAGGCGACCGACGACAGCCTGCCGGGCCGGATGCGCGCGCTGACCGAACGCGCGGTCGACGCGGCCGACGTCTGCCTCTTCCTGATCGACGCGCGCACCGGCATCACCTCGACCGACCGGCTGCTGGCCGAACTTCTGCGCAAGCGCGCCGCCCGCGTGATCCTCGTCGCCAACAAGACCGAGGGCCGCGCCAGCGACGCCGGCTACTACGACGCGTTCGAGCTCGGCCTCGGCGAGCCGGTCGCGCTGTCGGCCGAGCACGGCCAGGGCATGAGCGACCTGATGCGCGCGCTGGAGCCCGTCGCCGCCGAGTTCGAGGGCGCCCAGGCCATCGTCGACGTCGACGTCGAGGACGAGCGCTTCGACAACGCGGTCGACGAGGACGGCGAAAGCGCGGCGCTGCCGCCGGGCAAGCCGATCCAGATCGCCGTCGTCGGCCGCCCGAACGCCGGCAAGTCGACGCTGGTCAACGCGATCATCGGCGAGGACCGGCTGCTGACCGGCCCCGAGGCCGGCATCACCCGCGACGCGATCGCCGTCAGCGCCGACTGGGCCGGGATGCCGGTGCGCATCTTCGACACCGCCGGGATGCGCAAGAAGGCCAAGGTCCAGGCCAAGCTCGAGAAGCTCTCGGTCTCGGACGGGCTGCGCGCGGTCAAGTTCGCCGAGGTCGTCGTCGTGCTGCTCGACGTGCAGGTCCCGTTCGAAACACAGGACCTCCGCATTGCGGATCTCGCCGAACGCGAGGGCCGCGCCGTCGTCGTCGCGGTCAACAAGTGGGACCTCGAGGACGACAAGCCGCACAAGCTCAACGAGCTGCGCGAGGCGTTCGGCCGGCTGCTGCCGCAGCTGCGCGGCGCGCCGATGGTCATGGTCTCGGCGCTGACCGGCAAGGGGCTCGACCGGCTGCACGCGGCGATCGCGAAGGCCTACGCGACCTGGAACACCCGGATCTCGACCGGCAAGCTGAACCGCTGGCTCGCCGGCATGATCTCCGACCACCCGCCGCCCGCGCCCGCGGGCCGCCGCATCCGGCTGCGCTACATGACGCAGATCAAGACGCGCCCGCCGACCTTCGTGCTCTTCGCGTCGATCCCGGACGCGCTGCCCGAGGACTACCGCCGCTTCCTCGTCAACGGCCTGCGCCGCGACTTCGACATGCCCGGCACGCCGATCCGCCTCTTCGTGCGCGGCGGCGACAATCCCTATTCCGAGCGCCGCAAGGCCAACGTGACCTCGCTCGACAAGCACCGCCCGCGCCGCGTCACCGAGTGACGACCCGGCGCGGCCAGACCCTCCTCCATCCATAGACGCTTGATCGCAGGACCGATTTCGCCAGAGTGGGCGAAGGATCGTAATGCGAGTAGATGCTCATGGGTTGGTTGATGGCCAGGGTCGGCGGGGAGCACGACGCCACGCTGCTGTTCCTCGGCGCCGGGATGACCGGGCTCATCGCGCTGATCGTGGCGGTCGCGGCGCGGCGAACGCTGTTCGCGCCCGGCAGGACGAAGCTGGAGGAACACGCGAAGCTCTACGAACTCGTGCATGGCAGCCTGCTCGCCTTCACCGTGTTCACGCTGGCGCTGGTGCTGACCGACGTGCGCTCGAACCTCGGCCGCACCGTCAATTCGACGCTGCGGGAGGCCTCGTTCATCACCCGCCTCGACGCGGAGCTCGAGGCGGTCGGCGGCCCGCAGGCAACCGCGGCGCGCATCGACCTGCGCGACTACGTCGAGGCGGTGGCCGGTCCGGACTGGCGGGCGCTGAGCCGCCCCGGTCCGCGGCTCTCGGAGCAGGCGGACACGGCGCTGCGGTCGCTGCGCGCTTCGGTCCGCGCCGTCGCCCGGTCGAGCCCCGAAACCGCGTCGGCGAGCCTCCTGAACCAGCTCGAGGACCTGCGTCTCGGCCGGCTCGAAAGCGCGACCAAGTCGGTGCCGGACGTCTTCTGGTGGATCATCTTCGCGTTCCTGATCGGCGCCATGGTGATGAACGGGCGCCATTCGATCGACGCCGCGAGCGGCACGCTGGTCGGGCAGCACATGGCCGCCATCGGCCTCGTGCTCGCGCTGATCCTCGTCATGGACCAGCCGTTCCGCGGCGAGACCAGCGTCTCCCCCCGCCCCATCGCCCGCGCCCTCGAAACCCACCCGCTGTGACCGGGTCAGATCGAGACCTATACGCGCCGCGCACAAATTATCTATTAAATTCGGATGCTTGACTAGCGTTTCACGCTGATACGCCAGACTCAGGGCCCGGACGCGAGACTGGCCTGGACCTTCTTCGGCAACCCGGCGCGGATCAGCCGGTAGGAGGCGGTCAGCCGCTCGGCCAGCTC
Source organism: uncultured Alphaproteobacteria bacterium (assembly GCA_963829385.1). GTDB lineage: Bacteria > Pseudomonadota > Alphaproteobacteria > Rhodobacterales > Rhodobacteraceae > Amaricoccus. The sequence continues at coordinate 218,070 of CAWHHV010000004.1, read as the reverse complement.
GTCGTCGCCGACCATGCCCCAGGGGATGCGGACCCAGCTCCGGTGGAAATAGGGCGCGCGCTCGGCCCGGCCCATCTCGATCAGCAGGCCCGCGGTCTCGACGTCGGCGCACTTGACCGAGACCCCGTCGCCCAGCGCGCCGACCACGGCGAACATTTTGCCGCCGACCTTCCAGGCATCGTGGCCGCCGCCCCAGGGATCCGAGACCTCGGCCCCCGGCAGCGCGGCGCAATGGGCGTTGACAAGCTCGCGCGACATGACGGAGCCTGCTCCGCGCGCTCCCGTCGCGCAAGGGGGCTTTGATCGGGCCGCGTTCTCGGCCATAAGCCGGGCCGCGACCCGCAAGCCGAGGCCCGAGCCCATGCACGACATCCGAACGATCCGCGACACGCCCGAAGCATTCGATGCCGCGCTGGCCAAGCGCGGGCTGGCGCCGCTGTCGCCGCATATTCTCGCGCTCGACGAGACACGCCGCGGGCTGATCCACGCCGCCGAGACCGCGCTCGCCGAGCGCAACGCCGCCAGCCGCGAGGTCGGCGCCGCCAAGGCGCGCGGGGACGACGCCGAGTTCGCCCGGCTGCGCGCGCTGGTTGGCGACAAAAAGGACGAGGTCGCCCGGCTCGAAGCCGAGGCGGCCGAAGCCGACGCGCGGCTGCGGGACCTGCTGATGGGCGTGCCAAACCTGCCCCATGACGACGTGCCCGAGGGGGCCGACGAGACCGCGAACGTCGAACTGCGCCGCTGGGGTTCGCCACGCGACTTCGACTTTGCCCCCCGCGAGCACTACCAGAATCCCGGCGGCGGTTCCCGGCCTAGACTTCGAGGCCGCGGCGAGGCTCTCGGGCAGCCGCTTCGTCGTGCTGCGCGGCGCGATGGTCCGCGTGCACCGGGCGCTCGCGCAGTTCATGCTCGACCTGCATGTCGAGAAGCACGGCCTGACCGAGGTCTGGACCCCGGTGCTCGTGCGCGACGAGGCGATGGTCGGCACCGGGCAACTGCCGAAGTTCAAAGACGACTCCTTTTTCGGGGCTTCGATGTCGGGTAGGGAAAAGTTGTTCGAAATTGCGTTAGAACAGGGCTTCAGAGAAGGCGACCTTTTGCGGATACGGGACAGAGAAAGTCTCAGAATCGTCGTCAATGACATCTTGGAACGCGCAGACACTCGTGAAGACTTTTGGCTGATCCCGACTTCGGAGGTCACGCTGACCAACCTCGCCGCCGGGCAGATCTACGACGACGCGGCGCTGCCGATCCGGATGACCGCGCACAGCCAGTGCTTCCGTTCCGAGGCGGGCTCGGCGGGCAAGGACACCGCCGGCATGCTGCGCCAGCACCAGTTCGAGAAGGTCGAGATGGTCTCGGTCACCCGGCCAGAGGACAGCCGCGCCGAGCTCGAGCGGATGACCGGCTGCGCCGAGGCGGTGCTGCGGGCGCTCGGCCTGCCCTACCGCGTCATCGTGCTCTGCGGCGGCGACATGGGGTTCAGCGCGCGGCGCACGCACGACCTCGAGGTCTGGCTGCCGGGACAGGACGCGTACCGCGAGATCTCGTCCTGCTCGGATTGCGGCGACTTCCAGGCGCGCCGGATGACCGCGCGCTTCCGCCGCGGCGAGGGCGCGAAGCCGGAATTCGTGCACACGCTGAACGGCTCGGGCCTCGCGGTCGGGCGCTGCCTGATCGCGGTGCTGGAGAACGGCCAGCAGGCGGACGGCTCGGTCGACCTGCCCGCGGCGCTGCACCCGTATCTGCGCGGCGCGACGCGCATCGATCCCGAGGGGCGTCTCGCCTGAGCCAGGAGGCGGGCCGCCGTTGCGGCCCTTGTCGTGCGCGCGGTGCGCGCGAGGTTTGTTGCTGGCGCGGGCCCGTTGGCCCGCGCTGACTGCTCTCCAGGTTAGCATCCCCGTATGAAAGCCTCGGGCCCGGACCGGCGGCGCGCATCCCGAGACGGATCTGTCGCCGCGGGCGCACTGGCGTCGCGGCGGGTTTGTCCCCAGATCGCCGGGGAAACGGAGGCATGCGCGATGGAACTCGGACTCTACACATTCGGCGATGTCGGCGTCGATCCTGCCGGCGACCGGATCGATCCGGCGCGGCGGATGAAGAACCTGATGGAGGAGATCGTGCTCGCCGACGAGGTCGGGCTCGACGTGTTCGGGCTCGGCGAGCACCACCGGCCGGATTACGCGGTGTCGGCGCCGGCGGTGGCGCTGGCCGGCGCGGCGACGCTGACGACGCGGATCCGGCTGACCAGCGCGGTGTCGGTGCTGAGCTCGGACGACCCCGTCCGCGTGTTCCAGCAGTTCGCGACGCTCGACGCGCTCAGCGGCGGGCGGGCCGAGATCATGGCCGGGCGCGGGTCCTTCATCGAATCGTTCCCGCTGTTCGGCTACGACCTCGACGACTACGACAGGCTGTTCGCCGAGAAGCTGGCGCTGCTGATGCAGCTGAACGAGGGCGAGCGGATCACCTGGCCGGGCGGGGATCATACGCCGAAGATCGAGGACCGCGGCGTCTATCCGCGGCCCGTCAACGGCAAGCTGCCGATCTGGCTGGCGGTCGGGGGCACGCCGAACTCGGTCGTACGCGCCGGCATGCTCGGCCTGCCGCTGGCGCTCGCGATCATCGGCGGCGAGCCCGCGCGGTTCGCGCCGCTGTTCGGTCTCTACCGGCGCGCGGCGGCGCAGGCGGGGCACGACCCGGCGGCCCTGTCGAGCTCGATCAACGTGCACGGCTTCGTCGCGGAGACGACGCAGCAGGCGGCGGATGCGTTCTACGGCCCGCAGAAGGCGGTGATGGACCGGATCGGGCGCGAGCGCGGCTGGGGGCCGCAGAGCCGCGCGCAGTACGACGCCTCGCGCGGGCCGGATGGCGCGCTCTTCGTTGGCAGCCCGGCGGAGCTGACCGACAAGATCCTCGCGATGCAGGAGATCTTCGGGTTCGAGCGGTTCCTGATCCAGATGGCGATCGGGATCGTGCCGCATGCCGAGCTGATGCGCGCGATCGAGCTGTTCGGGACGCGGGTCGCGCCGGAGGTGCGCAAGGCGGTCGCCGGCCGCAAGGCCCCGGCCTCGGACCGGGGTCCGGACGGTCAGGCCGCGGTCGGGTAGAACGCCTCGTAGATCGGCGCGAGCGTGCCGCTGTCGAACAGCGACGACACGCTGGTGCCGTTCGAGATGTTCAGGATCGCCTGGCCGAACAGCGGCGCCACCGGCACGATGCGGATGTTCCGCGCGGCCCGCATCTCTGGCGTCGGCTCGATCGAGTCGGTGATGACGAGGCTCTTCATCGCCGAGTTCGTGACCCGTTCGATCGCCGGGCCCGACAGGACGCCATGCGTGATGTAGGCGTGGACCTCCCGCGCCCCGTGCTCGGCCAGCAGTTCCGCGGCCTTCACCAGCGTGCCGGCGGTGTCGCAGATGTCGTCGACGATGATGCAGACCCGGTCCTCGACATCGCCGATCACGGTCATCGAGGCGATCTCGCCGGGACCCGAGCGGCGCTTGTCGACGATGGCGAGATCGGCGTCGATACGCTCGGCCAGCTCGCGGGCGCGCGCGACGCCGCCGACGTCGGGCGAGACGATCGTGATGTCGCGCAGGTTCGCGAACTGGTGGCGGATGTCGAGCGCGAACACCGGCGCCGCGTAGAGGTTGTCGACCGGCACGTCGAAGAAGCCCTGGATCTGCGCCGCGTGCAGGTCGAGCGTCAGCACGCGCTCGATCCCGGCCTCGGTCAGCAGGTTCGCGACCAGCTTCGCGCTGATCGGCGTTCGCGCCTTGGAGCGGCGGTCCTGGCGGGCATAGCCGAAATAGGGCATGACCGCGGTGATACGCGCCGCCGAGGATCGGCGCAGCGCGTCGCACATGATCAGCAGCTCCATCAGGTTGTCGTTCGCAGGCTTCGACGTCGACTGGATGATGAACATGTCCTCGCCGCGCACGTTCTCGTGCACCTCGACGAAGATCTCCTGGTCGTTGAAGCGCTCGACGCGTGTCTTCACCAGCTCGACGAGTTCGCCGCGGTGGATCGAGATGCGCCTTGCGATCGCATGGGCCAGCGGCCCGTTCGAGTTGCCGGCGATGAGTTTCGGCTTGAACATCTGGTTCACGGCGGCGACCTCTTCGCAACGGCGCTCGGGCGGATGGGCTCCGGTTATCATCGCCGACCGGCCTTGCAAAGCCCCCGAATCCGGGGATGCTGCGGGGCGAGACGCACAAGGGCAGGCGGACGGGGGAACATGGCCATGACGCAGATCGACTACTATCTATTCCCGCTGTCTCCGTTCAGCTATCTCGCCGGGCAGGGGCTCGAGGAGATCGCCGCGGCCCACACGGCGCGTGTCGTCTACAAGCCTGTGCAGCTGTTCCAGATCTTCGAGGCGACCGGCACGGCGCTGCCGAAGGACCGGCACCCGTCGCGGCAGGCCTACCGGCTGCAGGACATCGCCCGCGTGGCCCGGATGACCGGGATGCCGGTCAACCTGAAGCCCGCGCACTGGCCGACCAACCCGGCGCCGGCCTCGGCCGCGATCATCAACGCGCAGGGGGCCGGCGACGGCGACGTCGGCGCGCTGGTTCGCGGCTTCCTGCGCGCGGTCTGGGCCGAGGATCGCGACATCGCCGACGACGCGGTGGTGCGCGACGTCCTCGCCGCCAGCGGCTTCGACCCCGATCTCGCGGACCGCAACCTGATGGCGGCGATGGAGACGTTGCAGCGCAACACGGAGGAGGCGCTGCGGCGGGGCGTGTTCGGCGCGCCGAGCTACGTCATCGGCGAGGAGGTGTTCTGGGGCCAGGACCGGCTGCCGCATCTCGACGCGCATCTGGCGGAAGTCGGCTGACCCAGCCCGCGCGGCTCCGACCCGGCCCCGACTTCCGGTCGCACCGTGCGGCCGATGGTCAGGCGCGTCAGGCGGCGCGCCCGGCCGCGCCTGCGGCCAGCAGGTCGACCAGCCGGTCGATCTCGGATTCCTCGGTCGCCCAGTTGCAGACAAGCCGCGCCTCGACCTGCGCGCCGTCGGGCCCGTCGAGCGTCTGGTCCTGCGGCGCGGCGAAGGACCACAGGTAGTACTGCGCCCCCGCCTCGAGGGCACGGCGGTGGTCGCCGCGCGGCCAGGCGGCGAAGACCTCGTTGGCCTCGACCGGATGGGTCAGCCGCACGGAAGGCAGACGCGCCAGCCCTGCCGCCAGACGCGCCGCGCGCGCGTTCGCGGTCCTCGCGCTGTCCAGCCACAGGCCGTCTTCGAGATAGGCCTCCATCTGCGCGGTCAGGTAACGGTGCTTCGAGAACAGGTGCCCGGCGCGCTTGCGGCGCAGCTCGAACTCCCAGGCGCGCGCGGGGTCGAACAGGATCACCGCCTCGACGCCGAGGAGCCCGTTCTTGGTGCCGCCGAAGCTCAGCGCGTCGACGCCGGCCTTCCAGGTCAGTTCGGCCGGGGTGCAGCCGAGCGCGACGAGGGCGTTCGCGAAACGCGCGCCGTCCATGTGGACCGGCAGGCCGTGGCCCTTCGCGATCTGTGCGAGGCGCGCCACCGCGCCGGGATCGTAGACCGCGCCGGCCTCGGTCGCATTGGTCAGCGTCAGCGCGCCCTTCTGCGGCTGGTGGACGCTGCCGCCCGCGCGCCCGATCGCGGCCGCGAGCGCGTCCGGATCGATCCGGCCGTGATCGCCGCCGACCAGCGTCAGCGGCGCGCCCCCGGTATAGAAGCCGATCGCGCCGCATTCGTCCTCGGCGACGTGGGCGTAGTCGTGGCAGAAGACCGTCGCCCAGGGCGGGCACAGCGTCGCCAGCGACAGCGCGTTCGCGGCGGTGCCGGTCCCGACGAGGAAGACCGCGGCGTCAGGCGCCTCGAAGATCGCGCGGATGCGGTCCGCGAGCCGGGTCATCGCGGGCTCGGCGCCGTAGCCGGGCGCGGCGCCGCGGTTCGCGCGGGCGATGGCCTCGATCACCTGCGGATGCGCGGGACCCGCGTTGTCGGAAGCGAAGAACATCAGACCGGCCGCCCCAATACGTGATCCTCCCAATCGTCCTCGTCGACCTCGTATTCCGAGACCATCGCGCCGCGCAGCGACACGCCGGCCGCGTGCACGCTCTCGGGGTCGCCCGAGATCAGCGGATGCCAGGGCTCGAGGTCGCCGCCTTCGGCGATCAGCCGGTAGGCGCAGGTCTGCGGGATCCAGTTCAGCGCGTCCTCGAGCGTGTCGGGGTCGAGCTTCACGCAGTCGGGCACCAGTTGCTTGCGGAGCGCGTAGTTGCCGCAGCGGCAGGTGCCGTTGTCGAGCAGGCGGCAGGAGATGTTCGTGTAGGCGATCGCGCCGCTGTCGGCGTCCTCAAGCTTGATCAGGCAGCACTTGCCGCAGCCGTCGCAGAGCGCCTCCCACTCGTTGCGCGGCAGGCTTTCGAGCGGGAAGCGGCGCCAGAATTCCGGGCGCAGGTCGGTCCGGTCGAAGCGGTCGGAGGGAACGGTCGATGTCTTGCGGGCGTGGCTCATCGACGCACAATGTCTCGATTGCGCGGCGGCCGAAAGCCCCAACCCGTCGTCATGCTGCCAGTCTGCGCCCGGAGCAAAGGGCGCTGCCACTTGGCTCGTGCATCTGATGACATTGAAGTTTCTCTTCAGGACAGCGGAAGTCCGATGTCGCGTCGCCGCGCAGCCCAGGCGTCGCGAGTTCAGAAAATGAAGCGCCTGGCGGCGCAGGGGGTGGCCGGGCGGCAGGTCGGGAAGGTCGAAGTCGCGGGAAGGGTCGCGAGTCATGCCGAGCCGGCGCATCACCGCGATCGATCGGGCGTGCGGGGCTTCGGTGAATGCGACGATCTCGGTCAGGCCCAGCACGCGGAAGCCGTGGTCGACCCAGCCATCCGCCGCCTCGGTGGCGTAGCCCTGGCCCCAATGGGCGCGGGCGAGGCGCCAGCCGATCTCGACCGCAGGCCCGAGCGGCGGGCCGAAGTCGCAACGCGAGAGCCCGACCATGCCGAGGAAGGCGCCGTCGGCCCGGCGCTCGACGGCGCCGTAGCCCCAGCCCTCGGTCGCCCAGTGGGCGATTTGCGCCGCGACCAGCGCGTCGCTGTCGGCGCGGGACAGTAGGCCGGGATATTCGCCGGCCACTTCGGGATCGGCGCAAAGCGCGGCAAAGGGCTCGAGATCGCGCGCCAGCCAGCCGCGCAGGATCAGCCGCCGGGTCTTGATCATGCTGCCGCCCAGCCGTGGCGGCCGAGGGCAAACAGCCAGTGCCGGCGCAGCGCGTCGCCTTCGGGCAGCGCCGGGTGGTCGAAGTCTCGCTGCGAGTCGCGGCGCATGCCAAGGCGGCTCGTCACCGCCTGCGAGCGCAGGTTCGCGGGTACGACGAAGGCAACGATCTCGTCGAGGCCGAGCGTGCCGAAGCCCCAGCCGAGCCAAGCCCGCGCCGCCTCGGTCGCGTAACCATGGCCCCAATGCGCGCGCGCCATGCGCCAGCCGACCTCGACGCACGGGCACACCGGCGCGTCGAAAACGGCCCGGTTCAGCCCGGCCATGCCGATCAGCGCGCCATCGGACTTGCGCTCGACCGCGCCGAACCCGTAGCCGTGCCGGCCGAAATGGTCCTGAATGCGCCCGATCATCGCGTCGCTGTCGCCGCGCGACAGCAGCCGGGGGAAATGCGCCATCACTTCCGGATCGGCGTTCAGTTCGGCGAAGGCTGCGCAGTCGGCGCCGCGCCAGGGCCGCAGGAGCAGGCGCTCGGTCTCGATCACAGGCCGACGAGCCGCGCGCGGGCCTCGGTAACGTCTTGGCGCATCTGCGCAATCAGGTCGCCCACGTCGTCGAAAGCCAGTTCGGGGCGCTGGAAGGCGACCAGCGCCACCGAGGCCGCCGCGTCGTAGAGATCCCCGTCGAAGTCGAGCAGGTAGACTTCGAGGTTCGGCTCGCGCCCGCCGAAGGTCGGCCGCTCGCCGATCGAGGCGGCGCCCTTCCAGCGCCCGGCATGGGGGCCGTCGAGCACGTCGACCAGCACCGCGTAGACGCCGTAGCGCGGCCGGTGCAGGGCGCCGAGCGAGAAGTTGGCGGTGGGATAGCCGAGTTCGCGCCCGCGTTTCTCTCCGTGCAGCACCCGTCCCTCGATCCGGTGCCAGTGGCCGAGCATCCGCGCGGCCTCGTCCGGCCGGCCGGCGCTGAGCGCCGCGCGGATCGCGGTGGACGAGAAATCGCCCTGAGCGTCGGACACCAGCGGCGCGATCGTCGTCGAGAAGCCGAAGCGGGGACCCTGCGCCTGTAGCGCCGCCGCGTCGCCGCCGCGGCGCTTGCCGAAGCGGAAGTCGGCGCCGGCGACGAGGTGGCTGATGCCGAGGCCCTCGGACAGCACGTCTTGGATGAACGCTTCGGCCGGCAGGCTGGCGAGGCTGCCATCGAACGGCAATTCGTAGAGTTGCGCCACGCCGAGCTTCTCGAGCCGCCGGGCCCGCGCCTCGGCGTCCATCAGCCGGAAGGGCGGACCATCCGGGTTGAAGAAGGCGCGCGGATGCGGCTCGAAGGTGACGACGCCGAACGGGGCGTCGCGCTCGGCGGCCGCCGCGCGCGCGAGCGCGAGCACCGACTGGTGCCCGAGATGCACGCCGTCGAAGTTGCCGATGGCCACGGCGGCGCCCCTGTCCTGCGCCGCGAGACCGCTGTAGACCGAATGTCGTCGCATGGCCCCTGCGCGGGACCCGGCCCGCCTGTCGTCAGTCGAACTTGCGGCTCGGCGCCAAGACCAGCGCCTCCCCCGTCAGCACGACCGTATCGCCCACGCGGCACGCGCATTCAAGGGTGACCCGGCGGCGGTGCAGGTCGATCGCGGCGACCGTGACCGTCGCCTCGACCCGGTCGCCGGGACGCACCGGCGCACGGAACTTCAGCGACTGGCCGAGATAGACGGAGCCGTGGCCCGGGAGCTGCTCGCCGATCACCGCGGAGATCAGGCCCGCGGTCAGCATGCCGTGGGCGATGCGGCCCTCGAAGATCGTGTCGCGGGCGTAGGAGTCGTCGAGATGGACCGGGTTGTGGTCGGTCGAAATCCGAGCAAAAGCGCGGATCTCGGCGTCGCCGATCGTCTTGGCCAGCGAGCGGCTCATGCCGATCTCGATGTCCTCAATGCAGACCGTGCCGACCCGCAGGTTGTGCTCGCGCCCTTCCGACATGTGCTCGCGCGCCCGTCCCCCAGCGTCGCAAGTGCAGTAACCCGGCTCCCACCCGAGTGCAATCCCGTTTGCGCAATCTTCGTTTACGGAAGGTCGCTTTTCAGCAACAAAGTTTCAGAGCGGGTCGGCATGGAAGCGGTGCGTTACGCCGCCAAGGCTTGCGATGCGACGGCTTTCGGAGCTATCAAGGCGGCGTGTCGCAGCGCGCGGCTCTTCGGCTCAGAGGGGCCTCGATGGCGGACCGCACAGGTGGCTCGGTCCCGAAGCCCTTGGCGCTGGTCGATCCGGTCCGCAGGTTTGTACTTTTCACAAATGCGAAATGCGGCGGCACGACGCTCGAGAGTTGGCTCTTCGCCAATCTCGACCTGCCTGGTCTCGAACGGCGCCCGCTGGCCCTCCTTCGTGCCTTCGGGCCGCGCTTCGCGCTGGCGCATCTGCGTCGTGGCAGGAGCAACACGCTGCGCGGCGGCGCGCTGCACGAGGAGCAGCCGGTGCGGCGAATGACGAGGTACTATCGCGCCAGCTTCTGCGCCCCGCGGCTCGCGGCGGGCGTCGACGATTATTTCAAGTTCGCGGTCGTGCGCAATCCGGAGGATCGGGTGGTCAGCGGCTTTGTCGACAAGATCTGCGGCGAGGACCGCGATCAGCCTTGGGTCCGGGCGGTGGTCGAGGCAGCGGGGACGGGCGGGACGCTCAGCTTCGAGCAGTTCCTCGGCTACCTGGAGACCGTGGACGAGGCGGAGTGCGACCCGCACTGGCGTCGGCAGAGCTACATCCTGGAGGGCCACAAGATCGACGCCTTCGTGCGGCTGGAGCGGCTGGCCGACGATTTCGCCGCGATCGCTCCGCGGGTGGGGGCGGCGCATCTCGACGTCTTCTCACGCCGTCTTCAGAGCAACCGCTATGACGCCGAGGACCAGGCTGCGGACATGTCGGCGCTGCCATCGAGCGAAGTCGCGGCATGGTCGGCGCGGCGCGGAGGCTTCCCGCCAAGCAGGCGTTCCTGAGCGAGGCGACTCGCGCGCGCATCGGCCGGATTTACGCGAAGGACTTCGCGCTCCTGCCATACCCCCTCCTGAGCGCAGCCGGTCAGCGCAGGTAGGACATCGCCATCAGCGGCGACAGCCGTTCCCGCGACAGGACCTCCGCGAGCCGCGCAGGGTCCGGCCCGCCCTCGGGCGACGTGCCGGTCTGCTCGGCGAAGAGGCCGCCGGTGATGAAGATGCAGTCGAGGCTCTCGCCCATTGCGCCCAGCACGTCGGTCGCGATGCCGTCTCCGATCGCGAGCACGTCGTCGGGAGCGGGCTCGGCGCCGAAGGTCTCGGCGAGGCGCTGGCGGGCCAGCGCGTAGATCGGCGGATGCGGCTTGCCATAGTAGAAGCTGTCGCCGCCTGCCTCCGCATAGGCCTCTGCGACGGCTCCTGCGCAGTAGATGCGCCGGTCTCCGACGTCGACGACCACGTCGGGGTTGGCGCAGAGCAGCTTCAGGCCCCTGGTCTTGCCGTGGAGAATCGTCGCGCGGTAGTCCTCGGCCGTCTCGACGCTGTCGTCGAAGAGGCCGGTGCAGACAATGCCCTCGGCCTCTTCGAGCGGAACGAGCTCGACGTCGAAGGGGCGCCCGTCCGCGTCAATGAAGAAGCCGAGGTCGCGCTCTGGGCCGATATGGTAGACGCGCCGGCCGAACAGCCCCGCCGCCATTGCGGCCTGCGCCGCGTCGCCCGACGAAACCAGAAGGTCCCAGCACGATCGCGGCGCGCCCAGCGCGTCGAGTTGCAGCGCCACATGGGCGGAGGGCCGCGGCGAATTGGTCACGAGCACGACCACGCCGCCGCCCGCGCGGAAGCGCTCGAGCGCCGCGACGGCCGCAGGTAGCGCCCGCACGCCGTCATGCAGGCATCCCCACAGATCGCAGAACAGGATGCGGTAGCCGGGGGCTATCTCGTCGAGGCTCTCGATGATCCGGGTCATGTCGCTCCAGAAGATGCGGTGGGTCCGGCCACCGCCCTAGAGGATTTCCGACCCGAGGCAAAGGTTGCGGAGTCGCTTATCCGGCTCCGTCGCCGGGCGCCAGGCGACGGACGATCGGAGCGGTCAGGCGACGGACGATCGGAGCGGTCAGGCGAAGAGGAGGTCCGCTTCCGCAAGTCCGGTGCAGGAGATGAGCGTCACCACGTTCAGCCCTGCGGCGCTCGCGCCGGCCGCCGCGCCGAGGTCGATCATCGTGTCCATGCCGTCCGAGGCGACGAACGCGTCGCCGTTGTCGAGCACGCCGCTGTCATTGCTGTCGAGATCGCCCCAGGCGAGTGCGGTCCCGACCAGCCGCATCGTGTCTCCGTCTGCGATGCGGAAATCCATGACGGCATCCAGCCCATCCGTGGCCCGGAAAACGAAGGTGTCGGCGCCGCCATCCAGAACTGCGTCGACGCCCGGAACGGCGGTGACGGCAGCCGTCCCGTCTCCCCAGATGACGTCGTTCCCCTTGCCGGCGCGCAAAAGGTCCGCGCCGCCCGTCAGGGTCGCGCCTGCAGACCCCGAAACCGTCCCGTCGCCATAGAGGACGTCTGCGCCCGAGCCGCCGCGGACGAGGTCGTCGCCGCCGATCAGCGTCGCGGAGTAGCCCGCGCCCGTGGCGGTCCCGTCCCCATAGATCGTGTCGGCGCCGGCGCCGCCGGAAAGCGTGTCGTCGCCCCCGGTGAGCAGGGCCGGACCGATGTAGATGACGCCCGCCTCTCCGTCGCCGTAGATGACGTCCTGACCTCCACCTCCAGACACGACGTCGTTCGCCCCGGTCAGCACGGGGAATCCGCCTCCGTCGCCCCACAGGATGTCGTCGCCGGCGCCTCCGCGGATCAGGTCGCTTCCGCCGAACACGTTCTCGGCGCGGCCGTCCCCGTAGACGACGTCTTTTCCGCCGCCGCCGCCGAGCATGTCGTCGCCCCCGACGAGCGTGCTTCGCGTGCGCCCGATCCCGGCGTCCCCGTCGCCCCAGACGACATCGTCGCCGGCGCCGCCGAAGACGATGTCGTCGCCGCCGGTCAGTTCGGCGGTCCCGAAGGGCGCGCTGACCACGCCGTCGCCATAGAGCAGATCGTTGCCGCGACCCCCGCGAAGGATCTGGCCGTCGCCGTCAAGTTCGGCGGAACCGCCCGGCGGGGCGCTCACTGCGCCGTCCCCGTAGAGCAGATCATCGAGCGGACTGCCGACGCGCAGGTTCATGTCGAGCAGACGCGCCGCCAGCGACGCCGCTCCCGACAGCACAGATGCGGCCGCTCCGTCGAAAGTGTCCTCCCGCGTATCGTCGATCGCGGGGTCCGCGCCGCGCAATCCGTCGGGCGGAACAAAGCCGACATCGGCAAGGTCCGCGATCCGGTCCCTGCCGATGCAATCCCCAAGGGCGGCGGAGAGCCGCGCGCCCGGTACCTGCTTCATCCGCATCGATCCATTCCCTTGCAATTCCCCTCCACAATGGAAAAAGGATGCTCCGATGACGATTATCCCGCCACCTATCAACTCGGACAGGCGCCATGGTCAAATGGGGAGGGTCGATGCCCGATCGGCTGGCCCATCTTGGCCTGCGGCGGGCAAGATCGACCGTTGGCGACAGCAGTCGCCGGGGGCCTTTGACGCGGCTCCGGATTCCCCCCGCTGCCTCAGACCGCGGGCTGCGCCGGGTTTCCGATAGCGCCCAGCTTTCGGTTGTGAGCAGGCAGGCGCGCTCTTGACAGCTTCGGCCTCGTTCCATATATCCCGGCCGTCTTAGCACTCATCGGTGGCGAGTGCTAATGGACCGTCAAGCCACCGCCAGTTTGGAACGCGAATCAAGGAGCGACTCCATGCAATTCACCCCCCTGCACGACCGCGTGCTCGTCCGTCGGATCGAGGGCGAAGAGAAGACCAAGGGCGGCCTGATCATCCCGGACACCGCGAAGGAAAAGCCCTCCGAGGGCGAGGTCATATCGGTTGGCGAGGGCGCCCGCAAGGAAAGCGGCGAACTGATCGCCCCCGCGGTCAAGGCCGGCGACCGCATCCTGTTCGGCAAGTGGTCCGGCACCGAGGTCAAGCTCGATGGCGAAGACCTGCTGATCATGAAGGAAAGCGACATCCTCGGGATCATCAGCGGCAGCGCCTCCGCGGCCAAGGCCGCCTGAGCGCCGCGCTGATCACCCGTTTCCAGCAACATCATTAGACAGGAGCCCCCCATGGGAGCCAAGCAGGTAAAGTTCGATACGGACGCCCGCAACCGCATGCTGCGCGGCGTCGACATCCTCGCCGACGCCGTCAAGGTCACGCTGGGTCCGAAGGGCCGCAACGTGGTCATCGACAAGTCTTTCGGCGCGCCGCGCATCACCAAGGACGGCGTCACCGTCGCCAAGGAGATCGAGCTCGAGGACAAGTTCGAGAACATGGGCGCGCAGATGGTCCGCGAAGTCGCTTCGCGCACCAATGACGAGGCCGGCGACGGCACCACCACCGCGACGGTCCTCGCCCAGGCGATCGTCCGCGAGGGCATGAAGTCGGTCGCGGCCGGCATGAACCCGATGGATCTGAAGCGCGGCATCGAGAAGGCCGTCGGCATCGTCGTCGAGGACATCAAGGCGCAGGCCCGCACCGTCTCCGGCACCGAAGAAGTGGCGCAGGTCGGCACGATCTCCGCTAACGGCGAGACCGAGATCGGCCGCCAGATCGCCGACGCGATGCAGAAGGTCGGCAACGAGGGCGTCATCACCGTCGAGGAGAACAAGGGCTTCGAGACCGAGACCGAGGTCGTCGAGGGCATGCAGTTCGACCGCGGCTACCTCAGCCCGTACTTCATCACCAACGCCGACAAGATGATCGCGGACCTCGAGGACGTCGTCATCCTGCTGCACGAGAAGAAGCTGTCGTCGCTGCAGCCGATGGTTCCGCTGCTCGAGTCGGTGATCCAGAGCCAGAAGCCGCTGCTGATCATCGCCGAGGACGTGGACGGCGAGGCGCTGGCGACCCTGGTCGTCAACAAGCTGCGCGGCGGCCTGAAGGTCGCGGCCGTCAAGGCGCCCGGCTTCGGCGACCGCCGCAAGGCCATGCTGCAGGACATCGCGATCCTGACCGGCGGGCAGGTCATCTCCGAGGATCTCGGCATGAAGCTCGAGAACGTCGGAATGGACATGCTCGGCAAGGCCCGCAAGGTCACGATCACCAAGGACGAGACCACTGTCGTCGACGGTCATGGCGAGAAGGCCGAGATCGAGGCGCGCGTCGCCCAGATCCGTCAGCAGATCGAAGACACGACGTCGGACTACGACAAGGAGAAGCTGCAGGAGCGTCTGGCCAAGCTCGCCGGCGGCGTTGCGGTCATCCGCGTCGGCGGCGGCTCCGAAGTCGAGGTGAAGGAGCGCAAGGATCGCGTCGATGACGCGCTGAATGCGACCCGCGCCGCGGTGCAGGAAGGCGTCGTCGTCGGCGGCGGCGTCGCGCTCGTCCAAGCGTCGAAGAAGCTCGACGGCGTCACCGGGGAGAACTCCGACCAGACCGCGGGCATCGCGATCGTCCGCAAGGCGCTGCAGTCGCCGCTGCGCCAGATCGCCGAGAACGCCGGCGTCGACGGTTCGGTCGTCGCGGGCAAGATCATGGAATCGAGCGACGCGTCGTTCGGCTTCAACGCGCAGACCGAAGAATATGGCGACATGTTCAAGTTCGGCGTGATCGACCCGGCCAAGGTCGTGCGGACCGCGCTGCAGGACGCAGCTTCGGTCGCCGCGCTGCTGATCACCACCGAGGCAATGATCGCCGAGAAGCCCGAGCCGAAGGGCCAGGGCGGCGGTATGCCGGGCGGCATGGGCGGCATGGGCGGCATGGACGGGATGATGTAATCATCGCGACCCCTGACAATCGGTCAGCGGAAAGGGCGCCCTCGGGCGCCCTTTCTCGTACCGGGCCCTCATCCCTATCGCGCGCCGTTCGGCGCTGCCCAAGCCGCGGCGCGGCGGACGCGAGACGCGCGCGCGTGTCCCTGGCCGGAATTCGCGGAATGGACGCCTGTTGCGCGCGGAGACCCGGCACTCGCAGGCGGGCGCCGGATCAGTGCGGCGGGGAGCCGAGCGAGAACGCGGGCGTCGCGGGCGCGTCTCGGGCTGGCGCCGCCGAACTCAGGCCTTCGCGTACTTCGCGTCCAGCGCGTCGATCGCCTGCACGTTGCCGGCGGAGCGGCCGTTGGCGTCGAAGGTCTGGGCAAGGAACGCGTCGGCGATCGACTTCGCCAGTTCCGGCCCGATCACGCGCGCGCCCATCGTGATGATCTGGGCGTTGTTCGACAGCGCGGCCCGCTCGGCGGAATAGGTGTCGTGGGTCAGCGCGGCGCGGATACCGGGGATCTTGTTGGCCGAGATGCAGACGCCGATGCCGGTGCCGCAGACGAGGATGGCGCGGTCGTAGTCGCCGGCGAGGACCTGGCTCGCGACGCGGTCGGTCAGGTGGGCATAGAGCTTTTCGGCCTCGGTGCGCGGCGCGCTGACCTCGTCGACCTCGAAGCGGTCCTTCAGGTGCTCGGCGAGCGTGTGGGCGAGGCCGGTTCCGGCGCTGTCGCCGGCGATTGCGATCTTCATGGCTGTTCTCCGTCGGTGTCGTCGTTCAGGTAATGCGGCCGCGGTCGGGTTCACAGGGTCGCGGCGACGCGGTTCAGGATGTCGATGTAGCCGTCCGCCGCCCAGGCCGAGCGGCCGATGAAGAGGCCGTCGATATGCGGCTGGGCCACGAGCTCGGCGGCGTTGCCGGAATTGACGCTGCCGCCGTAGAGGACCTGCGGCGCGCGGCCGAGGACCTCGGCGGCGGCGCGTCTGATGAGCGCCTGTTGCAGCATCGGCGTAGTCGGCGGTGGCGGGGATGCCGCGCTTCGCCGATGGCCCAGACCGGCTCGTAGGCGAAGCAGGATCGGGCGCGCCTTCTGGTCGACGTCGAGGCGGGCCAGCGCGCGCCGCGTCTGGGCGGTCAGCACGGCGTCGGCCTGGCCGGCCTCGCGCTCGGCCAGCGTCTCGCCGACGCAGATCAGCGGGGTCAGGCCGTGGCGGAGCGCGGCCTCGGTCTTGAGGCCGACCGTCTCTTCGGTCTCGCCGAAATGGGCGCGGCGCTCGGAATGGCCGAGCTCGACCAAGTCGAGGCCGCAATCGGCGAGCTGGAGCGGCGAGACCTCGCCGGTCCAGGCGCCGGCGTCCGCCCAGTGCATGTTCTGGGCGCCGACCTTGACGCGCGTGGCGGCGAGCGCCTGCTTCACCTCGCGCACGGCGGTGAAGGACGGGATCACGAAGGGCTGGACGCGCTCGTCGAGGCCGGGGACGAAGGCGGCGAGCGCCTCGGCGAAGGCTAGCGCCTCCGCGAGGGTCTTGTTCATCTTCCAGCTCGTGCCGACCCATATGGTCATCTTGCGTGCATCCCTCTTGTTCTGCGACGGGCGTCCCGCGTCGCGACGCCGTCAAGGCACTGTTCCAGAGATTTTCCGGTCGGCCTCCGGCCGAGACCGGACATGCGGTTCCGCCCGATCAGCTCGCGCAGGACGGCCTCGGCCGTCTCGCGCGCGACGCGCGCGTCGTCCCAGCCGAGCGCGGCGCCGGCCACGGCGGCGATCGCGTCGAGGTCGCGCGCGGGTCAGCGTCGCCGGTGATCGCGAGCGTCGTGCGGCGCAGCACGATGTCGGCCAGATGCGCGACGCGCTCGGTGCGCGCGATCCAGTCGATCTCGGCGCAGCTGTAGTCGGCGCGCGTCGGGCAGGCGCAGCGTCGCCGCCGGCGGCCTCGGCGCGGGCGAACGCGCGCGCCGTGGTTCCGTAGCGGGCGAGCAGCGTGTCGAGCCGGGCCTCCGGCAGGCCGGTCTCGCGCGCGACCTCGGCGGAGCCAGGACGCGCGGTCGGCGGGGAAGTCGCGGCCGCCGCCGATGGGCAGGTCGCGGGTCGAGACGCGGCGGGCGCGGCCGAGGCGGGCGAGCAGCGTGTCGGCGACCTCCTCGGCGAAGCCGCGGAACGTGGTCCACTTGCCGCCGACCAGCGAGACGATCGGGAACGGGCGGTCGCCCTCGGGCTCGGCGACGGGCGCCGAATGGTCGCGGCTGACGAGGCCGGGCGCGGTCGCGTCGGAGGCCGGCAGCGGGCGGATGCCGCTGTAGGCGTAGACGATCTGGCTCGCGGTCGAAGGCGAGGCCGGGCAGCAGCGCGCGCAGGCTGGCGAGGAAGTAGTCGATCTCGGCGTCGTCGCAGCGCACGTCGTCGGGGTCGTCGGCCGGGATGTCGGTCGAGCCGACCAGCGCGCGGCCGAGATAGTCGTAGACGAGGCAGATGCGGCCGTCATCGGCCTCGAAGTAGATCATCCGGCCGGCGAGGACGCGGACCAGCTCGGGATGGTCGAGCAGGATGTGCGAGCCCTTGGTGCCGCCGATCAGCCGCGAGGGCGCGCCGAGCGCGGCGTTGACCGCGTCGATCCACGGGCCGGCGGCGTTGACGACGATCCGGGGACGGACCGCGACAGGCGCCGTCCTGCGCGGCGAAGGTCAGCACGCCGCCCGGCGGCGCCGGTCAGCGTGGCGTAGGTTCAGCGCGGCCGAGCGCGGGGTTGGCGGCGAGGCCGTCCTCGACGAGTTCGTAGACCAGCCGCTCGGGCCGCGCGACCTTGGCGTCGTAGTAGGTGCCGGCGGCGACGATGGCCGGGCGTCAGCGGCGGCATGTCGGCGAGCGCCGTCCTGCCGGCCGACGAGGCGGTGGCGCGGCATCACGCGGGCGCGGGACCCGTAGAAGTCGTAGAGCGCAAGGCCGATCTTGATCAGCACGGCGCCGCGGCTGCGCGGGGCGCGGGTCGAGCCGAGCAGGGTCCGGAGCGCCGCGCCGATGCCGCGGGTCCAGGAGAAGATCGGGATCACGGTCGGCAACGGCGTCACGCAATGCGGCGCGTTCTTCAGGAGCAGGTTTCGCTCGAGCGTCGACTGGGCGACGAGGCCGAATTCGCCGGTCTCGAGGTATTTCAGGCCGCCGTGGATCAGCCGCGACGGCGCCGCGCTGGTCCCGGAGCCGAAATCGGCCTTGTCGACGATCAGGCAGCGCAGGCCCTGCTCGCAGAGGTCGCGGAACAGGCCCGCGCCGTTGATCGCCGGCGCCGAGGATGACGACGTCGTAGTCGGTCGGCGGCGCCGGTCATCGCGCGTCCCCGGCGAGCGCGTCGATCTCGGGCCAGAGCGGGGCCATCGCCTCGGCGATGCGGCAATGCAGGCGGTAGCGGGTCTGGTAGGCGGCGCTGCGCTCGGGATCGGGCGCATGCGTGCTGCCGGCGAGGTCGCGCGGGTCGTCGAAGGGCGACGGAAAGAGGCCGACGGCGGCTCCGGCGCAGAGGGCGGCGCCCCAGGCTGCGGCCTCGTCGGTCTCGGTGACGGTGACCGGCATCCCGAGGATGTCTGCGAACATCTGCGCGAAGGCCGGGTTGCGCGAGGCGCCGCCGGTGAGCCGGGCCTCTCGGATCGGGAAGCCGCCCCGCAGCGCGTCGACATGGACGCGGTGGTTGAAGGCGATGCCCTCGAGCACGGCGCGCAGCAGGTCGCCACGGTCGTGCCAGGCGCGCAGGCCGGAGAAGCCGGCGCTGGCGCCCGGTCCGTGCGGCGAGCCGAAGAGGTAGGGGTGGAAAAGCGCGGTCGAGGGCCGGGCCAGCGCCGCGTCGATCTCCGCGGCGAGCCGGGCGTGGATCGAGCCGCCGTCCGCCTCGGCCGCGGCCCGTTCGGCGCCGCACAGCGTGTCGAGGAACCAGTCGTAGTTCGCGGCCGAGGCGGGCGAGATCGCCATCGCGTTCCAGCGGCCGGGCTCGATGGCGTTGCGGCAGAACCAGCGGGGGTCGGTGCGCGGCGCGTCCGACACGGTCTCGTTGATCGAGTAGGTGCCGGCGACGACGGCGAGCACGCCGGGCGCATGGCCGCCGATGCCGAGCGCCGATGCAGTGACGTCGTGCAGGCCGGCGGCGACCGCGGTTCCGGGCGCGAGGCCGGTCAGCGCCGCGGCTTCGGGCGTCACATGGCCGGCGATTTCGGCGGGGCCGAGGATCGGCGGCAGCGCAGGGCCGAGCGCGTCGAGGTTGAAGAGGCGCAGCGCGCCCGGCGACCAGTCCTGGCTGCGGACGTCGGTGAAGGAGGTCGAGGCCTCGGTGCGGTCGGTGGCGATATCGCCGGTCAGGCAGAAACGCAGCCAGTCCTTGCAGGCGAGGACGGCGCCGATGCGCGCGAAGCGTTCCGGCTCGTGGTCGCGGATCCAGGCGAGCAGCGCCGAGGGCGCGGAGGCATGCGGGATCTGGCCGGTGACGACCAGCGCGGCGGAGGCGACGGGGCCGGAGGCCCAGGCCTCGGCGATGGCGCCGGCGCGGCTGTCGAGGGAGAGGATGCCGGGGCCGAGCGGGCGGCGCTCGGCGTCGAGCAGGTAGAGCCCGTCGCCATGTGCGGTCGCGGCGACGGCCGCGATGTCGGAGGCGGGGCGGCCGCTGGCGGCGAGGGCCTCGCGGATCGCCTCGGCCGTGGCGCGCCACAGGCCCTCCATGTCGCGCTCGACATGGCGCGGGCGCGGGATGGATTGCGGCACGCGGCGGCGCGCGACGGAAAGCTGGGTCCCGTCCGCGTCGAAGACCACCGCCTTGGTGACGGTCAGGCCGCTGTCTATACCGAGGATGCTGGGCATGGGCGCTTCTTCGAGGGCCGGGGGGCGCGGGCGGCGCCCCCCGGCATGGCGTGGGTCAGCCGGAGACCATGTCCGACAGCGTGAACGGCGCGACCATCTGGTCGGCGTTCTCCGGGGTGATCAGCACGCAGTCGAAGAGCTGCTTCTCGCTGTCGGCGCCGGTCTCGCCGGTCTTGATGAAGTTGTCGGCCTGGCGGACCGCCTCGGCCGAGAAGATCGCGACCGGCTGCAGCACCGTGTACTGCATCTCGCCGGCCTTGATCGCCTCGACCGCGTCGGGCGAGCCGTCGAAGCCGCCGACCTTGACCTGGTCGAGCTTGCCGGCCTCCTTCAGCGCGGCGATCGCGCCCAGCGCCATCTCGTCGTTGCCGGAGATGACGCCGATGATGTCCGGGTTGGCCTGCAGCATCGACTGCATCTTGTTGTAGCCCTGGGTGCGGTCCCAGTTCGCGACTTCCTGCGCGACCTTCTCGAGGTCCGGGTACTGGCTCAGCACGGTCTCGTAGCCGTTCGAGCGGGTGGCGGCGTTGTTGTCCGCCGGGTTGCCGAACAGCTCGACATACTTGGCCGGTGTCGCCGACGCCTCGACCCATGCCTGCGCGCCGATCGCCGCGCCTTGGGCGTTGTTCGAGACGAGCTGCGCCTTGGCGAGGCCGTCCTGGTTGATCTCGGCGTTGACGAGGAAGACCGGGATGCCGGCGTCGACCGCCTTCTTGACCGCGCCGACCGAGCCGTCGGCGTTGGCCGGGTCGAGGATGATCGCCACCGACTTGTTGGTGATCGCGGTGTCGATCAGCGTGCTCTCGGTGTTGGTGTCGCCCTTGTGGGCCGCGACCGTGGCCTCGTAGCCGAGCTCCTCGGCGGTCGCTCGGCGACCTCGCCCTCGGTGAACCAGTAGGGGTTCGCCGGGTCGGTGACGATGATCGAGATCAGGCCTTCGGCCGAGGCCGCGCCGGCCATCAGCGGCGTGACGGCGACGGCGGCGAGCAGGAGGCGTCTGGTTGTGTCGAACATGGTTGGTATCTCTCCCATTGGGTCAGGTTGCGATGGTCCCGGGGCCGACGTTGCGGCCGCGGGCAGGTTGCCCGTCAGGACCGCTTGCGGTTCCCGTACTGGATGCGAGTTGAGCAGCACGGCGAGGACGATGACGGCGCCGGTGAAGACGGTCTGCCAGTAGGACGAGACGCCGATGATGACGAGGCCGTCCGACAGGAAGCCGATGACGAAGGCGCCGAGCATCGTGCCGCCGACGGTGCCGCGGCCCGCCCGTCAGCGCCGCGCCGCCGATGACGACGGCGGCGATGGCCGTCAGCTCGTAGGTGGTGCCGGCGGTCGGGCCGGCCGAGGTCAGCTGCGACGACAGCACGAGGCCGGCGATCGCGGCGCAGACGCCCGAGAGCACGTAGACCGAGATCTTGACCCGCTTGGTCGGCACGCCGGAGAGCTCGGCCGCGCGCTCGTTGCCGCCGGAGGCGTAGAGCCAGCGGCCGAAGGCGGTGCGGGTCAGCGCGAGGTGGCAGATCACGGCGACGACGGCCAGCACGATGACGCCGATCGGCACGCCGCCGATGCGGTTGAAGCCGAGCCAGTCGAAGCCGGTATTGCCGAGTTCGGCGCGTCCGCCGAGGTTGTTGTAGGTGAGCCCGTTGGTCATCAGGAGCGCGACGCCGCGCGCGACGTAGAGCGTGCCGAGGGTGGCGACGAAGGCCGGCACCTTGAAGCAGGCGATCAGCACGCCGTTGACCGCGCCGACCAGCGCGCCGAAGCGCGCAGGTGATGACGACCACCGCCCAGACCGGCGGATAGAGGATGACGCCCAGCGCCATTCGAGCGTGACGCCCTGCATCAGCGCGCCGGCGACGACGCCGCAGAGCGCGAGCACCGAGCCGACCGACAGGTCGATGCCGCCGTTGAGGATGACCAGCAGCATGCCGATCGACAGCAGGCCGAAGATCGCGACGTGGTTCGACATGTCAGGAAGTTGCCGACGCGTGAAATAGTTCGGCGACAGCACCGAGAAGACGACGATGATCACGATCAGCGCGAAGAAGGCCCGGCCCTCGAGCAGGATGCGGATGATGTCGAAGCCGCCGGCGGAGGCGCGGGCGGGCCGGAGAGCGGGCGGCTTGGGCGGCGTCGGTCATGGGTCGGGCTCCGGATGGATCGGTTCGGGACGGATCGGCTCGGGTCATGGCGCGCTCGCCATGGCCGCTTGTCGCGGTTCGTCTGGACGCGCGCCGTGTCCGGCCAGCGCGCGCGCCGTACGCTCGTCGGTGATCAGGCCGGTCAGCAGGCCGCTGGCGAGCACCGCGCGGATCGCGTCGGCCTTGATCGCGCCGCCGGCGACCGCGACGATGCGCCGGCCGCGCAGCGCCGCGAGCGGCAGGGTCGACGATGCGGCGCGTCTGCTCGGTCTCGACCGGCCGGCCGGCGCGTCGAAGAAGTGGCCGAGCATCTCGCCGACGCCGCCGGCGCGCGCGATCGCCGCCATCTCGTCGGGGTCGACCATCCCGGTCGTCGACCAGTTCGGCCTGCGGCGCCGGTCGTGCCGATGCCGACGAGCATCAGGTCGCAGCGCTCCGCCAGCTCGGAGCGCCTCGGCGGCGTCCTTCTGCCGGACGAGCACGTCGCGGTCGGCGGCGCTGTTGGCCATGAACGGCACCGGCATCATCGTGGCCTCGGCCGCCGGTGCGCTCGGCGAGCCGGTCGACGACCTCGTGCGGATTGGCGCCGGCCTTGCGGGTCAGCCCGCCCATCAGCGAGACGACGCGCAGGTTCGGCGCCGGCGCGGCCGCCAGGGTCTCGACGCAGGCGAGCAGCGTCCGGCCGTGGCTGACGCCGATCAGCACGTCCCGCCCGGCGCCGATCTCGGCCGCGAGGAGCTTCGCGCCGGCGAGGCCGAGCGCCTCGAGCGGCAGGTCGTCCTGGTGCAGGTCGGCGACCACGTCGCATGGTCGAGGCCGTGCGCGTCGGCGAGCTGTCGCTCGAGGTCGACCTCGCCCGAGGCGGCCATGATCCGCTCCTTGGAGACGCCGGGGCCGAACTCGGCCGAGATCTTGCCCTTGGCATGACGATGATGCGGTGGGCGATCGACAGGCACTCGCCGACCTCGGAGGTCGTGTAGACGACCGCGAGGCCGCGCCGCGCGCCCTCGGCCAGCAGCCGGAACACCTCGGCCTTGGCGCCGATGTCGATGCCGCGGGACGGCTCGTCGAGCAGCACGACCTACGGGTTCGGTCGCCAGCATCTTGCCGATCACGACCTTCTGCTGGTTGCCGCCCGACAGCGAGCCGATCATCGCGCCGCCGCCGTCGGTCTTGATGTGCACCTCGCGGATCGCGCGGTCGATCAGCTCCTGCTCGGGCTTGCGCGAGGTGAAGAGGCCGCGGGTGAAGGCGCCGATCGAGGCGAGCGACAGGTTCTGGCCGACGGTCATCGTCTGCACCAGCCCGTCGCGCTGGCGGTCCTCGGGCGTCGAGCACCAGGCCGGCGCGCGATGCGCTCGGCGATCGAGAGGCCGGCGACGTCGCGGCCGTGCAGCAGCACGCGGCCGCCGGACGGCCGGCAGGCGGCCCGGCGACGCATTCCATCATCTCGGTGCGGCCCGCGCCCATCAGCCCGTAGATGCAGACGATCTCGCCGGCGCGCACGTCGAGCGACAGCCGGTCGACGACCGAATAGGCGCCGTTGGCCGAGGGCACGCTGAGGTTCTCGATCCGGAGCGCGACCGCGCCCATGTCGTAGCCTGTCCGGCGGCGATCCGAGGTCGAAGTTGCTCGCCGACCATGTTGCGCACGATCCATTCGAGGTCGATCTCGGCGCGCGGGGCGATAGGCGGTCATCGCGCCGTCGCGCAGCACGACCGCGTGGTCGGTGATCTGCAGCGCCTCCTCGAGGTGGTGCGAGATGTAGACGATCGAGACGCCCCGTGCTCTTGCAGGTCGCGGATGACCTTGAACAGCACCTCGACCTCGGCGGCCGACAGCGCCGAGGTCGGCTCGTCCATGATCAGGATGCGCGAGTTCACCGACAGCGCGCGGGCGATCTCGACGATCTGCTGCTGGCCGAGGCGCAGCTCCTCGACCGGGGTGCGCGGGTCGATGTCCTCCTCGAGCTCCTCCATCAGCGCGCGGGTCTGGCGCTCCTCCTCGGCGAAGTTCGACGCCGCCTGGGCCGGTGATCTCGCGGCCCATGAAGATGTTGTCGCGCACGCTGAGGTTCGGCGCGAGCGACAGTTCCTGGTGGATGATCGAGATGCCGTGGTCGCGGGCTTCGGTCGAGGTCGCGAAGCTGACCGGCCGGCCGTCGAGGACGATCTCGCCGGAGGTCGGCTGGATCACGCCCGGACAGGATCTTCATCAGCGTCGACTTGCCGGCGCCGTTCTCGCCGAAGAGCGTCGTGACCTGGCCGCGGTGGATGTCGAAGTTGACGCCCTTCAGCGCGTGGATCGCGCCGTAGGACTTGGCGACGTTGCGGGCGGCCAGCACGACCTCGCCGAGGCCGCGGGCTGTCGGTCTGCGCGTCGGCTCATTGGACGGCGATCTCCACCGGGGTGACCAGCCAGTTCTTCGGGTTGATCAGGGTGAAGGCGCCGACGACCGAGACGGTCTTGCCCTGCAGGTCGCCGCGTGTCGATGCCGGCGAGGACCTCCGCCTTCATCGCGTTGTTGATGGCCGCGCCGGCGTTCTGGTACTCGATCTGGTTCTTGAAGTCGCCGAACCCGATCTCGCCGGTGGCGTCGCGCAGGTCGGTGCCGTTGATCGCCGGGCCGGTCTGCATCCGGATCTTCGTCTCGCCGGCGAGACCGTCGACCGCGACGTTGTAGATGCCGGACTTGCCCTCGCCGACGACGCCGGTGAAACTGATCGGGAAGACCGATCCGATGCCGGCCTCGACGCCGTACTGTTCGGCGGCGGCGGCCTTGTCCGCGGCGATGGCCTCGGACAGCGTCGCGGCGTCGACCGCGCGGGCGACGATGCTGTCGCGCACGACCGGGAAGGTCTCGGCGCCGAAGCGCTCCGGCGAAAAGCCGGCCTCGGCCACGTCGCGCTCTGAGCCGATGCGGACCACGGTGGTGTCGACGGCGATCGCGGCGAGGACCACGAGGGCGGCCGCGCCGAGGATCAGCCTGCGGCGGTTCGAACGCCCGGCTGCGGGCGCGGCGGCGTCGGTGCTGGCGCTCATTGCTCTCGGTCTCCGGTGTTGGCGCGGGCAAGCAGGGTCCGGGACCGGGGAGCGCGCAGGCCGGGTCGCGTCGGCGCGCGGCGAGCGGTTCGGGACGCTCCGGGCATGTGCACGATCCTCCCCCATGGGCCGCGGCGCCGATCCAAGCGGACGGCCGTGGCTCCGTTTCCTCCGGACGGCGGGACCGATTCTCCGGACCCACCTGGCCTGTGAACCAGGCGCTTTTCGCGTTTCTCGCCCTCCACACGTTGCGTCTTCGGGCGGACTGCGCAGTTGACAGGAGGAAGCATACGTGAAATAATTTTCTCTGTCAGTAAAAAAATGCAGCAGCGAAGCTGCCGCACGCGACGATGCCGGCGCCGACGGCAAGGGGAGAGATGACCGATGCGGAGCGAAGTCCGGCCTGCCGCGGATCCGGTCGATGCGTGAGAGCGCGGACCTGCTGATCGGCATCGATTCCGGCACCTCGGTGGTGAAGGCCGTAGCCTTCGACCTCGCTGGCCGGCAGATCGCCGCGGCAGCCGTGCGCAACCGGTATGACGCGGGGCCTGAAGGCGTCTGCGACGCAACCGCTGGAGCGGACCTGGAGCCGATTGCGTCGCAGGCGATCCGCGCGCTCGCCGACAAGGTCGAGGGTCTCGCGCGGCGCACGGCGGCGGTCGCGGTGACGGCGCAGGGCGACGGCACCTGGCTGGTCGGCGCGGGCAAACGCGCCGGTCGGCGGACGCCTGGCTCTGGCTCGACGCGCGCGCGGCGCCCACGGTCGCGCGGCTGAGCCAGCCGGGCCGCTGACGCGGGCGCGGTTCGAGGCGACGGGGACCGGGCTCAACACCTGCCAGCAGGGCGCGCAGTTGGCGCAGATGGAGCGGGCGGCGCCCGAGCTGCTGGACCGGGCCGAGGCCGCGCTGCACTGCAAGGACTGGCTCTACCTGAACCTGACCGGCGTGCGCGCCACCGATCCGAGCGAGGCGAGCTGGACCTTCGGCGACTTCCGCACCCGCGCCTACGACGACACGGTGATCGAGGCGCTGGGGCTGTCGCGGCGCAGCGCGGCCTGCTGCCGCCGATCGTCGACGGCGTCCGAGGTCGACGCATCCCGCTGAGCCGCGCGGCGGCGGAGGCGACGGGCCTGCGCGCGGGGACGCCGGTCAGTCTCGGCTACGTGGACATGGTGATGACGGCGCTCGGCGCCGGCGTGCATACCGGCGACGCGGATGCGGCCTGCACGATCATCGGCTCGACCGGCGTGCATCTGCGTCGCGAAGCCGGTCGAGGCGGTGACGCTGAACGCCGAGGGCACCGGCTACGTGATGGCGCTGCCGATGCCCGGGCGTGGTCACGCAGATGCAGACCAACATGGCCGCGGCGCTGAACATCGACTGGGCGCTGCAGCTCGCGGCCGACCTGATGGCCGAAACCGGGCGCGACGGTCGCGCATGACGACCTGGTCGCGCCGGATCGAGCGGCTGGCTGGCGCGCGTCGACGCCGGGCGCGCCTGCTCTACCACCCCTACATCTCCGAGGCGGGCGAGCGCGGGCCGTTCGTCGACGCCGACGCGCGCGCCGGGCTTCGTCGGCCTCTCCGGCGGGCACCGGCTTCCCGGACCTGCTGCGGGCCGTGGTCGAGGGGCTGGGGATCGCCGCGCGCGACTGCTACGCGGCGATGGGCCCGCTGCCGGGCGAGCTGCGGCTGACCGGCGGCGCGGCGCGGTCGCGCGGCGCTGCGCGGCGATTCTCGCGGGCGCGGTGCAGCGCGCCGGTCCGGGTCTCCGAGCGCGAGGAGGCGGGCGCGGCGGGCGCGGCGATGATGGCCGCGGTCGCGATCGGCGCCTATCCCGACATGGACGCCTGCATCGCCGAATGGGTCACGCCGCTGCTCGGGCCGCGCCGAGGCGCCCGATCCGGCGCTCGTCCGGATCTACGACCGCCTGTTCGCCGCCTATGTCGCGGCGCGCGGCGCGCTGGCGCCGGTCTGGGACGGCGCTGGCGGACGCGCGGCGACCTGCCCGCCGACACCACCCAATCTGCAACCGATGCCGGATCGCCCAAGGCGGCACCAGCGACCGAAAGGAGCACCGCATGACGGACGCGGGCATGATCGATCTGCTCGTGATCGGCGGCGGCATCAACGGCGCCGGCATCGCGCGCGACGCGGCGGGCCGCGGCCTGTCGGTGGTGCTCTGCGAGAAGGACGACCTCGCCGAGGGCACGCTCGTCGCGCTCGGGCAAGCTGGTCCATGGCGGCCTGCGCTACCTCGAATACTACGAGTTCCGGCTGGTCCGCGAGGCGCTGATCGAGCGCGAGGTGCTGATGAACGCGGCGCGCCGCACATCATCTGGCCGATGCGCTTCGTGCTGCCGCATTCAGCCCGGAGGACCGGCCCGGCCTGGCTGGTCCGGCTCGGCCTCTTCCTCTACGACCACCTCGGCGGGCGCAAGAAGCTGCCCGGCACGCGGACGCTCGACCTGCAGCGCGACCCCGAAGGCGCGCCGATCCTCGACAAGTACACGCGCGGCTTCGAGTATTCCGACTGCTGGGTCGACGACGCGCGCCTCGTGGTGCTGAACGCGCTCGACGCCGCCGAGCGCGGCGCGACGATCCTGACCCGCACGCCCTGCATCTCGCGCCCGCCGCGAGGACGGCGCCTGGACGCGTCGACGCACGACGAGCACGACCACCGGCGAGACCCGCGAGTTCGACGCGAAGGCTGCTGGTCAACGCCGCCGGCCCCTGGGTCACCGACGTCATCGGCCCGCGTCGCCGGGTCGAACTCGCAGCCGCAACGTGCGGCTGGTCAAGGGCAGCCACATCATCGTGCCGAAGTTCTGGGAGGGCCGCGCACGCCTACCTGGTGCAGAACCACGACAAGCGGGTGATCTTCATCAACCCCTACGAGGGCGACAAGGCGCTGATCGGCACGACCGACATCGCCTACGAGGGCCGGCCCGAGGACGTGACCGCCGACGAGGCCGAGATCGACTACCTGATCGCCGCGGTGAACCGCTACTTCAAGGAAAAGCTGCGGCGCGAGGACGTGCTGACAGCCGTTCTCGGGCGTCCGGCCGCTGTTCGACGACGGCTCAGGGCAACCCTTCGGCGGTGACCCGCGACTACGTCTTCGACCTCGACGAGACCGGCGGCGCGCCGCTCCTGAACATCTTCGGCGGCAAGATCACGACCTTCCGCGAGCTGGCCGAGCGCGGCATGCACAAGCTCGAGAAGTTCTTTCCCGAGATGGGCGGCGACTGGACCGCACGACGCGCCGCTGCCCGGCGGCGACATCGCGCGACGCCGACTTCGAGACGTTCCGCGAAGACGCTGAAGGCCGCGCTATCCGTGGATGCCGCGCGCGCTGCTGACCGCACTACGCGCGCAGCTACGGCGCGCGCGACCGACCGCGTGATCGTCGGGCGACGACGAATCCTCGCCGGGCTCGGGCGGCATTTCGGCGCGCAGCTCTACGAGGCCGAGGTGCGCTACCTCGTCGCGACCGAATGGGCGCAGACGCCCGAGGACGTGCTGCACCGGCGCACCAAGCACGAGCTGCACCTGACCGCGGCCGAGCAGGCCGCCTTCGCCGCCTGGTTCGACGCCGAACTGCGCGAGGCCGCCTGACATGCCGCTGACCCTGTCCCTGAACACGAACCCGCTGGTCAACCGCTTCGCCGATCCCGACGACCTGATCGACACGGTCGCGCGCGACCTGCGCGTCCGCGACCTGCAACTGACGCACGAGTTCATCAACCCGAGCTGGCCCGCGCCGGTGATCCGCCGGCTGACCCGGCAGATGGACGC
Organism: uncultured Alphaproteobacteria bacterium; assembly: GCA_963829385.1. Classification (GTDB taxonomy): domain Bacteria; phylum Pseudomonadota; class Alphaproteobacteria; order Rhodobacterales; family Rhodobacteraceae; genus Amaricoccus. Next base: position 189,269 of record CAWHHV010000004.1, on the reverse strand, counting down.
GGCGCTGCAGCGGACGGGCGTCCGCGTCACCTCCGGCATGACCGGACCCTACGGGCGGCTCAACCATTTCGGCCATCCCGACCGGGACGTGCGGCGCTACTACGTCGACTGGTTCAAGACCTTCGCCGACATCATCGCGCGATCTCGGCGGCGTGTCGGTCGGCACGCAGTTCGCGATCTTCACCTACCGCGACTACGACGACCCCGCGCGGCGCGAGGAGCTGATCCGGATCGCGATCGATTGCTGGGCCGAGGTCGCCGAGCACGCCAAGGCGGCGGGACTGACTTACGTCTTCTGGGAGCCGATGAGCGTCGGACGCGAGTTCGGCGAGACGATCGAGGCCTGCCTGGCGCTGCAGGACCGGCTGACCGCCGCGGACATGGCCGTGCCGATGTGGATGATGGCCGACATCGACCATGGCGACGTGACGAGCGCGAACCCGGCGGACTACGATCCCTATGCCTGGGCGCGGGCCGTGCCGAAGGTGTCGCCGATCATCCACATCAAGCAGAGCCTCGCTGGACAAGGGCGGGCACCGGCCGTTCACCGCCGCCTTCAACGCGCGCGGCGCCATCCAGCCGGAGCGGCTGCTGGCGGCGCTGGCCGAGGGCGGCGCGCGCGACAACGAGATCTGCCTGGAGCTGTCCTTCAAGGAGCGCGAGCCGAACGACCGCGAGGTGATCCCGCAGATCGCCGAGAGCGTCGCCTTCTGGGCGCCGTGGATCGACACCGGGGCGGCGCAGCTTGCGGCCTGACGCGCCCCGTTTGACAGCGCAGCGTCGCGGCGGGTAACTGACTGCGGTGAAACAGAAACCATCCTCGCAGGCGCCGAGCGACCGGAAAGGGACCAGCCGACGGGTCGCTCGCGACCTGTCGGGCGCGGACCAGGAGCATTCGCTCGCGATCCGCGCGGTCTGGCTGCACTATGCCGGCGGGCTGACCCAGGCGGCGGTGGCCCAGCGCCTCGGCATCCCGTCGGTCAAGGCGCATCGGCTGATCGCGAAGGCGCTGGCGGACGGGGTGCTGAAGGTCAGCATCGACGGCGACATCGTCGAGTGCCTCGAGCTGGAGCGGCGGCTCGCCGACCGGTTCGGGCTCGAGACCTGCGAGGTGGCGCCGGACCTGGGCGAGAGCGGGCTGCCGCTCCGGGCGCTCGGGATCGCGGGCGCCGACTTCCTCCGGCGCGAGATCGAGCACGGACGGCACCGGGTGATCGGCCTCGGCCACGGCCGGACGCTGGCCGCCGCGGTCCAGCAGCTGCCGCGTTTCGACGCGAACGGGGTCCGGTTCGTGTCGCTGCTCGGCGGGCTGACCCGGAACTACTCGGCCAATCCCTACGACGTCATGCACCGGCTGGCGCAGCGCACCGTCGGCGCAGGCCTTCGTGATGCCGGTCCCGTTCTTCGCCAATTCGGAAGGCGATCGCAGCGTCCTGTTGCAGCAGCGCGGCGTGCGGGAGGTCTTCGAGATGGCGGAGGCCGCAGGGCTGAAGATCGCCGGCATCGGCGGCGTGGACCGCGAAACGCAGCTGGTCTCGTCGGGCATGATCGAGCCGCAGGAGATCGACGCGGTCGCCGCGGCCGGCGGCGTCGGCGAGCTGCTCGGCCATTTCTTCGACGCCGAGGGCAGGATGCTCGAGACGCCGCTCTCGGCCCGGACGCTGTCGGTGTCGCTCGCGGACACGGTCCCCGGCCGCGTTGTCGCCATCGCCGGCGGCGCCGAGAAGGTCCAGGCCGCCAGCGCGATCCTGCGCAGCGGCCGGCTGTCGGGCCTCGTCACCGACGAACGGACGGCGAGCGCGATCCTCGGGGACAACCGGGCCTGACGCCGCAGGGGCCCGGCCCCTGCCCGGCTGCCCGAGATCGAGGCGATGGGCGCCGAGCCGACGCCGTCAGCGACCTGCGGGATCCGGTCCTGCCCGCGCGCAGCGTTCCCGCCGCATTGCCCCTCCGGGCGAAACGTGTCATCAGGCCCGCTCCGAAAACGATCGCGGGACCTCGCCCTTGTCGCCCCTATCGACCGTCATCAAGCCCGTCCATCCCGAGGGTTACCGCTTCATCGCGATCTTCGCCGCGATCACCGTGGTCCTGTTCCTGCTCACGCCCTGGGCCGGCGTCGCGGGCCTCGTGCTGACGATCTGGTGCTACTACTTCTTCCGCGATCCCGCGCGCGTGACGCCGACCCGCCCGGGTCTGGTGGTCAGCCCGGCCGACGGGGTGGTGTCGATGATCGAGCCCGCGGCGCCGCCGGCCGAGCTCGGGCTCGGGCCGTCGCCGCGCACCCGGATCAGCGTCTTCATGAACGTGTTCGACTGCCACGTGAACCGGACGCCGGTCGAAGGCCGCGTCGCCGCCATCGCCTACCGGCCCGGCAAGTTCGTCAACGCCGCCCTCGACAAGGCGAGCGAGGACAACGAGCGCAACGCGCTCAGCATCGAGCTCGATGACGGGCGGACGCTGGCCGTCGTCCAGATCGCCGGGCTGGTCGCGCGGCGCATCGTCTGCTCCGTCGCCGAGGGCGACCGGCTCCGCACCGGCCAGCGCTTCGGCATGATCCGGTTCGGCTCGCGGCTCGACGTCTACCTGCCCGACGGCGTGGCGCCGCTGGTGGCGGTGGGCCAGGCCACGATCGCCGGCGAGACGGTGATCGCCGACCTCGCCTCGCCCGAGCCCGCGCGCGTCGCGGAGGTTCGATGAACCTGCCCGACGCCGACCACCCCGAGCCCGGCGAGGGCCAGGACCGGATCTTCGCTGCTCCAGCTGCTGCCGAACCTCGTCACGATGCTCGGGCTCTGCGCCGGCCTGACCGCGCTGCGCCTGGCCTCGGCCGGCCGGTTCGAGCCGGCGGTGGCGCTGATCATCTTCGCCGCGGTGATCGACGGCCTCGACGGCCTCCTCGCGCGCAAGCTCAACGCCGCCTCCAGCTTCGGCGCCGAGCTCGACTCGCTGTCGGACTTCGTCAACTTCGGCGTGGCCCCGGCGCTGGTCGTCTACCAGGCGGCGCTGGCCGGCGTCGCCGGACGTGAGCTGGACCGCCAGCGCTGATCTTCGCGGTCTGCGCCTGCCTGCGGCTCGCGCGCTTCAATGTCAGCCGCGCGCGGCCGGCGCTCGGCAAGGCGCATTTCGTCGGCGTGCCCGCGCCCGCCGGCGCGATGCTGTGCCTGCTGCCGATGTTCGTGGCCTTCGCGGCAGACGTCGACATCTCGGCGCATCCGTGGATCGTCTCGGCCTGGCTCGTGGTCGTCGGGATGCTGATGGTCAGCCGCCTGAAGACCTTCGCGCCGAAGTCGCTGCGGATCTCGCGCCGGGGCGCGCGCTGGCTGATGGTCGGCGTCCCGCTGGTCATCGGCCTCGCGCTTTCCCGGTTCTGGGGCTTGATGCTGCTTCTCGACGTCGCATATCTCCTCGTGCTCGCCTACGCGGCGATCCCGGGCCGGCGCGGCGCGCGCGACGGCGAAGCTGGGGAGTAACGGATGGAACTCGAGGCGGTCACCTCATCCTATCGGCGCTGGGCCCCGGTCTACGACGAGACCTTCGGCGCCTTTACCGCGCCCGGCCGTCGCAGGGCCATCCGTCGGATCAACCGCCGCGGCGGCGCCTCGGTGCTCGAGGTCGGCGTCGGCACCGGCCTGTCGCTGCGGCACTACGGCCCGAAGGTCGAGGTCACCGGCATCGATTTCTCCGCCGACATGCTCGCCCGCGCCAAGGCCCGGGTGAAGGCGAAGAAGCTGAAGCACGTCGTCGCGCTGGAGCGCATGGACGCCCGCAGCCTCGCGTTTCCCGACAACCGGTTCGACTCGGTGGTGGCGATGCACCTGATCTCGGTCGTGCCCGAGCCCGAGCGCGTCGTGTCGGAGATGGCGCGGGTCTGCCGTCCCGGCGGCGAGGTGCTGCTACTCAATCACTTCCTGCACGAGAAGGGCGCGCTGGCTTACCTCGGGCGCCGGCTCGGCCCGCTCGCGAACCAGCTTGGGCTGGCACTCGGATTTCACGATGGAGCCGGTGCTGACCTGCCCGGCGCTCGAACTCGTCGAGCAGCGGTCGAGCCCGCCGTTCGGGATGTTCACGCTGCTGCGGCTGCGCAAGCGCGCCGACGAAGAAAGCGCGCAGGACGCGGTCGCCGGCGCCGTCCTAGGCGGGCGCCGCCACCGGGCTCCACCGCGACCGCGACGTGTCGGTCAGCCGGAGGTCGACTGCCCCTGAGTCATCCTGCCAGCCATATCTCGATCGTCCCGACCGATGGCGGCGGGGTGAAGTGGCTGAAGTCGCGCAGGTCGACGGCCTGGCCCGCTCCGCCCAGCAGGCGGGCGATCCGCCCGGCGGCGGCCGCGTCGCCCGCATGGAAGAAGCGGGCGTTGGCCTGCGAGACCGCGAACGGCACGGTCCGGAACTCGATGCGGTCGAAGCCTGCTCCACGAAGCGCTGCGACGACGGGGGCGCGATGGGGGTTCGTCTCCCTGCTGGAATGCACGACGATGCGCACCGGGGACGATCCTTCGGCCACAGGCTGCGCGCGGACCGGCGGGGCAAGGTAGGCCATGGCGGCAGGACGCGCCAGGGGCGGGGTCGCGCCCGGCCCATCGACGCCTTCGGCCGGGGCGGATGCGACCGCCGGCATGTCCGGCAGCGGCGGCTGCGCGGGAGTGGCGCCTCCGGGCGTCGCGGGGACCGGAAGGCGGCGCGGAGAGGCTTGTCGCCGCGTCCCCGTCGCCCGTCGAAGCGGAAGCGGGCTGCGGCAGCATCGGCGGCGGCGCTTGGGCTGCGATCCCGGCCGCGACCGGCAAGGCCGGGTCTGCCATGGCCCCCGCGACCGGCAGGCGCGGCCGGGCGGCGCGGACGGCGACCTGCAGGTCCGGCGGCGGCGCGGGCGAGATCCTGGGCGGCGACACGCCGGCCGCGAGCACGGCCCAGCACTTCGATCGGCGGCGGCGCAGTTGCATCCATCGTCGCCTCCGGCCCCTGCGTCGGCCCGGCGGGAGATGCCGGGACGGAAGATGGCGGGGCCGGATCGGCCCGTCAGGAACGGCCGGCGGCGCAGGCGCGGTCGAGACCGGCGCAGGCGCGGCCGCGACGATGTCTGTCCCGGCCGGCGATCCGGGCTCGGCGACCGCGACCGGATCGGCCCGGTCAGGAACGGCCGGCGGCGCAGGCGCGGTCGAGACCGGCGCAGGCGCGACCGCGACGATGTCTGTCCCGGCCGGCGATCCGGGCTCGGCGACCGCGACCGGAGCGGCCCGGTCAGGAACGGCCGACGGCGCAGGCGCGGTCGAGACCGTTGCAGGCGCGACCGCGACGATGTCTGCCCCGGCCGGCGATCCGGGCTCGGCGACCGCGACCGGAGCGGCCCGGTCAGGAACGGCCGGCGGCGCAGGCGCGACCGCGACGATGTTTGTCCCGGCTGGCGATCCGGGCTCGGCGACCGGCTGGAGCAGGAGGAGGCCGAGCGTGGCGCCGCCGGCGGCGACAAGCGCGACGAGCCCCGCGAAGGCCGCCCGCGGCAGCGCGGATCGCGCCGGCGCAGCGGCTGCGACGGCGGGCGCGGGACCAGGCTCCGGCGCCGCCGCCCTGCGACGCATCGGCGGCGGCGGCAGGTCGTCTTCGGGCGGAGCGGAAACCTCGCTCCGGCCAAGGCCGCGCCGGATCGCGGCCAGGTCGAGATGCTCGTTGAACATCGCCATCGCGACGTCGCGCTGATTCGGCGACGCCGGTCGGCGGCGATCGGCGACGGGACCGGTTCTCTCGGCTTCGGGCACGGTCAGACCTCGCGCATCGACCGCGCCACCGCGTCGCGGATCGGCGCAAGGATGTAGTCGATCACCGTACGGGCCTGCGTCGGCACGACGATGGTCACGGGCATGCCCGGCGCCAGGTTCGCCTCGCCGGGCATGCCGGCCAGCGCGAGCGTCAGGCTGTAGAAGCCGTCCTCGGCGGCCGGGTCGAGCGCCTCGACGCGGTCGGCAGAGATGCGGGAGATCGACGCCGGAAAGGCTCTGGTCCCGACGGCCCTCGACGCCCGGAAGACGGACCTCTCCGGTCATGCCCTCGGCCAGCCGCTCGCGGTCGGCCGGGCGCATTTCGGCCTGGGCGACCAGCGTCGCGCCGGTCGGCACGATGTCCATGATCGGCTCGCCCGGCGCGACGACGCCGTCGATGGTGGCGACGTTCAGCCCGACGACGACGCCTGCGACCGGCGCGCGAAGCTCCGCCCGGCGCAGGCGCTCCTCCACGGCCTTCAGCGCCGGCGCGATCTCGGCGAGCCGGGCCGAGACCTCGGACAGTTCCTGCGAGATCGCCGCGATGTGCTGGGTCGAGGTCTCGGCGCGCTGCATCCGCGTCTCGGCTTCCGCGGCGCGCGCCTCGGCGAGCCGGGCGACGAGCGCCGCCCGGGCGCCGCCGATCCCCGCGAATTCGCGCTCGCGCTCGCGCAGGGCGACGCGGCTGAGCACGCCGCGCTCCGACAGCTCGCGCGCCGCCGTCGCGTCCTGTTCGACCAGCGTGAACTGCGCCTCGATGCCGTCCAGTTCGGCGTCGATCGCTTCGGTGCTGGCGGCCAGTCGCGCCAGCGCGCCCTCGATCATGCTGTCCTTCGCCGCGCGTTCCTCGGCGCGCGCCGCGTACAGCGCCTGCTGGCTCGCGACGGCGGAGGAGAGCGAGAGCCGGTCGCTGGAGACGAGCCCGGAGAAGTCCGGCGGCGCATCCTCGAGTTCGGCGCGCAGGCGCAGCGCGCGCGCCGCGTTGAAGTCGCGCTCGGCGATCAGGCTGGCCCGCTCGGCCTGCCATGCGGTCGCGTCGAGCCGCAGCAGCGGGTCGCCCGCTTCCACCACCTGCCCGTCGGTCACGAGGATCTCCGAGACGATGCCGCCCTCGAGGTGCTGGATCGTCTTGCGGTCGCCCTCGACGACGATCCTGCCCTCGGCGAGCACCGCGCTGGAAAGCGGGGCCTGCGCGGTCCAGGCCGCGACGCCGAGCGCGCACAAGATCAGGATCGCGCCGGCGGCGACGAGCGGACGGCCGATGCCGTCTCGCGAACCGGGGGTCATGGTCATCGGGCCGTTCCTTTCGATTGCGCGGCCGGCGCCGGGGCCTGGCCGACGGAGCGCAGCGACTGGCGGCGCATCGCGGTCAGCACGACGTCGCGATCCTCCAGCACCTCGATGGCGCCCTCCGACAGCAGCATGATCCGGTCGGCGATGGTCGAGATCACGGGCTTGTGCGACGCGACGATCACGGTGACGCCCTCGGTCTTGAGCCTGCGGATCGCGTTCAGCGCGGCCACCTCGCCGGCCGCGTCCATGTGCGACGTCGGCTGGTCGAGCAGAACCAGCCCCGGCTCGCCCATCAGCGCGCGGGCGAAGGCGACGGTCTGGCGCAGATGCGGCGACAGCGGCGCGCCGCCGGCCTCGATCTCCGTCTCGAAGCCCCGCGGCAACGCGTCGATCGCAGCCAGGGCGCCCGCGCGGCCCGCGGCCCGGCGGACGTCGTCGGCCGAGGCCGGTTGGAACCGGGCGATGTTGTCGTGCACGCTGCCCGGATAGAGCGGGGCGTCCTGCGGCAGCCAGCCGATCCGGCGCCCGAGCCCTTCGGGCCAGCCGGCGGCGACGTCGGCGCGGTCGATGCGCAACTCGCCGCTCCGGACCGGCTCCGCGCCGGCGAGGCAGCGCAGCAGCGTGGACTTGCCCGAGCCGCTGGCGCCGGCGACGGAGATGACCTCGCCGGCGGCGATGCGGAAGCTGACCGAGCGCAGCGCCGGACGGGTCGCGCCGCGCGGCATCGCCACGAGCCGGCGCGCGTCGATCGCGACGCCCCCGGATGCGGGCGTGACCGCCGCGGGCTCGGCGCCGTCCAGCCGCGTCTCGATGGCGACGAGCGCCGCGCGCGACAGCGTCGCCTGGCGCAGCGCGCCCGGCAGCGCCTCGATCGGACCCGAGCGCGCGGCCGGCGAGGATCGCCGCCGCGAGCATCGCAGAGGGCGCAAGCTGGCCTTCGATGGCGAGCACCGCGCCGGTCGCGAGCGCGCCGCTATGCGCGGCCAGCCGCAGGAAGCGCGCGGTGGCGCCGACCGAGGCGGACAGCTCGCCCGCCGCCAGCCGCAGGCTGCCCAGCCCGGCGCGCTCGGCCGCCAGCCGCGCGGCGAGCCCCGCGTCGACGCCGATCGCCCGCGCCTCGCCCCGGTCCGCGGCAAGCCCCGCTTCCAGCCGTCCGACCGCCTGCGCGCCCTCGGCGATGCGCCGGTCGCGGCGCGCCTCGACCAGACGCGACGCGCCGATGACGCCGAGGATCGCCAGCGCGCCCAGGGTGGCCACGAGTCCCAGCCAGACGTCGAGCAGGAACAGGACGAACAGGAACAGCAGCGTGAACGGCGCATCCATCAGCGTCGCGGTCGCCCCGCCGCCGAGAAAGCGGCGCACGGTCTCGACGTCCTCCATCGCCGGGCCGACGCGGCCCTTGCCCTCGGCCAGCGCGCGGCGCGCCACCGGCGCGGCCAGGCGCCCAGCCAGGCGCGCCCCGGCCCGGGCCAGCAGCCGGCCGCGCGCGGCGTCGGCCGCCGCCATCGCGATCAGCGCCAGCGCCAGCGCGACGGTCAGCGAGGCGAGCGTCTCGAAGCTTCGCGAGTTCAGGACCCGGCCGTAGAGCTGCATCATGTAGAGCGGCGAGGCGAGGAACAGCACGTTCACCGCCGCGGTGAACACGAAGGCGAAGACCAGATGCGGCGAAGCGGACCGCAGGGCGGCCGAGACCGGAGCCGGCCGGTTCGCGCGGGAGATGTGGTCTGGCTGCATGGGGCGTGGCTCCTCGAGGGGCGCGGAATTCGTTCAACCGGGCGGCGCCAACCGAAATGAGCGCCGCCCGGGTCGCGGCGCGGGAAAACTCCGCGCCGCGATCCTGCATCAGCCGACGAACATGTCGTCGTCAGCAGGATCCACGTCGGCCATCGCCATGTCGCCCTCGACGACCTGCGGCGGCATCGGCGCCTCGACCATGTCCGGCGTCATGTCCGCCACCGGGTCGAGGTCCATCCCGTCGTCGCCGTCGCCGGCCGACATCTTCTCGAGCGCGGCGTAGAAGTCGTCGACGCCGAAGGACGACAGCGTGCCGTTCTCGTCGACGATGACGAACTCCTGCTGGCCCGCGTCGACCTCGTCCGCGAGGCCCGCCAGCGTGTAGAAGTTGTCGCCGTTGCCGAGCGCGAACTCGTTCTCCGCCGTGGCCTCGGCCTGGTAGCCGATCGCCGCGGAGTTCGCGTAGTTGGCGCTCGCCGCCTCGCCGACCGCGAGGCTGAAGTCGCCGCCAGCCTCGGCGAGATGGCCGAAGGCGTGGGCGCGCTCGCCCGTCGCGGAGGACTGCCAGCCGAAGGCCGTCGCCGCGATGCCGTCCGCGACGCTCTCGCCGCCGACCGCCGTCGTCGACGTGCCCGTCGCCTGCGCCATGTCGCCGATCGCGAGCGCATCGACCCCGGTCGCCGCGGCGCCGTTGCCGATCGCCGTGGCGTTCGGGCCCATCGCGTCGGCAGCCTCGCCGACGGCCAGCGCGAAGTCGCCCTCCGCCGAAGCCAGGTGACCGAACGCGTGCGCCCGCTCGCCGGTCGCCATCGACTGCCAGCCGAACGCGGTCGCAGCGATCCCGTCGGCGACGCTTTCGCCGCCGACCGCCGTCGTCGACGTGCCGCTCGCAGCGGCCATGTCGCCGATCGCCAGCGCGTCGACGCCCATCGCGGCGCTCGCGTTGCCGATCGCGGTCGCGTTGTCGCCCTCGGCCTTTGCCGCTTCGCCGACGGCCAGCGTGAACTTGCCGTCCGCCGACGCGAGGTGGCCGAACGCATGCGCCCGCTCGCCGGTCGCCATCGACTGCCAGCCGAACGCGGTCGCAGCGATGCCCTTGGCGACGCTCTCGCCGCCGACAGCTGTGGTCGACGTGCCCTTCGCGTAGGCCGTATCGCCGATCGCCAGCGCGTCGATGCCCTTGGCCGAGCTCGCGTTGCCGATCGCGGTCGCGTTGTCGCTGCGCGCCGTCAGCGGCTTCGCCGACCGCCAGCGAGAAGTCGCCGTCCGCCGAGGCGAGATGCCCCATCGCATGCGCCCGCTCGCCGGTCGCGGAGGCCTGCCAGCCAAAGGCCGTCGCGGCGATGCCCTTGGCGACGCTCTCGCCGCCGACCGCGGTCGTCGACGTGCCCATCGCGTAGGAAGTATCACCAATGGCCAGCGCATCGGCGCCCTTGGCCGAGCTCGCGTTGCCGATCGCGGTCGCGTTGTCGCTGCGCGCCATCGCCGCCTCGCCGACCGCAAGGGAGATGTCGCCGTCCGCGGAGGCGAGGTGGCCGAACGCATGCGCGCGCTCGCCGGTCGCGGAAGCCTGCCAGCCGAATGCGGTGGCCGCGATGCCGTCCGCGATGCTCTCTCCGCCGACGGCGGTCGAGGAGCTACCGATCGACTTGGAGTCGGTTCCGACCGCAAGCGCATCCGCCCCGACGGCCTCGGAGTTCTTGCCGATCGCGATCGCGCCCGGCGACGCCAGACCCTTGAAGTCGGCGCCATCCTCGCCTTCGGAGCCGGAAACGGCGTTGTCGCCGATGGCGATGCCGTCCGGGCCGTAGGCGACCGCGCCGTCGCCGTTCATGTCGCCGTCACCGCCCAGCGCGACCGATCCCGCGCCGCGCGCCTCGGTTTCGGCGCCCAGCGCCACCGATCCCACGCCGGCGGCAAGGGCGCCGTTCGCCATGCCGCTCGTGTCGCCGCCGACGGCGACCGCGCCGTCCGCGAAGGCGTTCGCCTTCTCGCCGACCGCGACCGAAGCCTTGCCGGCGCTGCTCGACAGATGCCCGAGCGATGTCGACAGATCGCCGGTCGCGGCGCTCTGCCACCCGAAGGCGCTGGCGCCGGCCGCCGACGCGGCGCTTTCGGCGCCTACTGCAGTCGCCGACTTCGCCGTGCTCTCGGCCTCGAAACCGACGCTGAGCGCATCCTCGCCCTTCGCGACGGACTGATCGCCGATTGCGGCGGCGCCCTTGCCTTCGGCGACGGCGCCCTTGCCCAGCGCGCCGACCGATTGATCGTCGCCTCGCTTCATCATCGCGAGAAAGTCCTTGTAGAACCCGAGGTTTTTCATGGATCGCTCCCTTTTCCAACTGCGGTGACCGGTTGAGCGCGGATACGGATCGTCCCCCGCATCCGGCTCGGTCACGGGGGCAACACCTCGGGACGCCGCGACGGATGCACCATTGGTTAACTTTTTCCTGGTCGTGGGACATGGCGGACCCTTCCGTGTCGGGATTGCCGCAGCCGTGCGGGACAAGGCGGCGGGGGCGTCAGAACTCTGTCCGCCTCATCGACGCCGTGGACTTGAAAGACGTTCTTCGCCAAGTCGAGCCCAATTGTCGTGGTTTTTATCGTAGATGCTCCCGCTTTGACGACGCTGGTTCAAGCTCCAGAAACGTACGGCTTGGCGATGCCGTCGAGCAGGGGGCATCCAGCACATCAAGGTGGTGTAGTTTCCGTTGTAGCCCACTGAGAGCATCGGTCAGTCTGCCTGCGTTGTAATGCTATCTGGGCGAAGGCCTCGACCTGCATGTAGCGGTGCTGGCTCTGCCACTCGTCATTCTGCTCGAAGAGCACCGCTCCGATCAGGCGGATGATCGAGTCCTCGTTGGGGAAGATCCCCACGACGCCGGCGCGCCGCTTGACCTCCTTGTTGAGGCGCTCGAGCGGATTTGTGCCGTGCAACTTGGTGCGGTGCTGCGCTGGGAAGCTCATGTAGGCGAGCACGTCGGCCTCGCTCGCGTCCATCAGGTCGGCGAGCTTCGGCCAGCGGGCGCGGAGTTGGTCGGCGACGTGGCGCCAGGTCTCGACGGCGGTCTTTTTGTCGGGCTGGCTGAATGCCTGCCGGATCGCGGCGGCGACGACGGTGTGCTGGCCCTTGCGCATATGGGAGAGCGCGTTCCTGATCCAGTGAACCGGCACTTTTGCCAGGTCGCGTCGAAGACCCGCGCTATGGCGGCCTTGAGGCCGGTGTGCGCGTCCGAGGGGACCTGTCGGCAATCTTGTGCGGGAGGTCATGATGATATGGTGAGAGAGGATCCCGGTCATGGCCATCGAGAAAGACATTCTGGACCAGCTTCTGGCGGGTCGTGTCCCGCAGGAGGTTTTCAGCCGCGACGGTCTTGTCGACGAGCTGAAGAAGGCGCTTTGGGAGCGCATCCTGAACACCGGGCTCGACGAGCACCTGGGCGGCGAGCGCCAGGACGGCCGTTCGAACCGGCGCAACGGCAGCTCACCGAAGACGATGCCGACCGGCGCCTCGAAGGTGACGCTCGACATCCCCCGGGACCGGGCGGGCGCGTTCGAGCCGAAGCTGATCGCGAGGCGCCAGCGGCGCTTCCCGGATTTCGACGAGAAGATCGTGTCGATGTACGCCCGCGGCCTGAGCGTGCGCGAGATCCGCGGCCATCTCGAGGAGATCTGCGGGATAGACGTGTCGCCGGACCTCTCGGCGGCCACCGACGCGGTTCTCGAGGAGGTGGCCGAATGGCAGAACCGCCCGCTCGACGCCTGCTGCCCGCTCGTCTTCCTCGATGCGCTCCGGGTGAAGATCCGCGACGAGGGGTTCGTGCGCAACAAGGCGGTCTACATCGCGCTCGGCATCCAGCCTGATGGAACCAGAGAGATCCTCGGTCTCTGGATCGAGCAGACCGAGGGCGCCAAGTTCTGGCTGCGCGTCATGAACGAACTGAAGGCGCGCGGCGTCGCCGACATCCTGATTGCGGTCACGGACGGGCTGAAGGGCTTTCCCGACGCGATCACCGCCGTGTTCCCGCAGACGGTGGCCCAGACCTGCATCGTGCACCTGATCCGCCACTCGCTCGAGTTCGTGTCCTGGAAGGATCGCAAGGCCCTCGTGCCCGCTCTGCGGGCGATCTACAGGGCAAGGGACGCCGCGGCCGGCGAGGCGGCGCTCAGCGACTTCGAGGCAGGCCCCTGGGGCCAGAAATACCCCGCCATAACCCAGAGCTGCCGGCGGGCCTGGGACCGGGTGATCCCGTTCTACGGCTTTCCCGAAGGCGTTCGCCGGATCGTCTACACGACCAACGCCACAGAGGCCCTGAACTCGAAGCTGCGCCGCGCGGTGCGCACCCGCGGCCACTTCCCCAGTGACGATGCCGCGGCCAAGTTGCTGTACTTGGTGCTGAACCGGGCTGGCGACGACTGGAAGCGGCCGCCGCGGGAGTGGTTCGAAGCGAAGGCGCAGTTTGCTGTCATGTTCGGCGAGCCCTTCGCAGTCGTGTAGGAGGAAGTGCCCTCCCGCACAAGATCCCTGACGCTCCCCTGGGCGTCGCCACGGGGCCTTCGGAAGCCGAGACCTTCTGGACGGTCTTCCTGCGCTCCCTCGCCGATCGCGGCCTGCGCGGCGTCAAGCTGGTGATCGCCGACGATCACAAGGGTCTGCGCGCGGCAGCTCGTCGGGTGTTCAACGCCACGCATCAGAGGCGCCGGATTCGTTGGATGCGCAACGTACTGGCCCACGCCCCGGCCAAGCAGCGCACGGCGGCCGCGGCGATGCTGAAGACGATCTTCGCTCAGGAGAGCAACGCCGATGCGGAAGCCCAGCGGGACACCGTCGCCGACGCGCTGCGCGGGAAGAACGAGAAGCTCGGGGCCTTCATGAACGCCTCTCGGGACGACGTCCTGGCCTACATGTCCTTCCCGCGCGAACACTGGACGCAGATCGCCAGCACCAATCCCCTCGAACGGGTCAACCGCGAGATCAAGCGACGCCCCGACGTCATCGGGATCTTCCCGAACGACGCGGCCATCGTCCGGCCTGTCGGCGCACTGAGCTGGAGACCAACTGCTGGAGACCAACGACGAACGGGCCGTGGCGCGCCGTCATATGAGCCTTGAAACGCTCGCACGCGTCACCGACAATCCCACCGTCAGGCTGCCCGCCGGGGCGCCATGATCAGGCTCGGACCTTCCGAGGAACGGCGCTCCCACACCATCCCCCGGGACATGATCCAGACATGGTTGGCCGGCACGTACATCAGGCCGGTCTTCTGGAATTCGCCGACGGCTGCTGGTCCTTGGTGCCGAGTGCGGCTGGGCAGTTGCTGGTCGTGTTTGCGGCCTCGCCGGTCTGCTCGGTCGGGAACTCGGCCACCACCGCCGGACGCCAGTAGTTCTCCGAATCCGGGTCCATGTCGACGCCGGTCGTCCAGTTCACGGCCGGGTCGTACTTCTCCGCGACGAGCAGTTCGCCGGTTCCGCGGTCGAGATCCCGTTGCGGTCCGGATGAAACGCCTCGCTCTCGACCTCTCCGTCGGACACGACCATCTCGTTGACGCCGTCAAAGTCCCTCTTGTCGTGTGGGGTTGTCTGATAGATCCCCCACGCCATGCCTTTGTCAGGGGTCGCGGTCAAAGATCGTCATCGAGTACTTGTTGTCGCCCGGCGCTGCGACGGGTTCTAGGTCGAGGGGTTGCCGGCGCCGTAGTAGACGAGGTCCAGCTCCGGATCGTAGCTGTACCAGCCCAGGTCGTTCCGCCGTCTGCGACGTTCGAATCGAACCCGCCGTCATCAATAGAGCACGACAGCCCGGATAGACTCGCCTTTATGCATCAGGTCGAAACCCTTGTTGATGTCCTCGAGCGGCAGCAGGTGAGTGATCATCGGGTCGATCTGGATCTTGCCGTCCATGTACCAGTCGACGAACTTCGGCACGTCCGTGCGCCCGCGCGCGCCGCCAAAGGCAGTGCCCTTCCAGGTCCGGCCGGTCACCAACTGGAACGGCCGCGTCGCGATTTCGGCCCCGGCGGGCGCCACGCCTATCACGACCGAGACGCCCCAGCCGCGATGCGTGCATTCCAGCGCGTCGCGCATCACCTGGACGTTGCCGGTGCAGTCGAAGCTGTAGTCGGCGCCGCCGATCTGGTCGGCCTTCGTTTTCGTCATGTTGACGATGTGCTGCACGACCGGGCCGTCGATCTCCCGAGGATTGACGAAATGCGTCATCCCGAAGCGCTCGCCCCAGCCCTTGCGATCCGGGTTCAGGTCGACCCCGATGATCATGTCCGCGCCGGCGAGCCGCAGCCCCTGGATCACGTTCAGACCGATCCCGCCGAGCCCGAAGACAACCGCACTGGCGCCGACCTCGACCTTCGCGGTGTTGATCACCGCGCCGACGCCGGTCGTGACGCCGCAGCCGATGTAGCAGATCTTGTCGAACGGCGCGTCCTCGCGGACCTTTGCCACCGCAATCTCGGGCAGGACCGTGAAGTTCGAGAACGTCGAGCAGCCCATGTAGTGGTGGATCGCCTCGCCATCGAGCGTGGTGAAGCGCGAGGTTCCGTCGGGCATCAGCCCCTGACCCTGCGTGCCGCGGATCGCCGTGCAGAGGTTGGTCTTGCGGCTCAGGCAGGACGGGCACTCGCGGCATTCGGGCGTGTAGAGCGGGATCACGTGGTCGCCTGGTCTCACGCTGGTCACGCCGGCGCCGACCTCGACCACGACCCCCGCGCCTTCGTGCCCCAGGATCGCCGGGAATATGCCCTCAGGATCCTCGCCAGAACGGGTGAACTCGTCCGTGTGGCAGAGACCGGTCGCCTTTATTTCGACAAGAACCTCGCCGGCCCGCGGGCCTTCGAGGTTCACCTCCATGATCTCCAGGGGCTTTCCGGCGGCGACTGCGACGGCGGCGCGGGTGCGCATGAGCATTCTCCAATCATTTCATAAACGGCAAACTAACATGAGTGGGCGAGTATCGTGAACCGGGCCGGTGGGATGCCGGACCGGACCGGCGATGCTTGCGCAAACATGCCAGATGGCGGAAGAACGCGGATGGCAGACGGGGCCCAAGACCTGCCGAAGCGCCCCCGGGCGCAGCCGTTCGCCGGACCTCGATCCGGCGTCCGGCTGTTCGCCGCGCTGCGCCTCGGCTTCCTGGCGCTGATCCTGCTCCTTTGGTGGGCAGCGGCTCGAAGCGCGCCCTCGGGCCTCTTCGCCTCGCCCGCCGCCGTGCTCGAAGCCGGTCTGCGCCTCGCGCGCGAAGGGCGCCTCGCGCCGGCGCTGTTTCAGAGCCTGTCGATCTATTTGGCGGGAACAAGCGCGGCCATCGTCGTAGGAATTGCGCTCGGCACGCTGATGGGATCGGTCCGCTTGGTAGGACAGACGCTCGACATATTCGTGCACGGCCTCGCCGCGACGCCCCGCGTGGCCTTCATTCCTCTGATCATCCTCTTTCTCGGCCTGGGCTTCGAGGCAAAGACGCTCGTGGTGTTCCTCGGCGCGGTCATGCCCGTTATCTTGAACAGCTACGCAGGCGTTCGCAACGCCGATGCCGATCTTGTCGAGATGGCGCGCGCAACGGGCGCCGGGCCTGGGCGCGTCCTCGCGCACGTGGTGCTGCCGGGCGCGCTGCCGTTTCTGCTGGCCGGTATCCGGATCGGCGCCACGATCGGGCTGATCAACACAGTCGTCGCCGAGCTCTACACGGCGGTTTCGGGGCTCGGCGGGCTGCTCGCGATCTACGCCAGCCGCTTCCAGATGGCCGAATACCTCGCCATCGTCGTCGTCCTTGCGATGATCGGCGTGAGCATGACCGAGGGACTGCGCCTCGTCGAGCGCAGGTTGCTGCGCTGGCGCGGGCCGGAATGAAAGGCGCAAAGAGGGGGCCGAAGATGCCGAAATACCTGATCCATGCGGCAGCCGGAGCGGCCGTGCTCGTGCTCGGCGCCGTCGTGCCTGCGCACGCAGAGCCGTTTCGCATGATCGTGACCGACCTCGAGGTACCGCTCGTGCCGAACTCCGTGATCGAGCTTGCGGAGCTGGAAGGCTACTATGACCGCGCTGGCGTGGACGTCGAGTTCGTCCGGGTGCAGCAGACGCCGCTCGCGATAGCGGCGCTGCGCGCAGGCGACGGCGAGATGGCCAATGTCGCGCTCGAAGCGCTGCTTCATGCGACTGCCCAAGGGGCCGAGAACCTGCGCGGCGTCATGTCGCCGAACCGGTCGCTGCCCTTCCTGATCGCGGGCCGGGGCATCGATGCGGTCGCCGAGCTTGCCGGCAAGCGCTTCGGCATCGGCCGCATCGGCAGCGTCGACCACCTGCTGTCGATGAAGGTCCTGACCGAGGCGGGGCTCGACGTCTCGACGCTCGAACTGGTTGCGCTCGGCCAGCCGCAGGCCCGCGCCCAGGCGCTGCTGGCGGGACAGATAGACGCGACGACAATGGGCATCGGGACCTTCACCGCGATCGACGACAATCGGCAGGTCCATGTCCTCGTCGGAGTCGAAGCCTACTACAACGCCGCCCCGATCCTGTCCAAGCTGAACGTTGTGCGCGCTGACACGCTTGCGGACCGCAGCGAAGAGGTCGATGCGGCGATCCAGGCGATCACGCTGGCGTCTCGCGACTTCGCCGCCGATCCTGCGCTCTGGGTGGCGGCGATGCGCAAGGCCAGACCCGACGTGGCGGAGGCGGATCTCGAACAACTAGCCGGGACCTTCGCAGGATCCTGGAGCATCGACGGCGGGATCAGCCAGGCCGAGCTCGAGGCGGCGCAGGCCTGGCTGCACGGAAGCGAAGACTTCGCGGACATCGAGCCGGCGCCGCTCGATGACTGGGCCGACCTCGGTCCGGTCCGCCGTGTGATCGCCCGGGTCGGACCACCCGATCCATCGATCGTGCCGACGCGTTGAGCCTCCTTGGTGGCTGAGGCGGCCCAGCTTTCGCTGACGGGTGTCTCCCTGACACTCGCTGGGCGACCGGTTCTGGCAGGCTTGGATCTGGTAGCGCGACGCGGCGAGACGGTCGTCGTGCTGGGTCCGTCGGGTTGCGGGAAGACCTCGCTCTTGCGGCTGATCGCCGGGTTGATTCGCGCTGACCGGGGAAGCGTGCTGGTGGATGGCGCGCCGCCCGCTCCGGGCCGGGCGGCGGCGATGGTTTTCCAGTCCTATCGGCTGCTGCCCTGGAAGACCGTGCGCCAGAATGTCGCCTTCGCGCTGCCGCGCCTCGACGAGGCCGCCCGCACCGAGCGGGTCGAGGCGACGCTGGCGCAGGTCGGGCTGACGCGCTTCGCCGATGCCTGGCCGCGCGAACTGAGCGGCGGCATGCAGCAGCGCGTCGCGCTTGCGCGTGCGCTGGCGGCGAGGCCGAGGCTTCTGCTGATGGATGAACCCTTCGCCGCGCTGGACGCGCAGTCACGCGAGCTGATGCAGGACGAACTGCGCCGGCTGACCAGCGGGGAAACCCGGCCGACCGTCGTCTTTGTCACCCACAGCGTAGACGAAGCGCTGGCGCTTGCCGACCGGATCCTGTTGCTCTCGCCGCGGCCTGCGCGGGTCGTCGGCGAAGTCCCCGTCGCCTTCTCCCGCCCGCATTGCTGCGCGGACGCCGCGCAGCTGGCTGCGCTGAGACGGCAGATCTGGGACCGCCTTCGCGAGATGGTCCAGACCGATCCGGAATCGGATTTTTTCGCCGGCCGGTAAGCCGCCTCGAACTCAAGTCGTTTTCCCGAGAGGCTCGCCTCGCCGGCGCGTGCGCCAAGAGCGGCTCGGTTCTATCACAACAAGGGGAGCAGAGACGGCCGGCGCGCGCGCCCCTGCGGCGGGGATGCGGATGGCGGCATCGCACGGCCGCGTACGCACCGATCAGGTGTCAGTTCTTTGCGCAACGCGATGAACCGCTGCGGCCGCTTCTTCGGTCGCGACCTGGTGCAGCATGTGCCCGATGCCGGGAAGCCGGGTCAAGTTGGCTCGGGGCAGTTCGCGGACAAGAGGAACAGAGTGGATATCGAGGCCGACGGTGCGGTCTGCCTCACCGTGGACCAATTCGACCGGGACAGCGAGCTGCGGATAGACGGGAATCATTGGCCGCAACTGGTCCTTGAGGCTTGTGAGCTGCCGGGCGTTTTCCCGCAAGCTCGACGGCTGCAGGACCAGGGACAGATCAAGATGCTCAAGATATCCGGCCGGCGGGGACTGGGGCGCGAAGACGTGCGACAGGGCGCCCTCGGCAATGCCTGGGCCCACGACGCGCGGCGCGGCCCATGCGAGAGGCGGCCCGGTTATCGGACTGGCCAGCAACTCGGTAGTGAAGCCGAGACCGCCCTGCCAGACATGAGACGGCGCGGCGAGCAACACGAGACCCGACAATTCATCCGGCGCGTCCACGGCCCAGGCGAGGGCAACGGAGCCGCCGTAGCTGTGGCCGACCACGATGGGCTGGTCCGCTCCAAGCTGCGCTACCGCGGCGCGCAGCAGGGCAGCCTGGGCATGGATCGTCACGCCCCCGCCAGCCGGCATGCCGCTCAATCCGTGGCCTGGGCGGTCGACGGCGATCACCTCGAAGGTTTTCGACAGGCGCGGGCCGAGCCGAAACGTCATGTCGTTCAGATTGCCCGAAGCGCCGTGGATGAGCACCACCGGGCGGCCGCTTCCCATCCGTGCGACGCGGATCGGGACGCCGTCGACAAGACGATGAGCCTCCGGCTCCACTGCTTCGGCGCCTATTGGCAGCGAGCATGCGGCCGCGCCGATTGCGGCGGCGCCAGCTGCAATGAAACCGCGTCGGGATTGATGCCGCATTTCATTCTCCTGCTGGTCGGATCGATCCGACCAGCTCGCCGACGAGGATCCCGAAGCGGCGGAACTGAGCGCGGTTCTGAATTGCGCCGTCCTCGCCGAGATAGAGCCAGTCGGTCACGTCCACCTCCCATCCGCCGGCGTCCGGCGGAAGACGCAGGCGGTAGCGCAACGTCACAGTAGCGCCGGAAACGATCCCCTCAGCCGCGCCGACGACGTCGTCTGCCCTGCCTGAGAACTGGCCTTCCGGGCCAGCCGCGGTGAACCGCCAGACCCTTTCCTGGGTCTCGCCCGAGGCGTAGCGGAACGATTCAGTCAGCGTTCCCTCTGCTCCGGTCCATGATCCCTCAATGTCGGCGGCAAAGCGTGTGGCCATGCGGCCGGTGGGACCGTAGATCACGCCATCTGCAACCAGAGGACCGGAAAGATGGACCTCCAGATCGAACGCGGGACCGGTTTCCGCGTAGTCTGCCGGCCGCTGCGCCATGAAGCTGAATAACAGCCGCTGCGCCAGGACCAGGCCAAGCGCCAGCACCACGAGAATGAAGAGAACGCGGCCGAGCCCGGAGTTGGCTTCAAGCATGGAAAAGCTCCATTTGCATCACGTTCGATCGTCCACCGGCGAAGGCCGCAGCGCAGGCTCCCAGATAATAGCGCCAGTGTCTCTGGACCGGGTCGCTGTAGCCGAGGGCTGCCAGCCGGAAACGCCGCGCCTCGAGCGCGCCGGCCCAGATCCGGCAGGTGAGGGCGTAGTCGGCGCCAAACGCAAAAACGTTCTCCGCCCGCAGCCCGGCGCGTTGCGCCTGGTCCCTGATCGCGCCGTCGCAAAGGAGCATTGCGCCGGGAAAGGTCGACCGGCGGATGTAGTCGCTGCCGCGGCGATATCGTGCAAAATCCGCGTCAGGCACCGTGATCGCCTGTAGGACAGCCCGCCCGTCTTCTGCGAGGCGGCTTTTCAGGGTTGCGAAAAAGACCGGCCAATACCGTTCGCCGACAGCCTCGATCATCTCGATCGCAACGATGCCTTGGTACCGCCCGGCGGCGGCGCGGTAGTCACAAAGGCGGATGTCGGCACGTCCGTCGAGCCTGGCATGCGCATAGGCCTGCTGGCTCCGCGAAATGGTGACGCCGGTGACGGAATGGCCGCGCTCGGCGGCGCGCTCGGCGAATCCCCCCAGCCGCACCCGAACTCCAGCACCCGCTCCCGATCGCCCAGCCGATCAAGGATCCGGTCGTACTTGCGGGCTTGGCCCCGTCCTAGATCGGCATCGCCGTCGGCGAAGAGCGCCGACGAGTACGTGAGCCCCGGATCAAGCCACTCGCCGAAGAACTCGTTGCCCACGTCGTAATGCGCCCGGACATTTCGAGCCGCGCCCCTCGGCGTATTGCGACGCAGGCCCCGGTCGACCGCGCGGAACACGAGACTGTTCCAGCGGCTCGGGGCCGCATAGCGCCTCATCGGTCCCTCGTTGAGCAGCCCCAGCGTCGCGAGCGCTTCGACCGAAGGCGTGTCCCAGTGCCCGGCGACGTAGCTCTCGCCTAGTCCGACGTCGCCGCGGGAAAGTAGCGCGCTCACCGCCGACCAGTCGTTGATCTGGAACTCGGCATCCAATCCGGAGGATCCGAAATCGTGGACGTTGCCCTCGGGCGTGCGCACGCGCAGCCGCCCGAACTCGATCCCTTCGCAGGCGCCAAGAAAGTCGCTCGCGATTCGCCCGTTGAGGCGTGGCGTCTTCATGTGATTTCCTCGACAGGCGGGAGAGGTCGCGTCCGGAACGGAGCGCCCTTGAGCGCAAGGCGCAGGGCCTGCCAATGGATAAGGACGGTCGCGCGGACCCCGGCCAGAGGAAATCGCAGGACGGATCTCAGAACCCTTGCGCGTGTCAGCGGTCGGCGCGGCCCCTCGAGAGTCGCCACCAGCCCTTCCCCGCCGTTGCGGTGCGCAATGCGGATCGCGAGCGCGTCGTGGCGGATATCGAAGCTGAAGGAGTAGCTGCCGGCGACATCCTGAAACGGAGACACATGCATGACCTTCTGCGCCGTCAGCACATCGCCCGGCGCAATGGGCGCGAAGCCCGGCCGGGCGCACAAATAGCCGTGCCGGTCGCCGTACGTATTGTTTACCTCAGCGATGCAGGCAATCAAAACGTCTTCCCGGAAAGCGAGCCAGAAGCTGACCGGGTTAAAGACGCGGCCGAACCAGCGCGGCTGTGTCAGCAGACGCAGACCGAAGTCCTTCGACAGACCGCGTTCGTCAAGAACACGCCGCGCCCAGCGAGGGCCCTCTCCGGCGCCCGGAAGGCCGCCGTGATCGACGTCGTTGACGCTGGCGACGCCTCGGACGTTCCGCGCCAGGCCCGCCACCGGGCGCAAATCCTCGGGATCGATCAGCACGTAGTCGATCCGATAGGCGAAGGCATGCCGCACGGAACCTAGGCGACCATGCCAGGTGGTCGCGGCGACGTGCTCGGCGGCGTGCGCTACCACGCCGACGCCCGCATCTGATGCGCGATCCGCACGGCGCTCGCGATGCCGTCCTCGTGGAAGCCATTGCGCAGCCAGGCGCCCGCGAACCAGCTTCGGTTTTCGCCCTGAATCTCACGCAACCCCTGCTGCGCCAGAATCGCGGCCGAGTCGAAGACAGGATGGTGGAACACGGTCTCGTCGTAGACGAGGCGGTCTGGGATCGTGTCCGGCGGATTCAGCGACACGAAGAGCGGATCGCTCTCCGGGATGCCCTGCAGCCGGTTCATCCAGTAGGTGATCCCGATCCCACGGTCCCTCGATGCGCCCGAAGTGCGGTAGACCCACGCCGACCAGCAGTCGCGCCGACGTGGCATCTGGGACGGATCTCGATGCAGCACCGCCCGGTTGGGGCATGTTCGGATCGCTCCGAGGAGGCGCTTCTCGGTTGGCGTGGGTCGGTCGATCAGCGCCAGCGCTTGTCCGGCGTGACAGGAGTAGACCACCTCGTCAAACACCTCCGGCGGCCTGCCTGGGACATACACGGAGCAGCCTGCGTCCGACCGGACGACAACCCGCACCGGCGACCCACACCTAATCCGGACGCCGTCACGTTTCATCCGCTGCTCAAGCCGGCGGACGTATTCGACGCTCCCGCCAGCCACCGTCCACCACTGGTGCTGACCGGTCAGGGCGAGCAGTCCGTGGTTGCGGAAGAACCGCACCATCATTGCGGCAGGCATCGCATCGACGTCCATCTCCGGCGTGGACCAGATCGCGCCGCAGAACGGCCGTAGGTAGAGCCGGCGAAACCCGTCTCCGAGCCCCAGCATCCCGATCAGTTCGCCCATGGTCTGCCCTTCGGCGACCACCGCCTCGGCCCGGCGGTTGAAGCGATCGATGTCGCGCAGCATCCGCAGGAACCCAGGGCGGAGAGCGTTGCGACGCTGAGCGAAGATCGAGCCGAGGCTGCGCAGCGCGTATTCGACCCTGCCGTTGTCGATGCTGACGCCAAAGCTCATGTCGCTGCGCGCAAGCGGCGCCTCGAGTTCCCGAAACAGCCGGCCAAGATGGGGGTAGGTGGCGTGATTGAACACGATGAAGCCGGTATCGACGGGTTGGTCCCCGCCCCGACCGGCCATCACCGTCCGCGCGTGCCCGCCGAGCTGCGGTTCGGCTTCGTAAAGCGTCACAGCTGATGTCGGCTGCAACAACATCGCCGCCGACATTCCGGATATGCCGCCGCCGATCACCGCGATCGTCCGGCGCCTTGGCGCTGCGTCAAACGGCAAATCTATCTCCGATACCTTTGTGGAGCACTACGGGCGCGGCCGCCGTGCGGATCAAAAAAAGATCCAGTCTCGCTCGCGGTCCGTATTGCCGAGCATGATGCTTCAACCCTGCATGAACGTCCGCCCGCTCACGCAGTCCAGGCGATTGCGATGGAGACGCTTTTCGGGCGAAACCGGGAGCATGAAGACAGGCGACGCCCTTTCGGAGCAAACGGTGTGGATGCTTGCGGTGCGGGACGCCGCAGACCGCACGTCGTTTGAGAAGCTGTTCGACTTCTATGCCCCGCGATTGAAGGCAATGGCAATGCGCAGCGGCGCATCAGCTTCTGTCGCGGAAGAAATTGCGCAGGACACCATGCTGAAGGTATGGCGCAACGCCGGACAGTACGACCCGGCCCGGGCCCAGGTGTCGTCCTGGATATACCAGATCGCACGCAACCGCCGGATCGACATAGCGCGCGGAGAGGGACCGGCGTTGCCGGAAGATCTTGCCGCCCCGACGCACACGGACGACGTCGACGCGGCGCTGGCCCTGCAGCAGGAAGTCGCACGTCTGCGCGTGGCGCTTGATGCCTTGCCGGCGGCGCAGCGCCAGATCGTGGAACAGGCATACATGGGCGAGTTGACGCATCAGGAGATCAGTCGTCAGGCGGCGTTGCCGCTCGGGACGGTCAAGTCGCGGCTGCGGCTTGCGATTGACCGGCTGCGACACGAGCTTCGGGAACTACGCCGATGACCGATCCTGTCCATCACGTGCCTGACGAAATGCTGGCGGCTCACGCAGCAGGCGCGCTGCCTTATCCGTTCGCCGTGCTGACCGCCGCCCACGTATCGCTTTGCGACGAATGTCGCGCACGCTCCGAGGCTCATTGCGTCGTCGGCGGACTGGTTTTGGAGGGACTCGCGCCGGTCGCCTATTCGGCCGGGGGGCGTGCCCGCGCGCTTGCTGTGATAGATGGCGCCAAAGCCGAGTCACCGCGCCACGCCGGTTTCGACGAGTTTCCACAACCGCTCGCGGCGCTGCTGGACGGCAAGCCGCCCCGGTGGCGGCCGCTCGGCTTGGGGGCCAAGCAGGCCATTCTCTGGCACGGCGAGGCGGGCAGCGTGCGCCTGCTCTCGATCCCGGCCGGTCAGGCAGTCGCCGACCATGGGCACGCGGGTCTCGAACTGACCTTGGTGCTCGGGGGGACGTTCTCGGACGAGGGCGGCGTCTACGGCAAGGGTGACGTCGAGCTCGCCGACGAGACGGTGGAGCATGTTCCAATCGCTGGGACCGAAAGGCACTGCATCTGCGCCGCGGCGACCGACGCACCGCTGCGATTCCGCAGGCTCGTGCCAAGGCTGCTCCAGCCCATCCTTCGTATTTAAGTTCTTGCGCCGAGCGCTTCATTCCCCTGTGGGAGGCGCAAGCGCTGCCGGGAACTCTCTGGCCGGCGCGTTGTTGAACCTGCGAGAGCAGCCGAGATTGTGATCAGCGATATGAGCAGCGACAAATTGCGCGACGACATCGATCGGGGCGGCGCCGGCGACAAGGTCAACTGGCCCGATCCAGCTGCGGCCCCCCTGGGCGCGGACGACGAGGCCAGCGGCCATCCTCCCACCCGAGAGCAACTCGAGATGGCGCGCCAAGCGGAGACGCGTCGGCCGGATGACCCGACCGCGGACCGCAAGGTGCGGAACATCGCCGCAGCCGAAGGCAAAAGGCGGGGACTGGGTCCCGTCTTGGTCATCGGCGTGTTGGCCTTGGCTGCGATCGCTGTCTTCCTGCTGTTCAGCGGCGTCTGAAGCTGACGGCCTGAAGCCGCCGGAACATGCTGACGGCGCACGCGTTGGTTGGGAAAGCTGCCAAACATGGAGTTCACCCCGTGCCCACAATCTCCAAAAGCCGCATCGCCATTCTCGCAACCGACGGCTACGAACGCTCTGAACTGCGCGGCCCGCTGGAGACGCTACGGGAAAAGGGCGCGTCCGTCGCGGTCCTGTCGATCAAGGAAGGCGACATCCGCAGCTGGGACGAGACCGATTGGGGGGACAGTGTGGCCGTGGACGCGCTGGTGGGCGTCGCCCGGATTGAGGACTATGACGCGCTGATCCTGCCCGGCGGGCAGATCAACCCAGATAAGCTCCGGATGAATGAAGACGCTGTTGCCTTTGTCCGTGGCTTTGCGGAGAGCGGCAAGCCGGTCGCCGCTATCTGTCACGGCCCATGGCTTTTGGCCGAGGCGGACCTGCTGCATGGCCGGCGCGTGACGTCGTATCCGTCCATTCGCACCGATCTTCTGAACGCAGGCGCCGAGTGGCGCGACGAGCAGGTGGTCGTCGACCGGAATCTGGTCACGTCACGTAACCCTGGCGACATTCCGGCCTTCGTCGAACGGATCGAGCAGGCCGTCCGCGAGATAGAGAGCGATGTCGAGCATGCAGGGCCATGAAGTTCCTCGCCCGGATCTGACCGCCTAGGGCAAGAAAGGACGTTGGCCGTGACGCCGGATTTCCCCAGCTTGAAAGGCTACGATCACACTCTGCCGCTGCTGCGCGAGGGCTACGGGTTCATCTCGCGTCGGTGCGACATGCTGGGTACGGACATCTTCCGGACTCGGCTCATGTTGTCGCCGGTGTTTTGTGCGCGCGGGGCCCGCGCCGCCGAGATGTTCTACGGCGGCGATCGCTTCACGCGCCGGGGCGCTCTGCCCCCGACGGTCCTGAGGCTTCTTCAGGACAAGGGCAGCGTGCAGCAGCTCGACGGGACCGCGCATCGTCGGCGCAAGGCCCTGTTTCTCGACCTGTTGACGACCGACGAGGCCGAAAGACAGCTGCTGGAGACATTCCGGGCAGAGTGGCGCGCCGCGCTGCTGCTTTGGGCTCGCAAGCCGTCGATCCGCCTCCTGCCGGAGATGAACGTCGTGCTGACCCGCACGATCTGCCGTTGGATGGACCTGCCATTGCACGAGAAGAGTGATCTCGAATTCGCTCATGAGCTTGCCTCGATGATCGACAACAGCGGGCGGGTTGGACCAAGCTCCCTCAAGGCGCTGCTGCTTCGCCGCCGCACGGAGACATTCGTACGAAGAATAGTTGCAGACGTCCGGGAACGGAACGACCGCGATTCTCATGGGACGCCAATCTCCCGGCTGGCGGCATTCCGAAACGCGGACGGCCAACTCCTCGATCTCGCCACGGCAACGGTTGAAGCGATCAACATCCTGCGTCCGACCGTGGCAGTCGGGCGCTTCATCGTGTTTGCAACGATGGCGCTGCATCGCGATCCAGAGCTGCGAGCCTCCCTTCAAGGCGCAGACGACATCATGTACGAAAAGTTCGCCGAAGAGGTGCGTCGGTTCTACCCGTTCTTCCCGTTCGTCGGCGGCATCGCGCGCGCCGACTTCGACTGGCATGGTTGGCAATTCCACAAGGGCGACTGGATGCTCCTCGACTTGTACGGAACTGATCATGATCACCAGCGCTTTTCTCACCCGGAGCGGTTCGATCCCGCTCGTGACATTTCGTGGCTGCGGCAAGACTTCGATTTCGTGCCTCAGGGCGGCGGCGAAGCTGCGCGAGGGCATCGCTGTCCGGGGGAGCGGTTTTCGGTAGCTCTGACGCGCGAGGCTGCCCGCCTTCTGGTCGAAGAAACGGCCTATGACGTCCCGGACCAGGATCTGTCGCTGCCGCTGGACAGGCTCCCGACCGGACCCAGGAATGGATTGGCGCTGGCCAACGTCCGCGCCGCAGGCGCCGGATGATCGGGCGGCGGCTGCGGGCGGCAGGCCTGCCACGCAGAACGATAGGGCGAGCCGGCGCGACCAACAAGCCTTTGAAAGGCGCTGCGCAGCTCGCCTCGGAGGTGTTCAGCTCGACGTGGGCGCGGCATTGTGAGGCGGATGATGCAGATCAATTACAGGTCCATGCTCCAGACGGTGCGCGACCGCCGCCGCGACCTGACGAGGGTCGGGATACAGACGGTTGCGGCGACGTCCATCTCCTATCTTGCGGTAAAGAACTTCGGTTCGGGGGATGGTTCGTGGGCCGTGATCGCCGCCCTCTTCACGATCGGGCTCAGCGCCGACGCGACCTACTACAATGCCGTCGGGAGGATCGTGGGAACGCTTCTCGGGATCTCGCTCGGACTCGCCGCTGGCTTGTTGGCGCCGGGCGGCGTCCTGCTCGGGCTGCTTGCGGCGGTGGTGATGGCGAACCTCGTCGCGACGATATGGCCCAGCGTCCGTTACGCCGCGGTTACGGCCGCCATCGTCGCCGTCGATCCGACGCCGTCGGTTGCAGAAGCGATGCCCTTGATAGGCTCGATCCTCTGCGGGACGCTTGCCGCCGCAGCGATGGGCTTCGTGCTGTGGCCGAGCTTCGGACGCAACCGCTCCGCGCAGAAGCTTCAGGCCGCTATCGAAGACTGTTGCGCGCTCCTGCGCCAGATCTCGGACGGGGCGGATCGCGCAGAGAGAAACGGCCTGCACGCGCGCTTCCTTGGTCACCTTGAAGCCTGCCATGCGGAGATTGCGTCCACGCGGTTCGAGCCGACGCTGCCGAACGGGGCCGGGCTACGGGATGCAGCAAATGCGGTCGAGAGCCTCTGGCACTCGCTGGTCATTCTTGACCGAGCGGCGTCCGACAGGCAGGACGCTATCGAACTCGACGGCGGTTTGCGACTTGTGGCCCGTGGTCCAGAGACTGGCCGACAAGACGGAACGGCGCTTGGCCGCTATTGACGCTACTCGGATTAGGCCGCGCAATGAAGCCGACGGCAACGAGGATCTGGAACCGGCGCTCGCAGTCTTGCGGCAACGCGTCGATCAGATCGGCGCGGAGCCGGGCGCTCGGGCCGCTCAGTCGGTCGGCCTTCATGCGCTGCTCTTCGCGTCGACCGAGATCGGCCTCGCGGTGGACAGGTTATCGAGCGTGGCCCGCAGCGCCGCCTAGGGCCAGCGAACCTGCGCGAGGGCGGTTGATAGAGGAACGCCAGTCCGGCGGCGGACAGCCTCGTGGTTTTACTGTCGGGGAAAGCGGCGGACGCACGTCTCCGCGGTGATCTGCACGGCAGATAAACCCCGACCGCCGTCAGAAGCGAGCATGCCCGAGATCAAGCCGAAGAACGGCGCGAGCGAATTCCGATCAGCCGCAGCCCGATCTACGTCAGCCAGCCCATCGTAGTTCTGCATTTGATCATTCCGCCCCAGCGCTCCTGGAGGCCGATTTATTCACCCCCATCCCGGATCGACAGGCGAATCGCCGATACCAGTCCAATCAATAAAGCCGGACCGCGCCAGCGAAAACGAGGATGTGGGCCACCACTGCGTAGCTTAGCCGCAGCCAATCGCCGGGCAGTGACCGCTTTGGAGATCCGAACCGGCTGGAGCCGGGGCTTGCGTCGCCGGTCTGACCCGTTAGGCTTGGCGCAGCGCCAGGCTCCGGAGGCTCGTCAACTTTGCCGCTTGCCGATATCGAAACCCGCATCGCAGCCGCCTGCGACGCCGCCGGGCGCACGCGCGGCGACGTGACTCTGATCGCCGTCTCCAAGGTTCAGCCTGAGGCCCAGGTGCGCGAGGTGCTCGAAGCAGGGCAGACCGTCTTCGGCGAAAACCGAGTGCAGGAGGCGGAGCAGCGCTGGACGCCGCTTCTGAAGGAATTTTCAGGCCTCAGGCTGCACCTGGTCGGCCCCCTCCAGACCAACAAGCTGGTCCGGGCGCTGGATCTGTTCGAGGCGATCCATACCCTCGACCGCGACGGCCTGGCGCGAAAGCTCGCTGCGGCGGCGCAAGCCAGAGGCGGCTGCCCCACGATTTTCGTCCAGGTCAACACCGGGTCCGAGCCGCAAAAGGCGGGCGTGCTGCCCGAAGCTCTCGATGCTCTGCTCGCTGATTGCCGGGACCGCTACGAGCTGCCGATCGCCGGGCTCATGTGCATTCCGCCGCTGGGGGACGACGCGGGGCCACATTTCGAGGCGCTCGCAGGCATGGCCGCGCGGAATGGGCTTCGGGGCCTGTCGATGGGTATGAGCGGCGACTTCGAAAACGCCATCGCGGCCGGCGCGACCCATGTGCGAATTGGCTCGGCGATCTTCGGCGCGCGCCGCCCTGTCTGAGCAAGTCGCAAAAGCTTCATATCGCGACGCTGGAAGGTAGCATATTGTGCGGGCGCCTTACGTCCGGAGTGTGCGATGAACCTGCCCGCAGATAATTCCGTCGACTGGCTCGAATCCGAGCTCGACGACATGCTGGACGAGGATCTCGAGCTTGAGATGTCCGAGCCGGCGCTGTCGATGGAGCTGCGGCAGCTCTGCAATCAGCTGCGCCCGCCAACCATCGACCGGCGCGCCTACCTTCGCGAACTGCTGAAGCTGCAATCCGAGCTTATCCGGCTTCAAAGCTGGGTCCAGCACACGCGCTCCAAGGTGGTCGTCCTGTTCGAGGGACGCGACAGCGCCGGCAAGGGCGGCGTCATCAAGCGGATCACCCAGCGGCTGAACCCTCGGGTCGCGCGCGTCGTTGCCCTACCCGCCCCCTCGGACCGCGAGCGCACCCAGTGGTACTTCCAGCGCTACATCCCGCATCTGCCTGCGGGGGGCGAGATCGTGCTGTTTGACCGGTCCTGGTACAACCGCGCCGGCGTCGAGAGGGTCATGGGCTTCGCCACCGAGGAGCAGGTCGAGGAATTCTTCCACGACGTCCCGGAGTTCGAACGGATGCTGGTTCGCTCGGGCATCACGCTGATCAAGTATTGGTTCTCGATCACGGACGAGGAGCAGCAGCTGCGGTTTCTCATGCGCATCCACGATCCGATGAAGCAGTGGAAGCTGTCGCCGATGGACCTGTAGAGCCGGGTGCGCTGGGAGGCCTATACGAAGGCCAAGGAAGACATGTTCGCCCGCACGAACCTGCCGGAAACACCGTGGCATATCGTCGAAGGCAACGACAAGAAGCGCGCCCGGCTGAACTGCATCGCACACCTTCTGGACCAGTTCCCCTACGAGGACGTGCCGCACGAGGACGTTGTCCTGCCGGAACGCGTGTTCAACCCGACCTACGAACGTCGGGTTCTGCCGGACGAACTCTATGTGCCGCAGCGATACTGACTTCGGAACGCCGGCGCCTCCACTATGGTTCGCGCCAGACTGAAGCTGTTTAAGTCGTCCGGCGGGATCCCGCCAGCGGCCCGATTGGTGCAGATCAACTGAGCGGCGTGGACCGCTTGCGCCGGCCGGGAGCGGCTGTGGCGCCACTGGCCGCCCCGGACCGCGTCTTGCGGGTCGACGCGCCCTTTGGTTGCTCCGGAGCATCCGACAGGTTCTGTGCAAAGCGCCCCCCCGGACCCTCTTCCGGGACTGTGTCCGGAGCCGGTTCAGGCGTATAACCGGGCTGGGCATCGGCGAACCCCAGCTGGACCTCTCGGGCAGCCGGAGCTTGAATATTGCTTTCCTCAATCAACTCTCCGCGAGCCCTGTGCCAGTGCTCATCGTTGCGCCCCGCCGGTTGCCCTTCGTTCTCCCATATCTTGTGAGCGCGCCGCGCAATCTCGCCATCCGATGGCTCTCGGCCGGAAGCGCCGCTGTTTTGCTCAGACATGATCGTTCCCCTAGTCAAACTGCGCTTGACCCGTTCAACGCGCAACAGCGCCGGAGGTTCTCCTTCCAGAACCAATTTGGCATGTTCGTGGGGCTGTGCGCCGCAGCCGCTCTCAGGCGCGCCTGTCTTGCCGAGGGCGCCGGCAACCTCGGCAAAAGCGCGGAACGACGGCAGCCCCGTCGCCATGCGGCGAGCACGGACGGGTTGGCGCGAGCGACAGCCGAAGCCGCGACTAGCGCGCTGGACGTGCCGGTACGGCAAGTTGACCGAAGCAGGCTCCTCCCGGCCGCGCCGGTCGTCAGCGCGGCGTCTCGGAACAGGCGCCTGCGGGCCTTGTGAACCGCTGCATCAGCATCTCCGCAACCTTGGGCGGAACAAATCCGGTCACGTTTCCGCCAAGCCGCGCGATCTCCTTGACCAGCCGTGAAGCGATGGCTTGGTAGTGAGCGTCGGCCATCAGGAACACTGTTTCGATGTCGTCGTTCATAGCCCGGTTCATTCCGACCATCTGGAACTCGTACTCGAAGTCCGAGACCGCGCGCAGGCCACGGATGATGACGCCTGCGTGCACGTCCTCGGCGCAGTGGATCAGCAGGTTCTCGAACGGATGCGCGACAATCTCCACGCCGCTGGCCTCAGCGATCGGCCTGCATTCCTCTTCGACCATCTCCACACGCTCCTCGAGCGTGAACATCGGCCCCTTGTCGCGATTGATGGCGATGCCTATGACCAGGCGGTCGACGAGCGAACATGCGCGGCGGATAATGTCGGTATGGCCGAGCGTGACGGGGTCGAAGGTCCCAGGATAGAGCCCGATGCGCATTGCGTTCCCCCGTTTTGACGGAGGCAACGATATTGCGCGCGCGCGGTCAAGGCCCGCGCGTTCGGCGGGTGCGAAGGGGGATCTACCAGGCGTTCGAGATCATCTCCGTCAGCGCCTCGTTCTCGTGCTGCACCTCGGTGATGCGCGCCTTGACGACGTCACCGATCGAGATCACCGCGATCATCCGGTTGTCCTCGATCACCGGCATGTGGCGGAAACGGCCGTCGGTCATCTTCTCCAGAACCGACAACGCGGTGTCGTCCGGATGGCAGCCGATCACCGACGAGGTCATCAGGTCCTGCACGGCCTTTGTCATGCAGGAAATTCCCTCTGTTCCGAGCGCACGAACGATGTCGCGTTCGGACAGGATCCCGTCGACGATCTTGCCATCGGTGCTGACGATCACCGCGCCGATCCGGTGCCGCGCGAGCAGCGCAGCCGCGCCGCGCACTGACTCGCCGGGTTTCACGGTGATGATCTCCGCAAGCTTCTTGCCGCCGATAATGTTCCTGACGATCATGCCGTTCCCTCCGCCGCGTCGGGCCGGTCGCCCGGTTGGGTCGGAAAATTACGCCCGCATCCCGGGTCCGTGTCAAGGATCGTGGCGGCGTCAGTTCAGATGGAAAGCCTTCAGCAGCCCGAGCGTCCAGCAGCCCGAGCGTCGCTCCGTCGCCGCCAAGGCCCGCGCGTGCTTTGGCTCAAGACGAGGCGGAGCCATCGGCCGCCGGAGTCGCCTCCATCGCAGGGGGGCCGGTCTCCCCGCTCGGGCCATCCGGCGCAGATTATCGTCGCGCCGCCGGCAGGGTCGGCGACGAAGTCGCACATAGTTTCGGGCTCGGCGGCGCCGGGCTGGGGGTCACGGACCATGATCATCATCAGATCGACGCCGGTGGGCGCGCCGTGGGTAATCGCCGCAGCGGCCCTGTCGGTGACGAACATCAACCGGTTCCCGACCGTGATATGGGCGCGCACGTTGCAGCTCGCGGTGAGGTTGATCTCGGCCGGATCGTAGGGAAGCGTGAAGGAGAAGGGCCGCCCTGCACGGTCGAAGTCTTTGTCGCGCGATATCTCCAGCGACGGGGCGTCGGCGCGGCTTACGTCCTCGAGCACCGCGACGCAGCGGGCCCGGGTGGCAGCGCGACGCGTTCGCGGTAGAAGGCCGAGCCGACGACAGCGTCGGCGAAGGCCGGGCCGCCTGCGACAAGCGCGGCAAGCAGGATCCGCGTCTTCACAGGAATCGCTCCAGTCTTTGGCGCATGTCCGGATCGTCGGCGAAGATGTCAGACACTTGGGCCGCGTAGGCGGCGCGGCGCTCGTCCGACTGCCGCGACCGGGCGGTGACCTCGACCGTCTGTGGCGCATCCTCGCGCCAGCTGGCATCGGACGGCAGGCGGCAGAACGCCGAGAAGCGCTCGAGGAATCCGTCGCCGATCTCGGCCTCGGTGAAGGACCAGAACCGGTCTGGGTCGGCGCGCTCATGGACCCGAAACCATCGAAGAGCCTCGAGGATCGCACGCAGCACCGGCTCGAACTGCTTGAGGCCCCTCGGCACGAGGTGATGCCAGTGGCCGGTGCTGAGATTTGAGCGCGTGCAGTCCATCGGATTGCGAACCGGGAAGACGAATTGAACCTGCGGAAAGGCCGCCAGCACCGCCTCGATCCGCGGCGCGCCTCTCTGGAAGCGATTCTGGAAGCGCATCGAGTCCTTCCACAGCAGCGCCGTGGCCTGCGGCTTCAACAGCGTTTCCCCGAAACGGCTGCGGTAGAGATCGCTCAGGCGGCCGCCACGGAAGGCGTGCGACAGCAGCACATTGCCCCCATAGCTCGACTTCCGGCCGTGCTGCAGCAGCCGCAGCGCGCCGGCCTTGAAGTCGCGCCAGCGCGCGGCGTCGAGCCGGTCGAACGGATCGTATCGCGAGCCGAAGATCCGATCGGCCGCATGGTTCAGCACGACGCCGTTCGGGTGGAAGGCGAACAGCGCCGCCGTCATGGTGGTCAGGTTGCGGTAGGGTCCGAGCGGCAGGACGACGGTGGTGATGCGATCGGCGGCGGCAAGCTCGGCGCCGGTCAGCGGCCGCGTGAAGTCCGCGACGCTGCCGGCCCAGGTGGCGATCTTGTTGGGCGCCGTTTGCAGGCCGCCGACGACGCGGCCAAGAACCGGTTGCTGACTTCCCATGGCAAGAGACCTCCGCGATCGGACGGAACATGTCCGTCCGGGCGCAGCGGGGCAAGGCCAATCGTCTCAGTTGTCGCGAGGGAGAGGTCGAACTTCGAGGATCACCGGGCCGGCGCCGCTGGCGGCAACCCAGCCCGCATCGATCGACCATGCCAAAGCCTCAGAAAGCGCGAAATCCGTCCGATGGGCATCCTCGGCCAACGCGAGCAGCGAAGCCTCGGGCGCCGCGTCGCCGGACCGCGCGCCCGGGAGCGTCGTCGCCGCAACGGCGGCCGGAGCCACGATCGGCGGGAGCGCAGGGTCCGCCATTGCCGCCAGCGCAACGCGCGCAATGGCCGGGGCGTCCTGCGGCGCCAGCTCCAGATCGGCCGCGCGCTGCCCCGGCCGCGCAGCGAGCGGCGCCTCCGCCAGGGAAGCGGGCGCCAGTACGGGCTCTGCCGCGGCGTGCCGGATCGGAACCGGCGCGTCGGCGGCCTCGACGGCGGCACGGAGCAACGTGACCAGGTCGCCTGGCGCCGCCTCCGGTCGCGGACGACCGTCGAACGTCGTCGCAACAGTCAGAATGGCCAAGCCGCTTAGCGCGGCACAGGCCAGGGTCAGGCTCGTCTTCGTCATCTCTGTCGCCTCGATCTGTCGATCCGGCGCCGAGCCTCGACGATCGCGGTAAACGACAGATGAACGCTGCTGGCGAGGCGGACGTCGGGCACCCGCCGCCGTCAGAGTTGCGCCATCACCTCGTCGGAGATTTCGAAGTTCGCGGTGACGGACTGCACGTCGTCGTCGTCCTCCAGCGCCTCGATCAGCTTCATCAGGCTCTGCGCCGCGTCGAGATCCAGCTCGGTCGTTGTCTGCGGCTTCCAGACAATTCTGGTGGACTTTGCCTCGCCGAGCGCGACCTCGAGCCGGCTCGACACATCGTTCAGCTCACCCGCTTCGCACCAGATCACATGGCCGTCATCGGAGCTCTCGACGTCTTCGGCCCCCGCCTCGATCGCGGCCTCCATCACCGCATCCTCGTCGCCGGCGCCTGCCGCGTATACGATCTGACCCTTGCGATCGAACATGAACGATACCGAACCGGTCTCGCCCAGGTTGCCGCCGCGCTTGGTGAAGGTCGAGCGCACGTTCGACGCGGTCCGGTTGCGGTTGTCCGTCATCGCCTCGACGATGATCGCGACCCCGTTCGGCCCGTAGCCTTCGTAGCGGATTTCCTCGTAGTTCTCCGCATCGCCGCCGATCGCCTTCTTGATCGCGCGATCGATGTTGTCCTTCGGCATCGAGTTGGCCTTGGCCTCCTTGACGGCCAAACGCAGGCGCGGGTTCTTGTCCGGGTCCGGGTCGCCCATCTTCGCGGCAACGGTGATCTCCTTCGAGAACCGCGAGAACAGCTTGGCGCGCACGGCGTCCTGACGCCCCTTGCGATGCTGGATATTGGCCCATTTGGAATGCCCGGCCATGGCGACGCTCCCGCTTTACGATCTGCTGCCTGTGCGATGGCCGTCCGTATAGTCGAGCCAGCCCTTCGTGTTCAAGGGCGGCCGGCGATTCCGGCCTTTGGCTTGTCCCGGCCGGCCTGTAAGCTTTTCCGGCTTGCGAGCAACAAGCGGGCCCGACTCAACGCGCCCGCGACAAGGAGGAGACCCCGATGAAGCCGACACGAACCCTCGCGCATCTCTGCGCGGCGGCGGCGCTCGCCATTGCCGTCCCGATGATGGCGCCCGCCGCCGACTACCCCGACCCGGTCCAGCACGAATACGTGCTGACGGACTTCGAGTTCCACACGGGCGAGGTCATGCCCGAGATGAAGGTCGCCTACACCACCATCGGCGACCCGTCCGGCGAGCCGGTGATGGTGCTCCACGGAACCACCGGCTCGGGTTCGGGCATGGCCACCGGCAGCTTCGCGGACGGCATGTTCGGCCCCGGCCAGCCGCTCGACGCGAGCAAGTACTACATAATCCTGCCCGACTCGATTGGCGCGGGCGCCAGCTCCAAGCCGTCTGACGGGATGCGCGCGGACTTCCCGCGCTACAACTACGCCGACATGGTCGACGCGCAATACCGGCTCGCGACCGAGGGACTGGGCCTCGACCACCTTCGGCTGATCATC
Organism: uncultured Alphaproteobacteria bacterium; assembly: GCA_963829385.1. Classification (GTDB taxonomy): domain Bacteria; phylum Pseudomonadota; class Alphaproteobacteria; order Rhodobacterales; family Rhodobacteraceae; genus Amaricoccus. The sequence continues at coordinate 153,264 of CAWHHV010000004.1, read as the reverse complement.
GGCAACTCGATGGGCGGCATGCATGTCTGGACCTGGGCCACGAATTACCCGGACTTCGCCGACGCGCTCGTGCCGATGGCGTCGCTGCCCGGGCCGATGGCCGGGCGGAACTGGATGATGCGCCGCATGGTCATCGATTCGGTGCGGAACGATCCCGCCTGGATGAACGGCGACTACGAGGAGCAGCCGCCGAACCTGCGCCTCGCCTCGGCCTGGTTCGGGCTTGCGACCAGTGGCGGCGAGCAGGCGCTCTACGCGGCCGGCCCGACCAACGAGGCGGCCAGCGCCTACGTCGACGAGAAGATCGCGAACCAGAAGGTCGGCGACGCCAACGACGTGATGTACCAGTGGGATTCGTCGCGCGACTTCGATCCCACCGCCGATCTCGGCAAGATCACCGCGCCGATCCTTGTCATCAACTCGGCCGACGATGAGCGCAACCCGCCGGAACTCGGCATCCTCGAGAAGGCGATGCCACAGATGGCCAAAGGGCAGGTCTACATCATCCCCGCGAGCCCCGAGACGCGCGGCCACGGCGCCACGGGCAGCCAGCCCGAGCTCTACGCCGAGGCGCTGGCGAAGTTCATCGCCGAGACCGAGCCGGCGTCCGCGACGCAGTGAAGACGACGGCGGCGCGGCTCGGGGAGTCGCGCCGCCTCTCGCCTCAGCTGGGCGTGAGCGGAAAGAAGATCGGGATGACGAGGCAGGCCGTCGCGCCGTAAATCAGGTTCATCGGCACGCCGACGCGCAGGAAGTCGGTGAACTTGTAGCCGCCGGGGCCATAGACCAGCGTGTTGGTCTGGTAGCCGATCGGGGTCGCGAAGCTCGCCGAGGCGCCTATCATGACGGCGACGACCAAGGGCCGCGGGTCGATGCCGAGGCTCGAGCCGATGGCGATCGCGACGGGCGTCATCACCACCGCCACCGCGTTGTTGGTGACGACTTCGGTCATGATCGTCGTCAGCATGTAGACGGCGAAGAGCGTGACCAGCGGCGGCATGCCCATCAGGTGCGGCGAGACGAAGTCTGCGATCAGCGTGACCGCTCCCGAACTGTCGAGCGCGAGGCCGATCGCCAGCATCGCGAAGATTAGCGCCATCAACTGCGAGTCGATGTACGAGAACGCCTCGTCTGCGTCGAGGATGCCGGTCACCAGCACGACCACGACCCCGAGCAGCGCCAAGATATGGATCGGCGCGATACCGATCGCCGACAGGCCGACGACGCCCGCGATCACCCCGACCATCAGCGGCGCGCGGTCGCGGCGGTAGGGCCGCTCCGTCGGCGCGGCGATGTCGATCAGGTCGACGTCGGCGGCCAGCCGACGGATGTCATCCGGCGCGCCCTCCAGAAGCAGCGTGTCGCCGACGCGCACTACGACCTCGTCGAGCTGGCGTCCGATGTTCTGGTTCCGGCGGTGCACCGCCAGCGGGTAGACGCCGTAGCGGCGGCGCAGGCGCAGGCTGCCGAGCGACCGGCCGACCAGCTTGCAGTCAGGCGAGATCAGCGCCTCGACGGTCGTCGTGGACTTGGAGCCGACCCGGTCGACGATGGCGATCTGGTTCGAATCCTTCAGGCCGAGCAGTTCCTGCATCTCGGTGCGCAGCACGACGCGGTCGCCCTCGGCGAGCGAGACTTCTGGAAACTGGCGCCGAAGGCTCTCCTCGCCACGCAGCACGTCGATAACCCGCATGCCCTCGCGCTTGAAGATCGGCGCGGCCATGACCTTGGCCCCGATCAGCGGCGAGCCCTCCGGCACGACCACTTCGGTGAAGAACTTCATCTTCTTGCGCCCGCCGAGCAGGTCGACCATCGAGTCGCGGTTCGGCAGCAGCGACGGCACGAAGAGACGCAAGTAGATCAGGCCGACGACCGCGACGCAGACCGCGACCGGGGTCACCTCGAAGAGCGTGAACGGCGTCATGCCGGACTGCCGCGCGACGCCGTCGACCAGCAGGTTGGTCGAAGTGCCGATCAGCGTGCAGACGCCCCCCATGATCGCCAGGTACGACAGCGGGATCAGCAGCTTGGACGGCGCGAGGCCCAGCGTCTGCGCCAGCTGCACGGTCATCGGAATCAACACGACGACGATTGGCGTGTTGTTCATGAAGGCCGACGCAAACAGCACGAAGAGCGCGAAGACGATCAGGACGAGGCCCGGGCGCTTCGCGCCGAACCGGGTGATCAGCCGCGAGACATTGGCGAGCACCCCGGTCCGGACGAGGCCGCCCGACAGGATGAACATCGCAGCGATCGTCCATGGCGCCGGGTTCGCGAAGACCTCGAGCACGTCGTCCGTCGGCATCACGCCGGTGACGAGCAGCGCCGCCGCGCCCGACATCGCGATGACCTCGACCGGGGCGATCTCTCGGAGAAAGCAGATGAACATCACCGCAATCACGGCCAGCGTCAGGTACGCGTCGAAGTTCGGCATCGCCATCATCTCGACCAAGAACAACACTCCTCTGGAACAGTCGCCCGTTTGTCGTCAGGCATGGCGGATCGCAGATCATGAGGCGCATGCGCAGTCGTCAGCGCCGTCCTACGCGCGTCGGGCACGCGATCCGCAGTGAGACGGATGCGGCCGAAACGGCCGGACTAGACACCTCTGACGTCAAGAAAACCCTCTCACCTCGCTTGCGACAGTCGGGTCAGGCACGGCACGACCCGCCTTCGGGCCGGCAGAAGATGACCCAACGCTATGGGGCGCTCAAGCAGAAACTGTGCGGCGGCGCGCGAACGCGGCGCGATGCGCGACGCCCGCCATCTGCCTCCGCACGCCTGGAAAGAAGAGCCGTTGCTTCGGGTCAAGCCGGCACGGCCGGCGCAAGACGGCCGCCGAGCCGCAGGGGCTCGGCGCGGGTCGCGCGGCCTGTCGCGTCGTCGGTCTCGACATAGACGCCGCACAACGTAGCCGACCCTGCGGCCGGCTCGAAGCGGCCACGGCTCATCCCGGTGACGAACCGGCTGATCGGCTCCAGCTTGTCCATGCCGATCACGCTGTCGTAGTCGCCGCACATGCCGGCGTCGGTCTGGTAGGCGGCGCCCTTGGCGAGGATCTGGGTGTCGGATGTCGGCACGTGAGTATGAGTGCCGACGACCAGGCTGGCGCGGCCGTCGCACCAATGGCCCAGCGCCATCTTCTCGGACGTGGCCTCGGCATGGACGTCGATAACCACCGCATGCGCCCGACCGCCGCGCGGGGCGGTCTTCAGCGCCGTGTCCAGCGCCGAGAACGGATCGTCAAACGGGCGCTTCATGAAGATCTGGCCCAGCGCCTGGGCGACGAAGACCTTGCGCCCGCCCGGAGCGTCGAACATCCGGGCGCCCTTGCCGGGCGCCGCCTTGGCGAAATTCAAGGGTCTCAGCACCCGCGGCTCGGCCTCAATGTAGGCGAGCATGTCGCGCTGGTCGAAGGCATGGTCGCCCAGCGTCACGCAGTCCGCCCCGGCCGCCAGCAGCGCGGTCGCATGCGCGCCTGTCAGTCCCATGCCGCCCGAAGCGTTTTCGCCATTGACGACGACGAAATCGAGCGACAGGTCGCGGCGCAGCCGTGGCAATTCCTCGGTCACGGCGGCGCGACCGGATCGTCCCATCACGTCGCCGAGGAACAGCAATCTCATACGTCCGCCCCTATCGCCGATGGCCGTGCGCTGCAAGCCGACGAAGACGCGCAGTCCGCTCCACGCATCAGGCCGGTCGGACCACGCCGAGTTCGGTGACGACGCCGTCAAGCTGCGCATCATGCGGCCCGTGCGGCGTCGCCTCGACCTGCTGACCGGCATAGCCGTAGCCGTAGACGGCAAGCTCGCGGCGCGTGCGCAGATCGGCGATCGTCCGGTCGTAGTATCCGCCGCCGTAGCCGAGCCGCCAGCAATCGGCGTCGAAGGCGAGTAGCGGCGCAAGGATGACGTCGGGCTCGATCCACTCGCCGTCGTTGGGAGAAACGGTGCCGAGCGGCCCGCGCGTGACCGTAGCGTTCGGCTTCCACTGGCGAAAGCGCAACGGTTTGCCGGGCCCGACGATCGCAGGCGCGCAGACGGCGACATTCAATCCGCAAAGCGCAAGCATTGCCGGCGTCGGATCGAACTCGTCCCGGATCGGCAGATAGGCGGCGACCGCGCACACATGGTGCAGCGGCGCGATCAGCGACAGCGCGTGTCCAGCCGCCTGGCGCGGCGCTCCGGGATTCAGTCGGTGCAACTCGCGTCTCGCGGCCGCAGCAATCTGACGCGCTGCGCGTTTCGTTTCGACAAGATCGCTCATCGGAGCCGATCGGTCACACCGGCCGAGAGGCGGCGGGCCCGGCGCGACCGTGGGGGCGGTCAATCCTTGAGAGCCTGATTGAACAGGTGGGCGCCGGGTGCGATAGGCCTGGACCAGTCACAGAGCCAACTCCCTCAAGAATGTTTACGGCCACTAGGATATGTGCCCCTCACGCGAAGGCTAGAACCCGCCTTTGACGAATGTAGCGCTCCGCCCCGCCGTTTTGAAGAGGCCATTGCGTAGGCTGCGCCGGCTGTCCGAGCTTCGCCACCGATCAGGAACGTATGTGGGACGTCGACTTGCGCGAAACGAAGGACCGTCAGCAGTCGGTTCTCAAGCCGGAGCGCCAATCCAGACATCCGCGAGGACGATTCGCCTCCGAAGCCCCTGGCGGGCAAATGCTTCAACCGAAAGCGGCGCCCGACCGCCGGACGCCGTCACGCATTAAAGACGATCCGCCGTTCCGATGGGCCGGGCGCAGGATCAGGAATTCGCCTCGATGAACTTCACCGCGTCACCGTAGGTCTGAATCGTCTCCGCCGCGTCGTCCGGGATCTCGATTCCGAATTCTTCTTCGAACGCCATCACCAGCTCGACGGTGTCGAGGCTGTCCGCGCCCAGATCGTCGATGAAGGACGCGTTGTCCGTGACCTTCGCCTCGTCCACGCTCAGATGCTCCACGACAATCTTCTTCACGCGTGCTGCGATATCGCTCATTCTGTCCACTTCCTCGTTGTGCCGGGCCCGAATAGGCGCCCGTCCAGTTCTTTCAGGGCCGCACGTTAATGGACCTGCGCGAAGTCCTCCCGAAGGCCCGTGCCCGCTTCGACGCCTGCGCCCCGGACAACTCGCCGCGCCTATAGCACAACGAAAGCCCATGGCAAATGTTAATGCAAGCGGGTCGCCGGGGTTCCCTTCTCCGCTCCGGCCGCACGGCAAGATCGCGATCGCAATCGTTCTTTGCCTTTCGTTTCAGGTGCTTCGAGAGCTGGCGCGCTGCATCAGATCATCGCCATTCCGCCGTTCACATGGAGCGTCTGCCCGGTCATGTAGCCGGCCTCCCTCGACGCGAGATACGCCGCCGCCGCGGCGACCTCGCCCGCCTCGCCCATGCGGCCGGCCGGGATGCCGCCCAGCAGCCGCGCCTTCTGATCCTCGTTCAGCGCGTCGGTCATCGCCGTCGTGATGAAGCCCGGCGCGATGCAATTGACGGTGACGCCCCGGCTCGCGACCTCGGCGGCGAGGCTCTTCGACATGCCGATGACGCCGGCCTTGGCCGCCGCGTAGTTCGCCTGGCCCGGATTGCCGGTCACGCCGACGATCGAGCTGATGTTGATGATCCGGCCCCAGCGCGCCTTCATCATGCCGCGCAAGCACGCCGCGGCTCAGCCGCATCACGCTGGTCAGGTTCACCTCGATCACCGACGCCCAGTCGGCGTCCGACATGCGCATCATCAGCTGGTCGCGGGTGATGCCGGCGTTGTTGACCAGGATGTCGAGCCCGCCCAGCGCCTCCGTCGCCGCCTTCGGCAGCGCCTCGACCGCCTCGGCGTCGCTCAGGTCGCAGGGCAGCACGACCGCGCCCTCGCCCAGCTCCGCCGCCAGCGCCTCCAGCGGCGCGACCCGGGTGCCGGACAGCGCGACGCGCGCGCCCTGCGCGTGCAGCGCGCGCGCGATCGCGCCGCCGATTCCGCCCGAGGCGCCGGTCACCAGCGCCGTCTTTCCGCTCAGATCGAACATCCCGCTCACGCTCCCTGTTCCGCCAGCGCCCGCACGTCGGCCGGCGCGCCGACCGACGCGCGTCGCGACCTCCTTCGCGATGCGCCGGACCATGCCGCTCAGCGCCTTGCCGGCGCCGATCTCGACCGTCTCGGTCACGCCCTGCGCCGCCATCCACTGGACGCTCTCGCGCCAGCGCACCCGGCCCGTCACCTGCTCGACCAGCAGCCGGCGGATCGTCTCGGGATCGGTCACGGCCTCGGCGGTGACGTTCGCGACCAGCGGAACCGCCGGCGCGGCGATCGCGACGTCGGCCAGCGCCGCCCGCATCGCCTCGGCGGCCGGCGCCATCAGCGCGCAGTGGAACGGCGCGCTGACCGGCAGCAGCATCGCCCGCTTCGCGCCATGCGCCTTCGCGATCTCGACCGCACGCTCGACAGCCGCGGCGCGCTGTCCGGAGACGACGACCTGCGCCGGATCGTTGTCGTTCGCGGCTTCGCAGACCTCGCCCTGCGCGGCCTCGGCGGCCACCGCTTCGGCGGCCGCGATGTCGAGGCCGAGCAGTGCGGCCATCGCGCCCTCGCCGACCGGGACCGCCGCCTGCATCGCCCGTCCGCGCAGCCGCAGCAGCCGCGCGGTATCCGCCAGATCCAGCGATCCCGCCGCGCACAGCGCCGAATATTCGCCGAGCGAATGTCCGGCGACGAAGGCCGCATCGGTCACGCGCACGCCTTCGGATTCCAGCGCGCGCAGCGCCGCGATCGACGTCGCCATCAGCGCCGGCTGGGCGTTCTCGGTCAGCGTGAGGTCGGCGATGTCGCCGTCCCAGATCAGCGCCGACAGCTTCTCGCCCAGCGCCGCGTCGACCTCGGCAAAGACATCGGCCGCGGCGGGAAAGGTCTCGGCGAGGTCGCGCCCCATCCCGATGACCTGGGCGCCCTGGCCGGGAAACAGGAATGCTTGCATCGGTCCGTCCCTTGGCTTTTCTGCGCCTGACTTACGGTCGCAGCCCCGTCGCGTCCAGTCCCGCCGGGTTTCGGGAAACGTGAAGGCCGGCCCGCGCTCGCGCCGGGAAGGCCCTCGATCACTCGTTGGCGTGGCCTTCGTGCGCGTCGGCGCCTTCGCCGCGAGGCTGGACGTTGAACTCGACCTCGACGGCGCCGGCCTTCTCGAAGACCAGCGTCGCCGCGATCTTCTCGCCGTCGACCAGCGGGCCCGTCAGGCCCATGAACATCACGTGCGGGCCCTGCGGCGCCAGCGTCAGTTTGCCGCCGGCCGGAACCTCGAGCCCGTCCTGCTGCTCGGTCATGCGCGCGACGCCGTCCATGCTCGTCTCGGTGACGTGCAGCTGGACCATCGGGAAGTCGGCTCGGACCGCCAGGAGCCGGTCGGGTTCAGCGCCCCTGTTGACGACGCTCAGATAGCCGGCGCCGGTGCGCGCCGCGGGCGCCGTCGCCAGCGCGTACGGGTGCTCGATTGTCAGGTCGCCGGCCTTGTAGTCGTGGGCGCCGGCCGCGCCGCACAGCAGCATCAGCGCAGCAGCGGCGGCCGCAGGAATGTGTCGGGTGAACATGGTGTCTGCTCCGTCAGGATCTGGAAATGCCGATGATCTCGTCAGGTCCAGACCAGGGGCGGCGCGCGGGGCCTGCGCGCGCTGCGGAAGCGGCGGCCCCGGATCACCAGGGCGCCGAGCCTGCCCCGCGCCATCGGCAGCGGCGCGGAGGCGCGGCCAAGGCCGTGCGCCGGCGCCGCAGGCGCCGCCAGAGCGCCGAGCAGGCAGGCCTCGCAATGCCCGCGCTCGCCGCCGGGTCCATGTCCGCCGTCAAGACAGAGATCGTCCAGCGACCCGCCTGCGGCGAGGAACGCGACCAGCGCGGGATCCGGCGCGGCGGGGGCCGTGACGCGGCCGACTCCCGCCCCCGCCATCGCGACGACCAGCGCCGCGACGAGCAGGGCCGCATGCCTCAGATCACGCAGGAACGGCCGGTGTCGCATGCGCCCCCATACCCCGGCGATTAGCAAGACGCCACAGGCGGCCGAACCCGCGACTAGACGTCATCCCTTATCGCGTTGGATGGCGTCGACCCTATCCGGACGGTCCTTGAATGCCCCGAAGCCTCAGACCCGGCTCCAGTCGAAGCAGCCGGCCGGGAGCCCCGCTCCGCTGACCAGCAGCGCGCCGCGCGTATAGAACCTCCAGCGCTCGGAAGGCGCGACATCGACGACGAGCACGCCCATCGCCGGGTCGGTCCAGACCAGCCGCGCGTCCAGCGCCGCGAGGGTCGCGAACATCTGCGCCGAGCCGATGCCCGGGCGCAGCACGACCGTCGTGAACGGCTGGTTCGGCGGCGGCCTCAGCGCCCAGGCGCCGGCGCCGGCGGTCCCGAGCGTCAGCGCCAGCAGCGCCGCGGTCGCGCCGCGCATCGTCCCGGTCTGCCCGCCGCCGCCCCGGGCCAGCAGCCAGCCGATCAGCGCCGGCGCCGCGCCGAAGCCGGAGAACCAGACGAGATCCCACGCTAGAGGGTTCGGGCTGTCGACCCGGATGCGGTGGATGCCGAGCAGCCAGTGCGACAACAGGCTGTCGACGATGTGCCACGATCCGAAGCCGATCAGCAGCGCGCCGACGAGCTCCCGCGCGGCGCCCGCTTGGCCGCGCGCCGTCCACAACCCCCACAGCCCCACCAGGGCGATCACGTACATCAGCGCGTGGAAGTACCCGTCCCACAGAACCTGCGCGCGCAGGTCCGCGACGCCGGGCACGAGGCTGAGCAGGTGGTGCCATTGCAGGATCTGGTGCAGCAGGATCCCGTCGAAGAACCCTCCGAGCGCAAAGCCCAGCACGACGGCCCAGCGCGTCCACGGCGATCTCGGCATGGCGAAACTCCCCTTCCCGCGATCAACCCGAAGCGGAGACGCGCGTTCCCCCCGCCTGGGCCCCGACCGACATTCGCGTTGCATTTCGCGCCGCGGCCTGTATACGACCCCATCCCTCCAAGGATTTTCACGCGTCGCCTCTCGTACGGGACCGGAGGGATTGGGTCCCCGTTTTGAAGCGCGCCGAACGAACAGGTGCTGCATGGCTCTTTACGAGCATGTCTTTATCGCGCGTCAGGACTTGTCCAACGCGCAGGCCGAAGGGCTCATCGAGCATTTCGGCCAGGTGCTCGCCGACAACGGCGGCGCCGTGGTCGGCTCCGAGTACTGGGGCCTGAAGACGATGGCCTACAAGATCAACAAGAACCGCAAGGGCCACTACGCCTACGTGCGCTCCGACGCGCCCGCCGCGGCCGTCCAGGAGATGGAGCGCCTGATGCGCCTCCACGAGGACGTGATGCGCGTGCTGACCGTGAAGGTCGATGCGCACGAGGAGGGTCCCTCCGCCGTCGTCCAGTCCAAGAACCAGCGCGACGAGCGCGGAGACCGCGGCGATCGCGGCCCGCGTCGCCCGCGTCGCGACGATTGATCGGAGGGTAAGACATTGGCAAACAGACCGTTTTTCCGCCGCCGCAAGTCCTGCCCGTTCTCCGGCGACAATGCGCCGAAGATCGACTACAAGGACGTGAAGCTGCTGCAGCGCTACATCTCGGAGCGCGGCAAGATCGTGCCGTCGCGCATCACCGCGGTGTCCTCGAAGAAGCAGCGCGAACTCGCCCGCGCGATCAAGCGGGCCCGCTTCGTCGCGCTCCTGCCCTACGCTGTGAAGTGAGGACCTGAACCATGGAAGTCGTTCTTCTCGAACGCGTCGCCAAGCTCGGCCAGATGGGCGAGGTGGTGAACGTAAAGCAGGGTTACGCCCGCAATTTCCTGCTGCCGCAGGGCAAGGCGCTGCGCTCGACTCCCGCGAACATGAAGCGCTTCGAATCCGAGCGCGCCCAGCTCGAGGCCCGCAACCTCGAACTGAAGCGCGAGGCCGAAGCGGTCGCCGAAAAGCTCGACGGCCAGACCTTCGTCGTGATTCGCTCCGCGTCCGATTCCGGCGCGCTCTACGGCTCGGTGACGACGCGCGACGCGGCCGACGCCGCGACCGAGGCGGGCTTCTCGCTCGACCGCAAGCAGGTCGAGCTGAACGCGCCGATCAAGGACCTCGGGCTGCACAAACTCGTCATCACTCTGCACCCGGAAGTCGAGGCGACGATCACCATCAACGTCGCCCGCAGCCAGGAGGAGGCGACGATGCAGGCCTCGGGCAAGACCATCCAGGAGCTGCAGGCCGAAGCCAACGCCGAGGCCGAGTACGACATCGCCGAACTGTTCGACGATATCGGCAGCGCGGCGGACGATGACCGCTCGGATCAGGAAGCCTGATCGACAAGCGCCGGCGCCCGGATACGGGGGCCGGCGCGCTGCACTGCACAAGATTGTGACCTACCCGCCTTGATCTTCCTGGGCCTGCAGCCGACATTTGCAGCGCAAGAACTCGGCAGGATGATGCGATGTTCGGCTTTGACGCCCTTGAATTGGCCCGGTTCCAGTTCGCTTTCACGGTTTCCTTTCACATCATCTTTCCGGCGTTCTCGATCGGTTTGGCGAGCTATCTTGCCGTCCTGAACGGAATGCATCTGTGGACGGGCCGCGACGTCTACCTGCGGCTCTTCAATTACTGGCGCGTGATCTTCGCCGTCGCCTTCGGCATGGGCGTTGTCTCCGGCATTGTGATGTCCTACCAGTTCGGCACGAACTGGGCGGTCTTCTCTGACCGGGCCGGCCCCATTGTCGGGCCGTTGATGGGCTACGAGGTGCTGTCGGCGTTCTTCCTCGAGGCCGGCTTTCTCGGCGTAATGCTGTTCGGCCGCTCCCGCGTGGGACCGCGCCTGCATTTCCTCGCGACGCTGATGGTCGCGATCGGCACGCTCGGCTCGGCCTTCTGGATCCTGTCGGTCAATTCATGGATGCACACGCCGGCCGGCTACGCGATCAACGACGTCGGACAGTTCGTGCCGGCCGACTGGTGGGCCGCGATCTTCAACCCCTCCTTCCCGTACCGGCTCGTGCACATGGTGCTGGCCGCCTACCTGACGACGGCGCTGGTCGTCGGCGCGGTCTCGGCCTGGCATCTGCTGCGCCATCGCCGCGACGACGAGGGCGCGCGCACCGGCTTTGCGATGGCGATGGGAATGATCGTCGTCGTCGCGCCGATCCAGATCTACGCGGGCGACGCGCACGGGCTGAACACGCTCGAGCACCAGCCGGCCAAGATCGCGGCGATGGAAGGCCACTACGAGAGCCATTCCGGCGGCGTGCCGCTGATCCTGTTCGGCTTTCCCGACGACGAGGCCGAGGAGGTGCGCTATAAGGTCGAAATCCCGCATCTCGGCTCACTCATCCTGACGCACAGCTGGAACGGCGAGATCCGCGGGCTTGAACTCCTTCCCCAAGGAAGACCGCCCACCGGCGGCGCTGATCTTCTGGACCTTCCGGATCATGGTCGCGCTTGGGCTCTGCATGCTGGGGCTCGGTCTCTGGGCGGCCTGGGCGCGCTGGCGCGGACGGCTCTACGACGAGCCCTGGCTGCTGCGCGCGGCGATCGCGATGGGTCCCGCCGGCTTCGTCGCGGTCCTGTGCGGCTGGATCACCACGGAGGTCGGCCGCCAGCCCTGGACCGTCTACGGCATGCTGCGGACCGCCGATAGCATCTCGCCGATCGAGGTTTCGGCGGTGTCGACGTCGCTGGTCGCCTTCATCCTCATATACTTCGCGGTCTTCGGCGCCGGCGCCTTCTACATCCTGCGGCTGATGTCGCGTCCGCCCGAGGCAGGACAACGGATCGACGACCTCGGCCCGACCCGCACCGCCGGCATCACGCCCGCGCCGCAGACAGAAGACGAGTTCATTCCGAGCAGCTGAGGCAGTCATGGGACCCGATTTCCTTCCGGAGCTTTCGTTCGTCTGGGCGGGCCTTATCGCGTTCGCCGTGCTGGCCTACGTGATCCTCGACGGATTCGACCTCGGGGTCGGCATCCTGTTCCCGTTGCTGCGCGGCGACGCCAATCGCGATCTCGCGATGAACACGGTGGCGCCGGTCTGGGACGGCAACGAGACCTGGCTCGTGCTCGGCGGCGGAGGGCTACTCGCTGTTTTCCCGCTCGCCTATTCGGTGGTCATGCCGGCCCTCTACGCGCCGATCATCGCGATGGTGCTGGCGCTGGTGTTCCGCGGCGTCGCCTTCGAGTTCCGCTGGCGCACCCGGCGCGCCAAAGGCTTGTGGGACATCGCCTTCTTCGGCGGCAGCATTACAGCGGCCTTCGCCCAGGGGGTTGCGCTCGGCGCGCTGGTGCAGGGCATCGCGGTTGAGAACCGCGCCTATGCCGGCGGCAACTGGGACTGGCTGTCTGGGTTCTCCATCCTGACGGGTGTGGCGCTGGTCGTCGGCTATGCGCTGCTTGGGGCGTCATGGCTGGTGCTGAAGACGACGGGATACGTGCGCGACCGCGCCGCCGACATGGCGCGCCTGCTCGGCCCGGCGACCGTGGCGCTGATCGGCGTGGTCAGCCTGATCACTCCGTTCCTGCACCCGCAGTATCTCGATCGCTGGTTCACTTTCCCGAACCTGCTGTTCACGATCTGGGTGCCCGCGCTGCTGCTGGTCGCGGCCTACGTTTTCTGGCGCGGGCTGAGAGAAGGGCGCGATCTTTGGCCGATTCTCGCCGCCCTTGCGATGTTCGTCGTCTGCTACATCGGAATCGGGATCAGCTTCTATCCGTACATGGTGCCGCCGAGCCTGACGATCGCCGAAGCGGCCGCGCCGGACGAAAGCTTGTGGTTCCTGCTCGTCGGCGCATCGGTTCTGGTGCCGATGATCCTCGCCTATACCGCTTATGCCTACTGGGTTTTCCGCGGCAAGGTCGACCCCAGCGAGGGCTATCACTGATGGCCGGAAGCGGCCGGCGCCTGCTCTGGTTCGTGGCGTACTACGCTGCCGGCGTCGCTGTCCTGGCAGTGGTCGGCCTCGCGATCCGGGCGATGATCCTGTGAGCCTGAGCGGCACGGGCTTGGCAAACCGCCGCTTCGCCGACTATTTCTCTGTTCATCGGCGCCTCGATTCGCCGGCAGGCCGCGCGGGTGTGGCGGAACGGTAGACGCAGCGGACTCAAAATCCGCCGTAGCAATACGTGTCGGTTCGAATCCGACCACCCGCACCACCGCCGCGCTTCGCGGCTCCGTCAGGGGATACGACGTGAAGATCACCGTCGACATCGACTGCACCCCGGAGGAGGCCCGCGCGTTCTTTGGCCTGCCCGACGTGCAGCCGATGCAGGAACGGCTGATGCGTGAGATCGAGGAGCAGATGCGCGCCAACCTCCGAGCGATGCAGCCTGAGGAGATGCTGCGCGTCTGGCTGCCCGCCAATCTGAAGGGCTACGAGCAGATGATAGACGCGTTCATGCGGATGAGCGGCGCGAAGCGGGATTAACCGTCTCCTGCCGCGACGCCCTCGGCGACGCGACGCCTTTCATGCCTTCTTGCCGGTCAGCCTCCCGAACCAGCCCGGCTTCTTCTCGCCGCCGGCCTCCGCAGGCTCGGCTTCGGACAGTGCCGGCTCCGTCGGAGCCTCGACGGCCTTCTGGAAGTTCTCGAAGAACTGGTCGGCCATCTTCTTGGCGAAGCCGTCGATCAGCCGTGAGCCGAGCTGCGCCAGCTTGCCGCCGACGCTGGCCTTGACCGCGTATGTCAACAGCGTGCCACCCTCGGCGTCGTCCAGCTTCACGTCCGCGCCGCCCTTCGCAAATCCAGCCGCCCCGCCCTTGCCCTCGCCGGTGATCGTGTAGGAGGCGCCGGGCTGCACGTTGGAGAGCACGACCGCCCCGTTGAAGGTGGCGCTGACAGGACCGACCTTCTGCTTGACCGTCGCCGTGAAGCCTTGCTCCGGGCTGCCGGTCAGCTCTTGGCAACCAGGGATAGACGCCTTCAGAACCTCGGGATCGTTCAGCCCGGCCCAGACGGTGGCGCGGTCGGCTGCGATCTGGCGGGAACCGGTCAGTTCCATTGTGGCTGTTCTCCCGTGCTGATTTGCGCCGATCATATCGGCAAGCCATCGCGAACGCGAGAGGCCGGTATCGCGCCACCGCCCCGCCGCGATCGCGGTCGGGCGCCGGCAATCCGCTCGCCCGCGCCGGGGGCCAAGCCAGCGGCGCCGGCCCGGCGCGAGGCGCGAGATTTCGGCGCGAACCCGCTTCTGCGGCAGAACGGCCCTTGCTCCGGTCGTTCTTGGCGCCACATCCCGACGCGACCCACTTGTCCGAAGGAGCGTCAGATGACCCGGTTCGTTTCCGCCGCAGCCTTCGCCGCCATCGCGGCGACCTGCTCGCCGGTCGCGGCGCAGACCCAGGATCAGGACCGCGAGCGCTGCTATGGCGTGGCCCTCGCTGGCGGCAACGACGGCATCGGCGACGAGGAGAGCCCGGGAGGCGCCAGCGTCGACTTCCAGGGCGACGCTTGGACATGGGTTCCGGCCGGCGCCTGCCTGACGCTGCCTCTACCGCCGCAACCTGATGGCACGCCGCGCCGCGGCAGCTACGAGCCGCTCGAGCGAGACGCGCGCTGACGCGTCAGCGGCGCGGCGCGCAGGCAGCGATCCGGCCTTCCTTCCACCCGCGCCCGTAGGCCTCCTGCCTCGCGCCGCGGGCGCCGGACGCGAACAGCACGGCATCCGGGCGGCGCAATCCGGCCTCGCCGACGATCTCGCCCGCCGAGACCAGCAGCCGGCCGTAGAGATCGGGCTGCACGTCGCCGATCCGCGCAGCGGCGTCTGCGGCCCAGACTCCGGCAAGACAGTCGCCGGCTTCGGCGCCGCTCCAGCCCAAGGCAGCCTGAGCGTGACTGGCGACGACCCTCGCGACGAAGACCGCCGAGACGCGCTCCGCATCGCGCTGGAACCTGCCGCCGAGCCGGTCGAAGAAATCAAGGTCCAGTCCCAGCTCGGCAGCCGCCTCGCAGTAAAACGGCCCCTCGGCCAGCGATGCGCCCGAACAGGCCGAAGGTGCCTGACGCACGAAGTTGCGCACGTTCGCCATCGCGTAGTCGCGGCCCAGCTCCGCGTGGAACCTCCGGACCCAGACGATCTGCGCGTCGCGCGCCGCCGAGCCGGTCCGGCGCGCGGCCAGGTCAGCCCGCGCGGCCGGCAGCGTCGCCTCGGCCGCGCCTGTCGACGCGTCAGGCCAGATCGACCAGACGCAGCCGATTGCGAGCAGGCAGGCCGCCGCGGCGATCACGCCGCGCAGTTTGTCGGCCGCGGCGATCGCGCCGCTCGATCCGCCAGCGGCGCCGACCGCTCCGCGTCCTTCCTTCGGCATCGCTGACCTCCCGAGCAGGACCCCCGCCGGCGACCCTTGACGACGGCGGCGCGGCATGGTGCTTGGTCTCGTTTATCGAGTGGAGGCGTGAAGGACGTGTTACGCCGGCTGTACGACTGGACCCTGTCTCTGGCCGCGTCCCGGCACGCGCTCTGGGCGCTGGCGGTCATCAGCTTCATCGAGAGCTCCGTCTTCCCGATTCCCCCCGACGCGCTGCTGATCCCGATGGTCCTGGCCGCGCCGCGCCGCGCTTGGCTCATGGCCGGCGTCTGCACGATCGCCTCCGTGCTCGGCGGCGCCTTCGGCTACTTCATCGGCTGGGGGCTTTTCGAGCAGGTCGGCCGCCCGGTCCTCGCCTTCTACGGCAAGGACGTCTACTTCGATCAGTTTGCCGACACCTACAACCAGTGGGGCGCCTGGGCCGTTCTGGTCGCCGGCGTCACGCCGTTCCCCTACAAGGTCATCACGATACTGTCGGGCGCGACGAATCTCAATTTCGCCGTCTTCATGCTGGCGAGCCTCGTCGCCCGCGGCATCCGCTTCTTCCTTGTCGCGGCGCTGCTGTGGAGGTTCGGCCCGCCGATCCGCGATTTCATCGAACGCCGCCTCGGCCTCGTCTTCAGCCTCGGCATGGCCACGCTGATCGGCGGCTTTGCCGTCGTGGGGCTGATGCGATGAACCCGATGCAGCGCCGGGGCGCCGGCGCGGCGCTTGGTTCGGCTCTGCTGCTGGCCGGCGCCTTCGCCTTCCAGTACATCGGCGGCCTCGCCCCCTGCCCGATGTGCCTGTGGCAGCGCTGGCCGCACGCGCTCGCGATCGTCCTCGGCATCGTGCTCGTCCCGGAGCCGCGCCGCGAGATCGCGCTGCTCGGCGCCCTGACGATGATCGTCTCCGCCGGTCTCGGGCTCTACCACGCCGGCGTCGAGCAGGCGTGGTGGCAGGGACCGACGACCTGCGTCGCGCCGAGCGTCGCGGGCGTTCCGCCGGCGGAACTGCTCGAGAACATCCTCGCCGCGCCGGTCGTGCGCTGCGACGAGATCGCGTGGAGCCTGCTCGGCGTGTCGATGGCCGGCTGGAACGCGATTCTCTCCGCCGCGCTCGCCCTGCTCTGGGCGCGCGCCTACGCCTCCAGCTCGGCGTCCCAGTAGAGATAGTCCATCCAGCTCTCGTGCAGATGGTTCGGCGGGAACTTGCGTCCGACGTTCTGAAGCTGCTCGGTCGTCGGGCGGGCGGGCTTCCTGCGCAGATGCAGCCCCGCCTGCTTCAGCGACTTCGAGCCCTTGCGCAGATTGCACGGCCCGCAGGCCGCGACGACGTTCTCCCAGGTCGTGCGGCCGCCGCTGGCGCGGGGCACCACGTGATCGAACGTCAGGTGATCCTTCGCGCCGCAATACTGGCAGATGAACTCGTCGCGCAGGAACAGGTTGAACCGGGTGAAGGCCGTGGTCCGGGCGGGCTTCACGTAGTCCTTCAGGACCACCACCGAGGGTATCCGGAACCGGACCGACGGCGACCGCACCACCGTGTCGTATTCGGCCAGAACCACCACCCGGTCGAGAAACGTGGCCTTCACCGCCTCCTGCCAGGGCCAGAGCGACAGCGGCAGATAGCTCAGCGGCCGGAAGTCGGCGTTCAGCACCAGCGCGGGGTGATCCCGCAGTCCCGACGGGTTGCGGATGAAGCTTGGCATGTGCGTGGCTTGGAGCATCAGCGCAAACCTCGGCTCGGGCCGCGCCGCCGCGTTGTTGCAACTGCGCAGCTTCCTCAGTGACTATATCTCGCCCGATGGGGCAGGCAAGCCTCTATATTCAGGGCGACCTCGCCCGCGTGCGCACAAGATAGCCGGGCCGCCGGACAGATTTATGACGCGGCGCGCTCTGAGCCGAGAACCCGCTGGACGAAGCGCAGCGCCTTCCCCAGCGCCTGAGGCTCGATCCCGTGGCCGGCGCCGCGCATCACCTGCGCCTCGACCGGAACGCCGGCCGCCTTCAGCCCGGTCTCCGCCTCGGCGAGGCTCGCGAACGGAACCACCGGGTCGGCGTCGCCATGCGCGAGGAACACCGGCGGACGCGAGACGATTTCGGCCTTCAGCCGCTCCGGCTGCAGAAGCCGCCCGGAGAACCCGACGATCCCCGCCAGCGCCTCGCGGCGCAGCCCCACCTGCAACGCCATCATCGTGCCCTGCGAAAACCCGACCAGCACCGTGCGCTCGGGCGGCGTCTCGCCCGCGACGCCGTCGAGCCAGTCGCCCAGCGCCGCGAACGCGGCGCCGGCGGCGATGCCCGCCTCGGTCGGGCTCGATCCGTCGAGCCAGGGAATCGGAAACCACTGGTAGCCCATCGGGTTGTTCACGCAGCGCTGCGGCGCGTTCGGCGCGAGGAATCGCGTGTTCGGCAGATGCGCCGCCAGCGGTTCGGCCAGGCCGATCAGGTCCGCGCCATCGGCCCCATAGCCGTGCAGGAACACGACCAGGCTGTCCGCCGCGCCCGACGCCGCCGCCCGCTCCGGACCCGTCAATCCCGCCATCCGGCAATCCCCCGTTGCTGCCCGGCCCCGTTGATACGGCCCCGGTCGCCGCGCCGCAACCGCGGCCGCGGGATCAACGCACGCCTTCGCGCGCTGTTGCGACGCGGTAGTAGGACCAGAGCAGCCGCGCCGCGACCGACCGCCACGGCGACCAGGCGAGGCTCATCGCCCGCAGCGCCGGCTCGCGCGGCCGTTCGGGCAGGTCGAAGATCAGCCGCGCCGCCTCCTGCAGCGCGAGATCGCCCGGCGCGAAGACATCGGCGCGTCCGAGGCTGAACATCGCGTAGATCTCCGCGGTCCAGACCCCGACGCCCTTGATCCGGACCAGCTCCGCGACGACGTCCGCGTCCGGCATCGCCCGCAGCGCGACGAAATCCACGCCGCTCGCGGCGATGGCCCGGCCATAGGCGATCTTCTGGCGTGAGAGCCCGCACAGCCGCAGGTCCGCGTCGCTCGCCGCGGCGATCCCCTCCGGACCGGTCGCGCCTGCCGCTTCCAGCCGCGCCCAGATCGCGCTGGCCGAAGCGGTCGAGACCTGCTGGCTGACGATCGCCGAGAACAGCGTCTCGAACCCGTCCGGCCGGCGGCGCAGCGGCAGCGGCCCGGTCCGGTCCAGCACGGCAGCGAAGCGCGGCTCGGCCGTCGCCAGCCAGGCCGCGCCCTCGGCCACGTCCGCGTCCGTTTCGATGATCCGACCCGGCATTCCGCCCCCTCCGGACGCGCTCCGGCTCTACTCCGGCGGCCCGAAATGGCCGTCCATGAACACGAGCGCATCCACGATCACGACCTTCCACAGCGACCAGACGTGATCGCCGTCCGTCACCCGGAACTCGATCGGCAACTTGTAAAACCGCATCGTGTCGAACAGCGCGAACGAGCCTCGCCACAGCCCGAACCCGTCGTCGTCGCCGACCGTCACATAGGTCGCCGGGATCGCCGCGCCCTCGGCAGCGCGCTCGGCCACCAGCGTGAACACGTTCTCCGCGTTGAACCGGCGCGCGTCGAACGGCGTCCCGTAGGCGCCGCTGAAATGCGACACCAGGTTGGTCACGTCCGGTCCGGTCTCGATCGTGTCCGGGTCGACCTTGTCGGTCCAGCTGCGCGTGTTCCCGCCATGGCCGTGCAGCAGGTAGACGACCGGCCAGCCCATGTCCGGCGGCGCGCCGTCGGGCGTGTAGACCATGACGTCGAGCCGCGCGCCCAGCGCCGCGCTCGGCGCCTGCGCCGCCACAAGCTCGCCCGCCGCCGCGCCCCAGGGCGCCGCCAGCGCCAGCGCCAGCGCGGCGCCCGCCGCGAAGCCGTTGTCCCATGCCATCATGCCAGGCCCTCCCGCTCCCGCGGATAGCACCTGCAGGCTGGCGCGCGCAAACGTCGCCTTCCGGGCGCAGGCGAGCGCCCGAAAGGCGAGGCCCCTACGACGCCATCGGCGACTTGTAGGCGCCGATGGCCTTCCCGGCCATCTTCATCGCCTCCTGCGCTTCGTCAGAGGTCATCAGCTTGACCGTTTCGCTGCGCGAAACCGTGCCGGAGGCGCCCACGGCCATCGCGACGGCCGCCACGGTCTTGTCGTCCGGCGCCTCGATCAGGCAGTAGACGTCGAACTCCCCGAACGCGAAGAACAGATGGTGCAGCTTTCCCCCGAGCGCATCCGCGAGCTTCGTCGCGGCGGCGGCGCGATCGCTGGGGAAGGCCACCATGGCCTTCACGGCGTCTGAGGTGTAGGCGAGCTTGTACAGATAGAACGACATCGGCTTTCCTCGCACTCGCGCGAACGGATCGTCCAGCCTCTCGCCCCGGTTCCCCTCATCCTCTGGAACCCACCCGTCCGAGCCTTCCGCCGGGAAGCGGTTTGCAGTCGGGGCGGCCTGCGACATTCCGATAGCACGGCGCGACCGAACTGCCTAACGGATACGCATCTGTGCAGCGCATACGGAGGCTCCCCACTCCCCTTGGCTCGGCTCCGCGGCGGGTCTAGAAGCCGCGGATGACATCCGCCGACTCCCCCCTCGATCCGGACGCCCGCGCCCGCCGCAACGTGCGCGTGCTCGTCGTGGCGCAAGGCCTGCTCGGCGCGCAGATGCCGGTGCACTTCATCCTCGGCGGCCTCTCGGGACAGGTGCTCGCGACCAACAAGTGTCTGTCGACGCTGGCGATCACGCTGATCATCTTCAGCTCGATGCTGACCGCGCCGGTCATGTCCGCGCTGATGCAGGCGCGCGGACGCAGGCTCGGCTTCGTCATCGGCTGCCTCTGCGGTGCGCTCGGCGCAGCACTGGCCGCCGCCGGTCTCTGGGCCGGCTCATTCCCGCTCTTCCTGCTCGGCGCGCCGTTCACCGGCGTCTTCATGTGCACCTACGGCTTCTACCGCTTCGCCGCGGCCGACGGCGCATCTCCGGAGTTCCGGCCGAAGGCGATCTCGTCGGTGATGGCCGCCGGCCTCGTCGCGGCGCTGCTCGGCCCGCAAATCGTCAAGCTCAGCGCCGACGCGCTGGCGCCGGTGCCCTTCGCCGGCGCCTACCTGACGCTGATCGCGCTGAACCTCGCCGGCATGGCGCTGTTCTGGTTCCTCGACAGCCCGCGCGCGGCCCCGGCCAGCCCCGACGCGCCGCGCGCCCGCAGCCGGCTCGACCTGATCCGCACGCCGCGCATCGCCGTCGCGATGCTGGTCGGGATGGTTTCCTATTCGCTGATGAACCTGGTGATGACCGCGACGCCGCTCGCCGTCGTCGGCTGCGGCTTCGGCACGTCGCAGGCCGCCGACATCGTCGGCGCGCACGTGCTGGCGATGTTCGCGCCGGCCTTCTTCACCGGACGGCTGATCGCGCGCTTCGGCGTCGAGAGGATCATGGCCATCGGCCTTGTGCTGCTCGCGGGAGCCGGGGTCGCCGGTCTGGCCGGCGTCGATCTCGCGAACTTCTACCTCGCGCTGGTCCTGCTCGGGATCGGCTGGAACTTCGGCTTCATCGGCGCGACCTCGATGTTGACCTCGGCCCATACGCCCGAGGAGCGGGGCCGCGTCCAGGGCATGAACGACTTCGCGGTCTTCGGTCTGGTCGGCATCGCCTCGCTGGCCTCGGGCGGGATGATGAACTGCTCGGGAGGCAGCGCCGAGCAGGGCTGGATCACCGTCAACCTCGCGATGATCCCGCTGCTGGGCCTCGCGGCCGCCGCGCTGATCTGGCTCGCGGTTTCAAGCCGGC
This sequence comes from uncultured Alphaproteobacteria bacterium, assembly GCA_963829385.1. Classification (GTDB taxonomy): domain Bacteria; phylum Pseudomonadota; class Alphaproteobacteria; order Rhodobacterales; family Rhodobacteraceae; genus Amaricoccus. The sequence continues at coordinate 132,263 of CAWHHV010000004.1, read as the reverse complement.
GGGCGGCGGCGTGACAGCGCTCGGACGTCAGGCTGACGTCAGCGCCGGCCCTGCCCGCTTCAGGTCGTCGATGGTCAGCGGCTCCGTCGGCCGGGCCAGCGCATAGCGCGTCACCCAGAGCAGGCGCTGCTCGGCCCGCGTGATTGCGACGTAGGCCAGCCGCTTCCAAAGCGCGACGCCGGATTCCGACCGCCCCGACTGCGCCGCGGCCCAGAGGTCGGGCGAGAAAACCTGCACGTCGGCCCATTGCGAGCCCTGCGCCTTGTGGATCGTCACCGCCGCGCCGTGCAGGAACACCGCGCCCATCCGGGCGGCGGTCGGGATGAACGGCTCCTCGACGCCCGGGCTCTCGATCTGGATGATGCTGGCGACGCCGATCTGGGGCTCCTCCGCGCCGGGCATGAACAGCCGCGCGAACCCCGGCTGGCGGCCCGGCCCCATGTAGATCGCCTGCGCCCCCTTGATCAGCCCCCGCGCCTCGAGATCCATCCGCTTGCGGCGGTGCTTCAGAGGCAGCTCGATCCCGTCGCAGATCAGCGGCTCGCCCGGCAGCAGCCCGTCGAGCGGCGCGCCATGCGCCCGGCGAAACGCCTCGATCAGCCGGACCCGCGTCGCGTTGCGCCAGACCAGCACCGGCGCCCGCGCCATCGCGCTCGCATCGACCCGCGGCGCGATCACGACTCGCTCGTCCCGCCCGGCCGCCGCGCGCACCATGTCCTCGAAGTCGCGGAAGTCGAGGTCGGGATCGGCCAGCGCATGGGCGAGGTCGATGATCGGGTTGTCCGCAGCCTGCCGGTGCACCCGCCCGAGCGTCAGCCGCTGGCCCTCGGGCAACCCGTCGAAAACCATCGCGCCGCCGCCGCCGACCGGCGCAAGCTGGGCCGGGTCGCCGAACAGGATCAGCGTCTTGCAGAGCGCGTCCAGATCGTCGAACTGCCGCGCGTCCAGCATCGAGGCCTCGTCGACCAAGCCGATGTCGAGCGGCTCGTCGCGCCGCTTCCAGCCGCGGATGAAGTCCGAGCCGCGCAGGCCCGCCGCCGCCAGCGCGCCCGGGATCGAGCCGTGCGTCTTGAACGAGGCCGCCGCCCGGTCGAGCGCCTCCGGGCTCATGCCCTCGACCTCCGGCCGCGCGCCCTTGCCGCTCAGCCATTCGGCAATGGCCTCGTAGTCGGGATGATAGAGCGGCGTGTAGAGCACACGGTGGATCGTCGTCGCCGGCACGCCGCGCGATCGCAGCACGCTCGCGGCCTTGTTGGTCGGCGCCAGCACGGCGACAGTGCGGCGGCTGCGCGACCGACGGCTCTCGTAGTCGCCGGAGACCGGCTCCACGCCCGCGGCGATCAGCGCCTGGACGAGCTGCGCCAGCAGCATCGTCTTGCCCGATCCCGCGCGGCCCAGCACCGCCAGCGCCTTCTGCGGTCCGCCCTCGGGCAGGACCTCGCCGCTGGCCAGATCGACGCCCGACCCGCGCAGCACGTCGAGGATGCGACCATATGCCGCGTCCTGGTCGGCCGAGAATTCCAGGGGCGCCAGTTCCAAAGGGCCTCCCCCCGCCGCTGCCGTTTCCCCGGTCATACCGGGCGGCGGCGGCGGGGGCCAGCGTCAGGCTGCGACTTCGACCGCCGGATGCGCATCGAACGCCACGTCGAACCATCGCGCGGCCTCGGCCAGCGGGATGCCCGACCGCCCGGAGATCGCCCGGCGCGCCGCGTCGGTGAAGGTCCAGAGCCCGACCGAGATCGCGTCGCGATCCGCGCCGTCGGTCCCGATCACGTCCGGCGTGAAGCCGATCCGACCGTAGATGCGCACCATCCGCGCATCGAACACGCCGACGCACTGATCGAGGCCAAAGCGCAGCGCCAGTTCGCAGCCCGCCAGCATCAGTCCGGCCGCGACGTTCGCGCCGGCGCCCGGCGCGAGGCAGAACCGCGTCACCTCCCAGATCAGCGGGCTCTCGATCCGCACGCCGTCGGTCAGGTGCAAGAAGTGCTCTGCGGCCATCGTGCGCCCCAGGGTCGGCAGCGCGCGCATCGAGCCGCAATGACGCCCGTCCGGCCCTTCCCAGATGATGTAGAGCGGGTTTAGCCCGTCGTATTCGTCGAGCTCATGCCCGGCATCATTGACAGTAACGTCCCAGCCGAGACGGGTTCGGAACTGCTCCGCCCGATCGCGAAAACATCGTATCGCGAAGTACCGGATAGTTGTTCAGCTCGTCTCCATAGATAAAGCGGATCATCTGGACCTCCTTGCGCGTTCATTTCGTCCAGATACGGCCCCATCCACTAACAAACTCCGACCGTGCGCTGCACAAGCGCGACACACAACAGGCGGCGCACGCTGCTGTTACTTCAGGCGCAACGCCGACGCCGTCCCCTCCAGGCGCCGAACAGGAAATGAAGCACGTCGCCGTCTGCGACCCGGCAGCCTCGGGGGACGTTCGCAGCAGCCGAAACGGCAAGCCTGTTTCCAGCCACATGCCAGCCGCTTTCCAGCCTGCGATTTCTCACTGATTTCAGCACGATGCCCGCCCCAGGACCAACCGGCCGGAATTGAGCGGACCAACCGGCGTCAGGTGTTGAACAGGAAGTGCAGCACGTCGCCGTCCGCGACCCTGTACGCCTTGCCTTCCGAGCGCATCTTGCCGGCTTCCTTCGCCGCCTGCTCGCCGCCAAGACTGACGAAATCATCGTACGCGATCGTCTCCGCGCGGATGAAACCCCGCTCGAAATCGCCGTGGATCACCCCGGCCGCCTGCGGCGCGCTCGTGCCCTCCGAGATCGTCCAGGCCCGCGCCTCCTTGGGTCCGACCGTGAAATAAGTCTGCAACCCCAACAAACTATAGCCAGCCGCGATCAGTCGGTCGAGCCCGGCCTGCTCCAGCCCCAGCGATTCGAGGAACTCCGCGCGCTCGTCTGCATCGAGCTGCGCCACCTCCTCCTCGATCGCGGCCGAGATGACAACGCAGCCCGCGCCCTCGCCCGCCGCCTTCGCCTCGACCGCAGCCGAATGCGCGTTGCCGGTCGCCGCCGCGGCCTCCTCGACGTTGCAGACGTAGAGAACCGGCTTCGCCGTCAGCAGCTGGAGCCCGCGCCAGGCCTTCGCGTCCTCGCGCGCGACCTCGACGCTGCGCGCCGGCCGGCCCGCGTCCAGCGCCGCCTTCGCCTCCTCCAGCAGCCGCGCCTGGTCGGCCGCATCCTTGTCGCCGCTCTTCAGCTTGCGCGCGAGGCCCGCCAGCCGCTTCTCGACGCTCTCGAGATCCGCCAGCATCAGCTCGGTCTCGACGGTCTCCGCGTCCGCAACCGGATCGACCCGCCCCTCGACATGGGTCACGTCGTCGTCCTCGAAGCAGCGCAGCACATGCGCGATCGCGTCGCATTCGCGGATGTTGGCCAGGAACTGGTTGCCGAGCCCCTCGCCCTTGGACGCGCCGCGCACGAGGCCCGCGATGTCCACGAAGGTCATCCGCGTCGGGATCACCGACTTCGACTTCGCGATCGCCGCCAGCTTCTCCAGCCGGTCGTCCGGCACGTTCACGTCCCCGACGTTCGGCTCGATCGTGCAGAACGGAAAGTTCGCCGCCTGCGCCGCCGCAGTCCGCGTCAGCGCGTTGAACAGCGTCGATTTCCCGACATTCGGCAGTCCGACGATCCCGGTCCTGAAACCCATCTGCGCCTCCTCGAGCCCGGCCGGCATCTAGGGCGCCCGCCGCCGGGCGGTCAAGCGGACGTCCCCTTCTTGTCTCCGCCGCGTCCAGAGCCTAAGGATCCGATCAAATGCCGAAGGGGAGCCCATGTCCGGACCGCGCGTCGCGCTTTTCGTCACCTGCCTGGTCGACATGTTCCGGCCCTCCGTCGGATTCGCGAGCGTGAAGCTGCTCGAGGACGCCGGCTGCATCGTCGAGGTCCCCCCGAGCCAGACCTGCTGCGGCCAGCCCGCCTGGAACTCCGGCGACCGCGAGACCGCGAAGTCGATCGCCCGGGACGTGATCGCCGCCTTCGAGGGCTACGACCATGTCGTCGCGCCCTCGGGCTCCTGCGGCGCGACGATCGCCAAGGACTACGCGCGGATGTTCGACGCGGGCGACCCGTGGCGCGCCCGCGCCGAGGCCCTCGGCAGCCGCACGCACGAGATCACGTCGTTCCTGACCGACGTGCTCGGGATCAACGCGGTCGACCGGAGCGCGGCGGTCAGCGTCACCTACCACGACAGCTGCTCGGGCCTGCGCTCGCTCGGCGTCCACGACCAGCCGCGCCGGCTGCTCGCGTCGGTCGAGGGACTGGAGTTGCGCGAGATGGTCGAGGCCGAGGTGTGCTGCGGCTTCGGCGGCACCTTCTGCGTGAAGTACCCGGACATCTCGAACGTGATGGTCGGCGACAAGACCCGCAACGCCGCCGAGACCGGGGCCGAGCTGCTGCTGGCCGGCGATCTCGGCTGCCTGATGAACATGGCCGGCAAGGCCAGCCGCGAGGGGCGCCCCTTCAAGGCCCGCCACGTCGTCGAGGTGCTGGCCGGCGACCTCGACACGCCGCCGATCGGAGAACCGACATGAACGCGCACGACGCGACCACGCCGGCCTTCAAGGCCAACGCCCGCGCGGCGATGGGCAACGTCAACCTGCAGGCCGCGCTGCGCGGCAGCCGGGGCAACTTTGTCAACAAGCGCGCCGCCGCGCGGGCGATGCTGCCGGAGTTCGACGCGCTGCGCGACCGGGCGCGCGACATGAAGAACGAGGTGCTCGCCAATCTCGACCTCTACCTCGAGACCTACGAGAAGAACGTGACCGCCAGCGGCGGCAAGGTCCACTGGGCCGAGACCGCCGAGGACGCCCGCCGGATCGTGCTCGAGATCTGCCGCGCCGCCGGACGCGAAGACGGTCAACAAGGGCAAGACGATGATCTCCGAGGAATGCGGGATCAACGACTGGCTGGCCGAGAACGGCATCAAGCCGGTCGAGACCGATCTCGGCGAGTACATCATCCAGCTGCGCGGCGAGATCCCGTCCCACATCATCGCGCCCGCCGTGCACGTGACGGTGCCCGAGATCGAGACGGCGTTCCGGCAAGGCGCATACCCACCTGCCGGCCGACCGCGACCTCAGCGACCTCGCCTCGCTGCAGGCCGAGGCGCGCGGCGTGCTGCGCGAGAAGTACTTCCAGGCCGAGGTCGGCATCACCGGCGCCAACATGCTGATCGCCGAGACCGGCCAGTCGGTGATCGTCACCAACGAGGGCAACGGCGATCTCAGCCAGTCGCTGCCGCGCGTCCACATCGTGATGGCCTCGCTCGAGAAGATCGTCCCCACGCTCGACGACGCCTCGACCGTGCTGCGCGTGCTGGCGCGCTCGGCGACCGGCCAGGAGATGAGCGTCTACACGACCTTCTCCAAAGGCCCGCGCCGGGCGGAGGATCCCGACGGTCCCGAGGAATATCACGTCGTGATGCTCGACAACGGGCGCACGAACATGATCGGCACCGACTTCCAGGACATGCTGCGCTGCATCCGCTGCGGCGCCTGCATGAACCACTGCCCGGTCTACCAGGCGGTCGGCGGCCACGCCTATGGCTGGGTCTATCCCGGCCCGATGGGCGCGGTGCTGACGCCGTCGCTGATCGGCGTCGAGCAGGGCGGGCAACTCCCGAACGCGTCGACGTTCTGCGGACGTTGCGAGGAAGTCTGCCCGATGCGCATCCCGCTGCCGAAGATGATGCGCAACTGGCGCGAGCGCGAATTCGAGAAGAAGCTGACCCCTGGCGCCGTGCGCTACGGGCTCGGGGTCTGGGCGTGGTTCGCGAAACGCCCGTCGCTGTACCGGCTGGCGAGCCGGATCGGCAATGCGAGCCTGCGGACGATCGGCGGGCGCAAGGGACGGCTCGCCTCGCTGCCGCTGGCCGGCGGCTGGACCGGGCAGCGCGACTTCCCGGTTCCGCCGGGCGGCACCTTCATGAGCCAGTGGCAGGCGCGGGGCGGCAGGTGAGCGCGCGCGACCGCATCCTGGACCGGGTCCGCTCCGCCGCCTCGGGCGCGGCCGATCCCGACCGCGCCGCCCGCGTCGCCGACCGGATCGCGCATCCGCCGGTCCCCGCCGCCCCGCACCAGGGCGCGAGTCACGGTCCGCAGAGGCTGAAGCAGTTCATGCACAAGGCCGAGGCGGTCTCGGCGACCGTCGGCCGGGTGTCGAGCCTGTCGGAGCTTCCGAAGTCGCTGGCGCACGAGCTGCGCAAGCGGAACCTGCCTGCCTCGGTCCGGGTCGGCTCCGATCCGATCTTCGCCGGCCTCGACTGGGGCGCGATCGACCTCAGCCACGGCGTCGGCCGGCTGGAAGAACCCGCGACGCTGAGCCGCGCCGCTTTCGGGATCGCCGAGACCGGCACGCTGGCGCTCGCCTCCGGCCCCGACAATCCTGTGACGCTGACCTTTCTCGGCGAGACGCATTTCGCGGTCCTCAAGGTCGAGGACCTCTGCGGCGGCTTCGAGGACTTCTGGGCGGCCTGGCGCCAGAGCGGCCTCGATCCCCGCACGCTTAACCTCGTCACCGGCCCGTCGCGCTCGGCCGATATCGGTCAGGTCCTGCAACTGGGCGCGCATGGCCCGATCGCCCTGCACATCTTCCTGCTGGGCTGAAACTTGGAGGGTGCGCACAGTGCGCATCCCGACAACTAACTGAGCATACAAGTGAATTCCGGAAGTTAGCGCGCCGGAACCGGCCTCAGGAGCGCGCGGCGACGTCCCGCCATTTCCGCTCCAGCGCCCGGATCGCGGCGATGCGATCCTTGCCCGGCGGGTGGCTCGCCAGCCAGACCGGCGGTCGGCCGGCGAACCCGGCCATCCGGTCGAGCTTGCCGAGCAGCGCGACCTGCGGCCCGACGCCGAAACCCGCCTTCGACATCAGCGCCGCGGCATAGGCGTCGGCCTCGTACTCGTCCTGCCGCGACAACTGCGCCGTCAGCAGCCGCATCACCGCGTTCGCGACCAGGACGCCGACCCCGGGAAGCAACCGCCCGAGCGAGAAGGCCAGCGCCGTGCGCACCGCGTTCGCGCTGGCGAAGTCGAAGCTGCGCCGGCGCGAGTGTCCGAGCGCCACATGGCCCAGCTCATGGGCGACGACGCTGGCCAGTTCCTCGGCCGAGATCTCGCCCGCGGCGTGGCGCTTCAGGAAGCCGCGGGTCAGGAAGATGCGCCCGTCCGGCGCTGCGAGGCCGTTGACCGGGTCGATCTCGTAGACATGGACCTTAAGCGCCGGCAGGTCGAGCGCGCGCGCCAGCCGGTCCATGACCGGCTTCAGCCGCGGATCGCTCAGCGGCGTCGAGGCTTCGTCCAGATGCCGCGCCGCACGCCAGGCGCCGACCTGGTGCATCACCAGGGCGAACGCGATCGCGAGCAGGATGGGCATCAGGCCGATCATGGCCTGTCATATACGTCGCCGGAGCCCGCAGAGAAGTCCCCGCCTCAGCCGATCTCGGCCCGCCGCGCCGCGATGCGCTGACGCACCACGTTCAGGTGGAGCCGCAGCGCGTAGGCGTATTCACGAAAGCGCGGCGGCAGGTTGACCTGGACCAGTTCGCGCTCGATCGCGTGCAGCCGCTCGTCCAGCCCGGCCAGCGCCTGCGGATCCCGCGTCGCCACGGCCCCGTCGTCGATCTCACGCAGCTCGCCGTAGTATTTCCATACCCGGCTGCGCATCCGCCACTGGTAGAGACCGGGCGCGATTCGGAAGATCGGTATCAGGATCACCGCGAGCGGCAGCAGCAGCAGCGCGAAGCGGTCTATCTGGGCACCGACCCAGTACGGCAGGAACCGGTTCAGCGCCGAGGGTCCGTTCCCGATCAGCGTCGCCGCCTGCGAATTGACCGCCATCGCCACGCCGGCGACAGACGGGAACTGGCCCTCCGTCGTGATCAGGTCGCGCTCCGAATGGACCTCGCGCGCGGCCTCGACCAGCCGATCGACCAGCGCCGGGTGCAAGCCCTCACGCGCGACCAGCCGGCCGACCATCGCGACGAGTTCGATCCGCTCCCGCGGCCGACGTTCCGCGTAGTCGATGCTCGACGGCGGCAGGTCGGTGATCTCGATGAACGGCAGCCGCCGCGCCAGCGCCTCGGCGTCGCGGATCGGGGCGACCTCGATCCCGTCATCGGCGAAGAGCGGCTGCAGGTAGGGCGCGGTCACCGGCGCGACGAAGATGGCTGCGTCGATCTCCCGGGCCGCCAGCGCCTCGGCGGCGTCTGTCGACGACATCGGCAGCAGGCTGAGCGCGCCGGAGTCGAGTCCGAGCGCATTCAGCGCAGCCTCGACGGCGAAGCGCGTGCCGCTGCCCGGCTCGCCCGCGGCGATGCTCAGGCCCCGCCAGCGACTCGGATCGGCCGGATCGCGCAGCCGGCCGCCATGGAAGATCCACAGCGGCTCCAGGAACACCGCCGCCAGCGCCTCCACCGGCGCATCCGCCGGCAGCGCGACCCCGCCCTGCAGGAACGCCGCGTCCGCCGGATCGTCGGCGCGCAGCAGCGCCTCGGCATTGGCGACCGACCCCGGAGTCTCGACGATCTCCAGGGCGATCCCGTCCCGCGCGAGGATGTCGCGGTAACGCTCGGCGAGGTGGTAGTACGCGCTGCCGGGCCGTCCCGCCGCCAGTGTCGCGCGCTGCGGCGGCGCCAGATCGAGCGTCCATACCGCCAGCGCCACCAGCGCCGCGACGCCTATCGCCGGCAGCAGGTAGAGCCGGATCCATCCGGGTTCGGCATCGTCGGAAGCGCGGTCACGCATGGCGGGCCTCCTCTTCACGCAAGGCGCGCGCCTTCGCCAGATAAGGCGGGCGCGATCGATTGACAGGCCGGGCCCGGCTCAGGCGGTCCCGGCGACCTCGCCCAGCAGCGCCGCCACGATTGCGCGCGCCCGGCCCGGCTCTGCAGCCTCGGCGTAGCAGCGGAGTTCCGGCGCGTTGCCGGAGGCGCGCAGATGAGCGACCTCGTCGGTGTCGAGGCTCATGCGCACGCCGTCCGTCAGGTCAACCCCGACGGCGCGTGCGCCGACCGCCGCGAGCAGCGCGTCCCGCACGACCGCGTTGCTGCGGAGCCGGTCGAGCAACGGCCCGCTGCGCGCGGCGTCGAACTCGGTCAGCCGGTCGCTGGCCGTAAACCGGGCCGGAAGGTCGGCCTGCAGCGCCGACAATGGCCGTCCCGATCCGGCCGCCATCGCGAGCACGCAGAGCATCGGCAACAGCGCGTCCCGGGTCATCAGCGGCGCGAGGAAGGCGCCGGTTTGCCCGGTCACGGCGCCCCCGAGCAGGAAGCCGCCATTCGCCTCGAAGCCGACGGTGAGCCCGGCGCCCTCGGCGGCCAGCGCCTCCATCGTCTCGATGACGAAAGGCGACCCGATCCGGGTGCGCCGCACGACCGGGAACCAGCCGCAGCGCTCGAGCGCCGTGGTCGACGAGACCGGCGTCGCCACCGCTTTGGCCCCGAGATGACGCGCGGCCAGAACGCCGAGCACGTCGCCGCGCAGGAAGGCGCCGGTCTCGTCGCCGACCAGCGGCCGGTCGCCATCGCCGTCGGTCGAGACCAGCGCATCGAGCTTGTGCTCCGCGCACCACGCGCGGGCGAGCGCCTCGTCCTCGGGACGAACGGCCTCGGTATCGATCGGCACGAACGTCTCGGTGCGGCCGAGTGGGATTGCCTCCGCGCCCAGCGCGCGCAGCGTCTCGACCACGACGTCGCGGCCGACGGCGCTGTGCTGGTAGACGCCGATCCGCCTGCCCGCGAGCGCGTCCGCCGGGAAGAAGTCGACCCCGCGCGCGAGGTACGCGGCCGCGGCGGCGCCGGCGTCGTCGACGAGCGCGCCCTCGCGGGATGCGGCCGGCGCCGCGCCGAGGCGCGCGACGATGCCAGCCTCGTCGGCCTTGTCGATCTCGCCGTCGGCCCGGTAGAACTTCAGCCCGTTGCGGTCGAACGGGATGTGGCTGCCAGTCACCATGATCGCCGGAAGCCGGCGAGCGCCCGAGGCCAGCGCCAGCGCCGGGGTCGGCAGCGCGCCGCAATCGACCGCATCGACCCCGCGCGCCCGCGCGGCGGCGATGCAGGCGGCCGCGATCCGGGGCGAGCTCGGGCGCAGGTCGCGCGCGATCAGCACCGCCTGCTGCGCGCTGCCGGACGCCGCCAGATGGTCGAGGAAAGCCGCGACATACTCCGCGCAGAGCGCGTCCGTCATGTCGCTTACAAGGCCCCTCAGGCCGCTCGTTCCGAATTTCATTCCCACAGCCTCACATCGACCAGATACGCGTCGCCGCAACCGGGGCGCACCCTGAAGGGTCCGGGCGATCCTGTCCAGCCGGACTGGCGTGCGGGTTCAGCCTGCGGCGTGCGCGGCGTCCGACAGCTCCCGCACGAACGCGAGCACGGCCTCGGGGCTGTCGCCCGCGCCGATCCGCTCGACGATGGCAGAGCCGACCACGGCGCCGTCCGCGACGCTGGCGACCGCCCGCGCGCTCGCCGGCGACCGGATGCCGAAGCCGACGCAGACCGGCAGCGGCGTCTGCGCCTTGATCCGCGCGACCTCGGGCGCGATCGCCTCCGCGTCGGCCTCGGCCGCGCCGGTGATGCCGGTGATCGACACGTAGTAGACGAAGCCGGACGTGTTCGTCAGGACCTTCGGCAGCCGCGCGTCGTCGGTCGTCGGCGTCGCCAGCCGGATGAAGTTGAGCCCCGCCGCCTGCGCGGGCAGGCACAATTCGTCGTCCTCCTCGGGCGGCAGGTCGACGACGATCAGCCCGTCGATGCCGGCGTCCTTCGCCTCGGCGAGGAAGCGCGCCACGCCCATCGAGTAGATCGGGTTGTAGTAGCCCATCAGCACGATCGGCGTCGTCGCGTCGCCCTCGCGGAACTCGCGCACCATCGCGAGCGTGCGCGCCATCGTCTGCCCCGCCTCGAGCGCGCGCTGGCCGGCGCGCTGGATCGCGGGTCCGTCGGCCATCGGGTCCGTGAAGGGCATGCCGATCTCGATCACGTCGACGCCGGCGGCGGGCAGGCCGCGGATCACCGCGAGCGAGGTTTCCGGATCCGGGTCGCCCGCCATCACGAAGGCGACGAAGGCGCGCCGCCCCTCGTCCTGTAGCCGTACGAACGTCGCCTCGATCCGTGTCATGATCCGCCTTTCCGCTGTCCGGCCCCTGATGCGGCAAGGCTCGCCGGGAATCAAGCGCCCGCCCCGCCCGGCCCAACAACCGGGTTGCGCGGGAGCCGCAGACCTAGGAAGACTTGCCGCCAAAACCCTTGGGAGGAATTCGGCATGAAGACGATAAAGGGGCCGGCGCTGTTCCTGGCGCAGTTCGCCGGGGACGAGGCCCCGTTCAACACCTGGGACGGCATCACGAAATGGGCCGCCGATTGCGGCTACGCGGGCGTGCAGGTGCCGTCCTGGGACAGCCGGTTCATCGACCTCGAGAAGGCCGCCGCCTCGAAGGACTACTGCGACGCGTTCAAGGGCCAGGCCGAGGCGAACGGGGTCGCGGTCACCGAGCTTTCCACGCACCTGCAGGGCCAGCTCGTCGCCGTGCATCCGGCCTATGACGAGCCCTTCGACGGGTTCGCGGCGCCGCAGGTTCGCGGCAATCCGAAGGCCCGGCAGGAATGGGCGGTCGATCAGGTAATGAAGGCGCTGAGCGCCTCGCGCAACATGGGCATCGGCGCGATGGCGACGTTCTCGGGCGCGCTGGCCTGGCCGTTCATCTATCCTTGGCCCCAGCGCCCGGCCGGGCTGATCGACACCGCCTTCGACGAACTGGCCCGGCGCTGGCGTCCGATCCTCGACCATGCCGATGAGATGGGCGTCGACGTCTGCTACGAGATCCATCCGGGCGAGGATCTGTTCGACGGCACCACCTACGAGATGTTCCTCGAGCGCACCGGCAACCACGCGCGGGCCTGCATGCTGTACGATCCGTCGCACTACGTGCTGCAGTGCCTCGACTATCTGGACAACATCGACATCTACCGCGACCGGATCCGGATGTTCCACGTCAAGGACGCCGAGTTCAATCCGACCGGGCGGCAGGGCGTCTATTCGGGCTTTGCGCCCTGGGTCGAGCGCGCCGGGCGCTTCCGCTCGCTCGGCGACGGGCAGGTCGACTTCGGCGCGGTGTTCTCGAAGATGACGGCGAACGACTTCTCGGGCTGGGCGGTCGTGGAGTGGGAATGCTGCCTGAAGCATCCGGAGGACGGAGCGCGCGAGGGCGCGGAATTTGTCAAGGCGCACATCATTCGCGTGACCGAGAAGGCCTTCGACGACTTCGCCGGCGGCGGCACCGACGAGGCCGCGAACCGCCGCCTGCTCGGCCTGGGCTGACCGCGATGAAGATCGGCTTCAACCTGCTGCTCTGGACCGGGCACGTCACCGACGCGAACCGGCGCGAGCTCGGGATCATCAAGGCGGCGGGCTACGACGGCGTCGAGATCCCGCTGTTCGGCGGGACCGTCGAGCACTATGCGGACCTGTCCCGGCACATCGCCGAGGCGGGGCTGGAGACGACCACGGTCGGTCTGATCCCGGACGCCGCGCGTAGCCTGGTGTCGGAGGACGCAGGCGCGCGCGCGGCAGGCGTCGAGCACCTGAAATGGCTGGTCGACTGCACCAAAGCGCTGGACGCCGACCTGCTATGCGGGCCGTTCCACCAGCCGCTCGGCGTCTTCACCGGCCAGGGACCGACCTCCGACGAGCTCGCCCGGCTGGTCGAATGTCACCAGACGATGGCCGATTATGCCGTCGGGCCGGGGATCACGCTGGCGATCGAGCCGCTGAACCGGTTCGAGTGCTACGTGCTGAACACGGCCGAGCAGGCCGCGGCGCATGTGGCGGCGGTCGGCCGGCCGAACTTCGGCTACCTCTACGACACGTTCCACGCCAACATCGAGGAGAAGGACCCGGTCGGGGTCATCGCGCGCACGATCGATGCGATCGCGCATGTCCACATCTCGGAGAACGACCGGGGCGCGCCGGGCAGCGGCCACACACCGCTGGCCGAGACGCTGCAGGCGCTGGTCGCCGCCGGCTACGATCGCTGGTTGACCATCGAGGCCTTCGGGCAGGCCCTGCCCGACCTCGCCGCGGCGACGCGCGTCTGGCGCAAGTTCTTCGAGGATGAAGACGACGTGATGCGCGACGGCATCGCCGCGATCCGCCGGGGACTGGCCGGCTGAGCCAAGGGCCTGCGCATCACGCAACGGGATGGCCCTCGAACGTGACCATCCGAAGGGCATGGAGGAGACAGAACGCATGGCTATCGAGGGAACCGCGACGGAGGCCGGGCGGCGCATCCGCCTCGGCATGGTCGGCGGCGGCAAGGACGCGTTCATCGGCGCGGTGCACCGGATCGCGGCGCGGATCGACGACCAGTTCGAGCTGGTCGCCGGCGCGCTGAGCTCGACGCCGGAGAAGTCGCGCGAGAGCGGCGCGGCGCTGGGGCTCGACCCAGCCCGCGTCTACGACGACTTCGAGGCGATGGCCAGGCGCGAGGCGCGGCTGAAGGACGGCATCGAGGCGGTCGCGATCGTCACGCCGAACCACATGCACGCGCCCGCCGCCCGCGCGTTCCTGAAGCGCGGCATCCACGTGATCTGCGACAAGCCGCTGACCGCGACGCTGCCGGAGGCGAAGAAGCTCGCGAAGGCCGCCGCCGACGCGGATGCGCTGTTCGTGCTGACGCACAACTACACCGGCTACCCGATGATCCGGCAGGCGCGCGAGATGGTCGCCTCGGGCGCGCTCGGGCCGATCCGCGTCGTGCAGGTCGAGTATGCGCAGGACTGGCTGTCGACGGCGCTCGAGGAGACCGGCTCGAAGCAGGCGGGCTGGCGCACCGATCCGGCGAAGACCGGCGCCGGCGGCTCGACCGGCGACATCGGCACGCATGCGTTCAACCTCGCGAGCTTCGTGACCGGGCTGAAGCTGGAGAGCCTGGCCGCCGACCTGCAGAGCTTCGTGCCGGGGCGGCGCGTCGACGACAACGGCCACGTGCTGATGCGCTTCGACGGCGGCGCGCGCGGGATGCTGTGGTGCAGCCAGGTCGCGCCGGGCAACGAGAACACGCTGCGCCTGCGCGTCTACGGCGAGACCGGCGGGCTCGAATGGTCTCAGGAGGACCCGAACTACCTGTGGCACGGGCCGCTCGGCGAGCCGAAGCGGCTGATCACGCGCGGCGGCGCCGGCGCCGGCGCGGCGGCGGCCCGCGTCAGCCGGGTGCCGCCGGGCCATCCGGAGGGCTACCTCGAGGGCTTCGCCACGATCTACGCCGAGGCCGCGCGCGCGATCCGGGCGCGGCAGGCCGGGCAGCCTGTCCCGGACGACGTGATGTTCCCGAATGTCGAGGACGGCGTGGCCGGGGTGGCCTTCGTCGACGCCTGCGTGCGCTCCTCGGCGAAGAACGGGGCCTGGATCACGCTGTAGCGGGGGCCTTGGGATCGGGCGGACGCCTCGAACCGGCGCAGCGACGCAGGGGGTCGCGCCGGTTCGTCGGCAGGAGCGCGTGAGCGCGGAGGCCGAGGGGCGTGCGGCGCGCTCTTGCGATCGGGCGCGCCTGCCTGGGCGGCGCGAACGCGCCTGCCGGGGAGGAGGCGCGTCCCGATCCGGCGGGGCCGGATCGGGAAACGGCATGTTCCGGCGGGCGCTGCCTGACGGAGCCGAGTTGCGTCTCGAACCGGCGAGCGCGCGCCCGTCGGCGTCGGCGCCGCCCGTCAGACCATGACCGCGTCGAGCATCGCGCGGTAGTCGGCGGCGCTGGCCTCGCGCGGGTTGGTCGGGTGGCTGTGATCGGCCAGCGCACGCTCGACGATCCAGTCGAGCACCGACGGGTCCACGCCCAGCGTCGCGAGCCCGGCCGGGATCCGGATCCGCACGTTCAGCGCCGCGACCTGGTCGGCGAGATCGACGTCGGGCGGCAGGTCCATCGCCGCCTTCAGCCGGTCGTACTTGTCCCCGACGGACGGAGCGTTGAAGCGCAGAACCGGCGGCAGCAGGATCGCGTTCAGCGTGCCGTGGTGCAGGCTCGGCGCCTTCAGCCCGCCCAGCGCATGCGACAGCGCGTGCACGGCGCCGAGCCCCTTCTGGAAGGTCAGCCCGCCCTCGAGCGAGCCCATCATCAGCTCGGACCGGCCCTCCAGATCGCCGCCATCGGCCATGACCCGGTCGATGTTGCGCCAGATCCGCCCGGCCCCGTCCAGCGCGATCGCCTCGGCCGGCGGATTGAACTTCGGCGACAGGAAGGTCTCGATGCAATGCGACAGCGCGTCGAGCGCGGTCGCGGCGGTCAGCCAGCCCGGCAGGCCCAGCGTCAGCTCGGGATCGCAGATCGCCCGCTTCGGGAACAGATGCGGGCTGATGAAGCCGAGCTTGCGGCCGTCATGAAGCGTCAGCAGCGCGGCCCGGCCGACCTCGGCGCCGGTCCCGGCCGTCGTCGGGATCGCGATCACCGGGGCCACGGCGGGCGTGATCCGGGCGAGCCCGCCCTCGATCACCGCGTATTGCGCGAGCGGGCCGTCATGCGTCGCGAGCAGCGCGACGCCCTTGGCGAGATCGATCGGCGAGCCGCCGCCGAGCGCGACGAGCCCGTCGCAGCCCCCGGCGCGGTAAGCGTCGAGCGCGGCCAGCGCCGCGGCCTCGGTCGGGTTCGTCGGCACGTCGAGGAAGACCGGCGCGCCCTCGGGGCAGAGCGCCGCCGCGCGGTCGACGAGGCCAGTTGCCTTCAGGCCGCGGTCGCTGACGATCAGCGGGCGCGACATGCCGAGCTGCGCCAGCTGGTCGGGCAGGCAGGCGAGCACGCCAGCCCCGAATTCGATATTGGTCAGATAGCTGATCGCGGCCAAGCGATGTCCTCCCGAGGCATGTTCCGCGCGCCGGCCGGTCCGCGCCGGGCAGATCCCCCGCGCGGCCGATCCGCCCGCTTGTCGATGGCGCGTCCCGTGCCGGGACGCGCGGCCACGTTAGGGTTCCGCCGGCGCCGAGGCAATGCCGGGCCCGTCGCGGCGCTCGAAGGCGCGCAGCGCGTCTTGCAGGTCGTCGAAGATCATGCCGGGCTCGAGCGCGCCGAGCAGCCCCGCCCGGTCCAGCAGGCCGCGCACCTCGGCGTGGAGCTCGGCGAAGCCGAGGGCGACGCCGCGCCGGGCGAGCTCGGCGCGCACCGCATCGAGCATCGCCGCGGCGGTGCTGTCGACCTGGGTGACCGCGCTCGCGTCGAGCACCAGCCAGCGCGCGTCGGCCGGCAGCCGGCGCGCGATCTCGAGCAGCCGCGCGTGCACGTTGTCGGCATTGAAGAACAGCAGGTCGCCCTCGATCAGCACGATGGTCAGGCCCGCGACCGGCCGTGCATCACGGCGGCGATGCAGCTTGTAGAACCCGTCGCGACCGGGCACGCGGCCGAGCAGCGCGTCGCGCGGATGCATCATCTTGTGCAGCAGGTAGGCGAAGGTCGCGCCGACCGCGACGAGAACGCCGTTCAGCACTCCGAGGCTGACCGGCGCGAACAGCGCGATCATCGCCAGCGCAAACTCGACGCGGCTGATGCGCCACAGCGCGCGTAGTGCGTCGCGGTCGATCAGGCTGAACGCGGCGGCGATCAGGATCGCGCCCAGCGCGGGGATCGGCAGCAGGGCGATCGCGGGCCCGAGGTAGAGCACGGCCGCCAGCAGCGCCAGCGCCGCGACGATGGCCGCGAGCTGCGAGCGCCCGCCGACGCTGGCGTTGACGGCGGTGCGCGAGTCCGACGCGGTGACCGGGAAGGCGCCGACGAGGCCCGCGGCGATGTTGGCGGCGCCGAAGCCGGTCATCTCGCGGTCGGGATCGACCGGGTAGCCGCCGCGGGCGCCGAAGCTGCGCGCGGTGATGACGCCAGCGGCGAAGCTGACGAGGAAGACCGCAGCCGCGCCGATCAGCAACCGGTCGAACGCGAGCCCGCTCGGCGTGGGCAGCGCAAGGAACATTCCGGCCGAGGGCACGTCGCCGACGACGGCGACGCCGTGGCCCTTCAGGTCGAGCAGCGCCGAGGCCGCGACCGACAGCGCGACGGCGATCACCGGGCCGGGGAACGGCGAGCGCAGCGTCCGCGCAGCCTGCAGCGCGGCCAGCGTCGCGGCCGCGAGCGCGAGCGACGGCCAGTGGATCGCGCCCAGCTGGCGCGCGAGTTCGACCAGCGGCGCGACCAGCCCGTCGGCCGCGACCGGGACGCCGGTGATCCGGCCGAGCTGGCCGACCAGGATCGACAGCGAGATGCCGGAGAAGAACCCGATCAGGATCGGCCGGGAGAGAAACGTCGACAGCACGCCGAGCCCGAGCAGCCGGCCGCCGAGGTAGAAGCCGCCGACGATCAGCGCCAGCAGCGACGCGGCCGCGGCCCGCTCGGCCTCGGCGAGTTCCGGGCATCGAGGCGAGCACCGCGGCGATGACGGTGATCGTCGCCGCGTCGGGTCCGACGATCAGCTGCCGCGACGGGCCGAAGACCGCGTAGGCGATCAGCGGCGCGATGCTGGCGTAGAGCCCGGTCTGCGGCGGCAGTCCGGCGATGGCGGGATAGGCGATCGCGGTGGGCAGCCCCACGGCCGCGATCGCGAGCCCGGCCGCGATGTCGGGCTTCAGCCAGTTCGCCCGGTAGCCGGCGAGGCTCGCGAGCAGCCGGCGCTTCGGCAGGGGCAGCGGCGGGCGGATCTCGCGGCGCCGTTCGCGTCATCCGGTCATCACTCGCGCCGTCCTCCGCCCGGCGCGCAGGATGGCACGAGCGCGGGCCCCGCAGGGCCAGCGCGTCCGCAGGCCGCGCTCAGACCACGCGCCGGATCGGCGGCGGCGCGGCCTCGCCGCTCAGCGCCGCGACCGCGTCGTGCTGCGACAGGAACAGCCGGCCCGACAGATGCTCGAGGAAGTCGGTCCGCGCGAGCTTGTCGGTCACCGGGCCCTTGACCTCGGACAGGTGCAGCGCGACGCCCATCGCGCTCAGGCCGTGGTCGATCGCCTCCAGCGATTCCAGCGCGCTCATGTCGATGTCGTTGACCGCCGAGCAGAGCAGGATCACGTGGCGCAGGTCCTTGCAGGCGGCGGCGCGGTCGAGCACGTAGTCCTCGAGAAAGCGCGCGTTCGCGAAGTAGAGGCTCTCGTCGACGCGGATCGTCAGGATCGCGGGGTCGGTCTCGACGTGGTGGCGCTTCACGTTGCGGAAATGCTCGGTGCCCGGCACACGGCCGACCTCGGCGATGTGCGGGCGCGACGTGCGCCAGAGGAACAGCAGGATCGACAGCGCGACGCCGGCGGAGACCCCGGCCTCGACGCCGACGCAGAGCGTCAGCAGGATGGTCGCCGCGACCGCGGCAAAGTCGGCGCGGCTGTAGGTCCAGGCCCGGCGCAGGATGCCGAGATCGACGAGGCTCAACACCGCAACGATGATCGTCGCCGCCAGCACCGCCTTCGGCAGGAAGAACAGCAGCGGCGTCAGCGTCAGCGTCGCGAGTGCGATGCCGATCGCGGTGAAGGCCCCGGCGGCGGGCGTCTCGGCGCCCGCGTCGAAGTTCACGACCGAGCGCGCGAAGCCGCCGGTGACCGGATAGCCGCCGGAGACCGCCGAGGCGACGTTCGCGGCGCCGAGCCCGATCAGCTCCTGGTCGGGGCGGATGCGCTGGCGGCGCTTGGCGGCCAGCGTCTGCGCGACCGAGACGCTCTCGACGAAGCCGATCAGCGAGATCAGCACCGCCGGGCCGATCAGCGCGAGCCAGAGCTCGGGGTCGAAGACCGGCACGGTCAGCGGCGGCAGGCCGCTCGGGACTGAGCCCACGATGGCGACGCCGGCATCGGCGAGGCCGAGGCCCCAGACGGCGAGGGTCGAGACGGCGATTGCCGCGACCGGACCGGCCTTGGCGAGAATATCGGCTGCGCGCGGGGCAAGGCCGGCGCGCAGCAGCAGCGGCTTCAGGCCGCGACGGACCCAGAACAGGAAGGCCGCCGCCGAGACGCCGATGATCGCGGTCGGCCAGTTGATCTGGCCGAGGCCCTGCGCCAGCGAGACGACGAGATCGGGCAGCGTCTCGCCTTGGGCCGGGACGCCGAGGATGTGCTTGACCTGGCTCAGCGCGATCAGGATGCCCGAGGCGGTGATGAAGCCCGCGACGACCGGATGCGACAGGAAGTTGGCGATGAAGCCGAGGCGGAAGACGCCCATCGCGATCAGGACGAGGCCGGACAGGAAGGCGAGCACGACGGCGGCCGCGATGGCCTCGGCGGGCGTGGCGAGGCCGAGCTTGGCGATGGCGGCGGCCGTCATCAGCGAGACGACCGCGACCGGGCCGACCGCCAGCGTGCGGCTGGTTCCGAAGAGCGCGTAGCCCGCGAGCGGCAGGATCGACGCATAGAGCCCGACCTCGGGCGGCAGGCCCGCCAGCATCGCATAGGCCAGCGATTGCGGGATCAGCATCACGGTGACGATCAGCGCCGCGACGAGGTCGCTGGACAGCGTGGCGCCGGAGTAGTTCCGGCCCCAGTCGAGGATCGGCAGGTAGCGG
This sequence comes from uncultured Alphaproteobacteria bacterium, assembly GCA_963829385.1. Lineage (GTDB taxonomy): Bacteria > Pseudomonadota > Alphaproteobacteria > Rhodobacterales > Rhodobacteraceae > Amaricoccus. The sequence continues at coordinate 112,745 of CAWHHV010000004.1, read as the reverse complement.
CGCAGGGTCTTCATCGTCTCGTCACCCGTTCCATGAGGTCACTCGGCGGCCTTCGCGACCACCGGCTCGGGCTTGGCCAGCCATTCGTGGCCGCGCAGCATGCCGCGCCAGTAGACCGGCGGCAGCAGCCGTTCCTTGAGCAGCCAGGCGAGCCGCGACGGCTTCGTGCCGTCGATCATCCAGGACGGGAAGGACGGCAGCAGCTTGCCGCCATAGCCGAATTCGGCCAGCACGATCTTGCCGCGCTCGACCGTCAGCGGGCAGGAGCCGTAGCCGTCGTACTGCGCGACCGCGCCCTTGCCGGCCGATGTCGGCGATCACGTTCTCGGCCACGACCGGAGCCTGCTTGCGCGCGGCGGCGGCGGTCTTGGCGTTCGGCGCGTTCATCACGTCGCCGAGCGACCAGACGTTCGTCGTAAGTCTTGTGGCGCAACGTGGCCTGGTCGACGTCGACCCAGCCGGTCGCGTCCGCCAGCGGCGAGACGCTTGATGAAGTCCGGCGCGGTCTGCGGCGGGCAGACATGGATCATGTCGAACGGCGACCTCGACGCGTTCCGGCTCGGTATCGGGCTGCCTTGACCTCGAAGGTGGCCTTGCGCGCCGGGCCGTCGATGGCGACGAGGTTGTGAAAGAAGTTCAGATGCGCGTCGTAGGCCTTCACGTAGTCCATCAGCGCCGGCACGTATTCCTTGACCCCGAACAGCGCCGCCGCCGGCGGTCATGAAGTCGATCTCGACCGCGTTCGAGCACGCCCGAGCGCTTCCAGCGGTCGGCGGACAGGTACATCGCCTTCTGCGGCGCGCCCGCGCATTTGATCGGCATCGGCGGCTGGGTGAAGATCGCGCGCCCGCCGGTGAGCTTGCGCACCAGATCCCATGTGTAGGGCGCGAGGTCGTAGCGGTAGTTCGAGGTGACGCCGTTGCGGCCGAGCGTCTCGGCCAGGCCGTCGACCGCGTCCCAGTCGAGCTTCAGCCCCGGGCAGACGATCAGCCGGCCGTACTTGACCACGCGGCAGCCGTCGAGGATCACCGCGTCGTTCTCCGGCTCGAAGGCGGCGACGGCGGCCTTGATCCACTTGACGCCGTGCGGGATCAGGCCGGCCATCGTGCGCGCCGTGTCCTCGGCCTCGAAGATGCCGCCGCCGACCATCGTCCAGCCGGGCTGGTAGTAGTGGATGTCTGCCGGATCGATCAGCGCCACGTCCAGATCCGGGTCGCGCGCCCGGAGCGAGGCCGCGACCGAGATGCCCGCGGCGCCGGCCCCGACGATGACCACCTCGTGCCGGACGTCGCCGACGTCGGTCGGCGTGCGCCCGCCATTGGCGATGCGCCGCGCGACGCCGTTCATGTCGTAACCGGCGGCCTTCGTCGCCTTCAGGATCTCGGGCAGCGGCGCGCTCGCCCGCCTCGGACAGCGACCACAGCGTCGCCGAGCGGGTGCCGGTCCGGCAATAGGCGAGCACCGGGCCGGGCAGCGCGTCGAGCGCGGCGCCGAAGGCCGCCGCGTCGTCGTCGCCCACCTTGCCCGAGACGATTGGCAGGTAGCGGAACTCCAGGCCCGCCGCGGCGGCGGCGTCGGCGATCTCCTGCTGGGTCGGCTGGTCGGCGCCCTCGCCGTCCGGCCGGTTGCAGATGATGGCGCGAAAGCCCGCCTCGGCCGCGGCCGCGACGTCGGCCGGAGCGAGTTGCGGCGAGACCGACAGCCGGTCGTCGATGCGGTTTGATCTGCATGATGGTTCCTCCCGGAACCGGGGCGGCGCCGAGACGCGCCGCCCCGAGGTTTGGCTTCAGAGCACGTTGACCGGCACCTTGAGGAACCGCTTGCCGGTCTCGTCGGCAGGCGGCAGTTCGCCGGCCCGCATGTTCACCTGCAGCGACGGGATGATCAGCTTCGGCATGTCGAGCGTCGCGTCGCGTTCCTCTCGCATCTTGACGAACTCCGCGCGAGAAGTGCCGTGTCCGACGTGAATGTTGTGCGCCTTCTCGTCGCCGACCGTGGTCTCCCACCGGATTTCCCGGCCGTTCGGGGCATAGTCGTGGCACATGAACAGCCGCATCTCGCCGGGCAGGCTCAGCACCTTCTGGATCGAGTTGTAGAGCACGCCCGCGTCGCCGCCGGGGAAGTCCGCGCGCGCCGAGCCGCCGTCCGGCATGAAGAGCGTGTCGCCGACGAAGGCCGCGTCGCCGATCACGTGCGTCATGCAGGCCGGCGTATGGCCTGGCGTGTGGATCGCGAAGGCCTTCATCGTGCCGATCGCGTATTCGTCGCCCTCCTCGAACAGCCGGTCGAACTGGCTGCCGTCGCGCTGGAACTCGGTGCCCTCGTTGAAGACCTTGCCGAACGTGTCCTGCACGATCGTGATGTTGGCGCCGATGCCGAGCTTGCCGCCGAGCCGGGCCTGGATGTAGGGAGCGGCCGACAGGTGGTCGGCATGGACATGCGTCTCCAGCAGCCACTCGACCTTGAGCCGATGCTTCTCGACGAAGGCGATGATCTCGTCGGCGTGGTCGTAGGAGATGCGGCCGGCGGCGTAGTCGATGTCCATCACGCTGTCGACGACCGCGCAGGCGTCGCTCGCGGGGTCCTTGACGACGTAGCTGATCGTGTTCGTGGCGGGGTCGAAGAAGCCGGTGATCTCGGGCTTCACGGACATGTCGACGGGGTAGCCCATAGCTGTTTTCCTTCCTTGTGTCGATGTTCAGGCGCGCCGTGCGGTCGCGGTCGCCGGGGCGCGCCGATCGAGGATCGCGCGGGTTGCGAGGATGCCGGCCAGCAGAGCGGCGACGAAGACGAAGACCTCCGGACGGAAGGTCCCGAGCGCGGGCAGGGCGCCGCCCGGGCAGAACCCGGCGATGCCCCAGCCGACGCCGAAGACGGCGGACCCTCCGACCAGCCGCGCGTCGATGGCGCTGGCCTTGGGCAGGTGGAAATGGTCGTCGAGGACGGGGCGCGGGCGGCGGAGGATGAGCCGGTAGCCGACCGCAGCGACCGCGAGCGCGCCGCCCATCACGAAGGCGAGGCTCGGGTCCCAGGTCCCGGCGAGGTCGAAGAAGTTCAGCACCTTGGCCGGGTTGATCATGCCGGAGATCGCGATGCCGAGGCCGAAGACCAGCCCGATCGCGTAGCCGAGGACGAGTTTCATGCGGTCCCTCCGATCACGTGGCGGATCACGAAGACGGTTGCGAAGGCGGCCGCCATGAAGGTCAGCGTCGCCACAGCCGAGCGCGGCGACAGCCTTGCGTTGCCGCAGACGCCGTGGCCCGACGTGCAGCCGCCCCCGAGCGTGACGCCGACGCCGACCAGCAGCCCGCCGGCGACCAGCATCCACGGGCCGACCGGCACGTCGAGGGCCGGCATCCGGCCCATCGCGAGAAGGTAGGCGGCCGGCGCGCTCGCCATCCCGGCCAGCACGGCGACACGCCAAGCGCGGTCGCCCGGGCCGGTGGGCAGGAAGACGCCCGTGAGCACGCCGGTCGCGCCGAAGATGCGGCCGTGGAGCGCCATCAGCAGCACCGCGGCCAGGCCGATCAGCGCGCCGCCGAAGGCCGATGCGAGAGGCGTGAATTCGGTCACGACGGCCTCCGGCAGGTGTTGAAGCCGAGCATCGCGTAGAGCGGGCAGGACCGGATCGCCGCTGTCCCCACCAGCACGACGCCGATCACCAGCGCGCCCCAGCGCAGCCACAGCGCGTCGGCCGCGAAGCCGGTCGCGAGCGGCAGGACGATCAGCACGAGGCCGAGCACGAGGCGGATCACACGGTCCGCGGAGCCGATGTTCTGGTTCATGAGCAGTCTCCCAATTCGACGTCGCGTCCTTGATGCGCCTTTCGGGAGCCCCGTGTCGGTGACTAAGTCACCAAGTCGTCACGACCGCTCCTCGGCCAGCCGCTTCAGCCCGGCCGGGGCGGCGATCCGCACGACGCCGCGGCCGAGCTCCACCCAGCCGCGCCGCTGGAATTCCTGCAGCTGGCGCGAGATCACCTCGCGCGCGGTGCCGAGCTCCACCGCCAGCGTCGAATGGGTAGCCTCGAGCGATCCGTCGGGCCCGGCCATCGCCAGCAGCTTCTGCGCCAGCCGCACGTCGATCCGCCGGAAGGCAACCTCCTCGATCACGTGGAACAGGTCCGAGATCCGGTGCGAATAGGCGGTGAAGACGAAGCGGCGGAAGTCCGGCGAGGCAGCGATCAGTTCGTCGAAGGTGCGCCGCGGCACCAACGCCGCCAGCAGGTCGGTCTCGGCGATGCCTTCGGCCGAATAATCCTCGTAGGCCAGCAGGCAGGCCGTGGTCAGCACGCAGCTTTCGCCGGCATTGACCCGGTAGAGGAACACCTCGCGCCCGGTCTCGCTGGTCTGCTGCACGCGCACCGTGCCTTCCAGCAGCAGGAGCAGGTTCTCGGGCGACTTGCCCGGCCCGAAGATCACACTATCCTTCGGAACCGTCGCGACACGGGTCTCGGCCAGCACCTTGGCCTTGATCTCCGGCGACAGCCGGGACAGGCCCGCGAAGCGCGTCGTCCAGTCGGCGGTGATGTGTTCGGCCATTGCTGCGCCCCCGGCCGCTATGGCGGCGGCTCCATCATGCCGCGTTTCAGCGCCGCGCGGCAACAGGCTTCGCGTCGGCCAGCCTCCGGCGCGCCGACGCCGGCCCCTCTCGCGGAGCGCCTGGCGAAAGGGTTTCCCGCCGGTCAACGCGGTCGGATTTGTCCTCTCATTTCAGGGACATGATCCACCGGGCACGCGTGCCCGCCCCCCCCTGAAGCCCGCACGGGGAACCGCACCATGCCGAAAGCGCGACGGCGAGCATCGTTGAAGCCGGACCGCCGCCGACGCGCGGGCCGTCACTCCCACTCGATCGTACCCGGCGGCTTCGAGGTGATGTCGTAGGTCACGCGGTTGACGCCGCGAACCTCGTTTATGATCCGCGTCGCAGTCTCGCCGAGGAAGTCGTGCGGGAAAGGATAGTAGTCCGCCGTCATCCCGTCGACCGAGGTCACGGCCCGGAGCGCGCAGACGAAGTCGTAGGTCCGCCCGTCGCCCATCACCCCGACCGTGCGCACCGGCAGCAGCACCGCGAAGGCCTGCCAGATTTCGTCGTAGAGCCCGTGCTTGCGGATCTGGTCGAGATAGACTGCATCGGCCTTGCGCAGGATCTCGAGCTTCTCGCGGTTGACCTCGCCCGGGCAGCGGATCGCGAGGCCCGGTCCGGGGAACGGGTGGCGCCCGACGAAGGCCGCCGGCAGGCCCAGTTCGCGCCCCAGCGCCCGGACCTCGTCCTTGAAGAGCTCGCGCAAGGGCTCGACCAGCTTCAGGTTCATCCGCTCGGGCAGGCCGCCGACGTTGTGGTGGCTCTTGATCGTGACGGAAGGACCGCCGGAGAAGCTGACGCTCTCGATCACGTCCGGATAGAGCGTGCCCTGCGCGAGGAAGCCGACATCGCCGACCTCCGTAGCCTTCTCCTCGAAGACCTCGATGAACAGCCGACCGATGATCTTGCGCTTCTGCTCGGGGTCCGAGACGCCGGCCAGCGCGCCGAGGAAGCGGTCTCCCTCGTCGGCATGGATCAGCGGGATGTTGTAGTGGTCGCGGAACAGCGTCACGACCTCGTCGGCCTCGCCCATCCGCATCATGCCGGTGTCGACGAAGACGCAGGTCAGCTGGTCGCCGATCGCCTCGTGGATCAGCACCGCCGCGACCGAGCTGTCGACGCCGCCCGACAGCGCGCAGATCACGCGCCCGCCGCCGACCTGCGCCCGGATCTTCTCGATGGCCTCGTCCTTGTAGGCCGACCATCGTCCAGTCGCCGGTGAAGCCCGCGAGATCGGTGAAGTTCTTCAGGAGCCGCGCGCCGTTCGGCGTGTGATGCACCTCCGGGTGGAACTGCACCGCGTAGAAACGCCGGGCCGGGTCGCCGACGATGGCGAAGGGCGCGTTCGGCGAGGCGCCGAGCACCTCGAAGCCGGGCGCGAGCTTGCGTGACCCGGTCGCCGTGGCTCATCCAGACCTCCTCGCGCCCCCCGACGAACAGGCCCGCGAACAGCGGATCGCCCTTGCCCGCCTCGGCCGGGCTGACGAAGGCGCGGCCGAACTCGGCGTGGTGGCCGGCCTCGACCTTGCCGCCGAGCTGCTCCATCATCGCCTGCTGACCGTAGCAGATGCCGAGCACCGCCGCCTCGAGGTCGAAGAGCGCCTCCGGCACGCGCGGGCTGTTCGGCTCGGTGACGCTGGCCGGACCGCCGGACAGGATCACCGCCTGCGGCGCGAAGTCGCGCAGGAAGGCCGCGTCGACCTTCTGGTACGGGTGGATCTCGGCGTAGATGTTCGCCTCGCGCAGCCGCCGGGCGATCAGCTGGGTGACCTGGCTGCCGAAATCGACGACGAGCAGGCGCTGGTGCGTGGTCTCTGTCATGGCCGGTCCATAAGGCCGGCGGCGCCCTGCAGCAAGAGGGCGCGGCCGCGCCCTCGGAGGGGCGCGGCCAGACGGCGCTTCAATTCCGGCGGGCGACCACATAGGCGGCGGCCAGCGCGTAGAGCACGTGGCCGACCAGCGCGACCCAGGTAATCCCGGTGAAGCCGAGGAACGGCGGCAGCCCGGCGATCAGGTAGGCCATGATGAACAGCGCGAAGATCCAGAGGCCGACGCCATAGGCGACCGCGACGACCGGCCAGGGCAGCGACGGCGCGAAGCGGGCCGCCAGCGGCCGGGCGATCAGCATCCAGCCGAGCGGATAGGCGACGAGGCCGGCGATGTAGTGCAGCAGATGCGCGCCAGGGACGTAGGGCGCGCCGGTCAGCGTCTGGATCACCGAGTTCGCAAGCGGCACGGGCGCGAGCGCGGCGAAGCCGAACATCGGGCTCAGGCTCTGCCCGAAGAGGTCGAAGAGCACGGTGGCGACCGCCCCGGCGACGAACATCGTCGTCAGGGTTCGGGCATCGAAGCGGGGCAGCGACGCGGCGGCGGGAGAGCGAGCGGGGGCGGTCTGGGCTTGCATGGCGGGTATCCCTCTGAACCTGTTGGCGTCTGTGGAAGGCCCTACGGAGCGGACCGGCCGTTCGTTTCCGCCGCCGCGATCACCGAAGCGTGATGGACGCGCCGCTTCAGGCGACGATGGCGATCGCGAACCCGTCCCAGCCCTTGGAGCCGACCGTCTGGATCGCGGTCGCGATCAGCCGGTCCTCGGCGCCCAGGCGCTCGAAGAACCGCCGCGTTCCCTGGATCCGGGGATCCCCCGACTCCGCGTTGATGACCCGCCCGGCGCGAACGACGTTGTCGACGACGATGACCGAGCCGCTCTTCGTCAGCTGCAACGCCCAGTCAAGGTAAGCGGCGTTATTCTCCTTGTCTGCGTCGATGAAGACGAGGTCGAACGGCGCCAGCGGCTTCAGCTGCGGCAGCGTCTCCAGCGCCGGGCCGATCCGAATCTCGACGCGATCGCCCAGTCCCGCCCGGTCGATGTTCTGCCGCGCGACCGCAGCGTGATCGGGAAAATATTCGAGCGTCACCAGCAGCCCATCCTCGGGCAGGGCGCGGGCGAGGCAGATCGCGCTGTAGCCGCCCAGTGTGCCGATCTCCAGAATGCGCCGCGCGCCGACCATGCGCGCAAGGATCGTCAGCAGCCGGCCCTGCGCCGCAGCGACCTCGATCGACGGGATGCCGGCCGCGGCGACGGCGTCGATGGCGCCCTCTAGCGCCGGGTCCTTGGGCGCAAGCGCGTCGACGATGTAGGCGTCGACGCGCTCCCAGTCCTGTTTGCCCGCCGCGCCGGCGGCGCCGCGCGTCAGACCTGGAACGGGCGACGAGCGCACGCACGCGCCGTCGCGGATGTTGAGCCCCATCAGGACGAGCGCTGCCGCTCCGGCGACCAGCTCCAGCGCCTGAACGCCCCAGAAGTCCCCGTCTGAGCCGCCGACGGCGGCGCGGTCGTGCAGAAAGACGGCGCAGGGCAACAGGACGAGCAGGCCGATCAGGGCGATGACCGGCATCCGGCGACGCTTGGCGGCAATCAGAGGCGGCGGCGTCGGGCCGGCCATCCGTACTCCGCTCCAGGCCGAGAAAACCAGCGCCGGCGCCAACGCAAGCATGCCCCACAGGATCGCGGTACGAACGGCGAGCACCGTCGCTCGGCCTCCGAGAGACTCCGCCGCGACTGCCGAAATCAAGAAGAACAGGATCAGCGCGAAGCCGAGCAGACCGGCGCAAAGATGAAGCTTCCGGATCACGAGGTCACCGACCGCCGCAGCAGTGCACGCGACCAAGCGGACGCCACCCACTGCGCGGAACCCGGTCGAGCGTCGCGGCATGTCCGGATAACGAGAAGGAGCCCTCACCTGCCAAGGTGGTTTCCTTTCCGCTCGATGCCCCAAGAGATGCGGGATCAGTCGGGCGCGAGCATATATCCAGAGCCGCGCACGGTCTGCAAGTAACGGGGCGCTCGCGGATCCGTTTCGATCTTCCGGCGCAACCGTGTGATCTGGACGTCCACCGCGCGTTCCTGGGCCTCGGCCACGCCTCCGCCGAGGTCCTCGACGAGTTCCGAACGACTGATCGGCTCGTGCGCCCGCGCCGCGAAGATCCGCATCAGCATCGCCTCGGTCGCCGTGAGCCGGATGTTGTCCCTCCCCCGCCACAGCTCGCCCCGGTTGACGTCGTAGCGCACCTCGCCGAGTTGCAGCGAGCGCGGCGGCTCCGTCTTCGCCGCCGGCTTCGGCACCCGCCGCAGGATCGCATTGATCCTGAGCACAAGCTCGCGCGGCTCGAACGGCTTGGGAAGGTAGTCGTCGGCGCCTGCCTCCAGGCCGCGGATACGGTCGTCCGCGTCGCCCCGCGCCGTCAGCAGCAGGATCGGCGTCGACAGCGTCTCGCGCAGGCCGGCGGTCAACTCGAGTCCGGACTCTCCCGGCATCATCACGTCGAGCACGATGATGTCGAACTCCAGGCCCTCGAGCAGCCGCCGGGCCTGCGCCGCGTCACGCGCCGTCGTGACCCAGAAATCGCTCCGCGCCAGAAATTTCCTCAGCAGCTCGCGAATACGGGCGTCGTCGTCGACGACCAGCACATGCGCGGCTTCCGTCATGGTCGGGTCGTGTCGATGCCGCCAAGGACCCGATCGCGCGTCGCCGGATCGATCATCGCCTCGAGCACCTTGCGAAATCCCTGCACCGCATCGGGGCCGACCTGGAGATAAGCCGCCCGCATCCGCCGCCGTTGCGCTGCCGACAGCTCCTGTTCCAGCGCTAGACCCCGCTCGGTCAGGTGCAGGTTGCGCTGCCGCCTGTCCACCGCGCCGACCCGGCTGTCGACCAGGCCGTCATCGATGAGCTGGCGCAGCACCCGGTTCAGGCTTTGCTTCGTGACGCCGAGGATGTCGAGCAGGTCGTTGACCATCAGCCCGGGCCGCCGGTTGATGAAATGGATCGCCCGGTGATGCGCCCTTCCGTACCCTCGGCCCGTCAGGATGCGGTCCGGATCCGCCGTGAAGTCGCGATAGGCGAAGAACATCAGCTCGATGCCCTGGCGGAGCTGGTCGTCCGTCAGGAACAGAAGCTGCTCGCTGCGATTCGGATTGATCGTGTAGCCGCTCTGGGCCATTGCGCTTCCTGGCCTTCTCTCGCCTCGCCGGAGCTTATGTCAGGAGTGTTGACATTCCAAGAGGCAAATGGTAGGCAGCGCACGAACGCGACGAAAGAAACTTTCGCGCTCTGCAGTGGGCGCGCAACAAACTCAATCTTGGAAGGCGACGGGCGATGACGGGCGCATACGACGATCGGGACGGGGTCATCTGGATTGACGGCGCTTTCGTGCCGTGGCGCGATGCGAAGGTTCATGTGCTGACCCATGCGCTGCATTACGCGAGCTCGGTCTTTGAGGGCGAGCGCGCCTACAACGGAGAGATCTTCAAGAGCAGGGCCCACACGGACCGGCTGCTGAAGTCCTGCGACTACCTCGATATTCCGCACCCCTACGACGCGGACGAGATCGAAGCCGCCAAGGTAGCGACGCTGGCCAGAAGCGGACTCTCCGACGCCTATGTCCGCCCGGTCATCTGGCGCGGCTCCGGACCCGACATGGGCGTCGCATCATCGCGCAACCCGGTTCATCTTGCGATAGCGGTCTGGGAATGGGGCGCGTATTACGGCGACGCGAAGATGAAGGGCGCGAAGCTGGACGTCTCGAAGTGGAAGCGGCCGAGCCCGGAGACGATCCCTTCCTTCGCGAAGGCCGCAGGTCTCTACATGATCTGCACGATGTCCAAGCACGAGGCAGAGGCCAAAGGCTGCTCGGATGCGATCATGATGGACTACCGGGGCTACGTCGCCGAGGCGACCGGCGCAAACGTGTTCTTCGTGAAGGACGGCAAGGTCCATACGCCGAAGCCGGACTGTTTCCTGAACGGAATCACCCGGCAGACTGTCGTACAGATGCTGAAGCAGCGGAACGTCGAAGTGATCGAGCGTCACATCGAGCCCGCCGAGATGGAGGGCTTCGAGCAGTGCTGGCTGACCGGCACCGCGGCCGAGGTGACGCCGGTGGGATCGATCGGGAATTACAGTTTCGAGGTCGGGACGCTGACGCGCTCGATCGCCAACGATTACGAGAAACTGGTGCGAGGCCTTCCGATGGTTGCATGACCCGGCCCGCTTTCGCGCGCGTCGAATGGACGGGATTCCGCCGAGCCTGCGGGCAGGCGCCGACGCTACTCTGGCTGTGCTCCAGACGCGCGCCTCTCGGCGCACTCTCGCCGCGCGCCGTAGCCGAGGGAGCGGCGCCAACGCGAAGCAGTCACTCGACCGGCGAGGCGTAGCTGCCATAGTCTCCGAGCAACGCATCATTGGTGACCGCATGGCTGCAATCTCCATGCCCTGGCAGGCCTGGGCGCCTCCGGCCGCCGCAGTCGCGCTGCTCGGAGCGGATCGTGCCGGCGTTCTTGACCCGGACGGCCTGGCCTACATGATCACCGCGCCGCCGGTCCTGATCCTCGCTGTATTCGCTGCCGTGCGCCACGCCGAGACCGTCTCGACGCGGGTGGGAGACGCGCTGGGGGCCATCGTTCTGGCGGTAGCGGTCACGATCATCGAGGTCTCGCTGATCGCCTCGATCATGCTGGAAGCCGGCACGGAGGCCCCGACCGTCGCGCGCGACACGGTCTTCGCCGGCGTCATGATCGTCCTGAACGGGATCGTGGGCGTCTCTCTGCTGGCGGGCGCCATGAGGCACCGCGAACAGATCTTCCAGCTGCAAGGCACCGCCTCCGCGCTCGCGGTTCTCGGCGCGCTTGCCGGCATTGCGATGATCCTTCCGGCCTACACCGTTTCCGAGCCCGGTCCTTACTACTCGGTCGTGCAGCTGATCTTCGTCGCCATCGTGTCTCTGGCCCTGTACCTCGTCTACCTGGGCGTCCAGGCCGGCAGCCAGAGAGCATACTTCTCCTCGGCCGATGCCGGTCAAGTCGCGCATGGACCGGTTTCCGCACGCTCGGCGCTGGTCGGCGCCGCGATGCTGGTCGTCTCCCTCGTTGCGGTTGTTCTGCTGGCGGATTCTCTGGCCCCGGCGCTCCAGGAGGCCGTCCGCGGGTCCGGGCTGCCCCAGGAGGTCGTCGCGGTGATCATCGCCGTTCTGGTGCTGCTGCCCGAAGGCGTCTCAGCGATCCAGGCCGCTCGCAGCAACCGGATCCAGACGAGCCTCAATCTTGCCATCGGATCGGCGATCGCGAGCACAGGCCTGACCATTCCCGCCATCGCGCTGCTCTCCATCGCGCTCGACGCGCCGATCGCGCTGGGGCTCGAGCCGGAGCATATCACTATGCTGGCGCTGACGCTGTTCGTCTCGACCACCACCTTGTCGACCGGGCGAACGACCGTGCTGCAAGGCTGCGTCCATCTGGTCCTGTTCATCGTGTTCCTGGTCATCGCCGCGGTCCCCTGACCACGCCGCGGCGATCGGCCTTGGGCGGAGCCCCGCCGGCCGACGAGTGTTGGCTTGACTTCGCCGGCGCATGGGCGCACGACAACTCTAAGGAGAATAATCTTTTGGACAATCTCTCTCCCGTGGCGCTGCTTTCAAGCCGGCCGGCAGGTCCGGGTGGCGGCGCGACGTTTGTCCGAGCCGGCCCGGACGTCTGCTACTGGGCATCCCTCGTGGCATGTGGCGCACTGGTCATCGCCCTTTTTGCGCGCAGCATCGGCTTCAGCGACGGCATCCTGCTGGGCGCAACGGCCTCGTCGGGACTTGCCCTGTCGGCCGCGGTGCTCTTGCGCTGGCCGGGAGCGCTCGCGGCGTCGCTCGGGATCGGCGCGGCCGCCTGGGCCGCTGGGCTGCCGACGGTTTGGGCGCTGATCGACGGCGGAGCACATGGCCTCGCCGCCCTGTCCGGCGCCGCGACGATGCGGGCGCTGGCGCGACGCAGTCCCATGCGGAACCGGACGACCGAGTGGTTCGGCTTCTTTGCCGGCGTCACCGTCTTTGCGGCGACGGTCGCAGGCGTTTTCTTCGCCGCGGTGGCCGCCGGGCTACTGCCGGACACCACCCGCCCGATGCTGGCTCTCGTCTTCGAACCGTTCGGTCTGATGGTAGTCGGCGCCGTCCTGTTCTGTCTGCGCGAGTGGCGGACGGTCGTGGCGCGCCCGGGTCCTGCGTTTACGACTGCATTGCTGGGCGCGATCCAGGTCGGGGTGTGGTACTGGGTCATCCAGAGCTCGTTCGGTTTCGAGCGTCTCGCTGGGATCACGCTGATCATGGCGGCGCCTTTCTGCCTCTGGGTTACGATGCAACGTCGCAGCCTGGACGGCGCGGTCGTGTCGTTCGTCGCGGCGAACGTGTCTCTCTACCTGTTGCTGCGCGAGACCGGAGCGACCGACAACGAGGACTTCGTCACCACGATCGGTCTCCTGAGCGTGCTCATCGGCCTTTGCCAACTGGTGCATGCGGTGAACCTCGACCGCCTCGGGGCCCAGGCGCTGATCGAGCGGCAGGCGCGAGAGCTCGAGGCGCGGGTGACCGAGCGCACCGCGCGGCTCGCAGCGGCAAGCGAGGCGGCCCTGGCCGCCGACGCCGCCAAGACGCGTTTCGTCGCAATGGTGTCCCACGAGATGCGCACTCCGCTGAACGGCGTGCTCGGGATGACGGCGCTCGTGCTGGAGAGCCCTCTCGATCCGCAGGTGCGCCGCAACGTCGAGGTGATCCGGATGTCGGGCAAGCATCTGCTCGACGTGATCGACAGGCTGCTCGACTTCACGCGGCTGGACCGGCCGGTGCAGGAGTCGGACCTTGGCGACTTCGACCTGCGGGAACTGGTCGGCGACGTGCTGGCGGAGGCCAGGGCGCTGCCTTACGCGCAAGACCTCGATCTGCGCGCGCGCATCGAGCCCGGCCTGCCGACGCTGCGGCGCGGCTACCGGCAGGGCGTGCGGCAGGTGCTGACCAACCTCGTCGGCAACGCGGCCAAGTTCACCGACCGGGGCAGCGTGACGATCCGGTGCCGTTCCCTGCCGGGGACCGGCGTGCGAATCGAGGTGGAAGACACCGGGATCGGGCTCAGCGCGGCCGTTCAGGACCGTGTGTTCCTGCCGTACCAGCGCGCCGACGAAGCCTCCGACGGGCGCTTCGGCGGCGCGGGCCTGGGGCTCGCGATCTGCGCCGACATGGTCCGAAGGCTCGGCGGGACGATCGGCGTCCAGAGCGCGCCGGGCGCAGGCGCCACCTTCTGGTTCGAGTTGCAGATGGAGCCGGTCGCGCAGCACTCGTCCTTGCGGGCGGTTAAGCACGTCCATCCTTGAGACGAAGCTGCCGAGGGCCTATATTGGAAGAGCCAGCGCCGGGCTGGATCGGCGCGCAGCTTCGGAGGACTCCGACCTGGCTAACCTTTACCCGGCGGCTACGGCCGCAGCGCACGCGGGCAGCTTTGCCCCGGGGGCGCAACCCGCGGACGGCGCATTGCTGTCCTCCATCCTCGCCTCGCTCCAAGACGACAAGGCCGAGGACATCGTCACCATACCAATGGCAGGCAAATCGGAAATGGCCGATCACATCGTGATCGCCAGCGGTCGCTCGTCACGTCAGGTCGCCGCGATATCCGAAAAGCTGTCCGACCGGTTGAAGGCCGAGCGCGGGCTGATCGTGCGCGTGGAGGGCAAGGATGCCGGGGATTGGGTGTTGATCGACGCCGGCGACGTTATCGTGCACGTGTTCCGACCCGAAGTCAGGGACTTCTACCAGTTGGAAAAGATGTGGACGGGCCAGCCGCCGGGGCGGCCGAGCGCGGCCGACACCGTCTGAAGCTTGCGGATCGCCGGTGCGCGTGACGATCCTCGCGGTTGGTCGCATGCGCTCCGGACCGGAAGCCGAGATGACTGCCGACTACCTGGCGCGGTTCAACCGCGCCGGTAGGCCGCTCGGACTTGGTCCGGCCTCCGTGGTCGAGGTCGAGGACAAGCGGGGCGGCGGACCGGCCGCCGAGGCGGCGCTGATCTCCGCGGCGCTGCCGAAGAGCGCGCTGGTCGCGACATTGGACGAGCGCGGGGCGACGCCGACTTCTCCGGAATTTGCCGATATGCTGCGCGGCTGGGCCGACGGAGGCCAGCGTGATCTGGCGCTGGTCGTCGGCGGGGCGGACGGGCTGGACCCGGATCTGCGCGCCAGGGCGGCGGCGGCGATCTCGTTCGGTCCCATGGTCTGGCCTCACATGCTGGTCCGGGTCATGCTGGCCGAGCAGCTCTATCGCGCCGCGACGATCCTCGCGGGAGGCCCATACCACCGTGCGTGACGCCTGTCGAAGATTGACGAGATGCTAATGCAATTCGCTTAATCTATGTTTTTCAAAGACTTACCCATTTGGGCACGCGTGCCCAGCATACGCCTTTCGCGCATCGTCGCGCCGCTGCCGTCGATATGGCAGGCCGATCGCCGCCAAGGGCAGCGATCGGCGACGGCGACCTGCAAGATCATGACGTGCGGCGACAGCCGCCGCCGCTTGGGCGGCCCGGACCGGAGTCTCAGCCCGTCATGTGGCCGCGCAGCAGGCTCGCTTCGCCCGGCCCGAGCCGGTCGGCGATCGCGCGCAGCTGGTGCCAGTGTGGATAGGGCAGCCGCGGCAGGCTGACTGCATCGAGTTGCTGGCGGTCTTCCGGCGACAGCCTCAGGTCGGCGGCGCCGAGATTGCGGCGCAGCTGCGCCTCGGTGCGGGCGCCGAGGATGACCGACGTCACGCCCTCGCGCCCGAGCAGCCAGGCCAGCGCCACCTCGGCGGGCGACGCGTCGCGCGCCTCGGCGATCGCCACCAGCTCCTCGACCGTGTCGTAGAGACGATCCTCGTCGCCGATCGGCGGCTCGTGCCAGTCGTTCAGGTGCCGCCCGCCCTCCTCCGGCGCCTTGCCGCGCCGGTACTTGCCCGACAGGAGCCCACCAGCGAGCGGGCTCCAGACCAGAACGCCCAGCCCCTGGTCGATGCCGGCCGGGATCAGTTCGGCCTCGGCGTCGCGGCTTTCGAGCGAGTAGTAGATCTGCTGCGCGACCGGCGGCACGAAGCGGTGCTCGCGCGCGGTCGCGGCCGTCTTCATGAGTTGCCAGCCGGCGAAGTTCGAGATGCCGTAGTAGCGGACCTTTCCGGAGCGGACGAGCGTGTCGAAGGCCTCCAGCGTCTCGTCGAGCGGCGTGATCCCGTCCCACTGGTGCATCTGGTAGAGGTCGATGCAGTCGGTGCGCAGCCGCCGCAGGCTGGCCTCGCACTGGGCGACGATGTGGCTGCGCGACAGGCCGAGGTCGTTCGGCCCGTCGCCCATGCGGAACCGGACCTTGCTCGCGACCAGCAGCCGCTCGCGCCGGCCGGTCATCGCCTCGCCGAGGATCTCCTCGGATCGGCCCTGGGAATAGGCGTTCGCGGTATCGATCAGGTTGATCCCGGCGTCGAGGCAGATGTCGAGCAGCCGCGCGGCCTCGTCGACGTCGGTGGCGCCCCATTTCGACAGCGCTCCGACGCCCCCGAACGTGGCGGTGCCGAAACTGAGCGTCGAGACCATCAGTCCCGAGCGGCCAAGCTGGCGGTATTCCATCTCCGTGTCCTCCAAGGCAAACGTCGGGCATTGGGTAGCATCGCGCCGCCGGACCGTCCCGCCGAAAATGCGCCGCGCGGCGCTGGCCGTCAGTCCGAGAGGCGCTCGATCAGCGCCATGGCGGCCGCCGGGTTCGCGGCCTTGTGGCCGCTGATCACGTAGAGATAGACGTCGCGCCCGGCCTCGGCCCAGGCGCGGGCCTGCGCCGCCCAGGCGTCGAGCGCCTCCGGCGCATAGCCGGCCGGATGCCCGTCGGACGTGCCCATGATGCGGGCATAGACGAAGCCCTCGGCGCCGCCCTCGATCCGCGGGAACTCGCTGTCGCCGGCGAGGACCACGGCGACGCCGCGTGCGAGCGCGAGGTCGAGGAAGGCCGGGTCGTCGAAGCTGGGGTGCCGCGCCTCGATCGCGTGGCGCAGCGGCAGCCCATCGACGCTGTCGGGCAGCAGGTCGAGGAAGGCGGCCATGTCGTCGAGGTCGAGCTTCTTCGTCGCGGCGAGCTGCCAGTTGATCGGGCCGAGCTTCGGCCCCGAGTTCCGATAGGCCGCTGGCGAGGAACCGCCCCATGCTGTCGCCGGCCTCGGCCAGCACGCGGCGGTTGGTCGTGTAGCGCAGGCCCTTCAACGCGAAGACGAAGCCGTCGGGCGTCTCGTCGCGCCATTTGGCGAAGGTCTCGGGCTTCTGCGTGCGGTAGTAGGTGCCGTTGATCTCGATGCTGGTCAGCTTCGAGGCCGCGTATTCGAGCTCGCGCTTCTGCGCCAGCCCCTCGGGATAGAACGCGCCGCGCCAGGGCTCGAAGGTCCAGCCGCCGACGCCGATCCTGATCCTGCCTGCCATCATGCGATCCTCCCGCCGCAACTCTCGCGCAAGGACCGACGGCGTCAAGCCATCGGGAAGCGTCAGACGCTCCGCCGCGGGTAGCCGAAGGTCTCGAAGTCCTCCGCGTAGACGCGGTTGACGATCGCGATGCCCTCCGGCGTGTAGGCGCTCGGCAGCGCCCGGTGCGAGTCGGTGCGCGGCCCGGCGCGGCGCATCTCGAGCGGCCTGTCCGCGCCGAAGATCCGACCCACGACGAAGCCGAGGTCCGGCTCGAGCCGCTCCAGCCGGCCGACGAAGTCGAACTTCGCCATCGGCAGCAGCATCAGCTCGGCCTGCGGCGCCCAATGCGCGTCGGTGCGCGCCCCGCCGTCGTCGAGGAAGCGGAGAAAATCGATGAACTCCGGCGGCCCTGCCGGGACCTTCCCGAGCCAGCGGTAGAAGGGACGCGCCTGCTTGCGCTTGCGCACGACCTTGTCGGTGAAGGCAGACAGCGCGCGGCCGTAGGGATCGCGGACGAAGGTGAACCGGAACGCGTCCCCGTCCAGCTGCGCCACATGCCGGAACGACATCCAGGCGGGCCGCAGGAACCGGCTCTTGGCCCGGCCGCGCCCGATCCTGCGGCGAAAGTCGGACTGGCCCGCCAGCGTCGCCATGATCGTCGAGTTCGCGGCCTTCGGGATGCGGTTGAAGAAGAACCCGTCAGCCGGAGAGAACGCGCCGCGCACGTCGACGGTGAAGAGCCCGAGCGGGCCTTGGTAAGGAAATCGCCGGTAGAATGGGAGCAGGCGCGCGGCCAGCGCCTTGGCCTGCTGGTTCAGCGCCTCGTCCGCGGCGTCGAGGCCGCGCGACACCGCGCGCTCGAGCGGTCGCTGGGTCACACGATCCGGCCGCCTCATGACCGGAAACGGTCCACTTGGAAACGTTCGTCCTGACTTTCGATCTGGGGCATCGAATTTCCACGCGGCGATCGCGCCGTCCTCGCCACATTGCTTAGCGCGGGCGGCGACCGCGCCGCAACCAGCCGACGTGCCTTTCGATGCTCAGGTCGTCAGCGCCCAGCTTGCGAAGGTCAGCCAAGGCACGAACGGCGCAAGCCAGAGCGCGGCGGGACCGCTCGTCCGGGCGACCCAGGCGATCAGCGCGACCACGACGACGAGCGTCGCGACGGCGCCGATCAGAGAGGCTCGCGCATCCTCGAAGCCGGCGGTGTAGACCGGGTAGGCCATGCAGATCAGGCCGAGCCCGACGATCCCGAGCCGCTCCCGCATCGTATCGCCGTCGGCGCGCTTCAGGGCCACGTAGCTGGCGCCGAGACTGGCGAAGAGCAGCGTCCAGACCAGCCCGACGACCCAGCCCGGCGGCAGGACTTCGGACGCGCGGCTGTCTCCGCCCTGCCCGCCAATGCCGAGCGCGGCGATCAGCAGGTTGCCGGCAAGGACCGCCGCCACGGCCAGCAGCGGCGGGCCGAGGCGGTCGGATCGGAGGAAATCGGGTGTGGTCATCTGGCCTCGTCGGATCGTTTCCGGACTTGCTCCGACAGGAACGCAGGAGGACGGCGCCGGTTGCCGACCGGATCCGCCCCCGCCCCGGGACCGCGCCTTGTCAGACGCGGTTCATCCGGTTGTCGATCAGGTCCTCGACGACGCCGGGATCGGCCAGGGTCGAGGTGTCGCCGAGCGCGCCGTAGTCGTTCTCGGCGATCTTGCGCAGGATGCGGCGCATGATCTTGCCCGAGCGCGTCTTCGGCAGACCCGGCGCCCACTGGATCAGGTCGGGCGAGGCGATCGGGCCGATCTCCTTGCGGACCCACTGCACCAGCTCCTTGCGCAGGTCCTCGGTGTATTCCTCGCCGGCGTTGAGCGTGACGTAGGCGTAGATGCCCTGGCCCTTGATCGGGTGGGGGAAGCCGACGACGGCCGCTTCGGAGACCTTCGCGTGGGCGACCAGCGCGCTCTCGACCTCGGCGGTGCCCATGCGGTGGCCGGAGACGTTTATCACGTCGTCGACGCGGCCGGTGATCCAGTAGTAGCCGTCCTTGTCGCGGCGGCAGCCATCGCCGGAGAAGTAGTAGCCCTTGTACTGGCTGAAATAGGTGTCCACGAACCGGTCGTGATCTCCGAAGATCGTGCGCATCTGGCCCGGCCAGCTGTCGGCCAGCGCCAGCACGCCCTCGGTCTCGGTCTCGGCGATCTCGGCGCCGGTCGTCGGCTCCAGCACGACCGGCTGCACGCCGAAGAACGGTTTCGTCGCCGAGCCGGGCTTGGTCGGGATCGCGCCGGGGAGCGGCGTGATCAGGATGCCGCCGGTCTCGGTCTGCCACCAGGTGTCCACGATCGGGCAGCGGCCGTGGCCGACGACCTCGTCGTACCAGTTCCAGGCCTCGGGGTTGATCGGCTCGCCGACCGAGCCGAGGATGCGCAAGGACGACAGGTCGTGCTTGTCGACGAACTCGCGGCCCTGCCCCATCAGCGCGCGGATCGCAGTCGGCGCCGTGTAGAAGATGTTGACCTTGTGCTTGGCGCAGACCTGCCAGAAGCGGCCGGCGTCCGGCCAGGTCGGCACGCCCTCGAACATCAGCGTCGTCGCGCCGTTCGCGAGCGGACCGTAGACGATGTAGCTGTGGCCGGTGACCCAGCCCACGTCCGCGGTGCACCAGTAGACGTCCCCGTCGTGGTAATCGAACACGTATTCATGCGTCATCGACGCGTAGACGAGATAGCCGCCGGTCGTGTGCACGACACCCTTGGGCTGGCCGGTCGAGCCGGAGGTGTAGAGCACGAAGAGCGGGTCCTCGGCGCCCATCGGCTCGGGCGGGCAGTCGGCGGACGCCTTCTCGGCGGCCTCGTGCAGCCAGACGTCGCGGTCGGCGGTCCAGGGGATATCGCCGCCGGTGCGCTTTACGACGAGCTGGCGCACGCCCGACATGCCGTCGAGCGCCTTGTCGGCGTTGGTCTTCAGCGGCGTGCGCCGGCCCCCACGCGGGGCCTCGTCGGCGGTGATGACCAGCTTGGCGCCGGAATCCGCAATGCGCGAGCGCAGCGCATCCGCCGAGAAGCCCGCGAAGACGATCGAGTGCACGGCGCCGATGCGGGCGCAGGCCAGCATCGCATACGCGGCCTCCGGGATCATCGGCAGGTAGAGCACCACGCGGTCGCCGCGCGAGACGCCGAGCGACTTCAGGACGTTGGCGAACTTGCAGACCTCGGAATGGAGCTCGCGGTAGGTGATGTGCTTCGAGACGTCCGGATCATCGCTTTCCCAGATGATCGCGGTCTGGTCGCCGCGGGTCTCGAGGTGCCGGTCGATGCAGTTGGCCGCGACGTTCAGTTCTCCGTCCTCGAACCACTTGATCGACACGTTGTGGTAGTCGAACGACGTGTTCTTGACCCGGTCGAAGGGCTTGAGCCAGTCGAGCCGCTTGCCGTGCTCCCCCCAGAAGGCGTCGGGATCCGTGATCGAGGCCCGGTACATCTCCGCGTATTTCGCCGCGTCGACATGGGCCCGAGCGACGGTTTCCGCCGAGGGTTCATGCATCTGGTCGGTCATTGGGCGTTCCACTCCATGGGTCGTGTTCTTGGCAGCCCGGATCGCGTCCGGGACGGGAGCGCGGCGGTTGCTGGCGGCGTTCCGAAATCGATCGCCGCGACGCTTCGAGGCCGCCCGCCCCTTGCGCAGGTTTATAAAAACTCTGGCCGCGTTTGTAAAATATTATGTCTGCTGCATCGCACCATATGCGACGGCATACCGTTTGACCGACATAATTCAGGCTAGCCACGGCTTTAGGTCCCGTTGCTCCGACGCAGATGCAGAAGCGACTGGCCGCGCGGCCAGCCGCCTCGCCAGGCTGAGGACGCGCACAGCGATTCGCGCGCCCCGTCACGGCCATTGCCAGACGGTCTTGCGTCACCCTATGCTCCGGTTCGTGCACGGGGAGAAGCCGATGGCCGGACCCGAACCCTTCACCGAAGCCCGGGAGAGCCAGGACAAACCCGAGCAGCCGCTGGCGCGCGCGGCGCTCCGCCGCCGCAAACGACGTGACGCGGCGATGGCCCTGCCGCTGCTCGGCGTTTTTCTTCTCGCCTCGCCCTTCGTCGAGCTGTTCTCCCTAGGCCCGCGCCCGTTCGGGGTGCCGCTTGCGGTAGCGTACATATTCGTCGTCTGGTTTGCACTGATCGTGCTGTCATTCCGGCTGTCGCGTCGCCTGGCAGACGACGAGACGACCGGTTAAAATGCCGGGATTCAACCTTCTGGTCACCGTCTGCCTCGCCTACGTGGCCTTCCTGTTTGCAATCGCCTTCTGGGCAGAGCGGCGCGCGGCACAGGGCCGGCTTGGCTGGCTGCGAAGCCCGTACATCTACACGCTGTCGCTGTCGGTCTACTGCACGGCCTGGACCTTCTACGGAGCGGTCGGCACGGCGGCGCGCGGCGGATTGGAGTTCCTGCCGATCTACCTCGGCCCGACGCTGCTGTTCCTCGGCTGGTTCTTCCTGCTGCGCAAGCTGGTGCGGATCGGCCAGACGCAGCGCATCACGTCGATCGCCGACCTGATCTCGTCACGCTACGGCAAGTCCCCGGCGCTCGGCGTCGCGATCACGCTGCTCGCGGTCATCGGGTCGACGCCCTACATCGCGCTGCAGCTCAAATCGATCACGCTGAGCGTCGCCGCCTTCGCGGCGCATGACGCGACCGGCGCGCCGGTCGCTTCGCCAGGGGTCGTTGCGCTCTGGGTCGCGGTCGGGCTTGCCGCCTTCACCGTTCTTTTCGGCACGCGGAACGTCGACGCCAACGAGCGCCACCACGGCGTCGTCTCGGCGATCGCGGTCGAGGCGATCATAAAGCTCGCAGCCCTGCTGGCGGTCGGCGCGTTCGCGACGTTCGGGCTGTTCGACGGCCCGGCGGCGGTGTTCGCGGAGCTGCCGCAAGGCTTGGTGGAAACCGGCACGATCTTCACGCCGCGCTGGGTGACGCTGTCGTTCCTGTCGGCCTGCGCGGTCATATGCCTGCCGCGCATGTTCCAAGTCTTAGTGGTCGAGAATTCGGACGAACGCCAGATCGCGACCGCGGCATGGGCGTTTCCGCTCTACCTTGCGCTGATCTCGCTCTTTGTGCTGCCGATCGCCGCGGCGGGCATCGCCACCCAGCCGCCGAGCGCAAACCCGGACCTGTTCGTGCTGACAATGCCGCTTGCCGCCGGGCGCAACGACCTGGCGCTGCTTGCCTTCCTCGGGGGCTTCTCGGCGGCGACCTCTATGGTGATCGTCGCCGCGATCGCGCTGTCGACGATGATCTCGAACCACATCGTGATCCCGCTCTGGCTTCGGCGCAAAAGCGCGGGCGCCAGCGACCTGCGCGCGGTGCTCCTGCTGAGCCGACGCCTGTCGATAGCGGGCATCTTGGCGCTCGGCTACGCCTACTTCCTTGTCTCGGCTCCGCATGCGCTGGCCGCCATCGGCCTCATTTCCTTCGCGGCTGCGGCCCAGGTCGCGCCTGCGCTGATCGGGGCGCTCTACTGGCGCGGCGCCACCCGCGCCGGCGCAATGGCCGGTCTCGGCGCGGGTTCTCTGGTCTGGGGCTGGACGCTGTTGCTGCCGAGCTTCGGCGGAGACGTGCTGCTGTCGTCGGCGGTCCTCGCCGACGGCCCGTTCGGCATCGGCTGGTTACGGCCCCACGCTCTGTTCGGAATGTCAAGTTCGGACCCCTTGGTCCATGCGACGTTCTGGAGCATGTTCGCCAACGTGTCCCTGTTCGTCGGCGTGTCCCTCTGGGCCACGCCGCGCCCGCTCGACGAGTTTCAGGCGGCGCAATTCGTCGACGTATTCCGCCAGTCCGACGCTTCGCCGGGTCTGGTCTCGCGCAGCGCAGCGGTCGAAGACCTGCTGACGCTGGCCCGGCGCATCCTTGGGCCGCGCCCCGCGCAGGCCCTGTTCGCAGCGGCGGCGCGCGCGCAGGGCAAGCCGGAAGGCTTGCCGGACCCCACCGACGCGTTCATCCAGTCCCTGGAGCGTGAGCTGGCCGGCTCGGTCGGCGCAGCCTCGGCGCACGAACTCGTCAGCCAGACCGCCGGGCGCGGCACCGTCTCGGTGGACGGGCTGATGCGCATCGCCGGCGAGACCCTGCAGCTTATCGAGGCGACCCGCCGGCTGGAGCGCCAGTCGGCCGAGTTGGAGGCGACCGCGGCGCAACTGCGCGACGCGAACGCCCAGCTCAAGCGAATGGACGCGCTGAAGGACGCCTTCCTGAGCCAGGTCAGCCACGAGCTGCGGACGCCTATGACTTCGATCCGTTCCTTCGCAGAAATCCTCGGAGACATGCAGGACATCGACACGGAAACCGCGCGCCGGTTTCTCGGCATCATCCGCGAGGAAAGCCAGCGTCTGACGCGGCTGCTGGACGAGATCCTAGACCTCAGCTTCCTTGAGAGCGGGCGGGTGACGTTCAACCTCGCCCCGGTGCGCCTGGCGGAGGTGATCGACCGGGCGCTGGGCGCGACTGAGGGCCTGCTGACCTCGGCTTCCGTGCCGATCGCCAAGGCTTATGCAGGCTCGGACCTGATCGTCGAGACCGACTTCGACCGCGTGGCGCAGGTGATCATCAACCTGATCTCGAACTCGGCGAAGTACGGCGCCGGCGATCCGCCCGGCATCACGATCTCCGTCGGGGAGACGGCGGACGGCGCCTGGATCGACGTCGCCGACCGCGGCCCGGGCATCGCGCCGGACAAGCGCGAGGAGGTCTTCGAGAAGTTCGCCCGCCTCGGCGAGGCCAATCTCGCCGGCAGCGCCGGACTGGGACTGCCGATCAGCCGGGAGATCATGCGGAACCTGGGCGGCGACATCCGGGTGCTGCCGAACGCCCCCGGCGCGGTTTTTCGCGTCGTGTTGCCGCGCCGTGCCGCGCGCGCCTCAGCCGCCGAGTAGCGCGAGCGTCCGCGGATCCGGCCCGTCGTAGAACGCCGAAAGGGCCTGGGCGAACAGCGGTTCCTCCGGCGCGACCTCCGCAAAGAGCGTCAGGCAGGAGCGGAACTTGATCGCGTCGATCCCGCCTAGGATGTCCTCGGGCGGCGTGCCGGCGTGGGTCAGCATCAGCCCGACCGCCTGCTTGAGGCGGGGGCCGAGGATCGGGTGGGCGAGATACGCCCGCGCTTCCGCGGTCGAGTCCAGCGCATAGAAGCGCGCGGTTTCCGATCGACCCAGGCCCTGGATCTGGGGGAAGACGAACCACGCCCAGTGCGAGCGCTTGGCGCCGGCAGCAAGCTCCGCCTCGACCCGGGGCCAGACCCGGTCCTGCGCGGCGACGAAATCCTCTGGGTCGGCACGGTCCATCTGGTCCTCCTGGCGAGACGTTCGCGGCTGCAAGGCGCGGACGCAAGAAACTTTCAACCGCCTGAAACCGGCGACCGGATCGGCGGGTAGCGATCGCACGAGGCCTCGTCCGGAGGTCCTCCAAGTACAACAGGAAGGATGCAACACGTGTTCCGCATAACGCTTCTCGCCACCGCAGCAGCCCTTGCCGCCAGCGTCGCGGGCGCAACCCCGATCCTCGGCCTCGCCGGCGATCGCACGCTGGTCCGCTTCGACAGCGACACGGCCGAGGTCGGCGGCATGGTCGAGGTCACTGGAGTCGACCGGCTGCTCGGCATCGACCTGCGCCCGAGCACGGGCCAGATCATCGGCGTGACCGACGGGCACGGGATCGTCGAAATCGGCCCCGATACCGGCGCGGCCACCGAGATCACGCAGATGGACAAGATGCTGCCGCTGATGGACGGCCAGCCGTTCGTCGCCGACGTCAACCCGATGGCCGACAAGCTGCGCTTCATGACCGGCGAGACAAATCACCGCGTCGACGTCGACAGCGGCGTCACGGTCGACGGATCTCCGGCCTTCGAGGAGGCCGACATGCACGCGGGCGAAGCGCCGATGATCGTGGCCGCCGCCTACATCAACTCGTTCGACAAGCAGGAGACCACGGCGATGTACGACATCGACGCGACCATCGTGGCGCTAATCAAGCAGACTTCGCCGAACGACGGCACGCTGGCTGCGGTCGGCAAGCTCGCGGTCGATCCGGCCGAGGCCTATGCCTTCGACATCGCGACCGACGCCGATGGGGCGAATTCGGCCTGGCTCGTCGCCGGAACGACGCTGCACCGGGTTTCACTCGAGACCGGCGCGGTCGTGAGCAGCGCCGAGATCGCCGGTCTGGAGACGTCGCTACGCGACCTCACCGTGCTGACCGCCTCGAAGCAACGCCGAAGACGGATGCCCGGCGGCCGACCCCGAGCATCCGTCGCTGACGGGCTCAGTTGTTCGGCAGAGCGTACGCGATCACATGATCGCCGATCGGCGTCTCCATGAAGTGATGTCCTCCCGGCGCGATCGCGACGTACTGGCGGCCGTCGACCTCGTAGGTGATCGCCGTGGTCTGCCCACCCGCAGGAAGATCGGTCTGCCACAGTTCGCGCCCCGTGCCGATGTCGAAGGCCCGGAACTTGCCGTCGGTGGTCGCCGCGACGAAGATCAAGCCCCCGGCGGTGACCAGCGGGCCGCCGTTGTTGGGCGTCCCGATCGTCAGCGGCAGCATCGACGGGATGCCGAACGGCCCGTTGTTGACGGCGCTGCCGAGCGGATGGTCCCACAGCGTCTCGCCGGTGGCCAGATCTATCGCCCGGATCCAGCCGTACGGCGGTTCCTTGCAGAGCAGCCCCGTCGGCAGCCGCCAGCCCGCGTTGACCTGGATCGCGTAGGGAGAGCCGGCCTGTGGGCCGCCCTCTCCGGCCAACTCGCCGTCCTCGTAGATCGGCTTCAGCCCACGTTCGTTCGCCTCCTCCCGCGGGAGCAGCCGGTTGAAGTTCGGCATGTCGTTGTAGTTTGCGACGAGGATGCCGCGTACCGGATCGACAGCGACGCTCCCCCAGTCGGACCCGCCGTTGTAGCCAGGATACTGGATAAACGGACGGTCGGCGGTCGGCGGCGTATATTGGCCGTCATAGGCCGCCCGGCGAAACTGGATACGGCACCACAGCTGGTCGAGCGGGCTCATCCCCCACATGTCGCGTTCGGTCAGGTTCGGCTTGTCGAGACTGGCATAGCTCGAGTAGGGCTGCGTCGGCGACAGGGCCTCGGGCTCCACTCCCCCCGACGGAACCGGGCGCTCCTCCACGGGGTAGAGCGGCTTACCCGTCTCCCGGTTCAGCACGTATATCTGCCCCTGCTTGCTCGGCAGGATCAGCGCGGGCACCGGACCCTGCTCGGTCGGCAGGTCGACCAAGGTCGCCTGCGAGCCAAGGTCGTAGTCCCAGAGGTCGTAGTGCACGGTCTGGAACTTCCAGGCGACTTCCCCAGTCGTCACGTCGATGGCGACGAGCGCCGTACTGAATTCGTTCTCCGCTTCCGACCGGTTGCCGCCCCAGTAGTCGACCGCCGAGTTACCCATCGGCAGGTAGACATGGCCCAGCTCCTCGTCGCCCGACGCGATGGTCCACATGTTCGGCGTGCCGCGGGTGTAGACCTCGGCTTCCGGCGGCTGGCCGGTGCGGCCCGGAGCGCCGAGGTCCCAGGCCCAGGCGAACTCGCCCGTCACCGCGTCGTAGCCCCGGACCACGCCCGAAGGCGAGTCCTCGGCCTGGCCATCCTTGACCTGCGCGCCGACGACGGCGATGCCGCGCACGATCGTCGGCGGCGACGTCAGCGCGTACCAGCCGGGGACCGTTAGTCCGATGCCCTGGTTCAGATCGACGGCCCCGTTCCTGCCGAAATCGACGCAGGGCGCCCCGGTCTCGGCGTCGACGGCGATCAGGCGCGCGTCCAGCGTGCCGACGATGATGCGGGCAGCGCAGTCGGCGTCGGCCGTAAGTTCAGGCGCCTCATAATAGGCGACTCCGCGACAGGTCGCGCCATAGGGGATCGCGTCCGGAGACACGCCAGGATCGTGGCGCCAGATTTCGCGGCCCGTCGCAGGGTCGACGGCGATCAGGATGTTCATCGCCGTGCAGAGATACATCCTGTCCCCGACCTTGAGCGGGGTGTTTTCAGGCGAATAGGCGCCTTCGGCCTCCGCGCTCGGCATGTCGCCGGTGCGGTAAGTCCACACTTCCGTCAATTTATCTACGTTCGCGACGTTGATCTGGTCGAGCGGCGAATATCGCGTCGCGTGATACGTGCCGCCATAGGCCGGCCAGTCGGCGCCGACATCGAACTGCGGCTTCGACCCTGCTTCGTCGGCGGCGGCAGGCTCCGCCGGGACCGTTGTCGCCGTCGTCGCGCCGGGGCCCGTCGTCTCCGTTTCAACAGGGAGCTCGATTGTGTCAGGGGCAGTCGTGTCCTGCGCATGGGCGGGGTCGCGGCCGCCGCCCATTGCGGTTGTCGCCACAATGAGGATCGCGATCAGCCCGTGCCGCGGCAGCGGTCGCAGGACCGGGATCGTAGCCAGCATCATCAGCATCAGGATGGTGGGCGCCACGACGCGCGGCACCAGCGCCCAGCCATCAAGGCCGACCTCCCAGTAGGCCCAGACCAGCGTGAGAAGCCAGACGCAGCCATAGACCCACAGCGCCGAGATCAGCCGCCTCGCCGTCAGGACGCCCGAGAGCATCAGGCCAGTACCGGCCAGCAGGTAGTACCACGAGCCGCCGAGCCAGATTAGCCATGCGCCGCCGGCCGCGAGCGCCAGACCGAGAACGAACAGCACGCCCCCGAAGATCACGGCCCACCAGGACCCGAACCCGTAGTCGTCGACGACCTTGTCGCGGCCTCTGCCGCGCAGTCTGGATCCTGTCGCGCGCGCCATGGCGAACCTCCGTCTGCATGCGAGCTTCATCAGCCAACGTCATGCAGACGAGCGGGTTCCCGCCAATACCTTCAGGATCGCGAACCCTGCGCCGCAGCGGGCGGCCGGTCAGGCGGTCATACGTCGACCTCGATGGCGACGCCGCGCTCGCGGGCGATCTCGACGGCGCGCGCCGAGACGGCGAGATCCTGCAGGCCTACGCCGGTTCCGTCGAAGAGAGTAACTTCGTCGTCGGAGGCGCGGCCCGGATGGTCGCCGTTGACGACGGCGCCGATCGGGGTGATCGCGTCCGCCGAGATCAGACCGTTGGCGATCGCGTGCTGCGCCTCGCCGATCGAGACCGACTGGGCGACCTCGTCGGTGAAGACCGTGGCCTTGGCCAGCAGCGCAGCGTCGACCTCCTGCTTACCCTTTGTGTCCGTGCCCATGCAGGCGAGGTGCGTGCCGGGCGAGACATGGGCGGCCATCAGCATCGGCGCGAAGCTGGAGGTGATCGTGATGATGACGTCGGCCGCCTTCAGCCCGTCGAGCTCGACCGCCTCGAAGGGCAGGCCGATCTCGGCGGCGACCTTCGTCCGAGGCTTGGCAGCATGTCGGGGTGCAGGTTCCAGGCGATGACCTTCTCGAAGTCGCGCTGCTTCGCGGCGGCGCGGAGCTGGAAGCCCGCCTGATGGCCGGCGCCGACCATGCCGAGGACCTTGGCGTCCTTGCGGGCGAGGTGGGCGATCGAGACGGAGCTGGCGGCGGCGGTGCGCGCGGCGGTCAGGTAGTTGCCGCCGACCATCGCGAAGACGCGGCCGGTGTCGGGGTCGAACAGGAACACGCTCGACTGGTGGTTGATGATGCCCCGGCCCGGATAGCGTTCGAGATTGTGCGGCCAGTAGCCGCCGGCCTTGACGCCGAGGGTCTTGCCGGCGCGGTCGAAGCCGCCCTTGAAACCATAGAGCGCGTCGACGTGGCCGATGGCCTCGCGGACGACCGGGAAGTTGTAGGCGTCGTCGCGGGCCATCGCCCCGAACACGGCCTCGACGGCGTCGAAGGCGTCCTCCATCGACAGGAGGTCGGGACACAGCTTTTCGGGCACGATGAACATGGCCGTCCTTTTGGCAAAGGATGAAAATGACCCGGTCCCACGATGGGACCGGGATCAAGTCATTGATTTACAGAGACTTCCCGGAAGCGGCGATTTCGCGGGCTCAGTAGGCCTTGCCGCGGGCCGAGACCGGCCAGAGGGTCTCGACCTTGCCGCCCCGCACGCCGACATACCAGTCGTGCACGTTGCAGGTCGGGTCGCAGTGCCCGGGCACCAGCTTGAGCTTCTCGTTGATCTTCAGCACGCCGCCCTCGTCCTCGACGACGCCGTGCTCGTCCGAGCACTTGACGTACTTGACGTCCGTGCGCCCGAAGACGACCGGCAGGCCGCTGTCGACCGACTGCGCCTTGAGGCCGGCGTCGACGATCGCCTTGCCGGGCTTCGCGTGGGACATGACGCTCGTCAGGATGAACAGCGCGTTCTCCCATTCGCCCTGGTCGATGCGCTTGCCGTCCTTGTCGAGGATGCGGCCGTAATCCGCGTCCATGAAGGCGTAGGAGCCGCACTGCAGCTCGTTGTAGACGCCGGACGTCGACTCGAAATAGTAGCTGCCGGTGCCGCCGCCGCCGACGATGTCGCACTCGAGGCCCTCGGCCTTCAGCGTGTCGACCGCGTCCTTGACCATCGCGACCGCGAGGTCGAGCTTGGTCTTGCGGTCCTCGTAGCTGTCCATGTGCTGCATCGCGCCCTGGTAGGCCTGGATGCCGGCGAACTTCAGGCCCGGCGCCGCGTCGATCGCCTTGGCGATCTCGACGACCGCGGGCGTCGTGGTCACGCCGCAGCGGCCCGCGCCGCAGTCGATCTCGACGAGGCACTCGATCGTCGTGCCGTGCTTCTGGGCCGCCGCCGACAGGTCGGCCACGTTGGCGACGTCGTCGACGCAGCAGATCGCGCGGGCGCCGAGCTTGGGCAGCCGCGCCAGCCGGTCGATCTTGGCGGGTTCGCGGACCTGGTTCGAGACGAGCACGTCCTTTATCCCGCCGCGCGCGAAGACCTCGGCTTCGGAGACCTTCTGGCAGCAGACGCCGATGGACCCGCCGAGGCTTTCCTGAAGCTTCTGCACGTCGACGGACTTGTGCATCTTGCCGTGGCTGCGGTGGCGCATTCCGTGCGACTTCGCGTAGTCGCCCATCTTCTTGATGTTGCGCTCGAGCGCGTCGAGATCGAGGATCAGGCAGGGGGTCTGGATCTCGTCCACGGACATGCCGGGCAGGGCGGGCACGTCGAAGCCGACCTCCAGGCCCTCGAATTTCGCTGGTGCGTTCATGTTGCTCTCCCCTGATTTCAGTTCGACATCCAGGGCAGCTTGTCGAGATCGACGTTGCCCCCGGTGATGATCACGCCGACCCGCTTGCCCGCGAACCGGTCCTTGTTCTTGAGGATGATCGCGAGCGGCACCGCGCAGGACGCCTCGATCACGATCTTCATCCGGGCCCAGGTCAGGCGCATCGCATCGACGATCTCCTGCTCGCTGGCGGTCATGATGTCGGTGACGTGGTTGGACACGAAGTGCCAAGTGAGGTCCTTGAGAGGCACCTTCAAGCCGTCGGCCACCGTATTCGGCGCGTCGTCCGCGATGATGTGCCCGGCCTTGAAGCTGCGGTAGGCGTCGTCGGCCATCTCCGGCTCGGCCGCGAAGATCTCGATCTCGGGCGCGATGTGGCTGAGCGTCAGGCAGGTGCCGGAGATCATGCCGCCGCCCCCGATCGGGGCCACGACCGCTTCGAGCCCCTCGACCTGTTCGTGCAGTTCGCGCGAGCAGGTGGCCTGTCCGGCGATCACGCGCGGATCGTTGTAGGGGTGCACGAAATCGGCGCCGGTCGCGGCCTGAACCTCGGCGAAGACCGCCTCGCGCGACGTGGTCGACGGCTCGCATTCGGTGATCTTGCCGCCGTAGCCGATCACGGCGTCCTTCTTCGCCTGCGGCGCGGTGCGCGGCATGACGACGTGGCACGGGATGCCGCGCCGACCGGCCGCGTAGCTGAGCGACAGCGCGTGGTTGCCCGAGGAGTGCGTGGCGACGCCCTTCTTCGCCATCTCCTCGGACAGGCCGAACACCGCGTTTGACGCGCCGCGGGCCTTGAAGGCGCCGGCCTTCTGGAAGTTCTCGCACTTGAAGAACAGCTCGGCGCCGACGAGCCCGTTCAGGTAGCTCGAGGTCAGCACCGGCGTGCGGTGGATGTAGGGCATGATCCGCTCATGCGCGGCCAGCATGTCCTGGAAGGTCGGGATCTGCAGGTGTTCCTTGACGTCCGTGTCTGGCATGTCCCCTCCTCACGCGACCTTCGAGAGCGCGACGCTCCCGTTGGAGCGATAATAGTCGGCCGCGGCGGCGACGCCAGAACCAAGCTTGATCGGCATGCCCATGTCGGCCATCACCATCTCGGCGCAGGCGAGGCCGCCGAGGGCCATCACGTCGGTCAGGCTGCCGAGGTGGCCGATGCGGAAGACGCGGCCCGCAACCTCGCCGAGGCCGACGCCGAAGGCGACGCCGTACTTCTCCGCCGCCTGCACGACGAGCCTGGTGCCGTCGAAGCCCTCGGGCATGACGACCGCGCTGACCGTGTCGGAATAGAGGTCCGGCGACTCGGCGCAGAGCTTCAGGCCCCAGCCTTGCGTGACGCCCCGGCGGATGCCCTCGGCGATGCGGTGGTGGCGCGCGAAGACGTTCTCGAGGCCCTCTTCCTCGAGCAGCATCTTCAGCGACTCGCCGAGGCCGTAGAACAGGTTGACCGGCGGCGTGTAGGGAAAGCCGCCCTTCGGGTTCGTGTTCAGCATGTCGCGGAAGTCGAGGAAGCAGCGCGGCAGCTTCGCGGTCTCCATCGCGGCGAGCGCCTTCGGCGAGACGCCGACGATGGCGAGGCCGGCGGGCAGCATGAACCCCTTCTGGCTGCCGGTGACGGCGATGTCGACGCCCCACTCGTCCATGCGGAAGTCCATCGATGCGATCGAGGAGACGCCGTCGACGAACAGCATCGCCGGGTGGCCGGCCGCATCGATCGCGCGGCGGATTGCGGCGACGTCAGAGCGCACGCCGGTCGCGGTCTCGTTGTGGGTGACGAGCACGGCCTTGATCGTGTGGTCCTTGTCGGCCTTCAGCGCGGCCTCGAAGGCGGCGGCCGGCGCGCCGGCGCCCCAGGGCGCGGTCAGAATCTCGACGTCGAGGCCGTGGCGCTGGCACATGTCGATCCAGCGATGCGAGAACATGCCGTGGCGGCAGGCCAGGACCCGGTCGCCCGGCGACAGCGTGTTGGTGATCGCCGCTTCCCAGCCGGCGGTGCCGGTCGCGGGAAACATGACGACCTCGCCGTCGCGGGTCTTCAGCACCTGCTTCACGCCGGCGAAGAGCGGCTTGAACATCCGGCCGAAATCCGCCGAGCGATGGTCGATCGTCGGCACGTTGCAGGCGTGGCGCAGGCGCTCGGGTATGTTGGTGGGCCCGGGGATGAAGACCGGGTTCTGGCTGGACATGGGACGGTTCCTCCTCGTCTTTGCGATGGATATAACCCGCGAAGCGATCCGGGCGCAACTTTTTTGAAATAATTTTTCAGATTGCCGAAACGCGGTGACTCAAGCGGCTGATTTCGTAAGGAATTGCTTTTTTCAGCTTTGCATGAGGTCAAGGCCGCGCGGAGGTGCGTTCCACCTCGGGGAGGCGGATTGAAAAACTATTCCGGTTCTGCGATGGCTGGCGCCGGGGCGCGGCGGGCGCGCCCGGGAGGAGACCATGGAGCCGGCCCTGAAACGCACGCGCGGACGGCCCCGCGCGTTCAACTCCGACGCCGAGGGCGCGACGATCCAATCGCTGGACCGGGCGGTGTCGATCCTGAAGGTGCTGGCGGGCGGCGAGGGCATGTCGCTGAGCGAGCTGGCCGAGGCCGCCGGGCAGGCGCCGGCGACCGTGTACCGGGTGCTGCAGACCTTCGCCGCGCACGGGATCGTGGAGTTCCACGCCGCGCGGCAGCTCTGGTATGTCGGGCCGGAGGCGTTCAGCATCGGGGCTGCGTTCCTGACGCGGACCAGTCTGGTCGAGCAGGCGCGCGGCGTGATGCGCGAGCTGATGGCCGAGACCGGCGAGACCGCGAACCTCGCGATCGCCGACGGCGCCGAGGTCGTGTTCCTGAGCCAGGTCGAGACGCACGAGACCATCCGCGCGTTCTTTCGCCTTGGCTCGCGCGCGCCGATCCATGCGAGCGGCATCGGCAAGGCGCTGCTGGCCTTCGCATCGCAGGAGCGGATCGCCAAGGCGACGCGTGGCCCGCTCGACGCGTTCACGCAGCACACGCTGACCGACCCGGAGCGGCTGGTCGCCGAACTGGCGGCGATCCGCGCGCGCGGCTGGGCGATGGACGACGAGGAGCGGACGGTCGGGATGCGCTGCATTGCGGCGCCGATCTTCAACGAGCACCGCGAGGCCGTCGCCGGCGTGTCGATCTCCGGCCCGACGCTGCGCGTCACCCGCGACCGGGGATCCGAGTACGGAACGGCGGTCCACGACGCCGCCGATCGGATCACGCGCGCCATCGGCGGCGCGCCCCCGGCCTGAGCGTCTCCCGGATCGCGAAGGCGGCTGACGCTCCCGCGCCCGTGCAGGCGCTCATGGCTCGGCCGCGCGGCATCGAGCGCGGATCCTGACTCTCGACCCTCTCCGGCGCCTGTGCGCTGGCGGCCTTGCAGGACCGCCGAACCCCACGGGACCCTTTCCGAACGACCCCTGCGGCGCAAGCGGCGCTCGCCGTGTTCGCAGCCGCGACGGCGGTTCGCCGCCGCCTCCGAATTGCCTCGCATTGTCCCGAATTACTCAACCTCAGGTTTACTGACGCCCCATCATCTTCGCGTCCTCCCCGGTCGCTCCTGTCAGGCGGCCGACACTCCCGGCCGGAATGACCGGCCTCACCGAGAGAAGGGCGCCCGATGGCCAAACCACGAGTTCTAATCTCCACCGACATCGGTGGCATGGACAACGACGACGCGCAGTCCCTGATCCACGCGCTGCTGTACGCAGACGACATGCGCTATGTGGGCATCGTGAACACCCGGACTGACGACGGCGGCATCGTCGCCGGGAAGCCGCGCGACGGCATGAAGATCATCGAAGAAATCATCGACGCCTATGCGCGCGATTTGTCGAACCTCCGCGCCGCCGACAGCGACTACCCCGCAGCCGACGCGCTGCGCGACATGGTCCGGATGGGCGCGGTCGACGGCCGATTTTCCGGCCAGCTTTCGGACGGCGCGAAGCTGATGGTCTCGGAGGCGCGCAAGGCCTCGGCGGCCGACCCGCTCTACATCCTGACATGGGGTCCGATCCACGACGCCGCTGCGGCGCTGCTGTCGGCCCCCGACATCGTCCCGAACGTGCGCCTGATCTCGATCGCGGGCCTCATGCAGGACAAGCGGAATACCGTCGCCTACGATTTGCTGAAGCGCGCGATCGGCCAGGACCAAAAATACGAGGACCTCTGGTGGATCGACTCCGAGGCCGCATTCAAGGGTTTCTATCTGACGGAATACGGACAGAGCCACGGCATCAATGCGACGCTGCCCTGGGTGCTCGAGAACGCGAGAGGCGCGGGGGCGCTCGGCGAACTCCTGCTGTCGAAGTATACGTATAACGTCCACACCTGGATGGACGCGAAATCCTCACCGGACGGGCTGAAGATGGGCGACAGCCCGTCGCTGCTGTACCTGCTCGACGCGGTGAACAACGACAACCCCGCCGCCGGGAGCTGGGGCGGAACCTTCGTGAAGTCGGGCCTGGGCTCCCAGACATGGGTGGACACCAAGGCGCCGGCCTTGAAGATCGGCGCGACCGACGGCGCCGGCGCCATAGCCCGGTTCCGCAAGGACTACCTTGCCGACTATGCGGAGCGGTTCGACTGGGCCAAGGGCGAGGGGCGGCCCGCTACGCCCGGTCCGAAACCCGACCCGGCGCCCGGACCAGGAGACGACGTAGATGGCTGGGCGTCTCCGAACGCGCAGGGCGTCCTCCGCTTTGGCGGCAAGCAGATCGATGGGCCGACGACGACCGGCGTTCGCGACCTCGATTTCGGCGACGGGGACCGACTGGTCTTCACGAACTACGACAGCGGCACGTTCCGGGGCGAGAAGGGCGGTAACCCGCTGGTCGTGAGCCCGGACGGCAGGTATGTGGCGATCGACTCGGTGGCGGACCTCGTCGAACTGGCGTCAACAAGCGCCGGCGTCTCAGCACGCGTCGATGCCGCCATGGACACGCTGACCCTGGTCGTGGACAAGTCGGGGGGAGATCATCAGATTGTGCTGCAGGGATACGGCCGCGCCTTCGCCAGCGGCGGAAGCCAGACGCCGGCGCGAGGCACCGACGGCGGCGGATCGGTCGACGTCGAGACGTGGAAAGCGCCAGACTCGAAGGGCATCCTCCGCTTCAGCGGCAAGCAACTCGACGGATCGACAACGACCGGCGTGCGGAATTTGGATCTCGAAGACGGCGACATGCTGATCTTCGGGAACTACGACAGCGGCACGTTCCGCGGGAGCCCGGGCGGCAACCGGCTGATCGTCACGCGCGACGGAAAGCTGGTCAAGATCGATGCGGTGGATGATCTCGTCGAGGTGGTCTCGGCAAGCGCCGCAGTCTCCGCGCGCGTCGAGACAGCGAACGACACGCTGGTCCTCGAGATCGACAACGCGCGCGGAGATCATCTGATAGCGCTCCAGGGCTACGGCCGCGCCTATCTGGAGGCGTTGGACCTGTGAGCTCCATCCCGGCGCTCAAAGCTTGTGGGCGTCGCAGGAGACTGCCGGGGACATCGCCGCCGACGGCTCAGACGTGTCGGCGGTGCTTCGCGCCGCCAGGACCTTCCTGAAGAGCGGCTCCTTGAGTTCGGGCCGCGGTTCCGGCGGCGGCGCCGCCGGCCGGTATCGGCGGCGACTGTCCTCGACGGACGGCGAGGAGGGCTCCGGTTGACACGCCGCGCCCTGCGGTGCAAGCGCATCGCAGCGCCGGGGCTTCTGACGGGATCCTGCGATGACCGCCGACCTGATCCTGACCAATGCCCTGATCGTCGCGGCGGACGCCGCCGGGACGGTGATCCGCGACGGCGCGCTCTCGGTGACGAACGGACGCATCGACCGGATCGGCGCGGCGGCCGAGATCGGCCGCGACGCGCGCGAGGTCTTCGACGCGGGCGGGATGCTGCTGGCGCCGGGCCTGATCAACACGCATTGCCATGCCGGCTGCTCGCTGTTCCGCGGGCTGGTGGAGGGCCTGCCGCTCGAGCCCTGGCTGCAGCAGGTCTGGCGGGCCGAGGCCGCGATGCTGACGACGCCCGAGGCGAGCCGGCTGGCGGCGCGGCTGGGGCTCGCGGAGCTTTTGCTGTCGGGCGTGACGACGGTGATGGACATGTACTGGCGGCCGCGCGAGACGGTCGCGGCGGCGCGCGACCTGGGGATGCGGGTCTCGACGGGGACGATATTCCTCGACGGACCCGGCATTGACGGCCTCGAGCCGCAGGCGCGGCTGCGCGAGGCGGAGCGCTTCCTCGACGATTTCGGCGACGCGGACGACGTGCTGCCCGCGGTGATGCCGCACGGGACCTACACGGTTTCGCCGGACCTGCTGCAGGCGAGCTGGCGCATCGCGGCGGACGCAGGCGCGCCCTGGACGATCCATGCGGCCGAGACGCGGGCCGAGCAGGCCGGGATCGAGGCCCGCTACGGGCGCTCGGTGATCCGGCATCTCGATGCGCTGGGCCTGCTCGACGAGCGCTCGGTGCTCGCGCATTGCGTCTGGCTCGACGACGCGGAGATCGGGATCCTGGCGCGGACCGGCGCGAGCGTGTCGCACAATCCGGTCTCGAACCTGAAGCTCGCCTCGGGCATCGCGCGGGCGCCCGACCTGCTCGCGGCGGGGGTGCGGGTGACGCTCGGCACCGACGGCGCGATCTCGGGCAACGACATCGACCTGTGGCTGGCGCTGCGGCTGGCGGCGATGCTGCACGACGGCGCGACGCTGACCGCCGGCGCGGTCGGCGCGGGCGCGGCGCTGGCGATGGCGACGCGCGAGGGCGCGGCCGCGCTCGGCGCCGGCGACCGGCTCGGATCGCTGGAGCCGGGCAAGCTCGCGGACATGATCCTGGTCGACTTGCGTCGCGTGCATGCGACGCCGCTGTTCGATCCGGTCACGCATCTGGTTCATTCGACGGCGAAGTCCGATGTGGCGCATGTCTTCGTCGGCGGCCGGCACGTGGTGCGCGACGGCGCGCTGACGCGGTTCGACATCGCCGGGACGCTGGCCGAGGTCAGGGCCATCGCGCCGGCCATCGCGGAGAGCATCGCATGAGCCCCGACACGGTCCTGCAGGGCGCGCGCGTCGCCGAGGCGATGGCCTCGATCGCGGGGCGGATCGGCGATCCGGTCGAGATCGGGATGGTCCTCGGCTCGGGCCTCGGCCAGCTGGCCGGGCGCGTCGACAGGCCGACGATGATCCCCTACGACGAGATCGCGGGGTTCCCGGTCTCGACCGCGCCGGGGCATGAGGGGCGGCTGGTCGTGGGCTCCCTGCGCGGCCGGCGCGTCGCGCTGATGCAGGGGCGGCTCCATCTCTACGAGGGCTGGTCGGCGCGCGACGTCGTGCTGCCGATCTACCTGCTGAAGGCGCTGGGCGCGCTGCGGCTGGTCGTGACCAACGCGGCCGGCGCGCTGAACCCGGTGCTGGAGCCGGGATCGGTGATGCTGATCGACGACCACCTGAACTTCACCGGCGTCAACCCGCTGACCGGGCCGAACGACGACGGGCTCGGCCTGCGGTTTCCCGACATGAGCCGCGCCTACGACCCGGACCTGCGGGCGCGTGCGCTCGGGGCCGCGCGCGAGGGCCGGCTGTCGCTGGCGCGCGGCGTCTATGCCGGGATCGCCGGGCCGTCGCTGGAGACCTCGGCCGAGCGGCGCTGGCTGCGCTCGACCGGCGCCGACGCGGTCGGCATGTCGACGGTGCTCGAGGTCATCGCCGCGCGCCATGCCGGCCTCGGCGTGCTGGGCCTGTCGGCGATCTCGAACGCCGCCGCCGGCGGGCCGGACCAGGAGCCCGACACGATCGAGGCGGTGCTCGACAACGCCGCGCGCGCCGGCGAGGTCATCGCGGCCCTGCTCGACCGCCTGCTGCCCCGGCTCTGACATGGCCGCGCCGGGAAAGGCCGCGAGCGTCGCGTTGATCGCGGCGGCGCAGGTTCTGGGGATGAGCCTGTGGTTCGTCTCGGCCGCGATCCTGCCCGAGATGAGCGCCGAGGCCGCGCTGCAGCCCGGCCCGCGCCGCCGCGCTGTCCTCGGCGGTGCAGATCGGCTTCGTCGTCGGCGCGCTGGCGCTGGCCGCGCACGGGACCGCCGACCGGTTCGATCCGCGCCGGGTGATGGCGGCGAGCGCCGCGCTCGCGGCGCTGGCGAACCTCGCGCTGGTCGCGGCGCCGATCGGCGGCGCGGCGCAGATCGGGCTGCGGGCGCTGACCGGCGCCTGCCTCGCCGGCGTCTATCCGGTCGGCATGAAGATCGCCGTCGGCTGGGGCGCGCGCGACCGCGGCCTGCTGGTCGGGCTGATCGTCGGCGCGCTGACGCTGGGCTCGGCGAGCCCGCACCTGATCGCGCTCGGCGGCGGCGCCGACTGGCGCTGGACCGTCGCGGCGACCTCGGCGGCGGCAGCGGTCGCGGCGGCGCTGGCGCTGCGCGTCGGCCTCGGCCCGGCCCATGCGCGCGCGAACAGCCTCGATCCGGGCGCGCTGCGGCTGGCCTGGACCGACCGGCGCATCCGCCTCGCCTATGCCGGCTATCTGGCGCACATGTGGGAGCTCTATGCGTTCTGGGCCTGGATCGCCGCCGCCGCGGCAGCTTCCTTTGCCGGGCGCGTCGCCGCCCCGGACGACGCGGCGCGGCTGCTGACCTTCGCCGCGATCGCGCTCGGCGGCCTCGTCTGCGCGCCGGCCGGCTGGTTCGCGGACCGGATCGGCAAGGCGCGGATCGCGGGCCTCGCGATGGCGGTCAGCTGCGCCGCCGGGCTCGGCGCCGCCGCCGCGTTCCACGGGCCGGTCTGGCTGCTGGCGTTGGTCGTGCTGGTCTGGGGCGCGGCGATCATCCCCGATTCCGCGCAGTTCTCGGCGCTGGTCGCCGACGCCGCCCCGCCCGAGCGCGCCGGCAGCCTGATGACGTTCCAGACCGCGCTCGGCTTCCTGCTGACGTTCTTCACCGTGCAGACGACGCCGGTCGTCGCGGCCGCGCTCGGCTGGCCGCTGACCTTCGCCGTGCTGGCGATCGGCCCCGCGCTGGGCGTCGTCGCGATGCGCCGGCTGGACCGGATCGGGCCGGGGCGTTGAGCGCGCTTCTTTCGAACCGGCGACAGCGGACGCACCGCGTCGCGCCGGGTCGTCGGCCGGAGCGCGCAAGCGCGGAGGCCGAGGGGGGTCCAGCCGGGACCGTCGGGTTGTAATCCGTGCGCGCCTGCCTGGCGGGTGCGTCGGAGACGCGCCTGCCGGGGCAGGCAGGCGCGCGCGGATTTGTCGACGGACAAATCCGCGAAGGGACGCGCCTCAGCGCCCCTCGACGCGCCAGGCGGCGAAGGCGAAGCCCAGCGCCAGCAGCAGCATCAGCCAGGCCGGCGCCAGCGCCACCTGCCGGATCTCGCGCAGCTGGTAGGCCTCGCGGTCGGCGAGCCCGATCCAGCCGCGACCCTCGGAGACCCGGCCCTCGCGGACCATGCGCAGCGACGGCACGCCGTCCTCGAGCCGGGCGATCCCGCCGCGCGTCGCATCGACCAGCGGCGCCAGCACCGCGCCGGTCGAGACCGGATCGGCGAATTCGCGCGGCGCGCGCGGGCCGACCACGGCCACCGCCGAGACATCGCCCTCGCTGAGCCGCCAGACGCCCTGCTCCTCGGCCGGCAGCCGGCCCTCCCAACGGCCGGGCGCAACCTCGGTCATCTCGACCACGGCGACCTCGCCGGACGGGCTGGTCGCCTCGACCGGCGGAACCGTCTCCTCCAGCGTGCGGCGGCGGATCAGCAGCTCGTCGCCCTGGCGCGCGCCGGTCAGCACCTCCTCCTCGAGCTCCGGCTCCTTCATCAGCCAGTGCGCGAGCCGGCGCAGCAGTTCGGCCTGCGGACCGCCGCCCTCGAAGCCGCGGCTCCAGAGCCAGGCCTGGTCGGAGGCGAGCATCGCGACCCGTCCCTCGCCCTGCCGGTCGAGCACCAGCAGCGGCCGACCGTCCGGACCCTCCATCACCGACGAGCCCTGCAGCGTCTCGACCTCGGCCATGCGAAACCAGCGGCCCCAGCCGGGTTCGCCATCCGGCCCCGGCGGGCGCGGCGCATGGGCGTCGAGCTCGGCCGTCACCGGGTGGCGCCGGCCGAGCTCGCTGATCGTCGGCGTGAAGCCCTCCTCCAGCACGCGCGAGGTCGGCGCCACGGGCAGGATCGCGCTCAGCGGCGAGCGCGCGAGGCTGTCGGCGCCGGCGATCTCCTCGCCCGACGAGATCAGCAGCGCGCCGCCCTCGCGCACATAGCGCGCGATGTTGTCGAAATAGTGGTTCGGCAGGATGCCCCGGCGCTTGTAGCGGTCGAAGATGATCAGGTCGAACTCGTCGACCTTCTCCATGAACAGCTCCTGCGTCGGGAAGGCGATCAGGCTCAGCTCGAAGACCGGCACGAAGTCCTGCTTCTCCGGCGGGCGCAGGATCGTGAAATGGACGAGATCGACGGCGCTGTCGGACTTCAGCAGGTTGCGCCAGGTCCGCTCGCCCGGATAGGGCTCGCCCGAGACCAGCAGCACCCGCAGCCGGTCGCGCACGCCGTTGATCGACACGATCGCGGCGTTGTTGCGCGCGGTCAGCTCGCCCTCCGCCTCGGGCGTCGAGATCTCGAGCACGTTGACGCCGCCGCGCGTCAGCGTGACCGGCAGCGTCACGGTCCGGTTCAGCGGCGCGGTGAAGCGCATCGGCTCGGTCCCGTCGAGCGCGATCGCGAGGTCGACGCTTCCGCCGGCCTCCGGCGCCGCGCCGAGGTCCTCGACCCGCAGTTGCAGGCTGACCGGCTCGCCGACGATCGCGAAGGCGGGCGCGGTCTCGACGACGACGCGGCGGTCCCAGTCGTCCTCCGATCCGGACAGCAGGACGTGGACCGGCGCCGGGAACTCCGCCAGCGCCTCGGGGTCGTGCGCCTGGCCGTCGGTGATCAGGATCGCGCCGGCGATCCGGTCGGGCGGCAGTTCGGCCGCCGCCTCGGCGAGCGCGGCCATCAGCTCGGTTCCGCCGTCGCCGCGGTCGGTCACGTGCGCGACGCGCAGGTCGAGCATCCCGGTCGCGCCCAGCCGCGCCACTTCGGCCTCGACCGCCTCGAGCGCGGCGGCGGTCTGCGCGTCGCGGCCGTCGATCCGGTTGCTGGCGCTGTCGTCGACGACCACGACCGCGACGTTCGACACCGGGGCCCTGTCCTCGTCGCGCAGCGACGGGTTCGCGAGCGCCGCCAGCAGCACCAGCGCCGCCAGCGCGCGCAGCCACCAGCCGCCGAGCCCGCGCCAGAGCGCGAGCCCGACCAGAACGAGGGCGAGCGCCGCCAGCGCGCCGATCACCGGCCAGGGCAGTTGCGGATCGAAGCTGATCGCCCGGAACATCGGCTACTGCCCCAGCCGGTCGAGCAGGGCCGGGACATGGACCTGGTCGGACTTGTAGTTGCCGGTCATCACGTACATCACCAGGTTGACGCCGAAGCGCATCGCGATCTCGCGCTGGCGCTCGCCGGCGATGCCGCGGCCGACCGGGAACATCGGCTGGCCGCTGTCGCTGACCGCCCAGGCCGAGGCCCAGTCGTTGGCGCCGATCACCACCGGCGTCACGCCGTCGTTGAGGTTGCGAAACGGCAGGCCCTCGACCTCCTCGGCCTCGGCGGCGGCCTCGACCCAGACCGGCGCGCCCATCTGCCGGCCGGGAAAGTCCTGCAGCAGGTAGAAGGTGCGGGTCAGCACGTGGTCGGACGGAACCGGCTCCAGCGGCGGGATGTCGAGGCGCAGCGCCACCCGCTGCAGGATCCGGCCGTTCGGCGTGCTGGCGCCGCCGGCGCCGCCGCCGAGCTGCGCGTCCTGCGTGTCGAAGAGGATCATGCCGCCGAAGCGGAGGAAGTCGTTCAGCTTGGCATAGGCTGCGTCGGACGGCATCCGCTGGCCCTCGACCACCGGCCAGTACAGGAACGGGAACATCGCTAGGTCGTCGGCCTCGAGGTCGACGGCGACCGGATCGCCGGGCTCGACCGCCGTGCGGCTGTAGAGCTGCTGGCTGAGCCCGAGCAGGCCCGCGCGGCTGACCGCGTCGACGCGCGGATTGCCGGTCTCGACATAGGCGAGCACCGTCTCGGTCGCGGCGCGCAGCAGCTCCTCGTCGGGCGCGCCGTCCTGCGCGCGCGCGGACCCAGGCGCGCCCAGCGCGATCCCGAGCGCGACAGCCGCCGCGAGGCCCGCGGCGGCGCGCCGGCCTGCGCCGCCGCTCAGGCGCCCGGTCAGCGCCAGCGTCGCGAGCACATCGACCGCGAGCAACGCGAGCGCGGCTGCCAGCAGCCACGGGCCGAGCCGGACCTCGCCCGCCTGCGCCATCGCCTCGACCGTGACGCCCGCGGGCATCGCCGCCAGCGGCGCGAGCGCATCGCCCTCGCGCATCACGTTCAGCGCCGCGCGCCGGTCGCCGCTCGCATAGACGCCGGGCGGCATCTGCGGACCCGGCCGCTCCACGGCCAGCCGCTCGCCCGGCACGCCGGCGATGTTGCTGGGCTGGCCGAGATCGCCGAAGCCGTTCAGCACCGAGAGCGGCGTCCAGACCGCGCCCGCGAGATCGCCGGCCTCGTCGCCGAGGCCGCTCGCGCTCTGGGTCAGCCGCTCCAGCATGCGCAGGTAGAGGCCCGACAGCGGCAGGCTGGACCAGTCGGCGTTCGCGGTGACGTGCACCAGCACGACCCGCCCGTCGCCGAGTTCCGTGCCCGTCACCGAGCGGCGTTCCGTCCTCGAGGCTCGCCATCACCTTTTCGGGCAGGTCGGGATCGGGCTGCGCCATCACCTGCGCCGAGATGTCGACGTCGTCGGGCACCTCGAGCCCGGCGAAGGGGCTGTCCTCCGCGAACGGCTGCAGGCGCCGCGGCGCGCCCCAGGACATCGCGCCGCCGACGCTGCGCCCGCCCGCCCGCAGCCGCACCGGAAGCAGCGGGTCGGCGTCGAGCTGGCCCGCCCCGGACGCGGCCAGCCGCGGCCCGGCGAAGCGCAACAGCAGCCCGCCGCGCTCGACCCAGTCGACCAGCGCGTCGCGCTCGCCGTCGCCCAGGCTGCCAACGTCGGCGAGGATCAGCACGTCGGGCGCCGCCGCCAGCATGTCGGAGAGCGGAGCCTCGATCACTTCGGCGAACGGCTCGAGCGCGTTGCGCAGGTAGTGCAGCGGGTCGATCAAATCCTGAGCCTCGCCGCCGGCCCGGCCGGCCATCAGCCCGACCTTGCGCCGGCGCACGCTGTCGTCGGCGAGCACGACGCCGGCGGCCGAGGGCCCTTCGGTCAGCGCGACGCGCCCGACCCGGTTGCGCAGCTCGACCGGCATCTCGATCGCGATGTCGGTCGAAGTCTCGCCGGCGCCGAAGGCGCCGCTGGCGGCGCCAAGGGACCGCTCGACCCCGTTCGGGTCCGGCCCGATCGCGACGACGGAAACGGCGCGCTCGC
This sequence comes from uncultured Alphaproteobacteria bacterium, assembly GCA_963829385.1. Classification (GTDB taxonomy): domain Bacteria; phylum Pseudomonadota; class Alphaproteobacteria; order Rhodobacterales; family Rhodobacteraceae; genus Amaricoccus. The sequence continues at coordinate 69,297 of CAWHHV010000004.1, read as the reverse complement.
CAGCATTGTCCGGACGAAGCGCCGTCACCGTCAGTTCGCCCGACTGGATCCGCGGCGGCGTCAGCGCCAGCGGCGTGCGCGGCGGCGCGACCAGCGTCACCGGCCCGCGCGCGACCAGCGCCTCGGCGAGATCGCCCTCGTCGCCGCGGCCGATCCCGTCGGTCAGCCACAGCGTCTCGAAGCCCTCGTCGAGTCCCGCGAACCAGGCCGCCCAGCGCGCGCGATCTGGTGGCCAGGCGGCCGGCGTCATCCCGGCGAGCCGCGCCGACCAGTCCGACGCCGCCTGCAGCGGCAGCGCCGCATCGGTCGGCGGCGGCTCGGCCATCGACAGCACCGCCACCGGCCGGCCGTCACGGCGGGCGTCTTCGAGCGCCGCGCCGATCCGACTCATCCGCGCGTTCCAGTCCGGGGCGTCGGCCCAGCCGCCGTCGAGCAGCGCCACCAACGGCGCGCTCGATCCGGCGACGCGCGGGTTCAGCACCGGGCCCGAAAAGGCGAGGATCGCCAGCCCCAGCGCCAGAATGCGGAGCAGGAGCAGCTGCCACGGCGTCCGGTCGGGGATGCGCTCGGGGTCGTCGAGCCCCAGCAGCAGCCGCACGCCGGGAAACGCGTGACGCGCCGGCGCCGGCGGCACCGCGCGCAAAAGCCACCACAGCACCGGCAGTGCTGCCAGCGCGACCAGCAGCCACGGAGCGGCGAAGGCGAGGGAGCCGAGCGTCATGCTCTCATGCCTCGCTGATCGCCATGTAGAGCCACAGCAGCGCCGAGCGCGGGCTCTGGGTGGTGCGGTGGAACAGCACGCGCCAGCCGAGCCGCGCGGCCAGCGCCGACAGCTCGGCCCGCCGCTCGGCCAGCCGCGCCTGATACGCGTCCTTCAGCGCCCGCGCGCGCTGGGTCTCGAACTTCGAGCCGCCGCCCATGCTCTCGAAGATCAGCCGGCCGTCGAACGGAAACGCCTCCTCGCTCTCGTCGAGCACCTGCACGAAGGCGCCGCGCACGCCGAGATCGCCGGCATGGGCGAGCGCCGGCGTCAGCCCGTCGAGATCGCCGAGGAAGTCCGAGAGGAACACCGCCCGCCCGCCGCGGGTCATCCGGTCCGCAGGCGGCGCGCCGTAGTCCGGACGGCCCGCGCGCGGATCGCCGGCCAGCGCCAGCGCCATCCGGTTCAACTGCGCAGCCCCGCTGCGGGGCTGCGCCGCCGGGCTGCCCATCAACGCGACCCGCTCGCCGGCCTTCGTCATCAGAACCGACAGCGCCAGTGCGATCAGCGCGGCGCGCGCGTGCTTGCTGCGCTCGCTGGCGCGCCCGCGATATTCCATCGACTGCGCGTCATCGACCCAGAGGCTGACGGTCTGCGCGGCCTCCCACTCCATCTCGCGGATGAACTGCACGTCCGACCGGCCCGAGCGTCGCCAGTCGACCGACGCGCGCGGATCGCCGGGAACCGCCTGCCGGTACTGCCAGAAGTTCTCGCCATGCCCGGCGCGGCGCCGGCCATGCACGCCCATCGCGACCGTCGCGGCCAGCAATTCCGCCTCCGCCAGCAGCGGGGGCAGCGCGCCGGAGATCTTCTCGGCGTCGCGGCGGAGTCCGACCGGTCCCTGCGGCTTCTGCGCGCCGCGCAGAGGCGGGGCTCCGATCACGCGGCCCTGCCCTTGATGCGCGGCTCGACGCCGGTCACGTCCTCGGTCAGCGTCGCGATCAGCGCGTCGAGGGTCTGGCCTTCGGCCCGCGCGGCGAAGCCGAGCGCCATCCGGTGGACCAGGACCGGATGCGCGAGCGCCGCCACGTCCTCGATCCCGGGCGCCAGCCGGCCCTGGATCAGCGCCCGCGCGCGGATCGCCATCGTCAGCGCCTGGGCCGCGCGCGGCCCCGGCCCCCAGGCGACGGCGCTGGACACCGCGGGATGGGACTCCGCGCTGCCCGGCCGGGCCGAGCGCACGAGGTCGAGGATCCGCTCGAGCACCGCCTCGCCGACCGGGAGCCGTCGCACCAGCTTCTGCGCGGCGATCAGGCTTTCCGGCGAGAACACCGCCTCGGCCGTCGCGTCGTCGGAGCCGGTGGTCGCGAGCACGATCGCGCGCTCCTCGTCGCGGTCCGGGTAGTCGACGTCGATCTGCAGCAGGAACCGGTCCAGCTGCGCCTCGGGCAGCGGATAGGTGCCCTCCTGCTCGATCGGGTTCTGCGTCGCGAGCACGTGGAACGGACGCGGCAGCTTGCGGCGCTGGCCGGCGACGCTGACCTCGTGCTCCTGCATCGCCTGCAGCAGCGCCGACTGCGTGCGCGGGCTCGCGCGGTTGATCTCGTCGGCCATCAGCAGCTGGCAGAAGATCGGGCCGTCGATGAAGCGGAAATGCCGCGAGCCGTCCGGGCCGGTCTCCAGCACCTCCGCGCCGAGGATGTCGGCCGGCATCAGGTCCGGCGTGAACTGCACCCGGTGCGCGCGCAGGCCGAGCACCGTGCCCAGCGTCTCGACGAGCCGCGTCTTCGCGAGGCCCGGCGCGCCGACCAGAAGTCCGTGCCCGCCGCACAGGATCGAGATCAGCACCTGCTCGACCACCGCGTCCTGGCCGACGATGCGGCGCGCGATCATCGTCTTCGCCTCCGCGAGCCGCGCGGCGGTCGCCTCGCTTTCGTCGAGCAGGGTGTCGATGTCGGTCATCCTCGTCGCCTCCGGAACGCGGGGAGCGGCCGCCATTGCCCTTGGGCGGGCGGCCGATTACTCGTTAGAGTGTGGAGAGCATAACGTGGCGGGGCAACGCGACAATGCGCAATGCGGATCACAAACCAGACAGCGGACCCTCTGCCGAGAGCCTGGCCGCGGCCGCCCGGCAGGCGGCGCCGCGGGGCCCTGCGCCCGTACACCTGTGGAATCCCCCGTTTTGTGGCGATCTCGACATGCGGATCGCCCGCGACGGGACCTGGCACTACCTCGGCACGCCGATCGGCCGCGAGTCCCTCGTGCGGCTTTTTTCATCAATCCTGAAACGCGAGGGCGACCGCTATTTCCTGGTCACCCCGGTCGAGAAGGTCGGCATCCGCGTCGATGACGCGCCGTTTGTCGCGATCGACTTCGAGGCCGGGGGCGAAGGCGCGGACCAGGCGCTGACCTTCGTCACGCAGGTCGGCGACGTTGTGACCGCCGGGCCCGGGCACGAAATCCGCGTCGCGCGCGATCCGGATACGGGCGAGCCGGCGCCCTATGTCCACGTCCGCTCCGGGCTCGACGCGCTGATCGACCGCAAGAGCTTCTACCGCCTTGTCGACCTCGGCGTCGTGCGCGACGTCGGCGGCGTCTCCCAGTTCGGCGTCTGGTCCGGCGGCGCGTTCTTCCCGATCATCCCCGCCGCCGAGATTGCGGAAGAGCGCCGGTAGTCGGAACCGCAGCCCGCCCGATCGCCGCTATCCTCGAAATCGATGACGATCAGCGGCTTGCGGTGCCGTTCGCAGCGGTAAAGATCGCCGGTACGGCGGAAGATGCCGCGCTGGATCTGCCGGTCGCTGCATCGGAGCTGAAGGACATGGACGAGCTTCGCGCCCTCGCCGATTCCATGGATGACTGAGCTCCGGTTCAGTTGGCGAAGGAACCTTACCGCGCTCCGGCCCGTTGCAGCGGAGTACCATCACAGGAGAAAACGATGAACGATGATCGCACCGAGGGGAAGACGAAGGACGTGATCGGCTCCGCCAAGGAAACCGTCGGCAAGGCGACCGGCAGCAAGGAAACCGAGCGCGAGGGCAAGGCCGACCAGGCTGAGGGAAAGACCCAGAAAGGGATCGGCACGGTCAAAGACGCCATCCGCGACAAGACTTGAGGGGGCCGACATGCTGAAGTTCATTGGCGGCACCGTCGGGGTGATCTTCTTGATCGGCCTGCTCGTCGTCGTGGGGCTGCTTGCTCTGATCTTCTGAGGGAACCGTTCGCAAAATCAGGCGAGCAGGCCGGTTGGCCTGCTCGCCTAAACAGGCGTCTGTCTCCTCGTCGAAAAATCAGATCATCGAATTCGGAACGATGCTCCGGCGGGCGCGGACGGGTTCAAGGGATTCCGGACGCCCTGTTGCCCCAGTGGGTCATGGGACAACTGCCGAAAGCTCCACGCGCGGCCGGTATGATCGAAAGCCCAGATCAGGTCATGGCGATCTTCGGGCCACCTTTGCGGCGTCGTGACGGCGTTCGCCCAGGATCAGGTTGCCGATGGTCGGAATGTTCCGGTGCTGCCAGCAGATCAGGACGGCGCCGGTCCGGCCGAGAACGTTGGCGACGAGCGCCGCCTCCGCGCCCTTAGTGCGTTCGGTCACGGGCATCAGGCCAACCGCCGTGGCCATCGGCGGGACGGTCTGAAGCGGCCGCCGGCTGCGGCTGCCGAGCTTGACCGCCCTGCCGTCGATCATCGCCTTCTTCTTGCCTGGTCCGGCGGCGCGTTCGTTCCGATCATCGCCGCGTCGGCACTGGGCGTCTGATCCAGGTCAGGCGAACAGACGGGCGAATTCCTGCCGCAGCAGGTTCTTCTGCACCTTGCCCATCGTGTTTCGCGGAAGTTCCTTCACCACCGCGAGGTGCTTGGGCTGCTTGAACTTCGCGAGGCTCCGGGCCATCGCGGACTGGAGCGCCGCGAGGTCGATCTCGGCGCCCGGCTCGGCGACCAGCGCGCCGACGACGGCCTCGCCGAAATCCGGATGCGGCACGCCGACGACCGCGCTCTCGAGCACGCCGGGCTGGTCGTCGAGCACCAGCTCGATCTCCTTCGGATAGACGTTGTAACCGCCGGTGATGATCAGGTCCTTCTGCCGCCCGACGATGCTGAGATAGCCGTCCGCGTCGACCACGCCGATGTCGCCGGTGATGAAGAACCCGTCCGGGCGCATCTCCTCCTTCGTCCTTTCCGGCATGCCCCAGTAGCCCTTGAAGACGTTCGGGCCACGCACCTCGATCCCGCCGGGCTCGCCCGGCGGGAGTTCGGCGCCGTCCGGGCCGACGATGCGCAGCTCGACGCCCGGCAGCGGGAAGCCGACCGTCCCCGCCCTGCGCTCGCCGTCATAGGGGTTCGACGTGTTCATGTTGGTCTCGGTCATGCCGTAGCGCTCGAGGATGCGGTGCCCGGTCCGCGCCTCGAATCGCTCGTGCGTCTCCGCCAGCAGCGGCGCCGACCCGGAGGTAAACAGCCGCATATGCGCGACCAGCTCGCGGTCGAAGCGCGGGTCGTCGAGCAGGCGCGTGTAGAAGGTCGGGACGCCCATCATCGTCGTCGCCTGCGGCAGGCGCGCGATGACGGCGTCGGCCTTGAAGCCCGACAGGAAGATCATCGCGCCGCCCGACAGCAGCACCGTGTTCGACGCGACGAAAAGCCCGTGCGTGTGGAAGATCGGCAGCGCGTGCAGCAGCACGTCGCTCTCGTCGAAGCGCCAGGCCTCGACCAGCGTCCGGGCGTTCGACAAGCAGGTTGTCCTGCGTCAGCATCGCGCCCTTCGACCGGCCCGTCGTGCCCGAGGTGTAGAGGATCGCGGCCAGGTCGTCGGGCGCGCGGCCCACGCGCGCGAAGCCGGCCCAGACGGCGCGGGCGCGGTCGGTCAGGCTGCCCTCGCCGGCGGGGTCCAGCGTCTCGAACCGCGCGCCGCGCCGCGCGGCCAGCGCCGCGAGGCCTTCGGCGCGCTCGGGCGCGCCGACCAGCAGCGCGGCGCTGGAGTTCTCGACGAAATATTCGACCTCGTCCGCGGTGTAGGCGGTGTTCAGCGGCAGGAACACGACGCCCGCCGCCAGCGCCCCGAGATAGAGCGCCAGCGCGCGCGGAGACTTCTCGACCTGCACCGCCATTCGGTCTCCGGGCTTCAGGCCGAGGCCTTCGAGCGCGCCCGCCAGCGCCAGCGCCGCGCCGTGAAGGTCGCGCCCGGACATCGATCCACCCGCCGCATCGAACAGAACCGGAGCGTCGCGCCGCTCGAGAGGCCCCGCCAGCGCGTCGAACAGCGGATTGGTCATTGTCGTCTTCCTGTCATCGACCCCTTCAGCAGGGCCTGCACCTGTTTCGCCGCCGCGACGTGATGGTCGATCACGAAGCGCTCGTTGTTCCGTTCGACCTGGCCGAGATCGTAGAGATAATTGACCATCGCAGAGCAGGACTGCCGGAATCCGTTGGCCGAGACATCGGCCAGCGCATGCACGGCATGGAGTTCGGCGCCGTTGCCGAGATGGAAGCGCGCGACCGGATCCGCCGGAAGGCCGTCCGCCCGCCGCGCCTCCAGCAGGTACCGCGCCGTCAGCGCCCGCAGCGCGGCGGCATGCGGCTCGAGCTCGCCGCGCGATCCGGTCGCGGCGGCCGCCAGGATCGACGCAGCCTCGGCGTCCTGCCCGGCGATCCCATCCAGCCACCGCGCGAGACCCGGGACCGGCGACAGCGTGACGAAGCGGCCGACCTGCGGCAGGTCACGCTTCAGCTCCTCGACCACCTGCTTGATCAGCGAATTGCCGAATGAGATGCCGCGCAGCCCCTCCTGGCAGTTCGAGATCGAGTAGAACACGGCCGTGTCGAACGCGTCCGAAGCCAGCGGCGCGCGCCCCTCGGCCAGCAGGTCCTGGATCGAGTCCGGCACCCCCTTGCAGAGCGCGACCTCGACGAAGATCAGCGGCTCCTCGGGCATCGCCGGATGGAAGAACGCGAAGCAGCGCCGGTCGGCCGGGCGCAGGCGGCGCTCGAGGTCGCTCCAGTCGTTGATCGCGTGCACGGCCTCGTAGGCGATGATCTTCTCGAGGATGTTCGCCGGCGTGCGCCAGTCGATGTGCCGCAGCACCAGGAAGCCGCGATTGAACCAACTGGCGAACAGATGCTCGAAGTCGACGTCGATCGGCGCGAGTTCGGGCGCCTCGGGCAGCAGCCGCAGCAGGTCGAGCCGCATTCGCACCAGGTCCTCGGTGCCGCCCGGCGCCTGGTTCAGCCGGCGGAACAGCTCCTGCCTGCGCGGCTCCGCCGCCCGCGAAAGCGCCGCCAGCCCGGCCGCGTCCCGGGTCGCGCGGTAGGCCTCGGCCGCCGCGACGACCCGGTCCGGATCGACGTCGAGTTCGGCGCCGATATAGGTGAAGAAGGCCCGCCGCGCGGCCTCGTCCTGCGTCCGATAGCGCGCCAGGATGTCCTGCGCGATCCGCATGCCCGAAACCTCTCCCTGTACCGAGAGCAGCGCCGCGCAGAGTTCATCGGTCGGCGCGCGGCTGTAGCCGCCGCCGCCCTGCGCCGCGCGGCGCTCGAACAGCGTGCCCATCATGTCCGCGAAAAAGGCCATCCGGGGCATGTCGGTCCTTTCGTCGAACCCGGCGTCAGCCTGGCCCCATCACCAGGTTCGGGAGCCAGGTCGCCAGTTCCGGCACGAAGCAGAGGATCACGATCGCGAGGATCATGCAGCCCACGAACGGCGCCGAGCCCCAGAGGATCGTCCTGAGCGGGATCTTCGGCGCGATCGAGTTGATGACGAAGAGGTTCAGCCCCACAGGCGGCGTGATCAGCCCGATCTCCATGTTGATCGTCAGGATCACCGCGAACCAATAGGGGTCGAACTGCGCGGCATCGAGGATCGGCATCAGGATCGGCGCGGTCATCAGGATCACCGCGACCGGCGGCAGGAAGAAGCCGGCGACCAGCAGGAAGAGGTTGATGATCGCCATCAGCGCCCAACGGTTCACGTCGAGCCCGGCGATCCACTGCGCGATGGTCTGCGTGATGAAGAGCGACGACATCATGTAGGCGAAGACGCCGGCCGCGCCCATGATGAACAGGATCATCACGCTCTCGCGCGTGCTGTCGCGCAGCACGCTCCAGACCGCGCGCGGGCTCCACATCCGGTAGATGACGATCGCCATGCCGAGGCAGAGCAGCGCGCCCACGGCCGCGGTCTCCGACGTCGTCGCGACGCCGCCATAGAGCGCGTAGAGCACGCCGAGGATCACCAGCAGGAACGGCACGACGCGCGGCAGGATCTCGAGCCGCTCGCGCAGCGAATAGTGCCGCGGCGACAGCACCGCCGCGTTGCCCGAGCGCCAGGTCGCGAAGATCGCCCAGGCCATGAACAGGATCGTCAGCAGGATGCCCGGCACGATCCCGGCGAGGAACAGCCGGCCGATCGAGGTCTCGGTGGCGATGCCGTAGACGATCAGCGTCACCGAGGGCGGGATCAGGATGCCGAGCGTGCCGCCCGCGGCGATGGCGCCGGCGGCGACCCCGTCGGGATAGCCGCGCTTCTGCATCTCGGGGATGCCCATCTTGCCGATGGCCGCACAGGTCGCGGGGCTCGACCCCGACATCGCCGCGAACAGCGCGCAGGCGCCGAGGTTCGAGACGACGAGCCCGCCCGGCACGCGGGTCAGCCAGCGCTCCAGCGCCTCGAAGAGATCGGCGCCGGCGCGGGTCGAGGCGACCGCGGCGCCCATGATGATGAACATCGGGATCGACAGGATCGCAAAGCTGTTGAGGTCGGCGAAGAAGATCTCGGGCATCATCTCGAGCGAGCGCGTGCCGTCGAAGATCAGCAGGAACGCCCCCGACACGATCAGCAGCCCGACCGCGACCGAGACGCCCGAGAACAGCACGACGATGGTGGCGACCGCGACGAGGAGGCCGATCAGCAGCGGGTCCATCACTCCTCCACGACGCCGAAGGGCGGCTCGGCGCCGGTGACGAGCGCGACCAGGTCCGCGACCAGCTGCAGCAGGAAGAGCCCGAAGCCGAGGGGCAGGACCAGGTAGGGGATCCAGAGCCGCGGCGCCCAGACGCTCGACGAGCGCCACTCGCGCTCCCAGGCCTCGTGCCAGACCTGGACCGAGTACCAGGTCATCATCGCGATCACGACGATGCCCGCCAGCAGCACGACGATCGCGAGCGCCTTGCGCGCGCGCATCGGCAGGGCCATCGGCGCGAGGTCGACGTTGACGTGCCCGCGCAGCGTCTGGACGTAGGGCAGGCCGAGCGTCGTCGCGCCGATCATCAGGTAGATCACCGCCTCGGTCTGCCAGATCGTCGACTGCCCGAGCGCCCAGCGCACGAAGATCATGTGGCAGGTCACGAACAGGGCGATCACCGTGAAGGCGGCGGCGATCCAGCCGCACAGCGTCGACAGCGCGCGCACGCCGCGGACGAACGCGTTGCGGCGCGGCGCGGCATGCGGTTCTGGGTGCATCTGGTCCCCGTCTGCAAGCGGCGTCGGGACGGCGCGCGCCGGGACGGGCGCGCGTCGAGTTCAGGTCACTCGACCGACAGCGCCATGTCGAGCAGCGCCTGGCCGTTCGGCGTCGAACTCGACGAAGACCTTGTAGGACGATTTCTCGGCCAGCGCCTTCCAGGCCTCGAAGTTCTCCGGCGTCATCTCGGCGATCTCGACGCCGGCGTCGCGGAACACCTCGACCGACGCCGCGTCCTCCTTCGGCGCCTCCTCGAGATAGTAGGCCTCCGCCTTGGCCGCGGCGGCCAGCAGCGCCTCCTGCTGCTCCGTGGTCAGCCCGTCGAAGGTGGTCTTGTTCATCAGCATCGGCTGGTACATGAACCACAGCGCCACGTCCTCCGCCGCCGGCGTGTAGCAGGTCGCGAGTTCCTGCAGCCGGAACGAGACGAAGGACGACGACGAGGTGTTCAGCCCCTGCAGCACGTTCTGCTGCATCGCGTTGTAGGCCTCCGACGACGGCATCGACGAGATCGAGGCGCCGGCTGCGGCGAGCATCTCCTCGAAGCCCTTGCCGGCGGCTCGGACCGTCATGCCCTCGACGTCCTTCGGCTCGAGGATGCAGGTCTGGTTGCTGGCGAAGCCCCCGGCGAGGTAGCCGTGGACCAGCGTCATTACGTCGTCCTCGTTCAGCACCGCCTCGATCTCGTCCATGAACGGCGAGGCGATGACCCGCTCCGCATGGGCGTGGTTCTTGATCAGGCCCGGCATTAGCGTGAGGTTGTATTCCGGGCGCTGGCCGCCGGCATAGGACAGCGGGAACACCGTCATGTCGAGCTGGCCGCGGCTGAGCGGCGTGTACTGCTCGGTCGCCTTGAACAGCGAGCCCGACGGGAAGATCTGGATCGTCAGGTCGACATCGGCGGCGGCCACGTCGTCGGCGACCATCTGGGCGATCTGGTGGCGGATGTCGCCGGGCGCGAACTGGTGCGAGAGCCGGAGTTCGACCGCTCCTGCGGAGCCGGCGCCGAACGAGGCCGCGACGCACGCGGCTGCTGCGACTGATTTGAACATGAACGCCTCCCAGAGCGATTGATTGCTTTTCTTGCCGCCAGCGTGTCGCTCCGGGCGGGGCGAGTCAACGCCTCGCGTAAACGAGCGGCCTTGGGTGCAGCAATCGTCGAACCCAGCGTATTCAACGCACTGGGAAACGATCTCGCGGCGATGCCCCGCCGGAGCCGCCGGCCATCCCGGTTTCAGTCCCGAGGGAAGGCGATCTGGACCTTCATCGCGCGCGACTTGTCAGAGGCGAGGTCGAAGGCCGCCCGCGCCTCCGCGGCCGGCAGAACTTCGGTGAGCAGCGGCCGCACGTCGATCCGGCCGGCGTCGATCAGCCCGGCCGCGGTCGCAAACTCGCTGTCGAAGCGAAAGCTGCCGACGAGGTTCAGTTCGCGCGCGACGACCTGCGTGACCGGCAGCGGCGCCTCGGGCCCGAGCCCGACCGCGACCAGCGTGCCGCGCGGGCGCAGCACCCGCAGCGCCGCCAGCAGCGCCGCCGGCGCGCCCGAGCATTCGAAGACGACGTCGATCTGGCCCTTGACCTCCTCGAACGGCGCGAGACCCTCGGGATCGACGCCGAGATCGACAATTCGGTCCGCGCCCATCGCCTCCGCCCCGGCCAGCGCCGGCGCGGCGATGTCGCAGGCGACGATCTCGCCGGCGCCGGCGAACCGCGCGGCGGCGATCGTCAGACAGCCGATCGGCCCGCAGCCCGCGACCAGCACGCGCCTGCCCACCAGCAGGCCCGCCTGGCGCACCGCGTGCAGGCAGACGGCCAGCGGCTCGGACATCGCCGCCAGCGCGAGATCCGCCCCCTGCGAAAGTCGAACCGCCCGCGCCGCCGCGACGGTGGCCTCGGCGCTGAACAGGCCCTGCTCGTGCGGAAACCGCATTGCCGAGCCGTTGAAGCGCATGTCGAGGCAGTGGTTCGCCAGCCCGCGCAGGCAGTATTCGCAACGCCCGCACGGCCGAGACGGATTGACCGCGACCTTGTCGCCGACCTCCAGACCTACGACCTCCGGCCCGATCGCCGCGACGACGCCGGAGACCTCGTGTCCCAGCGTCATCGGCTCGCGCAGCCGCACCGCGCCGAAGCCGCCGTTGTGGAAGTAGTGCAGATCGGACCCGCAGATGCCGCCATGCGACACCGCGACGCGCACCTCGCCCGGACCCGGCGCGACCGCGGCGGCGATCTCGTCGAGCCGGAGATCGTGCGGCGCATGGATGACCACGCTCTTCATCATGTCGGGCTAGCTCCTCCGCGCCGGACTTCGCGCCGACCCCTGCACGAGGTCTAGGCCCGCCGTCAGCGCCGAGCAAGCCCGGGCGGCCAGAGCGCCCGGCGCGCCTGACCGCCGAGGATGCAGGATCGGCTGCAAGATGCTATCTGCAAAGGGAAGTCGGGCATTCGCCCCTTCGAATCAAATGGACGGCTCCTTTGACCCTGATCGCATTCCTGCTCGCGCTGGCGCTGTTTCTGACCATCATTGGCCTGATGCAGCCCTTCGCGAGCCGGGTGCGACTGCCGCTGACGGTGGTGCTCGCGCTCGTCGGCATCGTCATCGGGGCGGGCGCGATCTTCCTGCTGACGACGCCGCTGACCGACGCGTTCAACGACGTGGCCTGGCAGATCCTGGCGCTGCCGATCGGATCCGAGGTCTTTCTCTACGTCTTCCTGCCGACGCTGCTGTTCCAGACCGCGCTGACGCTCGAGGTGCGGCGGATGCTCGACGACTGGGTGCCGATCCTCGTGATGGCGGTGGTCGCCGTCGTGGTCGCGACCTTCTTCATCGGCTTCGCGCTCGCGCCGTTCGGGGTCCAGCCGCTGGTGATCTGCCTTCTCGTCGCCGCCATCGTCGCGACGACGGATCCCTCGGCTGTCGTCGGCATCTTTCGCGACATCAGCGCGCCGGCGCGGCTGGGACGGCTGATCGAGGGCGAGAGCCTGCTGAACGACGCCGCCGCGATCACGCTCTTCACCGTGTTCCTGACCACGGCGATCACGCTGACGCCGATCGGTCCGGGCGACATTCTCAGCGCGTTCCTGTTCAACCTCGCCGGCGGCGTCGCGTTCGGATACCTCGCGACGCGCATCGGCGTCTATCTGCTGACCGTCGTGCGCGAGGACCGCATGGCCAGCATGTCGGTCTCGATCGCGATACCCTATGTCATCTTCATCGCCGCCGAGCAGGGGCTCGGGGTCTCCGGGGTCATTGCCGTCGTATTCTCCGGACTGACGCTGAACCTGATGGGCCCGTCGCGTCTGCCGCCGGAGGACTGGGACTACCTGACCTCGACCTGGGAGCAACTGGCCTTCTGGGCCAGCACGCTGATCTTCATCCTCGCCGCGATCCTGGTGCCCCGGCTGCTCGACGGCATCACGCTGGTCGAGATCAGCCTGCTCGGCGTCGTCATCGTCGCTGCGCTCGTCGCACGGGCTGTCGTGCTGTTCGGGGTTCTGCCGCTGCTGCGGCTCGCGCGGCTCAGTCCGTCAGTCAACACGCCCTACAAGCTCGTCATCATGTGGGGCGGCCTGCGCGGATCAGTGACGCTGGCGCTTGCGCTCGCGGTGACCGAGAACCCGGCCATCGCGCCCGACGCGCAGCGCTTCGTCGCCGTGCTCGCGACGGGCTTCGTGCTCTTCACGCTGCTGGTCCAGGGCACGACGCTGCGGCCGGTGATCCGGCATCTCCGCCTGGACCGGCTCAGCCCGCTCGACGCCGCGCTGCGCAAGCAGGCGATCGCCGTCGCGCTGCAGAACGTGCGGGAGGAGATAGCCGGGACCGTCAAGACCTATGGCCTGCCGCACGAGGTTGTGCGCAGCGAAGCCAAGGCCTTCGGGGAGCGGCTCGACGAGGCGGTGCGAGAGGCCGACGACGGCAGCGACGAGATCCGGAATCGCGACCGCATCACGCTCGGCCTCGTCACGCTGGCCGCGCGCGAACGCGACATTATCCTCGATAAGTTCCGCGAACAGGTGATCACGCAATCTATTGTTGACCGCATGCTGTCTGACGCCAGCCGCATGATCGACCGCACGCGCACCGGCGGGCGCATCGAGTACCTGCGCGCCGCCAACGCGGCGCTGGTCTTCTCCACTCCGTTCCGCTTCGCGCAGACATTGCAGCGCCGCCTCAGGATGTCGGCGCCGCTGCAGCGCAGCATCGCGGATCGCTTCGATCGGCTGCTGCACACGAAGATCATTCTGAAGGACCTGCACAGCTTCACGGACCGGCGCATCCTGCGCATCCATGGCCGCCGCGTGTCCGATCTGATCCACGAGATCCTGGAGCGCCGGGACGAGGAGGTCGAGCAAGCGCTGGACGCGTTGCGACTGCAGTATCCTGACTATTCGGAACGGCTCGAGCGCATCTTCATCCGCAAGCTGGCGCTTCGGCAGGAAGAACTGGAATACGACACGCTGGAGGCCGACCGTGTGATCGGCCCCGAGCTCTATCGCAGCCTGCGGCGCGGCATCGCCGCCGCCCGCGCCCGCGAGGACAAGCGCCCGCCGCTCGACACGGCGCTGCACAACCGCGAGATCATCCGCAACGCCCCGCTGTTCCGCGATATGGACGAGGCCGGACTGAACGCGCTCGCCGATGCGCTGGCGCCGCTGTTCGTGGCGCCGGGGCAGACGCTGATCCGCCGCGGCGACATCGCGGATACGGTTTATTTCATTGCGTCCGGCGCGGTCGAGGTCGAGACGGCCGGCCAGACGATCCGCCTCGGCCGGGGCGACATGTTCGGCGAGATGGCGGTGCTGGGAAAGCGCCTGCGCCGCTCGGAAGTGACGGCGATCAGCTACGCGACGCTGCTCAGCCTCGAACAGTCGCGGTTCCTCGCCCTGCTCGACTCCAACCCCGCCCTCCGCGCGCATGTCGAGCGGACCGTGGCCGGCCGGCGATATGCGCCTGTGGAGCCGAGAGCGGATGCGCCGGAATAGGCGCCTCGGACGCATGGCTCACCCGAGGGGCGCGCCCCGCAGCGACCATCCCCCGTCGGCCGCAACGATCGCGCCATTGACGTAGCCTGCCGCGTCAGAACCGAGCCAGAGGCATGTATCGGCCACGTCGCCGGGCACGCCGAGCCGCTTCATCGGCACCGAAGCTGCGACCGCGGCGCGCGCGGCTTCTGTCGACGCCAGCCGCGCCATGCCCTCTGTCCCGTCTATCGGCCCGGGGACGACGCCGTTCACCCTCAGGCCCTCGCTTGCCCATTCGATCGCAAGGCATCGCGTCACCATGTCCACGCCCGCCTTGGCGGCGCAGACATGGACCTGCAGCGCCATCGGGATCGTCGATTGCGGCGCGGAGATGTTGATCAGGCTGCCCCCCGGGCGACGCATGTGCGGATAGGCGGCCCGCATGACGTGGAAGGTCCCGATCAGGTCGATGTCGACGACGGCCTTGAACCCGTTCGGGCTCAGGTCCTTCGCCGCCGCAGGGAAGTTGCCGGCCGCGCCCGAGACCAGCACGTCGATCGGTCCTGCCTTGGCTGCGAAGTCCGTCAGCGCCGCCGAGACGGCCCCAGGATCGCGCACGTCGAATGCGTAGCCCAGTGCCTCTGCTCCAAGCTCCGCTCTCGCGGCGTCCACCTTGGCTTGCCGGCGGCTGCCGACCCCGACGCGCGCGCCCGCGGCGGCGAAGGCCTTGGCGATGCCGAGATTGATCCCGCTGGTGCCGCCGGCGACGAAGACATTGCAGCCGCTGTAGTCGAACGTCGCCCGCATGGCCCGCTCCCCGGTTTCGCGCTTGAGCCCGCGCCGCGGCGATCCTAGCCACAGGACCGGCTCTGTGGAAACTGCGCCGTTGCGTCACCCCCGGTACGGCGACCGCCTCAGGACTGGAAGAGCCTGCTGTACTGCGTCTCGTGCCACGCGCTCGCCATCGCCAGCGCCGGCGCGACGTTTCCGATCTCGTCGTCCGGAAGGCTCCGCGCCAGGGACGCCGCATCCCCGATCGCGTCCACGGCGCCGATCAGGATCCTCTGCCCGGCCGTCTGGCCGAGCGGAACCAGGCGGATCGCGGCCATCACCTGACCTTCGGCGTAGACCCAAAGGAGACCCGCCAGCGCGGCGGCCGGGGGAGTGCGCCAATGATGCGTCGCCAGTGCGAATGCCGCCGGAAAAGACAGATGCCGGTCCTCGATATCGATGTCCGGCGCCGCACCGAGTTCCTTCAGGAGCCGCAGAAGGGTCTCGCCGAGGCGCTGGTCCTCGCGCTGCAGTTCGCCGCTCTCGCGTGCGGCGGAGAGCCATGCGTCCGCGGCCAGGAAGCCCCGTTCGTCTTCGGCCTCCAGGGCTTGGGTCATGCGCCAGAACAACGCGCCGTCGAGGCAGGCGACGTTCGATTGCAGCGTCCCGAGGATCCAGTCGCGGGCAGACGCCTCGTCCGACACCCAGCCGGCATGGACCGCAGCTTCAAGCCCGCGCGAATAGGAAAAACCGCCGATGGGCAGACCCTGGCTGACCAGGCGCAGCAGATGCAACGGGATCGCTCCGGCGTCCGCGTCGGCCGGAGACGTCATCCGTGCGACGCCACTGCCCGCTCGGCTGCGGGCGCGCGGTCGACCGCCAGGCCGCCGTGCTCGACGATGAAATCCACGACCGTCTCGACGCCCTTCAACCGGGACAAATCCGTGAAGCAGAACGGCCGTCCGGCTCGCATCCGCGCGGCGTCGGCCTCCATGACCGCGAGATCGACGTTCACGTAAGGCGCGAGATCGCTCTTGTTGATCACCAGCAGGTCGGACCGCGTGATGCCCGGCCCGCCCTTGCGCGGGATTTCCTCGCCCTGGCAGACCGAGATCACGTAGATCGACAGATCGGCGAGTTCCGGCGAGAACGTCGCCGCGAGATTGTCGCCGCCGGACTCGATGAAGACGATCTCGAGATCGGGGAACTTGCGCATCATCTCCGCGATGGCCTGGAGGTTGATCGACGCGTCCTCGCGAATGGCCGTGTGCGGACAGCCTCCGGTCTCGACGCCCATGATCCGATCCTCGGGCAAGGCCTGCCGACGCGCGAGGATCAGGGCGTCCTCCTTGGTGTAGATGTCGTTGGTGATGACCGCGATCGAGTATCGCGCCTTCAGCGCGTTGCAGAGCTTCTCCGTCAGCGTAGTCTTTCCCGAGCCGACCGGCCCGCCGATACCGATCCGAAGCGGTCCGTTCTGTACTGCCATGACCAATTTCCCCGCTATGTCGGCTTTTCGGCGTGATGATGATGGCGGCCTGCCGATCCATGGTCGTGGCCGCCATGTGCGTGATGCCCTTCTGCATGCGCGGCGGCGTAGGCGCCGCGAACCGGGTCGAACGGCATCTGCACGTCGCGCACCGAGGCGCCGAGGCCCTCCAGCATCGCCCGGATCACGTGATCCCGACCGATCAGGATATGGTGCGCCGCTATCGCCGCGGGAAGGTGCCGATTGCCGATGTGCCAGGCCAGTTCGACGAGGTGCATCGCGTCGCGCGCCCTGACTTCGTAGAGATCCTCGTCCGCCGCCTCGATCCTGACCGCGTCGCCGTCCTCGAGGATCAGGTCGTCGCCCGTGCTCAGGACGACTGCATTCGGCAGGTCGACCAGGACCCTGCGGCCGTCCGTCAGCGAGATCGTCTTGCGGCGGATGTGCCGGTCATCGTGCTGAAGCGAGGCGGTCCCGACGACCGGCGCCTTGTCGGGGGAATGCGCGTCCTGCGCCCGTCTCACTTCCGTCGCGCGCAGCATTCCGTGGGTCTCCTTGCTGGATTCCGCCCGCGCCGGCAGCGGCGACGTCGGATACGCCTGCAGCGTTGCGGTCGTTCCCGGCCGGGGTCAAGGCCTCGTCCCGCAGGCGCGGCATTAACGTTTGCAAGCCAAACGTTCGCTTGGTAGCGTCAGGGATTGCGGGAGAAAATGCTCGCAATGGACCGATCGTCAGCGAAGACAGATTCTTCTCCGGGGCTGGGCAGGGCGCGTTGCTTATCGAGAAACCGTTCGATGGCGATGCAGGAACCGGCCCGGCCACAGCATTTCCCGAACGGTCCTGGCGCGCCGAGCTTGAGCTCTGGCTGGAGCCCCTCGCTGGCAAGACCCGGATCACTCGGCGCAGACATGTGGGCCCGCTTCTGATTCAGCGTCCGTTCCATCCGGAGCCGGACGGCGCGGCGCATGTCTACCTGCTGCATCCGCCAGGCGGCGTGGCAGGGGGCGACAGCCTGCACGTCGACTGCCACCTGGCCGCAGGCGCGAAGGCGCTGTTCACGATGCCCGGGGCGACGAAGGTCTACCGCAGCCCGGATCGCGCGAGCCGAATCCGAACCGTGATCGACGTCGGCGCCGGCGCAACCTGCGAGTATCTGCCGCAGGAGACGATCCTTTTCGACGGCTCCAGTTGCTCCATCGAGACCGACGTCTCCCTCGCGGCGGACGCGATCTACGCAGGCTGGGACTTCCTCAGCCTTGGACGGCCGGCCTCCGGAGAAAACTTCTCGTATGGCTCTGTGGCCCAACGCGTCGAAATCCGGCGCGAGGGCCGGCCGGTCTGGATCGAACGGCTGCATCTTGCGGGCGGCTCGCCGCTGATGCGGGCGGCCTTCGCCGTCGCGGGAAAGCCCGTCATCGGCACACTGGTCTATGCCGGCCCGATCGAAGAGGGCACGGCAGAGCACATCCGACACGCCGTGGGCGAGACGCCGGCCGGAAGGCTCTTCTCGGTCAGCCAGCTCGAGCACGTCGTCGTCTGCCGCTACCTCGGCGCCCGCATGTCCGAGGCGAGGTCGCTGTTCGGCAGGGCCTGGGAAGCGCTCCGCGAGGGTCCGATGCGCCGGCGCGCAATCGCCCCGCGCATATGGTCAACATGAGGACGGATCGATGGAACTTCTTCCCCGCGAAAAGGACAAGCTGCTGTTGTTCACGGCCGCACTGGTGGCGGAACGCCGCAAGGCGCGCGGGGTGAAGCTCAACTACCCGGAGGTAGTGGCCTACATCTCGGCCGCGATCCTGGAAGGCGCGCGCGACGGCAGGACCGTGGCCGAGCTGATGTCCTTCGGGGCAACGCTGCTGACGCGGGACGACGTGATGGAGGGCGTCCCGGAAATGGTCGACGAGATACAGGTGGAAGCGACGTTCCCGGACGGAACCAAGCTCGTCACCGTCCACAATCCCATCCCGTGAGGACCTGTCCATGATCCCCGGCGAGTACTTCATCGAAGACGGCAAGATCGAGATCAACGCAGGTCGCGAGACCATGGAGATCGAAGTCGAGAACACGGGAGACCGGCCGATCCAGGTCGGCTCCCACTACCACTTCTACGAGACGAACGCGGCGCTCAGGTTCGACCGCGAGGCGGCGCGGGGCTATCGCCTCAACATTCCTGCGGGCACGGCCGTGCGGTTCGAGCCCGGCCAGGACCGCGTCGTCGAACTCGTCGCGCTCGCGGGCGCACGCGAGGTCTACGGCTTCAACGCCCGGATCATGGGCAAGCTCTAGGAGGCGTCGCGATGGCCACGATCCTGCGGTCGGCCTATGCCGACCTCTACGGTCCCACCAAGGGCGACAGGGTTCGCCTCGCGGACACCGATCTCGTCATCGAGATCGAGCACGACCACACGATCTATGGCGAGGAGGTCACGTTCGGCGGCGGAAAGGTGATCCGCGACGGCATGGGCCAGAGCCAGCTGCCCACCGCCGGGACGGCCGACGTCGTCATCACCAACGTCATCATCCTCGATCACTGGGGCATCGTGAAGGCCGATGTCGGGATCAAGGACGGCCGCATCTCCGCGCATCGGCAAGGCCGGCAATCCCGACATCCAGCCCGGCGTCACCATCGCGATCGGTCCCGCGACCGACATCATCGCGGGCGAAGGGCGCATCCTGACGGCAGGCGCGATCGACGCCCACATCCACTTCATCGCGCCGCAGCAGGCCGAGGAGGCGCTGGCGAGCGGCACGACGACCCTCGTCGGCGGCGGCCTCGGCCCGACCGTGGGCACGCTCGCGACCACGGTGACCGCCGGACCCTGGGCGATCCACCGCATGCTCGAGGCAGCGGAGGGCCTCCCGGTCAATATCGGGCTGCTCGGCAAGGGCAACGCCAGCCTGCCGGAGCCGCTGCGCGAGCAGGTCCGCGCCGGCGCGATGGGCCTGAAGCTGCACGAGGACTGGGGCACGACGCCCGCCGCCATCGACAACTGCCTCAGCGTCGCCGACGGGGCCGACGTCCAGGTGGCGATCCACACGGACACGCTGAACGAGAGCGGCTTCGTGCGCGACACGCTCGCGGCGATGAAGGGCCGCACGATCCACAGCTACCACACCGAAGGCGCAGGCGGCGGTCACGCACCGGACATCATCGTGGCGGCGGGCGAGGAGAACATACTGCCGTCGTCGACCAATCCGACCAGGCCCTACACGATCAACACCATCGACGAGCATCTCGACATGCTGATGGTGTGCCATCACCTGAACCCGAACGTTCCCGAGGACGTGGCCTTCGCGGAATCCCGTATCCGCAAGGAGACGATCGCGGCCGAGGACATCCTGCACGACATGGGCGTGTTCTCGATGATGTCCTCGGACAGCCAGGCCATGGGCCGGGTCGGCGAGACGATTCTGCGGTGCTGGCAGACCGCGCACAAGATGAAGGTCCAGCGGGGCGCGCTGTCCGAGGACAGCAGCCGGAACGACAACCATCGCGTCATGCGCTACGTCGCGAAGTACACGATCAACCCGGCGATCACGCATGGATTTGCACATGAAATCGGGTCGATCGAGATCGGCAAGCGCGCGGACCTCGTGTTGTGGAAGCCGGCGTTCTTCGGGGTGAAGCCGGCGCTGGTGATGATCGGCGGGATGATCGCGATGGCGCCGATGGGGGATCCGAACGCGTCGATCTCGACGCCGCAGCCGGTGCACAGCCGGCCGATGTTCGGCGGGTTCGGCCGGGCGCTGCAGACCACCGGCGTCACCTTCGTGTCGCAGGCGGCGCTGGACGACGGGATCGGCGAGCGGCTGAAGCTTCAGAAGTCCCTCCGCGCGGTGCGCGGCACCCGGACGGTGCGCAAGAAGGACATGATTCACAACGGGTTCACGCCCCGGCTGGAGGTCGATCCGCAGACCTACCAGGTCCGGGTCGACGGTGTGCCGATCACCTGCGAGCCCGCGGACCATCTGCCGATGGCGCAGCGCTACTTCCTGTTCTGACGGATTCGGGCTGGTTTTCCGGCGGGGCTTGGACGGGGGCCAGGCCGTTGGAATTGCGGCAAAAAGGGCAGGCTGGATTGTGGCTGGAATCCGGCTGGAAAATGGCTTGCCATTTTCCAGCCGCCGGGGGCCGCCGGGGGTCCATCCGGCAGCCCGGCTCGTGGCGCTTATTTTTCAAATCCATTTGACTTGAAAATCATCGCTGCTAGCGTCGGCCTATCCGGAGCGGAGGGGCCATGGATTTGCACGGCGCGAATCAGGAAAGCGGACGCCCGTACAACCGGCGGATCGTGCTCGAGACGATCCGTCTCGGCGCGCCGATCTCCCGCGCCGAGATCGCGGCCCGGGTCGGGCTGACCGTCCAGACCGTCACCACGATCACGCGCGAACTGGAGGAACTCGGCTTCGTTCGCAGCGCGCGCCGGCCGAGGGCCGGTCGCGGGCATCCGCCCTCGGAGCTGACGCTGAACCCGGAGGGCGGTTTCGCGATCGGGCTGCACGTCACGCCGATCGGCATCGACGCCGCGCTGATCGACCTCGCCGGCGACCTGATCGCCCGGCGGTCCAGCCTGATGGCGCCAAGCGAGCCCGACGCCGCCTTCGCGCTCTGCGGCTCGCTGGTCGAGGAGATCCGCGCGCTGCGCCCGGACGGCCGCATGCTCGGCATCGGCGTCGCGATCCCGGGTCCGGTCGGGATCGAGTTCGATGAGCTTCGTCGGCTCGACGACGCTGGAGGGCTGGAAGGACGTCGCGATCGCCGAACGCATCGAGGCCGCGACCGGGCTTCCCGCCTTCGTGGGCGTCGATCTCGCGGCCGCCGCGCTCGGCGAACGGCTCTACGGCGCCGGCCGCGACTTCCAGGACTTCTTCTACCTGTATTTCGGCGTCGGGCTCGGCGGGACCATGGTGCAGGCCGGCGCCGTGCTGCGCGGCGCGCATGGCAACGCAGGCGAGGTCGGCCACCTGCCGCTCGTTCCCGACGGCGATCCCTGCCCCTGCGGAAACCGCGGCTGCCTCGAGCGCTACCTGTCGCTCGACGCGCTCGACCGCCGTCTGCGCCAGGCCGATCCCGCGCTGGGTCGCGACGCCGCCATCGCCGGGCGCGCGCCGGCCTACATCGCGTGGATCGCAGAGACCGCGCCCCTGTTGCGCCGCGCGACGGTGACGATCGAGAACCTGTTCGACCCGCAGACGATCCTGATCGGCGGCCTCGCGCCCGAGTCGCTGATCGCCGACCTGATCGCGGCCGCCGAGCCCCTGCCCCACTCGATTGCGGAACGCTCGGACCGCGCCTCCGCGCGGCTGGTCCAGTCCAGCGGCGGCGCCGACGCCGTGCTGCGCGGAGCGGCCGCCCTCGCCGTCTCCGGCGTGCTGGCGCCGCGTCTCGGCGGCGCGTCCCGCAAGGGCGAGCGCAGCGAGCGGCGCCCGGTCTCGGCCGCCGCCAGGCCCTGGGAGCACGCATTGTGACCGCCGCCGGGCCCGCCGCGCCGCTGCTCCGGCTGGAGAACATCACGCGGCGGTTCGGCGCGATCGAGGCGCTGCGCGGCGTGTCCTTCGAGATCGGGCGCGGCGAGGTGGTCGCGCTGCTCGGAGACAACGGCGCCGGCAAGTCGACGCTGGTCAAGATCATCTCCGGCGGGCTGGAGCCGAGTTCGGGCCAGGTGCTCTACGAGGGCCGCGCGGTCCGGTTCGGGACGCCGGCGGAAGCCAAGGCCGCCGGGATCGAGACCGTGTATCAGGACCTCTCGCTCTGCACCAACGTCGATGTCGTCGCGAACTTCTTCATGGGCCGCGAGATCGTGAAGAAGTACTTCGGCATCCCCGTTCTTCAGGAACGCGCGATGGAGGCGGCCACGGCGCGGGCGATCGCCGACGCGGGCACGCGGATCCCGTCGCTTCGAACGAACGTCGAGCACCTGTCGGGCGGCCAGCGCCAGGCGATCGAGCTCAACCGTTTCGTGCACTGGGGCGGCAAGCTCGTCCTGCTCGATGAGCCCTTCGCCGCGCTGGGCGTCGACCAGACCCGACGCGGGCTCGACATGATCCGGCGCATCGCCGCCCAGGGCATCGGCGTCGTGATCATCACCCACATCATGCAGCAGGCGTTCCAGGTCGCGGACCGGATCGTCGTCATCCGCCAGGGCGTCGTCGCGGGCGACGTCCCGACGCGGGACACCAACGCCGACGCGGTCGTGCGCCTGATCACCGGCGAGGCGGAAGCGTCGCCGCATTCGTCAAACGCGGAGGCCAGATCAACTGGCCCAACCTGAACCGGGCGACGACAGAGCGCCCATCCACACTGAACCACGGGGATCCGACATGAGACGAGAACTGATGAAGATGATGGCCGGGGCGGCCTTCGGCGCCGCCGTGCTGGCCGCGCCCGCCTTCGCGCAGGACAAGGGCACCATCTACTACATGGTCCCGACGCTGCTGGACGAATTCCAGACCACGTCGGTCTCGGCGATCGAGAAGTTCATGGGCGACGTCGGCTACGAGACCATCACGCTCAACGCCGACAACAAGACCGACGTGCAGCAGAGCCAGATGAACGACGTGATCGCGCTGAAGCCAGCGGCGATCGTGCTTGCGGCCGTCGATTTCAACGCGCTGAAGCCGCAGATCGAGGCGGCGCGCGCGGCCGGCATCCCGGTCATGCAGTTCGACCGCCAGATCACGTCGACGGAAAGCGACCTGACGTCGGTCGCGGGCACGATCGAGATCGGCGAGGTCGCGGCCGGCGAGATCCAGCGGCTGCTGCAGGAGAAGAACGGCGCCGTCGAGGGCAAGGTGCTTCAGGTGCTGGGCGATCCGGGCGACCCCTACACGCTCGACATCCAGAAGGGGTTCGAGGCCAAGATGGCCGAGTTCCCGGACGTCGAGATCCTGACCCACGCGGCGATGATGTGGGAGGCGTCGAACGCGGGCTCGATCGTGTCGGACCAGCTGCTGGCGAACCCGGACATCGACCTCGTCTTCGTCCACGCGGCGCACCTCGCCGTCGCCGCCGTCGCCTCGCTCGAGGCCGCGGGCAAGGCGCCGGGCGAGGTGATGCTCGTCTCGTCGAACGGCGCGCCGGTCGGGCTGGATCTCATCCGGAAGGGCTGGGAGCAGGTCGAGGTCGAGCAGCCGCTGTTCGCGCAGGCGGCGGCGCTCGCGATGTTCGCGGACAAGATCGTCGGCGGCGAGGCGATCGAGCCGGGCGAATACGACGTGCTCGGGCTGACCGGCACGATGACGATCGAGGAGTGGGGCCCGAACATCAAGCTGCCGGGCGCCGCGATCACGCCCGAGAACGTCGACGACGCCCGCTTCTGGGGCAACATGCAGACCCCCGACTCGCCGGTCGCCCCGGTCGAGTAGCGGCCTGTTCCATGGGCGCCGATCCGTCGGCGCCCATCCTCCGCCGTCCTGGAGTTCCCGCGAATGATCACGCCCCGCCGCCGGGCGGCCATCGAGTTCGTGCTCGACAACCTCGTCTGGTTCATCCTGATCGCCGTGGTCGCGTTCTTCTCGCTGACCGTGCCGAACTACTTCCAGATCGGCATCTTCGCGAACATCGTCGAGCAGTCGACCTTCGTCGGGACGCTCGCGATCGGGCTGTCGCTGGTGATCATCGCCGGGCACATGGACCTGTCGATCGAGTTGGTGATGGCGCTGTCGGCGATGACGATCGGCATCCTGTTCGCCGCGTCGGGCGTCGGGCTTGGCCTCACGCTGGTTCCGGGATGGCTGGTGGTTCCGGCGTCGCTGCTGGTCGCGGTGGCGATCGGCGGCGCCGTGGGCGCGACCAACGGCTTCTTCATCGTGCGGCTGAAGATGAACGCCTTCATCGTCACGCTCGCCGCCTACATCTGGTGCCGGGGCCTCGTCGTCGCGATCTCGGGCGGGCGGTCCGCGCAGGAGATGCCGGCGGAGCTGCGGGTCTTCGCGATCGAGCGGTTCCTGAACATCCCGCTGATCGCCTGGATCTGCATCCTGACGACGGCAGCCTTCGCGTTCATCCTGCGCCGGACCCCGTTCGGACGGCACCTGCTGCTGATCGGGGGCAACCCTGTCGCGGCCTGGCGCGCCGGCATCCGCGTCGACCGGCTCACGTTCCTGACCTTCGTGATCGCCGGCGCGATCGCGGGGCTGGCCGGCTGGCTGCTCGCGATCCGCACGTCCGGCGCCACGGCCAACCTCGGCATCGGGATGCTGTTCCAGACTTTCGCCGCCGTGGTGATCGGCGGGGTCAGCCTGAAGGGCGGGGTCGGCAGCCTGCCCGGCGTCTATGCGGGGGTGCTGCTCCTGTCCTCGATCCAGACCGCGATCAACCTGATGGGCATGCCCGCGCATTACACGCAGCTGATCCAGGGCGCGATGGTGCTGGCCGCCGTCCTGCTCGACACGTTGAAACTCCAGATCCGAAAGAAGCTCGCATGACCGCCGCCAGGAGACTCGAGAACCGCGTCGCGCTCGTCGTCGGAGGCGTCCGCGGCATCGGGTTCGGCATCGCCGAGCGGTATGCTGCGGAGGGCGCGCTGGTCGTGATCGCGGACACGCTGGCCGACGGAGCGGACGCGGCCGTCGCCGCGCTTGGAGGCGTGGAGCGCGCGCGGTTCATCTCGTGCGACATTTCCCGCGAGGCGGAGGCCGAGGCCGCCGTCGCGTTCGCGCTCGAGGCCTTTGGCGGGCTCGACATCCTGGTGCAAAACGCCGGCGTCTATCCGTGGACGCTGATCGAGCACACGAGCGCGGAGGAATGGGACCACGTCCTCGGCGTCAACCTGCGCGGCTCCTTTTTCGCGGCCAAGGCGGCGCTTCCGGCGATGCGCGCGCGCGGCGGCGGACGGATCATCTTTACCTCCTCGATCACCGGCCCGCGCGTGACGAGCCCCGGTCACGGGCACTACTCGGCGTCCAAGGCCGGCATCAACGGCTTCATTCGGGCCGCAGCGCTGGAATTTTCCGGATACGGGATCACCGTGAACGGCATCGAGCCCGGCAACATCCTGACCGAAGGCATGAAGGCCCATCGCAGCGCCGCGTTCATCGCCCAGATGGAAGCTGCCGTACCGCTCGGCCGTCTTGGCGCCCCCGCGGACGTGGCGGGGGCGGCGTTCTTTCTCGCCTCCGACGACGCGGCCTACGTTACTGGGACGACCGTCATCGTCGACGGCGGCCAGATCCTGCCCGAAGGGCCAGATTTCCGCCTCGCTCCGGCGTAACGGCGATGGCCCTTATCCACGACCGTCTCGGCTTGGTGCCCGTGATCAACGCTGCCGGCACGATGACAGCGCTCGGGGCATCCCGCGCGATCCCTGAAGCGGCGGCCGCAGTCTCGGAGATTTTGTCCGAATTCGTGGACATCGCCGCGCTTCAGGCAAAGGCCAGCGCCGAGATCGCCGCCGCGACTGGCGCCGAGGCGGGCTTCGTCACCTCCTCTGCGGCGTCGGGGATTACGCTGGGCGTCGCCGCAGCGATGACGGGCGCCGATCTGGCGACCATTGCCCGACTGCCCGACGCGCACGGATTGCCCTGCAAGATCGTCATCCCGGCAGGCCATCTGATAGACTTTGGCGCCTCGGTCGCACAGATGATCCGCCTCGCTGGCGCGCGGCCCGTCTCCGTTGGAACGGTCTTCGACGTCCAGCCTTTCCATGTGAGTGCTGCGCTCACCGACCGTGCGGCCGCGGGCCTCTACGTCATCTCTCATCACGTCGCCGCGAGCGGACAGATCGGGCTTGAGGCATTCATCGGCTGTTGCCACGCGCGCGGGGTCCCCGTTATTGTGGACATGGCCAGCGAGCACGACTTGACCGGCGCGATCTCTCTCGGCGCGGATCTCGTCATCTGGAGCGCCCACAAGTTTCTTGGGGGGCCAACAGCGGGAATCGTCGCCGGTCGTCGCACGCTGGTCCGCGCCGCCTGTCTGCAGAACCGCGGCATCGGCCGGGCGATGAAAGTCGGCAAGGAGGGAATTGCGGGCGCAATCGCCGCGCTGGAAGCCTGGTCGAACCGGGACCATGCAGGCATTCGGCGCCGCGAAGACGCGATCATCGACGAATGGATCGGCGCCCTTGCCGGGCATCCGGGGCTGGAACTGCGACGCCTGCCCGACTGGACAGGAAATCCGATCGAGCGCGTGGAGATGGCGGTCGGGCCGGCGTCGGGACTGCATGCCTGGGAGCTCGCCGATCGTCTGGCAGCCCGCGTCCCGTCCGTGAGGGTCCGCGACGACATCGCCGATACGGGGAGGCTGCATCTCGATCCCTGCAACCTTGACGCGCAAGAGGCTCGGCAGGTCGCATCCGCCGTCATCGAGGAGCTCGACCGGGCTGCGAAAAGCGGGGACGGGTGCATGCAGTCGTGGGAGGAGAGGCGAAGGCAGTCTCTGTCGGCGCTCTTGAAATGGCCACGCCCGCACGGATGACCTCTCGAAAGAGTTCTGGACGCTACCGCGGAAAGCCGTCGGACAAGTGTGAAACATGGTTCGGGGTCCGAGACGGAGCAGATGCTCACGCTGCTCGGCGCGTGCGCGGCAATTAGCCGGAACCTTTCCAGAACGCGCGGTAGCTGGAGAACCGGTCCGCCAGAAAGGGTCCGGAAGCAAGCGGTGCACTGGGCTTTGTGCCGGGCGAAATGCCTAGTATATCGCGCGGATTGATCAGGGTTTCGAAATCCGGATTGAAGAAGAACGGCATCGTATAGCGGTCGCGCCCTGACAGATTGACGACACGGTGCGGGGTCGAGCGGAAGCGCCCGTTCGTCCAGTGCGCCGTCGGGTCGCCAATGTTGACGACTATGCTTCCCGGAAGGGGAGGTTGCATCGGCGTAGTGGTCGCGGCACGGAAGAACGGATTGAGCCCGGTCGTCTCTCACGCATCCAGCGCCAGCTCGTCGCCCCTTGGCCGAGGTCCACTTGGCGCGTCGCCAAGAAGACCTTCGCGGGCTGTTGGGTTCCGCCTCAAATCGCGGGCGCCAACCGCCGTTCTGATTGCGGCTCGCTTTCGTCTCGCGGGTGAAGCCGGCATGAAGCTGACAACCGCATCGGCTGCATCAGGCGTTCGCGCAGCAGGTCCAGAACCGCGTCCTCAAGATGTGCTCTCCTGAACGAGATGCCCTGATCGCAGGAAAATGCCCGTCTCGTTCGTATAGCGCTGTGCTAGTCAGGATCATCCCATGTAGACGCCGCCCGTCACGTTGATCGCTTGCCCTGTCATGAAGCGGGCCGCGCCGGAGGCAAGGAAGACCACGACGCCGGCCACGTCCTCGGGCGTCTCGATGCGTCCGAGCGGGGTCTGGTTCACGTAGTCCTCCACCACGTCCTCCGCGCTCATCCCGCGCAATTCTCCCTCCCAGATCGCCTCGCGCTCCTGCATCGACGTGCGCACGAAGCCCGGGCAGACGGCGTTCACGCGGATGCCCTCGGCGGCCAGTTCGCGCGCCAGCGCCTGGGTCCAGCCGGCGACCGCGAACTTGCTCGCCGAGTAATGCGCGAGCAGCGGCGCGCCGACCTTGGCGGCCAGCGACGCCGTGTTGACGATGACGCCGTCGCCCCGGGCAAGGAAGTGGCGCGCGGCGATCTGGTTCGTCAGGAACACGCCGCGCGCGTTCACGTCCATGTTGAAGTCCCAGTCCTCGTCGGTCAGGTCGATCGCCGGGCGCATGCTGGAGACGCCCGCATTGGCGATGCAGATCTCGACGCCGCCCATCCGCGACACCGCCGCGTCGAAGGCGGCCGCGACCGAGGCGCGCTCGCGCACGTCGACCGCGACGCCGTGATGCCCGGCGCCGAGCGCGCGGGCGGCGGCTTCGGCGGCCTCCGCGTTCAGGTCCGCGATCGTCACGCGGGCGCCCTGCGCCGCGAAGGCCCGCGCGATCGCATTGCCGATGCCGGCGGCGCCGCCGGTGACGAAAGCGCGGCGGCCGGCGAGGTCCGGATAGGTCTGCCGGGGAAGTTCGTTCGGGGACTCGGTCAACGACGGCGCTCCTGCTCAAGGGCGATCAAACTCTATCGAAAACCATGATCAACATGTTAGAGATTGTTGCAAGTCGAAAGCCGGGCTGGCACAACGGCGGGCGAGGCCGGCCCGGGCGGGGCGGCGCCCTGTCCCGATCTCCAGGAGAGTACGCATGCCATTCGACTTCTTCGGCTCCCGCAAGAAGGCCGTCATCGCGATGGCGCATATCGGCGCACTGCCCGGCGCGCCGCTCTACGATGCGGACCGCGGCATGGACGGGCTGATCGAGGGCGTGCTCGCGGATGTCGAGAAGCTCCAGGCCGGCGGCGTCGACGCGATCATGTTCGGCAACGAGAACGACCGTCCCTACGTCTTCAAGGGCGCGCCCGAGAGCGTCGCCGCGATGACGGCGGTGGTCGCCGCGGTCAGGCCGAGCCTCAACGTGCCGTTCGGCGTCAACTTCCTGTGGGACCCGCAGGCGACGGTGGCGATCGGCGCCGTCACCGGCGCGAGCTTCGTGCGCGAGATCTTCACCGGCGTCTTCGCGTCGGACATGGGCATCTGGGAGCCGGACTGCGCCGCGGCCGCGCGGCTGCGCACGCAGCTCGGCCGGCCGGACATGAAGATGCTGTTCAACATCAACGCCGAGTTCGCGCATTCGCTCGACCAGCGGCCGGTCGAGCTGCGGGCGCGCAGCGCAGTCTTCTCGTCGCTTGCCGACGCCATCCTGGTCTCCGGCCCGATCACCGGCCAGCCGGCCGAGCATTCGGTGCTGCGCAAGGTCGCCGAGACCGTGACCGACGTGCCGGTCTTCGCCAATACCGGCGTCAATATCGACAACGTCGCCGACGTGCTCTCCGTGGCGTCTGGCTGCGTGATCGGCACGCATTTCAAGGTGGACGGCGATACCTGGAACGCCGTCGACGGCGACCGGGTCAAGCGGTTCATGGACCAGGTCGAGAGCCTGCGCTGATGCGCCGCGCGCGACGAAGCGTCCAGCGGGGAGGCGCGCGATGACGCTGGTCCTCGGCCTCGACATCGGCACGACGTCGACGATCGGGCTGCTGCTCGAGCTTCCCGGCACGGTGGCCGCGGTCGCCTCGCGCCCGGTCGCGCTCGCCTCGCCGCGGCCCGGCTGGGCCGAGGAGGACCCCGAAGAATGGTGGGGAAACGTCCGCGAGATCGTCGCCGAACTGCTGGCCGCCTCGGGCCATGCGGCCGACAGGATCGCCGCCATCGGCGTCTCGGGGATGCTGCCCGCCGTCGTGCTGCTCGATGCGGACGGCGCGCTGATCCGCCCCTCGATCCAGCAGAGCGACGGCCGCTGCGGCGCCGAGGTCCGCGAGATCCGCTCCGAGATCGACGAGGCCGCGTTCCTGTCGCGCGCCGGCAACGGCGTGAACCAGCAGCTGGTCGGCGCGAAGCTGCGCTGGCTGGCGCGCCACGAACCCGAGAACCACGCCCGCATCGCGACGGTGTTCGGCTCCTACGACTACGTGAACTGGCGGCTCACCGGGCGGCGGACGATCGAGCAGAACTGGGCGCTCGAGGCGGGCATCACCGACGTGGCCACGGGCGCCCTCTCGCCGGACCTCGCGGCGGCGACGGGCGTGCCGTGGGCCGCGCTGCCGGAACGGATCGGCTCGTCCGAGATCCAGGGCCGCGTGACGGCCGCCGCGGCCGCCGAGACCGGCCTCGCGGAGGGCACGCCGGTGGTCGGCGGCGCCGCCGACATGATCGCCTCGGCGCTCGGGGCCGGCGTGATCCATGCCGGCGACGTGCTGCTGAAGTTCGGCGGCGCGGTGGACGTGCTGACGGTCTCGGCCGAGGCGGCGCCGGACCCGAGGCTCTATCTCGACTATCACCTGATCCCGGGCCTCTTCATGCCGAACGGCTGCATGTCGACCGGGGGCTCGGTGCTGAACTGGTTCGTCGCGACCTTCGCCGGCGGGGCCGCGCTCGGCGCCGCGCCCCATGCAGCGCTCGACCGGATGGCCGAGACCGTGCCGGCGGGGGCCGAGGACCTGACCATCCTTCCGTACTTTCTCGGGGAGAAGACGCCGCTGCACGACCCGTTCGCGCGCGGCGTCATCGAGGGCCTGACGCTGTCGCACACGCTGGGCCACATGTGGCGCGCGCTGCTCGAATCCTACGGCTACGCGCTGCGCCATCATGTCGAGGTCATGGCCGAGATCGGCCACGGGCCGCGCCGGTTCCTCGCCTCGGACGGCGGCTCGGCCAGCCGGGTCTGGATGCAGATCGTGTCCGACATTCTCGGCGCGCCGGTCCAGCGCCTGAAGGCGCATCCCGGTTCGTGCCTGGGCGCCGCCTGGACGGCGGCCGTCGGCGTCGGGCTCGCCGACTGGGACGGGATCACCGTCTTCGTGCAGGAGGACGAACTGCTGACGCCGCGTGCGGAGAACCGTGCGGCCTACGACGCCGGCTATGCCCGGTTCCGCGAGATCTACGCGCGTCTGCAGGGGCTGCACGGATGACCGCGCGCATCGCCGCCGTGGCCTGGGACATCGACGGCACGCTGATCGACAGCGAGCCGCTCCACCACCGCTGCCTGGTCGAGACCTGCCTCGGCTATGGGCTCGACCTGCGCCGCGACCCGGCCGGCCGGTTCCTCGGCGTTCACATGCACGACGTGTGGACGGAACTCGCCGACGCGTTGCCGAACGAGCTGCGGGAGGAAGAATGGCTCGATGCGATCGAGCATCTCTATTGCGTCAACGCCTCCGACGCCGTGCCGATGACGGGCGCCCCCGAGGTGGTCGGGGCGCTTGCCGGCGCCGGCCTGCGGCAGGTCGCGGTCTCCAATTCGACCCGGCGCATCGTCGACGCCAATCTGGCGGCGCTGGGGCTGACTGACATGCTGGAAGCCTCCGTCAGCTTCGATGATGTCGCGAGCGGCAAGCCCGATCCCGAACCCTATCTCCGGGGGGCTGACCTGCTCGGGATCCCCGCGGACCGGATCCTGGCCGTCGAGGACTCGCCGACCGGCGCGCGTTCGGCGCTGGCCGCAGGGATGCGGGTCGCGGCGCTCGGGGCGGCGCAAGGCGTCCGGGGGGCGACGGCGCTCGGCGATCTGCGCGACCTGCCCGCCATCGCCGGGGTCATGCCCCCGACGGCGGCCCGCTGACCACCAGCCTGACCCCTGCGCGGGCTAAGGCAGCCGACAGGTGCGGCGGGGGCTCGGCGTCGCAGACCAGCACGTCGATCTCGTCCAGCCCCGCGACCCGGACCAGCGATCTGCGCTCGAACTTCGTCGCATCGCAGAGCGCGATCACCATCTCAGAATTGCGGATCATCGCGCGTTTCACCTCGCTGTCCTCGATCGAGTAGTCGAAGAACCCTTCGGAGGTCACGCCGGAGGCCCCGAGGAACAGCTTGTCGGGAAAGAAGCCGCCCATCTGGTCGACGGACGCGGCGCCGACGACCGAGACCTCGCCGGCGCGGATCTGCCCGCCGAGAATGTAGACCGGGCTCGCGCCATTGCTGAGCAGCACGGCGGCGCGCAAGCTGTTGGTCAGGATGCGGATGTCGGCGACCTGCGCGATCTCCTCCGCCAGCGCCAGCGTGGTGGTGCCGACGTCGATCGCGACGGTCTCGCGCCGGCCGATCAGCGCAGCCGCCGCCAGCGCGATCGACTGCTTCGCGGCGGCCCGGTCGCGGCGTCGCAGATCGAATGCCGGCTCTTCGCTCAGGTGATTGCCGCGGCGCACAGCCCCGCCGAACGTCCGGTCGACCAGGCCTTCCTCCTGCAGCGCCTCCAGGTCGCGCCGCACGGTCATCTCGGAAACGCCAAGGAAGTCGGACGCATGCGATACCGTCACGAATCCATGTCTGGTGACCAGCTGGTGGAGCTGGCTGCGCCGGGTGCTGGCCGGTATGCGGCCGACCGACGCATCGCCCTTCAAATCATCCAAACTCGATCTGCTCCCGAATTCAGCACCCGAAACCATTCCCGCAAATTATCACAGACTCGCAGAGATGACGCCCGCTTTCTTGTTGTAAGTCGAACATTCGCGTGGAAGGTTGCTAGAAGGTCGCTGGGTGGCCGTGCATCCTGAGCGGCCGCGTGCGCCGACGGAGCGGGCGCCCACGGAACCGGCCCAGGAGCGTGCCTCGAGACGATGAGACGGTTTCCCCCTGCCTCGCTGCTGCGTCATCTGATCCTCGCCTCCATGGCGGCCGCGATTGCGCTGCCGCTGCTCTGGGTGCTGCGCGTAAGCCTCACCGACAAGATGACGGCCTACAGGTTGCCCCCGGAGATCGGCCAGATCGGCTGGCACAACTTCGCAGAAGTCCTGACCCAGTTCGACTTCCTGCGCTGGTTCGGGAACAGCCTGTTCGTGGCGGGACTGTCAACGGCGATCTCGCTGCCGCTGGCGGCAATGATGGCCTATGCCGCCGCGCGGTATCGCACCGGCGGCTGGCCTCTGATGCTGGGCGTGCTCGGCAGCCAGATGATCCCGCCGATCGTGCTCGTGCTGCCGCTGTTCCTCGTGTTCACCATGGTCATGCCGGTGCCCGGCCTGATCGCGATCACCATCGCGCATGTGGCGATCAACCTGCCGTTCATGGCCTGGATTATGGTCAGCTTCTTCGACGCGGACAGCCGCTCGCTCGAGGAGGCCGCGCGCAGCGACGGCGCCACGCGCTGGCAGGCCTTCCGGCTGATCACCATCCCGGTGGCGATGCCCGGCATCATCGCCGCGGGACTGCTCGGCTTCATCCTCAGCTGGAACGAGTTCCTCTACGCGCTGATCCTCGGCAACCACAGCAGCCAGACGCTGTCGGTCGGTCTCGCGAGCCTCGAGACCCATGCAGGGGTCAACATCGCGCCGCTGTCGGCCGCAACGCTTCTCGCGCTGCTGCCGGTGATCGTACTGCTTCCCTTCATGCAGAAATACCTCGTCAAGGGGCTCTCGCTGGGCGCCCTGAAATGACCGCCGGACCGAACCAGCCGGCGACACCAATGAAATCGGCCGAAGTCCAACAAAGGAGACCCGCAATGCGACAGACCCGACGACTTCTACTTTCGCTGAGCGCCGCGACCATTCTGGCCGGCGCCGCCCATGCAGAGACGATCAACATCCTAATGGAGGCCGTGCCCGACACCGACTACGTCAAGCAGCTGCTGCCGGAGTTCGAGGAAGCGACCGGGATCGACGTCAACATCGAGGTCGTCAACTACGCGGAGATGCACACCAAGCTGGTTCCGCAGCTGGTCTCGCAAAGCGGCAGCTACTCCGCGATCGTCGTCGACTTTTACTGGGTCGGCGAGTTCTTCAAGGCGGGCTGGATGCAGCCGCTCGACGAGCGCATCGCGGCCGACGGCTTCGACACGTCGCCCTATGTACCGGCAATGATGGATCTCGTCGGTCAGGTCGACGGCGTGACCTACATGCTGCCGTTCTACAACTACGCGATGGGCCTGCTCTACCGCACGGACCTGCTGGAGGACCAAGCCAACAAGGCCGCCTTCCTCGAGGAATACGGCATCGAACTGAAGAAGCCCGAGACCTGGGACGAGTATCTGCAGCAGGTCGCGTTCTTCACCAAGGACGGCATGTACGGCGTTGTGAACCAGGGCCTCCGTCCCGATCCGATCGCGATGGAATGGTCGAACTACCTGTTCGCGAACGGCGGCGACTACATGGACGGCGACTGGGTCGCGACCGTGAACAGCCCGGAGGGCGTGAAGGCGCTCGAGCAGTACAAGACCAACATCGCCGAGTACGGACCCATCGGCGCCGCGAGCTTCTCCTTCGACGAGGCGTTCAACGTCTTCTCGCAGGGCCAGGCCTACAGCTACATCACCTACAACTTCTTCCGCGCCGCGGTCGATGACCCGAGCCGGTCGCAGATCGTCGGCAAGGGCGAGATCATGGGCGTGCCCGGACCCACCGCCGATGTGGGCGGTTCGCTGAACGGCGCCTGGGGCTGGGCGATCCCGAAATCCAGCCCGAACCCGGATGCGGCCTGGAAATTCCTGCAATGGGTGGAATCCCCCGAGATCGCGATCAAGCGCGCCTTGCTCGGCGGTTCTCCGACGCGGACCGACGTCTTCGACAACGCCGAGGTGATCGAGGCCTATCCGCACGTCACGGCGCTGAAGGACCTCCTGCTCCAGAGCCACAACTTCCCGACCTTCACCTACACGCCGCAATTCGTCGAGGTCCTCGGCCGGGAGCTGTCGCTCGCCGTCTCCGACGACAAGGACCCGCAGGAGGCGCTCGATCAGGTCGCAGCCGAGTTCAACGACCTCGCGGTCCGGGACGGACGCCAAGAGTGAACAGCGCCGTTGCGCATACGACGATCGAGCGGGAGGACCGGCGATTCGGCTGGCTGATGACGGCGCCGGGTCTTCTCCTGCTCGCGATGGTGGTCCTCTTCCCGATCCTCTGGGCGGGGGCCACCAGCCTCTTCGACTACACGCTGATCATGCCGGGCTTCGACCGCTTCGTCGGCCTCGACAATTTCGGCCGCGCGCTCGGGGACGAGGGTTTCCGGCATTCCGCGCTGCTGACCGTCGGCTTCGTCGTCGCCGTGGTCGCCATCGAGTTCGTGATCGGATTTCGCGACCGCGCTGGCGCTGAATGACGTCCGTCGCGGCAAGACGGTCTACTACCTGATCCTGCTCTGCCCGCTCCTGATCAACCCGGTCGTGGTCGGTCTGGTCTGGCGCATGATCCTGCACCCGACGCTCGGCATTGCGAACTGGCTGCTCTCGACCGTGGGCATCGCGCCGGTGAACTGGCTCGGCGCTCCGGACATGGCCTTCTGGACCGTGGTCGCTGGTCGATGTCTGGCACCAGGTCTCGTTCATGGTCGTGCTGCTGCTCGCGGGCCTGAGCGCGCTGCCGCGCGAGCCCTACGAGGCCGCCATCGTCGACGGCGCCTCGGCCGTGCAGCGGTTTTGGCACATCACGTTGCCGATGATGCGGCCGGTCATCGTGATCACCCTGCTGATCCGGCTGATCTTCGCGATCAAGACCTACGACATCGTCTACATCATGACCCGGGGCGGCCCCGGCGTCGCCACCGACCTGATCAGCTATTTCATCTACCGGCGCGCCTTTGTCAGCCTCGATATCGGCCAGGCCAGCGCGATGGCAGTTACCCTGCTGGCCGTTGTCGCCGCGATGACCGCAATCCTCTGGGGCGCGATGCGCCGGACCCAGGAGTGACTGCCCTATGGCTTCCATCGAACTGAGCGCCGTATCGCGGATCTACGGCGCCGGCGCCTCGGCGATCCACGCCGTGCGCGAGATCGACCTCGAGATCGCCGACGGCGAGTTCATGATCTTCCTCGGGCCCTCGGGCTGCGGCAAGTCGACGACGCTGCGGATGATCGCGGGGCTCGAGCCGGTATCGAAGGGCGACCTCCTGATCGACGGCGAACGCGTCAACGACCTCGACCCGGCCAAGCGCGACCTCGCGATCGTCTTCCAGAACTACGCGCTCTACCCGCACATGTCGGTTCGCCAGAACATGGCCTTCGGGCTGAAGCTGCGCGGCGTCGCCCCGTCCGAGATCGGGCGCAGGATCGACGACATCGCGGCGATGCTCGGCGTCGGCCACCTGCTCGACCGCAAGCCCGCGAACCTCTCGGGCGGGCAGCGCCAGCGCGTCGCGGTCGGCCGGGCGCTGGTGCGCGAGCCGCGCGCCTTCCTGCTCGACGAGCCGCTGTCGAACCTCGACGCCAAGCTGCGCTCGGTGATGCGCACCGAGCTGGTCAAGCTGCACCAGAAGCTCGGCACGACGATGGTCCATGTCACCCATGACCAGGTCGAGGCGATGACGATGGGCCAGCGCATCTGCATCATGCGCGACGGGCGGATCGTGCAGGTCGGCCGGCCGCAGGACGTCTACCGCGAACCGGTCGACACCTTCGTTGCGGGCTTCCTCGCGACGCCGCCGATGAACCTGATCCCCGGCCGGCTCGAGGACGGGCCGGACGGCATGACGGTCCGCACCGCCGGCTTCGGCCTGACCGTGCCCGAGCCGCTGCGGCGCTTCTTCGTGTCCCATGCCGGTCGCGAGGTCATCCTCGGCCTCCGGCCCGAGGACCTGCACGCGGCGCCGCAGGGGCCATCCTCGGCGCGGATCGACGCGATCGTCGACACGGTCGAGGCGCTGGGCCACGAGACGATCGTGAACGTCGCGCCGGCCGGGGGCGCGCAGGTCATCGCGGCCCGGCTGCCGGCCGGCGGCGCCTGGTCGCCCGGCGCGGCGCTGACGCTGCACGCGGACGCTACGGAGATGATCCTGTTCGACCCCGAGACGACCCGCGCAATCCCGCGAAGCTGACGGCAGGCCCGAATGCTTTATGACGACGCCCTCCCAACGATGATCAAAGCAGCGGTGCGAGCCGCGCTGCCGGCCTGGGGCCCGAAGCGGGGCGCTCCGCTCAGCCTGCTCGCGGTCAGCCGCTCCCGCCGCGGCCGGCCCCGCATACCGGTCGAGGGCCCGAACGGATCCTCCCGCCATGCGCCCGATCTTCGGCTGCGGCTGGACGCTCCGCTCGTACTCGAACGCCGTCTCGTCGCTGCGGATGATCTTGCGCACCGGCTTGCGCGAGACGTGCAGCTCCCGGCAGATCTCCTTGATCGTCCTGCCTCGCACGAAGAACTCGCGGCGCACCTACGCTGATCATATCGACGCCCTTCATCCCCCGCCCGTCCGTCCTCGCCCCGGGAAGTCTCCGCACACGTCAATCGGGGGTCGGCGCGATCAGCTATGACGCGGTCAAGCACCTCGTCCTGTGCCGGATCGCGCGCCGCCCCCCGAAGCTGAGCCTCGACGCCTATCCCTACCTTCCGGAGACGACGGTCGAAACGACGTCGGCGGCCAGCTACATGAGCCTGCTGGCGGGCGCAGACGCCGGGGCGCCGGCATGACCGCCGCCGTCGAGGCGCCCGAGATCCTCCTGCGCCACCACCTCAAGAGGCTCAAGCTGCCGACCGTGCTGCGCGAATACGAGAAACTGGCCCGACCGGCGGCGGACGCCGCCAGATTCAAGAACTGCGCGTAGTTGCGCGCAGTGCGCAGCAGAGAACGTCGACCACCCGCCGTCCCGGCTTGAGGATCTTTCCGCGCGGGCATTTAGAGGTGGCTCGGTTTGTCTGAACAGCTTCCGGGCTGCCGTTAAGTGGATCTCCGCATTTGTTATGCCGCCGCCGGGATTGGCGTCAGCTGGTTGAGATAGGCTTCGTCGGGCGTCCGCCCGCCAAGCGACGAATGCGGCCGCGTGCCGTTGTAGAAGCCGAGATAGCGGCCGATCGATGCCCGAGCCTCGGAGACGCTGACGTAGGCGCGCAGGTAGACCTCTTCGTATTTCACAGAGCGCCAAAGCCGCTCGACAAAGACATTGTCGCGCCATGCGCCCTTGCCGTCCATGCTGATGGCGATCTCGGCGTCCTTCAGCACCTGCGTAAACTCGAGGCCGGTGAACTGCGAGCCCTGGTCGCTGTTGAAGATGTCCGGTCGGCCATGACGGCCAAGCGCCTCCTCCAGGGCCTCGACGCAGAAGTCCGCCGACAGCGTGATCGACAGTCGCCAGGCCAAGACCTTGCGGCTGAACCAGTCGACGATGGCAACAAGATATACGAACCCCCGCGCCATCGGGACGTAGGTGATGTCGGTCGCCCATACCTGGTTCGGCCGCGTCACGGCCAGCTTTCGCAGCAGATAGGGATAGACCTTGTGGCCCGGCGCCGGCCTGGACGTGTTCGGACGGCGGTAGAGCGCCTCGACCGCCATCTTCTTCATCAGTGTCGAGACGTGAAGCCGACCCACTTCATGCCCTTCGGCTCGCAGCAGGCCCTTCAGCATCGGGCTGCCCGCGAACGGATACTCCAGATGCAATTCGTCAATCCGGCGCATCAGCGCCAGATCGGCGTCCGAAGCCGGGCGTGGCAGGTAATAGACGCTGCCCCGGCTGATCCCCAGCGCATTGGCCTGCCGGCTGACGCTCAGGTCATGGTCGCGGTCGATCATCGCTTTGCGCTCGGCAACAGACCCGCCTTGCCGAGCGCCCCGGACAAAAAATCATTCTCCAGCGACAACTCGCCGATTTTCGCGTGCAGCGTCTTCACGTCCACCGCAGGAGACACATCGGCCGCTGCGACAGCGCCGAACACCCCAGCCGCGCCTTCAAGCAGCTGCGAGCGCCACTGCGTGATCTGGTTGGGATGAACGTCGAACTGCTCGGCCAACTCGGCCAGCGTCTTCTCGCCCTTGATGGCCGCCAGTGCCACCTTCGCCTTGAATGCCGGGCTGTGATTCCGGCGCGGTCGTCTGGTCATGGTGCTCTCCTCGCTATCGGCGATCATGCCGATAATGCGCGGATCATCCACTCATCGCCCTTGTCCAGATTTCCCGAGCCACTTCTGACGAACGGGTCCTGCTGGAGCGTCGCCTCGGCCTGGGCCGCGAGCGCGACGAAGCCACGCCGCATGTCCGTGACCCCGGCCGCTAGCCAGACCCTCGTGGTGGCGGGGACGGGGATCACCCGGACAGGCCCCGGATCAACCGGGCAAGCGCCTCAGGATCGTAGCGGCCATTGATCCGCAGAAATCGCCTGCAAGATGCATGGTCTTAAGCCGTTCGACTTGGCGGGGATCATCAAGCTGTGCCAACTCGGGAATGTCTTCGAAAGGATCAACCGCGAGTCCGGGGATGTCGTAACGCTGGCCCCCGGGTCCGGCGATCACTGGAACCATGGTGAGGATCTGCAGGACGCCGATAAGTTGACCAGTGGCGGTGGCTACATCCGCGTTGACGAGTGCGGCCACCTCGGCCCGCTCGAGTTCAGCGCGCCGCACCTGCCAGAGGCTAACGCCAAGGCTGCACGCCGCGACCAAGAGCGCGCACCATCCGAAGCTGGTAACGCCACCAATCCCGCGTACGCCGTCCCTGCGTCCCGGCCCGGCGAGGCCAGCCATGGTGGCGAGGAAGGCAAGCACCGGAGCCTCAAAGCCAGTCATTGCTAAACTCTCCGCCTTCTGGGCATCTGAAACCTGTTCACCTTCATCGGTCCTCCGCTCTCCTCGGCCGCATACCGTAACCGAGCTTTCCGGAAGCGGGTGGTCCAGTTTTCAGGGCTTAGAGCAGCTCCTGCGCAGCATCGAGACCTCAAGCATGGCCTCGGCCGGCTGCAGGTTCCCGTTCGCGTCGGCTACAGCGAACTAGTCCTCCTCGCTGAGCTTACGCGATGCGGATGCGGTTGGGACCAAGTGGTGCAGATCGCAGTTCAAGCGTCCAGCTCCGAAGGGTACCGACATCGGCCCGAGCCCGATCCGAAACGTTCAATATCCAAGTTCCCTGCATCGGTTGGCCGACGATAGTGGCCAATACCGCCCGGGACAGAGGAATCGTATGTTGTGACCAGATCGTCGTCGGAGCCGCCGAGTTGCGGATGCAGGACGCTGCTGAGGCCCGCGGGCGACGTTAGCACGACCTTAAGGTCACCGATCCAGCTATGCATGATGTCTACCCCAACCTTGATCTGAGCTACGATGCCAGACTCGGCGATCGCAATTGTGCTCGAGACGCCGGCATTGGCGTTGTCGGGAATTCTCACCATTGGGCTCGCCTGCCCAGTCGCGACCACCACGTCGGCCGCCGCGCCCACCGTGAAAGTGATCGCCTCGCCAGGCGCCGAGATGTTCGAGATCACCAACCCCGAGTCACGGCCATCCCATTCGCGCGAGCTCGGAGCGGAGGCCACCGACAGCACGACTCCCTGTAGCGCCGGATAGAGGTCGTCGCCGTCGCCCTGGTTGGCGTTCAGCTCCAAATCGCGCCGGCCGTCGGCTTGAAGCAGCGCGCACTGGTAGTGCTTGGCCGCCGTGCCCTGCTGCCATTCGTTTGAACCCATGATATCGCAGTGGTAGACCGCCAACCCGCTTGCCTGCAGGCCCCGGTCGAGCCCCATTCGAGAGCGGTTCTCGACCAAAAAATACTCGCTAGGCTTCGACGTGCGGTACTTCATCACTGTGTTGTAGTCGCCATGGTTTGCCTGGATGTTGGCGGCGGCGTTCAGTGCGACCTCGTTGTCGCACCATCCCGCTAGGTCGCGCAGGTAGGCGCAGACCGGCGATGGGCTGCGCCCATTGTCGTTGTGGTTGCCCGAGCCCATCAGGCAGTAACTGCCGATGCCGGCGCTGGGGATGCTGTCGTTGTCGCGCTCACCGTAGTCGTACATGTCGGGGAAGCGGCACAGCAGGTGGCCGTTCTCGTGGCAGAAGGTGCCGATGCTCAGATCCGCCGGCGTGCGCCCGAGGCTGGTGAGCAGGTAGAGGTCGGTGCGCATTGTGCCGAAGCGGAGGTCGATGCGCCAATTGTGCGGCCAAAGCTCCCCGCGGTACTGGGTCTGCCCCGCATACATCACATTCAGCGCGTCCACCACGTTTTCATCGCGTGAATCGAACTGTTCTAGGTCGAGCCCGTCCGCCACGGCCAGTGCCAGCGCCTCCTCGACGAGCAAGTTATCAACGTAGAACTCTCGCTCACGGCTCAGTGTATACGGGCCTACCACGACGTTTGTGTAGTCGAGCTTCCTGCTCGACAAGCGTCGGAAATACTCGCGCGCCGAGCAAATGTTGCCGTTTCGAGTGTAGTTTGCGCCGTTGAGCAATTCCTCCACGTCGCTCCGAGAGACGGTGCTGGCCAGATCCTGGAAATTGACCATGATTGTCAGGCCTTTAATCGTCCCGACCGACAGGATGCGCCCTCGAGAAGGCCCTGGTTTGGGCCGAACGTCCGCACGACCTCGGCCTCGGCGGTCACGCCAGTGGTCGCCCCGCGGCGTAGCTTCCGAGCCGTCGCTTTGGCAACGACCGCCTCCTGTGACTTCCTGCAGATGACGCACCAGCCCTTCGGGAACTGGCTGCGAAAGCGGAACGCCGCTCGAGCGAAAGCAGACCGCCGACAGGCCGGCGTAGCAGAATAGCCCAAGCTGATCGTCGTAGACTGGCCGAATACCCGTTCCGGTCCTCGTAGCGAGCATAGTGCTCGTCACCGAACACCTTCAGGGCGATCTCGGGGCCATTTTTTTGGTCGAAGGTTAGTGTTTCACCGAAAATGGCGCTCATGCTAGTCCTCCTTCCGGGGTATTCCTCGCGACCGCCGGTTCATCTCCAGTGTTCGTGCCTCGATTTTTCGCAGCCTGACCACGTCGGATTCGGTCGCGTGCTGCTCCACGCCTAGCGGCGGGGGAGACGTCACCGGAACCCTGGTCGACTCGAAGCCGCCGTCGTCGATCCGGGCGTAACAGAACAAACCAAGGGCGTCGTCGTAGACGGCCGGAAAGCCGTCCGGTGTTTCGTAAGTGGCGTAGAGCTCGGTGCCACGCACTATAAGCTCGACGTTGGGACCATTGGCTTGTCCCAAGAGTGCTTTCTCGCCAAATACAGCAGTCATCTTCTAGCTCTGACTGATGCCCGGTGAGAGCAGCAAGCGCATTTCAAAGGGCGATGCCGTACGCCGACTTTGTGGCGGCGTACCGGCTGGCAAATTTTGGCGGGGGGCTTCGCTCGACATAGCGGCGCCGCGCTTCCGAGTGCTCGCCAAACGCCCACGGATGGCGGCGCGGCGCGGCACCTCGAGCTTTTCGAGTATATTGTGAACGTGGTTTTTGACCGTCGCCATGCTGATCCGCAGCTCGAGAGCGATTTGCTTATTCGTAAGTCCGGTGTCGATCAACTCTGCGACCTCGGTCTCCCGGAGTGTCAATAGCTTATCCGCAGGGTCGGCGTCGGATGGTACGGCGGCTGTGGTTTCAGCACGGGCGTTGTCGGCCAGTGTAGCCAAGCGCTCGAACAGCATGCCGGCGACGCGAGGAGTGCACGACAATTCTCCGCGCATCACACTCCCGACTGCGGTCACCAACTCGTAAATGCCGGCATTTCTATCGAGATAGCTCGAAATTCCGGCCTCGGCGCAGTCGAGAATGCGCTCCGACTCACTACCGATGGCAAGCCCCAAAATGCGCACCGTGGGAAAGCTTGCGCGGATCTGCCGCGCCAGCGAAAGTCCAGCAGAAAGCGAAGCGTCGACCAACGCCACATCGACCTGTGTCCGGCCGAGCCACTCCAACGCCTCCGCGCCACTGCAATGCCCGGTGACCGCAATGTCGTTCGCCCCCGTCATGCCGATAACGAGTGCCTCGCGGTAGAGCCGCACGTCGCTGATGAACAGAACGGTTGTGTTCCGCACACTGGCGTATGGCGTGCAAGCTACTGACCCTGAAACATGTGCCATTTGACACCTCAAGTCCATGAAATATCAGACTACTATCGCAACGAAACTCCCCACCCTTGATGTCGAGCTGACAGATGCCTCGTAGAGAGTTAGTTTTTCACTGTCCGGCGGCAACGCCGCTAATCTCATCGCAATAAAGCCACAAAGGCCGCGAATCGTCCATTGGTTTATACCTA
This sequence comes from uncultured Alphaproteobacteria bacterium, assembly GCA_963829385.1. Lineage (GTDB taxonomy): Bacteria > Pseudomonadota > Alphaproteobacteria > Rhodobacterales > Rhodobacteraceae > Amaricoccus. The sequence continues at coordinate 26,514 of CAWHHV010000004.1, read as the reverse complement.
ACGATAAGCGCCGTTGCTTCGGCCCAGCGGTCCAAATAAATGACCCCTCTCCCTGGGCCATTCGGCCCGGCATATCCCCCCGGCTAGGTGGTACCGTATCTGGGCTGAACTGGGTGGGGTCCCGAGTAATCAGGACCGGTCATAGCGGTTCGCCCCGTCGCTGCGTCCGATCGGTCCCCGCCCCTTCCGATCCATTCCAAGAGCTGGTGGCTTTGACCTACGCTCGCCAACTTGGAAACGCTCGCTGACGGAGGGCGTCTGTGGCTAAGATTAGGGTCGTTCTCAGCGAGATGTCCTCTATGCTCAGCGACGCATTGAGCAGGCTGATCGGCACACAACCGGACATGCGCGTGGTGGCCACTGCCTGCAAGAACGGCGACCTTTTAAAAGAGGGCCGAACCGAGAGCGCCGACGTGCTGATCGTGCAGGGTGCGGCGGCACCCGAGCCTATCGCAAGCGTAATTGCGGTCGCGCTGCTGGGCCTGTTGTTGATCGACCGCGACGGACAGGCGGGCGCGCTAACACGCATCGCTGCCGATACCCGGCCAGTTAGCGACCTGTCGGGCGAGCGACTGCTCCAGGGTTCGATCGGCGGCGGCGGGGCGCGGGCACTGATGAGCTACCCAAGTCGTCAAATGGCGCTGCCAAACCCGCGCCGCGATTGGCGTCAGCGGGACGAGTTAGTCGGCTGCTTCCGATGGCGTGTCGGAAGGAACTTGCTTCCCGCTACCAATCGCAGATCGTGCGGCTTTCGCGCTAGCGGGCATGGTCGGGAGCCTTCGTCGCGCCCGACCTGGCTGCCCGTCAACCCCCGTCGACTCCGAACGCACTACCTGATCCCGATGTCTTGCCGATGGCGCAGTTTGGCAGAGTTCTTCATATGATCCTTCGAGACTTGGTTTCATCTGCACCAAGGTGGTTCGCTTTCAATTTGGCGGTAGTCTCGGCATGGCGGGTAATTGGGCGTCATCCTAGGTTCAACGGAGAATGCCAATGCCAGCAGTGCTGACCTATCCCGGAGTCTATATTGAGGAGGTTCCAAGCGGCGTGCGCACCATCGCCGGCGTCGCGACCTCGGTGGCGGCGTTCGTCGGGCGCGCGAAGCTAGGCCCCGACAATGTGCCGGTGGTGATCAACAGCTGGGCCGACTTCGAGCGCCGCTTCGGCGGGCTGTGGGACGAAAGCCCGTTGACCGTCGCGGTGCGCGATTTCTTCCAGAACGGCGGCGGCCAGGCGGTGATCGTGCGGGTGTTCTCGCCGACGCTCGCCGGCGCGACCGATGCGGCGCGGGTCGCCGCGGACGCCACCGCCACGGCGGCCGAGGACGCGGTGGCTGCGGCGGCGAACGCCCAGGCGGTCGCCGATGCGGCCAAGGTGCAGGCCGACACCTACGCCGCAGACAGCCCGGCTGCGGTAGCGGCGGCTGCGGTCTTCAAGGCGGCCGACGATCTCGCCAAGGGGGCTGGCAACGCTGACAAGAAACAAGAGACCGCCGATGCCGCGCGCGGGGCGGTCGATGGCGCGGCCACCGATGCGGCCGGCGCCGCGCTGGACAAGACGGTTGCGCGGTTCGAGCTGGGAACGCTGAAGCTGAAGGCGTCCTCGCCCGGCGCATGGGCCAACGACCTGCGCGCGCGGATCGACCTGCAAGGGGGAGGCGGCCTCTTCATGCTGACCCTGCGCGACAGCGACACCGGCGCGATCGAGCAGTTCTCGAACCTTTCGCTCGACAGCAGCCATGCCCGCCGCGCCGACAAGGTGCTTAAGCGGGAATCGATGCTCGTGCGGCTGGACGGCGCGCTGCCGGGAGGCACGCCTGTGGAAACGCAGAAGCCGGCGGCGGGAAAGCAGTGGTGGGAGGACGCGGCAAGTTCGGTCGGGGTCGCGGCGGGCAAGGATGCCACGGACGGCGACGAGATCAGCGATGCCGTCGTCGAGGGCTCGGAGGCGGCTAAGACCGGGGTCTACGCGCTCGACGAGGCCGACGACATCAACCTCCTGTGCATTCCGCCGCACAAGTTCGAGGACGGCGACATCGGCTCGGGGCTGATCGACGCGGCGATCGCCTACTGCGTCAAGCGGCGGGCGATCCTGCTGATCGATCCGCCCTCGGGCTGGAAGACCAAGGACGCCGCCAGCGCCGGCATCGACGGCTCGGCGGTCGGTTCGCCCAGCGCCAACGCGGCGATCTACTTTCCGCGCATCCTGCGGCCGAGCCCGTTCCCGGCCGATGCCGGCGCGTTCAAGGCCTATGCCCCTTGCGGCGCGGTCGCCGGGGTGATGGCTCGCACCGACACCGACCGCGGCGTCTGGAAGGCGCCGGCGGGCCTGGACGCCGACGCTCACCGGCGCGCCGCAGCTCGACGTCTCGCTGACCGATGCCGAGAACGGCGAGCTCAATCCGATCGGCATCAACTGCCTGCGCACCTTCCCGGCGGCGGGGCGCGTCGTCTGGGGCGCGCGGACGCTGGCGCGGCGCCGACCAGCTGGCGACGAATGGAAATACCTGCCGGTCCGGCGCATCGCGCTCTACATCGAGGAGAGCCTCTATCGCGGCACCAAGTGGGTCGTGTTCGAGCCCAACGACGAGCCGCTCTGGGCGTCAGATCCGGCTGAACGTCGGCGCGTTCATGCACGACCTGTTCCGCCAGGGCGCGTTCCAGGGCACCAGACGCCGCGCGAGGCCTATTTCGTTCGCTGCGACAAGGACACCACGACGCAGGACGACATCGACCGCGGCATCGTCAACATCCTGGTCGGCTTCGCCCCGCTGAAGCCGGCCGAGTTCGTCGTCATCCAGCCTCCAGCAGATCGCCGGGCAGATCGAAGTCGTAAGAGGTGCACGCATGCCACAATTCACCGTCAACGCATTGCGGTTCGATCCTTACAAGAACTTCAAGTTCCGGGTCAGCATGGGACGGCCGCTACGTCGCCGGCATCAGAAGGTGGGCGCGCTGAAGCGCACGCACCGAGGTCGTCAAGCACCGCGAGGGCGGCGATCCCAGCAGCAGCCGCAAATCGCCGGGCCGCACCGAGTACGAAGCGATCACCCTCGAGCGCGGCGTCACCCACGACATCGATTTCGAGCGTTGGGCGAACAAGGTGTGGAACTTCGGCGGCGGGCTCGGGATGGAAGTCTCGCTGAAGGATTTCCGCAAGGACATCATCATCGAGTTCTACAACGAGGCCGGCCAGAAGGCGCTCGGCTACAAGGTGTTTCGCGCCTGGGTGTCCGAGTTCCAGGCGCAGGCCGATCTCGACGCCAATGCCAACGCGGTGCTGATCCAGTCGATCAAGCTGGAGAACGAGGGCTGGGAGCGCGACTACGACGTGGCCGAGCCGGCGGAGCCCAGCTTCGCGGAGCCGCAATAGGATTGCGACATGACTTCGGGCCATCACCGGCCGGCACCCAGCGCGGATTCGGCGGCAATGCTCGCCCTATGGGAACGCGGGGCGGGCGAGGGCAGCGTCGGACGGGCGCTTGCCCTGCTGTCGGCCGCCGAGTGCGGGTCGGCGGAAGAGTTGGCGGCGCTGCCGATCGGCCGGCGCGACGCCTCTCTGCTTGATTTTCACGACAGGCTTTTCGGCAGCCGGATCGAGTGCACCAGCGCCTGCGCGGCCTGCGGCACGTCCATGGAGGTGGTGTTCGACAGCGCTGACATCCGCACCGTTTCGGCCCCCGGGCCGGTGACGATGACGGCGGAGGTGCTGGGCATTGCGGTGAGCGCGCGGCTCCCTGACAGCCGCGATCTTGCCGCCATCGAGGGCATGGCCGATCCCGACGCGGCCTGGGAGGCGCTGGTCCGGCGCTGCGTCCTCGAGGCGCGACTGGGCGGTGAGACGGTTCCTGCCGCCGCGCTGCCACGGGCGGCGCTCGAGGCGGTCGATGCCGCCGCCGCAGAGGCGGACCCGCAGGCCGACCTGGTGATCGGCCTCGCCTGTCCCGATTGTGGAGCCGAGGCTGCGGTGCCATTCGACATCGGCGAGCAGGCCTGGACGCGGCTGGACCACTGGGCGCGGCGGATGCTGCGCGCCGTCGATACGATCGCCGGGCGGTACGGCTGGAGCGAGGCCGAGATCCTCGCGCTGGGACCGCGCCGGCGGCAGATTCTACCTCGACCTGATCGGCGGGGTGGCGTCGTGAGCGGGCTCTTCACACGGCTCGTCGCGCGCACGCTGCGGGTCGGCCCGGTGCTGACGCCGCGGCTGCCGACCGGGTTGGAGAGCTGGTCCGGACCTGCCGGTTTCGGCGAGGAAGCGCGCGAGATCGAGGCGGCGGCTGCCACGGCGCCGCGTGCCGGTGCGCCGCGCGGGGCGCCGCCGGGGCAGCCCGAGGGGCCCGGCGGCGAGGCGCTGGCCATGGCGGCTCCGGAAATGCGCTCTCCGCCGCGGGCTGGCGTAATGATGGTTGCGCCCGGCCGGTCGCCTGGGCCGGGTATGCGGGAGCGTGCGACGCCCGCGGCCGGGATCCCGCAGGCGCCGGCGGCGGAACCGCCCGCGGCGGAACCGCCCGCTGCGGCTGCGTCGCGGCTGATCGCCCCGGCCGTGGCGCCACAGGCGTCGGGCGATGTGGAAAGCGCTGTCCCCCACGCCGGATTGCCCCGTGAAGAGACGAGAGCTACCCGCGCGGCGCCGGCCACGGACGCGACGCAGACGTCTCGAAGGGATGACCGGGCGCGCTCGCAGGACCGACCGGCGGCGAACCGGCCCGCGCCGCCGCCACAGGGGCGGCCGGCGAGCCTGACCGAGGATTTGAGGGTGCCGGCGCCGGTGACAGCGGCCGCGGGACAGCTGGTCGCGCCGAGCATATCCGTGCCACCGGCTTCCGCCGAGCGCCCACAGGCACCCGATATCGAGATCACCATCGGCCAGATAGAGGTGCGCGCGCCGGTGCCGCCGGTGGCGGCCGCACGGCGGGCGGGACCGGCGAGGCCGCGCGCGATCAGCCTTGCCGACTATCTCACCAAGCGCGACGGCGGCAGCCGATGAGCAACCACCTCGCGATCGCCCATGTCACCGCCGCGCTCGGCAAGGCCGCGCATGTGGCGGCGCGCAACGCGGTTCCCGGCATCGGCCTGACCTATGGTCGTCCCGAGGTGACGAACACCACCCGCCGGGTGAACGTCTATCCCTACCAGGTCGTGACCAACGCGGCGCGGCGCAACGACGAGTTGCCGTCTCGCGGCGCCGAGGGCGCGCTGGCGCGGCGTCCGGCCGTGGCGCTGGACGTGCACTACCTCATCAGCTTCCACGGCCGCACCGAGGCCTTCGAGCCGGAACGGATGGCCGGCGCCGTCGCGCGCGAGCTGCATACTAACCCGGTCCTCGACGACACCCGGCTTGCGGACGGCGCGAACGGCGAGGCGGTGCTGGACGACAGCGATCTCGGCGTGGCGCCCGACCGGGTCAGGATAACGTCGCTACCGATGACGATCGAGGAGGTCTCGCGGCTGTGGTCGGTGCTGATCCAGACGCCGCATGTGATGTCGCTGCCCTACGAGGCGAGCGTGGTGCTGATCGATGCGCTGGCGCGAGCGCCCTCGCCGCAGCCGGTGCTGCGCCGCGGCCGGGACGGGCGCGGGGCGATCGTCGGCGGCGACCGGCTTCCGCGGCTCGGCAATGCCCGGATCGGCATTACCGGCGCGCCGGCGCCGGCGCTGCCGCTGGCCTCGCTGCCGGCTGCGGCGCTGGGCACCAGCGTCGTGGTCGAGGGCACCGATCTTCAGGCCGATACGCTGGAACTCGACTTCGTCCATCCGACGAGCCCGGCGCTGACCATCGTCATCCCGCCCGCCGACCGAAGCGACCGAGAGCTGCGATTCTCGATTCCCGACGATGCTGCCGCTGCGGCAGCCTGGTCGGCCGGGCTCTATGCCGTCACCGCCCGGATCGAACGCGACGGCAAGGAACTGGTCAGCCCGGTCTCGCCGTTTCTGCTGGCACCGCGACTCGATGCGCTGGCGCCCAATCCGGTCGTTGCCGCGGGGGCGCAGGTCGACATCACCGCCACGGTCCGCCCGCAGGTGAGGGCGGCGCAGCGCGCGGTGATGCGGGTCGGCGCGGTCGAAGTGCCGGCCCGGCCGCGCGCCGCCGACGGCGATCCCCTGTTGTTCCGGCTCGATCCCGCGCCGGCGCTTGCCGAGGCGCCGGTGCGGATCGAGGTCGATGGCGTCGAGAGCATGCCGGTGACGATCGATCCCCAGACCCGCGACTTCGCCTTCGATCCTGAGCAGAGGCTGACGATCACATGACCCGCGAGGCCGCATGGTATCGTCGTAACGACGACTATCTCGGCGCCGTGCTGATGCTGGCGCGGCACCGGCTGAATGCCGCGCTGCGGCCGGCGCCGGCTCTCGTAGCCGATCCCGCCGCGCCGCGCCAGGCCGGCTGGCTGCGCGGCCTTGTTGGCGGCGAGAAGGAGGCGCAGCCGCTGGCGCTGCCGCCGCCCGATCCGGCGAGCAGGGCAGCAGAGGGCGAAAGGCTGCAGAAGGTGCTGGCCGAAGCGGGCGCGGGCGAGCCGCCGCCGGCGCTGGTATCGCAGGCGCAGACCTTCGGTCTTTCGCCCTTCGAGCAGGACCTGCTTGCCCTGGCGATCGCGGTCGAGCTGGACCCGCGGCTTGCCGGGCAGATGCCGAATGGGCGGCTGACGCTGGCCCTGGCGCTGTCGGTGCTGCCCGATCCGGCTTGGGGGAGCCTGGCGCCCAACGCGCCGCTGCGGCAGTGGCGGCTCGTCGAGATCGACCGCGGGCAGAACGAGCCGCTGACCGCGAGTCCGCTGGGCGTCGAAGAAAGAATCCTGAACCATGTCAAGGGACTGGACCATCTCGATGCGGCGCTTGCCCCGCTGGTGAGCCCGGTGCCGGCGCCGGCGCCGGCGCTGCCGCCCTCGCAACGCGCGGTGGCCGATGCGCTGAAGCCCGCGCTGGACCCTGCGGCGGCCGGGGTGGCGGTGCTGCGCGGCGCCGACCGCGCCAGCGTCGTGGAAATCGCCGCCACCGCGGCGGCCGAAGCCGGCCTTGGCCTTTTCCGCATCACCGCCGAGGCGCTGCCGGCAGACATGGGCGAGCTGGACCGGATGGCGCGGCTGTGGCACCGCGAAACGCTGCTTGCCCCGGTCGCCCTGCTGATCGAGGCGGACGGCGCCGAGGGAGCCCTAGCGCGTGTCGCCCGGTTCGCCGGCCGCAGCGGCGGGGCGATGGTGGTCTCGGCGCGCGACGGGATCGACCTGCCGCTGGTGCCACTGGTCGACCGCAGCGTGTCGCGCCCCAACAGCGCCGAGCAGCTCGCCGCCTGGCGCGAGGCGCTGGAGGGCGAGGCGGAGGCCGAGGCGCTGGCGCGGCGGATGGCCGGGCGCTTCGATCTGGACCAGCCAGGCATCGCCGCGACGGTTCAGGCCGCGGCGGCGGACGGCTCGGACAGCCCCCTAGCCGAACGGCTTGCCGCCGCGGCGCTGACGCGCACCCGCACCGGGCTGGCGCGCCTGGCCGAGCGCATCGAGGTCCGCTCGGGCTTTCGCGACATCGTGCTGCCGCCGGCGCAGGAGACGCAGCTTCGGCAGATCGTCACCCAGCTCGACCACCGGCTGACCGTGCTCGAGGACTGGGGCTTCGGCGCGCGGATGAACCGCGGGCTGGGGGTCAGCGCGCTTTTCAGCGGCGAAAGCGGCACCGGCAAGACGATGGCGGCCGAGGTGGTGGCCGGGGCGCTGGGGCTCGACCTCTATCGGATCGACCTTTCGGCGGTGGTCAGCAAGTACATCGGCGAGACCGAGAAGAACCTCTCGCGGCTGTTCGACGCGGCCGATCTCGGCGGCGCGGTGCTGCTGTTCGACGAGGCCGACGCGCTGTTCGGCAAGCGCAGCGAGGTGAAGGACGCCCACGACCGCTTCGCCAACATCGAGATCGACTACCTGTTGCAGCGGATGGAGAGCTACCGCGGCGTGGCGATCCTGACCAGCAACATGAAGACGGCGCTGGACCCGGCGTTCATGCGCCGGCTGCGCTTCGTCGTCGACTTCCCCTATCCTGGGCCTGCAGAGCGCCGGCGCATCTGGGAGCGTGCCTTCCCGGCGGGCGTTCCGCGCGAGGGCGTCGATCTCGACCGGCTGTCGCGGCTCGACCTCAGCGGGGCGGCGATCCAGGCGGTGGCCCTGAACGCGGCGTTCCTTGCCGCCGGGCGGGGGGCGCCGGTGACGATGGAGTTGCTCTTCGCCGCGGCACGGGGTGAGTTCCAGAAGCTCGGCCGGCCGGTCAACGAGGGCGATTTCCGGGCGGGGCCAGCCGTGCGGGGCGTGGCATGACGGCGCGGCTGCATATCCGGCGCATCGTCGTCGACCGCGCGCTGGCCGGCGCGCTCGATCCGCGCGATTTCGGCGCCGTGCTGGAGGCGGCGCTGGCGCGGTCGATGGCGGGCGGAGCGCCGGCTTTGGGGCGGCATGGCCGCCGCGGCGGGGCGGAAGCGAAGGGCGGGCAGGGCGGACAGAGGGCGCTGGCTGAACGGGTCGCTGAGGCGCTGCACGGCAGTGTCCCGGCGCTTTCCGGTGCCGGCAAGGGCGGGGGCGGGCAGCGATGAAGCGCACCGGTCTTCTCCAGCCGCTCGACCGCGTGGCGCCGGCGGCGATCCAGGCCAAGCGCGCGGGGCCGGGGCCTGCCGGCCGCTATGCCGGGCCTGCGGGACCGGGAGAGCGGCTCGATCCCGCCACGCGCAGCGCGATGGAGGGCGCCTTCGGCCACGATTTCTCGGCGGTGCGGGTCCACGCCGGCCGCCAAGGCGACCTGGCGTCGCGCGCGCTCGGCGCTGAGGCCTTCGCGGCGGGAACGGATATCGGCTTCCGCGCCGGGCTATACGATCCGACCAGCGGCCGCGGGCGGGCGCTGCTGGCGCACGAGCTGGCGCATGTGGTGCAGCAGTCGGGGCGCGGCGCGGGCCCGGCGACGGGGCGCTCGGCCGAGGTCGAGGCCGATGGCGCGGCCGAGGCGGTGACGCGGGGCGCGGGGATGCCGGCGCTCTCGGCCGTCGGCCCGCAGGTGCAGCGCCGAGTCGAGCTGCGCGACGTCGGGCGCGGCGAGCAGTCGGGCTTTGGTCGCCGGGACGAGCTGATTGAGCGGCTGAACGAGCTCAACTGCGGCCTCATCTTCACGCTCGAGGCGGATGGCACGCTGACATCGGCAGTCGATCCGGCCCAGACCCTCAACGAGTTCGGCCGGCAGATGCAGGGCTTCACCAATCCGGCGACGCCGCTGGTGCCGTTGCGGCTGACCAACCGCCACGGCCTGCTCGGCTCGACCGCGACCGGGTTCAACAACCAGGTCGATGTGGATGCCTGGACCAGCGGCTACGTTGATATCAACGACCTGCTGGCCAGCGACGATCTGGGCCTGCAATCCGTGCTTCTGCATTTCCTGCGCGAACGGGCCAATACCCGGCGATACGCGAACCGAATCGGCACGAACACCTTCACCCAGGCGGAGTTCCGGCGGCGCCACGCCGAGGGCATCGATGCCGAGCGCGACCTGTTGCGCGACTTCTTCGACGATCCCACCATCCGGTTGGTCGGCGACTCGGTCTCGCCAACGATCCGTCGCTCGTACCGGAACAGCCGCGGCGACAACATCCGCCGCCGGCGCACCGCCAGCCGGGGCGCGGAGACCGGTGTCGACGCGATGACGATCGAAGTGCGGTTGCGAAACGGCACCATCATGACGGCCGAGGACTACCGCGACCTGTTGCGGCGCGAGGAAGAGGCGGCCGCGCGGCGCCGCCTGCTCGAGTTGCGCGGATCGCCTCAGGTGGGGCCGGCGCCGTGAGCCCGCCGATGGCGCCACGCCTTCTGAAGGGCGCGCTGGTCGGGATGGACCTGTTCAACCCGCTCGCGAGCGTGATCGTGTTCCAGTACAACCCCGACACGATGACCCGCCGGCTCGAGCCGCGCGGCAGCGGCCAGGACGGCGAGCGCGGCGAGGCGTTCCGGCTGTCGGGGCCGCCGAAGGAGACGATCAGCGTCAGCGTCGAGATCGACGCCGCCGATCAGCTTGCCGACAACAACCCGATCGCGCTGGCCTCGGGCGTCTCTCCGACGCTCGCCGCGCTCGAGATGCTGGTCTATCCGAAGTCGGTGCTGGTGATCGCCAACGCCGTCATCGCCGCGGCGGGCGGCATCGAGGTGCTGCCGGCGGACGGTCCGATGGTGCTCTTTGTCTGGGGGCCGACGCGGGTGCTGCCGGTCCGGGTGGCCAGCATCGCCATCACCGAGGAGGCGTTCGACACGCTCCTGAACCCGATCCGCGCCAAGGTCGAGCTGAGCCTCGAGGTGCTGAGCTACCACGACCTCAGGATCGGCTCGCCCGGCGGCGCCCTCTTCATGGTCCACCAGGTCACCAAGGAGCTGATGGCCACCACCAACATATTCAACAGCGCCGGCAACCTTGCCGCCGGGCTGAAGCTGTGAGGAGCCGCGAATGACCTTCCCGGCGAACAGCCGCTGCGCTGGCATCGAGACCGTCAAGGTCACGTTGCCCGACGGCACCGAGGTCGCCTGCCTGCGCCAGCGGCTGCTGCCCGATCCGGCGACCTTCACCCTTCTCACCGAGCATGTCGTCGTCGAGGGCGACCGGCTGGACAACATCGCCGCGGTCAGCCTCGGCGATCCCGAGCTGGCCTGGCGGATCGCCGATGCCAGCCGCGCGATGCGGCCGGGCGAGCTGACCGAGCGGATCGGGCGCCGCCTGCGCATCACCCTGCCGGATGCCGTGGGAGGGCTGCCGCTTGCCTAGCTTCGGCACCATGTTCCTGATGATCGGGCCGGCGCCGGTGCCGCTGCCGGCGCAGCTGCCGCTGGTCGAGGCGGTGCAGTCGCTGGAGATCACCAGCGGCCGCGACCGCAGCGGCTTCCAGCTGACGCTGTCGGTCGGCAAGGGCTCGCCCCTGCAGCTTGCCATGCTGCCGGCCGGCTTTCTCGACCCGATGACGACGCGGCTGGTGGTGACGGTGGTGGTCGGCGGCATCCCCTTCGTGATCATGGACGGAATCGTCACCCGGCAGGACCTGCAGCCGGGAAACCGGCCCGGCCAGTCGACCCTCAGCCTGACCGGTGAGGACCTGAGCGTGCTGATGGACGTGGTTGAGCTGCGCATCCCCTATGCCGGCACGTCCGGGGTGGCGCAGGTCGCCTCGATCCTCGGCCGCTACGGCATGTTCGGCATCGTGCCGGTGGTGGTGCCGCCGGTGGTCACGGTGACCGACAGCCCGACCAGCCGCTTCGACAGCCAGGACGGCACCGACCGCGAGCATATCCGCGCCATCGCCGAGGAGGCCGGCTATGTCTTCTACGTCGAGCCGGGGCCGCTGCCGGGCCGGAGCATTGGCTATTTCGGCCCCGACATCCGCATTCCGGTGCCGCAGTCGGCGCTGAACGTCGACATGGACGCCGACACCAATGTCGAGTCGCTGAGCTTCTCGTTCGACGGGCTAGCCTCGAAGCTGACCACGATGTTCGTCTACGACCCCGCCACCCGCAAGATCCCGATCCCGATCCCGGTGCCCAGCATCAGCCCGTTGCGCCCGCCGCTGGGGGCGAGGCCGCCGGTGCCGGCCCGCGTCACCTTCGCCCGCGACACCGCGCATCTGACCCCCAGCGCCGCCGCGAGGCGGGCCTTCGAGATCATGCAGGAAAGCACCGCGCCGGTGACCGGGCGCGGTACGCTGGACGTCGGCGCCTACGGCCGGCCGCTGAACGCGCGGATGCTGGTCGGCGTGCGCGGCGCCGGGGTCACCTACGACGGACTCTATTTCGTCGAGAGCGTCACGCACAACCTCAAGCCGGGCGAGTACAAGCAGAGTTTCGAGCTCTCGCGCAGCGGTCTCGTTTCACAGACACCGGTGGTGGTGCCATGAGCGGGCCCGGGGGAAGCTATGTCGGCAAGTACCGGGCCACGGTGTACCTGAACACCGATCCCGAGAACCGCGGCCGGCTGCAACTGATGATCCCGGACGTGCTGGGGCCGATGCCCTCGACCTGGGCCGAGGCCTGCGCGCCGCTGGCCGGGCCGACCGGGCCGGCGATGGGTGTCTACATGGTGCCGCCGGTCGGCGCCGGCGTCTGGGCCGAGTTCGAGCGCGGCGACATCAACTATCCGATCTGGTCGGGCTGCCGCTGGGGCTCGTCCAGCGACGTGCCGCCGATGGCGCTGGCCGGCGTGCCGGGCGATCCCAACATCATCATGCAGACGCTCGGCCAGCACAGCGTCATGCTGAGCGACGCGCCGCCCACTCCGGCGACCGGCGGCATCGTCATCAAGACGATGGGCGGGGCGATGATCGTGGTCAACGATAGCGGCATCTACATCACCAACGGCAAGGGCGCCTCGGTCAACCTGGTCGGCAAGTCGGTGATGATCAACCAGACTGCCCTGGTGGTCACATGAGGGAGCGCTGAGATGCCAGGACCTCTCGTCGAATTCGGTGCGCAGATCAAATGCGCCCATGCCGGGACGGCGACCGCGACCAAGCCCAATCCACGGGTGACGCTGGGCGGGGCGCCGAGCCTTCTCGTAACCTCGCCGATGACAATGGCGGGCTGCACGATGCCGCCGCCGAATGCCGGCAACGGCCCCTGCGTGACGGGGCAGTGGACCTCGGGCACGACGCGGGTGACCTCGGACGGGCAGCCGCTAGTGGTGCAGAGCAGCACCTCGACCTGCGCGCCGACCGGCACGCCGCTGGTCATTGTCAAGCCGCAGACGCGCGTGGTGGCGACATGAACCCGGTCCCGCAGTTCGGCTTTCCCTACGGTTTCGACGCGGCCGGCCGCACCGCTGGCGCGGACGAGGCCGAGCACATCCGCGACCTTCTCGAGCAGCTCCTGCTGACCCGGGCGGGCGAGCGGGTGAACCGGCCCGACTTCGGCGCCGGGCTGATGCATGCGGTATTCGGCGGCTCGGGGCCCGAGGCGGCGACCGCGCTCGAACTTGCCAGCCGGGCGGCGCTGCACCGCTACCTCGGCGATGTCATCGAGGTGCAGGGGCTGGGCGTCCGGGCAGTGGACTCGGCGCTGATCATCGACATCCACTACGCGCTGCGCCGCACTTCCGAGAAGCGTAGCGCCTCGATCGTCCTGGGGGAGCCGGCATGAGCGGGACCTGCTGCAGCGATGCCGGGCGCCGCGGGGCGGTGCGGGAAAGGGGGCTGACCGGCTTCGACTGGATCGAGGTCGACGGCTCGCAGAGGGTGCTCAGCGTCGCCTTCATCGGCGCGGCGCCGGCCTGGATCGGGCCGGCGAACCTGCGCATCGGAAGGCGCGAGCGCGGCATCGCGGTGGTCGACGTCCGCATCGAGCCGAGCCGCGAGGAGGACCTCGACGACATCATGATGGTCACCGTGGACAGGCCGGGCGATCATTCGACCTACCGGCTCGAGGTGGTTGCGCTGGATGACCGGGGCCGACCCACGGGGCGCACGCCGCCGGGCTTCGATCCGCGCTATACCAGCATCGATTTCAGCTTCAAGGCCTGCTGCCCGACCGATCAGGACCCGGCTGCCTGTCCCGACCGCCCCGAGCCCGCTGGCCGGCCGGCGGCGATCAGCTACCTCGCCAAGGATTACCAGAGCTTCCGCCAGTTGATGCTCGATCGCATGGCGCTGACCGCGCCGGGCTGGACCGAGCGGCATGTGCCCGACCTGGGCATCACGCTCGTCGAGATCCTCGCCTACGCGGCCGACGACCTCAGCTACTACCAGGACGCGGTGGCGACCGAGGCTTTCCTCGGCACAGCGCGGCGGCGCGAGTTCGGTGCGCCGCCACGCCCGGCTGGTCGACTACGCGCTGAACGAGGGCCTGAGCGCCGAGGGCTGGGCGCAGGTGACGCTGGACGAGGGGACGTACACGCTCGACCTTTCCAGACTGATGTTCACCACCGCGATTTCGGCGACGACGCCGGCGGTCGCCCGGGCCGAGAAGGTGCGGCTTGCCGATGAGGTGCTGGTGTTCGAGGCGGGGGCGGGCACGATCGAGCTGCGGGCCGCGCACAACCGGATCGACTTTCACGATTGGGACGGCAGCGAGTGCTGCATTTCCGCGGGCGCAACCCGGGCGACACTGCGCGACCCGGGCAAGGTGCCCGAGCCGGACGGGCGCCGCCAGGAGGGTGGCGATGCCGGCCTTGAAGGCGGCATCCGCGAGGGCCGCTGGCACCAGCTTCGGTTGCAGCCGGGTGACGTGCTGATCCTCGCCGAAGTCGTCGGGCCGCGCACCGGCGACGAGGCCGATGCCGACCCAGCGAAGCGACATGCGGTGCGGCTGGTCTCGGCCGACTATGCCCGCGACCCCGTCAGCGGCAAGCTGACGGTCGAGATCGCCTGGTGCCCTGAGGACGCGCTGCCGTTCCCGCTGTGCCTCTCGACGCGCACGGCCCCGCCGGAATGCCGGCCGGTCAGCGGCGTCAGCGTCGCCCTTGGCAACATCGTGCCGATGGACCATGGCCGGTCGGTCGAGGACCAGCTCGAGCCGGTCCGCACCGCCGCCGTCGAGGACAGCTGTGACGAGCCCTGCCGGCCGTCGGAACTCCGCATCGTGACGCGGCGCTACCGGCCACGGCTGCCGCGCGGCGTGCCGGCCTTCCTTGTCGCGCCGGCCGACGGCGTCGGGGATTGCGACAGCTGCGGGCCGCGCGCCGCCTCGGGGCGTGGGGCGGCGGAGGGCGCGGCCGGCCTGCCGGCAATCACCCTCTCCAGCACCGCGCCTTCCGATCTCGCCGCCCGGCCGCTCCTGTGGCAGCCGCGCGCCGACCTTCTCGACAGCGAGGCCGACGAGCGGCATTTTGTGGTCGAGCCCGACGACGAAGGCGGCGCCACGCTGCGCTTCGGCGACGGCGTGCAGGGCCGCGCCCCCGAGGGCGGTGAGGCGTTCGTCGCCCGCTATCGGATTGGCGGTGGCAGCCGCGGCAACATCGGCCCCGACATGCTGCGCCACATCCTCGTTCCCGCCAGTGCCGTCTACCCCGAGGGCATCGCGCTGGCCGTGCGCAACCCGCTGCCGATGCACAGCGGCTGCGAGCCCGAGACCGCCGCCTCGGCGAAGCTGCGCGCGCCCTTCACCTATCGCCGCCGCATCGCCCGGGCCGTGACGGCCGAGGACTATGCCGCCATCGTCATGCGCGACTTTGGCGCGCAGGTGCAGCGCGCTGCCGCCAGCCTGCGGACAACCGGGGTGCGCCTCGAGGTGCAGGTGGCGATCGACCAGTTCGGCCGGTTCGAGGCCGATCCCGCGCTCCTCACCTGCATCGAGCGGCACCTCGACCAATTCCGCCGGATCGACCACGACCTGCGCGTCGTGCCGGCGCGCTACGTCCCGATCCACCTCGGGCTCGAGGTCTGCGTCGCGCCGGGGGCGATCGCCGAGGATGTCGGCCGTCGCGTCCGGGCGCGGCTGGGCACCGGGCCGGGCGGCTTCTTCAACGCCGATGCGCTGAGCTTCGGCGAGGGCATCGCGCTGAGCCGCCTGCTGGCGGCCGTGCACGAGGTGCCGGGCGTCGCCCAAGCGCATCCGCTGGCGCTGAACCGGCTCTACCAGGCGCCGGACGGCGAGCTTGGCGCTGGTCTTCTGGCAATCGCCGCGGACGAGATCGCCCGGCTCGACCAGGACCCCGACGCGCCCGAGAACGGGCGCCTCGATCTCGAGATGAAAGGCGGACGATGAGCGGCTGTTCATCCTGTGGCTGCGGCCATGCCTCCTGCGGCTGCTGCGCCGGTATTGAGACGGTGACGCCCCAGCCGATTGGCAGCCCGCCCGGCGCCGAGGGGCTTTCGGTGCGGATCGGCCGCCACGCCGACTTCCTCGCCTCGATGCAGGCGCGGCTTTCGACGCACCGCTTCGAGGACGGCACCGCGCCGCTTCTGCGCCTGCGCACGCGCGAGCTTGACGACCTGACGATCTCGCTGCTCGACGCCTTCGCCGCCGCGGGGGACGTGCTGACCTTCTACAACGAGCGCGTCGCGAATGAGGGCTACCTGCCGACCGCGACCGAGTACCGCTCGGTCGGGGCGCTGGCCGGGCTGGTCGGATACCGGCCGCAGCCCGGGGTCGCGGCGAGCGTGTTCCTCGCCTTCGGGATCGACCCCAACATCGCCGGCCCGATGCGGATCGACAAGGGCCTCGGTGTCAAGACCGTGCCCGGCCAGGACGAGCTGCCGCAGGTGTTCGAGACCTCGGACCCGCTCGAGGCACGCGCGGCGTGGAACAGGCTACGCCTGCGCCGCAGCCGGCCGCAGCGGGTCGCCGACCTGCAGGGCGACCGCAGGCTGTGGCTGGCGGGCACCGACACGCGGCTGGCCATCGGCGACGTGCTGCTGATCGGCACCGGCGCCGAGATGCCCGAGCCGGCGCGGGTAATCGAGGTCGCGGCCAACGCCGCGGCCGGCCGCACTATGGTGCGCTTCGAGTTCTGGCCGCGGGCGCTGGACGATCCCAAGTTTGCCGGGCTGATCGAGGAGGGCCGGCAGTTCGGCGGTGCCAACGCTCCGGCCGTGCTGAGGGCGGTGCGCGAGGTCCAGGGCCTGCCGCTCGACGAGGCCGCCGGGCCGCTGCAGGCGCTGGTACGGGACGCGCGCGAGCGGGCCGAGCGGCTGGCCGGCCAGCCCGAGATCCGCGACCTGCTGCTGCGGATCGCGGAACGGGCCGACGATCTGGTGCAGGAGATCGCTGCCCTCGCCGCCTCCCCGGACGAACGCCTGCCGGACGGCGGCGGCTCGCCGGGCTCGTTCGGAGACAAGGACTGGCTGGAGGTGCTTTCGGCGCCGCCCTCGACCGCGCCGCCGAACGCGGCGAGCCTGCCGCAGAGCACGACCCTCAGCTTCGGCGCCACCTCGGCGGCCTCGCTGAAGGTCGTCGGAAAGGCCGCTCCGGCCATCGCCGACAGGCTCGGCCGCGCGCTGGCCGGCTACACCGGCGCGGCGCCGCCGAGCGTCCTGACGATCGCGGTCATGCGCGTCCGCGCCGGCCTCTTCGGACGGACCTTCCCCAAGCGGATGCGGACGCTGCGCGAGGACGACGGCATCGGCGCGCTGGTGGAAATCGGCGAATGGCCGATCGTCACTGGCCGGGACGAGGACGGCCTGACCGGGCGCGAGAGGACCGACGTCATCGCCCTCGATGCGGTCTACGACGGCATCGCGCAGGACGGCTGGGTGGTGGTGGACATGTCCGGCCTGGCCCAGCCGGGCGACGGCTCGGTGCGGGTCGGCCCGACGGCGGGCCTCCTGGTGACCCGCACCAGCCGGGTGTCCGCCAAGAGCGCGCGCGCCGACTATGGCGGTTCGGGCGAGACCACGCTCCTGCATCTCGACAAGCCCTGGATCAGCTATGCCGCGCTACAAGACGGCGGCGATCTGGCGTTTGCGGCGCGTGACCTGCAGCCGATGATCGACCGCGAGTTCCAGCTGATCCGCCACACCACCGTCCATGCCGCGCCCGAGCCGCTGACGCTTGCCGAACGGCCGATCGAGGGCGATTTCTGCCTCGGCGGGGGCTCGGGCTACGAGGTCGAGCTGGACGGCTACTACGACCGGCTCGAGCCCGGCCGCTACCTGATCGTCAGCGGCGAGCGGGCCGACATCCCGGCGACCGAAGGCGTGATGGCGAGCGAGGTGGCGATGATCGCCGGCGTCTCGCAGGATGTCGGGCGATCGGCCGATCTTAAGCGCACCGCGCTTGTCGGCGAGCGCAACCACACCTTCCTGACCCTCGCCGACGCGCTCGCCTACTGCTACCGGCGCGATACGGTCGTCATCCACGGCAACGTGGTGAAGGCGACCCATGGCGAGAGGCGGCGCGAGCCGCTGGGCGGCGGGAATGCCGCGAAGCCGAACCAGAAGATCGCGCTGAAGCAGTTCCCCCTGACCTTCCTTGCCGCCGCGACCGCGCGCGGCGCCGAGGCGGCGCTGGAGGTGCGGGTCGACGACATCCTCTGGCACGAGGCCGAGGATCTGGTCGATGCGGGCCCGACCGACCGCCTCTACGTCCTGCGCACCGCCGAGGACGGCAAGGCCGAGGTGCAGTTCGGCGATGGCGCCGAGGGGGCCCGGCCTCCGACCGGCACGCAGAACATCGATGCGGTCTACCGCACCGGGATCGGCCGTGCCGGCAATGCGGGCGCGGGCCAGATCAGTCAGCTGGTCAGCCGCCCGCAGGGGCTGCGAGACGTCGTGAATCCCCTGCCAGCCAGCGGCGGCGCCGATCCCGAAAGCCGCGACCAGGTGCGGCGGAACGCGCCGCTGATGACCATGGCGCTCGACCGGCTGGTCTCGGTCGAGGACCATGCCAGCTTCGCGCGCAGCTTCGCCGGCATCGCCAAGGCGCGGGCGCGGATGATGACCGACGTTGCGCGGCGCTTCGTGCATCTGACCGTCGCCGGCGAGGACGATGCGCCGGTCGGCGAGACCTCGGACCTGATGGTGGCGCTGAAGCGGGCACTGCTGCGCTACGGCGATCCGTTCAGCCCGGTCCGGGTGGCGCCGCGCGAGTTGCGGCTGCTGATCGTCTCGGCCCGCATCGCCGTCGAGCCGGACCGGCTGTGGGAGGCGGTCGTCACCGAGGTCCGCCGCCGGCTGGTCGCCCGCTTCAGCTTCGACCGCCGCGACATCGCACAGGGCCTCGGCGCCAGCGAGCTCGTCGCCGTGATCCAGGCGACGCCGGGCGTCGCCTATGTCGATCTCGACACCTTCGGCTCGATCCCGACGCTCGACGGCCCGGCCGATGCGCGCGCCCCGCTGCCGCCCGCCGGGATCGCCGCCGAGATTGCGCGGGTGACCGAAGAGGGCGTGAGCGGCTGGGAGACGGCCCGGCCGGCGCGGCCTGCCAAGGGCGGCATCCTCGCCGCCGAGCTCCTGCTGCTCGCACCCGACGTGCCGGACACGCTGATCCTGAACGAATTGAAGCGAGACGCGCGATGAACACGCTGACGGCAGACCGCGATCCCCGCCTCGACCGACTCTACGAGCTCCTGCCGATGCTCCATCGCCGCCGCGACGCTGAGGCGGGCGGGCCGCTGCGCGCGCTCCTGGAGGTCATGGCCGCAGAACTGGTGCTGATCGAGGACGACATCGCGCAGCGCTACGAGGACTGGTTCATCGAGACCTGCGCCGGCTGGGCGATCCCTTACATCAGCGCGCTGGTCGGCGTTCCGGCGGCGACGGGCGGGGTGGCGCCGTCGCGGCGCACGGTCGCCAACGCGGTGCGCTCGCGCCGGCACAAGGGCATCGCCGCAGCGCTCGGCGCGCTGGCGCGAGACATTGGCGATTGGCCGGCCTTGGCGGTCGAATTTGGGCGTCTCGTCGCCCAGACCCAGTCGCTGCGGCTGCCCCGCCCAAACCGCGGCCTGACGCTCGACATCCGCCGGGCCGCCAGGGCCGGGCCGTTCGACCTGCGCAGCTATTCGGGTGACATGCGCCGGTCCGGAGAGCGGGAGGGGGGGCGCTATCTGAACGGCAATGTCGGCCTCTTCCTGTGGCGCCTGCGCGCCTATCCCGTCACCCGCGCCCCGGCGGCCTGCATCGAGAACGTCGGACCCAATTTCTACACCTTTAGCCTCCTCGCCAACGCCGCGCCGCTCTTCAATCGCCCGCGGCGTGATGCCGCCGGCATCGCCTCGCCCCTCGCCGCGCCGGTCCGCATCGACCGGCCGCTGCTCTCGGTCCAGCGCGCGCCGGGGAGCCGGTACGCGACCGCCTCACCCGATTATTGGGGCCTTGCGGACAACGGCGGCGAGGAGGTGGCGCAGTCGATCGCCCTCTGGGCCCGCGGCTGGCCGACCGCCCGCGACGTCGGCGCCAGGCCGATTCCGCCCGAGCGGGTCATCGTCGCCGACCTCGAGGACTGGAACTACACCCCGCCGCGCGACCACATCGCGGTCGACCCGGTGCGTGGCCGCATCGCCTTCCCGAAACGGCAATTCCCGCGGCGCAACGCCTCGGTCACGGTCAGCTATCACTACGGCTTCACCGGCGATGTCGGCGGCGGCGAGTACCACCGCCCGCTCGCCCAGCACCCCGCGGCGACCTTCGAAAGCGTGCGCGGCGCGAAGGCGCTTCAGGAGGCGTTGGGTCCGTGGCAGCCCGAGCTGGACTACGACGGCAATTTCGTCGCCCCCGCCGGGCAGCCCGAGCACCATGTCATCGAGATCGCCGACAGCGGGCTTTACGAGTTGCAGATCAACGTCATGCTGGCGCGCGGACACAGCCTGCAGCTGCGCGCGGCGCAGCGGACGCGGCCGATGATCCGCCTGCAGGACGCCCGCGCCGACGCCCCCGACGGGATGAGCGTCTCGGGCGGCGAGGGCAGCCGGTTCATCCTCGACGGCCTTCTCGTCGCCGGGCGCGGGGTGCTGGTCGAGGGAGGCATCGCTTCGGTCACCATCCGCCATTCCACCCTGGTGCCGGGCTGGTCGCTCGAGCCGCATTGCGACCCACGCCGGCCTACCGAGCCGAGCATCGAGCTGGTCGACAGCCATGCCTGCCTCGTCATCGAGCGCAGCATTGTCGGCTCGATCCAGGTGAACGGCGACGAGGTCCGCGATGAGCCGGCGCGGCTGGTCATCGAGGACAGCATCGTCGATGCGACCAACGTGGACGGCGACGGCCCGCAGGCCGAGGCGATCGGCGCGGCAGGCTCGCGCCGGGCCTTCGCGACCCTGTGCCTCGCGCGCTCGACGATCTTCGGCCGGGTGATGGTGCACGCCATCGAGGGCGCCGAGGATACAATCTTCCTCGGCCGCGTCACGGTGGCCCGGCGGCAGGTAGGCTGGCTGCGATTCTGTTCCGTCGCGCCGCATTCGCGCACGCCGCGCCGCTATCGCTGCCAGCCCGACCTCGCGGTCGCCCGGGCCCGCGCCGACGATCCGGATGCGCCGGACAGCGCCGCCGACATGGCCCGCGCCGCGGCCCGGCCGCGCTTCGACAGCCTTCGCTACGGCCATCCCGAATACTGCCGCCTCGCCGCCGATTGCCCGCGGGAGATCTCCGCCGGTGCGGCCGACGGCGGCGAGATGGGCGTGTTCCACCATCTGGATGCGACGCGGCGGCTCGATGCGCTCGCTGCCGCGCTCGAAGACCAGGCGCCGATCGGCACGTCGATCGGGATCATCTTGGCCGATTGAACGGGAGAAGGGCTACATGGAAGGTGATTTCTCGAGGTTCGGCTTCGCTGCGGAGCGCCGTTTCAGCCGCGTCCTCGTCCAGCAGGGGCGGCTGACGCTCGATGCCGATGCCAACGAGCAGCAGGCGATAGTGCTGTACGCGCTGCGTGCGCTCGCCGCCGACGTGATCGGGCGATACGGCGGCGTCGGCGATGCCTTCAGGCTGAGCACCCGCGATGCCGGTGGCCGAAGGCACCTGATGATCGCGCCCGGGCGCTACTATGTCGACGGCTGGATGGCCGAGAACGGGCGCGAGCTCGCTTACAGGGCGGCGGGCGAGGGCAAGGAGGCGATGCCCGGCCAGCCGTTCCATCCGCTAGCGGCCGATCCCAAGCCGGGCTCGTACCTTGCCTGCCTGGAACTCTGGGAGCGTGCGGTCTCGGCCGCCGAACTCGACCCGCTGGGCCATCCCGCCTCGCCCGATGCGCTGCGCGAGGTTGCGCTAGGCGGGCCTGACACCGGTGCGCGGGCGCAGCTCGTCTGGCAGGTGCGGCTGCACGCCGCCGCCGACTTGCCGCAGAACGCCGCCGGCCAGATCGACCTTGCGAACTTCCAGACGATCGTCGACCGCCTGCTGCCGTCCAAGCGCGGCCGGCTCGGCGCCAAGGCCGCTGCGCCGCCGGCCGAAAGCGACAATCCCTGCGATGTCTCGCCGCGCTCGCAGTATCGCGGCCTCGAGAACCAGCTCTACCGCATCGAGATCGCCCATGGCGGCCCGGCTGCCGCGCAGGGCGGCGCGACCTTCGTCTGGTCGCGAGAGAATGGGGCGGTCGCGTTCCCGATCGACGAGGTCGCGGGCACGTCGGTGAAGCTGGCCGACGTCTGGCGCGATGCCCGCTTCGCCATCGGCGTGAGGGACATCGTCGAGGTCACCAGCGACGCTTCCGGGCTTGGCGAGGAACCCTCGTTCCATAGGGTCGCGGACTGGAATCCCGACACGGCGACCGCCACCCTCGATGCTCCGCCGGAAATCCAGAGCGGCGGAGTGCACCGCCCGCTGCTGCTCCGGCGCTGGGACCATGGCGGGCCGCGCAGCCGTAGCGACGGCACTCCCAAGCTCACGCCGCAGAACACATTGCTGATCGAGGAGGACAAGCCGCTGACGATCGAGGAGGGAGTCACGGTCGACTTTGCCCCGCCGCCGCCGAATGACCGCCAATCCTATCGTACCGGCGATTTTTGGCTGATCCCCGCTCGCGTGGTCCTTGGCGACATTCTCTGGCCACGGACTGCCGCAGGTCCGGACGTGCTACCCCCCCACGGAGTTGATCGCCACCTCGCCCCCCTGGCGCTGGTCGATGTCGGTGCCGACGGCAGGCCCACGGTGACGAAGGACCTGCGCAGCGAGATCGAGCCGCTCGCCAAGCCGGTGCCCTGACCGCCCGGAAGGAGAAGAGCCATTGCCAGTATATGCCGAACAAATCCGGACGCCGGCGGGCGCGGGGCAGTCGCGTAGGCCCCCGGTCACTCGGTATCGGGACGACGCGCGGGCGCTTCTCAGGGCCGAGATGATCTACGAGGATTAACAAAGGTCCCGGTACATGGCGACCGGACCGAGTGCGACGGAGACGCCAGGCTGCGGATCGGCCGGCCCGACGATCCTGCCGAAGCGCAGGCAGACCGGATGGCAGAGGACGTCCTATCCGGCCGCAGCGTCCATGTGCCCGCTGCCGCGCAGGCCGAAACGGTTGCAGTTCGGCGCCGGCACAGCGGTGACGAGGCCGAGACAGGCCCCGATCTCGCCCCCGACTTGGTGGCGCGGATCTTGGCGCAGCCAGGCCGTGCGCTCGACTTGGAAAGCCGTGCGCGGCTCGAGGCCGGCTTCGGCACCGACCTCTCGGGCCTGCGCGTCCACGATGGCCCGCTCGCCAGCCGGTCGGCGGCCGATCTCGGCGCGCGGGCGTGGAGCGCGGGGCGGCACATCGCCTTTGCTAACGGTACCTTCCGGCCCGGAACGCCGGCTGGGGATTATCTGATCGCACATGAGGTGGCCCACGTCATTCAGGGCGGCCAAATGCTGCGCCGGCAAAGCTTGGTTGAGAGCTTGGCTGATGGCGCGAGCAAATGGTACGACAAGACCAAGTGGGCGGCCTATCGTGGCATGATCCACGGGCTGAAGGCGGCCAAGAATGCAGCAATCGTTCCTTGCCGCCAGCTTGTAGCGCATCTTAATGGGGCGACCGCCTCCGTCGCCTCAGCGCTGCTCGATATCAACGACTTCATGCTCGACATGGCGATTGCGTTGTTGCTGGCAATCGTCGGACTGGCGGTTGGTTTTGCGGAGGGCATTGTCGGCCTGGTGACCGGGCTGCTTCGACTAGCATATGGCCTACTGAAGATAACGGTCGACTACCTAAAGAGCTTGGTTGGCCATCCCGACGACTACCGCAAAGATTGTGCGGCGATCGTCGCCGCACTCACCAACCTCGTGCCGGCGATCAGGCAGGCGTTCGGCGACTGGCTCGAGCGCTATAAACATGCCACGCTCGAAGAGCAGGTGATAATGGGTGCAGAGATTGTCGGCCAGGTAGTTGCGTTCATCGCCACTTTCGGTGCGGGAGGGGCTCGGGCTGGCAAGGCGTTGACCATCACCGTTGGTACGGGGAGCGTGCTCGGGCCGGAAATGGCGATGGCAAGGGTCGTCACGATTCCGGCGGTCGCAACCAAGACCGCCGCCGAAGCCGCAATCGTGACTTCGCAGATGATGGCGATGCAGGGAAGTGGCGGCGGTAGCGGTCCCGCGCCGTCGGCAAACGACCCAACGCCCAAGCAGGGCACTGAGGTACGGCGACCAGGTGCTGCTGGTCCCGGACCGCTGGTCGGCGCGACGGACCAGGAAATCGCGAGTGCAGTCGACAAAATGGAGGGCGCGGGCGAGTGGCTGCAACTTGGCGAGCATGGTGGCGCCAAGGCAAACCGCGAGGCTGTGGGGGTCGCGGGCACAGATGCCAAACAGGCGACGCTTGCCAAGCCGGCAAGTGGGGCCCCGATGGCAGGGCCAGCGGCGCATCAGGCGGCACTGCAGAGCTCGACCGAGGGCGTACAGTCCGCGCACGGCTTCCAGCAGTCGCTTGGGCGCAGCCTGCCAGGATATGATCCCGATCACGCGCTGACCCGGCTGATGCAGCGCAGCGAGCATACCGCGATGGATCAGTTCTGGAAGGATAGCTTCAAAGCGATGCGCGACGCTGGCCGAACCAAGATTACTGCGCAAGAGGCCTTTGGCATCACCGCCGAATTGATTTGTCGTTCAGCGAGCCTCAGCAACGGTGAGAAAACATCCCTTATCCTGCGCCTCCGAGATGAGATGTTTTTGGAGCTGGAACTGCGGCGGGAACAGATACTCGAACTGCCGTACGCCAACATCAAACCGGCCATGAAACCGTGACTTCAGCCGATAATCTGAACCGCGCCCGGTTTCCCGGAGGCAGATGGGCTTGCCTCCTACGCTGCGACATCGCGGGTGGCCATTCCGGCGTAGTAGTGGTTTTCCGCTTCGACGGGCGGCATCATGGCGGCAACCGGTTGGCAGTCACATACGATTTGCGGGGCCTTTGCCGGCGCGCTGAAGAAGCTCGGACTGATCGTCACCTCCAAGAAGATCGAAGGCCCTCGAGTTTTACCGCATCGATGTCAACCAGCACTGAAACGGGACCCCTATCGGCGTTGAAAAGGGGCTCTGAATCACTCTCGATGCACCCTTTTCGTTTCTGGCCTGATTGGTCTTCTGGCCGCGTCATGGAGGGGATGCGGCGATGGGGACGGATGGTTGTGGGCGGGAGGTTGCTCCGCCGGGGTTGGTAGTGGAGCAGATCGAGAGAACGCCCGCGTACGTCAGGGTATTCGCCCGCTCGGGCGAAGATGGCGCGGCATGCCCATCCTGCGGCGTGGTGTCGCGAACGGTTCGTAGTCGGTACGGGCGGCAGCTGGCCGACCTGCCGGCGCACGGGCGTCACGTCGTTATCAGCGTCGAGGTGAGGCGCTTCCGCTGCGCGGAGATGGACTGCGCTCGTCGGATTTTTGCGGAACGGCTGGAACCTTCGGTTGCAGGGCGCTTCGCCCGGCGGACGGAGCGGTTGGACGCGCTGGTGCAGCATCTCGGCCGCGCGCTCGGCGGTCGCCCGGGACAGCGGATGGCGCGACGGCTGTTGCTGCCGGTGAGCAAGGATACGCTTCTGCGCACCGTCCGTCGGCGGGCGACGGCGCCGCCGGAGGCGCCGAAGATCATCGGCGTGGACGACTGGGCGTGGCGCAAGGGGCATCGCTACGGCACGCTGATCTGCGACCTGGAGCGGCGGCGCGTGATCGATCTGCTGCCGGACCGGGAGCCGGCGACGGTCGCAGCGTGGCTGGCCGCACGGCCGTCGATCGAGATCATCGCCCGGGATCGCGGCGGCAGCTACGGCGCAGCGGCGGCGCAGGGTCGGCCGGAGGCGCTGCAGGTCGCGGATCGGTGGCATCTCTTTGAAAACGCAAGCGCCGCCTTCCTGTCCGCGGTGCGCCGTCAGATGGGCGCTGTCCGCACCGCCCTCGGTCAGGGCCCGGTCGATCCGTCGAGCCCGACGGCTGCGGAGCGCCTGCAGCATGAGGGATGGCGTCGCCGCGCCGAGGCCGATGCGGCGGTGCTGGCGCTGCACAAGGACGGCGTCGCGATAAAGGAAATCGTCCGTCGCACCGGCCGAGCCCGCAAGGTGGTGCGCGACGTCGTTCGCGGCGGTCGCGCCGAGCCGTTCCGACCGCGCGCGAGCTCGCTCGAGCCCTGGCTCGATCGACTCGACGCCGAGTGGACGGCCGGCTGCCGCAACGGGGCCGAACTCTGGCGGCGGCTGCGCGGTCAGGGGTTCGCGGGCTCGCTGCGCGTCATCGGCGAATGGGCGACGCGGCGGCGCCGCGACGAGACGGCCCGCGGTCCGCGCCGATGTCCCAGCGCACGCGCCCTCGCCCGAACGCTTTCGACCAGCCCGGACCTGCTGTCGCGCGCCGACCGCACGATCGCCGCCGCCGTCGAGAAGGCCGTTCCGGCTCTGGTGGAGGCGCGCGATCTCATCGACCGGTTCCACCGCCTGATCCGGGGCGGCGCCGCTGATGACCTCGATCCATGGATCGACGCCGCGGCCAAAAGCCTCGTCAGCAGTTTCGCCCGGGGCGTCGCCGCGGACGGGGCGGCAATCCGCGCCGCCATCGTGGAGCCGTGGTCGAACGGTCAGACCGAGGGCCAGATCACAAAGCTCAAGCTCGTGAAACGCCAGATGTACGGACGAGCAAACCTCGACCTGCTCAGAGCCCGTCTGCTCCCCGTCCCATGAGCGTGCATCGAGAGTGATTCAGAGCC
>CAWHHV010000003.1:0-10054 GCA_963829385.1 uncultured Alphaproteobacteria bacterium | reverse complement strand
CTTCGGAGGCGGCGAGCGGCGACATCGCGCATGCGACGGCAAGGGCGGCGAGGGCGGATTTCATCAGCGGATCCTTCGTCAGGGCGCGGGGAGCAGCGCGGCGGCGATGCCGAAGTAGATCAGCACGCCCATCACGTCGGCGATCGAGGTGACGAGCGGGCCGGAGGCCGTCGCGGGGTCGAGCCTGAAACGCGTCAGCAGGAACGGCAGCGACACTCCGATCAGCGCGCCGATCAGCACGATCAGCACCATGGCGAGCGCTACGACCACCGTGATGTCGACGCCGGCGCGCACGACGCCGATGCCCGAGACCGCGAGAGCCATCGTCAGGCCGAGGCCGATCCCGATCAGCAGTTCGCGCCCAAGCATCCGGGTCCAGTCCCTGCCGCGGACGTCGCCGGTGGCGAGCGCGCGGACCATCAGCGTGGCGGACTGGGCGCCGGCATTGCCGCCCGAACCGATCAGGAGCGGCAGGAAGAACAGGAGCGCCAAGTTGCCCGCGATCGTGTCCTCGAAATACGAATCCCGGCGCCGGAGAAGATGTTGCCGAAGACCAGCAGCACCAGCCAGACGATGCGCGCGCGGTAGAGCGAGAAGAGCGGCGCCTCCTTTACCGAACCCTCGAACTCGCCGACCGTCGAGGACTTGTAGATGTCCTCGGTCGCCTCCTCCTCTGCGACGTCCATCGCGTCGTCGGCGGTGACGATGCCGACCATGCGACCGTCGCCGTCGACCACCGGCAGCGCCAGCAGGTCGTAGCGGGCGACCAGCGTCGCGGCCTCCTCCTGTTCGCCGTCGACGCGGACCGTGACCGGGTCTGGCTCCAGGATGTCGGCGACGGTCTGGCGCGTGCGCGCGGTCAGGATGTCGCGCAGCGAGACGACGCCGAGCAGCTTGTGCGCGGCGTCCACGACGTAGGCGATGTAGACGGTCTCGACATCCGAGGCCTGACGGCGCAGCGCGTCGAGCGCCTGGGGCGCGGTCAGCGTCGGTAGCAGCGTCGCGTAGTCCGAGGTCATGATCGAGCCGACCGTGCCCTCGGGATACGAGGCGAGGCGGCGCAGGTCGTCGCGCTCGGCCTTGGCGAGACCGGGCAGCAGCGCCTCCTGGGCGCGCGGGTCGAGCGTCTTGAAGAAGTCGGCCCGGTCGTCGTGGCTCATCGCCGCCATCAGCTTGGCGAGCTCGGTACGCGACATCTTGTCGGCCATCATCGCCTGGGCCGCGGGGCGCAGGTAGCCGAAGACCTCCGCCTGGTCCTGCAGCCCAAGCTGGCGCATCGCGGCCAGCGCGTCCTCGGGGTCCATGTGCTCGAGCAGGCTTGCCACGTCGGGCAGTTCCTGGACGACGAAGAAGCCCTTGACCGCCGCGTGGTCGCCGCGTCGCAGGTAGAGCGCAACCTCCTGGGCGACGATGTCGAGTTCGCCCTCGTCCTCGAACGTGGTATGGTCGAGGCGGATCCCGGAAAGCGGCCGTTCGTCGTCGAGTGGATCGGTCAAGTGCGCGCTCCCCGACAGAACGGACGGCCCCGTCGCCGCCGGCCCCTGCGGTGATACGGATCGTCCCGAGCCGGAGTCAACGCCTGTCGTCGTGCCCAGCGACTGCGACGAAGCCGGGTGCGCCAGGATCAGATGGCGCGGCTCATCAGCGCTATGGCGGCGGCGGCGAAAGCGAGGCCGAGCATGTCGCGCCCGGTCAGTTCCTCGCGGAAGACCAGCGCGCCCAGCGCGGCGAGGAGCGCCAGCGTGAGCACCGAATAGGAAACGGCGATCGTGGCGAGCCGCATGTGCTGCATCGCGAAGACCCAGCCGACCGCGCTGAGCGCGTAGAGCGCGGCCCCTGCGCCGAACTCGATGCTGGCGATTCAGTTCGAGCGCGCGGAGGCGAGCTTCAGCAGCCAGTCGGCGATGACGCTGACCGAGACGATGAAGGCCAGCACGGCCCACAGCCTGAACGGATTCTTTGAAATTCTCCGGTTTGGGTCGTTACGCGCCGGGCAGATCAACAATTTTCGAAGCCGCATGAATGTGCTGCGGGCAAAAAGTTCCGAAATCATGGTCACCCGGGAACCGGGTCCGGATCAAGAACACTCCGCCGGACAGGGTCTCCGGCGCCATCAGGGACTGAGGCGCGTCACGTCCCAGGGCGCGCCGGGTCCGGTGCGCGTCCAGCGGAAGCGGTCGTGCAGCCGGTGCGCGCCATCGGCCCAGAACTCGATCTCGACCGGCGCGATCCGGTAGCCGCCCCAGAATGGCGGGCGGTCCGGGTTCGTGCCCTTGGTCGCCGCGATCTTCGCGACCTCGGCCATCAGCGACGCGCGGCTCTTCAGCGGCCGGCTCTGGCGCGAGGCCCAGGCGCCGAGACGCGATTGCAGCGAGCGCGAGCGGTAGTAGGCGTCGGCGGGGGCGCCGTCCTCCCGCGTCACGGTTCCGCGGGCGCGGATCTGGCGGCGCAGCGATTTCCAGTGCAGCACGAACGCGGCCTTGCCGGCGGCATCGATCTCGGCGGCCTTCCGGCTCTCGTAGTTCGTGTAGAAGACGAAGGCGTCGGCCTCGATGTCCTTCAGGAGCACCATGCGCGCGTTCGGCATTCCGTCCGCGTCGACGGTGGCGAGCGCCATCGCGTTGGGGTCGTTCGGCTCGGAGGCCTCGGCCTCGGCGAGCCAGGCCCGCGCCAGCGCGAACGGATCCGTGCCCGAGAAGATGCCGCCGCGTTCCGCCCGGTCGCTCATCGTGTCGCCTCCTGCCCTGCCGGGCGCAGCTTAGGCGCCCGGCAGCCGAGGGCAATGGGTCGCGTCAGCCCTGTGACCTTCTCCCCGGCATCCGGGCCATTGCGAGCTGGAATTCTTCCGCCCTTAGATCGACGAGGAGGAAGACCCAATGAAGCACAAGCGGTTCAGTGACGAGCAGGTGATCGGCGTGCTGAAGGAGCACGAGGCCGGCGCCAAGGTGGACGACATCTGCCGGCGGCACGCGATCAGCAGCGCGACCTTCTACACGTGGCGCAAGAAGTACGGCGGCATGGAGGCGAGCGACGCGAAGCGGCTGCGCGAGCTCGAGGCGGAGAACGCCAAGCTCAAGCGGATCGTCGCGGATCAGGTGCTCGACATTTCGGCGATGAAGGAACTGCTCGGAAAACATTGGTGAGCCCATGGCCAGGAGACGAGCCGTGGGCTTTCTGATGAATGCGCTGGGTCTCAGCGAACGGCGTAGCTGCCGGATTGTCGGTCTGTCGAGGTCGGTGCAGCAGTACCGACGCGCGCCCAGGGACGACGCGGCGGTTGTCGGGCGGCTGAAGGAGCTGGCGTCGGAGAACCGCCGCTACGGCTACCTCCGGCTGCACGCGATGCTGCGCCGGGAGGGGCTGGTCGCGAACCGCAAGCGGACCTACCGGCTCTACATCGAGCAGGGCCTGCAGCTGCGGACGAAGAAGCGGCGCAAGCTGCCGCGGCGCGACAGGGTGGCCCCGCAGGTCCCGGAGCGGCCGATGCAGCGCTGGTCGCTCGACTTCGTCAGCGATCAGCTCGCCGACTGCCGCCGCTTCCGGGTGCTGAACATCGTCGACGACCTCGAGCCGCCTCTGCCCGGGCCAGATCGTCGACGTCTCGATCTCCGGCGCGCGGGTGGCCCGCTACCTCGACGACCTGGCGCTGCTGCACGGACTGCCCGAGGAGATCGTCCTCGACAACGGGCCGGAGGGCACGAGCCGCGCCATGTCGACTGGTCGGAGCGCACCGGCGTCCGGCTGCGTTTCATCGAGCCGGGCAAGCCGGTCCAGAACGCCTTCGTCGAGAGCCTGAACGGCAAGCTGCGGGACGAGTGCCTCAACCTGCACTGGTTCCGTTCGCTGCGGCACGCCCGCGAGGAGATCGAGCGATGGCGCTGCCACTACAACACCGAGCGCCCGCATTCGGCGCTCGGCTACCGAACCCCAATGGAGGTCCTGACCACGTACGCCGCGACAGCGCCTGAGCCTCTTGCCGGCTACGCGCTGCCGCTCATCGACCAGTTTCAACCGGAGGGTTCCAGTTCAACGCGGCCCTAACTGCGGGGAAAGGTCACCTGCAGGAAGAAGCGCAGCATCTCGCGGCTGGCGTCGGGGCCGCGCGCGTCGGTGTGGCTGCCGGACGCGTCGCCGCCCGACCAGGCGTGCCCGGCGCCGTGCAACGTCCAACTCTCTACGAGACCCCTTCCCTCGGCGGCGATGCGCATCCGGCTGAAGTTGCGGCCGTTCGAGTCGCCGGCGTCGATCTCGACCTTCGGGTCGGGCGCTCCCATCGCGGCCTGCGCGGCAAGCGCCTCGGCATTGGCCGGGCTGACCGTGCGGTCGGCATCGCCGTGGAAGACGATCATCCGCACAGGCCGCGGAGAAGCGGCGCCGCGCGCCCCTTGGCGCATCGCCGCGAGCGCGGAGCCGACGTCGCGCGCCGCGCCGTGCGGCAGGCCGGAATGCACGCCGACCGCGGCGAAAACATCCGGGTACTCGGTGCCGAGCACCGCCGCAGCGGCCCCGCCGGCCGAGAGGCCGGCGACGTAGACGCGCCCCGGATCGACATGCTTGGCGGCGATCACCGAGCGCACCATGCCGGCGATCAGCGCGGGCTCGCCGGCGTCGCGGCGCTGGTCCTCGGGCCGGAACCAGTTCCAGCAGCGGTTAGGATTGGCCGAGCTCGGCTGTGCCGGGTAGAGGACGACGCAGCCCGCCTCCTCGGCGGCGGCGTTCATCCGCGTGCCGCGCGCGAAGTCGTCCGGCGTCTGCGTGCAGCCGTGCAGCATCACCAGCAGCGGACGACCCTCCGACGACGGCGCGGGGGCCGCGGGAACGTAGAGCCGGTAGTCGCGCGCGCCGTGGACATCGTGAAAGCTGCCGGCCTCGTAGCGCGCGCCGTCGGGAATCGCGGCCGGGCCGACGCCGGGGACGATCTCCGCGTCCAGCGCGGTCTTGCGGGCGGCGAGCCGGCGCAGCGTCTCGCGCAGGCCCGTCCGCGGCCCTGCCGGCGGCGCATGGCGCGGCGCGGCCTGCGGCGCGCGGGGCGGAAACGCCGGCTGGGACGCCGGCGCGGGCCGGGCATCCGCGGCCGCGCCGCCGCCCAGCAACCGCTGGATCAGCGCCGTCGTCTCCGACACCCGCCCGTCGCGCGTCATCTGCATCGCTTCGGCCATTCCGGCCGTGAAATCGTTACCCATCTGCTCGGTCCTCGTGTGGCGCGTCTCCCAAGGGGGACGCTTGTTCAGGTTATCCGGTCGGCTATCGCGGCCTTGACGGCCGCGCTTGCCTGCAATGCGCCGAGCACCGAGATCGAACCGATCGCCGCGCGGGCGAGGTCCGGATCGACGTCGTCGGCGATCTGCGCAATGCCGAGCACGCGCAGGTCGAGCGGCGCGCGCGCGTCGCGCGCAGCCTGGAGTTCCTCCCGGGTGATCCGCCGCAGGCCGAGTTCGACCCCGCGCCGCGCGGTCGACTGGCGCACCGCGTCGGAGTGGCGGTCGAGCTGGTTCCGGATCGCCGTCCGGATGAAGTCGGTGCGGTTCGCGTAGAACCCTTCCGACACCAGCAGTTCGACCTGGCCGAGATCGACATAGCCGAGGTTGATCGTGATCTTCTCGCTGTCCTGCGTTCGCGGCCGCAACTCATGAACGATCCCAGTCACTGCTTCCATCCCTTCACCATCTATTTGGATGGT
This sequence comes from uncultured Alphaproteobacteria bacterium, assembly GCA_963829385.1. Lineage (GTDB taxonomy): Bacteria > Pseudomonadota > Alphaproteobacteria > Rhodobacterales > Rhodobacteraceae > Amaricoccus. Next base: position 4,374 of record CAWHHV010000003.1, on the reverse strand, counting down.
ATATGGCTTAACCTGCACGACAGTCAATGTTGCAACGCACAAATGTTCTGAGGGTTGCCTGCGGCGGCAGGCCTGCCGGAATTCACCGGTCGACCGTCAGATCAGATCGGCGGACGGCCATCCCGCCACAGCAGATCGGCCGAGACGGCCGGGGACGTACAATTTCTTGAAGCCGCGGCGGCGATCCCTTACACCCACCGACCACGGCAGAGCGCAGGGGCGGCAACATGACGACCGGACTGATGAGCGGGAAGCGCGGGCTGGTCATGGGCGTCGCCAACGACAAGTCCATCGCCTGGGCGATCGCGCAGGCCTGCCACGCGCAGGGCGCGGAGATGGCCTTCACCTACCAGGGCGAGGCGCTGGGCAAGCGGGTCGCCCCGCTCGCGGCCTCGGTCGGCAGCGACATCGTGCTGCCTTGCGACGTCAGCGACGAGGCGTCGATGGACGCGGTCTTCGCCGCGCTCGCAGAGCGCTGGGGCAAGATCGACTTCCTGCTGCACGCGATCGGATTCTCCGACAAGGCTGAGCTGCGCGGCCGCTATGTCGAGGCGACGACGGCGGCGAACTTCACGCAGACGATGCTGGTCTCGGTCTATTCCTTCACCGCGGCGGTCAAGCGCGCGTCGAGGCTGATGACCGAGGGGGGGTCGTGCCTGACGCTGACCTATTACGGCGCCGAGAAGGTCATGCCGCATTACAATGTGATGGGCGTCGCGAAGGCGGCGCTGGAGGCGAGCGTCAAGTACATGGCGATGGACCTCGGGCCGGACGGGGTGCGGGTCAACGCGCTGTCGGCCGGGCCGATGAAGACGCTGGCCGCATCCGGGATCGGCGACTTCCGCTACATCCTGAAATGGAACGAGCTGAACGCGCCGCTGCGGCGCAACGTCACGCAGGACGACGTCGGCAAGTCGGGGATGTACCTTCTGTCGGACCTGTCCTCGGGCGTGACCGGCGAGACGCATCACGTCGATTCCGGCTATCATGTCGTGGGCATGAAGGCCGAGGACGCGCCCGACATCGACGTGGTCACCGGGCGCAAGGAGGCCTGACGTGAACGACCGGCTGCCGCACGAGAAGGGGTTCCACGTCAGCTGGGACCAGATCCACCGCGACAGCCGGGCTCTTGCCTGGCGGCTCGACAAGCACGGGCCGGGCGAGGACGGGTCGTGGCGGGCGGTGGTCGCGATCACGCGCGGCGGGATGGCGCCGGCGATGATCGTCGCGCGCGAGCTCGACATCCGCATGGTGGATACGATCAGCGTGAGGTCCTACGACTGGCAGAAGCAGGCCGAGGCGGTCGTGCTGAAGGCGCCGGACGCGGCGCTGATGGGCGACGACGGCGAGGGCGTGCTGGTGGTCGACGACCTGGTCGACACCGGCAGGACGCTGGAGCTGGTGCGGCGGATGTATCCGAAGGCGCATTTCGCGACGGTCTATGCGAAGCCGCAGGGGCGCGAGCAGGTCGACACCTTCATCACCGAGGTGAGCCAGGACACCTGGATCTTCTTTCCCTGGGACATGGCGCTACAGTACGTCCGCCCCTATCGCGGCGACTGACGCAGGAGCGGTCGCACGATGCGACCTGAGTCAACACACTGAAATCGCTGCCTTATTCTGTGGACCCGTTGCGCCGGTGCGGTCCGCCTCCGTCCGGCCGCGTTGAACTGCCGCCCCGTTTCCGGTAGGATAGCTCACGGGATCGTTCGACCGCAGGCAAGGGTGGCGGTGGTGTCATGTCGCTGAAGGCCGCACGCTGGAGGCTGGCGCTGATCTGGTTCGTCGGATGCGCGCTGTTCATGGCGCTGCTGGTCGCGCAGTCGATCGGCGGCGCCTATGGCGACGCCGCGCAGAAGGCCTGGAGCTGGGCGCTGCCGAACTTCCTGCCGACGCTGGCGCTGATGGTCAGCGTCTTTGCCGCCGAGGCATTGGTCGCGCCGGGCCCGACGGCGAAGGTGGCGCGCGGGTTCCTGTGGCTGACGATGGGCCTGTCGGCGGGATACATTCTTCTGCTGTTCGTCTCGCTGCTGGCGCAACCGCTCTTCGCCGGGCCGGGCGTCACGGCGGCGCAGCGGCTGGCCCTGATGGAGATGTCGAACCTGTGGCTGGGTCCGGTGCAGGGCCTGACGGTCACGGCGTTGGGCGTGTTGTTCTACTCGGCGAAGAAGGACGGCGCGGCGGAGGGCTGAGAGGAGGTCGGACATGGGCGCAGCGTTTCGGATGGCGGCTCTGGCGGCTTGGCTGGCCTGGGCGCTGGCCGGGCCGGCCATGGCGCAGGGCTTCGAGGGCGAGCTCGACTCGACCTCGCCCGAATCCGGGGGCTATCGCTACTTTGCCTTCGCCTTCGACGTCACCGGCGACGCGCCGGTGCAGGTCACGCTGCGATCGGCGGATTTCGACGCTTACCTGATCCTGGTTGCGCCGGGAGGCTCGGTGTCGCAGAACGACGACTTTTCCGGCCGGGACGCCGGGATCCGGATCGATACGCCCGAGCCGGGGCGATGGACGGCCATCGCGACCACCTACCAAGCAGGCGCGACCGGCCGCTTCACGCTGAGCGCCGAGTCGCTTCGCGCGGATCCGCTGGAGATGACGGAGGCCGACGATGCGATCGCGCTGCTCGGACTCGAGGGCCGCAGCACGAATTCCGGCGTCGAAGCCGTGATAGCGTCGATGTCTGGCGACGACTGGTCATACGCGGAGGGCCTCAGCGCCGGCGCCGAAGAGATGGCCGGCATGCTGCCGACCGCGCAGGCCACGGTCATGCCGGCGCCCGGGACGCCCGTCACCGCGGGGCTTCGCCCGAGGCCGCGCGCCTTGGCGGTGACGCCGGCGCCGGTCACCGCGCCGAGCCCGGCCTGGGCGGCGGCGGCCTTGCCCTGGCCTCCGCCGCTTGCTTCGTCGAGCGCCGTGTTCCGGCGCGACCGGCTGCTGCGCGAGCACGCAGATCTCGCTACGCTCGGCGACCTCGACAGGGTGCTGACGGAGGCTCTGAACGCGGCGGGCTACTACGGGTCGCGCTATCTGTCGGCGCCGGGCGGGTTCGCCGTCGTGACGCAACTCGAACGCATCGACGCAGACGGCGATCCGGTCGCCGAGGACCGATGGACTCCGGAAGACGCCGCCGCGTCCGGGGGCTGGACGCTGACGAACTACCTGCGCGCGCTGGTCTCGGCGCCTGTCGGATACTTCCGGGTGATCGCGGTCGTGGTCAGCGACCAGCCCTTCGCCTCGGCGCCGGAACCGGCCACCGTCGAGTGGCTGCGGGCCTGGAGCGGCATCGGCCTGAACACGCTGCCGGCGGACGTGCGCGACCAAGCCTACGCCGACGCGGACGCGGTGACGGTTCTGGTCTACGAGTTCGAGAAGACCGGCGCCGACCCGCAGATCGTGCTCCCCGGCCGGCACAGCGCGCCGCAGCACCTGCGGCACACGACGCTGGCCGCGTATTTCAACTGACCGGAGCCGCGCCGTCCTATTCGCCGGCGACCATCGGGGCGGCGGCGGGCGCGGTTTCGCCGAAGCGGCGGCTGCGGCGGTGGAAGCCGGCGACGGCTTCGGCCATATGGGCGGCCGAGAAGTCGGGCCAGGCGACGTCCGGGAAGTCGTACTCGGCATAGACCCCCTGCCAGAGCAGGAAGTTCGACACGCGCCGCTCGCCCGACGTGCGGACGATAAGGTCCGGGTCAGGCATGCCGCTCGTGTCGAGCGCGCGCGAGATCGTGCCGGTCGTCACGGACTGCGGCGCAAGCGCGCCGGCGGCGACGTCTGCCGCGATCGCGCGCAGCGCGCGCGTCAGTTCGTCGCGCCCGCCGTAGTCGATCGCGATCGCGAGGTTCAGACCCCGACAATGGGCGGTCCGGTCCTCGAGTTCCGCCATCAGCGCCTGCAGCCGCTTGGGCACGCGGTGGCGCATGCCGATGAAGCGGACGCGAACGTCGTTGTCGGCGAGGCCCTGCATCTTGCGCTCGATATAGGCGCGGAAGATCCGCATCAGCCCCTCGACCTCGGCGAGGGGCCGGCGCCAATTCTCGGTCGAGAACGCATAGAGCGTCAGGTGGGTGACGCCGAGATCCGGGCAGGCGCGGACGATCTCCGTCACGCGACGCGCGCCGCGCGCATGTCCGGCCAGCCGGCTCATGCCACGGCCCTCGGCCCAGCGACCGTTGCCGTCCATGATGACGCCGACGTGCAAGACGCCGATCTGCTCTGAGTCCATGTCTGCCTGCTGCTTTTTCTTGCGGCCGAATATGCACGATCTCGGCGGCGGGCAACAGTTCGAATCGGACCGATCGGCGAAAGCCGGCTTTCCCGGTCCGCCGCGGCGCAGCGGGCGGGGCCGGATGCGCGGCGTCGCCCCGATGGCGTAAA